>CAWKNZ010000001.1:0-251919 GCA_963851265.1 uncultured Gemmatimonadales bacterium
CGTCATGACATGGCGGGCAGGATGCCACAGGCGCGCGCGCCTCCTTCGCAGGCCTTCGCCGCAGCATACCCACGCGGCCCTCCCAGCCTGGCCTGAGTCCGATCGCCCGTCCGCAACGCTCCCAAGCCGCTGCTCTGATCCCCTCTGCCCAAGGCACAATCATGATCCAATTGGTTTCAAAGGCCGCGCTGGCGTGCGCCGGCCTGCTTGTTCTCCGCGCCCCCTCAGCCTCGGCGCACGCCGTCGCCGGCGCGCGCGTATTCCCGGTCACCTGACGATCGACGACCCCGGCGTGGCTGACGAGGCTTCGCTTCCGACGTTCAGCCTGTCAGCGTCGGCGCGAATGATGCGGATCCCGGGCCCGGCTACCAGTACAGACCTGCGGCGAGTTCGATAAGCGCATCACCGAACGGCTCGGCGTCGCCATCAACGGCGGCTACACGATCCGAGCACCGCAGACGGCAAGACACAGACCGGCTTTCAGGACATCGTCGCCACCGTGAAGTACCAGACCTCGTCGACGGCCCGCACGAGGCGATCGTCTCGCTCGGGGGTGATCCGGGAGTTCGGCCGCACCGGCACGGCGCACACCGGTGCCGACCAGTATGGCAGCACGACGCCCACGGTCTATTTCGGCAAGGGATTGGGCGACCTACCCCGGCCTGCCCTGCGCCCGTTCGCGATCACGGGACGGTCGGCTACACGGTCGCCGACAAGAAGCTGAAGGCGATCGGCGACGGCCGTCCGACCTCGGCGCGAACGCGAACGCGCGATCACCGGCATCGCCGGCGCAGCAGTTCAACAACGGCTACTCGAACCGCTGGGTGGGCGGCCTCTCGCTGCAGTACAGCCTGCCGTACCTGCAGTCGCAGGTGCGGGATTACGGCCTGCCTGGTTCTTCGACCGCCTCGATGCCGTTGGTCGAGGTCGCCTACTCGTCGCCCGCTCCAAGCCGAGCAACCTGGGCACGCAGCTCGTGGTCGCGCCCGGCGTGATCTACCAGGGCGACAGCTTATCAGGTCGGGGTCGAGGCGCTGATCCCGGCGAACCGGGCTTCGGGCACGTTCGTGGGCGTCATCGCCCAATTCCATGTGTTCTTCGATGACCTGTTCCCGAACAGCCTCGGCAAGCCGCTCCTCGATTTCTGAGCGCGACCTCGCCCGCCAACCTCCTCAAAACGCATCCCTGACGGAGATACCCATGCCTGCCATCCGACTTGCCGCCCTGATCCTGACTGCCAGCGTGGCCGTGTCCGGGCCAGCCCTGGCTCACGCCTTCCTCAAATCCGCAACGCCCTCCGTGGGGAGCACCCTCCAGGCAGCGCCCTCGAACATCGTCATAGACTACACCGAGGGGGTCGAGCCAAAGTTCAGCTCAATTGAAGTGCAGGATGCTGCCGGTGCCCGCGTGGACTCGGGTGCGGTGCAGACCACTGCTGGCGATAACAAACGCCTGACGGTCGGCCTGAAGCCACTGCAGCCCGGAACCTACAAGGTGACCTGGCACGTCACGTCCACGGACACGCACAAGACGGAAGGCACCTACACCTTCACCGTGACCCCTTAGGCGCGCCGATGAACGGGGCGGCGCTGCCAGCATTCAACCTTGAGGGAGGGCTCACGCTCGCCCTCGTGCGCGGGCTGTCGGTCGCCGCCCTGCTTTCCGTCTTCGGATCATTGCTCTTCCGCACGGCGCTGGCGCCGCCCGTGCTGGCCCGCATGGAAGCGGACGAAGCCGCCACATTCCGGCGGCGCTGGCATGGCCTGTTCTGGTCGAGCTGGGCTGTCGCCATCCTGGCAACGCTCGGCTGGCTGCTGCTGCAAGCCGCTTCGATGGCCAATGCGCCCAGCATCCTTGCCGGCGCGGCTGCCGTTCCGACCGTGCTGGCGGATACGCAGTTCGGCCATCTCGTGCTGCTGCAGCTCGCAGCACTGTTGCTGACCGCACTCGCGACGGGCCGAGGCAAAGCGACGCCCCTGGATCGCGACCGGTTTCGCGGCCATAGCGACGGCGCTGCAAGCCGGGCACAGCCATGCCGCCTCCATGTACGACGGGCCGAGTTTCCTGCTGGCTCGGAGCTGGTCCATCTGCTGGCAGCGGGGGCCTGGTTAGGCGGCCTGGCGCCCCTTCTGCTGCTGGTCACCGCGGCCCCGCCGTTGGCGGCTGCGTACGCCTCCCGCCGCTTCTCGCCCGTGGGCGTGGCGTGCGTGTTGCTGCTCGCCGATCACGGCGGGCTTCCAATTCTGGGAACTGATCGGAAGCCTGCCGGGCCTGATCGGCACGGGCTACGGGCTCATGGCGCTGCTCAAGCTCGTGTTGTTCGCCGCCTTGATCGGCCTGGCCGGCAGCAACCGTTTCCGTCTTACGCCCGCGCTCGGGACAGCTTCGGCCGCTCGCGCAAAGAGCCGCCTCGGCCGGAGCATCGCGATCGAAACCGGCGTCGGCTTGCTGGTGGTGCTCGCGGCTGGGGTGCTGACCAATTTGCCACCCGCCATGCACGTCCAGCCGGTGTGGCCGTTTGCGCAGCGGCCGAGCCTGGTGACCATCGAGGAGGACGCAGATTTCCGGCTGGTAGTCATCCAGGCCGGACTCGCCTTGGCCGGCGCCTTGGCTTTGCTGGTGGTCGCCGCATTGGCACGGCGCGTCCGCTGGCCGGCTGTCGCCCTGGCGGCCTAATCTCCTGGTTCGCCGTGCCACACCTCGGTCTCCTGCTGGTCGAGGCCTATCCGACCAGCTTCTATCGCTCGCCAACCGGCTTTGCGACAGCAAGCATCGCCGCCGGCGCCCGGCTCTATCCGCAGCACTGTGCCGCCTGCCACGGGGCGGCCGGCTACGGCGACGGACCTGCGGCAAAGGGGTTGCCGATCCCCCCTGCCGATCTGACCGCCGGCCATCTATGGATGCACAGCGACGGCGAGATGTTCTGGTGGCTCTCCCACGGCATCGACGCCCCCGAGGGCGGGTTGGCGATGCCGGGCTTCGCCGCCGTGCTCTCGGACGACGAACGATGGGATCTGATCGACTACATCCGCGCCCACAACGCCGGCACGACGATGGGCAGCACCGGAGCATGGTCGCCACCTGTTCAGGCGCCGGAGCTGCAAGCCACCTGCGGCGAACGAACCCTCACCCTGCATGACCTCAGGGGCCGTTTCATCCGGCTGGTGATCGGGGAGATTGCCGCCGGCTGCGGCAAGCCCCGATGTCGTCACCATCATCGCCGCTCCGGCCGCAACCTCCATGAACGCCGGAGCTTGCATTGCCGATGATGAAACCGTGCCGCTCGCGTACTCCCTGATTTCGGGCATCCCAAAGCAGGACATGCCTGGCACTCAATTCCTGATTGATGACAAAGGCTGGCTGCGGGTACTGCAAAAGCCTGGCACACCCGGAAGCTGGACCGATGCAAGCACCTTGGGCGCCGAAATCAGCACGCTGCGCGCGCACCCAGTCGCCGCATCGTCTGCCGACGATCACATGAACATGCGGATGTAGAGACATGGCGCCAACGAAGCCGGGCCGTGCCGCCCGCCGGAAAAGCCGCGATCGAGCATCTCTCGCGAAAATGGCTGGCCTGGTCGCCTTCCTGTTGCTGCTGGCGAGCGGCTATCTATGGCTGATCGGTGCGGGCACGCCGCCACGCACCGCTGCGATCGGCGGCCCGTTCCGGCTCGTCCAAGGCGACGGACACCCCGTCACCGACCGCAGCTTTCCCGGCAAATACCTGCTGATCTACTTTGGTTACACATCGTGCCGCGACGTGTGTCCGATGACGCTCACGAACGTTGCCGCCGCTCTCGACGATCTCGGCACGAAGGCCGACCGGGTGCAGCCGCTGTTCATCACCGTCGATCCCGACCGGGATACCCCGTCCGTCGTGCAGGGCTATGCCAACCATTTCACGCCCAGGCTCGTCGGGCTGACGGGCGAGGTGAGCGAGGTTCGCAAGGTTGCCGACGAATACCGGGTCAGCAGCGTCCGTCACGGGGATGCGGGGTCCGCGCATTACGAGGTGGATCACAGCTCGGTCCTCTACCTGATGGGGCCGGATGGGCGCTTCATCGCCCCTATCCGAGCCGATGAATCTCCATCGGGGATGGCCCGGAGCATCGCCGGCCACCTATCCTCGTGATGGATGACACGCACACGACGCGGGAGACGCCATGATCCGGGCAATTCGAGGTATGGCCGAGGCGCGAGCAGCAGCAAAGGCCGGGCAACCTTCCCGGTTTGGGCTGGATCTGGCCCTGGTCCTGGCCGAAATCGCCGCGATGGCGGCCGGCGCCACACTGCTCGTCGAGGCGGTGCATCGCGTCAGGCGGGCGTCGAGGCAACCCGAATTCGGCTCGGCCTCACTCTGGTCGGCTTCGCGACCGGGTTCGAGCTGGTGGTGCTGGCCTGGTCGGCGGCGCGTCGGGGCATCTCCGAGGCGGTGGTGGCCGGCGTGGTGGGCAGCTTCGCCTACAACGCGACCATGACGCTCGGCGCCGGCGCGCTCGCCCGGCCGCTAGTGTGCTTGACGATGCCGCCGTGCTGCACGGGCCGCTACTGCTGATGTTGGGATCGCTGGCCCTGGTCATCGCCCTTGCTATGCGCGGGGCGGTCTCACGCCGCACGAAGGCACGATCCTGCTCGCGGCCTACCCAGTGTTCGTCTGGGTGCTGGCGGGCTGAAACGAAGGAGTATCTGCGTATGACAAGCATTACGGTGAGAACCCTGGTCTCATTGCGAAGCCAACTGCGCTTGCTCCCGTTCGGAACTACGACGATGCTTTTCCCCGCAGCGCTCCTCGTCGCGCCACTGCGACCCTGACCCGCTTAAACCGCGAGGACGGCCTTGCTGCTCCCGGTTCGGCATCACCAATGCATCGGGACGGATATGCTGCTGTGAAGCCACCAGCGACTTTGTCGGCGACCGCACCGATGCCGAATGCTCCACGAGCGGATACGGGGGTGGACGGCGCCCACGCCTATCGACTTCCGGCCGCGATCAACCCGATGACACTACGCCGTTATTTTACCCTGCACGCTGCGGACCGCGAGGAGGTCGGCCGGTGCCGGGGCGCTGAGAACACGCTGGGCTTCGCCGTCAGCTCTGCGCCCTGCGCTGGCGCGGCCACTTCCTGCGCGACATGGCCGGTGTGCCTTCGGCCGCCGTTGAGGCTTTAGCCGAACAGGTCGGCCTTCTGCCGCTGGCGCTGCGGCGTCGCTGCAGAGCTACCCTGCCAGCGAGGACACCCGGCTCGACCACCATAAGCGCCTGCGCCGTCATCTCGGCTTCAGCCGTTGCGAGACAACCGAACGTCAGCGCCTGCTCGACCACATGGCGGCCACGGCGCGATCCGTGCCGCGGGCGGCGACGCTATACCCGCTCGCCTGCCGATGGCTGCTGGAGCAGCGCGTGGTTCGCGCAGGCCAGCCAGGCCGTGACCCTGCCCCCTTTGTGCCCTCGTTCATAAGCAGAGTCCGTTCTCTGTATGCCCCTGGGTGGGGCGGGCTGCAAAGGCTTCTGGGGTGAGCCCGTCGAGGCTCGTGTGTGGCCGTTCCGTGTTGTAGTCGATCCTCCATGCTTCGATGATCCGGCGCGCCCCGGGCAGGCTGCCGAACAGGTGCTCGTTCAGGCATTCGTCGCGGAACCGGCCGTTGAAGCTTTCCACGAACCCGTTCTGCTGCGGCTTGCCCGGCGCGATGTAGTGCCACAGCACCGACCGCTCCTCCTGCCAGCGCAGCATCGCGTGTGACGTCAGCTCGGTGCCGTTGTCGCTGACCACCATCGCCGGATAGCCACGTAGCCCGGCGATCCGGTCCAGCTCGCGGCCGACACGCACGCCCGACAACGAGGTGTCCGCCACCAGGCCCAGGCACTCGCGGCTGTAATCGTCCACCACCGCCAGCACTCGAAACCGACGCGCGCTGGCCAGCGCGTCCGACACGAAATCCAGCGACCAGCGCTGGTTCGGCCCCCTCGGCAACGCCATCGGCGCTCGCGTGCCCAAAGCTCGCTTCCGGCCGCCTCGCTTGCGCACCCCAAGCCGCTCCTCGCGGTAAATCCGGAACAGCCGCTTGTGGTTCAGCCGCATGCCCTGCCGCGTCAGCAGAATGTGCAGGCGGCGATAGCCGAACCGCCGCCGCTCACGCAAGCGCTCGCAGCCGCGCCCGCACCTCGCCGTCGTCGGGCCGCTTGGAGGCATACCGGTAGGCCTTCGGCGCCAGGCCCACCAGCATGCACGCCCGCCGCTGCGAGTGGCTCTTCTGTAATCGCCCAGGTCGCGGCCACGCCGCGAGCCAGGCGTCAGAAGTTTTTTGCCAGCATCTCCTTCAGCGTCGACACGTCCAGCATCGACTCCGCCAAGAGCCGCTTCAGCTTCGCGTTCTCCTCCTCCAGCCCCTTCAGCTTGCGCGCGTCGGAGACCTCCATGCCGCCATACTTCGATCGCCACGTGTAGAACGTCGCGTCGCTGATGCCGTGCTTGCGGCACAGATCGGCCGCCGACGCGCCCGCCTGATGCTCCTTCAGCACGCCGATGATCTGCTCCTGCGTAAACCTTGACCGCTTCATCGTCCGTCTCCTGTCGACGGACCCTAACTTCAGAGCGGGGGCATTTCAGGGGGCAAGGTCAGGGGCTACAATACAATCACTTTCGCAAGCCATTGTCGGCTTAGATCCCGGAGACGACAATCACTGGAACGCTTCCCTACCATTACGGCCACCTCCGCAATCTATATTCGACGTGGTGTATCCGGCGTTGGCGGGATCGGATGCCATTGACCCGCGACGGCGACGCGCTCGTCCCGTGCTGGGTGCTCGGCAACCGAACGCCTGACGATACCTTTCGTGGCGGACGTCGCATTCCGCACCGGCGCACATCCTCGGTCGCGGGCTCGAGGCGCGACCGCAACTCGGCGCGAGCGGCCCCTCGATGAAGCCGTCCTCGCTGTAGCTGGCTCTCGGGTTTGAGCGCTGCAAAGATCTCTGAGACGCCGAATAGCGGTAAAACCTCGACATCGACCCTGATCGTCGGGCCGGGTCTATCGCTGCAGGCGGCCAAGAACACGTCCGCTATTGGGAACTTGATCCGACAGCCTGAGTGGCCGAAATTAACGCAAAGCCGCCGGTTTGGAACAGGCTATCGTCCCGCAGGCCGCCTTGGCCAAAGTGAATCGTTCTATAGTGGCCGATTGACGGGAAGCATCGCTGCTGGCGGTCGATGCGTAGGTCGCCTTCACGGCGTCGAGCTTACACAAAAAGCCGCCCATGCCTCGTTCAAGTCGCGGCGTTTGTGGAACAGTCCCCACGACGATATGCCGCTTCGACTTTGTCATCGATTACATGGGCCAACGCAATTTCTGAAACCTCGCTGGGAAAGGATGTACACTCGATAGCCCAGTCCTTAAAAGAGCTTCTAAAGCCATGAGTTGTAACATCCGGCCTTTTTAGCCGCTCTAGCACCTTCAGCATGGTATTATTGCTTAGCATTCCGGCTGATATATTGCCACGAAAAATTATTGCAGATCGATCGTCACTTTCACGAAGTTTACGCATCTTCAAAAGAACGGTCAATGCAGGTTTTGATAACGGTATCCTGAACTCTCGTTGTCCTTTCATTCGTTCGGCCGGTACCGTCCAAGTTCCTTCGTCTATATCGATTTCAGACCATGTGGCGCCCAACGTCATTCCAGTTCGACCAACTGTAAGAGCTGTAAATTCTAAACCCACTCCGACGCCTTTGGCATCTTGGATCTGTCGGAAAAATGCTGGCGTTCAGCATAGGGTAATGCGGCGTGGTGTTCCACCGGAGCAACCTTCCGAGCGGCAGGCAATATCTGTCGTAGGTGATCGCGCCAGCGAGCAGGGTTTTCTCCTTTCCGATGTCCCCTGACTTTTTCTGCGTCCAATATCATTTCTATTCGTGCTCGAACACGGGTTGCGGTTTCGGTCTTGGTGCGCCAGATCGGCTCAAGTGCCGCGAGCACGTGTTCAGTATCGACGCTTGCTACTGGAATGTCGCCGAAGTGAGGATAGACATAATTTTCCAACGAGGACGGCCATTGCCCGGCATGGATGCTATTCCGCCATTCGGCCTTTTTACCGGCGATAAATTCCTTCGGCTGCCTGCCCGGAAATTCCAAGTCATCAGCGCGCTTTGCTGGGCAGCCGCTCGCGCCACTAAGGCAGCAGTATCCTTCTCAGCGAGGGGATCCATTCCGGCACGCACGGCCCGGTGAGTCCGCCGGCTTTGACCGCGCTTCCGCCAGGGTAACCGAATTCGCGCCGCGAGCGCGCCCAAGACCCATCTCTCGCAGACGACCTGAACGAGTGTATCGGAACACCCAAAATGCGGTATCGGCTGTCCGGACGAGCAAATAAAGCCCGTCGCCATCACCATACCGGCCGGGAGATGCTGTCCGCACCTTGGCCGCCGTCAGTCCAGCCGCACGTATTGGCACCAGTCCGCTCCTCAGCCGCACGACGAGTAGCGTCATTCATGAAGCCAGCTAGAAATCGTCCCCCGCTCCGTCCCCTAATCATGCGCTCGAATGAACGAACGTTGCCGAATGCCGACGGCTATGAAAGCGTTAGGATCCAACGATTTCCAATTATAATTAGATACTAGCAACCGCAGGCGAACGCTGGCGATATATGGAATGGCGGAGAGGGTGGGAATCGAACCCACGGTAGGGGTTAACTACAACGGGACTCCAGACCGCCACCTTAAGCCGCTCGGCCACCTCTCCGTGCACCGGGTTATAATCGCCGCGCACGGTGTCGGCAATCAGCCGATCGCGCGCGCTATTCAGCTTTCGTTCATCTCTTGCCAATACATTGGAGCTTCCAAAAGGAGCCTGACGTGCTGCAAGACACATTCGTCGAGCCGTCCTACCAGCAATTGGTGGCCGCCGCGACGTTGCCGCGTACGTATTGCTCCTCGCCTACGCCGGGCTGGTGCGGGCGGCTCAGCTGTTCAATCGCCGCGGTGGACGGTGAGCGCGGTGGCCACGGAGTTGGAGCATTCGAGCGCGCAGGCCTTTTCGCGGCACCTGTTCTCGCGACTCGGGCTACGGCCGCGCGAGTTCGGCGGCGGTACGACGCCGCCGGAATGTTGGAGCGGTTCGCGGACGAGCTGCTCGTGCCTTACGCGGCGGTGCTCGCCGGGTTCGATCCGTTCGACGCTGGGCGGCCGGTCGCGGCGGGCGGGTCGCCGCTGGTCAGGTCGCCCCGGCGTGCCCATCAGCGCGCCGCCCCGGCCCGTCCCGGTCGTAAACGTCCGAGTGCGCCGCGGATCGCCTTGTACGCCGCACGCACGAGGAGCCCGGTGACGAACACGACGGCGATGCCGAGCGTGAGGGCGATGTAGGGATGCTGGGTGGCCCCGATTGTGAGCGCGCCGAACAGTCCCAATTCGGCGATGTTGGCCGCCCCGTTGGTGAACGGCTCCGGGCTCGTGTCGATGGCGACGCGTGCGCCAAGTTTGGTGACGTTGGTGCCGAGTGCGAGCGTGCCGCCCAGCAGTGCGGCGGCGAGCGCGATGCGGGGGTCGGCGTGGGAAACCGTTGCCGCGGCGATCGCCGCGCCGGCGACCGGGCGGATGGCGGCATGAACGGTTTCCCAGAGCGACGCGACGCCGGGGATGAGGGTGGCCGCGAACTCGAGCGCGTAGAGAGCCGCGGCGAGTCCGAAGATCAGCGGGTTCCCGATCGGGGCGAGGCTGCCCGGCAGCGCGTCGATGTAGCCGAAGTGGGCCGCGGCGCCGAGGAGGGCGACCGTGCCGTAGGTGCTGATGCCGGCGGCGGTCGCGAGGGCAAGCGCCTGGGCGAAGAGGGCGGTGGGCATGGGTCGGCCGGAGTGTGAAACGGAACGCCTCGGAACCGCTGACGGCGTGGCGCGCGCGAGATGCCGGATGCTGGCCCGCGTTCTACCCGGAACACGTGCGACGCGTACCACGACCAGGACTGGACGACAGAGGGGGGAGCGCGATAGCGCTCCCCCCATGCTCGCGCGCCGTCGTCGCGACCGTTCAGTCCATCAATCGCAGCGGCATCACCAGGCACAGGTACTTCGCCGGATCGCTCCACCCCTCCGGCTCGAGCGTCGCCGCCCGCTCGGGCGCGCGGAACGTCAGCTTCACCTCGTCCGTCGGCACGTAGCGCAGGATCTCGAGCAGGTAGCTCGCGTTGAAGCCGATGTCGAGCGGGTCGCCGTCGTAGCGGATGGGCAGCTCGTCGGCGGCCTCGCCCAGGTCTGGGGTCTGGACGGCGAACTTGAGCATGCCGGCGTTGAACGACAGGCGGATGCGGTGCGTCTGGTCGGAGGCGATCACCGACATGCGCCGCAGCGCCGACATGAGCGCGCCCTTGTCGGCGTACGCGACCTTGTCGTTGTCTTTCGGGATGACCTGCTCGTAATTCGGGTACGGGCCCTCGATGAGGCGCGTGTACACCGACGTGGTGGGCGAGCGGAAGCCGAGGTGGTTGTCGCCGCGGGCGATCTCGAGCTCGACGTCGGCGGGGAAGAGCTTGCGGATCTGGTCGAGCGCCTTGGGCGGGACGATCAGGTCGCCCGTCTGCGCGCCGCCGCCCTCGCCCGCCGGCAGCTCCATGCGCGCGAGGCGGTGGCCGTTGGTGGCGACCATGCGCATGCGCTCGGGGCGCAGCTCCCAGAGCACGCCGTTGAGGATCGGGCGGCTCTCCTCGGTCGAGACGGCGAACGCGGTGTGCTGGATGAGCTTCTGCAGGTCGCCGCTCTTGATCTTCCAGCTGTCGTCGAACTTGACGGCGGGGAAGGCGGGGAACTCGTCGCGCGGGAGGCCCAGGAGCTTGAAGCGCGCCCGGCCGCATTCGAGGGTGATGCGCTGCTCGCCGGCGGCCGCCACCTTGACGGGCGAGGGGGGCAGCTCGCGGGCGATCTCCTGCAGCTTCTTGGCGGGGATGGTGATCGCGCCCGGCGTCTCGACGTCGGCCGGCACCTCGGTGCTCACCGCGATGTCGAGGTCGGTGCCGGCGAGGCGGATGCCGCGCTCGGTGGTCTCGACGAGGAGGTTGGCGAGGACCGGGAGGGTCGTCTTGGCGGGGATGCTCGCCGCGACGGCGCCGAGTCCTTCCTGAAGCTTTTCGCGCGAGATCGTGAAGCGCATGCGGACCGGAGGGGGGCGCGCGTGAACGGATACGTCCACGCGTTCACGCGAAGCTGCTGTTAGTAGTCTGTCTTTTTAGATCAAAAGAACAGTGGTAACAGCAGAGGGTGTGGAGGGCGTCGAGAACGCGCGGAAGTTACGGCCGCGCTTGGGCTTCGGTAGTGGGAATCCGCGGCGCCGCGGTGTGGAACGCCGGGGACTCGGGCGGGCGGTGGGGAGAACTCTGCGCCGCGCACGGCGGGCGTGTGGAGACCGTGTGGAGCGCGTGTGGACGAACGCACGCCCCGGTGTGGACAACTGCCTAATTCCGGAGAGTTTCCAACAATCCGCGGATCTTTTCCACACGGGCGCGGAAGGCGTCTTCCTCCTGCATCATGGCGGCGGCGCGTTCGAGGGAGTGGATCACGGTGGAGTGATCGCGGCCGCCGAAGGCGTTGCCGATCTCGACCAGTTGCAGCGAGAGCAGCTCGCGGCAGAGGTACATCGCGACCTGGCGCGGTACGGTGAGCGTCTTCGTCCGCACCTTGCTCTGCAGCCCGTCGGGCGTCACCCGCCACTCGGCGGCCACGGCCTGCTGGATGACGAACGGGGTGAGCGGCGAGCCGGGAACGATTCCGTTCGGCGCGCGCACGGGCACGCCGGTGCGCGCCGATTCGGCCAGCATGCCGACGGCCTCCTCGGAGCGGAGCTTGTCGCGGAGCGCCTCGTGCGCGAGGTCGAGCGTGACGTCGCGGCGTTTGAGCGACGCGAACGCGAGCAGCTTGACGATCGCGCCTTCCAGCTCGCGCACGCTCGACTTCACGTGCTGGGCGATGAATTCGAGCACGCCGCGCGGGATGGTCGCCTGCAGGTGCTCCTGCCCGGCCTTCTGCTGCAGGATGGCGAGCCGGTCCTCGAACGCCGGCAGGTCGACGTGGGCGACCATGCCCCACTCGAAGCGGCTCACGAGGCGCGCCTCGAGGCCGGGGATCTCCTTGGGCGGGCGGTCGCTCGTGAGGCAGATCTGGCGGCCGGCCTCGTAGATCGCGTTGAAGGTGTGGAAGAACTCTTCCTGCGTGCTCTCTTTACCGCGCAGGAACTGCACGTCGTCGACGAGGAGGAGGTCGGTTGCGCGATAGCGGCGGCGGAACTCGGGGGTGCTGCGGCTCTGCAGGGCGGCGATGAAGTCGTTCGTGAACTGCTCGGTGCCGACGTAGGTGATGCGCGTGGCCGGGTTGCGTTCGAGCATCGCGTGCGCGACGGCCTGCATCAGGTGCGTCTTGCCGAGCCCGGTGTCGCCGTAGATGAAGAGCGGGTTGTAGACGCGTCCCGGCGCCTCGGCGGCGCCCATCGACGCGGCCGCGGCGACGTCGTTGGACTTGCCGACGACGAAGTTGGGAAAGGTGTAGCGCGGGTTGAGCGGCGCGGACGGCGGGGCGTCCTGGGCGGGCGCGGCACGCGGGGGCGGATAGGTCGCGGGTCCGCGCGTGTCGCGCGAGAGCGGCTCGCGGGTGACGACGGCGGGGGCGCCGAACGCGGCCGTGCTCGTCGGCGCCGTGCCCCCGTCATCGCGGCTGTCCCCGTCGTCACGGCCCCCGCGGCCGTGACCGGCGCGACGGGCGCCTCGACGAAGAAGTCGATCTGCGGGCGGGTCTTGAGCGCGTCGTCGACCTGGAAGGTCACCTCGAGCGGGTGGCCGAGCGCGACGGGCGCGTAGCTCGCCAGGAGGGGCGCGTGCTTCGACTCATTCCACTCGGCCGAAAACCGGTCCGGGGTGCCGACGACAAGCCGGCGACCGTCCACGGCAAGCGGGGCCGTGGGCTCGAGCCAGGTGCGGAACGTTTGTTCCGGCAGTTCCTGGCGAGCCCGGGCGAGGAGGCGGTCCCAGACTTCGGCGGCCGTGAGTGACATGACGGGCGGGTGCGACGAACGAACCGATCGGGCGAGCGGGGGCGCGAACGTACGACGCGAATGTGGAAAAAGTCAATTCTTCCACATCGCCCTTGCTCGCATTCACGGTCTTTCCACATCGCGCTGTGGGAAACGCATGGAAGTGCATGTGGGGCCACGACCTACGCGTTCGTAGCAGGGCCGCGTGCGCTTGACCCGGTGGGCCGATCCGGCTAGGATTGCGGGCGACGTCGGCGGCCGGGTGCGGATCGCGCACTGCCGCCGGCGTTCGTCGTTTCGTCGGGCCGACTGGTCAGACCGACGTTCGTTCACCTCGCTTCCACCCGCTGGAGTTCGTCATGGGCAAGCCCACCTACCGCCCCCGCAACAAGCGCCGCGCGCGCACGCACGGATTCCGTGCGCGCATGGCGGACAAGTGGGGGCGCGAAGTGCTGAGCCGCCGCCGCAAGAAGGGGCGCAAGCGTCTCACCGTTCAGATCCCGACCAAGTACACGGCGGGCGCCTGACGGGCAGTTCGACCGACGGTCGCGCGAGCGGGGGTGCGCACGCCGGCCAGCGGCCGGCAGGGAATACGTTCCCGCGCCCGCGCCGGGTGACGCGGGGGCGCGAGTTGGACGTCCTCCGACGCGAAGGGAAGCGGGTCCGGACCGAGCATCTCGACGTCCGGGTTCTCGCTTCCCTTCCCGCGTTTCACGGGCCGGGGGCGCCCGCTGCGGTGCCGATCGCGCCCGCGGAACCCGTGGCGCGGGTTGGGATCGTCGTCCCGAAGCACAAGCATTCGGGGGTGGAGCGGAACCTCGTGAAACGGCGCCTGCGCGAGCTCGCGCGGCTGCGGCTGCTCCCCGTGTTGCCCGGCGGCGCGGTGCTGCTGCGGGCACGTCCGGAGGCGTACGGGGCGTCGTTCGACGCGCTCGCGCGCGACGTGGAGCGGGCGGGGCGTGAGGCGACGCGGTGGTTGCAGGCGCGGCCCGCATCGTCCACCGCGCCGAGTTCGGCTCCGCCGGGTATCACGCCGCCATGATGGATGCCACGACGGACGCCGCCGCCCCGCCCGGCGACGGCTCGCCCGGACCCGCCGTACGCCGGGCCACCCTGCCCCAGGGCGCCCCTGCGAGCGCGCCCGGGATCGTGGCGCGTCTGCTCGTGCTCGGCGTGCGCGGCTATCAGGTCGCGCTCTCGCCGATGCTCGGCGGCCAGTGCCGGTATTTTCCGACCTGCTCCGCGTACGGCATCGAGGCGCTGGAGCGGCACGGAGCGGCGCGCGGCTCGTGGCTGACCGTGCGGCGCATCGGGCGGTGTCATCCGTTCCGGCCGGGCGGGTTCGATCCGGTGCCGTGAGGGGCGCAGCGCGCCCGATGCGCATTCGTCGCCCCTGACACGTTCGGACCGCTGACACGTTCTGATCTCTGACGTTTGCGGCGGGCTCGCCCCGTCGTCCGCGGCGCACGTGCGCCGCCCTTCTCTCTTCTCCCGCATGGACACGAATCGCCGGTTCCTGATCGCCGTCGCGCTCTCGATTCTCGTTTTCCTCGGCGTTCAGTTCCTCTTCCCGTCCCCGCCACAGCGCGCGGTGCCGGTGGCGGCCACGCCCGCGTCGGCGCCCGCCGTGGCCGGCGCGCCCGGCGCGCCCGCTCTCCCACCGGGCACGGCCGCGACCGCCGTGGCGGCGCAGCCCGGCGTGGGCGGCCAGACGACGGCCCAGGTCGCCGCGCCGGTCGAGACGACGGTGGTTGCCGGAACCCGGGCCGCGTACGCGGTGAGCTCGCAGGGCGCCGCGCTCGTCGGGGCGGAGATGCGCCGCTTCCCGAACCTGCGCGAGGTGCCGAAGCTGCGCGGCGCGCAGAAGGGTGACGCCGCGCCCTCGGAGCAGCCGCCGGTGCAGTTCGCCCGGCCGGGCGACGCGCTGCTCTCGTACCGCATGGTGATCGCGGGCGACACGGTGCCGCTGGCGCGGACGGTGTTCCGCCGCGCGCCCACGGGCGTGATGCCCGCCAACGGCGCGACGGTGCAGGAGATCCGCCTCGACGGCACCGCGACGACGCGCGCCGGCGTCTCGCTGCCGGTGGCGATCACGTACACGTTCGCGCCCGACAGCTACACGGTGCGTGTGCGCGCCGACGCTCAGACGGCGGCCGGGCCGGCGTACCTGCTCGTCGACCTGCCGCCGACCTTCGCGGTGAGCGAGCGCGACACGCTCGACCACTACACGCACCTCGCGTACACGTGGAAGCAGAGCCGCGGGTCGGCGAAGAGCCAGGCATTCGCGAAGCTCGACCCGGGGCAGCACGACACCGTGGCCGGTCCGCTCGACTGGGCGGTGGCGAAGAGCAAGTACTTCCTGCTGGGCGTGCTCGCGCCGCGCGGGACGGGGGAGAACGCGGTGGCGCAGCCGTTCGGCGGGCTGATGCTCGTGGGCGGCGCGCGGACGACCAAGGTCGCCGAGCGCGCGCAGGCCACGCTCGTCGTGCCGATGTCGGCGCCGGGCACCATCGCGGGGGGCGGCACGTCGGCGCAGTTCGACGTTTACGCGGGGCCGCAGGAGTGGCGGCGCCTCGTCGCCCAGGGGCGCGCGTTCGAGGAGTCGAACCCCTACGGCGGCTGGCTGCAGGGGGTGGTGCAGCCGTTCGCGACGCTCGCCATCCGCGCCATCCTCTGGATGCACGACGCGCTCAAGCTCTCCTACGGCTGGGTGCTCGTCGCGCTCGGCGTGGGCATCCGGCTCGTGCTCTGGCCGCTGCAGCAGAACATGATGCGCAACCAGATCAAGATGCAGCGCGTGCAGCCGGAGATTCAGCTCGTGCAGTCGAAGTACAAGAACGACCCGCAGCGGCTGCAGCAGGAGATGGTGAAGGTGTATGCGGCGCACGGCATGACGCCGTTCGCGCCGCTCACCGGCTGCCTGCCGATGCTGATCCCGCTGCCGATCTTCTTCGCGCTGTTCTTCGTCTTCCAGAACACGATCGAGTTCCGGGGCGTGCCGTTCCTGTGGCTCGGCGACATCTCGCTGAAGGACCCGTTCTACGCGCTGCCGGTGCTGGTCGCGGCGACGCAGTTCCTGATCTCGTGGATCGGCATGCGGGGGCTGCCGCCCAACCCGCAGACGCAGATGATGGGCTACGTCGCTCCGGCGATGTTCCTGTTCTTCTTCCTGAACGTGGCGTCGGGGCTCAACCTGTACTACCTGACGCAGAACATCGTCATGCTGCCGCAGCAGTGGTTGCTGGCCAAGGAGCGGGCGAAGGCGGGGGTCGGCGGCGCGGGCAGCGGGCCGACGGCCGTGGCGGCCAAGCCGATCGTCCAGGGGACGCCGGTGCGGAAGCCTCGCACGGCGTAGCGGGTCGCCGCGCGGCGGCGACGCGGTGAGGGGGCGGGATCCGATCGCGGATCCCGCCCCCTCGTGCGTATGGGCCGCGCGTCCGACGGTCAGCGCGCGATGCGCGTGCTGTCGGACGCGGCGGGCGCGGCGGGCGCGGACGCGGCGGGCGAGGGCGCGACGTAGCCGAGCCGTTCGAGTGGAATGCCGAGTTGGGCAGACGGAGCGCTGTTGGCACAGGTGGTGGTCACGTGGAGTGGCGTGTAGATGCCGTACGTGATCGCGCCGACGAGCCCGTTGAGAAAGCTCTGCTGGGTCTCGACGCGGGCGACGCCGCCCGGACACTGGCGGGTGACGTCGATCTGGGCGGCGGGGACGAGGCCGAAGACGAACGTGCTGACCCAGGGCTTCTGGACGACCGTGGTGCCGGCGGGACGGCCGGTATCGACGGTGGCGTGAAAGCAGGCCGTGGCGGCCGAGAGCGCGGTGACGAGACCGAGGGTGGCCGCGACGCGCTTGACACTACGGGGCATGAGTGGCGGGCTGGGCTGTGGGGCGATCCGTGGGCGCCGACAACATGTAGCGGCGTTGTGACATGGCAGGCGTTACAGCCGAGGGCGGCGCGTGGCGCACGGCGTGCATTTCCGGCCCGGGTGTACGTCACCTACGTCGGCCACGCGACGCTGCTGCTGGAGCTCGGCGGCGCGACGCTGCTCACCGACCCGAACTTCGACGACGCGTTAGGCCCACTCGCCGTCGGCCGGCGGCTGCGGCGCGTGGCCGCACCCGGCGTCGCGCTCGGGGACCTGCCGCGGCTGGACGCGGTCCTGGTGACGCACGCGCACGTCGACCACCTGTCGCTCGCGTCGCTGCGCGCGATCGACGCGCGCGCGGACGCGCGGGGCGCGCCGCGGCCGCCGGTGCTCGCGCCGCCGACGGTCGCGCGCTGGCTGCGCGCCGAGGGGTTCGCGACGGCCGAGTCGCTCGCGCCCGGCGAGGTGCGGCGCGTGGGCGAGGTCGCGGTGCACACGGCGGCCGCGGCGCACGTGGGGGCGCGGTGGGGCGCGGTGGACCGGGTGCGCGGGCGCATCGAGGCGCAGCACTACCTGCTGGACGCGGGCGCGGGCGGCACGGCGTTCTTCGCGAGCGACACGGGCCTCGCGCCCGGCACGCACCGCCTCGCCCGCGAGGCGCTCGGCCGTCGCGCGCTCGACCTGGCGCTGCTGCCCATCGGGTACACGCCGGCGTGGAAGCGGGCGCGGTTCCGCGCGGGGCACCTCACCGCGGCCGACGCGCTGGAGCTGTTCACCCGGCTCGGGGCGCGGTGGATGGTGCCGCACCACTGGGGCACCTTCAACCACGTGACGTCGGACGCGTACGGGGCGGTCGAGGAGCTGCGCGGGCTGGTGCCGGCGCATGCGTTAGGCGGGAGGGTGCGGGTGGTGGGGGTGGGGGAGCGGTTCGAGGTGCCGCGGTGAGCTCGGGGGGCGCGGGGCGGCGGGGTCGCGCGTGTCGTCGGCCGGCCCCCGCCCTACGGCCCCAACCCGAGGTCTCTACCGATACCCCACCGCCTGCAGCCCGAACAGCTCGGCGTACTCTCCTCCCGCCTCGAGCAGCGCGTCGTGCGACCCCTCCTCCACCACCCCGCCGCCGCCTAACACCACGATCCGGTCGGCCATCCGCACCGTCGAGAAGCGGTGCGAGATGAGCACGGCCGTGCGCCCCGCCACCAGCTCGGCGAAGCGCTCGAACACCTCGAACTCGGCGCGCGCGTCGAGCGCCGCGGTGGGCTCGTCGAGCACGAGCACCTGGGCGTCGCGCAGGTAGGCGCGGGCGAGGGCGACCTTTTGCCACTCGCCGCCCGAGAGGTCCACGCCGCCGTCGAAGCGGCGGCCTAACATCTGGCGGTAGCCGGCCGGCAGCTTGGGCAGCAGCGTCGCGGCGAGCGAGCGCTCGGCGGCGTCGCGGATCGGGGCCGGCGTGTCGCCGCCCGGGGCGGCCGCGTCGAGCACCGCCACCTCGCCCACGCCGACGTTCTCGTCGAAGGCGAAGTCGTAGCGCACGAAGTCCTGGAAGATCACGCCCACGGTCGCGCGCAGCGACGCGAGGTCGTAGTCGCGCAGGTCGACGCCGTCGAGCAGGATGCGCCCCTCGGTGGGTTCGTAGAGGCGCGCGAGGAGCTTGGTGAGCGTGGTCTTCCCCGCCCCGTTCTCGCCGACGAGGGCGACGCGCTCGCCCGCGCGGATCGCGAGGTCGACGTGGCGCACCGCCCAGCGCTCGCTGCCCGGGTAGCGGAAGCCGACGTCCTCGAAGCGGAAGCCCTCGCGGATGGGCGTCGGCACGGGCAGCGCGCCGGGCCGCGAGGCGATCGTCGGCTGCATCGCGAAGAACTCGAACAGGTCGCCGAGGTAGAGCGCCTGCTCGGCGACGTCGCTCGCGGAGCCGAGCAGGCGGCCGAGCAGGTCGCGCCCGCGGGCGAAGGCGCCGGCGAGGAAGGTGAGCGTGCCTAACGAGATCACGCCCGCCGCGGCGCGCACGAGGATGAGGACGTACGCGGCGTAGTAGCCGGCGGTGCTCAGCAGCCCCAGCGCGCCGCCCACCCCCGCGCGCCGCGCGGCGAGGCTCGCGTTCTCCGCGTCGAAGCGGTCGGCGAGGACGCGATACCGCCCGACCAGCCACGGCGCGAGCCCGAAGCTCTGCACCTCCTTCGCCGTCTTGTCGCTCGCGCCGACGTAGCGCAGGTAGTCGAGCTGCCGCCGTTCGGGGGTCCAGCGGAAGAGGAGCGAGTAGCCGAGCCCCGCGAAGTGCGTCTCGCCGACGAACGACGGGAGGATGGCCGCGACGAGGAGCAGCAGCAGCCGCCAGTCGAACGCGGCCATCGTCGCGACCAGGGAGGCGAGCGTCAGCGAGTCCTGCGCCATGCCCAGCAGTTGCGTGAAGAGGCCGATGCGTCCGGTCGTCTGCCGGCGGGCGCGCTCGAGCTTGTCGTAGAACGCCGGGTCCTCGAACTGCGCGAGGTCGAGCGTCGCGGCGTGCTCCATGAGGCGTATGCTCGTGCGGTTGCTGAAGCGGTCGCCGAGCAGCGATTCGAGCAGCGACGACGCGCGGCCGAGCAGGTCGCCGGCGACGACGAGGGCGACCTCGAGCGCGAGCAGGTGCCAGAGCCGCGTGAGGGCCGCGGCGTGCGCGGCCGCCGTCGGCGCCGCGGCCGCGCCGGCGGTCCGCGTGGCGGCGACCACGGCGTCGATGATGAGCTTCCCGACCCAGAGGGTGAGCACCGGGAAGGCGGCCCGCACGACCCGCAGCACCGCGACGCCTGCGGCGTAGCCGCGGTGCGTGCCCCAGACGAGGCGGAGGAGCGCTGGGACGTGGCGGAGCGCGCGGAAGCGCTCGCGCCAGGTCGGCGTGGGTGCGTCGTCGGGGCGCGCCGGGCGGCCCGGGGTGACGGGGCCGTTCACCGGGCCGTTGATACGATTGCTGTGTCGGCCGTTGGCGCGAGTGGGAGGCATCTCCCGGAACCTACGGAGCCCCGTCGAACGCCGGCATCAGGTGTTCGGGGGAGTGCGGGCAGGTGCCGCGGGCGGGGCGTACCTGTGGCGCTACATGTCGCGCAGTTGCCGGGCAGCCCGTATACTCGCCGGATGACACCCCGATGGATCTGGCTCGCCGGTGTGGTGGCAGTCGCGACCGCCGCGCCCGGTCGGGCGCCGGCCGCGCAGGCGGCGTCCGACGTCCCGCCGCGCGCGGTCGTGCGCGAGGCCCTGCGCGCGGTCGAGGGCGACAGCGTCGCCGCCGCCCGCGCCCGCCTGGAGGCCCGGCTCCGCGCCGCGCCCGGGGACCGCGCCGCGGCGCTCGGACTCGCCTCGCTCGCGCGGTTCACCTACGACTATCCCGAGGCGGAACGGCGCTACGCCGCGCTGTACGACACCCTCGCCGTCGGCGGGCCCCTGGCCCCGGCCGCGGACGCGGTGGCGCGCTACGCCCTCCTCGGCGCGGCGTCGAGCCTGTACATGCGCGGCGAGGACGCGCGGAGCGTGCCCCTGTTCATGCGCGTCCGCGCGGCCGCCCACGCGGCGGGGGACCGTGCGCTCGAAGTGCAGACCCTCGGCCCTCTGGCGATGAAGCGCGGCGCGGCGCGTGGCGTCCCCGCGGGGTTGGCCCTGCTCGACACCGCGGACCGACTGGTGCCGCCCGGTGATGCCGCCCTCGCCGCGAGCCTGGCGTGGCGCCGCGTCATCTTTCTCGCCTTTCTGTCCGACCGCCGCGCGTCCACCGAGGGCACGCGCGCCCTCGCTCTCGCCCGCCGGGCCGCCGATCGCCGCGCCGAGGCCCAGGTGTGGCGGGCGCTCGCCGTGTACCACCACCTGCGGGCGGACGACGATTCCGCCCTCATCGCCTACGCCGCCGCGGAGCCGCTGATGCGCGCGAGCGGTGATCGTGGCGTGCTCGCCGAGACGCTCATCAAGCACGCCGACATCTATCGCGAGCGGAACGACTACACGCGCGCGCGGGCGCTCGCGACGCAGGCGGTCGCCGAGGCCGAGGCGTCGCACAGCCTGTACGCGCTCGCCGTGGCGCACGACGTCCTCGGCGGCCTCGAGCGCGTGTTCGGCAACCTGGCCGCGGCGGACGCCCACTACGAGGAGTCCGTGCGCCGGAGCGAGGCGCTCCGCGACTCGAACACGCTGATCGACGTGCGGGTGTCGCAGGCGAACCTCGCGGTCGAGCGCGGTGACGTCGCGCGCGCGCGGCGGTACGCGCTCGCGGTGCGTGCGTTCCACCACCGGACGGCCGACGCGCACGACGAGTTCGTGGCGCTGCGTACGCTCGCCGCCGTCGAGCGGCGCGCCGGCAACTACGCGGCGGCGCTCGCCTGGATCGACACGGCGCGGGCGCTCGCCGACGGGCCCGAGCGCCGCGCGTGGCGGCTGGAACTCGACCGCGACCGCGCGGCCGTCGCGTTCGCGCGGGGGGACCTGCCGCAGGCGCGGCAGCTCATCACCCGCGTGCTCGCGGTTCCGGACACGAGCGACCGGGTGACGCGTTATCGCATGCGCGAGCAGTTGGCCGAGGTGGACGCGCGGACGGGCGACCTGGCCGGGGCGGAGCGAGAGCTGACGGCCGCAGGGGCCGAACTGGACGCGTGGCGCGCGACGCTCTCGGATCGGCAGATGCGCGCGCTCGCCTTCCAGGCCCGCGGCGACATCGTCGGCGAGACGGGGAACAGCGCGCCGGCCGTGCTCGCCGCGCTCGCGGCGCACGGTCGCGAGGCGGCGGCGTTCGAGCTCGCCGAGCGTCGGCGCGCCCGCACGCTCGCCGACGAGCTGACGCGGACGGCGGCGCTCGCCGAGACGTCGGTCGCGGGCCGCCGCGCGGCCGGCGGTGCGATGGTCGCGCGCGCGGGATCCGCCCTGCCGGCCGCCGCGGCGCTCGTCGCCGACGGCCGGACCGCGCTGCTCGAGTTCGTCGCGGGGGACGGCGCGACGCCGACCACGCTGTTCGTCGTCACGCGCGGCACCGGCGCCGGGCCGACGGTGCGCGCCGCTCGGCTCGCGCCGGCCGACTCGCTCGCGCGGCGCGTCGCGCGGTTCACCGCGCTGCTCGAGGCGGGCGGCGACCCCGGCCCGCTCGCTCGGGCGCTCGGCGACGCGGTGCTCGCGCCCGCGCTGGCCGGGCTCGATCCGGGCGTCCAGCGGCTCGTCGTCGTCCCGGACGGCCCGCTGCACCTGCTGCCCTTCGACGCGCTCCGCACCGCGGATGGCCGCTACGCCGTCGAGCGGTATGCGGTGAGCGTCGCGCCGTCGGCGGTGGTCGTGGCGGCCCTGCGCGGGCGCCCCGCCCCGCCGCCCCGACCGGTTCGGCTACTCGCCTTCGGCGACCCCGCGTTCGCGCCCGCGGGCGGTGCGCCCGCGGCCGGTGCGCCCGCGGGCCGTGCGCCCGTGGCGGGCGCGGCCGCCGCGCGGGCGCGCGACGCGGACGATGGGGGCGCGACCTTCCGGTCCGCGTTCGACTCGACCGGCGGCCTGCCCCGGCTCGCCGCGTCGGGCGACGAGGCACGCGATGTGGCGCGCTACGCCCCCGACGCGGTCGTGCGGGTCGGCGACGAGGCCACGGCCGCCTACCTCAAGCACGCCGCGCTGATGCCGTACGACGTCATCCATTTCGCGACGCACGCGCTCGTCGACGACCGCTCGATCGCCCGCACCTCGCTCGCCCTCGCCCCGGGTGACGGCGAGAGCGGATTCGTCTCGGCGGGCGACCTCGCCGCCCTGCACCTCACGGCACGGGTCGTCGTGCTTTCTGCGTGTCGCAGCGCTGGCGGTATTGTGGTGGATGGCGAGGGGGTGCAAGGGCTCACGGCCCCGCTGCTCGAAGCGGGGGCACAGTCGGTGGTCGCGACGCAGTGGCGCATCCGCGATCGTGGGACCGCGGCGTTCGTCGACCGGTTCTACGACCACCTCGCGCGCGGGCTGACGGTGGGCGACGCGCTGCGGGCGGCCAAGCGCGACGCGATCGCCCGGGGCGCCCCACCCGCGGAGTGGGCGGCGTTCACCGTCGTCGGCGACCCGGCGGTGCGCGTCCCGCTCCGCACGCCCGGTGCACCCGCGCGCTGGCCGCTGCTCGCGGCCGGCGGTGCCACGCTGCTCGCCGTGGGCGGCCTGGCGCGCGCACGCCGGCGCCCGGCAGCCTGACGACGGCCTACCCGGGCGTCGTCGGGCCCGGGCCGAGCGGCTCCGGCAGGTCAGGGCACGAACATCGATCTCGCACGTGAGCCTCCGGCGCGGCTGGAACGCGACGACTACCGGGCGACGGCGACGAGGCCGAGGGGGACGTCGCGCCAGCCGCGCCAGGCGTGCACGCCGCCTTGCCCATCCCGCAGGAGCAGTTGCCCCGAGATCCCACCGTCGAGCAGCGCGGCCGTCTCGCAGCCGAGCGCACCCATCAGCGCCGCCATCTCGGGCACGGTCAGCCCCACGGGGAGCTGCGACAGTGGCCCGCTCAGCGCGTCGAAGCGCGTGAGCGCGAGGAGCAGTCGTCCGTCGCGCAGGCGGCCGATGGCGAGGCGCGAGTCGCGGTCGGCGAGGTCGATGTTCGGGCCGTCGTGCCGAAGCAGGGTGGGCACCTCGCCACCCGGGAGCAGCAGCGCGGGGTAGGTCTGGAACGCCTCGCGTACGCCGCCGGCCTCGCGCACCGCGTCGACGCTGTCGTTTGGGACGAGGCGCACGCGACCGGCGGTGTCGACGACCACGGCGACGGCGAGCGGCCCGTGCCCGGGTGGCTTGAGTTCGGCGCCGCGACGCACCACCCACCCCTTCTGGGCGGCGGTACGGGCGATCATTCCGCGCAGCCCGCCGAACTGGGCTGCGGCACGCGCGGGCGCGAGCGCGGCGCCCGCGGCGAGGGCGAGCGAGACGAGGAGGGTGGCGCGCGTCGGGATCGGGTGGGGAGAGCGGCGGGACACGACCCGGGTGGTGTGGGGAGAGCGCGTGAGGCGGAGGTCGGGTTGCGCGCTCACTGCCGGACGAGCTCCACGCGCCGGTTCGTCTGCCGCCCCTCGGCCGTGGTGTTGGGCGCGGCCGGCTTGCCCGCGCCCATCCCCGTGGCCGTGAGCCGCGCGCCGTCGGCGTGGTAGGTGCCGACGAGCGCCTGCTTCACGGCGTCGGCGCGGCGCTGCGACAGCGCCTGGTTCGCGGCGGCGTCGCCCACGTTGTCCGTATGGCCCTCGATGGTCAGCTTCAAATCGGGGTGGTCGGCGAGCATCGCGCCGATCTCCTTCAGCGTGGGCGAGCTCTCGGGGCGGATCTGGTCGGAGGCGGTGGCGAAGTAGATGCCCTGCGTCGCGACGCGCCCGGCGGCGGCGAGCGCGTCGTAGAGCGGCCGCCCGCCGGCCATCACGCGGAGGTTGGCGAGCATCACCGCCGAGTTGGTGCCGTCGCCGCCCATGGTCACGTAGAGCTTGTTGGAGCGTTGCAGGCGCGCGTTGGGCACGTTGGCGACGCGCTTCTCGTTCACGTACGCCTTGGCGTAGTCGCCGTCCACCTGGATCGCCACGTGCACCGGGGTGGTGAACGTCGAGAAGCCGAGCGAAGTGGTCGCGTCGCGGTCGGAGCCCTTGATCCCCGCCTGCCAGTCGTAGAAGTAGAACCAGTCGGTGTTCTGCGGGTGCCGCTCGACGCCGTTCTTGGGGTCGGCGCTCAGCTCCACGACGTGCCCGCCCGCCATGTCGAACTCGATCGTGTAGCGCTGCGGCAGGACCTGGCCGAGCGGGACGCGGAAGTGGGCGTCGTCGCGGGTCGACAGCCAGCGCCTGCCCTGCCACTCGACGAGTTCCGCCGACCCGTCCTTGAACTCCAGCCGGCGCGGGAAGTTGCCGACCACGTCCTGCGAGAAGTCGTCGGCGAAGAGCGTCTTCTCGCCGGGCTTGAAGTCGTAGTTGGCCCACGCGCCCTCGCCGGGCTTCGCCGCGGCGGTCGTGCCGTTAGGCGCGGCGGAGTCGCGGACGATCGTCACCGTCTTGCCGGCGGCCGTGGCGGAGTCGGCGCACGCCGCGTCCCCCACCGCGCACCGCACCGCGCGGTCGGCCTTCTTCGTGGCCGTCTGGGTCGCGGCGTTGCCCGCGGCGTCGCCCGCCTGCCCGACCGCCCCCTTGGCTTTGTCCTTGACCTTGTTGAGCCACCCCTGGGCGTGCGCGGGGGCGGCGGCGAGGGCGAGTGTGGCGACGACGGTGACCAGGGCTCTGGGGCGCGACATGGGCGGGGGCCTCGAAGGGGGCGAGCAGAAAGGATCCAGCGGACCGATCCGCCGGCTGCGGCGTCGTGCGCGCCGCGTTGCCCCATGTGACGCACCCGCACCGCGCGGATTCTCACTCCCCCGCCGCCTCCCACGCGGCCGCGCACGGCCGCGGCCGCGCGCTCCTTCAGGTCACCGCCGCGCGACCCGAAGGGGGCGCAGCGCCGACCGGCGCGCCGCGGCGCCGTCGTCGCCCACCGCGCTCACCCACCACCGGTAGGTCGTGCCCGGGGCGAGGCGGCG
The DNA here is from genome assembly GCA_963851265.1 of uncultured Gemmatimonadales bacterium. Lineage (GTDB taxonomy): Bacteria > Gemmatimonadota > Gemmatimonadetes > Gemmatimonadales > Gemmatimonadaceae > BPUI01. The sequence continues at coordinate 25,368 of CAWKNZ010000001.1, forward strand.
CGCGTCCGCCAGCGCGAAGACCGTATCGGCGGTGGTGCCCGACGCCACGGCCGCACCGTCCGCCGCCAGCACTTCGACCTCGTAGCGCGTGGCCCGCGGCACGGCATGCCAGACGAAGCGGAGCGGCGCGCCCGCGGGCACGTCGCCGGGCGCGGGCGCGACGAGCGCCACGGCGTCCCCCGCGCCGCGTTCGAGGTCCGTGTCACCACGCGCCCGGTACTGGCGGACGCCGACCGCGAGGACGAGCGACGCGGCGACGGCGAGGCCGACCCCGCCCGGCCACCGCCGCAGCGCGGGCGCGATGCGCGCGGGGCGCAGCGGTCGGACGATCGCTCCCTCCCCCTCCACGAGCTGCCGCCCGGCCGTCTCGACCGAGCGCAGCATGTCGAACTCCGCGCGGCAGCGCGCGCAGCTCATGACGTGGTCGAGCACGGCCAGGCGGCGTGCCTCGGGCCCCTCGCCGCGGACGAGCGTGAGGATGTCCTCGAGCGACGCACACGCGTCCGACGTCGGCCCGCGTGCGTCGGGCGGTTGCGCGCGGCGCAGGTGCGCGGCGTACGCGTCGCGCAGCTCGTCATCCGTCATCGGGTCCCTCTCGGGTCGACGCCCCACTCGGCGAGCCGCGCGCGTAAGTCATCGAGTCCGCGGTAGAGCAGGTTACGGGTCTTGGGTTCCGTCCAGCCGAGCAGGGCGGCGATCTCCTCGCGCGGATAGCCGGCGAGGTACATGCGCACGACCGGCCGGCGCGAGGCCGGGATGGTTTCGATCGCACGCGCAACGGTGGCGGCGAGCTCCGACGCGGCGAGTTCCTCCTCGGGTCCCCCGCGCGCGGCCGTGTGGGCGAGCGCGGCGGGCCCCGAGTCGTGCGCGTCGGCCCGACGCGCCCGGCGGCGTCGCATCAGGTCGAGCGCGGCCGACACCGCGGTCTGGTACACGTAAGACGCGGAGACCGCGTCGATCTTCTCGCCGTCGTCGGCGTGCACGCGCCAGAGGCGGACGCGGACCTCCTGGAGCAGCTCGTCGACGTCGGCGCCGGACAGCCGGTGGCGCCACCCCACGCGGCGGACGAGCGCCGCGAAGTTGGAAACGACGGTCTCGATTGCCGTCGAGGCCGAGGCGGGGGCGCGCGACATACGGGGGGCGAAGGTATAACGTGACGCGCGACGCGTGGCGTACCTCGTGCACGCGGGCCCGTCCTCTCCTACTTCAATCCGTGATCGTTCGTCACACCCTGTCGCTCCGCCGCGCCTTCGCGACGGTCGGCCGTCCCTTGATCCTCTACACGGCCATCGCGGCCGTGGTCAGCGCGGCACACGTCGCGGGGTGGCATCAGGTCGACGTGCCGGCGCTGCCGATCTCGCTCATCGCCGCGACGCTCGGCATTCTGCTCGGCTTTCGGAACAACTCCGGCTACAACCGCTGGTGGGAGGCGCGCACGCTCTGGGGCGGCGTGGTGAACCAGTCGCGGACGTTCGCCCGCCAGCTGCTCACCTTGCTGCCCGCCGAGGCGCCGTCTGCCGTCGCGGTGGAGGGCGAGCGCCGGGCCGCGGTCGCGTCGCTCGTTCCCTCGCCGCTGCTCGAGACCGCGCTCGCGGGCGCCGGAGCGGCCGAGCGGCGGAGCGACGACGGGTTCGACGGCGCGGTGCGTGATCGCGACGGGGCGGCCCGCCGCGCGTCGATCCCGGCGGCTCCGTCGGGTGTCACGCGCGCGGACGGCGGCGCGACGTCCGCCGGGGCCGCGCCGGCGAGCGCGGTGGATGCCGAGGTGCGCGAGCTGGTGTACGCGCAGATCGGGTTCGTCAACGCGCTGCGCTGTCACCTGCGGCGCGAGGACCCGATCCCCGCGATCGCGCCCTTCTTCGCGCCGGCCGTGGTCGACGCGATGCGCGGCGAGCAGAACGTGCCGGCCGCGGTGCTCGCCTGGACCGCCACCCGGCTGCGCCGCGTGCTCGACGGCCGCCGCGCCGACGACACCTTCCGCCTCGTCGCGTTCGACCGCACGCTCACCGAGCTGACCAACCTGCTCGGCGGGTGCGAGCGCATCAAGAACACGCCGGTCCCGCGGCCCTACGACTGGCTGCCCAACGTGATGGTGCGGCTCTACCTCCTCATCCTGCCGCTCGGCATGGTCGTGGACCTGGGGCTCCTCACCCCGGTGGTGACGGCCGTGATCGGGCTCCTCTTCCTGGGGCTCGACGCCGTCGGGCGGGCGGTCGAGACGCCGTTCGAGGGCGAGGCGAACGACACGCCGATGACCGCCCTCTGCCGCACCATCGAGATCAACCTGCGCCAGATGCTCGGCGAGCGCGAGCTGCCCCCTCCCGTGCAGCCGGTGGACGGGATTCTCTACTGACTTCGGCGGGCGCGCATTCGTGCGCCCGCCGCTCCTCTCGTTCTCTCGCTCATGCCAACTGCCGCCGTGTCCCGACCGGGCACGTCTCTCGTCCCGCTCGCGCTGGCCACGTGCTGCGCCCTCGTCCTCACCGCGGCCGCCGGCGCGGGCGCGCAGGCGCGGCCCAAGCGCGGCGCCACGCCGGCCACCCGCGCCGCGACCGTCGCGCGCGCCACGCGTCCCGAGTCGACGTACATCGGCTCGCAGGTGGACACGCTCGCCGAGCCAAACCCGGTGACGTTCGTTCCACAGTACCCGCCGGCGCTTCGGGCGAAGGGCGTGACCGGGACGGTGGTCGTGCAGTTCGTCGTCGACACGAACGGGCGCCCCGAGATGCGGACGTTCAAGGTGCTCTCCAGCACCGACACCGCCTTCACGACGGCGGTGCGCGCCGCGGTGGCCCGGACGGACTTCCTGCCGGCGCTGCTCGACGGGCGCAAGGTGCGGCAGCTGTACCAGCAGCCGTTCACCTTCGCGGTGGATCAGGTGGCGCGGCCGAGGACGCGGGACACGTCGGCGGTGCGCCCGGCGTCGACGGCGGGTTCGCCGCCGTAAGTCGCACGGCGCACCTTCGCGCCTGCGTTTTTCTCTTGTTGGGGTGGCAGCCATGTCGAGCACCGTCGTCCACGATCCCGTACGTCCGCGCGCCGCGGTCGCCGCGTCAGGTGCGCGCCCGGTAAGCGCGCGGCCGGTAAGCGCGCGCGCCGGTAAGCGCACGCCGGCCGGCGGGGGCCGCGTGGCACGCCCTACCGTGGACGACGGCGCTGGTCGTCGGCGGCGTCGCGGCCTGTGTCGGGGCCGGCGTGCTCGCCATGCCGGGATCCGCGGCGCGGATCGCCGCGGATCCCGACCTCGCCCGCCTGCTGCGGGCGATGGCCCTCATCAAGGGCATGCTCGTCGCGCTCGGCGCGGGCGCCGTGGGGTGGAGATTCCGGCGCCCGACGCCGTGGCCTTTCGCGGCCGCGTACCTCGGGCTGGTCTGGGCGGCGTGCGCGGCCACCGGGGCCCTCTGGCAGCTCGCCGGCGTCGGCCGTGCCGCGGTCGCGCTGCACGCGGCGGGCGCGCTCCTCGTCGTGCTGGCGTGGCGGGACCGCGAGTTCTTTCCGCGGCCGGCTCAGCAGAGAGCCGGCGCAGCTCCGGACTAGAACTCCCCCACCATCCCGATCTCCGTCTCGAGACGGTGCCCCGTCTCGCGCTCCACCGCGTTCTGTGCGAGCGCGATCAACTCCCGCACGTCTTTCGCCGTGGCCCGGCCGCGGTTGACGATGATGTTGGCGTGCAGCGGCGAGATCTGCGCGCCGCCGTGGCGGTGCCCCTTCATCCCCACCTGGTCCACGAGCCGCCCCGCGCCCACCCCGTCGAGCTTCTTGAAGATCGAGCCCGCGCTCGGGTGGATCTGCAGCCACGGGTGGCGCGCGCCGCGCCAGCTCAGATTCTCGTGCAGGATGCGGTGCATGCGGTCCACGTCGCCGCGTGTGAGGCGGAAGGTGGCCGAGAGGACGATGTCGCGCCGGTGGTGGAACACGGTGTCGTCGTAGCCGAAGGCGACGTACGCGGCGTCGACCGCCTTGCGCTCGTTCTCTTCGGAGAGGATGTCGGCCGACTCGAACACGTCGGCGATGAACATCGTGCGGTCGCGTTCGGGGGCGGGGGAGAGGAAGTGCAGGTTCTGCCATACCGCACCGCCCACCGTGCTCGGGATCCCGATGAAATGTTCGAGCCCACTCCACCCGCGCTCGACGGCGTCGAGGATGAGGTCCTGCATCACCGCGCCGCTCTCCGCGACCAGGTCGGCGCGTTCGCCGCTCGCGCGGAAGCGGAAGTGGTCGGCGCGGTTCCGGATGACGAGGCCGCGATAGCCGCGGTCGCCGACGAGGATGTTGGCGCCGAGCCCGAGGAGGAAGTACGGCAGCCCGAGTTCGCGGGCGGCGAGGACGGCCGCGGCGAGTTCGTCGGCGCTGCGGGCGGTGTAGAGGGCGTCGGCCGGACCCCCGATCCGGAACGACGTGTACTGGGCGAGCGCGACGCGCCGCCGCACGCGCCCGGCGCCGAGCCGGGCGTCGAGCGCGGCGAGGGTGTCGGGACGAAGCGGGAGGGATGGCGCCGGCGCGGATGGCGCGGGCGGGGAAGGTACGGCGGTCGATGACGGTGCGGCGGACATGCGCGTAAAGGAAGTCGCGACAGGCGCATCGAGCCACCAGAGCCGTGCGCCTTCGTGCCGGCTCCCGCGCCAGCCCCGGCGCGCCGAGCGGAGCGCGAGCCCTCCTCGGCTCCTCGCTCCGCTCGGCACGACACGCGCGCTTCTGGTGTTGCACCTTACCTCCGCATCCGCCGTCTCTCGTGCGTAACCGCTCGTCCGTCGTTTCCGCCCTTTCGCGTTCCTCCGTGCGTCGTCTCCGCCCTCTCGCCGCCCTCGTCGCCGGCGCCTGCGTCTCGGCCTGCCTCGCCGCCGTGCCGGCCGTCGCGCGCGCACAGTCGCGCGCCGAACTCTCGCGCGTGATCCGCCGGCTCGTCATGTCCAACGGCCTCGAAGTCGTGGTCGTCGAGAACCACGGCGTTCCCCTCGCCACGGTCGAGATCGACGTGAAGAACGGCTCCTACACGCAGACGCCCGACTACGCCGGGCTCGCGCACATGTACGAGCACATGTTCTTCAAGGCGAGCCGCGACTACCCGGCCCCGGACGAGTTCACCCAGCGCCTCGGCGAACTCGGCGCGGTGTTCAACGCGACCACGCAGGAGGAGGACGTCAGCTACTACATGACCCTCCCCGCCGACTCGGCGCGCGTCGCGATGGAGGCGATGGCGAGCGCGGTGCGCTCCCCCCTCTTCCGCGAGGACGAACTCGCGCGCGAGAAGGAGGTCGTGCTGGGCGAGTACGACCGCAACCAGTCGGGGCCGGGATTCGACTTCCAGCAGGAGATGACCCGCCGGCTCTATCCGGGCAGCTTCAGCCGCAAGAACGTGATCGGCGACCGCGAGGTGCTGCGGACGGTCACGCCGGCCAAGATGCGCGAGATCCAGAAGCGCTACTACGTCCCGAACAACGCCGCGCTCGTCGTCACCGGCGACGTCCGCCCCGACTCGGTGTTCGCGTGGGCCGCCCGGTTCTACGGCGCGTGGGAGCGCCAGCCCAATCCGTTTCAGGCCAACCCCATCCCGCCGATCGCCCCGCTCACCACGGACCAGGGCGTGATTGCCGCCGCGCCGGTCAGTGCGACGACGGTGTTCGTGCAGTGGCAGGGGCCGAGCGTGCGGCGGGATCGCGCGAGCACGTACGCGGCCGACGTGTTGAGCGACGCGCTCAACACCGACGGCTCGCGCTTCCAGCACCGGCTCGTCGACAGCGGACTCTGGCAGGGCATCGCGGTCAACTACTACACGCTCGACCAGAAGGGACCGATCACGATCTCGGGCCAGCCCGCGCCGGGGCGCGCGCGCGAGGCGCTCGAGGCGCTCTTCGACGAGGTTGAGCACGTCGCCGATCCGGGCTACTTCACCGCCGACGAGTTGCAGGCCGTGAAGGCGCAGCGCACGATGAATTCCGCCCTCGGTGCGGAGAAGACGAGTTCGCTCACGCACACGGTCGGCTTCTGGTGGGCCGTGGCCGACATCGAATACTTCATGGGATACGGCGACACGATGGCGCGGCAGACGCCCGAGGACCTGCGGCGCTACGCCGCCGCATACATCGTCGGCCAGCCGCGCGTCACGGGCGTGCTGCTGCCCTCGGGTGAACGGTCCAAGTTCCCGTTCCGCGAGTCGGACCTGGCCGTATTCTGGCGTCAGGTGCTCGCGAGCCGACCGGCGCCGAAGCCGGCGACGCCGACCACGCCGGTGCGCGCCGCCGCGAGCCGGAAGGGAGATCTGCGCTGATGCGCCGCCCGATGATGGGCCGCGTGCGCGGCGCACTGCTCGGTGCCGTGCTCGCGGCCACCACGGCCCTTGGCGGCGCACCGGCCGCGGTCGCGGCGCAGGTGCCCACGCCCCAGCCTGCCCCGCAGCCCACGCCGGTCCCGACGCAGCCGGCCCCGACGCCCACGCCGTCACCGACGCCCACCGCGCCGGCCGTTCCGGTGCAGGCGAACGCGCCGCAGGGCGCCGCGTCGCCACCGCCGGCCGCGCCGGCCCGCACGGCCGGGCGCGACAGCAGCACGTCGAGCTTCGAGATCGGCGGCATGCAGGTGATCCTGCGCCGCGTCACCGCCAACCAGGTGGTCGCGGCCAACCTCTACCTGCTGGGTGGCACCCGGCAGACGCCTCCGGAGCAGGCGGGGCTCGAACCCTTCCTGCTGGAGGCGAGCGAGCAGGGCACGCTGAACTATCCGCGCGAACGGCTCCGCAGCCAGATGGCCCGGCTCGGCACGAGCATCGGCGTGAGCGCGGACCACGACTGGAGCACGTTCGCCCTCCGCAGCACGCCCGCCACGCTCGATTCGACCTGGGCCGTCTTCGCCGACCGCCTGCTCCACCCGACCCTCGACTCCGCCGGCGTCGAACTCGTCCGCGCGCAGCTCCTCGGCGCCATCCGCCAGCGCCGCGACGACCCCGACGCGTCGCTCGACTACCTCGCCGACAGCGTCGCGTACACGGGAACGTCGTACGCGCTCGCCCCCGTCGGCACTACCAGCTCGATCGCCGGCCTGACCATCGCCGACCTGCGCCGGTACCAGCAGCAGCAGATGGTCACGTCGCGCATGCTCCTCGTCGTCGTCGGCGACGTCACGCGCGAGCACCTGCTCCGGCTGGTGACCACGACGATCGGCCAGCTCCCGCGCGGCGATTACCGCTGGACGCCCCCCACGCTCCCGGGCTCCTGGAACAGCGCCCTCGCCGTCGAGCGCCGCACCCTGCCCACCAACTACGTCCTGGGCTACTTCCCCGGTGCGGCCGCGACCGGTCCCGACTACGTCCCGCTCCGCATCGCGGCCGCCGTGCTCTCGGGCCGCTTCTTCTCCGAGATTCGCTCCAAGCGCAACCTGAGCTACGCGGTCGACGCCCGCTTCCTCGAGCGCGCGAGTGGAGCGGCCGGGCTGTACGTGACCACCGTCGACCCGCGCACCACGCTTCGCATCATGCGTGAGGAGCTGTCCAACCTGCAGGAAGGGTGGATCACCCCGCACGGCCTCGAACAGCTCACGCAGCACTTCATCACCGAGTACTTCCTCGAGAACGAGACGAACAGCGATCAGGCCAACTTCCTGGCGCGCGCGCAGCTGTACCGCGGCGACTGGCACCGCGCGTCGCGGTTCGCGGACGAACTCCGCGCGGTGACGCCGGCCGACGTACGGCGGGTGTCGCGGCAGTACCTGCATGGGCTGCGGTTGGCCTACATCGGAGATCCGAACAAGCTGGATCCGGGGATCGCGGGGGAGTTTTGATGGAGGGAGCCGGGAGCGTTGGACTCGTCAGTCCGTGACCGGCCGGTTCATCCCCGGCCGGTCACGGACTGGCGCGACCCTACCCACCCCGCGCACCCAACACCCCCCACCCTGCACACCCGACCGTCGACGGCCTGCCCTTTGCCCGACCAGGGGTCCTTCCCAACCAGGACACCGCCCATGCCGCCGCGCCTCCAAGAGCTTCACCCGTCGATCGTGCACTTCCCGATCGCCGTCCTCCCCATCGCCCTCGGCGCCGACCTGCTCGGCCGTCTGACCGGCAGCCGCGCGCTGTCCGAAGTCGGTCGCGTGCTGATGCCGGTCGCCGCCGCGGGTGCGGCCGTGTCGGCCGCGACCGGCCTCATCGCGCAGCAGGAAGTCAACGCGGGCGGCGTGGCGGGTGACATTCTCGTCACCCATCGCAACCTCAACCTGTCGCTCACCGCGATCACGGCCCTCATGGCCGCTCGTCGCTGGAGCGAGGACGAGGCCGGGGTCGGCTACCTCGCGCTCGGTCTCGCGGGGTTGGGCGCGTTGAGCTACAGCGCCTACCTGGGCGGCAAGATGGTGTACGAGCACGGGGTCGGTGTGAAGCCCGCCGACGGCCTCGCCCATGGCGACAGCCCCGCGCTGTCGCCGAGCGAGGCGCCGAGTGCGGCGCGTCGGGCGCTCAACGATCTGCGGGACGGAGCCGCCGTGGCCGTGGCCGATGTGAAAGCAGGCCGAATCGCCCCGGCGATCGGCGAGTCGCTCGAGAACCCGACCGGCGCCTCGCCGCGACGGAACGGGAACGGCCAGCACGCCGCGTCGAGCGCCGGCGCGGCACCTTCGAGCGCTGCCGGGGGTACGGACCGTCTCGCCGACCACGGCGCGGGGTCGCCCGAAACGCTGCCCTGACGTAGTGTGTGCTGCTCGCCGCGCACGCCCGACCGGCGCACGGCGAGCCCAATGCCCGTAGCGCCCCGCGCGGGCGCGTCCTGCACCCCGCGACGGCTCGCGGGGAACGGGCGCGTCCGCGGTGTGCTCGTTTCTCCGCCGTCCTCTCAGGCCTCTTACGCCGGAGCGCTCCACATGCCGACCCGTCCCAAGCCGTCCTCCAAGTCCGTGCCCGTAACCAAGGGGAGCGCGAAGACCACCGCCAAGCGTGCGAGTTCGTCGGCCAAGCCGGCGTCACGCGCCGCGGTGAAGACGACGGTGAAGGCCGCGTCGACCAAGGCCGGCGCGAAGGCCGCCCCCAAGGCGGCCGCGCCCGCGAAGAAGGCCGCCACCAAGACGGCCACCGCGGCCAAGCGCCCGGCGGCGAAGGTCGCCAGCCCCGTCAGCCGTGCGAAGGCGACGACCGCTGCGGCCCCGGCGGCCGCGCCGGTCAAGCGCAGGCCGGCTCCGAAGGGCGCCCCCGCCGCACCGCCGGCCGTAACGGCCACGTTGCCCGACGTCGAGGTCGAGGCGCGGCAGCCCGTCCTCGTGGCGGAGCCGGTCGCGGCCAACGCGGTGGTCGAGGCGGCGCCGGTCGCGCCCGCGACGGCCGCTCCGGTCGCTGCGGCCCCCGACGTGCCGGAGGCGCCGACCGGCGAGGAGGCCGTCATCGCGGACGCCGACGTCGCGGCCGCGACGCCCACCGCGCCGCGCCAGGTCATGGTCACCGTCATCCCGAGCGAGCCGCCGGCGTCGTCCCGTCCCCCGCGCGAGCCCTCGGACGAACCGCATCCGGAGCTTGGCGCCGAGCAGTGGTATCAGCGCGAGAAGGCGCGCCGTACGAAGCCGCTCACCAACGACCTCATGGCCGAAGCGCGTGAGCTGCTGCTGCAGGCGGTGGCCGAAGCCGGACCACGGCGCGGCCGCCCGGTGCGCGTGGGTGCAGCGGCGAAGCCGAAGCCCAAGACGCGCGCCGCCGACGACTTCGATCTCGACGAGTACCGCCCGGGCGAGAAGAAGACGACGTAAGCGGGCCGGCCGGGCGGCCTAGCCCGCCCGCGCGGCCAGGACGCGCCGCACGTCGTCGAGCGAGACGCCGACGGCGCGCAGCGCGACGAGGGCGTGGTACACGAGGTCCGCGCCCTCTTCGGCGGCGCGCCCCGGATCGCCGTCCGCGCAGGCGGTGACCAGTTCGGCGCTTTCCTCGCCGATCTTCTTCAACCGCAGGTTGCGGTCGGCGAGCAGGCGCTGCGTGTAGCTCGGCCGGTCGGCCGTGGTGGCCCCGGCGGCGGCCGACGCGCGGAGGGCGATCGTCGCGTCGAGGGCGGAGAGCGCGTCCGCGGCCGGCGGTGGGCCGTCCTGCGCGAAGCAGCTGACCGCCCCCGTGTGGCACGCCGGCCCGGCCGGCGCCACGCGCGCCAGCACCGCGTCGCGGTCGCAGTCGGCCGCGAGCGCGACCACGCGCTGCACGTTCCCGCTCGTCGCGCCCTTGTGCCACAGGCCGCGGCTGCGCGACCGGTAGTGCATCTCGCCCGTGGACAGCGTCAGCTGCAGCGCCTCGCGGTCGGCGTGCGCCACCATCAGCACGGCCCCCGTGACGGCGTCCTGCGCGACCACGGTGACGAGGCCGTTCCCCTTCTGAAAGTCGAGCGTGTCGAGATCGAGCATCCGCGCAAGCTAGAGCCAATCACGGGGGGGTGCAGCAGGCGCGGGCGTGCCGGCGGTATTGCCGATGCGGGCCGTCGTGGGCGCATCTCGGAGCAGCGGTGATGACCGGGCCTACTCGCAGCACCTGCGCGACCGCGTGTGCGCCGCGGCGCACGCGGAGCTGGCCGACGGACCGGGCGGTCGTGCGGCGTCTTCGTGGAGCACCCCCGCGCCGGCCTACTCGGATAGGCAGTAAGTGATCGACTACGCGCACGGATACGGTACGCCTCCTTGCCCGACAGTCGTCGGGAACGCGACGCGCCGGCCCCGGACAACGGTCGGCGCGCGCGCACATGGCCACCCCGCACACCCGGGGCGGAGCGGAGGGCGGGCGCGATGCGCAGACCGACGTTCTACCGACCGATGAACCTGCGCGAAGCGTCGTACGCGTACGACGTGTTCCGCGGGACCCTGCCGCGCACCGACCAGATCGGGGTTGGCGACGGCCTCGGGTTCGGCGACCGGCCCTGGACCGACGAGGGCTTCGACGCGGGCGCGCGCATGCCCGCCATGCGGTACCAGATGAACGTCGGCGACATGGCCAGCATGGACCTGACATCGACGCAATACTTCGGCGGCTTCGGGCGCGTCTGCGACACGTTCATCCACGAACTCACGCACGTATGGCAGTACGCCCACGGCGACTTCGTCAAGAGCAGTTCAGTCGCCGCCCAGGCGTGGGAATTTCTCACGAGCGAGGTCGACTACTCGAGCCGCGGGGCGCGGGTAGTCGTCGTACACGACGCGTACGAGTATGCACCGCTCGACCACGACAAGGCGTGGGACGATTACAACGCGGAGCAACAGGCACACATCGTCGAAGACTGGAATCTGCACGGGCGCAGTCAGAGCGACGACCTGTTCCCGTTCATCTCCGAGGTGATCCGCAGTCACGGCGACCCACGGGCGCGTGGGCAGTCGCTCGCCGAGCTGCGGCGACAGCTCTACATCCCGACCCCGGTCACATCCTTCCAACTCGAGTCGCCCGACCCCGTCCTCCTGCCGCTGCTCGCGCCGCGCTACGCGGCCACCGACGTGGCGGGATTCGGCGGACGCGTGCGGCGATTGGAGGACGCCTTCCGGGCGCTCGATCCGTTGCAGGCGCGCGCGCTCCTCGGCCGGCTCACGTCACGTCGGCATGGAGACACGTTGTCCGTGTACTTCCACGACCACTTGAGCACCGCCACACGGGTCGCGCTGCTCGGCACGCTGCGCCGTACGGCAACGCTACCAATGCTGTAACGCAGTCACGGTACCCCCCCGGCCTGTTCGCACACGCGCTCTTGCCGCGGCTCGGCACCACCAACGAGGGCGGTGTCACGTGAGCGGTCGCGCGCGAGTCGCGTGGCGGCAGTGCTCCCGATTTACCCGCGCCGGCAGCATCTCCTGCGGGACCGCCGCATCGCCGGGCAGCACGCCGCCGGGCATCCCAGAACGCTACCGATACGAGAACACCACGGATGACGGAGACGAACGACCCCACGCGAGTGCTGGATTGGGCATACGCGGATCGGGCCAACTTCACGGCGCGCTGGAATCGCGCCAACGTCCTCAATCTGCTGCGACCTTCGAACGGATTCGAGGAGTACCGGACGATCGGACAACGCGCCGAGTTCTACAACTGGTTCGACCAGATCCGCGAAGCCCAGGGTCACGAGACCCTCTGGCCCGCGGCCGCCATGATCGTGGCGACTCAGATGCGAAGCCTCGAGGACCCGTTCCGGACGCTCGCGATGACGCTGCGCCGGGCCGTCAGCTTGCGGTTCGAGACGAGCGAAGCGCTGATCGCATTTGGCGAGCGCGGTAACAAGATGATTTTCGACGACGTGTTCCCGAAGTTAGGTGACCTGTACCGCCAGGGGCTTGCAGGAAACCCGCTCAAGGGCGAGGCGGCGGCGAGCTGGGACCGGGCGACGCTGCACCACGAACAGTTCGACGTCGTGCAGCCCATCTACGTGCAAGCCGTGCACGCGAACCCCGAGTTGAGGGACGAGCTAGAAGACATGGCCGCGGGGCACGACGTGTTCTGGCTCGGCGGCGTCGCGATCGGATCCAGACTCGACTTCACAGGCGACATTCTGAGCGCGCAAGACAGGTACAACCACGGCATGAACGTCGTCGTCCCGTTCTATAAACAGTTCAAGGCTGCGCTCGACAGCGGGCGGCGGCGGTCCCAAGTCGCGAAACCGGATCCGGCGGCCGGCGGGATGGTATCGATCCACACGTGAGCGCGGGCGCCAGCCATCGCGCGGTATCACCCGCAACGGAACGACGCCGGCTCCCGAACTCACGCGGCACGCACCGCTGCGCGCCGCGCACGCCACGCTCGGTCCCCAGCGTCCCGTCGGTCATCCACGCGCGGGTTGTGGCAGTGGAGCGGGTGCGCCTTGCGCGAAGGTAGAAGCGCGTCGCATCGGAAGCCCGCACATCGCGCGCCGGCCTACCGGGATAGGCTGTTAGCCGCGTCCGGACCGGGTGTGTCCGCCGTCCAGCACGCGCCGCACCGAGCCCGCGAGCGCGCCGTTGGTGGCGACCGCCGACCCGCCGAACGCCGTGCGCACGCCCTCCCACGAGGTGAACGTACCGCCCGCCTCCTCGATCACCGGGAGCAGGGCGGCCACGTCCCAGTCGCCGACCACCGCGTCGACCATCGCCTCCGCGCGCCCGGTCGCGACCAGCAGATAGCCGTAGCAGTCCCCCCACGACCGGGCCAGGGCCGCCGACGCTTCGAGCCGCCCCCACGCGTCGCGCCGGTCGGGGCGGTGCGAGAACTTCGGATCGGTGGTGCACACGGCGGCCGCGGCCAGCTGGTCGACCCCCGACACGCGCGCGCGCGCGCCGTTCCACCAACACCCTTCGCCGGGCGCAGCGGCCACCAGCTCGCCCACCGCCGGGAAGTACGCGGCACCGGCGAGCACCTCGCCCAGGGCCCCATCCGTGCCCTGCTCGACGCACGCGACGAGCGTGCCCCACAGCGGCACGCCGCGCACGTAGGTCTTCGTGCCGTCGATCGGGTCGAGCACCCAGCACCGTGACGCGCCGTGCCCCGAGCGGCCGAACTCCTCGCCGAGGATCGCGTCGTCCGGGTATCGCTCGGCGAGCCATGCGCGGGCCGCCGTCTCCGCCGACCGGTCGGCGACCGTGACCGGCGATCCGTCTCCCTTGGTCTCGACGTCGAGCGCGCCCCCGGCCGGGCCGGCGCGGAAGTGCCGGAGGGCCACGTCGCCGGCCATCCGGGCGACGTCGGCGGCCGCGTGGAGGAGCAGGGCGGGCGTATCGGGAGCGCGGCGATCGGGCATGCGGCAAGTATGAGTGTGGTCGGCGTCTTGCGCAGCGGTGTGCGCCGACGATCTTCGGCCGATCATCTCGTCCGCACGGTCTCTCTCGTCCGCTTTTCTCGCATGCGCATCCTCGTCCTCGATGTCGGTGGCACCCACGTCAAGGCGCTCGTTCTCAGCGGTCCAGACGCTGACGGCCCGATCGGGGATCCGGAGGTCCAGCAATCGGCCAGCCGTCACGCGCCGCCCGAGACGGCCGAGGCCGCGTCGGGGCAGTTCCAGGCGGCCGGCGAGAATGACGCCGATCCGACCAACGGCGCCTCGTCGGTCCCCACGCCCGCCCGCATCGATTCCGGCCCCACGCTCACGGCGGCCGACATGGTGGTCGGGGTGAAGGCCGCCACGGCGGGATGGACGTTCGATGCGGTCTCGATCGGCTACCCCGGCCCGGTGGTCGACGGCCGCCCGGCGGTCGAGCCGCACAACCTCGGCACGGGGTGGGTGGGCTTCGACTTCGCCGGCGCGTTCGGCCGCCCGGTGCGCGTCATCAACGACGCCGCCATGCAGGCGCTCGGCGGCTACCGCGGGGGGCGCATGCTCTTCCTCGGCCTCGGCACCGGGCTCGGCTCCGCGCTCGTGATCTCGGGGCATCTGCAGCCGCTCGAGCTCGCGCACCTGCCCTACAAGCGCGGCCGCACCTTCGAGGAGTACGTCGGCGAGCCGGCCCGCGAGCGCGACGGCACGCACCGCTGGCGCCGCAACGTGACGGACGTGATCTCCCGCCTGCACGTCGCGATGCAGGTCGACACGGTGCTGCTCGGCGGCGGCAACGCGCGCCGCATGGAGAAGGTGCTCGGCAAGCTGCCGCCCTTCACCCGCCTCGGCTCCAACGCCGACGCCCTCCGCGGCGGCGTCCGCCTGTGGGTGGGGCCGAGCGAGCGCGCGGGGGTGGAGCTGGCGATGGGGGCGGAGGAGGCCGCGGCGCGGTAGGCGCCGCGGCTACCGGACGGCCAGCCCCGCCCCGCGCATGGCCCCCTTGAGCGCGGCCACCGTGGTCACGCCGTCGTGCAGGATCCCCGCGACGAGCGCCGCGTCCGCCCCGCCCGCCGCGATCGCCTCCGCCACGTGCGCCGCCTCGCCCGCCCCGCCCGAGGCGATCACGGGCACGTCCACCGCCGCGGCGACGGCGCGCGTGAGCGGCAGGTCGTAGCCCGTGCGCGCGCCGTCGCGGTCGATGCTCGTGAGCAGCACCTCCCCAGCGCCGCGCTCGACGCACGCGCGCGCCCACGCGACCGCGTCGAGCGCGGTCGGCTCGCGCCCGCCCTTCACGTACACGCGGAAGATGCCGGCCGCGGGGTCCCACTTGGCGTCGATGCTCGCCACCACGCACTGCGCGCCGTAGCGCCACGCGCTCTCGGTGAGCACCTCCGGGCGCGTGACCGCGGCGGAGTTGATGCTGACCTTGTCGGCCCCCGCCCGCAGCGCGCGCCCGACGTCGTCCGCGGTGCGCACCCCGCCGCCCACCGTGAGCGGCACGAACAGCCGCTCCGCCGTGCGCGCCACCACGTCGAGCAGCGTCGCGCGCTCCTCCGCGCTCGCCGAGATGTCGAGGAAGGTGATCTCGTCGGCCCCTTCGGCTTCGTAGCGTTCGGCGAGTAATACGGGGTCGCCCACGTCGCGCAGCGCGACGAACTGCGTGCCCTTCACCACGCGCCCGCCGCGCACGTCGAGGCAGACGATCAGCCGGCGGGTGAGCACTACGGCGCCCCGCCCGGGTTCGCGGCGCCGTCGACGACGGTGCTCACGGCCCCCTTGGTCGAGAACACCGCCCCCGTGTCGGCGAGCGCGTCGCGCAGCGCGAGGCCCAGCGCCTTGAACGCCGCCTCGACGACGTGGTGCCGGTCGCGCCCGCGCAGCACGCGCAGGTGCAGCGTGGCGCGCGCGTTGAAGGCGAACGACTGCATCCAGTGGTCGTAGAGCCGCGCCGGCAGCGGCCCCTCGTACCACGCGCGCCCGCCGAGGTCGATCGAGGCGTGGACGAGCGCGTCGTCCATCGGGATCGTGCGGTCGCCGTAGCGCGCCGCGGTCGCGGGGGCGAACGCGCGCAGCGCCTCGCCCATCGCGATGCCCACGTCCTCGATGAGGTGATGCTTGAGGTCGCCGCGCGCGTGTACCGCGAGGTCGAGCCCCGAATAGCGCGCGAGCGCGACGAGCATGTGGTCGAGGAACGGCTCCGACGTGTCGACGTCGGCCTGGCCGGTACCGCGGCTGATGGTCACGCGAATCTGCGTCTCGCGCGTCTCGCGAACGACGACGGTCATGCGCCTCCGAACTCTTCGGCCACCGCGCGCGCGTCGAGCGCGCCCGTGTACAACGCCATCCCCACCACCGCGCCCGCCGCCCCACACTCCGCGAGCACGCGAAGATCCTCCACCGACCCCACGCCGCCGGAGGCCAGCACCGGCACCGTGGCCACCTCGACCACGTCCTCGATGAGTCGGCGGTCGACGCCCTGCATCTGCCCCTCCTTGTGCACCGCCGTGACGAGGAGTCCGGCCAGCGGCACGCCCGCCAGCTCCTCGACGAGGTCGGTGACGCGCTTCGTGAGCGTGCGTTCCCACCCGCGCGTCACGACCAGCCGCTCGCGCACGTCGGCCGCGAGGACGAGCGCGCCGGGAAAGCGGTCCGCCGTCTCGGCGAGCCAGTCCGGGTCCTCGACGCCCCGCGTCCCGACCACCACGGCGGCCGCGCCTAACGCGAGCACCCGGTCGACGGCGTCGGCGTCGCGCACGCCGCCGCCCACCTGCACCGCGTCGAAGCCGCCGTGCCGGACGAGCTCCTCCACCACGCCCGCGTTGGAGCCGCGCCCGGTGGCCGCGTCGAGGTCGACCACGTGCAGGCGGTGGAAGCCGAGCCGCGCCCACTCGCGCGCGGCGGCGAGCGGGTCGTCGAGGCGGACGCGCTCGTCGGCGTACGCGCCGCCGACGAGCTGCACGCACGCGCCCTCGCGCAGGTCGACCGCTGGAAGGACGATCATGGGTGCAGGCTGGTGAGGGACGCCACCCAGGCGGCCACGAACGCCACCCCCGGCGCGCTCGACTTCTCGGGGTGGAACTGCACGCCGACCGTCCCGCCCGCGCGCACCGCGGCCGGGAACCGGTCGCCCTCGTGCGCGCTCCACGCCGTCACGCACGCGGCGGGGTCGTCCGGCCGGCAGACGAAGCTGTTCGCGTAGTACGCCGTCTCGAGCCCCGACGCGGTGACGAGCGCGTCCGGCGCCGCGGCGTCGGCCGGCTCGACCGCGTTCCAGCCGATCTGCGGCACGCGCCGCGCCCGGATGCGCGTCACGCGCCCCGGCAGCAGCCCGAGGCCGGCGCCCGGCCCCTCGTCGCTGTCGTCGAAGAGGAGCTGCATGCCGAGGCAGATGCCTAACGACGGCAGCCCGCCGGCGAGCGCCGCGCGCATCGCGTCGCGCCCCGGCGCGAGCCGTTCGGCCGCCGCGGCGAAGGCGCCCACGCCCGGGAGCACGAGCGCGTCGGTGTGCTCGACGGCCGCGGCGGGGTCGGTCTCGACCCGCACCGTGGCGCCCGCGCGCTCGACCGCCTTGGCGAGCGAGTGCAGGTTGCCCGCGCCGTAGTCGAAGAGGGTGATCGTGGGCGGCGTCATCGGGTCAGCTCCGCCGTGAGCGCGTCGAGCACGCGCCGCTGCACGTCGTCGGGCCCCACGTTGAGCCGGAACGCCGAGCCCCCGCTCGCCGCGAGCGCGGGCACCGCGCGGGGCCGCGTCGTGGGCAGGCCGTCGAACACCCGCACGCCCACGCCGTGCCGCGCGCGCAGGCGGGCCGCGACCGCGCGCGCCTCGGGCACGGGCACGAAGACGAAGTGCGCCGCGGCCGGCGCGGGCTCGAGGCCCAGCGCACGCAGCGCCGCCACGAGCGCGTCGCGCTGCGCGACCGCGCGCCGCGCGTGCGTGCGCACCCACCCGAGCGCGCCCTCGCCCGGGCCGAGCGCGGCGCGCACCGCTGCCTCGGCGGGGAAGGTGACCTTGAACGGCCCGCGCGCCTTCTCCACCGCGCGCACCACGTCCGGGTGCCCCACCCCGTAGCCCACGCGCAGCCCCGCCAGCCCGAACGCCTTGCTCAGCGTGCGCGTCGCGAGCACGCGCCCCCACCCCGGCGCCTCGGCCGTGAACACCTCCGCCGAGGCGCGTGCGTCGGCCCGCACGTACTCCGCGTACGCCTCGTCGAGGATCACGAGCCCGCGCGCGCCCGCGACCACCCGCTCGACGAGCGCGCGCGCGAGCGGCGTCGACGTCGGGTTGTTGGGCGAGCAGAGGTAGATCACCGCCGCGTCGGTGGCGAGTAGCGCCTCGGCATCGGCCTCGTAGTCGTCGCCCGCGAGCGGGACGCCGACCGGGGTCATCCCGTTGGCCCGCGCGTACGCGGGCACCATCGAGAACGTCGGCGCCGCGTGCGCGACCACGCCGCCGGGCTCGGCGAACGCGCGCAGCGCGCAGTCGATCACGTCGTCCGAGCCGCAGCCGGTCATCAGCGCGTCGGCGTCCACCCCCGCGTACGCGGCGAGCGGCGCCTTGAGCGCGTTGTTGTAGAGCGCGGGGTAGGTCGAGAGCATGGCCGCCGTGGCCGCGCTCCCCATCGCCGCGATCGCGTCGGGCGGCGCGCCCCACAGATTGATGGTGTCGCTCGCGTCGGCCACGCACGGCGACTCCGCCTCGCCCCCGGTCGCCGGCGCGTAGAGCGGGATCGCGTCGTAGCCCGCGCGGGGGGTGGCCGTCCCACTCACGCCTCGCCCTCGTCGGCGTCGTCGCTGATGCGCCGCAGCCGCTTGCGGAACGCGCGCTCGGCCAGGCGCGTGCGCCCACCGTCGCGCGTCTTCATCCACGCGCGGGCCGCCTCCGCGTGCCCCGGCAGCCCCTCCGCGTCGGCGAACCGCCCCACGTCGTAGGCGAGCTTGGCCGCGGCCTGCGGCGTCACGCGCTGGTACGTGGTCCACCGCACGAAGTCGAGCGTCGAAAGCCCGCTGTAGCTCCGCGCGAGCCCGCCGGTGGGGAGCACGTGGTTGGCCCCCGTCATGTAGTCGCCGTACGCGACCGAGGTGGTCTCGCCGAGGAACACCGTGCCCGTGTTGCGGAGGCGCGAGAGGACCATCTTCTGCTCCGGCTCGCCGATCGCGAGCTGCAGGTGCTCGGCCGCGTAGTCCGAGGCGAACGCGGCCGCCTCGTCGTAGGTCTGCGCGACGAGCACCGCGCCCTGCGCGGCGAGCGCGGCCTCGACAATCTCGCGCCGTCCGGTGGTTGGCGTGAGGGCCGCGAGCGCCGCCTCGACCTGCTCGGCGGTCTCGTCGCCCACGGCCACGCACACCACGGCGGCCATCGGGTCGTGCTCCGCCTGCGCGACGAGCTCGCGCGCCACCGCGGCCGGGTCGGCGGTGTGGTCGGCGATCACGAGCAGCTCGCTCGGCCCCGCGGGGGAGTCGATGCCGCAGACGCGCGAGACCTGCACCTTGGCTTCCGCGACGTACGCGTTGCCCGGGCCGACGATGCGGTCCACCCGGGGCACGCTCTCGGTGCCGTAGGCCAGCGCCGCGACCGCGCCCGCGCCGCCCAACGCGAACACGCGGTCGGCACCGGCGAGCGCGGCCGCGGCGAGCACCACCGGGCTCGGCAGCCCGTCGGGGCCCGCGGGCGGCGAGCAGACGACCACCTCGCCCACGCCCGCGACCTTGGCGGGGACCACGCCCATGATGAGCGAGCTGGGATAGGCGGCGCGCCCGCCCGGCGCGTAGACCCCGACGCGGCCTAACGGGTCGGGGCGGCGGCCGACGAGGATGCCGGGCTCGGGCTCGACCTCGACCGCCCTGGGGCGGAAGGCCTCGTGCACGGCGCGCACGTTGGCCACCGTGCGCTCCATCGCGCGGCGGAGCCCGGCGTCCACGTCCTCCAGGGCGGCGCGCCACTCCGCGCGCGGCACCTCGAGCTGCGGCCCGCCGGGCGCGCCCAGCTCCGCCCCGTCGAACTCGCGCGCCATCGCGACGAGGGCGGCGTCGCCCTGCTGCTGCACGCGCGAGATGATGGCCGCCACGCGCGCCGGCACCGCCGAGCTGCCCGCGTCGGGCGCGCGGTCGAGCAGCAGGCGGCGGTCCGCGGCCGACAGGGCGGCCACGCGCCCCCGGACGCGGAGCCGCACCGCGCCCGACGCCGCGTCCTCGTCCCCCGCCGTCGCGGCGAGCGGCACGTCCTCTTCGGCCTCCGCCGCGCGCAGGTCGGCCGCGACGCCGGCCGACACCGCGGCCTTGCCGGCCGTCCCACCCCTGCGCGCGCTCACGGCATCAACCGTTCGATGCGCGTCACGAGGATGCCCTCGGCGCCTAACGACTTCAGCTGCGCGATGGTGCGGTAGATCGTCGACGCGGCGGCCACGGCGTGCACGGCCACGTGCGCGCCGCCGTCGAGGATGTCGATCACGGTGGGGCCGTTGAGGCCGGGGAGCACGCGCTTGACCTCGTCGAGCGCGGCGCGCGGCACGTTGGCCATCACGTAGCGCTTGTCGCGCGCGCGGAGCACCGAGGCGAGCGCGGTGACGAGTTCTTCCATGGCGTGCTGCTTGGGCGAGGGCGCCGCGCCCGCGGCGGCGAGGGCGCCCGGCGCGGCGACGAGGCGCGCGCTGGACTCGAGCACCGTGGCCACCTCCCGCAGCCCGTTCATCTTGAGCGTCGACCCGGTGGAGGTGAGGTCGACGATCACGTCGGCGATGCCGAGGTGCGGGGCGACCTCGACCGCGCCCGACATCGGCACTACGTCGAAGGCGCGGCCGGCCTCGGCGAAGTGGCGCGCGGTGAGGCGCGGAAAGACCGTGGCGACGCGCACCGGCGGCGCGGCGCCGGCGTCGCGGTGCCAGTCGTCGTGGCGGCCGTCGTCCTTGACCGCGACGACGATGCGGCAGCGGCCGAAGCCGAGGTCGAGGAGGGCGTCGAGGGTGCGGCCGCTCTCGCAGACGAGGTCCCAGCCCGTCACGCCCGCGTCGGCCGCGCCGTCGGCGACGAACTCGGGGATGTCGGCCGCGCGGACGAAGATGGCCTCGAACTCGCCGCCTAACGACGCGGTGAGGGCGCGGTCGCCGCGCACGCGCGCGGGCAGCCCGGCGTCGGCGAACAGTTCGCGCGCGTCGTCGGCGAGGCGGCCTTTGTTGGGGAGGGCGATGCGGAGCATCCGCGCAAGAAAGCGAAACGGGCGGCCCGGGTGCTAGCGGCCGCGCGCCGCGGTCGCGGCGCGGCCCGCCCTTGCGAAAGCCCGGACCGGCGGCAAGACTGCCGCGCCCCATGCTGGTCCGTTCACCCCTCTCTCCATCGGCACGACTCCCGTCCATGAACAAATCGGAACTCATCCAGCACGTGGCCGACGAGGCCGAGCTGCCGCGCGCGCAGGCGGCGCGCATCGTGAACATGCTGTTCGACCCGTCGGTCGGGGTGATCGCGAAGGCGATCAAGAAGGGCGAGACGGTGTCGATCACGGGGTTCGGCAACTTCGAACAGCGGCAGCGCGGCGCGCGCACGTTCCGGAACCCGAGGACGGGAGACCCCGTTAAGTCCAAGGCGATGAAGGTGCCCGCGTTCCGCGCGGGGGCCACGCTCAAGGCGACGATCAAGGGTGGGAAGAAGGTCGCCAAGTCTTGAAGCAGCATTCGCTTGTGAATAGATTCACAAGCTCGCCGGGGACGCCCGGCGGGTGCGGCTCGCGCACACGGCGCGCCCGCACGACCGAACGGCACTGGAGAGATTTTTACATGCGTTTTTCTGCGATGACGCTCGCGGCCAGCGTGCTCCTGCTCGGGGCGTGCGGCGGCGGGGATAAGAAGGCGACGGCGGATACGGCGGCGGCTTCGGCCGACGCGAGCGCGGCGACCGCGGCTCCGGCCGGCGGCGCGGCGGCGGGTGCGGCGGGCGGCGCGGCCGCGGGCGGTGTCGCGGCCAAGCCGGCGACCGGCGCGACCCACGAGGTCAAGATGTACGGCGACGACAAGGGCTACCGCTTCGAGCCCGCCAACCTCACGGTCAAGCAGGGCGACGCGGTCAAGTTCACCATGGTCAACGGCGGCCCGCACAACGTCGCGTTCGACCCGGCCGGCATCCCGTCGGGCGCCGCGGCGCAGCTGAACGCCAACATGTCGCCGGCGTCCACCGACGAGTCGAGCCCGATGCTCATGAACCCGAACGACGCGGTCACCGTCTCGTTCGCGGGCGTGCCGGCCGGTGCGTACAACTACCACTGCACGCCGCACCTCGCCATGAACATGAAGGGCGTCATCACGGTCCAGTAAGGCCGTTCTCGCAGGGGCAGTACCGAGCGCGCCGGACATCCCGTCCGGCGCGCTCGTTCTTTGCTAGTATCGCGGCCATGATCCGCTGGGGCCTCTGCTGCCAGTTCGTCGACGCCGCCATCAAGTTCCGGACGGCCACGCACCGCTACGTCTCGGGGCTGGAGCCCGGCGCGCGTCGCGACTACCTCGCCGCCATCGCGCGCGACAACGCCGCCGCCCTCGCCAGCGCGGTCGAGTTCTGCCACGTGCTCGGCATCGGCGCGTTCCGCATCAACAGCCAGATCCTTCCGCTGGCGACGCACCCCGTCACCGGCTACACGCTCGGCGCGCTGGACGAAGCCGCCGATCTCGCGGGCGAATTCGCCGCGGTCCGGCCGCTCGCGGCGTCGCTCGGCGTGCGCCTCTCGTTCCACCCCGACCAGTTCGTCGTGCTCAACTCCGAGCGCGAACGCGTGCGCGACGCCTCGCGCCAGGAACTCGAGATGCAGGCGTACCTCGCCGAGCTCGTCGGCGCCGACCTGCTCACGCTCCACGTCGGCGGCGCGACCGGCGGCGTCGACGCGGCCATCGAACGCCTCGAACGCTCCCTCGACGCGCTCTCCCCACGCGTCCGCGACCGTCTCGGCTTCGAGAACGATGACCGCCTGTTCTCACCCGCCGACCTGCTGCCACTCTGCGCGCGCACGGGTGTCGCCCTGGTGTACGATTCGCACCATCACCGCTGCCACCCCGACGCGCTCACGGCGGACGAGGCGTCGCGGCGCGCTGCCGAGACGTGGGCGGGGCGCGACCCGTCGCTCGGGTTCGCGGCGCGCGAGCCCTACTTCCACGTCTCGTCGCCGCGCGACGGCTGGGACGCGAAGAACCCGCGCCCGCACGCCGACTACGTCGACCCCGCCGACGTCCCGGCCGTCTGGCGCGAGATGGACGTCACGGTCGACGTCGAGGCCAAGGAGAAGGAACGGGCCGTGCTCGCGATCAAGGCCGCGGTCGAGGGGGCGCCCACCGCGCTGGAGCTGGCCGCCTGACCGCGCCCGCGA
Organism: uncultured Gemmatimonadales bacterium; assembly: GCA_963851265.1. Taxonomy (GTDB): domain Bacteria; phylum Gemmatimonadota; class Gemmatimonadetes; order Gemmatimonadales; family Gemmatimonadaceae; genus BPUI01. The sequence goes on from CAWKNZ010000001.1 coordinate 48,416, forward strand.
CCCCGGCCGCGGCGCCCGCGTCCAGCCCGGCGCCCGCGCTCTCGCCCGGCCTGCGCATCCGCGCGGTGTGGGCCCATGCGCGGGCGCGCAACGCGCTGCGCCGTCGCCGGATCATCACCGGCGTGGGGCTGGTCGCGTTCGGCAGCACGCTCGCCGCGCTCATCCTCGTCCCGCGCGAGGCCATCCGCGAGGCGCGCAACGCGGCCCCACTGCCGGGCGAGAAGGTCGACAGCATCCCCCTGGTGGCCGCGCTCGCGGCCGTTCAGGAGGAGTACCGCACCGCCAACGGCGCGGTCGCCGCCAAGCGCGCGGCGGCCGCCCGCGCGACGGCGGCGCTCGTCGCCGCCCGCCAGCGCGCCCTGGCCGCCGCCCTGGCCGCCGCGCGTCCCGTGGGGAACCGGGACTCGCTGCGGGCCGCGTCCGCGGAACTCGGGCGACTGATCGACCGCGCGCGCACCTCGCCGCTGCCCAGCTCGTACCGCGCGCTGGCCGAAGCGCCCGGCGTGCGCGGCGATCCGCGGGTGCGCGCCCTCGTCGATTCGCTCGACGACGTGGAGCGTGAGCGCGAGTCGTACGGCGTGGGCGGCGTCGATCCCGTCTACGTCTCGCTCACCAACCGCGCCACGCAACTCGGCCGCGCGGTCGAGGCCATCGCGGAACGCCGGCGCGCCGCCCTCGAAGATCAGCTCAACGCACCCGATGTGCCCCCGCCGGTCGCCCCGGCGCCGCCCGTGCCCGCACCGGTCGCCGCCGCCCCTGCCGCGACGGCGTCTGGTACGACGGCGTCTGGTACGACGGCGCCTGCAGTGCGCGACAGCACGGGCGAGCCCGTGCGCGCCGCGGTGCGGGTCGCGCCGCGCGCGGTGGTGGCCGACACCGCCGTCGAAGCCGGGCAGCGGGCGGTCGTCGCCACGCGGCTCGCCCAGGCGCAGCGTGCGCTCGCCGCGGCGCGGATACGCGACGTCGCCGCCGACCGGCGCGTCGAAGCCGCACGCGCCCGCGCCGGATTCGACACGCCGCCGCTCGCGATCGCCGCCGCGGCGCTCATCCTCGGCGCCGCCCTCGGCTTCGGCGTGGCGTTCCTGACCGAGGTGCGGCGCCCGCGTGTGGCCGACGCCGAGGAGGCGGAGCGCGTGACGCGCTCGCGCGTGCTGGCCGTGGTGCGGCCGAGCGCGGGCGTGACGCCCGAACGCGGCCGGCGACTCGTCGACGAGCGGTTGGACGGCGCCGGGGCGGGCGTGCGGATACCGGCCCTCGTCGACCCCGCCGTCGAGGGCTACCGCCTGCTCTATCTCGGCCTCGCGCCGATCGGGGCGGCGGTGCCGCGCATGGCGATCACCGCGGCCGAGCCCGCGGTCGCCGCGGCGGTCGCGCTCAACCTCGCCGCGGCCGCGGCGGAGGACGGGCGGAGCACGCTGATCGTGGACGCCGACCCACGATCGGCGGTGCTCTCCGCCGCGTTGGGCGTCCGCGACCGCATCGGGCTGGTGGACCTCGCGCGTGCGGGCTTCGCGCCGCGCGAGGCCGTGGTGCCGGTGGCCGTCGGCCGCGACGTGTCGGTCGACGTGCTGCCGGCGGGGCTCACCGCGATCGCGTCGGGCGGCCGTCCGCCTGCGCCCGCCGCGGTGCCCGAGGAGGACGACCCGCGGGCGGTGCTCGCGCGGCTCGCGCGCGCGTACGACGTCACGGTGACCAGCATCCCGCCCGCGCCCGCGCCGGGCGGCCAGTCGGCCGCCGCGGTGGCCACGCCGCAGGCGGCGGCCGAATCGCTCGCGCGCGAGGTGCTGGCGCGCGAGGTGATCGTCTGCGCGCGCGCGGGGCACACGCCGCTCGCGTCGCTCACGCGCGAGATCGCGCGGCTCAACGCGGCGGGGGCGCGCGTGCGGGGGCTGGTGGTGTGGGACGACGCGCTGCCGGCGGTGCGGGGGTAACGTCGCGCCTAACGCCCCGGCAGCGCGAGCGTGAACGTACTCCCGACCCCGACCTCGCTCTCCAGCGTCAGGTCGCCCCCCATGCCGCGCGCCAGGTCCCGGCTGATCGCGAGACCGAGCCCGGTCCCCTCCTGCTGCCGCGTGAGCGCCGCGTCCACCTGCACGAACGGCTCGAACACGCGCTCCACGTGGTCGGCCGCGATCCCGACGCCCGTGTCGCGCACCGCCACCGTAACGCGGCCGTCGGCGGCGCGCGCGCAGCGCACCTCCACGCGGCCCCCCGGCGGGGTGAACTTCACCGCGTTGGAGAGCAGGTTGAGCAGGACCTGGCGCACCTTGTCGCGATCCGCGCGCGCGACCGCCGACGTGCCGTCGCACCGCGCGTGGTGGTACGCGAGCGACTTCGCGGCGAGGAGCGGCTCGACGAGCGGCGCGACCGAGGCGACCACGTCGGCGAGCGGCACGTCCTCGACCGCGTAGCGCACGCTCCCCGCCTCGAGCTTCGCGTAGTTCAGCACCTCGTTGATGAGGCGGAGCAGGTGCCGCTGGCTCTGGCGGATGCGGGCCAGGTCGGCGCGCTGCTCGTCGGTGATCGGGCCGCGGATCTCGAGTTCCAGCAGCTCGGCGTAGCCGCCGATCGCGTTGAGCGGCGTGCGCAGCTCGTGGCTCATCGTCGCGAGGAACTCGACCTTGGCGCGGTTCGCCTCCTCGGCGACGCGCTGGGCCGCTTCGGCCGCCGCGTAGAGGCGGGCGCGCTCCGCCTCCGCCGCGCGGCGCTCGCTCACGTCGCGGAAGGTGACCACCGCGCCCACGATCGTGCCGTTCTCGAACACCGGCGTCATCGCGTACTCGACCGGGACGGGCGTGCCGTCCCGGCGCCAGAACACCTCGCCCTCGACCCGCGTCGAGGTGCCTGCCTCACGCGCGTGGTAGAGCGGGCACTCGACCATCGGATACGGCGTGCCGTCGCCCCTCGTGTGGTGGATGATCTGGTGCTGCGACTTCCCGACGAGTTCCGCCGCCGTCCACCCGAGCATGCGTTCGGCGGCCGGGTTGGCGAACGTGGTGCGCCCGTCCACGTCGGTGCCGAGCAGGCCGTCGTCGGTGGCGGCGAGGACGCGCGCCGTCTCCTCGCGGGCGCGTTCGGCGTCGGCCAGCAGCTGTTCGACCTCGCGGCGCGCGCCCACGAGCGCGGTGACCTCCGCGGCGATGATCACCACGGCGTACACGCTGCCCTCGGCGTCGCGGAGCGCCTCGAACTGCAGGTCGTAGAAGTACTCCTCCGGCGTGCCGTCGCGGTCGCGGTCGATCAGCACGCGGCTTTCGGGGTGCGAGGTCGGCGTGCCGGTCGCGTAGACCTGCTCCAGCATCTCGAAGTAGCCCTGGCCCTCGACCTCGGGGAACGCATCGCGCAGCGCCACGCCGATCAGCGGCCGCCCGCCGCCGATGATTTCCTGGTAGCGCGGATTGGCGATGGTGTACACGAGGCGCGGACCCGACAGCACCGCGACGCCGACCGGGGCCTGCGCGAACACGTCGCTGAGCCGGGTGCGCTCGACCGCGAGTTCGCCGAGCAGCCGCTCGCGCTCGGCCTGCAGCCGCCGCGCGCCCACTTCCTGCGTGACCTCGATCGCAGTGACGACCACGCCGCCCACCGCCCCCGTCTCGTCGCGCACGGGGCTGAACGAGAGCGTGAAGCGCGCCTCGTCGGGCGGGGCGTCGGGGCCGCGGCGGTCGAGTGTGTAGGGCGCCTCGACCACGCGCACCGTCTCGCCCGCCTGCGCCCGCGCGAACAGCGGGCCGCTCAGCCGCTTCGCCTCGGGCCACACCTCGTGGGTGGGACGGCCTAACGCCGAGGGGTGCTTGGCGCCGGTGATCGGGACGTAGCCGTCGTTGTAGATCTGGACGAGATCCGGTCCCCAGCAGAGGACCGTCGCGAACCCGGCCCCGACGACCAGCCCGGCCGCGGTGCGCAGGCTCTGGGGCCAGTCCTCGACTGCGCCGAGCGGGGTGGCGCTCCAGTCGAAGGCGCGGCATCGCGCGGCCATCTCGCCGGATCCCGGGAAGACGAGATCGGCGGTGGTCGGGGTGGGCGCGGGATCGAGTGGCACGAGGCAAAGCTCTCCGTGCACGTTCGCCGCCGGCAACCCCTTGGCACACCGGCGCGCCGCGCGCAACCGCGACGACGTGCCCCCCGGGCCCGCGCTCCCCGCGGTAAGGCCCGACGTTACCCGGCGGCCGGCACCGGCAGTGGCCGCCCCGCCCGCGCGGCCTCGTAGATGAGTTCCATGATCTGGATGTCGCGCAGGCCCATCTCGCCCGGGGTCCGCGGCGCGCGGTGCTCGCGCACCGCGCTCACGAACTCGTCGAGCATCCCCGTGAACTGCTGCTCCGACTCCCCGACCTGCGGCGTGCGCTCGGTCCCGTGGGTGCGCACGCGCAGCGCGTTCCCCGTGTAGCCGGTGGCCGGCGAGAGTTCGAGCGACCCCGAGTCGCCGAGCACCTGCAGCCGGTTCATCTCGGCGTCGTAGGCCGAGGCCGCCGTCGCGACCGCGCCGCTCGGGAAGCGCGCCGACCAGTCGACGCCCATCTCCACGTCCACCGGGTGCCCGCGCACCTGCTGCGGCGGCGGGCGGCGCAGCGTCGCGCGGATCTCGACCGGGTCCTCGCCGGCGAACCAGCGCAGCCCGTTGAGCGAGTAGATCCCGATGTCCCACAGCGAGCCGCCGCCGGCGAGTGAGCGCTGCACGCGCCACTCGCCGTGCGGGGTGGTCGGGTCGACGGGCCCGCCGTGCTGGCCGATCATCTGGCGCACGGTCCCCAACTCGCCGGCGCGGATGAGCCGTTCGGCCTCGACGTTGTGCGGCTCCCAGTGCACGCGGTAGCCGATCATGAGCCGGCGGTCGGCCGCGCGGCACGCGTCGACCATCTGCCGGCACTCCGCGGCGGTGGGCGCCATCGGCTTCTCGCAGAGCACGTGCTTGCCCAGCCGTGCCGCGCGCACCGTGTACTCGGCGTGGAGCGCGACCGGGAGGACGACGTAGACCGCGTCGACGGCGGCGTCGTCGCGCAGGCGGTCGAACGTGTCATACGTGTAGAGGCTGCGTTCGGGCACGCCGTAGGCGGCGGCAACGGCGCGGGCCTTGGCCGGGTCGCCGCTCACGAGGCCCGTGAGGCGGAGGTGCTGCGTGCGCGCGATGCGCGGCAGGATCTGGCCGAGCGCGTAATTGCCGAGCCCGACGACGGCGATGCCGAGTCGCTGCGCCGGCGGATCGCCGAGGTTGGCGGAGGCCGGCATCGGGCGGCCGACGGCACGCGGCGGCACGGGAGCGGCCGCCGATCCCGGGTCCGTGGCGTCCGCGCCGGCCGTGCCCGCGTCGGGAGTGCCCGCGTGGGGCACCGCGCGTTCGGCCACGGCCGCGGCGCCGGCGAGGGGGAGCGCGGCCAGGCCGACGCCGGCCGCGGTGACGAAGGCGCGGCGCGTGACGGGGCGCCCGGTCGGGGCTGGCGTGCGGTCGTGCTGCATCGGTCCGGGGGTGCGGGGGCGGTGCGCCTAACGTGCTGCGGCCGGCGCGCGGTGCGCCCGACCACGGCCGCAAGGCCCGTTCCCCGCCGGACCCCGCGCCGGCCGGCGCACCGGGCGCGCCACGCCCCCGTGGCCCGTCGTATGCCCCGCCCTCCGGTCCGCCTCGCGACGCGCGCCCGCGTCCGCGGCCGTCCGCGTGCGCCTCCCTGTACGCCCCTCCCGTCATGCACACCTTCAACGCGAGACCCGGCACCGAATCGGGGGAATCGCTCTCCGCCGCGGTCCGCCGCGAGTACATCGGCCAGACGGTGGTGGCGGGCGACGCGTCGGACGTCGCGTCCAGCCTGGCCGTGCTGCAGGCCGCCGCGGCGGCCCCCGACGCGCCCGCCGAGCGCCCGCGCGAGGTCGAGGTGCGGCTGCGCGTGAACGGGCGCGAGACGGCGGTCGTGGTCGACACGCGCACGAGCCTGCTCGACGCGCTGCGCGAACGGTTGCAGCTGACGGGGAGCAAGAAGGGGTGCGACCACGGCCAGTGTGGCGCGTGCACCGTGCTGCTGAACGGGCGGCGCGTGAACAGCTGCCTCACGCTCGCCGTCGCGGTCGGGGGTGACGAGGTCGTGACCATCGAGGGGCTCGCCGGGGAGGGCGCCGACGGAGGCGACGCGCTCCACCCCATGCAGCAGGCGTTCATCACGCACGACGGCTTTCAGTGCGGCTACTGCACGCCCGGGCAGATCTGCTCCGCGGTCGCGATGCTCGACGAGGTGCGCGCGGGATGGCCGAGCTACGTCACGCCCGACGTCGCGGCCACGGTCGCGCTCGAGACGTTGGGCGACGAGGAGCTGCGCGAGCGTATGAGCGGCAACCTGTGCCGCTGCGGCGCGTACGCGGGGATCCTCGCCGCGGTGCGCGAGGCGGGCGGGATCGGCGCCGCGCCCCCGCGTCCCGTCGCCGCGCCCCCCGCCGCCGCATGAACCCCGCATGAACCCCTTCGACTACGAGCGCGCGACGAGCGTGGCGGGCGCGGTGGAGGCGCTCGTCGCCGACCCGCACGCGCACATCCTCGCCGGCGGCACCAACCTCGTCGACCTCATGAAGGCCGGCGTCGAACGGCCGCGCCGGCTGATCGACATCACGCGGCTGCCGGCGTTGGGCACGATCGATGAGCTGCCCGACGGCGGGCTCCGCGTGGGCGCGCTCGTGCTCAACAGCGACCTCGCGGCCGACCGGCGCGTGCGGGAGCGCTACCCGCTGCTGGCCGAGGCGCTGCTCGCGGCGGCCTCGCCCCAGCTGCGCAACCGCGCGACCACGGCGGGCAACATGCTGCAGCGCACGCGGTGCTCGTGGTTCTACGACCCGTCCACGCCGTGCAACAAGCGCCAGCCGGGCTCGGGTTGCTCGGCCATCGGCGGCGGGTACAACCGCTACCACGCCGTGCTCGGCTGGAGCGAGCACTGCATCGCGGTGAACGCGTCGGACATGGCCGTAGCGCTGGCCGCGCTCGACGCGACCGTGGTGGCGGTGGGGCCGGGCGGCGAGCGGCGGATTCCGTTCGTCGAGTTCCACACGCTGCCGGGCGACCACCCCGAGCGCGACCACGTCCTGGAGCGCGGAGAGGTGATCACCGCGGTCGAGCTGCCCGCCGCGGCCGCCGGGCGGCGCGCGCGCTACGTGAAGGTCCGCGACCGCGCGTCGTACGCGTTCGCGGTGGTGTCGGTGGCCGCGGAGCTGGAGCTGGACGGCGACCCCGCGGCCGGCGGCACGGTGCGGCGCGCGCGCGTCGCGTTGGGCGGCGTGGCGCACAGGCCGTGGCGCGCGGCGCGCGCGGAGTCGGTGCTGGCCGGTGCGCCGGCCACGCGCGCGGTGTTCGAGCGGGCCGCCGACGCCGAGCTGGCGGACGCGCGGCCGGGCGGCGACAACGCGTTCAAGATCCCGCTCGCGCGCCGGACGCTCGTGCGCGCGCTCGCCGACCTGGCGGCGGACCCGGGCGCGCCGCGGAGCTGACGGTGCCGCCCAACGACATCCGCCTCACGCCCCGCGCGCACGACGCGGCCGTCGACGCGCCCGCCGGCGCGGCCGTCGGCGCGCCCGCGGACCGCGTCGACGGCCGCGACAAGGTGACCGGCGCCGCGCGCTACTCCGCCGAGTTCCCGTTCGACGGCCTGCTCTACGGCGTGACCGTGGAGAGCAAGATCGCGCGGGGCCGGCTGGCCGCGGTGGACGCGTCGGCGGCGGAGCGCGCGCCGGGCGTGGTGCGCGTGTTCACCCACGAGAACGCGCGCACGATGCACCGCACCGAGCCCGACCCGTCGGAGCAGCGCTACAAGCGCCCGGTGCCGGCGCTGCAGGACGACGGCGTCCCGTTCAACGGCGCGTACGTCGCGCTCGTCGTCGCGCGCACGTTCGAGGAGGCGCGGCACGCGGCTGACCTCGTCGCGGTCCGCTACGAAGCGGAGGCGCCGCACCTCGACTTCCGCGGCTCGCTCGGCGAGGCCAAGACGCCCGAGTCGATGCTCGGCGAGCCCCCGAAGCCCGACACGTCCAAAGGGCACTTCGCGTCGGCGTTCGAGGCGGCGCCGGTCAGGGTCGACGCGAACTACGAGACGCCCTACGAGCACAACAACCCGATCGAGCCGCACGCGACCATCGCCGTGTGGAGCGACGACGAGCGCCTCACGCTCTACGACGCGACGCAGAGCGCGGACAACGCGCGCACCGCCGTGGCCCAAACGTTCGGGCTGCAGGAGGAGCAGGTGCGCGTCGTCTGCAAGTTCATCGGCGGCGGGTTCGGGTCGAAGGGCCAGACGTGGGGGCACGCCACGCTCGCCGCGATGGCGGCGATGGAGCTGAAGCGGCCGGTCAAGGTGGTCGTCGGGCGGCGCGAGATGTTCATGACCACGGGGCACCGCCCGGGCACGATCCAGCGTGTGCGGCTGGGCGCCGAGCCCGACGGCCGCCTCACGGCCATCGCGCACGACAGCTTCCTGCAGAACTCCGCGATCGACGAGTACTGCGAGGCGGTGGGCTCGACGACGCGCGTGATGTACGCCGCGGACCACCGCCAGACGACGCACCGCGTGGTGCCGCTCGACCTGCCCACGCCCAACATCATGCGCGCGCCGGGCGAGGCGCCGGGGAGCTTCGCGCTCGAGAGCGCGATGGACGAGCTGGCCGTCGCGTTAGGCATGGACCCGATCGCGCTGCGCGTCCGCAACGAGCCCGAGACCGACCCCGAGAGCGGGCACCCGTTCTCGAGCCGGTCGCTCGTCGTGTGCCTGCGCGAGGGCGCCGAGCGCTTCGGGTGGGCGCGGCGCGACCCGCGGCCGCGGTCGATGCGCGACGGGCGAACGCTCGTCGGCTACGGCGTGGCCGCGTCCACCTACCCCGCGCGCACGCAGCCCTCCGAGGCCACGGTCACCGTGGACGCCGGCGGGCGCGCGCACGTGCGCACGGCGGCCACCGACATCGGCACGGGGACGTGGACGGTGCTGGCGCAGGTCGCGGCCGACGCGCTGGGCTTCCCGCTCGACCGGGTGACGATCGAGATCGGCGACTCCGACCTGCCGAAGAGCGCGGGCTCCGGCGGCTCGCGCGCGGCGTCGAGCAACGGGTCGGCGGTGCACGACGCGTGCACCGCGATGCGCGCGCAGCTCGCCGCGCTGGCGCGGCACGACGCGCGCTCCCCGCTGCACCACGAGCCGCTGGACCGCATCCGGTTCCGCGGCGGGCGCGTGGAACACGCCGACGATCCGGCACGCGGTGAGCCGGCGGCCGCGCTGTTCGCGCGCAACGCCGGCGCCTTTCCGCTCCAGGCGCACGGCGCGCTCGGGCGGCGGCTGTCGTCGCGCACGCACGCCATGCACGCCTTCGGCGCGCAGTTCGCGGAGGTGGCCGTGGACGAGGACACCGGCGTGGTGCGACTCCGGCGCATGCTCGGCGTGTTCGCCTGCGGGCGCATCCTCAACGCCAAGACGGCGCGCTCGCAGCTGTTGGGCGCGATGGTGATGGGCGCGGGGATGGCGCTCATGGAGGAGTCGTACGTCGACGCGCGGTTCGGGCACTTCGTGAACCACGACCTCGCGGACTACCACGTGCCCGTGCAACTCGACATCGCGGCGATCGACGCGGCGTTCCTGCCTGAGCACGACGACAAGGTGAACCCGCTGGGGACCAAGGGCGTCGGCGAGATCGGCATCGTCGGGCCGGCCGCGGCGATCGCGAACGCGGTGTACCACGCGACCGGCGTGCGCGTGCGCGACCTGCCGATCACGATGGACAAGGTGCTCACGGGCATGGGAGTCGCCGCGCCCGGGACGGCAGGCGCGCCGGGGCTGTACGCGTCGACCGCGGATGGGCTTCACTCACGAGACTGACGAGGAGCGTGGCGATGTCGATGGACGGGGAGAAAGACGGGACAAAGGAGCTGCTCGCCCGGGGGCTGGAGGTGGTGGGGGCGCACCAGCGGGGCGCCGTTGTGGCGGCCGCGAACAGCGGGCCCGTGCGGGACGCGGTCGCCGCGCTGTTCGCCCGCGCGCTGCGGCGGCTGTACGCCGCGCACCGGCAGGGAGGCGCGCAGGCGGCCGAGAACCGCGACCTGGCGTCGAACCCGGAGCTGAAGGCCGCGCTCGCGAAAGGCGTCGAGGAGAACGACGCACAGGTCGAGCGGCTGGAGCGCGTGTTCCGGTTCGCCGACCACGCGGTCGAGGGCACGCCGGACAGGGCGATGCAGGGCCTCGTCGACGACAACAAGGCGGCCAACGCCGCCCTGACCGACCCGGTGGCGCGCGACCAGCAGCTGATCGCCTCCGCGCAGCTGGCGGCGCATTACTACCTCGCGAGCTACGGCACGCTGCACAGCTACGCCCGCACGCTCGGCAACGCCGATGCGGCGGACCTCTTGCAAGACACGCTCGACGAAACGGTTCGTGTTGACGAACGATTTACCGTGTTGGCTCACCACCTGCTGGTCGCGGCGGCGGGCTGAGGCTCCCCATTTTGTTCTGCGAGTGGCCATGAACATCCCTGCACCGTCCGTCGGCGGCGGTCGTCCGATCGGCGTCGGCGAGCCCGCCCCCGACTTTGCGCTCGCCGACGCGGCGGGGCACGCGCGCCGGCTGTCCGACCTGCGCGGGTCGCCGGTGGTGCTCGCGTTCCCCGCGCGCGCGGCCGAACCGTGGGACCCCGCGCGGGCCGAGTACGTCGACGCCTACAACCGGCTCGTCGCGCGGATGCCGGGGGGCGCCGGGGCCCGACTGCTGCGGGTGGGCGGCGGGGGCGACGCGTGGCGCGAGCTGACGTTCGCCGGCGATGGGGACGGCGGCGCGAGCGCGGTGTCGATCCCCGTCGTCGCGCAGGACGACGCCGCGGTCGCGGCGGCGTACGGCGTCGCCGGCGGCGCGGCGGTGTTCGTGCTCGACGAGGCGGGCACGGTGCGCTGGCGCTCGGGCGACCCGGCGGCCGACGCGTTGGGCGGCACGCTGCCGCACCCCGACGAGGTGGCCGCGGCCCTCGCCGCACTCGCGCCGAAGGAGGACGCGGCGGCGGGCGCGGCGGAGACCGCAGATCGCGAGTCGGCCGGATGGAGCCGGCGCGCGTTCGTCGCGACGCTGTTCGGCGCGAGCGTCGCGCTCGTGCTGGTGCCGGGTCGGGCGCGGGCGGCGGCGCCGGGTGCGGCGCGCGATGCCGCCGCGGACCGCGCGATGGACCGTGCCGTCGGCACCGCGATGCCGGTCACGCTGCACGTGAACGGGCGCGACCTCGCGCTGCAGCTGGAGCCGCGCGTGACGCTGCTCGACGCGCTCCGCGAGTACGCCGGCCTCACGGGTACCAAGAAGGGGTGCGGGCACGGCCAGTGCGGCGCGTGCACCGTCCACGTCGAGGGGCGGCGCGTGCTCTCGTGCATGTCGCTCGCGGTGATGCAGCAGGGCAAGGCGATCACGACGATCGAGGGGCTCGCGCCGGTGGCGCTCGCCGAGGCCGCCGCGCCCAAGCCCGAGGCGGGGCAGAGTCCGGGCGTGCTGCACCCCATGCAGCAGGCCTTCCTGACGCACGACGGCTACCAGTGCGGCTACTGCACGTCGGGGCAGATCATGTCGGCGGTCGCGGTCCTGCGCGAGCCCTGGGGACCGGGCGACGACGACGTGCGCGAGGCGATGAGCGGCAACATCTGTCGGTGCGGGGCGTACCCGGGCATCGTCGCCGCCATTCAGGAGGTGCGCGGGCACACGGCGATGCGCACGAGTTCGAACGCGAGCCCGATGCAGCCCTTCGACGCATGAACAACTTCGACTACGTGGTCGCCGCCGACCTGGACGCCGCCACCCGCGCGGGCGCGGTGCAGGGCACGCGCTTCATCGCCGGCGGCACCAACCTCGTCGACCTGATGCAGCTCGGCGTCGAGGCGCCGGCGCACGTGGTCGACGTGAACGCCCTCGCGGCGCGCGACCCGTCGCTCGCGGCGATCACGATCCTGCCCGACGGCGGCATGCGCCTCGGCGCGCTCGCCCGGATGAGCGACACGGGATGGGACGCGCGCGTGCGCGAGCGCTACCCCGCGGTGAGCGAGGCACTGCTGCTGGCCGCGTCGGGGCAGATCCGCAACATGGCGACGTTGGGCGGCAACGTGCTGCAGCGCACGCGCTGCCCGTACTTCCGCGACACGGGCACGCCATGCAACAAGCGCGAGCCCGGCTCCGGCTGCCCGTCGATTCCGGGGCACAACCGCGAGAACGCCGTGCTCGGCACGAGCAAGCACTGCATCGCGACGTACGCCTCGGACTTCGCCATCGCCCTGGCGGCGTTCGACGCGACCGTGCACGTGCGGACGCCCGAGGGCACCGACCGCACGATCGCCTTCACCGAGTTCCACCTCACGCCCGGTGACCACCCCGAGCGCGAGCACGTGTTGCGGCCGGGCGAGTTGATCACCGCGTACGACCTGCCGCCCCTCACCGCCGCGCGGCGTTCGACGTACCGCAAGGTGCGCGACCGCGCGAGCTACGCCTACGCGCTCGTGTCGACCGCGGTCGCGCTCGACGTGCAGGGCGGCACCGTCCGCGACGCGCGCATCGCCCTGGGCGGGCTGGCCACCAAACCCTGGCGTGCGCGCGACGCGGAGCGGGCACTGGTGGGCCGCCCCGCGACCGAGGCGAGCTACCGCGCCGCGGCCGAGGTGGCGCTCAAGGGCGCGGTGCCCCAGAGCGAAAACGCGTTCAAGATCGAGCTGGCCAAGCGCACCATCGTGCGCGCGCTGACGGAGGTGTCGGCATGAAGAAGGGAGCCCCGGAGGGGCCGAGCATCGGCGCACCGATCGACCGCGTCGACGGCCACCTCAAGGTCACGGGCGGCGCACGCTACTCGGCCGAGATGCCCGTCGAACACGTCGCGTACGCGGTGATGGTGACCAGCACCATCGCGCGCGGCCGCGTGCGGAGCGCGGATACCGCCGCGGCCGAGCGCGCCCAGGGCGTGCTCGCCGTCTACACGCCGGCCAACGCGCCCAAGCTGCCCACGTCGGACAAGGCACTGCTCAAGCCGCCCGAGGGACGCAAGCTCACGACGCTGCAGGACGACCGGGTCTACTACAACGGGCAGCCGGTCGGGCTCGTCGTGGCCGACACGCTCGAGCACGCGATGGCCGCGGCCGAGCTCGTGCGCTTCACGTACGACGCCGAGCGCCCGGAGCTGGACATGGCGACCGCGCCGCGCGGCCAGACGAACAACGGCCGGCCGGGCGGCAACGAGCCACCATCGTCCAACCGCGGCGACGTCGACGCGGGGCTCGCGGCCGCGGCCGTGCGCCTCGACCACACGTACACGACGCCCATCGAGCAGCACAACCCGATGGAGCTGCACGCGACGCTGTCGGTGTGGAACGGCGACCACCTCACGCTCTACGACGCGACGCAGGGCATCTTCGGCGTGCGCAACACGGTCGCCAAGGCGTTCCAACTGCCGCCCGAGAACGTGCGCGTGGTGTCGTACTTCGTCGGCGGCGGCTTCGGTTCCAAGGGCTCGGCGTGGTCGCACGTGCTGCTCTCGGCGCTCGCCGCCAAACAGCTCGACCGGCCGGTGAAGCTGGTCGTCTCGCGGAAGCAGATGTTCGGCCCCGTGGGCGCGCGGCCGCGCACCGTACAGCGCGTCCAGCTGGGCGCGATGCGTGACGGACAGCTGACGGCGCTGCGGCACGTGAGCACGTCCAACACGTCGATGCTCGAGGACTGGCTCGAGCCCTCGGCGGTGTCGACGCGCATCCTGTACGCGGTGCCCAACTGCCAGACCGACCACGTGCTGGCCCGCCTCAACGTGGGGACGCCCACGTTCATGCGCGCGCCCGGCGAGGCGAGCGGCACGTTCGCCGTCGAGAGCGCGATGGACGAGCTGTCGTACGCGCTGCAGATGGACCCGGTCGCGCTCCGGCTCCGCAACTACGCCGAGCAGGACCCCGAGAGCCACAAGCCGTGGTCGAGCAAGTCGCTGCGGCAGTGTTACCACGAGGGGATGGAGCGCTTCGGCTGGTCGCGGCGCACGCCGCAGCCGCGCTCGATGACCGACGGACGGTGGCTCGTCGGCTACGGCATGGCCACGGCCACGTACCCGGCGCGGCGCGGCAAGGCACAGGCGCTCGCGCGCATCTTCCCCGACGGGCGCGGCTGGGTGCTGGCCGGCTCGCAGGACATCGGCACCGGCACGTACACGGTGATGACGCAGATCGCCGCCGACGGGCTGGGCCTCCCGCCCGAGCGCGTGCGCTTCGAACTCGGCGACACCACCATGCCCGAGAACCCCGGGTCGGGCGGCTCGCGCACGGCGGCGTCCACCGGGTCGGCGGTGCAGGCGGCGGCGCAGGGCGCGCGACGCGCGGCGGTCCGCATGGCGATCAACGACGCGGCGTCGCCGCTGCACGCCGCCAGGGAGGACGACGTGCGCGTGACCGACGGGCGCATGCACCTCGCCTCCAACCCGAGCGTGGGCGAGACGTACGCCCAGCTCATCGCCCGCAACGGCAACCAGCCGATCGAGGCGCTCGAGACCGCACAGCCGGGCGACGAGACCAAGCAGTACTCGATGCACTCGTTCGGCGCGGTGTTCACCGAGGTGCGCGTCGACCGCGACCTCGGCGAGATCCGCATCCCGCGCGTGGTGGGCGTGTACGGCGTGGGCAACCGCCTGAACGCGAAGACGGCGCAGAGCCAGCTCATCGGCGGCATCGTCTTCGGCATCGGGATGGCGCTCATGGAGGAGGTGCACGTCGACCCGCACTCGGGTCGCTACGTGAACTCCGACCTCGCCAACTACCACGTGCCGGTGAACGCCGACGTGCACGCGATCGACGTGCACTTCGTCGACGAACAGGACCCATACGTGAACCCGTTAGGCATCAAGGGGATCGGCGAGATCGGCATCACCGGGCTGTCGGCGGCGATCGCCAACGCCGTGTACCACGCCACGGGCAGGCGGATCCGCGACCTGCCGCTGACGCCCGACAAGCTGATCTAGCGCGGCGGCCCGCCCGCGTGACCGACCGTGAGTGACCAACGCAGGGTGGTCGCCGAGCTGGCCGAGCTGGCCGAGCGCGGCGACCCGGTGGTGCTGGCGAGCGTGGTGCGCGTGGTCGGCGCCGCCTACCGCGGCGTGGGCGCGCGCATGCTCGTCCGCGCCGACGGCAGCACGGTCGGCATGGTGAGCGCGGGGTGCCTCGAGGCCGACCTCGTCGCGCACGCCGCGCGCGTGCGGGCGGCGGGCGAGGCCGCGCTCGTCACCTACAACAACGACGCGGGCGAGGACGTGGTCTGGGGCCTCGGGCTCGGCTGTGACGGCACGGTCGAGGTGCTGCTGGAGCCGCTCGCCCCCGCGCGCGCCGCCTCGCTCGCCGCGCTGCTCGAACGCGCGCTCGCCGGCGACGAGCCGGCCCCGCTCGCCACGGTGGTGCGCACGTCGCGCTCCGATCCGCCCGACGGCGCCTCGGCCGACGGCGCGCCGGAGGTCGGGGCGCGCGTGCTCGTCACGCCCGACGGCCCGCGCTGCGACGGCGCGTGGGGCGACGGCGCGGTGCTCGCGCGCGTGCTCGCCGACGTGAGCGCGTCCCCGACCACGCTCGACGTGGGCGGCGTGCGGATCGCGGTCGAGCGGATCGCCCCGCCCGTGCGCCTCGTCGTCTGCGGAAGCGGGCCCGATGCGGCGCCCGTCGTGCGACTCGCGGCCGGGTTGGGGTGGGACGTGACCGTGGTCGCGCCGCACGCGGCGTCGGCGGGGCGCGGCGATCGCTTCCCGGGTGCGCGCATGGTCGCCTGCGCCGACCCCGCGCAGCTGGCCGACGCCGTTCCCATCGCCGCGCGCACGGCCGCGGTGGTCATGTCCCACGACTACGCGCGCGACCGCGCCTACCTCGGCGCCCTGCTCGACTCCGACGCAGGCTACGTGGGCGTGATGGGCCCGCGGCGGCGTACCGAGCGCATGCTGGCCGACCTCGCCGCGGCGGGGCGCACCTGGCTCGACGCGCGCCACGCCCACGTCTACGCCCCGGTCGGTCTCGACGTGGGCGGCGACGGGCCCGAGGCGATCGCGCTCGCGATCGTGGCCGAGGTGAGCGCGACCGCAGGCGGCCGGGCCGGCGGCCACCTGCGCACCCGGCGCGCACCCATCCACGCCGACGTCTGACACTGGTGCGCGTCGGCGCCGTCGTCCTGGCCGCGGGCGGGTCGACCCGGCTCGGGCGTCCGAAGCAACTGGTGCGCTACGCCGGCGAGCCGCTCGTGCGGCGCGCGGCCCGCGCGGTGATCGACGCCGGGGCGCGGCCGGTAGTCGTCGTGCTCGGCGCGCGCGCGCACGACGTCGCCCCCGCGCTCGACGGCGTGCCGGCGCTCACCGTCGTCACGCACGCGCGTTGGGCGGACGGGCTCGGCGCCTCGCTGGCGGCGGGACTGCGCGCGCTCGACGCGCTCGATCCGGACACCCCCCCGGACGGCGTGCTGCTGACCGTGTGCGACCAGCCGCTCGTCGACGCGGCTGCGTTAGGCGCGTTGCTGGAGGCGTTCACCGGGCCCGGGTGTGCCGCGGCGGCGGAGTATGCCGGGACGCTCGGGGTGCCGGCGGTGATCGGGCGCGACCATCTGGACGCGCTGCGTGCCGCGACCGGGGACGCGGGAGCCGGTAGGTGGCTGCGCGCGCACACCGCACTCGTCACGCGGGTGCCGCTCGCGGCGGCCGCGTTCGACGTCGACACCGAGGCCGACGTCGCGCGGTTCACCGAATAGCCGGGGCGCGTGTCGCCACCGTCCGCCCGCCCGCCCGCCCTCGCCCGCGGCGCCGTGCGGGCCGTGCGTCGCGGAGTGAGCGGGGCGCCCCGCGCCGCGTGGAGCGGCGGCGCGGGGTGCTTCCTGCCTTACGTGGGCCGTTCCGCTCAGCGCGCCGGCGGGCGGCCCGGCGCCGTGCTACCCGGTGTGGTGCTACCCGGCGTCGTCGTGCTACCGGGCGTCGTCGTGCTACCTGGCGTGCCCGTGCTGCCCGGCGTCGTGCTGCCCGGCGTGGTCGTACCGCCCGGCGTGCCCGTGCTACCCGGCGTCGTCGTACCGCCCGGCAGACTCGTACCGCCCGTGGTTGCGCCGCCGGTCGTACCGCCGGTGGTCGCGCCGCCAGCCGTCGCGCCACCCGGCGCGGTGGCCGGCGACGGCGAGGAACCGGCCGACGACTGCGACGACGGGGTGCAGCGCGCGCTGGCGACGGCGAGACCGGCGACGAGCACGCCCTGCGCGATCCGGCGGGTCATGGCATGAGAACTCGACATGGGACACTCCTGGAAAAGTTGGGAAGTGCGTGGCCGGCCCAACGGGCTGCAGCCGGCCTCGTGTGTCCGCGCGTCAGCGGCGGTCACCGTGTTGCGACACCTCGCGAGGCGGTCACGCAAAACGGCTTCCGCCGCGCCGCCGATATCGCGACTTCTTGCGCCACGCGTGCCAATTTGTATGCGAGTGTGTGATTAACGGCACGAGCCGCGGCACGGTCGCGTCGCACGTGCGCTACACGGCGCGCGGCCCGCGCATTGCCCCACTTCGGCGCATGATGAAACTCTCTGTCGAGGGAACGTCGCTCGACCGTGTCGAGGGTGCGGCCAAGGTCACGGGACGGGCGCACTACACGGCGGACCTGACGCCGCCCGGGCTCGCCCACGCGGTCGCAGTGCAGAGCCCGGTCGCGCACGGCCGAATCGCCGAGATCGACACGGCCCCTGCCCTGCGCGCGCCGGGCGTGCTCGCCGTGATCACGCACCACGACGCGCCGCGCCTGTCGCCGTCCATCGTCGCCATGGACACCACCGGCGAGCGCGGCGGTGCCGGCACGCAGCACCTCCCACTGCAGGACGACGTCATCCACCACTGGGGGCAGCACGTGGCCGTGGTCGTGGCGGAGTCGTTCGAGCAGGCCCGCCACGCCGCCGCGCTCGTGCGCGCGCGCTACGACGCCGAACGACCGGTGCTCGACATGGACGGGCCCGATGCGGCCCCGTTCACACCCACCAAGGTGTGGGGCGCCGCACCCGAGACGAAGCACGGCGACGTCGCCGCCGGGCTCGCCGCCGCCGACGTGCGCGTCGACGCGACGTACGTCACGCAGGTGCAGCACCACAACTCGATGGAGTTGCACTCGACGGTGGCGGCGTGGGACGGCGACGCCCTCACGCTCTACGAACCGTCGACGTGGGTGTACGGCGTGCGGAAGACGGTGGCCGGGTGGTTCGGACTGTTCGAGCACCAGGTGCGCGTGGTCCAACACCACATCGGAGGGTCGTTCGGGCACAAGGGGCCGACGTGGCCGCACGTCGCACTCGCGGTCATGGCGGCGCGTCGCGTGGGCCGCCCGGTGCGCCTCACGCTCACGCGCCCGCAGGAGTTCACCTCGGTCGGCTACCGCCCGCGCATCCGCCACCGCGTCCGGCTCGGCGCCACGCGCGACGGACGGCTCACCGCGCTGTCGCACGAGGCCCTCGCGCAGACCGCCCCGTTCGACACGCGCGTCGTCGCGCCGGTCACGGCCACCACGCGCAAGCTCTACGCGTGCGACAACGTCGAGACCTCCTACCGCCTCGTCCACCTCAACCGCAACGGGCCGTTCACGATGCGCGGGCCCGGCGAGACGCCGGGGCTGTTCGCCGTCGAGAGCGCGATGGACGAGCTGGCCTGCGCGTTAGGCATCGACCCGCTCGAGCTGCGCCTCCGCAACCACGCCGACGCCGACCCCGAGTCGGGCCGCCCGTGGTCGAGCAAGCGGCTGCGCGCGTGCTACGCCGAGGCCGCCGCGCGCTTCGGGTGGGCCGCGCGCGACCCGCGACCGCGGTCGATGCGCGCGCGCGACGGCGGCGCGCGCGTCGGCTGGGGGATGGCCACCGCGGCCTACCACGCCAAGGCCGAGAAGACCGCGGCCCGCGCGCGCCTCGCGCCCGACGGCGCGGGCGGTCACCTCGTCACGGTCGAGAGCGCGACCGCGGACCCGGGCACCGGCGCCCGCACCGTGATGACGCAGGTCGCCGCCGACGCGCTCGGCGTCCCGCCCGAGCGCGTGCGCTTCCACCTCGGCGACACGCACCTGCCCGAGGCGCCCATAGCGGCGGGCTCGCAGACGACCGCGAGCGTGGGCCCCGCGGTGCGCGCCGCGTGCCTCGCGCTCCGCGACAAGCTCCGCGCGCTCGCCGCGGCGCAGGGCCACCCGTTAGGCGACGGCGGCGACGCGCTCGCCGGCTACGCCGCGGCGCTCGCCCGCGCCGGCCTCGACGCCGTCGACGCCGACGCCGCGGTGGCCCCGCCCGAGGCGGCCACCGCGGAGTACACGCGCTACTCGTTCGGCGCGCACTTCTGCGAGGTGCTCGTCGCGCCCGCGACGGGCGCGGTACGCGTCGCCCGCCACGTCGCGGCGTTCGACGTCGGACGCGTGCTCAACCCGCGGACCACCGTCAGCCAGCTCCGGGGCGGGCTGATCTGGGGGATCGGGCAGGCGCTCACCGAAGGCACGCACTACGACCCGCACACGGGCAAGGTGGTCAACGACAACCTCGCCGACTACCACGTGCCCGTGAACGCCGACGTCCCCGACCTCGACGCGTTCTTCGTCGACGCGGACGACCCGCGCGAGCTCAACCCGTTAGGCACCAAGGCCGTGGGCGAGATCGCGACCGTCGGCGCGGCCGCGGCCGTCGCCAACGCGGTCTACCACGCCACCGGCGTGCGCGTGCGCGACCTGCCCATCACGCCCGACCGCCTGCTCTGAACGGCTCCTCCGAACGGCGTCAGCCACCCTCCCCCGCGAGCGCGCGCACCGCGGCGAGCGTGTCGGCCTCCGCGGCCGGCTTGTCGTCGCGCACGCGCAGGATGCGCGGGAAGCGCAGCGCGTAGCCGGCCTTGTGCCGCGCGCTCTTCTGCACGACGTCGAACGTGACCTCCAGCACCACCTCCGGCCGCACCTGCTGGAAGCGCCCGAACTTCTGCACCGTCAGCGCCTGCAGCCGCTCGGTGAGCGCGGCGACCTCGACGTCCGTGAGGCCGTTGTACGCCTTGCCCACGGTGAGCAGCGCGGGGTCGTCCTCCGACGCGCGCACGGCGAAGGTGTAGTCCGAGAGATACTTGGCGCGCCGCCCGTGCCCCCACTCCGCGCCGACGATCACCACGTCGAGCGTGGCGAGCGCCTTCTTCAGCTTGATCCACAGCTTGCCGCGGCGCCCGGGCGTGTAGGGCGAGTCGAGCGCCTTCGCGATGATCCCCTCGTTGCCCGCCGCGCGCGCCGCCGCGAACGCGGCCTCCACCGCCTCGGCCGTCGACGCCAGCTCGTGCGGCGTGAGGCGCGCGTACGGCTCGCCGCCGGCCGCCTCCGGCCAGGCGAGCGTGGCGAGGCGCGCCCGGCGCGCGGTGTACGGCTCGTCGATCACCAGCGCGCCGTCCCAGGCGAGCGCGTCGTAGGCGACGAACTGCACCGGCACCTCCGCGCGCAGCGCCGCGTCGGGCGCCTTGCGCCCCAGCCGCCGCTGCATCGCCGTGAACGGCAGCGCGCGCCGCGGGTCGGCGGGGTCGTAGGCGAGCAGCTCGCCGTCGAGGATCACCCCGTCGCCCGCGGTCTCGCCCAACGACGCGAGCGCGCCCGCCACCTCGGGGTACCCGTGCGTGATCTCGTCGAGGGTGCGCGAGTACAGCGCGACGCGCACGGCGCCGTCCGCGCCACGCCCCACGTGCGCCTGCGCGCGGATGCCGTCGTACTTGTCCTCCACGGCGAACGGCGCCGGCAGCGCGGCCGCGATCTCCTCCGCCGTGTCGAGCGGCTGCGCGAGCATGAACCCCATCGGGTGAAAGAGCGCGAGCCGCGCGTCGCCCAGCCGCCCGCCCCGCGCGAGCACCGCGACCTCGCCCACGTCGCCGCGCAGCAGGTTGGCGTGGCGCACCGCGCCTAACGTCGCGCCGAACGCCTTCGCGAGCGCCTCCTCCACCTGCGCCTCCTTCAGGCCGATGCGCAGCTCGCCGCCGCCCAGCAGCAGCTTCGCCGCGTACTGCGCCTCCGCCGGGCCCAGCGCGGCGAGCAGCGCGCGCACGCGGTCGCGCTTGGCGTGCGCCCCCCGCGTGGCGGCCAGCGCGTCGAACTCGGCCGCCACGTCGCCGAGCGACCACCCGCTCGCCGGCGGCGGCGGATCGCGCTCCTCGAGCAGCAGGCGGGCCACGTCGCCGAGGTCGCCCACCGCGACCACGCGCGCGTGCAGCGCCTCGCGCGTGGCGCCGGTGACGGTCGAGATCGCGTCGCTCACCGCCGCGCCACCCACGCTCGTGGTGCGCTGGTCGTGGCGCGGGAACGGCAGCCCCGAGAAGAACCGCGCGGCGACCGCGAGCGCGCCGTCGTCGAGCGTCGGGAAGTAGGCCTCCAGCGCGGCGCCCTTTTCGAGGCGCTTGGTCGTGGCGCGCACCGCGTCGGCCGTGTCGCACCAGCGCTGGAAGGCGTCGGCCCGCAGCGCGTCGGCGGCAGGCGTGGGGGAACTCGGCGTGTCGGTCACGCCCACGCCTCAAGGCACGTCGTGCACCACGCCGCCCACGGGTTCGACGGGCTGTGCGCCGGCGCGGTACCAGTACCCCACGCCGAGCAGGAACCCGCCCACCAGCAGGTAGCTCCCCACGCGCAACGCGACCGAGTCGAGCTGTGACACCTCCACGATCGCCTTGAGCGCGGCGTAGAGCGCGAGGGCGAGCCCGGCCTGCCGCGCCGCGGCCACCCGCCGCGCGCGCCCGACGGCGAGCGCGCCCACGCCGGCCACGGCGAAGTACCCGACCAGCAGAAACGTCGCTACGTCGGGCGCGAACGCGTGCGCGAGCTCCTCGCGCCCCCAGAGCAGCGCCACCGCGGCCGCGACCGCGACGACGGCGGCGCGCTCGGTGCGCGGCAGCAGGTCGTCGCCCGCGTGCCAGACGGCGCCCGCGCACACCGCCCACCCCCCGACGACCACGGCCACCGCGGCCGACGGGCCCGTCAGGAACGGCACGTAGCCGAACGCGGGGCGCGCGGCCAGCTGCACCGCACCCCACACCGCCGCCGCGGCCAGCACGCCCAGCGGTGCCGCGAGCGCGAGCAGCGGGCGACCGTCGCGACCGCCGCCCCTGCCGGGCGCGCGGGCGAACACCGCCGCGGCGAGCGCGCCGTGCGCCCCGAGCAGCGCGAGACGCGGCACGTCGTACGCCCGCGTCCAGTCGACCAGGGCGATCGCGCTCGCGAACCCCGCCGCCGCGAGTTGCGGGCCGAGGCGCGGGTCCGCACCCGCGCGCGCCTCCCCCGCCGTGCGCCGCGTGCCGCGCCACACGGCCGCGACCCCCGCCGCCGACAGCGCGCTCCACAGCGCGGCCACGCCGGCCGCCATCGGCGTGCCCGCGCGGCCGAGCGCCACGAGCGCGGCGCCGAGCGTCGCGAGCGGCAGCGCGAGCCCGGCGAGCGCGAACTCGGCGGCGGTCACCGCGGCGGGGAGGGCCGCGCCGAGTACCGCGGTGATCAGCTGCGTTCCCGCCATCGCCGCGAGCGCATACCCGACGAGCGACGGCGTCGACCGCACGCTCGCCCCGGCCGCGGCCCACAGCACCACGGCCGCGGTCGACAGCTCGGCCAGCGCCAGCCGCGCCAGCAGCGCGCTGGTCGCGTCGCCGCGGGCCGACGGACCAGCGCCGCCCCGCACGCGCCGGAACAGAATGGCGAGCGGCCCGGCCGCGCAGGCGAGCGTGAACGCGGACGCCACCTCGTGGTCGTGAAGGAGGTCCCCGAGCAACAGACCGCTCGGCGCGCCCGCCGCGGTGCGGGCGCTCACACCCGGGTCGAGCTGCGCGAACGCGTACATCGCCGTGCCCGCGCCCAACAGGCGCGCGGCGCCGCGCCACGGGCGGCGCGCGTCCGTGCCGCGCACGAGCGCCGCGAGCCCGGCGGTGAGCACGAGCCAGCCGTACACGGGGCGCACGAGCGGGTGCACGTCGGCCACGCCACTCACGAACGGCGCGAGCAACGCGCCACCCACGCCGACCACGAACAGCGACTGCTGCCGCGTGCGCCAGGCGAGCGCCGTGAGCGCGCCCGACGCGGCCGCCGCGACCGCGAGTGCCCACTCCGCATTCACCACGTGCAGGTACGGGCCCGCGGCCCACGCGTCCACGTGCACCACGGCGAGCGCGAGGGCGAGCAGCACCTCGCCGAACCGCTGCGCGCCGTCGCGGTGCCGCAACCGTTCGCCGAGCGCGGCGAGGGCCGCGGCCCCCAGCGCGCCGAGGGCCACGCGGGCCGCCGGGGCGAGCGTGAAGTTCTCGACCGCCCACGTGAGAAACGCGCCGACGCCCATCAGCAGGACGAGTGCGCCCACCGCCACCGCCGCGTAGCGCCCGACGAGCGTCTCGAGTCCGGCGCGGTCGGCGGGAAACTCGGGAACGCCCAGCCCGGTCACCCAGTCGCGGGCGGCGAGGCGAAGCCGGGCGGCCGGGAGGCGGGCCGCCCGAGGAGCGCGGGGCTTGAAGGGCATCCGTCGTTTCCGATTCCGCGGCCGGTGTCGCGCCGCCACGGGCCGCGCGCAGCTCGGCGACCTCCTGGCGCAGGACCGCCACCTCACGTTCGAGCGCCGCGAGGCGGGCGTCGGGATCGGGACGTGGCGCGGTCACGCCGGAACATGGCGCCGGGCGCGCGGCACGCGCCAGAACGGCCGCGGCCCCCGGATCAGCTCACAGCTCCAACCCGAACTGCGGCGTGTCGTCCGACCGGTCCGCCTCGGGCGCGAGCGCGGGCGTCGGCTTGCGTGCCGACTTGCGTGCCGCCGGGCGCGGCGCCGGGCGCGGCGCGTTCGCCGCGCTCGGCGCCCGCGCCGGGGCGCCCCCATCCTCGTCGGGCGTGCCCGCGCTTTGCGGGTGCTCCGCGAGCTGCTCCGCGTCGATGCCACGCGCGCGCAGCTCCGCAGCGAACGACGCGGGCCCGTGCACCGTCCACACCTTGCGCGCGCCGCTCTCGACCGCGGTCCGCACGAGTTCGTCGAAGTCGGCGTGGTCCGAGAGGGGAAGGACGAGGTCGCAGTCGCGATACATGTTGTGCGCCCCGGGGTGCAGCGCCCACCCGGTGAGATGACACACTCGCTTCCGCTCCAGCCCCTGCACCATCGCCGTCTTACGCGTTCCCGGCGTCGTGAGGAGCACGCGCCGCCCCACCTTGCCGCGCTCGTACCGCCCCCACGCGCCGGGACCGGGAAAGTCGTGCCCCAGCCGCACGTGCAGGTCGCACAGGTTGGCGATCGCGCCGTGCAGCACCACGTCGTACCCGTGGCGCGTCAGGTGCCAGAGCACCTCCTGCCCCTTGCCTAACGCATAGGCGAGCAGCACGGGCGTCGCCCCGTCCGCCAGCGCGTCGTCGACGAACGCGAACAGCCGGTCGAGCAGCTCGGCCTCGGCGGGAAACCGGTAGCGCGGATCGCCGAACGTGCACTCCATCACCAGCTCGTCCACGCGCGGAATTGTCACCGCGGGCGAGAAGGGGTTGGGCCGCAGCTTGTAGTCGCCCGTGTAGGCGAGGCGCCCCTCCGCCGACTCCGCGACCAGCATCGCGGAGCCGAGCGCGTGCCCGGCCGGGATGAGCGTGACGGCGGCGTCGGCGAACCGGGCGGTCTCGCCGAAGCGGAGCGTGACCGCATCGCGCGCGCCTCGACGGGCGTCGTGCAGGGCAGCCGTCTCGGCGGTGCAGAGGATGCGGGCCGCGCGCGAGCAGTGGTCGCTGTGGGCGTGCGAGACGAAGACGGTGCCCGGTGCGTCGCGCGCGTCGAGGTGAAGGTCGGACGGTGGGGAGTAGAGGCCCGACGGGGTGAGGCGGAGCAGCATCGTGTCTACTATACCCCCGATGTTCGCCGACACCCTCCTCCAGCTCGAACGCGCCCACCTCCTCCGCCTGCTCATCTGGGGCGCCGGGAGCACCCTTGCCGGCACACTCCTGCTCGCCCTGCAGGCGCTCCAACGTACCGCCGGCCCCACCCCCCTCCTCCGCCACTTCGGCATCCAGACCGCCGCGTGGGGCCTCATCGACCTCGCCCTCGCGCTCTGGGCCCAGCGTGGCCTCGCCCTTCGCGATTATTCCGCCGCCCGCCAGCTCGATCGCGTGCTCTGGCTCAACCTCGGCCTCGACGCCGGCTACGTCGGCGTCGGCGTGACGCTCGCCCTCTGCGGATGGCTGTTCGGCCGCCGGTACGCCCCGGTCGGCGCGGGCATCGGGGTGGCAATCCAGGGAATCGCGCTGTTTCTGCTCGATTTACTGTTCGTCCGACAGTTGCAGGCGAGCGTGTAACACCCCTCCCGACCCGGCTCAGCCCCACCCTGCCCCACCCTGCCCCGCGCGATGCCGCCGTCCGCTGATCGCCCCGTCGGCAACCCCGCGGTCGTGTCTGGTCACTCGGGACTGAGGGTCTACCGGGCGCTCCCCGCCGCCGCCGGGCTCGCCGCGCTCGCGATCGGCACGCTGGTGCTCGTCGGCTGGACCACCAGGCTGGTCGTCCTCACCCGCGGGCTTTGGGCGACCACCGCCACGATGCCCGACACCGCGGTCGCCATCGTGCTGCTCGGCGTGTCGCTCTGGCTCCTCCGCCCGCGCGACGGCCGCGCACCGGCCGCCGGCACGCCCGCCGTCGGCATCGGACGCCTGTGCGCCGCCACGGCCTGCGTGCTCGCGCTGCTCATGGGTTTCGAGTGGGTCTCCGGGCGCGACCTCGGCATCGATCGCCTGCTGTTCTCGAGCGCGTTGACCGACGCCGTGCGGAACGGCGTCAGCGCGACGCCCGGGCGCATGGCGGGCAACACCACGCTCGCCGTGTTCCTGCTCGGCGCCGCCCTCCTCCTGCTCGACGCGCCCGCCCTCGAGGGCCGCGGTGCGGGCGCGCGCCTCGGACGCATCGCGCGGTGGGCGTGCAACGGACTCGGCATCCTGCTGCCGTACTTCGCGGTCGTCGGGTACCTGTTCGGAGTGCGGCGGCTGTACAACCCGTCCGGGTTGCTCGCCGGTATGGCCCTCACCACCGCGTGCGCACTCACCTGCGTGGCCGTCGGGACCTCGCTCGCGCGCCCCGCCCGGGGCGTCGCGCGGCTGCTCACCGGCGAGGACGCGGGCGCCCACCTGCTGCGGCGTTCGCTACCGGTGACCGCGTTCGTGCCGGTGCTGCTCGGCTGGCTGCGCATCCGTGGCGAGGAACTCGGCTTCTTCACACCGCGCGTGGGCGTGGCGGCTATCGTCCTCGCGTTCACGGTCGTGATGGTCACGACCCTCACCCGGGCGGGCGCCGCCGCGTACAAGCTCGCCGCCGACCGCGCCCGCATCCTCGGCGAACGCGAGGCGGCGCGCGAAGCCGCACGCGAGGCGCTGGAGCGCGGCGAGGCCGAGTTCCGGGAACTGGCCGACAACCTTCCGCAGCTCGCGTGGATGGCCGACGCCACCGGCTCGATCTTCTGGTACAACCGGCGCTGGTACGACTACACCGGAAGCACGCCTGACCAGATGCTCGGCTCGGGCTGGCGTGTGGTCCAGCACCCCGACCACCTCCAACGCGTCGAGAACGGCTACCGGACCGCCGTCGCGCGGGGCACGCCGTGGGAAGACACCTTCCCGCTGCGCTCGGCCGACGGCGAGTGGCGCTGGTTCCTCTCGCGCGCCAACCCGATGCAGGCGTCGAGCGGAGGGACGGTTCGCTGGTTCGGTACCAACACCGACGTCACCGCGCAACGCGCCCTCGAGGCCGAGCGCGAGCGCCTGCTCGCCGCCGAACGCCTCGCGCGCGCCGACGCGGAGCGCGCGAGCGCGGAAGCCGCTGCGGCGAGTCGCGCCAAGAGCCAGTTCCTGGCGACGATGAGCCACGAATTGCGCACCCCGCTCAACGCGATCTCGGGTCACGTGCAACTCGTCGAACTCGGCCTGCACGGGCCCGTCACCCCCGAGCAGCGTGACGCGCTCAACCGCGCCCAGCGCGCCCAGCGCCACCTGCTCGGCCTCATCAACGACGTGCTCAACCTCGCGAAGATCGAGGCCGGGCGCGCCGACTACCGCATGGACGAGGTCGTCGTCGCCGAGCTCGCCGCAGACGTCACGTCGCTCGTCGCCCCGCAGCTCGCGGCCAAGGGCGTCACCTTCGCCGTCGACGTGCCCGACGAGCACGCGGCCGTCGCGTGGGCCGACCGCGAGAAGACATCACAGGTGCTGCTCAACCTGTTGAGCAACGCGATCAAGTTCACCGACGCCGGCGGACACGTCACCCTCGAGGCGCGCGCCGAGGACGGCGGCGCCGGACCCGTCGTGGTCTTCCGCGTGCGCGACACCGGGCGCGGAATTCCGTTCGAAGACCGCGACCGCATCTTCGAGCCGTTCGTGCAGCTCGACGCCGGGTACGCGCGGCAGCAGGAGGGTACGGGACTCGGGCTCGCGATCAGTCGCGACCTCGCGCGCGGCATGGGCGGCGACCTCACGCTCGTGACGAGCAGTGAGGACCACGGGTCGGTGTTCGCGCTTACGCTCCCCCGCGTGCTGCCGTCTGGCCCCGACGCCGACCGCCGAACCGGCGAGGAGCGACGCGACGGTCAACGCCGCGAAACCGCCGACCGGCGCACCGGCGAGGAGCGGCGCGACGAGCTGCTGGACCCGAACATCACGTTCGACAACTGACCCGTGGCCGAAACCACACTCGACCTGCGACACCTCCCCAAGCACGACGCCTACGCCCAGCTCGACGCGCATGTGCGCGCGGTGCTCGCCGGCGTCGACGACCCTATTGCCGGGATGGCGACCGTGAGCTGCCTCGTGCACCACGCCTTCGGCCACCTGTGGACCGGGTTCTACCGCGTCGTCGACCCCGGCCGGCTGCTGCGTGTGGGCCCGTACCAGGGCACGCTCGGCTGCCTCGACATCGCGTTCGGCCGCGGCGTGTGCGGCACCGCGGCGGCCGACGGGCGGACGGTGGTGGTCGAGGACGTCGAAGCGTTTCCGGGCCACATCGCATGCGACGCGCGGTCGCGCAGCGAGATCGTGGTGCCGGTGTGGGACCGCGACGGCGCGCTCCTGGCCGTGCTGGACGTGGACAGTGAGCGCGTGGGCGCGTTCGACGCCGACGACGCCGCGGGGCTGGCGCGGATCGTCGCACGCTTCGCCGAACCGCCGGCGTAACGGACCGCCTCGCACCGCCCCGCCGCACGACCGGCCCCACGCTCCGGCCCGCCCGGTATTACAATCCCCCCCGATGGCCGTCCCCGGATACTCCGACCGCGTCAACCACGCGCTCGCCTTCGCCGCGAAGCACCACGACCGCGAGGTGCGCAAGGGCACGCGGGCGCCCTACTTCACCGCGCCGGCCAACGTGGCCGTGATCCTCACGCGCTACGATTGCGACGAGGACACCGTCGTGGCCGGGGTGCTGCGCCACGCGGTCGAGGACATGCTGCGCGACGGGGCGAGCGAGGACGGCGTGCACGAGCGCCTGGCCGACAAGTTCGGCCCCGACGCGGTGGAGGCGGTGCTGCACGTGGCCCGCCGCCGCTTCGACGACGACGGCGTCGAGCTGTCGCACGAGGAGCAGAAGCACGACACGCTCGACCGCCTCGCCAGCGCGTCGGACGCGGCGCGGTGGGCCTTCGCCGCACACGAGGTGCACGACGCGGCCACCCTCCTCGCCGACCTGCGGCGCACGAGCTTTCCCGACTCGGTATGGCAGCGCGTCGCCGAAGGGCCGGTCGGGCGAGTCCGCTGGTACCACGACGCCGCGGCACGCCTCGCCGCCGTCGGATTCCACGCCGGCATCATCGACGAGTTGCGCGGCGCCGCCGCAGCCCTCGACGGCAGCGCGCCCGCGTCGATGGCCCGATAGCCGGGTCGACGCACGAAACACGAGAGGCGGGGGGCCCGGTGACGGGCCCCCCGTCGTGCGTCCGGGCTGGCAATCTCGACCATTCAAGTCTGACTGCGGTCGTGCCGATAACGGAGCCCGAGGCGCTCGCCACCTCCGGCTCCGCACCTCGCTCCACTCCGCTTTCACAGCAAAGACGCATATGTCGCCACGTCGCAACAGCAGCCCCCGGCTGCCGCGCGCGCGCCACATCGCCCGCGTCGGCCCGGCGCTCGGCCCCGCCGCCCGCGCCGGCACCCCCGCACCCCGGATCGGCTGATGCCCCTCGCCTTAACCTCGTTCCGCCGCGGCCTGCGCGCCGCCACGCCCGCGATCGCCCTCGGCACCGCAGCCCTCACCGCGGCGCTCGCGGCCTGCTCCGACAGCAACAGCCCGACTGGCCCGGTCGTCGCGAGCGCCCGCACGCCGCAGCCCGTTGGGCCCGCGTATGCGACCGCGAGCACGGCGGCCTCCCAGGTGCTCAGCCAGACCCAGAGCGGCGACACCACGGTCACGACCCTGCAGCTCGGCACGAGCACCGGCCAGCTGGTCGCGCAGATCGGGAACGCGAGCAAGATCGTCTTCCCGTACGCCGCCGCTTCGGTGTGTGACCCGGCGAGCTCGAGCTATGGCATCGGCACGTGGAACAGCCCGTGTACCGCCGCCACGACCCCGATCCA
Source organism: uncultured Gemmatimonadales bacterium (assembly GCA_963851265.1). Lineage (GTDB taxonomy): Bacteria > Gemmatimonadota > Gemmatimonadetes > Gemmatimonadales > Gemmatimonadaceae > BPUI01. Next base: position 77,933 of record CAWKNZ010000001.1, read on the forward strand.
GATCACGGCTAAGACGTGGGTCGACCCGGAGACCGGCAAGACCCGGAGCAGCTTCTCGCCGGCGCTCCGCTTCGTGCCCGGGCTCAAGAGCAGCGGTCACGCTCTACCTCCACGACCCGAACCAGCGTCGCGAGGCGACGCGATCTGGTACTGTCCCGACGGCGCGCTCACGTTGCGTGGACGAGGCGAGCGCGGACCCGAGCGTGGCCACCCAGTACGGCAGCAGTAGCCAGCGGGTCTACGCGCGGCCATCAAGCACTTCTCCGGCTACACCGTCGTCGTCAACTGACGGCGCGCGGACGGACGCGATCGGGGGCAGTCGGGCAGATGCCCGACTGCCCCCGATCGCGTCCGTCCGCGCCGCACGAAGCCCGTCTCGCCCCGCGGTGCCGGGCGATGTCACGCCCGGCCGACATACCCGTCCTATCGACGGCCACCGAGTGGCCTCTCGATTCGCACGCCCGTTCCCGCCGTCCCTGGTCCGCGCATGTCCGCGCTCGCGCATCCCGCGCCCCGCCCCGCACACCTCCGCCTCGTGCCGGCTCACGCCGACGCGCTGCAGACGCGCGTCGCCGAACTGGTAGCGAGGGGGCAGGAGGCCGAGCGGCAGGGGCATCGGGCCGCCGCCCGCGCGAGCTTCGAACAGGCGCTGCACGCGCTCGACGACGCGGCGACGGCGCGCGAGCACGCGTCGGCCATCGTGCGCATGATCGCGCGCACCTGCCAGATGGATTCCGAGCCGGACGCCGCGCTCGACTGCCTCGAACTCGCGCTGGCGATCGCCGAAGCCTGGGCCGACGGAACGGGCATCGGCCACGCCATCAACGGGCAGGCGATCGTGAACTGGCAGACGGGGCGCCTCGATGAGGCGGAGCGCCTGTACCTGCTCGCGCGCACGCGCGCCCTGCAGAGCGGCGACGCGAAGCTCGCGGCGATGACCGCACAGAACCTCGGCGTCCTCGCGAACGCGCGCGGCGACTACGAGGTCGCCCAGCGCCACTACGAGCGGAGCCTCGCCGAGTACCGCGTGCTCGGCCTCACGCACGACGTGGCCGTCGCGCTCAACAACCTGGGACGGCTGCACACCGCGCGCGGGCAGTGGAAGGCGGCGGAGCAGGTGCTCGTCGAGGCCGCCGAGATCTGCGACCTCGCGGGCGACGTTGCCACACGCATCGCGGTCGACGCGAACGTGGCGGAGATGTGGGTCGCGCAGGGCGCGTTCGACCGCGCGCAGGCCGCGGTCACCCGCGCGATCGAAGGTGCGACGAACGTCGGGGACACGTCGGTCCTGGGGCAGGCGGACAAACTGCTCGGGATCATCGCGCGCGAGGCGGGCGAGTTCGTGACCGCCGAACGGTATTTCGTACATGCCGACGAGGTGGCGAGGGCGCGCCAGGACGTGCTGCTCCAGGCGGAGATCGCCCGCGAGCGCGGGGACCTGGCGCAGCGCGTCGGGAAGAACCGCGACGTGCTGCAGCACCTCAATCGCTCGCACCGGCTGTTCACCGAGTTGCGCGCGGGCGCCGACGTGGCCGACATCGACCGGCGGCTCGGCGGGCTCGAGGCGCAGTTCCTCGAGGTCGCGCGCCGGTGGGGCGAGTCGATCGAGTCGAAGGACTGCTACACCCAGGGGCACTGCCAGCGCGTGGCCGACCTCGCGTGCCTCCTCGCCGAGCACGCGGGGGCCGACCACGGCTTCGACGCGCAGGCCATGTTCTGGTTCCGGATCGGGGCGCTGCTGCACGACGTCGGCAAGCTGATGATTCCGCCCGAGGTGCTCAACAAGCCGGGCAAGCTGACCGACGAAGAGTGGATCCTGATGCGGAGCCACACGACCGCGGGGGTGGCGATCCTCGCCGACATCGAATTCCCCTGGGACGTCCGCCCGATCATCGAGTCGCACCACGAGCGGTGGGACGGGCGCGGATACCCGAACCGCCTCGTCGGCGAGGCCATCCCGCTCACCGCGCGCATTCTGTGCGTGGCCGACGTCTACGACGCGCTCACCTCGGTCCGGTCGTACAAGCGCGCCCTGACGCACGACGAGGCCGTGGGCATCATGCGCCGCGACGTCGGGACCATGTTCGACCCGCAGGTGTTTGCCTGGTTCGAGGAGATCGCCGCCGAGTGGGCGGGGCGCGTCGCCGCACCCGACGCGTCGCCGCCTGCCGCCGCCGCACCGGCGGTCGCGCCGCCCGCAGCGCCGGCGTCCGAAACCGGGACGTCGTCGGTGAGCGAGTCGGAAGCCCCCGCGCGCGCCGACGTGCCCGACGACCTCACCGGGCTGCCGCTCCGGCGAGCGTTCCGCGATACCGCCGAACGCATCCTCGCCGCGCGGCGGACCACCGGCCGGCCGGTGTCGCTGCTCGTCATCGACGTCGACCACTTCAAGCTCGTCAACGACACCTTCGGGCACCTGCAGGGCGACGACATCCTGCGGGCCGTGGCCGACCAGATCCGAGCCAGCACCCGCCCGGTCGACTACCCGGCACGGTACGCGGGCGACGAGTTCGTGGTGCTCCTGCCCGGGACACGGCTCGACGAGGCACGGGCCGTGGCCGAGCGGATCCGGTCGGCGGTCGCGCGTGCGACCTGTCCGCGGCGCGACGGACCGGGCGTGGTCTCGGTGACGCTGTCGATCGGTGTCGCGACCCTCCCGCAGCACGGCGAGACCCTCGAAGCCCTGTTCGCGGCGTCCGATGCGGCGCTCTACGACGCCAAGCGCGCCGGCCGGAATGCCGTGAGCGCGGGGTCGGCCGACGCCGACCGGCGCCGTGACCTGATGCTTGAGTGCTTCGTGGGGCGTGTGGCCGAGCGTGCCCACCTGCGCGAGCGCCTCGACGCGGCCGCCCAGGGCCGCCCGCACGTGGTCGCCGTGTGCGGCGAGGCGGGCGTCGGCAAGTCGACGCTGGTCAAGCAGCTCGCACCCGACGTCGGCATTCGCTCCGGCTCGCTCATCACCGGGCGGTGCGTCGACACCGACCTGCGCGCGCCGTACGCGCCCTGGGTGGACGCGGTGCTCGGCGTGCTCCGTGCCGGCATCGCCCCCCGGCATGCGTGGCGCGAGCTGACGCGCCTCGTCCCCGAGCTGGTCGGCGGTGCGGACGCGTCCCGTCGCGAGACGGGTTCGCCGCACGCGCTGCTCGAGGAACTCGACCTCTTCTTCCGCCTCGCGTCGGAGATCCGACCCATAGTCGTCGTGCTCGACGACATGCAGTGGGCGGACACTGCCAGCTGGAGCGCGCTCGAGTACCTCGTCGGCCGGTTCGACACGCAGCGGCTGCTGATCTGCCTCACCATCCGCGCCGAGGACCTCGACGATGCGGGCGACGCACGCCGCCGCCGGCTCTCGCGCGCCGACGTCTATACCGAGATCTCGCTCCCCCGGCTCACCGAGGCGGACCTCGCGCTGTGGCTGCGGACGGCCCTCGGAGGCCAGGAGCCCGAGCCTGCGCTCCTCGCCTACCTCGTCGCGCAGAGCGAGGGGAACTCGTTCTTCGCGCTGCAGACGCTCCGCGCGCTCGCCGACGACGAGCGCCTGACGTTCGTCGACGGGCGCTGGACGTTCGATGCCGCGGCCGACGGCTCCATGCCGCGCGCGATCCACGATCTGCTCGCGCGCCGGGTCGCTCGGCTCGACCGACCCTGCCGCGACGCCCTCGCGGTCGCGGCCGTCCTCGGACGCGAGTTCGACCCGGAGACCCTGGTCGCGGCGTGCGAGGGGAACGAGGCCGGGGTACTCGACGCCCTCGATGCCGGGATGGAGGCCGCGGTGCTGGTCCCGTCCGAGATCTCGCCGACGGCCGTCGCGTTCGCGCACACGCTCCTCACGCGCGTGCTGCAGGACGGGATCAACCCGCTGCGCCTGCGTCGCATTCACGAGCGCGTGGGGCGTGCGCTGGAGTCGCGCGGCGGGCACGCGCCGGCCCAGGTCGCGCTGCACTTCGACCGCGCGGGGTGTGCCGAGGACGCCTACCGGACGGCCATGAACGCCGGCGCGCGCGCGGCCGACCTGTACGCGTACGAGACGGCGGCGGACCTCTTCGAGATGGCACTCCGGCACGCGCGCACGCTGCGCGAGACGGCCGACGTCGAGTGGCGCACCGCGCAGATCGCCGAGATCCGCGGCCGCTACGCCGACGCGGAACGTGCGTGCGACGCCGTCCTCACCACGTTCGCCAGCGGGGCGGCGGAGATCGGGATCCTGCGTGCGGCGCGCCGCATGCGCGAGCGACTCCGCCTTCAGCGAGGGGCGTCGGCGAGCCAGGTCGCCGAGACGTGTACCGAACTGCTCGCCGAGGCGCGCGCGGCCGGTGCCGACGAGGAGATCGTCCCGCTCCTGATCATGATCTCGACGGCGCACGGGCGGCGCGGCGACGGGTCCGAAGCGGCGCGAATCGCCCGCGACGCGAACGACGAGGCCGAGCGGCTCCGCAGCCTCCCGCTCCAGGCGGACGCCGCGATGCGGCTCGGGTCGACGGTCCTCGAGATCAGTCCCGCCGACGCCGTCCCGCACTACCGGCGGGCGCTCGACATCTTCACGCGCCTCGACAACCGGTACGGGCAGCTGCGCGCACAGATCAACATCGGCGTGGCCTGCGACCGGGCGGGGAACAGCCCGGGGGCGGAGGTCTCGTACGCGACCGCGCTGTCGATCGGGCGCGACATCCGCGCGACGGACCTCACCGGCATCGCGTCGCTCAACCTCGGCGTGCTCCTGCTCAAGACTGGCCGGTTCGACGGCGCACGGGAGCGCTTCGAGGAGGCGCGACAGCTCTTCGTGACGATCGCGAACGAGCCGTACCGACTGGCCGCGCTGTACAACCTCGCGAACGTCGCCCGCGAGTGCGGCGACGCGGCCGGCGCGCTCGAGCTGTACGGCGCGGCCATCTCGCTCGCCGAGTCGTTGGGTCACGCCGACGTGCACGCCGGCGCCCTCGCCGGCGCCGGATTGGCCGAACTCGACCTCGGCGCGATGCGCGGCGCGCGCGTGCACCACGACGCCGTGCGCGCGCTCGTCGACGGGCGGACGGACGCGTGGTTCGAGGGGCGCGAGCTGTGCGAGGCGCTCGACGTCCGGCTCGCCGCGCAGGATGGGTCGGAGTCCGAGGCGGTCGCCCGACTGCTCGACGCGCTCGACCGCGCGGAGCTGCACAACCAGTACGCCGCCATCTGGCTCGGGGCCGAGTGCGCGGCCGTGCTCCGGAGCGCGGGACGCGTGGCCGAAGTCACGCTGCACCGGTTCCTCGTGCACGCGCGCGCCCTCGGCTACGACCCGCTCGTCACGCGACTGCGCGCGGACGGTTAGGCGGTCAGGCGCGCGCTCAAGTCGCGCCGGGCTGTTGCCGATACTCCGGCCCGAGGGCGTCGCCACCTCCGGCGCCGCGCCTCGACCCACCCCGCTTCCACAGCAACGACGCATATGTCGCCACGCCGCAACAGCAGCCCCCGGCTGCCGCGCCTGCGCCACATCGCCCGCGTCCCCTCGGCGGCAGGCCCCGCCGGTGGCGCGGTCTTCACGTTCACCTTGAGCATCTGACTAATGCGCCACCTCACATCATTCCGCCGCGCCGTGCACGTCGCGACGCCCGCGCTCGCCCTCGGCACGGCCGTCGTCACGGCCGCCCTCGCCGCCTGCTCCGACACCCCGACCGGGCCGGCCACTCCGAACGCGGCCGAAGCCGCGTTCCATCCGGGCCTGCACGCGAACGTGTCCTCGAGTCCGATGGCGGTCACGCCCGTCAAGCGGACGCAGCGTGTCGCGCAGGACTCGGTCGTCACCTTCACCGTGCAGCCCGGCGGGACGACGTTCCGCGGCCCGGACGCCTCGATCAGCTTCCCGGCCGGGTTCGTGACCAAGCCGACGCAGTTCACGGCCACCCGCAAGGGTGGCAGCGCCCTCGCCTACGACTTCCAGCCCTCGGGCACCTTCACGAAGCCGGTGACGGTCACGTTCACGCTCGCAGGGGCGGCGATCCCGGCCGGCGCGAATCTCTCGGCGCTGCAGGGCGCCTACGTGCAGGATTGGAGTCAGGTCAGCGACTCCACGGCTGCGGTCAGCGAACTCGAGCCCACCACGGTCGACCCGAAGTCGGGCACGGTGACGATGACCCTCTCGCACTTCTCCGGCTACCTCGTCTCGTGGGGGCGGCGCTAATGCGTAGCACGTTCGCCCCCCTGCGTTACGCCGTGCGCGCGGCCACGCCCGCGCTCGCCCTCGGCGTCGCCACGCTCACCGCGGTGCTGGCCGCGTGCTCCGATAGCTCCACCGGCCCGACGCAGCCCAGCGCGCCGTCGGCGAGTCGTGCGGTCGCTCCGCCGCCCCCCGCGGCGATGCTCGCCGCGCTCTCGCAGGGCGTCCAGGGCGCGACCACCGGCCCGTCGTTCTCCCGCGTGGCCGAGCAGTCGGCGGTGGCGCACGGCGATACCGCCATCATCACGCTGACCTTCGACCCCACGGTCGCGCACACCGTCGCGTTCAACACGCGCACCAGCCAGAACGGCGTCGCCCTCGCCGCCAACTCGGTGTGCAACCCGGCGACGTCGGGCTACGGGCCACTCCTGTGGGACGCGCCGTGCCAGGTGGCGACGAAGCCCTTCACCCTCACCGTCCGGGGCTGGATGGGAACCGATGGCCAGCCGAAGGTCGCGTTCTCGCCGGACATCCGGTTCGCGCCGTCGGCCACCAACTGGCTCTGGCTGGCGGGACCCGGCGCCGGGTCCGCGAAGGGCGTGATCGCGTGGTGCCCGACGGCCGGCGGCCTGTGCGTCAACGAGTCCGCGCTCGACGGAAGCGTGATGACCGGCACCGACAAGGGGATCTACTACCGGCGGATCAAGCACTTCTCCGGCTACACCGTGGTGGTGAACCGGACCGGGGCGGTCGACGGTCTCTGACGGGGCGCTCGACCGCTGGGCCTCGATCGTCAGGCACCGAGCACGCGGAAACACACGGGGCCGCCGGGCGACATGCCCGGCGGCCCCGTGTGTTTCCGCGTGCGAGCCTCAGCGTGTGGCCACCGTGCCGTGCGCGGCCTGCCCGGAATCGCCCGCGATGCCCCAGTCGGCGATTCCGGCCCACCAGGCGTCGGCGCGCATCGCGACCGGTCGCAGGTCCCGTCGCACGGCGGCGATGCTGCGCGGCTCGTATAGCCACACCGCGGGCGCGTCGTCGATGATCGTGGCGTAGGCGCGCCGAACGAGTGCCGTGCGGCGCTCCGGCTGGAACTCGGCGGAGGCGCTGTCGAGGAGCGCGTCGAAGGTCGCGTTCGTCCAGCGCCCGGAGTTGGCGCCGCCGTCCGCGCCGCGCGGCGTGCCCCAGTCGTGGCGCAGCGTGGTCGGATTCGGGTCGGTTCGCCACGAATTGAGCGCGACGTCGAAGTCGCCCGCGTGCAGGCGCTCGATGAAGCTTCCCGGGTCGACCGCGTCGATGTTCACGCGCACGCCGATCTGGGCCAGCTGGGCCTGCAGCAGCACCGCGAGACGCATGCGCGGCACGCTACTCGTGGGAACGAGGAGTGCGAGGTCGAGCGGCCGGCCGGCGCGCGCGCGCCGGCCCGACGTCGGGTCGAGCCGCCAGCCCAGGGCGTCGAAGCCGCGCGCCGCGGCGGCCGGATCGTAGGCGATCTGGCGGAGCGTCGTATCCGCCGTGGGTTGCGCGCGCGTGAACGGTCCGAGGGCGACGCGGGCGCTGGGGCCGAGCGCGTTGCGCACCACCGCCGCGCGGTCGATCGCCTGGGTGAGCGCGACGCGTGCGGCGCGGTCGGCGAACGGCGCACCGATGCCGGCCCCGCGCGCGCCGGTGCGCGCCCGCTCGTTGAAGACGAGGAAGGCGTAATCCAGGCTGCCGTATTCGACGGTGCGCAGCCGGGGCGAGCGCGCCGCGCGGTCGATGGCCTCGCCGCGGACGGCTTCGAGCACGTCCGCCTGCCCCGACAGGACGCTGGCGAGCGCCGCGTTGGGGTCGCCGGTGACCGTCCAGACGACGCGGTCGAATCGCGGACGGCCGCGGTAGTTGGTCGTATCGGCGTTGAGGGTCAGCTGACGGTGGTGGTCCCAGGCGGCGAACCGGTAGCGTCCGGAGCCGATCGGATGCGCGGCGAACGCGGACGTCGCGACGGCCGAACGCGGTACGCTGCCGAGCAGGTGCTCGGGCATCACGGCCAGGTTGTAAGCGACCTGGAAGAACTGCTCGGGGGAGCGGCGGTGCCACCACACGACGGCGGTGAGCGAGTCGCGCACGGCGACCGAGTCCATGCCCGCGAAATCGGAGGCGTGGACCGAAGCGCCCGTCGTGTCGGTGAACAGGGCGAACGAGAAGCGTACGTCGCGCGCGCGTACCGGCCGGCCGTCGTGCCAGCGTGCGCGCGGGTCCAGCTCGAAGGCGATCGAGAGCGAATCGGGGGCCCACGTCCAGCGCCGTGCGAGCTGCGGGCGGTAGCCGCCGTCGCCGTTGGTGGGGACCGAGTCGTCGGCGGTCGCGAGATGGTCGAAGACGAGGTCGACCGCCTGCTTGCCCTGGGTCGTGGCGACGAGCGGCGGGATCAGCTGGTCGGCGTCGGCCGGCGTCGCGATCACGAGGGCCTGGGCTCCGCGTCCCGACGGGGGGGTGCCGCGTCCGCAGGCCGCGACGGTGAGGGCCGCGAGCGCGGCGAGCGGGAGCGCGTGCGGGCTGGGGGCGTGCGGGCGGGGGGCGTGCGGGCGCGGCGACGGCGGCATGCGGCCGGGGAGTGTGGGGCGGCAGGATGGCGGGCGGGCCGCTCCTGCGGAGGGGGCGGCGCGGATCGGATGCGATCTGCACCGGGCGTCACCCCCTCAGACGCCCATCACACGCCCGCGGGCACGCCCTGCGGCACGCCGGCCGGCACGCGCGCGTCGTCGGCGGCCGCGTCGGCCGCGGTCGGGTAGGTGCGCTCGACGTACTCCTCCAGGATACCGAGGAACTCCTCGACGATCCGGTCCCCCTTGAGCGTCGTCATCAGCCGCCCGTCCACGTAGACCGGCGCCTTGGGCTCCTCGAACGTTCCCGGCAGCGAGATCCCGATGTTCGCGTGCTTGCTCTCGCCCGGCCCGTTCACCACGCACCCCATCACGGCCACCTTCATGTCGACCACGCCCGGGTGCGAGCGCTTCCACACCGGCATCTGCTCGCGCAGGTACGTCTGGATGTCCTCGGCCATGTGCTGGAAGAACGTGCTCGTCGTGCGCCCGCACCCCGGGCAGGCCGTGACCTGCGGCGCGAAGCTGCGCATGCCTAACGACTGCAGCACCTGCTGCGCGACGTAGACCTCCTCGGTGCGGTCGCCGCCGGGCTTGGGCGTGAGCGAGACGCGGATCGTGTCGCCGATGCCGTCGGCCAGCAGGATCGACAGGCCGGCCGTCGAGGCGACGACCCCCTTGCTCCCCATCCCCGCCTCGGTGAGGCCGAGGTGCAGCGGGTAGTCGCAGCGCCGGCCGAGCCGGCGGTACACCTCGACGAGGTCGGGCACCACCGAGACTTTGGCCGAGATGATGATCCGGTCGTGCCCGAGCCCGACCTCCTCGGCCAGCGCGGCGGAGCGGAGCGCGCTCTCGAGCATCGCCTCCATGTAAACCTCCTTCGCGCCTAACGGGGCGGCGCTCGCGGCGTTGGCGTTCATCATCGCCGTGAGGAGGTCCTGGTCGAGCGAGCCCCAGTTGACGCCTATGCGCACGGGCTTGCCGTGGTCGATCGCGACGCGCACGATCTGCGCGAAGTTCTCGTCGCGCCGCTTGTTGCCGACGTTGCCCGGGTTGATGCGGTACTTGTCGAGCGCGGCGGCCGCGGCCGGGTACTTCGTCAGCAGCAGGTGCCCGTTGTAGTGGAAGTCGCCGACGAGCGGCACGTCCAGCCCGAGGTCGTCGAGCCGCGCGCGGATCTCGGGGACGGCGGCGGCGGCCTCCTCGTTGTTCACCGTCACGCGCACGATCTGCGAGCCGGCCCCGAACAGCGCGGCCACCTGCGCGACCGTGCCCGCGGCGTCGGCGGTGTCGGTGTTGGTCATCGACTGTACGACCACCGGGTGCGCCGACCCGACGGCGACGTTGCGGACCCAGCTCGTCACCGTCGCGCGGCGGCGGGCGAAGGGGGACGGCTCGGCGGCGGTCGGACCCGCGGCGGGCGGGACGGCACTGCTCGCCTGCGTGGCGAGGTCGGCGACGGGAAGCGGCGAGGACGGCATGGGCTGGGAAGCTAGCAATCGAGGTGGTCACCGATGCTACCCCGCAGGCGCCGCCGCGGCGCGCGGTACCGGGCGGCGGGAGCCCGTCGGCACGCATCGCGCGTGGTCGGGGCACGACCCCGCAGCGGGGTTCTCGTCTCGGTGCCTCGAACCGAGCGGCGCCTCGAACCGAGCGGACGGCTCGGATCCATCCTCACTCCCGACACCTCGTGCCCAACGTTTCCGTGTCCGCCCATCGCCTCGCGGCCCTCGCCGCGTCCGCCGTCGTCGGCCTCGTGCTGCACGCCGCGCCCGCCCGCGCCCAGATCCCGGGCGTGCCCGGCATCAACCCGTTCAGCTTCGGCGTCGAGGCCGGGCCGGCGTTCCCGGTCGGACAGTTCGGCGACGTCGCCAAGACCGGCTTCACGGCGGACGCCCTGGTCGAGGCGCGGCTTCCGATTCTTCCAGTCGGGCTCCGGTTCGAGGGGGGGTACATGCAGTTCGGCGGCAAGCTGGGGCTCGGCAACCTGCACGCGATCTCGGGTTCGGCCGACGTCGTGCTCCGGACGAGCCCCGTCGCGCTGACCCTCGTACGTCCGTACCTGCTCGGAGGCCTCACCGTGGCCAACGTCAACCAGGGCGGCGGGACCAAGGTCGGCGTCAACGTCGGTGCTGGCCTGTCGGTGCCGCTCGCCGTGGTCACGGCGTTCGGCGACGTGCGCTACACCCACGTGGCCACGGCCGGAACGGGGCTCAGCGTGGTGCCGGTGCGCGTGGGGCTGCGGTTCTGAGCGGGTTCTGATCGGGATTCGAACAAGGCGCGTGTAAAGCCGGCGTGCCCCCGCAAGGCGTGACTATTGTGTCAACTCCCCGGCGTTCGTATGTTGGCCCCGTTCCGGCGGACGCGCCGGACGGTCCACCGTGGGGGGCGCAGGTCCCGCGGACGTTTGTCGGGGTACGGGGTTCCGCTCCCTGGACAACACAACATCTCAGAGGAGTAGGATCGCATGCGTACGACCGGCAAGGTGAAGTGGTTCAACGACGCCAAGGGCTTTGGGTTCATCACGCCCGACAACGGTACGAAGGACTGCTTCGTCCACTACAGCGCCATCCAGGGTCAGGGCTTCAAGACGCTGGCCGAGGGTGACCCGGTGGAGTTCGAGATCGTGCAGGGCCAGAAGGGGCCGGCGGCCGAGAACGTTTCGCGCGTCGGCGCCCGCTAAGCAGCTGTCGGGCGGCCCCCTGACGGCCGCTCGCGGCGGGTTCGGTACGAGGACGGCGGGGGGCTGGATCTTCCAGCCCCCCGCCGTGCGTTCGCCCACTTCATGACCCTCGATCTGCAACACGCCGCGCCGCATGGTCGCCCGCTCGGCGACCTTCCGGTGGTCGTCGTCGGCGCGGGCGTCGCGGGGCTCACCTGCGCGCGCGCCCTGCACCGCGCGGGCCGCCGCGTACTCGTGCTCGAGCGCGAGCACGGGGCCGGCGGGCGCGCGCGCTCGCGTGCGGTCGACGGCTACACGATCGACCGCGGCTTCCAGGTGCTCTTCACCGCCTACCCGGTGTTAGGCGCGGCGCTCGGCTTCGTCTCGCCCGCGGGCGACGAGCGCGCGCCCGCGGCGCACCCGGACGACGCCGGGCTCGCGCTGCGCCGCTTCTCGCCCGCCGCGCGCGTCGTCACCGAGGGCAGCGCGTCGTACGTGGGCGACGCGCTGCGCGCGCCGCTCCGCGCGCCGCTCGACAGTCTGCGCATGCTCACGGGGACGGCGATCGCCCGCGCGCTCCCGCTCGCCGACAAGCTGCGCGTGCTCGCGCTCAAGCGGCTCGCGCTCTCGCTCTCGGTCGAGGAGTGCTTCGCCGAGCGCTACGACGCGACGACGGCGCGCGAGTTCCTCGCCGCGCGCGGCTTCACCCCGCACGCGATCGCGCGCTTCTTCGCGCCGTTCTACGGCGGCATCCTGCTCGACCCCGCGCTCGGCACGAGCGCGTCGGTGCTGCTCTTCACGTTCAAGATGCTCGCCGAGGGCGACGCGGTCCTGCCCGCGGCGGGTATCGGCGCGATCGCCCGGCGCCTCGCGGCGGAACTCCCGGCCGGCGCGCTGCGCACCGGCGTGACCGTGGCCTCGGTGCACGCCGAGGGCGGCCGCGCCTGCGGCGTGGTCACGGCCGACGGCGAACACCTCGACGCGGCTGCGGTGGTGCTCGCCGCCGAGTCGCCCGCCGCGGCCCGCCTCGCCGCGACCGCCGGCGTCACGCTCGACGTGCCACACGGCGCGCTCGGCTCCACCACGCTCTACTTCGCCGCGCGCGAGGCCCCGCTCCCCGGTCGCGCCATCTGGCTCAACGCCGCGGGGCACGAGCGCACGCACGAGCAGGGCAGCCAGGGCGTGGCCGCGCGCGGCAACGATCCGTGGCCCGCGGTGAGTCACGCGGTCACGCTCACCGAGGTCGCGCCCGAGTACGCCGCGGCCGACGCGGCGCACGGCCGCCACCTGCTCGCGGCCAGCGCGGTGGGTGCGGCCGCGGCGCTCGACGACGACGTGCTCGCCGCGCGCATGCTCGCCGAACTCGCGGGGATGCGCCACGCGGCCGGGCTGGGGCCTGTCCCGGCGCTCGCGCGCGTCGCGGTCGAGCGCGTGCCCTACGCGCAGTTTCCGCAGCCCCCCGGCACGCGCGCGCGGCGCACGCCCGCCGCCACCGTGCTGCCCGGACTGTGGCGCGCGAGCGAGACGGCGCACTCGAGCTCGTTCGAGGGCGCGGCGCGGGGCGGGACGATCGCCGCGGAGGCGGTGCTCGCCGCGGCCGCGATCGCCTAACGCCTCAGCCGGCGCGCCCCGCCGGAGCGCTACCTAAGCAGCGTCGCCCGGGGGGCGCGCGACGCACAGCCCGCTCGTCAGCAGCGTCCACACGACGTCGTACGCCGCGTCGACGTCCGGGTCGGCCCACGCGCGCGCGTGCGCCGGATGGTGGAACCGGGCGGTGGCGAACAGCACGGCCCGCGCGGTCGCCACCGGGTCGACCGGTCGGATCGTGCCCTCCTCCACGCCGGCGCGGACGACCGCCGCCGCCAACCCCACCAACTCGTCGAGGTGGGACCCGGCCACGGACTCGGCTTCGGTGGCCAGCGTTCGGTACGCGGCGAACAGCTCGGGGTCCTCGGTCGCGCGGCGGCGCTTGGCGGCGACGAGCGCGTCGAACAGCTGCCGCAACCGCTCGGGCGCCGGCCCGCCGCCGCGCGCGATGTCCCGCAGCGGAGGCATGATCGCCTCCACCCACCGGCCGACGACGAGGTCCCGCAATTCGGCCTTGCTCGCCACGTGCCGGTAGACGGCCGCATGACTCACGCCCAGCGCGCGGGCCACGTCGACGACGGTCGCCTTGGCCGGACCGAAGCGGCGAATCACGTCCTCGGCCGTGGCCAGCACCCGCTCGCGGGTGAGTGGGGCGTCAGCTGGTGCCACGAGGATCCGGGCGCACGCCGGGCTCCGCTGCCGCGTCCGCTGCCACGCCGACGGGGGTGGGGCCCGGCGCGTTGGCCGGCATCAGTGCGCCGCGGCCGGGGTGCTGGCCGCGATCCCGTCCAACTCGGCCACGGCGTCGGGCGGCAGCGTCAACTGCGCGGCCGCGAGGTTCTCGCGGAGGTGCGCGACCGACGAGGTGCCGGGGATGAGCAGGATGTTAGGCGAGCGCTGCAGCAGCCACGCCAGCGCGACCTGCAACGGGGTGGCCCCCAGCCGGGCCGCGACGTCCGACAGCGTGGACGACTGGAGCGGCGTGAAGCCGCCGAGGGGAAAGAAGGGCACGTAGGCGATGCCCTGCCGTTCGAGGTCGTCGACGAGGGCGTCGTCCTCGCGGTGGGCCAGGTTGTATTCGTTCTGCACGCACACGACGTTCGTGATCGCCTGCGCCTCGGCCACCTGGGCCGCCGTGACGTTGCTCAGCCCGACGTGCCGGATCAACCCCTGACGCTGCAGGTCGGCCAGGACCGCCACGCGCTCGGCGATCGACCCCTCGCCGGGCCCATGGCCGGCTCCCATCCCCATCGCGCGGAAGTTGACGACGTCGATCGCGTCGATGCCGAGGTTGCGCAGGTTGTCGTGCACGGCCGCGGTGAGCTCCGCGGGCGACTGGGCCGGTTGCCACGACTGGTCGGCCGGCCGGCGTGCCCCGACCTTGGTCACGATCACCAGGTCCGCCGGGTACGGGTGCAGCGCCTGGCGGATGATCTGGTTCGTGACGTGCGGGCCGTAGAAGTCGGAGGTGTCGATGTGGTCGACGCCTGCCGCGACGGCCTCGCGGAGGACGGCGACGGCGGCGTCCGGATCTCTGGGCGGCCCGTACACGCCGGGTCCGGCCAGCTGCATCGCCCCGTATCCGAGCCGGTGGACCGTGCGGGAGGTGCCGGGAAAGGTGAACGAACCGCCGAGCATGGACGCACTCATGGGTGCTGCTCCTCTTCAGGGATGGCCTACGCGAACCCGCGATGACGCGAGCAAGTGTAGCCTCCTCAGTTACAGAAATCTACATATGAAATCTGTAACGTCCGCGTCTCGACTCGTTCAGCGGCCGGGGAGCGGGGCGTCGCCGGTGCGCGCGGCCTCACGCCGCGCCGCGTCCAGCTGCGCCCGCACCGCCGCGGGCCCGGTCCCGCCGGGCAGGTCGCGGTGCGCCACGCTCGCCTCGGGCGCGAGCGCGGGACCCGCGCCGGCGAGCGCCGGGTGCGCGGCGGCGTAGCGCGCGTTGCCCAACGCATCCAGCTCCACCCCGCCCTCCTCGGCCTCGCGCACGAGGGCGCCGACCGCGCCGTGGGCCTCGCGGAACGTCGCCCCGCGCCGCACCATGTGGTCGGCGAGGTCGGTGGCCATCATCGCCGGCGTGACCGCGGCGCGCAGCCGCGCGGTGTCGAAGGTGAGCTCGGCGACCGTCCCGGCCGTCGCGGGGAGCACGACGAGCGCGAGGTCCACGGCGTCGAACAGCGCGCGCTTGTCGTCCTGCAGGTCCTTGTTGTACCCGCTCGGCAGCCCCTTGAGCGCGCCGAGCATCGCCACCAGGTCGCCTAACGAACGGGCCGCCGCGCCGCGCGCGAGCTCCAGCGCGTCGGGGTTCCGCTTCTGCGGCATCATGCTCGACCCCGTCGAGAACCCGTCGCCGAAGCGCACGAACCCGAACTCGCTCGAGCCGAAGAGGATGAGGTCCTCGGCGAGCCGCGACAGGTGCGCCCCCATGAGCGCGAGCGCGAACAGCACCTCGGCCACGAAGTCGCGGTCGCCCACGGCGTCGATGCTGTTCTCGCTCACCGCCTCGAAGCCGAGCGCGCGGCGCAGCGACTCGCGCGGGACCGGGAAGGCCGAGCCCGCGATGGCGCCGGAGCCTAACGGCATCGTCGACGCGCCGCGGGCGGCCCCGGCCAGCCGCCGGCGGTCGCGCGCGAGCGGCCACACGTGCGCCAGCAGCCAGTGCGCCGCCGAGACGGGCTGCGCGCGCTGCAGGTGCGTGTAGGCGGGCATGAGCGCGTCCTGCAGCCCCTCGGCGCGCCCGACGAGCACCGCCTGCAGCTCGCGCGCGGCCGCGTCCACCCGGCGGCAGGCGTCCATCGCCCAGAGCCGGGTCGCGGTCGCCACCTGGTCGTTGCGGCTGCGCCCCGTGTGCAGCTTGCCCGCCGCGGGTGCGCCGTCCAACACCTCGTGGAGCAGCCGGTCGATGAACGTGTGCACGTCCTCGTCGGCCGCGGTCGTCGGCTCGCCGGCCGCGATCCGCTCGCCGACCCGGTCGAGTCCCGCGACGATCTGGTCGCGCTCCGCCGGGGTGAGCACGCCGCCCTCGGCCAGCGCGGCGGCCCACGCCTGCGACAGGCGGATGTCGTGCGGCCAGAGGCGGAGGTCGACGCCGATGCTGCGGTTGATCGCGTCGAGGAGGGGGGAGGGGCCGCCGGCAAAGCGGCCACCCCAGAGCTTGTGGCCGGGGGACGGGACGGAAGTCATGCCGAAAGATGCGTCGCCCGCGCGCGGCGCGGTCGCGCGCCGCGCGCGGAACGACAGACGTGGGGCCGTCGTTCCGCCGCGCTCAGTCTCCCGCCAGCGCCGGCTCGCTCTGCTCCGCTTCGACGGTCGGGAACTTCGCATCGCCCGACGCGATCGGCGCGTCGGTGGACGCCTCGTTGGCGGGTACGGCGGCGAGCCGCGCGGGGGTCGCCGTCACCGCGCCCGACTGCTCCAGGTCCTTGAGCGCGCGCACCCGCTGCGACAGCCCGTACAGGCGGATGAAGCCGGCCGCATCGGACTGCTGGTAGACGTCGTCCTCGCCGAAGGTGACGAAGCGCTCGTCGTAGAGGGCGTGCGGGCTCTCGCGGCCCACCACGGCGGCCGAGCCCTTGAAGAGGCGCATCGTGACCGTGCCCGACACGCGCTCCTGCGTCACGTTCACGAACGCGTCGTAGGCCTCACGCTCGGTGGTCCACCAGCGGCCCTCGTAGACGAGGTCCGCGTAGCGCGGCGCGATCACGTCCTTGGCGGCGAGGGTGCGCCGGTCGAGGACGAGCTGCTCGAGCTCCGAGTGCGCGGCATACAGGATGGTGCCGCCCGGCGTCTCGTAGACGCCGCGCGACTTCATTCCGATGAGGCGGTCCTCGACGAGGTCGATGCGGCCGACGCCGTGGCGGGAGCCCAACGAGTTGAGCCGCTCGAGGAGGGCGACCGGGCCGAGCCGCTCGCCGTCGACGGCCACCGGGGTGCCCTGCTCGAAGGTGATCGTGACCTGCTCGGGCGCGTCGGGCGCGGCGGTGACGGGGTCGGCCGTGAGCTGGAACATGTCCTCGGCCGGCGCGACGGCCGGGTTCTCGAGCTGCCCGCCCTCGTGCGACAGGTGCCAGATGTTGGAGTCGCGCGAGTAGATCTTGGTCAGCGTCGCGGTCACGGGCACGCCCTTCTCGGCCGCGTAGCGCAGCGCGTCCTCGCGCGAGCGGATGTCCCACTCGCGCCACGGCGCGATCACGGGCAGCTCGGGGGCGAACGCCATGTAGGTCAGCTCGAAGCGGACTTGGTCGTTGCCCTTGCCGGTGCAGCCGTGCGCGAGCGCGTCGGCGCCGACCTGGCGCGCGACCTCGACCTGACGGCGCGCGATGAGCGGGCGCGCCATCGAGGTGCCGAGCAGGTACTTGCGGTCGTAGATGGCGCCGGCGCGGAGCGTCGGGAAGATGAAGTCGCGGACGAACTCCTCGCGCAGGTCCTCGATGTAGCAGGCCTCGGCGCCCGACGCGATGGCCTTCTGCCGCACGCCGTCCAGCTCGTCGCCCTGCCCGATGTCGGCCGCCACGCAGATGACCTTCGCGCCCGGGTAGTGTTCCTTGAGCCACGGGACGATGATCGAGGTGTCGAGCCCGCCCGAGTAGGCGAGTGCGATGGTGCGGACGGCGGGGGTTAGCGGCGACGAGCGGGACATGGGCGACTCCGGTTAGATATGCAGATTATCTGCATATCTAGCCAATCCGGGGGGGATGTCAACGAGATTGCGGGGCGCGCGCGCTGCGAGTTGGATGCCGGCGCCGGTCGCCGGGCTCGGGTGGACTGGCGCGCGCGTGGTACGCGCGCCACTCTCTAGGGCACGCCGGCGTGCGGCGCGCATTGCGAGTACGCGGAAGCAGACTCGGCGACGCCGAGGAGGGGGGAAGAGGAGATGCGGACGAGCACTGGGGGCTGGCGGTGTGCGGTCGCGTGGGTGGTGGTGGCGGGTTGTGCGAGTGGGGGGAGCGGCGGCGCGACGCGTGGGGCGAACGATCCACGGCCCGTGGCTGTGCGGGGTGCGACGGACGGTTCGTCGCGGACGCGCCTGGACGACAGTGTCCAGGTGGGCTACGGAATGCAGCAGCGCCGTCAGATGACGGGGAGCGTGGCGAGCGTGTCGGGAGACGACGCACGCACGCAGCACATGATGCGGACCGAAGAGCTGCTGATGCGGGTGCCGGGCGTGATGGTCACGCCGCACAGCGACGGGAGCTACAGCGTCGTGATCCGCGGCGTGTCGACGCTCAGCCCGTTCGCGCGGACCGACCCGCTGTTCGTGATCGACGGGATGGCGGTGAACGACGGCGTGGGCGTGTTGAACAGCATCCCACCGCAGGACGTGGAGCGGATCGACGTGATCAAGGATGCGGAGGCGAGCATCTACGGATCGCGCGCGGCGAACGGGGTGATTCTGGTGCGCACGCGGCACGCGAGGCCCGCGCACGACTAGTGGCCCGCCAGGGTAGTCGTGGCGGTTGGGAGTAGCGGCGGGCCAGCGTGGGGTGGATGTCGGTCGAGGTGAAGCGCCAGGTCGTGCCGACGTCGGCGTTCCATTTCTTCGGGGGCCTCCTCACGCACCGGCCGGTCAGTGCGCGCCATCGGCGGCGGGACGGGGGCGTCGGGGCCGGCGCGCGCGGGCGACGGTGGGGAGTGGCGGGGCCGCCTCGTGCACGGCGCGTACGGTGCCGACCACGCGAGCGAGGCCGCGCACGAGGCGCAGCGCGTCGGCGGAGTCGGCGAGGAGGGCGGCGACGCCGGCCGGGGTGGCGAGCTGGAGGCGTTCGGCGAGCAGGGCGAGCGTCTCGACGCGGGCGAGGGCGGATTGCGCGGCGAGGAGGGCGCGGCGGTGTTCCGCTCGATCGTAAGCGAGGTTGCCGGCCGCGATGTGGGCGGGCGCGGCGGCACCCGCGCGGCGCAGGTCGGTGCCGAGGCGGTCCTGGTCGGCCGCGGGCAGCGTCGCGGCCAGCTCGTGCGCGTGGGCGGCGACGTCGAGGGCGCGCTGCCACGCGCGGAGGATGCGGTAGCCGGCGGGCGGGGTGGGGGTGGTGTGCGAGGTGAGGGCGGCGAGGTTGGTCATGGGCGGCTCCGGGTGAGAGGAGCGGCCACGGTAGGCCGTGCCGGCCGCTCGGTGGGAGGCCGAAACGTCGCCGAGTGGGGTCGGATGGTGCGGCGGACGGCGAGCGGCCCGTAGTCGCCGGCTCGCCTGTCCGATCGGCTCGCCGGCCGTGCTACCCGGCTCCCGCGAGCTGCTGCAGGCGTTCGGTGATGCGCAGCCGGGCGTCCGTCGAGCGGCAGATGATGAGGATCGTGTCGTCGCCGCCGATCGTGCCGATGACGTCGGGCCAGGCGGCGGCGTCGAGGGCGGCGGCGATGGGTTGGGCGCCGCTCGGGACGGTGTGGACGACCGCGAGTTCGCCGACGCCGTCGAGTCGGTCGAACAGTTGCGGGAGGAGGGTGGCGAGGGCGGCGCGTGCCTGGTCGGCGCCGGAGGTCGCGTTGGCGTTCGTGGAGATGTAGCGCATGCCGTCGCCGGTGGGGACGCGGGCGAGGCGGAGTTCGTGCAGGTCGCGCGAGAGGGTGGACTGCGTCACGTCCCAGCCGCGGTCGTGGAGGTGGCGGCGGAGTTCCTCCTGGCTGCCCACGACGTGCGCGCCGACGATGTCGAGGATGGCGCGGTGGCGGTCGCGTTTGGTCGTGGCGGACGGTTGGGCAGTCATCCTGCAGAATACGGGCGGGGTCACGGCGTTCGCCAGCATATTTTACCGTCATGACCGCCCCTCCTCGTAAGCCGAGTGTGCCAAAGCCGACGGTGCCGAAGCCGAGTGCGCGGAGTGGTGGGAAGCCCGGAGCGCGGCCGATGGTCGCGCTGGACCGGGCGCTGGAGCGGTTGCCGCTGTTCCGGCTCAGCGATTCGGCGGACGATGGGGCGCTGACGTACGTGCCGCGTCCCGGGTCGCGGTGGCGGGTGCTGCCTGCACCGGGCGACCGGCTGCCGGGTACGTTCGACCAGGACGTGTACGTGGGGCTGCTGCACTGGTGGACCGAGGCCGGCCGTCCGGATGACGGCGCGATCAGTTTCACGCTCCACGCCTTTCTGCGCGCGCTGGGCCGCACGCCCGACGGGCGCACGTACGAGCAGCTGCGCGGGGCGTTGACGCGGTTGGAGCGCACGACGCTCGAGTCGAGCGGGGCGGCGTACGCGACCGGCGGGGTGGAGGACGTGGGCGGCGTGTCGCGGTTCGCGGTGCTCGCCTCGGTGGTGATCGAGCGGCGGCGGGTGGTCGAGGAGGAGCAGCAGGAGCAGCTGGCGCTCTTTCCGGAGCTGGCCGCGACCGAGCCGGGGGACGCGCGGGTCGTGTTGGGGCCGGCGTTGCGGGCGAGCGTGGCCGCCGGGCGCACGTCGACCATCTCGTGGGCGCGGTACCAGCGGCTGCGGTCGCCGGTGGCGCGGCGGCTGTACCGCCTGCTCACGGCGTTGTGGGCCGACGGGGCCGGCGAGGCCGGGTCGGAGATCGACGGGCTGGAGGGCGGGCGGTGCCGGGTGCCGCTGGAGCGGTGGGCGGAACAGCTGCCGCTCACGCAACGTTACCCGTCGCACCTGCAGCGCGTGCTCGCCCCGGCGCACGAGATGCTGATGAAGGTCGGGGTGGTGAGCGCGGCGGCGTGCGTGCAGGACGGGCGCGCGTGGTGGGTCGAGTACGCCGCGCCGTCGCGACCGTCGTAGGAACTCCTCCGCCCGCGGCGTGGTATCCGCTACGTTGCTGGTCCCCCACTCCGTCGAGCGTCGAAGCGCATGCGTCTGACCCGTCGTACCGGCCGGATGGCCGCCGTCGCCACCGTTGCCCTCGTGCCACTGGTGGCCGGGGGGTGGCTCGCCCAGTCCCGAGGTGCGCGCGAGGGCCCGCAGCTCCTCGAGCAGACCATGGGGCTGATTTCGCAGCGTTTCGTCGACACGGTCGGCGCGGGGCTGCTCTACGAGAAGGCGGCGCGGGGGCTCGTCAAGGAGCTCAACGATCCGTACTCGGAGCTGTTCACGCCGAAGCAGATCGCCGACTTCACCCGCAACACCAACGGGCGCTACGCGGGTATCGGGATGGAGATCACGCCGCCGCAGGCCGGCTACGTGACGGTGTCGCGCGTCTTCCCGCACTCGCCGGCCGAAGGCGCGGGGGTGCAGGAAGGTGACCGCATCGCGGGGATCGACACGGCGAGCGCGAAGGGCTGGTCGAGCACGCAGGTGTCCAACACGCTGCTCGGCACGCCGGGCACGCCGGTGACCGTCAAGTTCCTGCGCCCGGGCGTGACGCAGCCGATCGTGGCGCGGCTGACGCGCGCGATCATCCACGTGCCGGCCGTGCAGTTCGGGATGGTGCTCGACGGCACCGTGGGCTACGTGCCGGTGCAGCGCTTCAACGAGACGACGGCCCAGGAGATCGCCGACGCGATCCGCACGCTCGAGCGGCAGGGGGCGAAGAGCCTCGTGCTCGATCTGCGCGACAACGGCGGCGGGATCCTCGACCAGGCCGTCGCGACGAGCAACCTGTTCATGCGCCGCGGCCAGGAGATCCTGAGCCAGCGCGGGCGGCAGGGCGAGTCGCAGGTGTACGTCGCCACCGAGGCGCCGCTCGCGCCCACCATCCCGATGGTCGTGATGACCAACGGCGGCACGGCGTCGGCATCCGAAATCGTCGCGGGCGCGCTGCAGGACCACGACCGCGCGCTCGTGGTCGGCACGACGAGCTTCGGGAAGGGGCTCGTGCAGACGCTCTTCCCGCTCGACGGCGGGTACGCGTTGAAGCTGACGACGGCCAAGTGGTTCACGCCCACGGGGCGCTCGATCCACAAGGAGCGCAAGCTGCAGGCGGACGGCCAGTTCGTCGAGGTCCACCCCGACTCGCTCGAGACGGACTCGGCCAAGAAGGCGCGCCCGGTGTACCACAGCGACGCGGGCCGGGTGGTCTACGGGGGCGGCGCGATCACGCCCGATGTGACGGTCAAGCCCGACACGCTCACCACGCCGGAGCAGACGTTGGCGAAGGCGCTGGCGCCGAAGTTCCCCGAGATCTACGGCATCCTGAGCGACATCGCGTATGCGAAGCGCGGGCAGGTCCGCCCCGACTTCACGGTGCTGCCGGCGTGGCGCGAGGAGTTCTACCAGCGGCTGGTCGCGGCGAAGATTCCGGTCGACCGCGCGCAGTGGAACGCGGGGCACGAGTGGGTCGACCGCCAGATCGAGCAGCGCGTCGCGCGGGTGGCGTTCGGCGACACGACGGCGTTCCGGCATGCGATGAAGGACGACGTGCAGCTGGAGCGTGCGGTGCAGATCCTCAAGAAGGGCAGCACGCAAAAGGAGCTGTTCGCGGTGGCGCAGGCGATGGCCCCGGCGAGCACGGCCAACCGGATGGTGGCCCCGAGGGCGACGACGGCGTCGACGCCGCAGCGGTAGTCAGCAGGGGGAGAGAGAGGACCGGGGGCTCGAAAGGGCGACCCGGTCCTTTTTTTTGGGCGGGAGCGGTTCCGTGAGAGGAGGTCCGCCCGATCCGCGCCACCACACCGCCGGTTCCAACGCTCCGGCTCTCATCCAGCCTCCATGCCCCGCGTCCTCGCGCTGCTCCTCCTCTGCCTGGCCTCGTCGTCGCTCCCTGCGCAGATCCCGACCGGCTCGCGCCCGGTGCCGGCCGACAGCGGCGAGCGTCACCTGACCAACGTCCGCCAGCTCACCTTCGGCGGCGAGAACGCCGAGGCCTACTTCAGCGCCAGCGGCGACTACCTCACCTTCCAGGGGCGCGTCGACCAGACCGGCTGCGACCAGCAGTACGTGGTGCGCGTCGCCGACGGCGGCGCCCTCACGCGCGTCTCGCCGGGCGGGGGCAAGACGACGTGCGGCTTCTTCTACGGCGACGACCGGCGCGTCCTCTTCGGCTCCACCCACGACAACGTGCGCGGCTGCCCCTCCCCGCCCGACAAGTCGCGCGGCTACGTCTGGAAGCTCGACAAGTACGACGTCTACACCGCCGCCCGCGACGGCTCCGACGTTAGGCGACTGACCAACTACGGGACGTACACCGCCGAGGCGGTGGTCTCGCCCGACGGCCGGCGCGTCGTGTTCACGTCGCGCAAGGGCGGGGACCTCGACATCTACACGATGAACGTCGACGGGAGCGACGTCCGCCAGCTCACCCACACGCTCGGCTACGACGGCGGGCCGTGGTGGAGCCCCGACGGCACGCGGATCGTCTACCGCGCGTGGCACCCGACGGATTCGGCGGACGTGGCGCAGTACAAGGCCCTGCTCGCCGACGACCTCGTGAAGCCCAACCGGATGGAGCTGTGGGTGATGAACGCCGACGGAAGCGGCCAGCGCCAGATCACGCACCTCGGCGGGGCCAACTTCGGGCCGAGTTGGACCGCGGACGGGCGCCGGATCATCTTCTCGAGCAACTACCGGCAGCCGCGGAGCGGGAACTTCGACCTGTACCTCGTGAACCTCGACGGCACCGGGCTGGAGCAGGTCACGACGAGCCCTACCTTCGACGGGTTCCCGATGTTCAGCCGCGACGGGCGGCACCTCGTGTGGGCCTCCAACCGCCGCGCCGCGACCCCGGGCGAGACGAACCTGTTCGTCGCCGACTGGCGCGAGTGACCACGGCCTAACGTCACCGCACGGTGGGCGCGACGGCGCTGCTCCTCGTCCTCGTTTCGGCGGGGTGTCACGCGTACTGGAACTTCCTGCTCAAGCGCGCGGGCGGGTCGCACGCGTTCGTCGCGGCCAGCAAGGCGAGCGAGGCGGTGGTCTTCCTGCCCGCGTTCGTCGCGCTCCTCGTGCGCGCGCCCGCGGGCGCGTTCGACGGCGTGGGCGGTGCGGTGCTCGGCTACGTCGCGGTGGGAACGGCGCTCGTGCTGGCGACCTACGCCGCCCTCGCCGCGGCCTACCGCCACGGCGACCTCTCGTTCGCGTACCCGATCGCGCGGGGGAGCACGCTCGTCTTCCTCCCCGTGCTCGGCTGGCTCACGTTCGGCGAGCGACTCGGCCCGCTCGGTTGCGTGGCGGTCGCGGCCATCGTGTCGGGCGTGCTCGCGATGCAGCTGCCGGCGCTCACGCGCGCGGGCGTGCGGGCGCTCGGCGCGGCGGTGCGCGGGCCCGCGACGGGGTACGCGCTGCTCGTGGCGCTCGTGCTCGCGGGGGGGACGATCTGGGACAAGCTCGCCGTGCGCGAGGTGCCACTGTTCGCCTACTTCTACGGCTACACGGCGGCCGCGGGGGTGGGCTATCTCGCCATCGTCGTGCGGCGCGAGGGCTGGCCCGCGGTGCGCGCCGAGTGGCGGGCGCGGCGCGGCACGGCGGTCGCGGTCGGGGTGCTCAACACGACCAGCTACGGCCTCGTGCTGCTCGCGCTGCGCGGGGGCGGGTCGACGTACGTGGTCGGGCTGCGGCAGTTGAGCATCGCCGGGGGCGTGGCGTTAGGCGCGCGCCTGGGCGAGCGCGTCACCGCCCCGCGGTGCCTGGGCGTGGGGCTCGTGGTCGTGGGGTGCGTGCTGATGGCGTGGGGTCGGTGACGGGGCGAGCGCGGCCCGCGCGCCGACTGCGGCCGGGGGCGGTGACCGTCGCCTGCCTGACGCTCGGCGCGGTGGCGGCGGTCGCGTCGCGCGCGACGCGGCGCGCGGCCCGGCCCGGGCACGCCGCCTTCGAGCCGTGCGTCGTGTGGGCGGTGCGCGAGGTCGGCCGCTGCGGCACGGTGGTCGTGCCGGAGGACCGCGACCGCGCCGCGCGCGACGCGCGCGACGGACAGGCGTACTCGGGGCGGACCATCCGGCTTCGGGTGGTCGTGCTCCGCGCCCGCGGGCGCGCGCCGTTCGGCGAACCCGTGGTGCTGCTCGCAGGCGGTCCGGGGCAGGGCGCGGCGACGGGCGCCGTGGCGTACGCAAACGAGATCCTCGGCGACCTGCGCGCGCGCCACGACGTCGTGCTCGCCGACCAGCGCGGCACGGGGCGGTCGAACCCGCTCGCCTGCGACCTCGCCGGCAACGCCCTGCAAGCGCACGTCTCGCCGTCGTTCCCGCTCGACGCGGTGCGCCGCTGCCGCCTCGCGCTCGGACGCCTTGCGGACCTCACGCAGTACACGACCGCGCGCTCGGCCGACGACCTCGCCGACGTGCTCGACGCGTTGGGCGTCCGCCGCGCGCACGTGTTCGGGGTGTCGTACGGCGGGCGGCTGGCGCTCGCGTTGCTGCGCCGACACCCGGAGCGCGTGCGCACGACCGTCGTCCAGAGCGCCCCGCCCCCGGAGCGGGTGATCCCGCTCGCGGCGGCGGCCGCCGGGGCGCGCGCGTTCGCCGCGCGCGCGGCCGAGTGCCGCGCGGATGCCGCGTGCGCGGTCGCGGCGCCGGACCCGGACGGCGATCTGCGCCGGGTGCTCGACCACCTCGCCGCGCACCCGGTGCGGGTGTCGCGCTGGAACTGGCGTCGACTGCGGCGCGAGGCGGTGGTCGTGACGCGGCGCGCGTTCGCGGAGTTCAGCTGGTCGCGGCTCTACGGCGCGGGGGATGCGCGCGGGATGCTGGCCCTCACACACCGCGCCGCGCTCGGCCACTGGGACGAGTGGGTCGACGCGGCCGCGCAGCACGGGCGGTGGCGCGAGTACGCGCGCAGCCGCGGCCTCACGCTCAGCGTGCTCTGCACCGAGGACGCGCCCCGCATCGCGCGCGCGGACACGGCGCGCCTCGCGGCCGCGAGTCCGCTCGGCCTGCCGATCGCCGCGGAATTGGTGGCAGCATGCGCCGAATGGCCGCGCGGGCCGCTCGCGCCGTCCGACACCCTGCCGGTGCGCGCGGACGCCCCGGTGCTGTTCCTCTCGGGCGCGCTCGACCCGGTGGTGCCGCCGGAGTGGGCCGACTCCGCGGCGGCGTTCCTCCCGGCCGCGTGGCGTCTCGTCGCGCCCGGACAGGGGCACGCGACGGCGGACGGGTGCGTGCGGGAGGCGATCGGCGCGTTCGTCGAACGCGGCGGGGCGGCCGCGGCGGCGGCCCCGTGCGTGAGGCGATGGACGGTCGAGCCGCCCGGCGCCGGCGGGTTGCTCGCGGACGGCCACGCGCGTCGGTAGGATATCCGCACAGCACCCACCCCGGCCGCCATGCCACCCTCCGCCCTGCTCGACCAGATGGCCACGCGGCGCCGCGAGGAGGCGCGCGCCGCGGACCGCGATCGCACCCGCGACTTCGTCCGCACGGGCCTGGAGTGCGTGGGCTGGTGCGCGATCGGGCTTTTGGGGATTGCCTGGGCGGTGCACACGACCGACGAGGCGCTCGGGACGATGGCGTTCTGGGGAGGGTTCGGGGTCGGGAACGGGGGCTGGCTGTTCTCGGTGTTGGGAGCGTATCGGAGGGGGGAGCGGCGCGGCGACTGGTAGGGACGGGCCGTTCCACCGGGCGTCATCCGTCCCGCCGGCCCAAGCCGGACCCTTCGACCCCCGCGTTCACGAACAACGCCTCGTGTCCGCGGCCCCCGACCCGCACCGCCGTCACCCCCGCGTGGTCCACCCGCATCCGGAATGCGGATTCCCGCGTCAGTCCGATCGCGTGCACCAGCAGCGCGCGGATGAACCCCGCGTGCGCCACCGCGACCACGTCGTGTCCGTCCGCCCTCCCCGCCTCCGCGGCGTCGCGCAGCCACGCCCCCGCGCGCGCGACCACGTCGCCGAATCCTTCCCCTCCCGGCGTCCTGGCCTCCTGCCAGTCCGCCATCCACGCGCCTAACGCGACCCCGTCGTCGCGCTCCAGCTCCTCCCACGTGCGCCCGTCCCACCGCCCGAAGTGCATCTCGCGCAGCCGGGGGTCGGTGCGGATCGGCGGCGCCATGCCCCAGCCCCCGGCGAGCAGTCGGGCGGACTCCCGCGCGCGCAGCAGGTCGCTCGACATGAGGAGCGGCGGGCGGGGGAGTGTCCACGTCGCCGCGAGGCGGGCGAGCGCGTCGCGGCCGGCCGGCGCGAGCGGCAGGTCGGTGTGCCCCACGCAGCGCCCCTCTGCCCCCTGCGCCTCGCCGTGGCGGACGAGGTAGAGCGTGACGGGGGCGTCGACGGGAGCCGCTAACGGCGCAGCCACGCCGAGGCGAGCAGGAGGTACGTCGACAGCTCGACCATCTGGTTGGCCGCGCCGAGGCAGTCGCCGGTCATCCCGCCCAGGCGGCGGCGGAAGTAGCGGGCGGCGAGGGCCGTGACCAGGGCGGCGAGGGCGACGGCCGCGGCGACCGCGGCCGCGCCTAACGGTACGAGCGCGGCGGCGGTGACGGCGAGCGCGGCGACGGTCCCCGCCGCGAGCCGCGGCGTGGTCACGCTCGCCGCGAACGGGCGACTCTTGGCGCCGGGCTCCTCGTCCGGGCGCACGTAGGGCAGTCCCCAGATCAGCGGCAGGCTCGACCAGCGGCCGAGGGCGTGCGCGGCGACCAGGGCGCGGACCGCCGTGCCCGCGTGCGCGTCGGCGACCGCGGCGACGGCGCCCACCTTGGCGAGCAGGGCGAGCCCGAGCCCGACCGCGCCGTACGACCCGATGCGGCTGTCCTTCATGATCGCGAGCACCTGCCGCTTGTCCCACCCCCCGCCGAAGCCGTCGCAGCTGTCGGCGAGGGCGTCCTCGTGGAACGCGCCCGTGAGCCACACCGTGGCCGCGGTCGAGAGTGCGGCCGCGACGAAGGGCGGCCAGACGCGTGCGGCGACCCAGAGGACCGCGCCGCCCGCGAGCCCGACGATCACACCGACGGCCGGGAAGTAGGCCGTCGAGCGCGCGAGGTGCGCGGGATCGTAGCCCACCCAGCGCGGGACCGGAATCCGCGTGAGGAACATGACCGCGGTCAAGAAGACGCGGAGCTCGTCGATCACGGGCGGCAGTCGAGCAGCACCGCCGACGCGTTGGGCTGCGCGACGGACCAGAAGGCGGCAGGCGGGAGGCCGCGGGCGTGGAGCAGGATGACGCGGTTGACGTGGCCGTGGGCGAACACGACGATCGTGCGGCCGGGGTGCGCGCCGACCAGTTGGTCCCAGGCGGGGATCACGCGCGCGGCGAGCGCGTCGAGCGATTCGCCGCCGGGCGGGGCCACGCTCCAGGGGTCGGCGTTCCACCGGGCGTCGAGGTCGGGCCAGCGCGCCCGGCGCTCGTCGGGCGCGACGCCTTCCCACGCGCCGTAGCCGAATTCCCCGAACGCCGGGACGAGTTCGACGCGGAGCGGACCGCCGTCCGGACGACCGGCCGCGCCGCGCCCGGCGAGGACGAGGTCGGCGGTCTCGCGCGCGCGGGCGAGCGGCGACGTGTAGGCGGCGTCGAAGGCGACCGGGGCGAGGCGTGCGGCGAGCGCGAGCGCTTGCGCGCGTCCGCGCGGCGAGAGCGGCACGTCGCGCGAGCCCTGGTAAACGCCGCGCGCGTTCCAGTCCGTCTCGCCGTGCCGGACGAGCACGGCGCGCGTGCGCGCGGCGCCGCGCACGACCTCCCACGTTTCTGCGGGCCCGGGGCCCGCGACGGCGCCCACCGTGGCCCCGGGCGCGCTCACAGCTCGATGCCGGGCTGCGCGCCAATACCCTGGTCGGCGTAGGGGTGCTTGACGACGCGCATCTCCGTGACGAGGTCGGCCGCGGTGACGAGTGCCTCGGGCGCGTCGCGTCCGGTGATCACCACGTGGGTGCCCACGGGCCGCGCGCGGATGGCGGCGAGCACCTCGCCGACGTCGAGCCAGCCGTAGTTGAAGGCGTAGGTCATCTCGTCGAAGATGAGCACGTCGAACTCGCCGCCGGCGAGCGCGGCCCGGCACCGCTCCCACCCCGCCTCGGCGAGGGCGCGGTCGGCGGCGATGTCGTCCGAGAGCCAGGTGAAGCCGTCGCCTAACGGCACGATTTCGACGCCGAGGCGGGCGGCGGCGACGTGCTCGCCGTAGGGGTTGGCGGCGCTCTTGATGAACTGGAACATCGCCACCCGCATGTCGCGCCCGGCGGCGCGGAGGAGCAGGCCGAGCGCGGCGGTCGTCTTGCCCTTGCCGTGGCCGGTGTTGACGATGAGCAACCCGTGGCGCCGCTCGCGCGGGGGGACGCGGTACGGGCCGGGCCGCTTCTGTTTGGGGCGCGGCGCGCGGCGCCCCGCGGGCGTGGTCGCCGCGGCGTCGGCGGGCGGGGTCGAGGGGTCGTTCGGGTCAGCCACGGTCGGCGGTCGAAGAGGGGGGGGCCTGCGGCGCGTCGGTGCGCGCGCGGCGGTCGGCGCCGCCGAGCGCGTCGCCGAGCGCGTCGGCGAGTGCGTCGGCGAGGCGCGCGTTCTCGGGCGGCGTGCGCGCGGCCACGCGCACGTGGGCGGGGAGCCCGAACGAGGCGCAGTCGCGCACGCGCAGCGCGTGGCGGTCGCGCAGCGCGCGCGTCAGCCGCGCGCCGGCGCCCGCGTCGTCGCCGGCGCGCAGCAGGAAGTAGTGTACGTCGGACGGCACGTCGCACGCGGGCGCGAAGGTGGCGCGGAGCACGGCCGCGGCGTCGCGCAGCAGGGCCGCCGTGCGGCGCGCGTGTTCGAGCGCCCCGGGGGTGCACGCGGCGACGGCCGCGGCCTGCGCCGCGGTCGAGACGCCCCACGGCATCCGCGCCCGATCAAGCGCGGCGACGGCCTCCGCGGTTCCCGCGGCGTAGCCGACGCGCACGCCGGCCAGCGCGTGGTCCTTGGTGAGCGAGCGCAGGTGTAGCACCGCGGGGTGTCCGGGCAGCGCGGGCGTGCCTAACGGCTCGCGCGCGAACGCGTCGAACGACTGGTCGAGGACGAGCCGCGCGCCCGCCGCGGCGCACGCGTCGGCGACCTCCCGCACGGCCGCGAGCGGCCACGCGCGCCCGGTCGGGCTCTCGGGGGTGCACAGGAAGGCGACGCGCGGGCGCTCCGCGGCAACCGCCTCGGCGAACGGCTGCCCGCGCGCGGGGGTCACCACGCGCGCGCCCGCGAGTTCGGCGGCGCGCGCGTACTCGCCGAACGCGTGACGCGGAACGAGCACGCCGGCGTCGCCCCGCCCGTCGCCGCCGCGCGCGAACGCGAGTGTGGCGGCGAGGATCAGCTCCGCCGCGCCGGCGCCCACCGCCACGCAGTTCTCGGCCACGCCCGCGTGGGCGGCCAGCGCGGCGCGGGCCGCGCCGCACGTCGGGTCGGGGTACGCGGCGAGGCGCGCGGGGGCGGTCGCGGCCCGGACCGCCTCGACGACGACGTCGGCGGGGCCGTACGCGTTGACCGAGGTGGAGAAGTCGGCCCACACGGGACGCAGGTGCTCGTCCCCCGACGGACCGCCGTGTGCGACGCGCCCGGGGGTGACGCTCACGCGACCGTCACCGGCGACGACCCTCGAGTGCGACGGCGGCCGCAGCCGCGAGCGCGACCGCGGCGCCGACCACGCGCCGCGCGCGGGCGAGGTCGCCCGCCACCGGCGCGCGGCCGGCCGCGTGCAGCACGTACAGCCGGCCGGCGCCGTCGGCTGCCGCGCCGCGCTTGTCGAGCCGCACGCCGAGCGCGCCGGCCATCGCCGCCATCGGCCAGCCGGCGTTGGGGCTCGGCGTGCGCCGGGCGTCGGCGCGGGCGGCGCCTAACGCCCGACGGGTGGACCCGCCGCCCGCGGGGGCGGCGAGCGCGACGAGCAGGGCGGCGAGCCGCGCCGGCGCGAGGTTGAGCGCGTCGTCCGCGCGCGCCGCCGCCTTGCCGAACCATTCGAGCTCGGGCGTGCGGTAGCCGAGCATGGCGTCGGCGGTGTTCACGAAGCGGTGGGCGTAGGCGAGCGCGAGTCCGCCGGCCGCGTGCGCGAGGAGCGGTGCGACCACGCCGTCGCCCAGATTCTCGGCGAGCGACTCGATCGCCGCGCCGGCCACCTCGGACGCCGTGAGGTGCGCGGTGTCGCGCGAGACGAGGTGCCACGCGAGCAGTCGCCGCGCCTCGGGGAGGTCGCCGCGGCCGAGGGCGCGCTCCACCGCGCCGCCGGCCGCGAGCAGCGCGCGCACGGCGAACGCGGGCTTGAGCAGGAGCCCGCCGAGCGCCGTGCGGAGCCGCGCGTCGGGCACCCGCGCGAGCGCCCGCTCGGCGAGGAGCCCGGCCGCGCCCGCGGCCAGCGCGCCCGCGCCTAACGTCGCCGCGCCCGCGATCAGGGCGGCCGCCGGCGACCGGCGCGCGCCGGCGTGCCACGCGCGCGCGCGGCCGAGTGGGCGCCCCATCCAGACCGTCGGGTGGAGCGCGTTCGGCGGCTCGCCGAGGACGATGTCGGCCGCGAGGGCCGCGGCGACGCGCGCCGCGCGTCGCGGCGGAGGAGAAACGATCAGAACGTGCGAATCTGGATGTCGGACGGCCCCGCGCCGACCGCGACGCTGTCGCGCAGCGCGAACGTGCCCGCGCTGTAGACGAACACCTGCGGGGCGAGCGCCGGATTTGCGCTGCCGAAGAACACCTGGTACAGCGAGCCGTCGGTGGTCGCCGCGGCGCCGAACGCGCCGCGGCACGTGCCCGTGGTCCCGATCGGGGCGCACACCGGGTTGGACGGGCCGCGCACGAACTGGCGCGTGGCCGTGTTCCACACGAGCGTGCCGAAGTAGTAGCCCGAGACGTAGGCGAGGCCGTTGGCGTCGATCGTGATCCCGCCGGGTCCGACGCCCATCCCCGGGACGGTGGTCTCGAGGGCCATCGTCGTCGGGTTGATCACCCCGAGGCTCCCCGGCGTCACGTAGTCGCCGGTGTTGACGACGTAGATCTTGCCGTCCGGGCCCACCGCGGCGGAGGTCGCGTTCGTGCCGCCGGTCGACACCGTGCCGGTGACCGTCATCGTCGCCGGGTCGATCGCCGTCACGATGCTGTTGCCGATCGGGGCGTAGCTGGCGTTGAGGTTGCCCGAGACGACGAAGACGCGGTTGGCGGCTACCACCACCTCGGTCGGCGCCGGCGCGACGCCGACGGTGGTGGTGATCGCGTCGCCGGTTTGGCCGACGCGGAAGCGGCCGACGGTGTTGTTGCCCGTGTTGGCCGCGACGACGGTGCTGTCGTCCACCCACGCCGAGCCCGTCGCGTTGCCGGACGCGAAGGTGAAGAAGCGCTTCACGGTCCCGCCCGCGAGGTCGACGAGCGCGACGCTCGCCGCGTCGCCGAGCGGCACGGCGGCGCTGCGGCCCCGGAGCGAGAGGCTGACCGGCGTCACCGTGCTGCTGCTGCCTAACGGAATGGTCTGCGTGGTCGTCGGGCTGCCGAGCTGGAAGAGCGTGAGCGCGTGCCCCGTCGAGTTGACGACGACGCCGATCTGGTGGTTGCTGGAAGTGCCGCCGAGGAACCCGGGGGCGACCGGGTTGGTGACGGAGTCGCTGCTGCACCCCGCGGCGGCCAGCACGAGGAATGCGGCGGCGGGGCGGACGGAAGTGTGCACGGGCGTTGGGTGGAGTGGAGAGGTCAGGGACGCACGGCGCCGCGCCGCAGGCGGAGCGCGACGCTCCACGTGCGGCCGGGGAACGGGTAGTCGATCAGCATCGCGGCCGACCGGTCGAAGAGGTTCTCGACGCCGGCGGTCGCGTCGAGCGCCCAGCCGCTGGCCGCGTTAGGCCGGGCGACGGGCACCGCCAGTCGCGCGTCGGTGCGCCAGTAGGGCGCGAGCGAGTTCACGGCGTAGCCCGGGACGGTGCGGCGCTCGCCGACGTAGCGCGCGACGACGTCGACGCGCGTGCCGGCGGGGGCGAGGCGCGGCACGAGCGCGCCGCCCGAGACGCTCGCCGTCGTGCGCGGGCGGTAGACGACCTGCCCGCCGAGCACCGGCCCGGCGTAGGTCACGTCGGCGCGGGCGAGGGCGCCCCGCACGTCGACGCCTAACGCGGGGAGGGCGGCGCGCACGGTGCCCTCGCGGCCGGCGCGGCGCACGTCGTAGTTGGTCGGGCTCCAGACGAAGCGGTAGTCCGGCATCCAGAGGATCATCCCGTCGACGTCGGCGCGGTACGCGCTCCCCTCCGCGTCGATCCGCGCGGGGCCGACCGGGAGGTCGCGCACGGCGGCGTGGGCCTCCCGCTCGCCGCGCACGCGTTCGGGGCGGAGGTCGGGGTTGGGGCGCACGAGCACGCCCTCGTGGAAGAACTGGTCGGCCAGCGTCGGCGACGAGAACGACGAGCTGACCGAGCCGCCGAGCGAGACCCGCCCCGCGGTGAGGGCGAGCCCGGCCCGCGGCGACGCGACCGTGCCGGCGACGAGCGAGTTGCGGTCGAGCCGCGCGCCGGCATCGGCGGAGAGTTCGAGCGGCGCGCCGAGCACGCGGCCCGCCGTGCGTGCGAGACGGAGCGCGCCCCACGTGCCGAGCTGGCGCTGGTTCCCCGGCGCGCCGTCGGCCAGCTCGTTCGACCGCATGCGGTAGAGGCGGCCTTCCGCCCCGAGTTCGGCGGTCGCAGCGGCGAATCGGGCGTGCAGCGGCGCGGTCACGCCCCCCGTCGCGACCGCGGAGCGTGCGTCGACCGCGTCGTCGTACGCGGCGCCGAACGGCGGGGTCGGGTCGGCGAACGCGGCGCGCTCGCGGGCGAGCGACGCCGACCCCGTCCACGTGACGCGCTCGCCCGTCCACCGGCCGTCGAGCGCGGCCGTCGTGCGGTCGCCCGACTCGCGCCCGCTGAGCGACGGCTGCACTATGGAGCCGACGAGCCCGCGGGCGCTCTCCTGCCAGGTGGCGCGCGCGCGCAACGAGCCGCGGTCGCCGTCGAGCGCGGCGGTCCCGACGAGGTCGCTGACGCGCGCGTCCGCGTTCTCGCGCCGCGCGGTGCCGCCGCCGCGCTCGGGCGGAACGTCGTACGAGAAGTCCCCGCGCTCGCTCCGTCGGTCGGCGGTGAACGACCCGCTCAGCCGCCGCGTGTCGCCGCGTGCGGCGCCGTCTGCCGCGCCGCCGTCCGCCGTGCCGAGTTCGCGCGTGCCGCCCACCGCCAGTCCGGCGTCCCGTTCCCCCCACGCGCCCGTGCGCGCCGTGACCGACGCCTCGCGCTCCACGCGGCGCGTCTCGACGAGGATCACGCCGCCTAACGCGCGGTCGCCGTAGCGCGCCGACTGCGAGCCCGGCAGCACGGTGACGCGCTCGACGGCGTCGAGCGAGAGGCGCGACAGGTCGGCGTCGCCGGTGATCGTCGAGTTGAGCGGCACGCCGTCGACGAGCACGAGCACCTCGCCCGCGCTCGACCCGCGGATCGAGGCGTGGGCGGGCGCGCCCGGCCCGCCGGCCTGCGTGACCACCACGCCGGGCGTCGCCTGCAGCAGCTCGCCCACGTCGCGCCGTCCCGAGCGCTCGATCGTTGGACGGTCGAACACGGCCGCGCCGGGCGCGTCGGCGGGGCGCCGGGCGTCGACGCGCACGGCGGCGAGCCGCCGCGCGGCGGCCTGCAGCGTCACGCGCACGACCTCCGCCCGCCCGTTGGCGATCGCGACGGCCACGTCGCGCGGCGCGTAGCCGAGCGCGCGGACGCGGAGCGCGTGCGCGCTCGGGTCGAGTCCGCGGAGCACGAAGGTGCCGTCCTCCGCGGTCGCGGCAGCCGCACCGGCGTCGTCCGCCTCGACCCGTGCGCCCGGGACGGGCCGTCCGGTGCGCCCGTCGACCACGCGCCCGCGCACCTCGCCCGGGACCTGTGCGCGCGCCGCACAGGGTGCGGCCGCCAGCGCCACGGCCAGCGTTGCGACGCGTGTGGCACCCGGCGTGGCGACCCGTGTGGCCGCCGGCGCGACGCGCGGCCCGCGCCTCCCCGCGTTCACGATGCGGCCCCCTCGAGCGGCACGACCTGCGGCGCCGCGTGCGCGCGCCCGCCGTGCCCGAAGGGCGCCACCTCCACCGGCCAGCCATACACCTGCGACACGCGCGCCGCGGTGAGCACCTCCGCGGGCGCGCCGTCCGCGGCCACCCGCCCCGCGTGCATGAGCACGAGCCGGTCGGCGTAGCGGGCCGCGAGGTTGAGGTTGTGCGTGACGAGCAGCACCGTGGTGCCCGCGTCGGCGAGCGTGCGGGCGAGGCCGAAGAAGGTCATCTCGTGCGCGAGGTCCAGCGCCGCGGTCGGCTCGTCGAGGGCGAGGGCGGCGCCCGGGGCGGGCTCGGCCGAGGCGTCTCGCGCGACCTGCGCGAGCGCGCGCGCCAGTCGCGCCCGCTGCCGCTCGCCGCCGCTCAGCGTGGCCACCGCCCGCTCGGCGAACGGGCGCATGCCGACGCGCGCGATCGCGGCGTCGACCACCGCGCGGTCGGCGGGGCGCGCGGACTCCCACCGGCCGAGGTGGGGGTAGCGGCCCATCTCGACGAGGGCGCGCACGGTGAGCGGGAAGGCGAACTCCTCGCCCTGCGGCACGACGCCGACGCGCCGCGCCAGCTCGGCGCGCGGCCACGCGCCCAACGGCGTGCCCGCGAACGCCGCCGTGCCGCTGGCGGGGGCGAGGGTGCCCAGCAGGAGGGCGAGCAGCGTCGACTTGCCCGCGCCGTTGGGGCCGAGCACGGCCGTCAGGCGTGCGGCGGGCACGTCGAGCGTGACGTCGTCCACGGCAGCGCGCTCGGCGCCGGGGTGGCGATAGGTGACGCGCTCCGCGGTCCAGCCGGCGGCCGGGACGTCCGGCGCGGCCCGGACCGCGTTGGGCGACGCGTCGGGCGACGCGTTGTGGAACGCGGCGGTCGGCGGCGACGTCACGCGACGCCCGGCCGCCGCAGCAGCCACACGAAGAAGGGCACGCCGACGAACGCGGTGACGACGCCGATCGGCAGCTCGGTGGCGCCGGCGGCGGTGCGGGCGAGGGTGTCGGCGGCGACGAGGAAGATCGCGCCGGCGAGCGCGGCGCAGGGCAGCAGCGCGCGGTTGTCGCTCCCCCACACGAGGCGCACCGCGTGCGGCACCACGAGCCCCACGAAGCCGATCGTGCCGCTCACCGCGACCGAGGCGGCGGCGAGCAGCGTGGCCACGCCGAAGGCGACGAGCTTGGTGCGCTCGACGCGGGTGCCGAGGTGGGCGGCGGTCGCCTCGCCGACCGCGAGCAGGTTGAGCGGGCGCGCGAGCGCGGCGAGCACGGCGAGCGCCGGGGCGAGGCAGAGGCCTAACGTGCCCACCGAGCCCCACGTCGCGCCGGCGTGGCTCCCCATCATCCAGAAGATCGCCGAGCGCACCGCCTCGACGTCGGCGAACGAGAGCGCGAGCCAGATCGCGGCGACGAGGAAGCTGCTCGTCGCGACGCCGGCGAGCAGGAGCACGCGCGCGTCGAGGGCGCGCCCGACGCCGGCCGCGAGGCGCAGCACGAGCAGCATCGTCAGCGTCGCGCCCGCGAAGGCGGCCGCGGGCAGCGCGAGCGGGGTGCGCGCCGCGAGCCCCGTCACGACCGTGAGCACCGCGCCGGCGGCCGCGCCGCTCGAGACGCCGAGCACGTACGGGTCGGCGAGCGGATTGCGGAGCAGCGCCTGGAAGGTCGCCCCGCTCGCCGCGAGCGCGGCGCCGACGAGCGCGGCCTGCGCCGCGCGCGGCAGCCGCAACTCGCGCACGATGGTGACCACGGTCGGGTCGCCGCGGCCGGCGACGGCGCGCAGCACGGCCCCGGCGCTGAGCGCCGTCGCGCCGAGCCGCACCGCGCCGACGAGGGTCGCGGCGAGCACGGCCGCGAGCACGACGAGGCGCGTGGCGAGCGTCCAGCGCGAGGGCGAACCGGTGAACGCCACGCTACGGGGCTGCGGTCGCGGGCGCCGCGGTCGCGGGCGCCGCGGTCGCGAGGCCGGCGCTGACCTCCGGATGCAGCACCGCGCGCAACGCGCGCGCGGCCGCACCGATGTGCGGGCCCGGGCGGTTGACGAGGTTCTCCTCGACCGTGGCCACGTGTCCCGCGCGCACCGCCCCCACGTCCCGCCACCCGCCGCGCGCACGCAACTCGGCCAGCGCCGCGCCCGGCGCCTCGCCTCTCGACCGCTCGCCGCGCGGCACGATGACGAGGTCGGGGTCGCGGTGGACGATCTCTTCCATCGCCACCGTCGGCCACGGCG
Source organism: uncultured Gemmatimonadales bacterium (assembly GCA_963851265.1). Lineage (GTDB taxonomy): Bacteria > Gemmatimonadota > Gemmatimonadetes > Gemmatimonadales > Gemmatimonadaceae > BPUI01. Next base: position 114,865 of record CAWKNZ010000001.1, read on the forward strand.
CCCGCACGTCGGGGAACACCGACTGGCCGCCGGCGAGGCCGATGAGCTGGGCGATGAAGGTGTGCGGCCCGGCGGTCATTGGCGGGTCGTTGAAGACGACGTAGAACACGCGCGGCCGCGGCCGGCCGGCCACCGAGGCGCGTACGGCGTCGAAGTCGTGGTGGACCGACGCGGTGACCGCGCGCGCGGCGGAGTCGCGCCCCGTGAGGCGGCCGATCGTCGCGAGGTTGCGGAACACGTCGACCGTGTCCTCGGTGCGCAGCGAGAACACCGGCACGTCCAACGCGGCGAGCTTCTCGCGCACCTGCTGGCGCTTGTCGTTCTCCCAGCCGAGCACGAGGTCGGGGTGGAGGGCCACAATGGCCTCGACGCTCGGGTCGAGGCCGCCGCCCACGGACGGCACCGCGGCGACTTCCGGCGCGACGTCGTAGCGCGTGCGGCCGACGATGCGGTCGGTGGCGCCCAGCGCGACGAGCGTCTCGGTCGCGCTGGGAATGAGGCAGATGATGCGGCGGGCGGGACCGGCGAGGTGGACCGTCCGGCCGCCGTCGTCGACCAGTGTGAGGCCTGCCGTCGCGGCCGAGTGCGTCGCAGCCGGGTGCGCCGCGGCGGGGTGCGCCGCGGCCGTGCGGTCGGCGCATCGCGCGGCGCCGAAGAGCACGCACGCGCCGAGCGCGAGCGGCGCGACGAGCGCCGCGGCGCGGCGGAGAGTGCCGATCGGGGGGGAAAACACGAAACCCGTCCTTCGGATGCCGAGGGACGGGTGGGGGGAGGATGGGGCCGCGGGGACGGCCGAGCCGCGCGGAGCGGCCGGGCCGAACGTGACCGGTGGTCCGTGGGACCATCCACCCCGCACCCCTCCCTCGAGGGGCTTGCATGCGGGCGCGGGCGGGGCCGGTCTCCTGACTCGAGGCGGGGCCGCCCGCCTTCCCGACGCGGCGCGCGTCAGTGGCGTGGTGGGCGGTCCGGGGGCGGCGGGCGTGCAGCCAGCTGCGCTGCACGGGTCGTCGCGCCTCTCACAGTGGCGGGGCCGTGCCGGATTCGCACCGGCTTCCAACTACGTGACCCCGCTCGCACCATCAGTTGTCCGGTCAACCCTAGCGCGCGACGGGGTCGGTGGCAACCGGCTTGCCCCGATCGCCACCGTGCACTCCTGCTCGCTCATCGCCGTGTTCGTCCGACGGCTCCCCCCACGGTTGGGTTGCCGCGTCGCGGCCGTGGTCGCTCTCGCGGCAGCTGCGCGTGCGACCGCGGCGCAGCCCGCCCACTCGCAGCCCGCCCACCCGCAGCCCGCCCACCCGCAGCCGGCGCGCCCCGCGGCCGTGCACGGCCTCTACGTTCCGGCCGCGGTCGCGGGGTCGCGTCCGGCTCTCGATTCGCTGCTCGACCGATTGCGCGGAACGAGCGTCAACGCGGTGGTGCTCGACGTCAAGGAGAACGGGGTCGTGCCGTACCGCAGCCGCGTGCCGCTCGCGCGCGCGGTCGGTGCGGTGCGCCCGGTGATCGCCGACCTGCCCGCACTGCTGCGCGCGGTGCGCGCGCGCGGGCTGTACCCCATTGCGCGCATCGTCTGCTTCCGCGACCCGGTGCTGGCCGGCGCGCGCCCCGACCGGGCGATCCTGGGGCGGGACGGGCGGCCGTGGCTCGACCCCGCCTACCGCCAGCGGTGGGTGGATCCGTACGACGCGCGCGTGTGGGCGTACAACGTCGCGCTCGCGCGCGAGGCGGTCGCGTCCGGCTTCGGCGAGGTGCAGTGGGACTACGTGCGCTTCCCCGACGTGCCCGACTCGGTGCGCGCGGGCCTCGTGTTCCCGGCCGCGCACGGGCGGTCGCCCGCCGCCGCCATCGACGCGTTCGTCGCGGGTTCGCGCCTGACGTTAGGCCGGCTCGGCGCGCCGGTGACGGTCGACGTGTTCGGCCGCGCGATCACCGAGTCCGGCGACTCGGAGGGGATCGGCCAGGACTGGGACTCGCTCGCCACGACGGCCGACGCGATCCTGCCGATGATCTACCCGTCGCACTACCGCGCGGGCAACTTCGACCTGCCCGACCCGAACGCCGCGCCCTACGAGCTGGTCCGGCGCGCGATGGCGGCGGCGGTGGCGCGCACCCGCTCCCTCCCGCGCGCGCGGGCGCGCATCCGCCCGTGGCTGCAGGCGTTCACCCTCGGCGCGCCGCCGTACGGGGGGGACGAGGTGCGGGCACAGGTGCGGGGGGCCGCCGACGCGGGGGTGCGGGAATGGGTGTTGTGGAACGCGGCCGGGGAGTATTCGGACGACGTGCTGGCCGGCGTGGCGCGGGACAGGGGCGGACGTGGGGGGCCGTGACCGGCCGGGTCACCGGCCGGCGCGACGCTCCCTTCCGCGCGGCGCTCCCAGGGGCGCCCCTCGTCACCGCAGATTCCCGACGCTCTCCCTACCCGCCGACATGCACGCTGCCGTTCCTGCCCGCGTCCTGATGGTCCAGGGCACCACGTCGGACGCCGGCAAGTCGACGCTGGTGGCCGCGCTCTGTCGCGTGTTCGCCCGCGCCGGCTACCGAGTCGCCCCGTTCAAGGCGCAGAACATGTCGAACAACGCCGCCGTGGTCGACGGCGGCGAGATCGGGCGCGCGCAGGCCGTGCAGGCGACGGCCGCGGGCGTCGCGCCCACGGTCGACATGAACCCCGTGCTGCTCAAGCCGCAGGGCGACCGCACGTCGCAGCTCGTCGTGTTGGGCCGCGCGCAGCGCGCGCACGACGCGGTGGGCTACTACGCGCGGAAGGCCGAGCTGTGGCCGGTGGTCACGGCCGCGCTCGACCGGCTGCGCTCCGCGCACGACGTGGTGGTGATCGAGGGCGCGGGGAGTCCGGCGGAGATCAACCTCGCGCAGTACGACATCGTCAACATGCGCGTGGCGCGATACGCGGGCGCGCCGGTGCTGCTCGTCGGCGACATCGAGCGCGGGGGCGTGTTCGCCGCGCTCTACGGCACGGTCGCGCTGCTCGCCCCCGAGGAGCGCGCACTCGTGCGCGGCTTCGTGATCAACAAGTTCCGCGGCGACCCGTCGCTGCTCACGCCCGGGTTCGCGATGCTGGAGGAGCGCACGGGCGTGCCGACGTTGGGCGTCCTGCCCTACCTCGACCTGTCGCGCGTGCCGGCGGAGGACGGGCTCGCACTCGACGCGCAGGGGCGCCTCGCGGGCCTCGCGCACGACGACGAGGGATCCCCCGCGCTCGACGTCGCCGTCCTGCGCCTGCCGCGGATCGCGAACCTCGACGAATTCCAGCCGCTCGCCTGCGAGCCCGGCGTGCGCGTGCGCTTCGTGCGCTCCCCCGAAGCGCTCGGCGCCCCCGACCTCGTGATCGTTCCCGGCACCAAGGCCACGCGCGCCGACCTCGCCTGGGTGCGCGCGCAGGGGCTCGACGCCGCGGTCCGCCGGGCGCACGCCGCGGGCGCCCGGGTGCTCGGCATCTGCGGCGGCTACCAGATGCTCGGCCTCCGCGTGGACGACCCGCACGGCGTGGAAGGCGCGCCCGGCGGCGACGACGGGTTCGGCCTGCTCCCGGTCGCCACCGAGTTCGCGGCCGACAAGGTCACCGCGCGCGTGCGCGCGCGCCCGGGCCACGGCGAACCGTTAGGCGCGCCCGCGGGCCTCGCGCTCGACGCCTACGAGATCCACATGGGCCGCACGCGCCCGACGGGCCCGCTCGGGCCCCCGCCGTTCGCCGTGGGCGACGCGGGCGCGGCCGACGGCGCGACGTCGGCGGACGGCACCGTCGTGGGGACGTACCTGCACGGCCTGTTCGAGAACCGCGCGTTCCTGCGTGCGGTGGTCGCGGCCGCGGCCGCCCGCAACGGCGTGGCGCTCGCGCCGCACGCCACCGACGGCGGGCCGGACGACCCGCGCGACGGCGCCGTCGAGCGCGCGTTCGACGCGCTGGCCGACTCCGTACGCGCGCACCTCGACCTCGGGGCCGTGACCGCGATGATGGGACTGCCGCCGCTCCCCGCCCCGCCGCCCGATGACTAACGGCCCCGCGCACGGGTTCCTCCCCCTCACCCTGCTGCTCGGCGGCGTGCGCTCGGGCAAGAGCGCGCGCGCGGTCGCGATGGCCGATGCCCTCGCCGGCGCGGACGGGCGCGTGCTCTTCGCGGCCACGGCCGAGGCCTTCGACGACGACATGGCGCGTCGGATCGCCGCGCACCGGGCGGAGCGCCCACCGCACTGGCACGCGGTCGAGGCCCCGCTCGACCTCGCCGGGGCGGTCTCGGGCGCGCTCGCGGCGGCGGACGCGCCCTACGCGGCCGTCGTCGTCGACTGCCTCACGCTCTGGACGAGCAACCTGCTCCTCTCGCTCGCCGACCCGCGCGAGGCGGAGGCGCTCGCGGCCGAGCGCGCGGGGGAGTTGCTCGCCGTCGTGCCGGCCGCGCGGGGCGCGCGGTGGATCGTGGTGAGCAACGAGGTCGGGCTCGGCGTCGTCCCCGCGAGCGCGTTAGGCCGCGCCTTCCGCGACGCGCTCGGCCGCGTGAACCAGCGCGTCGCGGCCGCGGCCGACGAGGTCACGCTGATGGTCGCGGGGCTGGAGGTGCCGGTGCGGGCGCGCCGGCCGCCGGGGTAGACCGACGCGCGCCTTACGGCACCGGCGCGCCGACGGCGCGCGCGATCGCGCGCGCGATCTTCGCGCCGCCAACGACGGAGGGTTCGATGGGGTTGGCGTAGTCGGCGGCCTCGGTGCAGACGAGGCGCAGCTCGATCGTCGGCACGTCGTGCTCGGCCGCGAGCCGGAGGATGGCGTCGTTGAACACCGCCAGCGCGACGGCGGCCGTGCGCGCGGTGGGCGGCGCCAGCCGGCCGTTGTAGACCGTGCACACCGTCACGGGCAGCCCGCGCGCGCGCACCGCGCCGAGCATCGCGCGGTAGCGCGCCTCGAAGCCCTCCACCGCGTCGGCGAGCCAGCCGAGCACCTCGGCGCTCGACCGGGCGGGCCGGTCGAGAAGGTCGGCGTGGCCGAGCGCGTCGTTGCCGCCCGCGCTCACGACGAGGTGCGTGACGTCGCGCGGAACGCCCGCGAGCTGGCGCGCGACGTCGGTCAGCACGGCGCCGTCGACCGCGGCCAGCGTGGCCCGCCACGCGGGGGGAAGGACGCCCGCGAGCTGCGTGCACACGTCGGGGCCGCCGGCCACGTAGGCGGCGTTGTCGAAGATCGAGTCGCCGAGCAGGGCGAGGTGCGGCATGAGTCTGGGAACGAGGTGCGCGCCGGGCGTTCCGTGCAACTGCAGCATAGCCGGTGGCGCAGTCTCGCGGACGCGGCACTGCTCGCGCGCCGCGACCGGCGCGCGTTCGCGTGGACCGTTCCCGGCGCGCGCGCCGGCGGCGGATCGGACGCCTAACGCGTCCGCCCGCGGCCCGCGCGACGCCGTGCGCGCGGACGCCTCCCGGAAAGTGTAGCAGGATTGCCACATCGGTGACGGCCGCACCGTGGTGCGGCGTGTGTCGACGCGCGGACGTCGCCCGACGGCCGGAGGCGATCCCCAGAACTGAATGCTTCAGTTGCCGCCGTTCGCCGCGATCTGCTACGTCGCCAGCGGCCGCAGCCCGCGTTCGATCTCTGCCCGCCGCGGCTCCAGGAACGGCGGCAGCGCCAGACGCTCGCCGAGGTGCGCCGCATCCTCGTCCGTCGCGAACCCCGGCCCGTCCGTCGCCAGCTCGAACAGGATCCCGTTCGGCTCGCGGAAGTACACCGACTCGAAGTAGTACCGGTCCACGAGCCCCGACGTGCGCACCCCCGCGCGGGTGAGTCGCTCCAGCCACGCGCGCTGCGCCGCGTCGTCGCGCACGCGCAGGGCGAGGTGGTGCACGCCCCCGTGCCCCAGCCGCGCGGGCGCGAGTCCGCGACGCTCCGTCACGTGCAACTCCGCGCGCGCCCCGCCTGCCCCGGTTGCGAACGCCACGCGCTCCGCGCCGGACGCGTCGGGCCCGTCCGCCGCCTCACGTCCCGCCGCACGGAAGTCGAGCACTCCGGTGAGCAGCCGCTCGAGCGGTGCGAGCGACGCGACCGTGAGCGACACCGGCCCGAGCCCGCGGATCGCTTGCGCTTCCGGCACCCCGCTCCCCTCCCACGGCGTGAACGCCTCGCCCCCCGCCGACACGTTCAGCCCCGAGTCCGGATCCCCCGAGTCGTCGACGAGCGCGAAACGCTGACCCTCGCCGTCGACGAACGGCAGCGTCGTGCGCCCGAACTCCTCGCGCGTGGGCTCGCACGCCACGCCCGCGTCGGCGAGGCGACGCGCCCACCAGTCGACCGCGGCCGCGCCCCGCACGCGCAACGACAGGCGCGCGATCTCGTTCACCCCCGGGCGCCGCGGCGGCGTCTGCGGCCAGTCGAAGAACGTCACTTCCGTGCCCGGGTTGCCCACCGCGTCGCCGTAGAACAGGTGGTAGGCGCTCACGTCGTCCTGGTTGACCGTCTTCTTGACGAGTCGCAGCCCGAGCACCCGCGTGTAGAAGTCGAGGTTGCGCTCCGGGGCGGCCGTGACCGCGGTGACGTGGTGCAGGCCGGCGAGCGGCGGAAGGTCGGCGTTGGGCATCGTGAGAGACCTGGAGGAAAGCTCAGCGCAGCGCCGCGCGGCCGCGCACGTCGATGGGCACGCGCACGTCGCCCACCGGCGTGTGCGCGAGCACGACCTCGCCGAGCACGCGGAAGTCCGCCGTGCCCGTGGAGGTCGCGGCGCCCACCGCGCCGACGCCGGCGCGCACGAGCCCGGCCAGCGGCACGCGCACGGGAAGCAGCAGCGTGGCCGAGTCGCGTGCGCCCACGGACAGCGAGTCCGTCGCCTCCCCGCTCCCGATCTCGGCCGAGTCGGCCGTCAGGAGGCGGTAGCGTGCGCGCACCGCATGCAACGGGTACGGATTGGGGTTGTGCACGACGGCGGTCACGTCCACCGTGCCCCCATCCAGCCCCACGCCGCGCAGCGTGGCCCCGGTGAAGGTGAGCGTCGGGCGCTCGAACACCCGGTCGACCGCCGCGCGGCAGCCCGCCGCGACGACGGCGGAGGTGAGGAGTGCGGCCACGCCGGCGCGTGCGGGGAGTCGTGAGAAGGAGTGCATGACCGCTCCCTCTGCAATCGCCGCGCGCGCCGGATCGTCCGCTCGCCGGGCGCTCAACGCGCGTACCGGGCGCGCACGGCGACCGTGCGCCGCAGCTCGTCGGCGCTCTGCAGCACCTTGAGCCGGAGGTCCGCGGGCAGCGCACCGGTGCTGCCCGGCCCGTGCGCGGCGAGGTACGCGTCGACCGCGGCCAGCGCCTCGGGGCGCGTCCCCGCCCCGACGAGCGCGTCGAGCCAGCCGCCGACGAAGAAGATCCGCCGGTTGCGCTGCAGCCAGGGGAGGGAGTCGAGCGCGGGCGCGACGTAGGGCAGCACCAGCGCGTCCTGCGCCGGCGCGGTGAACGCGCCGAGGCTCGCGCTCGCCCACTCCTCGTTGAGCGAGGCGTCGGCGAAGTAGCGTCGGAAGTACTCGGCCTTGGTCGCCGCGTCCGGGCGTGCGGCGCCGGCCACGAACGCGCGCCGCCGGCCGTCGCTCGTCGGGTCGCGGAGCGCCTCGGCGGCGAGCCGACGCTCCGCCGTGGGCGCGCCCCGGGCGACGAGCGTGGTCACGATCGCCCACCGCGTGGGCGGGCGGAGCGGCGCGCCGGCCGCCGCGGCCGAGTCGAGCCGCGCGTCGAGCCGGTCGAGTGTGTGGTACGGGTCGGCCGCGACGGGCACCGCGGCCACCGCGACCAGCGCGTCGAGGTGCAGCTTGCGGATGCCGTACGGACGCGCGGTGTCGTCGGCCGCGCGCTCGAGCGCCTGGGCGACGCCGGGGAGGAGCGCCTCGCCCTGCGCGGGGCCGAGCCAGCGCGTGCTCGCGCGCGTGACGCGGGCGAGCACGAACGCGGCGATCTGCTCGTCGTGCTCGCGCGGTAGGGCGGCGAGGGCCACCTCGAGGAAGCGCGCCGGGGCGTAGCGCCCCTCGCGCGCGAGGTCCCACAGCGCGCCCCAGAGCTGCGCGCGCAGCAGCGCGTCGGCCGCCACGGCGCCGTCGGCGGCGACGAGGTGCCGCTCCGCCCAGCGCACGCTCGGCGTGTCGAGCAGGGGCAGCGCGTACGCGTAGTCGCCCGCGTTGGGGAAGAGCAGCGCGGCCGCCGTGTCGGGCGACGCGTTAGGCGCCGCGGGCGCGGCGGGCAGCGCGACCGTCGCCGCCCGCGCGTCGAGCGCGACCGGCACGCGCGCCGGCGGCGCGCCGTCGCGCACGGCGAGCAGCTCGGCGCGGATCGGCCACGGCGCCGCGCCCGACACCGCGGGCTGCGCGGGGCGCTGCGTCACGCGCACCGCCTCCGGGGCGCCCGCGGGGCCGCCCCGCGTCGCCTCGGCGCGCGTCGCCTCGACGCGCGTCGCCTCGACCACCGGGATGCCCGGGCGCAGGATGTAGGCGTCGCCGAACGGGCCGAGGTCGCGCCCGGCCGCGCGCCCGACGGCGGCGAGCAGGTCGCGCCACGTCGCGTTGCCGAACGCGTGCGCGGCGAGGTAGGCGCGCAGCCCGCCGCGGAACGCGCGCGGGCCGACCACCGCCTCGAGCTGGCGCAGCACCGCGGGCGCCTTGTTGTAGACGATCGCGCCGTAGTTGCTCTTGGCCCGGTCGAGGTTGTCGAGCGGCTGGTAGACGGGCGTCGTGCCTAACGACGCGTCGACGGCCGCGGCGGGCGGGGCGTTGCGCAGGTAGAACGTCTTCCACGCGCCGCCGGCGGGGTCGAGGTCGTCCTGCACCTTGGCCGCCATGTACGTGGCGAAGCCCTCCTTGAGCCACAGGTCGTCGAACCAGCGCATCGTGACCAGGTCGCCGAACCACTGGTGCGCGACCTCGTGGTACACCGTCGCGGTGCGCGCGAGGCGCTGCGGCGCGGTCGGCCGCTCGCGGTAGACGAAGCCGTCCTCGTTGTAGAACACCGCGCCCGGGTGCTCCATCCCGCCGAACGGGAAGGCGGGCGCGAGCACGACGTCGAACTTGCCGAACGCGTACGGCCGCCCGAAGTAGTCGCCCAGCCACGCGAGCGCGCGCCCGTTGGCGTCGAGGATCGAGTCCGCCTCGACCTCCGCCGCGCGCGAGCGGCGCACGTAGAGCGTCATCGCGCGGCCCGACGCCGTCCGCGTGATCCCCCGCCACGGGCCGGCCGCGAACGCGACGAGGTAGGTGCTGATCGGCGCCGTCTCCGCGAAGCGGAACGTGCGCACGCCGCCCGCGGGCGGCGCGGCGCCTAACCGGCCGCCCGGTGCGGAGTCGACCGCGGCGCCGTTGGCGACCGCCGTCCACCCCGCGGGCACGGTGAGCGCGAGCGACACGCGCGCCTTGAGGTCCGGCTGGTCGAAGCACGGGAAGAGCGCGTGCGCGTCGGACGGCACGAGCAGCGTGTAGAGGTAGTCGGCGCCGTCGGCCGCGTCGTGGTAGCGGATCACGCTCGCGCCGGACGGGGCGACCGCCGCCGCCGCGGAGAACGCGACCACGTTCTCGCCGGGGCGGAGCGCCGCGGCCGGGATCCGCACGTGCCCGCGCGCCCACACGTATCCGGTCCCGGGCGCGCCGCCCGCCGCGAGCGGGCGCCCGTTGGCCGCGACGTCCGTTAGGCGCAGGCCGCGGAAGTCGAGCACCGCGTCGCCGCCGCCCGCGCGGCGGAAGCGCACCGCGACGCGCACCGCCGCGGTGTCGCGCCCGGCGACGTCGACGTCGATCGCGTAGCGCACGTCGCGCACGCGGGCGGCGCGCCACTCGGCGAGCGCGCGCGAGACGCCGGGCGTGTCGGCGCCCGGGATGGTGCGCTGCGACACCGCAGCATGCGACACGCCGTTGCTGGCAGTCGGGGCGTGCGCTATTGCGCGCGTGCCCGCGGCCGGTGACAAAACGATCATACGAGAGGGCTCGACGAAACGATTGCGCGGAAACAGGTGACGGCGGTGCGCCGACCCATCATGTTACGCCGTTCCTGCAGCCCGCCGCCGCCCGACTTCGTGCCGACGCCGTCCGCGACTCCGACCGATCTCGCGTTTACCAGTCCGGTAGTGCTTCGCACCCCCGCCAGCGCGTGGGTGCTCGACGCCCTGGACGAAGCGCTGTTTCTCGTCGACGCCGCGGGGCAGGTCACGTGGTGTAGCGCGCGCGCCCAGGAAATGCTCGCGGCGCCGCGCGACGAACTCACCGGCCGCCCGGTGCGCGACGCGGTCCCCGGCCTTCCCGCGCTCGACGCGCCGCCCGCGCGCCCGGTGACGTGGCGCGCACTCCGCCTCACGCGCCACGACGGCACCGCGCTCTGGGCCGACGTCACCGCCGCCGCCCGCCGCCCGCTCGTCGCCGCAGCGGTCGACGGGCCGGGCCTCGCGCACGCGCGCGCCCACGCCGACGCCCACGGCGACGCCACCGGGTACGGCAGCGACTATGTGACCGCGTACGCCGTGGCCGACGTCACCCCGCGCGTCACCGCCGAGGCGGCGCGCCGGCGCGCGGAGGATCGCTTCGGCACGCTCGTCGAGCAGGCGGTCGAGGGCATCTACGTCGTGCAGGACGACCGGTTCGTCTACGTGAACGCGCAGCTCGCCGCGCTCACCGGCTACTCGGTCGACGAACTCCTCGCGCTGCCCTCGGTGGGCGTGCTGCTCGCGCGCGGCGCGTACGCGCGCGCGGCCGCGACGCTCGCCCCCGAACAGGCGCGCGAGCGCAAGCGCGAGCGCGCCGACGACCGCCGCCGCTCCGACGCGCTGCTGCTCTGGAGCGCGGGGCGCCTGCCGCCCTTCGAACTGCGGCGCAAGGACGGCACGCGCCGCGAGGTCGAGCTGCGCGGGCGCGTAGCCGAGTACGGCGGCCGCCCCGCGGCGATCGGCACCGCGGTGGACGTCACCGAGCGCCGCCGCACCGAGGCCGCGCTCCGCCGCCAGGCGCTCATCGTCGACGTGCTGCACGACGCGGTGGTCGTGCTCGACCCCGACTTCCGCGTGCTCGACTGGAACCGCGGCGCGGAGCGCATGTACGGCCACGCGCGCGCGCAGGCGGTGGGGCGCGACGCGCACTTCATGCACCCGGCCGTGCCGGCCGACGACGCCGCGGGCGCCGACGCGCAGGGCGCCGCGCAGCGCGCCGCCCTCGCGCGCGACGGCCGGTGGACGGGCGAGCTGCCCTTCGTGACGCGCGCGGGCACCGAGGGCGTCGCCGACGTCACCCTCGTCGCCAACCGCGCGGCCGACGGCACCCTCCTCGGCTACATCGAGGTCAGCCGCGACGTGACGGCCCGCCGCCGCGCCGAGGCCGCGCTCGCCGCGCGCGAGGTGGAGCTGCGCCAGGCGCAGAAGATGGAGGCCGTCGGCCGCCTCGCCGGCGGCATCGCGCACGACTTCAACAACCTGCTCGCCGCCATCTCGAGCTACGCCGAGCTGCTGCTCGACGCGCTCCCCGAAGATCCCGAGGCCGCCGCCCCGGGCGCGCTCGCCGCCGTGGTCGCCGACGCGCGCGAGGACGTGCGCGAGATCCGCCGCGCGGCCGAGCGCGGGGCCACCCTCACGCGCCAGCTGCTCGCCTTCGGACGCGGGCAGCTGCTGCAGACGCGCGAGATCGACCTGAACGTGGTCGTCGGCGACCTCGGTCGCATGCTGGGCCGCGTGTTGGGGGCCGAGGTCGAGCTGCGGCTGGACCTCGCGGCCGACGCCGCGCCGGTGCTCGCCGACCCGGGGCAGCTGGAGCAGGTGCTGCTCAACCTCGCCGTGAACGCGCGCGACGCGATGCCCGGCGGCGGCGTGCTCTCGATCGGCACCCGCCACGTGGCCGTCCCCGCCGCGGGTGCGGGCGACCTGTCCCCCGGGCGGTACGTCGCGGTCGACGTGCGCGACACGGGCGTCGGCATGGACGCCGCCACGCGCGCGCGGATCTTCGAGCCGTTCTTCACGACCAAGCCCGCCGGGCAGGGCACGGGGCTCGGGCTGGCGATGGTCTACGGCATCGTCGCGCAGACGGGCGGGCGCGTGACGGTCGACAGCGCGCCGGGGAGGGGCACCACCTTCACCGTCTACCTCCCCGCACTCGCGGCGGCCGCACCGGCCGCACCCGAGCCCGCCCGCGAGTCGGCCGCGGCGCCGCGCGCGCCCGACGGCGCGGGCACGACGGTGCTCGTCGTCGACGACGAATCGGCGGTGCGCGGCGCCGCGGCGCGGGTGCTCGCCCGCCGCGGCTACACGGTGCTCGAGGCGCGCGACGGCGTCGAGGCGTTAGGCGTCGCCGAGCGCTTCGCGGGCCCGGTGCACCTGCTCCTGAGCGACGTGCGCATGCCCGGCATGGACGGGCGCGAACTCGCCCGCCGCTTCCGCGTGGCGCGCCCCGAAGCGCGCGTGCTGCTGATGACCGGCTACCCGGGGTCGGAGTCGCCCAACCCCGACGGCGACGCGGACTCCGCGACCGACCTCGACGCGCCCGCGCTCCAGAAGCCGTTCACCCTCGAGCTGCTGGCCGAGCGCGTGCGGGAAGTGACCGCGCGCGCCGAGCGGTAGCGCCGAGCGGCGGCCGTCCCGGCCGCCGCGAGCCCGGTGCCCGCGACCACCCACGCGAGCCACGCGAGCCGCTCGGCGCCGGTGAGCTCGCGCGCGGTCTCCCAGAGCACTGCCGGGACGGTGAGCGCGAGCGCGGCCGCGCGTCCGGGCTGCGCGGTCGGTACCGCCACGCGCGCGCGCAGCACCGGCGTGACGAGGTCGCGCCGGCCGTCGCGCAGCGCGCCGACCACCGCGCCGCCGAGCTGCGCGGGCGTCATCGCGCGCCAGCCGGGCACGCGCACGAGGTTCCACCCGGCGGTGGTCCGCCCCCAGCCGTGGTGGTTGGACGCGACCACCGGGACGAGGCCCAACACGGCCGCGCGCGCCGCGATCGCCGCGCCGTCGCGGTCGGTCTGCGCGTAGCCGCGCGGCGCGCCGTCGGCCACCTCGACGGCGCGCAGCGCGGCGGCCCCGTCGCGCGCGGCGGGCGTGAGCGCGTCGAACACGGGGTCGGGGATGGTCGCGATCGTCACCGGGCGGTCGCCGTCGGGCAGCGCGCCGTCGTGCTCCAGCCGTGGTAGCACCTCCTCCATGTGGTCGTTGGGGAGCAGTGCGGAGTCGGCCGCGCTCACCCCGAGGACGATCACGTGCACGCTCCCGAGCCGCGCCTCCAGTGCGGGGAGCAGCGTGAGGCCGTCCCCGGCGCGGCGCGGGTTGCCGGCGGTGACCGCGCCCCCCGCGATCGCCCGGTGGTCCGAGACGAAGGCGAGGTCGTACCCGGCCGCCGTGTGCCACGCGCGCCGCCACGCGGGGGTGATCCACGCCGGCACGTCGTGCGAGGCCGCGGTGTGGCTGTGGAAATCGACGCGCACGAGGTCGGGGTCGGCGACGGCCAGCCCGGCCATCGGACGCGGGCCGAGGATCGCGGCGGCGTAGGCGGACAGCAGGAAGGCGAGCGTGAGCCCGCCGGCGACGCACTCCGCGGCGAACGCGCGCGGAAACGAGCGGCGCTCGCGGATCCGCACGCCGCTTACCCAGACGCGGCGCCGCATCGCGGCCACGCGAAGCGCGAGGACTGCCGCCGCGACGGTGGCGAGCACCGCGACGTGTTGGGCCGTCGACAGCAGGCAGAGCGCGTCGGCGGCGCGCGCGAGCGGCGAGAGGGCCACGTACGCGGCGGGCAGGCGCAGCGTGGCCTGCACCGGGGGCGCGCCGGCGACGCCGGGAAGGATCGAGACGCCCGCCGCGGGCGCGAGCGCGCCGGCCCCGACGAGCGCGACCACGGCGAGCGCGAGCCGGTGGCGGCCGAGCATGCCGGGGCGCACGCGCGCCGCGCCGGCCGGCGCGGGCGTGGTCGCGGGTGAGGGGTCGGCCAGATCGGGGGCGAGAGCGGCGGACACGGCGTGGCGGCGGGCGGGCGTGGAGACGTCCGGGGCGAAGTTCGCGCGGTCCGTCGGGGGCGCGACGCGGGCGAAGTATTCTTAGCCGATGTCCACGCCGCCGGCGCCCGCGCCGCCCACCCTCGACCGCGTCTGCGTCGTCCTCCTCACCGGGCTCGGCGACGTCGTGCACGGCCTGCCGGTCGTCACGGCGCTGCGGCGTGCCGGCGTCACGCGGCACGTGACCTGGGTGGCCGAACCGATGCCCGCGCAGCTGCTCGTCGGGCACCCGGCGGTCGACCACGTCGTCCCGTTCCGGCGTCGCGAGGGGTGGCGCGGCGTGGTCGCGCTCCGCCGCGCGCTCGGCGCCGCGGCGCGCGCGGCCGGCGGCTTCGACGCCGCGCTCAACTTCAACGTGTATTTCAAGAGCGCGTGGCCGATGCTCTTCGCCGGCGCGCCCCTGCGCCTCGGCTTCGGGCCCGAGCGCGCCAGGGACGGCGTGTGGCTCGCCGCCAACCGGCGCGTGCCGCCCGGCCCGCGCCGGCACACGCAGGACATGTTCCTCGAGTTCCTCGACGCGTTAGGCGTGCCCTACGCGCCGCCGTCCGCGCCGGCCGACTGGGGGCTGGACGTGCTCACCCCCGCGGAGCGCGCCGCGCAGGCGGCGTGGCGCGCGGCGCGCACGGGGCGCCCGCGCGCGGCCATCGTCCCCGCCTCCGCGGTGGGCGCCAAGGACTGGCCGCCCGAGCGCTGGGCGGCGGTCGCCGACGTGCTCGCCGCCCGGTACGGGTTCGAGGTCGTGCTCGTCGGCGGCCCGGGGGCGCACGAGACCGCCGCGGCGCGCGAGGTCGCCGCGCGGGCCGCGCACCCGCCCACGTGGGCGATGGGCGACGGCGTGCGGCGCGTGGCGTGGACCTTGGGGGCGTGCGACCTCGTGCTTGCCCCCGACACGGGGCCGCTGCACCTCGCGCGCGCGCTGGGCGTGCCCGTGGTGGGGCTGTACGGCCACACCAATCCGTGGCGCGTGGGGCCGTACCGCGCCTACGAGGACCTCTGGGTGGACGCGTACACGCCCCCCGGTGCCGCCCCCGACGCGAGCGCGTTCGACCCGCCGCAGGACGACCGCATGAAAGCGATCGCGGTCGAGCAGGTGCTCGAGCGCGTGGAGCGGGCCGTGGCACGCTATGGCGTGCTCGGGCGCGCCGCCCGACCGACGGCGCACGCGTAAGGCGCGCCGCTCTCAGGGCGCGGCACGCGGATTGACTCAGTGTACGGGCTTCTCTCAGCCCCACCGCATGCTCTCCGCACTCATTTTCGACCTCGACGGCACGCTCGTCGACACCAACGAGGCGCACACCGAAAGCTGGATCCGCGGCCTCGCCGAGCACGGCTACAAGGTGGCCCACGACCGCATCCGCCCCGAGATGGGCAAGGGTGGCGACAACCTCTTTCCCGACCTGTTCGGGCAGGAGGCCGAGGAGAAGCACGGCGAGCAGGTGCGCACGTCGGTCGGGAAGCAGTACGCCAAGGTCGTCGCGGAACGCGGCGTCACGCTCTTCGACGGCGCGGTCGAGCTACTCGCCGAAGTCAGGCGCCGCGGCATCCGTACGGCGCTCGCCACCTCCAGCGGCGAGGACGACCTCAAGACCACCTTCGGCGCGCTCGGCGTCGACCTGCGCGAGCACGTCGACGAGGTCGTGATGAAGGACGACGTCGCGGCGAGCAAACCTTATCCCGACGTCGTGCTCGCCGCGCTCAAGAAGTTGAAGCTGTCGCCCGCGGAGTGTGCGATGGTGGGCGACACGCCGCACGACGCGGAAGCGGCGAAGCGGGCGGGGGTGGTCACGATCGGCTTCCTCGCCGGCCACATGAACGACGTGCGCACGCTGATGGGCGCCGGTGCACGCCGCGTGTACGAAGGCCCGGCCGACCTGCTCGCGCACCTCGACGAGGCGCTCGCGGTCGCGAGCCCGACCGCCGTCCGCCTCACCGACGAGCGCATGCAGGCGATGATGCGCGAGGCGCTGGCCGCGGCCGAGGACGGGATGGCGGCCGGCGAGGCGCCGATCGGGTGCGCGATCTTCGACGGCCATGGCCGGGTGGTGGCGCGCGGCTACAACGAGATGAACGCGACGCAGAACAAGACCGCGCACGCCGAGATCGTGACCTTCGCGAAGGCGGCCGGTAAGCTGCCGCTCGACGCGCACGACTTCGTCCTCGTCTCGACGCTCGAGCCGTGCGTGATGTGCACCGGTGCGGCGATGGAAGCCGCGGTCGACACGATCATCTACGCGCTGCAGGCGCCGGCCGACGCGGGGTCGGGGCGGGTGCGCCCGCCGGAGAGCCCCGAGAGCCAGATGCCACGCATCGTCGGCCGCGTGCTCGCGGACGAGAGCCGGGCGCTGTTCGAGCGCTGGCTCACCCGGCACCGGGGCGAGCCGCAGGCCTCGTACATCGAACAGCTACTCGCCCTCGTGGACGACGGGCACGCGGCGGCATGAGCGCGCCGCGTACTGAACCGCCGAATGCGCCGCCGGTCACCGGCGTACTCGAGACGGCGCTCTACGTGGCCGACATCGAGCGTGCCGCGGCGTTCTACGAGCGCCTGCTCGGCTCGCGCGTGCTGCTCGACGAGCCCGGGCGCATGCGCGCCCTCGACGTCGCCGAGCGGCAGGTGTTGCTGCTGTTCGCGATCGGCGCGTCGGAACGCTCGAACCCCGTGCCAGGTGGGGTCGTCCCGCCACACGACGCGCGCGGGCACATCCACGTGTGCTTCGCGATCCCTTCCACCGCCCTCGACGCGTGGGAGGCGCACCTCGCCGCGTCGGACATCGAGGTGATCAGCCGCGTGCACGCCGAGCGTGGTGGGACCTCGCTCTACTTCCGCGACCCCGACGGGCACCTCGTCGAGCTGGCCACGCCGGGGTTGTGGCAGGGGGTGTACTGAGGCCGGCGCGAATCCGTCCGGCGCCTACAGCCCCCCGCGATTGCGGGGGGCCACGCCGAGCACGTCAGACGACGGGCGAGCGCCCGCGAACGAAGTGCAGGATCAGGGCGATCACCGCGATGACCAGAAGCAGGTGGATCACTGCGGCAGTCACGTGGAACGCGAGGAAGCCGAGCGCCCAGAGGACGAAGAGCACGATTGCGACGGTGAGCAGCATTGGGGGTCTCCGGAGTGGGAAAGGCATCGCGGCGCGGGTGCATCCCGACCGTGCACGTCACTTACGCATAGCCCGGGCCTGTCCGTACTTGGGGCCGCCATTGTGGCACTCGTGCCACAGTCCAGGCCTGCCGCGGCCGACCATCCGCCCTCTCCGCCCGACGTCGTTGGTCGCGTGCAGCAGTGCGTCCCGACGCGACGGCGTGGACGCCACGTTCGGCGTCACCGCGCGTTCGTACAGGATGGACGCGTGTCGCACCCGAATTGCCGAACGGTACCGGGCTCGGGCTCGCCGTCCGCTGCCACGTCGCGCAGCGGATCGGCGGCGACGTGCATGTAGCAACCGACATGTAGCAACCGACACGTAGCAAGCGAGCTCGGCGTTGGATCGGCCTTTGCAACCGCGCCGGCGCCGGCAGCCCCGGACAGCGCCGGTGCCACTTCGCACAACGCGTCACGGATCGAACGGGGGAGGCTCATGCTCGGACACGTTCGCGATGTCGTTCACACGACCGCTCGGCTCCGCGAAAGCGTGCTCGTCCCCGACGTGGCATCCGTCACCCAGACCGACCTCGAGGACCATCTCGGAACGTTCCTCACCGATTTCGCCCAGCAGTGCACGAGCCCGACGGGCAATTGGCCGGTATGCCGGTCTGGTCGCGTTGGACGACGGCAGTTGAGTGATCGATGCGAGAACCGCTCGATCAGTTCGACCGCCGTGCCACGTTCGGAGTAGCGCCAATGTTGCATTCCCATAGTTTCCGAGAGCACGACTTCTCTTGGCTGCACCGGTAGGATCACTCGTCATGGGCCCAACTCCACACACCGTCACTCCTCCGACCGACGCGCCCGCGGTGGCGCCACCGGGCGCGCTTGCGGACACCAACGGCGTGGCGGGCCGCGTCGTTTTCATCGAAGACGACCAGCTGGTGTCTCGCCTGTTCCAGCGCGTCCTGCAGGAGGCGCACTTCGAGGTGGTGACCGCCGCGAGCGTGGCCGAGGGGCGCCGCGCGCTGCTCGGCGCGCACGACGCGGTACTGCTGGACCTCGAGCTGCCCGACGCGAGCGGGCTCACCCTGCTCGAGGAGCTCCGCGCGCGCGGCGACCGCGCCCCGGTCGTGATCCTGACCGGCCGCGGAGGAGACGACGAGATCGTGCGCGGTCTGGACGCGGGGGCGGACGACTTCGTCGAGAAGCCCGTTGGCGGGGCGGTGCTGCTCGCGCGACTTCGCGCCGTCATCCGCCGTGGCGCCCACCAGGCGTCGGGCCGTCGCGAGGCTGGCTCGCTCGCCCTCGGTCCGCTCTCCCTGGACCGGTTGGCCCGCCGGGCGATGGTGGACGGGCACACGCTCGACCTCACGCCCAAAGAGTTCACGTTGCTCGAGTATCTCCTGCTCTGCGCAGAGGAGACGGTGACGCGTGCCGAACTCCTCGATCACGTGTGGGAACTCCAGGGCGAGCCGGAATCCAACGTCGTGGATGCCCATATGGCGCGGCTTCGCGCCAAGCTGCGGGCCGTCTCGCCCCGCCCCGACATCCGCACCGTTCGCGGCAAGGGGTTCGTGCTCACCGCGACCTGAGCGGCGCGGCAGCCGCCCCGGCGGCGCCGCACGGCAGGGCCGCCCGGCAGGAACGCACGGCAGGAACGCCCAGGATCGTGGGCGGTACAGGAGCGAGTGCGTCACCTCCTCCCGACGGTCCGCCTCACCGCGCTCGCGCTCGCGACGTTCGGCGCTGGGGCGCGCGCGTCCGCTCAGGGCGGGGCCGCGGGGCGCGACCGGTCGACTCCGCCGCGGGGCATTGAACCCGCCGCGGTACGTGATGCCCGAGCCGCACAGCGTGACTTCGAATTCACGCGACGAGGCCGCCTGCCCGTCGACGATTCGCGGCCCGAGCAATCGCGTCCGTACTATGGAAACGGTTGTCCCGTGCGCATCGGACGGCTCTGCTGGTGGGACAACGACGACGACGGCACGCCCCCGCCCGAGCCGGCGAGCATCCGTGATGCGCGTACCCGCCTCCTTGAGCGGCTCGACCGCGCCGCGGCCGCGGACTCCTCCGACGCGTGGGTGGCCGGGCAGCGCGTGCGGTATGCGGTCGAGGCACGTCGCCCGGCCGACGCGGTCGCGGCCGCCGTCGCGTGCCGCGCGTCGGCCGTCTGGTGCCTGGGGCTGCGCGGCGTGGCCTACCATCTCTCGAACCACCCGGTCGAGGCGGCAGCCGCGTTCGATTCGGCCGACGCGCTACGGACGCCGGCGGAACGATGCGCCTGGAACGACGTCGCGCCGTGGCTGGACGGGGGCGCGACGCGCGCGTACCACCGGCTGCCGTGCGGGAGCGCCGACCGGGACCGCTGGGAGTCGCGCTTCTGGCGATTGGCCCAGCCGTTGTGGCTGCTGCCGGTGAACGATCTGCGTAGCGAATGGCACGCGCGCCGCATCATGTCGCGCGTGCACGGTGACGGCGCGAACCCGTACGGTATGAGCTGGGGCGACGACCTCGACGAGTGCGAGCTGCGGTACGGCTGGCCGACGTCGTGGAGCGTACGAACTTCGCCGGCGGCGATGTCGACGTACGCGTTCGCGCCCGACGCCGGCCGCAGCGTGACGGGGTGGGAGCCGGCGCCGAGCTACGATTGGGTGCCGCGGCGCAACGCGCTCGCGGCGGACCGGCGCGGGGTGGCCGACGTGCCCGAGGGCGCATGGACCCTGCGCCCCTCGCCGTTCGACGAACCGACGCCCATGCGCTACGCCCCGGCGTACGCGGGCGGCGGCGTGGGCACGCCGACGCACCAGATCGCCCGCTTCCGGCACGGTGACACCGCGGTGGTGGTCGGCGCCTACGACACCAGCCGCGACAGTCTCTGGAGCGAGGGGCGCACGCCCCCGACGCTCTCGGCCGGACTTTTCGTCGTCGACGACTCCGGCACGGTGGTCGCGGCCGCGCGGAACGATTCGGCGGCGCGCGCCGGCACGTTCGTCGCGCGGCTCTACAACCCGTCCGGAAGCGTTCGGACTGCGCAGTCCGATCCGCACTATCTGCTCGGACTCGAGATCCTGCAGCGGGACACCGTCCACACCGCCGACGGCCGCCGCGTTCTGGGCCGCGCGCTTCGCGATCGCGCGCCGCTCCGCCCGCTCGCTGCCGACGCGCGGCTCTCGGACCTGCTGCTGCTTCGCCGCTCGCCCGGCCCTACGCCGTCGCTCGACGATGCGCTCGACAGCGCGGCCGGGTCGCTCAGCTTCCGGCGAGGGGGCACGGTCGGGCTATACTGGGAACAGTATAGAATCACCCGAGCGCCAGTACAGGAAGGTGGCGCGTCTGCGGCGCCCGACACCATCGTCCTCACGGCGACCCGCCTGACGCGCAGCCTCCGTGAACGGCTCGCCAGCGCGGTGGGGCTGGGCAGCGTCGACCGGCCGATCGGACTGCGCTATCCCGACCTCGCCGGGGCCGGAGCCGGGCGCGCGATCGGCGTCACGTGGCCCGACGTCGCCGCCGGCGACTACCGCGTCGAGGTCACCCTCGTCCCCGGCGCCCCCGGGCGCCAGCCCGCGACGACCGCGCTCATCGTTCACATCACCGAGGACTGACCGTGCCCCATCACCCCCCGCGCGACCGCGTCGCGCCGCCGCGAACCGTTCCCGCGTCCGGAACGCCGTCATGAGCGAGATCGACCACGACGACGCCGAACTCGTGCGGTATCGCGTCTGGGACCCCGCCGCGTACCGCCGTTTCGTGACCGAGTTCGACGACGACGTCGCGACGGCGCGCGAGGAGGGCGAGTCCCTGGGTGACCAGGACCGTGAGCTGGGCTGGACCCCGGCCGCGAGCCCGATGACGCTCTGGGCGCTGCTCGCCGACGTGTCCGGCGGGAGCGCACGATCACGCGCGGCCCTCGTCGCCTGCGTCACGCACGTCACTGGTGGACCGAACACCCTCCGTCCGCTCACCTTGGTCCCGGACCCTGAGGCCGCGCTCGTCCGCGCACTCGGTGGCACCGAGCCCAAGGACCGGGCGGCGTGGCCCCAATACCTCGCGTCGCTCGCGGTCGAGATCACGGAAGACGACGCGCGCCTGCCCAAGGGGCCGCTCGCCCACGTGCGGGAACGCGGGGCCCAGCTCGTCTCCGACACGGAGGACGAGATCCAGGACGCCGTGGCGGCGGCCTACGAGGTGGCGGCCGTCGCCGGCGGCTGGGACGACGCCACCGAAGCCGGGGTGCGCCAGACGCAGGTCGTGGCGGGAACCGACGCGCTCGCGCGCGCCGTCGCCGACGCGCGCGTCGAGCGCGCGATCGCGGTCGCTGGCGCGAAGGCGCTGCCGATTCTGGCCGAGGACGGCGACCCGTCGGCCGTCGTGTCGGACGCGTTTCCTGCCGGCGTCGCAGTGTGGCGCGAACTCGTGCGCGCCGTCGTGCGCGGCGAGGTCGTCCCGGGTAGCGCGGGGTGGCGGGGCGCCCTGTGGGCGTTGCAGGTCGCCTTCGTCGCCGGCACGGGCGAGGTGGCCGCCGTGCGAACGGGCAGCCGCGTCGTGCGGCAGGCGGCGGACCGGGCCGGGGTCGGCGCGATCGTCACCCCCTGACGCGGCAGCGTCAGCCAGCGGGCTGCTGCACGGGCGCCGGGGTCGGCCCGCGCAGCCACACGGTCACCGTATACCCGTCGCGTGCGAGCAGGCCGCGCAACAGCGTGACCGCGTTCGCGCCGGCCCGGTCGGCGAGCCCGGTCTCCTGGCCGGCACGCAACAGCTGCGCGCGGACGGCTACCTGCAGGCTGTCGCGGTCGGCAGGGCGGAACGGGTTGAGCAGGCCGGCGTGCTCGTCGTAGGTGCGCACGTTCAGCACCTCGACCCCGAAGATCTGCGGGCGCGGCAGGGCGACCGTGATCCGCCGCGTCGCGTCGTCCACGTGCACGTCGGCCCCGCCACCGGCGTGCGTCGAGTCGAGGTCGATCCCCGCGCTCACCCGCCCGGTCACGACGAGTAGCGCGCGCTTGGTCGAGAAGAACCGCGTGCTCTCGTACGCGACCACGTCCCGCACCGTCGCTTCGGCGGTCACGAGCTTCGCGACGGCGCGCACCTGCTCGATCACCAGGTCGTGCGACACGTGCGCCCGGGGCGGCTCGGGTATCACCCGGTCGGCCAGCCGCCGGCCCGCGACGAGCGCGAGGGTCAGCACCACACCCACCGCCCCGACGGCGAGCGCGAGCGCGGTGAGGCGACGCGTCCAGGGGTCGGTGGACCGGATCACCCCGCAGTATACCCCGACGTGACACCACGACGTGCGGCGACCCCGCGGCCGCGCCCGCGACGCGCGGCGTCGACCTTGCTCGATCGGCGCGCCATGCCGACGCACTCCCCGCTCCGCCCTCCCGCTCCGACCGAATCGGACCCTGGCACGGTCGTCGACGCGGCCGCGCGCGTGGCCGTCGCGAGCGCGGTGTTCTCGGTCGTCCACAGTCTCCTCGCGAGCCACCGCGCCAAGCGCACCGCCGAACGCGCACTCGGCGAACGGGTAGCCCGGGGCGGCTACCGCCTCGGGTACAACGCGATCGCCATGGGCATGACGCTCGGCCTCACGGCGTACGTGCTCCGCCGCCGCGGCCCGCTGGTCTACTCGCTCGACGGTCCCGCGGCAGTCCTCGTCCGCACCGCCCAACTCGGCGCACTCGGGGCCGCGTTCCGGGCGGGCATCGACGCCGGCTTCGCCGACCTGTCGGGCTTCGGCCCACTCTGGCGATTGGCCACCGGGGGACCGCTCGCGCCGATTCCCGACGGTCAGGGCCCGTCGGAGCGCGGACCGGGCGAACCGACCCCCCACGGGCTGTTCACCCGGTCGCGCAACCCGCTGAACTTCTTCGTCATCCCGGTGCTCTGGCTCGCGCCGCGGGCGAGCGCGGGGCGGATCGGACTCAATCTCGTGTTCACCGCGTACTGCGTCGCGGGGTCATGGCACGCGAACCAGATGCTCCGGGCGAGACACGGGAAAGGGTGGGAAGGCTACGAGCAGGAGAAACCGCTGATGGTGCCGGCGTAGTCGCCGCGGTCCCGGTTGGCTGGATCGTCGGCCCGGGCGGGCGGCGCGACTACGCTCGGCGCTGACGGCCAGGGGAGAGGTACTGCGCTTCTCCCCACTCGAACGTCCTCCGCTCCGCGTAATAGTCCGGCCGCCACGGGATCCTCCCCCCCACGAACCCGACATGCCCGCCACGACGGTGGAACTCCACCGTGAGGCATGGGTTGACGTCGGCTACCCGTCGCACCTCGTCGAGCACGTCCGCCGGGAGAAACGGATCGTCTTCCGCGCTCAGCAGCAGCGTGGGGATGCGGATTCCCGCGAGGAAGCCGAGCGCGCTCGACCGGGCGTAGTAATCGGCCGCGTCGTTGAACCCGTGCACGGCCGCGGTGAGCACGTCGTCGAACTCCCACAGCGACCGGAGTCCCGCCAGCCGCTCCCGGTCCACCAGGTCCGGGTAGACCGCGAGTTTCTGTTCGACCTTACCCGTGAGCGACCGGAGGAAGTTGAGCTCGTAGATCCGCGAGAACCCGCGTCCCACGTGCCGGGACCCGCGCGCGAGATCGAACGGCACCGAGATCGCCACCGCCGCGCGCACGTTGGCCGGTACCGGATTTGGCGACGGCGCGCTCTGCTCCGGACCGCTCGGTCCGAGCGTCGGGTCGCCGCGCTCGCCGAGGTACTTGAGCAGCACGTTGCCCCCGAGCGAGACGCCGGCGAGCACGAGCGGGCGGTCCGGCTGCTCCGCCGCGATCCGCTCCACGACCAGCGCGAAGTCTGTCGTCTCGCCCGAGTGGTAGAAGCGGCGCTGCCGGTTCATCTCGCCGCCGCAGCTGCGGTGCACCAGCAGGTCCATCCCCCAGCCGCGCCGCCGTGACTGCGCGAACAGGCCCTGCACGTAGTGCGACCGTTCGCCGCCTTCGAGGCCGTGCAGCAGCAGCAGTCGCGGCGTCTCGCGCGCCGGCTCGAGGCGCACCACGTCGACGAAATCACCGTCCGGCGTGTCCCAGCGTTCCGTGCTGTAGCCTGGCGGACGGCGGCGGGCCAGGGTGCGCGAACTGCGCGGCTGACGGACGAACTTGCCGTACAGCGTTTGCGCGTGCGCGCCCGGCACCCACCACGCAGGGCGGTAACTCGGCGGCGGGACGACGATGGGCATGGCAGATTATACCCTCGCTGTCCGATGTCGTCTTCAACGCCCGGTTTCTGCCAGTGCTCGACACGCCGCCTACCCTCGCGATCGTCGCCGTCGCCGTCGCCGGCGCGGCGGCGCCAGCGGCCGTGTTGCACCTCGTACTCGCACACGCGATGCGGGCCCGCGGGCTACCCCGCTGGCGTGTGGCCGACACGCTGCTCGTGAGTCCCCTGCTCTTCCTCGCCCTGCTCACCGGTTTCGCCGCGCTCGCGCACGCGGTGGCCCGCGTGGCGGCCGACGCGGCGACCGGCCGGGCCACGCATGCCGATCTCTTCGGCTCGCTCGCCGTCGCGGCGGGCGCGTTCGTCGTGGCGGGGTTCGGCGCGCGCGCGGTCGGGAAGTTGTATTGACGGCGGTACTGCCGCCGCGTTCGGCCCCGCGCGCGATCCTCTTCGACTTCGGCGGCACGCTCGACGCCGACGGGGTGCCGACGGCGTCGCAGTTCCACGCCGCGTACGCGGCCGAGCGTGGAACCATCGATGCCGACGGATTCGCCGCCGCGTTCCGCACCTCCGACCATCAACTTGCCGCGCTCGCGCACATCGCCCGCCTCGGATATACCGAGACCGTGGAGGCGCAGACCCGGCTCCTCGCCGCCCTCCTGCCCGACGCTGCGGCGGTCGACTGGACCTCGGTCGCCACGCGTGTGACCGCCGCGGCCCGCACGATCGCGGCCCGCAACCGCCCCTTGCTCGCGACGCTCCGCGACGGCGCTCGGCTCGGCGTCGTGTCCAACTTCACCGGGAACGTCGATCGCTGCCTGGCCGAGCTCGGGCTCCTCGATCTGTTCGACACCGTGGCCGACTCCGCCGTCGTGGGCCAGGCGAAACCCGACCCCGCGCTATTCCAGGTGGCGCTCCGCGCGCTCGACACCCTGCCCGCTGACGCGATGATGGTTGGCGACAACCCGTTCTCCGACGTGCGTGCGGCTTCTGCGCTCGGCATGAGCACGTGCTGGCTCGCCCCGGCGGAGCGCCCGGTCCCGAGCGGCTGCGCGCCGACGTACCGCATCGCGCGGCTCCCCGAGTTGCGCGGCGTGCTGACGGCGAACGGGCAGTGAGGGTCGCGTGAGCACGTCGCCCCGGACCATCGCCATGCACGCGCTCGTCCTCGCCGGCGGCGAAGGGTCGCGGCTCGCGGCCGACGGCGTCACCGTCCCCAAGGCGCTCGTCGAGGTCGGCGGCCGCCCACAACTCGTCAGGCTCGTCCAGACGTTCGCGGACCTCGGCTGTCTCTCGGTCACCTGCCTCGTGCACGAGGCGGTCGCGCCGCAGATCGATCGCCACGCGCTCCGGGCGGCCGGCGGCGCGGCCGCCGTGCGCGTCGTCGCGTGCCGCACGCCGTCGTCGCTCCACACCCTCGTCGCCGGGCTCGACGCCGTGCCGGCCGGCCCGGTGTTCTGCTCGATGGTCGACACCGTGATGGCCCCGGCCGACTGGCACGCCGTCCACGCGGCGTGCGGCCGCGCGCTCGCCGCTGGCGCCGATGCGCTCCTCGCGGTCACGCCGGACCCCGAGGACGACGACGCTCCGCTGCGGGTGCGCGTCGGGCCCGACGGGCGCGTCGCGCGCGTCGGCGGCGACGCCGCGTCGTATGCGGCCGCGTACGCCTCCGGTGCGCCTCCCGTGCTCATTACCGGCGGAGTGTACGCCTTTGCCCCGGCCGCGCGCGCGCGGGCGCACGCCCTGGCGGCCGCGGGCGGGCAGCGCATGCGTGTCTTCCTCGCGGCGCTCGTCGACGAGGGCCGCGACGTGCGCGCCGCTGTGGTGCCGCGCATCCTCGACGTCGACCATCGGCGCGATCTTGACGCCGCGAACGCGTACGCCGCCGGGTGGCAGTCGGGCTGACCGTGCGCCAACCCGTGCCGTGCGGGCCGGGCGCCGCCGGCTTCCGTTAATCTGGGGTTAATCGGGAACCCCGCGCTCGGAAACCGTTGCGCAAGCGTTGCGAACCTCGGTTGGGGTCGATTGCATACGCTGCGGATCGTGCTGGCCGCGTCACATGTCACCGTCATGCCCCGCGTCGTCGCCCTCTTTCGCAAGTCGTCCTACTCGCCCGCGCAGCACCGCACCAACGACACCGCAATCCTCGACGACACGCTCGCGCATTTCGTCGACGCCGGGTGGGACGTCGTGCGGGTGGACGAGGCCGCACTCGATGCGGGTGACGACGGCGATGACGCGCCGCCCCCCGCCCACGTCGTGCCCCGCGACGCGGACCTGTACCTGAGCATGTCGCAGGGGCCGGCCACCGCCCGCCTGCTCGAGCTCGAGCGGGCCGGCGCGGTGTTCATCAACCGTCCGTCGAGCGTGCTCGGCTGTCACCGCCACCGGCTCGTCCCGGCGCTCGCCGCGGCGGGCGTGCGTTTTCCCGCGACCGACGTCGTCGATCTCGCGCTCGCCGATCCGGCGACCGTGGCGGCCAGCCCGGTGGTGCGCGCGGCGGCGCTCTCGGGCGGGCGCGTCTGGATCAAACGCGGTGACGTGCACGCCGAGCGGGCCGACGACGTCGTCGTGGTCGCCGCGTCCGGCGTGGCGGCGGCCGCGGCGGAGTTCCGCGCGCGCGGCATCGGGCGCGTCGCGCTGCAGGCCGACGTCGGCGGACCGGTGATCAAGTTCTACGGCGTGGCCGACGGGCGCTTCTTCCGGTGGTACGACGCGGCGGTCGGGCTCGACGGCCCGCGGCCGGTGGTGGACGAGGAGCGACTGCGGGCGCTCGCCTTCGACGCCGCGCGCGCGCTCGGGCTCGAGGTGTTCGGCGGGGACGTCGCGCTCCCAGCGCCAGACGTGCCGGTCCTCATCGACCTCAACGACTGGCCCAGCTTCGCGCCGTTCCGGGCCGAGGCGGCGGCGGCGATCGCTGGCTACGCGCTGGGAGGCTGCGCGGCGGCCAACCAGCGGGGCGACGCGCGCGGTCGCTCCCGCGCCTTCCGCGAGACCGCCCTCGCCGCCCCGCGCGCGCGCGCGATGGCGCGGGGCGAGCACGATGGGGGCGGCCACGAGGGCCGCCCCTACGGCGACTTCGCCTAATCAGGCACCTGCTAAACACCACGACCATGGCCGGCGGCGTTCTTCTTCCCACCCACGCGTCCCCCGACGCCTTCACCGACGCGCCGACGGCCGCCGGCCCGCGCTCGCTCGCGATGCACGAGGCCGAGGCCGAGTACCTCGCGCCCGGTACGCAGAGCGTCGCGCTCTTCAGCAAGCTCGCCATCGACCACGGCCAGGGGGTGCACCTGTGGGACGTGGACGGCAAGCGCTACACCGACCTCCTGGCCGGCGTCGGCGTGGCGAGCCTCGGCCACGCGCACCCCAAGTTCGTCGCGGCCATGCAGCGGCAGGTGGCCCGCGTGCACATCGGCTCGTTCACGAGCGAGCACCGCGCCGCGCTCGTCAAGCTCGTCGCCGACATCGCGCCCGGCGACCTCTCTCGCACGCAGCTGTACTCCAGCGGCGCCGAGGCCGTCGAGAGCGCGTTCCGCCTCGCCAAGGCCTACACCGGCAAGACCGAGTTCGTCGGCTTCTGGGGCGGCTTCCACGGCAAGACCGCGGGCGTGCTGCCGCTGCTCTCGGGCAGCTTCAAGCACGGGCTCGGGCCGCTCATGCCGGGCACGTACAGCACGCCCTACGCGGCCTACGGCCGCTGCCCGATCTGCCGCACCGGCGGCGCGTGCGACTGGACGTGCATCGATTTCCTGCGCAAGAAGATCTTCAACGAGACGGCCAACGACGTCGCCGCGATCATCGTCGAGCCGGTCCAGGGCACGGCCGGCAACATCGTGCCCACGCCGGGCTTCCTGCGCCAGTTGCGTGCGCTGTGCGACGAGATCGGCGCGGTGCTCATCGCCGACGAGATGCTCACCGGCTTCGGGCGCACCGGCAAGATGTTCGCGGTCGAGCACGACGGCGTCGTGCCCGACATCATGACGATCGGCAAGGGCTTCGGCGGCGGCTTCCCGATGACCGGCCTCATCGTGCGCGACGAGGTCGCGCGGGCCAAGCCGTGGGCCAACCCGAGCGGCTCCTCGTCCAGCTACGGCGGCAACCCGCTCGCCGCGGCCGCGTCGCGCGTGACGATCGAGACCATGCTGGAAGAGGACCTCGTCGGCAACAGTCGCCGCGTGGGCGCGCGCATGCTGCACGAGGTGGAGCGCTGGGAGCGCGAGCTGCCCATCGTGCGCGGCGCGCGCGGCCGGGGGCTCATGATCGGCCTCGACCTCGTCTACCCGGACGGCCATCCCAAGGCGGGGCGGCTGCTCGACAAGCAGGTCACGCGCTGGATCTTCGACTCCGCGCTCGACCGCGGCGTGATGGCGATGCTCTACAACGCCGAGGTGCGCATCAATCCGCCGCTCGTGATCTCGGAGGCTGAGGCGCTCGAGGCGTTGGGCGTGGTCGAGGGCGTGCTGCGCGAGGCCGCGGAGCGGCTGTCCGAGCATCCGGGCGCCTGACCGATGGCCGACGCGCTGGCGAGCAAGGGCCGCGCGGTCGAGGAGTGGGTCGACCTCCGCTTCTTTCGCCCCGTCGGCATGCGCCTCGCCCGGGCGCTGCTGCCGACCCCGGTCTCGCCCGACCACGTCACGCTGGGCTGCCTGGCCCTCGGCCTCGCCGCAGGGTGGTGCTTCGTCCCCGCCAGCCCCGCGGTCAACGCGCTCGGGTTCGCGCTGTTCATCGCGTCCGACCTGCTCGACAGCGCCGACGGGCAGCTCGCGCGGCTCCGCGGCTCGTCCACGCGGTTCGGGCGCATCGTCGACGGCGTGTCGGACAACACGCGCTTCATCAACCTGTACCTCAGCATCCTCGCGCGCCTCACGCTCACCGACGGGTGGCCGTGGTGGCCGGCGCTGCTGCTCGCGGCCGCGGCGGGCGTGAGCCACTCGTACCAGAGCGCGGCCGTGGATGCGGTGCGCAACGCGTACCTCGAAGTCGCGGAGCGCGGCGCCGGCGAGTTCGAACTGCCCGAGGACACGCCGCCCGCGTCGGGCAACCCGCTGCTGCGCCTCGCGCAGGGCGGCTACGCCGCCTACGTGCGGCGGCAGGCGCTGCTGCTTCCCGCGACCGTGCGCCTCGTACGGCGCCTGCGCCGGCTGGACGGGCGCCCGCGGGGCGACCGCCCGGGGGTCGACGGGGCGGCGCGGGCCGCGCGCGACGCCTACGCCGAGCGCGAGGCGCCCGTGGTGCGCCAGTTCGCGTGGCTCGGGCAGAACATCCGCTTTCCGCTCGTCGCGATCCCGTGCGTCGTCGGGCGCCCGTCGGCGTTCCTCTGGCTGACGCTCGTCCCGCTCAACCTCGTGCTCGCGGCGGCGCTCGTCGCGCACGAGGGGCGTGCGGCGCGGGTCGCGGCGGCGCTCGACCGCGCCGCGCCCGAAGGCCCCACGTCCGAGGACCCGACGTCCGCCGCCGGCGAACGCGGGCCGGCCGCGGCCGCGGCGGGTGCGTATGCCCGCGGCTGACGCGCGCGACGCCCGGAACTCCGCCCCCCGCCGTTGGCGCGGCGCGATCGTCGGGCTCGGCGGGATCGCGACGGGCTCGCACCTGCCCGCGTTCCGCGCCACGCCGGCCCTGCGCCAACGCGCGGAGGTCGTCTGCGCGGTCGACCCGCGGCACGCGGCGGCGGGCACGTTAGGCGGCCTGCGCGTCCTCCCCGACCTCGACGCGCTGGGCGGGGCGGGCGTCGACTTCGTCGACCTCGCGACGCCGAGCGCGACGCACGTCGCGCTCTCCCGGGACGCCCTCGCGCGCGGGCTGCACGTGCTCTGCGAGAAGCCGGTCGCCACGCGCCGCGCCGACGCGCTCGCGCTCGCCCGGCTCGCGCGCGAGGCGGGGCGCGTACTCGTGCCCTGCCACCAGTACCGCTTCAACCCGGTGTGGCGGCGCATCGGCGCGTGGCTCCGGGACGACGCGATCGGGCGCTGGCACCTGATCGAGGTGAGCGTGCACCGCGCCGGCGCCGACCCCGGGCAGCAGGGCGCCGACGAGGCGCTTCCCTGGCGCGTGCGCCGCGCCGACGCGGGCGGCGGCGTGCTCGTCGACCACGGCACCCACCTGCTCTACACCCTCCTCGACCTCGGCGGCGCCCTGCCCGACCGCGTGAGCGCGTACACGGGGCGGCTGGCGCACGCGGAGTACGAAGTCGAGGACACGGCCGAGGTGCGCCTGGAGTACCACGACGCCGAGGGCGACCGCGCGGCGCGGCTGTTCTGCACGTGGGCCGACCGGCGGCGCGAGACGCGGGTGAACGTGGTCGGCGCGCGCGGCGCGATCCGCTGGGTCGACGGCCTGCTCACGCTCGAGCGAGACGGCGAGGTCGAGACGCACGACGTCTCGCGCGAGCTGGACAAGGCCGCGTACGCGGGTTGGTTCGCCGAGCTGTTCGAGGACTTCGTGGGCGTGCTCGATGCCGGCGCGGGGAGCCAGCGGGCCGAGCGGGCGCTCGACGACGTCGTGCGGGTCGCAACGGTGCTGGAGGCGGCGTACGGGTCGGCCGCGTGCGGTGCGGGGGTGCGGCCGCTCGGCGCCGATTAGCGAAATCGTTCGGCCCGTAGCATCCTGCACGGCCGCAGGGCGACGTCCGACCCCCAGCTCCCACCCCACCCATGCGCACGCCCCTCTCCGCCCGCCGCGCCCTCGCGGTGCTCCTCGCCATCTCGTCCGCCGCCCTCGGCACCGCCGCCGTCGGCACCGCCGCCGTCGCGCAGCAACCCGCGCCGCCCGCCGGGCCGCCCGCGGCGCCGCCGCGCCAGCCCGACGCCTCGGACTCGATCAAGTACGTCTACGCGAGTACGCCCCGCCTCGACGCGCTCAAGGCGGAGGCGGCGCGTGAGGTCGATGCGCGCGCGAAGCAGATCCAGGTGATGGTCGACCAGGTGTTCTCGTACGGCGAGCTCGGGATGCAGGAGGTCGAGACCTCGCGCTACCTGTCGGGGATCCTCGAGCAGAACGGGTTCACCGTCACCCGCGGCGTGGCCGGCCTCCCCACCGCGTTCGTCGCGCGCTGGGGCTCGGGCAAGCCCGTGATCTCGCTCGGCTCCGACATCGACGACATCCCGCAGGCGGGGCAGAAGCCCGGCGTCGGCTACCGCGACCCGATCGTCGCGGGCGCGCCCGGGCACGGCGAGGGGCACAACTCGGGCGTGCCGCTCAACATCGCGGCCGCGCTCGTGGTGAAGAAGATCATGGAGCGCGAGCACCTGCCGGGCACGCTCGTGCTCTGGCCCGGGGTGGCCGAGGAGGCGATGGCGGGCAAGGCGTTCCTAGTGCGCGACGGCGTGTTCAAGGACGTCGACGTCACGCTGTTCACGCACGTGGGCGACCGCCTGGCCGTGAGTTGGGGGCAGAGTGGGAGTAATGCGCTCATCTCGGCCCTCTTCAAGTTCCGCGGCACCAGCGCGCACGCCGCGGCCGCGCCGTGGCGCGGGCGGAGCGCGCTCGACGCGGTGATGCTGATGGCCAACGCGTGGGAGTTCCACCGCGAGCACATGGAGCTGCAGCAGCGCTCGCACTACGTGATCCCCGACGGCGGCGACCAGCCTAACGTGGTGCCCACCACGGCGAGCATCTGGTTCTACTTCCGCGAGCGCGACTACGACCGCACGCGCCGGATGTTCGACGACGCGCGCAAGATGGCCGAGGGCGCGACGCTGATGACCGGCACGCAGCTCGACACCGTGCAGATGGTCGGCTCGGGGTGGAGCGGGTACTTCTCGCGCCCGGTGGCCGAGGCGATGTACCAGAACATCAAGGCCGTGGGCATGCCCACGTGGGACGCGCGCGACCAGGCACTCGCGCGCGGCATCCAGCGCGAGCTCGGCGTGCCCGACAGCGGGCTCTCGACGCGCCCGGGGCGACTCGTCGGGCCGGTCAACGAGGCCACGCGCATGGGCGGCGGCTCGGACGACATCGGCGACGTGAGCTGGACCGTGCCGACCATCACGCTCAACTATCCGTCCAACATCCCCAACCTGCCCGGCCACAACTGGGCCAACGCCATCGCGATGGCCACGCCCATCGCGCACAAGGGCGTCGTGGCGGGCGCCAAGGTGCAGGCGATGACGATGCTCGACCTGCTGTTCCAGCCGAAGCTCGTCGCCGACGCGTGGGACTTCTTCAACACGGTGCAGACCAAGACGGTCAAGTACCGCCCCTTCTTCGCGGCCACCGACAAGCCCCCCACGTGGCTCAATGAGGGGATCATGGCGAAGTACCGCCCCGAGATGAAAAAGTACTATTACGATCCCAAGAAGTACGGCACGTACCTCGAGCAGCTCGGCATCACCTACCCGACGGTGCGCAAGGTTGTCCAGTAGGGGCCGGCGCGCGGCCGCGGCCGGGTGAACCGCCGCGTTCAGGTTGGCGCGTTCCTCGCCGGCGTCGCGTTCCTCGCCTGGCTCGTCGTCACCACCGGTGCGCGTGCGATCCTCCGCGACCTCGCGCGCACCGGCTGGACGTTCGTCCCGCTCGTCCTGGTCTGGGGCGGCGTCTACGCGCTGAATACGGTCGCCTGGCTCGCGCTGCTGCGCGGGGCCGTCACGGCCGACGCCGCCGACGCGCGTGGGCAGCCGGCGCCGGGGGTGAGCGCGCTCGAGGGGATCGGCGTCGTGCCGTTCCCCCGCGCGTTCGCGATCACCGTCTCCGCGTTCGCGCTCAACTACGTCACGCCGTTCGTCAGTCTCGGCGGCGAGCCGTTCAAGGGCGCCGCGGCGGCGCGCTGGGTGGGGCGGCCGCGCGCGGCGGCGAGCGTCGTCGGCTTCCGCATCGTCCACACCCTCGGCCAGTTCCTCTTCTGGGTGCTGAGCATCCCGGTGGCGTGGGCGGTGCTCCCCGCGGACCGCACGATGCGCGCGCTACTGCTCGCGGCCAGCGTGGTGCTCGTCCCGGCGAGCGCGGGCGCGCTGCTGCTGCTCCGCGCGCGCGTGCTCGAGCGCGGGCTCGACGCGCTCGGCCGCGTGCGGCTCGGCCGCGCGCTCGACGCGTTAGGCGCGCGGCTGCTGGCGCGCCTCGAGCCGCGCCGCGCCGCGCTCGCCGCGGTCGACGCGGACCTCGCCGCGGTGGCCCGCCACCCCGCGACGCTCGCCGTCGCGCTGGGCGCGGAGGTCGCCGGGCGCTTCCTGGCCGCGGTCGAGTTCGTGCTCGTCGCGCGCGTCGTCGGCGCGCGGTTCGGGTACGCCGACGCGGTGGTCGCCGCGGGCGTGTCGCAGGTCGTGATGAACCTGCTGTTCTTCGTCCCCTTCGAGGCCGGCACGCGCGAGGGCGGGCTCTTTCTCGTCGCGCGGCTGCTCGGACTGGCGCCGGCGGTGGGCGTCTACGCCGCGCTCGTCACCCGGCTGCGCGAGCTGACGTGGATCGGGATCGGGCTGGCGCTGATCTGGGCGACCGGGTCCGGCGGGCGGGCGCGGAACGAGGCGTAGGCCGCGCCGGGGCCGCCTACAGCTCCCGGTCGTACAGGCGGTAGCGCTTCGTGATCTCCGCCCCGAGCTTCTCCATCGGCGTGCGCATGGCCATGTTGTCCTCGAGGATCCACGAGAACTCGCCGCTGCGCATCTTCTTCCGGATGCCCGTGCGGAAGAGGTACAGGTAGAGCAGCTCCGCCGCGCCGGTGCGCCGGAATTTCGGGAGCACGCCGAGCGTGAGCACGCGCAGCGCGTTGATCTTGCGCCCGTACCAGAGGCCCTTCGCCCAGCCGATCGGGAAGAGGCTCCCGTTCATCGGCTTGAGCGCCTGGTTGAGGTCGGGCAGCGCGATGGCGAAGCCGGCCGTCTCGCCCTTGACCTCGACGAAGGCGACGAGGTCGAAATCCGCCACCGGCTTGAGCTGCTTCGCCAGGTGGTCGAACTCCTCGGGCGTGAACGGGACGAAGCCCCAGTTCGCCTCCCACGCGCCGTTGTACAGGTCGCGGATGCGCGTGATCTCGGCGTCGAAATTCTTCTTGTCGAACGGACGGACGACCACGCCGAAGCGCTCGCGCGCGAGGCGCTCGAAGTTGCGCAGGCGCTCCGGGATGTGGGGTGTCGCCTCCTCCTCGGTCGCGTTCGGCGGCACGCCGAGCGAGTCGGCCGAGAGCTCGTAGGCGAGCACGTCCTTGGCCTTGTGGAACCCCGCGCCCTCGATCAACTCCGCGTAGTACGGCGGGTTGTACGGCATCATGATGGACGGGTCGCGGTCGAACCCGTCGACGAGCAGCCCCCAATCCTCGTTGGACGAGAAGTTGGCCGGGCCGCGCATGACCGTGAGGCCGCGCTCGCGCAGCCAGTCGGCCGCCGCGTCGAGCAGCGCGCGTGCTACGTCGGGGCTGCGTTCGCACTCGAACAGCCCGAAGAACCCGACGGCCTCGTGATGCGTCTGTTCGTGCAGCCGGTTGCGGATCGCGGCCACGCGCCCGACGATCACGCCGGCCGAGTTGCGCGCGAGCAGCAGCTCCACCTCGGCGTGCGCGTGGAACGGGTGCTTCTTCGGATCGATGAGCGCGGCGACCTCGCCCTTGAGCGGGGGGACCCAGTGTGGCTCGGCGCGGTGCAGCCGGAAGGGCAGGTCGATGAACGCCCGCCTGTCGGCCGCACTGCGCACGGGCGTGATCTGAACGCGGGTCACGCGGCCGGTAGAGGGAGGAGATTCGAGCGACGTAGCCAAAACGATTCGGGTTTGAGTGCTCTCCCAATGTGCGCCGCGCTACCACGGCGCGCCATGCGCGCACCAGGCCTCGGGAGCAAACAAGCCACCAAGTCGCATTCGGAATGGTTCGTGCTCGCCCTCGCGTTCGGCGCGCGGCGGCACGGCGGGTCCAGATCGGCGTGGACGTCCACATGTCTGCACGACGTCGGTGCCCGTTCACCTCGAACGGGCGCCACGCGCGATTGGACGCTTGCGTACACTAGCGTACATGGCTCTTCCGACCCACATGACGACGTCGTCGGTTCCGACCCCCGCCACGACCGCCACCGCAGGCACCGTTCCCGCGCGCTGGACGGACCTCGTGCTGCTCGCGCTCCGCATCGTCGTGGGGCTCATGTTCGCCTGCCACGGAGCACAGAAGCTCCTCGGCTGGTTTGGTGGCCCCGGGGGCAAGGGCGGGTCGGTGCCGCTGTTCACGCTCCCGGGCATCGCCGGCGTGCTCGAGCTCATCGGCGGGGCGCTGATCGTGGTCGGATTCTCGACGCGCGCGGTCGCGTTCGTGCTCGCCGGGGAGATGGCCGTGGCGTATCTCATGGCTCACGCCCCGCGCGGCTTCCTGCCGATCGTGAACCACGGCGAGCCGGCGGTGCTCTACTGCTTCCTGTTCCTGGCCCTGTGGGCGGTAGGTCCGGGCGCCTACAGCGTGGACGCGCGGCGCGGGCTCGCGCGCGGCTGAGACGCGCGCGGGCTGAGACGCGCGCGGGCTGACCCCGAGCGGGCCTGCCGTGAGCGCGGCGACCGGGACGTCAGGTGAGCAACAGCCGGGCGGCGAGAGCGACTCCCAGTGCCGGCGGCATCACGACCGCCCCGGTCCTGAGAAAGCGCCAGAACCCCACGTTCTCGCCCTCGCGGCGGATGGCCGTGAGCCAGAGGACGGTCGCGAGCGAGCCGGTCACCGAGAGGTTGGGGCCGAGATCGACGCCGATCAGGAGGGCGTCGGTGACCTGCTGCGGCGGGTGCGCCCGCGCGAGCGTCGCGCTCGCGACGAGTCCCGCGGGCAGGTTGTTGGTCAGATTGCAGACGACCGCCAGCAGACCGCCCGCGCCCCACGCCGTCCCGTCCGGCGAGCGTTGCACGGCCGCGCGCAACGCGTCCGCCAGATCCCCGACGACTCCGGTGCGGTCCAGCGCTTCGACGAGGGCGAAGAGCCCCGCGACGAGCGGAAGCACCGCCCACGACACCTCGCGCACCAGCGGCAGCGGGGAGGTCCGCGTCCGCACGAGCACGGCGGCCGCGGTGAGCATCCCCAGCACGGCCGTCGGCAGGCCGAGCGGCCGGTCGAGCGCGGATACCGCGAGCAGCACCACCGCGGTCAGGACGATTCCGGCGAGCGCCGTCCAGCCCCCTGCCGACAGCGGCGGGCAGTCGAGGTCGCCCGCGCACGCGGTCCCGAGCCGCCGCCCCTCCACGAAGCGCAGCGCCGCATACGTGGCGACCACCGAGAGGGCGGAGGGGAGCGCGAACCCGGCCAGCCAGCGTCCCAACGGCGGCGTGTGGTTGCCGTAGAGCACGATGTTGGCGGGATTGGAGATCGGCAGCACGAAGCTCGCGGCGTTGGCGATGAACGCGCAGACGAACAGGTAGGGCAGGGGCTCGACCCGCGCCTTTCTGGTCGCCGCGAACACCGCGGGGGTGAGCACGACGGCCGCCGCGTCGTTGGACAGAAAGGCGGTGATCACGGTGCCCACCGCGTAGACGAGCAGGAAGAGCCGCGTCGGCGACCGGTGCGCCGCATTCACGGCGAGTGCCGCGACGGTGTCGAACAGCCCCTCGCGCCGCGCGACCTCCGACAGGAGCATCATCCCGACGAGGAAGAGATACACGTCGAGGCCCCGGGCCACGCCGGCGGCGGCGGCGCTGAGCGGCAGGAGTCCGAGCGCGACGAGCAGCACCGCGCCCGAGACGGCCCACACGGCTTCGGGCAGCTGGAATGGACGGACGATGACGCCGGCGGTGGCGAGCCCCGCGAGCCCCCATGTGAGTTCGCGACCCACGGCCGGCGTCACGCCGGGGCAGAGCTGGAGCACGCCCGGGCACCCCGCACCGTCGTCGGGGCGAGGGCGCGCGGCGCGCACGTGTGGGGTCGGATCGTCAGCGGCTTCACGCTCGGTTCACGAACAGATTGAGATCGACCCGGCGGTGGATCGAGTGGCGCCCCGGGCGGATCGCGGCGGACCACCGCCCGGCCGCGCTAACTTGGCGGCATGGAGGTCCAGATCTTCGGGCACAAGAAAGACGCCGCCACGCGCGCCGCGCAGCGCTTCTTCGCCGAACGGCGCGTGAAGGTCCACTTCGTCGACTTCATGGACCGCTGGCCGTCGGCCGGCGAGCTGAAGCGCTTCGCACAGAAGTTCGGCGTCGAGGCGCTCCTCGACCGCGACGGGAAGCGCTTCGCCGAGCGCGGGCTCGCGCCGGCGCGCTACGGCGACGAGCGGTGGCTCGAGATGCTCGTCGACGACCCGTGGTTACTGCGCGTGCCGCTCGTGCGATGGCAGCACAAGCTCACCATCGGCGCGGCCGAGCGGGAATGGAAGGGCTGGATCGAGGCGGACCGGGCGGGAACGACGGTGGCCTGAGGCGCTCCCCGGCCCCGGCCGGATCGGCGTGACGCTCGCAGGGCCCGGGCGTCTCGGGAGTGTCCCGCGTTCGTGTCGACGCTCGGGCGATGCGCCCCGGTTGTTGTCCCGGGGGTCCCGTGCGCGGCCGCCCGCCGTCCTCTCGTGTCCACGACCGACCTCGCTCTCCTCACGCCCGACCAGATCCTTGCCGACGTCGATGCCGCGTTCCTGCGTGGCGCGACGACCGAGGCGCTGGCCCTGTGCCGGGAGGGTGCACGCCGCCTGCGGAGCGCGGCCTCGCCGGGCGTGTTCGCCGGCCAGCTGGCGCGCTGCGAGGCGCGGGCCGCCCTGCTCGACGGCAATGCGGACGCGGCGCTCGACACCCTGGGTGCGGCGCTCGCCATCGCGGAGTGCTCGGGCGACGCGGACGGCGCGGCGCGCACGCTCAACAACATCGCGATCGTCCACCTGCAGCGTGGCGACCTGGATGTGGCCGAGCGGTTCTACGCGGCCGCGCGCACGCGCGCCCGCGCTGCCGCCGCGCTCGACATCGTCGCGCACGCGACGCTCAACCTCGGCATCGTGGCCAACGTGCGGGGCGACCTGCGGCGCGCGCGCGCCCACTACCGCCGCGCGCTGGTGGACCTGCGCGCGCTCGGCCAGGCGACCTACGTCGTACGCACCCTGAACAATCTCGGGCTCCTCTACGCCGACCAGGGCCAGTGGGACGACGCCGAGCGGTCGTATGCCGAGGCACTCGGCGTCTGCGTCCACGCGGGCGACCTCGAGGCGGCGGCCCGGCTGCACGGCAACCTCGCCGAGGTCTGGGCAGCGCGCGGCGACCTCGCACGCGCGGAGGCGGCGTGCGGCGAGGGCATGGCCGTCTGCGACCGCACGGCCCACGGCGCGGCCCGGGGCGAGCTGCACCGCACGAGCGGTGTCGTCGCGCGCGAGGCCGGCCGCTACGCCGAGGCCGACGCCCACCTCGCCGCGGCCGAGCGGTTCGGGCGTGAACGCGAGGACCTGCTCCTTCAGGCCGAGACGGCCCGCGAGCAGGCCGACCTCTTCCGTCGCCAGTCGCGCAACCGCGACACGTTCCAGGCGCTCAACCGCGCCCACCGCCTGTTCGAGCAGCTGCGCGCGCGGCGTGCGCTGGCCGACATCGGGCGGCGCATGGGGCGGCTCGAGGACGAGTTCGTCGACGTGGCGCGGCGCTGGGGCGAATCGATCGAAGCCAAGGACCGCTACACCCAGGGTCACTGCCAGCGCGTGGCCGACCTCGCGTGCCTGATCGCCGAGCATGCCGGACCCGCGCACGGCTTCGACCCGCAGGCGCTGTTCTGGTTCCGCATCGGCGCGCTGTTGCACGACGTGGGCAAGCTCGACATCCCCGCCGAGGTCCTCAACAAGCCCGGGAAGCTCAGCGACGCGGAGTTCGCGCAGATGCGCGGGCACGCGGAGGCCGGCGTCGCGTTGCTGGCCGACATCGAGTTTCCGTGGGACGTGCGGCCGATCGTGCTCTCGCACCACGAGCGGTGGGACGGTCGGGGGTACCCACACCGGCTGGCCGGCGACGCGATCCCGCTCACCGCACGCATCCTCGGCGTGGCCGACGTGTACGACGCGCTCACCTCGGTGCGCAGCTACAAGCGCGCGATGTCGCACGACGAGGCGACGACGATCCTCCGCAATGATGCGGGGACCGCGTTCGACCCGCAGGTCGTCGCCTGGTTCGAGGCCATCGCGCCCGTGTGGGCCGCGCGCACTGCGGGCGAGCACGCGGAGCGCACGGCCAACGCGGCCGAGCCGGCGGACGTCCGAGCGCAACGCCGGATGCTCGGACTCGACGAGGCGACCGGTCTGCCGGGTCGTCAGGCGTTCTTCGTCGAGTGCGCCCGCGTCCTGGCCGCCCGCGCCCACGACGGCCGCCCGACGGCGCTCCTGCTGGTGACGCTGAACGCGGCAACGACCGCGCTGCGCCCCGAGTCCGACGGCGTGGCCGCGGTCGTCGCCGAGGCGCTCAGTCGCCACACCCGGGGCGGCGACTTCGTGGGCCGCTACGCCGCGGGCGAGTTCGTCGTGCTGCTCGCCGACGTGTCGGCCGACGAGGCGCACGAGACGGCGGCGCGCCTGGCCGAGGTGGCGGGCGACGCGCTGGCCGATGCGGGCGAGGACGCGCGCGCGTCGGTCCACGTCGCCGTCGGTATTGCCCCGACCGGCAGCAGTGCGCCCGAGGCGCTTCTGGCGGCGGCCGACGCGGCCCGCCGCCGGGGGACACCGGACGGGACCGCCACCACCTCGCCGCGGCACGCGCTCGTGGCGGCCGCGTAATCGCCGCGTCGGCGCACCTCCAGAACGCGCGAAACCGGCGCCCGGGGCAGCTGCCCCGGGCGCCGGCTCGTACAGGACCGCTCGTATCGGACTCGGTCAGTGACGCGACCAGGCGACGAGGTATCCCGAGAAGTGCGGGACCGCCCAAGTCATGGTCGCACCGCCCACGTTGACCCCGCTGGGCATGAATTCGTTCACGAGCGCATCACCGGTCGTGAAGTTGACCTGGCTCTCGTTGGCGAAGTAGCTGCCCGACGAGCTCTGGTAGTAGCCGGCCGGCAGGTTATAGCTCTTCCAGTTCGTGTGCCCGAGCTGCTGGACCGCGGTGAGCGGCTTCAGGAACTTCACGCCGTGCGGCTGGAAGTCGTACGCGACGACGTTCCCGGCGTATGCCGTGATCGTGAACGTCATGCCCGTGTCGCCGGGAATCGCTCCGTTGGGCACCTGGAGCTGAAGGTCGGTGCCGGGCACCGTGATCCCGCCGCCGCCGCGCGAGAGGTACTTGGTCACGACGACCGTCTGCGTGAGCGGCGCCGTGCGCAGCAGCCCCTGCACCTGCGTCAGCGTCGTGCTGCTGGTCGACGTGCCCTCGGACGTGCTCGTGGACGTGCTCGTGGACGTGCTGCTCGAGTAGTTGGGGCTCTGCGACGTCGCGCGCGCGGCGGCGGTCGCCTGGGCGGCGGCCGAGGGGCTGGTCGGGCTGTCGGCGCAGGCGGCGAGGGCCGCGGTGACGACGGCGGTGCCGAGGGCGATCGCCGGGGTGGCCGTGCGCAGGGCGCGGCGGAACGTGGAGAATTCGGTCATTGCTCAGACATCCGTTGAGGTAGAGGACGTCGACGTTGGGGCGCTGCCAGGCGCCCGGTCGACGCGGGCGATGTGGCGCGGGCGCGGCAGCGGCGAGCGACTGTTGCGGCGTGGCGACATGTGCGTCTTTGCTGTGAGAGCGGGGTGCGCGAGGCACGGACGCCAGGGGGGCGGCGGCCTCGCGCTCCGGTATCGGCAGGCACGCGTGCGGACTTGAGTCCTGTCGGCGTGGGCGCGCCGCTGGCCGGGTTAGCTTCCGGGCATGACCCAGCTGGCCCTTTCCGACGTCGGCGTCGAGTTCGGCGCGACGACCCTGTTCACCGGTGTCACGTTCACGGTCGCTGCCGGCGAGCGCTGGGGCGTGATCGGCCGCAACGGGAGCGGCAAGACGACGCTCTTCCGGCTGCTCACCGGTCAGATGCAGCCGAGCATGGGGCAGATCGCGCGGCAGCCGGGGCTCAAGGTGACGCTGCTGGAGCAGCACCGCGACTTCGGCGACGCGGCCACCGTGTGGGACGCGGTCGCGGGTGGCCTGGCCGAGCTCGTGGCGCTGGAGCGGTCGCTGGCCGAACAGGCGGCCGCGCTGGAGCACGACCACTCCGAGGCGGCGATGGAGAAGTACGGCCGCGACCTGGAGCGCTTCGAGCGCGACGGCGGCTACAGCTACCACGCGCGCGTGGACCAGGTGCTCGAAGGGCTCGGCTTCGACGCCGAGCAGAGCAAGGTGCGCGGGCTCGACAAGTTGAGCGGCGGCGAGCGCGGGCGCGTGGGGCTCGCGCGGCAGCTCGTGCTCGCGGGCGACGTGCTGCTGCTGGACGAGCCCACCAACCACCTCGACCTCGAGACCGCGCGCTGGCTCGAGAGCTACCTGCGGAACACCGACCGCACGGTGATCCTCGTCAGCCACGACCGCGCGTTCCTCGCCGGCGTGGTGGACCACGTGCTGCACGTGGAGGCCGGGACGATGACGCCGTACGCGGGCACGTACGAGCATTTCGTCGCGCAGCGCATCGAACGGCGGCTCGTGCAGCAGCGGCAGTTCGAGAAGCAGAGCAAGACCATCGCGGCGCAGGAGGATTACATCCGCCGCAACCTCGCCGGGCAGAACACGAAGCAGGCCAAGGGGCGGCGCAAGCTGCTGGCGCGCACGCCCCGCCTCTCGCCGCCGCCGGGGGAGGAGGACGTGATGGCGCTGCGGCTCGAGGTCGCGCACCGGGGCGGCGACCAGGTCGTGGTGGCGGACAAGGCGACGCTCGCGGTGCCGCAGCCGGCGAGGCGGGGGGGCGCACCGAGCGGCGCACGCTCATCCGCGATTTCACGGCGCGCCTCACGCGCGGCGAAATCGTCGGGTTCGTCGGGCCCAACGGCGCGGGGAAGAGCACGCTGCTCAAGGCGATCATGGGCGAGCGCGACCCGCTCGTCGCGGGCTCGCTCCGCGTGGGCGACTCGATCCAGCCCGCGCACTACCGGCAGGACATGACGCAGGTGCCGTTAGGCCGGACGCTCTACGACATCATCCAGGACCTCCGCCCGACCTGGGAGCGGCGGCTCGTGCAGGGCCACCTCGGCCGCTTCGGCTTCTCGGGCGACGAGGTGCTGCGCAAGGCGGACACGCTCTCGGGCGGCGAGCGCGCGCGCGTGGCGCTCGCGATGATGATGCTCTCGCGCGCCAACCTGCTGATCCTGGACGAGCCCACCAACCACCTCGACGTCGAGAGCATCGAGGCCCTCGAGGACGCGGTGGAGGGGTACGAGGGGACGGTGCTCCTCGTCAGCCACGACCGCGCGATGCTGCGCGCGCTGGCGACGCAGGTCTGGGCGCTGCACGACGGCCGCGTGCAGGTGTTCGAGGAGCCGTTCGACGAGTGGGAGGCCAACGGCGGGGAGGACGCGCTTGCGAAGAACGCCGTGCAGCGCGCCGCGCTCGACGCGGCGAGCGCGGCGGAGCGCCAGCGGGTCGAGGAGGAGCAGCGGGCGCGCCGGCGCGAGGAGGAGCGGGCGGCGCGGCAGCGCGAGGCCGAGCAGCAGACGCGGGCCGCCGACCGGGACGCGCGCCGCACCGTCGACCGCGACGCCCGCAAGCAGCAGCGCGAGGCGGAGCGCCGGACGGAGCGCGCCGAGCGTCGGGCGGGGGAGCTCGAGGCGCAGGTGGCCGC
The DNA here is from genome assembly GCA_963851265.1 of uncultured Gemmatimonadales bacterium. GTDB lineage: Bacteria > Gemmatimonadota > Gemmatimonadetes > Gemmatimonadales > Gemmatimonadaceae > BPUI01. The sequence goes on from CAWKNZ010000001.1 coordinate 157,652, forward strand.
CGTCCAGCGCGAACTCGACGATCCCGCGCTCTACGGGTCGCCCGACGGCGTGCGCAAGGCTGGCGAGCTGGCGAAGCGGCTCGACGTGCTGCGGGCGGACCTCGACCGGGCGATGGAGGAGTGGGCCGCGGCCGAGGAGGCGCTGGGGGTGGCCCGGGCCTGACGGACGGACACGCCGGCGGCGTGCTGGCGTGTCCGGAGCCGCGGGTGAAGCATCGCGGCGACCGCCGCGCGCTCGGCCTGCTGCGCAACGCGTTCGGCCGCGAGCTGCTGCACCCGCGGGGGTGAGGCCCGCGCGGCCGCCGAGCGCCTAACGTCATGGCGCCCGGCGGCCCGGCGTGCGGCGCTTTACCGCGCCTTACGGCGCCTTGTTGCTCGGCCGGATGGTCTGGAACTCGTAGGAGAGGACGCTCTTGAGCGTGAGCTTGTCGCTCCCCGGGGTGAGCCCCTTCACGAGGCCGAGGTTCCAGTCGAGCCCGGGGATGAACCGGACGTCCACCGTCGGGACGATCGCGTGCCGCTGGTCGCGGACGGAGAGCAACTGGCCTAACGGCCCGACCTGGTTGTAGTACTCGACCCCGGGCTGGAGCAGGTGGTAGCGCCGCCAGTAGATCCCCCCGGCGAAGCCGCCCGAGAACCGGCTCCCGGCGTTCTCGGTGCCGACCATCTCGCTGCCGCCCCCGTGCTCGCCCGACGACCCGCCGCCGGAGGACGCGCGCTGCTCGTTGCTGAACGTGCGCCCGACGATCGGGTTGAGCACGAGGCGGAAGTCGTTCAGGTCGCGCTGCAGGATGAGCCGCGCCTCGAGTTCCTGCGCCGCCTCGTACTTGGCGCGCGGCACCGAGTACTCCAGGTACACCGCCGGGTCGAGGAAGCGCTGGTAGCGGCTCCCGAAGCGGTAGCGCCCCTCGATGCGTGCGGCCGTGTAGCGCAGCGGCAGTCCGGGCGCGCTCTCGAAGTCGGTGTAGCCGGCGAGCGTGAACCGGTCGGTCATCCCGTACTCGAGTTCGGCGCTGTGTGCGGTGACGCCCTGCTCGCTGACGGTCCGGCCGAAGTGGCTGTAGTCGAGCGTGCTGCGCGCCACCCACGAATCCCACAGTGCGGGCTCCGCCCACCCCTGCATGGGCGTGTCCCACTGGTACACGCGGTAGCGCTGGGCCGACGCGGGTGCGGCGGCGGCGCCCATGAGGCACGCCGTCGTTAGGCATGCGGCCGTGAGGCGCGCGGCGGTCGAGGTGCGTGCGATCATTTCTGCCCCGTCACGATCTTCAGGTGGTCGATGGTGGCGTCTACCGGCCCCGCGAACAGCCGCTCGGCCCCGGGGCCGTATCGGCGGTAGGGCGGCGGGTCGGCGTGGATGCGGACGCTGTACGCGCCGCTGTGCGCGACGCGGAAGTTCATCCCGTAGTGGTGGATCCAGGAATGCCACATGAACGGCGGTTCGTAGGTGCCCACGGTGCGCCCCGCGGCGTCGAGCACCGTGCCGCGCACGTGCAACCCCGGCATGAAGCGGCCGGTGAGCGAGTCGCGCACGCCGATCTCGAGGTGCGCGTTGCGCGCGGCGCTCTCGTCCGCCTCGATCGTGTAGCGCAGGTTGACCCCCTCGCGGTTGGTCCCGTGGGGCACCCAGTACCCTTCCGACCGCTCGAACGCGATGTACGGCAGGTACTCGCCCGCGCGTACCGAGCCGCCGCTCACGGCCACGTTGTTGGCCATCTCGTTGAGCGACCGGGCGAGCGCCGCCCCCTCGTTGGCCGCGAGCGTAAGGCGCGCCGTGTCCGAGGCCGGCGACGCGGCCGCCTGCGCCGCGCGCGCGAGCGCCGCCGGCCGCACGGTCACGTTCGTGAACTCGGCGGTCACGCTGTCCGCGAAGCGGTCGCCGTTGCTGGGGTCGTGCCGCCAGTAGGTCGGCGGGGCGATCTCGACGCGCACCGTGACGGCGCCCGGGTCGCCGCCGCCCGCACTGCCCGCGCCGAGCCCCGGCCAGCGCAGGTTGTCGCCGTAGCGGTTGAGGAGCGGGTACCAGCCGAACGCGAGCGCGCGCGCGTCGAGCGTGCGGCCGCTCGCGTCGAGGAGCGTCGCGCGCACGGCGAGGCCCGGGACCACGCGGCCGTCGGCGGCGTCGCGCACGACGACGCCGAGGTGGACCTCGCCCGGCGCGGGGTCGTGCCGCACGAGGCGGCCGCCGGCGTCGGGCTCGGCGTACGGGAGCGCCGGGGTGACGGTGTAGGCGACGCGGTACTCGCCCGCCGCCATCTCGGCGCTCGCCACGGCCTCGTGCGCGCGCACCCACTCGAGTTCCTGGCGCACGGCGTTGCCCTGGTCGCGCGCGCGCTCCAGCTCCTCGGCCGTGGCCTCGTCGCTCTGCTCGAACGGCGGCAACTGGGGCGCGGTCCCGCGGCCCGCCTCGGTCATCCGCATGCCGCGCGGTGCGTTGGGGTTGATCGTCAGGCAGCCGGCGGCCGCGAGGGCGGTCGTGGCGAGCGCGAGGCGCACCGGGGCGCGGGGCCCGCGCGCGCGGGGGCGGGGTCGTGGCGACGTCATCTTGGCGAAAGGGTGTGGAGGACCGGCGTCGCGCCCGGCCGTGCGCGGACGGGCGGCCGCGGACGGTGGGCACACGGATTCCCCAACGCATCCGGTGCGCCGGCGCGGTCCCGATCGGGGGGTTGACCGGGCCCGCGCCGGCCGGTCGCGGCCCCGCCTGCTGCCCCGCCCGCCACCCCGTCCGCGGCGGCTCCGCGGGCCACTCCGCGTCCCGGTCGCGCGACGCGGCGCGCGGCGCGGCGGAGCGCGGCGCGACGGGACGCCGCGAGTGCCTAACGGTGCGCGATCGCGGTCGCCGGACGACGTCCGGTGCCTAACGATCGGTGCCTGCGCGCGCGCGCCGTAGCCCTCGCGCTACGGCGCGCGCGCGCGGAACGGGTGTTGCACCCTGGGGCGTCCCACGGTTCGACCGTCTATATCCACTCCGCTTGGAGGGTACGCCGATGCGCACGCCCCGTTTCGCCCGTCACGCCGCCGCGATCGCCGGCCTCGCACTCCCCGCGCTTCTCGTCGCCTCGTCCTCGGGCGCGCAGGAGCCGCACCACAGCAAGACCAAGGGCGCCGTCGTTGGCGGCGCGACCGGCGCGGTCGTCGGCGGTCCCGTGGGCGCGGTCGCCGGCGCGGCTGTCGGCGCCGAGGTCCAGCACCACCGCAACGTGAAGGCCCGCCGCCGCGCCGCGCGCGCGGCTCGCGCGGGGCACTAGGCCCCGCGGGGCGGGCCGGCACAATCGGCGGCGGGTGCGCGATCGCGCACCCGCCGCTGATTGTGTCAGCCCCGCCGAGAGGTACATACTCCCTCCGCGCGCCGCACGGCCACGTGGAACGGCGCGGGTGACGTACGCGGGGGAGCATCGGGTGGGCACACGGGTCGGATCGAGCATGGGGCCGCGCGGTCGCGCGGCGTGGCAAAGGGTTCTCGTGGGCGCGGCGGCTCTCGGGGCGGCCGGTACAGCGGCCGCCTGTGCCACCGCGCGGCCGGCCGCCAAGCCGCCGGCCGCGTCGGTCGCGTCGCCGGTGCCGGTGGTCGTAGTGCCGCCGGCGCCCGACACGTCACTGCTCGTCGCCGCACGCGCGGCGGCCGCCGCGCGTCGCGACACCGCACCCGCTCCCCCGCCGCAACCGCCGGCGCTCGACTCGGCGCCGCCCCCGCTCGACCCCACCGACGGCAGCGGCCGTGTGCGTTGGGTGGGGCGCGAGGCCGACCGCACGATCGCTCCGGCCGACCGCGCGCTGCTGCGCAGCGTGTTCGGCATCGACGACGTGCGGCGCATCTACGTGCCCACCACGCCAGGCGAGGTGCTGCGCTACGCGGCGCACGCCCCCGGCTGCCCCGACGTCGGCCCGAACGGCGGGCGCCCCACCACCCGCGGCGGCGCGTGCCGCGTGGTCGGCGTGCGCATCGGACTCGCCGCGCCGCGTGACAGCACCGAGACCTGGGACGCGTTCACGGCGCGCGTGGAGCGAGGCGGCCCGCGCGTTTGGTCTGCCAACGGAGGGCGCGCCGCGTACTCCGGGCTCGACGCGCTCGACCCCGAGGCGCGCCCCGCCTTCCAGCGTCTGATCGACGACGCCCGCGCCGCAGGGTTTCCGATCCACGTGCGCGAGACGTACCGCACGCCCGAACGCCAGGCGGCGATCCTCGCCCGCAACGACGGCCGCACCACGACGCTCACGTCGGCGCACTCGTTCGGGCGCGCGGTCGACATCGCGGTGAGCGGCCGACACAGCACCTGGGTCGAGTTCCGGCGCTGGGTGCTGCGGCAGCAGAACGGCGCGTTCCGCCTGATCGGCACTCCCGAGAGCACGTGGGACTGGCCGCACGTCGAGTACGTCGGCCCGGCCGGGGGCCCGCCGCTCGGCTACGCGTCGGTCGACGCACTCGTCGCCGCGGCGCGCGTGTGCCGCGCCGGGGCAGCGAGCGACGTGGAGGCGGCCCGGCGCTGCACGCAGGAGTCGCCGCGCCCGGCGGAGAGCGTGCTCGCCACCACCGTCTCGGACGACGAACCGGTCGGGCGCGCGCGGCGCGGACACCGGCACGGGCGGCATGCGTCGGCCCGCAGCGTGCGCGGAAGGAGCGCGCGCGGCAGCCGGTCGCACGGCGCGCGTCAATCGACGACGCACCACGGGTCGAAGGGCGACGAGTCGTCGGCGCACTCGTCGTCCGCGCATTCGTCGTCGAAGCACGCGTCGTCCAAGCACGGGGCGTCCAAGCACGGGGCGTCCGGGGGCGGCTCGTCACGCGCCAAACACCGCTCCCGCTGACCCGCGGACGGGGCGGCTAAGTTCGTGGCCATGTCGCCCTGGATCCTCGGCGCCCGCCCGCGCACCCTCCCCGCCGCCGTCGTGCCCGTGGTCGTGGGCACCGCGTGCGCCGCGCCGCACGTGATCTGGTGGCGCGCCCTCGCCGCCCTCGTCGTCGCCCTGGCCCTGCAGGTGGGCGTCAACTACGCCAACGACTACAGCGACGGCGTGCGCGGCACCGACGCCGAACGCGTGGGCCCGGTGCGCCTCGTCGCATCGGGGCTCAAGCCGGCCGGCGCCGTGCGGCGCGCCGCGTTCCTCGCCTTCGCGGTCGCCGCGATCGCCGGCGCGGCCCTCGCCGCGGCCGCCGACCCGCGACTCGTGCTCGTCGGCCTCGGCTGCATCTTCGCGGCGTGGTTCTACACCGGCGGCGCGCGCCCTTACGGCTACCGCGGCTTCGGCGAGCTGAGCGTGTTCGTCTTCTTCGGCCTCGTCGCGACCATCGGCACGGCGTACGTGCAGGCGCCCGGCTGGAACGCCGCCACGCAGCTCGCCGCGCGCGCGGCCGGCCCGCTCGGACTCCTCGCCTGCGCGATGCTCGTCGTCAACAACCTGCGCGATCTGCCCGGCGACCGCGCCGTGGGCAAGCACACCCTCGCCGTCCGTCTCGGCGACGGCCGCACGCGTGGACTGTACGCGGCGTGCGTGCTGCTCCCGTTCTTCGGACTGGGCTCGTTCTCGCTCGCGCGGCCGACGGCGCTCGCCGCGCTCTTCGCCCTGCCGCTGGCGGTGCGCGCGGTGGGGCGCGTGCGCGCCGGCGCCCGCGGGCCGGCCCTCATTCCCGTGCTCGGCGAAACGGGGCGGCTACAACTGGCCTACGGCGCCCTGCTGGTGATAGGTCTGGTGCTCGGGGCACGGTAGCGTTCGGCACGCGCGCGTCCCGGCCTGCGCGCTCCTCGCCAGCCCCGCGATCATGACCGCCCTCCTCGCCCGACTCGGCCTTCGCACCCCCGCCCTGCGCGCGTGGGCGCTGTACGACGTCGGGATGGCCGCCGTGTTCACGATCCTCATCACGGCCGTCTTCCCGATCTACTTCGCGAAGGCCGCCGCCGCGACGCTTCCCCCCAACGTCGCCAGCGCGCGCTTCTCGCTCGGCAGCGCGGTCGCCCTCCTCCTCGCGGTCGTCGTCTCTCCGCTCCTCGGCGCCATCGCCGACGCCCGCCCCCTCAAGAAGCGCGTTCTCGTCCTCTCGGTCGGCGTCGGCGCGCTCGCCACCGCGGCCCTCGGCCTCGCCGGACGCGGCGACTGGGCCTTTGCCCTGTTCGCGTTCGGCGTGCTCAACGTCGCGGTCAACGGCAGTCAGGTGGTCTACGACGCCATCCTGCCGCACATCGCGCGGCGCGACGAACTGGATCGCGCCTCCACGGCCGCGTACGGCGTGCACTACCTGGGCGGTGGGCTCATCCTGCTCGTCGCGCTGTTCGTCATTCAGAATCCGGCCGCCGTGGGACTCGGCGCCGTGGCGGCGCGCGACGGCACCGTCCCCACGCGCCTCGTCTTCGTCGGCGTGGCCGTGTGGTGGGCGCTGTTCACGATCCCGCTCGTCCGCCGCGTCCCCGAGCCGCCCGCCGCCCCGCGCCCGCCCGGCACGCCCGAGCCGTCGCTCGGCCAGGCTGCCGCGGGCGCGTTCGCGTCCCTCGCCCGCACGGTGCGCACCCTGCGCGCGCTCCCCAACACGGGGCGCTTCCTGCTCGGCTTCATCTTCTACAACGACGGCGTCAACACGATCATCCGCCTCGCCACGGTCTACGGCGCGGAGCTGAAGCTGCGGGACTCCGCGCTCATCACCGCGATCGTGATGGTGCAGTTCGTCGGCATCCCGTTCGCCTTCGCCTTCGGCGCGCTCGCCGATCGGGTGGGCGCCAAGCGCGCGGTGCTCGGCGCGATCGGCGTGTACGTGGTGATCTCGGGGATCGCCTACGGCATGAAGACCGAGCGCGACTTCTTCCTGCTCGCCGCGCTCGTCGCGACCGTGCAGGGCGGTGCGCAGGCGCTGTCCCGCTCGCTCTACGCGAGTCTCACTCCCGCGTCGCGCTCGGGTGAGTTCTTCGCCCTCTTCTCGGTGTTCAGCCGCTTCGGTGGGCTCATCGGTCAGGTGGCGTTCTTCGTCATCACGACGCTCACCGGGTCCAGCCGGCTCGGGATTCTTTCGGTGGTCGCGCTGTTCGTCGCGGGTGGAGCGCTGCTCGCGCGGGTGAAGCTCGACCAGGGACGGGCAGACGCGCGTGCGCTCGACGCGTCGCTGGCCGGGGTCGCGGCGGCCGCGTGAGCGACGCGGACGGCGAGTACCTTGGTAGGCGTGCCCGCGACGCTGCGCCACGAGATCGCCCGCAAGTCCATCCACCTCGCCTCCGCGGCCATTCCGGTCGCGTACGCGGCCGGGCTGCCGCGCGCCGTGCTCGTGCCGGCGCTCGCCGCCGCGGGGGTGACGGCGGCGACGATCGAGGTCGCCCGCGTGCGCTCGCCGCGCGTGCGGGTCGCGTTCGAGCGGCTGGTCGGGCCGCTGCTCAGGCCGCACGAGCGTGGGCGGTGGTCGGGCGCGACGTGGATGTGCGCGGCCTATCTCCTCGCCGCACTCGTCTTTCCCCGCGCCGTGGCGGTGGCGGCGATGCTCGCGGTGGCACTCGGCGATGCGGCGGCCGCCGTCGTCGGGCGCGTGGCGAGCGCGGGCGCGCGGGCGCGGCGCGCGGAAGGACCGGACGCGCGCGCGGCGGGGCGCAAGACGTGGGCGGGGAGCCTGTCGTGCTTCGCCGCGACCGCCGTCGGCGCGCTCGTCGTCGCGCGCCTGGACGCGCCGGCCGCGCTCGCGTGCGGGGCGGCGGCGATGCTCGCCGAGCGGCCGCGCTGGGCGGTCGACGACAACGTGCGCATCGTGGTGGCCGCCGGCGCCGTGGCGTGGGGGGTCGCGTGGGCGGTGCACCGCGTGTGACGGCCGACGACGCGTTCTTGACAGCTTCGCCGGTCGATCCTATATAGGCGCCGCGCCGGCCGTCTGGTGGGCGTCGCCGGTCGCGCGTGGGCGCGTGCGGCGTGAGAGCACCCGCATCACCGGTGCGCACCGAGCGCACCGCAGGAGACAGCGCGCATGGCCAGGGGCAAGGTCAAGTGGTTCAATGACGCCAAGGGGTACGGCTTCATCGAACAGGACGGCGGCGAAGACGTGTTCGTCCACTTCTCGTCGATCACCATGGACGGCTTCAAGACCCTCGCCGAGGGACAGGCCGTCGAGTTCGAGATCAAGAACGGCGACAAGGGGCTGCACGCCGCCAACGTCCAGCGGGTCTGACCTGGCGGCTCTGCCGCGCGCTGAGCACCGACGACACCGCCCGCCCGGGACACCCCGGGCGGGCGGTGTCGTATCGGGGCGCCGCGCGCGTATCATCCCGGCATGCCCGACGTCACCCCGCCCCAGGTCGTCCCGCCCGCGTCGCCCCGCCTCTTTCTCATCGACGGCTACGCGCTCATCTACCGCGCGTTCTTCGCCCTCATCTCGCGCCCGCTGCGCACCAGCCGCGGCGAGAACACCTCGGCGGCGTGGGGCGTCGTCCACTTCCTCAACCGCCTCGTCGCCACCCACCGCCCCGAGTACCTCGCGTGGGTGAACGACAGCGGGCTGAGCTTCCGCCACGAGCAGTACCCGGCGTACAAGGCCACGCGCGAGAAGCTCACCGACGAGCTGCAGGACGACTTCACGCGCGGCATGGAGCGCATCCACACGCTGCTCGAGGCGTTCCACGTGCCCGTGGTCGCCGTGCGCGGCTACGAGGCCGACGACGTGATCGGCACGATGGCCGCGCGCGGCACCGACGAGGGGCTCAACGTCGTGGTGGTGAGCGGCGACAAGGACTTCCAGCAGCTCGTGCGCCCGGGCGTGTGGCTGCTCAACCCGGGGCGCGGCGGCCCGGCCGCGATCGACGAGCAGTGGGTCGGCATTGAGAACGCGAGCGACCGGCTCGGCGTCCCGCCGGAGCGCACCGTGGATTACCTGGCGCTCGTCGGCGACGCGAGCGACAACGTGCCCGGCGTGAAGGGGATCGGCGACAAGGGCGCGCAGGCGCTCATCGCCGAGTTCGGGCCGCTGGAAGCGATCCTCGCCAACGTCGAGCGGATCAAGGCGAAGCGGCCGCGCGAGGCGCTGCTCGCCCACGCCGACGACGCGCGGCTGTCGAAGGAGCTCGTCACGATCCTGACCGACGTGCAGGTGCCGTGGGACCTCGACGCGATGCGCCTGCAGGAGCCGGAACACGAGCGGCTGAAGCAGCTCTACGTCGAGCTGGAGTTCAACACGCTCGCCCGCGAGGCGGCGGCCGGCGCCGCGGCCGCGGCGGCGGTGGCGGCCGACGACCCGGACGTCTCGTTCGACTTCGGCGCGAACGTCGCGCCGAAGGAGAAAGAATCCGTTCGTTACGAAACCATCGACACCGTGCACGCGCTGGAGCGGCTCGTCGCCCGGGCGCGCAAGGTGGCCGCCGCGGGCGGCACCGTCGCCGTCGACACCGAGACGGTGATCGAGGCCGGCGCGCCGGTGAAGGTCGACCCGCTTCGCTCGCGGCTCGTCAGCATCTCGATCGCGCTGGAGCCGGCGGAGGCGTACTACCTCCCCCTCGCCCACCGCGAGTACCGCCCCGAGCAGACCGAGCTGCTCACCGCGGACGCGGCCGCCGGGGAGGGCGCGACCGAGGCGTCGACCGACACCGACCGGATGGCGACCGATTCGCCCGCGGACGCGGACGTCGACGCCGAGGCGGCGTCGCCGAAAAAGAAGCCAAAGGCGAAGAAAGCCGCCACGCCCAAGGTGCCCGAGCCCACCGGGATCGCGGGCCGGATGCTGGCCGAGCGCGCGTATCCGGTGCAGAACCTGCCGCCGCTGGACGGCCCCGAGATGCGGCCGCTGGTCGAGCTGCTCGAGGACGCGTCGGTGTCGAAGACGCTGCAGAACGCCAAGTACGACATTCTCGCCCTGCGGCAGGCCGGGGTGACGCTGCGCGGCGTCGACTTCGACACGATGCTCGCGAGCTACGTGCTCGACCCGGGGCGGCGGTCGCACGGGCTCGACACGCTCGCGCTCGAGTTCCTCGACCACGTGATGACGTCGTACGCCGAGCTGTGCGGCCGCGGGCGGACGCAGCTCCCCTTCGACGTCGTGCCCATAGACGCCGCGCGCGACTATTCGTGCGAGGACGTCGACATGACGATCCGGCTGCGGCGACTGTTCGAGCCGCTGCTCGAGACGCAGGGCCTCGCCGATCTGTTTCGCGACATCGAGGTGCCGCTCGTCGACGTGCTGGCCGACATGGAGGCGGCCGGGATCGCGATCGACGTGGCGTACTTCGGCACGCTGCGCGAGCGCTTCAAGACGGAGCGCGAGCGGCTGGAGCGCGAGATCTGGACCGAGGCGGGCGAGGAGTTCAACATCAATTCCAACCTGCAGCTGCGCGCCATCCTGTTCGAGAAGCTGCAGCTGCCCTCGAAGAAGAAGACGGCCACGGGCCCGAGTACCGACGCGAGCGTCCTGCAGGAGCTGGCCGACGAGGGGCACGCGCTGCCGCAGCTGCTCATGGAGTACCGCGAGCTGTTCAAGCTCGAGGGCACGTACCTGGAGGCGTTGCCGGTGCTGGTGAACCCGCACACGGGGCGCATCCACACCTCGCTCAACCAGACGGTGGCGAGCACGGGGCGCCTGTCGTCGAGCGACCCCAACCTGCAGAACATCCCGATCCGCCGCGAGCTGGGCCGCGACATCCGGCGGGGCTTCGTGCCGCGGAAGGGGTGGCAGCTGCTGAGCGCCGACTACTCGCAGATCGAGCTGCGGCTGCTCGCGCACTTCTCCGAGGACCCGGCGTTCGTCGAGGCGTTCCGCTCCGGGGGCGACATCCACCGGCAGACCGCGGCGATCATCTTCGGCGTGCCGTTGGGCGACGTCACGGGGACGATGCGCAACCGCGCGAAGACGATCAACTTCGCGACGATCTACGGCATCGGCGCGCACGCCCTCAGCCGCCAGCTCAAGATCAGCAACGCGGAGGCTCGGCAGTTCATCGACACGTACTTCGAGCGCTTCCAGGGGGTCAAGCGCTACCTCGAGACGCGCGTCGAGTTCGCGAAGCAGCACGGTTACGTCGAGACGCTGTTCAAGCGCCGCCGCTACGTGCCCGAGCTGAAGGAGCGGAGCTTCAACATCCGCGCGTTCGGCGAGCGCGTCGCGCAGAACGCGCCCATCCAGGGCTCGGCCGCCGACCTGATCAAGGTGGCGATGATCCGCATCCACGACGCGCTCCGCGCGCGCGGGCTGCAGGGGCGTATGCTGCTGCAGGTACACGACGAACTCGTGCTCGAGGTGCCGGGGCCGGAAGTCGACGAGGTCACCGCGCTCGTCAAGGGCGAGATGGAGGGCGCGACCACGCTCTCGGTGCCGCTCGTGGTCGAGACGGGCGCGGGAGACAACTGGCTCGACGCGAAGTGACCGGTCGGGCGACCCGCCCCGTGATCCGCCCGGTGACGGGTTCGATGACGGGGCGTGACGCGGGCGGTGGACCGGGCGTCACGCGCAGAGCCGCTTCCACCGAGGTCCGTCCCCGTGTCCACCACCCGTCCACACCGCACGCCGCGCCGCCGTACGGGCTTCACGCTCGTCGAAATGCTCATCGTGGTGGTGATCATCGGGATCCTCGCCGCGGTCGTGATCCCGAAGTTCTCCAACACGACGGCGAAGGCCGACCTGGCGAACGTGAAGTCGGACCTGCACAGCATCGTGCTGACCGAGGAGGGCTACTACAACGAGCACGCGGTCTACACGGCGAGCCTCGCGCTGCTGGGGGTGCAGTCGTCGCAGGGCGTGATCACGACGGTCGTGGAGGCCGGGCCGCAGGGGTACTCCGCGATGGCCGTGCACCCGGCCGCGGTGCCGGTGACGTGCGCGGTGTTCTACGGCGCGGCCACGCCGCTCGCGCCCGCGGTCACCGAGGGCGTCATCACCTGCAAGTAGGGCGCGGGTAGGGCGGACGCGCGTGTCGGGACGTCCGCCCCTCCGCGAGTCGTACCGCGAGTTCGCCCTGCGCCGCGACGGCATGTTGCACGCGATGGACGGCGGACTCTGGCTGCACCGCCACGTGTGGCGCGGCACGCCGATGGCGCACCTGGTCTCGACGGACCGCGAGGCGCTGCTCGCCTACGGGCGCGCGGCCGGGCTCGACGCGCGGCGGCTGCAGTTCAAGCCCTTGAAGGACCCGCGCACGGGCGAGCGGCGGAACGCGTGGCACTGGGACCTCGTGGGGCGGTCGCTGCCGCCGCGTTAGGCACGGGGCCGCCGGCCGCGCGGTGCGCGGCCGCGCGCCGTCAGTCGAGCGCCCGCCCGCGCGTCTCGGGCGCGCGCGCGAGGGCGACGAGCGCGGGCACGGCCATGAGCGCGGCGTAGGCCGACACCGGCGCGGTCGAGCCGTAGCGCGCGAGGAGCGCGACGCCGACGATCGGCGCGACCGCGCCCGACGCCACCGAGGCGAGCTGATAGCCTAACGAGAAGCCCGTGTAGCGCGCGGCGGTCGGGAACAGCTCGACGAAGAACGCCGACATGCCGCCGACGATCACCCCGTGGGCGATTCCGCCGCCGACGGCGACGAGCGTGAGGCCGAGCGCGCCGGCCGGGGCGCCCAACCGGAAGAGGGCGAAGGACCACGCGGCCGCGGCGAGGAGGCCGGCGGCCGTGACCGGGCGCCGCCCGACACGGTCCGACCACCGCCCGGCGAGCACGATCACGCCCACCTCGACGGCCGAGGCGACGACCGTGGCGGTGAGCGCGACGCCGCGCGGGCGGTGCAGCACCCGCGTCACCCAGACGACGAAGAAGGTCGTGAAGACGTAGAAGAGCGCGTTCTCGCCGGCCTTCACGCAGAACACGGTGAGCAGGGCGCGCCAGTGCGCGGCGACGGTGGCCGCGAGCGGCGCGCGCGCGTCGGGCGCGCGCGCGGCCCGGCGCGCCTGGTACGCCTCGAACAGCGGCGACTCCTCGATGCGCGCGCGCATCCAGAGCCCGACGGCGACGAGCACGCCCGAGAGCAGGAACGCGACGCGCCAGCCCCACGCGCCGAACTGCGCCTCGGTGAGGGCGCCCGAGAGCAGGGCGAGCACGCCCGCCGCGGCGACGTTGCCCGCGGGCCCGCCGGTCTGCGGCCACGCGGTCCACTCGCCGCGGCGTGGCGCGTCCAGCGACTCGGCCACGAGCAGCACCGCCCCGCCGACCTCGCCGCCGACCGCGACGCCCTGCACGAGCCGGAGCAGGACGAGCAGCGCGGGGGCGACGGGGCCCGCCTGGGCGTAGGTGGGCAGGAGCCCGACGCCGACGGTGGCCGCGCCCATCAGCAGGAGGCTCGCGACGAGGGCGCGCTTGCGCCCGCGGCGGTCGCCGAGCGCGCCGAAGAGCGCGCCGCCTAACGGTCGGGTGGCGAAGCCGACCGCGTAGGTCATCAGGGCGAGCAGCGTGCCGGTGAGCGGGTCGGTGCGGGGGAAGAAGGCGCGGTCGAAGACCAGCGCGGCGGCGGAGGCGAAGACGAAGAAGTCGTACCACTCGACGACGCTGCCGACGGCGCTGGCAACCAGCACCCGTCGCGTGTCGCCCGCCGGTGCCGTCGCGAGCATGTCGAGGGAGCTGCCGCGGCCCGCGGGTGGCGCACCCGGGGAGGGAGGCACGGACGACGACGATCAGCGCGCGGCCGGCAGGGTGAGCATGAAGGTGCTGCCCACCCCGGACACGCTCTCGGCGGTGAGGTCGCCGCCCATGCCGCGGGCGAGGTCGCGGCTGATCGCCAGCCCCAGCCCCGTGCCCTCGCCGGTACGTGTCAGGCGCGCGTCCACCTGCACGAACGGTTCGAACACGCGCCCGAGCTGCTCGGCCGGAATTCCCCGGCCGGTGTCGGCGACGGACACGCGGACCACGCCATCCACGGGCCCCAGGCAGGACACCGCAATGCGGCCGCCCGCGTCGGTGAACTTCACCGCGTTGCTCAGCAGGTTGAGCAGGATCTGCTGCACCTTCTCGCGGTCCGCGCGCGCCACGAGCGACGTGTCGGAGGGGGCCTGGTCGAGCGTGAGCTTCTTGGACCGCACCTGCGGCGCGATGAGCGCCTCGCAGGTCGCCAGCGCCTCGTCGAGCGGGACGTCCTCGACGGCGTAGGCGACCGCACCCGCGTCGATCTTCGCGTAGTCGAGCACGCCGTTGATGAGGCCGAGCAGGTGGCGCTGACTCTTCTGGAGCCGGGCGAGGTCGATGCGCTGCTCGGCGGTGACGGGCCCCCGCACGCCCATCTCGATGAGTTCTGCGTAGCCGCCGATCGCGTTCAGCGGCGTGCGCAGCTCGTGCGACATCATCGCCAGGAAGTCGCTCTTGGCGCGGTTGGCCGCGTCGGCGTCGGCGCGCGCCGCGTCGGCCTCGCGTCGCGCCCGCTCGCTCTCCGCGAGCAGGCGCTCGCGCTCGGCAACGGCCGCCTTCAGCGCGGTGACATCGGTGAACACGAAGTGCACGCCGTCGTCGACCTTCAGCGCGATCGCGCGCAGCTCGTGGACCACGGCTCCGCGCGTGTACGCGAAGTCGCCCTGCCACGATTCCCCGGTCTCGACGACGCGGCGCCAGCGGTCGACCCGCCCGGCGGCGACCGACTCCGGGAAGTGCTCGCGCATCGACAGCCCCTCGATGCGCGCGTCGCCCTCGGTGAGCAGGCGCGCGGCCGCGGCGTTCGCGTACGCGATGACGAAGTCGACGATCGCGCCCTGCGGGTCGCGCACGGCGGTGATCAGCATCGAGCCGTCCGGCGAGATCTCCTGCAGCGTGCGGAATCGGCGCTCGCTGGCGCGCAGCGCCGCCTCGAGCGCGTCGCGTTCGGTCACGTCCTGCAGGATGCCGACGACGCGTTCGGCCCCGCCGCGGTCGTCGCGCAGCACGCGCCCCGTCCCGCACACGCGCCGCACCGATCCGTCGGGGGCGGCGACCCGGTACTCGGCGGCGTACCGGTCGGCCGCGGCGAGGGTGCGCTCGTGCAGCTCGCGGACGCGCGCGCGGTCGTCGGGGTGGATGCGCGCGAGCCAGGCGTCGATGCCGACGGCGCTCTCGCGCGCGTCGAGGCCGAGCATCGCGCTGGCCCGCGCCGAATGCCAGCGAACCTGGGTCGCGACGTCGAAACTCCACGCGCCGAGGTCGGCGCCGTCGACCGCCGCCTCGAGACGCGCCGCAGTCTCGGCCGCCGCACGCTGGGCCGTCAGCAGGCGAATCTCGGTGTTGGCCGCGTCGGCGAGCCGCCGCAGCAGGTCGAGCTCCTCGCCCGTCCACGCGCGCGGCCGGGTGTCGATCGCGCAGAAGCTGCCGAGCACCGCGCCGGCGCTCGTGGTCAGCGGCATTCCGGCGTACGCGATCACGCCGAGGTCGCGGATGGCGGCGTGATCGCGGAGGCGCGGGTCCGCGCGCGCGTCCTCGATCACGAGCGGGGTGCCGGTCGCGACCACGTGCTGACACAAGGAATGCGAGAGCGGCGTCTCCCGGCGACTCGACCAGGGCTCCGGCAGCCCGAGGCACCCGACGAACACCTGTCGGTCGGCGTCGACGATCGAGACCAACGCCACCGGCACGCGCAGGACCGCCGCGGCGAGCTCGGTCAGGCGGTCGAACTCCGGGGCCGGCGTGCCGACCAGGAGTCCGGCCTGCATCAGCGCATGCAACCGCTCCGGATCGCGGACCGCGGCGGCCGCGGCCGCGGGGGCGGGGGCAGCTGCAGGGGCGGAGTACGCGGGTGCAGGATCGGAGGACGCGGGGGCGTGCATGACGGGAACGTGGTGCGCGCGCGGGCGCGGTGCAACTGCAGCATGCGCCGCTCGCCGCGCACCGGCCGGCCCTCTATCGGCGTGGACGGGGGCGGTCGATATTGGCGCGCCATGCTGACCTTTCGGATGTTGGGAGGCGTCGCGCTCGCGGGCGATGACGGGGCCGAGGTCGACGCGCTCCTGCGCCAGACCAAGCACGTCGCGCTGCTCGCCTACCTCGCGCTGCCCCGGCCCGGCACGTGGCACCGGCGGGACACGTTGCTCGCCATCTTCTGGCCCGAGCTGGACGAGGCGCGCGCGCGCACCGCGCTGCGCAGCGCGCTCCACATCCTCCGCCGGCACGTCGGCCCGCATACCGTCCGGAACCGTGGTACCGGCGAGGTCGGGCTCGCCCCCGAGGCGCTCGCCACCGACGTCGGCCGGCTGCGCGACGCCGCAGCCGATCGTCGCCACGCCGACGCGCTGGCGTGCTACCGCGGCGAGTTGCTCCCGGCGCTGCACGTCGACGACGCGGACGGGTTCCAGCGGTGGCTCGAGGCGGAGCGGGTGGGGCTGGTCACGCAACCCCCGACACCGAGGAAATCGTGAAGCAGACGACGAGCGCGACGGGCGCGAGAACCGCGTCGGTCAACGGCGACCTGTGGGGCGCGCGGGCCCGTGACTGGGCCGACGTGCAGGAGGGGCAGGCGCGGGTGCTCTACGACGCCGTCCTCGAAGCGCTCGCGGTCCGTCGCGGGACGCAGCTCCTGGATGCGGGGTGCGGCGCCGGGATGGTCGCGATGCTCGCCGCGGCGCGCGGGGCGACCGTCACGGGCGTCGACGCGTCGGACGCGCTGCTCGCGATCGCCCGCGAGCGCGTCCCGGACGCCGAGTTTCGCCGGGGCGACCTGGAATTGCTGCCCGTTTCCGACGCGCAGTTCGACGCCGTGACCGGCTTCAACGCGTTTCAGTATGCCGGGTCGCCCGTCGCGGCGCTTCGCGAGGCGCGTCGCGTCGCGCGCCCCGGGGCGCCGGTGGTGATTGCCACCTGGGGTCGGCCGGACGGGATGCCCGCCGCGTCGCTCGTCACCGCGCTGCGCCCGTTGTTGCCGCCCCCGCCCCCCGGCGCGCCGGGCCCGTTCGCGCTCTCCGACGAGGCGGCGCTCCGCGCGCTCGCGAGCGAGGCCGGGCTCGTGCCCGAGCGCGTGGCCGATGTCGAGGCGACGTGGACGTACCCCGACCTCGCCACGGCCGTGCGCGGGCTCAACGCGTCGGGCGTCGCGCAGCGTGCCATCCGGTACGCGGGCGAGGACGCGGTGACGCGCGCCCACGCCGACGCGCTCGCGCCGTTCGGCACGCGCGACGGCGGGTTCGCCGTGGGCGCGACGTTCCGCTACCTCGTCGCGCGCGCGGCGTGACGCCGGAGGCGCGCTGTTAGGCTCTCCACTCGATGCCGCCGCCGGGCCGGTGCCCGGGCGCTGACACGCCGGGCACGCGGTCCGCGCCGAGATGGGCGGCCGGGACGCGGGCTCGCGTCGTGAACGCCTCAACCGCGACGATCGGAACCCGGACGTCGCGGGGTCGCCGCCGCCCCCGGATCCGCGCGAAAGCGCCTCGCCGACGCGCGTCGCCGGGAGCGCGGCGTCAGCGGCGCCGGGTCACGCGGTGAACCACGACGCCCACCCGGAGCTCCCGTCCCACGACGTCGCGTAGACCAGCCCGTCCGAGCCGACCGTGAACAGGTCCAGGTGCGCCGTGAGGCGCGAGATCGCCGCGACCGTTCCGCCGGGCTCTCCCACGCCGCCCGCCACCCAGAACCACCCGGCCCAGCCCGTGGCCGCGTCCCACCACGTGCTGTAGACGCGGTTGTCGGTGCCGATCGTGAACACGTCGAGGTGGTTGGTGAAGCGCGACACCGCCGTGACCTGCGCGCCCGGCGACGCCACGCCGCCCGAGACCTGGAACCACCCCGCCGCCCACCCGGTGTGTACGTCCCACCAGGTCGACATCGTGGCGCCGTTCGCGGCCGTCGTGAACAGGTCGAGGTGGTCCACGAAGCGCACGACCGCGTTCACCACCGAGTCGGGGCGGCACACGACGCCGTTGAGCGGGAACCACGCGTGCCAGCCGCTCGCCGCGTCCCACCAGCAGCTGTAGACGCGCTCGTCCGTGCCCACCGTGAACAGGTCGAGGTGGGTGGGGAAGCGTGCGACGGCGGTCACGGTGGCGCCGGGCGCGGCCACGCCGCCCATCACCTGGAACCAGCCGGCCCAGCCCGTGCTCGCGTCCCACCACGTCGACACGGTGGCGCCGTCGGCCGCCGTCGTGAACAGGTCGAGGTGGTTGATGTTGCGCGAGACGACGTTCACCGTCGACCCGGGGCGGCACGCCATCGTGCCGAGCGGGAACCACGGGTGCCACCCGCTCGACGCGTCCCACCAGCAGCTGTAGACGCGGTTGTCGGTGCCGACGGTGAACAGGTCGAGGTGGTTGGCGAAGCGCGACACGGAGGTGACCGGCGAGCCCGCGCCGCCGGGCGACGCGACGCCGCCCTCGACCTGGAACCAGTTGGCCCACCCGAAGCTCGCGTCCCACCAGTCCGACATCGTGCGCCCGTCGTTGGCGACGGCGAACACGTCGAGGTGCGTGGGCACGCGCGCGACCGCGCTCATCGGCGTGCGCGGTCGTGCGGCGAGCGTCGCGCGCGGCGGCCGGAGCACGCAGGCGTTGGCGCTGTTCGACCACTCGGTCTGGATCGTGAACCCGCCGAGGTTCGTCACCGACCCGTTGCAGATGTCGCCGATCTCGTTGCCGGTGGCGCTGTCCCACCACGCGTTGAGCGCGGGGTCGGTGATGGCCTCGCACAGCTCGTGGCTGCTCACCTTGGTGAGCGTGTTGAGGATCGTCCCGAACGAGCACCCGCCGCACGTCACGAACGGCTCGACGGCGTAGTAGACCGCGCCGGTCGGGGCGTTGAAGTGGCCGTGGTAGCCGCAGTACTGCACGCACGACGACTGGGTGCCCTGGGTCGAGACGACGCCCGGGGGCAGGTACACGAAGTAGAGCGTGTTGGGCGTGACCGCCGGCACGGTCCCGGCCGCGATCCACCCCGCGAGGGCCGCCTGAATCTGCCCGTCGCTCACCGTGCCGCTCCCGCCGCCGGGCTCCGACGTGGTGATCGTGCGCGAGCCGATGTGGGTGCCGTGGCCGATCGGCGCGCCGGGGAGGCTGTACTCGGCGAGCTGGTCGATGAGCGAGCTGGTGAGGATGAAGTTGAAGAAGGCGTCCACCTGACCGCGCAGCGGCGCCTGCGCCGGCTGCGTCCACGCCGCGCCCCAGTAGACGGTGACGACCTGCACCGCCGACAGCACCGGGCCGCCGTGGTACGTGAGGTGGGGCGGCGGCGCGGCCGGCGCCGGGGCGCCGGCGGCCGGAGTGCCTAACGTTAGGCCCTTGTCGTCCGCCGGCGGCGTGTGCAGCGGGACGATGTTGCGCGGCCCCACCGGCTGCGCGCCCGCGAGTTGGGGCGTGTACGAGGCGAGGGGCGCGCCCTCTCGCGTGCTGCCGTGTTCGGGTGTCATGAGGCCCTCCGGGGCGCTCGCCCGGACCATTCCGGGCGCGCCCTCAATCGTTTCACGACGGCAATAAGTCAAGCGCGCCGGGAGGGCGACGCGCGACGTGCGGCTTCCGGGGCGTAGCACCCTCGCTGCCCGCCCGCCGCTGCGGCGTGGCGCGCGTGTCAGGGCCCGCCGGGCGCCTGGACGGCGCCGCGCCGCCGTCGTGCCGACCACGCCCGGGCGGACGCTTGCGCGCAGGCCCGGCCGTCGCCACATTGGCCGGACCATGCGCCGCCCGACCGCCGCCCAGTATTACTTTAGCAGCTATCGCTACTTCGGCTTCCCGCCGGGGACAGCGGTGCTGTGCGCGCGCTTGAGCAGGCAGTAGCTCCAAAGCGACCTCGCGATACACGCCAGCGGCCCCCGAATCTCGGGGGCCGCTTTTTTGTTGTCCCCTGCCGCTACCACCATGCCCAGCGCGAGTCCGTCCCACCCCGTTCCCGCCCGCCCGCCGCACCAGGGCGCGGTCCGCACGACGCCGCTGCGCGTCACCGACTCCCTCGCGCTGGGCGGCGCCGAGCTCGTCGTGATCGCGGGGCCGTGCTCGGTCGAGGGGGGCGCGATGCTCGTCGACACGGCGCGCGCGGTGCGGCGCTCGGGTGCGACGATGCTCCGCGGCGGTGCCTACAAGCCGCGCACCTCGCCGCACACCTTCCAGGGGCTCGGCGACGACGCGCTCGAACACCTCGCCGCGGCGCGCGCGGCGACGGGGCTGCCCGTCGTGACCGAGGTCGTCGACCCCCGGCAGGTGGAACGCGTGGCCGCGGTGGCCGACGTACTCCAGGTGGGCGCGCGCAACATGCAGAACTACGCCCTGCTCGCCGAAGTGGGGCGCGCCCGGGTGCCGGTCCTGCTCAAGCGCGGGCTGTCGGCGACGCTCCGCGAGCTGCTGCTCGCGTCCGAGCACGTCCGGGTGCAGGGGAACGAGCGGATCATCCTGTGCGAGCGCGGCATCCGCACCTTCGAGCCGTCGACGCGCAACACGCTCGACGTGGCCGCGGTGCCGGTGCTGCAGGCCGAAACCCACCTGCCGGTGATCGTCGACCCGAGCCACGCGGGCGGGCGCGCGTCGCTCGTCGCCCCGCTCGCACTCGCGGCGGTGGCCGCCGGCGCGGACGGTCTCATCGTCGAGGTGCACCCCGAGCCGTGCGCCGCGCTCTCCGACGGCGATCAGTCGCTCGACTTCGCCGCGTTCGACACGCTCATGCAGCGTGTCGCGCTCGTCGCGGCCGCCGTGGGGCGCACGGTCGCGCACCCACAGGGGCTCCCGGCGGAGCACCGGGAGGCTGCCGCGGCCAGGACGTCCGGCGGTGGCCGCGCGGGCGATGCCCCCGCGGCGTCGCGCCGCGCGCGCCCCCGCGCTGCCCGGAGCGCGAAGGCGTGCCCCGCATGAGCACCGCCGCGACCGGGGGCGCGCCGGCGGTCGCGCTCCGCCCGCCTACCGCGGCAGCCGCTCCGCGTGTGGCGTTCCAGGGCGAACACGGTGCGTACAGCGAGGAGGCCGTCGCGGCGTGGTGGGGCGGCGCGGCGGTCGCCGTGCCGGCGCGCGAGTGCGCCGACGTCGCGCGCCTGGTCGAGTCGGGCGCGGTCGACCACGGAATGCTCGCCATCGAGAACACGCTCGCCGGTAGCGTGCTCGCCGCCTACGACGCACTCGCGACGGCCGCGGGCGTGACGGTCGTGGGCGAGGTGGTGTTGCCCATCCACCACTGCGTGCTCGCCCCGCCGGGGGCCGACCTCGCGTCGCTCTCCACGGTGGAAAGTCACCCGGTGGCTCTCGCGCAGTGCGGGCGCTTTCTCGCCGACCACCCGCACGTCGACGCCCGCGCCGCCTACGACACCGCCGGCGCGGCGCGGGCGGTGGCCGCGCGCGGCGACCCCCGCTGCGCGGCAATCGCCGGTCACGGGGCGGCCGAGCGGTTCGGCCTCGCGGTGCTCGCGGCCAACGTCGAGGACCGGCCCGACAACCAGACGCGCTTTCTCGTGCTCGCCCCTGCATCTGCCGGGCGGATCGTGAACGTGGCAGCGGCGCTGCCCGAGGGCGCGCCCGCGCGCACCGCGCTCATCGCCGTCACCGACAACGTGCCGGGCGCACTCCTGCGCCTCCTCGCCCCGCTCGCGGCGGCCGCGCTCAACGTGAGCAAGATCGAGTCGCGCCCCACCGGCGTGCCGTGGGCCTACCGCTTCTTCCTCGAATTCGAGCACGCGGCCGCCGATCCGCGCGTGGACGACGCGCTCGCCGCCGTGCGCGGCGCGTCGCGCGAACTCCGCACGCTCGGCACCTTCGCGCGCGCCCACCCGGCCGATGCCTCGCCAACCACCCGGGGGCACGATGGCTGAACGCGCCGTGGGAATCGTGGGCCTCGGGTTGATCGGGGGCTCGCTGGCCCGGGCGCTCCTCGCGCGCGGCGTGCGCGTACTGGGGACCGCGCACGACGCCGAGGACCGTCGGCTCGCGGCGCGGTGCGGGGTGGAGGTCACGGGCGGCGTGGCCGAACTCGCGGCCGCGATGCCCGCCGCCGGTGCGCCGGCCAGCCATCCCACGAGACCACCGGCGCCCAGCGTGGTGGTGCTCGCCGTCCCGCTCCCGGCGCTCGGGGCGGCGGCGGGCGCGCTGCTCGGTTCGCTCGCGCCCGACGCGGTCGTGCTGCACGCCGCCGGTCTGCAGCGGCCGGCGGCCACCGGGCTCGACGCCGTCGCGAGGGCGCGCGTGATTGGGACGCACCCACTGGCGGGGTCGCACGAGGCCGGGTTCGCGGCGTCGCGCGCGGATCTGTTCGCGGGGGCGGCGGTGTGGGCGGAGGAGCGCGCGGGCGACGCGGCGCGCGCCTGCCTCGAATGGCTGTGGGCGTGCGTGGGCGCGCGCGCCGTCGAGTACCGGAGCGCCGAATCGCACGACGCGGCGATGGCCTGGGTCAGCCACCTGCCGCAACTCGCGTCGACCGCGCTCGCGGCGGCGCTCGACACCGCCGGCATGCCGGCCACGCTCGGCGGACCCGGCCTGCGCGACGCGACCCGCCTCGCCGCGAGCCCGTTCCCCCTCTGGCAGGACGTGCTGCGCGCGGCTCCCCCCGAGACCGACGCGGCGCTCGCTCGGCTGGCCGACACGATCGCGCAGCTCCGCGCCGCGCTCGCCCGCGGCGACGGCGACGCGCTGGCCGCGCTGTGGGAGCGGGCCGGCAACTGGCGAACCGGGCGCACACCGGTGCCCCACGACCGGGCCAACGACGACGGTCCGGACCACCCTGATTCGGAGGAGACCGCGATGCACGAGGCGGGAATGGAGGGTGCCGCGCGATGGTGAACGCGACGGGTCTGGCGGTACGCGCGATTCGCGGCGCGACCGCCGTCGACGTCGACGAGCCCGAGGCGGTGAAGGCCGCGACGCGCGAACTCCTCGCGTGCATCGTCGAACGCAACGGCGTGGGTCCGGACGACCTGATCAGCGCCGTGTTCACGGTCACCGGCGACCTCACGAGCACCTTCCCCGCACACGCCGCGCGCGAGATGGGGTGGACCGACGTGCCGCTGCTCTGCGCGCTCGAGATCCCGGTGCCCGGCGCGCTCGCGCGCTGCGTGCGCGTCCTGCTCCACGTCATGAGCGACCGGCCGCGCGCGGCCGTTCAGCACGTCTACCTCCGCGGCGCGGTCGTGCTCCGCCCCGACCTCACCGCCGTGGCCGCGCATGACGCCTGACCTCGCCTGGGCACCGTCATCGCGCGTGCCACCCGTCGTGCCGCCCGTGGCATCATCCGTCCCGCCGATTCTCGCCGAGGGGCAGGACGCCGGCGCGCGCTGCGCCGATCGGGCCCGCCAGCTCGGCGTCGCCGGGGCATCGGGCGCAACCGACGTGCTGGCTGCGGCCCGCGCGCTCGAAGCGGCGGGTCGGCGCATCGTGCACCTCGAGGTGGGCGAGCCCGACGCCCCGACGCCGCCGCACATCGTCGAGGCCGGGATGCGTGCCCTGCGCGACGGGCACACGCGTTACGGGCCGCCGGCCGGCATCCCCGAGCTGCGCGCGGCGGCGGCCGACGCGCTCCGCGCGCGCGGCGCGCCGGCCGACGCCGCGCGCGTGGTGGTCGCGCCGGGCGCGCGCGCCGTGCTGTTCACGACGCTGCTGGCCGCGGTCCGCCCCGGCGACGAGGTGCTCGTCCCCGACCCGGGCTACGGCACCTACGGCGCGGTGGCCGAGTTCGCCGGCGGGCGCGCCGTGCGCTACGCGCTCGACGCGGCGCGCGGGTTCGCGATCGACGTCGCCGCGATCGCGGCGCGCGTCACGCCACGCACGCGCGTCCTCGTCGTCAACGCGCCCCACAACCCGACGGGCGCGGTGGCCGACGCGGCCGCCTGGGAGGCGGTCGCCGAACTCGCCTGCCGGCACGACCTGCTCGTCGTCTCGGACGAGATCTACTCCCGGCACGTCTACACCGACGCGCGGGACCCCATCGCGCCGGACGGCATCGGGAGCGACGCGTCGGGCGCCGTCGGTCACCCGAGCATCGCCGCCGCGCCGGAGATGGCCGGGCGCACGGTCGTGGTGGACGGCTTTTCCAAGGCGTACGCAATGACGGGGTGGCGGCTCGGCTACGGCCTCCTGCCGGCGGGGCTCGTCGCGCCGGTCACCGCCCTCCTCACGCAGAGCGCGTCGTGCACGGCGACGTTCGTGCAGCACGCGGGGGTCGCGGCGCTCACGGGGCCGCAGGACGCGGTGGCCGCGCAGACGGCGGAGTTTCGGCGGCGGCGCGACTGGTTGGTCGACGCGTTGAACCGGATCGACGGCGTGGCGTGCGCGACGCCCGGCGGCGCGTTCTACGTGTTTCCCCGCGTCGAGGCCGCACTCGCGGGTACGGGGCAGACGGAGGGTACGCTCGCGCGGCGCCTGCTCGACGCGCACGGCGTGGCGTGCGTACCGGGGACGGCGTTCGGGCCGGCCGGGACGGGGCATCTGCGCTTCGCGTACACGGCACCGTTCGGCGATCTCGAGATCGCGGTCGAGGCACTGCGGGCGTCTGTAAGCCAGGGTTCGTAGGGCCGGTTGCCTCCACCGCCCCTGGCGGGTATCGTGGCGCACCCCGACCTGCGAGGTGTACCCTGCCGTCGTTCGTCCACCCCCGCCGCCTCGGCGCCACGCTCCTCGTCGGCGCCGCCCTGACCCGCGCGAGCGCGCCGAGCGGAT
Organism: uncultured Gemmatimonadales bacterium; assembly: GCA_963851265.1. Taxonomy (GTDB): domain Bacteria; phylum Gemmatimonadota; class Gemmatimonadetes; order Gemmatimonadales; family Gemmatimonadaceae; genus BPUI01. The sequence continues at coordinate 182,072 of CAWKNZ010000001.1, forward strand.
GGCGCGTCGACGCGCGGCCCGCGGCGCCGACCGTCTCCCCCGCCCTGCTCGTCCTCTCGAAGACCGACCACGTGCTCAGCGTCGTCGACCCCGCGACGCTCCGGGTCGTCGGGCAGGTGCCGTCGGGCCCCGATCCCCACGAGGTCATCGCGTCGGCCGACGGCCGCATGGCGTACATCTCCAACTACGGAGGCGGCGCGTACCACACGCTCACCCCCGTCGATCTCTCGGGGCCGCGCGCGCTTCCGGTGATCGAACTCGGCGCGCTCCGCGGCCCGCACGGCCTCGCGGTCGCGGGTGGCAAGGTCTGGTTCACCGCCGAAGCCGCCAGGGTCGTCGGCCGGTACGATCCCGCGACGGCGCAGGTCGACTGGGTACTCGGCACCGGACAGGACCGCACGCACATGGTCGACGTGTCGCCCGATGGTAAGCGGGTGATCACGACCAACGTGAGCGCGGGCACCGTGAGCATCCTCGAAGAGCGCGCCGCCCGAGGCCCGGGCGGTCCACCGCCCGGCGCCCCGCCCGGCGCCCCGCCCGGTCCACCGCCCGGCGCCCCGCCGGGGCCGCCGCCCGGCGCGCCGCGTACCGACTGGACGTCGACGGTGGTGTCCGTGGGCCGGGGCGCGGAGGGGTTCGACGTCACGCCCGACGGGAAGGAGGCGTGGGTCGCGAACGCGGGCGACGGCACCATCTCGGTCGTCGACCTCGCGGCGCGGCGGGTCGTGCAGACGATCGACGCCGGCGTGCGGGGCGCCAACCGGCTGAAGTTCACTCCCGACGGCGCGCTCGCCTTCGTTTCGACGTTAGGCGGCCCCGACGTGACGGTGCTGCGCGTCGCGACGCGGGCCGTCGTGAAGCGCGTGCCGGTGGGGCACGGGGCGGCCGGGCTGCAGGTCCAGCCCGACGGCGCCCGCGTGTACGTGGCGTGCACGCCCGACGATTACGTCGCGGTGGTCGACGTGCGGTCGCTCGCGGTGGTCGGGCGGATCGCGGCGGGGCGGGAGCCCGACGGGCTGGCGTGGGCAGTGCGGCCGTAGCGGCGGTGAGGCCGTAGCGGCGGTGGGCCGGTCACGGGCCGCCGCGCCGAACCGATCCGCGACCCACCGCTCTACCCATCCCGCTCGGATCAGGTAATCACCGTCGGCGCCTCTCGCCCCGTCCGTTCGCGCAGCCCGGACAACCGATCCGCCGCCTCCAGCAGCGGCGCGAGCTTCGCCTGCGTCTCCTCATCCTGCCGCGCCGCGTCGGGCTCGAACGCCTCCACGTACAGCCGCAGCGTCGCACCCTCCGTCCCGGTCCCCGACAGGCGGTACACGATGCGCGACCCGTCGGTGAACAGCACGCGCAACCCCTGGTGCTCGCTCACGCTCGCGTCCACCGGATCGGTGTAGGCGAAGTCGTCGGCGGCCGCGACGGTGCGCCCGCCGAGCGTCGTGCCGGGCAGGGCGGCGAGGGCGTCGCGGACCTGTGTCATGACGCCCGCCGCGGCAGCGGACGGAACGGCCTCGTAATCGTGGCGTGTGTAGTAGTTGCGCCCGAAGCGCGCCCAGTGCGCGCGCACGATCTGCTCGACCGACTCGCCCGGACGCTGTGCGAGCACGTTGAGCCAGAAGAGCACCGCCCACAGCCCGTCCTTCTCGCGCACGTGGTCGCTCCCGGTCCCGAAGCTCTCCTCGCCGCACAGCGTGATGCGCCCCGCGTCGAGCAGGTTGCCGAAGAACTTCCAGCCCGTGGGGGTTTCGTAGCATTCGAGCCCCAATTCGTGCGCGACGCGGTCGACGGCCGCGCTCGTCGGCATCGACCGCGCGACGCCCGCGAGCCCGCGCGCGTACGCCGGAACCCGCGTCGCGTTGGCCGCGAGCAGGGCGAGCGAGTCGGACGGGGTGACGAAGAATCGCCGGCCGAGGATCATGTTGCGATCGCCGTCGCCGTCGCTCGCCGCGCCGAAGTCGGGCGCGTCGTCCCCCCACAGCTCGGCCACGAGCTCGGGCGCGTAGGTGAGGTTGGGGTCGGGGTGGCCGCCGCCGAAGTCGGGGAGCGGCACGCCGTTCACGACCGTCCCCGCGGGCGCGCCGAGCCGGCGTTCGAGGATCTCGACGGCGTACGGGCCGGTCACCGCGTGCATGGCGTCGAAGCGCATGCGGAACGGTGTCCCGCCCGCCGCCGACGTGAGCAGCGCGCGGATCGCGCCGAAGTCGAACAGCCGCTCCATGAGTGCCGCGTACTCGGCCACCGGGTCGATGACGTCGACGGTCATCGTGCCGAGCGGGTGCTCGCCGACGGTGTCGAGCGGCACGTCCGGGGTGTCGAGCGTGCGGTACTCGGTGATGACGCGGGTGCGGGCCGCGACGGCCTCGGTGAACGCCTCGGGGGCGGGTCCGCCGTTGCCGAGGTTGTACTTGACGCCGAAGTCTCCCTCCGGACCGCCGGGGTTGTGGCTGGCCGAGAGGATGAAGCCGCCCGCGGCGCGTCGCTCGCGGATGACGCACGACGCGGCAGGGGTCGAGAGAATACCGCCCTGGCCGACGATCACGCGGCCCACGTTGTTGGCCGCGGCGAGGCGCAGGATGGTCTGGACCGCCTCACGGTTGCCGTAGCGGCCGTCTCCGCCGAGGACGATCGTCGCACCCGCCGGGAGTGCGGCCACGTCGAGCACCGCCTGCACGAAGTTCTCGAGGTAGTGCGGCTGCTGGAAGACCGGCACACGTTTGCGCAGTCCCGACGTTCCCGGCCGCTGGTCGGCGAACGGCGTGGTGGCGACGGTACGCGGGGCGGCGCTGTTGGTGGCGGTCGCGGGCGTCTGGCCCGTGGCAATGGTCGGGGCGGTCATCGGTGCACGGGGCAGAGGAGCGCGTGGTGAGGGGCGCGCGGGGGCGTGCGCCCCCTGTCCGCCAACTTCGCGCCATGCGTCACGCGGGCCGCACGTCGGCGCGGCCGTGGGTCGTGCACGCGTAGCGCTCGACGGGTGCGGCGGCCCACATTACGCCCCGTGCTGACGACGAGCTACGGGGAGCGCGCGGAAATCTCGCGGCCGGCGACGCGGTGCCTGGTCGCCGTGCTCGCGGCGCTTGCCGGGTGCGGGCGCGACGCGCCGCGGCCGGCTGCCCGCGTCGCGGCGCGCGCGCCAGCAGTCGTGGTCGCGACGCCGGCGGGGCACGAACACACCTGGGACGACGCCGCGGGCGTCGGACTCGTGGTGCACGCGGGCACGGGGCAGGAGGTGCTCGTCTCGCCCGACACGGCCGAGGCGCGCAGCGGCCTGGCCCGCGCCGCGGCGGGCGCGTCCGACGGCGGCGTCGTCCTCTTCGGGCGGGCGGGCCTGCTCGGCCACGCCCAGGCCGACTCCACGTTCGACGGCGTTCCGCTCGCGGGCGCGTGCGCGACCTGGTCCGCGCTGCGGCTCGGGCCGTCGTCGGGCGCGGACGTCTCGCCAGCCTGGTCGGTCGGCTTCGTCGTTCCCGCGGGCACCGCACGACCGAAGGCGCTCGCCCTCGATTCGCTCGGCGTACTTTCGTCGCGCGATTCGGCCACGCTCGCCGCGGCGGTCACGCGTCTGGCCGCGTCGCTCCCCGACACGGGCGCCCGCGGCATTCGTCGGCGGCCTGCCCTCCGCGGCGTGCCGTTCCGCGTCCGCGACGCGCACCGCTTCACCACGAACGACGGATCGAGTGCCGTCGTTGCCGTCCTCACGCGCACCATGAATACCGAAGCCACCCCGTTCGCCGAGCAGATCCTGCTCGTCGCCGAGCGTCGATCGACGCAGCCGTACCGGCTCACCTATGCGGAGTCGGTCGCAGGCGTCGAGGAGTCGCTCCCCGCGATGGACGTGCTCGCCGCCGTCGAGCTGCCCGCGACGGCCACGTCCCTGCCGCCCGCCCAGCCCGCGCGCGCCGCGCTCGTCCTCGGTCGCGATGGTGACGACGGCAGTCGGTACACGCTGCTCGAGCGCGAGTCGCCGGGCCGCTGGCGGGCGCGCTGGACGAGCGCGGTCTGCCGCGTCGGCGGCGCGTCGGCCACCCGCGGGAGCGTGCATGCGAGCTGACCGCGGCCGCAGGGCCCACGGCGCCGCCCCACCCGTCGCCCGGCGCGGCGCCTATCGGACCGCCCACCGCGCCGCCCACCGCGCCGCCTTCGGCCCGGTCCGCGCCGCGATGACCCTCGGTGCTGCCGTGCTTCTCGCCGCAGCCTGCACGGCGCCGAGCGTGCCACGTGCCACACCTGCGCCGGCTCCTGTCGCGTCGGCGAGCGGCGCGGCGGGTTCGAGCGGGGTCGGGACGAGGGACGTGAGCACGACGGGAGCTGGCTCGCCGGCGGCGTCCGCGCGAACGCCTGTCACGACCGCCGCCGATTCGTCGCTCGCGACGACCAACGCCCCCCCGGCGCCGCTCGCCGACGACGCGACCGCGGCCGCACTGATGACCGACGTGCGCGCCGCCGAGTCGACCATTCGCGTCGAACTCCGTTACGCGACGCCGTACAACTTCACCGGTGCCGTGCTCCCGGGCTACGAGGCACCCCATGCACTCCTACGTCGCGAGGCCGCGGCCGCACTCGCCCAGGTGCAGCGCGCCCTCGCAGCCGACGGGCTCGGGCTCAAGGTGTTCGACGCGTACCGGCCCGTGCGTGCGACCGACGCGATGGTCGCGTGGACGCGCCAGGTGCACCGTGAGGACCTGCTCCGGGATGGGTACATCGCCGAGTTGAGCCGGCACAACCTCGGCGTGGCCGTCGACCTCACGCTGGTGGAGCTCGCCAGCGGCCGCGAGCTGAAGATGGGCACCGCGTTCGACACCTTCGCCGCGTCGGCGCACACCGCGAACGCGACCGGTGAGGCCGCGCGCAACCGGGCGCGCCTCGTGCGCGCGATGGGTGCCGCAGGGTTCGTGAACCTTCCGGAGGAGTGGTGGCATTTCAGCTATCCGGTGCCCGACCCGCGGCGGTTCGACCTCGTCATCCGCTGATCCGTCTCCTCTTCCTTCAGTTCATGCCCGCACCTCGCACGATCGCCCCACTCGCCGCCGCGCTCGGAATCGCGCTGGTCACCGCCTGCGCGTCCAGCCCGAGCATGGTCCACGATCACGCCGGAATGGCGGGGATGAGTCCCGCGCCGGCCGCCGCTCCGACGCCGGGCGTGGGCGCGGCCAACCTCCCCGCCGACGCGGCCGGTGCGGTCGCGCGGCTCAACGCCTCGCCACGGCATGGCGAGTACGTCACCATCCGGTCCGGCAACGATTCCGTGCGCGCGTGGGTGGTCTATCCCCAGCGCTCCACTCGCGCCCCGGTGGTCGTGGTCGTGCACGAAATCTTCGGCCTGTCGAGCTGGGTGCGTGCGGTGGCCGACCAGCTCGCGGCCGAAGGGTACATCGCGATCGCGCCCGACTTCCTCACCGGGTACCCGAACGAGGGGAACCCCGACAACGTCGGCATGCAGGGCGCCGTGCGGCAGATCTCGCAGCTCGACGTGGGGCAGGTGCAGCGGCGGATCACGATGGCCGCCGAGTACGCCACGAGCCAGCCCTCGGCGCTGCTGCAGTACGGCGTGGTCGGATTTTGCTGGGGCGGATCGATCTCGTTCGCGCACGCGGTTTTCGCGGCGTCGCAGGGCACGCCGCAGCTCAAGGCGTCGGTGGTCTACTACGGGACCGCGCCGCGCTCGTCCGAGCTGGCCAGCGAGCGCGTGCCGATCCTCGGCCTGTTCGGCGGCAACGACGCGCGCGTGGTCTCGACGCTCCCGCCGGCCGACTCGACCCTCCGCGCGCTCGGGCGCACGCACGAGTTCGACGTGTACGCGGGCGCGGGGCACGGCTTCCTGCGCCAGCAGAGCGACTCGAGCGGCGCCAACCTCGCCGCGACCCGTCAGGCCTGGCCGCGTACGGTCGCCTGGTTCAAGCAGTACCTTGGCAGCTGACGGCTGACGCGCCGCCGCCGGGAACCACCGGCGGACCGCGCGCGCTGTTCCGCTTTACATTGGCCGCATGTCGCTGCTTTTCGTCGCCTGCTTCGTCGCCGGACTCGTGCTCGGCGTGTACGTCATGCTCAACGGCGTGGAACGCGCGCCGCAGCCGACGGGGCGCGCGCCGCACGAGGAGACCGGCGCGCACGACCCGCGTACGGAACCGCCGAAAGTCTTCAACGTTCAGACCGCGTCGGCGTTCGCGGTCGTCTTCGGCGGGGCGGGGTACCTCGCCATGCGGGCAGGGTGGACCAGCGCGGCCACCCTGGGCGTCGCGATCGTGGCCGGCGTCGCCAGCGCGGTGCTCTCGTTCGTCCTGCTCGCCAAGTGGGCACTGCCGAGTGCGCGGCGCGATGTCGTCGACGCGCGCTACCTGATGCAGGGACATCCCGCCACGGTCACCCGTGCCATCCCGGCGGGCGGACTCGGCGAGATCGCCTACGAGATGGACGGGCGACGCTGGACGCTCGAGGCACGTGGGTGGGATGACTCGCCGGTCGGGCTCGGTGAGGAAGTGGCGATCGATCGGGTGGAAGGTGGGGTGGCGTACGTCGAGCAGTGGGCGCAGGTGGAAGCACGCCTCTGACGCGAGGCGGGGGGGTGGTGCGATGTCGGACGCGGTCATCTTCGTGCTCGTCTTCGGGGGCCTCTTCGTCCTCCGAATCGTCGCGGCCACGGTGTTCTTCTTCTGTCTGCTGCCCGAAGGAGATCGTTGCCTGAACTGCGACGCGCCCACCCTTCGCGTACAGCGCGTGTTCTGGCACCGATGGGTACCCTGGTTCCGGCCGAGCTGGTGCATGGAGTGCGGCTGGCACGGCCTGTTACGTTCCGGTCCGACCACCCCGCAGCCGACCGACGTCGCGCTGCCGCCGCCGAAGATCGTGACCAAGAAGCCGACGTAACGTCGGCGAACCGCCCTGAATGGATCGACGCAAGTTCCTGCAGCACCTCGGTTGGCGCGGAACGGGCGTCGCAGCACTCGCGGGAACGGCAGCTCTCGGGATCTACGCGCACGACGTCGAGCCGTTCTGGGACGAACTCGTCGTGCGGCAGCTGCCGGTCGCGTCACTTCCGCCCGCACTCGACGGCGCCCGCCTCGCTCTACTTACCGACCTTCACGTCGGTCCGAGCGTCAGCGACGTCTACCTGGCCGGCGTCTTCGCTCGGGTTCGTCAGACCCGCCCCGACATCGTCGTCCTCGGCGGCGACGCGCTGACCCACCGCTCACGGGGCGGCGAAGCGCAGTACCTGCGCCTCCGCTCCGTGCTCGCCGGATTCCCCCGCGGCCGACTCGCCACGGTCGCCGTGCTCGGCAACCATGATTACGGCAGAGACTGGCGCGAGCCCGACGTGGCTGCCCGGGTCACGGCCGAGCTCGAGCGGGCCGGCGTCCGCGTCCTGCGCAACGACGCGGTGAACGTTGCCGGGCTCGATCTCGTCGGCGTCGAAGACCTGTGGTCCGGCGGCGCGGACGCGTGGCGCGCCCTCAGCGCACGCCGCGGTGACGCCGCGATCGCGATCTGTCACAACCCGGATGGGGCCGACGAACTCGACTGGGGGGATTTCCGCGGCTGGATTCTCGCCGGGCACACGCACGGCGGCCAGTGCCGCCCGCCCTTTCTCCCGCCGCCCATCCTCCCGGTGCGCAACCACCGGTACAGCGCCGGCGAGGTGAGTGCGCCCGGCGGGCGCACGCTCTACATCAGTCGTGGCGTGGGGCACATCCTCAGAGTGCGGTTCAACGTGAGGCCGGAGGCGACTGTTTTCACGTTGCGGGCCGTGTGATGCGAGGGGGTGCGCGGGATCGGATCCGCGTGGGAGCCCGTGACCGGCCGCGGATGCAGGGACCGGCGAGTACATCCCCGGCCCCGGTGTTCGATCAGCACCTATCCGTGGCCGGTCACGGCCACGCGCGACGCCCTCGCCGTTCGCCCCGCCAGTTCACCGCCTCCGCTGTCGCTGGATCGGCACATACTCCCCGCGCTGCAACGCGATCGTGTACGCCCGCACCCGCGCGAGGTAATCCGCCGCCTCCACCCCCGCCGGCCCGAGCTCGGGCAACCGCCGCACCCACTCGACCCCCAGGCGGTCGACCGCGTCGTGGGTCCAGACGTAGCCCTGGTTGTAACTCACGGCCACGAGGTCGAACAGCCGGTCCGACCCGATCGGCTGCCCGGCTGCGAGCTTCTGGCTGGCGAAGGTGCCGTACCCGCCGGGCCATGCATCGCTCGTCCACTTGGTCTGCAGCAGCCGGATCCAGTACTCGGCCGCCCGCGTGCTCAGCGCGGGATCGAACAGGTACTCGGTCCGGCTCGTGACGGCGCCGCGGGCGAGGCGGGCCCGCACGCTGTCGGCGCTGATGGGCGTCGCGGTCGAATCGACGTGGATTGCCGGATCGCGCGGCCACCCGTTGACCTCGGCCGCCATCCACGAGAACGACGGCGAGACGGTCATCGCACGCAGGTCGGCGTCGGCGCGCGGGGTGAGCTGTGCGATGCCGAGCGCGGGGACCGGGCTCACGGCGAGCGTATCGAGCGCGCTCTCCTTGATGAACAGGGCGGCGACGAAATTGGGGTCGATCTGGATGCGCGGGTTGACCGCGTCGCGTTCGAGCATGGGCACGACCCGCGTGTAGAACGCGTCGCGGTCGCTCGCCTGGATGAGGCGCGGCGATCCGTTGGCATTCGTGAACGCGGTCGGCGACGGCCGACCGACGTGGGCCTCGCCGTACAACGTCACAGACAGCGGATCGGGGTGCGACGCGCACGCCGCGCCGAGCACGGTTGTGAGGGCGGCACCGACGGTGCGCAGGGGTAGGGCGAACGCGCCGGATGGGCGCGGGGCAGATCGAAGCATGAACCGGGTCAATGTGGTGCGGCGTGGAACGGGCGTCGGAGTCGTGCGGGCTCGCGCCGCTCGGCAGACCCGAGTCCCTCGGGGCGGCGCGTGCAGATCGCCCGTGGTGCGTCGCGCGCGGATTTCCATGCGGCGGTACAGCGCGGGCCTTCGCTGCTACGGCATCGCTCCCGCACCTTGTACACCCGATCCCCCGGCATCCCCCACGTACACGCGGAGCCACTCCGGCCAGTTGCTCGGCATTTCGAAGAAATCGTCGAAGTAGCGCAGGCCGAGCGCTTCGAGGTCGGCGAGAAGGGCACCGAGTGCGTCCTCGTCGTGAATCGGACCGAGCGCCACGAGTCCGCCCTCCACACGAAACTCGTCCGCCGTGAGCGTGAGTCGTTCGTCGAGCGCGGCTCGCACGAGCCCGGCGCGCTCGTAGGCGGCGCGCCGGATGACGAGCGTGACGTGGCCGGGGGTGATGCTGAGTGCCATGCGGGCGTGTGGATCGAAGGAGTGGTCAGGGCCGCGTGTCGCGCGCATCGCGCGGCGTAGTGCCGCGCGCCAGCCGGCTCATGAAGACGGCCGCGCGCGCCGCGCTCATCCGGAGCGACGGCAGGTAGATGAGTTCATGCGGGCTGTGCGCGCCCGCCCCGTCCACCCCCAGCCCGTCGATGCCGGGCATGAGCGGCGCCACGAACGACACGTCCCCCGCCCCGCGGCTCTCGGGCGGCGAGGTCGTCACGGCGGGGTAGCCCAGCGCGGAGCTCGCGCCGGAGTAGAGCGCGAGCAGGCGCGCGTTGGCCGGTGTCGCGGTCATCGCGGGGTACGCGTCCTCGAACGTGAAGCGCGCCTCGGTGCCGGCGAGCGAGTGCCCCGCGATCTGCCGCATGCGCGTGCGTGCCGAATCCTTCTGCCCCTCCGACAGAAACCGCAAGTCTCCTGTCGCCTCGAACGCGGGCGGCACGATGTTGCTCTTGCCGTCGGCCAGCAGCGTTCCCGCGGCCGAATCGGCGGCGACATGGGCCCCGCCGGCGAGGAGTCCCACGTTGAGCGTGAGTCCCGGCTCCCCGGACAGCGTGCGCCGCACGTCATCCAGGACCCGGGCACCTTCGTACACGGCCCCGTAGCCCACGCCACTCGAGAAGATCCCCGACGAGTGTGCCTGGCGCCCGCTCACGTGTAGCTGCCACGAACTCGCCCCGCGCCGTCCGATCGCCGCGCGGGTCGCGGTCCCGCCCTCGAACGCGAGGGCGACGTCGCTCGACCGCGCGGCATCGAGCAGCGCCGCCCGCGCCTCGGCGAGAGGCCGCCCCGGTGCCTCCTCGTCGCCGGTCAGCACGACGGTCACCCGCATCCCGTCCAGCTCCCCGGCGTCGGCCAGGGCGTGCAGGGCGAGCAGGATGGCGACGTCTCCGCCCTTGATGTCGCTCGTCCCCGCCCCCCGCGCGACGGTGTCCTCTCGCACCCAGTGCTGCCCCTCGCCCTCGAACACGGTGTCGAGGTGTCCGATGAGCAGCAACCGTGGTCCGCGCGTGCCGTCGCGTTCGGCCACCAGATGGCCGCCGCGGTGCATCGTCGCGGGCACTTCTACCCACCGGGTCCGAAACCCGAGCGCCTGCAGCTCGCCCGCGAACAGCGTACCCACCCGCCGCACGCCCTGCGTGTTGAGCGTCCCGCTCGGGATGTCGACGGCCCGCTGCAGGAGCGCCACGTGTGCGTCGTACCTCCGGTCGACCGCGTCGCGAATCGCCCGTTCCGCCGCACTCAACTCCGCTCCGCCGCACCAGCCCGCCACCACGCCCGCCGCGTGCCCCGCCGCTTCCTCCCGCACCGCGACGGGTGTGGCACGTGCCACACTCGCCGTTGTGGGCGCGGAACGGCATGCCGCGAACGCGAGGCACGCGAGAATGGTGGCCCGTGAAATCCCAGGCAACATCGGAACGCAGCGGTGGGCGCGCATGCGGCGCCTGCGCATGCGAGGAACGTGCACGAACCACCCGCACACGGCTCCGCACCGGCACGCCGCCGGCGAGCCGGACCTCACACGGCGACCGCCGGTACATTCTGGCATGCGACGCACCGAAGCCCAGTACGACGTGCTCGTGATCGGCGGCGGTCACGCGGGCGTGGAAGCCGCAGTCGCCGCAAGCCGGTGCGGCGCCCGCACGGCCCTCGTCACGAGCGCGATCGAGACCATCGGCCAGATGTCCTGCAACCCGGCCATCGGCGGTGTGGCCAAGGGTACGGTCGTGCGCGAGGTCGACGCGCTCGGCGGCGTGATGGGGCGCGCGACCGATCGCGCAACCGTCCAGTTCCGCATGCTCAACCGCGGGAAGGGCGCCGCGGTGTGGTCGCCCCGCGCCCAGTGCGACCGCGGCCTCTACCGGCGCGCCGTGCGCCACGAACTCGAACGCCACGCCGGCCTCGACGTCGTCCAGGGCACCGTCGCACGGCTCCTGCTCGCTGACCACGCCACCGTGGTCGGTCTCGAGACGCTCGAAGGGCGCCGGTTGGGCGCCGCCGCCGTCGTCATCACCACGGGCACCTTCCTCCGCGGTCGCCTCCACATCGGCACCACGGTCGCGATCTCCGGCGGACGTGCCGGCGACCCTGCCGCCGTCCACCTCGCCGAACAGCTCGACATACTCGGCATCACGGTCGCCCGCTTCAAGACGGGCACGCCGCCGCGCATCGACGGACGCTCGGTCGACTACAGCCGACTCGCCCGGCAGGACAGCGAACTCCACGACGCCGACCCCACCCGCCCCGGCTATCGCTGGAGCCATTTCGACGATGCGGCGCCCACGCTGCCGCAGCTGCCGTGCTGGGGCACGTACCTCGAAGAGCCCGGAAAGGCGCTCATCGCAGCCCACCTGCACGAGAGCGCGATGTACGGCGGCGCGATCGGCGCGCGAGGCCCGCGCTACTGCCCGTCGGTCGAGGACAAGATCGTCCGGTTTCCCGACGCCGCGCGCCACCAGCTCTTCCTCGAACCCGAAGGGCTCGACACGTCCGAGCTGTACGTGAACGGCCTCTCGACGTCGCTCCCCGCCGCCGTTCAGCTCGACATCCTGCACACGGTCGCGGGCCTGGAACACGCGCGCATGACGCGCGCGGGATACGCCATCGAGTACGACTACTGCCCGCCGACCCAACTCGACGCCACCCTCCGCGTCCGCGCGGTCGAGGGACTGTGGCTCGCCGGACAGATTAACGGCACCACGGGCTACGAGGAAGCCGCGGGTCAGGGCGTCGTTGCCGGCCTCAACGCCGCCCTCTGGACCCAGCGTCGCCCCCCGGTCACGATCGGGCGCGAGTCGGCCTACCTCGGCGTGCTCGTCGACGATTTGGTCACCCGCGGGGTGGATGAGCCGTACCGGCTCTTCACCTCGCGATCCGAACTCCGTCTGACCATCCGCCAGGACAACGCCCTCCGTCGGCTCGCCCCCGTCGCCGCCTCCCTCGGCATGTACTCCGACGCCGAAGCGGTGATCGTCGAACGCCGCGCCCGCGACGAGGCCGACGCGATCGCCCTCGCCGAACGGACGAGCATCACCCCCGAGCGCGCCGCCCCGATCATCGCCGCCGCAGCGGCCGCCGGCGCCGCGGTCGGCGGGGTACCCCCGCACGCAGTCCGCGCCGACGAACTCGTCCGCCGCCCCGGCGTCGCGCTCGCTCCCCTCCTCGCCGCGTGCGACGTCGGCGCCGACCTCCACCCCGAGGCGGTCCACTCCGCCGAACTCGAGATCAAGTACAGCACGTACATGGCCCGCGAACGCGACCAGGCTGCCCGCATCGCGCGCCTGCGCGAGGTCCCGCTCGACGCCGCCCTCCCCTACGCGGAGTTTCGCTCGCTCTCGACCGAGGCCCGCCAGAAACTCGGTGCCCTCCGCCCGGCCACCCTCGCACAGGCCGGTCGCGTTCCCGGCGTTTCCGCCAGCGACCTGCAGAACCTCCTCGTCGAGGCAGCCCGGTGGCGACGCGACGCACTCGCCAGCGCCGAGTAGGCCGGTCCGCACCCCCACATTCTCACCTGCCCGCCCATGCCGTCCGCCCGCCCGCGCCGCACCCTGTCCCTCGCTCGCGCCCTCGCCGTCAGGACCATCGCCGTCGGGGCCATCGCCCTGTCACTCGGCGCGCCGTCCCGCGCCCGCGCGCAGACGCCGACCGGCGTGGAAACGTTCAACCCCGGCGCGGCCATCACCGTGACCGGCACAGGTGAGGACCAGATCGCCCCCGACCGCGCCCGCGTGTCACTCGGCGTGGTCACACAGGCGGCCACGGCGGCGGCGGCCGCGCAACAAAACGCGCGACTGCAACAGAGCGTCCTCGATGCCGTCCGCGCCCAGGGCATTCCAGCCGAACAGATCTCGACCAGCGGTTACAACGTCAGCCCCACCACCGAGTACAACCAGCAGACGCAGCGCTCGCGCGTCACCGGCTACTCGGTGCAGAACACCGTGACCGTTGAGCTGCGCCGCATCGACCAGATCGGCCCCGTGCTCGACGCCGTGCTCGCGAAGGGAGCCAACACCGTCTCGTCGCTGGAACTCTACTCGTCGCAGGCCGAAGCCTCGCGACGCCGCGCACTCGCCAAGGCCGTGGAACGTGCCCGTGCCGACGCCGAAGCCATTGCTGCAGCCGCCGGCGGGCGACTCGGCCTGCTGCTCGACCTGAGTTCCGCGCCCTCGTTCGGTCCTCCCCGCGCCTTCCCCATGGCCATGGCCCGCGTCGCCACGGCGCCAGCCACCCCCATCAGTGAGGGCCTCGAGACCAACTCCGCGAGCATCACCGCGCGCTGGCAGTTCGTGCCCCTCCGCTGACCAACGTCGGCGCTGCGATCGTGTGTGGCACGTGCCACACCCGCCCGCGCCCCGCATATCTTCCGCCTCCCGGTCCGCCCTCCCGGCTCCCCGCCCGCCGCTCGTCATCCTCCCGCGCTCTTCTGCTCCCGCCGTGACCCGCGTTCTCGCCATCGCCAATCAGAAAGGCGGCGTCGGTAAGACCACCTCCGCCGTGAACCTCGCGGCGAGTCTCGCGGTCGCGGAGCAGCGTACGCTTCTCGTCGACGCCGACCCGCAGGGCAACGCGACGAGCGGCATCGGCCTCGAGCGCGACGCGATCGGCGCGTCGTTGTACGACGTCCTTGCCGGCGAGCGTACCCTCGACGAGTCGGTGCACCGCGGCGTGCTCTTCCCGCACCTCGACGTGCTCGCTGCCACCCCGGACCTCGCCGGCGCGGAAGTCGAGTTGGTCGCTCGCGAGCGGCGCGTGCTCGCCATGCGTGACGCGCTCGAGCCGGCCCGCGGCCGCTACGACTACGTCCTCATCGACTGCCCGCCCTCGCTCGGCCTCCTCACGGTCAACATGCTGGCGGCGGCCGACGCGGTGCTCATCCCGCTCCAGTGCGAGTACTACGCGCTCGAAGGGCTGTCCCAACTGCTCGATACGGTGCGGCGGGTTCAGCAGGGCACCAACCCCAACCTCGCCGTGGACGGCGTGCTGCTCACCATGTACGACGCCCGCCTCAACCTCTCGCGCCAGGTCGCGGCCGACGCGCGCGAGTACTTCGGCCCGCAGATCTTCCGCACGGTCATTCCGCGCAACGTGCGGTTGGCGGAGGCGCCGAGCTTCGGAAAGCCGATCGTCCTGTATGACGTGACGTCGGTCGGCGCCCAGGCGTACATGGCCGTCGCGCAGGAGATCATCGAACGCGAGCAGGCGCGCGGCGCGCCGGCCGACGCTGCCGTAGCGGAAACGGCGGAGGCGGTCTGATGCCCCCGGCCCCCCCACGGCGGCTCGGACGCGGCCTCGAGGCGCTACTCGCGTCACGCACGGCGACGGAACCCACCCCGGAGGAGCGGAGCGCGCTGCGCAACATCCCGCTCGCCGAGATCCGGCCGAACCCGTACCAGCCACGGCAGTCGTTCCGGCCGGAAGAACTCGCAGAGCTCGAAGCGAGTCTGCGGACGTCGGGACTCCTGCAGCCGGTGACGGTGCGTCCTGCGGCGGAGGGGAGCGGGTACGAGCTCGTCGCCGGCGAGCGGCGTCTGCGCGCGGCCACCAACATCGGCTGGACCGAGATTCCGGCCGTCGTGAAGCCGATCGACGACCGGACGCTGCTCACCCTCGCCCTCGTCGAGAACCTGCAGCGCGCCGACCTCGACGCGCTCGAGGAGGCCGAGGGCTATCAACGTCTGCTCGACGAGTTCGGCCTGACGCAACAGCAGGTGGCCGAGGTCGTCGGAAAGGACCGCTCGACCGTGGCGAGCACGCTGCGCCTGCTCGCGCTCCCCGCTTCAGTACGCCGGATGGTGCAGGAACGGGATCTCACCGCGGGACACGCGCGCGCCCTCCTCGCGCTCGGTGACGAACGGCCGATGGCCGATCTCGCGCGTGAGGCGGTGACCAACGGGTGGAGCGTGCGCGAGGTCGAGCGTCGGGTGCGCGCCCTGCTCGAACGCCCACCCCGCCCAACCGCGCCCGTGGCCGACGCGCGCCCGGCCGAAGTGCGGCGCACCGAGGACCACCTCCGCCGTCACTTTGCCACCGACGTTGCGATCAAGCTCACGGGTCAGGAGAAGGGGGAGATCCGCATCGCCTTCTACTCGGCGGACGACTTCGAGCGGCTGCTCACGACGCTCGGCACCCGCCCCGAGTGAGATGCGTTGAAGCACCGGGTACCCAATGCACGCCGGCCGGATGTGGACGAAGTTCTCCACATCCGGCCAACGTCTTACCGCGCAATCACTTCCGGAGTTTTCCGCATGCTCGTCTCCCGATTTTCCACAGCTTCCCACATCGCGTGGATGATCGTCGGCGCCGCGGCCACCGTCGCCTGCGGCCGCGCGGGTGAGCAGCAGGTGGCCGACACGGCCCACGCTGCTGCGAGCACCGGAGCTGCGAGCACCGGAGCTGCGGGCGCCGGGGCCGGCGCTGCCGCCGCGAGCGGTCCGTTCCGCGTCGCCCTGCTCACCCCGGGGCCCATCTCCGACCAGTCCTGGAACGGCGGCGCGTACAACGGCCTGCTCGCCATCCGCGACTCGCTCGGCGCGCAGGTCAGCCACGTTCAGACCAAGACGCCCGCCGAGTTCGAGGAGAACTTCCGGCAGTACGGCGCCAAGGGGTACGCGCTCGTGTTCGGGCACGGTTTCGAGTTTCAGGACGCCGCGGTGCGCGTCGCGCCGTCGTACCCCAAGACGTTCTACGTCACGACGTCGGGCAACACGGCCAAGGCGAACGTGGCCGGGATGACCTTCGCGTTCGAGGAGCCGAGCTACCTGGCCGGGATGGTCGCCGGACGCATGACCAGGACCGGCGTCGTCGGCGTGATTGGCGGCACCGAGCTACCGCCGGTGAAGTCGAGCTTCGACGCGTTCACCGCGGGCGCGAAGGCGGCCAACCCGAAGGTGCGCGTGCTCTCGTCGTACATCGGCAACTGGGACGACGTGAGTGCCGGGAAGGAGCAGGCACTCGCGCAGATCGGGCGCGGTGCCGACGTGATCTTCCAGAACGCCGATGCGGCGGGGCTCGGCGTGTTCCAGGCCGCGCGCGAGCGGCACGTCTACGCCTTCGGTTCCAACTCCAACCAGAATGCCGTCGCGCCCGACGTGGTGCTCGGCTCCGTGGTGATCGACCTGCCGCGCGCCTTCCTGCGCGTCGCGCGCGAGGTGAAGACCGGCGGGTTCCACGGTCAGGTGGTGCGGCTCGGCCTCGACACGAAAGTGGTCACGCTGGTCATGAATCCCGCGCTCGCCGGCAAGGTCCCCGCGACCGTGACCGCCGCCGTCGACTCGGCCGAGAAGGCGATCGAAGCCGGGCGGCTGCAGCCGCTGCCCAGCGGCGCTCGGTACGGCGGTGGGGAAGGCGGCTCCGGGGTGAAGGTGAGCGAGGCCGCGCCGGGCAAGTCGTAAGCGCGCGACCGCGCCGCGGTCGCGTTACAGCCCCGTCGGCTCGCCGACGAAGCGCCAGTCCAGCCCGAACGTTCGCGCCAACTCGTCGCCGAGCGCGCGGACGCCGAGCGTCTCGGTGGCGTAGTGGCCGGCGTAGATCACCACGAGGCCGCGCTCCACGGCCTCGACGGCCGTGTGATGCGGCCCCTCGCCCACGATAAGCGTGTCGAGCCCTCGCGACTGTGCCTCCGCCAGCGATTCGCTCGACGCCCCCGCGCCCGTGCAGATCCCCCAACGGCGCGTGCGGTGCCCCGCCGGGATCGGCGTGTGGCGCGCCACGTGTCCCCAGCGCGCCGCGAACGCCGTCGCCCGTTCGGCCAGCGCCACCGTGTCGAGGTCGGCCTCTCCGCTCACGCCGACGTCGACCGTCTTGTAGCGCGCGAACCCCCCGCCGGGTGTGAGGTCCAACGCGCGGGCGAGCAGGACGTTGTTGCCGACCTCGGGATGCACGTCGAGCGGCAGGTGGGACGAGTAGACGGCCAGGTCGTGCGCGAACAGCAGGCGCAGCCGCTCGTAGGCCGCGCCGACCACTGGCTGCACCCCCGACCAGAACATGCCGTGATGCACGATCAGCAGCCCTGCCCCGGTCGCGGCGGCCTGCTCGATCGCCGCGCGTGAGAAGTCGACCGCCACCGCGACGCGCTCCACCGCGCCCGAGTTCGCGCACTGCAGCCCGTTGACGGCGCCGCCGTAGTCCGGCACCTCGCGAGTGCGGAGCAACGTGTCGAGATGCGCGACCACCTCGGCCAACCCCGCCTGCTCTGCCCCGCCCTGAGTCCCGACCAATGCGCTCCTCCGTCCCGCGGTCCTCGCCGGCACCTCACCCCGTCCGGGGTGCGCGACCGTGCGATCTCACGTGTTCCGCGGCCGCCCACAACGCCATCCAACGTACACGCCCGGCCGGGTCCTGCCGCCTCGTCGGCCCGCCCGATCGATAGGCCACCCCGCCGCATTGCGCTTCCCTGGCGCGCCCACGCCCGATGCGCGAGGTTGGCCCGATGTCCCCGTCCCCATGGCCGGTCGCCCTCGTCTTCGGCGTCGCGGGCGTGCTGCACTTCGTGATACCGCGCACGTACGAGCAGATCATGCCGCCGTGGATTCCCGCCACCGGCCCGTTCGGTCACCGTGCCCTCGTGCTCGCGAGTGGCGCGTTCGAGATCCTCGGCGCGCTCGGCGTCCTGTACGCCCCCACGCGCGTCGCATCCGGTTGGGGCCTCGTCGTACTGCTGCTCGCCGTCCTGCCGGCCAACGTCGAGATGCTCGCGGCCGCACGGCGGAGCCGCGCGGCGGCGTGGGCGCAGGTGTTGCTCGTCGCGCGGCTGCCACTGCAGGGCGTGATGATGTGGTGGGTGTGGGCGTCCGCCGTCCGCGACGGCGCCGTCCGCGGGTGAACCCATGGCTCTTCGTTCCTCGCGTGCGATGCCCGCCGCTCCGCCCGAACTCACCATCGCCCTGACGCGGTGCGCCGATGCGAGCACCGTGTTCCGCCTGACCCGGGCCGACGGCTCGGCGACGTGGCAGCGCACCCATGGCGCGACTGGTGCCTTCTTTCCGCGTCATGACCTCGCCCACTATGCGGTCGAGACGGTGCTCGGCCACCGTCGAGGGTTCTACGGTCTCGTGGCCGACGGCTGGGACCTCGACAGCTTCGCCGCGCCCTGGCCGCGTGGTCGCCTCGTCGACATCGATCCGTCCGAGTTGATCGTGGGGTTCCTCGACCGCACGGGTCTCGCGGACGGAACCGAGGCGGACGCGGGCGCGCTCAACGACACCGCGACGACGTTCTTCGCCTCGCCCCGCGCCGATCCGGCGAGCGCCGCACGCTGGCGCGACCTGCGCGACGTCGATCTCGCGGCCGTGCGCGCGCGGGCCCGCGCCCTCGTGTCGGCCTGGGACACGCTCCCCATCGGTGAGACGCTCACGCTCGTGTTCGACCGCACCGTGTTCGACCGCATCGTGCTCGGCCCCACCGCGTTCGACCGCTCTGCGGTCGGCGGCGCCGCGCCGTTCGCGAACGGCTGATCGGATGGTGACTGTCCCGCCCGTGCCGGCGGGCGCCGCCGCGGCGCTCGCCCTCGACGGCATCGTGAAACAGTACGGCGGCGTGCGCGCCCTCGACGCGGCGGGGCTCACCGTCTCGCGCGGCACACTGCACGCCGTGCTCGGCGAGAACGGCGCGGGGAAGACGACGTTGATGCGCGTGGCGTTCGGGCTCGTGCGGCCGGACGCGGGCACACTGCGCGTGGACGGCATCGCGCGCCGCTTCGAGACCCCGCGCGACGCGATCGCGGCGGGCATCGGGATGGTGCACCAGCATTTCACGATCGTTCCCGCGATGACCGTGGCCGAGAACGTCGCGCTCGGCGGGCGCGGCGGCTACGATCCGCGCCGCGGGGCGGACCGCGTGCGCGCGCTGGGCGAGCGCACCGGCCTGCGTCTCGACCCCGACGCGCGTGCCGGCACGCTCGGCGTCGCCGCGCAGCAGCGGCTCGAAGTGCTGAAGGCGCTCGCCCGCGGCGGCGCGGGTGCACACGACACGGCGGACGGCACCGCGTCGGCCGCGCGCCTGCTCATCCTCGACGAGCCCGCCGCAGTGCTCGCCCCCGCGGAATCGGACGAGCTGCTACGCTGGTTGCGCGGGTGGGTCGACGCCGGCGGGACCGCGGTGCTCGTCACGCACAAGCTGCGGGACGCGCTCCGTCACGCCGACGCCGTGACCGTCCTGCGCCGGGGCGCGACCGTACTCGCCACCCCGCTCGGCGCCGCGGGCGCAACCGCCCCCGTCGACGAGCACACCCTCACCCTGGCGATGCTCGGCACCGAGACGCCGGGCGCCGACGCCGGACTGACCGGCGACGCCGGCCCTCCGCGTCCGGCCGACCTGCACGACCCGCAGGAGACGGAGCGGGCGGGCGCGCCCATGGTCGTCGCGCGGCTCGCCGGGGTACGCGTCGTCGACGCTGCCGGCGTGACCCGGCTCCGTGATGCGACGGTGGAGCTTCGTGCGGGGCGCGTGGTCGGCGTCGCGGCGGTCGAGGGAAGCGGCCAGCACGAGCTGCTGCGCGTGCTCGCCGGGCGGCTCGCGCCGTCGGACGGCACGGCGGTCGTGCCGTCCACCGTCGCCTTCGTGCCCGAGGACCGGCATCGCGACGCGCTCATGCTCGACGGCTCGCTGGCGGAGAACCTCGCCCTCGCGGGCGCGGGGGTACGCCGCGGTCGGTTGGCGTGGGCGCGCGTGCGCGAGAACGCCGACGCCCTCGTCGCGGCCGCGGACGTGCGCGGCGGGGCGTCGGCGACCGCGGCGCGGGCGCTCTCGGGTGGCAACCAGCAGAAATTCGTCGTCGCGCGCGAACTCGCCCCCGGTCCTACGCTCGTCGTCGCCGAGAACCCTACGCGCGGGCTCGACGTCCGCGCCGCGGCGAGCGTGCGGGCGCGGCTGCGCGCCGCGGCCACGGCCGGCGCGGCGGTCGTCGTCTACGCGAGCGACCTCGATGAGGTGCTGGGCTTGGCCGACGAGATGCTCGTGGTGTATGACGGCCTCGTCCGCCGTGCCCCGGTCGACCGCGGCGTCGTCGGCCGACTGATGCTGGGCGCCTGAGATCGTCGAAATCGAAAGACTGACGCTGCGAGTTGAATCGTGATCCGCCGCACCCCCATCCGCCTGACCCGCCCCTTGCCTCTCGTCGCCGCGCTCACGGCCGTGGCGGTCGCAAGCGGGTGTCGCGGGACGGGCGTGGTCGAGGACGACCGCCGGCAGTTTGCCGCCGCGGCGCGGGTCATCGACTCCGTCGAGGCGGCGCCGACCGTGTCGGACGCGGGCGCGGTCGCGCTCGGCTACCTGGAGCGGCTGCGGATCGGCGTGGCCGCACCGTTCCGGCTCGTCGAGCAGGCGTCGGTCGATCCGCGGCTCCCGGCGCCGCTGCGCGACCGGGTGGCGTGGGCGCTCATCGATCGTATCCGGCGCGGTGACGCGTTCCACGTCGACTCGACCGCGCTCGGCGACGGCCCGGCGCCGGCCACGGTGCTCACCGACGGCGGGTGGCACCGCGCGTTCATCGATTCGATCGTCCGCGCCGCGCCCACGGCCCGCACCGGCGAGGAAACCGTACGCCTCACCTATGCGCTGGCGCGCGCCGAGTGGCTCGTCACGCCGCAGACGGCCACCGCCGCGGTAGACGCCGCCGCCCTCGCCCGCGACCGGCGTCTCGCGGCCACCGATGCCGAACACCTGCTGGCCGCGCCGCTGTCGGAAACCGACTCGACGCGTCTGCTCCTCGCGCGGTCGTGGCGCATCGCGCGCCTGTTCGCCTCGGAGCGCCCGCTGCTCGCCGACGACCTCACGCCCGACCACGCGCGCGCCGTGCGGGATGCGGAGCGCGCGCTCGGCACGCTCCGCGACGCGGCGCTCGCGAGTGTACCCGCCCCGGTCCCCGCCCCGGACGGCCGAGCGCTCGCGGGCGTGACGGCTGCACCCGACTCGCTCGGGCGGATGGATTCCGCCCGCGTGCGGACGGAGCTCGCCACGACTACCGCGCACGCGGAGGGCGGCGCGGACAGCAGCGTGCTCTCGCTCGGGGCGGCCGCGCGGCTGAGCGCGCTACCGAGCGTGCGGACCGGCGCCCCGTCGTCGCCCATCGTCGTCTCGCTCGGCGGGTTCCGGCGCGACCTGGGCGCGGGGGACGGGCAGACGCCGACCACCGCGCAGGTGCTGCGCACGCGCTTTCTCGCCCGCACGCGAACGGACGAGTCGCTGGTGGCCGAGTGGGCGCTGGCGCGCGCGGCGCTCCCGGCCGGGAACGCCATCCGCCAGCAACTCGCCCGTGCCGTCGAGGCCGCCGCCGTGGCCGCACGCATCGATGCGCAGGACGCGCCCGCGTTCGACGTGCCTGGCGCTTCGTCCGACGGACGGGTTGCCGTTGCCGCGCTCAAGTGGCGTGACGGGGTGCGTGACGTCAGCGTGGAGCCAGATCTGCCCGCCGCGTGGGGCCCGCGCGTGGCCGCCCGGGTGAGTGCGGCCACGGCTGACCTGCGCAGCGTCCTGCCGGAGCTCGCGCTCGACGGCCTGGCGATCCGCATCGGCGACAGTCCGCGGCACGATCAGGCCCTCGCGCTCCACGATCCGGCGCGCCACGTCGTGTACCTGCCCCCGCTCACCGCGGCCGGCACGCTCACCCACGAACTCGCGCACGACCTCGACTGGCAGACGGCGCGCGGCACGCTCGGGGTGCACGGTGTCTACGTCACCGACCGCGCCATCCGTGTCGACCTCACCCGGGCGTCGCGCCCGTTCCGAATCGGCTGGCCGCGCGACACGGCGGGGCTGCGCACGCTGGCCGACGCGGTGCGCGCCATGGCCGGCGTGCACACCACCGTGCCGCCAGGTGCGCTCGGGACGGCCCTCGGCGCCCCCCCGCCGGGGCACCGCGGCGACGACGACCGGCCGGCGGAGCTGTTCGCGCGGGGCACCGACTTCTTCGTCGCGGCCGCGCTCGCGCGAGAAGGGCGGAGCGACGGCATGCTGAGCGCGGTGCAGGACCCGCTGCTCGTCGGCTACGCCGGCGTGCGCGCCCCCGACCCCGGCGATGGCACCGCCGAAGCGCTCGTCGACGTGCTCGCGGGCATGACGCTCGTACCGTCGTCGGCGCGTCAGTGGTACCTCGCCCGCTTCGGGCGGGCGGGCACGCGCACGCCGCTCGCCCTCGTCGGCGACGTGCTACGCGCGACCCCGGCGTGGAGCGCCGAGGGCGCGCTGCGCATGGTGGGGGTCCCCGGGGGCCTGACCGCGGTGGAGGGCACCACGTGGCCGCGCGCGTCCGACCGCGGGCGCAATGGATGCCAGACCGGTGCGGGCGGCGGCGCGCCCGCGGCATGGCAGGCGCGGCTGCTCTGGATCACGGCCGACGCACGGGCGCGCGGCTACGTCCGCGCGCGCGCGCTGCGCTCGGCTGCCGTGGGCGGTGCGTGGTGGGGGTGGAGCGCCCAGCCCCTGCTGGGCGGCCCGTGGCGCCCCGAACTGGCCGAGCCGTCCGTCGG
Source organism: uncultured Gemmatimonadales bacterium (assembly GCA_963851265.1). Lineage (GTDB taxonomy): Bacteria > Gemmatimonadota > Gemmatimonadetes > Gemmatimonadales > Gemmatimonadaceae > BPUI01. Next base: position 204,854 of record CAWKNZ010000001.1, read on the forward strand.
GCGCCTGCGCGACGCCGTGCTCCGCGCCACCTCCTCCGAGCGGGAGCGGCGGCTGCCGTTCGCCAACCCCGACGGAAGCTGCCCGTGGTAGGCGGGCCCGCCCCGGCTCCGACTGCTTCGCCTCCGCCCCTGCCCCGTTGAGCGCAGCCCTTCCACAGGCGCTCACCGCGTTCTGGCAGGGCGCGTTCGGGTCGACCGACGCCGTCGTCTCTGCCACCCTCGTCCGCGCCACGCCGCTGATTCTCGCCGGGCTGGCGGTCGCGGTGGCGTTCCGCGCCGGCGTGCTGAACCTCGGCGCCGAGGGACAGCTGCTGGTGGGCGCGGCGACGGCGGCCACCGTGGGCATCGCGCTCGCGCCCGCGCTCGGCGGGGCGACCGTGCTGGCGGCGCTGCTCGCCGGCGCCGCGGCGGGGGCGTGCTGGGCTGGAATCGCGGCGTGGCTGCGCGAGCGCTTCGGCGTGCTCGAGGTCATCAGCACCATCATGCTGAACTTCGTCGCGCTCTACGCCGTAGGCTGGCTCGTGCGCGGGCCGCTGCAGGAACCGACGCACGTCTACCCGCAGTCGGCGACGCTCACGGCCGGTGCGCGTCTGCCGCTGCTCGTGCCCGACTCGCGTCTGCACGCCGGGCTCGCGCTCGCCGTGGCCGCCGCGGTCGCGCTCTGGTGGACGCTCCGGGCGACCGCGGCCGGGTTCCGTCTGCGTGCGGTCGGACTCAATCCCGCGGCCGCGTCCAGTGCCGGACGCATCGACGTGCCGCGGGTGACCACGCGCGCCTTCCTCGTCAGCGGCGCCCTCGCCGGTCTCGCCGGCGCGGTCGAGGTCACGGGCGTGACGTTCGCGCTCTACGACAACTTCTCGCCCGGGTACGGTTATACCGCGGTCGCCGTGGCGCTGCTCGCCGGCCTGCACCCGTTCGGCGTGCTCGCGACGGGCACCCTCTTCGGCGCACTCGAGGCTGGCGCGAGCGCGATGCAGCGCGATGCCGGCGTGCCCGCCACCGTGGCGGGCGTGGTAGAGGCCGGGCTGGTACTCGTGGTGCTCGCCGTCGAGACCCGGCGCCGCCGGTCGGCGGAGCTGGGGACGTGAGCGGGCCGCGATGACGGGGTTCTCTGGCGGGGCCCTGGGCAGCTTCCTCGAAGCCACCGTGCGCACCGCGACGCCGCTCGCCTTCGCCGCGCTCGGCGAGACGCTCGTGGAGCGGGCGGGCGTCATCAACATCGGGCTCGAAGGAATCATCGTCGCGGGCGCGTTCGGCGCCCTCGTCGGCGCGGGGTTCGCGGGCGGCGCCGCGGGCACGACGCTCGGTTTCGCCGCGGGCGCGCTCGCCGGCCTCGCCACGGCCGCGCTGTTCGCCGTCTTCGCCGTGTGGCTGCGCACCGACCAGATCATCACCGGCACGGCGGTCACCCTCGCCGCGCTCGGCATCACGGGCACGCTCTATCGCGTCGCGTACGGCGACGCCGGCGCGGCGCTCACCACACCGACGTCGGGTCCGCTCGCACTGCCCGGACTCGTGGCGGTGCCGTTGATCGGACGCGCGCTGTTCGCCCAACCACCGGTCACCTACGCCCTCTACCTGCTGGCCCCGGCGCTCGGTTGGGGGCTGCGCCGTACGCACGCCGGACTCGCCCTGCGCGCCGTGGGCGAGCGTCCGGATGCGGCAGCGGCAGCGGGCATCAACCCGCGCCTCGTGCAGGGCGCCGCGGTGCTCGCCGGCGGCGTGCTCGGCGGCATCGCCGGCGCGACGCTCGTCGTCGCCCAGGCCGGCACCTTCGTCGAGGGGATGAGCGCCGGGCGCGGGTTCATCGCGATCGCGGTGGTCGTGCTCGGCAGGTGGCAACCGATGGGAGTGGCCGGCGCGGCGCTGCTCTTCGGCGCGTCGGGCGCCTTGCAGTACCTCTTTCAGGCGATGGGGTGGGCCCTGCCCTATCAGCTCTTTCTCGCGGTACCCTACGTGCTCACCCTGCTGGTCCTGGCCGGAGTCGCCGGTCGCGCCGCCGCGCCGGCCGCGATGGGGCGGCGGACGCTCTCGGAATGAGTGAGAGTGATGGAGACGAAAACGTGACGCCCACGGAGTGAACCCGGACTGTACAGTTCGGTACTGTCACCGCGCCGGCCGGTTCCGAACCGTAGGATCAACAGCGAGCACTGCCGCCGCATGACTCCCCCACCCTTCGTCGCCGTCGCAGACGGCGGCGTGATTCGCGTCCAGACCGGCGACGAGTCCGCAGGACCGTCGCTCGTCGCGCTGGGTTTCCTTTCGGGCGCGTCGGACGGCGAGTACCTCTACGACGTCCACGACCAGGCCGAGGAGGCGCAGCTGTTCTCGGCGCTCCGCGACGCGGGTGTGTACTTCGCGCGCGGTGGCGAGTGGAGTCCCGCCGAGGTGTTCGAGCGCATGCGCGCTCGCGGGCTCGTGGTGGGACCGTTCCGAAGCATCACCTGGCGCGGGCCCGACGACTGGATCGCGCGCGAGGAGTAGAGCGGTCGGCACGTTCGGAAACTCCGGGGTACTCGTGTAGAGTTCGCCCCGCACGTTCGCCGCTCACTTCCCGTCTCCCGCCTTCCCCGCCCATGCGCGCTGCCCTGCTCGCCGCCAGCACCCTGCTCGTGACCGCGACCGCGGCCCGCGCCCAGAATACGTCCCCGGCCGGCGCCGCCGGCGGCGCGACGGCTACTGCGTCGGCCCCCGACGTCGGGCAGGTCGCCCCGGACTTCACGCTCGCCTCGGTCGACCCCAGGAGCGGTAGTGCGTCGCCGTTCACGCTCTCGTCGATGCGCGGCAAGGTCGTCGTGCTGGCCTTCTACCCCAAGGACCGCACCGGCGGCTGCACGGCGGAGCTCGACAAGTTCCGCGACGAGTACACGTCGATCTTCGGCAGCAAGGTCGGCACGGACGTGATCGTCGTGCCCATCTCGGCCGACAACGTCACCTCGCACGCGGCCTGGGCCAAGGAGTCGGACTTCCCCTTCGCCCTCGTGTCCGACACCGCGCTCACGGCGGTGAGTGCGTACGGGTCGCGCATGGGTGCCATGCCGATGTCGCAGCGCACGGTGTTCGTGGTCGGCAAGGACGGGACGATCAAGTACCGCGACCTCAAGTTCAACGCCCTCGACGAGGGCGAGTACGCGAAGCTCAAGGACGCGGTCGCGAAAGCCCGGTGACCGGTCGGATGACGCCGGCCGGCCGCGTCGTGCGTGTCCCGGACTGGGGCCGCCACATCACAGCGGCTGGTTGAACGTCAGCACGCCGCGGTAGCCGCGCGGGCGGTCGGCATGGCTGTCGACCGCCCGCGCGACGCCGCCGAAGATCGCGCCGCCAAACAGCGTCACCCCCGCGCTGACGCTCGCCCGCACGCCGTCGGTCGGGCGCGAGGCGAACACCGGAAGCCCGAGCGTGGCCACGGTGTCGTTGCGGAAGCCGAGCCGGGCGATGCTGCGGCGCGCGGCGTCGTTGGAGGCCTCCGCGTACCCGAGCTGGAGCGTGGCGGCCAGCCCCGGGGCGACGGCGGGGAGGATGAATCGGCGCACGCGGATGGGCGTGCGGAAGAACGGGCCGGTGAGGAGCAGCGCCGATCGGGCCGACCCCGCCCGGTCGCCCGCGAACTCCTTGTAACCGTAGCCGAGTAGCCCCTGCGCGCGGCCGAGCTCGAAGAGTTGTTGCGGCGGCGGTCCGCGGTCGGCGGGCGCGACCACCACGCCTGCGTCCACGCGCCCGACGAGCGCCAGCGTGCTCCCGGCGATCGGAATGCCGAGGAATCGCCCGGCCGTGCCGTCGATGAGGTCGCGGCGGCCAGTGATGCGCCCTTCGACGCGCGTGTAGCGCAGTTGGCCCTCGCCGTTCTCGGCGTAGAGGCGGGCGCCGATTCCGGGGCGGACGAATTCGGCGGCGACGTCCGGATGCCACTCGAGCGTGGCCGTGGTGCGGACGTAGTGGCCCTCGTCGACACCACGGTTGGGGCGGTAGACGACGCGTCGGGTGAACAATGGGTGAACGAACCGGCTGCTGTCGCCGCGGTCGTCGGCCAGGCCCACGTCGGCGCGGAACACGAACGCGCGGGCCCCCGCCACGTGTCCGACGCCGATGGTCGCGAAGCGCCGGTCGACGTAGTCGTACTCGTCCGCGCCGAGGATCGCGCCGAGTGACGAGCCCGAGTCGAACGGGGCGCGGAAATCGTTGGTGATGTCGAGAGTGCGGCCGGCGCGGGCGAGGAGCGACCAGGATGCGCCGTTCGGTGCGGCGCCGAGGGCATCGGGCGCCGCCTCCTCGGGCGCGCGACGGGATGCGGCGCCGAGCTTCTGCTCGACCTCGACGCGGCCGCGAACCGTGCGCTCGGTGAACGCATACCCGGCCGTCCCGGCGACGGTGAGTCCCGGCGCCGCGTCGCGAAATCGAACGCGCTCGCCGAGGCCGAGGTACAGTCCTTCGACGCGGTTGAAGCGGACGAGGTCCGAGATGCGTGGGTAGAACGGGGCGGCCGTCGGCGGCCCGTGGATCTGCCCGATGATCGGGGTGAGGTCGTCGAAGTCGTTGGCGTGCGCGTCGCCCGACGCCGTGCCGATCGGGGCGTGCCATCCTTGGTAGCGGCCGAGCGAGTCGCCACGGGCGAGCGTGAGGCGTCGCTGGGCCAGGGGGCCGAGCGAATCGGCGTTGGCCGCGAGTTCGGCCGGGGTGAGGGTCGTGTCGTTGATGGCGACGTCGCGGAAGCGCGAGACGATGCGTGCGACCGCGCGCACGTCGCCGAGCACCGGCGCGGTCGCCTGCAGCTCGATGCGCTGCGTGGCCGGCAGCCAGTAACGCGCGCCGTTGGGCGCCAGGCGTTCCGCGTTCACGTACTCGACGAACGCGTAGCCGCGCGGCGCGACCGCGTTCCGCAGGCGGGCGAGCAGCGAGCGGTCGGGGCGCGCCGCGACGAGAAAGCGCCCGCGCAGGCGGACCACCGCGTGCTGCACCGCGTCGAGGTCGATGTCGCCCCTGAAGATCCCCGTGCGCGTGCTCGATACGCCGCGCGGCTCGACGTGCACGCGCACGATCGGAACGCTGCGCACGCCGGCGCCGCCGGTCGGCGCGCGGAGTGTGACGATCGTGTCGCCGCCGGTGAAGCGGTAGTACGCGTCGCGATCGTCCGCGAGCGGGTGGATGACCGGGATCGTGTCGGCTGCCGCCTCGCGCCCGCCGATTCGCGCCTCGATCTTGTCGACCGTGCCTGCCTTGCCGTTCGCGGGCGCGCGGCGGGCCTCGTCCCGGCGCAGGCGCAGCCGGTTGCCGTAGAGCAGCGGCGTCGCCCACCCCGTGCGGGCCACCGAGAGCAGGGAGAACGACAGCCCCGACTGGCGTGCCCGATCGCCGATCACGTGCTGGTCGTAGTAGCCGGCGCGCGTCCAGCGCAGCACCGACGCGACCTGCTCGACGCCGAACAGCGCCTCCTGCCCGTCCTCGCGAAGGGCGGAGATGGCGATCTCGCTCTCGACCGCGGCGCGGTAGCTGGCGAGCGAGTCGGGCACTCGGTTTCCGTGCGCCGCGTCGGCGACGAGGGTGCGGAGGGCGGGCGTCGCGTACGTGGCGGTGTCGGCGCGCGCAGCCGGGCGTACTACAGCCGGGCGTACTACCGCCGGGCGTACCACCGCCGGGCGTGCCGGCGCGCCGGTGCGCGACGGGTCGGCGTGCTGCGCGCTGAGGGCGGCCGGCAGCAGCATCGCGCACGCGCGCACGGCGGAGAGTGCCGGGGCGGGCGCGGAGTCGAGCGCGGAGCGGCGCACGGAGGAGAGGACGGGAAAGTGGCGCGGAGCGACGGATGCCGGGAGCTAAAGCAGAGCTCGCGCCGGTGGGGGTACGCTGGCACGTCGCACCGAGGCCCGCGTCGCGATCTCCCGTTGCCCTGCTTCCATTCGCGCAATAGGTTCGCCCCCATGTCCCGAGAGTCCCTGGTGGGCGAGACGCTCGCCGGCTATGCGGTGCGCGGTGTGGTCGGCGAGGGCGGGACGTCCGCCGTCTACCGCGCGGACCACCCGACGCACGGCACCGTCGCGCTGAAGGTTCTCCGCGACAAACTGCGGGACGACGACACCGCGGTGTCGCGCTTCATGCGCGAGGCACGATACGGCAGCCAGGTGGAGCACCCCAACGTGGTGCGCACCATCGAGCTCGGCGAGGCGCCGCTGACGCCGGGCGGGTCGGTGCTTCACTTCCTGGCCATCGAGTGGGCCGGCGGCGAACTGTTGGAGAAGTACGCCAAACGTCACTGCCCCGTCCCCGCGGGCGACGTCGCGGAGATCATCGGGCAGATCGGCGACGCCGTACAGGCCGCGCACGACGCCGGCATCGTGCACCGCGACCTGAAGCCGGACAACGTGATGTGGGATCCGGTCACGCGGCAGGTCAAGCTGCTCGACTTCGGCATCGCGGCCCAAGCGGATCAGACCGCCGATCAGCGTCTGACGCGCGCGGGCTTCTTCGTGGGGACGCTGATGTACGTCGCCCCCGAAGCGCTCTCGGGCGAGATGGTCAGCCCGGCGGCCGACCAGTACTCGCTTGCCACGATCGCGTACTTCCTGCTCTCGGGCTGCCACCCGTACACCGGGAAGTCGCCGCGCGAGATGTTCACGCAGCTCCTCTCGCAGCCCCCTCAGTCGCTCAACGCGGCAAAGGACGGACTGGTCTTCCCGTCTGCGGTCGAGGCCGTCGTCATGAAGGGGCTCGCCAAGAAGCCCGAGGACCGCTACCCCGACGTCCGCGCGTTCGCCACGGCGCTGCGCGAGGCGCTCGCCACGCCGATGCCGACGCCGCGCATGGGTACCAAGGCGGCGCCGGGCATGCCGGCGGACGACGGGGTGGGGCTGCTCGGGAAGTTGCGCGGGATGTTCAAGCGCGGGTAACCCTCCCGGACGCCGCGCTCCGTCACGACGGGCGCGGCAGCTTCTGGATGACGTCGCTCACCGCGCGCGCCAGCTGCGCGGTATACCGGGTCTGGTCGTCCGACACCTCGGTGCGCCCCGTCCCGCGCCACACCAGCCGGCTGGTCCGGCGGTCGATCACGTCGATCACCACCGTGCCCTGATTCACCTCGCGCACCTCCTGCCGATCGCGTGCGCCGTACCACCACGGCCGGTACGGATAGCCGTAGTCCACCGTCGAGACGTCGAGCGCCTTCTTGGCCGCGGCGTAGTACGCCACCGAGAAGTCGGCCTGGTCGCCGCCCGGCGCGTACCCGCGCGCGACCAGCGCCTCACGCAGATCGTCGCGGAGCGCGCGGTTGGTGATCGAATTGTCGACCATCGGGTCGTCCGAAGCCGCCGGATTCACGTCGTGCGGCCGCGGGGTGAGAATGTTGAACGTGCGATAGTTGCCGAACTGCGCCTCGGGCGCGACCGTCGTATTGACGTGTACGGCCGGGGCCGCAGTCGCGCAGCCGGTCCCGATCGCCGCAAGGGCGGCCGCGACCACGAGTGCGCGAAGACGGGTCTGTGACATGAAATCGTTCGATGAAGTTGAGGCTCGAAACGCGGCGCGGTCCGCGCGCCGCCCATGATCATGTAGTACCCGCGAACCGCCCGTGCGCCTCACTGGAAGCGCGCGATGGACGGGCACACAAATGGTTATTGACAGGCGCGCGTTCCGGCCGCGGCACGTCGCGCGCGGCTCAGAGCGTGGTCCCGGCCTCGTAGTCGCTCCGCCGCCGGCCGCCGGCCCGCGGTTCGCTCGCGTGCCGCTCGCCTGCCAGTGGCGGGCGCGCACCATGCTCCGTTTCGCCGGTGTCGAACCCGGCCGAAACGTCGACCGGATCGACCGGTAACCAGAGCGTGAACGTCGAACCGCGGCCGGGATCGCTCTCAAGCGTGAGGTCGCCGCCAAGCAGCTGGGCGAGGCGGCGCGAGATGGCCAGGCCGAGCCCCGTGCCGCGGTCCGCGCCGTCGCCGGTGCGGGGGCCAAGCTGCTCGAACTCGTCGAAGATGCGCGCCTGATCGGCCGGGCGGATGCCCACGCCCGTGTCGACGACCTGCAGCGCGATCCACGGCACCGCCGCCATGTCTGCCACCGGCGTGTCGACCGGCGCCGCACGTCGACCGGGCAGCAGCCGCCGCACACCGGCGCGCACCGTCGCCTGGGGCGGCGGCTGCCTGGTCGCGAACGGCGGCACGCCGCCGGCCGCCTCGACGAGTGAGGCGCGCACGCCGACCCGCCCGCCGGTCGGCGTGAACTTGACCGCGTTGCCGAGCAGGTTGATGAGCACCTGACGTACGTGGAGCGGGTCGCTCCGCAGGCGCGGCAGCGCGTTCGGCACCCCGATCGAGAGCGCGAGCCCTTTCTCCTGCACCAGCGGCTCGATCTCCTCCGCGATCTCGAGGACGAACGGGCGCAGCGCCACCGACTCGGTGTGCACTTCCAGGCGGCCGGCGGCGATCTTCGCGAGGTCGAGGATCTGATCGACGATGTGACGCAGGTGCGTGGCCGCGGTGGCGATGCGCCGCACCGGGCCCACCTGCGGTGCGGTGAGCTCGCCGTACACGCCGTCCTGCATCAACTCCGCGAAGCCGACCACGGCGTTGAGCGGGGTCCGCAGCTCGTGCGACACGTTCGCGAGGAACTCGCTCTTCGCGCGGTTGGCACGCATCAGCTCCGCGGACAGCCGCTCGAGCTCCGTCGCGCGCGCGGCGGCGCGGCGGCGCATCCGCTCGCCGTGTACGAGCCCGACCGCGAGCGCGCCCGACGCGGCCGCGCCCAACAGCCAGCTCGCCGTCCGGTAGTGCAGCACCGCGTCGGCGTCGGCGGCGGGCAGCGCGGCGGCGGCCGCCGTCAGCCCGCGGCTCGCGATCCAGAGCGCCGCGCCCACGGCCACGCACGACGCCACCAGCGCCAGCGCCGCCGCGCGTGCCGCGTCGGCGTACGACGCCGTTCCCGGACTCCCCGCCGGCCCCGCGCGTTCCATACGCCCCGCGGCCGCGGCCGCGGGCGTGGTCAGCGTCGGCACGCCGTCCGGCGCACGGGCCAACCCGGACGAGGGTTCCGCGACGCCGTCGCGAGAGGAGGAGGCAGGCGTTAGCACCGATCGACGATCGAGATAACCGGAGAGGACGCCCGAAAACTGAACCACCGCGCGCCACGAGGAACGTTGTCAACGGTGACGGCCGCCCGTAAGCTCCCCACCGCGTCAAGCTTTCGTCGCCCCGCCCCTGATCCCGGCTGCATGTCAACGTTTCCCGCAGAGCCCGCCTCGGTCGCCCACGGGCGCGAGCAGCTCGCCGACCTGCTCGCGGTGCGCTCGGCGCGACGCGGCACGTTCACCCTCGCCTCGGGTCGCACCTCCGACCTGTACATCGACGCACGTCTCACGACGATGAGCCCCGACGGCCTCGCCCTCCTCGGCCCGCTCGCGCTCGACCTGCTCGCAGAGGCGGGGTGGAACGTCGACGCGGTCGGCGGCCTCACGCTCGGCGCCGACCCGATCGCCTACGCGATCGCGTACGCGAGCACCGTCGGCCGCCCCGCCGATGCGTGGGTGCGCGCGTTCACCGTCCGCAAGCAGGCCAAGGCGCACGGCACCGGGCAGCGCATCGAAGGTCCGTTCCAGACGACCGACCGCGTGGCCATCGTCGAGGACGTGATCACGACCGGTGGGTCCGCGCTGCAGGCCGTGGAGGTGGTTCGCGCCGCGGGTGCGACCATCGTCGGCGTGCTCGCGGTCGTCGACCGCGAGGAGGGCGGGCGCGAGGCGATCGAGCGCGCGGCGGGCGTGCCCGTCCTCTCGCTCGTCAGCGCGCGTGACGTCGTCCGCCGCCTCGACTCGCCGCGCTGAGCACCCCGGTCAACTGGGTGACCCGGACGCTGCGCCGGAGCGCGACGCGTCGTGCGTGGCCGCCCCGTTCCCCGGCTCGGGCTCGGCCTCAGTGACCGGCAGGCGCAGGTACAGCGCGTCGGCATCGACGAGTGCCGCGGGCTCGACCTGCTCGGCAGGACCGGCCGCGTTCGCCCCGATGCTGCCGCCGTGGTCGGCCGCGAACGAGACGGCCAGCTCCAGGCCGTGCGCGTCCCAGCGCCCTGTGGGAGCGCCCGGCGCCCCCCCACGCACCTCGCCACGTTCGGCGCTTCGCCGCGACAGCGCCACGCGCATCACCGCGCTCGGCCGCCCGTCGGCCCGCTCGCTCGCGCCGCGCTCCGTGCCGCGGTCGGTGCAGTCGATCCGCACCGCGTCGCCCGGTCCCGCGTTCGCGAGCGCCGCCAGCAGCAGCGCGGTGAGCGTGAGCTCCAGCGCCCCGGGATCGACGTACGACGGCGGCTCGGCGGGCACGTTGCCCACGATCACGTCGCATTCGGCCAGCCGCGCGGCTTCCCGGACCTCACGGCGCGCCGCGACCGCCACGTCTCGAAGGGCGATGTCCTGTGGCGGGATGAGCAGCGCGGTTGCCGCGGCGTCGTCCAGTCCACTCGCGATGAGTCGGTCGAGCGACCCCGCGTTCCGGGCTACCATCGACCGGATGCCCGGCCCGTGACGCATCTCCTCCGGCACGCTCTCGTCCTCCATCAGCGACAGCGCGCTGCGGATGGTACCGAGCGGGTTGCGCAGGTCGTGGCGGAGCAGGCGGTAGCGCTCGCGCATGTTGCGGAGCATGGCGTGCACGAACCCCGACGCCGCGGCCTGCGTGTAACGCCCCATCGCGCGCTGCAGCCGTCGCGCGGCCCCGAACGTCGCGGCCGGGGTCGCGACCACGTCGGCAGGCAGGGACTCGGCTTCACGCTCTAGGTCGGCGAGCACGATGGCGAGCAGCAGGTCGGCGTCGCGCACCACGTGATGAACCGAAAGCCCCGACGCGAACGCCCGCCCTCCGGCCTCCCACCCGAGCTGCATGACCTCCGCCGAGAGTCGCGCGTCCGTGCGGACGGGGTCGAGTGGATCTGCCGCCGTGGCCGCCGCGTTCGCGGCATGGGTCCCGGTAGCCGTCCCGCTCGGTGCCGCGCTGGACGCGTAGTCGCCCGCGATCAGTGCGGCTGCCGCGGTCGACGCCGTGACCTCGGCGGCGAGGGCGCGCAGCACGCGTTCGGCGTGACCGCGGTCGGGCACCGCGCCCGACACCGGCATCGCGTCGGCAGCGAGCGCATCGGCGGGCGTTCGCTCACTCAGCAGTGGGTGACGCGGCGTCGCCGCCCGCGCTCGATCCTGCCAGTGACGCGCCAGATACGACGCACGTAGGGCCAGACTCGATGCAACGAACTGAGAGAGAGTACGATACTGCACAGCGTGACGCTGGAAGCACGGTGAGCCATCGGCGGACCGCGCCCGACAGTGCCAGAGCTAGGCCAGTCACGTCTGCGAACCTCTACGGCGACACGGTCGACGACGCGCTCGGCGACGCGGCCGCGGCGGTCGAGGACGCGCACGAGAGCACGCGCGCCGTGGCGAGCGCCCTCGCCGAGCACCGTCGCGTGGCGGCGGACGCCGAGGTCACGCTCGGGGAGGCGACGAGCCACGCCCGGATCGCGATGAGCGCCGTCGCCGACATCGGGACCGCGGTCGCGCGCGGCGAGGCGCTCGTCGCGGCGCTGGCGCGGCTGGCGCGGCAGACGCAGCGGACCGCGCTCAACGCGTCGATCGAGGCGGCGCGCGTGGGCGACGAGGGGCGCGCGTTCGCGGCCGTGGCCGAGGCGTTACGGCGGCTCGCGGACGAGGCGGCCGCGGCGGCCCGGACCGCGGCGGCGGAGATGGCGGACGCGCAGGACGAGACCGGGCGTGCCTCGATCGCCGTCCGCCGTTCGGCCGAGGCACTCGATCACGCCCGCGGGCCGGTGCGCGCGCTGGTCGGCGCTCTCGGTGGTCTGACCGACGAGGCTGCCGACGCGGTGGCCACCACGCACCTGTGTGCGACCGCGATCGGTGCCGCGCGCGCCGCGACTCCGTCGGTCGAGTCGAACTACTTGCCGACGCAGAACGACTGAAACACCCGGTCGAGCACGTCCTCGACGTCGACGCCGCCGATCACGGCGCCGAGTGCCGCCGCGGCGGCATGCAGGTGCACGGCCGCGACCACGGCGGGGAGTGTGCCGTCCCGCCACGCCGCGGCGAACTCGGCCAGTTCGTCGCGCCCCTCGCGGAGTGCGCGGCGGTGCCGCTCGCGGGTGACGAGCGGGAGGTCAGGCTCGGGTGTGCCGTAGCGCTCCGACACCGCGCGTTCGACCGCTGCGACGATAGATGACAGTCCAGCGCCAGTATCCGCACTCACCACGAGCAAGTGGGCCGAATCGTCGGTCGTGGGATGCAGATCGCCTTTCGTGCGCACGCGCAGGATTGGCGCGTCGGTGAGCGCGGCGACGTGTGACGCGGTCTGCTCGATGTCGGCCCGACGCTCGCCGCAGGCGAGGATGACGTGCGCGCGGCGGACCCAGCGTTCGCTGAGTTCGACGCCGAGCCGCTCGACCACGTCGGCCGTTTCACGCAGGCCCGCCGTGTCGACCAGGCGGAGCGGCCAGGGTGGGCGGGGGCCGCCGTCGTCGGTTCGCGGTTCGATCACGACCTCGAGCGCGTCGCGCGTGGTGCCCGGCACCTCGGTGACGATGGCTCGAGCCTCGCCCGCGAGCGCGTTGAACAGCGACGATTTGCCCGCGTTGGGCGGCCCGGCGAGCACGACGACCGCGCCGTCGCGGACGATCTGTCCCGCCGGCACCGTCGCGAGCAGGGCGTCGACGTCGGCGAGCGCCGCGCCCACCGCCGCGAGCACGCGCCCGCGGGGGACCGGCCCGTCGTCCTCCTCCGGGAAGTCGACGTCGTAGGCGACGAGCGCCTCCGCTTCGAGTACCCGTTCGCGCAGCGCGGTGATGCGCCGCGTGAGACCGCCGTCGAGTTGGCGCAGGGCGGCGTCGCGCATCGCGTCGGTGCGCGCGTCGATCAGATCGCCGGTCGCCTCGGCCTGGGCGAGGTCGAGCCGACCATGGAGGACGGCGCGGCGGGTGAACTCACCCGGCAGCGCCGGGCGCGCGCCCGCCGCCACCAGCGCCGCGAGCACCGCCGCCGGTGCCGCGAGCCCGCCGTGGGTGGAAAGCTCGACGACGTCCTCGCCCGTGTACGAGCGCGGCGCGGGGAACACGGTCGCGAGCACGCGGTCGAGCAGGCGCGCCGACTCCGGATCGCGCGCGGCGCGGAGCGCCGCGGTGCGCGGCGGTGGGGGCCACGGCGCGCCGCCGCCCACCACGCGCCCGGCGACGGCGATCGCGTCGGGGCCGCTGACCCGCACGACCGCCACCCCGCCGCGGCCGGGGGCGGTCGCGAGGGCGGCGATGGTGTCGGCGAGCAGATCGGGAGACGTGGGCAACGATGGTGGGGGGCTGGCCGTTGCAAGCTACGCCGCTGGTGCCCTCCCCTTCGACCTCCGACATGCGTCGCGCTTCCTCGCTCGCCACCGCTCTCGTTCTCACCCTCGGCGGAGTCGCCCCCGCCGCGGCCTGCGCGCAACTGGTCGACACCGGGTACGTCCGCGCCCACTACCTCAAGCGCGAGGTCCGCATCCCCATGCGCGACGGCGTGCAGCTGTTCACGAGCATCTACGTGCCGCGCGACACGATGCGCAGCTACCCGGTGATGCTCGATCGGACGCCCTACTCGGTCGCCCCATACGGCCCCGACGCGATGGCTCGCTCCCTCGGTCCGTCGGCGGCCTTCACGCGCGAGGGATTCGTCTTCGTCTATCAGGACGTGCGCGGGCGTTACATGAGCGAGGGCGCGTTCTACGAGATGACGCCGCACAACGACCGGGCCCACCCGGCGTCCTCGGTGCACCGCGGCACGGCGGCCGACGTGCCCGCCGGCGGCCGCCAGCCGGTGGGCGGCGTGCTCAGCGACGAGAGCACCGACACGTACGACACGATCGCGTGGATCCTCAAGAATGTGCCGCACGTGGCGCCGCGCATCGGCATCTGGGGCATCAGCTACCCCGGCTTCTACACGGCGGCGAGCAGCATCGACGCCCACCCCGCCCTGGTCGCGTCCAGCCCGCAGGCGCCGATGACCGACGAGGCGTCGGGCGACGACGTGCTGCACGGCGGGGCGCAGATGCTGGCCGCCAACTTCTCGTTCGACGTCTGCTTCAGCCGACCGGTGCCCAACCCGGCGCCGCCGACGCCGTGCCCGTTCGACGCCGGCACGCCGGACGGCTACGCCTACTACCTCGGCATGGGTCCCGTCGGCCCGGGCAGCCGCCGCCTCGCTGCCGAGGGGCTCGCGCGAGGCAGCAGCACCGGAGCGACCGCGGCTCCCGTCAACTACGCGCTCGGCGACTCGCTCCGCATCTGGGAGGAGCTGATCGCCCACCCCAACTACGACGCGTACTGGGCGGCCAAGAACACGCGTCCGCACCTGCGCGACATGCGACCGGCGATGCTCGTCGTGGGCGGCTGGTACGACGCCGAAGACCTGTTCGGCGCCCTCGCCACGTACCGCGCCGCCAACGCGCAGAGTCCCAACGGCGACGTGCGCCTCGTGATGGGCCCGTGGTCCCACGGCCAGTGGTCGCGCGGTGACGGGGACCGCCTGGGAGAGGCACGGTTCGACGCCAACACGGGTCCGTGGTACCGCGACTCGGTCGAGTTCCCGTTCTTCATGCACCATCTCAAGGGCACGCCGGCGCCCGACCTGCCCGAGGCACTCGTTTTCGAGACGGGGCGCAACACGTGGCGCCGTTACCCGCAGTGGCCGCCCCGCGAGGCACGGCCGATGGCGCTCGTGCTGGGCGCGGGCGGCACGCTGCGCGTCTGCGCCCGCGCCGACGCGGCGTGCGCGGCCACGGCGGGCCCCGCCGGCGCCGACGCGTACGCGAGCGACCCCGCACACCCCGTCCCGTTCACCGAGATCGTCGACCCCGAGGTCCCGCGCGAGTACATGACCGGCGACCAGCGCTTCGCCTCGCGCCGCGCCGACGTGCTCGCGTACCAGACCGCCCCGCTCACCGGAGACGTGACGATCGCGGGCCCGGTCGCCCCCGTCCTGCGCGTGAGCACGAGCGGCACCGACGCGGATTACGTCGTCAAGCTGATCGACGTCTTCCCCGACTCCGCGCGGGACCCCGAAGGGTTACCCGACGGCTTCCACTACGGCGGCTATCAGCAACTCGTGCGTGGGGAGCCCATGCGCGCGCGCTTCCGCGAGTCGTTCACGACGCCAAGGCCGATGGTGCCCGACGTCCCCACGCGCGTGGCGTCGACGATGCCCGACGTGAACCACACGTTCCGCCGCGGGCACCGGATCATGCTGCAGGTGCAGAGCACGTGGTTTCCGCTTGTGGATCGGAATCCGCAGACGTATGTGCCCAACATCAATTTCGCGCGACCCGAGGATTTTCGGGCGGCGACGATGCGGGTGTATCGTGGCGGCGGGGAGGGGTCGAGGGTGGAGGTGATGGTGGTGCCGTGACGACGCTCGTCGCTGAGGGTGGACCCCTACGTTCGCGGGGGTGCACCCCTCAGCCGCGACTCACTGTGCGCGCCCTCCCACCGCCCGCGCCGCCTCCTCGATCGCCCGCGTCGCCGCCCCGATCCGCGCCGCCAGATCCGCGGCCTCGCGCCCGGCCCGCACGCCATCCCCGTCCCGCAGCGCCTCCGCCACCGACGGGAAGACGACGGTCGCGTATCCGTTGTCCTCGTCCGCCGCGTACACGAGGTTTCGAAACCACGTCCGGGTCCGAAGTCCTTCGGGCCGCGTGATCGCCCGCTCCACCCGCTTGAGCGCCTCGTTCGTGGCGGCGAGCGACCGCGCCGACGGCGGCGTGCCCGCGGCGAGCGCCGAATCGCGAACGGCGGCGAACGCGGCGGCTGCGCGCTCCATCGTGCCCAGCGCGGCGGCGATGGGCGCCGTGACGGTTGGCCCTGCACCGGCGGCCGCGCCGCGCGCGTCGAGCGCCGGCAGGAAGCGCGCGAGCGTGCGCGCGTACTCCACGTAGTCGTACGGCAGCACGTCCGCGTTCGCGAGCCGGAGCGTCATCGCCGCGCCGATCCGTGCGGCCGCCGCGTGGTAGCGGAACCCGGGGTCGCCGAACCGGCTCATCCAGGCGAACGAGTCGTACTGCGAGTGGTAGACCCCGCCCGGTCCCCCGAAGCCCCACTCGGCGATCGGAATCCCGAGGTGGTTGTAGAATCCGGCGAAGTCGCTCCCGCCGCCCGGGTCACTCATTGCCGGCTCCGCGGCGGCTGCGGCCGCAATCGCGCCCGGTGCACGCGCGGCCTGCCGGCGCCAGACGTCGTACACGCTCCCACCTGCCGGGTCGGGAACCGTGCGCGCCACGCTGCGGAGCACCTCCCGGAGCGACGGCGAGCCGCCGCCGCCGAACGCGACGCCCTGCGCCGCCACGTCCTGGTTGAGGTACGCCACCGCGTGCCGCGACAGGCGGAGTGTGTCGTCCTCGACGTACTCCGTCGAGCCGACCAGCCCCCACTCCTCCGCGTCCCACGTCGCGAACACGATCGTGCGGCGCGGGCGGCGCCCGGCCTTGAGTTCCTCCGACACCGCCCGCGCCGCCTCGAGCACGCTGGCGGTGCCGCTCACGTTGTCGGCCGCGCCCGGACCCCAGCCGTCGCGGTGCCCACCGATGAGCACCAGTTCGTCCGCGAGGTCGGTGCCGCGCACCACGCCGAAGGTGTCCCAGATCGTCTTGTACGCGTTGGTCGCCCGGTCGTCGGCCACCCGCACGCGGGCGCGCACCGGGCCCGGGCCCGCGTGGTAGCGGAACGCGAGGCCGCCCTGCCACGCCTGCGGCACGTTCGCGCCGCGCAGCCCGGCCAGCAGCTGCCGCGCGTTGCCGTACGAGATCGGCACGACGGGGATGTGCGCGATGTCCATCTGCGCCTCGGTCAGCCGCCGTGCGCCCTCGGTGCTCGGATAGCCGGGCGTGCTCGGATCGCCGTCGCCGTTGTAGATGGACCCGCGCTGCACACCCGCGGCCGGGCGCATGGGACCCTCGGGGTAGACGTCGCCGCGCACGTACCCGTCGTCCTGCGGATCGCTGTAGATCAGCACGGCCACCGCGCCGCGCTTCTCGGCCTCGCGCGCCTTGATGCCGCGGAAGCTCCGCCCGTACCGTGCGACGACGATCTTGCCGCGCACCGACACGCCGAGCGCGTCGAGCACGCGGTAGTCGTCGATGAGGCCGTAGTTGACGTACAGCACCTCGCCCGCGCCCTCGCCCGCGCCGCTCGTGCCGTTGACGGTCGGGTACTGGGCGAGCAGGCTCGTCGAGTCGCCGGCGACCGCGGGTTCGCGCAGGTCGAGCGCGGCGCTGTCCCCCGCCGCGCCGCCGTACGAGACGCTCACCGCGGTGGGCTGTGGCAGGAACACGCGATAGGCGCGCACCTCGGTCGGGATGTTCATCGCGCGCAGTTGGGCGAGCACGTAGTCCCGCGTGCGCGCCTGCGCGGGCGTGCCCGCGACGTGCGTCTCGGCCGAGAGCGCGCGCGAGTGCGCCTCGGCGCGCGAGGGGTCCGGGCGGGCCACGGCGCTCGTCTCGATGGCCTGCTCCGCCGCGGCGTGGGCGGGCGTGTACCCGACGAGGGCGGTCGGCGCGGTCATCGTCGAGCCGGCGCCGGGGACGGGCTGCGCGAACGCGACGCGCGCCGCCGGCGACAGGCAGGGCGACAGGCAGGCTGAGAGGACGGCCAGCGCGAAGCGGGAGCGAGGCACGGGGGAGGGGCGAGAGGAAACACGCCGTTGGGCAGGCGCCGCGGCGTGCACACGGTAACGCACCGGCCCCGGCG
The DNA here is from genome assembly GCA_963851265.1 of uncultured Gemmatimonadales bacterium. Lineage (GTDB taxonomy): Bacteria > Gemmatimonadota > Gemmatimonadetes > Gemmatimonadales > Gemmatimonadaceae > BPUI01. The sequence goes on from CAWKNZ010000001.1 coordinate 222,581, forward strand.
GGTGCTGGGAGAGTGCCGGGCGGACGGTGGATGGGCGCCGGAGCGCCGATGCGCGCGCGCCGAATATGACGCGCTCGGCATGCGCTCGGCCCGTGCATTGCGAAGGGGGACGCGCGACCGTGCCGGGTCGATTTGCCACCATTCCTCAAGCTGCTACAGCGCCGTTGACGAGATGACCACGTTCGTCGCCGCGAGCGCGGAATGGTTCCGTCGAGCCGACCGGTACCGCAACGCGGTGCTCGCGCTCGTGCTGCTGGCTGCCGTGGCGCAGACGGCGGGCGGAATCCGTATCCACCCCGCGGTGTTCGTCACCCTGGCGTTGTGGCTCGCGGCCGGGCTCGCGGCGGGGCGTGCGATGCGACGCGTCCGCGATCGGCACCAGATCTGGCGCTGGCGCCTCGCCGTCTACATCCTCGACCTCGTCGGAATCGCCGTCGTCGAGTACGCGAGCGGTGGCATCGGGCTGATCGGCGCGTTGCCGTACGCCTTCACCATCGCCTTCTCGGCGGCCACGCTCACCGAAACGGCGGTGTACGCCCTGACCGCACTGGCGGTGGCGGCGTACGGCGTGCCGCTCTTCGGCGTGGCCGCGGGCGCGCTGCCGCCAGTCCTGCTGGTCAACGCGCCCACGATGCCGCCCACGGTCGCGCAGGCTGCGGCGGTGTGGGCCGCCGGCACCGTGTTCCTCGCCGTGCTCGCGGTGCTGATGACCACGTTCGTGCGCCTGCTCCGGCGTGCCGGCAGCCGGTATCAGCTGTTGTTCGAGCAGGCGCCGGTCATCATCGCGACCTTCGACCGCACGCTCTGCATCACCAGCATCAACCCCGCGGGCGCGTCGGGCCTCGGCACCACGCCCGAGGCCGTGATCGGCACGTCGGTGCTCGCCTGGTCGGTGGACGAGCGGGGCGCCGAGGTCCGCACACACTTCACCGAGGTCTTCGCCGGGCGCCCGCAGCACTTTCTGACGCGCCTGCGGCGAGTCGACGGCGCCATCCGCTGGGCCGACGTCACGCTCCACCCCGTACGCGACGACGGGGTGCCGCGCACCGCGGCCGCCGGTCACGCGGTCACCGGGGCCCTCGGCCTCGTGCGCGACGTGACGGAGGAGCGCGCCGCCGGCGAGGCGATCGCGGCGAGCGAGGCGCGATTCCGCGCACTCGTCCAGCATTCGTCCGACGCCATCACGATCGTCGACGCCGGCGGGCGCTGTTTGTACGTGAGTCCGTCGGTGCACACCCAGTTCGGGTACGAGCCCAGCGACGCCCTCGGCCGGCGGATGCAGGATTTCGTGCACCCCGAGGACCTCCCGATCGTCACCGCGGCATTGCGCGACGCGCAGCGCGCGCCGGCTACGCTGCGCTACCGGGCACGCCACGCCGACGGCTCCTGGCGTCAGGTCGAGAGCGTGGGGCGCGACCTGCGTGACGAACCCGCCGTGCGGGGCATCGTGTTCAACACGCGCGACGTCACCGAACGGGCCGAACTCGAGGCCGCGCTCGTGCGCCAGGCGTTCCACGACGCGCTCACCGGACTCGCCAACCGCGCCTACTTCGGCGACCGCCTACGCGAGGCCCTCGCCCGCGCGCAGACGGCGGGCAATCCGGGCCGCGTCGCGGTGCTCGTGCTCGACCTCGACGGCTTCAAGGCGGTGAACGACTCGTTCGGCCACGCCGCGGGCGATGCGCTACTCGTCGAAGTGGCCGACCGACTGCTGCAGGCCACCCGCGGCGGCGACGCCGTGGCCCGGCTCGGCGGCGATGAGTTCGCGATCTTGGTGGAGCGCGTGCAGGAGGACGCCGACGCCGCGGCGGTCGCCGAGCGTGTGATCGCCGCGCTGGAACCCAGCTTCACCGTGGGCGGCCGGCGCACCGACGTGGGCGTGAGCGTGGGCATCGCGCGCGGGTCGAGTGTGCCCGACGCGCCGCTCGACGGCGCCACCCTCGACGCGTCGGCGTTGCTCCGCAACGCCGACGTGGCGATGTACGAGGCGAAGGCGCGCGGCAAGGGCCGCTGGGTGCTCTTCGAATCCGCCATGCACGCGGCCGCGGTCGCCCGCATCGCCATCGAGGGCGACCTGCGCCATGCGCTCGAACGCGACGAGTTCTGTCTCGCGTACCAGCCCATCGTCTCGCTCGACACGGGGCGCGTGGCGGGCGTCGAGGCGCTCATCCGTTGGCGGCACCCCGCGCGCGGGCTCCTCCGCCCGGCCGATTTCATCGGCGTCGCGGAAGAAACCGGACTCATCGTTCCGATCGGCCGCTGGGTGCTCGGCGCGGCGTGCCGGCAGGGCGCCGCGTGGCACGCCGCCGGCCTCGAAGGTGCGGAGCCGGGCACGCCCTTCGGCATCGCCGTCAACGTGTCGGCGCAGCAACTCCAGGGGGACGGCTTCGTCGCCGAGGTCGCGGCCACCGTGGCCGAGGCCGGGCTCGTACCCGACGCCCTCACGCTCGAGATCACCGAGCACTCCGTGATCGACCAGCCCGTGCTCGTCCGCGAGCGGCTCACGGCGTTGCAGGCGCTCGGCGTACGCGTGGCGATCGACGACTTCGGGACCGGCTACTCCGCGCTGAGCCACGTCCAGCGCTTCCCGCTCGACGTGCTCAAGATCGACCGCGCGTTCGTCGAGCACGCCACGCAGGGCGGATCGCCCGCCGCGGTCACGCGCACCCTCGTCGCGCTCGGCGGCGCACTGTCGGCCCGCGTCGTGGCGGAGGGCATCGAGACCAACGAGCAGCGCGACGTGCTCACCTCGCTCGGGTGCCCGTTCGGGCAGGGGTTCCTCTTCGCGCGCCCGCTCGCGGCCGAGGCGGTGAGCGAGTGGGTCGCGCAGACGAACGCCTCAGCCGCGGGCGGCGTCGCGTTCGGCAGCTAGCAGCTGCGCCTTGCGCGCCGGGCCCCACCGGTAGCCGCTCACCGCGCCCGCGGCGAACCCGCGCGCCGCGGCGCCCGCCGGGACCACGCGATGACAGGGCACCAGGAGCGCGACCCGGTTGGTCGCGCACGCCCGCGCCACGGCGCGCGCCGCCGTGGGGTGCCCCAGCACGACCGCCAGTTCGCCGTACGTGCGCGTCTCGCCCGCGGGAATGGCGCGGAGGGCGTCCCACACGCGGCGCTGCCAGGGCGTACCGGCCGCATCGACCGGCACCAGATCAGCGCCGCGTGCGCCGTCCGCCTGCGCGCGCACCGCGGCCACGGCCGCCGCGAGCAGCGTGTACGCCGTACGCGCCTCGTCGTCGGCCGCCGGGGCGTCGTCGGCGCGGCGGCGGTCGGCCGTCGGGTATTCGGTCGCGAGCGCCGCTTCGAGCGCCGTATCGTCCTCTCCGTCTCGCGCCAACAGCACCGCGCACACCCCACGCGCCGTGGCCGCCGCCAGCGCGCGCCCGAGCCCCGTGTCGAAGGGCGTCCACCAGAGCCGCACGCCCGCCCCGCCCCGCCGGTACGCGGCCGGCGTCATGCCGAGGTGCGCGTCGGCCGAGGCGTAGGCGCGGCTCGCGGCCGCGTAGCCGGCGGCGTACGTCGCCCGGCTGACGCTGCCTTCGCTCCGGAGCGCCACCTTCCACCGCGCGGCGCGCTGCGCGGCCGCGTAGCGCGCGGGCGAGACGCCCACGGCTCGCGTGAACGCGCGCTGCAGGTGTCCCACGCTCACGCCGGTCGCGCTGGCGAGCGCGGCGAGTGGGATCCGGTCGCGCCCGGCGTCGGCCGCCGCGTCGAGCAGCGCCCGCGCGCGGCGCACGGCCGCCGCGACGCGCGTTTCGTCGGTTGCGGGGCGGTCCGGGACGCACCGGCGGCACGCGCGGTAGCCGGCCACCGCCGCGTCGGCCGGCGAGTCGAAGAACGTCACGCGCTCGCGCCCGGGGCGCCGCGACGGGCAGCTGGCGCGGCAGTAGATCCGGGTGCTGCGCACGGCGTAGACGAAGTGGCCGTCGGCGCTCGCGTCGCGGGCGAGGACGGCGGTCCAGCGGTCATCGGGCTCGGCGAAGCGCGGCGCGGCGGAAAGCAGGGAGTTGGTCATGAGGTCAGAGTGCGGTGCCCGCGCGATCGACGCGTCCCGGAACATGCGCCCGAAGTGCGCGCCCGACGTCCGCGCCCGACGTCCGCGCCCGACGTCCGCGCCCGACGTGCGCACCGTCGCGCCGGGCCGCAGGCTACGCGCCGATCCCCTCCAGCGCGTCCCGGATCGCCGTCCGAAGCCGCTCTTCCCGATCGCCCCGCCCGGGCACGTCCCTCGCGCCCGGGATGCGCGGCGGCTTGCCCTTCACTGCCGGCCCCGCCGGCTCGTTCGCCAGCACGCCGGCGGACAGCCGCTCGAACCAGGCGAGCATCTCCGCCTCGACCATGCGGCGCGTGGGCGAGTGTGCGCCGAGCGCCTGCATGTGCGTCACCGCCAGCGTGCGCAGGGCGTCGCGCGTCTCGGCCGCGAGGGCGGCGAGCGTGCGCGGGTCGGGCGCGGGGGGCGCGGGCGGGGGGGCGTGCGCGCGCGCCGCGTGCACGGCCGCGAACGGTTGCAGGTCGACGACGAACGACCCCGCCGTGTGTTCGCGATAGCCGGCCACCACGTGGCGGCGCGAGAGGGACGAGAGCAGGTCGAGGATGCCCTGGCGGACGACGCTCACCCCGTCGACGCTCCGCTCGCCACGCCCGGTGATCACGAGGACCTCGCGCGTGCCCGCGGCCTGCTGTTCCCGCAGCCAGCTCTCGCAGCGCGTGACGGCCTGCGACCGGGTGGGGAGGTGCGATCGCAAGTTGAGCGTGCGGGTGGGCCCGAAGGCCAGCTCGTCGAACGCCTGGGCGAGCGAGGCGAGGCCCGGCTTGCGGGGCGGCGGCATCAGACGGAGAGCGCCGTGACGCGCTGCCGCGGCCCTCGCCCCGGCCGCCGGTCGCGCGGCGGATGTCGGGGAGCCCGCGGCAGCGGGTGAACGCCGGTCGCTACGTCCGACATCGCACGGCCTCCAGCAGGGTGTCCGCGTAGTCCACGCCGGCCACGGTTCGCGAGCCGTGCCACGACAGCAGCTCTCCATCCGCGAAGTGAAACCGCTCGCGAGGCAGCCCGGTTTCCGCGGCCAGCTCGTCCGCATGCCGCTCGGCGAACGGGAACGGCTCGCTCGACAGCAGCACGGCATCGGGGTCCGCTTCGCGCAGCCCGTCCGCGGTCACCTCGGGGTAGCGGTCGCGCGCCGCGCCGAACACGTTGGTCCCGCCGGCCTGGTCGAGCAGCGCCGCGACGAAGGTGTCGCCGCCGGCGGCCATCCACGGCCGGCGCCAGATGAGGTACGCCCACCGCACCGGGCGCTCGCCGCGGGCCGCGCGCGCGGCGGCGCCCGCGCGCACCCGCGCGGTGCGCGCCTCGATCTCGCCCGCGATCCGCTCCGCCGCGGCCTCGGCGCCTAACGCGGCGCCGACGTCCCGCACCATGGCCGCGGTCTCGGGCGCGTCGCGCGGGAAGCTCACGTGCAGCGGCACGCCCGCCGCGGCGAGCGCCTCCGCGTCCTCGCGGCGGTTCTCCTCCTCGTTCAGCAGCACGAGGTCGGGGCGGAGCGCGACGACGCGGTCGAGCTTGGGGTTCTTGGTCCCGCCTAACGCCTCGACGGTCGCGACGCGGTCGGCGGGGTGGACGCAGAACTTGGTGCGCCCCACGAGCGCGTCGCCGCAGCCGAGGTCGAAGACGAGCTCGGTGAGCGAGGGGCAGAGCGATACGACACGCATGCCTACATTCTAGCCATGCCCGCGAGCCCGCGTCCGCAGCGATCCCCGGCCGCGTCCCCGGCCGCGTCCCCGGCCGCGTCCCCGGTTCGGTACGCGGTCGAGGACTTCTTCGCGACGGTGGCGTGGTACGACGCCTCGTTCTCGCGCGACGGGCGGCGCGTGCTCGTGTCGGGCAATCCGACCGGCGTGTTCAACGTCTACGCACTCGCGGTGGACGGCGGCGAGCCGCAGGCGCCGCAGGCGCTCACCGCGTCGAGCGCCGACGCCACGTACGCGGTGAGCTACTTCCGCACCGACGACCGCGTGCTCTACACCGCGGACCGCGGCGGCGACGAACTGCACCACCTGTACGTGCGCGAGCTCGACGGCCGGGTGCACGACCTGACCCCGGGCGACGCACTCAAGGCGGGGTTCGCGGGGTGGTCGCGATCGGGGGACCGCTTCTTCGTGACGACCAACGAGCGCGACGCGCGCGCGTTCGACGTCTACGAGTACGACGCGCGGGGCTCCGCGGCCGACGGCTACGCGCGCACGATGCTCTACCGCAACGACGGCGCGTTCCGTCCCGCGGCCGTCTCGCCCGACGGCCGGTACGTGGCGCTCGCGCGGCCCACCGGCGCATCCGATTCGGACGTCTACCTCCACGACTGCGCGACCGGCGGCACCGAGCACCTGACGCCGCATGCCGGCGCGGTGGCGCACGGCGTGGCCGGATTCGACGCCGCCGGCTCCGCACTCTATCTCACGACCGACGAGGGGAGCGAGTTCACGCGCCTGGACCGCATCGACCTCGCGACGCGACGGCGCACCACCGTGTTCGCGCCGCCGTGGGACGTGCTGTTCGCCGAGGCGTCGCGCGACGGCGCGCACCTCGCGGTGGGGGTGAACGTGGACGCGCGCACCGAGCTGCACCTGTTCGCCCTGCCGTCGATGTGCCCCGTGCCGGCGCCCGCGGTGCCGGGGGCGAGCGTGACGCGCGTGGTCTTCTCGGACGACGGCCAGCGCACGGCGTTCTACGCCAGCAGCAGCCGCGCGCCGGGCGATCTGTACGTGGCCGCGGTCGCGGGGAGCGCGCCCCCGCGGCGCCTCACGCGCTCCCTCAGCCCGCGCATCGACGCGGCGCACCTCGTCGACGGGCGGGTGGCGCGCTTCGCGAGCTACGACGGGCTGCAGGTGCCGGGCGTGCTCTACCTGCCCCACGGCGCGCGGCCGGACGCGCCCGTGCCCGCGGTGGTGATGGTCCACGGCGGCCCGGGCGGGCAGGCGCGCATCGGGTGGCACCCGGTGGCGCAGCTCCTCGCCAACCACGGATACGCGGTCTACGACGTCAACAATCGCGGCTCGTCCGGCTACGGCAAGACGTTCTACAGTCTCGACGTGCGCCGGCACGGGGAGGCCGACCTGGGCGACGTGGTCGCGGCGCGCGGGCTGCTCGCGGGCACGGGCGTGGTCGACCCGGCGCGCGTGGCCGTGATGGGGGCGAGCTACGGCGGGTACCTCGTCCTCGCCTCGCTCATGCTGCACGCGGACGCGTTCGCCGCGGGGGTGGACCTGTTCGGGCCCGCGGACTGGGTGCGCACGCTCGAAAGCCTGCCGGTGTGGCTCGGGGCGCAGCGCGATGCGCTGTACGCGAAGATGGGCGATCCGGCGGCCGACGCCGAGCGGCTGCGGCGCGTGTCGCCCGCGTGGCATGCCGAGCGGATCCGGCGGCCGCTGATGGTGCTGCAGGGCGCGAACGATCCGCGCGTGCTGCAGCGCGAGAGCGACGAGATCGTCGCGGCCGTGCGGAGGAACCGGGTCCCGGTGGAGTACATGGTGTTTCCCGACGAGGGGCACGGTTTCGTGCGGCGGGAGAACCAGGTGCGCGGGTACGCGGCGGTACTCGCGTTTCTGGAGCGGCACGTCGGACGCGCCTGAGCGCCGAATCTTCGGGCGGGCTGGCTGCCGGGCGGGCTGACTGCCGAGCGGGTGCGGCGTCTGGCGCGGCCCACCGATCGGGCGCAGACTTCGCGCGCCGCGGAGCCGATCGGAGCGGTCGCCGGGGCGTCGGCGCGGTCGACGGCCGGGTCGACCGCTCGGCCGCTGCGCCGTGAACGTTCCGGCGGCACCGGCCGTGCACGACCCCACGGCGGCTCGCCACGGGCCGCACCTCCTTCCCAACGACCATGACCGCTCCCGCCGCCCCCGCGCCGTCCGCGCCCGCCGCCCTGGACGACGCCGCCCTGACCGCGCTCTCGATCAACGCGATCCGCCTGCTCTCGGTCGACATGATCCAGCAGGCCAACTCCGGGCACCCCGGGCTGCCGATGGGCGCCGCGCCGATGGCCTACGCGCTCTGGACGCGCTTCCTGCGCTTCAATCCGCGCGACCCGCAGTGGCCCGACCGCGACCGCTTCATCCTCTCGGCCGGGCACGGCTCCGCGCTGCTCTACAGCCTGTTGCACCTGACGGGCTACGACCTGCCGATGGACGAGATCAAGCGCTTCCGCCAGTGGGGGAGCAAGACGCCGGGGCACCCCGAGCGCGGCCACCACACGCCGGGCGTCGAGCTGTCGACCGGGCCGCTGGGGCAGGGCTTCGCCAACGGCGTGGGGATGGCCATGGCCGAGGCGTGGCTCGCGGCGCGGTACAACCGGCCGGGGCACACGGTGGTGGACCACCACACGTACGCGCTCGTCTCGGACGGCGATCTGATGGAGGGCGTGACGCAGGAGGCCGCGTCGCTCGCCGGGCACCTCGGGCTGGGCAAGCTGGTGTACCTCTACGACCAGAACCACATCACGCTGGCGGGCGAGTCGAGCCTCACCTTCACCGAGGACGTGGCGAAGCGCTTCCAGGCGTACGGGTGGCACACGCGGCAGGTGACGAACGGGAACGACCTCGAGGACATCGCCCGCGCGATCGAGGAGGCGCGCGCCGAGACCTCGCGCCCGTCGCTCATCCTCGTGCAGACGCAGATCGGCTACGGCTCGCCCAAGAAGCAGGGCACCTTCCACGTCCACGGCTCGCCGTTAGGCCCCGACGAGGTCGCGGCCACCAAGGCGGCGCTCGGCTGGCCCTCGCAGGAGCCGTTCTTCCTCCCGCCCGAGGTGGTCGAGCGCTTCCGCCGGGCGGTGCCGGCCGGCGCGGCGGTGCAGGCGGAGTGGCAGGCGCGGATGGACGCGTACGCCGCGTCGTACCCCGACGAGGCGGCCGAGTTGACGCGCGCGTGGCGCGGCGAGCTGCCCGCGGGCTGGGCGGACGGGCTGCCCACGTGGGCGGCGGGCGCGAAGCCGATCGCCACGCGCGCGGCCGGCGGGCAGGTGCTCAACGCGCTCGCCAAGGCGGTGCACAACATCGTCGGCGGGTCGGCCGACCTCAACCCGTCGACCAACACCGCGATGGCCGGCGGCGGCGACTTCCAGCCGTCGTTAGGCGCGGGCGCGGCCGCGACGGTGACCGACTCCCGGGTGCAGGGCGCGGTGGGCGGCCCGTGGGGGTACGCGGGGCGCAACATGGCGTTCGGCATCCGCGAGCACGCGATGGGCGCGGCGGTCAACGGCATGGCCGCGCACGGCGGGGTGATCCCGTTCGGCGCGACGTTCTTCGTGTTCAGCGACTATCTCAAGCCGGCGCTGCGGCTGGCGGCGATGTCGGAGCTGCACGCGATCTACGTCTTCACGCACGACTCGATCGCCGTCGGCGAGGACGGGCCGACGCACGAGCCGGTGGAGCAGCTGGCCGGCCTGCGCGCGATCCCGCAACTCGTGACGCTCCGCCCCGCCGACGCGAACGAGACGGCCGAGGCCTGGGCGGTGGCCGTGTCGCGGCCCGCGGCGACGGCGCTCGTGCTGTCACGCCAGAACCTGCCCATCCTCGACCGCTCGGGGGCCAAGGGGCGCGTGGCGCAGGGCGGGTACGTGCTCGCCGACGCGGAGGGCGGGGCGCCCGAGGTGCTGCTCATCGGCACCGGCTCGGAGGTCGCGCTCTGCGTCGACGCGCGCGAACGGCTCAAGGGCTACGGCGTGCGCGCGCGCGTGGTGAGCCTGCCGAGCTGGGAGCTGTTCGCGCAGCAGCCGGCGGAGTACCACGAGCAGGTGCTGCCGCGCGCCGTGCGGGCGCGGGTCGCGGTCGAGGCCGCGTCGCCGCTCGGCTGGGAGCGCTTCGTGGGGATGGACGGGGCCATCATCGCGCTCGACCGGTACGGCGCGTCGGCGCCGGGCGAGGAGGTCATGCGCCGCCTCGGCTTCACGGCCGAGCGGGTGACCGCGGCCGCCCTGCGGCAGCTCGGTCGGGAGGCGGATGCCGCGAAGGAGGAGGCGGGCAACGCGGAAGGCGGGCAGACCGCCGTCGCGCCGACGCCGTCGCCGGCGGGGCACTCGTAAGAGGCCGGCGCGCGGCGGCGCAGGGCGCGGGCGCGTTGGTGGCGCCCGCGCCCGGGTTGGCGTGATGCCGGCGGGGGCGTAGCGTAGGAGTGGGCGTGCCGTCGCGGCCGCCTGGCCCACCCCCTCCCCGCCCCCGCATGCGCTCCCGCCCCCTGCTCGCCGCCGCGCTGTTCGGGCCGGCGTTGCTCGCCGCCGCTCGCCCGACCGCAGCGCCGGCCCAGCCCGCGGTGGCCCCCGCCGCCGGGCCGGTCGCCCAAGCACGCCCCTCGTTCGCGGACCCGTCCCTATCGCCCGACGGGCGCGAGATCGCCTTCGTCTCGGGCGGCGACATCTGGACCGTGCCGGTGGACGGGGGCGACGCCCGGCTGCTCGTCGCCCACCCCGCCACCGAGAGCCGCCCGCTCTACTCGCCCGACGGGCAGCGGCTCGCCTTCGTCTCGACGCGCACGGGTAACGGCGACGTGTACGTGCTCGAGCTGCGCACCGGCGTGCTCACCCGCGTCACCTACGACGACGCCCCCGAGACGCTCGACGCGTGGAGTGCGGACGGCCGCTGGCTCTACGTGTCGAGCAGCGCGGGCGACATCTCGGGGATGTCGGACGTGTACCGCGTGCGGGCGCCGCTCCCGGGCTCCGGGCACGCGGCCGGCACGCCGATGCCGGTGGCCGGCGACCGCTACGCGAGCGAGTACTGGGGCGCGCCCTCGCCCGACGGCGCGCTGCTCGCCATCACCGCGCGCGGTATCGTCTCGGCGCAGTGGTGGCGGCACGGGCACAGCCACCTCGACGAAAGCGAGATCTGGCTCGTGCGCCCCGACGCGGCGGGCGGGCCCGCGTACACGCCGGTCACAGCCGGCGGGGCCAAGAGCGCGTGGCCGATGTGGGCCGCCGACGGGCGCACGCTCTACTTCATGAGCGACCGGTCGGGAGCGGAGAACCTGTGGGCGCAGCCGCTCGCCGACGGGCGCCCGGCGGGCGAGGCGCGGCAGGTCACCACGCTCCGAGATGGGCGCCTGCTCTGGCCGTCCATCGCGCGCGACGGGCGCTCCGCGGTGTTCGAGCGTGACTTCGGCATCTGGCGCGCCGACCTCACCACCGGCAGGGCCGTGCAGGTGCCCATCGCCCTGCGCGGCGCGCCCGCCGGAGTCGGCACCGAGCATCTGACGCTCACCACGGGGTTTCACGAGCTGCAGGTCGCGCCCGACGGGCGAAAGCTCGCCGTCACCGCGCGCGGCGAGGTGTTCGCCGGCATCGCCCGCGACGTCACGCCCGCGGGCGGGGCGGGGGCGGCTGGCGGTGCGCCAGGCCCGTCCGTCGCGGCGGGCGCGAGTGCCGGCGGCGACGCGATCCGCGTGACCAACACGCCGGGTGCCGAGGAGGGGCTCGCGTGGAGTCCGGACAGCCGCCGCGTCGCGTACGCGTCGGAGCGCGACGGGCGCTGGCGCCTCGTGCTCTACGACTTCGTGCGGCGGCGCGAGACCGTGCTCACCGCCGGGGGCACGAGTGCGAGCGGGCGCGGCGACGTGGGCCCGCGCTGGTCGCCCGACGGGCGCGCGATCGCCTTCGTGCGCGACGGGCGCGAGCTGCGCGTGGTGGACGTCGACTCCGCGGGCGCGGGGGCGCGCGAGCGGCTGCTGGCGACCGCACTCTTCACCCGGCCGCCGTTCGACAGCCCGCGCTCCGTGGCGTGGAGCCGCGACGGCCGCTGGCTGGCGTACGTGGCGCCTGACGGACCCCGCGGCTTCGCGAACGTGCGCGTCGTGCCCGCCGCGGGCGGTCCGAGCCGCGCGCTCAGCTTCGTCGCCAACGCCGCGGGGGGTGACCTGTCGTGGAGCCCCGACGGAACCGCGCTCTACTTCGTGACGGGGCAGCGCACCGAGAGCGGGCAGGCGGCGCGCATCGACCTCGTGCCGCGGCCGGCACGCTTCCGCGAGGACCAGTTCCGCGACCTGTTCGCGCCCCCGGGCACGCCCCCCAGCCCGCCGGGCACGCCCGCGCGCGACAGCACCGCGCGCAGCGCGCCGGGCGCGGCCCGCGTCGACTCGGCCCTCGCCGCGCGGACCCCCTCTCCCACCGACTCGGCGGCCCGCCGCGGAACGTCGCCGGCCACGCCGGTCGCCAAGCCCGTACGCATCGAGTTCGAGGGCATCCGCCAGCGCCTCACGGTGCTCCCCACGGGTGTGGACGTGCGCGCGCTCGACGTGAGCCCCGACGGGCGGCAGCTGCTGCTGGTGGCCGAGGCGGCGGGGCAGCAGAATCTGTGGACGTGGTCGCTCGACGAACTCGCGCGCGAGGCGCCGGTGGCGCGGCAGCTGACGAGCACCGCCACGCCCAAGGCCGACGCGCAGTGGAGCGCCGACGGCCGCGAGGTCTACTATCGCGAGGGCGGGCGGCTGTTCGCCGTCGGTGTGGACACCCGCGCCACGCGCCCCATCCCGGTCAGCGCGGAGATGGACGTCGACTTCGACCAGGAGAAGATCGTCGTCTTCCGCGAGGCGTGGACCATGCTGCGCGACCATTTCTACGATCCGGAGTTCCACGGTGCCGACTGGAACGCGGCGCGCGACCGCACGGCGCCGCAGGTGGCCGGCGCGCGCACCGCCGACGAGCTGCGCCGCGTGCTGAACCTGATGATCGGCGAGCTGAACGCGTCGCACTCGGGCGCGGGCGGCGCGCCGCCGCAGCCGACGCCGGTCACGGGGCGGCTCGGCGTGCGTTTCGACCGCGCGGCCGCCGAGCGGGACGGCACGCTGCGCGTGCGCGAGGTGTTCGCGCTGGGCCCGGCCGCGATCGCCGGCGTGCACCCGGGCGACGCGGTCGTCGCCGTCGAGGGGCGCCCGCTCGCGCCCTCCGACAACCTCGACGAGCGCCTCGCCTACACGGTAGGCCGGCGCGTCGCACTCACGGTCGCGGCGCCAACCGGCATGCGGCGCGAGGTCGTCGTGCGCCCGGTCGGTCTCGGCGCGGAGAAGCGTCTGCTGTACCGCGCGTGGGTCGAGTCGCGGCGCGCGTACGTGGACTCGGTCAGCGGCCACCGCCTCGGCTACGTGCACCTGCCCGACATGAGCGCCGAGTCGCTCACGCAGCTCTACGCCGACCTCGACGCCGAGAACCAGGCGCGCGAGGGCGTGGTGGTCGACGTGCGCAACAACAACGGCGGGTTCATCAACGCCTACGCACTCGACGTGTTCGCGCGCCGCCCGTACCTCACCATGCAGCGCCGCGACATGCCCGCCGTCTCGGCGCGCGCCGTGCTCGGCCAGCGCACGCTCGAGCGGCCCACGGTGCTCGTCACCAACCAGCACTCGCTGTCCGACGCGGAAGACTTCACCGAAGGCTACCGCGCGCTCGGGCTCGGCCGCGTGGTGGGCGAGCCGACGGCCGGGTGGATCATCTACACGTCCGGCACCACGCTCGTGGACGGCACCACGCTGCGGATTCCGTACACGCGCATCCGCGGCGCCGACGGGACCGACATGGAACGGCACCCGCGCGCGGTGGACGTGGCCGTGACCCGGCCGGTGGGAGAGAGCTACACGGGGCGCGACGTGCAGCTGGACGCGGCGGTGCGCACGCTGTTGGGCTCGGTGCGCGCGTCCCGGTGAGGGCGCGTATCGTTGTCGGCTCCACCACCCGTCCTGGAATCATGCACCGTCGTCCCCTCGCGCGGGCGCTGCCCGCGTCGTCGCTGCTCCCGGCCCTGCTCCCGGCCCTGCTCCTCGCGGGCGTCGCGCGCGCCCAGTCCGGGCCCAACCCCGACGCGGCGATCGCCCGCGGCGCGACCGCCGTACTGCCCAAGGTCGTCGCCTGGCGGCGCGACCTGCACGAGCACCCCGAGCTCTCCAACCAGGAGGTCCGCACGTCGGGGATCGTCGCCGCCGAGCTGAAATCGTTAGGCGTCGAGGTCCACCCCGGCGTCGGCGGGCACGGCGTGGTGGGCGTGCTGCGCGGCGGGCGGGCGGGCAAGGTGGTCGCGCTGCGCGCCGACATGGACGCGCTGCCCGTGACCGAGCAGGTCGACCTGCCGTTCAGGTCGACCGTGCGCTCGACCTACAACGGGCAGGACGTGGGCGTCATGCACGCGTGCGGCCACGACATGCACACCGCGATGCTCATGGGCGCGGCGGAGGTGCTCGCGGGCATGCGGGCGACGCTCCCGGGCACGGTGGTGTTCCTCTTCCAGCCCAACGAGGAGGGCGAGCCCGGCAAGCCGAGCGGCGCGCGGGCGATGCTGAACGCGGGCGTGATGGACGGGAGCGCCGCCGCGTTGGGCATTCCGAAGCCCGACGCCGTGTTCGGGCTGCACGTGGGCATCACGCCCGACGAGGTGGGGCACCTCACCTACCGGCCCAACGGCTTCATGGCGGGCGCGGACTTCATGCGCGTCGTGATCCGCGGGCGGCAGACGCACGGCGCGGCGCCGTGGGCCGGCGTCGACCCGGTGGTGGCGGCGAGCTACGTCGTCACCGCGCTGCAGACCGTGGTGAGCCGGCAGGTCGACCTCACGGCCGGGCCCGCGGTGGTGACCGTGGGCGCGCTCAACGCGGGGGTGCGCAACAACATCATCCCCGACAGCGCCGTCCTGTTGGGCACCATCCGCACCTTCGACCCGGCCGTGCGCCGCGACGTGCAGGCGCGCGTGCGACGCGCCGTCGAACTGACCGCCGAGGGGCAGGGCGCGACGGCCGCGGTCACGATCGAGGAGATGACGCCGGTGACGGCCAACGACCCCGCGCTCACGGCGCGCATGGTCGCCACGCTGCGGCGCGCGGCCGGCGACGCGGGGGTGAGCGAGGGGCGTCCGGTCACCGGCTCCGAGGACTTCGGCTACTTCGCGGAGCGCGTGCCCGGGCTGTTCGTGTTCCTCGGCGTGCGGCCCAAGGGGAGCCCGGCGAGCGCGTTCGTGAGCAACCACAGCCCCAAGTTCTTCGCCGACGAGGGGGCCCTGCCGGTGGGCGTGCGCACGCTCGCGTCGCTCGCCGCGGACTACCTGGCGGGGCGATAGCCGAGTAGCGCGCTCGGCGCCGAGCCGAGAGATTGGCGGGATGAACCGGCCCCGCCGTCTGAGCGCACTGATGACACCGGAGGAGTACCTGGCGTTCGAGGAGACCGCGCGGGTCCGACACGAGTACGTCAGCGGACACGTGTACGCGATGTCGGGCGTGAAGGTGCGCCACGCCCGGGTCGTTCGCAACGTCGCGACGGGCCTGCAGCAGGCCGCTGGAGTCGGGCCGTGTGAGGCGTTCACCAACGACCTGAAGGTCCGCGCCGACGAGACCACGTTCTACTACCCGGACGTGCTCGTGGTCTGCGACACGCCCGACGACGAGACCGTGTTCGTGACCAACCCGTGCGTCGTCGTCGAGGTGCTCTCGCCGAGTACGCGCCGCACGGACCGGAGCGAGAAGCTCGTCGCCTACCGGCGCATCCCGACGCTCAGCGCGTACCTCATCGTCGAGGCGACGCGCCAGGAGGTCGAGCGGCACTGGCGGGACGCGTCGGGCGCGTGGCGTTCCGAGATCGTCACGCCGGAGTCGGGGGGGCGGGTCGCGGTCCCCTGCCCCGATACCGTGCTCACGCTCGACGCGGTGTACGCCGGCGTGACGCTCCGCCCGCGGCTGCGTCGGGTGAAGGAGCGTGCGCCCGCGCCGCCGGCACGGAGTCCGGCGGCCGCGGGCGCGTGATTCCGTTCGGCGTTCGTTAGGCCGCGCTCACCCCGCGACCAGTTTCCGCAGCGCGCCGACGGCCTGCGCCACGCTCCCGCTCTGCCCGCCCTTGGCCGACATCGCCTGCACGAGGTTCTGGTCGCGCGCGTACAGGTCGTTGCCGAAGTAGAGCTGCCCGTTCTTGAGGTACGTCGTGAAGTACGCGATGTAGACCGGCACCTTCTGCGCGAGCGGCACGCTCCGGTTGTTGGCCGTGGTGTCGTTCATCGCCGCCTGCACCTGCTGCACCGGCCAGCCGAGCACCCACGAGGCGAGCTCCGCGGGCTTCTCGAGGCGGATGCAGCCGTGGCTGAAGCCGCGCACGTCCTTCGCGAACAGCTGCTTCTCGGGCGTGTCGTGGAAGTAGATGTTGAAGCTGTTGGGGAAGAGGAACTTGACGAGGCCTAACGAGTTCTTCGGGCCCGGCTTCTGGCGGACGTGCGTCCTGCCGCCCTCCTTGAACGTCTCGAGGTCGTTCTCCGCCATGTAGTTGGGGTTGGCGTGGATCTTCGGCCACGTCTCCTTGGCGGCGATCTCGTCGGTAATGTTCCAGTACGGCCGGAAGACGACCGTCTGCATCGAGTCGGCGAACACGGGGGTCTTCTTGTCCTCGTAGTCCTTGCCGACGACGACCTTCATCTCGAGCGCCTTCTTGCCGCCGTCCCACGCCTGCAGCGTGAACGCGGGCACGTTGGCGATCACGTAGCGCGTGCCGAGCGTGCGCGGCAGCCAGCGGTAGCGCTCGAGGTTGGCCGCGATCTGCCCCATGCGGTAGGCGACCGGCACGTTCAGCGCGTTGACCGTCTCGGGGCCCAGCAAACTGTCGACCGCGATGCCGTGGCGCGCCTGGAACGCCGCAACGCCGCCCGCCAGCTCGGCGTCGTACGGCACCTGCCCCGCGGTCGCACGGCGCGCGGGCGCGGTGCGCGCGGCCGCGGTCGCCGACCGGTCGCGCGACGAGTCGCTCGCGGCGCCCTGCACCGAGTCGGCCGGGGGCGTGCCGGCTCCGCCCAGCAGCCCTTCGGCCGCGAGGCGCGCGCGCAGCGCGGTGAGGCGGGCCGGGCTGTCGGACTCGCCGGGCTTGAGCGCGCGTCCCGCCGGCACGCGCGGCCAGCTCGCCTTGGCCGCGAGCGCCCGGTACTGCACGAGCTGCTGGCGCAGCCCCTTGTAGTCCGCCTCCTGCGGCCGCATGCGGTCGATGCCGCGGCTGATGTCTGGGTCTCCCAGGGAGCGCACGAGCGCGCTGTCGATGCGTGACTCCTGCCGCGAGATGAACCAGTCCTGCTTCTCGATCTGCTTCGGGTCGACCTGCCCCGTGAGCAGGTCCTCGGCGAGTGCGGCATACGCGCTCGTGAACATCACGTCGGCGGCGGCGATCTGCTGGGCCGTGGGCTTCGGCGCGGCCGACCCGGGCTTCAGCCCCTCGACCGCCTGCAGCGACTGTGCGAGCTCGGGCAGGGGAAGCAGGTCGAGGTCGAGCGCGTCCTGGTCGGCGCTCACGAGCGCCTTCAGCAGGGCCGTGCTCCGCGCGTGGTCGGGCCCGTTCTCACCCATCCAGAGCGGCGCACCGCCGAACTGCTGGTACAGACGCTGAACGTGACGCCACTGGTCGACGTCGACCGAGGGCGGCCGTCGCCCGGCGAGCGCATGCGCGATCCCCGACTTGACCTCGGCCGCGGGTACGCCGGCGATCGCGTCGGGAACGCTGGGGCGCCAGCCGCTCGCGCCCGCGGTGGGCGCATCGGCGGTGGGCGCATCGGGCGCCGTGGCGGTGCCCGCGCGTGCGGCGGGCGTGGTGCCGGCCGCGGACGCGGCGTTGGCCGTCTTGCTCTCCGACACCGAACATGCGGCGGTGAAGAGTGCAGCGGCGACGAGCGGGAGCAGAGCCGGCGTCCGGCTGGCGGACGCGAGCGTGTATGGGGCGGACATCATGCGACGGCGTACAGGGGCGTATGGGTCGACGCGGCACGAACCGCGTGGCGTGTGCTGGTTGGGCTGGCTCACGGAAAAAAGGCGAAATGTGAGCCAGCACACCGTCATACCCCGCCCGGTCGTCGCGGCGCCGTCGGGCGCCAAACGGACGGGCGTCGAACCGTCAGTCGAACGTCCACGCGCCCGCGACCGCGTACGCCACGAGCGCGAGCGCGTGCCACACCGCGGTGGCCAGCTCCCACGCCGCCTCGAGCGCGTCGGCGGAGGCGAACCCCGGCGCGCCGACGGCGACGCGCACGGCCCAGACCTCACTGTCCATCACCGGCAGTCGTCGCACTCGCACCGACGGCGGCCCGAGCCCCGCCGCCGCCCGCAGGCCGAGCGCGCGCCGCCGCGCCGCGGCCGGCGCGGCGTGCGCGGCCCGCACCTCCGCGAGCACGGCGCGCACCGTTGCCGGCGCCCCCAACCGCCCGCGCCCGAACGCGCGCTCGGCCAGCGCGTCGGCCTCGGCCAGCGTGCGTAGCGCCGTCCCGGCGAGCGCGTCGACGGCCACGAACAGCCCGGGTGCCACCCCCACGGTGTCGAGCGCCGGCGCGTCGAGCAGCCGCGCGATGCGCGCCGCGGTGGCGGCCGCGTGCGTGTAGCGCATGACGGCGTCGATCGCGTGCTGTTCGGTCGCGTCGGCCAGCGTGCGCAGGCGGAGCGCGGCGCTCCGCAGCGCGCGCCGCTCGCGCCCGCCGGCACCGCCCGCCGCCAGCAGTTCGAGCGGCGGGCGCCAGCCGAGCGCGCCGGCCGCGGAGATGAGCACGCGCCGCTCGCCGTGCAGGGCGTCGGGCGTCGCGAGCGCGAACGGACGCACCGCGTGCGTGTCGAGCCACCGGTCGAGCTTCGTCACGCCGAGCGCGGGGAGGGCGGAGGCACCGCCCGGCTCGTGACCGTCACCGTCCGTCTCGGGGCGCCAGCGGGCGTCGGCGGTGCCGACCCAGGCCACACCGCCCGTGCACAGCAGGTGCGTCGGCGCGACATCGCCCGAGGCGACGAGCGATGCGAGCGACGGGCGGCGGGGGACGGGCGGGAACGCGGATGACACGAGGGCGGATGACCGGCAATGACGAATCCGGCATTGTAGCATGTGCCTCTGCGTCATCGATATAGCAGCAGTGTCGCTACCGGCTGGCCATGCCCTCCGCGACGGCTACCCCGGGCGCCGGGACCGCGCCGGTCGGAGCGTCGTGGGTAGTTTGCGCCCCCATGTCACCCGTCCATCGCCCTGAGCGCCGTGCACCCGACCCGGCGCCCGACCGCGTGCCCGGGCGCGCGCCCGCGCCCACACGCCCGCGCTCGTCGGCGGGGCCCTTCACGGGCGCGCGCGCGGGGCGCGCCGCACGCGGTGCCTGGCGGTGGTTCGCCGCGACGTGTCCGGCGGGGTCGGCCGTGTCGTGGGCGGTGGGTGTCGCCCTCGCGGGCACCGCGGCGTGCGCGCGGCCGCACGCGGCGCGCGAGGCGCCGCTGCCGGCGAGCATCCCCCCGGTCGCGGGCGCGATGGTCGCGCAGTACACGATGCGCTACGTGGACGTCGCGCTCGGCACGGGCGCCCCCGCCGAACCGGGGCAGGTGTATGCGGTGCAGTACACGGGGTGGCTGCGCGACGGCACGCGGTTCGACTCGTCACGCGACCGGGGCGAGCCGATCCGCTTCGAGCAGGGCAAGCGGCGTGTGATCCCGGGCTGGGACGCCGGATTCGAGGGGATGCGCGTGGGCGGCCGGCGCCGCCTGTTCATTCCTTACCAGCTCGCTTACGGCGTGCGCGGACGCGGGCCGATCCCGCCGCGCGCCGAGCTGATCTTCGACGTCGAACTCGTCGGCGTGTCGCCGGCGCCGGCGGCCGACTCGGTGCGCGCGCGATGAGCGGCCCCGCAATGGACGAGGCCGCGGTGGGCGGCGTGCCGCTTCCGCCGGCCGGCACGGCGGCGTACGTCGGGCCGTTCGTGGTGTTCATCGCCTGGCTCGCGGTCGATCGCTACGTCCCGCTCGCCAACCCGACGCGCGAGGTGGTGCGCGACCTCGTGGTGCTGGCCGGGATCGTCGGATTCGCGCGGCCGCTGCTGCCGCGCGCGCTCCGACCCACGCGGCCGCTCGCCGGCGTGGCGCTGGGCCTCGCCGTGTGCGCGCTCTGGGTCGCGCCCGACCTGCTCGCGCCCGGGTGGCGCGGCCACTGGCTGTTCCAGAACGCGATCACCGGCTCGCTCAAGACCTCCATCGCGCCCGCCGAGCTGACTCCGGTGATGCTCGTGCTGCGCACGGCGCGCGCGGCGCTCCTCGTGCCCGTCCTGGAAGAGTTGTTCTGGCGCGGGTGGCTGCCGCGCTGGCTGCAGGACGCGCGGTTCGAACGCGTGCCGCTCGGCCGCTACACGCCGCTGGCGTTCTGGGGCACGGCGGCGCTGTTCGCGGCGGAGCACGGGCCGTACTGGGAAGTCGGGCTGCTCTGCGGCGTGATCTACAACTGGTGGATGGGGCGGACGCGGGCGTTAGGCGATCTCGTGCTGGTGCACGCGGTGACGAATCTCGCGCTCTCGCTGTTCGTGATCGCGACGGGGCGGTGGACGTTCTGGATGTGAGGGCCCGCGCCAGCCGGGTCCACGCGCCCGGCGGTCACGCGAACCGCGGTCTGGCCGAGGGCTCGACCGCGATCCCGCCGAACCGCCGCTCGCGCCCGGCGAAGTCGGCGAGCGCTCTGGCGAGGTCGGCCGGGGTGAAGTCGGGCCAGAGCGTGGGCGTGAACCACAGTTCCGCGTAGGCCGCCTCCCAGAGGAGGAAGTCGCTCAGCCGCTGCTCGCCGCCGGTGCGCACCAGCAGGTCGACGTCGGGCGTCGGGGCGGGCTCGTGGTACGCGGCGCCGAGCGCGACGGCGAATGCCGTCGGGTCGACCATCCCGGCCAGGGCGCCTGCCGCCCGGAGGATGGCGTCCCGCGCGGAGTAGTCGATCGCGAGACGGAGGTGCATGCGGCGGCCCGCCGCGGTCGCGCGTTCCGCGCCCTCGATCGCGGCGCACAGCGCGGGCGCGAGCCGGTCGCGGCGGCCGATCACGGTCAGGCGGATGCCTTCGCTCACGCACCGCGCGGTCTCGACGGCGAGAAAGCGGCGGAACAGACGCATCAATGCCTCGACCTCGGGCGCGGGCCGCCGCCAGTTGTCGGCCGAGAAGGCGTAGAGCGTGAGCGTGTGGACGCCGAGCCGCGCGGCCGCTTCGACGGTGCGGCGGGTGGCGCGCGCGCCGGCCACGTGACCGGCCGTGCGCGGGCGTCCGCGGCGCGTGGCCCAGCGTCCGTTGCCGTCCATCACGATCGCGACGTGGAGCGGGTGAGTCGGACAACAAGAAGTACTCTGCATTGCAAAGTTTCGGGTGAAAGTGAAGGCGCCTGTTCGGCGTCTCGAGATCCGGGGTGCGTGGCGCGTCGGGGCTGCGTTCCCAGCCCGCGTGCCGCGTCGGGGTTGACGACCGCGCCCGTGTGGCGCGTCGGGGTCGGTTACCGCGCCCGTGTGGCGCGGATGAGCGCCTCCATGTGGTCGAGGTAGCGTTCGAGTGCCGTACGGCCCGCCGCCGTGAGGCGGAACTCGGTGCGCGGCACGCGTCCGTCGTAGCCCTTGGTGCACGACACGTAGCCGGCGTCCTCCAGCTTGCGGGCGTGCACCGACAGGTTGCCGTCGGTCGCACCGAGCAGCCGCTTGAGGTCGGGGAACGTGAGCGCGTCGTTGACCGCGAGGGCGGAGACGATGCCGAGTCGGACGCGCTCGTGAATCAGTTGATCGAGCGCCGGCGCGCTCGCGGCCGCGGCGCCCCCCACGGTCGCACGCACGGCCGGGCCGCCGGTCGCACCGGTCGCTTCACCGGCGCGCGGGGCACGCGGAACGCGTGCGGCGTTGCTGGCGCGGGCCACGTCAGCCCCCGTGGCGGCGCGCGATGTACGCGCCGAATCCGAGGTGGACCAGGCCGAACCCCGCCGCCATGCACCCCGCTTCGAAGTCGCTCGGCGCGGCGTTGACCGCGGCCGGGACGAGCAGCGTGCCCGCGACCGCGACCGCCCCGAGCGAGAGGAACGCGAGCCCCATGTACGGGACCGCGCGTACCGAGAACGCCCCCCCCGTCGATACGCCCGCGCCGTAGCTCAACAGCCAGAGCGCGGGCAGCAGCGTGTAGAGCCCCGCATGCGCGAGCGCCCCCGTGAGCAGCGCGCCGACCGTGAACGGCGGCAGAAAGCTGAGCAGAAGCCGTCGCCCCGACGCCGTGAGCGCCTGCGTGCCATGCGCACGGGCCGCAGCGCGCGCCTTCCACGCCGACGCGCCCGCCGAGAGCGGGAAGGCGAGCGCCGCGGCGGCGATCCACGTGGCCGTCCAGCGCGGCCCGTCGTGGACGCGCGTCGCGGCGACCGCCGCCGCGAGTGCGACCACGCCGCTCGCGGCGATCCCCCACCCCGAGACGGCGGTGACGTCGGCGGCGCGGGCCATCGTCTCGCGGATGAACTCGAGGTTGTCCATCGCGCGGCGGTGCAGCTGCGGCGCACTGTCGGCGTCGAGCGCCGTCGGACGTTGGATCACGGCCATGGGCGAAGAAAGGTGGGCAGGCAGGTCGCGGTCAAGTGCTTCGCAACGCAAAGTGTGGTCGGGGTCGCGTCTGCTCCCTCATCCCGCAACGCCCTGGCACTCGCGCGCCAGCTCGTCGCGCCCTGCGAGCCCGCTCCGCACGCGGAGCAACTGCACGCGCACGTGCTCCAAGTGCGCGCCCAGCTCCGCCCGCCGCGCGCCGGCCTCGTGCCGCGCGCGCTCCAGGTCGCTCATCAGCGTGCGCCGCCGCGCGTCCTCCACGCACGCGCCATCCCCCGCCCGCGCCTCGGCGAGCGCGGCTTCGAGGTCCGCTTCGCGCGTCACGCAGCGCGCCGTCTCCGCCTGCAGGCGCGCGATCGCGTCGCGCAGCCCGTGAAGTTCGGCCCGCTGCGCGCGCGGCAGCGCGTCGAACACGGCGAGCGGGGTGCGGTGCGTGATCGTCGCCGCGTGCGACGCGCCAGGTGCCGTGATGGTCGGCACCGCCGCCCACGCGCCGGTCGGCGCGGCGGCCGATCCGGCCACCGTCCGCCCCGCCCCGCGGTGGCCGCGGCGCGCCGCGAGGCGGAACGTGAAGCGCCCCACGCGGCTCGACCACAGGCGCACGCCGAGCCATTCCCACACCGACCCGCGGCGCGGGTCGGTGATGACGGTGACGAACGCGCCGCCGATCAGCGCCATCCCCAGCACACTGAGCACGACGCCGACCGGTTCGACGCCGTACGTCCCCGGACGCACGACGTGGCGCAGGTAGCGGAAGACGACCACCTGGCAGCCGGCGCCCGAGGTGACCGCCGCGGCGATCCGCCACCGGTGCCGCCGCTGGCGCTCGGCGTCGCCGGGGGTCGCGCGCAGTGTCGCGCGCAGGTCGCGCTGCTCCGCGTCCACGGCCAGCACCGCGGCGCGCACGTCCTCGTAGCGGAACCCCTTGCGCGCCAGCTCCCCGGCGTAGGTCACCAGCCCCCGCGCGATCCCCCACATCACGGCGAGCAGGAAGCCGGTGCACACGAGCGCGTCGACGCTCCCGCCCGAGAACGAGCCGACGAGCACCGGCGTGAGCACCGCGAGGATGACGAGCGCCCGGAGCGTGGTCTCGAGCCGCTGCGCGAACAGCCGCAGGGCGGGCGCGACGTCGTGGTGCGCGGCACCCGCGGCGTCGAGCGCCTCGACGAGCGCTTCGCCACTCGGAAATCGCTCCGCGGGCTCCTTGGCCAGGCACCGCTGCACGGCCGCGGCGAGCGCCTCGGGCACGTCGGGGCGCGCGGCGGCCACGTCGGGTGCGGGGCGCGTGATCTGCTGCGCGAGCACCGCCTGCGTGCTCGCCCCGTCGAACGGCACGCGCCCGGTGAGCGCGAAGAACCCGACCACGCCCAGCGCGTACAGGTCGCTCCGACCGTCCACCGCGTCGCCGACGGCCTGCTCGGGGCTCATGTACTGCGGCGTGCCCACCACCTCGCCCACCCGCGTGAGGCCGAGCGCGTCGGCGGCGCCCGCCGCGCCGGCCGCCACGCGGGCGATGCCGAAGTCGGTGACGAGCGCCCGCCCCGTCGCGCGCTCGAGGAGGATGTTGTCGGGCTTCACGTCCCGGTGCACCACGCCCTGCGAGTGGGCGTACGACAGCGCCCACGCCACCTCGCGCAGCAGCCGCGTCGCCTCCGAGGCGCCGAGCGGGCCGGCGCGGGCGACGCGCGCGGCGAGCGTCTCGCCGTCCACGTAGCCCATCACGAACAGGAGGAGCCCGCCGCGCTCCTCGACCGCGTGCACCGGCACGACGTGCGGGTGCGAGAACGCCGCCGCCGTGCGCGTCTCGCGCAGGAAGCGCTCGCGCAGGTCGGTGCGCGCGGCGAGCTCGGGGGGGAGCACCTTGATCGCGACGCGGCGGTCGAGCACGCGGTCGCGGGCGAGGAACACGGCCCCCATCCCGCCACGCCCGATCTCGCGTTCGACGAGGTAGCTGTCGGCCGTGGCGGCGGTCAGCAGGTCGAGGAGCGGCGGCATGAGACCAGAATGGAGCCGAACCGCAATTTGCGCCACAGCGTGAAACGCCCGGCGGGGTGAAGCCCCGCCGGGCGTTTCACGTCGTGGCCACCGTCATGACCCCGCCCTCCCCCGCGAACGCGCCGGGCGACCCCGCCGCGGCGGCCGCGCTCAGAACCCCCGCACGGCGTGCGGCCGGTACGGCGCCTCGAGCGCCGCCACCTCTTCCGCCGTCAGCTGCACGTCGAGCGCCGCGAGGGCGGCGTCGAGGTGCGCGAGCTTCGTCGCCCCGACGATCGGCGCCGCCACGCCCGGCCGGCCTAACAGCCACGCGAGCGCCACCGCGCTCATCCCCACCCCGCGCGCCTCGGCCACGCGCTGCACCGCGTCCACCACGTCGAAGTCCTCGGGCGCGTCGTAGAGCGTCTCCGCGTACGGGTCGCTCCCGGCGCGCGTCGTCCCGCCCCCCGCGAAGCGCGAGTCCTCGGGCCGCGGGCGCGCCAGCAGCCCGCGCGCGAGCGGCGACCACGGAATCATCCCCACCCCTTCCTCCAGGCAGAGGGGCACCATCTCGCGCTCCTCCTCGCGGTAGACGAGGTTGTAGTGGTTCTGCATCGAGACGAACCGCGCCCACCCGCGCCGCTCGCTCGCCGAGAGCGCCTGGGCCATCCGCCACGCCGGCCCCGAGCTCGCGCCGATGTAGCGCACCTTGCCCGCGCGCACGAGGTCGTTCAGCGCCTCGAGCGTCTCCTCGATGGGCACGCCCGGGTCGAAGCGGTGGATCTGGTAGAGGTCGATCGCCTCGATGCCTAACCGGCGCAGGCTCGCCTCGCACGCCTGCACCACGTGCTTGCGGCCGAGCCCCTTCATGTTGGGGCCCGGCCCCATCGGGTTGTAGAGCTTCGTCGCGATCACGACCTCGTCGCGCGGCGCCAGCTCGCGCAGCGCGCGCCCCGTGACCTCCTCGCTCGCACCCACGGAGTACATGTCGGCCGTGTCGAAGAAGTTGATTCCGGCCTCGACCGCGCGCTGGAAGAACGGACGCGCGGCCGCGTCGTCGAGCACCCACGGGCGCCACTGGGGCGAGCCGTAGCTCATGCAGCCGAGGCAGAGGCGCGAGACCGTGAGGCCGGTGTGGCCGAGGGTGGTGTATTCCATGACGGGCGGAGCGGGGAACGCGGTGAGAGGCGCGGGTAGATTCCGCGGTCGAGCACCGCGCCACCCACAAGGCGCCACCCCCCACGCGAACCCCACGCCATGGCCCCGCCGGGCACCCCCGCCGCCGGCACCCTCGTCGGTCTGCAGGACGTCACCGTCGCCTTCGGCGGTCCGCCCGTCCTCGACGGCGCCACCCTCGCCCTCGGCCGCGGCGAGCGCGTCTGCCTGCTCGGCCGCAACGGCACGGGCAAGAGTACGCTGATGAAGCTGCTGGACGGCACGCAGGCCCCCGACGCCGGCGAGGTCGTGCGGCAGTCGGGCGTCACGGTCGCCCGTCTGGAGCAGGAGATCCCGGCCGGCGTGGACGGCACGGTCTACGACGTGGTCGCCGAAGGGCTCGGCGAGACCGGGCGGCTGCTCGCGCGCTACCACGCGGCGAGCCACCGCGTCGCGACGCTCACGGGCGACGCCGGCGCGGGCGACCACGGCGCGGCGGCGCTCCGCGAGCTCGACCGCCTGCACGGCGCGCTCGACGCGGCCGGCGCGTGGCAGATCCAGACGCGCGTCGACACGGTGCTCCAGCACCTCGCCCTCGAAGCCGACGCCGAATTCGGCGCGCTGAGCGGCGGGCGCAAGCGTCAGACCCTGCTCGCGCGCGCGCTCGTCCGCGAGCCCGACGTGCTACTGCTCGACGAGCCGACCAACCACCTCGACGTCGACGCGATCGCGTGGATGGAGCAGTTTCTCGTCGACCTGAGCGCGGAACGCGGCACCGCGGTCCTCTTCGTCACGCACGACCGCGCGTTCCTGCGCCGCGTCGCCACGCGCATCGTCGAACTCGACCGCGGGCGGCTCAGCGACTGGGGCGCGGACTACGACGCGTACCTCGAGCGCAAGGAGGGGGCGCTCGCGGCCGAGGCGCGCGAGCGGGCGGAGTTCGACCGCAAGCTCGCGCAGGAGGAGCGCTGGGTGGGCACGAGCATCACCGCCCGCCGCACCCGCAACGAGGGGCGCGTGCGCGCACTCGAGGCGATGCGCCGCGAGCGCGACGCGCGGCGCGAAC
Organism: uncultured Gemmatimonadales bacterium; assembly: GCA_963851265.1. Lineage (GTDB taxonomy): Bacteria > Gemmatimonadota > Gemmatimonadetes > Gemmatimonadales > Gemmatimonadaceae > BPUI01. Next base: position 249,082 of record CAWKNZ010000001.1, read on the forward strand.
GCGTGGGCGCGGCGGCCCTGCAGGTGCAGGAGGCCGAGCGCTCGGGGCGCCGCGTGGTCGAGGCGCGCGGCGTGTCGTTCGCGCGGAACGGACGCGCGATCGTGCGCGACTTCAGCACCACCGTCACCCGCGGCGACCGCGTCGGCATCATCGGGCCCAACGGGTCGGGCAAGACCACGCTGCTCCGCCTGCTGTTGGGCGAGCTCGCGCCCGACGCGGGCACGGTGCGCCTCGGCACGAACCTCGAACTCGTGTACTTCGACCAGCTGCGCGAGCAGCTCGACCCCGACCGCACGGTGTTCGACAGCATCGCCGACGGGGCGGAGTGGGTCGACGTGGGCGGCCCGGGCGGACAGCGCAAGCACGTGCACGGCTACCTGCAGGACTTCCTCTTCCCCCCCGACCGCGCGCGCACCCCCGTGCGCGCACTCTCGGGCGGGGAGCGCAACCGGCTGCTGCTGGCTCGCCTGTTCACGCGCGCGTTCAACCTGCTCGTCCTCGACGAGCCGACCAACGACCTCGACGTCGAGACGCTCGACCTGCTCGAAGAGTTGCTGCTCGAGTACGGCGGCACGCTGCTGCTCGTGAGCCACGACCGCGAGTTCCTCGACCACGTGGTGACGAGCACGCTCGTGCTGGAAGGTGGCGGGCGCGTGGGCGAGTACGCGGGCGGGTACACCGACTGGGTGCGGCAGCGCGTTGACCGGGCGCCCGACCAGCCGCTCGCCGCGGCGCCCCCGGCCCGCGGCACCGCCGCGCGCGCCCCCGCCTCCCCGGCCCCGGCGAAGGCCGACCGGCCGCGGCGCCTGTCGTTCGCCGAACAGCGCGAGCTGTCCGGGCTTCCCGACGCGATCGACGCGAAGGAGCGCGAGCGCGACGCGCTCTACGCCGCGCTGGCCGACCCCGCCGTCCTGCGCGACGGCGCCGCCGCGGCCGACGCGCGCGCGCGGCTCGCGGCCGCCGAGGCCGCGGTCGAGGCGCTCACCGCGCGGTGGGAAGCGCTGGAGGGGGTCGCCGCGAGCGCCTAACGCCTCGCCGCGCCCACCCCCGCGCGGTCGCGCGCGATCTGCGCGCCCGGCGCGACCGACCACCGCGCGATCCCCGCCCACCACGCGTCCGGCCGAATCTCCACCACCCGCAGGCGGCGCTGGAAGGTGAGCGTCGACCGCGGCTCGAACAGCCACACGGCGGGCGCGTCGTCGACGATCGTCTGGTAGGCCCGGTGGAACCACGGCGCCGCGGCCGCCCGGGTCGGCGCGGTGAGCGCCCGGTCCAGCGCCGCGTCGAACGTGGGGTTGGCATACCCGCTCAGGTTGTCCCCCCCGGGCGCGTTCGCCGCCGCGGTCGTCCACGTGTCCCACAGGTCCCGCGCGCTCGGCTCGAGCAGCCGCCCGTCCACGACCGCATCGAACCGTCGCTCGCGCAGCCGCGTGATGAACGCGACGAACTCCAGCGACTCGATCCGCACCTCGACGCCCACCCGGCGCAGTTGCTCCTGGATCAGCACCGCGTAGCGCGTCCGCGAATCGCTCGAGATCGGCGTGATGAGCGTGAAGCTCAGCCGCCGGCCGCCGCGCGCGCGCACGCCGTCGGGTCCCGCGCGCCAGCCGAGGGCGTCGAGCGCACGCGCCGCGGCGGCCGGGTCGTAGACGGGCTGGACGACCGTGGTGTCGGCCGAGGGCTGCGCGCGGGTGAACGGCCCGAGCGACACGGCCGCAAGCGTGTCGAACACGTTGCGCACCATGGTGCGCCGGTCGAGCGCCGACGCGAGCGCGCGCCGCAGGGCACGGTCGCCGAAGATCGCGTGCGGCGGACTTCCCGCCGCTTCCGGATGCGGTGCCGCCGGATCGCGCAGGTTGAACCGCAGGTAACCGTCGTACAGCCCCAGGTAGGTGACCGTCCGGAGTGTGGGGTTGTGCGCCAGCGCGCCGACCTGCTCGGGGCGGATTGCTTCGTACACGTCGGCGTCGCCGGTCAGCATGCGCGCGGCCGCCGCGGCTGCGTCGGGCGTCACGCTCCACACCACGCGGTCGAGGATCGGCCGGCCCAGGTGGTAGGCCGTGTTCGCGGCCACCTCGATCCGGGCGCCCGGCGCGCGGGACACGAAGCGAAAGGGGCCGCTTCCCACCGGCGCGCGGGCGAAATCGGACCGGCCGAGCGTCGACGTCGGCACGCCGCGAAGGCGCGCGGCCGGCAGGATGCGAAGCGCGTAGACGGCCGAGTAGAACTGCTCGGGCGAGCGCCGGCCAAACCAGAAGACGGCCGTGAGGGAGTCGCGTGCCGTCACCGAGTCGATGTCGGCCAGATCGGCGGCGAGCGGTGAACCCGTGCGTGGGTCGCGGTAGAGATCGAAGGTGAAGCGGACGTCCACGGCGCGCACGGGGGTGCCGTCGTGAAAGCGCGCCTTCGGGTCGAGGGCGAATGCGATGCTGAGCGAGTCCGCTCCCCAGCTCCACGAGCGCGCCAGGCGAGGGCGAAAGCCCGCGTCGCCGACCGTGTTGAGCGCGGGCCCGATCTCGGCCAGTGGCTCGAACACCAGATCCGTCACCTGACCGGCGGTGATGCCGGACACCAACGGCGGGACGAGCGACTCCGCGTCGCCCGCCGTCGCGATCACGACGGTGCCGCCCGCCGCCGTGCCGGCGGCTTGGGGAGCACGGTTGCAGGCGCTCGCCACGACGACCACGCCCAGCGCCACCGCCCGCACGGCGACGACGGCCCGCATGCAACGCATCATCGCCTGGCGTCGTGTAAGGCGTTGCAGGGTCGGCACGGCTCAACGATCACCGGGGCGGGGCGTCGGCGCAACGACAAACACAACTGTTTGTTGTGGGAGCG
>CAWKNZ010000002.1:0-1830485 GCA_963851265.1 uncultured Gemmatimonadales bacterium
AGCATGGGGGGAGCGCTATCGCGCTCCCCCCTCTGTCGTCCAGTCCTGGTCGTGGTACGCGTCGCACGTGTTCCGGGTAGAACGCGGGCCAGCATCCGGCATCTCGCGCGCGCCACGCCGTCAGCGGTTCCGAGGCGTTCCGTTTCACACTCCGGCCGACCCATGCCCACCGCCCTCTTCGCCCAGGCGCTTGCCCTCGCGACCGCCGCCGGCATCAGCACCTACGGCACGGTCGCCCTCCTCGGCGCCGCGGCCCACTTCGGCTACATCGACGCGCTGCCGGGCAGCCTCGCCCCGATCGGGAACCCGCTGATCTTCGGACTCGCCGCGGCTCTCTACGCGCTCGAGTTCGCGGCCACCCTCATCCCCGGCGTCGCGTCGCTCTGGGAAACCGTTCATGCCGCCATCCGCCCGGTCGCCGGCGCGGCGATCGCCGCGGCAACGGTTTCCCACGCCGACCCCCGCATCGCGCTCGCCGCCGCACTGCTGGGCGGCACGCTCGCACTCGGCACCAACGTCACCAAACTTGGCGCACGCGTCGCCATCGACACGAGCCCGGAGCCGTTCACCAACGGGGCGGCCAACATCGCCGAATTGGGACTGTTCGGCGCGCTCACAATCGGGGCCACCCAGCATCCCTACATCGCCCTCACGCTCGGCATCGCCGTCGTGTTCGTCACCGGGCTCCTCGTGCGTGCGGCGTACAAGGCGATCCGCGGCGCACTCGGACGTTTACGACCGGGACGCATGGCAAACACCTTGCGCATCAAATGATCCGCGTCACAAAATGACGACGGCGCGCTGACGCGGATGTCGGCGGGCGCCTCGCCTCGCGCGTGTCCCCCTCCGAAGGTCCCGCCATGACCGAATCGCTCACGACGTGGACGCCCATCTACGATCGGCGCTCGGCAGAACCGCGCACGACGGACGCGCCGCTCCGGCCGGCAGAGCCGGGCGTCGCGATCGCGGCAGGTTCCATCGGGTTCGCGCCGGTGTTGCGCTCCACAGAGCCGGTCCCCGCCGAGCTGCATGACTTCGTCACGCGGAAGCTCAGCGCCCTGTTCGTCGACCGGACCACCGGGGTGCCCGCGACGCTCGTCCCGCTGAGCGCGCTCATGGCCAGCGGAGAGCCGTGGCCGACCGACCTCGCGCTCCTGCTCGTGCGACGCATCGCCACCCTGCTCGACACGGCAGAGCGGAACGGCATGATGCTCGGCACCTTCACCGCCGAATGCGTCGCGTTTCACGGCCCACACGTCGCGCTCGCACACCACGACGACCGCGCGGGCCTCGATCCGGCCTACGTCGCCCCCGAACAGCTACGGCCCGGCACGCTCGTCGACGCGCGCGCGAGCCAGTACGGGTTGGCCCTGGTCGCCGCGACACTCCTCACGCGTGCAACCGGCGAGCGACACGGGCGCGACCGGTGGTACGGCCGGCTGCGCGGCGGCGCATACGGCCTTCGCGGCCGCCGGGTCGCCGACGTGCCGGACCCACACCTCGGGCCGGCCGTGCGAAACGTGCTGCGAACCGCGCGGAACGCCGATCCGGCGCGGCGGTTTCCGACCGCGGGCGAGTTCGTCGCCGCCCTCGAGCACGCCTGCGTCGAGTGGTGGGCGTCCGAACCGACGACGGCCGGAGCGCCCTCCTGGCGCGCCGTCGCCGACGCGCGAACGACCACCGCCCTGGCCCTGTCCTGCGGCGCGGCCATCTGGTGGCTCGCGGCGCGGCACCCCGCGGATGCGATCCCGCCCGAACTCCGCGACGACAGCGCGGGCCGGCGCGTGATCGCCGCGCTCTCGACAGTGGCGCCGTCCGACGCGAACTCGGCATCGACCGACCTCGGGGTGACCGACACCGGCGCGAGCGCGGCGTCCGACCGCGCGCTGCTCGCCGGTGTGGGACTCGACGCCGAACTGTCGCCCACCACGCTCATGAGCGGCTTCTCGGGGCTGGGCTCCGACCAGGCGTCGTGGGACTCGAGCGCGCCCGGCCCGTCGCGCCAGGACGCCGCACGGCCGTCGGCTTTTCCCACGAAGTCGGCGCTTTCGCAATCGGCACTCGACGCCCGGCTCGGCGCCCTCGCGCAGTCGCTCGTCCGCCCCGGCGCCGACGCGGCCACGCGCGCCGACCTGTCGCGTCGACTCACCGATCCCGACGGCTTCGCCACGGGCGAGATCACGCGCACGCTCGCGAGCGACCAGGGCGCGGCCGACTCGCCAGCCCCCACCGCCATTCGCGACTCGATCGACCCGTGGGTCGGACCCAAGCCTAAGGCGGTGCCGGGCAGCGACGGTCCACGCTACCCGGCCATCCTCGTGAACCACCGCGTGCAGGGCGAGGTGGTCGCGCGGTTTGTGATCGACAGCACAGGCCGCGTCGATCCGCACAGCTTCGAGGTCGTCCGCTCGACGCACGTGTCGTTCACGAGCGCCCTGCGTGAATCGCTGCCCCGCCTCCGGTACGTGCCGCCGGAGCGCGACGGACACCCCGTCGCCCAGACCGTCGAGCAGACGTTCCGGTTCGTCCCGCCACGCTGAGCAGGCCGCCAGCCGGCGCCGGTTCGGGACGGCGACGCGGGCGTCCGCTCAGAACGGCTCGAACGTCGACAACACCTCGCCATACGGCGTGATCAGCTCCCCCGTGAACCGATCCAGCATTCGCGCCGCGTCGTAGCGGTGCCGGAACTCGCGCGGCCGCACACCCAACTGCCGGAACAGGTGGCGGCTGAAGGCCTGCGCGCTCGAGTGCTCCAACTCCGTCGCGACCGCGCTCACCGTCCACTGCGGCGACTCGAAGAGCCGCGCCGCCCGCACCAGCCGCGCGAGCGCCAGGTAGCGTCGCGGCGCGGGCAACCCGGCCCGGAAGAATCGGCTCACCATCGTCGTCGGCAGCACCCCGAATTGCGCCGCGTAGCGCTGCACCGTCCGCACTCGCACCGGCACCTCGAACAGGGTCAGCACGAACCGGCGCATCGCCGGCGATGCGTCCGCGAGCGGCACCGCCAGCTCCTCGGCGGCCCGGGCAGCCAGCGTGCGTACCCCGGCAGAGGGCCAGAGCGCCTGCACCGCTGCCCACCCCTGCGCCCCGCGCACGTCGAGCACGGCGCGCGCCCCGATCCGCCCGAGCCCGACGAGCACCGCGGGCGCGACGTCGCCACCGACGAGCACGACGAGGGGGATCGCCGCGAAGGTGCGGCCGAACGCCGCGATCGCCGGCAGCGCGCGACCACCGGCCGCGGCGAGCACCGCGGCCGACACCACCACGCCGTCCACCGCGCGTTCGCGAAGCGCCGCCCCGAGCGCGGCCACCGACTCGAGGTGCGTCGGAACGCACGCGCCGCGCATCGCGAGGTCGAACCGTGCCCGCTCGTCGGGCGTCAGCAGGGTGAGCGCCCGCGGCAGATCGCCGCGCGCCGCCGCGTCGCGGGAGTGCTGCCCCACTGGCGGCGGGACGTGCGTCCGACCGGCGCGTGGTTGGTAGGTGATGCGGGCGCGCGCGTGGGGGGCGGGCCACCGAGTGGCGTCGGCTGTGGTGGCGAGAGCGGCGGTCGTCATCGGTCGGCGGTGGGGAGTGGGCGAGGGAGATGGGCGGGTGGGGAATTGCCCGGCCATTCACCATACGCTGCGGGCGTCACACCCCCGTCACCTGCGGTCGAGCTCGCCACGCCGCTCGCGGCCACGCCCGCCCGCCCGCCTGGCCGCGGTATATTGCCGTCGTGGCGGCCGGTCGGACGGTCGCGAGACGGGCGGCCGCCAGATCACCGGCGCGCCGCGTCCGCTCGAGGAAAGTCCGGGCTCCGCAGGGCAGACCGCCAGGTAACGCCTGGGCGCCTCCGACCACCCGGCAACGGGCGGCCGCGCGGGGGCGACGGACAGTGCAACAGAGAGCAGACCGCCGATGGCCGCCGGCAACGGAGGCACAGGCAAGGGTGAAAGGGTGCGCGGCAGCGGGCCGCGGCCGGCACGCGCGTCGCAAGGCGCGCGGCGCCGACGGGTAAGAGCCCACCGCGCCGCCGGCAACGGCGGCGGCCCGGTAAACCCCGGTCGGAGCAAGGCCAAATAGGCGGCGAGAGACGGCCCGTCTCGCACAGCCCGCGCGCGCGTGCGTTGTTTGCCCGCCGCCGGAGCAAGCCGCGGGTAGGCTGCTAGAGCGCGCGGGCGACCGCGCCCCGAGAGAAATGACCGTCCGGTGGTCGGAGTCGCGAGCAATCGCGCCTCGGGCCACCGACAGAACCCGGCTTACAGACCGGTCGCCACGCTCCACCCCTCCATCTGTTGCTCAAATACCGCAGCACGCGCTACAGGCTCGTCGACCGCGGCAGCGCCGTTGCGGCTGTTGCGCTGGCGGCAGCCTGCGGCGGGGGCACGCCCGCGCCTTCGGTCGCGCCCGTGCCGGCCGACGTGCCCGCCCCCGCCGCTCCGGCGAGTGCGCCCGTGAGCGGCGCCACGCGTTTCACGTGGGGCGCCGCGGAGCGTCGGATCGAGGTGCACACCGACGCCCTCGTCACGCGCGACGTCCCGACCGCGACCGGAGCTGCCGCGGCGGCGCCCGACGGCGAGCACGTGGTCAGCACCGCGTACCTGACTGCGGTGTTCGCGCCCTCGGACGCACCCGGCGCCACCGTGTTGCGGGGCACGGTCGACTCGCTCGTCGTGAGCGCGTCGGACCGCGTGCGCGGCACCGGCTCGGTGTCGACCGCGTCGCCCGCGGCGAACGCCGCACCAGCCGGCGCCGCGACGAGCACCACCCTGCTCACGGCGTTCGCGTACCGAGGGGCGAGCGACGCGCGCGGTGTGCGGGTCGAGGCCGCGGACCCGGGCACCGACCTTCGCTGCACCGCCCCCGCGGGCGCTGCGTCGCTCGGCGCGTTGGCCGCCATTCGCGAGGCGCTGCCGCGGATCCCCGCCGGCCTCGCGCCCGGCGTTCGGTGGCGCGACACGACCGTGAGCGCGAGCTGCGCCGGCCCGGTCATCCTCGTCGCGCAGACCATCGCCCGCTACGAGAGTGCCGCCGACCCTGCCACCCCCGGCCGGATTCGCGTGACGCGCCAGAGCGCGACCACCGCGCGCGGCCAGGGCACCGCGGGCATCCGTCCGATGAGCGTCGTCGCGAGCGGGTCGGCGCGGGCCGTGTACGCGCTCGATCCCGCGCGCGGGCAGCTCGTGGATGGGGGCGGGGAGGGGCGCACCGTCGTCACGGTCACGGTGGCGGGGGTGGCGCAGCGGTTCACGCAGCAGACGCGCACGCAGCTCGTCGTGCGCTGACGGCCTGCCCCTACGCGATCGTCAACCGCCGCTGACTGCGCGTGAGCTGGTGCGCCGCGTCGACGATCTCCTCCGCGGACGCCCGGATCGCCCAGGCCGGCCCCATCGCGTCGAGCACGGGGTCCACCAGGCGCGCTCCCACGTAGTAGCCCGCGCGTTCAGGAAGCACCCAGCGCCCGTCCACCGCGCGGGCGTCCTCGCTCATCCCGCCCGACAGCCAGCGCAGGCGCAGGCCGAGCGCGGCCACGTCGAGTTCCGACATCGCCGCGCGGGCGAGCTGCGGCTCAAGTTCGCGGACGCGGGCGTACTGGCGGCGGCCGTAGCCGAGGTACTCCCAGGCGGAGTGGTCCGGGGCGACGCGGCGGGCCACCTCGACCGCGAGGCCCTCGTTGACGAGGTGTTCGCGGAGCGGCGCGCGACGCCCCGTCTCCCAGTACGAGTAGTAGCCGTCGGCGCCGTGCACGAGTTCGCGCAGCACCGAGCGGCTCGTGGGTGACGTGTAGCGGACCGCGTGCGCGGTCTCGTGCGCCACCCAGAGCGGGATCAGCTCGGGGTCGAGGCCGAGCCCCTGCGTGCTGGGGTTGGCCACGGCGGTGAAGTGTTCGACGCAGACGAAGGCGACGCCGCGGCCGTCGACGACGAGTTCGCCCGCGTTGGCCGCGCCCACGCCGACCATGACGACGACGTCGGTGTCGATGTCGGCGTCGAGCAGGGCGGCGGCGCGCCCGTGGGCGTCGGCGGCGACGGCGGCGACGTCGACGCTCGCGAGCAGGGCGTGCAGGTCGTCGCGATCGGCTTGCACGACGGCGCGGGCGACCTCGTCGAAGAACGGCCCGTCGGGGTCGACGACGTAGTTGTCCCAGTACGCGGCGAGGATCGCGCGGTGCGCCTCGAAGTAGCGGCGGTAGGCCGCGAGGCGGTCCTCACTCGCGAGGACGCCCAGGAAGTCGGGCAGCAGGTTGATCAGCAACGGAATCGACGACCCGGGACTACCTGGGAGCGAAGCGGAGGGCGAAGATAGCCGCGGGCCGGTGCGCCGGACAAGCCGCGCCCGCTGGCACAGAAATGGCCTTGGGTTTCCCCGCCGACACCCGTTCCCCGGTCTCGCAACCGCACGCAACCGTAAGTGAGCGCCTGACTTAGCGCCCACTCAGCGCCCAGCTTAGTGCCCAAACCGGGCAGTAGCTCATTCACGAGGCGGAACGCGACTTAGCGATTGGCAGGAGCAGGCCGATGACCACGCTGCAACAGATCGAACTTCAGTGTCCCGTGTGCGAGACCCGGTTCCGCTCGCAGGCCGTGGTTTCGACCAACTCGTTCGGTGGCAAGCGCACCGATTTTCACGAGCGCGCTGCGGGAACGCAGCCCCTGCCCTACCTGGTGCACATGTGCCAGAACTGCGGCTACACGGGGGCGGAGCGTGATTTCACCGACGAGGCGGACGTGACGCCGCTAGTGCGCGAGCACGTCTGGACGGAGCTCGCGCCGCAGGTGGCGCAGGCTACGATCACGTTGGGCTCGCCGTCGCGCTTCCCGATCGCCGGGTCGGCCAAGTACGAGGCGGCGGCGAAGGTCGCCGAGTGGCAGAACCTGGAGCCGCGCCACGTGGCGGACCTGCTGCTGCGGGCGGCGTGGTGCTGCGTGGACGAGGGTGACGTCGAGGCGGAGCGCTACTTCCGTCGCAAGGCGGCGTGGGCGTTCGCGAGTGCGCTCGACGGCTTCGACGGCGTGGCGCGCGAGGAGCGCGCGGTGCTCACCTACCTCGTCGGCGAGCTGTGGCGCCGTGTGGGTGACCGCGCGCAGGCGTGCGAGTGGTTCGACCGCGTGGCCGGCGAGGTGGTCGACTCGTCCACCCAGCAGTGGGTGATGGACGCCGCGCGCCAGCAGCGCGACTGCCCGCGGGAGTGGTTCGGCTGAGTTCGCCCTACCGCGTCCCGAACAGTCGGTCGCCCGCGTCGCCGAGCCCGGGCAGGATGTACCCGAGCTCGTTCAGCTCCCGGTCGAGCGCCGCCGCGTAGATCGTCACGTCGGGGTGCGCCGCCGCGAGTCGCCGCACGCCTGCGGGCGCGGCGACCAGACAGAGAAATTTGATCCGCGTCGCGCCGGCCCGCTTGAGCGAGGCCACCGCGCTCACCGCGCTCCCGCCCGTGGCCAGCATCGGGTCGAGCACGAAGAACTCGCGCTCCGACGCGTCGCCCGGGACCTTGAAGTAGTAGTCGACCGGCTCGAGCGTGCCGTGGTCGCGGTAGAGCCCGATGTGCCCCACGCGCGCCGACGGCACCAGGCGCAGGATGCCCTCCACCATGCCGAGCCCCGCGCGCAGGATCGGCACGAGCGTCAACTTCTTGCCGCTCACCGCCTCGCCGGTCATCAACTCCAGTGGCGTCTCGACCGGCACCGGCGCGAGCGGCAGGTCGCGGGTGGCCTCGTAGGCCATCAGCGTCGCGATCTCGTCGACCAGCTCCTTGAAAATCTTGGTCGGCGTGCGCCGGTCGCGCAGCAGCGAGAGCTTGTGCCGCACCAGCGGATGCCGGACGAGCACGAGCGACGGCACCGCGGGATCGATCGCGTCCGATCCGGCGGGCGTGGCGTCCAAGGGGACGGTGTCCTCGGGGATGGCGTCCATGCGCCAAGCTACCCGATCGACGCCCGTCGCTGGTAGCACGGCGACAGCACCGCAGCATCACCGCAGTCGCAGGAAGGCCGCGCGCTTGCGGCGCCCCACGGGTCACAGTAAGGTGTTGGCGCGCAACGCTCTACCGATGGCGCGTCCTCCACTCCCTGCCATGAAAGAATATCAGGCGGTCGTCGTCCGTCTGACGCGCCACCTCCGCGATGACGAGGACGCGCTCACCGACCTGTTCAACGAGCGCAGCCGCGGGGGCTGGATTCCGACGATGATGTCGCAGGACGCCCTGCGCCTCACGGTCGTCTTCGAACGCGAACTCGGCGCCGACGCGCAGCCGGCCTAACGGTTCTCCCCGCGCGCCCACCGTGCGGCGCGGGCGCACCCTGGCCCCGGGCTTGAACCTACCGCGCGGCAGATGCCGATCCGACCGCCCCGCCGCCTGCCGCTCGCGCTGACCGCGGTGTGCGCACCGTTGTGCGCCCTGCTCATCGCCACCGATGCCCGTTGTGGCGCGGCCGTCGCGGCTCGCGCCGACCGTGGCGCGCCGCCCCCCGACTCCGCCACCGTGCGCCGCACCGCCGACCTCGTCCGCCTCGGGCGGGACGTGGAGCGGGCCGCCCTCGGTCCGGACGGCCGTCCCGACCCCACGCACGCCGATTCGGCGCGGCGGAGCTACCTCGCCGCCGCCGCGCTCGTGCCCGAGGTCGGTGATTGGCTGCGACTGCGTGCCGCCGGCGTGACGACTGACGCCGGGCAGCGCGCCGCGTTCCTCCGCAATCTCGCCGTACCCGCCGCGCGCGAGCGCGCGCCGCTCGTCGCCGCCGTCGCCCGCGCCCGCGCGGGCGACCTCGCCGGCGCGGCCGCCGCACTCGATTCGCTCGGTCGCCCGGCCCAGGCGCTCGGCGTCCGCTTGCAGGGCGCGACCGACCCCGACGCGCGGCGCGCCGTGCGCCGCGCGCTCCTCGATCTTCTGCCGAGCACGACCGACACCCTGGCGACGCCGGGGCCCGCATCCGCCGCCGGCGTCGCGGAAGCGCCGCGCGAGCGGGCGCGGGCGGCCGCCGTGCTGCTCGACAGCGCCTTCGCGGGCGACGTCGCCGCCCCGCTCGCGCCCGCGGAGCGCCTGCGCGTCGCGCGCGCGCTCGCCGACGTGCGCGACCAGCCCACGCTCCGGCGCGCCGCCGCGGCGTTCGCCGCGGCGCGGAGCGCGCCCGACGCCCCCACCACCCCCGCCGACCGCTTCACCGAGGCGGGCGTCCTCGCCCGTCTCGGGCGGTGGCGCGAGGCGGCCGCGCTGTACGCCGCGCTCCAGGGCGCGCCCGCGCCGCTCGGCCCGTCGGCGGCGTACGAGCGTGCGCACGCCCTCGTGCGGGCGGGCGACGCGACGGCCGCGCGCTCCGCGCTCCGCGCGCTGGCCGACGCGTCCACTGCCTCCGGCGCCGCGGACACCGCGGCCGCCGCTGCCCGCTTCCTCCTCGCCGAACTCACGGCGGACGACGGGCGGGAGGCCGAGGCGCGCGCGGAGTACCTGCGCGTGGCGCGCGAGCAGCCGAACTCGCGGTGGGCGCCGCTCGCGCGGTTTCGCGCGGGGGTGATCGCGCTCGCGAGCGGCAACGCCCGCGCTGCGGGGGCCGACTTCGACAGCGCCGGCACCGGCGCCGGGCTGCGCGACAGCACGCCCGACGCGGCGTCGGTGGCGTCGACCTCGCCAGCCGCAGCGTCCGTCGCCGCCGCGTACTGGGCAGGGCGGGCGTGGGCCGCGGCGGGCGACAGCGCGCAGGCGCGTGCGCGCTGGGCGCTCGCGCTCGCGCGTGACCCCGCGTCGTACTACGCCTGGCGCGCCGCGGTGCGACTCGGCCGGCCCTGGACGCCCACCGCTGCCGGCCCGGGCGGAACGCCGCCCATCCCCGTCGACCCGGCCGCCGAGGCTGCCGGACGCCGCGCTGCACTGCTGGAGCGCATCGGCCTGACGCCCGAGGCGGGGTACGAGCGCGACTACCTCATCCGCCGGGCCGGCGACGCGCCCGACGCCCTCCTCGCTGCCGCACACGCGCTCGCCACCGGGCCGCGGCCCGGCGCGGGCATCCGTCTGGCCGCGCGCGCGGTGGAGCGTGGCGCCGCGCGTACCCCGAGCGTGTGGCGGCTCCTGGACCCGCTGTTCTACGCCGACGCGCTCCGACGATCGGCTGTGGCCGCGGGGGTCGATCCCGCGCTCGCGGCTGGGGTGATCCGTCAGGAGTCCAACTTCACCGCCGACGCCGTCTCGCCCGTGGGCGCGCGCGGCTTGATGCAGCTCATGCCCGAGGTGGGGCGGGCGCTCTGGCGCGGCGAGGGCGCGCGCGCGTGGTCGCCCGACCTGCTCTTCGCGCCCGAGGTCAACCTCGCGCTCGGGATGCGGCACCTCGCGGCCGGGCTGCGGGGCTACCCCGACCCGGCGTACGCGCTCGCCGCGTACAACGCCGGCGGGGCGCGCGTCACGCGCTGGCGCCGGCAACCCGGCGCCGACGATCCCGAGCTGTTCGTCGAGCGCATCCCCTACGCCGAAACCCGGGACTACGTTCGCATCGTACTGCGCAATCGGGAGCTCTACCGCGCGCTCTACGGGCTGTAACCGCCTACGCGGCGCGGCGCGCCACCCCTCTCCACGTCTCCTTCCCGGAAGCCGCCCTCATGCCCGCTTCACACCGCGCCGTACGCGGCACAGTCGCGCTCGTCCTTCTCGCCGCCGCGTGCGGCCGCAACGCCGAGCGACGGGCGGCCGACGCGCAGGAAGCGCAAGTCGACAGCCTCGCGCGGCAGGCCGCGCGGCTCGCCACGGGCGACGGCTCGCCGGCCGAGCGGGCGCGGGTCGACGGCCGTGTAGGGCTGCCACAGGTGGCGGCGGGCGATTCGATGCGCATCGCGAGCACCGACGGCGCCGTCGTCTACACGCTCGCCCGCGACACCGTGCGCATGCAGCTCGGCGACAGCGTCGTCCGCCACGTGCGGCAGGAGGTGAACGCGGGCGCCGATTCCGCATCGGGCACCTTCGCCGGCTTCATCAAGAGCACCGTGGCTGGTGCGGTCGGATCGGCGATGGGCTTCGTGATGAAGACGCCCGTGCGCGACATCAAATCGGCCACGTACGACAACGGCGAGCTGCGCATCGAGTCGCGCGGCGGCATGATGCGCAATGGCACGTTCAGCGTCGGTCGCAAGGACGACACCCGCGGCGGCGACCACACCGCGTTCGCGCGCGCCGACGCCGAGCGGTTCATCGCCGCGATCGACGCGCGTCGGCGCGCGCTCGGGGTGCGGTAGGAACGCGGGGGTACGCCTAACGCCAGCGTTAGGCGTACCCCCGCCGCGCGTCAGGTGCGCTCCGGCGTACTCGTCATCCGCGTGACGATGACGCTGTACGGGTCGGCCTGCAGGTCCTGGACGGCCTCGTCCATCGCCGTGAAATGCGGCGTCGCCATGTGCCGTTTGAGCGCGGCCTCGTCGGTCCACGACTCGTGGAACATCAAGAACGCCGGCTGGTCGACGCTCTGGTGCAGGTCGTAATAGATGTTGTCGGGCTCGGCCCGGGTGGGGGCGATCATCTTCAGGAGTTCCGCCTTGAGCGCCTCCTCCTTTCCGGCTTTCGCCGTGAAGCGTGCGAACACGACGAGCGGGTCGGCCATGTGGGGTACCTCGGTCGGGCGTGAGAGGGAGCGGCCCACCCAACGCGCGGCCGGTGCCGGTCACGCGCGTCGTCCGGTGTGGGGAGTGGGCCCGGGTTCCGGCGGCGCCCACGCGAGATCCGTGCGCCCCGGCCCGTGTCGCCGCGGGTCCTGGGACTCCTGCGCGACCGGCCCGTCGGCACGACAGATTTCCATCTGGCTACCGCCGGCTACCGCGTGTGTGTCTCCTCCTCCCTCCCTGCCCGTCCATGACGTCTCGCTCCCCGCTCCCGCGACTCGCCGAGCACCCGAGTGTCGCGCACGAGGCAGCGATCCTCCGCAACCTCGCCGCGCGGACCGGCCACCCGCTCGACCACTGGCTGGCCCAGCTCGCGCACAGCGGTGAGACCGAGGCGCGCGCCCGCGCGCGGTGGCTGCAGACCGCGTGCGGGCTGGGGCGTGACACGGCGCGCGTGATCGTCGCGCAGGCGCGCGGTGGGGACGCGGAGCCGGACGCGACGGCGTCGGACGCCCCGGTGGATGCCTTGGCGCGCCTGTTCAGCGGCCCCCGCGCGGCGCTCCGGCCGGTGGCGGATGCCGTCCTCGCCGCCGCGGCCGCGCTCGGCCCCGACGTCGTGATCACGCCGGGCGCGACGATCGTCCCCATCCGGCGGCGCCACGTCTTCGCCCAGATCCGGCCGGCGAGCCGCACCCGCGTCGACGTCGGGCTGGCGTTGCGCGCCCACCCCGGGCCACTGCCCGACCGACTCGTCGACACGGGCGGCGCCGCGAAGGGCGACCGGATCACGCACCGCATCGCGATCGCGAGCGTCGACGCGGTGGACGACGAGGTGCGCGCGTGGCTGTCGGTCGCGTACGCGCTCGACGCCTGACGCACCCACCGCGGCCACCGCTGGCCGGCGTCACGACATGCTCCGCCTGACGAACGCGCGGGTCACGCTGCCCGACGGTCGCGACGCCGAGCGCTACCCGTTCGACGTCGCCGCCGTGCGCGCGCTCGCCTCCCTTTCGACGGGGCTCGTCTTCGACCGCCCGGTGACGTGCTTCGTCGGCGAGAACGGCTCGGGCAAGAGCACGCTGCTTGAGGGGCTCGCCGTCGCGGCGGGGTTGCCGGCGGTGGGGAGCGACGACCTGCCGCGCGACCCGACCCTCGCGCCGGCCCGCGCGCTCGCCCGGCGATTGAAGCTGTCGTGGGCGCTCAAGGCCGACCGCGGGTTCTTTCTTCGGGCGGAGGACTTCTTCGGCTTCGCCAAGCGCCTCGCCCGCGAGCGGGCCGAGATGCAGCAGGAGCTCGCCGACCTCGACGTGGAGTACGCGGCGGCGGACCGCTCGCCCCACGCGCTCCACCTCGCCCAGGGCCCGCTCCGCTCCTCGCTGGGCGACATGACGAGGCGCTACGGCGAGGACCTCGACGCGCGTTCGCACGGCGAGAGCTTCCTGACGCTCTTCCACGCGCGTCTGGTGCCCGACGGCCTGTTCATGCTCGACGAACCCGAGTCGGCGCTCTCGCCCCAGCGGCAACTCGGGCTCTTGGCGATGATGAAGGACTACGTGGGGCGGGGCGCGCAGTTCGTCGTCGCCACCCACGCGCCCATCCTGCTCGCCTACCCCGACGCGCGCCTCTACAGCTTCGACGAACACCCGCCGCGAGCGGCCGCGTTCGACGACCTCGAGCACGTGCGGCTCACGCGGGATTTTCTGGCGGCGCCTGAACGGTTCTTGCGACATCTCTGAGGCCATCACCCCACGGCAGAGGCTGCCGTGGGATTCCTCAGCCCGCATCCATGTTCTGGAATCTCTCGCGCACCACGCTCCTCGCGGCGGCAGGCACCGCGTTCGTCGCCGTGGCCGCCCACGCCCAAACGGCCGCCACCGCCGCGCGTTACGACGTGCGCTCCCCCGCGATGCCGCACGCCGGCTTCACGCTCACCAGCGCCGACGTTCCGGGCGGCCGACTCACGGCGAAGCAGGAGGCGAACACCTTCGGCTGCAGCGGGCAGAACGTGTCGCCCGCGCTCGCCTGGCGCGGCGCTCCCGCGGGCACCAAGAGCTTCGCGGTCACCGTCTTCGACCCCGACGCGCCCACGGGCAGCGGGTTCTGGCACTGGGTGGTCTACAACATCCCGGGCGCGACGACCTCGCTTCCGGCCGGCGCGGGTGGGCCCCAGAGTGGCAGCCTTCCCGCCGGTGCGGCGCAGGCCACCACCGACTACGGCGCGCCCGGGTACGGCGGCCCGTGCCCGCCGCCGGGCGACGGGCCGCACCGCTACATCTTCACCGTGCACGCCCTCAAGGTCGACCACGTCGACGTTCCCGCCGGGGCCACGGCCGCGGTCGTCGGCTACACGCTGCACGGTAGCACGCTCGCCACGGCCAGCTTCACGGCGCGCTACGCGCGCAACGCCCAGTAGCCGGGGCGGTCGCCGGGCGTGAGCACGAGCCCCGTGGGCGACCGCGACGCGCACGCGGCGCGGGCGCACGCGCCGCGGTCCGTCTGGAGCGCGGCGGCCGGTCTTCCGGCCGCACCGCCGCGCACGCTCGTCCTCCTCGCCCATCCCGACGACGAGACGCTCGGATCGAGCACCCTCCTCGCCGCCCTCGGCCCCGCGGCGCACCTCGTCCACGTGACCGACGGCGCGCCGCACGCCATGGGCGACGCCGTGCATGCGGGCTGCGCCACCCGCGAGGCGTATGCGGCGTTGCGCCGGCGCGAGTTGGCCGCCGCGCTCGCCCTCGTCGGGATGGACGCGTCGCAGTACGAATCGCTCGGCGGCATCGATCAGGAGGCGTGGCGCGACCTCGCCGGACTCGCCCGCACCGTGCGCGCGCTGGTCGAGCGGGTGCGCCCCGCGTTGCTCGTCACGCACCCTTACGAAGGCGGGCACCCCGACCACGACGCGACCGCGTTCGCCGCACACGCGGCGTGCGCGCTGCTCGCGGCCGACGGCGCCGCAGCCCCGGTCCTGCTCGAACAGACGTCGTACCACGCCGACGCTGCCGCGCCCGGCGGGCTCGCCACTGGGGCGTTTCTGCCCGCGCCGAACGGCACGCCTGGCATCGCGCCGGATGTGACGGTCGCCCTCGACGTCGCCGAACGCGCGCGCAAGGCCGCCATGTGCGCGGCGTACGCGTCGCAGGCGCGGGTACTCGCGCAGTTCCCGATCGCGGTGGAGCGCTTCCGGCGCGCGCCGGCCTACGACTTCACCCGTCCGCCCGCCTCCGAGATCTGGTACGAACGGCTCGGCTGGGGCATGACCGCGGTCGACCTGTGCGCGGCCGCGGCCACCGCGCAGGCCGCACTCGGCGTGTCGCTCGGCGGGGAGGCGCCTGGCGGCCGGTCGCCGCACGCGTGACGCTCACCGTCGTCTCGGTCGCGTACGCCTGCGCGGCGGTGCGTCCCGACACTGCGGGCGGCGCCGAACAGGTGCTCGCCACGCTCGACCGCGCGCTCGTCTCGGCGGGCCACCGCTCGGTGGTCGTCGCGCTCGAGGACTCGCAGCCCGCGGGCACGCTCGTGCCCGTCCCGGCGCCGCGCGGCACGCTCGACGACGCGGTGCAGGTCGAGCAGCGCGGCCGCGTACGCGCCGCGCTCGTCGCCACCCTGGAACGCCTGCGACGCGACGGCACGCCCGCCGACGTGGTGCACCTGCACGGGATCGACTTCCCCGACGTGCTGCCGCCGGCCGGCGTGCCGGTGCTCGCCACGTTGCACCTGCCGCCCGCGTGGTACCCGGCCGCGGTGTGGGCGCTGCGCGGGCGCGGCGGTCCGCGTCCCGGCACGCACCTCCACTGCGTGTCCGACGCGCAGGCGCGCCGCTGCCCCCCCGAAGCCGAGCTGCTCCCGACGATTCCGAACGGGGTGCCCGTTGCCGCGAGTCCGCCCGACGTGCCCGCGCGTGACTACGCGCTCTGCCTCGGCCGCATCTGCCCCGAGAAGGGCTACCACCTCGCTGCCGCCGCGGCCGCGCAGGTCGGGGTACCGCTCATCATCGCCGGGCAGCTGTTCGCGTACGACGCCCACCGCCGGTACTGGGAGGAGGAGCTCGCCCCGCGGCTGGGCCGCGGGCGCGCGCGCTTCATCGGTGCCGTGGCGGGCAGTGCCAAGGCGAGGCTGCTTGCCGGCGCGCGCTGCCTCGTGGTGCCGAGCGTGGCGGAGGAGACCAGCTCGCTCGTGGGCATGGAGGCGGCCGCGGCGGGCACGCCCGTGGTCGCGTTCCGGCGCGGGGCGCTCCCCGAGGTGGTCGTCGATGGCCGCACGGGCTGGCTGTGCGACGACGTGGACGGCCTCGCTCAGGGCATCGCCCGAGCGGGCCAGATCGACCCGCGCGCGTGCTGGGCGGAGGCGCGGGCGCGGTTCGACGAGCGCGTGATGAGCGCGACGTATCTCACGCGCTACGCCGAGCTGGCCGCCTTACGCTGACCGCGCAAAGATGCCGAAACACGCCGGACGCGACGGCATGCATACGGCAGTCACAGGTGGGTAACGCGCTACGATTAGCGAGGCGCGACACCGGGCACAGCAGGGGAGGGATGGCACGACCGGGCGGCGGATGGGGCGGGGCATCATCACACGCCAAAGCACGCCGGAGGCAGACATGCGCGAACCACAGGTCGCACGACACGACCGGAGGGCGCACGACGCGGGCGACGCGCACGAACTATTTCGTCGCTTCGCGCAGCGCACGTCGACCGCGACCGGTTCGGCCGGCGCGTTCACCCTCGCGGTCCTCACGATCGTCGTCTGGGGCGTCACGGGTCCCCTCTTCCACTTCTCCGACGCCTGGCAGCTGGTCATCAACACCGGCACGACCATCATCACCTTCCTGATGGTCTTCCTGATTCAGGCCACGCAGAACCGCGACACGCGCGCGGTGCATCTGAAGCTCGACGAACTGCTGCGCGCCGTGGACGCGGCGCGCACGTCGATGATGGAGCTGGAGAACGAGTCGGACGCGGAGCTGGACCGGATCCGCGCGGAGTTCGGCGAGTTGCGCGCCCACGCCGAGCGGGAGGTGCAGCGCGTGGCGTCGGGCGAGGCGGAGCGGCGCGAGGCCGGGCGGCGGATGGCAGACCGGGTGCGGCAGGGGTGAGCACGGCGCGCCGCGCGCCCGTCGAGTAAGTTCGCGACGCGCGATCTCACCCGTTCATCGCTTCCTCATGTCGACCGCACCCGCCGCCCCCTCGCTCGCCCAGGTCTCGCTCGGCGACCTCGGCCAGGAGCTCGCCACCACCCGCCGCGTGCTCGAGCGCGTGCCCGCCGACCAGTGGGACTGGAAGCCGCACGCCAAGTCGATGACCCTCGGCCAGCTCGCGGGGCACATCGCCAACCTGCTGCTCTGGGGCCAGCACACGCTCAGCGCGTCGGAGGTGGACTTCGCGAGCCCGCCGCCCGCGCCGCCCAAGCACGCGAACCTGGAGTCGGTGCTGGCCGCCTACGACGCCAACGTGACGGAGGTCCGCACCCTGGTCGGCGGCGCGACCGACGAGGCGCTCGCCGGCACCTACACCGTGCGGCGGGGCGAGAAGGTCATGATGGCGATGCCGCGGGCGGCGATGCTGCGCGGGTTCATCCTGAGCCACATCATCCACCATCGCGGGCAGCTCAGTGTGTACCTCCGCCTGCTCGACGTGGCCGTGCCCTCCATCTACGGCCCGTCGGCGGACGAGGGCAGCTTCTAGGGCGCGGGGGGCCGCCGCCCCGCCGGGCCGTTAGGCGGCCGCGGCGGCCAGCTGCGAGGTGCAGTGCGGGCAGCGCGTCGCGTGCCGCGACACGGTCATCGTGCAGAACGGGCACGGGACCGTGTCGGGCGTCGGCGCCGCGGGCGCGTTGTAGAGCTTGTTCACGGCGCGCACCAGCAGGAAGATCGCGAACGCGATGAGCAGGAACGTGATGATCGTGTTGATGAACGCGCCGTAGTTGAGCGTCACGGCCCCGGCCGCCCTGGCCTCGGCGAGCGAGGCGTACGGCGGCGCGGCCTTCGTCCCGGCCTTGAGCAGGGCGTACTTGCCGCTGAAGTCCACCCCGCCGGTGATCAGCCCCAGCGGGGGCATGAGCACGTCGTCGACGAGCGATTTGCTGATCGCGCCGAACGCGCCGCCGATGATCACGCCGACGGCGAGATCGAGCACGTTGCCGCGCATCACGAACGCCTTGAATTCCTTCCACATGCTGGCGGCTCTCCTGCTCGGGTAGGCGCACCGCGCGCGGAGCGCGCACGACGAACTGAGCGGCAATGTTCACGGCACGGTCGTGACGCGCCAGGGGCGGCGGCCGCCCGATGATCGACCGTTAACTTCCCGCCCATGCCGCGATTCCGCTCGCCGTCCGTCGCCCCCGCGCTCGTCGCCCGGGCGCTCGCCGCCGCCGCATTCACGCTGGCGCCTGTCCCCGCCCACGCGTGGGACGACGTCGGCCACATGGCGATCGCGATCGTCGCCTGGCGCCACATGACCCCCGTCGCCCGTGCGCGCGCGATCGCGCTGCTGCGCGCGGCCCCGCCCGGCGCCGGACTCGCACAGCTCCGTCCCAACGAGGGCGGACCCGAGGCGCGCGACCTCGCCCTGTTCGCGCGCGCGAGCACCTGGGCCGACCTCGTGCGCGACCGCAGCGACTCGGTCCGTTACGCGACGTACCACCACGCCACCTGGCACTACCTGAGCTGGTACTGGCGCGCCGACTCCGCCGCCCGCGCGGTGGTCGTCACCGGCCTCCCGACCGACTCGCAGAACGTCGTCGAGCGCATCGACGTCCTGCGCCCCGTGCTCGCCGACTCGACGCAACCCGCCGAATCGCGCGCGATCGCCCTCGCCTGGCTCCTGCACCTCGTGGGCGACATCCACCAGCCGCTCCACACCGCCTCGCACGTCACGGCGGCGCACGCCGACGGCGACCGCGGCGGCAACGCCGTGCGCCTCATCGACGACGGGCGCCCCACCAACCTTCACGCAGTCTGGGACGACCTCTTCGACGAGCGCCCCGGCACCCGCGGCGACGGTTCGGGGCGAGGCACCCCCGGTTCGCAGGCGCGCCTCGCGCAGGCCGAACGTGTCGCCGACGCGCTGGAACGCAACGCCAGCCCCGAGTCGGTCGGGGCCAAGGTCGGCGAGGCGCGGCCGAGCGTCTGGGCGCAGGAAGGGGAGGCGATCGACGAAACGTCGGTGTACACACCCGACCTCGTCGACGGCGGCCCGCTCCCCGCCGGCTACGTGGCCCGCGCCCGCGCCGTCGTCACGCCGCGAGCCGCCCTCGCCGGCTATCGCCTGGCCACGCTGCTCAACCAGTCCTTCGGCGGTACCTCGCCCGCCGCGCCGTAGAGGCGCCTAACGTCGCCTGGCGGCGCCTACCGCGCCAGCAACGCCTCCAGCCGCGCCGGCGGCACCACGCCCACCTCGCGCCCGGTCTCCCGCCCCGCGCGGAACGCGACGAGCGCGGGGATGCTGCGGATCCCGAACCGCGCCGCCGTTCCCTGGCTCTGGTCGGTGTCGACCTTCGCGACGAGCGCCCGCCCGGCGTGCCGCCGCGCCAGCGCCTCGACCTGCGGCGCCATCGCCCGACACGGCCCACACCAGTCGGCGTAGAAGTCCACCAACACCGGCACCGTCGCGTCCGCGACCACCCGCGCGAACGTCGCGTCGGTGAGCGACAGCGGCCGATCGAGCGCCAGCGGCGCCCGACAGGACGCGCAACGTGGCCCCGCGGCGATTCGGGCCAGGTCCACCCGGTTCAGCGTCTGACACGCAGGGCAGGGCACGGTCGCCTTTCGCGACTCCGCACCCGACGAACTCACGTCGGAACCCACGTCGGCAGTAGACATGGCCGAACGTAGGAGCAGAAACGGTGCGAGCGCCACGTTTCGGCCCCAGTCCAGCCCGATGGCCGTGAGCACCGCCCCGGCGCGCGGTTACCCGCGGAGCGCCTCCCACCGCGCCCGGACCGCGGCCGGGAGCACGAGGTCGTCGGCGATCGCGGCGATCTCCTCGGCCGCGCGCCACGCGTCCGCCAGAGCGGACCACGGTTGGGCCGAGCGGCCGTAGCCGCAGTGTCGGTCGCGCCCTCGCCGGCCAGACAGGCCGTGAGCCCGCCGAGCGAAAAGCCGCCTCACACGGTCAGCCGCTCCCGGCGGCCCGCGGCCGGCGGCCGGCGGGCACCCGGGCGCAGGCGCGCCGGCCGCCCTCGGCGCGGCCGTAGCGCCGGGCCATGTTCGTTCTCACGCCGCACCCGTCGACGAAGACGAGGTCCGCGGGGCGCAGCGCCGGGACCGCGGCGGCCCACGCCGCCCGCGGCGCCGCGACGTCCTCACGCGCCTGCTCGGCGGCCGAGTGGCTGGTTTTTTGTCTGCCGTAGGTCGAGTCGCCGACAGGCCCGCCACACGCTCATGACGCTGACCGCGGTCCCCGTGCGTTCGCCGAGCGCCGTGGCCAGCTCGGCGAGTGTGCGGTCGGGGCGTTCCGCGATCAGCGCGCAGCGCGGTGCCGTCGACCCGCGCCGGCGTGCCGCCGCCATGCGGCCGCGGCGCCGCGATGCCGGTCAGGCGCTCGCGGCGCCGCCAGCGGCGCACCGTGCTCTCGCCGACGCCGAAGCGCGCGGCCCCCGCGCCGTGTGGGTGGGTGTCGGCGTGAGCGGCCGCCAGCACGCGGTCGCGCAGGTCCTGCGAGTACGCCTGGGCCATCGAGCACCTCCGAGGTCGGGTGCGCGACGGCCCGCACCAGCGGGCCCGCCGCGCACTCCCCGCCCGATCCGCGATCCACACACGCGTCGCGCCGTCCCGAACGGTGGAGAACTCCGACGACACGTACGGTAGAGACCCGGACCGGCATGCCCCTCCCCTCGCGGGACGCGTGTGGTGCCGCATACAGCGCGCAGGCGCGAGGGTACGCCGTCGGACCGGCCCGCCTGACGGCGCAACGCCGACTGAGCCTCGGCACGGCCTAACAATCCCGTCCCGAGACTCCCGCGAGTGCTGTCCCGAGACGTTCAGCGGCGTCTCAGGACTTTCGCGACTGGTCAGTCCACCGTCGCCCGCGATTGCCCGTGGCGTAACCCCGTTGGCCGTTCGCGCCCTCGGCGCCCCCACGCGGCTGCCCTACCATGCCCACGTGCCCACTCGGCGCGTTCGCGCCATCCCTCCCCTGCATCACCCGCCCGCCATGCAGCCCCACGCCGCCCCGGCCCGCCGCCCCATCCCCGCTCCCGACGGACACGGCCAACCGCCGCGACACCCGCCACACCGCCCGCCACACGGCACGACGAACCCCGCACCCCACCGAAGCTGGCGCACACCGCGCACGACTGGTTGGGCATCCTACACCCCGCGTGTCGAACCCGCGCATCGCGGTTCGGCACCAACCGCCACGACACCCCCCCGCCAAACCCGCATGTGACCACCGACCGACCCCCCGCCGACCCCGACGGCCCAGCGGCCGTCCCCGAACTTCTCCCCGCATCCGTCTACGGCCTCGACCCAACGACCGCACTCTCCGCCGACCTCTCCACCCTCGCCGGCCACACCTCCCCCCAGACCACCCCTCTGGGCGCGGTCGCCGCCCCGTGGCTCGCGATGATCGGGACGCTCACGCACGTCGGGTATCTCCACCCCCGACACCGCCCCGCCTACCTCCGCTCCGCCGCCGCCCTCTGGACCGAAGCGGCCCTCCGCTGGAACCAGCCCCGCTTCGCGCAACTCGGCGGCCGACTCAGCCGATGGCGGTCGGCATACCCAACCCTCGCCCTCGTCCGCGACCTGCTCTGGGCACTGGAACAGCTCGAGTCCGTCGGCGGCGTTCGCCTCGCCTACACCGGACTCATTGCCCTCACCGCCCTCGTCCCGCCTAACAGCCGACGCGCCGGCCACATCCTCGCCCAGTCAGGCCGCCCACTCCGCACGCTCGGCGCCCTCGAGGCGGCCCTCGCCCGCTACGAATCGGGCATCCGGATCGGACGCGCCCACCACGACCGGTGGCTCCACGCCCGCAGCGCACTCGGCGCCGGCGGCGTCCACACCTTCCGCGGCAACCACCCCGCCGCCCGCGCAGCGTTCGCCCACGTACTCCGCCTCATGCCCGACACCTCGGTGCTCGCCAAGGCGGCCCACCATGGCCTCGTGCTCTGCAGTACCGCGGCCGGCGACTACGCCGACGCCCTGCGACACGGCTGGACCTCCTTCCGCACGCGACGCGCCGACGCCACCGCCCGCGCGGAAGCCCTCAGCCTGCTCGCCGACCTCTGCACCCGCCTCGGTCGCCACGAGTCGGCCATCCGCTCGGCACAAGCAGCCCTCCAACTCACGTCGCTCGTCCGCCTGCGCATCTCACTGCTGCGCATCGCCCTCCAGGCCGCACACGTCGGCCGCTACGACCAACTGACCCGCCACTACGCCGGGGCACTCGCGAACTGCATCGGCACAGGCGGCGACCTCCACGAAGACGCAGCCGGGTGGCTCGCCCTCGCGGACGTGCACGCGGCCCAACGCGACACCGCCGCCGCCCAACGCTGCCTCTCCGCAGCCACGGCCCTCGCAACACGCTGCGGTTACCACGAGCTGTCGTTCAAGATCGAAGCAGCCCGCCACCGACTCCACTCGAAAACACTCGGTGAACCTCGGCATACCTGGAACGCCACGGCAACCCTCGATCGGCACGCGGTCGCCGTCCTCGACGCACTCGCCCACCTCCCGACCGATGCTGCCGCCCTCCTCACCCTCTGACGCTCACCACCAGATCGGCGTCTGCGTCCGGCCCGTCGCTCCCGGAGCCGACACCACCGGCGTACCGGCCGCGGGCGTCGACCGCTCGGTCCGCGACACCCCAGCCACGGAGGCGTTGGCGGCAGGTTCGGTCGACATGGCGCGCTCTGCACAAGCGCCGGCCAACACGACGGCTGGAACCGGAACCCACAGGACAACACGACGGATCGCGGACGCGAGCGAACTGGAAATCGAGAGCGGCATGAGGCGCGGTGGTGGTGTGAGGCGGGAAGACGCGAGGCTGTTCCCACAGGCCAGCACGCTAGAGGCGCCTGACACACGGCACGCGGCTGCCACGGGCAGCAGCGTCACTCCATGTGAATTCCGCGTCATGTGGTCTGGTGCTCTCCCCTTTCCGCCCCGTGTCGAATACGCTGCAGCTGCTTTCCCGCAGCAGAATCCCGCTCCCATGTCCTCCTGCTTCGCCACGCGCGCATGGCCATCGTCGCGCTCCTGACCGACGTCACCCTGCGCCTACGGCTCACCGGCGCACTGAAGGGCTGGTCGACTCCCGTCGAGTGCGTGGCCCACGCGCGTGACGCCCGCGTCCGCCTGGCCGCGGGCGATGTGCGCGCCCTCGTTACCGGCCCCCGCGATGCGAGCGAGCGTCCCACCGCTCCCCTCGTTGCCGACGTCCGGCGCGACCACCCGAGCGTTGCCGTCGTCGCCTACTGCTCGAGCAGCGCGGGCAGCTCCGACGACATTCTCGACCTCGTCCGCGCCGGCGCGCACACGCTCGTCGTCCGCGGCGTCGACGACGAGCGCCATGCGTTCCGCGCCGCGCTGCGCGGTGCCGAACAGCGCTGCACCGCCGCCCTCGTGTTCGAGCGCGTCCGCGACCACCTGCCGTCGGCGGTTGCCCCGCTCGTCGCTCTGTATCTGCGGGCCGACGGCATGCCGCCGTCCGTCGCAGAAGCCGCCGAACTCCTCGGCGTGCACCGAAAGACCCTCGTGAACCGCCTCGCTGCGGCCGGGTGCCCCACCCCCCGCGCGCTCCGCACGTGGTGCCGCCTGTTCGTCGCCGCCCGACTTCTGGAAGAACCGGGACGTACGATCGACAGCATCGCCCGCCAGCTCGACTTCGACTCGACGACCGGGCTCCGCAACGCCCTCAAGCGCTACACCGGACACGGTGCCGGCGCCGTCCGCGCCGCCGGAGGTCTGGCCGACGTGCTCGCGCGGTTCAACGCCGCGTGCGCGGCGCGCCGCCCGGCATCCCCTCGTGCGCTGGCGACGGGCGCCGCTGTCTCCCCCGCCCACGTCCGCCCCCCCGCGCCGCACCCCGCCACGGTCGACCTGCCACCCGCCGCCCCGCTGGAACCGGCCAACCCTCATCGCCCCGCGCCCGCCGTGCTCGCGAGCGCAGCGAACGTGGCGGCCCGCGTTGTCGTTTTTATTGGTGCGCTCTGCCTGCAATTCGGTCCCGCTGACGAGCTACTCTGTATGGCGCTTTAGGTCACGCCCGTTTCACCGCGCGCCGCCCCGCCGCTTCCCGAGACGTCCCGATTATGGGCGTGGCGAGTTGCCGATACCGCTCCATATGGCTACCGCGTTCACCCGCGCCAAACACCTCGTGTTCGGTCGGCCCCTGCCGAGCGACCGACTCGAGCACGAACGGCTGGATAAGCGCACCGCGCTCGCCGTCTTGTCGTCTGACGCGATATCGTCGGTCGCCTATGCCACCGACCAGATCCTCTTCGTGCTCGGCGGCGCCCTTGGGGCCACGGCGGTCGGCTACGTCGTCCCGATCTCCGCAACGATCGTCGGGCTGCTCGTCCTCGTCGGCCTCTCGTACCGGCAGACCGTCTTCGCCTACCCCGGGGGCGGCGGCTCCTACACGGTCGCCAAGGAGAACCTCGGGACGAGTGCCGGCCTCATCGCGGCGGCCGCCCTTCTCACCGACTACATCCTCACCGTCGCGGTGAGCATCTCCGGCGGCGTCGCGGCCATCACCTCCGCGTACCCGTCGCTCCTCTCCCATACCGTCGGCATCTGCCTCGCCAGCATCGTCCTGCTCGGCGTGGTCAACCTGCGCGGCGTGCGCGAGAGCGGCGCCGCGTTCTCCGTGCCGACCTACGTTTTCATCGTGGCCATGTGCCTGCTCATCGGCACCGGGCTGTACCGCCTCACGACCGGCCACGAACTCGCCCCCCTCACCGGCGCGCTCAAGGTCGACCCGGTCAGCGTGCGCGAACATCCGGCCGGCAGCATCTCGCCGATGACCGGCCTCGCCCTCGGCTACCTGCTGCTCCGCGGATTCGCGGAGGGCTGCGCGGCGATGACCGGCACCGAAGCCATCTCCAACGGCGTGATGGCGTTCAAGCATCCCGCCCAGAAGAACGCGGCGACCACGCTCGGCGTCATGGTCGCCATCCTCGCCGTGTTCTTCCTGGGCGTCAGCTTCCTCGCTCAGCACTACGCCGTGATGCCGACCACCGACCAGACGGTGCTGTCCATCCTGGGCCGGCACGTCTTCGGCAGCGGCTTCTTCTACTACCTGCTGCAGTACAGCACCTTCGCCGTGCTCGTGCTCGCGGCCAACACGGCGTTCGCCGACTTCCCGCGACTGGGCAGCATTCTGGCGCACGACCGCTACCTCCCGCGCCAGCTCGCGGCCCGCGGCGACCGCCTCGCGTTCTCCAACGGCATCATCGTCCTCGCCGCCATCGCCGCCCTGCTCGTCTGGATCTTCCGCGGCAACACCAATGCGCTCGTGCCGCTCTACGCGCTCGGCGTGTTCCTCTGCTTCACCCTGTCGCAGGCCGGCATGGTCGTCCACTGGCGCGCGACCAGGGAGCCCGGCTGGCAGTGGCGCGCCGTCCTCAACGGCGTCGGCGCGGTCGCGACCGGTATTGTCACCATCATCCAGGTCGTCACCAAGTTCGCCGAAGGCGGCTGGATCGTCGTCGTGCTCGTGCCTCTCATCATCTGGATGCTCGTCGGCATCCACCGGCACTACGACACGTTCGCCCGCGAGGTCGCGTTCACCGGCCAGGCGCCGCTGCTCTTCCTGCACCACACGGTCGTCGTCCCCGTCGGCGCGATCACCAAGGCGTCCGCCGGCGCGCTCGTCTACGCCACCGCCATCTCCGAAGATGTGCGCGCGGCGTACATCGAGGTCGACCCCACCGCCACCGAGCGCTTCCGCGAGCAGTGGGCGCAGTGGGACATCGGCGTCGACCTTGCCGTGCTCCCCTCGCCGTTCCGCTCCGTCCTCCGCCCGCTCGTCGACTACGTGAACGGACTGCTCCAGAAAGGGCAGACCGACCTGATCACCGTCGTCGTCCCCGAAGTCGTGCCCCACCGCTGGTGGGAGCACCTGCTCCACAACAAGACCGCACTCTACATCCGTACGGCCTTCCTCTTTCGCCGGAACGTGGTCGTCACGAGCGTCCCCTACCTGCTCGGCCACGCCGGGCGCCTGCGCGACGTGCTCGAGCGCGACGAGGACCTCGAACAGATCCCCGCCGCGCGTGAGCCCGCGTCGGTCGTCAGCTGAGCGTTACCAGCTCACGTCGAAGTCGTACCAGCCCGCGCCCGCGTCACGATCCTCGACGCGCACCACGGCCGTGTAGCCGTTCCACGCGCGCGGCTGCTGCACCACCGCGACCCGGCCGCGGCCCGACCGGTCGTTCACGCGCACCGTGACGTCGCGCGCCGGCAGCGTACCGCCCGCGAACTGGCTCCGCACGTCCGCGGCGCCCTGACCGCTGACCGTACGCGTGTCGACGCGACCGCCCTGAAGGCGGATCTCCTCGACGTCGTCCACCCGACCGCGCCAGTGCAGCATGCCCGAGCCGGCGTACGTACCGCCGCCGTTGTTGTAGCCGCCATTGTTGTAGCCGCCGTTGTTGTACCCGCCGCCGGACCCGTAGCGGCCGTCGCCATCCCGCCGGTCGCCATCCCGCCGGTCGCCGTCGCGACGGTCGTCGCGTCCGTCGGAGCCGCCCGGGTACCCGCCGCCATAGCCGCCGCCGTACCCGCCCGTGGGACGCCACGTCGCGACGAGGCGGTAGAAGCCGGCGCCGGCGTCGTCGTCCCGTACCCGCACTACCGCGCGGTAGCCGTTACGGCTCGTCGGCTGCTCGACGACGTCGACGCGACCTCGCCCCTCCTCGATCCGCACGTCGATCACGCCGTTGGTCTGCGGTAGCGCCGAGGCGACGCGCGCCCGCCCGCCGGCCCCGTTGTCGTAGCCGTCGATCTGCGTACGCACGTCGCCGTTCTGCATGACGATGTACGCCTCGCGGTCCACCCGCCCGTTCCACGCGTAGAGCGGGCGCGCGTTGTCGTACCCGGCGTTGTTACCCCCGCCGTAGCGGCCGTCGGTGTTCCCCCACCGACCCTGTGCCGCGGCGGGCGACGTGGCCGCCGCAGCGGCGAGCGCAACGCCCGCGGCGGCGGCGAGGGAGCGAACCATCCGATGCGTCAGCAGCGTCGTGCCCATGCGAGTCTTCCTCCGGTCGAGTTCCAACGCGTCGCGGCGGACCGCCGGGCGCTCGATATCGAGATCAAGCATCGGAAATGCCGCGGGCCCGCCTGCGACCACCGCCCGCATGGCGATGCTAAGTCATTGCATGGAAATGACTTGTGGCGAACGATCCGGGCGCGTGGCAGCCGATGGGCCACCGGCCGTCCACTCCGCGGGACGCCGCCCGTCCGCGCCTGCGGACGCGCCTGCGTGATCGCCAGTTGTTAAGACGCGACCCCGTGCACGGCGCCGCCGATTGGGACGGCGTGCATGCCGCTCCCTGCCCCGGCGCGCGGCGCTACGTGGGGATGGACTCGTCGTCGCTCGCGACTCCAACGGGCCGGCCGGCACGCGGAGAGGGCCGTACGCATTTCCGCACGTTCGCGCACGTATCCAACGTGTGCTGCCCTCTGGCCCGGATCTCGCCAGTGAGCCGCAACTTCGCGCCACCGCCTGCCACGTCGTGACCCCGTCCCCGAGCACCACTCTCGCCGATCCGGCCGCCGAGGCCGGCACCCCGACGCCCCCGCTCGCCACTCCTGACGCGACGTTCCGGGCGATGGCGGAGGCGATCCCGCAGCTCCTGTGGTCGGCGCGTGCGGACGGGCGGCTCGACTACTACAACGAACGCTGGTACCGCTACACCGGCATGCCGCGCCAGCCGGAGAGTGCCGGGGCGGACGGCGACGTGTGCCGCCACGGCGAGCCCGGGCGCCACCGCGGGTGGACCGACTTCCTCCACCCCGACGACCGCGCCGCCGTCGTGGAGCGGTGGCACGAGGCGCTCGCCACCCGGGTGCCGTTCGAGGCCGACTACCGCCTGCGCGAGGCGGAGACGGGGCGGCACCGCTGGTTCGCCGGCCGCGCCGTCCCG
This sequence comes from uncultured Gemmatimonadales bacterium, assembly GCA_963851265.1. GTDB lineage: Bacteria > Gemmatimonadota > Gemmatimonadetes > Gemmatimonadales > Gemmatimonadaceae > BPUI01. The sequence continues at coordinate 27,646 of CAWKNZ010000002.1, forward strand.
CTGCGCGACGCTGCCGGCGGCGTCGTACGCTGGCTCGGCACGAGCACGGACGTCGACGACGCGAGGCGGGCGGAAGAGGCGCGGGCCGAGAGTGAGGCGCGCTGCCGGGCGCTGGTCGAGGTGTCGCCGCAGGTCGTGTGGTTCGGCGACCCGTCGGGCGCGATCACCGAGTGCAACCCGTACTGGTACGCCTACACGGGGCTCGGCGTCGCGGAATCGTTAGGCGACGGCTGGCTGCGCGCCGTGCACCCCGACGACCGGGCCCGCGTCGACGACGTCTGGCGCGCCGCGGTGGCCGACGCCGCCGCGGGCGGCCCGGGCGCGTACGCGGTCGAGCTCCGCTTCCGGGCCGCCCCGGCGGCGGGCGACGCGACGCCGGGTGAGGCCGCGCGGGGCGACACCGCGGTCGACCGCTACCGGTGGTTCGTCGCCAGGGGCACCCCCATCCGCGACGCCGACGGGCACGTCGAGCGCTGGGTCGGCATCGCCGTGGACATCGACGCGATCAAGCGCGCCGACGCGCGGGTGGCGGCGGAGCGCGCCCTGCTCGAGGCCGTCCTCCAGCAGCTGCCGCTCGGCGTGGTGCTCGCGGAGGCGCCGAGCGGGCGCATCGTGTACGGCAACCGGCGCACCGAGGAGATCTTCCGCCACCCCGTGCTCCCCTCGCGCGACGTCGAGAGCTACCGCGATTGGGTGGCCTACCACCCCGACGGGCGGCAGGTGGCCCCGGCGGAGTACCCGCTCGCGCGCGTGCTCGCGACGGGGGAGGCGACGACGGGCGACGAGTACCTCTACCAGCGCGGCGACGGCACGGTCGCGTGGGTGCGCATCACGGGCGCGCCCATCCGCGGGCCGCTGGGCGGCACCGGTGGTGACCAGGGGGGTGGCCCGCTCACCGGAGCGGTGGTCGTCGTGCAGGACGTCGACCGCGAGCGGCGCACGCGCGAGGAGCGCGAGCAGCTCCTGCGCGCGCTGCGCAACGAGCGCACGAAGCTCGACAGTCTGCTGGCCGAAGCGCCCGCCGTGATGGCGATCTTCTCCGGCCCCGAGCACGTCGTCACCTACGTGAACCCGACGTGGGAGCGCCAGGTGGGCAAGGCGGGCGCGGTCGGGCAGACGTTCCGCGAGGTGTTCCCGGAGCTGGCTGGCTCCGGGCTGTTCGAGCGGCTGGACGCGACGTACGACGCCGGCGTGCCCTGGGCCAACCCCGAAACCCTCGTCCCGCTCGCGCGCTGGGACCGCGAGGTCGAGGCGACGTTCTGGGACCTGGTGTGGCAGCCGCTGCCGGGCGAGAGCGCGCACGGCCGCGACGTGCTCATGCACGCGGTCGAGATCACCGCGCAGGTGCGCGCCCGGCGCGAGGCCGAACGCCTACGCCGCGAGGCCGAGGCGGCGCGTGCGGAGGCCGAGCGGGCCAACAAGGCGAAGAGCGAGTTCCTGGCGACGATGAGCCACGAGCTGCGCACGCCGCTCAACGCGATCGGGGGCTACGCCGAGTTGCTCGCCCTCGGTCTGCACGGCCCGGTCACCCCGCCGCAGCGCGAGATGCTCGAGCGCATCCAGCGCAGCCAGGAGCACCTGCTCGGCATCATCACGAGCATCCTCAACTTCGCGCGCCTCGAGGCGGGCCGCGTCGAGTACCGCCTCGCGGCGGTCCCGCTCGCCGGCGTCGTGCGCGAGACGTGCGCCCTGATGCAGCCGCTCCTGCTGGACCGCCAGCTCGCATGGTCTGCCGCGCCGGCCTCCGCCGCAGACGAGGGCGCGGTCGCGTGCGCCGACCGCGACAAGCTCGCGCAGGTGCTGGTGAACTTGTTGTCGAACGCGATCAAGTTCACCGAGCCCGGCGGGCGGGTCGACGTCACCTGGGGACGCTGGCCGGAAGGGGAGGGCAGGGTGTTCGCGCGCGTCCGCGACACGGGGCGGGGGATCCCGGCGGACAAGCTCGAGGCGGTGTTCGAGCCGTTCGTGCAGGTGGAAGGGGGGCGCACGCGGCAGCACGAGGGGACGGGGCTTGGACTGTCGATCTCGCGGGATCTCGTGCGGGGGATGAACGGGGAGCTGCGGCTGGCGAGCGAGGCGGGGCAGGGATCGGCGTTCACGGTCGTGGTGGACGAGGGCTGACCGCCTCAGCCGTTAGGCACGGTGGGGCGGACACGGCGAGACGGGCACGGCCGTCCAGCCGTCCCGGTCCGGCCCGAGTGCTATCGACCCTCGACCAAGAACCCCTTCACGCGCTCGATCTCCCGTTCCATCTCCCTCGCAAACCCCCCGCCCCGCGGCCCGACCCCCACCACGCCCACCTCCACCCCGTCCCTCCCCACGTTCGCCCACCCCACCACCCGCGCGCCCCACAGCAGCGGCAGCGCGTAGTACCCCCGCTCCCGCCGTTCCGCGGGCACGTACGCCTCGAACCGGTACCCCCACCCCCACAGCCGCTCGAACCGCCCGCGATCCCACACGACCGGGTCGAACGGTGCGAGCAGCCGCACCCGCCGTGGCGCTTCTCCTTCGGCCCCTGGCGCCTGCCCCTGCGGCCACACCCACTGCTCGCCCTCGAACGCCTCGCCTTCCAGCTCGCCGCTGCGCAGCATCCCGCTCACCGTGGCACGCAGCGCCGGCGCCGGCACCTCGCGCCTGACGAACGGCACGTAGCGCAGGACCCGCCGGAGCGCCGGCTCCGGCAACGGCGCGAACAGCCCCGCGAGGTACCGCACCAGCTCCCGAAGCCGGTCCTCCGGCGAGAGCCCTGCGCCCGCCGGCGCCGGCGGCGCCACCGCGTACACCCGCACGCCGCGCTCGCGACGCGCCACCCGCAGCAGCCCGCGCGCGTGCAACCCCTCCAGCGCCCGCGTCGTCGCGCGCGACATCCCTCCCCACGCGTTGCGTTCGCGGAGCGTCCCGAACCGCGCGGCCGCGTCGCGCGGGTGCACCGCCCCCGCCTCGCGCACGTACGCCAGCACCTCGCCCGCGAGCCCACCGGGCGGCTCCGCTTCGCCCGGGTGCAGCAGCCGCCGCACCGCCGGGGTCACGAACCCGTACGCGTACAGCACGTCTTCGTCGAGCCCGAGCGCGGGGTACGCGCGTTCCAGGTCGCCCTCGCGGTAGCCCGCGACGCGGTGGCGGAGGATCAGGTCCTGCGCCCGAGCCGGCGCGCGGATCGGGTCCGCCTGCACGAACCCCATCCGCCCCACCGCCGCGGCCAGCGCCGTGGGGCGGAACAGCGAGCCCCGGACGACGTGCGCGCGCAGCCGGGCGAGCGTGAGCGGCATCGGCTTGCCTACGGTTCGGCCGGTCCGCAGGCGACTGCTACGCGCCCGCGCCCGCCAGCCACGCGTCGTACCGCGCCGCGTACGCCTGCCGCTCCGCGTCCGGAAGGAACGCCGCGTCGAGCGCGTTCCGGTTGAGGCGCCAGAGCTCGTCCCACGTGAAGCCCTGGCGCGCGAGCAGCAGGTACTCGTCGACCAGCGTCGTCCCGAACATCGGCGGGTCGTCCGAGTTCACCGTGCACACGAGCCCCGCGTCCACCATCCGCCGCAGCGGGTGCGGCTCGCCCTCCGCGACGACCTTCAGCCGGTAGTTGCTCGTCGGGCACACCTCGAACGGCACCCCGCGCGCGCGGGCGAGCGCAACTACGGCCGCGTCTTCCAGCACGCGCACCCCGTGCCCGATCCGCTCCGCGCCTAACGATTCGAGCGCCCCGCGAACGCTCGCCGCCCCCACCGTTTCGCCCGCGTGTGCCACCACCCGCAGCCCCCGCCGCCGCGCCTCGGCGTACGTCCCGGTGAACAGCTCCGGCGGGAACCCCACCTCCGGCCCGCCGAGCCCGAGGCCGAGGAACAGGCCGCGTTCGTGCCCGAGCGTCACGAAGTCGAGCACCGCGCGCTGCGTCTCGGGCACGTGGCGCGCGATGTCGGGGATGAAGCGCACCCGCACCCCGTGCCGCGCCTCGCCCGCCGCGATCCCGGCCTCCAGCGCGTCGAGCAGCACCTCGGGTGGCAGCGTCTGGAGCATGAGCGACGCGGAGAGGAACGCCTCCGTGTACACCACCCGCTGCTCCGCCTGCCGCGCGCAGAAGTGCTCCGCCATGAACACCCAGTCCTCGGGCGTGCGCATCGCGCGCGCGGCCGCCGTGTAGACCTCGATGAAGTGGTCGAAGTCGCGGAACGCGTAGAACGCGCGCCACGCCTCGAGCGTCGCCGCGGGCATCGGCGTCCCGTTGCGCGCGGCCATCGCCCACACCGCGTCGGCGTCCATCGCACCCTCCAAGTGCACGTGCAGCTCGACCTTGGGCATCTCGCGCAGGCGCCGGGCGAGGTCGGCCGCGACGGGCGCGGGCGGGGGAGCGACGGGAGAAAGGGAGGTCATGGTGCCCTATCGAACAGCTCGCCCGCCGTGACGCAACCGCGACAGGACCGTGGCCCCCGGCCCGCTGCGGTTTGCACCCGGCCGCCCCACACTCCGGTATGCGGCACAGCGAGCACGGCCCGGACGCCGGCGCACCCGTCCCCGAGCGCGTCGTCGAGGAGCTCGACCACCTCCTCGCCGAGCGCGTGCACCCCGACGACACCCCCGTCGACGAGGACGCCCGCCGCGCCCGCGCCATCGAGTGGGCCGCCCGCGCCGAGCGGCGACGCCGCTTCGCGGCCGAGCACGGCGACGGGCCGGGGAATCTGGACGACGTGCCGCCGCTTTCCGCGCCTCCGTCCGCCCCTCAGTCCGCGGCCTGACGCACCTCCTGCCGCTGGAGCTGCTCGAGCACGCCGGTCGCGCGGTCGTCCCCACTCGAGAGCGCCCGCGTCAGCTTGTCCTCCTGCGCCGACGTCAGCTCCGGCGGCAGCGTCGGCACGTCGGGGTCGACCACGGCGTCGATCACGAACGGCCGGTCCGCCGCGAACGCTCGCCGCCACGCGCCGGCCACGTCCTCCGGCCGCTCCACGCGCACGCCGTCCAGCCCCAGGAGGCGCGCGAAGTCGGCGTAGGGCAGGTCCGGGAGCGACTGCGTGACCGGGTTGCGCGGGTCACCCTCCATCACGCGCTGCTCCCACGTCACGTAATTCAGGTCGCGGTTGTTGAGCACGAGCACGACGAGCCGCGGGTCGGCCCACCGCCTCCAGTGCTTGGCCACGTCGACGAGCGAGTTGAGCCCGCTCATCTGCATCGCGCCGTCGCCGGCGACCGCGACCACCACGCGGTCCGGGTAGGCGAACTTGGCCGCGACCGCGTACGGCACCGCGGAGCCCATCGTCGCGAGCCCGCCGGAGAGCGAGAAGTGCATCCCGCGCCGGATCGGCACGTCGCGCGCGAGGAGCAGCGCGCTCGACCCCGAGTCGCCGGTGAGCACGGCCGCGTCGGGCAGCTGCCGGCCGAGCTCCCACACCACCTGCTGCGGGTTGAGCGGGTTCGCCGGGGCCACCGCGTGCCGCTCGGCCGCCTCGCGCGACTCGCGCACCCACCCCTCCACCTCGGCCCGCCACGCATCGCGCTCTGCGTTAGGCGTGAGCAGCGGCAGCAGCGCGCGCAGCGTCTCCGCGCTGTCGCCCTGCAGCGCCACCTCGGCCGGGTAGCGCAGGCCGAGGTTGGCGGCCGAGCTGTCGATCTGGACGCAGCGCGCCTGCCCCTCTTCGGGGAGGAACTCCGCGTACGGGAACGACGTCCCGATCATGAAGAGCGTGTCGCACCGCTTGAGCATGCGGTTGCTCGCCGGCGTCCCCAGCCACCCCACCGACCCGGTGACGAGCGGGTGGTCGTCCGGCGTGGCGGCCTTGCCGAGCAGCGCCTTCGCGACGCCCGCGCCTAACACGTCGGCGGCGGCGAGCACCTCGTCGCCCGCGTGCAGCGCGCCCGCGCCGATGAGGACCGCGACCCTCCGCCCGGCGGCGAGGACGTCCGCGGCCGCGCGCAGCTCCGCGTCCTGCGCGACCATCCGCGGCGCGGTGTAGCCCGCGCTCGCGTGCTGGCGCCCGTGCTCGTGCGCCGGGTGCTCGGCGGCCGGCAGGCGCTGCACGTCGTTGGGCAGGATGACCGCCGTGACCGTGCGCTGCGCGAGCGCGATGCGGAACGCGCGGTCGACCACGTGGCGCAGCTGCTCCGGGTGGACCACCATCTCGCAGTACGCGCTCGCCACGTCCTGCAGCACCAGCTTGAGGTCGATTTCCTGCTGCTCGCTCCCGCCGAGCCCCGCGACGCCCTGCTGGCCGACGATCGCGACCACGGGCTGGTGGTCGAGCTTCGCATCGTAGAGCCCGGTGAGCGCGTGCGTCGCGCCCGGCCCGCTCGTCACGACCACGACGCCCGGCTCGGGGGCGCCGCCGGCGCGCGTGAACTTCGCATGCGCCGTGGCCATGAGCGCGGCCAGTTCCTCGTGCGCGGCCTGCACGAACTCGATCGGCGGCGCGCCCGCCCCGTCCGCCCCGCCGCCGTCCGCGTCCACGCCGCCGCGGCTCTCGGCGGGCGCGGCGTGCAGGCGGCCGAGTGCGCCCATGATGCCGTTGACCCCGTCGCCTGGGTAGCCGAACACGCGGCGCACGTCCCAGCGCTGGAGGAGGGCGAGCAGGTGGTCGCTGACGAGCATCGGCATGGGCAGGACGGCGGAAGGAACGACGGGTGGACGGCGGATCGGCCGCGCGGGTCGCGGCGGGGCCGCGTCGCGAGGGGCGTGCCCGCGCCCGCGTCTGGGCCCGGCACCGTCCGTGCTCCCTCGCCCGCCGTGACCACCACGACCATCTCCGCCCCCGCGGCGACCGCACCACCGCAGGGCCCGCCATCGCACGGACCGCCCTCGCAGGGCCCGCCCTCGCGGGTACGCGCGCTGCGCTCGCGCAACTACCGCCTCTTCTTTACCGGACAGAGCGTCTCGCTCGTCGGCACCTGGGTCACGCGCATCGCCACGAGCTGGCTCGTCTACCAGCTCACCGGGTCGGCGTGGTGGCTCGGCCTCGTCGGGTTCGTCGGCCTCCTGCCGACGCTCGTCGTCGCGCCGGTGGCCGGCGTGCTCGTCGACCGCTGGGATCGGCGCCGCGTGCTCGTCGCGACGCAGGCGCTCTCGCTGCTGCAGTCGGTCGTACTCGCCGCGCTCGTCTTCACGCACACGGTGACCGTCGCGCACATCATGTGGCTGCAGCTCGTGCAGGGCCTCGTGAACGCGCTCGACACCCCGGCGCGGCAGGCGTTCGTGGTGCAGATGGTCGACGACCGCGCCGACCTGCCCAACGCGATCGCGCTCAACTCGTCGATGTTCAACGGCACGCGCGTGATCGGCCCCGCCATCGGCGGCGCGCTGCTCGCCACCGCGGGCGCGGGCTGGTGCTTCGCGCTCGACGCGGTGAGCTACGTCGCGGTGCTCGCGTCGCTCCTGCTCATGCACATGCCCGCGCGCACCGCCGCCCCCGCGACGCGCGGCCTCGCCGCGGTCGTCGCCGAACTGCGCGAGGGCGTGCACTACGCGGCCCGCTTCCCGCCCGTGCGCAACCTCCTGCTGCTCATCGCCCTGCTCGGCGTGTTCGGCATGCCCTACACGACGCTCATGCCCGAGGTCGCGTCCAAGGTGTTGCACGGCGGTCCGCACCTGCTGGGCTGGCTGATGACCGCCGGCGGCGTCGGCGCGTTGGGCGGCGCGCTCTACCTCGCCGGCCGGCCGAGCGTGGTCGGCCTCGGCCGCGTGATCGGCGCCGGCGGCATCGCCACCGGGGCGGCGCTCGTCGCGTTCTCGTTCGCGCACACGGCGTGGCTGGCCCTCGCACTCCTCACGCTGGTGGGGGGCGCCTTCATGGTCACGACGGCGTCGTGCAACACGATCCTGCAGACGATCCTCCCCGAAGCGCTCCGCGGCCGCGTGATGGCCCTCTACACGGTCGCCTTCCTCGGCACCGCCCCCATCGGCTCCCTCCTCGCCGGAGGACTCGCGGCCCGGATGGGCACGCCCCTCACGATCCTCGCCGGCGCCGTCGGCTGCCTGCTCGCGGGCGTGTGGTTCGCGCGGCAGCGGAAGGCGTTCTCGGCGCACATCCGGCCGATCTACATCCAGCAGGGGATACTCGAGGTGCAGTCGGGGGAGGAGCGGGCGGGGCGGGCGTAGGACCCGGGCCGCGTCGCGTGCCTAACGACCGGCCTCGGACGCGACGCGCGCGGCGGCCCACTACCCGATCTCCACCTCCCCTCCCCCCACCCGCCGCACCCGGTGCGCGTTCGTCTCCACCACGTACGCCCCGGCCATCGCCCCCGGCTCCGCGACCCCGCGCAACACCGTCTCCACCCGCCTCGTCGCCGGGTCCAGCGCCTTCACCGCGTCGTTGTACCCGTCGGCCACGAGCAGTCGTCCGCCCTCCCACGCCAGCCCCGCCGGGTGCTGCAGGCGGACCTCGTCGCCGACCCCGTCGCGGTCTCCGAAGTCGAACAGCCCCGTCCCCACCAGCGTCCGCACGCCGTCGTCCTGGCCGCCCTCGAGCGCGGCGCGGGTCGTCTCGCGCACCGCGCTCGCCTCCGCGTCTGCCCACCACACCCGGACGCCGTCCGACGCCAGCGCCACCGGCTGCGCGAGGAGCGCGTCGAGCGCCGGCGTGCCCGGCGGCGCGTCGACCAACCCTTCTCCCCTCCCCCCGACGACCGGCCGCGCGGTCCCGTCGCCGCCGCGCGGGTCCACGCGCCAGATCTCGTGCGTGCCCGCCATCGCGACGAGCAGCGTGCCATCGTCGAACGCCAGGAGCCCCCAGGGCGAGGCCATCGCGCCCGCGGCGCGATCTGCTGCCGTCCGCACGCGAACGCCGGTGCCCGCGACCACGCGCGTCGCGCCCGTGGTGAGGTTCACGGCGCGCACCCGGTGGGTGCCCGTGTCGGCCACGTACAGCGTCGCCGGACCCGCGCCGCGCGCCGACGCGTCGGACGCGTCGGGCGCGAACGCCAACCCCTGCGGCCGCACGAACGGGTCGCCCGCGCCGTCGTACTCGCGGTCGACCGCGAGGCGGCGCCCGCCGTCCGTTAGGCGCCCCACGAGCAGCCGCGCGCCCGGCCCGCCGTCGCCGTTGCTCGACACCGCCATGCGCCGCACCCCGCGCGCGTCGGGCGCGGACACCGCGAGCCCGCCCGGGTAGCGCAACGGCGACGCCGCGGCGCCGACCCCCGCCGCGTGGCGCGGGCTTGCGCCGCGGCGTGCTGCCCGCGCGCGGCGCGCGGTCGAGCGTGCCCGCGGCGTCGGCCGCCGCGACCACGTCGGCCACGAGGGCGGTGAGCGCCGCGAGGCGCGGCTCGCCCGCCTGCTGCCACACCACGTAGCCGCGCGGGTCGACCACCGCGAGCGTCGGCCAGCCGCGCGCGGCCCACGCCCGCCACAGGCGGAACTGCCGATCGTTGACGATCGGGTGGTGGCCGGCGCCGAGCCGTTGGGCCGCGTGCGCGATGCGGTCCGTGTCGCGTTCCGCGATGAACTTGCCGCTGTGCACGCCGACCACGACGAGCTCGCGCGCAAAGCGCGCCTCGAGCGCGGCGAGCGTCGCGATCACGTGCTGGCAGTTGATGCACCCGTAGGTCCACAGGTCGACCACCACCACCTTGCCGCGCAGGTCGGCGAGCGTGAGCGGCGCCGGCGTGAACAGCCAGTCGAGCCCTGGTGGGAAGTCGGGCGCGCGCACGGCGGCTCGGCGGACGTCGGGAGTTGGGTGCGAATCGGTCATCGGCGGCGGGACGGTGCGGTCACGCGCACGATACCTTGTCGCGCGTGACCGCACCGTCCGAGCAGGACCCCGCGCGCGCACCCGCGTCTTCCGAGCCCGCGTCTTCCGCGGCGGCGTTTTCCAAGCCGGCGTCCGCACTCCCGCCTCACCACAAGCCCGGCGGCGGGTTCGTGAACCCGTGGCCGAGCGGGCGACGCGCCGGTGCGGCCGCGCTCGCGCGCTGGCTCGTCGTCGAGCGCGTGGCGCACCGGCGTGCCGTCGACCCCGACCCGCGCGTGGCGTTCCCGCGGGTGGCGAGCGCCTACGCGACGCCGCGCGCATCCGCCGACGCGATCACGGCGACGTGGGTCGGGCACGCGTCGTTCCTGGTGCAGCTCGCGGGGCAGAACGTGCTGCTCGACCCGGTGTGGGGAGACCGCGCGTCGCCGCTGCCGTTCGCGGGGCCCAAGCGCTTCACGCCGCCGGGCGTCGCGTTCGACGCCCTGCCCCCGGTCGACCTCGTCGTGCTCTCGCACGACCACTACGACCACCTCGACGCGCCCACCGTGCGCCGGCTCGCGGCCCGCGACCCGGGCGCGCGCTGGCTCACGCCGCTCGGCGTCGGCGCACGGCTGCACGCGTTAGGCGTGCCGGCCGACGCGGTGGCGGAGTGCGACTGGTGGGGCGCGGCCGACGCCGGGCCCGTGTCGGCGACGTGCGTGCCCGCGCAGCACTTCTCCGGGCGCGGCCTGGGCGACCGGGACCGCACGCTCTGGTGCGGCTGGGTGCTGCGCGCGCGCGCCGGCCCCGACGGGGCCGCGGGGCGGGCGGTGTACTTCGCCGGCGACAGCGGGCTGCACCCCGACTTCGCGGAGGTCACGCGGCGGTGCGGCCCGGTCGCGCTCGCGCTGCTTCCGGTGGGCGCGTACGCGCCGCGCTGGTTCATGCGCCCCGTGCACTGCGACCCCGACGACGCGCTCGCCGCGTACGACGCGCTGCGCGCGGGGCAGCGCGCGTCGCACCCCGGCGCGCCCGACCCCGTGTTCGGCGCGACGCACTTCGGCGCGTTCAAGCTCACCGACGAGCCGACCGACGAGCCGCCGCGGCGCACGCGCGAGGCCTGGGCCGCGTCCGGGCGCGACCCGTCGCGGCTGTGGGTGCCGCTGCACGGCGAAACGCGGGTGGTCTAACAGTCGTCTAACAGCTGCGGGGGCGCGGGCGGGAGGCGATTTCCATCGACTCCGGACGAAACCGCAGCTATTTTTCGCGCGTTGGGCGCGGAACCCGTCGTCTGCGCCTAATTCTTGCGTAAGGCGCCGGCACACCTCCCACAGGAGACCATCACATGGCGACTCGTTCCAAAGCTTCGGGCGACACCACGTCGGGTTCGCGTCCGCGGAGCAGCTCGGGCAAGAACGGCACGTCGAAGGGTGGCGCCTCGGCGGCGTCGAAGGGCACCAAGGCGGGCGCGAAGCCCGCGGCGCGCAGCGGCGCGGCGGCGAGCAAGGCGCGCGGCGCGTCGTCGACCGCGACCCCCGCTCGGGCGAACACGAAGGCGGCGGCCAAGGTCGGGGCCGCGAAGCGCACCAAGTCCGCCGCGAAGCCGGCGACGACGGCCAAGCGCGCGACGGCCAAGCGCGCGGCGGCGAAGCCCGCGACCACCAAGGCGTCGGGTGCGAAGACGTCGGGCACGAAGGCGGCTGGTCCCAAGACGTCGGGCCCCCGCACGGCGGCGAAGCGCGCGGGCGCGACGCGCACCACCGCGAAGCGTGCGACGGCGAAGCGCGCCACCACCAAGCGCGCCACCGCGAAGCGCGCAACGGCCACGCGCCCCGCGGCCAAGCGCAGCCCGTCGCGCTCGGCCAAGAAGCCGGCCGCGTCGTCGCAGTCATGACGCCGGGCGGGGCCCGGGCCTAACCCGCCCGGGCCCCGCCGCCCCGGGCCGCCGGCCCGGCCCGCGCATGTCGCAACCCGAATCGCGCCCCGCGGCGCGGCCCGCGCCGCGCCTCGCCGTCCCCGAACTCGCCCTCGTCCTCCTCGTCGGCACCGCGGGCAGCGGCAAGAGCACCTTCGCGCGCACCCACTTCGGCCCGTACGAGACCGTCTCGTCCGACGCCTGCCGCGGCGCGGTCTCCAACGACCCCAACGACCAGACGAGCACGGCCGACGCGTTCGCCCTGCTCCACCACGTCGTCGCCCTCCGGCTCGCGCGCGGGCTGCTCACCGTCGTCGACGCGACTAACGTCCAGCCCGACGCGCGCCGACCGCTCCTCGCGCTCGCGCGGCGCCACCACACGCCCGCCGTGGCCGTCGTGCTCGACCTTCCCGAACGCGTCTGCCAGGCGCGCAACGCCGAGCGCGCCGACCGCCAGGTGGGTCCGCACGTCGTCGGCAACCAGCACGCCCAACTCCGCCGCTCCCTGCCCGGCCTGCCGCGCGAGGGCTTCGCCGCCGTCTACGTGCTCCACGCGGAGGCCGACGTCGACGGCGCGGTCATCGTGCGGCAGCCGCTCGCGAGCAACCGCACCGGCGACCACGGCCCGTTCGACATCATCGGCGACGTGCACGGCTGCGCCGACGAGCTCGAAGCCCTGCTCGCCGGACTCGGCTACGCGCCCGACGCCGCGCCCGACGCCGACGGCGTGCGCGCCTGGCGCCACCCCGACGCGCGCACGGCCGTGTTCCTCGGCGACCTCGCCGACCGCGGCCCGCGCGTGCCCGACGTGCTCCGCACCGCGATGGGCATGGTCGCCGCCCGCACCGCGCTCGCCGTGCCGGGCAACCACGACGTGAAACTCCTCAAGGCCTTACGCGGACAGACGGTGCAGCGGACGCACGGCCTCGCGCAGTCGCTCGAGCAGCTCGACGCCACGCCGCCCACCCTGCGCGCGCGCATCGCCGAGTTCCTCGACGCGCTGCCGAGCCACTACGTGCTCGACGGCGGCCGGCTCGTCGTCGCGCACGCCGGTCTCACGGCGGAGCTGCAGGGGCGCAGCTCGGGCAAGGTGCGCGCGTTCGCGCTCTACGGGCAGACCACGGGCGAGAGCGACGAGTTCGGGCTCCCCGTCCGCTACCCGTGGGCGGCGGAGTATCGCGGGCGCGCGGCCGTGGTGTACGGCCACACCCCCGTCGCCGCCCCCGCGTGGGTCAACGAAACCATCGACATCGACACCGGGTGCGTGTTCGGCGGGCGCCTCACCGCGCTCCGCTGGCCCGAGCGCGAACTCGTCTCGGTGCCGGCGGCGCGCCAGTACGCCGAGCCGCGTCGGCCGTTCCTGCCCGCCGCCGACCGCGCCGCCAAAGACGACGGCCCGGCGTCCGAGGCGGACGCCGGGCCGAGCGCCTAACGCGAGGCGGGCGGGGTCACTTCGACGCCGACCCGGGTTCCGCCATCTTCCGGTGCTGCTCCGCCTTCAGCGGCTCGGGGACGAGTTCGGCGAGCACGCCCTGGATCTTCGTCTTCAGCGACTCGGCGATCACGTGGTCCTTGCCGGCCACCATCGCCTCGAAGCCCATCCGCGCCACCTCGGCCGCGTCGTCCTTCTTCGAGCTGCCGACCTTCGTGTCCTCCATGTCGGCGCGGTGGAAGAAGTTCGTCTCGGTCGCGCCCGGCTGCAGCGCGGTCACGGTCACGCCCGTGTCCTTCAGCTCGTTACGGATCGCTTCGGAGAAGCTGTGCACGAACGCCTTCGACGCGTTGTAGACCGCCTGGAATGAGCCCGGCATCAGCGCGGCGATCGACGACGTGAACAGCACCTTCCCCTCGCCGCGCGCGACCATGCCGGGCAGCAGGCGGTAGGCGAGGTGCACCGTCGACCGCACGTTCAGATCGATGAGCTCGAACACGCGGTCGAGGTCCTGGTCGAGGAACGCGCCGCCGAGGCCGACGCCCGCGTTGAGCGCGATCGCGTCGGGCGTGCGCCCGTCCGCGGCGAAGCGACCCGCGAGGCGCTCGACGCCGTCGCGCGTGGCGAGGTTCACCTGCACTGGCTCGACCGTCGCGCCACCAGCGCGGAGTTCGGCGGCGGCCTCTTCGATCCCCGCGTCCTCGGCGGCGATCACGAGGTCGTAGCCGTGCGCGACGAACTGCTTGGCGAGCTCGAGCCCGATGCCGCTCGACGCGCCGGTGACGACGGCGAGGGGACGACCGGTAGAATTCGTGGTAGCCATCAGTTGCTCCTGAAAGTTCGGGAAACGAACGGTGGAGCGCCCGCCTGTGGCAAACCCGGCGCCGCCGCGGCGGCCACCGACGGAGTTCCGTCCGACATCGGCAGAGTGGTGGACCGCCGGTGAGCAACGTCGATCCGTGGGCCGTCCGGCAGCCGAGCGCGCGACGAACTCAGGCGCGCGACGAACTCACGCGCGCGACGAACTCAGGCGCCCAACGCCGCCAGCCCCGCGGCGAGCAGCCGGTCGAACTCCGCTTCGAGCGCCGCGTTCGTGCCGCGGCACCCGTCGATCACCTCGGCGCTCCAGCGCAGGTAGGCGACGCGGCGCTCCTCCGACCAACCGACCGGCGGCGCGTGCGTGACGTCGCGCACGTTGCAGATCTTGTCGCCGAGCTTGACGAGCCTGGCCGCATGCGAGGCCGCGCGCGCGTGCACGACCTGCAACCGCTTGCGCTCGGTCTTGGGCAGCAACTTGTCGTCGGTGACCTCGGCCACCACGCCGCGCACCGCGGGCCCGAACCGGCGTTCGATCTCGTCGAGGGTCGTCTCGGTGTCCTCGACCGTGTCGTGCAACACGGCCGCGGCGAGTGTGTCGGCGTCGGTCACGCCACCGACCGTCGCGAGCACGGCCGCGACCGCGATGCAGTGGTTGATGTACGGCGAGTCCTCGCCGTCCTTGCGACGCTGCCGGCGGTGGCGCTCCGCGGCGAAGTCGAGCGCGGCAAACACCTGCGCGGCGAATGCGCCGCGGGACGTCGCGTCCGACGGGACGGCGGCAGTGGCGAGCGAGTCGCGCGTCATGCGGTGCAACGTACGCGGCGCCAGGGTGATTTGTGCCCGCATGCGCCGATGGCGCGGTGTGGGGGTTGACAACGATTCCGGGCGCGTGTTGGTTGGGCGTCCTGGGAGTCGCGTCCCGATGTGTGTACGAGTCGTGGGCCCCGCGTGTGAACGCGGCGGCGCACCCTCGCCCCGCTGCGCAGCGTGCGCCGGGCCACCATCGGCACGCGACTTTCGTGTTTCCGGCCCCTGCGGGATCGCGCCGCGGCCGCCTCGCCCCTTTCCCACACCCCACGTCCATGCCCAACGCCAGCTCGCAGCTGCGACTCCGACCGGCCCTCGCCGGTCGCGGCGGCGCGCGCGAATGCGAGCCGACGATGTCGGGCGCGGCCCGAAGCACGTGGTGCCCGCGTCGACGCGGTACAGGTACGGACCCGGAGCGGCGCGCGCCCTAGCGCCCCGCCCCGCCTTCCCGGGAGCGACTCGCCCCGCCTGTGCCCCGCGCCAGGCGGGGCGCTTTCGTGTCCGCCCGGCGCATCCGCGCCGGGCGCGATCCGGACTAACGCCGTTTCCCGCATTCCACTCGGGGGTGCGCGCTGACCGACCACCGAAACGCCAACACGGGCAACACAGCACAGCACAGTGGTCCGCCGTCGGCCGGCGGGTCGGGCGGTCGCGCGGACGGACACGCGACTCCCCCCGCCCGGCCGTCCCGCCCCGTCGCGCCGGCGGCGGACCACCCCTCGAGCCCTGGCTCGGCGGCCAGAGCGCCACGCCGCGCCATCCGCTCGTACGCGCGCCGCGCAGTCGGCCAACGGGCCGAGCAGTGAGGCCGATCGACCCGGGATCGGGAGGTCGCGGGGTCGTATCCCGCCGGGCCCATCACGTACCTCGTACCGCACCACCCGCCCGCGCGCACCCCGTGCCCGAGGGCGTTCCACCACGCCCACATCACGGAGGGCGAGCAGATGATCGATTTCACGCAGCACGTCGCGACGCGCCTCCGGCGCTTCGCTTACGGGATCGCCGGGGCCACCCCGCGGCGCGACCCCGTTCCGGGCAGCGCGCAGCGGCCGGACGCGGCCGGCGCCTACGCCTGGCGCATCACCGACTGGCAGCGGCTCGACCGGTTCCTGCTCCTCGGGAGCACCGGCGGGACGTTTCACGTCGGCGCACGGCCGCTCACCCGCGAGGCCGCCGGGGCGGTGGAGCGCTGCCTAACCCAGGACGGCCCTCGCGTGGTGGCCCGCGCCGCGCTACCACGCGTGGCGCGCACGGGCACACACCGCTTTCGCAGGTCGACGCGTTCGTGGTCTTCACGGACGACCTGACGCGGGTCGGCCCGGTCCGCCCCGCGGGGGCGCTCCGGCGGTACCGCGAGCGCACGGGGATCGCCGCGACGCTCGTCGCCGTGGGGATGGCGTCTAACGGCTTCGCGATCGCGGACCCCGACGACGGAGGCATGATGGACGTCGTCGGGTTCGACGCCGCGGTGCCCGGCGTGATCGCGGCCGTCGCGCCGGGCGTGGGCGCAGGGGATCACGCCGACCCGTGACCGGCCGGACATGGACGGGCCGGGGTGCCCCCGACCGGGGGTACGCCGGTCCGACCGCCGCGCCGCTCGCCGGCTTCTCTCAACACCGCATTCCAGTCGACCCGTTCCTTTCTTCTTGTTCTTATGAAGATCTTCGGCCAGCATGAACCGGCCACCCTCGCCCAGCTCGCCGACGTCCGCTCGCGCGCCGCCGAGGCCGCGCTCATGGCCGACGGCCACGTCGGCTACGTCATGCCCATCGGCGGCGTCGCCGCGTACCGCGACCAGGTCTCGGTCGTCGGCGTCGGCTTCGACATCGCGTGCGGCAACGCCGCGATCCGCACCGACCGTACGCTCGCCGACCTCGGTGGCACGCACGAGGCGCAGCGGGCCGCGCTGTCGGACCTCGCCGACGCGATCCACGCGACCGTGAGCTTCGGGGTGGGCCGCAAGAACTCGTCGGACGACGCGCCGGTGGACCACCCGCTGTTCGAGGACGCGGCATGGGACGCGGTGCCCGCGACGCACCGCCAGGCGCTGCGTACCAAGGCGCGCCAGCAGCTCGGCACGGTCGGCAGCGGCAATCACTACGTCGACGTGTTCGCCGACGAGACGGGCGCGCTCTGGGTCGGCGTGCACTTCGGCAGCCGCGGCTTCGGCCACACCGTCGCCTCGGCGTTCCTCGCCCTCGGGCAGGGCAAGCGCTGGGACGAGCGCGCCCCGGAGCGCGAGGTGCTCCTCGAACTTGGCGCGCCGTTGGGCCACGACTACTGGCACCTGATGGCGCTCGCCGGTCGCTACGCGTACGCGGGACGCGAGTGGGTCGCGCGCAAGGTGGTCGCGCTGATCGGCGGGCGCGAGGTCGAGTTGATCCACAACCACCACAACTTCGCCTGGCGCGAGGAACACGACGTCGGCGACGGCGTCGAGCCCGTGGTCGTCGTCCGGAAGGGCGCGACGCCGGCCTTTCCCGGACAGTTCGGTTTCATCGGTGGCTCGATGGGCGACGACGCGGTGATCGTCCGCGGAGTCGCCGGGGTGGACGAGCCCACCGCGGCCGCGCAGCGCGGCGCGCTCTACTCGACGGTGCACGGCGCGGGGCGCGTCATGTCGCGCACGGCGGCCGCAGGCAAGCGCAACCGAAAGACCGGGCAGCTGATCACCCCGGGGCGGATCAGTCCGGAGATGATGCACGACTGGCTGTCGGACCGCGGCGTCATCCTTCGCGGCGGAGGGCTGGACGAAGCCCCGCAGGCGTACCGCCGGTTGCCCGAGGTACTCACGGCGCAGGAGGGGACGATCGAGGTCGTGCACACGCTCACGCCGTTGGTGGTCGCGATGGCGCGGGAGAAGGAGTTCGACCCGTACAAGGATTGATGCAGGCGCGGAACGGGACTCGTCGACGTCGCCCGCGCTCCTACCTTCCGGTGTGCCGCGCCGCCCCCAACTCCGCCCCGCCCTCGCGCCGGACCACCTCCGCCACGCCACCTACTCACCCAGCACGTCCGCACGCCGCCGCGTCCTCCTCGCCGAGGTGACCGCGGCGTGCGCGCCCCTCCCGGGCACCTACCGGATGCTCGGCGCGACCGGCATCGTGATCTACGTCGGCAAGGCGAAGCGCCTGCGCCCGCGACTCCTGTCCTACTTTCGCGCCGCGCAGAACAACCGCCGTCGCGACAAGCAGGCGCGCATCCTCCGCCACGCGCACGCCATCGAGTGGGAGTACGCGCACAGCGAGTTCGCCGCCCTGCTGCGCGAGATGCGACTCATCAAGCAGTACCGCCCCCGGTTCAACATCCTGCTCAACACCGACGAGGCTCCGCGCGGCTGGCTCGCCTTGAGCGGCGGGTCCGTCCCCTCGCTCCGCATGGTGCTGCGGAGCGACGCCGAGGACGCGCCCGTGCTGTACGGACCCTTTCGGCGGCTGCACGAGTTGACCGACGCCGCGCGCGCCCTCGCCGACGCGACCGGCCTGCGCGACTGCGGCGCCGTCCGTCCCGACCCCGCGTGTCTGCGCGCCCAACTCGGCGCGTGCGCCTGCCCCGGGCGCGCCGCGGGCGCGACGCCCGACGACTACGCGCGCCGCGTCGCGGTCGCGCGCGACTTCCTCGCCGGGCGCACGCGGGCGCCGCTCGACGTTCTGACCGGGCGCATGACCGAGGCCGCCGACGCGCTGCAGTTCGAGCGCGCGGGCGTCATCAAGCGCAAGCGCGACGCGCTCGCGTGGCTCGCCGGGCGGCTCGAGCGCTTTCACGCGGGCGCCGACCGCCTGACGTTTCGCTACCGCTCGCTCGGCCACGACGGTACCGAACGCGTGTACCTCGTGCGCCGCGGCACCGTGCGCGCCGACCTGGCCGCGCCCGCGTCGCCCGACGAGGTGGCCGCGCTCGACGCGCTCGCCGCGCGCGTGTTTTCGGCGCCCGACGTGACCGACGCCGACGTGCCCACGCACGACCTCGACGAGTTCTACCTCGTCGCGAGCTGGTTCCGCCGCCACCCCGAGGAACTCGCGCGCGTCGCACGCCCCGACGTGGACGGCCCGGCGCGGCCGGCCTAACCGGCGCCCGCGCTCGCGGGTATGATGGCCGTGAGCAACCACCCCGCCCCCCGCGATCCCGCCATGCGCCGTCTTCCGCCCGCCGCACTCCTCGTCGCCGTTCCGGCCCTCGCCGCGGCGCAACCCGCCGAGCGCGCCGCGTTCGTCGTCACCCTCGGCCGCGATACCGTGGCCGCCGAACAGTTCACCCGGCGCGGCAACGTCGTCGAGGGCGACGTCATGACGCGGCAGCCGCAGGTGCGGGTGACGCACTACACCGTCACGCTCGACGCGCAGGGCCGGCCCGCGTCGGTCGAGACCCGCACGCGCAACGCCGACGGCTCCGCCGTGCCGCGCGCCGCGACCGGCGCGACCGGCACGTTCCGCGGCGACAGCGTCAGCTACGACATCCGCTTCGCCGACAGCGTCGCCCACCGGCGCGTGGCCGCGCCGGCGGGCACGCTGCCCAACATCAACGGCTCGTACGCGATGTACGAGACCGCCACGCGGCGCATGCGCGCCGCCGGCGTGACGCGCGACACCGTGCGCCTCGTTTCGCCCGGAGCGCCGCGCGCCGCCGCACTCCCCATCACCCTCGCCGGCGACAGCGCGCAGCTCGACTACTTCGGGGACCCCGTGACCATGCGCCTCGACGGTGCGGGGCGGATCCAGCGCGTGGACGGGACGCACACCACCAACAAGGTGATCGCCTCGCGCGTCGCCGCGGTCGACGTGGCCGGGCTCGCGGCGCGCTACGCCGCGGCCCCGGCGATGGGCGCGGCGTCGCCGCTCGACAGCGTGCGCGCGTCCATCGGCGCGGCGGACGTCGCGGTGGTCTACAGCCGGCCCTCGGTGCGCGGGCGCACCGTCTGGGGCGGCGTGCTCGTGCCTTACGGCACCTGGTGGCGCACCGGCGCCAACGCGGCGACGGCGTTCCGCACCACCGCGGACCTCGCCGTCGGCGGCACGCGCGTGCCGGCGGGCAGCTACACGCTCTTCACGCTCCCGACCCCGGCGGGCACGCAGCTCATCATCAGCAAGAAGACCGGCGAGTGGGGCACCGACTACGACGCCACGCAGGACCTCGCGCGCGTCCCGCTCACCGTCACCCCGCTCACCGCGCCCGTCGAGCAGTTCACGATCGCGCTACGGCCCACCGGCGCGGACGCGGGCGTGCTGCGCATGCAGTGGGGCGACCGCGAACTGTCGGTGCCCGTCGCCGTCGCGCACTGACGTTTCCGGATCGCACGGTCTGGGGGCTCCCGACGCGGCGGTCCGGGCCCCCGGCCGTTGGCTCGCGTCCGATCCGGCAGCGCGCGGCTCGTCGGCGCACGTCCGGTCCGCCGCCCTGCGGACGGACCGGGCGCGCAGGGTGCGGAGCGGGCGAGTGGGCATCGGCGGGGGCTGGGCGGGGGCGCGGGCGGCGCCTAACAGGCGGCCGGCGCCGGGCCCCCCGCGCGGCGGCGCGCCGGCACGTCCCGAAACGCACTCGGCGCCGCCCGCGGGAGTCGCGGGCGGCGCCGAGTGGCACGGAGCGTCGGTCGAGCGATCAGGACGGCTTCTTCATGCTGGACGAGTCGGACATCATCGCCTTCCGCTTCGACGAACGATGACGGCGGCTGTGCTTCTTCATGCTCCCGGACTTCATCGACGACGAGTCCTGCATCGACGAGCCACCCATCGCCGAGCCGGAGGCCGGCTGCTGGGCGCCGGTGGCCGGCTGCTGGGCCGCGGCGGTGCCCGCCACGAGGGCGAGGGCGGCGAACGCGAGACGAGCCTTCATGCGAGTGCTCCGTGTAGGAAAGATGGTGCGGGCGCGTGCGCGGGTTCCGCTCGCCGGTGAGCGGCTGTGCACGCGTCGCCTACGCTACAGTCGACCGCGCGCGCGCGCCAGAGGCCGCCGCGCAGGAACGCTCGCCGATTGGGGATCGGGGGCGCGGTGAGACGCGCGCCTCGTGCATCGCCGCACGATCGCGGCCGGCCGCCGCTCGTCTTGCGCAGGGCGCGCGCACGGCGCCCGATCGTCCGCGATCTGCGTTGCGCGAACGCCGGGACCGGCGTCGATACGCGGTCCGACGTGCGGCGCGGCGCCGTATGCGTGTCCCGACGCGTGGTGCGACGCCGTGGGACGCGGTGCGACGTGGGGCCGTGCGGCAGTGCGCGGCGGTGTGCCGGCGTTCGCGCGCGACGTGCTCGGTCGCATCGCAGCGATCGCTGCGACGTGAGAAGTCGCGTGAGGCGGCGTGCGGTCGGCGGCGTGCGACGGCGTGCGACGGCGTGCGACGGCGTGCGACGGCGTGAGGCACACGGCCGTGGAGATGGGCACGGACGCGACGAATTCGTGCGCGCGCCTTGACTGTTGCGTCGCCGACGCTTATCACGTCGTCACGCGGAGTCGTGTTGCGCGCGGCGACGCGCGGCCCGGCGTCGCGCGACGACCGCGCGCACGACGCGAGCACTGCATTGGTCGCGTTCTGAATCGAACACGAGCGGTACGGGGCACGCGGCGTGCAAGGTGTGACCGGCAGTCCGTCGAATACTGTCCTGAGGCGCGCATAGGAGGCGCTCATGCCCACGGGTGACGGGTTGGACGAGGAGTTCGCGCCAGACCTCCGCCTCGCGCCGCGGCGCGGCGACGACGACGACGACGACCTCGGCGGCTACGGCTACGAGGCCGAAGACGAGGACGACGAGGAGGAGGAGGACGAGGACGAGGAAGAGAGCAGCGCGGGCTACGCCGCACGGCGCAGCCGGCGCGAGCGCCTGTTCGATGATCCCGAGTCGGCGGCGCGCGAGGACCTCGACGAGGTCGAGGTGGAGGAAGACGGCGGCGGCGCGGCGGGCGACGCCGAGGAGTCGGACGACGACGACGAGCGCGGTGCGATCGTTGGGCCGGACGACGACTCGGAACCGCTCGACCTCGTCGGCGGCGCGGCAGGCCAGGACGCGGGGCAGGACGCCGACCCGCTCGACGTTGACGACGACGACGCGGAACTCGGCGGCGGCACCGGAAGCGGCAGTGGCAGTGCGACGGATTCCCACCATTCCCACGACGAGGAGACCACCATGGCCGAAAACGAGACCATCAACGGCGGCGAGAGCAGCAACACCACCGACGCCGGCGCCGGCGCCGGCGGCGCCGGCGCGGGCAACGAGGGCAGCGCGAGCGGCCGTGGCGCGCGCAAGGGCGCGCGCAAGAGCGCCGCGAAGTCGGGCGCGCGCAAGACGACCGCCAAGGCGGCGTCGAAGAGTGCCGGCAAGAGCGCCAGTAAGAGTGCGGGCAAGAGCGCGCGGAAGGCCGCGAGCAAGGCCGCGAGCAAGACCGGCGCGCGCAAGGGCGCCGCGAAGTCGGCGGGCAAGAGCGCCTCGAAGAGCACGTCCAAGTCCGCCATGAAGGGCGGCGCGCGGAAGGCCGCCGGCAAGACCGCGAGCAAGGGCGCGAGCAAGAGCGCGGGCAAGACGGCGTCGAAGAGCGCGAGCAAGGGCGCGCGGAAGGCCGCCGGCAAGACCGCGAGCAAGACCGCGAGCAAGGGCGCGAGCAAGGGCGCGAGCAAGACCGGGTCACGCGGCGGCGCCGCGAAGTCGGCGAGCAAGACGGCCGCGAAGGGCGGCGCGCGCAAGGCGGCGGCCAAGTCGGCGTCGCGCGGCAGCGCGAGCAGCGCCCGCAAGAGCCCCGGCCGGCCCGCGACCGCGAAGCGCGGCACGGCGCAGAAGGGCGGCGCCCGCCGCGGGCGCTGAGCCCGCGGCCGCCGCGCCACCGGCCCGCCCCGCGGCCGGTCTAACACCCCGTTAGACTGGCCGTGGGGTCGGCCGACCTCGGCGCGCCGCTCGGCGCGCCACTCGACGCGCTCCCGCTCGCCGTCTGGACCCTCGACCGCGAGTTGCGCGTCACGGCGGCGAACCCCGCGTGGGCCCGCTTCGCCGCCGCGGCGGGCGCGCCCGCAGACCCCGCGCGCGCCGTCGGGCGCTCGCTCTGGGACGTCGTCACCGACCCCGCCGCGCGCGCCGCCCTCGCGCGCGCGTTGGGCCGGGCGCGCGAGCGCGCGGCCCCCACGCATTGCGACCTGCCCACCGTCCCGAGCGCCGGCGATGCAGCGGGCGGTGCGGCCGGCCCGCGCACGCTGCGCGTCGACGTCGCCCCGTTCGGCACCGACGGGTTCGTGTGTTCGGCCGTCGAGCTCGCGCCCGCCCGCTGGTCCCGCGAGGCGCTCATCGACGCCGGCATCGCGCTCTCGCGCACCCTCGACCTCGACCGCATCTACGACGTGGCCGCCCGCGAGGCGCGCCGCGCGCTCGGCGCGAGCGCGTTCGCCGCCGCCGCCGCGGACGACGACACCGCCGCGCTCCGCCTCACGCACCGCGCCGGGTGGGACCGCGAGAGCGACGACGCCCTCGAGCGCCGCCTCGCACCCGCGTGGCTCGAAGCCCTCGCCACCGGCCGCGTCGTCGAACGCGCCGAGCACGAGTTCACCGCGCCGATCGCGACCGCCGACGGCGCGATCGGCGCCATGACGGTGCGCGTCCTCGCCGCCGTCGACGACGTCGATCCGAACGTGCAGCGCGACGCCGACCCGAGCGTCGACCCGCACGACACGGTCGCGCGCCTGCTCGAAACGCTCGCCGCCCAGACCGCGGTCGCGGTCGAGCGCGCGTGGCTCGTGCGCCGCGTCGAGCAGAAGCGCCGCCTCGAGGCGATCGGCGAGGTGGCCGCGGGCGTCGCGCACGAGCTGCGCAACCCGCTGTTCGGAATCTCGAGCGCGGCCCAACTCCTCGGCTTCCGCGCCGCCGGCGACCCGGTCGTCGAGAAGAACGTCGGCCGCATCCTGCGCGAGGCCGAGCGCCTCAACCGCATCATCGCGGCGCTCCTCGACTACGGGCGCCCAACGGCCGCGCGCTTCGCCCCGGGCGACCCCGACGCCCTCTGGGACGACGTGCTCGACGCGCAGCGCGCGCGCCTCGACACCAAGCACCTCACCCTCGACCGCCGGCGCGCGCCCGCCGCAGGCCCCGCCGGTGCGTCGACCGCGCGCTTCGACGCGGAGCAGATGCGGCAGGTGTTCCTCAATTTGCTCGGCAACGCCGTCGACGCCGCCCCCGAGGACAGCACCGTCACGCTCTCGTCCGCGCCCCTGGCCAACGGCGGATGGCGGTGCCAACTCCACAACGCCGGCCCCGCCATCCCGCCCGAAGCGCTCGCGCGCGTGTTCGAACTCTTCTACTCCACCAAGACCGGCGGCACCGGCATCGGACTCGCGCTCTGCCAGCGCGTGCTCGACGAACACGGCGGCACCATCGCCATCGAAAGCGCCCCAGAAGCGGGAACGACGGTCACCCTCATGCTCCCGCCCGCCCCGCCCTGACGGGCCGGACCCTCGATCGGCGCCCGCAGCCGGCCTAACACGCCGTCCCGCGGCCCCGCGCCCGAACGGCCGCGCGCCCGAACACCCGCGCGCCCGAACACCCGCCGCTCCTCCGGCCGACGCTGCAGCCCGCCCCCGACGCGGCACGCCGCACGACCTCGTGCGAGATTTCGATCTGCGCGCCCAGGGCGGCCGCGAACGGCGCCGCGGCGAATGCGACGCGGCGCCGAACCGCCACCCGTGCTCCTCTGCGGCGCCGCTGCGGCGAGTCCCGGCACGCGTCTCGCGCCTTCCCCGGTCATCATGCTGTCCGTTCTCATCGTCGACGACGACCGCACCACCCGCGAGACCCTCGGCGACTACTTCGCCGGGCTCGGGTACGCCGTACGCACCGCGGCGACCGCGACCGAGGGGCGTCAGGCCGCCGGGATGCACTCGCCCGACGTCGCCGTCGTCGACGTGCGCCTGCCCGACGCCAACGGGCTGACCCTGTTCGAGACACTGCGCGCCGACGACCCCGAGTTGGCCGTCGTCTTCCTCACCGGCCACGCCGACGTGCCCACCGCCGTGCGCGCCATGCGCGACGGCGCCGCCGATTTCCTCGAGAAGCCGATCGACCTTCCGGCGCTCGACGGCGCCGTGCGCCGCGCGGCCGACCACGCGCGCATGCGTCGCGAGCTCACGCTCCTGCGCGCCCGCGACGCCGAGGCGCTCTGGCAGGACAGCGCGCCGGCCGGCTTCACGCCCGCGATCGCGCCGTCGCTCGACCGGCTCATCGCGCTCGCCGCGCGCAACGACGAGGTGCCCGTCCTGATCATCGGCGAGACGGGCACCGGCAAGGGGTTCGTCGCGCGCCGCATCCACGAGATGTCGCGACGCGCACCCGCCGCGTTCGTCGAGATCAACGGCGCCTCGCTCGCCGGCGCCCTCGTCGAGAGCGAGCTGTTCGGCCACGAGAAGGGTGCGTTCACCGACGCGCGCCAGGCTAAGCGCGGGCTGCTCGAGGTCGCGGGGCGGGGCACGCTCTTCCTCGACGAGGTGGCCGAACTCGCCCCCGAGGTGCAACCCAAGCTGCTCAAGGTCATCGAGGAGCGCACGTTCCGCCGCGTGGGCGGCACGGCCACATTGACGAGCGACGCGCGCCTGCTCGCCGCAACGCACACGCCGCTGGAACAGGCGGTCGCGGCCGGCCGATTCCGCGCCGACCTCTACTACCGCCTGCAGGTGCTCACCATCGCGCTGCCCCCGCTGCGCGACCGGCGTCCCGAGATCGCCGCCCTCGCGCGCACGCTCCTCCCGCCAGGTGCCACCCTCACCGAGGTCGCGGCCTCGGCACTCGTCGCCTACGATTGGCCGGGGAACATCCGCGAGCTCAAGAACGCGCTCTGGCGGGCGACGATCCTCGCCGACGGCGGGGCGATCCTCCCCGAGCACCTCGGCCTGGGTGCCACGCGCCTGGCCGTGGTCGAGCGCGAAGTCACGCGCCCGGTCATGACCCTGGCCGACGCCGAACGTGTCGCGATCGACGCCGCGCTCGCGGCCACGAGTGGGAACCGGACGCGGGCGGCGAGCCTTCTAGGCATCGCGCGCTCGACGCTCAACGAGAAGTTGCGCCACGGGGTGACCTCCGGGGTGCCCGAGGGACCGCCGCGCCCCCACGTGTCCGACCGAATCCAGCAACGCAGCGGCTGACACTCGGCATGACGCAAACGACCGAAAGCCGGACGGCCCGACACGGGACCGTCCGGCTTTCGGTCGTTTTGGGCATGCCGTTGTGCGTGGCGAGTTCACGTAAGTGTCGATATTGCAACAGGTTGCGGGTCGGGTACACCGTGGCGCGCAACTCGCCTTGGATACGTGCATCCGATGGCTTCCCGCGCTCCGTTCCGGTTCGTGTCACGACACGTTCTCATCGTCGAGGATGAGCAGAGTATCCGCGACATCCTCGCGGAGCTGTTCGACGTCGACGAGACGATCACGATCACGGCCGCGACGCTGGAACAGGCCATGGCCGCGCTCACCACGGCGCGGTTCGACCTGATCCTCACCGACCTGCGACTCGGCGGACATCGCGACGGCGGATTGCGCGTGATGGCTGCCGGCGGACTGCTCTCGCCCGACGCGACGGTGATTGTCCTGACGGCCTTCCCGGACGACGATCACCGCCACGCCTCGGCTCGGCTCGGCGCAACACACTTTCTCGAAAAGCCCGTCTCGCTCCAACGCATCGCCGGCCTCGCGGCCGACGCGGGCGTCGCCTCGGCCATGCATCCAAATGCCTCGACCCTGCGCGAGGCCGTGCGCCAGGAAACGATGTCGTGAAGGGATGAGAAACGGTACGACGTAACAATCGAAGCAGGAACGCGACAGCATCGGCGCTGTCGAGTGCCCGTGCTCGCTAGACCGGTTTCGCCACGTGTGTGGGGTGGTGTGGGGGGCGGACCGATCTAGCGGGGCGGGTACTCTTGCGTCCGGCCCCCTGGTCGGACGCCTTGCTCGCACGAGGCGCGGGCGTCTCAGGCCGGCCGTCGCACCAGGCGGCCGACCGTGCGGTCATAGACTCGACTCACCGTCGCCGCCCCCGTGAGCACCGGCCGATACCCGACGTCCGACAGATCTGCACCCGACACCAGGTCGGCGTCGAGAGCGGCCACCGCATCGCCCAGCTCACGTTCGAGACGGCGCGTGAGCCCCGCGGTCGAGCGCGCGCCGTACTCCGCGGCCGTCGACGCCTCGCCGACGCGCACGACGCACTCCGGCCTGGCCGCCTCCCGGAATTCATACCGGATCGCGACCGCGACGAGCCGCGCTTCGGGCACGCTCTGGCTGATGCGCGCCAGCCCCGACCGGAACCGCAGCGCCGCCCGATTCGGAAACAACTCGCCCTGCGGAAAGAGCCACAGCACCCGGTCACGCCCGCCCCGCAGCAACCCCGTCGTGTACTCCGCCACCGCGCGCGCGTCGTCGATCGCGAGCCCCTCGCCCGTCACGCCGAAGCAGCCCACGCGGCGGAAGAACGGGTACCGCGTCAGCTGCGCGCCGTCCATGAGCCCGTACCCATCCCGCCGGAACACGTCGTGCGAAAGGAACACGGCGAGCACCGGATCCCACCACGCTCCGTGGTTGGCGTACGCGATCACCGGCGCTCCGCCCTCGGGCCACGCGGACCCGCCCACGCGCACCCGGGCGAACGTCCCGCGCAGCAGCCGGCGCCCGTAGCCCGCGTAGAGCCGCTCCAGCACTGGCTGCTTCCGGGCCGCGATCAGCATGGCCGCAGCTTAATGCGGTCGAGGCATCCCGACAGTGTCACCGCGAACACCCCTGTGAAAGACTCGAAATCCTGGAAGCCGCTGGCCGCCCTCACCGGTGCGGTCGCCGCCGTGGCCGGGGCCGCCGCGCTGAACGCCGCGGTCGCCCGCCCACTCGGCTCGCTTCCCAATCCCATCGGCGGCGACGCTGGGTGGTACGAGTGGCGCGGCTACCGCATCGCGTGGACCCGGCGCGGCACGGGGCCGGCGGTGCTGCTGGTCCACAGCATCCACGCCGCCGGCTGGTCGTACGAGTGGCGCCACGCGGTCGACCCGCTCGCCGCAGCCGGGCACACCGTCTGGACGCTCGACCTGCTCGGGTTCGGCCGATCCGACCGCCCCGACATCGAGTACTCGGCCCGCCTCTACGTCGACCTCCTCCGCGACTTCATCACCGAGGCCATCGCCGAGCCCACGGTCCTCATCGCGTCGTCGCTGAGCGGGGCGCACGCGGTCGCGGTCGCGGCGGGATTCCGTCCGGTGTCCGCCCTCGTCCTCGTCGGCGCGCCCGGTATCACGGTGCTGGCCAAGCCCCCCAAGCCGCCCAACGACGCCACACACGCGATGATCGTCGCGCCGTTCGCCGGCCAGGCGCTGTACAACGCGCTGGTGACGAAGCCGAGTCTGGCGTTCTTTCTCCGGCGCACGTACGACGACGACCGCCGCGTCACGCCCGAGCTGCTCGACGCCTACTCGGCCACGGCGCATCAGCCCGGCGCGCGCTACGCGCCCGCGGCGTTCCTCGGCATGCGCCTCAACCTCTACGTGGGCGGCGCGCTCGCGCGCGTACGCCAGCCGATCCTGCTCACTTGGGGGCGCGAGGCCAAGGAGGTCACGCTCGCCGAACTCGACGAGTACCGCGCCATCCGCCCCGACGCCCACGTGCGCACCTTCGAGGCGTGCGGCGCGCTCCCGCACGACGAGCGCACCGCCGAATGGTGCGCCGCCGTGCTGGAGTTCACGGCGGGGATGCGTCGCGCGGCCGAGGAGGGGAGCGAGGAGTCGCTCGGCACTGCCCTGTCGTCCTGAGCGGCGCGCCGGGCCGTCGTCCCGCGCCGCGCTCGGGATGACGGCCCGGCGCCCTACCCCCGGTACTCCGCCGTGCTGCGGACCGCCTTCCCGCACGCCGGCCACGTCACCGGACGCCCCGTGCGCGGGTTGTTAGGCAGCGGGTCGATCCGGTCCCGCGGGATCGTTCCGGGGTCCTCGCTCGCCTGGTACGCCAGCATCGCCGCGAGCATCGCGTTCGACCGCAGGTCGCGCATCACGAGCTTGTCGTAGGTGTCGCGCGTCGTGTGCCACGTGGTCTGGAAGTAGTCCCACGACAGCGAGTTGAGCCCGAACGCGGGCGCCCCGTAGCACGCGAACGACGCGTTGTCGCTCCCCCCCGACGCCGGACTGCCGCGATCGTCGAAGCGGATGTACTGCGTGACCTCGGCCGGGATCTCGCCCAGGTACCGCCGCAGGAACGCCCCCGCGCCCGCGAGCCCGCCCGCGCTCATCGTCACCACGCGCCCGGTGCCGTTGTCCTGGTTGAAGAGCGCCTGCAGCCCGCGCACCACCTCCGGGTGGTCTTCGGAGTACGCTCGCGACCCGTTCAGCCCTTCCTCCTCGCCGCTCCAGTGCCCGACGAGGATGGTCCGCCGCGGGTTGGGCAGCACCTGCTTGAGCAGGCGCATCGCCTCCATCATCGTCACCGTGCCGGTACCGTTGTCGGTCGCGCCCGACCCGCCGTCCCACGAGTCGAAGTGCGCCGACAGCAGCACGTACTCGTTGGGCTTCTCGCGCCCGCGGAGCTCGGCGATCGTGTTGAACACCGGCTGCTCGCCAAGGAACTCCGATTGCGCGTCGAGGCGCACGCGCGGGCCCTGGCCGCGTTCGGCGAGGCGGACGAGCAGGCCGTAGTCCTCGCAGCCGACGTCGAAGCTCGGGAGCTTCTGCCGCGGCGACCCGAAGACCTTGTCGACGCCGGGGTAGCCGGAAAAGTTGTGCGTGAGCACGGCCACCGCGCCCGCGCCCTGCAGTGCCGCCTGCAGCCCCGTACCCCCGAGCCCCGGCGTGCCGGCCGCGCCCGCGGCCGTGAGACGCGGCTGCCAGGCGGTGCGCACCGAGTCCTGCCGCGCACGCACCTCCGCCTGCTCCTCGGGCGTGCCGAACTCCTGGAACTGCGAGGCCGGGCGGCACGAGAGCGTCGGCGGGCTCGCGAGCACCGCGCGGCCGCGCGCGTTCCCGGCGGCGAGCCACGCCGCGAACCCGGCCGAGTCGCGCACGTCGGGCAGCAGCACCACCGCGGCCTCGACTGGGCGTCCGTTGGTCCCCGGGCTCCAGGCGAGCATCGTCGCCTCGAGCGTGCGCACCCGCGGCGCCAACAGATCGAGGTGCGCCGGGCCGCGGCGCCAGCTGTTGAACGTGCCGAACCGCTCGCGGCGCGCGGGAATCCCCCAGCGACGGTACTGCGCGAGCGCCCAATCGCTCGCGGCGAGGTTGGCCGGCGCGCCCGTGAGTCGCGGGCCGATCGAGTCGGCGAGCGCCTGCGAGAGCGCGGCGACCTGCGACCGGGCCGTCTCCTCGTCGAAGATCCGCCGGATCACCGGGTCGGTCGGCGGCGTGGTGCGGATGTACGGCGCCGTCGTCGGCTGCGCGAACGGGTTGGGTGCGGCCGACGTCGCCGCCGGCGGGGCGGGGGGCCGGGTCGGCGCGGCCGCGGGTGGCGCGGCAGGCGTTTGAGCGAGTGCGGGCGCCGCGGCGAGCAGCGCGGCGCAGAGCAGGGAAGTCGAGCGGTGGGCGGGCGTCGTCATCCGATCCAGCTTATCGCCTCCCACCGCGGATGTCCCCCGCGCGCTCCGGATCAGGCGCTACGCCCCAGCGCGGCCCGCACCGCCTCGCGCATCGCGAGCAGCGCGTCGCCCCGGGCCGCCGCCGTGTCGCCGCGCACGTGCAGCTCGACGCCGTCGGTCACCGCGACGCGCTGCCACTGGGCGGGCGTGCCGTCCACGACCCCGTCCGGCACCGGCGCGCCCGGCGCGGCGCCCTGCAACGCGGGGGCGAGCGCGGTCGCGACGCGCCGTTCGAGCGCGTCGCCCGCACTCTCCTTCAGTTCGCGCTTGATGCCGTCGAGCGGTTGCCCCTCGCGCTGCCGGATCTTGATCGCGAGCAGCTGCAGCAGATGCCGGTAGTGATAGATGGCCGACGTACCCGTCCCCTCCGGGCGGTCGAGCAGCCCGTTGGCGACGTAGAAGCGCACCGCGCGCGCGCTGGGCGCCGCGCGCGCCGAGGCGTTGGTCGGCCGCATCCCGGCGGCGTCGACGAGGGCCGTGGCGTGCGCCGCGAGCGAGCGGGCGTTGAACGGCGCGTGGCGGGCGTGCAGCCGCAGCAGATGCACGGGTGACTCGGCCATATGCGCCACACGATAGAAGTCGGGCACTGACTGCGGTAGGGTGGCGCGGCGCTGGCGGGCCTGTGTCGTGAGTTCGTGACAGCAACGTCCCCGATCACAGCACCCGCTCCAGGAGCGCCGCCCCTCCGTCGCGCGCCTTCTCCCACCACGGCCGCCGGTGCATCGCGTCGCGCGTCATCTCGCGGCTGTACCGCAGGTCGTTGAGGAACGTCCGCTCCATCCCACCCACCACCGTCGAGTCGAGCATCAGCAGCGTCGTCTCGTCGTTGAAGGCGAGCGAGCGGTTGTCGAAGTTCATCGACCCCACGCTCCCCCACTGCCCGTCGACGGTGAGCGTCTTGGCGTGCATGTTGGACGGCTGGTATTCGTAGATCCGCACGCCGCCGGCGAGCAGCTCCTCGTACCGGAACCGCCCCGCCCAGCGCGCGGTCTTCACGTCGCTCCGCGGCCCCGTCGTCAGCACGCGCACGTCGACGCCGCGCCGCGCGGCCGAGATGAGCAGCCGCCGGAAATCGTTGTCGGGGATGAAGTACGCGTTTGAGATGTAGAGCCGGTGTCGCGCCCCCGCGATCGACAGCGCGTAATACCGTTCGGCCGCGGTGCTCCCCGTCGACGGCACGGCGTGAAGGAGCCCCGCCTCGACGGCGCCCGAATCGCCCGAGGCCGGCCGGAACGACACGCCGGGATAGAAGGTGCGCCCCGTGAGCAGTTCGCCCGTCGCCTCGGCCCAGGTCGTCGCGAAGGTCGCCTGCAACTGCGCCACGGCCGGCCCCTCGAAGCGTACGTTGGTCTCGCGCCACTCGTTCGCGCGGCGCCCCCCACCCAGCCAGTAGTCCGCGAGCCCGAACCCGCCCGTGTAACCCACGCGCCCGTCGACCACCACCACGCGCGCGTGCGACCGTTCGGCCACCGTGTTGAGGTCGTTCCAGCGGAGCTGCCGCAGCCACGCCACCTCGACACCGCTGTGCGCGACGGCGTCGGCCCACCGGCGCGAGAGCGTCTGCGCGCCGAAGCCGTCGAGCAGCAGCAGCACCCGCGCGCCGCGGTGCGCGCAGTCGCCGAGCGCCGCGGCCAGGGTGTCGGCCACCGCGCCGGGCTTGGCGAAGTACATCTGCACCGTGACCGCGTGCTCGCAGCTCCGGATGTCGCGCCAGAGCCGCGGGTAGGTCCCGTCGCCGTTGTCCAGCACCTGCACGCGGTTCCCGGGGTGCAACTCCGCCCCGGTGTAGAGGGCCATCGTCCGCGCGAACAGCGAGTCGCCCGGGGACGGCGCGCCGTGCGCGTCACCCCGCGCGATCACGTACTCCACCGGCGTGCCCCGCGTCATCGACAGCGCGCCGACGAGCGCGAGCGCCAGCACGAGGGCGACGGCCAGGTAGCTGAGCAGACGCCGCGCGACCGTCGGCCAGGGGACGTACGACGCCTCGGCGTCCGCGTCGTGGGCGGGACGGGCGGAGTCCGGAGCGGCCGGCGGAGAGGCGATGGCCATCGCGCGCGCCGATGCACCGCGCGTTCCACGCCGACGTGCCCGCGGCGCGTGGGTCACGCCGCGTGGGTCACCCCCCGCGTGGGTCCATGCCGCGTGGGATCACGCAACCGGCACGGCGCCGGTGCCGTACGTTGTCGCGCGCCGCGCCCCCTTAACCGCCCCCACCCGCCCATGCACGCGACCGAGGAGTTCCAGTACCTGTCGGTGCTCGTCTCGATCGTCCTCGGCCTCGGCATCACGCAGCTGCTCACCGGCGTCGGACGACTCGCCCAGGCGCGCGGGCGCGTGCGCGGCTACTGGCCGGCGGCGCTCTGGATCGTGCTGCTCTTTCTCATCCACGTGCAGTCGTGGTGGGCGATCTTCGCGCTCCGCGACCATCACGCGTGGACGTTCCTCGCCTTCCTCGTCGTGCTCATGACGCCGACGAGTCTGTACCTCATGGCCGCGCTCGCCCTGCCCGACGTCGACCTGCGGAGCGCCGAGCCGGTGGATCTGCGCGAGCACTACCACGCCCAGGCCCGCTGGTTCTTTGGCGCGGTGGAACTGGTGATTCTCTCGAGCCTGCTTCGACCGCTCGTCATCGACGGTCGGATCCCACTCGACGTCGACCGCGGCATCCAGGCCGTGTTCTTCGCGCTCGCGGGTGCCGCGATGGTGATCCGCCGCGAGGCGTTCCACCGCACGTTCGCCCTCGCCGGCGCGGCGCTGTACGCGGCGTACGTCGCCCTGCTCTTCACCAAACTGCCCTGAGGCCGACCGCCGTGCGCCATCCAACGCCGCGCGTGCCCGCCGCGCTCGGCCCCGGCACGCTGACGGCACTCGCCGCGGGCGTGCTCGCGCTGCACGCCGCCGCCAACGCCGCGTCGCCCTACGGCGTGCACCGCGACGAACTCCTCTACCTCGCCATGGGCCGCCACCTGCGGCTCTGGGCGATGGACTTCCCGCCGTTCATCGCCATCTGCGCCCAACTCACGCGTGCCGCGGCTCGGCCGTTCGGCGGCGAGCAGACCGTGGCGAACTCGCTCGCCACCCTCCGCCTCCTCCCGGCGCTCGCCGCCGCAGCCATCGTCGTGCTCGCCGTCGCGATCGCCCGCACACTCGGCGGCGGACGCGGAGCGCAGCTCATCGCCGCGGGATGCGTGCTCGCATCGCCGCTGTACATGCGCACCGGCGCGCTCTTCCAACCCGTCGTGTTCGACCAGCTCTGGTGGACGCTCGCGCTCTACGCCCTCGTCCGCCTCGAACGCGGCGCGGACGCCGCCGCGTCCGCCCCGGGCCGAAGTCGGCGCGACTGGCTGCTCCTCGGCGCGGCGCTCGGGCTCGGGCTGCTGACGAAGTTCTCGGTCGCGTTCATCGCGGTCGGCGTGCTCGCGGGCGTCCTGGCGACGCCGCTCCGCCGCGCGCTGCGCACCCCGTGGCCGTGGGCGGCAACGCTCCTCGCGCTGCTGATCGGCGCGCCCAGCGTGGTCGGACAGCTGCGGCTCGGGTGGCCGGTGGTGCAGCAGATGTCCGACCTGCGCGCGTCGCAGCTCGCGCACGTCGGCCCGGGCGCGTTCCTGGGCGGCCAGCTCCTGTTCGGCCCGGCGGTCCTGCTCGCCGCGTTCGGCGTCTGGGCGCTCCTCGTCCGGAAGTCGTTCCGCGCCGGTCGCGCGGCAGCGGTCGCGTGCGTGGTCGCGTTCGCGCTGCTCCTCTTGGGGCACGGCAAGGCGTACTACATCGGCCCCATCTACCCGATGTTGTGGGCGGCGGGCGCTGTGGCGCTCGCGCAGGATGTCGCGCGGTGGCGTGCGACGCGGGCATCGCGCGCGCGACTCGGCATCGCGGTCGCACTCGTCACGGTGGCGCTGATTGCGCTCTACGGCCTCGCGGCCGTGCCACTCGGCGTCCCCCTCCTGCCGCCCGTGCCGATGGCCCGCTACGCGGCCGCGCTCGGTGTCGGCACCGAAACCAACACCGGCGGCCACCTCGCCCTCCCCCAGGACTTCGCCGACATGCTTGGCTGGCCCGAGCAGGCGCAGGCCGCGGCGCGCGTGTTTCACACCCTCTCGCCCGCCGACCAGGCCCGCGCTGCGATCGCCGGCGGCAACTACGGCGAGGCGGGCGCGATCGAGCTGTACGGTCCCGCGCTAGGCGTTCCCGCCCCGGTGAGCGCCGCCGGCAGTTACTGGTTCTTCGGCCCCGGCGCGCGCCCGGGCGCCATCCTCGTCGCACTCGGCGATTCGGCGCACCTCGCGCGCGACCTGCCTCGGCTGTACGCTCGCGTTCGCCCCGTGGCGCGCGCGATCCCGGACTCGCTCCGGCGCTGGGTCGTTCCCGAGCAGCGCAATACGTGGGTATTCGTCTGCGACGGCGCGCGGCGAACGCTACAGGACGTATGGCCGTCGCTGGGCGGTCGGAATTGACTTGCGGCGGTTGTGGGATAATATGCAGCCCCCAATGCATAACATCCCGGTCGGCATCCTTGGCGCGAGCGGCTACGCGGGCCGCGAACTTTGCGCCCTCGTCGCCGCCCATCCGCGCTTCACCCTCGCCTTCGCGACCGCCGACCGGCGCCGCGGCGAGACCGTACGCGTGGGGCCGCCCTACGGCCCGCCCGCCGCGGTCACCTTCGTCGCACCAGACGACGCCCCCCTCGGCGACGCGGCCCTCGTCTTCGCCGCCCTCCCGCACGGCGCCTCCGCGGAGTGGAGCGCGCGCGCCCGCACCACCGGCGCGCGCGTTGTCGACCTCTCGAGCGACCTCCGCCCCGGCCACCTCACCGACGCCGTGCGGCAGGCGCTCGCGCCCGCCGCGACGTCGACCGGCATTCCGTACGGACTCCCCGAGCTCTTCCGCGATCAGGTGCGCTGCGCCGACGTGGTCGCCAACCCCGGCTGCTACCCGACCGCGATTCTCGTCGCGCTCGCCCCACTCGCCCGCGCGGGGCTGATCCGCCCCGGCGCGACCGTCGTCGCCGACGCGGCGAGCGGCGTCACCGGCGCGGGCAACTCGCCCAAGGAAGAACTGCTCTTCGGCGAGGTGACCGAGAACTTCCGCGCGTACGGCACCGCGAACGGCCCGTCGGGCCCCTCGGCCAACGTCCACCGTCATCTCCCCGAGATGACCGCAGCACTCGGCGCGCTCGGCGCCGACGCGGATCTCGTCTTCACCCCGCATCTCCTGCCGGTCGCGCGCGGCATCCTCGCCACCTGCACGGTGCCCGTCACCGAACTGCCCGACGACCCGCTCGCCGTGTGGCGCGACGCGTACGCCGGCGAACCGTTCGTCGAGGTGACCGAGGCGATGCCGGCGATCACCGACGTCCAGCGGCGCAACGTCGTGCGCGTCACCGCCCTCCCGGTGCGCGGCGTGCGCACGCCCACACTGCTCGTCGTCGCGGCCATCGACAACCTCACCAAGGGCGCGGCCGGGCAGGCCGTGCAGAACGCCAACCTCATGCTCGGCCTCGACGAGACGGCCGGGCTGCCGCGCTAGCCCATGTTCGACCAGGGATCGCGCGACCACGGCATCGTCGTCGTCAAGATCGGCGGCCGCCCGCAGGCGGACCCCGCGCTGCCGGCGGCTCTCGCCGGGGTGTGGCGCGCCACCGGCGGGCGCCTGGTCGTCGTCCACGGCGGCGGCGACGCGGTGAGCGAACTCCAGCGTGCCCGCGGTGTCGAGCCGCGCTTCGTCGGCGGCCGCCGCGTCACCACCGCGGGCGACCTCGACGTGCTCCGCATGGCACTCTCGGGCCTCGCCAACAAGCAACTCGTCGCGGCGCTCGGCGCTGCGGGCGTGCCCGCCTTCGGCTGCTCGGGCGAGGACGGCGCACTCCTCACCGCCACGCGCACGGCCGACGCCGCGCTCGGCGCCGTCGGCGTGCCGGCGCGCGTCGACGCCCCCCTGCTGCACCTCTTGTTAGGCGCGGGGCGGTGTCCGGTCGTCTCGCCCGTCTCATCCGACGCCGGCGCCCCCGGCGCGGCGCTCAACGTGAACGGCGACGACGCCGCCGCCGCCGTAGCCGCGGCCCTCGGCGCCTCCGAACTGTTCTTCCTCGCCGACGTCCCCGGCGTGCTCGCCGGCGGTGCGCGCGACGGGGGTGCCCCGATCGCCGAACTCGATCAGGCGAGCGCACACGCCCTCGTCAGTAGCGGCACGGCCGCCGGCGGGATGGCCGCCAAGCTCGAAGCGGCACTCGCCGCTCTCGGCGCCGGGGTGATTCGCGTGCGCATCGGCGACATCGCCGCGCTCGCCGGCTCGTCGCCCGGCACCGCCATCGTCGGCACGACGGATGCCCACGCCGTCGCGCCGCCGGGTTGACGGCGTTCTCGCACCACACGCTCGCGTTCCCGCTCGCACCATCGCTTCAGTCATGGCCACCGTCGTCGCTCCCGACGTCTCGCACGTCGTCTCCGCTCCGGCTCCCGCCGGGCCCGTTCCGCCGCCCGCCGCCGATCACCTGCTCGGCACGTACAAGCGCGCGCCCATGCGCCTCGTCCGCGGCGAGGGCGTCACCCTGTGGGACGAGTCCGGCCGCGGCTACCTCGACTTCACGAGCGGCATCGCCGTCAACGCGCTCGGCTACGGCGATCCCGGTCTCGAGCAGGCCATGCGCGACGCGACCGAGAGCGGCCTCGTTCACGTGTCCAACCTCTTCCGCACCGAGCCGGGCGAGCGGTTGGCCGAGTTCCTCGTCTCGCACTCGTTCGCCGCGCGCGCGTTCTTCTGCAATTCGGGCGCGGAGGCCAACGAGGGTGCCTTCAAGTTCGCCCGGCGCTGGGCCCGCACCTTCGTCCCGGCGGGCGCGACCGAGGCCCCTGGCGCGTTCGGTCAGGCCGCCAAGCACGAGATCGTCTCGCTCCGCGGCGCGTTCCACGGACGCACGATGGGCGTGCTCGCCGCCACCGACCGCGTCCAGTACCGCGCACCCTTCCAGCCGCTGGCCGGCGGGGTGAGCATCGCCGAGCGCGACATCCACGAGTTGGAGCGGGTCGTCGACGCCGAGCGCACCGCAGCCGTGATCGTCGAGCCGGTGCAGGGCGAGGGCGGCGTGCGGGTGGTCGATCCCGGCTTCCTGCGCGAGCTCCGCGCACTCACCACCGAGCGCCAGGTCGCACTCATCTTCGACGAGATCCAGTGCGGGCTCGGTCGCCTCGGGACGTTCTTCGCCTACGAGCACGCCGGCGTGACGCCCGACATGGTCACGCTCGCCAAGCCGCTCGCCGGCGGGCTGCCGATGGGCGCGGTCCTCGTCAACGCAGCAATCGGCGCGGCCATCCAGCCGGGCGACCACGGGACCACCTTCGGCGGCGGCCCGTTCGTGTCGGCCGTCGCGCTTCACGTCGTCGAGCGCATCGCGGAGCCGGCGTTCCTCGCGCACGTGCGCGCGGTCGGGGACGGGATGGGCGCGGGCCTTCGCGCACTCGGCGAGCGGACCGGCCGCGTCCGCGCGGTGCGCGGCGCGGGCCTCATGTGGGGCGTCGACACGCACGAGCCCGCGGCCGCCATCGTCGAGCGTGCGCGCACCGCCGGGCTGCTCGTGCTCACCGCCGGCGAGCACACGCTCCGGCTGCTCCCGCCGCTCGTGATCTCCGACGCCGACGTCGCGCGCGGACTCGCCATCCTCGAGGACGTGATCGCGGCCGGGAATCCGGCCGGAGCGGGGGCATGACCCCGCCGCCCGCCCTCGTCGACTCCTGCGTCGCCCGCACGGCCCGCGTGCGCCGCGCGCACGCGACCGACGCGGCCCAGATCGCCACCCTCGTCTCGGAGTGGGCCGCGGAAGGTCTGCTGCTGCCGCGAAGCCTCGCCGCGATCGCGGCGAGGCTCGACGACTACGTGGTCGCCGTCGACGCGGCCGGGCGCGTCGTCGCCTGCGCCGCCGTGTGCGAGTACGCGCCGTCGCTCGCCGAAATCGTGAGCGTTGCCGTGTCGCGCACCGCGCACGGCGGCGGGCTCGGGGCGCGCATCGTCGCGGCCGCCGAGCGCCTCGCGCGCGTGCGCGGGCACACCGAAGTGTTCGCGCACACCCGCAACCCGGAGTTCTTCACCGCCATCGGCTACGAGTGCGTCGACCGCGGTCTGTTTCCCGAGAAGCGCGGCCGCCCGCAGTGCACGTGCGTGCGCCGCGAGTTCCGGCGGACGCGCACGGCGCTCACCGCGCCGCCCGACGCGGTCCGCTTGGCGGCCTGATCGCGGCGGAGCCGGGCTCCGCCGCCCCGTGAGCACGCGGTCGGATCGCGGGCTCCTTGCGCACGCTGGTCCATAGTCTGCCAGTTTCCCGGACACATCGCGCAGGCACGACCCACGTCGGTCGTGCCATCCTCGTCCGTCTGCCGTGTCCGTCGCCTCCGTCAGCACCGCGCTCCACGCCGTCTACTCACCGCCGCTCGTCGTCGCGTCGTTTCTGATCGCGGCCCTCGCGTCGTACACGGCCCTCGACTTCGCGGCACGCGTCACGGCGGCTACCCGAATGGCGCGCGCGTGGTGGCTGGCCGGCGGCGCCGTCGCACTCGGCCTCGGCATCTGGGGCATGCACTTCGTCGGCATGCTCGCCGTTAGGCTCTACGCGTCCAACGGGTCGTCGCTCGCGACGGCGTACGACGTCGCGCGCGTGATCCTCTCCATCGTCGTGGCCGTGGCCGCGGCCGCGCTCGCGCTCTGGGTCTCGTCGCGCGCGGAAGTCGGGCGCGGTTCGCTCGCCGGAGCCGCACTCGTGATGGGCGTGGGCATCGCCGGCATGCATTACATCGGCATGGCGTCCATGCGCGTGCCCGGGGCGGCGGACGGCCTGCCGGGCATCACCTACCGCCCCGCGCTCGTCGGACTCGCCTACGCCATCGCGGCCGGCGCGTCGCTCGTCGCATTGTGGCTCGCGCGGCGCGCCTACCGCGAACGGGGCGCGTTCCTGGTACGGCTCGGGCTCCCCGCCGTGATCATGGGCCTGGCCATCGCCGGCATGCACTACACGGGCATGGCCTCCGCCACCTTCCACCCGATCCTGACACCCGCGGCGCTCAACCTCGGTGACGCTGCCGACGTCACACTGGCCGTGGGTGACGAACGCATCGCCGGGACGCTCCTCGCCACGCCCGCGCTCGGGGCCGCCGTCACCATCGCGCTGTTTTTCGTGCTCGCGTTCACGCTCATCGGGAGCACCGCCGGACGGTGGGCGGCTACGGCCCCACTTCCGGACGATCTGCTCGCCGTCCGGTCTGGAACGCCCACCCCACCCCGGCCGACGTCCACGCCCTCGCTCCCCGGCGACAACCGCCGCAACGACGGTCGTGGCCCGGGCGAGGGATGGCGCGCGTGGCACATGTGGCGCCGCGAGGCCGACGCGCTCGACGCGGGCGGGCCGTCGCTGCGCACCAAGCTCGCGGCCGGCAGCGCGGCGGCGGGACTCGTGCTCGTCGTCGCGCTCGTCGCGTACTGGGGCTTCGACCAGTTCGAGGAGGCGTCGAGCTGGCTCGCGCACACCTCGCAGGTGCGCGCCTCGGTCCAGGCGCTCGAGACGGCCGTGTCCGAGGCCGAAGCGTCGGGACGCGCGTACCTCCTGTACGGGCGACCGCGCTACGTCGATCAGTACCGGGCCGAGGTCGCCCAGACCGAGCGCCACCTGACGACCGTCCGGCGCCTCACGGCCGACAATCAGCAGCAGCAGCGGCGCCTCGATCGCATCGACCCACTCTTCACGCGCCGTTTCAGCGTCATCGACTCCCTCATCGCGCTGCGCCAGCGCGGCGGTGCCAACGCCGTCCTCTCCGTCCTCGCACGGCGCGACAGCCTGTTCGGCGTGACCGACCGCGGCCTCCTGCTCGCCGACTCGCTCCACAGCCTCGTGTCCGAGGTCGACGGCGCGGAAGCGAAACTGTACGAGCGCCGCAGCGAGCGCCTCGCGACCCGCTCGAACATCGTCACCGTCACCCTCCTCGGCGGCAGCCTCGTCGCCTTCACGCTCATCCTGCTGATCCTCCAGGCCATCCGGCGCGACGTCGCCGCGCGCGAGGCCGCGCAGTCGCGCGTCCGCGAACAGGGCGAAGCCCTCGCCGTCCAGGCCGAACAGCTCGAACAGCAGCAGACCGAGCTGAAGCAGCAGGTCCAGGAGCAGCAGGTGATGAACGCGAAGCTGGCCGATGCCAACCACCAGCTCGAACGCAGCGCGTGGCGCCACGAGCGCCTCATCTACCAACTCGAGCGGAGCAACCAGGACCTCGATCAGTTCGCCTACGTCGCGTCGCACGACCTCAAGGCGCCGCTGCGCGGCATCGTCAACCTCGCGAGCTGGATCGAGGAGGACCTCGCCCCGGTGATGACCGACGACACGCGCGAGCAGATGCACCTCATGCGCGGACGCGTGCACCGGATGGAGGCGCTCATCGACGGCATCCTGCAGTACTCGCGCGCCGGCCGCGTCCGCACCGCCCCCGAACCGGTCGACACCGCCGTGCTCGTCGCCGACGTCGTCGAGCTGATCGCGCCGCCCGAGGGCACGCAGATCATCGTCGCCGAAAACATGCCGAAGGTACTCGCCGAACGCGTGCCCCTGCAGCAAGTCTTCATGAACCTGATCGGCAACGCGATGAAGTACGCGCGCCGAGCCGACGCGCCGATGATGGTGCGCGTATCGTGGACCGAGGAGCCGGTCGACCCCGACGCCCCGCGACTGTATAGGTTCTCCATAGCCGACAACGGGCCCGGCATTGCTCCGCAATACCATGAGCGCGTGTTCGGCATTTTTCAGACGTTGCAGTCGCGTGACCAGGTGGAGGGCACGGGCATCGGGCTCTCCGTGGTCAAGAAGATCGTCGAGGGGCAGGGCGGCCGAGTGTGGGTGGAGAGCGCCGAAGGCGAAGGCGCCACCTTCCACTTCACGTGGCCGGCGGCCCCCGTGTCCACCACCGCCGACGTATGACGCCCGCATGAGCTCGACTCAGCTTCCGGTCGCCGACGCGACCACGCGCGACCGCTGCCTCAACATCCTCCTCGTCGACGACGACGAGGTGGACGTGATGAACGTGAGGCGCGCCTTCACCAAGGCGCACATCACGAACCCGCTGTTCGTCGTCCATGACGGGCTGCAAGCGCTCGAGAAGCTGCGCGTCAACGATTTCCCGTGCGACCGCCGGCTCGTCCTGCTCGACCTCAACATGCCGCGCATGAACGGCATCGAGTTCCTGCGCGAGCTGCGCAAGGACCCCGCCCTGCACGCCACCCCGGTCGTCGTGCTCACCACGAGCGACGACGAGCGCGACAAGGTCGACGCCTACGACCTGAACGTCGCGGGCTACCTGCTCAAGCCGGTCACCTTCGCGAGCTTCGTCGAGATCATGGCGGCGCTCAACAAGTACTGGACCCTCGTCGAGATGCCCTGAGGGGGCCCTCCTGACCACGGTCACCGAATACGGGCCAGCGAGAGCGGACGTGTGACAGAGCTCCAGACGGCCGACGAGCGCCTCCGCGTGCTCGTCGTCGACGACGACGCGGTCGACCGTATGGCCGTGCGACGCGCCCTGCGCGGAACCGGGCTCGCCGTCGACGTGTCGGAGGCTGAGAACGGCGACAGCGCGCTCGCCCGGCTGCTCGGCGCTGCGCCCGAGCCCACCGTGGACTGCGTGCTCCTCGACTTTCAGCTGCCCGGCGCGACCGGGCTCGACGTCCTCCAGGCCCTGCGCGCGGGCGGCTCCGACGTACCGGTCGTGATGCTCACCGGCCAGAGCGATCCCGAAACGGCCGTCGCCCTCATCAAAGCCGGCGCGTCCGATTTCATCCCGAAAGCGTCGCTCACCGCCGATCGTCTCGCGCGCG
This sequence comes from uncultured Gemmatimonadales bacterium, assembly GCA_963851265.1. Classification (GTDB taxonomy): domain Bacteria; phylum Gemmatimonadota; class Gemmatimonadetes; order Gemmatimonadales; family Gemmatimonadaceae; genus BPUI01. The sequence continues at coordinate 69,649 of CAWKNZ010000002.1, forward strand.
TGCTCACCAGCGCGATGCGCGTGCAACGCGCCGAACGCGCCCGCCAGTCCGCCGAGGCCGCCACGCGCCGTGCCCTCCTCGCCGCCGAGGCCGCCCAGCACCAGGCCGAGGAGGCCCGGGTCCGCGCCGAAGAGGCCAACAAGGCGAAGAGCGAGTTCCTGGCGATGATGAGTCACGAGCTGCGCACCCCGCTCAACGCGATCGGCGGGTACGTGCAGCTCATGCAACTCGGCGTGCCCGAGCCGGTTCCGCACGCCCACCTCGACTATCTCCACCGGCTCAAGCGCTCCCAGCAGCACCTGCTCGGCCTCATCAACTCCGTGCTCAACTACGCCAAGCTCGAGGCGGGGCGCGTCGAGTTCGCGGTCGAGCCGGTCTCGGTCGCCGATCTCGCGGCCTCGGTCGAGGCGATGATCACGCCCCTCGCCGCCACCAAGGAGCTGAGCTACGAGTGGCAGCCTCCGCCGCACGCACTCGTCGCGCTCGCCGACCCCGAGAAGACCGCGCAGATCCTCCTCAACCTGCTGTCCAACGCGGTCAAGTTCACGCAGCCCGGCGGGCGCGTCACCCTGGCGGCCAGCACGATCGATGGTGGCGAGCGGATCGGCCTCCAAGTCCGCGACACCGGCGTGGGCATTCCGAGCGAGAAGCTCGAGACCGTGTTCGATCCCTTCGTCCAGCTCGACACCGGCTACGCCCGCCAGCAGGAAGGCACCGGGCTGGGGCTCGCCATCAGCCGTGACCTCGCGCGCGGCATGGGCGGCGAGCTTTCGGCGTCGAGCGAGGTCGGACACGGTGCGACCTTCACCCTCGTGCTTCGCGCCGCCACGAAGAGCGCCGAGGAGCTCGCCGCCGAACGCCGCCTGCATGACGACCGGCGCGCGGGCGACGACGACCGCCGCTCGCACGACGAACGCCGCGGCCACTTCGACGTCGACCCGACCAGCGAGTACCTCGCGGGGTAAGTCGCGGTGTAAGTCGCGGTCGTGTCCCCGTCGCGTCGGGACAATGCGGTCCGCGACCTGCTAGCAACGCCTTCCCCCGCGGGACGGTCGCGCTCCCGACGGCGTTCCGTGTCCACCTGACGACGAGAGAGCCACCGATGTTGAACCGCCTCCGAATCCACGCCGCCGTCGTGCTCACGTCGGTCTGCCTCGCCGGGACCGCCTGTGGTGGCGGTCGCGACACGAGCGCCGGCACGGCCGCGAGCGCGCCGGTCGCTGCGCCGGTCACCACCCCGGCCCCGGCCGCCGCACCAGTCACCACGGCGCCCACCGCCGTGACGCCCGAACACCACAGCAAGCTCGGCGGCGCCGTCGCCGGCGGCGTCGTCGGCCACATGATCGGCGGGAAGACGGGGATGCTCGCCGGCGCAGCCGCGGGTGCCATGATCCAGCACCACCGCAACAAAGTCGCGCGACGCGAGGCCGCCGCGGCCGCGAACCCGTGAACTGACCAGCGTCGGGCGGCTCGGTACCGCCTGACGCCAGCGACCGGCACAGGAGGGGCACCCGGCACCACGCGCCGGGTACCCCTCCTGTGCCGCGCCGCCCCCGCATCGTGCGGCCGCCCAGCAGCGGGCGGTCGCTGGTTCCGCTCGCCTTCGCGCTGACCGCCGCCGCCGCGGTCGCCAGCGCACGCCGCGTGTTTCCGTCAGTCACCCCGTCGGCGTCGCACTTCACGCTCGCCGACGGAGTGCGACGCCTGCGTGCCGCCGTCGTCGGCGACGCCCGCGAGCCCGCCGGCGCACCCGTGCTCGGCGAGTCGCCCGTACGCGCGCGACTCCGGGCGCGCACGTCGCGCCTCGCGCGCCGCACCACTCCGCTCGACGACGCCCGCAGCGCCCCACACAACGACGTCGTCGGCGTCCCGTGGTGGGACGAGAACGCCGGCTGGGGCGCGGACGTCGTGCGCTGGGCCGAGCGCACTACCGCGCCACTCACGTCCGAAGCCGGGGACACCGTGGCCGTCGCGGCGCCAGCGCTCCCCGAGGCCCTCCCGACGGCGTTGCGCGCACGCGGCGTACACTGGAGCGCGCAGGGCGCGGTCACGCTGCTCGGCGATGGGCGTGCCGTGCTCGAGGCGCCGGGGAGCGCCGCCATCACCGCGGTCACGCCGGTCGGCGTCACGCGCACGCCCCTCATCGTGCGGCCCGTCGTCCGCGGCCGCCTGTACGCCGCCACCGACGGCGGGCCGGTGTCCGCGCGCATCGTCGTGCGTCGCGGTGCGTGGGCCGACACCACGTGGACCGACGCGTCCGGCCGCTTCCGGCTCGGTCTCCCGCCCGACGCGAGCGCCCTCGACGCGGCCGACGTCCACGTGGAGCCGTCGGCGCCCGCCGCGCGCGGCGCGGTCGCCTACGAGCCGTGCGTACTCCATGCGGTGCCCGCCGCCCGCCTGCACACGTTAGGCGTCGTCGTCCTTCCCGCGCGCTGGACCGTCACGTCGGGCAGCTATGCCGGCGTCACCGTCCCGGTGCGCGCGACGGCCGCGCGCGGCTACTGGCAGTTCACGCGCGAGCACGGCGCCCCGATCGGCTGGATCCACGACGCGCCGCACACCGTGGCGTTCGCCCCCGGGTTCGATCCGGTCGACCAGGCGACGTTCTGGAGGGCCGCCCGCGCCGTCGAGGACGCGTGGGGGCGCTCGCTCTTCGTCCCGTTCACACCGGCCGCGTCCGGCGACTCCGCAGATGCCGACGTCGTCGTACGTCCCGTACCCACCCTGCACGCCGACGGACTCACCACCATCGGATGGGATGGCGTCGGTACCGTGGGTGGGGCGGCCATAGACTTTCGCATTCCCCGTCCGGGCACGCTGCAGCCGCAGGTCGCCGCCCACGAACTCCTGCACGCCCTCGGGTTTGGCCACGCGCGCAACTGGCTTTCGGTGCTCGCGCCGGCCGGCCGCGCGATCGCGCCGGAACCCACGGCCGCCGACGTCGCCTACGGACAGCTGTACGAGGGACTCCGCCGCCAGGCCCGCCGTGCCGAGCACGACTACGGCGGCGCCTACGGATGGGACGACGCGGCGCCCTGAGCACGCGCCGCGGTCTGGCGTCACCCGTTGCGCAACAACGCTCCGAGAATCGACCCCGCCACCGACCCTCCGGACGACGCTCCCCCCGCGCGCGTGTTGTCGTCGTCCGCGCCGGTCCCGCCGTGCAGGTACATCGACTGCAGTCCCACGCGTCCCGGGCCCGTGAACCGGTTGAACGCGAGCGTCCCCGCGCTCGCGAACAGCCCCGTGCTGAGCCCCTGCGCGACCGTCTCGAGCTGCACCGACGGATCCTTGTAGACCCACCCGCCGGGCTCGACGTCGATCTGCGCGCCCGCGTCGAGCGTCACCTCGAACAGGTTGCCGTACCCGTGCAGCCACACGATGCCGCCCCCCGGCTGCTCCGAGGTGAACGTGTCGACGAAGAACCCCGACCCGCCGAACAGCAGGTTGGCCACGCCCCGCACCCGCCGGAAGGTGTAGTCCACGCCGTTGGTCGCGGCCAGGAACTGGTGCTCGCGCACGTCGAGCGCCTGCCCCGGCGCGAGGTGCATCGCGATGACGTGCCCGGCCCCGTCGCGGCTGAACCCGATCTCGCCCGGTCCACGCGCCTCGGTCATGAAGATCGGCATCCCCGCCAGCATGCGCGAGAACGCGCCGCCTAACGGCTTCACCCCCACCTCCACCGAGCGGTTCTTCCAGAGCAGCACGTGGTGCTCGAAATACACGCCCTCCCGCGACAGCTCCACGTGCAGGACGGGCACGAGTTCGCCCTCGATGTGGTACGTGACGCCGGCGTACGTCTCGTCACGCCGAGCGGTGGGGAGCAGGACGGGGACGATCCGCATGAAACCTCCGGGGTGGGGCGTGGCAGCCGGCGCGAGCCGTGATTCTACTGCCGCGACCCCACCCCGGCGAGAGCGTCCGGTGTCGGCCGCGCATCCTCCACTTCGTCCTCCGACTCGATCTGCGGTGGCGGCGCTGGGAATCCCGCCAGCCACTCCCGCACGCACGCGAAGAACGCCGCGCGGTGCGCCACGCCCGAGAACAGGTGGTCCGCACGCGAAAACACGCGCGTGGTCACCGCACCGTGCGCCGCCCCGCCGTGCGGCACCGCGCGGCCGAGGACCTCCGCCGTCTGCCGCTCGCTGTTGAAGATGGAATCGAACGTCCCCGTGAACACGAACAGCAGCCGCGCCCCGCGCCCCAGCACCGCGGCCACGTCCGACCGGAAGCGCGCACGCGTCGGGTACTCGCGCTGAAACACCGGCTGGCCCGCGCTGGCGTCCCCGGCCGGAGCCGTGCGCGCGAATCGCCGCCGCAGCGAGCGCCACCGCGCGAACCGCTGCCAACGCTCCAGCTGCAGGTACCGCAGGGTCTGGCGGCGCACGTAGTAGCCGAACGTCGGATACGTGTAGCCGTCGACGAACACCGCGCCCACCACGCGCCGGTCCGCGACCGCTACCGGGTGCATGCTGTCGACCCCCGAACACAGCCCCACGAGTACCACCTCGCGTATGCCGAACTGTGCCTCCAGCCAGTCCAGCGCCTCACGCACGTCGGCCGTCGCCTGCTCACTACTCCCCTGCGCCCCGGCCCTGGGCAGACTGTCGCCCAACCCCGAGAGGTCGAAGCGCAGGGCGTACCACCCCATGGCCGCGGCGGCACGCGCCAGCTCCACGTACAGGCGGAATGGCCCGACGTGGTGGCTCAGTCCGATGTTCGCCATCACCACCGCCCGGCGCGGCGCCGCCACGCCGGACACGCCCGCGTCCGCCGGGTGCGAGACCACGCCGACCAGCCCCCGGTGCGAGCCGAACACGACGGCGCGCTCGACCACCGCCGTCGCGTTAGACATGGACAGGTCCCTGCGGAACGCGCGTCGCGATGTAGTCGCCGATCGCGCCGGGAATGTGGCGCGCCATGAGCGTATCGCTCTCCCAGTGCCCGCCGCGTGCGAGCGTCGCGTCCGCGACGTGGCGCACCTCGCACCGCCCGCCGCGCGCACCGAGTGCCGCACCGAGCGCCGCGTACTCCGGGCCTTCGTCCGCGCCAATCACGAGCACCCGACCGGGCGCACCGCACCCCTCGGCCATCAGGTCCACGGCGGCGATCTCCGCGCGCATCGCCGGCGTCATCAAAAAGCCGAGTAGTTCGTCCGCCGCGCGGCGATCGTCTTCGGGGTACCTGCGCTCGCCCAGCCCGGACGCCTGCTCCGCGTCGAGCCCTGCGAGGTACTCCACGCCCCGCGCGACCGGGTCCCACAGCACGAGGTCCGAAACGGCGAGACCGGCCGCACACGCGCGTGCCGCGACCACGGCGCCGAGCCGTAGCCCGACGAGCGCCGGCCGCCGCACCCCGGCCACGTCTTGCAACTCGCGCGCGGCCATGCGCGTGTCCTCCACCCACCGCGCGAGGCTCCCTTCGTCCGACTCGCCCGCCGAGTCACCCGTTCCCGCATAGTCGAAACGCAGTACGTGCACCCCGGCGGCCGCGAGTGCGGCCGCCAGGCGCCGGTACGCCCAGTGCGCCTGGCGGTATTCCTGCGGCCCCGGATAGCAGAGCACCACGCCGCTCCGGCGCGGTGCTGTGACGCGGGCCGCGATCGCGACCGACGCCGGATGGTACACGCCGAACAGCTGGCGGCCGGTGTCGCCAAAGAATCGGGGAATCATCTGAAGCTCGGGACGTACCTGGACTGTCGCCCGGCTGCTACGGCCCGCCGACCTGCACGTACCGTCCGGGCTCGTTCGGGTGGGCGACGAACCATGCCGGCGAGCCGTCACGCGCGCGGCCGAGTCGCGCGCCGGGCACGGGCGGCGCGCCGACCGCCGCCGGCGCGGACTCCGCGGGCCGCGGCGGCAGGAATCCGCCCTCCTGCATCTCGGCCACGGCGCTCGTGAACGCGTCGACCACGAGGCGCAGGTCCTCGGTGCTGTGACTCGCGGTCATGAAGCAGGGGAACCCGTCGTACACGTGCACGCCGCGGTCGCGCAGCATGTAGAACAGCAGGTCGCCGTGCGGCTGCTCGGCCGTGTAGAACGTCTTCCACACCGACGCGAAGTGCCGGATCTCGAGCGGCGCGCCCGAGGCGCGGAACATCGCGTTGAGCTCGTCGGCGAGGTCGCGCGTGCGGTCGGCGAGCATGCGCTGCAACGCCGGGCCGCGCGCCTTCAGCTCCAGGAGCACGGCCCGCGCGGCCGCGAGCGCGAGCGGGTGGCGCACGAACGTCCCAGCGAAGTACGTCACGCCCACCTCGGGCACCGACGCGTCGCCGAACCGCCACGCGCCGCCGTCGAGCGCGTCCATGAACTCGCGCTTGCCCGCGATCACCCCGATCGGCAGCCCCCCGCCGACGATTTTGCCGTAGGTCGCGAGGTCGCCGCGGATGCCGAAGTGCTCCTGCGCGCCGCCCGGCGCCGCGCGGAAGCCGGTCACGATTTCGTCCCACACGTAGACGATCCCCTGCTCCTGCGTGAGCGCGCGCAGTTCGCGCAGGAACTCCGCCGGCTGGAAGTCCGGGCGCCGGCTCTGCACCGGCTCGACGACGACCGCGGCCAGCTCGTGCGCCCGCTCGCGCAGCACGGCCATCGATTCGGGCGTGCCGTAGTCGAGCACGAGCACGTTGTCCGTCGCCGAGCGCAGGATGCCCGGCGCGGCCGGCACCGCGCGGTGCGTGCGCGTCCCGCGCACGATCACCTCGTCGTTGATGCCGTGGTACGACCCGCCGAAGATCGCGACCAGGTCGCGCCCGGTCACCGTGCGCGCGATGCGGATCGCGCCCAACACCGCCTCCGATCCGGTGTTGCAGAACGCCACCCGCTCGGCCCCGGTCACCTCGGCGAAAAGCTCCGCCACCTCGGCCGCGAGCGGGTGCTGCGGCCCGACCTCGAACCCGAGGTCCAGCTGCCGCTTGACCGCCTCGACCACGAACGGCGCCGACCAGCCGAACAGGTTGGAGCCGAACCCCGACAGCACGTCCACGTACTCGTTCCCGTCCACGTCCCACATCCGCGACCCCGCCGAGCGCCCGACGACGAGCGGGTAGACGAGCTCCTTCGTCGCGGGGCGGAAGCCGGTCACGGCGCGGGGGTCGGCCATCCGCGCGCGGTGGGCGTCGGCAAACTGCTTCGACCCGGCCGTGCGCGCCGTGTAGCGGCGCATGAACGCGTCGAACCGCGACCGCTGGCGCGCGTCGAGGTCCGCGCTCCCCTTCGGCGTGATGCGCGGGGCCGCGCCGAACGCCTTCTTCGCGTCGTAGAACTCGCGCTGCGGACCGGTGGTGACTAACGGTGCGTCGTCCGCCGCCGGCGTATCCGCCGCCACGGCCGACGCCGGAGCGACCACGTTCGGAGGAACAACGGTCGGGGCAGCCACGGTCGGGGCAGCTACCGCCGGGGGCGGCGCAACCGGCGCCGGCGCCGCGAGCGCGACGCCTTCGGCCGCGCGGGCAGATCCCGAGAGCAGGGCGAGCTGCTGGGTCATCACCCGCAACTGCTGCTCGATCAGCTGCTGCACGGCGTGGCCGCCACCCATCTCGACCAGCATCGGAGCGGCGACGGTACCAGCCACGGTACCGCCCGCGGAACCGACCACCGTCGGCGGGACCGCGACGGCCGCGGCGCTGGGCACGACCGCCGCCAACTCCGGCGCCGCCGCCTCCACGTAGTCGGCCTGTTCGGGCGGCATTGCCGCGTCGAGGTGCGCCGCGAGGCGATCGACGGTCGTGTACTCCTCGATCATCTGACGGAACGTCACCCGCACGCCGAAGCGCTTCGCCACGGCGAGGGAGACCTGCGTGAGTACGAGCGAGTCGATCCCGAGCTCGACGAAGCTCTCGGCCGCGTCGCCCGCGCCGATCTCGACGCCCGACACGGTTTCGAAAAGCTCGCACACCTGGGAGACGAGGCGGGGAAGACGGGCGGTGTTCGACACGGCAGGGGGAAGCGCGACGCGCGCAGACGCGTCGAGAGGAGGGGTGACGGACGGAGCAGGCGGTGCAGCGGCCGCGGCACTCGCCCGGGAGGACGAACCCGCAGGGAGCGGTTCCGGGGGCAGCGGATCCACCCAGTAGCGTTGACGCTCGAAGGGGTAGCACGGCACCGGCACGCGCCGGCGCGCCTCGCCGCGCACCACGCCGTCCCAGTCGGGACGCACGCCGCACGTCCACAGCCGACCGAGCGCGGACAGCACGGCCTCGCCCTCCACTGCCGGATCGCCAGCGTCGCCGAGCGAGGCGACGCACGCCTGTGTGGCGCGGTCGGTGACTTGCTGCCGCGCGAGCGTCGACAGCGTCGCGCGCGGCCCGACTTCAAGCAGCAGCGCCCCGGGCTCCGACCACACCGTCCGCACCGCGTCGGCAAAGCGCACCGTCTCGCGTAGGTGGCGCGCCCAGTACCGCGGGTCGCACGCCTGCTCCGGCGTGAGCCACGTTCCGGTCACCGACGAGACGATCGGCGTCGTCGGAGCCGCGAGCGCGACACCACGGACGATGTCGAGGAACGGCGCGACCGCCGGTTCCATCATCGGCGAGTGGAACGCGTGCGACGTATGCAAGGGGCGGCACGCCACGCCCTCCGCGTCGAGCTCCGCCTGCAGTCGCGCGACGGCCTCGGTCGGCCCGGCCACGACGCACAGCGCGGGGCCGTTCTCCGACGCGATGGCCAGCTCCGCCCCGAGCCGCGGTGCGACGGCCGCCGCGCCCAGGCGCACCGACAGCATGCTTCCCGTCGGGAGCTGTTGCATCATGCGGCCGCGCTCTGCCACGAGCCGCATGCCATCTTCCGGAGAGAACACGCCGGCGATCGCGGCCGCGACGAACTCGCCCACGGAGTGCCCCACCATCGCCCAGGGCCGAACGCCCCACGACTGCCACAACTCGGCGAGTGCGTACCCGGTCGCGAAGAGAGCGGGTTGTGTGACGGACGTCTGCCGCAGAACGGCCGCGGTGTCGGGCCCGTCCGCGAACAGCAGCTCGCGCAGGTCGCGGCCGAGGACCGCCCGCGCGCCCTCTGCGCAGCGGTCGAACGCCGCGCGGTAGACCGGCTCGCCGGCGTACAGCGCCGCACCCATCCGCGGGTACTGCGCGCCCTGGCCGGGAAACGCGAATACGACGCTCGGCGCCCCCCCGCCCGAGCGGCGCGTGTGCACGCGCCGCTCGTCGCGCGCGGCGAACGCGTCCGCCGCGTCGGCAGGTGACGACGCGACCACGGCGCGCCGGTGCGCGAACGCGCGCCGCCCCACGCGCAGCGTGTGCGCCACGTCCGCGAGGCACGCGTCGGGGCGCGCGCGCAGATGCGCCACGAGATCGTCCGTCGCACGCTCCAGCGCCGCCTCCGAACGAGCGGAGAGCACGAGCAGCTGCGCGCCCCGCGAAGGACCGTCGCTCGGGGGCAGCGGCGCCTCCCCGAGCACGATGTGCGCATTCGTGCCGCCCACCCCGAACGAGCTCACGCCAGCCATCCGGGGCCGCGCGCCGCGCGCCCACGCACGCGGTTCGGCCTGCACCCGGAACGGACTCCGCTCGAGCGCGAGGTGCGGGTTGGGCGCGGTGTAGTGCACCGTGCCCGGCAGGCACTCGTGCGCGAGGGCGAGCGCGGTCTTGATCACGCCGGCGGCGCCCGCCGCGACGACCGTGTGCCCCACGTTGCCCTTCACCGAGCCGAGCGCGCACGGGCCGGCATCGGCCGGCCGCCCACCGAACACCTGCGAGAGCGCCGCGAACTCGACCGGATCGCCTAACGGCGTCGCCGTGCCGTGCGCCTCCACGTACGAGATCTCGTGCGGCGAGACGCCCGCGTCCGCGTGCGCCATCGCGACCGCGGCCGCCTGCCCGTCGACGCTCGGCGCCGTGAAGCTGGCCTTCGCCGCGCCGTCGTTGTTCAGCCCCACGCCGCGGACCACGGCGTGGATCGTGTCGCCGTCGCGCACCGCGTCGCTCAGGCGCTTGAGCGCCAGCACGGCGGCGCCGTCGCTGAACACCGTGCCCGACGCCGCCGCGTCGAAGGGACGCGTCCGACCGTCCGGCGACAGCATCCCGCCCTCCTGATACAGGTGGCCGCTGTTGGTCGGCACCGTGAGGGACACGCCGCCCGCGAGGGCGAGGTCGCACTGCCCCGCGCGCAGGCTCATCACGGCCTGGCAGATCGTCACCAGCGACGTCGAGCACGCGGTGTGGATGCTCAGCGCCGGTCCCGTGAGGCCCAGCCGGTGCGCGGTGCGCGTCGCGACGTAATCCTTCTCGTTGAGCAGCATCGCGTTGAACGCGCCGAACTGCTCCACCACGTCGGGCCGTCGCGCGAGCACCGTGCTCGCGTACGAGTTGTTGTACACGCCGGCGAACACGCCCACCGGCCCGTCATGTCGTTCGGGGACGTAGCCGGCGTGCTCGAGCGCGTGCCACGCGAGTTCGAGAAACAGGCGCTGCTGCGGGTCCATGATCTGCGCCTCGCGCGGCGACAGTCCGAAGAACCCCGCGTCGAACTGGTCGACGTCGCGCAGGGTGCCGCGTGCGGCCACGTACTGCGGATCGGCGCGGAGCCGCGGGTCCACCGCGGCGTCGAGCTCCGCATCGCTGAAGCGCGAGATCGATTCGACGCCGTCGCGCAGGTTGCGCCAGAACGCGTCCACGTCCGCCGCACCCGGAAACCGAGCCGCCATCCCGATGATGGCGACGGGCTCGGGCGCGCCGTCCGCCCGGCCGTTCGTGCGGTCGATCCCGCGCGGCGCCACGACCTGCACCGGTGCGTCGCCCGCGATATGCCCGGCCATCGCGCGCGGCGTGCGATGTTGGAAGAAGTGCGCGATGGGAATGTCGAGGCCCAGCCGCGTCTGCAGCCGCGCGCGCGCGCGCACGACGAGCAGCGAGCTCGCCCCGAGGTCGAACACGTTGTCGTCCGGCCCGACGCGAGGAACGCCCAACAGTTCGGCCCACACCTGCGAGATAGCGCCCGCCGCGTCCTGCTCGGCCGGGGCCACGTGCGCCGGCGTGCCGCCGACATCGGGCGCGGGCAGGGCGCGCACGTCCACCTTACCGTTAGGCGTGAGCGGGAGCACGCTCAGCCAGACGAAGGCGCTCGGCACGAGGTACTCCGGCAGCGTCGCCCGGAGCGCCTCGCGGATGGCGCCGTCGGCCGGCCGGGCGGTCGCCTCGGCGACCACGTAGGCGACGAGCCGCTTGGGAAGACCCTCCGCGACCGCCCGCGCCACGACCGCCGCGTCGCGCACCCCGGGCACGCGGCGGAGCGAAGTAGCGACCTCTTTCGGTTCGATACGGTACCCGCTGATCTTCACCTGGTCGTCCGCCCGACCGACGAACTCCAGCGCGCCGTTCGGCAACGTGCGCACGAGGTCGCCCGTCCGGTACAGGCGGGCGCCGGCATCGTCCGACCACGCGTCGTGCACGAAGCACTCCGCCGTCAGGTCCGGCCGCCCGAGGTAGCCGAGCGCGACTCCGGCACCGCCGATGAACAGCTCGCCGGTTTCGCCTGCGGGAACGGAACGCCGCTCGGCGTCCAGCACCCGCAGCGTCGTCTGCCGGATGGCGTACCCGATCGGCACCGACGTCCACGACTCCGGCACCGGCGACGGAATCGCGTAACAGGCGGCAAACGTCGTCGTCTCGGTCGGCCCGTACCCGTTGATGAGCTGGGTCCCGTCGAGCACCTCCTGCGCGCGCCGCACGTGACGCACCGAAAGCGCCTCACCGCCCGTCAGCAGCTGACGAAGGCCGCGGAGCGCGGCGGGCGCCTCGTCGACCACCGCGTTGAACAGCCCGGCCGTGAGCCACATCGTCGTCACGCCGTCCTCCGCGATCGCGCACGCGAGCCCTTCCGGGGTCGGCACGCGGTCGCGGTAGAGCGCGCACGTGCCGCCCGTGAGCAGCGGCCCGAAGATCTCGAACGTGGACGCATCGAACCCGAGCGGCGCGGCGTGTAGCACCGTGTGCGCCGGCCCGAGTTCGACGTAGTCGACGTCGCACACGAGGCGAACGATCGCCCGGTGCGGTACTTCGACGCCCTTGGGCTCACCCGTCGATCCCGAGGTGAACATCACGTACGCACGATCGTCCGGCCCCACCGCGGCCGCGGGCCGTTCGGCCGACCTCTCCTCAGGTGCCGCGTACGTCTCCGGCCCGTCGAGTCGTAGAACGGTCCACGCCCCCGCCGGAACGCGCTCGGCGTGCGCAGCGTCGGTGATGACGACCGGCGACGCGGTCGCGCGCAGCAGGTGCGCGAGGCGCTCCGCGGGATACGACTCCTCGAGCGGAACGTACGCCGCGCCGGCCTTCAGGATCGCGAGCAGCGCGGCCACCATCGCCGGCGTGCGGTCGAGGCACACGCCCACGGCCGCGCCGCGCCCGACGCCGCGGGCCTGCAGTGCGGCGGCGAGCTGGTTCGCGCGCGCGTCGATCTCGGCGTAGCTCGTGCTGGCACCCGCGTGGCGAACCGCGGCCGCGTGCGGCGTGCGGGCGACCTGCGCTTCGAACGCGGCGTGCACCGTCGCCGGGCGCGCCATCCCGGCCGGCGTCGTCGTGCGCCGCTCGCTCACGACACGCGCCCCGTCCTGCTCCACCGGTCGACCGCCGGAAGCGCGAGACACGTGTAGACATGGCCGTCCGCGATCGCGAACGCCACGTCGAACACCGCGCCGGCGCCGAACGTCGCCGAGGCGTCATCCCCGCCGAGGCCGCGCGTGAGGCGCAGGCGAACGGTGCGCGCCACACGGTCGAGTCGCGTGAGCCGGGCGTCGTCGACGTCGAAGAACTCGCCGACCAGCGGGCGCAGGCACTTGTAGAGACTCTCTTTCGCCGAGAACCCGACGGTGACGAACTCCGCCCACGAGATCGCGTCGTCGCGGGCGACGGCATCGGCTTCGGGCAGCGCACTGCGCATGATCTCGTCCGCGTCGCGTTCTGCGAGCACCTGTTCGCAATCCACCCCCAGCCCGCGCCAGCGCGCCGCCGAACCGACGATCGCGACCGCGCGCGTGGCCGCGTGGGAGATCGAGCCGACCGCACCTGCCGGCCACGCGGGCGCACCGGCGTCGCCGATCGCGACCGGTACGTCGCCGTTCCACCCGGCCGCATCTAGCGCCAGCGACGCGCAGTAGCGCCCCGCCAGGTATGCAGCGAGTCGGCGCGGCGCAGCCCGCACCAGCGCGGGTTCGTAGGCGACGACCGACTCGCGACACCCGTCGCCGACAGCGGCGAAGCACACCGCGTGCGCCGACCACCCCCCGCGCCGAACGATCGCGGGCGCGACGACGTCGCTGACGTGCAACGCGGCATCGTCGCGTCCCGCCATGCGCACGCGCATGCTGCGCGGGTGCACGCCGCGCGCGTGTACCGCGTCGGCTACGCCCGGGGGCTCGTACAAGGTTCTCATTGCGTGCTCATGCGTAGGTGGTGCAACTCGTCGTTCTGCGAGAGATTGGCGCACTTCGCCCATTTCTCGGATCTATGAATCGTCTGTCCGCCCGGGGTGCGTTTCTCGGTAGCGTGCTCGTTGCGGGTCTGCTGCTCGCATGGGGCGGCATCCGGATGGCCCGCGCCGCAGCGAGCGAACTCGCCGACTTCCACCCGACCCGCCGCGCGATCCCACTGCCCACGGACGCCGACGCACTCGCCCTCCGTCCGGTCACGTTCGCGGTACCCGGCTCGGGGCCGATCCACGGCTGGTACGCGCCGACGCACAACGGCGCGGCCGTCATCCTGCTCCACGGCAGCGGGAGCGACCGCCGCCAGGTGCTCGGCGTTGCGCGCGCTCTCGTCCAGGGCGGATACGGCACCCTCCTGTTCGACTGGCCGGGGCACGGCGAGAGCGACGGCGTCGTGCGGTACGGCGCGCCGGAGCGCCGCGCCCTGCAGGTCGCAGTGCGCTACGTCCAGGACCAATCGGGCGTCGCCGAAGACCGGATCGGCGTCTATGGCTTTTCGATCGGTGCATTCATCGCAGCGCAGGTCGCGGCGGTCGACCGCCGGGTACGCGCCGTCGTCCTCGCGGCGCCCCCCGCCGACGCGGTGCTCTTTACGCGCCACGAGTACGCCGCCGGGGGCCCAATGGCACAGTGGGGCGCGCTGCTCGGTCTGCGACTCGGCGGAATGCGATTCGACGAGCCTCAGCCGGCCGCGCTGGTGCACCGCATCGCCCCCCGCCCGCTTCTCGTCGTCACCGGTACGGCCGACCGCACCGTGACGCCCGCGATGGCGCGCGAACTCTACGCCGCCGCGGGCGAGCCGAAGCGGCTGTGGCTCGTCGCAGGAGCGGGCCACGGCGGGTACGACGCGGTGGCACCGGACTTCGGGGCGGGCATTCGCACGTTCTTCGACGGGGCGCTCGCGCCGACGGCGGGCGCGGGCGCAGGCGCGCCGCCGACGCCGATCGCCAGTCGTTAGGCGGAACCGCCGAGCATCCGCTTGATGCGCCCGAACACGCCCTCGGACGTCGCGATGGCCGCGGATGGCTCGCCGCCGCGCGCCGCCGGATGGCCGGCCTGATCGGACGCGTCGATCTCCGCAGCGACCTGCTCTAACGTGCCGAGCAGCACGACGCGCGGGCTGACGCGTACGCCCCGCTCGCGCGTGACGCGGTCGATGAAACGGAAGCAGAGCAGCGAGTGCCCCCCGAGGTCGAAGAACTTGTCCGTGCTGTGCAGGCTCGGCGTCCCGAGCAGCTCCCGCCAGAGTGCCGCGACGTACTGCTCGGTTGGCGTGGTGGGGAGTGCCGCGGGTCTCGCCGCCTCCCAAGGTGCCGCGATCGCCAGCCGATCCCACTGCGGAGCGCCGTCCGCGCCCCGCGCGAGTCCGTCAACCTCGACGAAGTGCTGCGGGACCGCCGCCTCGGGGAGCACCTCACGAACGCGCTGCCTCAACTCGGTTTCGGTGTACCCCGCGCCGCGCGCCGGTACGACGCACGCGATCGGGCGGGGCTCGCCGTACTCGTCGGTGCGCACGGTGACGGCCGCGTCCGCGACGCCCGTGTGACCGCGGAGCGCCGCGGCGATGGCCTCGAGTCCGAACACCCGCCCGCTGCGGCCCACCCGACCCGGTTCGGGCGCGAGCACCTCCACGCGCCCATCCGCGGTGCGGCGCGCCCGTTCGCCGCTCCGGAACGCGCGCGCGCCGGAGCGGAGGGGGTCGTCGACGAACCGCGGATCGCCTGCGCGCAGCCGTGCCGCCGCCTCCACGGCCGCCCCAGCGACGTGAAGCCACCCGGGCACGCCCGGCGCGACGACCTCGCCGTGCGCGTCCAGCGCGAACAGACGGGCGCCCGGGAGCGGCGCGCGGGCGATGCCGCTCGCGGCGTGCGGGGCATTGTTAGGAACACCCATCGCGTTCCAACCGCCGGCCGCGGCGTGACCGAAGATCGCGAGCACACGCGTCGCGAGACGCGAGACGGTCGCGAGCAGCTCCGGCGTCGCGCCGTCGGTCACGAGCGCGGTGAGCCGCGCGTCCCCGTTCCACCCTGCGACATCCAGCTCGCGCCAGACGTCTGCCGGCGCCGCCACGAACGTCGCGCGGACGTCCTGAAGCCACTCGGCAAGCAGCGACCCGTCAACGTCGGAGCCGTCCGGCGGGGGCGCGAGCGCCGCGCCACACGCGAGCGGCAGCAGTAACTCCAGCAGCGCCGCGGGCGCCGCGGGCGAGTGCACGGGCACGGCAATCGTTGCCTCGCTCACGTCGAGGCGTGCGGAAAGGCCGGCGGCGAGCGCGTCGAGACCCGCGCGCGAGAGTGCGGCCGTCGTCGGACGCCCCGAGGCGTCGACGTCGTGCAACACGAACGCCACCTCGTCAGCCGCGCCGACGTCCTCACCAGAGGTCAGCAACGTCGCGCCGGTTGTGATCGCATCGAGCGCGATGCGCGGAACGCTCGTGCCAAGTGCGCGCACGCCGGCCGCGGTCGTGAGCGCGCAGGCGACGCCAGCCGACGCCGCGACCGCGTCGTTGTACGCGGCCGGGTCGCGGGTGTCGAGCAGCAGCGCGGCGCCGTGCGCAGCGCGCACGCCGAGCATCGCCGCCGCGCGCGACGCGACGTCGTCCGCCAGCACGGCCACGCGCGCCCCGGCGGCGACTCCGCTAGCCGCGAGCGCCGCACGGACCGCTTCGGCACGCGCGAGCAACTGCCCGTAACTGACCGGGCCGCGCGACGGGTCGTTCACGGCGATGGCGTCCGGGCGTGCGGTGCCTGCCGCGACGATCGACGCGACGAGCGAACGCGCCGGCTCGTCCGCGCCCTCGACGAGCGCGTCGTCGCCGACCGCGGAGCGCAACTCGTCCGTACTGAGCAGCGGCAGCCGCCCGATCGTCTGGTGCGGGTCGTCGAGCACCGACATCAGGAGCGTTCGAAGGTGCGCCAGGAGTCGTTCGGCCGTCGCGCGCTCGAACAGGTCCGTGCTGAAGTTGAGGACCGCCAGCAATCCCTGCTCCCTGGACATCGTCCACAGCATCAGATCGTTCGTCGCCGCAGTCTGCGGCATCTGCACCTGCTCGACCCGCAGACCGGCGGCGGCCCGCGGACGCGCGCGCGCGTCCTGCATCGAGAACAACGCCCGCAGCGCAGGCACCTTCCCGCCCAGCAGCTCGAACGGCATGTCCTGGTGCGCGAACGCGTCGAGCGTGACGTCCCGCACGCGGCCTAACAGCGCGGCGAACGACGCTGCCGGGTCCACGTCGAACCGCAGCATCACGGTGTTGACGAACGCGCCGACCACCGGCTCCGTCTCGGGCCACGTGCGCGCGCGCACCGGCGTCCCCACGAGCAGGTCACGCTGGCCCGAGTACCGATGCAGGAGCGCGTTGTACGCCGAGAGCAGCAGCATGAACAGCGTCGCCCCGTGCGCGTGCGCGAGGGCCGTGAGTCGGTCCACCTCGGCGTTCGTGAACGCGATGTGCGCGCGCCCGCCGCCGTAGGTCGGCTGCGCGGGCCGCGGCCGGTCGGTCGGCAGCTCGAGCGTCGGCAGGTCGTCGCCGAGGTGCGCCCGCCACCACGCCACATGCCGCCCCATCTCCGGCGACGTCAGGTACGACTGCTGCCACGCCGCGAAATCGCCGAGCGTGATCGGAAGTTCGGCCAGCACGGGCGCGCGCCCAACGGTGCGCGCCTCCAACAGTTCGCAGAATTCGGTGATGAAGATGTCGAACGACCAGCCGTCCCACACCAGCCCGTGGCGCACGGTGTAGAGCAGGTGCTCGCCCGGCGCGAGCGTGATGAGCGCCGCGCGGAGGAGTGGCGCGACGGCCAAGTCGAACGGCGTGGCACCTTGCTCCTCGACGTAGGCGGTGACCGCCGCATCGCGTTCGGCCGGGTCGAGATCCGAGAAGTCCAGCCGCACCAGGCCGATCCGCGCGTCCGGCTCGACGACCTGAACGGGGACGCCGTCCGCCAACTCGAAGCGCGTCCGGAGCTGATCGTGCCGTTGCGCGAAGTCGTCGAGCGCACCCTCCACGGCGCCGGCGTCGACGTCACCGGTCAGTTGCCACGCGGCGGCGTGCACGTGCGTCGCCGCAGTCGCCGGGTCGAGCTCCTCCAGGCGCCAGATCCGGTGCTGCAACGCCGTGAGCGGCGCGCGCGTGCGGGTCGGGTCGTGCGGGATGGTCGATGCTCGGGCCGAGCCCGTTCCAATCGAGCCTTGCGTCTCGCCCGTCTCCCGCGCGACCAGCGCCGCGAACCGCTCGACCGTCGGCGCTTCGAAAATGCGCCGGTAGGCCAACTCTACGCCGTGGTCACGCCGCAAGCGTCCGAGCACCTGCGCGGCCATGAGCGAATGTCCCCCGAGCTGGAAGAAGTCGTCGTGCGCGCCGACCCGTCCCACGCGCAGCGCCTCGGCCCACAGCTCCGCGACGAGGCGCTCGGCCGGTGTGCGGGGTTCCACGAACGCGGTCCCGGACGCGGGCGTGTGTGCGGCCGCGAACCCTCGCGGCTCGGGGAGCGCCGCGCGGTCGACCTTGCCACTCGGCGTGAGCGGCAGGGCCGGCAGCACGACGAACGTCTGCGGGATCATGTAGTCCGGGAGTGCCGCCCGAAGGTGGGCGCGCAGCTCCTGTTCGTTAGGCACCATCGCCGCCGCGACCACGTACGCCACGAGGCGCCGGTCGTCGGGCCGGTCCTCGCGCACCACGACGACACACGCACCCACGCCCGGGCACTCGCCGAGGCGGGTTTCGATCTCGCCGAGTTCGATCCGGTAACCGCGCAGCTTGACCTGATGGTCGTTGCGGCCGAGGCACTCGAGCGTGCCGTCGCCCAGCCGGCGGACGACGTCTCCCGTTCGGTACATGCGGGCGCCCGGCTCGCCCGCGAACGGGTCCGCGAGGAACCGCTCCGCCGTGAGCTCCGGGCGGCGCAGGTAGCCGTTCGACACGCCCGTGCCGCCGATGAAGAGCTCGCCGCGCACGCCGACCGGAACCGGCTGCATCCGCGCGTCGAGCACGTACGCGCGCGTGTTCGCGATCGGGCCGCCGATCAACACGCGGGCGACCGGCGACTGCACGCGCCAGAACGTCGACCAGACCGTCGTTTCGGTCGGACCGTAGCCGTTCCACACCTCGCCAGCTCGCGCACAGAGCGCGTCGCCCAGATCCCGGGGCATTGCCTCGCCCGTGCAGATCACACGCAGGTGTGACCCGCCTTCCCACCCCGCGGCGAGCAGGAGTCGGTAGGTGGCCGGCGTCGCGTCGATGAACGTGACGCGTTCGCGCTCGACCAGGGCGCGAAGTTGGACGCCGTCGGCCGCGACCTCTCGTGAGGCGAGCACGACGCGCGCACCGACGGTCAGCGGCAGGATCGTCTCGGACACCGCGATGTCGAACGACAGCGTCGTGATCGCGAGTACGACGTCGCCCGCGGTCATGCCTGGCGTCTGCTGCACGGACAGCAGCAGGTTGACCACCGCGCGGTGCGGCACGACCACGCCCTTGGGACGGCCGGTGGAGCCGGAGGTGTAGATGACGTACGCCGGCCCGTCCGGCTCGGGCTCGTCCGAGTCGACGTGCGCCGCGAACGGCTCGGTCGAGAGCGCGGCGATCGACGGCGCGTCGGCGCCGTCGATCGACACGACCGGGACGTCGGGGCGCGCGGCCGTGAGCGGCGTGTCGGCGCGCACCGACTCTTGGGTGAGGAGCAGTGCGATCTGGGCGTCGTCCGCGGCGTGCGTGAGCCGGTCGACCGGGTGGCCCGGGTCGAGCGGCACGTACGCGCCGCCGGCCTTGAGCACGGCAAGCACGGCGACGAACAGTTCCGCCGTGCGCTCGAGGCAGAGGCCGACGAACGCGCCGCGCCGGACGCCGCGCGCGCGCAGGTGGCGCGCGAGCCGGTTCGCGCGCGCGTCGAGTTCGCCGTACGTGAGCGCGCGGACGCCGTCGTCGATCGCGACTGCGTTAGGCGTACGCGCCGCCTGCGCCTCGACGAGCGGGTGCACGAGCGGGCACTCGGGGAGGGCCAGCGCCGGCCCGGCCGCGGCCGATTCGTGCGCGGTCGTGAGCGGGAGCGACCCGACCGTCACATCGGCCGCTCCGTCCGCGTCGGCGACGCCCTCGAGCAGGCGTTCGTACGCCGCGAGCCATGCGCGCACGGTCTCGGCATCGTAGAGCGCGGTGTTGTACTGGCACTCGAGCGTGACCGCGCCGTCCAGCTCGACCGCGTTGACGAACAGGTCGAAGTTCTCGCTCGAGCGCGGGACCGCGTGCAGCGTCGCCGACATTCCCGCGAATGGCATCGCCGCCGCGGTGATGCCCTTGTCGACGTTGAACGCGACCGAGACGAGCGGCGGGCGGCCGGGGTCGCGCGCGAGCGGCAGGCGCGCGAGCAGGCTGCCGAGCGTCACCGACTGGTGTTCCTGCGCGTCGAGCATCTGCCGCCGCACGTGGGCGAGCGCGTCGCGCACCGGCGCGTCGCTCGTTAGGCGCAGCCGCACGGGGAGCATGCTCACGAGGTGGCCGACCAGCCGCGGCATGCCGCAGGCGGGCTGCCCCGCGGTGGGCACGCCGATCACGAGGTCGTCGCCTCCCCCCAGCCGGTGCAGGAGCATGCCGAACGCGCCAAACAGCGTCGCGAACTGGCTCGCCCCCGCACGCGCGCCGGCGCGCGTCGCGCGCCGCACGAGGTCCGCGCCGAGCACGTAGTCCACGCGCGCGGCCGCGTACTGGCGAGTCGCGGGGCGGGGGTGGTCCGTAGGCAGGTCGAGGACGGGCGCGCCCTGCGCGAACTGGTCCAGCCAGTACCGCTCGGCCGCATCGACCGCGGCGAGCGCGTCCGGGTCTGCCGCGGCACCGGCGTAGGCCGCGAACGAATCGGCCGGCGGAAGGTCCAGCGGCCGGCCGGCTCGGCGCGCGGTGTACGCCGCCGCGAGCTCGGGGACGATCACGCCGAACGACCAGCCGTCGCACACGATGTGGTGGGCCGAGATGACTAACGCGTGCTCGTCCGGCTCGAATCGCGCGAGGTCGAATCGCACGAGCGGACCCTGCAGCAGGTCGAACGGTTCTGCCACGACCCGTGAGCGCAGTGCCTGCCACGCGGCGTCACGTGCGGCGGCCGGCAGCGGATGCCAGTCGTGGCGCACGACGGGCACGTCGGCCGGCGCCTCCGCGATCGCGACGACGGTCCCGTCGGCCGAGAATGTCGCGCGAAGTGCCTCGTGGCGCGCGACCACGTCCGCCACGGCGCCGACGAGTGCATCCACGTCGAGCATACCACGCAGGCGCACTTCGACCGCCTCGTTGAACGCGAGCGACGCTTCCGTCCCCATCCACGTCGCCGCCCAGATCTCGCGCTGCGCGGCCGTGGACGGCACGGCGCTGGCGAGTGCGGGGCCGGCGAACGGGTCGAAGTCGTCGGTCGGGGAGAAGCTGGTCGGGGCGATGGCGGTAGTCACGAGCGTTCCTTGAAGGCGGCGAATCAGCGAATCGGGACGTGGCACACCCGTTCACGTCGCGGGCGGAGCAGCATTGTGAGTACGATGAGCACGAACTTCGGATCCTGAACCAGGTAGCGCCGCCAGAGGCGGCGTGGCTCCTGGCCGAGCCGGTACGCCCACTCCAGTCCCGCGCGCGACATCCACGCGGGCGACCGGCGGAGCGCACCGGCGAGGAAGTCGAGGCTCGCGCCGACACCGACGGCGACCACCGGGCCCATGGCGGGCAGCGCTCGGGCGATGAACAGCTCCTGCTTCGGCGCGCCGAGGCCGACGAAGAGGAGGTCGGGCCGGGCCGCGCGGATGCGCGCGATCACGGGCGCGTCGGCCGCGTGGTCGGGTTCACACGAGATGCGCGCGTCGTCGGTGCCGACGACGTTCACGCCGTGGTCGTCGCGCAGCCGGCGCGCGGCCTCGACCGCGCTGCCCGGGCCTCCGCCCAACACGTACACGCGCCAGCCGCGCTGGGCGGCGCGCTGCGCCATCGGCAGCAGCATGTCGGAGCCCGAGAGCTTCTCCGGAACGGCGGGGCGCAGCAGGCGCGAGGCCCAGACGAGCGGGACGCCGTCGGTCAGACTGAGGCTCGCGCCGGCGTAGGCGGCGCGGAACCCGGCGTCGTGCTCCGCCATGACGACGTGGTCGACGTTCGGCGTGAACACCGAGCCGCCCTCCCCGCGCGCGACGAGGGCGTCGAGGGCGTCGAGGGCCTGGCCGCGTGTGAGCACGTCAACCCAGAGGTGACCCATGCGCAGCCGCGCGCGCGTGGGGGCGGGCGCCGGCGGCGCGTAAACCGGTGACCCGTCGACGGCCGCCGCGTACGCGGGCGTCGCACGGGGCGAGCGCGTGCGGACCGCGGGGATGTAGTCGGTGGGGGTCGGCGCGGGCGCCGCGGTCGTGCTCATCGGTCGCGCACGGTGATGCTGCCGACGAAGTGCGGATGACCGACGGCCGCCACCGTGCGGCGTGCGTCGCCCACGACGCCCGTGCCGAGTGGGACGACGAGCAGGGCCGCGTCGGCCGCGCGTGCGAGCGGGATGGCCGGGGCCCGCACGAGGGGCGACGCGAGGACGACGAGTACGCGCGCGCCGGCCGCCGCGCGTCCGCCGACGGCGCCGATCACCTGCTGCACGTCTTCTGGCGCGGCGTGCTCCGCATCGATCACCTCGACCGGGGTCGCCTGGTACGCGCGCGCGGCGCCGGCGAGGCGTTCGGCCAGCGGCCACGCCGACGTGCCGGGATCGGCCGGAACGAGGGCGAGTGAGCCCCAGCCGTGCTGTTCGAGCGTGAACCAGAGATGCGCCCACTCCCCGGCGTCGACGGTGGACGTGCCGGCGTCGACGGTGCCTGATGCGCGGGGGTGCGGTTCGATCGACATCATGGGTGACGGAGTGCAGAGGGATGCGACGGACGCGGGGCGGCGCCCTCCGCGGCGGGTGCGATCGGGACGGCGGCCTGCGGCGCGCGCGCGGTGCGCACCCACGCATCGCCGCGCGTGCGCGGGCGTAGCGCGACGGCGAGTTTCCACGCCGCGTACGCCGGCCCCCACGCGAGGTCGAGCACCACACGTGGGCCGTGGCCGGCGAGCGCCGCCCCGCGCGCGACGTACGCCGCGAGACAGACGAGCGCCGCCCCCCACGGGGCAACGCCCACCACGCCGGCCCACCCGGACCAGGCGGCTACGGCCGCCGTCACGGTCCCGAGGAGCGCGACCGCGCCGAGCGTGGTCAGCGGTGGCACGAGCAGGTCGGCGGCGAGGTCGAGCGGCACGCGGTCCTTGCGCACCCACGTCGCCCGGACGAGTGTCGGCACGAGGCGGCGGACCAGGTCGGCCCTGCCGTTTTCCCAGCGTTCCCGCTGCGTCTGGGCGGCCTCCGCCGTGACTGGCATCTCGCCGAGTACGGTGGCTTCGGGGACGTACGCGACGCGCACGCCGGCCGCGCCGAGGGCGACGCCGTATTCGACGTCCTCGACGCGCGAGAACGCCTGGTGCGGATGCCGGCGGAGCGTATTCATGCTGAAGCCCATGCCGTTTCCCCGCAGTCCGCACGAGAGCCCGAGCCGCTCGCGTCCGAGCGAGCGGGTGGTGTGGTAGCAGGCGAAGGCGACGGCCATGAGCCGCGTCCGCCACGAGGCGTCGGCGTTGCGCACACCGTACTCCGCCTGGACCGACGCCTCGCCCGCGCCGAAGCGGGCGGCGAACGCGCGCAGCAGGTTGGGCGAGACCACCGTGTCGGCGTCGACCACCACGACCGCGTCGGCGACGCCGTCGGCGATCGACACGCCGTAGGCATGGGCCAGCGCGTAGCCCTTGCCGCGCCGCGCCGCGTCGTGCCGATCGAGGACGAGTGCGCCGGCCGCGCGCGCCCGAGCCGCGGTGTCGTCGGTGCAGTTGTCGGCGACGACCAGCACGCGGTACCGCTCGCGCGGGTAGTCGAGCGCGAGCAGGCTACTGACGGTCGCGCCGATACCCTGCGCCTCGTCGTGCGCGGGAACGATCACGTCGAAGCGCACGCGATCGTTTGGTGCGGGCGGCGTGACGTCGCGTGCGGCGGCCGCGAGCATCGCGAGGTAGCCCGACGCGGCCAGCACGGGAGTGCCTGCGACTGCGAGCGCGACGTTCACGAAGGCGGGCGTCATGCAGCCCCCCGCGCGCGCGGCGCCGACGCGCCAAAGAGGCGCGTGCGCTGGGGCCACGCGCCGGTGCTCACCGCGAGCTGGCCCGAGGCGGCGAGCGCCACCGCGAGCATCCCCTGTGTGGTCCACGACTGCGTGCCCATGTCGGCCCACGCCTGAATGAGGAACGCGACGAACGTGGCGAGCGCGCCGTACGCGACCGCCCGGTCGAGCGGCGACGCCGCGAACGCGCGGGCGCGGGCCGCGAGGAACACGCCGGTGGCGATCGGGAGCCAGAGCAGGGTGAAGCCCAAGAGCCCGCCGATGCTCCACATCCACAGCACGCTGTTGTGCGCGATGTAGCGGTACTGCGGGAAGTACTTGGAAATGTCGTCCGCGTGGACGACCTCGACGTACTCGTGCCCCCACCCCGACCCGACGAGCGGGTTGCGCCGGAGCGTCGTGAGAAGGTTGTAGTTTTCGATGTCGCGCGTCTGGCTGGACGCGTCCTTTTGCGTCGCCACCGACATCAGCTTGGCGGCCGGCGCGAACAGCGATCCGGTGCGGTTGCGGCCGACGGCGACGTACAGGCCGACCACCGGGAGCGCGGCTAGCCCGGCGAGGGTGACGGAGCGCCGCGCGCGCCGCGGCAGGGTCGCGTAGAACATCACGGCCGCGCCGAGGAGCGTGACGTAGGCGGTGCGGCGGTTGTTGATGACGAGCCCGAACAGCGTCCACGCCGTGAGTGCGCCGGCGACGATGTAATGCCTGACGCTCGGCCGGTAGTAGGCCGCCGCGAGCCAGACGGCGAGCGAGACCACGAAGAGCACCGAGTCCGCGTGACTCGTGACCGTGGCCGGCACGATCCCGAGCGGGCGGGCGACGCGGAAGTAGTAGTAAGCGCCGATGAGGATCTTGGTGCACGACACCGCGGCCGCGATGCCGGCGAAGAGCGCCGCGTCACGCGCGCCGCGCATGGTCGCGCAGAGCAGCATCGCGAGCACCGGCATCCAGAGCAGCTGCCGGAACTGCCACAGCGATTGGCGCACGTCGCCGCCCCGTGCGACGCCCCACAGCTCCATCGCGAGCACCGCGGCGACGTTCAGGACGAGGGTGAGGACGAGCGGGCGCGCCGCCGGCACACGGCCCGCCGCGTCGGTGCGGTCGCCGGCGAGGGCGCGCACCGCGGCCAGCGCGACCAGCACCAACGCGAGCAACTCGAGACCCGAGACGCGCGCCGCCTCCACGCCGACCAGCTTGTTGAGGTTCTCGACGAGGAGGAGCTGGAGCGGGTAGACCGGCGAGTGCCAGACCTCCGTGTCGTTAGGCAAGCGGCTCGGCGTGACGTCGGCCAGCATGGCGAGGGCGAGCGCGGCGAACAGCGGAACGCGCACGGGGAGCGTCGCCACCGCGTACGCGGCGGTGACGAGCAGGGCCGGAACCGCCGCGAGCAGCGGGTTCGCCGTCGTGAGCAGCACACCCGCGGACACGGCCACCGTGCCGCCCACGACGGCGACCAACACGTGATCGGCGCCCTCGCGGGGCGCCGACCAACGTCGGGGGGTGACGTCCCCGACGTACGCGGGGGCAGCGCTCACGGTCGGGGCGCCTCGCCGAGCACCGGCAGTCCGACGAGCCGCGACACCTGCCACGCCTCGACGAGGCGCCCGCCGACGAGGTCCGCGGCGACGGCCGCGAACGCCGCGAGCAGGGCGGCGACGGCGAACCCGCCGACCAGGACGAGCGGTACGTTAGGCCGCGCGAGGTGCGTCGGGAGCTGCGCGGGCGTGATGACGGTATACCGGTACTTGAACGCCGCCTTGGCCGTTTCGAGTTCGATGCGCGCGGCCTCGAGCCGGTCGAGGAGGTCCTCGTAGTCGGCGACGGCGATCTTGAGGCGCGAGCGGGCGTACGTCAGCCGCGGGTCCTCGAGCGTGTCCACGGGCGCGGCAAGGCGCGCGAGGGCCGTGGTGGCGATGCTCGCCTCGGCCCCGGCGGGGCTCTGTACTGCGTCGGCGGCCGAGCCGCCGACGGCGGCGACCTGCGACGCGAGCTGCCGTTCGGTGGCGCGGTGTACGGCTAGTTCGGGCGGCTCGGCGGCCAGCGCGGCGAGCGCCTGTTGGGTGTTCACCACGTCGGGGTGCGCGGCGCCGTGCGTGAGGCGCAACTCGGCGAGGTGCGCCTTCAGGGCGCTGGCGCGCTGCGCGCGGTCGGATTCGGCGCTCGCGATGGTAGCGCGCTCGACGGCGAGGTCGCGCGAGAGGGCGGCGGCCGCCGGGTCGCTCCGGCGCCGCGACACTCCGCCCCACGCGGCCGGAGCCACGCGGACGACCGGCGCGTGCGCGGCGGTCGGCGTCAGCTGTTTGACCTGCGAGAGCGCCGTGTCGATCTGCGCGTGCGCCTCGGCCACGTGTGACTCGAGGATCCCGATGCTCTCGCCGATGAGCGACTGCTCGGAGGCGTGCCGGGCTTCGAGGAAGTTGCGCTGCGCGGCCTGCACCAGCTGCAGCGCGAGGGCCGGGTCGGGGAAGTGCACGCCGATGCGGACGGTGCCCTCGTCCGTGGTCACCCAGAGCTGGTGCTCCAGGTACCCGACGATTTCCTTGCGGCGCTCGTCGGCCGGCATTTTTACACCAAGCGCTTCTTTTACGGCGTCCTTGATCCGCCCGGCGGGTGACCGCAGGCGCGGCCACGCCTGCTCCAGGCCGACCTCCCGCACGAGCGCGACGAGGTTGGCCTGGTTCAGTACCGCCTCGGCGGCCATGCGCGTCGGCGCGTCCGATTCGGCGGGCACGGCGCGGCGCGGATTGCCGAGCGCGGGCATCACGAAGTTGCGCTGCGCGAGGATGCTGGTTTCGACGTCGTACTGGCGCGGCGTGAGGCCGGCCGCGAGCACGGCGGCGGCCGAGACAGCGCCGAAGGCGCCCCACGCGAGCCGACGCCGGCGGCGCAGCGCGCGCCACGGGAATCCGAGCATCGCGCGGAGTTGGCCGACGTCGACCACCGGCGGTTCGGCGGCCTCGGGCTCCGGCCAGAACACGTCGGCCGAGGTGCGGCGGTGGACAACGGTCGACCCGCGTTGGGCGGGCGAATTGAAGGCGGGCGCCGGCGGCGTGTAGCTGGACGCGACGGAGCGCGCGGTGGCGCGTGGGAGGGACAGCATGGACGGGCCGGAAGGCGGCGGAAGGCGCGGGGCGCTCACCCGAGGTGGGGGAGCACGAAGAGGACGGCGACGAGGTACGCCGCGTACGACGCGGCGACCCACGAGACCGCACGCCGGAGCGCGCGCGCCGGCGACGGGTGGCGTGCTGCGCGCATCGGGAGTACGACGGTGGCGACGAGCACCGAGATGAGCAGCAGCTTCCCCACGGGCGTTACTCCGCGACGACGACGTCGCCGTCGCGCAGGCGGAACGACGCGGCCCGCGGCGAGCCGCCCGTGATGGCGCCGAAGGTGAAGCGGATGCGCACCGGCTCGGGCGCGCGACGCATGACGTAGATCCGGTCCGCGTGGGCGAATTCAGTCAGGCCGCCGGCGTTTGCGAGCGCTTCGGCAATCCCGCTCCCCTCGGTGAGGGCGAACGAGCCGGCGCGGACGACCTTGCCGAGGACGCTCACCGACACCGGCCGGCTCTCGTCGAGGGCGACGCTCACGCGCGGGGTG
The DNA here is from genome assembly GCA_963851265.1 of uncultured Gemmatimonadales bacterium. Classification (GTDB taxonomy): domain Bacteria; phylum Gemmatimonadota; class Gemmatimonadetes; order Gemmatimonadales; family Gemmatimonadaceae; genus BPUI01. Next base: position 96,832 of record CAWKNZ010000002.1, read on the forward strand.
AGGACGAGGTTGGCCTGCCGCAGGCGCTGCTCGATATCGCCGGCCACCTGCGGCGGCGTGCGGCCGGCCACGGGTACGTCGTTGAGCAGCGGGACGGTGATGCGGCCGTCGGCGCGGACCCGCGCGCGGGTCGAGATCTTGTCGTTGTCCCACACCTGAACGGCGAGCATGTCGCCGGGTGAGACGACGTACTCGGCGGCGGCCGCGGGTGGCGCGTACTGGTCGGACCAGACGTAGCGGGGCGCCGACGCACACGCGCCCGCGGACGACAGGCCGAACAGGAAGAAGGCGAGGCGGAAGAGGACGCGTCCGCGGCGCGAGACGGGCGGGATCATGGCGAACGACGGGTGAGGATCGTGAGGTGTCACGGGGCGGGTGTTGTCACCACGCGCCGGTGTAGCCGGCGGTAACGCCGATGTTCTGCGAGCGGACGGTCGGGTCCTGCGTGCGGCTGCGGCGCGAGGCGCCCGCGCCGGCCCAGAACCCGGCGGCGATCGGGCGGCGCACGTCGGCGAACGAGGCGTTGGTCACGGTGCGGGGGCCGGGGCTCGTCGGCACGCGGCTCCAAGCCTGCAGAACGCCGAGGCGGACGAGCATGCCGCCGGGGGCGACGCGGCTGTACGCCGCCTCGGCCTGGTCGGTGGCGAGCACCTCGCCGACGCCGAGCAGCGGGGTGACGTCGCGCACGACGCGGACGGTCCACGCGGCGCCTAACGCTGACGCGCCGAGCTCCGCGCTGCCCGCCGGTGCGAGCGTCGGGGCGCGCCCGGGCGTGGTGTACGCGCCCGCGCCGGCGCGCAGGCGCAGCTGCGCGGCGCCGAACACGCGCGCGTCCCAGCCGAGCGCGGCCGATTCGGCGCTCAGCACGCTACCGCCCGTCTGTGTGCGGTGGCCCTCGAGCGTGACGCTCACGGCGGTGGCGCTCGCGAGCTGGCGCACGACGCTCAGCCGAGCGCGCGCGCTCGTACCGCTCGCGAGCGCGCTCGCGTCGTAGCGGATGCGGTCCAAACCCGCGTCGGCCGTGACCGTCGTCAGCTCGGTCGTGCGGTACGCGGCCGTGGCCTGCGCCGTGTAGGTGCGGGAGAGCGAGAGTGGCAGGAGGGGGAGCACGCCGCTCGCCGCGGCGGGCGCGCCCGGCGCGGGCCCGCCGGCGTCCGGGGCGTCGGTCGCCGCGGACCCGGTCGCGAAGCCCGAGCCCGCGGCGACGTCGCGCGACAGGCTGGTGCGCGCGGCGGCGCCCGCCCGCACGTCGAGCCGTGGCGTTAGGCGTGCGTCGGCGGCCGCCGACGCGCCGTACGTCGAGCGCGAGAGGTCGGGCGCGCCCTGAAACCGCTGCAGCTCGCCGTCCGCGGTCGCGGTGACGACCGCGCGGGCCGACCGGCGGGCGAGGGAGACTCCGACGCGCGCGCGCGATAGGACGTCGGCGCTGTCCGCGGCCGACTGGAAGCGCGGATTGCTGACGACCCCGGTCTCGCCCTCGGCCGTGAGGCCGACGCCGAGCGCGCGCGGCTGCGCCGCCGCGCGGGCGCCGGGTACGCCCGCGGCGAGCACGCCGGCGGCGACGGCGCGCGCGCCTGCGCGCGGCAAGGCGCGCACGTCAACGACCCTCGGCAGCGCCGGCGCTCGCGCGGGGCGCGGACGGCAGCGGCGGGCGGCCGGAGCCGGCGTCCTGGCGGACCGCCGCCTGGGGGCGCGTCGCCGTACCGCCGGAGGGCGTGTGCCCGCGCACGCCGGGCAGGATGCGCTCCAGCGCGGTCGGGTACTTGCCGCCGAACGTCAGGATCGTCGCCGCGAGGATCCGGAAGTCCACCGCGGCCGAGGCGTGGCGCACGTAGAGCAGGTCGTAGTGGATCCACTGGTGGAAGTCGCCGGTGCTGCGGTCCCGGCGGCACACCTGCCACAGTCCGGTGATGCCGGGGCGCACGGACAGGCGTCCGTGGCGCCACGGGATGCAGATCTGGTTCTCGCGGAACGGCGACGGGCGCGGGCCGACGAAGCTCATCTCGCCGCGCACGACGTTCCAGAGCTGTGGCAGCTCGTCGACGTTGAGCCGGCGCAACCAGGAGCCGACGCGCGTCACGCGCGGGTCGCGGTCCATCTTGAACTGCGGGCCGTCCAGCTGCTGCGCGGCGGCGAGCGCCTTCTGCAGGGCGTCGGCGTCGGGCCGCATGCTGCGGAACTTCCAGCAGCGGAACGCGACGCCGTCACGCCCTTCGCGCCGGTCGCCGTAGAAGATCGGGAAGCCCGAGTCGAGCGCGACGAGCACCGCGCACACGAGCATGACCGGCGAGAGGAGTACGAGGGCGGCGAGCGCCAGCACGGGTTCGACGGCCGTCTTGACCCGCGGGTAGGATGACGCGCGCGCCGGTGCGGACGGCGCCGGCGTGCCGCCGCGCGTCTCGCGCCGCTGTCCCTGCCCGCTCGGCACGAAGCCGCGCCCCGACTCGTCGCTGGCGACCACGCGGTGGCGCACCGTGGCGCCGCTCGCGACGCGGGCGCCGTCGGTGAGCAGGCACTGGGCGATGGTGGCGCCGCTCTCGACGTGCGCCCCGCGCGCGAGCAGCGCCGGGCCGACGACGAGCGCGCCTGCCTCGACGTGCACGTCGGCGGCGACCACCACCGGCCCGACGAAGCGCGCCGACGGATCGATGTGAACGCCACCGCCGACGACGAGCGGGCCTTCGGTGACGCCGGCGACGTCGGACGTGCCGTCGCGACGCGGGGCGCCGCGACGCTCACCCCGCGCGTCGTCGACGAGCTGCACGATCCGTCGTTCGGCGAGTGCGAGCGCGCCGGCTTCGTCGCTCAGGTCGACGAGGCGGCCGTGGTAGGTCACGTCCTGGCTCGGCACGCCCTGCGCGGCGAGCGACGCGCGCACCGCGGTGAGCGACGTCCACTCGGCGTCGCCGGCGACGAGCACGCAGGAGACCGGGACGCACGATGCGACGATGCCCGCGGGGAACGGCCAGGTGACGGGCTCGAAGTAGCGCTGCACGCGCCGGAGGCGGCCGTCGACGCCGGGCTGCACGAATTCCTTCGCGCCTAACGGAGCGGTTTCGAAGGCGAGCAGGTGCCGCAGCATGCGCGAGTCGCGCACGCGCGCCTCGACGAGCGGTCGCAGGTCGATGCCGTCGAGCGGGTAGCAGTCGGCCGCGACGATGAGCAGCGTGTCGGACGGGTCGAAGCGCGACAGCGGGTCGCGGAAGACCTCCGCGCCGACGACCGCGGCCAGTTGGGGCGCGGTGCGGCGCACCGCGGCGAGGTACCGCGGGCCCGCGTCGAAGCGCGGGAGCAGCAGCGGGGCGTGCTGCGTCACGTCGGACACGCGTTCCATGACTTCCTCAAGCACGGTGCCCGTGCCCGTCGGAAGCAGGAGGAGTGACGAGGCGCGATCGCCTTCGCCCACGTAGGGGAGACGCGCGTCGAGCAGGAGCGGGATGATGCGCACGGTCGGGCTGGTCCTCAGCCGGTGACGCGGCCGGGCACGAGCGGCCCCGGAAAGAGCGTGAAGTCGCGCGGGGCGCGCACCTGATCGCGGTCGTGCGTGGCGTGCTCGGGCGTCGTGAGGGCGTCGGTGGGCTGCACCGTCGCATCGACCACCTCGACGACGCTCATGAGGCGTTCGCCGGGCGCGATGACGACCGCGTGCGCGAGGAGCGACGCGTCAACGAGAGCGCCCGCCCCGACGCAGCACCGCTCCCAGACGGTCGAGCGCGCCACGACGGCGCCGGCCTCGACGGTCGAGCGCGCGCCGATGCTGACCGGGCCGACGATGACGGCGTCGGGCCCGACGGACGCGCCCGGTCCGATGATCACGGGGCCGATGAGGCGTGCGCTCGGATCGACCGTGGCCGTCGGGTGGCGGAGTCCGTCACCGACCGGCACGTAATCGCGGAAGTCGACGCGTTGCGCCGCGGTGGCGATGAGCCAGCCGCTGACCGCGGCGTAGCTGGCGTAATCGAGGACGCGCGGCGAGAGGCCGCGCATCTCGTGGACGTGCACGCGCTCGCCGGCGGCGTAGAGGCGTTCGAGGAGCCCCTGCTTGATGTCCTGGAAGCCGAGCGCCGGGACGCTCTCGAGCACGTGACGCTCGAACACGTAGATGCCGCCCGGCGCGCCGCGGCGGGGCGCACCCACGGCCGCTCGCCGCCGGTCGACTTCGACCACCGTCGTCGCGGCCGCGCCGGTGCGCCAGTGGGTGGCGAGGAGCGCGGCGAGATCGATCGACGGAATCATCGCACCCTCGACCAACACGTACGTGCTCGCGGGCGTCAGTTCGGCGGCGTCGCGCGCGCAGCCGGCGGGCCCACGCGGCTGGGTGTCGACGTGGTACGAGAGTGCCATCCCGAGTGCGGCGCCGTGGCCGAGTGCTTGCTCGACCATCGGGGTCGAGCTGTTGGCGCAGATGGTCGCCGCGGAAACGCCGCCGTCGCGCAACCAGGCGAGCGGGTACGTGATGAGGGGGCGTTGCGCGACGGGGAGCAGTGGGCCGCGCAGCAGGCGTTCGAACGCGCCCTCACCCCAGTAGTAGGACCCGGCGAGCACGACGCCGTGGACCGATCGCGCCTCGAACGGCGCATCGGATGCGGGGTGGTGGTCGGTGGTCACGGCGCGTGGGCGGAAGGAGGGGAGAGGGCGGCGGGGTACATCGGGGAGGGTCGGCGCGAGCGGGCCGGGAGGTGAGCAACGGCGCCAGCTCGTCGGTGAAGCATTCCTCGCACGTCGCGTCGAAATAGCGGGCCGACGACGCCGGCACGGGGCGGCTGCCCAACGCGCATGATGCGGGTCGAGCCACTCGCCCGCGTTTCTGGCGAGCAGCGGGGCGTTGCAGGCGATCGCCTCGTGCTAGGCGAACCCCGCGGGGCCCGAGCCCGCACACGTGAAGGACGCCCCGCGCACGGGCGGGCAACGCGCGTCGTCGGGCGAGGGCACTGCGGCGGACTACGCGCCGTCGGCGGCGTCACCGAAGACGGGCGTGGAGACTACGCGGGAGATCCCACGCGTGGCCTCGTCATCGGCCGCGGCGGACGCGTCAGATGTGCACGGCCTCCGCACTGGCGCGCCGCGGACGAACCGTGACCGCGGCGGCGGCGACCACGCTGAGCGGCGGGGCGGAGCGCATGAGCACCGCATTCGCCGAGACCTTCGTTCCGCGCCCGACCGTGATGGGCCCGAGGAGCGCGGCGCCTGGCCCCACGTGGACGTCGGCTTCGAGTGCGGGGGCGCCGATGCCGTGTCCGTCGGGGTGCATGCTTTCGCCGAGGGTGACGTGTTGGAACAGGATGCAGCCCGGTCCGACGCGCGCGCCGTGACCGATGACGAGGCCGGTGCCGTGGACGAGCACGACGCCGGGCGCGAGGTCCGCATCCCAATGCAGCTCAGCGCCGTAGACGTGGCGGATGAGTCGCGAGGCGATCTTGGCGGGTAGCATCAGGCCGAGTGCCCGCAGCAGGCGCATGGCGCGGTAGGCGGCCATCATCTGCAGGCCGATGCGCTGGACGAGGTCGGAGAGGAGACCGGTCGACCTGACCTCGCTCGCCGCGCCGTCGTGCGAGACGGACCGGTACTTGACGTCGGTTCGGTGCAGCGCTTCGTGATCGGCGCACGTGTCGGCGACGCACTTGAGCACGCGGCCGAGTGGCGGGAGCGCGTCGTCGCGCACCGCGTTGAGGTACCGGCGCAGTCCGCTGCAGGCTGCGCGTCGGCTGCCCGCGCCGGCGCGCACGCCGGCGAAGTACTGCAGGCCGTAGGCGAGGGTCACCGCCGCGAGCGCGAGGCGCTCGGCGCCGAGAGTGGCGAGCGCGGTCGCGACGCCGGCGATCGCCCAGGCGAGCGGGCGGGCGACTGCCGGCGCCAGCGCCGCGAGGAGCATCAGCGGGCGCGAGACCGGGTTGACGGCGAAGAGGAACCGCCACGGGTTGGTGTCGGGGCGTCCGCCGTGCTTGGTCGAGACGCGCAGGTCGGCGGCACCGTAGGCCGCCGAGCGCCGCATCCACTTCGCGAGGCTCGTGTGGTCGGACGCGTGCCAGCCCACGGCGGCGTCGCTCAGCACGATCTCGGCGCCGGCGCGGTCGAGCCGCATCCCGAGCTCCGCGTCTTCCGACAGACGGAGCGAACGGTCGAAGCCGCCGACCGCTTCATACGCCGCTCGACGCATCGACACGTTGCCGGTGTAGACGTTGCTCCCCACCGGACGTTGCACGCCCCGCGCGACGTCCGCCGCGAGCCGATCGAGCGTGGCGAGGTGGAAGCGCTCGAACAGCGGGAGTGGCGTGTCGGGCTCGGGGCGCAGGCGTCCGAGCACCACGCGGCCGGGTCCGGGCGTGGGGAAGTCGTCGTGCGCGGCGCCGTGCGCCTCGGCGTGCGCTTCGAGGAAGTCGCGTCCGATGCGAACGTCGTCGTCGACGATCACGAGGAGCGTGCCGCGGGCGAGGGTGGCGGCGTGGTGCCGCGCGGCGCCCGGACCGGCGTTAGGCTGCGCCACGACGCGCAGGCGGTACGGTACGCCGTCCGGCGCGAGGAGCGGCGCGAGCGCGTCGCGTACCGGGGGAGTCGATCCGTCGTCGACGACGATCACCTCGAAGCGGTCGGGCGCGAGCGTCTGTTCGGCGAGCTGGGCGAGCAGCCGCGCGACCGAGCGGGGCCGGTTGTACGTGGCGACGATCACGCTCACGAGGTACGCGTCGGTCGCGACCGCCGGCTCGGCCGGCTCGGCGAGCCGCACGGGCTGCAGCACGGCGCTCATGCGACGCTCCGCACGCGCGGGGCCGAGGTCACAACGTGCACGAGGTCGCGCACGCAGCGTGCTCGTGCGACGTCGGAGGGGTGCAACTCGACGCCGAACGCCTCTTCGAGGGCCAGCAGCACGTGCGCGCTTCCGTCGGCGTCCCAGCCGCGGACGGCTGCACACGCGGCGTCGAGGTGCGGCGGGGCGACGAGCCCGAAGGCGCGGGCGACGATCGTCGGTACTACGACCGCGGCATCGGGGTCGAGTGGGCGTGCGGGCACGCCGCCGATCCGCGCGCCGTCCGGAACGGTGCCGCGCACCACGCTGCCCGGCGCCACGCGCACGCCGGCGCCGATCACGGCGCCGCGCAGGACCGTCACGTTAGCGCCGATGGTGGCGCCGTCGCCGATGACGATCGGGGTACATTCAGGGCGCGCGTGGAAGTCGTCGGCGACGTGGAAATCGGTGTCGAGAATCATCGAGAACGGGCCGACGACGACGTCGTGGCCGATGCGCACGTGTGCGTGGGCGGTGATGCCGACGCCGTGGTCTATGGTGACGCGGTCGCCGATCTCGAGCGAGGCCCCCGGGCCGGTGACGAGGTGGGTCGGGACGGGCGTCGCATTGAGCACGAAGGCGTGCCCGATGGTGATGCGTCCGAGGTTCTCGACCGCGGGGCGGCCGCGGACGCGCGCGCCGCGACCGACGCGCTCACAGGTCGCGAACAGCGACGACGGCAGGTGTGCGCTCATCGGACGATTTCGAGGATCGGGGATTCATCGACGGTGTCGGTCGGTTCGGTCTCGGCGGCCGCGTCGGGCGCGTCGAAGCAGTGCAGCGCGGCGAGGGCCTGCGGATAGCGGAGCCGGTCGGCCGGCCAGTCGGGGACGAGCACGTCGGGAAGCGCGTCGCGGACGCGCGCGCGTTCGGCCGGATCGGCATCGACGAACACGACGTGCTGGAGCGCGATGCCGAGCTCGGAGGCGAGGTCGGCGACGTGTCGCACCTTGTCGCCGCCCATGCGTCGCGCGGCGAAGTCGGTGTCCCGCAGCAGGACGTCGGGCTGTTGGCGGAGCATGTCGAACACGACGGATTCGGCGTCGCTGCTCGCGAGGGCGAGCACGACGCCGCGGCGTGCGAGCCGGCGGACGGCTCGTTGGAAGTCGGCGAGCGCGGCGCGCTCGGTCGCGTGCGCGCCCGCGTGTTGGGCATCGCGCGCGGCATCAGGGCGGCCGTGATTCCACCAGGTGTGGTCGAGGCCGAGCACGAGCAGGGTGCGCGCGTGTCCGAGGGCGCCGCGCACGGTAGCCTTGATGTCGCATGCCGCCGCCGCGACGGCGTTGGGAGGCAAGGCGACGGCGCCGAGGTACCACGCGCGGGCGGCGCGGTCGTCGATCCCGGCGGCGGCCCGCCAGCGGGTCGCGTCGAGAACGAACACGTTCGGCATCTCCGCCGCGCGTTCCATGAGTCGAGCGTTCATGCGGGTGGTCATCCACGCGTTGCCGCCCGGTCGCGCGTCGCGCATACCGAGGCCGCGGTCGCCGGCGGCGAGGGACCAGGTGGGGGCGATGACGACGCGGAAGCGTGTGGCGCCGGCCTCGATCGCGTCGCAGAAGGCGTCGACGTCGGCGAGGATCTCCTCGTCGGTGACCGGGGCGCCGTCGAGGGCACGGGCGAACGCCGGCGACACCTGGTCGGGGCGCGTCCAGACGACGGCGAAATCGGCGTGTTGCGCGTCTGGGAGGGCAGGCAAGAGCGGCGCCCGCAGGTCGAGGGGCGCGGCGACGGCGACCATCGCCGGGGCGTCGGTCGAATCGGCGAGACGCGCGACGAGCTCGCGCGTCGCGAAGTCCGAGACCACGACGCCGCGCGGCGTGGAGCCCGCGGGCGCGTCGGCGCGCGAGTGCCTAGCGGCCGGCGGCGCTCCGCCCGGCGCGCGTATCGGGCGGAGCACGCGGGCCGGCACGCCGCCGGCGAGCACGCCGGGCGGTATCTCGCCCTCGACGACGCTGCCCGCGGCGATCGTGGAGCCGGCGCCAATGCGCGCGCCGGGGCGAAGCGTGACCCGGCCGGCGAGCCACACGCCGTCGCCGACGACGATCGGCTCGGCGGCGTCGTCGGGGCGCTCGGCGTCGCTCACGACGCAGTAGGGCCCGATGTTCACGCCGTCACCGATGGTCACCGAGGACGTGGCGACGAGGAGTGAGCCGAAGTTGAGGAGGAGTTTGTTGCCGATGCGCAGGGTGGCGCCCGGGCCGGCGGCGAGTTCGCAGGGGGCCGGGCCCGCGTTGATCACGAGATCGTCGCCGATGGTGATCGATCCCTCGTTGCGGACCACCGGACGCCCCAACACGCGCGGGCGGGCGCCGACGCGGTCACACGCGCGCAGGCGGTGCGGGGCGAGAGCGGAGGCGGCGATGTAGCGCCGGCCCTTCGCGATGCGTGCCCCGACGGGGAGGTCGCGGTCGCGGGCGAGGCTGCGCGCGATCTTCTGGAGGAGGGGGGGCTTCATGCGGCGGGTGGCTGGGGGCGGTGCGTCAGGCGGTGGCGACGCCGGCGCGCCGGCCGGCGCCGAGCGCGCCCTGAGCGAAGCCCCGGAGCTCGCGCGGGTTCACGGCGCCCGTGGCGACGACGCCTGCGGCGTAGACGATGGCGTCGGCAGCTAGGCGCCAGACGCCCGTTGGCGCGAGGAAGTGGTCGGCGACGAGGACGGCGGCGCAGACGCCCGCGGTCTTGGCGAGGACGACGGCGAGGCGGCGGTCGACGCCGCGGCGGCCGATGAGCCAGGCCATCATGCCGGCGGCGTAGAGTTCTGTGAGGACGAGCGCGGCGCCCGCGCCGACGCCGGCGCCGCCCGGGCCTAACGCGCGCAAGCCGTGCGGCACGAGCCACAGGTTGAGCAGCGGCGAGAGCAGCATGCCGGACATCGACACCCAGCTCACGGCCCAGCCGCGCTCGAGGCGGACGAGGACGCTCGCGCTCACCATGGCCGCGTACGTGAGCACGAACGTCGGCGCGAGCAAGCGGAGGCTCATCGCCGCGGGGGCGAAGGCGCGGCCGAACGCCAGCGCGACGATGGGGTCTGCGGCGACGTAGAGGCCGAGCGACGCCGGGATCGCGAGCGAGAGGATCATCTCCATCGACCGGCGCGTGACCAGCATGAGCTCGTCCTCGGAGCGGGCGGCCGCGCGCGAGGTGAGTGGGAGGAGGACCCAGCCGATGAGCGGCGACAGCAGCAGCGACATGCCGGCGAGCGTGCCCGCCGCGCCGTACCATCCGACCTCGGTGTCGTTGGTGAGGAACGACATGATGCTGACGTCGACCTTGCAGTAGATCGTCTGCGCGACGCTGGCCGTGAAGAACGGCAGGCTGGCGCGGATGACGGCGAGCGAGGCGGCGGTGTCGATGCGGAAGCGGAGGCCGACGTGGCGCCGGGAGAGGATGGCGAGGGCGGCGGCCTTGAGCGCCTCGGAGGCGAGCATGGCGACGGCGACGCCGATCACGCCCTGGCCGAACGCGAGCGCGACGGCGATGCCGATGCCCCACACGACCTTTGACGCGACGTTCCAGACGGAGAGGCCGTCGACTTGGCCGACCGCCTGCAGCATCGCCGCGTAAATCGCGTTGAGGTTGAAAATGACTTGGGCGACGCCGAGCACGACGACGAGGCGGAGCACGTCGTGCGGCTTGCCGGCGACGCCGAGCGCGGCGACGCCCGCGACGAGCACGATGGCGCTGAGCGCGAGTCGGAGGACGAAGGTGCCCCCGAAGAAGTCGTTCGCGTGCTCGCTGCGGGTGGCGAGTTCCTTCCGGACGTAGGTGTCGAGCCCGAGGCTCGCGGCGATGAAGATCGTCGACGTGAACGCGTCGGCGAACTGAAAGCCGCCGAAGGCCGCGGGGCCGAGGTGGCGCGGGAGGGCGATGCGGACGAGCAGGCCGACGGCCCAGGTGCCGACGAGCGATCCGCCGAGTTTGGCCGCGTCGCGCATGGCTCGCCACACGTCGCCGCGCAACTCGCCGCGGTCACGGGGGATCGCGGGCGCGGCGGCCAGGGTCGGGCCGTAGATCATGTGCGGGGCTACTCGGCGCGGTGTGAGGGGTGATCCGCGGGGGAGATGGGCGGATCGGAGGGGATGGGTGGCGCGCGGCAGCGGCCCGGGGTGCGGGCGCAGTGCCGTGTTCGCGCGACCCTGGGGAGTGTCGGACGGGTGCGCGGCGGAGTTCAGCGGCACGGCGGCGGGGCACAAACGACGAGCCGCCGGCGCGAGCATGCTCGCGCCGGCGGCTTCAGGTGGGGCGTGGCTGAAAGACGCCTCGATCAGTACAGGGTCTGGCCGTTACCGAGGAGGCCGACCTGACAGTCGACGGAACTGTTGAGGCACTGCGTCACGATCGTGCGCATGGTGTTCGTGTCCCAGCCGAGCATCCAGTCGGCGTGGGCGGAGTAGCCGCCCGGGAGGGCGGTGCTGTACATGTCGGAACTCAGGCGCCACCGGGCAGGGACAGAGCCGGGGAGCACGGGAAAGTCGAAGTGCTCGGTGATCTCGGGGAGGGGAACCGGGTGGTCGGCGGGGCACGTGCTCCGGCCCTGCGTGTTCGAGTAGTTGGGGAAGGCCATGTGGCTCTTGTGGTCCGGCGCGTCGAGGTTGCGGCCGTCCCAGCACTGTGGGAAGATGACCGTCAGGCGCACCGCGTCGCCCACGCCGCACTGCGGGATGCTGCCGGTCGCGTTGTTGCCGTTCGCGCTGACGCAGCTCCACGAGATGCCGTAGGGCTGATCGCTCGTGCTGGCCGCGCGCATGTTGCCGGCGATGATGCGCAGCCCTTGCGGGAAGGGTTGGATCGCGGTCGGGTTCATGTCGTACCCGGTCTTGTAGTAGACGACGGCGAGGTCGGGCACCTGAGCGGTGCTCGTCGCGGGGTCGACGACGGCGGGCATCCAGTACGCGGAGCGGTTGAGCGTTCCGCCGAGGCAGGTGCCGTTGCCCGAGGTGCTGAGCGAGGCCGCGGTGGACGCGGCGCTCACTCCGGTGTTGCCGAAAAACATGTGCAGGTGGGAGGCTCCGGCCTGCCCGGGGAAGACGATCGGATCGTCGAAGGCGAACTTGGTCATCCCGCACGTGGTGCGGAACGCGCCTTCCCCGGGGATGTAGCTCGGCGCCTCGGTCGTCGCCGTCGTCTGCGGGCCGGAGGCGCCCGGGGAGCCGAGCGGGACGGTGATCGTCGTGCCGAGCCCGTTCATGCCGGCCATCGGGTTGGCCAGCGTCGTCGTCTGCATGGGGCCGTAGTCGCAGTGGAGCGGCTGGCCGGGCGCGGGGTTCTGGCCGCCGAAGGCGTACGTGGCGCAGGGGACGCCGTGGTAGGCGGTCTGCTGCACGTAGGGTCCGTTAGGCCCACCGAGGCGCACCGCCCGCAGCCCCATGAAGTCGCACGCGTACCCCGCGGTGGCGCACTGCGTCCACGCGGTGGTGGCGGGGGGCGCCGGGGTCGGCGGGGGTGTGGGGGCTACGGGCTGCAGCGTCCAGCGCTGATTGGGGCCGGCGTAGCACGTCCAGAGCTGGACGCGCGCACCCGGGGTGGTCGAGAAGTTCTCGACGTCGACGCACTTGCCGGCGATGCCGACGATGGTACCCGCGTTCGTGATCGTCCACTTCTGGTTGGAACCGCCGTGGCAGTTCCACATCAGGACAGTTTCGCCGTTCAGACCCGTGCCGCCGTCGGCGTCCATGCAGAACGCGCCGTTGTAGAGCGACAGCTCGCCCCTCGCGGTGACCGTGAAACGCTGGTTGGCCGCTCCGCTGCAGACGGCGGTGACGAGGATCGTGCCCGCGGTCTGGCCGGTGCCGTTGACGCTGGCGCACAGGGTGGGAGCGAGCGCGCTGACGAGGGACACCGTGGTGCCGGCGACTGGCGCCGCGTCGGTGATGGTCTGCGTCGTCAGCGGCTTCGGCGCGGTGGGGGCGATCGCGTCGCTGCAGGCGCCGGCGACGAGCCACGCGACGACGCCCACGAGGTAGCGCAAGGATCGCATCAGAGGGACGGGGGAGGTGACTGGCAGGCGGTGCGCGGACGTCACGGCGCGACGGCGGTGTACGTGGCGCGGAGGATGGGGTCCTGCTGTCCGCTCGCGGCGTTGGGCACGTGCCCCTCGCCGAGGGTCCAGACGATCGCGCCGCCGAGCCCTTGCGCGGCGACGTAGGCACCCTTCTCGCCCGCGGACTGCGGGTTTTCGTAGGAGACGAAGGTGCACTGCTGCGGGCCGGCGGCGGCCGCGAAGCTGAGGTAGCCCATGCGGGCGGTCGCGTCCCAGTGGTAGGCCGCGGCGCTGTAGTACTGGCCGACGATGTTGGCGTAGCTCATCGCGTTGTCGCTGGCGACGACGTCGGCGCCGGCGGTGAGCGTCTGGAGCGGGGCCGTCACGCCGCGCCAGCAAGAGCCGTAGGTGCCGATGCCCACGCCGAGCTTGGTCGCGGGGACGCCGGCGGCGCGGTACGCCGCGATCGTGCTCGAGACGGAACTCGGGTGGTCGGAGCCCTCGCCGTAGAGGGCGGCGGAGTGCCAGGACACCCATCCGTTCCAGTTACCGGCCATCTCGTAGGACATGACGTTCATCTGGTCGACGAGCGGGGCGAGCTGGGCGTACCAGGTGTCGGCGCCGAAGTTGGCGTTGACCCAGCCGACCGGTGCGGTGAGGAGCAGGCCCGGACGTGCCGTGCGCAGGTCGCGGAGAAACTGGAGGAGCTGGGGCTTGTCGCTGTCGTTGAGCGGCTCCCAGTCGACGTCGAGCCCGTCGTAGCGGAGCGAGTCGAGGGTGCGGAGCAGGTTGCCGACGAACGCCGCGCGGTAGCTGTCGGAGGTCGCGCTCACGAGGCTGTCGTGGTAGCCGGCGCCGCCGAGCATGAGGATGGCCTTGCGCCCCGCGGCGTGTGCGCGCGTCGACAGGTTGCGGGCCATGATCGGCCCGTTGGTGTTGTCGAGGTAGAAGTCGGTGGTGACGCCGCCGGTGCTGGTCGCCTGGACGGCGCCGAGCACGACGTGTGTCATGTACGTGAAGTCGACGCTCGTCTCGGGGTACGCCGAACGCTGGTAGCCGGCGTAGTAGCCGGTGACCCAGTGCCCCTGCCCGGCCGCGACCGGCGCCGTCGGGGTGACGGCTGGCGAGGGTTGTGAAGCGGGGCCGGTGCCCGCGGCGTTTCGGGCGACGACGGTGAAGGTGTACGCGGTGCCGTTGGTGAGCCCGGTGACGGTCGCGGTGGTGGTCGGAGCGCTCACCGTGGTGGTGGCGCCGCCCGGGGCGGCCGTGACCGTGTAGCTGACGATCGAGCTACCGCCGGAGCTGGACGGTGCCTTCCACGACGCGGTGGCCCGCGCGTTGCCGGCCGCGGCACTGACGGTGAGCGGTGCCGACGGGACGGCGGCGCGCTGCCTCGAATCGAGGGGCGCGGCGGCGGATGCCGTGCGGGGGGCCGTCGCGTCGGGCGAGCAGGCGGTAAGCGCCGCGAGGGCCAGGGGCACCGGGGTGCCGAGGGCGCGGCGGATCGTTTGACACTTCAACGCGGGACTCCGTAGGGCGGGGCGTGGGCGCGCGGGCGTACGAAGCGCGCCTGCGTCAGTGGACGCGGGCGCGACTCTTGGCCATGGAAACGGCGCGGCCATCGAACCGGCGGGAATGCGGGGGTCGCCGGCGCGCCGAGGCACGGCGCGGCGAGTTACGGCGCGGCGTATGCGCACCTCCGACCCGGCGCGCGGGTCGGTGGGCGCCTCCGACAGCTTCAGGACGAGAGCTAAGCGGAATGGCCGAGTACGGAGTGACTCCTGTCACACACGGCTGCCTATTCGCGAATATTGACAACGTGTAGCAATTTCGCTGCGCGCCGCGTGCCGTTATGGCGTCAGGACGACGGTGCTGACGCTGAGCGCCGGCATCGCGTAGTCGAAGGCGTTGCCCGGCGCGAGCGCGAGGTCGGGGGCGCGCGCGGGGGCGGGTCCGGCGGCCGTGAGCGTGTAGACGCGGGCGGTGCGCAGCGCCGCGGTGTGGGCGACGACGACGTGCGCGGTCTGGGCGGTGCGCCGCTTGTTGATGGCGACGAGGACGACGCGGCCGCGCGCGTCGAGGCTCGCGTAGACCGACGCGGCCGCGGCGTCGCTCGTCGTGGCGCCGACGCCGGTGTCGCCGAAGCGGCCGCCCGCGCCGTCGTAGTTGAGGAACATGCGGAACGCGGCGAAGGCGTAGGCATAGGCCACCGCGCCGCGGCCGGCGTAGGGCGGGGCCCACGCGTTGGCCTGCGGCCAGAGCGCGGCCGCGTAGACGCCCTCGCGGCCGAAGATGCCTAACACATCGGCCTGTGCGACGCCGCCGGACACGTCGCCCGCGCGGCCGTAGTAGTACTCGCTGACCGCGAGGCGGGTGTCGGGGTAGTGCGCGGCGACGGCGTCGCGCAGGCGCGGCAGGAGCCGCACGGGCCCGCCCGTGACGTCCGATACCCAGCTGTGCTCGTCGTAGGTGGGGTCCCAGAGTGAGCGCGGCGCCTGCACCCGCGCCTCGACGGCGGCGGAGTCCTGTGGGGCGTTGTCGTTGGTGATGGGGCCGCCGCGCGTGCCGGCGGCGGGGTACCAGTGCACGTCGAGCACGTCGAGCAGGCGGCGCCCCTCCGCCGACTCGGCCGCGCGCAGGCGGTCGAGGTAGACGTCGACGAAGGCGTGCGCGCGCCAGTTGCCGTACACCGGGTCGTCGGCGGGGTAGCGACCGAGGGTGAGCACGCCCGTGTACGTGGCGAGCGCGGGGCCGAAGACGAGGGCGTCGGGCGCGGCGCGCTTGACCGCGCGGGCGAAGGCGATGGTGGTGTCGGCGAACGCGTCGTAGGTCTGGAGGCGGGGCGCCGCGGGGTCGTCGCCGCGGTCGCTCTCGATCTCCTTGTGCGTCGCGTGCCAGGAGTCGGGCTCGTTGTCGAGCGAGAACATGAGGCGCCGCGTGGTGTCGCCGGTCGCGCCGGGGAAGGTGCGGGTGGCCCAGCGCACGAACTCGTCCTGGTAGACCGGCGCACCCGGGCCGGCTGTCGCGGACGTGGCGCCGTCGCGCGTGGGGGCGTTGCGCCGGAAGTGGGCGGCGAGGCGGGCGTCGCGCCCGGCGTCGCTCGTGCCGACGTCGCAGTTGCACGCATCGCCGGCGACGTATGGCAGCATCGGAATCGTGGCGAGGAACGCGGCGCCGCGGGCGAATGCCCCGGCCGCGCGCACGCGCACCGCCTCGCCGGGGACGGTGCTGGCGCTGAGGTACTGATCGTTGTGGAAGTGGTAGTCGTTGCCGGCGTTGGAATAGTTGGTTTGCCAGTTGTACGCGGAAAGGCGATTGCCGCCCATGCGGTCGAAGGTGGCCTCGGCGGGCGGGAGGGTGCCGGCCCACGCGGCGGAGTCGCCGGCCGCGTTCACGCCGTAGATGAGGCGTGAGATGGCGTGCCGCTCGGCGGTGTTCACGCGGAAGGTGAGCGGCGCCTGCGCGCCATCCGGCGGGGTCGTGCCGGGCGCGGTGGGCCGCGGCGCGTCGGCGCAGGTGACGACGGCGACGGCGGCGCAGAGGGCGGCGTAGGAGGCCAACGCGGAGGAAACAGTGGGCACGGGGGCGGCGGACGGGGAGCGGCTGGATGGAGCGCGTTGCGGGTTGCGCGGTCGTTGGGCGTGCGTCTGGTGCGTACGTATGAGCCATCTTCGCATTCGCACCGCCGCCGAGCGCTTCGCGCCTGCCGGCGCGATTCTGCGCCGCCGCTACGAGCGTCGGTTTCGCACCGTCGGGGGCGTCGGCGCGCTCTGCGGCGTGTACGACTCGTTCGCCGAGGCGGCTGACGCCGCGCCGGCTGGGGCGGCACTCGGGTACGACCACGCCGGCGCGGCGGTGCTGTATCGCGACCGACTCGACGAGATCGTGCCCAAGGACTATCCGGCGCTGTTCTGGTTACGCGACGCGATCGCCGGCGCCGGTTCGGTGTTCGACCTCGGCGGGCACGTCGGGCTCTCGTTCTACGCATTCCGCCGCTACCTGGCGTATCCGCCGGGGCTGCGGTGGACCGTGTGCGACGTGCCCGCGGTGGTGGCCGAGGGGGCGAAGCTCGCGAGCGAGCGGGGCGAGGCGGCGCTCGGGTTCACGACGGAGCCGGGAGCGATGTCGGGCGCGGACGTGCTGCTCGCCGCCGGGTCGTTGCAGTACATCGAGCGGCCGGTGGACGCCCTGATTGCCGGGCTCGATCGGCCGCCACGCCACGTGATCATCAACCAGATGCCGACGCACGCGACGCGCGAGTTCGTCACGCTCCAGAACATCGGCGTGGCGTTCTGCCCGTACCGGGTGGCCCGGGCGGGCGCGGTGCCCGAGGCGTTGGGCCGGCTGGGGTACGAGCTGGTGGACCGGTGGGACGATCCGTCGCGGCGCGTGGCGCTGCCGTACCATCCCGAGGCGTCACCGGTGTCCTACTCGGGGTTCTACCTGCGGCGGCGGGGCTAACGGTTCCGCGTTAGTGGTTGCACGCTAACGTTCGCCCCATGCAGCTGACCTTTCGCTGGTTCGGGGCGGGCGACCCGGTGCGCCTGGAGTACATCCGGCAGATCCCGGGAGTGGCGGGGATCGTGAGCGCGTTGCACGACGTGCCGGTGGGCGAGGCGTGGGCCGCCGGTGCGGTGGCGCGGCTGCGTGACACGGTCGAGGCGGCCGGGCTCCGGCTCGCGGTGGTCGAGAGCATCCCGGTGCACGAGGACATCAAGCTCGGGCGGCCGACGCGGGACCGACTGATCGACCGGTGGTGCGAGAGTGTCGCGGCGGTGGGGGCGGCCGGGGTGCCGGTGGTGTGCTACAACTTCATGCCCGTGTTCGACTGGACGCGGACGGAGCTGGCGCGGCCGGACGCGGACGGATCGACGGCACTCGCGTACGACGACCGGGCGGTGGCGCGGATCGACCTGTCGCGCGGGACGGGGGACCTGCCGGGGTGGGGGGCGGCGTACACGGCGGACGAGCTCGCGGCGCTGCTGGCGGCGTACCGCCTCGTGCCGGCGGAGCGGCTGTGGGAGCACCTCGCGTATTTCCTGGAGCGGGCGGTGCCCGCGGCGGCCGCCGCCGGGGTGCGCCTGGCGATCCACCCGGACGACCCGCCGTGGCCGATCTTCGGGCTGCCGCGGGTGGTGACGAGCGGCGCGGCGCTGGAGCGGGTGACGCGGCTGGTGGACCACCCCGCGAACGGGGTCACGTTCTGCACCGGCTCGTTAGGCGCGAACCCGGCGGACGACCTGCCCGCGGTGGTGCGGCGGCTCGGGGCGCGGGTGCACTTCGCGCACTGCCGGAACGTGGCGGTCGGCGGCGGGCCCGAACCGGGCGCGCGGGCCTTCCGCGAATGTCCGCACCCGTCGGCGTACGGGCGGGTGGACATGCTGGCCGTGCTGCGGGCGCTGCACGCGGTGGGGTTCGCCGGCCCGGCGCGCCCCGACCACGGGCGGATGATCTGGGGCGAGTCGGGGCGGCCGGGGTACGGGCTCTACGACCGAGCGTTAGGCGCGGCGTACCTGAACGGCCTGTGGGAGGCGGTGGCGCGGCCCGCGTAGGCGGGCCGCGCCACCGCGTGCCGGGTCAGGCGCGGCGGCGCCGGCGTGCGGCGGCCCCGGCGCCGAGGAGCCCGGCGGCGACGAGCGCGACGGACGTCGGCTCGGGGGTGACGGTCGCGGCGGGCTCGAGGACGTCGAGGACGTCGAGGTTGCTCCTGCCGAATCGTCCGGCGAGCTGCGGGCCGGTCGTGAAGGTGCCGGTGAAGTTCAGCCCCTGCAGACCCTGCTGCTCGAGCGTGTACAGCACTGCCTGGAATGGCAGGCCGACGAACGTCGAGGCGATGGTTCCGAAGAAGGGAGACGAGACGCCGCCCGGGCCGGAGACGGTGCCGAAGAGGTCGAACCCCGCGGTCGAGTTGACTGACCCGTCCGGATTGGACGAGAGGTTCTTGACGTAGAATGGCGAGACGCCCGCGTTGATCTGGGGCTGGCCCTGGACCGACTGATACGGGGTGCAGGTCGCGCCGACGGTCATCGTCATCGTCGTGTCGTAGCACGCGTCCTGGCCGTAGCGCCCGGACGGCAGGCCGAGGAGGGTGAACTTGTAAGCGCCGTACTGGACGAAGTTCGGGATGAACTCCGGGCCGTTGCCGACGCGGACGTCGGAGATCTTGTTCGGCCGGACGTTGCCGGCGGTGTTGAACGACGCGAACGTGCCGGTGTTGCCCGACGGGGACGCGACGACCTGCTTGGTGAAGTCGAGCATGACGCCGCCGAGCCCGATGTCGGTCGCGTCGGCGGTGCCGGTGAAGGTGAACGTGCTGCCCGGGGCGATCTGCGCCGCGGCGGCAGCGGCGGACGTGGCGAGCGCGGCCAACGCCGCGCCCAAGACGAACGAACTACGCATGCTGATGGGTGTCGCGCGGGAACCGCCGGGGCAACGCCTAACGCGCTCCGCGGCTGCGCCCGGGCGCGCGCGAACGACCGGGTCGTAGCAGGGTAGCCGCGCGCCCCCCGGTGCGCCAGCGATACCGCCTAACGTAGCGCGCGCGCTACGTTAGGCTCGGGGCGCCACGGCCGATTCCGCGTCGTGCATGACGCCTCCGTCACCCGCCGCGCGGGCTCAGCCGCGCAGCTCGGGGCGGTCGCGGAAATGGTCGAGCGCCTCGGGGTTGGCGAGCGCGCCGACGTTCCGGACCTGACGGCCGTGTATGGCGTCGCGCGCCGCGATCTCGCTCAACTTGCCGTTGCGCGTGCGCGGCAGGTCGGGGACGGCGAGGATCACGCGCGGCACGTGGTGCGCCGTGAGCCGCTCGCGGATGCGCGCGCGGACCGCGTCGCCTAACGCGCGCGTCATCGCGGTGCCGTCGGCGAGGCGGACGAAGAGCACGAGCCGCGACGTGCGCCCCGCGCCCGCGCCGAGCTGCTGCTCGACCGCGAGCGCCTCGACGACGCCCGGCACCTGCTCGGCCTGGCGGTACAGCTCCGCCGTGCCGATCCGCACCCCGCCGGGGTTGAGCGTCGCGTCGCTGCGGCCGTGGATGACGAGGCCGCGCTGCACGGTCCCGTCGGGCAGCGCGTGCGCGGTCGACTCCGCCCAGTCGCCGTGCCGCCACACGCCCGGGATCTGCTCGAAGTAGGCGGCGCGGTAGCGGGCGCCGTCGGGGTCGTTCCAGAACGCGACCGGCATGCTCGGGAACGGGCGCGTGCAGACCAGCTCGCCGGGCGCGCCGGGCGGAAGCGGGCGTCCGGCGTCGTCGGCCACGCCCACGGCCATGCCGAGCCCGAAGCACTGCAGCTCGCCGCGCCAGACGGGGAGGGCGGGCGCGCCGAGCGCGAAGCACGACACGATGTCGGTACCGCCGCTGATGCTCGACACGCGAACGCCGGGTTTGATACGTTCGGATACGAAATCGTAGCTCTCGGGCGCGAGCGGGCTGCCGGTGGAGAGCACGGCCCGGAGCGCGCCGAGCGCGTGCGTCGCACGCGGTTCGGCCCCCGCCTGCTCGAGCAGGGCGAGGTAGCGCGCGCTGGTCCCGAACACCGCGACGCGTTCGGCGGCCGCCATGTCCCAGAGGACCTCGGGGCCGGGGTGGGTCGGGTGGCCGTCGTAGAGCACGAGCGTGCACCCGAGGGCGAGGGCGCTCACGCTCCAGTTCCACATCATCCAGCCGAGGGTCGTGTAGTAGAAAAGCCGGTCGCCCGCGCGCAGGTCGGTGTGCAGGGCGAGCTCCTTCACGTGCTGGAGGAGCGTGCCGCCGGCCGAGTGCACGATGCCCTTGGGGAGTCCCGTCGTCCCCGACGAGTAGAGCACCGCCAGCGGGTGTGCGAACGGAAGGCGCGCGTAGGCGGGGGGGGCGCCTGCGTGCGGCGCGAGGTACGCGGCCCACGGCGTCGCCCTCCCCCCCGGACCGTCCGCGAGCGGACCGAGATCGTCGGCGGCCGGACCCCCGCTCGCGGCGGCGCCGCCGACGCCGGCGACGACCACGACGCGGCGCGCAGAGGGAAGGCGCGCGACGATCTCGGCGGCGCGCGGCCGGGCGTCATGCCAGCGCCCCGCAAATTCGAACCCACACGTTACGAATAGTACGCTCGGCGCGGTCTGCCCGAAGCGGTCGACGACGCCGTCGGCGCCGAAGTCGGGCGAGCACGACGACCACACCGCGCCGATGCTCGCCGCGGCGAGCATCGCGACGACGCCCTCACAGGCGTTGGGCAGGTAGCCCGCGACGCGGTCGCCGGGTGCGACGCCGTCGGCGCGGAGCGCCGCGGCGAGCGCGGCGACGTCGGCGCGGAGTTCGCTCCAGGTGCGGCCGTCGGCGCGCCCGCGTTCGGTCCACGCGACGAGGGCCGGCGCGTCGTCGGGCACGTCGGGGCGGGGGCGGAGCAGGTTCTCGGCGTAGTTGAGGCGTGCGCCGACGAACCAGCGCGGGCCGCCGGGGTCGGCGGGCGGGACGATGCGTCCGTCGCCGGCGAGCACGACGTCCCACGCCCGTCCGTCGGGGGTGGTGTCGGCGACGATGTCGGCGTACGCCCAGAGCGCGGTCCAGAACTCGGCCGGCTCGGCGACGGACCAGGCGTGCAGGCGTTCGTAGTCGCGTGCGTCGAGGGCGGCCAGCGCGGGGACGCGCGCGCGCACCGCGCGAACGAATGCGGCGAGGTTGGACGCCTGCGCGTCGGCGTCGGTGGGGACCCAGACGGGCGCGGACGGGGCGGGGACGGCGGGATCGGACATGGACTCGCGGGCGGGCGGGCCGGGGAGGCTGACCCGGCGCCGAGGTGGCGCAATGTACCGCTCGCCTGGTGGAGCGTCGCCACCCTGGCGCCCCGATCCTGGATCGCGCGGCCGACGACAGTGCCGACGTGAGGGTGGCGCGATCTTGCTGCGCGTCACACATTGGCGCGGCCGCAGTCGCAGCGGGCCGGCCACGGACACCCGACCCCTTGAGGGCCGATGACCGACTTGATGCCCGTGGGTGATGCCCATGGGTGATGCCCATGGGCGGGTGGGACGGGGCGCGCGGGATTCGCCGGCGCGTGCGCCGCGGCGTCGCACACGGCAGCTCGACGTGGTGATGCCGACCCGGCGAGAACAGCAGCCGGCCCACGCCTCATCCGACCGTCCATGACGACGCCCATCGCCCGCGAGACCCCGGCCGCCCTCGACACGTTCCTGCGCGACTACCGCGCGGTGCTGGCGCGCGTTGGGCGGCTCGGCACGCGTGCCGGGCTCACGGCGGCGGCGGCGGTCCGGGCGCTCGCGGGGGCGCCGTTCACGTTACCGGATGCGTTGCGGCAGGCCGGGCCCGATGGGCCCAGCGTCGGTGGCGCGCTGGAGGCGCTCGCGGCGCGGCGCGCCACGCTCGGCGCGGCACCGTGGGAGGTCGAGCGGGCGGTCATTGAAGCCCTTGCAGCCGAGTTCGCGTCGGCGTCTGCCGTGCCGCCCGCCGCACCGCTTGCGGAGCTGTCCGCCGCGCAGCCTGGGGTGCGATCGGACGAGTTGTTCGAGCCGCCGCACCCACCGCCGCCTGCGATCCGCCGGCAGACCCGGTCGGTCGAGCCGCCGCCGCGGCCCCTCTCGGACGGATTGGCGGGGGCGGCCGCGGACGGCGGTGCGTGGATGGACGTCTTCGATAGCTTCGGCGCCGGCGACGAGCTTGCGGCGGAACCCGTTCCGGCGCGCGGACCGGGGTTGCTCGGGGACGACGCCGCGCCGCCCGCGCCCGTCCCGCCGCCGCCCCCTGCGGCGGTCCCCGGGGCTGCGCCGGCGCCGAGCGTGGCCGCGGACGCGCCGTCACGGTGGTTCAACGCCGAGTTCGAGGACCAGCCGGCGGACGCGCCGTTTCGCGTGGGCACCTCCTACGCGCTCGCCTTCGGCGTGGGCACCGCGCGGACGACCGCGTTAGGCGGTAGCGCGCCCGTGGTCGAGGCCGTGCTCTTTCCGGACGGCGTCGACGAGTTGGAACTGACCGTCGAACTCGCGAGCGACGACTTCCGGATCCCTCAGCCGACGCGCCCGCTGCGTCTGCCGCGCGCGGGCGCGTCGCGTGGAAAGGCGCGCTTCGACGTCGAGCCGCTGCACGACGGCCCGTGCGCCCTCGTCGCGACGGTGCACAACCACGGCAATTTCGTGCAGCGGATCGAGCTCACCGTCACGGCGGTCGGCGCGGCGGCCGTCGCCCCCGCCGCGCCCCTGGCGCCCGCCGCAGCGGTCACCGTCGCCGCGGTCGGACGCGCCGCGGGCTCGAGCGCGGCGCTCAGGCCGCGGAACGTGAGCCTCACGCTCACCCCCACCGCCGACGGCTACGACTGTATCGTCGTCGGCGCGGTGTCGGCGCGCGCGCGGCTGCGCGTCACCCCGGTGCTGCTGGCCGCGGCGGTCGAGGCGGCGCGGCAGGCGATGACGCGGGTCGTGATGCTGCGGGACGACGCGGGGCGGAACGTCTTCCAGGACGGCATCGACATCCCCGTCGCGCAGAGCGAGGTGGCGGACCGCATCCTCGCCCGCGCCGGGGCGCGGCTGTTCCAGCAGCTGTTCGAGGGCCCGGGGGCCGGCCCCGACTCGCTCGGCGTCGCCGACTACCTGCGGCGTCAGACGCGCGACCCGGCCGTGCGCCTCACGCTGCAGGTGGTGGCGGAGGGTGCGCCGGTGCCGTGGGCGATGCTCTACGTCGGCGACGCGCCCGACGAGGCCGCCGGCGCGCTGCCGGCGCCCGACCGGACGTGCTTCCTCGGGCTGCGCCACGTGATCGAGCAGATCCCGCTGCAGAACACGCTCGCGGTGGCCGACGCCTCGATCGCGAGCGACCGGCCGGGGCTCGCGGTCAGCGTCAACGTGAACAGCGGCATCGACGCGCAGTTTGGCGTGTCGGTGGTGGCCGACCAGCAGCGGTTCTGGAGCACCACGGCCGCGGCGTGCGCGCAGCTCCGGCTCACGTCACGCAGCACGCGCGACCAGCTCATGCGAGCGCTCGCGAACGCGGGCACGGACGATCAGATCCTGTACTTCTACGGCCACGCGCAGAGCACGGGCGTGGGAGCCGCGGGCGGGCCCGACGCGTCGGCGCTCGTGCTGAGCGACGCGCGCGTGACGCTCGGCGATCTCTACCTCGACGCGCCGACACGGGTGCCGCTCGCCGGCAGCCCGCTCGTCTTTCTCAACGCCTGCGAATCGGCGGAGCTGTCGCCGACGTTTTACGACGGATTCGTGCCCTACTTCATGGCGAAGGGGGCGCGGGGCGTGATCGGCACCGAGTGCCGCACGCCGGCGCTGTTCGCGGCCGAGTGGGCGCGGCGCTTCTTCGAGCGCTTCCTGGCCGGGGAATCGGTGGGCGATGCGGTCCTCGCGCTCCGCCAGGAGTTCCGCGAGCGGCACGGCAACCCGCTCGGCCTGCTGTACGCGGTGCACTGCGACAGTGATACCCAGGTCGCGCCCGCGCTCCCCGTGCCGGCGCCGCCTGGCGCAGCCTAACGCCACCCTCTCTGCGAGCGCTCCCGTGCCCCTTCGCACCGTGCCCGGCACCGACGCCGAGTACTTCCTCGTCTGCTACGACGCCGACGGCGTCGAGCGCCCCGAGCCCGACGGGTCGCGGCTGAGCGACGCCGTGCGCGCGCGGGTCGCGGCGGGTGGCGTGACCGACGTGTTCTTCACGAGCCACGGGTGGAAGGGCGACGTTCCGGGCGCGATCGCGCAGTATGACGCGTGGGTGGGGGCGACGGTCGCGCTCGAGGCCGATCGCGCGCGCGCGCGGCAGCGCCGCCCGGGGTTTTCCGCGCTCGTCGTCGGCGTGCACTGGCCGAGTTTGCCGTGGGGGGACGAGACACCGGACGCGTCGGGCTCACCGGGCCTGTTATCGGCGGATGCGGCGGGCGTTCGGGGCGGGGAAACAGTGGACGCGTACGCGGAGCGCATTGCCGACACGCCGGCAGCGCGCGCTGCGTTGGCGGCGATCTTCGCCGCGGCCGACCGCGGGGTCGGCCCAGCGCCGGACGGCTCGCTGCCGGCCGACGTGCGCGCGGCGTACGGGACGCTGTTCGCCGAGTCGGGCCTGGGGACCGCGGGGCGGGACGTGGGGGGCGGCGCGCCGCCGGGCGCCGACCAGGACGCGTTCGACCCCGAGGCGATGATCCGCGAGTTGCAGGCGGCGCCGCCGATGGCAGCCACCGGCGCGCCGATGCTGCTCGGGGATGGTTTCTTCGATCGCCTGCGTGACCTGTTGCTGACGCCGGTGCGCCAGCTCTCGTTCTGGAAGATGAAGGACCGGGCGCACGTGGTGGGCGAGTCGGGGGCGCACGCGTTGCTCGCCGCGCTCGAGCGGGCGGCGCCGGCGTCGACGCGCTTCCACCTGATGGGGCACAGCTTCGGGTGCATCGTCGTGACCGCGGCCGTGGCGGGTCCGCCGGGCGGGCCGGGGCTGCCGCGACCGGTCCACTCGCTCTTCCTCGTGCAGGGGGCGCTGTCGCTCTGGGCCTACACGCCCGACGTACCGTACGCGCCCGGGACGCCGGGGTACTTCGCGCGGATCGTGGCCGAGGGGCTGGTCGCGGGACCCATCGTGACGACGCGCTCGACGTTCGACACGGCGGTCGGCCGCTTCTACCCGTTAGGCGCGCGGGCGCGGGGGGACGTGGTCCTCGCCGACGACCTGCCCAAGTACGGCGGCGTCGGCGCGTTCGGCATCCGCGGGCTGGACGGGGTGGCCGAGGACCTGCCGATGCAGGGGGCGGCGTACCCGTACGCATTCGGCGCGGGGCGGATCTACAACCTCGAGGCGAGTGGGGTGATCCGGGCGATGGACGGGCTGTCGGGGGCGCACAGCGACATCGCGCACCCGGAGGTGGCGCACGCGTTCTGGGCGGGGGTGTTGGCGGACGAGGGAGGGTGAACGTCGGCCGCGGGCGGCGCGGGCCGGTCGGCAACGACGGCCATTTCGGACGAGCGGTCGGGGCTCGGGGTGCACGCTGCGGGCGCCCGGTGGGCGCCCGGCGGGCGCCCGTGACTGCGCCGCGGTGGACCGCCTTCCTGCGCCCGCGAACCGGCAGGAGGACGGTGGTGCGCCAGGCGGTCGCGAGCGCCGGCTGCGCCGAGGGGAGGTCGGGATCGAGCGGGTCGTGGAGGATCAGCGCGGGAGTTGCGAGCGCGTCGGCAGCGGATGCCGGTTTGGTGCCCAGGGCTGGTCGCCGGTACGCACGAGAGGCCGCCGGCAAGCCGGCGGCCTCTCGTTTTCGGGTCGAATATGGATCGGTTGCGCGAGTGGCTAGGGAGGGAATTGAACCCCCGACACGCGGATTTTCAGTCCGCTGCTCTACCAACTGAGCTACCTAGCCGGTTCCGGCAACAGAATAGCCAAATCGCCGCCTACCCGGCAAGCGGTTGCCGGACCGCGCCTCCGCATGATTACCGCTCGCGCGGACGCCGCCGTCGCGCGACGCGTTGCCGCGATGCGACCCCGGCCGTAACGACCAACCTCGCGCGGGCGACCAGCCAACGTCGGCGCCCCCGCGCACACGCCGAGTGCGCTCCCGCAGGCCGGACCCCGCACCAGCAGCGCCGGTGTTCGGACGATCGCGCCGAAGTCGCCGAAGCGCGTGCCTGACGCCTCTACCGCCGCGCCGCGCTCGTTGGCGGCACCACCGCCGGCAGCTCCGCCCCTACGCGCGCCGTGATGATCGACTTGATCCCGCCACGCACCGCGAAATCGCCCACCACCTCCATCGCCTTCGGCTCCACCGCCGCCGCGAGGTCGTCGAGGATCCGGTTCACGGCCCGTTCGTAGAACACCCCGTCGTTCCGGAAACTCCACAAATACAGCTTGAGCGACTTCAGCTCCACGCACTTCGCGGCCGGCACGTAGCGGATGTGGATCGTCGCGAAGTCCGGCGCGCCCCCTTCGAGCGCGCGGAGGTCGGTCGCGTCGCCCTCGATTCCGCCGAGTGGGCAGAGCGACGTGAACTCGGGGCACTCCATCCGGACGTCGTAGTCGCGGTCGGGGTAGGGGTTGGCGAACGTCTCGAGCAGTTCAGGCTTCGGCATGGTGGAGATGATACGAAGCCCCGCGGCTTGGCCGCGGGGCGAAAGTCGAACCGTCCGGTTGACGCACCGGCGGAGCGGCGCCTACTGGCCGCGCAGCTTCTTCGCGGTCTCGTCGAGAAGCTGCCGCTCCTCCCCGGTGAGGCTGTCGATCCCGCTCGCGGAAATCTTGTCGAGCAGGTGGTCGAGCGTCTCGGCGCGCGCGGCCGGCGTACTGCCGCCGGCCGCTCCGACCGCCCCCGCCGCCGGGGTCGCCACACGACGCGGCGGGCGCGGCGGCACCGCACTCGGCGGGCCGCCGGTCGACGGCAGCAAATTGCTCCCCGGCGTACCCGACCCCGGCACGCCGCCGCCGGATACCCCCCCGCCCGGCGCGCCCGCACCCGGCGCGCCCGCACCCGGGACGCCCGTACCCGGGACGCCCGTACCCGGCGTGCCCGAACCCGGACCGACGACGCCCGGCCCACCCGTGCGGGGCGTCGCGCCCGGCGGCAGGGTGGCAGGCGGCGTAGACGGCGGCACCTGCCCACTCGGCGGAGCCACATCGGCGGGCGGGGTCGCCGGCCCGCGTGGCGCGCCTGGCCGGGGCGCGGGCGGGCGGGCCGTGAGCGCGCGGCTCTGCTCCACCGCCTGGTCCGCGGCACTCCCACGCTCGCGCACCTGCCCGTCGCGGCCGCGTACGTCGCGGTCGCGCGGCGCACTCCGCGGCACCGCGCGCGGCAGACCGTCCACGATGTCCGGGGCGGGGGCGACGCGCTGGCGCAGCCGGTCGACGTCGGGCGCGGCGGGGCGGAACAGCCACAGCGCGGCGAACACGAACCCGCCGAGGTGCGCCAGGTGCGCCGTGCCGCCCATCCCCGCGCCGGCCGTCACGTCAAGCACTCCCATCACCAGATTGATCACGGCCAGAAACGCGACCAGCCACCACACCTTCATCGGCACCACACCGAAGAACAGCGCCTCGTCGTCCGGCCAGCGGAGCGCGTACGCGAGCAGCACGCCGAAGATCGCCGCCGACGCGCCCACGAGCACCGACGGACCGCGCGTGAAGACCGCGTGCGCCGCCGCGCCGCCGAAGCCGCACCAGAGGTAGAAGGCGGTGAACGCCTTGGTCCCCCACGCGCGCTCCAGCCGCGGCCCAAACACCCAGAGTGTGTACAGGTTCAGCGCCAGGTGCCAGAAGCCGGCGTGCACGAACATGTACGTGACCGCCGTCCACCACGCGCCCGTCGTGGCGACGGTTCCGCCCGCGAAGCCCAGGAGTTCGGGCAGGTCGTGCTGCACCGTGGCCTGGAGAAACGCGACCGCGACGTTGGCCACGACGAGCCAGAGCACGGCGGGCGGCACCGCCGAACCTGAGCGGGGCAGCCCGGCATCCTCGCCGGTCGGGTCGTAGGGCGTGACGTAGGACGACATCTGGAAACCGGGCGGCAGAAACGGCGCGCGGACGCGCCACGTGGGCGGGCGTGGGCCCCGAGTCAGAAACCCCGGGTCGGGACGGCAGTTCCGAGGGCGGCCGGCACCCGGTCGGGCGCGCCGGCGAGCCGCACGATTTCTTCACACAACGCAGCAAAGTCGATTCCCGCCGCCGCGGCGCCCTGCGGCAGCAGGCTCAACTCCGTCATGCCGGGAAGCGTGTTCGCCTCCAGACAATAGCCAACCTGCTCCGCGTCGAGGCGGAAGTCCACACGGGCGTAGCCACGCAGCCCGAGCGCGTCAAAGGCGAGCCGCGCCTGCCGCTGCAACTCCGCGGCGACCGCGGGGGGCAGATCGGCCACGCGCTCCTCGGTCATCCCCGCGGTGTACTTGCACTCGTAATCGTAGATCTCGTGCGAGGGCAGGATCTCGATCACTGGAAGCGCGCGGTCGCCGAGCATCCCCACCGTGAGCTCGCGTCCGGCGACGAACCGCTCGACCATGACCTCGTCGTCGTACCGCGCCGCCAACTCGACCGCCGGCCAGAGCGCCCCGGCCTCGCGGACGACGGTCAGTGCCACGCTCGACCCCTGCTTGCTCGGCTTGACGATTACCGGCAGGCCGAGCGCGCCGAGCGCCTCGTCGGCGAAGCGATCGCGTTCGTCCGCGTCGGCGGCGAGCGGCGCCATGCGCCAGTCCGCCGTGCCCACGCCCGCGGCGCGGAAGACGAGCTTGGAACGGTGCTTGTCCATCGCGAGCGCGCTGCCGAGGTGCCCGCTCCCCGTGTAGCGCACCCCGGCGAGCTCGAGCAGCGCCTGCAGCGTGCCGTCCTCGCCCTGTCCGCCGTGCAGGGCCAGCAGTACCACGTCGGCGTCCCGCACCGCGGGCCACGTGGCGAGCGCGGGCGGGATCCCGGCTCCCGTGCCACGGCCGAGCGCTTCGAGCGCCTCCAGCGACGGCGGGTGCGTGCCGACCCCGGCCGCGAGCAACGCCCGCTCGTCGTCGGCCGAGAGCACGCCCTCGGTCGCCACGGCCGCGGGGTCGACGCACGTCACCGCGTGCCCGCGCGACCGCAACGCGCCCGCGATGCGCAGCCCCGAGGCGAGCGAAACGTCGCGCTCGGCGGAGTATCCGCCGAGGAGGACGGCGATGTTCATGACGTGCGGAAGAGGTCGAAAAGGTGGAACGGAGAAACGGCGACGTCCCGAGCGCAATTTCCGGTTCAGCGCGCCATCAGAAACTGCAGCATGTCCCCGCGCGTGACGATCCCGGCCACGTGCCCCCCCTCGGCGACGAGCAGCGCCGGCGTCGTCTTCGAAAGCAACTTGGTGACCGCGTCCGCCGGCTCCTCCGCCCCGACCACCGGGAACGGCTCGTCCATCACCTCGCCGACCGTGGCGTCGAGGAACCGCGTGCTCTCGAGCGAACGCGTGGTGAGGAACTGCTCGGTCACGCTCCCCACGCACTGCTCGCCGTCCATGACGGGCAGCTGCGACACGTCGTGGAGCCGCATGAGGCCTAACGCCTGCCGCACGAGCGCGCCCGGCGCGGTGGCGACGAGCTGCGACGGCGCGGTGCCGTCCCCCTGCGCCTTGCCCGCGACCAGGGCGCCGAGGGTGACGCGGTCCGGCTCGAGCAGCTGGTTCTCGCGCATCCACTCGTCGTTGTAGAGCTTCGAGAGGTAGCGCTCGCCCGTGTCGCAGAGGAACGTCACGACGCACGCGTTGGGGTCGTCGAGCCGCCGCGCGAGCTGCAGCGCGGCGTGCGCGATGAGCCCCGCCGACCCGCCCACGAACAGCCCCTCCTCGCGCGTGAGCCGGCGCGCCGCGGCGAAGGCGTCGCGGTCGCTCACCGTCACGTAGTCGTCGAGCACCGCGAGGTCGAGCGTCGCGGGCAGCTTGTCCTGCCCGATCCCCTCGACCTTGAACGGCGCCGGCTCGCCGGCGGGCGCGCGCGGGTCCTTCCGCTGCCGCCAGAGCGAGGCGAGGATCGACCCCACCGGGTCGGCGGCGATCATCTGGATGTCGGGGTTCCGCTCCTTCAGATAGCGCCCGACGCCGGAGAGCGTGCCGCCCGTGCCCGCCGCGGCGACGAAGTGGGTGATGCGCCCGCCGGTCTGCTCCCAGAGCTCGGGGCCCGTGGTGGCGTAGTGCGCGTCGGGGTTCGCCTGGTTGTCGAACTGCCCCGCGAGCACCGCCCCCGGCGTCTCCTTCGCGATGCGCTTGGCCATCATCACGTAGTTGTCCGGGTGGTCCGGCGGCACGGCGGTCGGCGTGATGATCACCTCGGCGCCGAACGCCTTCAGCAGGCGCACCTTTTCCTGCGACATCTTGTCGGGCATCGTGAAGATGCACTTGTAGCCCTTCATCGCCGCCGCGATGGCGAGCCCGACGCCGGTGTTGCCGCTGGTCCCCTCGACGATGGTCCCGCCCGGCTTGAGCGCACCGGCCCGCTCGGCGGCCTCGACGATCGGCAGGCCGATGCGGTCCTTGACCGAGCCGCCCGGGTTGAAGAACTCCGCCTTGCCGTAGAGCGGCGTGCGGGTGCTCCGCCCGTACCGCGCGAGCCGGATGAGCGGCGTCCAGCCGATCGTCTCGAGGACCGAGGCGTAGGGCAGGCGGTGCCGCGGCTGTTCAGCCGCGTGTGGGTCCGTCAGCGTGTCGACGGGAGAGAGCAGGGTGGCCATGAACGGATGCGAATCACTCGTGAGAACTCACCCCGCCGGGCGCGGAACGTCCGGCGGGGTGTCGAAAGTGGACGGGGAAGAGCAGTGGCGCGGCAACGGGACGCCCGTCGTGACGGGCCGGCGTGAACTCCAGCCGCACGCTTCCGGCCACCGCCGCCGAATCCAGAAGACGTGCGCCCGACGACTCCGCCACGCGCGTGCTCTCGGGGTGGACGCGCCCGGCCGAGTCGACCCAGAGACGGAGCGTGACGTTGCCCTCGACCCGCCGGGCGTAGAGCGCGCCGGGGTAGCGGAAGGGCAGCCGGACGTTCCGCATGCGCGGTGCACTATCACTACCCGCGCCGGGCACACTCGTTGCGCCCACAACGGACGCTCGCGGCGGAACTGAATCGGGGTGCGCGCGAGTTGACGGGTTTACTTTTCGCGCGTTTAACGTTGACACACGCGCTCCCGGCGTGCTGTCGGTCCACGATCGCTCCGCGTCGCCGCGTCCACAGGCCCCGAGCACGAGCAGATTCGCGAGCACGGCGACGCGCATAGATGTTGTAATGTAGCGTTCTCTACGATTCAGGCCCGGCGCATCCGCGGCGGACCACCCCTCCTGGAGTTGCTCCACACGATGCCAGTGATTCGTTCCGGTCGTTTCGCCGGTCGTGGCGCCCGCGCCCGCGCCTCCTTCGTCACGGCGGCCCTCGCCGGCGTCACGGCCGTCCTGGCCGCCGCGTGCAGCGATTCGACGACGGGCACCACGCCCGTCAAGCAGACCAACTGCGCCAGCTACAGCTGCACCGTGACGGCCGCGGCTGCGGTCGGCGATACGGTGCTGCTCAACGTGCGCGTGCCCGGCGGGGCGGCGCTCGACAACGTCGGAGTGGGCACGGGCGCGTGCGACGCGCCCAACCTCATCAAGTCGCGCGTGGCTGCGGTCTCCAACCGCGCGGTGATCGTCCTCGACACCCGCAACCCGGCCAACGGGCTCACCGACGCGTACTACTCGAGCATCGCGCAGACGTTCGACACGCTCGTCTACCCGGTCGACGTCCGCCACTTCGGCGCACCCTCGGCCGACATCGACCACAACGGCCGCGTCGTCATCTTCTACACGCGCGCGGTCAACGGCCTGACGCCGGCCAATTCGGGTTCGTACGTCGGCGGCTTCTTCTACAGTCGCGACCTCTTCCCGACGGCGTCGACGGCGGGCTTCCAGGGGTGCTCGGGCAGCAACGCGTCGGAGATGTTCTACCTGCTCGCCCCCGACCCGTCCGGCACGATCAACGGCAACGTTCGCGACACGGCGTTCATCCGCCGCGTCACGATCGGGACGATGGCGCACGAGTTCCAGCACCTGATCAGCGCCGAGCGCCGGCTGTACGTGCTCGGCACGGCCAACTATGACGAAGAAGTGTGGCTCAACGAGGGCATGAGCCACGTGGCGGAAGAGCTGAACTTCTACCAGGCGGCCAGGCTCTCGCCCGCCGGTCAGCCCGGGCAGTCGCCGCGGTCGCGCCTGACGGCCGCGACCATCCGCAACGCCAACGCCCTCGGCGCGCTCAACAACTTCGGCTTCCAGAACCTCGCCCGATTCAGCTACTACCTCGCCTCCCCGGACCGCTACTCGCCGTACACGCAGAACGATTCGCTCGAGACACGCGGCGCGACGTGGAGCTTCCTGCGGTACACGTTCGACCGCGCGGGCGGCACGGATAGCGCGCTCACCTACCCGCTCGTCAACAGCGCCGACACGGGGCTCGTGAACCTGCAAACGGTGATCGCCAGCCAGGGCGGCACGAGTGCGGGCGTACCGCTCGCGACCTGGTTCCGCGACTGGGCCGTCGCCAACTACGCCGACGGTCTCACGACCCCGCCGAGCCAGTACACGCAGCCGAGCTGGGTCTTCCGGGACGTGCTGACGCAGTTCCAGCTCACGAACGGCACGTATTTCAACGGCGGCGTCTATCCGCTCAAGAGTGCGGCGCTCACGAACGGGTCGGCGCAGACTGCGGCGCTCATCGGCGGCGGGGCGGCGTACTACGTGTTCTCGGTGCCGCCGGGCACCACCTCGACCGTGAGCGCGACGGCCGGAGGGAATACCTCCCTGCCCAGCACGGTGCGCCTCGCGCTCGTGCAGAGCTCGGGTCCCAACGCGGGCACGGTCACGACGGTCGACGGCCCCGGGAACGGGCCCGGAACGGTGTCGGTGTCCAACACGTCGGGCGCGGCGATCCAGGCCGGGCTGGTCGTCTTCAACGCGACCCAGCCCGCCCCGCCGGGGCAGCTGCTCACGGTGACGGTGACCGCGACGAGCATCGCGGCTCCGGTGGCCGGCCTGACGGCATCGTCGGGCGTGGTCGGCCCCACGGTGCGCGCGCTCGCCGCCTCGCAGGAGCCGGTGATGAGCGACGCCGCGGTCATGCGCCAGCTGCGCGCGTCGTCGCGCGCCGTGCTCGCCCCGCAAGCGATGGCCGCGCGCGCGGTCTACCTCGCCGCGCGGCGGAGTGGCGACTTCAGCGCCTGGTCGCGCCAGCGCTACGTGCCCGGCTCGGTCAAGGGCGCGGTGGTGCCGGTCGGCGTGGGCACGCCGGCGTCGCTCCACTAGGCGGCGCTACTCCCGCACTGAGCGGCGGGACGGCCACGCACGCGAAGGGGCGCCCACACCGGGCGCCCCTTCGCGCATCGCTACCGCCGGTCCAGCCGGATCTCGAACAGCTTGGGCCAGAGCTTGCCGGTCACGTACAGCTTGTCGGCGACCGAGTCGTAGGCGATCCCGTTCAGCACGTCCTCGCGCCCGGTACGCTCGGTGACGGGAAGGATGCCGGCGAGGTCGACCCAGCCCGTGACCGCGCCCGTCTTGGGGTCGATGCGGACGATCTGATCGCTCTGCCAGACGTTGGCGAAGAGCTCGCCCTTGACCCATTCGAGCTCGTTCACGAGCGAGATCGGTGACGCGCCGTCGTGCACGTCGAGCGTGCGGCGGACGGCGAAGGTCTTCGGGTCGAGGAAGCGCAGGCGCGCCGTGCTGTCGCTCATGATGAGCGACTCGCCGTCGGTGGTCATCCCCCACCCCTGGCCGGGGTACGTGAACGTCTGCGCGCGCGGCGTGAGCGTGGCGAGGTCGTAGGTGAACGCCTTGCCCGTCTTGTAGGTCAGCTGGTACAGCACGCCGTTGATAGCGGCGATCCCCTCGCCGAAGTACTGCGGCGGGAGCGCGTGCCGCAGCTCGACGTTGCCGGTGGCGAGGTCCACGCGGCGCACGTCGCTCTTCCCCTCGAGGCCGGTGCTCTCGTAGAGCTTGCCGTCCTTGATGAACAGCCCCTCCGTGAAGGCGGCGGGGTCGTGCGGGTAGGAGTGCACGACGGTGGCGACGTAGCTGACGGCGCCGGTAGCCGAGGCGGCGCTCGTCGCCTTCACGCTGTCGGGAGTGGGGGCGTTGTCGTTGCCGCGGCAGGACGCCGCGAGCAGGGCGGTGAGTGCGAGTGCGAACGGACGAGTCACGGGGCGGTGGCCTGGGCCTGCGCGGCGAGCCGCGCGACGAGTTCGAGCGCCTGCATCGGCGTGAGGTGGTTGGGGTCGACCGCGCGGAGCGCCTCGACGGCCGGGTGGGGCGCCGGCGCGGGGGCGAACAGCGGAAGTTGGTCCGCGGGGACGACCGGTGACACGCGTCGCGTGCGGTGACGGCCCTCCGCCGGCGCGTGCTGCTGCGCCTCGAGCGTCGCGAGCACCGCCTTCGCCCGCGCGATCACCGGGGCGGGGAGCCCCGCCAGCCGCCCTACTTCGATGCCGTACGACCGGTCCGCCCCGCCCGGGACCAGCCGGTGCAGGAACAGCACGCGGTCCTCGGTCTCGCGCACGAGCACCGTCATGTTGCGCGCCGCGGCGAGGTCGTCGGCCAGCGCGACGAGTTCGTGGTAGTGCGTCGCGAACACCGTCTTGCAGCCGACGGCGTCGTGCAGGTGCTCGCTCACGCTCCACGCGATCGACACGCCGTCGTAGGTGCTGGTGCCGCGCCCGATCTCGTCGAGCAGCACGAGCGAGCGGCGCGTGGCGGCGGCGAGGATCGCGGCCGTCTCGGTCATCTCGACCATGAACGTGCTCTGGCCGCGCACGAGGTTGTCGCTCGCCCCCACGCGCGTGAACAGCCGGTCGACCACGCCGACGGTCGCGCGCGACGCGGGGACGAAGCTGCCGACCTGCGCCATCAGCACGATGAGCCCGGTCTGCCGCAGCACGGTGCTCTTGCCGGCCATGTTGGGCCCGGTGAGCACGACGAGCCTCGAGTCTTCCGTCAGCTGCAGGTCGTTGGGGATGAAGCGCTCGCGCGGCATCATCCGCTCGACCACGGGGTGCCGGCCGCCGACGATGTCGAGGTCGAACCCGTTGGTGACCGCGGGGCGCACGTACCCCTCCCGCTCCGCCACCTCGGCGAGCGCGGCCAGCACGTCGAGCTCGGCCAGGCGCGCGGCCGCGCGCTGCAGCGGGCCGATGGCCGCGCCCACGCGCGCGCGCAGCGCGTCGCACACCGCGCGCTCGCGCGCCTCGATCGTTTCGGCCGCGCCCAACACCGCGGCCTCGTGCTCCTTGAGCGCGGGGGTGACGTAGCGCTCCGCGCCGGCCAGCGTCTGCCGGCGCTGGAAGTCGGCGGGGACGAGGTGGCGGTGCGCGTTGGTCACTTCGAGGAAGTAGCCGAACACGCGGTTGAAGCCCACCTTGAGCGACGGGATCCCGGTGCGCGCGCGCTCGTCGCTCTGGATGGCCGCGATCGCGTCGCGCCCGCCGTCGCGCAGCGTGCGCGCGCGGTCGAGCGCGGCGTCCACGCCGTCGGCCACGGTCGGCTCGTCGCCGAGCTGCAGCGGGGGGCGCGCGACGAGCGCCGCGGTGAGTGCCGCGGCGAGCTCGGCCGCCGCGCCCATTTCGTCCCACTCTGCACCGATCTCGGCGAGCCTCCCGCCGCCGACCGCCTCGGCGACGTCGGCGCGCACGCGAGCGAGCGCGTCGCGCACGTCGGGCATCCGCGCGAGCGAGTCGCCCAGCAGGCGCAGCTCGCGCGGCGTGGCGCGGTTGGCGGCGGCCTTGCCGGCCAGGCGCTCCACGTCGCGCACCCCGTCGAGCGCCTCGCGCAGCGCGCCGCGCGCGAGCGGGGCGGCGGCGAACGCGGCCACCGCGTCGAGCCGCGCCTCGATGGCCGCGACGTCGACGAGCGGCGCGAGCAGCCAGCGTCGCAGCAGCCGCGCGCCCATCGGCGTCGCCGTCCGATCGAGCACCGCGACCAGGGTGTCGGCCTCGCCCGCGTCGTCCGCGGAGCGCGGGCGCAGCGACTCGACGAGTTCGAGGTTGCGGCGCGTCATCTCGTCGAGCGGCATGGCCCCGCCCGCGCGCTCCACGGTGGGGCGCGCGAGGTGCGGGAGGCCGCCCGGCTGCAACTCGCGCAGGTAGCGCAGCAGCGCGCCCGCGACGCCGACGAGCGTCTGGTCGCCGTCCGCCCCCAGGCCGAGCGCGTCGACGCCGACGTCGTACTGGCGCCGCAGCTCGTCGGCGCCGAGCGCGGGGTCGAACTCCCACGCGTCGCGCTCGGTGCGGAGCGGCGGGGCGCCCTGGTCGGCCCACGCCATGACGCGCTCCGCGCCGTCGTCCGGGACGCCGTTAGGCACGGACCCGGCGGCGCCGCGGGCGCGCTCGTCGCGCGCGACGACCAGCTCGCGCGGGGCGTAGCGGGCGAAGAGCGCGTCGCCGTCGGCCGCGGGCGCGGTCGCGAGGCGCAACTCGCCCGTCGACAGGTCGGCGGCGGCGAGGACGAGGCGCTCGACGCCCGCGGCCCGGTCCACGCGCGCGGCCGCGACGAAGGTGTTGCGCGACGCGTCGAGCAACTCGTCGGCGAACGCGGCGCCGGGCGTGACGGTCTCGACGACCTCGCGGCGCACGACGCCCTTGGCGAGCTTCGGGTCCTCGACCTGCTCGCACACCGCGACGCGGAACCCTCGCGCGACGAGCCGCCGCACGTACTCGCCGCACGCCCGCACGGGCACGCCCGCGAGCGGCACGTCGGCCGCGCCGCCGTTGTTGCGCGCCGTGAGCGTGAGGCCGAGCACGCGCGCGGCGACCTCGGCGTCGCCGTAGAACATCTCGTAGAAGTCGCCCATCCGGAAGAACACGATCGCGTCCGGGTGGCGCGCCTTGATGTCCAGGTACTGCTGCATCGCCGGCGTCGCGGCCGCGTCGGGAGCGGTGGGCCTGACGTCGTGAGGCGCCGTGGCCGGCGGCGAGGCGGCTGTCCGCGGCGCGGCCGGGGCGGTCACCCGCGCCTCATGGGCGCCGCGCGGGCGCGCCGTTCGGCGGCTCGGCCGCCTCGCCGCCCGCGTCGGTGACGAAGCCGGCAAGGCCCTGCCCGGCGAACGTCACGCGCGCGGCCGCGGCCGCGGCGCGCGTGGGATAGCGCCCGATCTTCACGCGGAATGGCGCCACACTCCCCGTCGCGCGCGCGTCGAGCCCGCGGCCGCGCAGCCGCGCCGCGAGCGACTCGGCGGGGTCGCGCTGGTTGTACGCGGCGACCTGCACCGCGAAGTTGCCGCGCGCCTCCGCCCGCGCCGCCGGCGCGGGCGCCGCACTTGCCGCACCCGGCAGCACGGCCGGGGGTGCGCCGGTGGGCGCGGGCTTGGGCGCGGGCTTCGGCTCGGCAACGGGCGCGACCGTCGACGACACGCCGGCGGATGACACGCTCGACGACGATGCGTTCGTCGTCGACGCGCTCGCCGTCGACGCGCTCGCCGCGGAGCGCACGGGAGGCGCGGGCGCGGCGGCCGGCGGCGCGGTCCGCCGGACCTCGGCGGTGGCGTTGCGGCGCCGCAGCTCCGCCGCCTCGATGCTGTCGATCCGCGCCGCCGCGCCGAACGTGGACGCGGACGCCGGGGCGGACATCGGTGCGCTGCGCGAGGTCGCCGCCGTCGTCGCCGCCGTCGGAGCTGGCGACACGGTGGGCGTCGCGTTTGGCGGCACGGCCGCTCGCGGTGGCGCCTCGGCCACGGTCTGCGGCGTGGGCTGCGGCACCGGCTGCGCCGCGGCGCGCGTGGCCGGCGGCGCCGACCCGCGCGGGGCCGGCGACATCACCGAAACCACCGACGCCGGATCGCACGCGGGCAGCCGGCCGCGCAACTCGGCCACCTGCTGGCGCGTGAACGTTTCGCTGCTGCGCGCCCACGTCGCCGCGTCGGCCAGCGCGGTGCACCCGCCGCGCGTGTCGCCCAGCTCCAGGCGCGCGCGCGCGAGCCAGTACGCGGCCTGCGCCCGCGCGGGATCGTCGGGGCGCTCGCGCACGAGCCGCGCGAGCGTGGGCTCGGCCATGTCCGGCCGGTCGCGCGAGATGTCGAGCTGCGCGATCCGCACGGTCGCGTCACCCACGCGCGGCGAGTTGGTGAACTCGTCGATGATCCGCCGCAGGTCCGCCTCGGCCCGCGCGCCGTCGGCGCTCAGCGACGCGCGCCACCAGAGCGCCTCGGCCAGCGCCGGCGATCCGGGGGGAGACGCCGCGACGAGCGAGTCGGCCACCGCGCGGCCGAGCGCGCCCTGGCCCTGCTCGACGAGTCGTCGCGCGCGTTCGTAGGGGCCGACCGCGGGGCCGGACGTCGTCAGCGGCGGCGGCGGGACGCGCTGTGCGACCGCGAGCGGCGGGGCAGCGACGCCGACAGCACACGCGGCCAGCACGCGGGCGATCCGCGGTGAACGGGCAGTCCAGAGAGGCACGGCTCGGCTCGGGGCGGATCGATGGATGGAACGAAGGGCGACGGCGGGCTGCACCTCGGGAAGATACCCCGTCCCCGCCGTTCGTCAGCGCCCCAGAGTCCGCCGCTCCTGCGGTAGCGCGCAGATGCCGAGCACGAGCGTCGTGAGCAGCTGCGCGTCCGACGACACGCCGGTCTCCTTGAGCGCCACGTCGGCGTGCAGCAGCTGCTCGAGCGCGCGGTCGAGCGCGGGCGCGGTCCACCGGTCCACCGCCCCCGTCCACGCGCGCACCGCCTCGCCCCACGGACGGCCCGTGTACGCGTTGCCCAGCTCCTTGAGCAGGGTCATGTAGCCGTCAGGCCCGTTGCCGGCGAGCGCCGCGGTGCTCACGCCGCGCGCGCGACGCGCTTCGCCCCAGGCGAGGGCGAGCGTCTGCGTGGCGAGCGCCATCACCGCGGTCACCGCACTGCTCTTGGGGAGCGAGAGGACGTGCTGCACGAGCGCGCCCGCGGTGCGCGCGTCCTGGCGGGCGACGGCGTCGAGCAGGTCGGCGAGCGTTTCGCCGCGGCGCACGCCGACGATCGCCGTCACCGCGTCCTCGTCGATCGTGAGGGCGTCGGGGGAGCGGCCCTGCGCGTAGCTCGCGAGCTTGTCGAGCTCGGCGGCCAATTGGGGGAGGTCGTTGCCGACGGCCTCCTGCAACAGGCGCGCGGCCTCGGGGGTGATGCGTGCGCCGAGCGTCGTGCTGGTGTGGTGGGCGATCCAGCGCAGCAACCGGTCCTCGCGCAGCGGGGCGAACTCGTAGGCCGCCGCGCCGGCGCGGCCGAGCAGCACGCGATCGACCTTGGCCCCCGCGGG
Organism: uncultured Gemmatimonadales bacterium; assembly: GCA_963851265.1. Taxonomy (GTDB): domain Bacteria; phylum Gemmatimonadota; class Gemmatimonadetes; order Gemmatimonadales; family Gemmatimonadaceae; genus BPUI01. The sequence continues at coordinate 136,285 of CAWKNZ010000002.1, forward strand.
CGCGACGAGCAGGAGGACCGTGTCGGACGCCGGCCGCTCGAGGTAGCGGTCGAGCGCCGCCCGCGCGTCCTTCTTGAGCGCCCCCGGGTCGCGCAGCACCACCGCGCGCCGCTCGGCCATCATCGGCGGAGTGCCGAGGAGGGAGCCGAGCGCGCCGGCGTCGGCTTCCGCGCCCCGGACGGTCTCGAAGTTGAAGTCGCGCGTGGACGGGTCGATCGCAGCCGCGAGGATCTGGCGCACCGCGTCGTCCTTCTGGTACTCGTCGTCGCCGTACAGGTAGTAAACCGGCGCGAAGGCGGCCGCGGCGAGCGCCGTGTTGAGAGACTTGTGGGCGGTGGAGGGGGCCATCGCGGCCGCGGGAGCTGGCATGCCGAGAAGATACCGGGGCGTGGGGGCGCGCCCGAAAGGCGGTGCCGCCGTCGTGCTCTCGCCGGCGCCCGCTCTCGCGCCCTCGCCCGCTCTCGCGCCCGCGAACCGCCCTACCGCAGCGCCGCCCGGAGGACCACGCCGTCGAGCGGCTCGGTCGGCTGCACGCCCAACGCCGCGGCGAGCGTGGGCGCCATGTCCACGACCCGCGTGAACGCGGGGTACTGTCCCGGCCGGAACGCGCGCCCCCAGAACAGCACGGGCACGTGGGTGTCGTCGTTGTTAGGCGATCCGTGCGTCGCGGAACTCGTCCCGCCCCAGTAGTAGAACGGCGCGAGCGAGACGAACGCCGCGCCCGCCGCGTCGTCGGGCATCATGTGGAGCCAGCGGCGCGCGTAGACGTCGCCCGACACGGCGCGCGGCGCGAGGTCGCGCCGCAGCAGCACGCTCGCCACGCCCGGCACGCGCCGCAGCCCGGCGGCCATCGCGGCGACGGTGCTGTCGGCGCTCACCCCGGCGCGGGCGAGCGCCGCGGTGTCGAGGGTGAGCATCCCGCTCTCGAACTCGAACCCGCCGCCCGCGACCCCGCGCGCGCCGAGGGCCGCGCGCGCGCTGGCGAACACCGGCCCGACCTCGGCGTAGCCGTGCCGCGGCGCGTTGGGCACCGACAGCGACGGGTACGGCTGCATGCCGTGGTCGGCGGTGAGCGCGACCACCACCCGCGCCGAGTCGCGCAGCGTGAACAGCGTGTCGAGGAATGCGCCGAGCGAGCGGTCGAGCCGCAGGATCTGGTCGTGCATCTCGCGCGAGTTCATGCCGTAGCGGTGCCCGACGGCGTCGGTGGTCGAGAGCGACACGGCGAGCACGTCGGTCGCGGGGCCCGCGCCTAACTGCATCGCGCGCACGCCGGCGAGCGCGAACCCGAGCGTCGCCTCGTCCATGAACGGGAAGTCGGCGACCTCGCGCGCGGCGACGGCCGGGTCGGCCGAGAGCGCGTGCGGGAAGGTGTAGTCGGCGCCGCCGTTCTCGACCGGCACCGAGTCCGGCTCGGTCTCGATCGCGGGCGCGATCGGCGTCCACGCGCGCCCGGCGTAGCGGGTCGCGACCGCGCCCGGCGCGGCGGGCGCCGCGCCCGCCGTGTCGCCGTCGAAGCGGCGGACCCAGGCGGGAAGCGTGTCGGCATAGTAGCGGCTGGTCACGAATCGGCCGTTGCCGCCGTACCAGAACACCGCCTGGCGCGAACGCCCGACGGGGAAGATCGCGCCGCGGTCCTTGCGCGAGACCGACAGCGCGCGCGACCGCGGGTCGGCGCCGTGCAGCCAGTCGACGAGCGTGGTGCCCCGGAAGCGCACCGGCGAGGCCGGCCCGGTGAGGCCGCCGGCCAGCAGCGGCGCCTGCGGATCCTGCACGCCCGCCGCGTTGCGGATGATCCCCGTGTGCGAAGGAAAGCGGCCGCTCATCGTCGACGCGTGCCCGGGCGCGGTCTCGGTGATCGCGTGATCCTGGTGCGCGTTGGTGAACAGCGCGCCGCCGTCGCGCAGCCGCTTGAGGCCTCCGGTGAGCCCCGACCCGAAGCGCGTGGTGAGGTAGTCCTCGCGCATCTGGTCGACGGTCAGGAACACGACGAGCGTCGGGCGCGACGACGCGGACCCTGGTGCCGCGGGCGCAGGTTGGGCGGGGAGGCAGCGAAGCACCGGCGCCGCGAGGAGCAGGGCGAGCAGCGGGGTGACGAGCGACGCGACGAGCGGCGCCGCGCGATGAAGGCGAAGCGAACGGGTCATGACACGGGCGGGGAAGGCGGAACGGCGGACCTGCGCAGTGTATCCCGCGCCGGCTACGGTTGTGTCACGTCGGCGCCCGCCACCTCGGGCTGCGTCACGCGGGCGGCGAACTGCAGGGCGAGCGCGGTCGCGACCCGCTCGCCCACCCCGCCCGGCACCGCGTCGAACCCGTGCTCCGCCCACGGAAGCTCCACGTACGCCACCGCATCACCGGCGGCCGCGAGCGCGCGCGCCAACGCGCGCCCGAACCGCGCCTCGACGAGGTGGTCGTGCCCGCCGTAGACGAGCAGCGTCGGCGGCAGCCCCGCGCGCACGTGGGCGAGCGGAGACGCGTCGCGATACCGCGCGCCCACGTCGGCCGGGGTTCCGCCGAGGAAGTCGCGAAGCACGGCGCGCGCGTCGATCGGGTCGGGGTGGGGCGGGTGCGCGTAGCCCTCCGCCAGGTCGACCGGCCCGTAGTAGTCAATGACGCCGCGGAGCGGTGGTGCGCCCGGCGCACTGTCGGTCCACGCCGTGAGCATGGCGAGGTGCGCGCCCGACGACCGCCCCCAGAGCACGATCCGGGCACGGTCGACGCCCCACGCCGCGGCCGAATCGCGGACGAGGGCGAGGCCGCGGGCGGCGTCGTCGCGCTGCGCGGGGTAGCGGTGCAGGGGCGCGTGGCGGTAGTCGAGCGCGACCACGGTGTAGCCCGATGCGGCGAGCTGGCGGTCGAGCGCGGCGGACTGGCCCGCGTCGCCGCCGCGCCACGCCCCGCCGTACAGGACGACGAGCGTCGGCCGCGCGCCGGCGCTCGCCGATCGGTAGAGCCGCGCGGCGAGCGGCGTGCCGTCGACCGCGGCGTAGTGGACGACACGCCCGCGACGGGCGTCCGCCGGCGCCGGGCTCCCGACGTGCGCGCGTTCGCCGGTCGCGGGGGGCGGGACGCGCAACGCCGCGATCGCGGCCGCGCCCGCGCGTGCGGCCGCGAGGCCTTGGAGCCAGGGCACGACGGCGACCGCGCCGGCGACGAGGGCCACGGCCGCGAGGCCCGGCCGCCGGGGTCGCGTCGCGAGCGCGACCGCGGCGAGGACGACGGCGGTCGCGGCGACGAGCGGCGACACCTCGCCCGCGAGCACCACCGGCCCGAGCAGCACGCGAAGGAAGGGCGGCACGAGCCGCGCTGCCGCGAGGACGGCGACCAGTACGACGAGTGCGCGCAGGACGGGGCGCGCCGCCGGTCGGCCGCCGCGGGACCTATCGTCGTGAGGCATCGACGCCGGCCGGCTCACGCCGGCGCGGCCAGCTCCTTCCAGTCGACGCGTCGCGCCCGCTGGTCCGATGGCACCCGCGGCGAGGGCGCCCTCGCCGCGGTCGGCCGCATCGCCGGCGGCCCGCTGGCCGCCGAGGGTGTGGGGGGCGCCGCCACCACGCGCAGCGCGGCGGCCCAGCAGGCCCGCTCGACGGTCTCCGCGTCGGGGTCGCCCTCGTGCGCCACGCGTACGGCGCGGGCGATGGCGTGCAGTTCGCGGACGCTCGCGGCGGCGGCGGCGCGCGCGAGGTAGTGCTCGACGACGACTCGGTCCACAGAACCTCCGGGTGCGGGGGGCGTGGGCAACGACGGCGGCACGGCATGCGTTCGGACGTCCGGCCGCGGGGCGGCCGGCTCGAGCGGTCCAGCGACTTCGGTAGCATCATACACCAACCGCCCGCGTTATGGACGAGTCCGGGCGATCCGCGTCGCGCGCGGGGGCACTCCGGCGCGCGGACGTGACCAACTCGTGACCCGCGCGATGCTCCTCCTGCTGTTCGCCCTCGTCCTGCTCGGCGCCGTCGCGCTGATCCCGCTCGGTCTGCCCGGCACGTGGCTGATGATCGCCGCGGCGTTCGGCTACAACGCGCTCGCCGCGTCCACGCCGGGCGCCGGCCGCGTCGCGACCGCGTCGCTCATCGGCACCTGCGCGCTCGCGCTCGCGGCCGAGGTGCTGGAGTTCGTCGTCGGCGCGCGCGCGGCGAAGCGCTACGGCGGGTCGCGCCGCGCGGGGTGGGGGGCGATGTTAGGCGCGCTGGCGGGCGCGGTGGCCGGCGTGCCGGTGCCGGTCGTCGGCTCGGTGGTCGGTGCGCTGGCCGGGGCGTTCGCCGGGGCGTTCGTCGCGGAGATGACGCTCCGCCGCGGCGCGGGGACGGCCGCCCGCGTCGCGACGGGCGCGCTCGTCGGCCGCGCCCTCGCCGCGGCGGTCAAGACCGGCGTCGGCGTCGTGATCGCCGTCTGGCTGCTGTTCGCCGCGCGGTGAGCCGGCGGGCGCCGCGTTAGGCGTGCCGCGTCCGCCGGTCAGGGCGCGACCGCGCGCTCCGCGTACGCGCCCAGCCGTTCGACGAGCCGCCGCAGCTCGCGCTCGCGCCGGCGCGCCAGCGCGCCGTAGATGCCGCGGCTGAGCGCGTAGCTCCCGCCGACGAGCGCGCCGACGAGGCCGACGACGGGGAGCGCGGCGTGGAACGCGCCGACCCCGATCGCGATCGCCGGCGCGGTGAGCCCGCCGCCGAATCCGCCCATCACCCCGCCGAATACCCCGCCCGCCGTCGGCGTCAGATCTTCCTCGGCGCGGATCGTCGTCTGCCCGCCGCGCGTGGTGAGCGTGACGAACACGCGACGCCCCGACATCCGGTTCCCGTACTGCGTGGGCGTCGGACTCCAGGTCACCGTGCGGCCGAGCGTGCTCACGACGCCGGGCTCGCTGAACGTGCGGCGCACCTCCTCGACGAGCGCCTCCAGATCGTCCCCGGAGACCTGGCCGTCGACGACGCGCTCGACATGGATGCGCGTTGCCTCGCCGAGAAAGCGCGACGGCGTGACGCCCGGCGACGCCGTCGCGAGGTCGGTGGCGGCACGGCGGACGAGCGCCGGATCGAGCCCTGCCTCGCGCGCGATCTCTTCGAGGTCGGCGAGCGAGGTCCCGGTTGCCGTGGGCTCATCGGCCTGCAGCTCGGCCGCGCGCCGCAGGATGAGCGCGACCTCCTGGTCGTCGTAGCGGCGCAGGCTCGCGGCGTTCGACCCGGTCCGCGGGGGGTCGGGCGCGGGCCGGCCGGTCGGTCGGTCGGAAGCGGGCATGCGCGGAAGCTACCGACGACCCCGACGCTACGTTCCTTCGTCATGCCGCGCCCCCGTCGATTCGAGCCCTCCACCGTGTTGAGCTGGATCGCCATCGTCGTCGCCGTCGCCGCGCTGCTGGCCGAAGGCTTCGGGCTCCGCGATGCCGGGCAACGACTGCGCGCGCAGGAAGCGCGGGAGGCGCGGGACGCGGCGCCACGGCCGGATGGACGAGTCCCGCCCCGGCGGTCCGACCCGACGAACGTTCCCCCTACCCAGGCGACCCCGTGACCCAACGCGCACCCGAGCCGTTCACCCGTCCGCCGTTCACCCACCCCCGCGTCCGGGATCTGGCCGCGTTCCTGGACGACAGGGAGGGGCGGGCGACGGGGCTGCTGGCCGGGGCGATGGACGAGGCGCGGGCGTCGGGCGCGACCGAGTCGGAAACGTCGAGCGTGCGGCCGCGGCTCGACACGGTGCGGATCGAACGCCCGGACCCGGCGGGTACGGCATGAGCGCCGCCACGGCCGACCTCACCTTCCGCGAGCTGCTCGACTACACGGCGGAGGAGACCGCGCGCTGGGCCGAGTACTGCGCGGCGCACCCGCAGGCGCTCGACTTCCCGTTCGCGGCCGGGCGCGACGCGCGTGCGCGCCTCGAACGCTTCGTCGAGACGGCGAGCGACGACGACCTCGCGCGCCGTCTCACGTTCGAGACGATCAGCGCCGGCACCCAGAGCGCGAGCGCGCGCAAGATCGTCGGGCACGCGCTGCTCCACGCCGTGCGCACGTGGGCACAGCTCGCCACCGTGGTGCGGCAGCACGGCGCGCCGACCCGCGGCCGACACGATCTACTGCTCTCGGACGCGCTGGTCTGACGCGCCCGTCTGCCGCCCCGATCTGCGGCACCTCGGGCGCGCCGGGCCGGGCGCGCGGGGGGCTCGGCGCTCGTCGTTAGCTTCCGGGGATGCCGCCCGCCCCGCTCCCCACGCCCGCCGCCCTCTGGTTCGTTCGCCACGGCGAGAGCGCCGCCAACGTCGCCCGCGAGGCCGCGTTCGCCCGCGACGCGGAGGAGGTGGACATGGACGTGCGGGACATGGACGTTCCGCTCTCCCCGCTCGGCGAGCGGCAGGCGACCGCGCTCGGGCACTGGTTCGCCGAGCGGCCCGAGGCCGAGCGGCCGACCGTCGTCATCGCCTCGCCGTACCGCCGCGCGCGCGAGACGGCGGCGCGCATCGTCGCGGCCGGCGGGACCGCGACCGGCCCGCTCGCCGACGACGAGCACGCCGAAGACCGCCTCCTCCTCGACGAGCGGTTCCGCGAGAAGGAGCTCGGCCTGTATTACCGGATCACCTACCGCGGCGTGCAGCGCCGCTTTCCCGAGCAGTGGGCGCTGCGGCAGGAACTCGGGCTGTTCTACTACCGGCCGCCGAACGGCGAGAGCGGCGCCGACGTCGCGTTCCGCGTTCGCGCCGGGCTGGACGCGGTAGCGCGCGAGCACGCCGGCGCGCGCGTGCTCGTCGTCTGCCACCAGGTCACCATCCTCTGCGGGCGCTACGTGCTCGAGCGCATGACCGAGGACGAATTGCACCGGGCGTGGCGCGCCTACGACCTCGCCAACTGCTCGGTGACCGAGTACCGGCCGGACGCCGCGCACGGCGGGCGCCTCGCGCTTCGCCGGCTCGGGTTCACCGTGCCCGTGCTGTCGGAGGGGGTGCCGGTGACCGCCGAGCCGCACCCGACGGGCGGCGCGCCCGTCGGCCCCGCGTGAGTCGCGCGTGAGTCGCGCGTGAGCCACATGAGCCGCACGCGGTTCGCGCTCCCGCAACTCGCGCTCGTCGCGGGCACCGTCGTGCTCACGATCGCGTTGGGCGCGTGGCAGGAGCGACGCCGCGGCGGGTCCGACGACGGTTCGGCCGCGGACGCGCGGGCTCTCACGCTGGAAGCAGGGCCCGGCGCGGGGATCGTCGCGCTCCCGGTGCGCGCGGCGGACGGTCGCTCGGTCGCGCTCACCCGGCTGGGCGTGCCCGCGGTCGTGATGGTGGTCTCGACGACGTGCGGCGTGTGCAAGGAAGCGCTCGCCGACTTCGGGCGGACCGCCGCCGGACGCGCGCTGCCCCGACTCTACGTGCTCACGCTGGAGGGAGCGGGCGAGGGGCCCGCGCTCACGGCGCGGGCGGGGGTGCGCGGGGCGGCGTACGTCGGGCCGGCGAGCCCAGCGTCCGAGATCTACTTCACCACCGCGATCGCCGGAACGCCGACGTTCGTCGCCCTCGACTCGGCCGGGCACGCGACGCGCGTGCTGCCGGGCTACCCGGGACTCGGCGCGATGCGCGGCTGGATGGCGGTGATGGACGGGACGCGAGCGGTGGTGGACTGAGGTGGTGGGTGAGCGCCCATGGGGGGCGCGCGGTTACGTCGAACTCCTTGTCATGTCATCGTTTCGTCTGACCTCGGTGGCGGCTGCGGCCGTCCTGTTCGCGGCGTGTGCGCCAGCCCGCACGCCGTCTACCACGCCGGCGCCGGTCGCCGCCCCCGCCTCCCCGCCCGTCGCGACCGCGCCGCCCCCGCCCGCGCCGGTCGCTCCCCCCGCGCGCGGGGGGGCCGATACCCTGGCCGGGCCGCCTGTCGACTGGCAGCTGCTCGACCCGGCGACCGACGGCGTGCCCGGCACCGGGGCCGCGCGGGCCATTCGTGAACTGCTGCGCGGGGCGGCCCCGCGACGCGAGGTCGTGGTGGCGGTCATCGACGGCGGCGTCGACACGGCGCACGTCGCCCTGCGGGGCGTGCTCTGGACGAACCCGCGCGAGCGCGACGCCGCGCACGGCGACGCCGACGGCGACGGACTCGTGGGCGACGTGCACGGGTGGAACTTCATCGGCGGCCCGGACGGACGCGACGTCAACCACGAGCGTCTGGAGCTCACGCGGCTGGCGATCGCGTGTCGCGCGGGCCGCCCGGTGCCGTCGGGGCCCGGGGTGAACGCGACGTGTACGGAGTTGGAGCGGCGCTACGACGACGCCCGGCGGCGCGCGGCGGCGCAACGGCAGCAGTACGAGGCCATCGGTCAGGCCTTCGACAGCGCGGCGTCCGTGATCGCCGCCGCGCTCCACACCGCGCCCGACTCGCTCACCGCCGCGCGCGTGCACGCCTACGCCCCGACCACCGAGGCCGGCCGCCAGGCCAAGACGCAGTACCTCTTCCTCGCCGACCAGGGTGTGACGCCGACCGACCTGCGCGAGGCGCGGCAGCAGGTGGCCGACCAGGCGCGTTACGACCTCAACCCGGACTTCGACCCGCGCCCGCTCGTCGGCGACACGCCCGCCCGCGGGCGCCGCTACGGGAACGGCGACGTCGAGGGGCCCGACCCGACGCACGCGACGCACGTGGCGGGGATCATCGCCGCGCTGCCCGTCGCGCCACGCGCCGCGGGCCCGGCGACGACGCCGTCGACCGGGGGGGCGGCCAAGGGCGACGCGCCCCAGGGCCCGGCCGTCGCCGCCGACAGCGGCATGCGCGGGATCGCGCCCGCGGGCGCGGTCCGCATCATGTCGGTGCGCACCGTGCCTAACGGAGACGAGCGCGACAAGGACGTCGCCAACGCGATCCGCTACGCCGTGGACCACGGCGCGCAGATCCTCAACATGAGCTTCGGCAAGGCGTACTCGCCCGAGAAGGCGGCCGTGGACAGCGCGGTGCGCTACGCCGACGCGCACGGCGTCCTGATGGTGCACGCGGCGGGCAACGAGGCGGCCGACAACGACCGCGACGGCCAGTACCCGGTGCCCCAGTACGTGGGCGGCGGGCGCGCCGCGAACTGGATCGAGGTCGGCGCGTCGACCTACCGGCGCGACCGGCTGGCCGCGCGCTTCTCGGACTACGGGCAGCGCACGGTCGACCTGTTCGCGCCCGGCGGCGAGGTGTATTCCACACTTCCCGGTAACAAATACGGTCGCGAGAGCGGGACGAGCATGGCCACGCCCACCGTGGCCGGGGTCGCGGCACTGCTCATGGCGTACTTCCCCACGCTCACGGCGGCCGACGTGAAGCGGATCCTCGTCGCGACCACGACGAAGTTCCCGGGCCTGACGGTGCCGCGCCCCGGCGACGGGACCCCGGTGCCGTTCGCCTCGCTCTCGATCGCGGGCGGCGTGGTGAACGCGTACGAGGCGGTGCGCATGGCGCAGCAGGCGGCGACGGCGCAGTAGGGCGGAGCCGCCCGCCGCCCGACGTGGCTGCGCGACGTGGCCGCATGCGAGAGAGCCGTACGTCCGCGTCGACGCGCGGTCCCCACGTCCCGGGGATCCGACGCGTCGCGCGGACCGCTCGGGTCGCGTGCGCGTTAGGCGCTACGCACGGAACGCGATGACGATCGAGGCGGCCGCGAGCACCAGGGCGACGCCGATGAGCACGCGCTGCGCCAGCGGGTGACGGACGCCGGTCAGCCCGCCCACCGCCATGCACAGCAGCCCGGCCGGCAGCACCCACCCGTACGGATGCGGGCGCGAGAACCGCACCGAGTGCGACAGGAACAGGCCCAGGTCCACGATCGCGATCACGAGCAAGGCCCAGTAGAGCGGGCGCAGCTGGCGGGCCTGTGTGGCGCGCGACTCGGCGGTGGTGGGAGACGTCATGGGGCGGGAAGGGGGCGGGAGAATGGGTGGCGGGCACCGAACGCGGAGCGCGCGTGCGACCGCCCATGAAATGTCACCTGGTGCGCTCGAAATCCACCCACCCGCGCGCCGGGTCCACCGCGACGAGCCGCACGCTCGTCGCGTCGCCCACGTCCAGCCCCGCCGCCCCGTGCACCACCCGTCCCTCGACCGGCGGCGACGCGACGCGTACGTACGTCCCGTTCGACTTCGCCCCGGTGACCACCGCGCGGAACGTCTCGCCCACCCGCCCGGCCAGCAGCGCCGCCGCGGCCTGCTTGCGCGTCAGCCGCTCCACCTTGCGCGCGGCGTTCTCGCGCTCCGTGCAGCGGGCCGCGATCGCGGTCAGTGCGTCGTCCGCGTAGGGCCGATCGCCGCCCGCGCCCGCCGCGCGCGCGAGCATGTACTTGACCAGCCGTTGCGTGACGAGGTCGGCGTAGCGTCGGTTGGGTGCGGTGCCGTGCGTGTAATCCTGCGCGGCGAGCCCGAAGTGGTTGAGCGTCGTGTCGCCCGGCTGCTCGACGGCGTACTCGCCCGGGCCCAACAGCTTGACCACCGCGAGCGAGAGCTCGCCGTACGCCTCCGGGTGCGCCGCGCGCTGGCGCCCGAGGAACGCCGAGAGCGCGGCGGGGTCGGCCGCGTCGGGGAGCGCGTCGCCGCGCGCGCGGGCGAGCGCGACGATCCGGTCCCACCGCTCGGGGATGCGCACCACGCGCCGGATCGACACCACGCCCGCCGCCTCCAGCCGCTCCGCGACGACGCTGTTCGCCGCCACCATGAAGTCCTCGATGAGGTCGCGCGCGCGCGACTTCGGCGTGACCGTGAGGCCGGTGACGGTCCCGCCCTGCACCACCGGGCGCGCCTCGATCGTTTCGAGCTGCAGCGCACCGCGCGCGACGCGCTGCGTGCGGAGCCGCCGCGCGGTCGCGTCCTGCAGCCGAAGCTGCGCGTCCATGCGCGGCACGCGCGCGACCGCGTCCGGCGCGCCCGCGCCCCCCTCGAGCCACGGGCCTAACGAATCGTAGGCCAGCCGCGCGTGGTTGACGGTGCGGGCGAGGTACACGTCGCCGTCCGCCACCGAGCCGTCCTCGGCCGCGACGAATTCGACCACGAGCGTCGCGCGGTCCGCGTCGGCGTTGAGCGACGTGCGGTCGGTCGAGAGCGCCTCGGGAAGCATCGGGAACGTGACGAGCCCCGTGTAGACGCTCGTCGTGTTCACCCCGGCGTGCCGGTCGAGCGCCGAGTCGCGCGGAACGAGCGCGTCGACGTCCGCGATCCCGACGCGCACCCGCACCCGGCCGTCGGGGAGCGACTCGGCCACCTCCACCTGGTCGAGGTCGCGCGACGACGCGTCGTCGATCGACGACCAGGGCAGCGCGCGCAGGTCGCGCACCGGGATCCCCGCGAGCGGCGCGACCCCGCCCGGGTTGGGGCGCCCCGCTTCGATCGCGGCCAGCTCCGCGCGCGCCGCGTCGTCGAGGTCGGGAACGAAGCCCGCGTCGAGCGCCGCGGCCCGTGCGGCGGCGCGCAGGTCGAACCCCGCGTGCCCGGGCGCGCCCGCGGCCATCAGACGAACGCCCCGATGCCGGTGAGCGCGCGCCCGACGATCAGGCTGTTGATCTCGTTCGACCCCTCGTACGAGTAGATGGCCTCGGCGTCGGCGAACAGCCGCGCCGCGCCGTGCTCCAGGAGGATGCCGTTGCCGCCCATCAGCTCCCGCGCGAGCCCGACCACCTCGCGGCAGCGCGCCGCGCAGTACTGCTTCGCCAGCGCCGAGCGTTCGTCGCGCATCCCCTCGGCGTCCTGCAGGCGCGCGGCCTGGAGGGCCATGCCGAGAATCGCGGTCAGGTTGCCGACCATCTTGACGAGCATCACCTGCACCAGCTGGAACGACCCGATCGGCCTGCCGAACTGCGTGCGCTCCGCGGCGTAGCCTAACGCGGCCTCGAACGCGCCCATCGCGCAGCCCACCCCCTGCCACGCCGTGCCGCAGCGCGCCATGCCGAGCACCTGCTGCGTCGCGGCGAAGCCGTCCGCCTTCTGCAGGCGGTCGCTCTCGGGCACGCGCAGGTCGCGGAGCGTGATGAGGCCGTTCTGCACCGTGCGCTGCGCGATCTTCCCGCGCATCGTCTCGACCTCGTAGCCCGCGCGGTGCGTACGGCCGTCGTCGTGTTTCGTGCGGACGATGAAGCCCTTGACCTTCTGCGAGTCCTCGTCGCGCGCCCAGACCACGACCACGTCGCCGAACGTCGCGTTGCCGATCCACTTCTTCTGCCCGTTCAGGACCCACGCGTCGCCCTCCCGCCGGCACGTGGTCGTGAGGCCGCGCGCGACGCCGCTCCCGACCTCGGGCTCGGTGAGGCCGAAGCCGCCGATCAGCTCCCAGCGCCGCAGCTTGGGCAGCCACTCCGCCTTCTGCTCGTCGCTCCCGTGCATCGCGATCGACCCCATGCAGAGGCCCGCGTGCACGCCGTAGAACGTGGCCATCGACGGGTCCACGCGCGCGAGCTCGCCCGAGATGAGGCAGTCGCGCACCGTCGCGTTGGGCACGGCCGGGTCGTAGGCGTCGCGCAGCAGGTCGAGCGCGACGAAGTCGGGAACGATCTGGTGGTAGAACTCGGCGCGCTCCCAGTGGTCGTCGGCGATCGGGCGGACGCGCGTTTCCATGAACTCGCGCACGCGGAGCCGCATCGCGTTCTCGTCTGCCGTGAGCGTGGCGAACCAGCCGTACAGGTCGGCCGCCGCGTCGCGCGGCAGGGCGCGCGGCCCGGGGGTGCGCGCGGCCACCTGGCCGTCGGCGAGGGGCGGGGCAGTCGTCATCACGGGCGTGGTGAATGAGAGATCAGATGAGGTAACCGCCGTCCACCACGTACACCCCGCCCGTGCAGTACGCCCCAGCATCGGAGGCGAGAAAGAGGGCGAGCCCCGCCACGTCGTCCGCCCGCCCCACGCGCGGGAGTGCCTGCCGCGCGAGCGTGCGCTCGAGAATGCGCTCGTCGCCCCAGAGCGCCTCCGAGAACTTGGTCTGGATGAGCCCCGGGCAGATCACGTTCGCGCGCACGCCGGCGCCGCCCCACTCCTGCGCCATCACCTTCGTGAGCGAGATGAGCGCGGCCTTGCTCACCGAGTAGAGGCCGAGCCCGGGCTCGGGCGAGACGCCCCCGATGCTCGAGATGTTGACCACCGCGCCGTGCCCGCGCGCCTGCATGGACGGGTAGGCCGCGCGCGCGGCGGCGAGCGGGCCCTTCACGTTGACGGCCATGATCTTGTCGAACGCGGCGTCGTCGGCGTCGAGCACCGGGCCGAAGATCGGGTTCACCGCCGCGTTGTTCACGAGGATGTCGATCCCGCCCCAGTGGGCGAGGGCGCGCTCCACGAGCGCGGCGGCCTCGCCCGGGCGCCCCACGTTGGCGGCGATTCCGATCGCCTCGCCGCCGGCCGCGGCGATCGCGTGCGCGACCTCGTCGACCGCCTCCTGCTTGCGGCTGCTCACGACCACCCTGGCCCCCGCCTCGCCGAACGCGCGGGCCATCGCCTCGCCGATCCCCTTGCTCGCGCCGGTGACGACGGCGACGCGCCCGTCCAGCCGGAACCGCGGCGCGAGCGATCCGGTCTGCGCCGGCGGCGCCGTCACGCCAGCACCCCGGCCAGCGCGAAGCGCACCGCACCGTCGACGTAGCGCGCGCGGTCGAGCCGCCGGTCGAGGCGGTCGGCGATGATGGTCGACACGGTGCCGTGGAGCGCGGCCCAGAGCGCGGTGGTCACGAGCGGGACGTCGTCGGGCGAGGAAGTGCCTAACGCGGCGCGGCACTCCGCGACGAGCCCGCCCATCAGGTCGAGGTTGCGCCGCGCGCGGCGGAACAGCTCCTTCGGGTAGCGCGCCATCCGGTCGGAGTGGAACATGTACATGATCTCGTAGAACTCCGGGTTGGCGAGGCCGAAGGCGACGTACGCGTGGCAGACCGCCTCGAGCCGCGCCGCCGCCGGCGCCCCCGCCCCCTCCTCGGCGAGTTCGACCATCCGCCGGTGCCACCGCGCGAAGCCCTCGTCCATGAGCGCGTGCACCAGCGCGTCCTTGCTCGCGAAGTACAGGTAGATGCTGCTCACGCTGCAGCCCACCGCGCGCGACACGTCGCGCATGCTGAGGTCGCGGTAGCCCTCGCGCACCAGCAGCTGGCGCGCGGCGTCGAGGATCGCGGTGCGCAGATCCACCTCGCGCTCGCGGCGGGGTGGGGGCGGGGCGGGGGCGGGCAGGGCGGTCGACATCGACGGCGGCGAACGGCGTTCGGGACGGGCAGGCGTGCGATAGCGTACGGGCCGGGGCGACGGGGTGTCAAGCTGCGTAGGATTCCGGCGTGCCAGCCCCCGCCACCGCGCCCGCCGCGGCTCTCTCGCCTGTCGCGCCGCCGCGCGTCTACGTGCTCGCGCTCCTCTTCACCGCGGACCGCGGTCGCGTGGTGCTCGTTCACAAGAGCCGCCCGGCTTGGCAGGCGGGGCGCGTGAACGCGCTCGGTGGCAAGCTCGATCCGGGCGAGTCGGCGACCGACGCCGCGCGTCGCGAAGTTCGCGAGGAGGCCGGCGTCGACGTCGCGGGCTGGGACGAGTTCCTCGTCTGGGAGGACCCGCAGTACCGCATGCACGCGTGCCGCGCGTTCGACGCCGCGGCCGAACGGGCGTACACGGCCGAAGACCAGGCCGTGTTCCTGGCCGACGCGGGCGCGCTACCGCCCAACGTGATCGACAACCTGCGATGGCTCGTTCCACTCGCGCTCGACTTCGACGTCGCCACGCCGATCCGCGTGCGGAGCGCGAATCCGGCCGGCTCCGGACTGACGGAAGCTGTGACTATCAACGCGATGTAGCGGGGGCGTTACCTGATGCACGATCGTGGTAACACGTGCCGACAAACATTCGTACGGCGCGCAACTGCGTGCGATCCGAAGTCACAGATGGGTCATCGGCGTTTGATGAAGTTTCATGACAGCCATATCGTCGCGTGCCCGACTGCAGGGGAAATGCCTCCTGCCGCCGCGCGCTCGTCATGTCCCTTCATGGAGGTCGGTGATGTTCCGCACTACCGTTCGTCCGTCGTCCGCTTCCGCGGCGCAGCGTTCGCGAGGCGTCGTACGCTCCCGCGCGGTCGCGTCCGCACTCGTGGCCGCCACCGCGGCCCTGTACGCCGCGCCGGCATTCGCGCAGGACCCGCCGCCGGGCGCGATCCTCAATCTTGCGACGGCTAACCCCGGGCTCGTGCTCAACGGATACCAGCAGTTCACGACGAGCTTCGTTGCCACGGGCACGAGCACGACCGTGGCGTGGGCGTTCCGCGAGGTGCCCGCGTTCTTCGCGTTCGACGACGCGTCCGTAACCATGGCCGGCAGCACGAACAACCTGCTCACCGACCCCGGGTTTGAGCGCGCGACCGTCGGCGTGAACATTCCCGACGACGGCTGGTACCGCTTCATCCAGCCCGTCGACGTGAGCGCGATCGGGACCGTGTCGTCCACCACGTCGTCCTATGGGTGCCCGCCGAACCTGGCGCATAGCGGCAACGTTTTCTGGTGCGACGGCTCGGTCGAGGGATACGACGGGCTCTACCAGCTCATCGCGACCACCGTCGGTCAGACCTACAACGTCAGCTTCTGGCTCGGGGACAACTCCGGCTCAGTGCTGACGGCGCCGACGATCAACGCACTCGTCTACGCCGGCCTCGACCTGCCCGGCGGCACGATCCCCGTCGGTCCGACTCCGCCCCCGGTGACCAGCACCCCCGAGCCGGCGACGATCGCGCTCGTCGGCGCGGGGCTCCTCGCCCTCACCGAAACCGCACGGCGCAAGCGTCAGCAGAGCTGACCCCGGCCGCGGGCGCGCCCGCGCCCGGACCCGGGCCCGGGCCCGAACACGCGAACGGGACGGACCTCGGCACTGGCCGGGGTCCGTCCCGTTCGCCTGTGTGGCTATCCCGCGCGGCGGCCGACGCGCCCCGTAGCCGACGTGCCCCGTAGCCGACGCGCCCGGCACGCGTCCCGCATCGGTCGGAAGGCGTTCACCCTCTACCGACCCGCTGTGTCCCTACGTTCGTCCGCACGCTGCCGCGTGCCCGCCGCGGTGCCCGTCGCCGTGCTTGCTGCCGCCGCGCTCTCCGGTTCCGCCGGTCGCCCGGCGTACGCGCAGACTACCCCTGCTACCACGGCGTCGACGGGTAGCACCGCCGGGAGCCCCGACCCGTTCGCCACCTTCCAGGCGTTCTCGACCAACCACATCGACTGGCCCGGGCCCAACCGCTTCCGCGGGGCGAGCGGCGCGCCCGGGCCCGACTACTGGCAGCAGCGCGCCGATTACACCATCGCCGCGACGCTCGACACCGCCAACGGCGGGACCGTGAGCGGACAGGTGACCATCCGCTACACGAACAACTCGCCCGACACGCTGCGGTTCGTCTGGCTACAACTCGACCAGAATCTGTACCGGCCGGGGTCCAAGGGGTCGTCCATGTTCCCCGCCGACTCGCGCTGGGGCGTGCGCGGCTTTCAGGGTGGCTACGCGCTGAGCGAGGTGGCCGTCGACGGGCACGCGGTCGCGCCGCACACCGACGACACGATGACCCGCCTCGACCTGCCCGCGCCGATCGCACCGCGCGGCGGTCGCAGCACGATCACGATGCGTTTCCGCTTCGCGGTCCCCGAGCACGGCAGCGACCGCATGGGGCGCGACGGGCGGCTGTACGAGATCGCGCAGTGGTACCCGCGCATGGCGGTCTACGACGACGTCCGCGGCTGGAACACCGACCCGTACCTCGGTCAGGGCGAGTTCTACCTCGAGTACGGCGACATCGACTACGCCGTCACCGCCCCGGCAGGCTACGTGATCGCGGGGAGCGGCGTGCTGCAGAACCCGCAGGCCGTGCTCACCGCCGCCCAGCGCGAGCGCCTCGCCCACGCGCGCACGCTCACGGCACAGCCGGGGCGCCCCGAGACGGTCGCGCAGGTCATCACCCAGGCCGAGGCGGACGCGGCGGGACGCGCGAGCGTGGCCGGAACCAGGACGTGGCGCTTTCGCGCGACCAACGTGCGCGACGTGGCGTGGGCCGGCGCGCCCGACTTCCGCTGGGACGCGACGAGCTGGAACGGCGTGACCTGTCAGGCTTACTACGAGTTCCCCAAGGCCGGCCGCGCGTGGGAGAGCGGTGCGGAGCAGACCTGCTGGACCATCCGCACCTACAGCGGGCTCTGGTTCCCCTTCCCGTACCCGCAGGCGACCAGCGTGGCCGGGCCGGTAGGCGGAATGGAGTACCCGATGTTCGTCATGGTGCACTACGGCAGCGCCGACCCCGCGTCGATCTTCGGCACCGTCGACCACGAGCACGGCCACGAGTGGTTTCCGATGATCGTCGGCTCCAACGAGCGGCGGTACGCGTGGCAGGACGAGGGGTTCAACACGTACCAGAACACCTTCAGTCTGGAGCGGCGCTTCCCGAGCGCGGTGAGTCCGCTCGTGAGCTACCTCGCCAACTGGCGCCAGGTGGTCGCGAACAACACGCAGTCGCCGCTGATGACCGCACCCGACCACGTCGACGCCTCCGCGCTCGGCGCGATCGCGTACCGGAAGCCGGGGGCGGTGATGCTCGCGCTGCGCAACGCCGTGGTCGGCCCCGAGACGTTCGACCGGGCAATGCGCGAGTACGTGCGGCGGTGGGCGTTCAAGCACCCCACCCCCGGGGACTTTTTTCGCACGGTCGAGAACGTGTCGGGGACCGACCTGTCGTGGTACTGGCGGAGCTTCTGGTACACCACGGACGTGCTCGACATCGGGATCGAGAACGTGACCAACCGGACATCCGGCGGTCCGGGCGCCGCGGGCGCCGCGGGCGCCGCGGGCGAGACGATCGCGACGATCACGTTGCGCCGGTATTCGAGCATCCCGTTTCCGCCGATCCTGCGGCTCCGGCTCGCCGACGGCACCACGCGCGACGTGCGCGCGCCCGTCGACCTGTGGGCGCGGCCGGCGACGGGGGACCGCATCGAGCTGTCGGTGAGCGTGCCGTCGGCGGTGACCGGCGCGCGGCTCTGGCCGAACGGCAGTGTCCCGGATTTCAACGCGGCCAACGACACCTGGGGGAACGCGCCGGCGGCCGATCCGGTTGGCCCGGTGAGTGGCGGGGGGATGGCCGGGGCCGTGGCCGGCCGATAGATGGCCCGCGCGACTCCGTACACGCCCGGACTGACCGCACGGCCAGTAGCGTGTAGATTCCCCTGTCCGTCCCACGGAAACGCCCGTTTAGGCGGGGTATGTTGATCGTTCGTTCACCCCTCACCTCCCTGGAGCCTTCGTCATGCCCGAGTTCGGAAGCTGGGCGTCCCACTGGTGGATGCCGGTGCTGTTCATCGTCGTCGCCGGTCACCTCACCAACGTGTGTGTCACCCTCTTCCTGCACCGCGCGCAGACCCACCGGGGGGTGAAGTTCCACCCGCTGGCCGAGGTGCCGATGCGCGTGTGGCTGTGGATGTCGACCTCGATCAAGACCAAGGAGTGGGTGGCCTGCCACCGCAAGCACCACGCGTTCGCCGACCGCGAGGGCGACCCGCACTCGCCGCTCGTCGAGGGGCTGCGCAACATCATGCTCAAGGGCGCCTTCTACTACCGCCACGCGGTGCGTCAGCCGGGCGTGCTGGAGAAGTACGGCCGCGGCACGCCGAGCGACTGGCTGGAGCGGCACGTGCTGAACAAGCGCTCGCAGCTCGGCATCCTCACGATGCTCGGCGTCGACCTGTGGCTCTTCGGCTGGTTCGTCGGCCCGCTCGTCTGGGGCGTCCAGATGATCTGGATCCCGTTCTGGGCGGCGGGCGTGATCAACGGCGTGGGCCACGCGCTCGGGTACCGCAACTACGACGTGAAGGACGAGAGCCGCAACATCTCGCCGATCGCGATCTGGATCGCCGGCGAGGAGCTGCACAACAACCACCACGCCGACCCGCATTCGGCGCGCTTCAGCCACAAGTGGTTCGAGTTCGACATCGGATGGGTCTATATCCGCCTGCTGTCGCTGTTCGGGCTGGCGCAGGTCAAGTACGCGCGCGGCGTGGACGGCCACGACCGCGACGCCGGCGACGACCCGACGGCGCGCGTGATGCCCGGCATGGCCGCGTAACGCCGCGCCGCGGCGGCCGCAGCACCACCGCTGCACCGCGAGCCCCCCAAACGCCCCACGCCTCTCGGCGCGGGGCGTTTTGTTGCGTGATGGTTAGATTGTAGGCGCAACCCCGAACCCCGCCCCATGCCCGACGTCGTGACCTGCTCCCGCTGCGGCCAGACCCGCCCCGGATTCGAGCGCCCCCCGGTGGGCGTCGCCGGCGCGGCCGGCGCGCGCATCGCGGCCGAGATCTGCCAGCAGTGCTGGGCCGACTGGCTCAAGCAGCAGACGATGCTCATCAACCACTACGGCCTCAACCTGATGGACCCGCAGGCCCGCACCTTCCTCTCGCGCAACCGCGACGCCTACCTGTTCAAGGCCGGACGCGAGGAGGAGGTCGACACCTCGCGCCAGGGCACGGTCGCCTGGTAGATGCGCGGCGGGTCCGGCCACCCCGCGGACGGTGCACGCCGTGAGATCCACGGCGTGCACTTCATGGCCTGAACGGTCGTCCGCTTCCGTAAGCCTTCGTACGCCCTCATGAGCCCTGCGCTAGCCGCTTCGACCCCCGCCGCCCGCACGCGCACCGCCGCGCGCCGGGGCGGCGGCCGGGACAGCACCTATACGATCGACCTTGTCGTGCTCACCGTCGTCGACGGCGAGCTCGGCGTCGCGCTCACGCGCGCGGACGCGCACCCGACCGCCAAGGCCGGCGTGCGGCCGCGGGAGCGCTGGTCGCTGCCGTGGGAAGGCGGCGCGGCCGACGAGCCCCTGCAGGCGGCCGCCACGCGCGTGGCGGCCGACGTGCTCGGCGAGGCGCCCGGCTGGCTGGAACAGATCGGCGCCTTCGGCGACGGGCGGCGTCACCCCGCGCCGGCGCCGCTCTCGGTCGCGTACGTGGCGCTCGTGCCCGCCGCCGGCGCGCCCGAAGCCGAGAGCGGGGCGGAGTTCTTCGCCATGAGCGCGCTGCCGCCGCTCGCGCCGCGGCAGCGCGCGATGGTCGACGCCGCCGTCGCGCACGTGCGCAGCCGCGTCGGCCAGGCGCCGGTCGCGTTCCGCCTGCTGCCGCCGAGCTTCACGCTGAGTGAGCTCCAGGAGCGCTACGAACTCCTCCTCGGCCGCCAGCTGCACAAGGCCAGCTTCCGGCGCGCGCTCCAGGGCGCGCGCATCGTCGAGCCCACCGACGTGTGGCGCAGCGAGGGGCGGGGGCGGCCGGCGCAGCTGTTCCGGTACGCGTCGCGCCGCAAGAAGGTCGCCCCGCGGGGCGTGCGCTTCGACACCTGAGCGCCGCGTAGTATCCGGACGCGGGTGGCCATGCGGCCACCCGCGTCGTGCATTGGCGACCTGAGGCCGCGACGTGAGTGCGGCGCCGTCACGTCGGAATTGCGGCGAGCACGTGATCTGTGCCGCGGGCGGGCCACAGCTGGTGTGTACCCGAACCGGTTCGATGGTACGATTTCTTGTTCGGGAGTGTTAGATTATGGCCTCAACGTCCGATGCGTGGTTCACGTAATCGGACGCGAATGGCTCAATGCACGACCGCGACGCGTTGCTGCAGCGTGCGGGGAAGTTGGAAGCCGGCGTGCACGTCGCGGGGCATGGCGAGCGGGCACGACGTCAACATCATCGGCAACGCCCCGCCCGTCTGGCCACGGGTGGGGACAGGACATCACTGGAGGGGTCATGCGAAAGCCACGTCCGAACACGTACAACCCGGCGCAGGCGCTCCACCTCATCACCACCGACCGCGCGGGTTCCGCATTGAGCTGTCCGTCCTGTTCTGGTTCGATCGAGCGTGACCCGGGACTCGCGCCCCCCCCGCCCCGCGTGCACGTGACGTTGCGATGCACGACGTGCGGCCGCTTCGCCCGCTACATCGCCGGAGCCGCGTGATATCGCCGTGACGTCGTGATTTCTGTGTGACCACGGAGCGTGGGGCGTGCACGGATTTTGCCGGCTCGCCCCATGCTCTTCCACACGCTCCGCCGTGGGCGGCGTGGATTCCGCTCCACCGTCACGCGCCCAGATTTCGCACCGGGCAAGAGGGACGTTTCACATGGCTCGTATGACCGGTACCGTGAAGTGGTTCAACGATGCGAAGGGTTTCGGCTTCATCGCACGCGAGGGCGGCCCCGACGTGTTCGTTCACTTCAGCGCCATCCAATCGTCCGGATTCAAGAGCCTGGCGGAGGGTGATCAGGTGGAGTTCGAGATCGTGCAGGGGCAGAAGGGCCCACAGGCCGCAAACGTCACGAAAGCCGGCTGATCTCCGCCGCGAACCTCGCGGAGCGAGACGAGAGAGGGGGGCGGGGCCGCATCGGCCCCGCCCCCCTCTCTCGTCCGTGTACGTCGGCGCGCTCATGCAGGCCCGAACGGGGCGGTATATTCTCGCCATGCCGTCCGGTTATGAGGGCTCGGAATGGGGCGCGACGCGAGCCGGCGCGCACGGTGCGGTGACTCCCGACATGGCCCCCCGCGAACTCGCGGAGCGCCTGCGCGGACCGCGCCCGCCCACGGTGATCGACGTGCGCGAACCGTGGGAGCACCGCGTCGCGCACATCCCGGGATCGCGACTCGTGCCACTCCGGTCGCTGCCGGCGGCGCTGTCGACGTTCGATCCGGGCGAAGAGTACGTGCTACTCTGCCACCACGGGGTGAGAAGTCTGGAAGGGGTACACCTGCTCCGGGGGCGAGGACTGACGAGAGTGGCGCACCTCGCGGGGGGGATCGACGCGTGGAGCCGGGAGGTGGACGGCGAAGTACCGAGGTACTAGCCGCGAGCTCCCAGCCCGGAGCGCGTGGTCCACTCGTTAGGCCTTAGAGGACTCGGACGCGGATGACCACAGCATGGCGCTCCCGCCGAGCCGCCCGGCACGAGCAGGCCGTCTCGGCCCGCCTCACGACGGGGTCCGACGGCATCGTGATCGGCGCGCACCCGCTCGCGCTGGACGCCCCCGGCGACCGTGCCGCCCTCATCCTGCACGGATTCGGCGACACGCCCGAGAGCGTATCCACCGTCGCCCACCACTTGCACGCACGCGGGTGGACCGTGCGCGCGCCGTTGCTCGCCGGACACGGACGAAGCCTGCAGAGCTTCGCCCGGTCGCGGGCCGAGGACTGGATCGGGAGCGCGCGCGAGGCACACACCGCACTCGCGGCGAGCGGGGCGAGGGTCGCGGTCGTCGGGCAGTCGCTCGGCGCGGCGCTCGCGGTCGTGCTCGCGGCCGACGCGCGTGCCACCGACGGGCCAGCGGCCGCGGGAGCCCTCGTCCTCCTCGCGCCGTACCTCGCGCTCCCCGCGAGTGTGCGCTGGGGGGCTCGGCTCGCGCCGCTCCTCGCGCTCGCCACGCCTTACCTCTCGAGCAACGGGGGGGAGCGCTCGCTCCACGATCCCGAAGCGCGGGCCGCCGCGCGCGGCCCGGGCGTGGTGACGCCGGGCCTCGTGCGCGAGCTCGCGCGCGCGGTCGGGTGGGCGCAGGCCGCGCTGCCGAGCGTCGCGGCGCCGACGCTCATCGTCGCGTCACGACAGGACAATCGCGTCGCACCGGCGACGCTCGCGAGGGTCGCCGCGCGGCTCGGCGGCGCGGCGGACGGCGCGCGGTCCCCCGAATTCATCTGGCTCGACCGCTGTGGTCACGTCATCGCCGCGGACTACGAGCGCGAGACGGTCGCCGAACACACCGCGGCGTGGCTCGACGCGCACGTTCTCTCGGCCACGCCCACGGTCGGCGCGCCCTCCGCCCCGTCCGTCGATGTCTGAGCTCGGCGCCCGATCGTTCTTCGTCGCGGGTGCGACGGGGTACGTGGGGCGAGCGACGGTCGGCGCGTCGGCCCGCGCGACCGGCGTGCGCGCCGTGGCGCACGTGCGACCGGACTCGCCCGCGCTCGCCACGTGGCGCACGCGGTTCGAGGCGCTCGGTGCCGCGGTGGACGCGACCCCCTGGGACGAGGACGCGCTCACGGCAACGCTCGCGCGAATCCGACCGGCCGTCGTGTTCGCCCTGCTCGGAACGACGCGCAAGCGCGGCGCGACGAGCGGGGACACCTACGAGAGCGTCGACTACGGCCTCACGGCGCGGCTCTTCCGCGCAACGGTCCGGGCGGCCGGCGCGAACTCGGCCGCTCCACGCTTCGTCTACCTCTCGGCGTTGGGCGCGGACGCCCGATCTCGGAACCCGTACCTCGCCGTGCGCGGACGGTTCGAGCGCGAGCTGCGCGAGGGACCGCTCCCATGGACGATCGTGCGACCGAGCTTCATCACCGGGCCGGACCGGGAAGAGTCACGCCCTGCGGAGCGCATCGGCGCGGCCGTGGTCGACGCGCTCGCGGCGCCCGTCGCGTTGTTCGGCGTGCGCCGTTTGGCCGACCGGTACCGCTCGATCTCGGGTACCGCGCTGGCCGCCGAGTTGGTGCGACTCGCCGACGATCCGCGAGCCGCCGGGGCGGTGCGGGAGGCCGACGCGCTGCGCCCGTAGGCGCTGCACCATGGGCGACCCCCACCGTCGTCTCCAGGAGGTGGCTGGTTGCTCCGCCGATGCCAGGGCGATAACGTCGCCCGCTCTCGTGCAGCCCGCTCCCCTCCCCGCCGCTCCCCGATGCGCTTCGTCGTCCGCCGTGCTCTGCTCGCGGCCACCATCCTCGTCGCCGCGTGCGGGCCCGGGCGCGAGGTGTCTCGCGCGCCGCTGAACCCCGACCCCGCCACCAACACCTACGCGCCAGCACTCGGCGTCACCCTCTCGCAGTTCACGAAGCTGCCGAGTGGCGTCTACACGCGCGACGACACCGCCGGAACCGGGGCCGTGGCAGCCGTGGGAAAGGGTGTGCAGGTGCAGTACACCGGCTGGCTCACGAACGGGAACAAGTTCGATTCGAGCCTCGACCGGAACGAGCCGTTCGCGTTCACGCTCGGTCAGGGCGAAGTCATCCGGGGGTGGGATGAGGGGGTTGCCGGCATGAAGGTCGGGGGGACCCGTACGCTCGTCATCCCGCCAGGAATGGGATACGGCGGGACGGGGTCGCCGCCCGACATCCCGCCCGACGCCGTGCTGGTGTTCCGGGTGAAGCTGCTCGGCGTACGGTAGGACGCGCGAAGACGCGCGGCGTACCACCGACGTCTGGGTGCACGAAGCGGATGTGCCAAACTGGATTCTGAGGCGCGATCGGTCGATACATCCGAGGACTCGCCACGCATCGCAACCGCTGGGTGCGTCCCTTCGCCAGTCTCAGTTCGCATCCGTCCGTATGGCTCCGCCGTCCCGCCCCGACCACGTCCCGGCCGCTTCCGCGCCACTCACCATCCTCGCGGAGAGTCGCCGGCGCGCCGACCACGGCTTCACGTGGGCTTTTGCCGGGCTGTTCGCGGTGCTGTGTGGGGTGGCGATGCTGTTCGGGAACTGGCCGCTCGTCCTGCTCGGTGGTGGGGCGGTCTGCGGACTCGGCGCCGCAGTCACGCACTTCGCGGCCGGCGCCGGGGCCACGCGCCTGACGGTCGGTGTGCTGCTCATGGCCTGGTGCGCGCTGCTCATCCAGGCAACGCACGGCGCCGTCGAGAGCCACTTCGCCATTTTCGTCCTGCTCGCCGTGCTCGTCGCGTACGATGACTGGTGCGTGCCGGTGGTCGCGGCGGCAGCCATCGCCGTGCATCACGTGGTCGCCCACGCGCTCCAGCACGCCGGCATGTGGGGCGTTCAGGTCATGCAACACGGTGCGCCCTTCGCCGTCGTGGTCGTACACGCGGTATTCGTGGTCGTCGAAACCGGGGCCCTCGTCGTGTTGGCGCGGCGGATGGCGGCGCGCGCCACCGAGGCGCAACGGTTGTTCGACGCCGCCGGTGCGGTCGCCGAAGGGAATCTCTCGGTCGAAATTGCGGGTAGCGGCGTTGCCGAGCGTTTTCGCGCCATGGTGGCCGGTCTCCGGGCGGTTCTGGCCGAGACGCGGGCCGTCGCCGGCGCCGCGCGAGGGGACAGCGCCGTGGGTGGTGACCACACGGACAACCCGCTGCCCGGCGACTTCGGCGTGATGGTGGCGGAATTGCGGGCGGCGATGGGCAGCCTCGCGCGGACGCAGCAGGCCGCGCGGGACGAGTCGGCGGCCAGCACGACGTTCATCTCCGACGTGGAGCGCGTCGTCGCGGGCCTCGCCGCCAAGGATCTCGGTGCCCGCGTGGCCGCCGGACACGCGCCGCGCTACGCCGCCCTCGGCGGGCGGCTGAACGACGCGCTCGGTGTGCTCGGCGCCGCGCTCGCCGACGTCCGTGCCGCCGCCGAGCAGATCGGCGACGCGGCGGCCCAGGTGGCGACGGGCAGCGACGATCTGGCGGCCGGCAACTCCGATCAGGCGAGCCGGATCGAGGCGGTGTCCGGACACGTGCAGCGGTTGGACGAAACGAGCCAGTCGTGCGCCACGATGGCCCGCACGTCGGCGGCTGCGGCCGGCTCGGCGCGCGAGAGCGCGGAAGCCGGCGTGGAGCGGATGCGCCGCCTCGAGGCTGCTGTGGACGAGATGGGAGCGGAGATGGACCGGACCGCCAAGATCATCCGCACCATCGACGAGATCGCGTTCCAGACGAACCTGCTCGCGCTCAACGCCGCCGTCGAGGCCGCGCGCGCGGGCGACGCCGGCCGCGGGTTCGCCGTCGTGGCCGAGGAGGTGCGTGCCCTCGCGCAGCGGAGCGCCGAGGCGGCACGGTCGACGTCCACGCTGTTGGAGGCGGCCGTCGCGCGCGCCAAGGGGTCGGCCGAGATGACTCGTGAGGCCGCGCAGCAGCTCGGCGACATGCGCCGACACGTCGACGCGGTCGCGGCGGACATGGACCACCTCGTCGAGCGCAGCGTCGCTCAGGAACGCGGCGTCGCGGAGGCGCGACGTGCCATCGAGCAGATGACCCAGCTTGTCCAGCGTTCGGCCGCCAACGCCGAAGAGTCGGCGAGCGCCGCGCAGGAGCTCGCGGCGCAGGCGAAAACACAGCTCGACGTCGTCGGAGCGTTCACGGTCGGTGCGACGGGCGCGTCGGTTGGGGGTCGTGCGGCGGGTGTGGCCGAAGCGCCGGTCGCCGTCGCCGGCCACGGGGCGATCGTCTTCCGCCCCGAACGTCGTCGGGGCACGTACGCGCCCAACTGACGAGGTCGCGGCCGCGCGGCGCGCCGGCTCGTCGCGGGCATAGATTTTCACGATGCCTGCGTCCCCCGCTCCGCGCCCGCGCGTCCGGACCGTCGCGCCCGCCGCCGGCGCGCCGGCGGCGGGCGCGCCGCAACGCATTCTCGCGGCGGCGGCGGCGTGTGCCGGGCAGCAGGGAGTCGCCCAGGTCTCGCTGCAGACCGTGGCCGGCGTGGCGGGGGTGAGCAAGGCGCTCATTCACTACCACTTTCGCGACCGCGACGCGTTGCTCGCGCGGCTTGCCGACTGGCTGAGCGACGCCGTGGTCGCCGGCGAAGCCGCCGCGCTCGCCCACGCACCGCCCACGGGCGGGCTCGACGCGCTCTGGGAGTGGCTCGGCGGCGAACTCGCGAGCGGACACATTCGCGCGCTCGTCGACCTCGGACAGGAGCAGGGCGCCGCCGTCCGCGCGGCGGTGCGCCGCTCGCGCGAGGCGCGGCGCGCGCAAGCCACGCGGACGATCGAGTGGCTGTTTCAGGCCCTCTCGCTCACGCCGCGCCTGCCCGCGCCGCTCGTCGCCGACGTGACGGTGGCCTTCCTCGACGGGCTCGCGGGTGAAGCCACCATCGAGCCCGAAGCGAACCACCGACTGCGCTTCGACGTGTTCTGGCTGTCCGTCCTCAACCTCGCGGAATGAGCGGCCCGCGGCAGCGCGAAGCGCACGCGACCGCGCCGCGGACCGTTGGGCGGTGGGCGCGTCGGGGTGCGGTCAGGGTGGGCGGGCTCGCGGCGGTGGCGTGGGCGGGATCGCTCGCGGCCGTGTGGCTCGCGGCGCGGCAGGACGGCGCCGCGTCGATGCCGGGACCCGCGGCGGCGATCATCGTGCTCGGCGCGGCCCAGTACGACGGTCGCCCGTCCCCGGTGCTCCGCGCGCGGCTCGACCACGCGGTCGCGCTCTGGCGCGCGGGCGTCGCGCCACGCGTGATCGTGACCGGCGGACGGCGGGCGGGCGACCGCACCACCGAAGCCGCCGCGAGCCGCCGCTATGTGGTCGACCGCGGCGTCCCCGACTCGGCGGTGCTGCTGGAGAGCGAGGGGCAGACCACCGAGCAGTCGCTACGCGCGGCCGCCGTGCTGCTGCGCCAGCTGCAACGCACCGATCCGACGCGGACCGCGCCCGGCGGTGGCGGGGTACCGCGAGACACGTCGCCGGCGTACATGCCGGCGGTGCTCGTCAGCGACCCGTTCCACATGCTCCGTCTGCAGGTGCTCGCACGCCGCTACGGCATCACGGCCTACAGCTCGCCGACGCCCACCAGCCCGATCTCGGCCCGCCCTCGTCTCGCGTGGGCCTATCTGGTACGCGAGTCCGTCAAGGTGCCGTTCACCGTCCTGCTGCCTCCGTCCGTCCATGACCGCACGAATTAGAAAGGGAGTGGTCCGAAAGGCGCTCGCGCTCGCCGCGCTGCTCGCGGCGGCGCCGGCCGCGCGCGCGCAGTCCGTGCCCGCGCTGCGCTTCGAGAAGTACTCGCTGCCCAACGGGCTCGAGGTGATCCTGAGTGAGGACCACTCGGTGCCGCTCGTCGCGGTCGACACCTGGTACCACGTGGGCTCGGGAGACGAGAAGCCCGGGCGTACCGGCTTCGCGCACCTGTTCGAGCACATCATGTTCATGGGCTCGCAGCACGTGCCCGTGGGCTCGTTCGACCAGTGGCTCGAGGCGGCGGGGGGCAACAACAACGGCTCGACGACCGAGGACCGGACCAACTACTTCGAGTACATGCCGAGCAACGCGCTGCCCCTCGCGCTGTGGCTCGACGCCGACCGGATGGGGCACCTGCTGCCGACGATGGACCAGGCGAAGGTCGACCTGCAGCGCGACGTCGTGAAGAACGAGCGGCGGCAGCGCGTCGACAACGTGCCGTACGGCCGCGCCGACGAGACGATCCGCGGCGCCCTCTACCCCGCCGGTCACCCGTACTCGTGGCCGGTGATCGGGTCGATGGCCGACCTGTCGGCCGCGACGCTGGACGACGTGCGGAATTTCTTCCGCACCTACTACGCGCCCAACAACGCCACGCTCGTGATCGCGGGGGACTTCGCGCCGGACTCGGCGAAGGCGTGGGTGCGGCAGTACTTCGGCGGCATCCCGCGCGGCCCGGCCCTCCCCGCGCGCCCCAACCCCGCGCGCGTGTCGCTCGCCCGCGACACGATGCTCGTGCTGGAGGACAAGGTGCAGCTGCCGCGCTTCTACTACACGTGGCCGACGGTGCGCCTGTTCACGGCCGACGACGCGCCGCTCGAGATCCTCGCCGACGTGCTCGCCGGCGACAAGAACTCGCGGCTGTACAAGCGGCTGGTGTACGAGCAGCAGACGGCGCAGGCGGTGGCGGCCTACCAGGACGGCAACCGCCTCGCGGGGGCGTTCACCCTGTCGGTGACGCCCAAGCCGGGGCAGGCGCCGGCGGCGCTGGCCGCCGCGGCGGACGAGGAGGTCGCGCGCCTGGCGCGCGAGGGCCCGACCGCGCGCGAACTCGAACGCGCCAAGAACTCCGTCCGTGTCACCTTCCTCGACCGACTCGCGAGCGTCAACAGCAAGGCCGACGTGCTCAACACCTACAACTACCTCGCCGGCACGCCGGACTACGCGCGGCAGGACGCGGCCCGCTACGACGCGGTGACCGCGGCGGACGTGCAGCGCGTGGCGCGGCAGTACCTCGCGGCGCACAAGGTGGTGCTCACCATCGTGCCCGTCGGGCGGCGATCGCTTGCGTTAGGCGGCGCGGCGGCGACGCTGGTGCCGGGCGCCGCGCCCGGGTCGGGCGCCGCGGCGAGCGGGGGGGCGCGCTGATGCGCCGGCCCGCGCTCGCCTGCGCACCGCTCGCGGCCTTCGGGCTCGCGCTCGCCGCGGGGGCCGCGTCGGCCCCGGCGTTCGCGCAGGCGCCCGCCGCCGACGGCTTTCCGCCCACGCGTCCGACGCTCGGGGCGCCGAAGGCGCTCCACCTGCCGCCCGCGGCCGAGCGGCGGCTGCCTAACGGTCTGCGGGTCGTCGTCGTCGAGAAGCACGAGCTGCCGCTCGCGGACTTCGCGCTCGTCGTCGGCACGGGGACCGAGGCAGACCCGGCGGGGCGTGAAGGGCTCGCGACGATGACGGCCGCGCTGCTCGACGAGGGCACCGCGACGCGTTCGTCGCTCCAGATCGCCGACCAGGCCGCGTACCTGGGCGTGACGCTCCACACGCGCGCGGGGTGGGACGCGTCCGAGGTACTGCTGCACACGCCGACGGCGCAGACGGACAGCGCGCTCGCGCTGATGGCGGACGTGACGACGCACCCGACCTTCCCCGTCGCGGAGCTCGACCGGCTGCGGAACGACCGGCTCACGGGGCTGTTGCAGCTGCGCGACCGCGCGCCGGCGATCGCGAGTCGCGCGTTCGCGCAGGCGGTGTTCGGCGCCGGGCACCCGTACGCGCGCCCCGCCGACGGCACCGAGGCGAGCACGCGCGCGCTCACGCGCGACGACGTGCAGCGCTTCTACGCCGGCGCGTGGCGCCCCGACAACGCGACGCTCGTCGTGGTGGGCGACGTCACGCCGGACGACGTCGCGCGGCGCGCGGAACGTGCGTTCGGCGCGTGGCGGGCGCCGGCCGGGGTGGCGCTCGCCGCGCCCGTCGTGCCGGCGGCGCCGAGCGCGGGCGTCGCGCGCGTGGTGCTGGTCGACAAGCCCGGCGCGCCGCAGTCGAGCGTGCGCATCGGGATGCCGGCCGCGGCGCGCGCGACGCCCGACTACTTCCCGCTCGTCGTGCTCAACACGGTGTTGGGCGGCAGCTTCGCGAGCCGCCTCAACCAGAACCTGCGCGAGACGCACGGCTACACGTACGGCGCGGAGTCGGCGTTCGACCTGCGCCGCGCGGCGGGGCCGTTCGTCTCGGGCGCCGAGGTGACGGCGACGAAGACGGATAGCGCGCTCGTCGAGTTCATGAAGGAGCTGCGCGCGGTGGGCGACACGGTGCCCGCGGCGGAGCTGGACAAGGCGAAGCGGTACCTCGTGTTGCAGATGCCCGGCGAGTTCGAGACGACCGGCGGGATCGCGGGGGGGCTGATTCCGGTGGTCACGTACGGGCTGCCGCTGGACTACTACAACGGCTACGCGGCGCGGGTGCAGGCGGTGACGCAGGCCGACGTGCAGCGGGTCGCGCGGCGGTACGTGGATCCGGCCCACCTGACCATCGTGGTCGTCGGCGACCGGGCGTCGGTCGAGCCGCGGCTGCGCGCGCTGAATTTGGGGCCGGTCGAGATCCGGTCGGCGGCGGACGTGTTGGGGGCGAGCGCGGCGGTGCCGGCCGGCGCCGCGGGCGCGGGCGGGCCGTCGGCGCGGTAACCGGGGCGCCCAACCGGGGCGCCCGCCCCGCGGATCGTCTCAGACCGAACCCCGTGCCCCCTGGGCCGCCCCGTCCAGCTCCCGCTCGAGTTCATCGGCCTTGATGTCGAAGTGCGAGGCCTCGTAGAGCACCCGGCCGTTCGCGAGCAGGATCGCCTGCGGCGACTCGTGCGTGACGCCGGCGCGCTCGGCGATGTCGCGCGAGAGGGTGCGTTGGGCGTTGACGTCGACGATCCAGACCGGCGCGTCGGGGCGGTCCTGGAGGAGCCGGCGGACTTCGACGACGGCGGCGGCCGCGATGGGGCAGCGGGTGCTGTGTTTGTAGACGAGCGCGAGCGGCGCGCCGAAGACGTCGTCCAACTGATTGGGCGCGGTGAGCGGGCGCGGAGCGGGGGAGTCGGCCATCGCAGTACTCGGGGCTGAAGGGGAACCGTGTGTCTGGGTGGCACAACCCGTTCCCGCGACTCATCCGTTGCGTCATCTTTTCCGCATCATGACAACTCCCGAGATCTCCGCGCTCGACATTCCGATCGAGACCTACACGCTGCCGAACGGGCTGTGCGTGTCGCTGTCCGAGGATCATTCCGCGCCCGTCGTCGCCGTCAACCTGTGGTATCACGTGGGGTCGGCCAACGAGCGCGCGGGGCGGACGGGGTTCGCCCACCTGTTCGAGCACATGCTCTTTCAGGGGTCAGCCAACGTGGGGGCGAACGAGCACTTCGAACTCGTCCAGCGCGCGGGGGGAACGCTCAACGGCTCGACGTGGCTCGACCGGACGAACTACTTCGAGACGGTGCCGAGCAACCAGCTGGCGCTCGCGCTGTGGCTGGAGGCGGACCGGATGGCGCGCCTGCTGCCGGCGATGACGCAGGAGAAGCTGGACACGCAGCGCGACGTCGTGAAGAACGAGCGCCGGTGGAGCATGGACAACCAGCCGTACGGGACCTGGTGGGAGAAGCTCCCGGCGCTCGCGTACCCCGAGACGCATCCGTTCCACCACTCGCTCATCGGGTCGATGGCCGACCTCGACGCGGCGTCGCTGGAGGACGTGCGGCAGTTCTTCGCGACGTACTACACGCCCGACAACGCGGTGCTCACCGTGGCCGGCGATTTCGAACCGGGCGAGGCGAAAGCGCTCATCGCGGAGCTGTACGGCCCGATCCCGCGCGGCGCGGGCAGGCCCCCGCTTCCGCCGATGGAGCTGCCGGCGACGTTCGGGCGGACGCTGCGCGAGGAGGTCGCCGACGACGTGCAGCTGCCGCGCGTGTTCCTCGCGTTCCGGATCCCGCCTTTCGGGGCGGACGGGCACTACGTGGCCGAGATGGGGGCCGCGGTGCTGGGGATGCGGCAGGGCAGTCGGCTCGTGCGGGCGCTCGTCCGCGAGCAGCAGGTGGCGACCGACGTGCACGCGTTCA
This sequence comes from uncultured Gemmatimonadales bacterium, assembly GCA_963851265.1. Lineage (GTDB taxonomy): Bacteria > Gemmatimonadota > Gemmatimonadetes > Gemmatimonadales > Gemmatimonadaceae > BPUI01. The sequence goes on from CAWKNZ010000002.1 coordinate 168,170, forward strand.
CGTACGACCTGCCCAAGGGCGCCGACCTGCTCGTCATCGACGCGGTAGCGCGGCCGGGGGTGAGCGCGGCGCAGCTGGAGGCGGCGATCGCGGCCGAGGTCGATCGCGTGCGTACGGAGGGCGTTTCGGAAGCGGAGCTCGAGCGGGCGCGGGCGCTCGTCGAGAGCGGGTTCATCGTGGCGCTGCAGTCGGCGGGGGACCGGGCCGACCAGATCTCGCGCTTCGCGTGCTACTTCGGCGACCCGACCCTCGTGAACGCGCAGGTGGCGCGGTATCAGGCGGTGACGGCCGAGCAGGTGACCGCGTTCGCCCGCGAGACGTTGGGGGAGGACAACCGGGCGTACCTCGTGTACGTGCCGCGCGCCGGCGCGGACGAGGGCGCGCTCGACGCCGAAGTGCTCGGCACCGACGCGCTGACCGAGGTGATCGCGTGACCGGCGTCGAGGCGAGCGAGGCACCACCGCGCCCGGATCCGGGCGAGCCGCGGCCCTACCACTTTCCGCATTTCGAGCGGCGGCAGCTGCCCAACGGGCTGCGGCTCGTGGTGGCGCCCGTGCACCGGCTGCCGCTCGTGAGCGTGGTGGTCGTGGTGGATGCGGGCGCGGCGAGCGATCCGGCGGGCAAGGAAGGGCTCGCCGTGCTCACGGCGCGCGCGCTGGTCGAGGGCACCGCGTCGATGGACGCCGTCGCGCTCGTCGAGCGCGTGGAAGGGCTCGGTTCTGCGCTCGACAGCGGGGCGGACTGGGACGCGGCGGTCGTCTCGCTCACCGCGCTCGCGCCCAAGCTGGCCGAAGCGTTCGAGGTACTGGCCGACGTCCTCGTGCGCCCGGCGTTCCCGGGGCGCGAGGTGGAGCGGCTGAAGGGCGAGCGGCTGGCCGAACTGCTCCACACGCGGTCGGACCCGCGCGGGCTGGCGGAGGAGGCGTTCGCGCGAGCGGTGTACGCGGCCGGGTCGCGGTACGCGCGCGCCGAGGCGGGGGGCGAGATGTCCGTGTCGGGGCTCACCGGCGCGGACGTGCGCGCGTTCCACGCGGCGCGCTACCAACCCGCGGCAACGACGGTGATCGTGGCCGGCGACGTCACGGTGGACGTGGCCGAGTCCCTCGTCGCGCGGACGCTCGGGGGCTGGAGCGGGGCGGCGGTGCCGGCGCTCGTGCCGGCCGACGCGCCCGGCGCGACCACGCGGCGCGTGCACCTCGTGCCGAAGGCGGACGCGGCGCAGAGCGAGGTGCGGCTCGGGCACGTCGGGGTGCCGCGAGCGACGCCGGACTACTTCCCGCTGCTCGTCATGAACAGCATCCTCGGCGGCCTGTTCAACTCGCGGGTCAACATGAACCTGCGCGAGCGGCACGGCTACACGTACGGCGCGCGGTCGGGCTTCGACTGGCGGCGCGGGGCGGGGCCGTTCTCGGTGGACAGCGCCGTGGCGAGCGACGTGACCGTCGCGGCCGCTCGCGAGATGCTCACCGAGATCGACCGCATGCGCGAGGAGGCGGTGGGCGACGACGAGCTCTCGCTCGCGACGAGCTACCTCGACGGCGTGTTCCCGATCCGCTACGAGACGACTGCCGCGATCGCGGGCGCGCTGGCGAGTGCGGTGGTGTACGGCCTGCCGGACGAGTACTTCGACGAGTATCGGGCACGCGTGCGCGGCGTGACGGCGGCAGCGGTGCAGGGGGTGGCGCGCGAGTATCTGCGCCCCGAGGCCCTGCAGCTGCTCGTCGTCGGCGACCCGGCGGCGGTCCGCGAGCCGCTCGAGGCGCTGGGTTTCGGAGAACTCGTCGTGCACGACATCGACGCGGTGGTGCGCTGATGACGGCGCGCGCGGCGCCGCGTCCGGCGGCGCGTCCCGCGGCGCGTCCGGCGAGGCGTCCGGCGGGGACCAAGGCCCCCAAGGCCGGCGAGGTGCGTCAGGCGACGCTCGTCGACGGCACGCCGCTGCCGTTCGAGATCAGGCGGTCGGCGATCCAGGGGATGGGTGCGTTCGCCACGCGGCGGCTGCGCAAGGGGCAGCGGCTGGCGGAGTACGAGGGGGAGCACATCGACCAAGCCGAAGCGGATCGGCGGTACGCCGAGGCGGGCATGAGGCGGCACCACACGTTCCTGTTCACGCTCGACGAGGACGAGGTGATCGACGGGAAGCGGGCGGGGAACGACTCGCGGTTCATCAACCACTCGTGCGAGCCCAACTGCGAGGCGTGGATCGACGGCGGGCGGATCTTCATCCACGCGTTGAAGAACATCCAGCCCGGGACCGAGCTCACGTACGACTATCAGTACGAACGGACCGAGGCGCACACGGCGGAGGACGAGCAGTTCTATGCATGCCGGTGTGGGACGCCGAGCTGTCGGGGGACGATCCTGGCGCCGCGGAAGAAGGGGAGGGGGCGAACGGCGTAGGTGACGAGGCAGGCGCTGGCCGGCGCACCGGGTGCGGGGGTCGGCTGGTGTCCGCGCCGGGAGGCGGGTCGCGGTACGATGGGTGCTCGGGACGGGGCGGTTTGCGTTAACACGTTCGTTCCTCTCGCGTCCACCTCATGCCCGACCACGTCGAACCCGGAAAAGTCTCCTCGCAGCGCGTCTACACCGGTCGCATCGTGCACCTGGACGTCGACACGGTGCGTTTCCCCGACGGGTCGACGGGGGAGCTGGAGATGTTCCGGCACCCGGGCGCGAGCGCGGTGGTGCCGTTCCTGTCGGACCCGGCGGGAGACGATCCGCAGGTGCTGCTGATCCGGCAGTACCGATATGCGACGGGAGGCTACCTGTGGGAGGTGCCCGCGGGTCGGTTGGAGCCGGGGGAGGATCCGGCGGTGTGTGCCGGACGCGAGCTGCAGGAAGAAACCGGATGCACGGCGGACCGTATTGAGCGGCTGACGACGATCTGGACCACGCCAGGTTTCTGCGACGAGCAGATCCACCTGTTCATGGCGACCGGGCTCACGCGCGGGGAGGCGCACCGCGAGAAGGACGAGTTCCTGACGGTGGAGCCGCGGGCGTTGTCGGAGGCGTTGACGATGATCGAGCGGGGAGAGATCCGGGACGGGAAGACGGTGTCGTCGCTGCTCTTCGTGGCCGGGTTTCGACTGGGGCGGTAATACTGCTACATGTACTAGACAGCAGAAGTGTCCTCGCGGGTGTCGCGTCGTGTGGACAACCGGACCGGCCGGGGCTAGATTGGGGTTGGGGCATAAGGGGGTCGATCGCGTTGCGTGTCAACGAGTTGCACGCGACGCGGGGCTGACGCGTTGAAGGGCACGCAGGGTGCCGTTCACGCGGCCAGGGGACATCCGGACCGCTACGTCGCACGCAGGCGCAGGCATCTCGGGGGGACACAGATGGCGGACGTCGCACTCAAGCGCGGGACCTCGCAGCTCACCGCCGCCCAGCAGGGCGCCGCGGTGCGCGAACAGCTGCGCACGATGGAGGACGGCGACGTGGTCGCCAGCTTCCTCGGCGGCGAGGAGCGCGCGTTTCAGGAACTCGTGTCGCGGTACCAGACGCGGCTGCTGAATTTCATCTATCGCACGATCGGCGACCGGGAGAAGGCGGAGGACCTCGTCCAGGAGGTGTTCATCCGCGTGTACCGTCACATCGGCCGCTTCGACCGCTCGAAGAAGTTTTCGACCTGGATCTACACGATTGCCAGCAACCTGGCGAAGAACGAGCTGCGCAATCGATCGCGCAATCCGCTCGTGCTCTTCCAGGCGATCAAGAAGACCAGCCAGGAGGACGACCGTCCGCTGCAGTTCGAGGATTCGGCGAGTCGGCCGGACGACCTCTACCGCAAGCGCCACCTGCGCGAGCTCGTCGAGGACAGCGTGGCCAAGCTGCCGGCGCACCACCGCGAGGTGTTCGTGCTGCGCGAGCTCGAAGGCAAGAGTTACGAGGAGATCGCCGAGATCACGAACACCAACCTCGGGACGGTCAAGTCGCGGCTGAACCGGGCGCGGAACAGCTTCGCGGATCTGATCGAGCCGAAGCTGCGGTAGACGATCGCACGGCAGGACGACCAACGATCGTGGAGACGGGCGCCCGGGCAGGGCGCCCGTTTCGTTTGCGCGGCCCTCATGCGTCGGGGCACGCGGCGTGACCGTACGTGACCGTACATGAACATCCGGAACCCGCGGGGGGCGGAGCGGGTACCGGACGCCGATGTCATTCACCGCTGCCCCGTCATGGACTGCACCGACTTTCGCCGGCATCACCTCGCGTACCTAGACGACACCCTGCCGGGTGACGTGCTCGTGGCGGCGGAGCGGCACCGCGTCGAGTGTGCCGCGTGCGGCGCGCACGACACGCTCGTGCGGCGGTCGCTCCTCCTCGCGCGCAACCTGCCGAGCATCGAGCCGTCGGCGGACTTCACGGCGCGTCTGGACGCGAGGCTGCGCGAGGTGCGCGCCGAAGGACGCGCGGACGTGAAAGAGCTGGCGTGGGCGGAGGCGCGCTGGAACGGGGCGGCGTGGTACGAGCGCCTGGTGCAAGACGCCGGGGGGTGGGGGCGGCAGGCGGTTGGCGCGGCGGTGGTGCTCGCGGCCGTCTCGGCCGGGTACGCGATGGGCGGCGGCCGCGACGGCACGCGCGAGCCCGCGACGGGCGCCGGGGCGGTCGCGGCGCCGCCGCCCGCCGCGTCGACGTTGGGCGCGCGCGCGGCGGACGGCGGCACCGTGTTAGGCGCGGCCGTGGTGGCGGCGCCGGCCGGGATCGCGGCGCACGCGGCGCGGCGCCGGGACGGCACCCGGGCGACGGTCGACCCGTCGACCGTCGCCCGCGACGCCGAGGACCTCAACCCGCCCGCCTACATCCCGCTGCCGGCGGGCGCGGTCGAGGCGAGCGCGCTGCTCGGGCCGGCGTCGGCCGGGATCCCGGTGTGGCCGGCAGCCCTGCTCGCCGGTGAGGCGCCGTTCCAGCTGCGGGCGGCGGGACGCGGCGCGCCGTCGTTGCGCGTGGTCGGACTGTCGCACTAGGTCGCGCCGACCGCCTGGAACCGCGGGGCACGGCGCGACGCGCGCGCGACGACGCCCAGGTCTGATCGGACCCCCGGTCCCCTGCGCCGCGCCCGGCGCCTAACAGCAGGCAGCGGGACGCTGGGTGCGCGGCGCGTGACGGAACCGGCACGCCGGCGCCCGGTGGACGGCAGCGCTCGGCGGGACGGGCCGCGCGTACGGCAGCCGGCGGACGCGGGACTGCTCGGACCTCGCGTGCCCTGGCGGCCGCGCCCGCAGGCGTGGGCTTGGACCTCGTCCGCGGTACCTTTCGCGCCAGCCCGCGCCCCCGGCTCGCGATCGCGCGCCCGGCCCCGCTGCCCTCACCCCGCACCCGCCCGCATGTACCGCATCCTCGTGACCGACGACGTCGACCGCGACGGGCTCGCGCTGCTCGCCGCCGACCCGCGCCTGCAGGTGGACGAAGTGCCCACACTCCCGGCCGCGGCGTTGCTCGAGCGGATCGGTGGGTACGACGCGATCGTCGGCCGGAGCGCCACGAAGATCTCGCCCGAGTTGCTCGAAGCGGGGACGCGACTGAAGGTGGTCGGCCGCGCCGGGGTGGGCGTCGACAACGTGGCGATGGACGTGGCGACGTCGCTGGGGGTGGCGGTGATCAACGCGCCCGCGGGCAACACGGTCGCGGTGGCGGAGCTGTTCTTCGGCACGGTGCTCGGGCTCTTGCGGGAACTGCCGCGCGCGGACGCTGCGATGCGCGCGGGGCGCTGGGACCGCGCGAGCTTTCTGGGTGCGGAGCTCAAGGGGCGCACGATCGGCATCGTGGGGCTCGGGCGCATCGGGGGCGAGGTGTCGGCGCGGGCGCACGCGTTCGGCGCGGAGGTGGTCGCGTTCGACCCGTACGTGGCCGACGGCCGCTTCGCCGCGCTGCGGGTGCGCCGGGCGGCGACGCTCGACCTGCTGGCCGAGGAGGCGGACGTGCTGACGGTTCACACGCCGCTCACCGACGAGACGCGCGGGCTGGTGGGGCGGCGCGAGCTGGGGCGGCTCAAGCCGGGGTCGATCGTCGTGAACATGGCGCGGGGCGGGATCATCGACGAGGCGGCGCTGCTCGCGGTGCTGCAGGACGGGCTGCCCGGCGGCGGCGCGCTGCGCGGCGCGGTGCTCGACGTGTACGCGAGCGAGCCGCCGCCGCCGGAGCACCCGTTCCGGCACCTGCCTAACGTGTTCCTGACGCCGCACCTGGGCGCCAACACGGCCGAGGCGCAGCGGAACGTGGCGGTGGACGTGTGCGCCGCGGTGCGCGACGCGCTCGTGTCGGGCGAGCTGTCGCGGTCGATGAACGTGGCCGGCGCGGACGGGGCGGGCGGGTCGTGGGCCGCGCTCGGGCCGGCGATGCTGGTGGCGCGCCGCGCGGCCGCGGTGGCGCGCGCGGTGCTCGCCGACCTCGGCGTGCGCGCGGTGCAGCGGCTCACGCTGCGGGCGGGGGCGGGGCTCGCCGCGGGCCGTGAGGCCCTGCTGGGCGCGGCGGCGCTCGGCGCGGTCGAGGGCGTGGTGGAGCAGGAGCGGCTGAACCTGATCAACGCGCGCGCGGTGGCCGCGGGGCGCGGGCTGGAGCTGGCCGCGGGCGAGAGCGAGGCGCTCGCGCCCAACGCGATCGAGGTGTCGGTGCGCGGCGCGATGCAGGAGCTCACCGTGGCCGGCATCGCGCCCGCCGACGGGAGCCCGCGCCTGACGCGCATCGGGGCGTTCCCGGTGGACGTGAACCCGCGGCAGACGCTGCTCGTGCTCACCAACCGCGACGTGCCGGGCGTGATCGGGCGCGTCGGCACCCTGTTAGGCACCGCGGGCGTGAACATCGCCGAGTACCACCAGGCGCGGCTGGCGCAGGGGGGCGAGGCGCTGGCCGTGATCGCCGTGGACGGCGTGGTCGGGGAGGCGGTGCGCGAGGCGCTCCGCGACCTGCCCGAGGTGCACGGCGCGGCGGTGTCGACCTACCGTGGGTGACGCGCGCGCTCCCGACTTCTTGACCTCCGATTCCGTGCATCACACCCCGGGTTTTCTCCGCTTCGTCGACGCCGTGCGCCCCCGCGTGCGCGAGGTCTCGGTGCCCGACGCGCGGGCGCGCATGGCCGCGGGCGCCCGCCTCCTCGACGTGCGCGAGGACGACGAGTGGGCCGTCGGCCACGCCGCGGGCGCCGAGCACCTGGGCCGCGGCGTGCTGGAGCGCGACGTCGAGACGCGCGTGCCCGACCCGGGTACCGAGCTGCTGCTGTACTGCGGCGGCGGGTACCGCTCGGCGCTCGCCGTCGACACGCTCCAGCGTATGGGCTACACGAACGTCTTCTCGGTCGAAGGCGGGTGGCGCGGCTGGCACGCCGCGGGCGCACCCATCGTCGGCGAGCCGCCCGCGCCCGAGCCGCCCGAGCCGCCCGCCGCTCCGGGGCCTGCAGTTCCGTCGCCCGCCGCTCCGTGACTTCTGACCCCAACCGTCGCATGAGCGCCGACCGGCCTTCCGATCCGCACCTCGTGCCCGCGTGGCTGCTGGGCCGCTGGCGGCTGCTGCGCGCGGAGCCCGGGCTCGACTTCGCGCCGGGCGTGGCGATGGAATTCCTCACCGGTGGACGGCTGCGCTACTCGTTCGACGTCGGCGAGCGCACGCAGGTGCTGGCACTCGTCTATCAAGTGGAGGGCAACGTGCTGCGCACCGACAACCCGCGCGCGCCGCACGCGGTCGAGACGCACTACCGCCTGGGAGAGGCCGGGGTGCTCGAGTTCGACTTCTCGGGCGTGCGCGCGTGGTTCGTGAAGGAGAGCGTCTGATACCCAACCGTTTGCCTTGACGCGCGCGCCCGTGATGCGTAGCGTGGCGGACCGCCGCGCGCACGTACCCGAGACCGTACGGGGCACGATCCCGCGCCCACCGCTCCGCGCCCTTCCACCGCCGATGCGCCTCCCACTCACTGCCGTCACCCCCGCCGCCCGGCGCATCGCGCCGGCGTGGGGAGGCGCGCGCCCGACCGTCGTGGTCGTCGCGGCGGGCGCATGAGGAGGCTGCACAGGGACTAGCGCGCGCGCCACCCGGCCGCCGCCGGCGCGCCACACGCGCCGCGAGACGCCTCACCTGTGCCCGACCGGCCGGTGGGGCGTTTCGCGTTCATCCCTTTCTCTTGTCCGCACGGAGCGGCGCATGCCCGGTATAGAAGAACCGATCGACCTGAGCGCGACCACTTCCGCCCCGCGTTCGGCCGCGGAGGCGCCGCGGCCGCAGTCCACCCCGCCGCCCGTGCCCGGCTTCTGGGCGTCGGTGCGCGAGGCGCTCGCCGGCAGCCACCAGGACTTCACCGCCGGCCCGTTAGGCCGTGCGATCCTGCTGCTCGCCGTCCCGATGGTGCTCGAGATGGCGATGGAGAGCGTGTTCGCGGTCACCGACGCGTACTTCGTCGGCCGGCTCGGCGCCGACGCGCTCGCCACCGTCGGCCTCACCGAGTCGATGCTCGCCGTGGTCTACGCGCTCGCCATGGGACTCGGCGTGGGCGCGACGGCGGTGGTCGCGCGGCGCGTGGGCGAGAAGGACCCCGCCGGCGCGGCGCGCGCGGCCGCGACGGCGGTGGCCATCGGCGTCGCGCTCTCGCTCGTGCTCGGCGCGGCGGGCGCGGTGCTCGCCCCGCGGCTGCTCGCCCTCATGGGCGCGCCGGCGGGCGTGCTCGCCACCGGCACCGGGTACGCGCGCATCATGCTCGGCGGTGAGGCCAGCATCATCCTGCTCTTCGTGGCCAACGCGATCTTCCGCGGCGCGGGCGACGCGGCGATCGCGATGCGGACGCTCTGGCTGGCCAACGCGATCAACATCGTGCTCGGGCCGCTGCTCATCTTCGGCCCGGGCCCGTTCCCGGCGCTCGGCGTGACCGGCGCGGCCGTCGCGACGACGATCGGCCGCAGCACGGGTGCGCTCTACGCCCTCTGGCGGCTCACGCGCCCGACGAGCCGCGTGCACGTCGCGCGGCGCGACTTCGCCGTCGACCGTGCGGTGGTCCGCCGGATCGTGGACGTGGCCGGCGCGGCCGCCGCGCAGTCGATGATCGGGACGGCGAGCTGGATCGGGCTCGTGCGCGTGGTCGCCACCTTCGGCGCGACGGCGCTCGCCGGCTACACGATCACGATGCGCGTGATCGTCTTCGCCATCCTCCCCGCCTTCGGGATGAGCAACGCCGCGGCGACGCTCGTCGGCCAGGCGTTAGGCGCGCGCGACCCGGGGCGCGCCGAGCGTGCGGTGTGGACGACGGGGCACTACAACGCGGCGTTCCTCGGCGTGCTCAGCCTGCTGTTCGTGTTCGCCGCGCCGGCGCTCGTCGGCGTGTTCACGCACGACCCCGGCGTGCTGCGCTACGGCGCCGACGGGCTGCGCGTGGTCGCCGCGGGGTTCGTGCTGTACGCGTACGGCCTCGTGCTCACGGCCGCGTTCAACGGGGCGGGCGACACGCGGACGCCGACGGTGCTCAACCTCGTCGTGTTCTGGCTGTTCGAGATCCCCGTGGCGTACGTGCTCGCGCGGACGCTCGGGATGGGGCCGCACGGGGTGTTCGTGGCGATCGCGCTCGCGTTCTCGCTGCTGGCGGTGGCGAGTGCGGCCGTGTTTCGGCGCGGCCGGTGGAAGCGGAGCGTGGTGTGACCGCGGCGCGGGGCGTGCGGGCCGGACGCCACCCCGCGCCTCGCGCGCTCACCTCCCCACGCGCCCCATACTCGTCACGAACCCGGCGTACAGCGCGTGCGGCTGCGGTCCGACGATCGGGACGATGGTCCCGAAATCCATCTCCAGCTCCGGCCGCACCACGAACGTCGGACCGGTGAGCACGGCGACGATGGGCGCGTTTCCCGCGGGCCCGTGCGTGCCGGGGTAGCCGTACATCTCGAGTGCCCAGCCGAGCGCGCCGCGCACGGGGATGCCGGCAGCCGCGGCCCAGAGCGTCGAGGTCCTGGGCGCGCGCGTGCCGTTGCCGGTGCGCCACGTCGCGCCGACGTTGAGGTCGAGGCTGGCGGCGCCGACCGTGCGGGAGTTGATGAGCGTGAGGCTCGCGTCGGTGGTGCCGGTCCCGCGCGCGCCGCCGGTGGGAAGCTTGATTGCGGGCAGGAGGGCTACGTCCTGCAAGAGCGGGCGGTCCTCGCTCACGCGCCACTTGAGCGAGACCGCGGCGTCGCCGAGTCCGAACGGCGTGCCCGTCGCGCCGGCGGTGGGGAGCTGCAGGCCGAGCTGGGTGTGCGGCCCGAGGCCGATCTTGAGCAGCGACGGCACCGACACGAGGTGCGTGCCGTCGCCCGGCGCGTCGCGCTCGAACCCGCTCTCGACCTCGGCGTAGCCTGGCGCCACGGTGCCGGCGTGCGTCGCCACGCTCGGGCGTTCGGGCTGGACGGCGCGCGGGTGGAAGGCGCCGCCCGGCGCCACGTCGCCCGGCGCCACGCCGGCCGCGCCCGATGCGCTGCCGGCGGCGCTGCCGGCGGCGTCGGGCGGTGCGGGCGGGGGTGCGGGGGGCGGCGCGGAGGGCCGCGCGGCAGCTGGCGCGCCGCCTGGCACGGGCGCAGGAGCGCCGGAGGGCGCGAGGCGCTCCTGCAGCACGCGCACGCCGGTGTGGTGCTGTCCCGCGTAGCCGCGCAGCACGAGGCGGCGGTGCGGCGGTGTGCCGGGTGCCCGGACCGTGTCGAGCGCGAATGCCGTGCACGACGCCGCGTCGCGTCCGGGGCGCCGGACGAAGCAGAGCGCGGGCGCGCCGGCGTTGGTCCGGCCTAACGACCAGCGGCCGAAGTAGCGACGCTCCATGCGGGCGCGGCCGTCGGCCCCGACGCGCACCCGCACGAGCGCGTCGGCGCCGTCCGCGGCGAGCACCCACACGCTCGTGTCGCCCGGGACGGTCTTGGCGACGTCGACCCACTCGCCGGAAATGGCCGGAGGTGCAGCGGCGTGAGGAGAGGGCACGGGTGGGTAGAGGTGGGGATGAGATCGCACCACGAGCGCCCGATCGGCAATGCGACGCCGACCACGCCGAGCGGGCGACGCTAGCGTCGCGGACTCACGTTGCCGCCGTCGGCGACGACGCGCCAGACGCCGTCGCGGCCGCGGCGCCAGACGGTGAGGTACTTGGAATAGGATACGCCCGCGCTCGCCGCGCTCACCGTGGCGGTTCCCACGGTCATCCCGAGATCACCGCTTCCGGCCGCGTCGGCCAGCGCGGGCGTCCACACGAGTGCGCCGGGCCCGAGCGCACCGAGCAACGCGCCCGCGGCTGCGGGCCCGCACGTCATCGCCGCGGCGCCGCTCAGCACGAGCCCGTCGGGCGCGAGGGCGGCGGCGAACGCCGGCCCCGCGCCGTCGCGGGCCGATCGCGCCGCGAAGGCCGAATCTGCGCTGCGCAGTTCGCGCTCCCCCAACGCCCTGTGCTCGGGCGTGGACTCGGCGCCTGCGGCCGGCGCGTCGCACGGAGGCGCGAGCCGCGCGGCGCCGGCCGCCCCGCGCGCGAGCACCCACGCCGCGACGTGCCACGCGCCGGCGGGCGTGCGGCGCCAGTACGCGAGGTATCGAGCCGGGAGCACCGAGTCGCCGTCTGCCGACGCGCCGTAGCCCAGTGTGTACCCGCGCAGGCCGTCGCCCGAGAGCTCGGCGAGTGCGGGTTGCCAGCGCAGCATGCGGCGTGGCGCGTCGGGGAGGGCGCGCAACAGCGATTCGGCGGCGGCGCGCCCGCGCACGATCGGCGCGCCCGGGTAGAGGAGCACCACGTCGCGGTCGAGCGCCGTCGGGAACCCGACCGTGAGGGAGCGCGCGCTGCGGGCGGCGTGAGCGCGGTCGGCGGCGAGCAGCGAGGCCCGCCCGGCCGCGCGCGCCGGCGACGGCGCTCGCGCAGTCGGCCCTGGTGTCGACGCCGGTGCCGGTTGTGCTCCCAGGAGCGACCCGCCGACGAGCCAGGCCGCGACGCACTCGCCCAGCAGCGCCCGCCCGAACGCTCTTACGGAGGTGCTCGTCAACGTCCTCATCGAGGCGCGCGCTGGGGCCACGAACCTGCCAGCCGCGAGCGGGCGCGCTGCAGACGCGCGGGTCACGTGGTCGTCGGGTGTGACGGGAGAACCATGCATCAGATGGCCATGCGCTCAGAAGGCGGCCCCGCGGAGCGGGAGTGCGTCAAGCCCGATCGCGGGCGGTCTGCGGTCGTGCGTGCGACGCGGCAGCGGAGCACTCTTGCGCGCCGCGTGGCAGGACCGCAATGTGATGGCGGGGGTGACGCGCGGAACCTGGATGCGCCGCATGGGGTGGCGCGCTCAGCGGGCCGGGCGCGGGGCCGTGCGCGGAGTCGCGCCGTGGGACGCCGCCCCCAGCTGAAGCGGAGGGGAGCATCATGTGGCTCAAGTTGCTCGAGTCGCGTCACGCCCGTGTGGTCACCGGGTGGGCACTCATCGCGAGCATTGGCGTGCACACGACGGGCGTCGCGGCCACGTGGCTGCGGCAGGCGACGGGAGGGCACGAGCCGCCGCCCGAAGGTCCGATCTCGATTCGCTACCTCCTGCCGCTCGATCACGTCGCGCACGAGGTCGGCGAGCGCATCCAGTGGGTCGCGCCGGGCACGGGTACGACCGGCTACGTGCGCGGCACGGCGCCCGCGCGCGCCAGCTCGACCGACGGAGACGACGCGCCACCACCCGTGGCCACCTCGCCGGCCCCGGTTCAGCAGGGCGACGTGCCCGACGAGACGCGCCTCTTTTCGGTCGAGGACGTCGACACCGCGGCGACGCGCGACCCGGCGAGTGACGGCCCGCGCTACCCGATCGAGCTGCGCGACAAGGGCGTGCAGGGCGAGGTGCTCGTCGAGTTCGCGGTCGATACGGCGGGGCGTGCCGACACGACCACGTTCACCGTGGTCGAGACCACGCACCCGCTCTTCACGAACGCCGTGCGCGACGCGCTGCCGTTGATGCGGTTCACGCCCGCGGTCGCGCACGGGCATCACGTGCGGCAGCTCGTCCGCCTGCCGATGAAGTTCCGCCTGATGATGGCCGAGAAGACGGCGACCTAGGCGGGCGGCTCGGCCATCATCCCCATCGCGTGGTAGCCCTTGTCCACGTAGATGGTCGCGCCGGTGATGCCGCTCGCGAGGTCCGACGCGAGAAAGGCGGCGACCCCGCCCACCTCCTCCGCACGGGTGGGCTCGGGGAGCGGCGTGTTCGCGGCGGCGTAGCGCACCATGCGGTCGATGATCCCGATGGCGCTTGCCGCGCGGCTGGCGAGCGGACCGGCCGAGATGGTGTTGATGCGCACGCCGTACTTGCGGCCCGCTTCGTAGGCGAGGAGGCGCGTGTCGCTCTCGAGCGCGGCCTTGGCGCTCGACATACCGCCGCCGTATCCGGGCACCGCGCGCTCGCTGGCGAGGTAGGTGAGCGAGGCGAACGAGCCGCCCGGCCGGAGCAGGGGGGCCATGCGCTGCACCATGCTCACGAGCGAGTACGCGCTGGTGCTGACCGCGGCGAGGTAGCCGGCGCGGCTCGTTTCGAGGAGCGGGTTCTTGACTTCGGGCCCGTTGGCGAGCGAGTGGACGACGACGTCGAGCGGCCGCTCGCCGAAGTCGGCGACGAGCTGGTCGGCGACGCCCTGCACGGAGAAGTCGCCGGTCTCCTTGTACCGCTTGGAGTCGCGCACCTCGGCCGGCGCGTCGGCCAGCGTGTCGTACATCGCGTCGAGCGGGTAGATGCGCTCGAAGGCGAGCTGTGAGCCGTCGGCCATGCGGCGCGACTCGTCCATCTTGCCGCGCTCGAGGAGGTTGCGGAAGATGGTGAGCGCCGGCGGCCACGTGGCCACGCACACGGTGGCGCCGGCCGCGGCGAGCGCCTTCGCGATGGCGAAGCCGTAGCCGTTGTCGTCGGCGACGCCCGCGACGAGGGCGCGCCGTCCGGAGAGGTCGATGGGGAGCATGGAGCGCAAGATAAGCGCAGCGCGCGCGCTGCTCCGCACGCCTCAGCACGCTTCGCGAACGGGTTCGGTCACGTTCGAGAACGTTCGGTCTTGTAAGCGACTGCGTTGCGAATAGCAAGCGCATTCGCCGCAGAGAAGTGCGTAAATTGATTGGGTTGCGAACGGAGTTGCGAGGTCCCGCGCGTGTGCCAGCGCATGCGGCCGCTGCCGTTCGGTACCCGGCACACGGATCACGGGGCGACGGGCCGAGTTCTGCGCCGATGTGACGCGTTGCGCGCTTGACGGGTGTTACTCGCGGCGGTACGGTTGACCGCGCTCGAAACGGATCAAACGTCTCCGAACGTGTTCGATCCGTGCCGATCGGCGTGCCCGTCTCCGTCGCCCTTTTGCATGCCTTCCAAGCGCGCCACGATCACCGACGTCGCCACCCGCGCTGGCGTCTCGAAAGCGACTGTGTCTGCCGTCCTCAACGCCTCCGCCCCGGTCCGGAGCGACACCCGCGACCGGGTGTTGCACGCCGTCGAGTTCCTCGACTACCGGCCGGGAACGGGCATGGGGGCCGCCGCGGCACGCGCCGGCACGCGCCGCACGGTGCGCAGCATCGGCCTGCTCATCAAGGAGGCCGACAACCCGTACTACGCGTCGGTGGTGACCGGCGCGCGGGCGGCGGCGACGGGGCGCGGCTACACGCTGCTCGTCGCCAGCTCGGAGGGCGAGTACGCGAGCGAGCGGCGCGCGGTCGAATTGCTGCACGGCAAGGACTGCGACGGGCTGCTCGTCGCCCCGGTGCTCGACGACGAGGTCGACCTGTCGCACCTCTTCGAGCTCAAGCGGCGCAACTATCCGTTCGTACTGCTGGAGGAGGTGCGGGGCGTGCCCGCCAGCCTCGTGGACGTCGACAACGTGCGCGGCGCGTGCGCCGCGGCCGCGCACCTCATCGCGCTCGGCCACACCCGCATCGTCCACTTCGCCGGCCCCAACTACTCGACGCACACGCACGAGCGCGTCAACGGCGTGCGGCGCGCGTGCAGCGCGTCATCGGTCGCGTTCACCGACGCGTGCGTCGTTCCCGCGGGCGCCCACCTCGAGGACGGCTACCGCGCGGCGCTGGCCTACTTCCGGGAGCTCGCGCCCGCGGAGCGTCCGACCGGCCTCACGTGCTACAACGACCTGATCGCGGTGGGGGTCTGCCGCGCGCTCGCGGAACTCGGCATCCGCGTGCCGGACGACATGTCGGTGGTCGGGTTCGACGACATCCCGCTCCTCGAGTACCTCCCGGTGCCGCTCACGTCGGTGCGGGTGCCCACGCACGAGATGGGGCGCCTCGCCACGGAGCTGTTGATCGCGCAGGTGGAGGCTGCCGTGCCGCCCGCGCCCCAGAAGCACTTTCTCGACGCCCCACTCATCGTGCGCGCCTCGTCGCGCGCGCCCGCGGGCGCCGCTCCCCGGCGCGGTGGCACGAATGCCTGACGCACCCCGCGTCACCGGCACCGCGCTCCGCGCCCGTCGTTCTCACCCCAGCGAGGATTCTCGCGTGTCTTACTCCCCCGGCCGCCGTCGGCGGCGCGCCCGTCCGGGCACTCCTCTCGCCGCCGCACGCGCCGCCAGCCGGCTCAGCGCGGTCATCGCGCTCGCGCTTCTGCCGGGCGCGTTGCTCGTCGTGCCGGCGCACGACGTCGCCGCGCAGCAGCCCGCGCAGAACACGGGCCGCATCGCCGGGACCGTGCTCGGCACGGCCAACGCGCCGGTCAGCGACGTCCAGGTGGTCGTGACCACCGCGGGCGGCGCACGCCTGGGCGGTATCACCAACGCGCAGGGGCGCTACAACATCGGCGGCGTGCCCGTCGGGACGGTGACGGTCCGCACCCAGCGGATCGGCTTCCAGCCGCGCACGCAGACGGTGGCCGTCACGGCCGGCCAGGTGAGCACGCTCGACTTTCAGCTCGTCGCCGCGGTGGCGCAACTGGCGCCGGTGCAGGTCGGCTACACGAACGAGGCGCAGTCTCGTGTGACCGGCGCCGTCGCGACCGTCACCGGGAACCAAGTCCAGGACCAGAAGGTCGCCACGATCGAGGAGGCGATTCGCGGCCGCGTGCCGGGCGTTCAGGTCGAAGCGGGCGGTCAGCCCGGACGACCCGCCGCGATCACGATCCGCGGCCCGTCGAGCCTGGGGAACACCTCGCCCCTGTACGTCGTGGACGGCATGTACGTCGGGAATCAGAACCCGAACATCAATCCGGACGACATCGCGACCTTCACCGTCCTCAAGGACGCTTCGGCGGCCGCGCAGTACGGCTCGCAGGCGTCGAGCGGCGTCATCGTGATCACGACGCGGCGCGGGCAGGCGGGGCAGAACCAGTTCTCGGCCAACGCCTACTACGGGTTCCAGTCGATCCCGAAAACGCTGCCGATGGCCGGGACCGCCGAGTTCCAGAGCGTGTTCGATACGGCGTACGCGCGCGCGGGGATCACCCCGCCGACCGGGGTCACGACGCCCACGTCGGTCAACACCGACTGGCAGTCCGCGGTGATGAAGACCGGGGCGATCCAGAACTACAACGCGCAGGCGTCTGGTGGGACGCCCAACGCGAGCTACCTGATCAGCGGCTCGGTGCTGAACCAGGACGGCACGATCATCAACACCAACTTCCGCCGGGCGAGCCTCCGGGTGAACTCGGACGCGACGCGCGGGCGGATCCACGTCGGCGAGAACCTCGCCGTTTCGCAGGCGCGCCAGCAGAACTTTCCGAACGGCATCTTCGGCGGCACGGAGCTGCCGCTGATCGACGTCGTGCTGCTGCCGCCGACGATCCCGGTGCGGGACCCCAACAACCCGAGCGGCTACGGCTACGGCAGCCTGGCGACGCCCAACTACGGCACGAACCCGGTCGCGGCAGCCCAGTCCAACTACAACGTCTACCGCGCGAACGCGGTGATCGGCTCGGCGTTCGCCGAGGCCAACCTGTTCGCGGGCCTCAAGTACCGCCTCAACGTCGGCGTGAACTACGCGGACTCGGGCAACACGGTGTGGAACAGCAGCAATCAGCTGCGCTACCTCACGCCGGTGCTCACGGGCGCGTTCCTGCGGCAGTCGTACCCGCGGTCGCAGCAGCTGCTGTACGAAAACCTGCTGACCTACGACGGCACGTTCGGCGGGACGGACCACCGGCTCACGGCCGTGGCGGGGCAGACCTCGCAGAACAACACCTACCAGCAGCTGACGGCGTACCGCCAGGGGTTTACGAACGAGTCGTTGCAGCAGATCTCGGCGGGGTCGAGCACCGGCAGTAGCAACGACGGCTTCACGATCCCCGTGCGCGAGAATTCGCTGCTCGCGCGCGCGACGTACTCGTTCCGCGACCGCTACCTGGCGACGGGGACCGTGCGCCGCGACTGCTCGTCGCTGTTCAGCCCGGCCAACCGCTGCGGCGTGTTCGGCTCGGGCTCGCTCGGCTACGTGGTGAGCGACGAGCAGTTCTTCAAGGCGATCCCGCTGATCGGCGGCGCCGACCTGTTCAAGCTCCGCGTCAGCACCGGCGTCCTCGGCGGCCAGGCGCTCAACCCGTTCCAGTACATCCCGGTCGTCAGCCAGAACATCAACTACTTCTTCAACGGCACGATCACGTCGGGCGCGATCCAGCAGGCGCTGATCAACGAGAACCTGCGTTGGCAGCGCAACCGCAACACCGACGTCGGTTTCGACCTCGGGCTGCTGAACAACACGCTCAACATCACGGCCGACTACTACCAGGCGACGCTCGACCAGTTGCTGGTGCAGACGTCGATCCCGCCCGACCTCGGCTCGAGCGCCAACCCGACGGTCAACGCGGGGCGCGCGCGCAACGCGGGCTTCGAGCTCGGCGCCACGCACCAACTGCGGCGCGGCGACTTCCGCCTCAACACGACGCTCTCGGTGACGACGCTCGCCAACCGCGTGCTGTCGCTCGGCAACGGCGGCCAGCCGCTCTTCGCCGGGTTCGGCGGCGTCGCCCGGACGACGGTCGGCCAGCCGATCGGCGAGTTCTACCTGCTCAGGAACTGCGGGCTGTTCCAGAGCGCCGCCGCGGTGCAGGGCCACACGTCGAGCGTCAACGGCAAGGCGGTGGTGCTGCAGCCGGGCGCGCAGCCGGGCGACGTGTGCTACCAAGACGTGAACGGCGACGGCGTGATCGACAACAGCGACCGCGTGAACGCGGGGACGCCGTTCCCGAAGCTGCAGACCGGGCTCTTCCTCAACTCGTCGTTCAAGTCGTTCGACGTCGGGGTGAATCTGCGCGGCTCGTTCGGCAACAAGATTTACAACGTGGTGCGGTTCAACACCGAGAACACGAGCGGCCTGCAGAACATCCAGTCGGGGCTGGACTTCTGGTCGCAGACGAACACGAGCGGGACGGTCCCGCGCGCGGTCTTCGGGACCGCCGGCGCGGCGAACTTCAACCCGCTGAACGACATGTTCCTGGAGAGCGGCAACTTCGTGCGCGTCCAGAACATTGTGCTCGGGTACACGCTGCCGGCCGCGGTGACGCAGCAGCTGCGGCTGAACACGACGGCGCGGCCGCGGATCTACGTGAACGTGCAGAACGTCGCCACGATCACGAAGTACAAGGGGTTCGACCCCGAGGTCGTCGGGTTCGGCGACCCGCTCGCCCGCGGCGTGGACGACGGGTTCATTTACCCCAACCCGCGCACCGTCACGTTCGGCTTCGACGTCCGCTTTTGAGGCGCACCTCGGCCCGCCCTCAACGCCCCGTCCGGGCGCCGCACCCCGGCGCCCGGACCTACGCCTAACCGTCACCTTCGATGCTTTCCCGCCTCATCCCGCCGGCGTTCCGCCGCGCCGGGCGCACCGCGATCACCGGCGCCGCCGCGGTCGCGGCGGTCCTCGGCGCGGCCGCCTGCAAGAACGACGTCAACATCACGAACCCCAACACCGTCACCGTCCAGACGTACTGGAAGAGCGCGACCGACGCGCAGGCCGGCCTCACGGCGACGTACAACACGCTCGGCTACCTGGGGACGTTCCTCAGGTGGCAGGGCTTCTCGTACGACATCCGGTCGGACGAGGGGACGAGCTTCAGCCCGTGGAACGACCTGCAGAACTTCTGCAAGTTCGTGTTCTCGTCGTACGACTTCGACGTGAACCGCGACACGTTCAACGACACGTACACGCTGCTGAGCCGCGCCAACCAGGTGGTCGCCCACGTGCCGGCGATCAGCATGGACACGGCGATGCGCAGCCAGATCGTCGCCGAGGCCAAGTTCCTGCGCGGGCTCGGCTACTTCCACATCGTGACGCTGTTCGGGCCTAACGCGCCGCTGATCACCGACACGGTCACCATCACCACGCGCGCGGCGAGTTCGGACAGCGCGACGATGTTCGCGCAGATCGAGAAGGACTTCAGCGACGCGGCCGCGGTGCTGCCGAAGCAGACGATGATCCAGTCGGGCGGCCACGCGACCGCGGGGGCCGCGCAGGGCATGCTCGGCAAGACGCTGCTGCAGGAGCGCAAGTGGACGCAGGCCGCCGCGGCGCTGCTGCCGATCGTCAACGGCCAGCTCGGCGGCTTCGCGCTGGAGGCGGGCCCGGCCGGGTACGCGCGGCTCTTCACCAACGCGGCGAACCTCAACAGCAACGAGTCGCTGTTCGAAGTGCAGATGGGCAACCCGACCCTCGCGGCCGCCAACGGCATCAACGGGCTCAACGTGTCGAAGATGATCGGCGCCTGCGGGCCGAGCTACTGCGACGGGCGCCCGACGGTGTGGTTCTACCGGCAGTTCCTGCTCGACTCGACCGCGGACCGCAAGGTCGACCCGCGGCTCGACGTGACGCTCTTCCGCTACAAGGGCGACACGACGACGGTCTACGCGCAGACGTGGAAGCAGCGATACGGCAGCGACACGTCCACAGTCTACTTCAAGAAGTACGGCGAGTATTACACCGGCTCGACGGACCAGGTCTGGGACGCGCAGATCAACTTCAAGGTGCTGCGCTACGCGGACGTGCTGCTCATGTACGCCGAGGCGCAGAACGAGCTCGGGAACACGGCCGCCGCGCTCCCGTACGTGAACCAGGTCCGCGCGCGCGTCAACCTCCTGCCGCTGTCGTCCGGGCTCTCGCAGAGCGCGATGCGCGCGGCGATCCTCAAGGAGCGGCTGCTGGAGTTCGGGCTCGAGAGCCAGCGCTGGCTGGACCTCGGACGGCAGAACCTCTTCTCCGACGTGCCGACGCTGACCGCGCACGACGCCGACTTCAAGAACTTCGTGTACCCGAAGTCGGTGCTCCTGCCGATCCCGCAGAACGAGATCAACCTGAATCCGAGCGTGAAGCAGAACCCGGGCTGGTAATCGCCGGGGCGCGCGACGGGGCGGGCGCCACGCGCGGGCGCCCGCCCCGTCGCGCGTCCTACCTGGGGCACGCGCCCCGACCCGCCCGTCCCCCGACCCTTCTCATGCGCCCTTCTTCTGCGTTGCGCGCCCGAGCCGCCGTCGCCGCGGCCGCGGCGTGCGCGTCGGCCGCCTGCGCCCGCAACACCCCCGCCGTCCGCCCCGCGCCGTCGGCGACGGCGTCGGGGGCGTGTTCGTTCACCAACCCCGTGATGCGCGGCGCCGACCCGTCGATCCTGCGCGCGGGCGGGTCGTACTACCTCGTGCAGTCGCGCGACACGGCGATCGTCGTGTACCAGGCCGCGCGGCTCGAAGACCTCGGCCGCGCGCGTCCGGTGCGCGTGTGGACGCCGCCCGACACCGGCTGGAACCACACGAACATCTGGGCGCCCGAACTCGTCCACCTCGACGGGCGGTGGTACATCTACTACGCCGCGGCGCACCGGCAGGGGCAGCCGTTCGTCGACCAGCGCACGGGCGTGCTGCGCAGCGTGGGCGACAGCCCGCTCGGCCCGTACGAGGACATGGGCCAGCTCTACACCGGCGACGGCCCCGCGCCGGCCGGGGGCCCGAGCCGGGCGCGGCCGAGCGTCTGGGCGATCGACATGACCGTGGGGCGCGTCAACGGGCAGCTCTACGCCGTCTGGTCGGGGTGGGAGCGACCCGCGGCGATCGACAAGACGCCGCAGCTGCTCTACATCGCGCCGATGTCGAGTCCGACGGCGGTCGCCGGACCGCGGCGCGTGCTGTCCGCGCCTAACGCGCCGTGGGAGCGCGGGCCCGAGCTCGACCTGCAGGAAGGCCCGGAGTTCCTCCAGCACGGCGCCGACACGTTTCTCGTCTACTCGACGCGCGACTCGTGGCTGCCGACCTACGAGCTGGGCATGCTGCGCTACAAGGGCGGCGGGGCCGACCCGACCGACTCGGCGAGCTGGACGAAGAGCGCCGGGCCCGTGTTCGCGTCCGGCAACGGCGTGATCGGGACGGGGCACAACACGTTCACGCTATCGCCGGACGGGCGCCAGGACTGGCTCGTGTACCACGCCAAGGCCGGGAACGAGCCGGGGTGGCGGCGCGACGTCCACATGCAGCCGTTCGGGTGGCGGGCGGACGGGGCGCCGGACTTCGGGACGCCGGTGCCTAACGGAACGCCGGTCGCCGCGCCGTCGGGCGAGTGCGGGTGAAGCGCGCGGATCGGCCGCCGCGTCAGAACAGCGTGTAGATGAACGGCGCGAGCGCCGACCCCTGCGCGAACGCGATCACGAGCCCCACGGCGAGGAGCACGAGCACGAGCGGCAGCAGCCAGAGCTTCTTCCGCGCGCGCATGAACGCCCAGAGTTCGGCGGGCAGGGACGGTTGCGGCACGCGCGGAATCGACCAGGGCGGGGGTGAGCACCGGGCGAACGGCCTCCGCCGTTCGCCCCCGCAAGGCTAACGCGGGACGGGTCGGCCGGCCATCGGCGCCGGGTTCAGAACTGCCGCCGGAGGTCGCTCTGCCGCGCTCCCGGCGGCCGCTCCACCCAGAACGACGCGGCACCGCGCGGCCGCCCGAGCGAGCGCCGCCCGGCGATGCGCATGACGAGGCCGAACGGGGTGAACACGCCGAAGTAGATCACGCCGAGGAAGATGGGCGTGGTCACGCGCGAGACGGCGTGCGCGAGCCCCATCCAGGCGACGTATACGGGGCCGAGGCGTGCCGGCACGGCGAGACCGGCGACCAGAAGCGCGCCGCCGAGCACGCCGAACGCGGCCGCGGCCGTCGCGCGCCCGCGCCACGCGCCGGCGGCGCCCAACACGACGAACGCGCCGCCGACGGCGAGCGCGAACCGGCGCAGCTCGCGCGTCGTCGGCGCGGGGGCGTCGGCGGGTCCGGTCACGGCTCCACGTCAGTCGAGCGCGAGCGCGGCGGGCGCAGCGTGCGCCGCGTCGCTCGCGGCGTCGTGCGCCGCCCAGCCCGGCTGCGCGGCACGTTCCAGCACGTAAGGCCCGAGCACGAGCACATCCATGCGCGTGTCGCGGAAGCAGCGGATCGCGTCGGCGGGCGTGCAGACGATCGGCTCGCCGCGCACGTTGAAGCTCGTGTTCACCAGGACGGGGCACCCGGTGCGCGCCTCGAACGCGGTGAGCAGCGCGTGGAAGGCCGGGTCGACGTCGGCGCGCACCGTCTGGACGCGCGCCGAGCCGTCGACGTGGGTGACCGCGGGCACGGCACCGCGGTGCGCGTCGCGCACGGGAGCGACGACGAGCATGTACGGCGCGTCGCGGTCGACCGCGAACCACTCGGCCGCGCGCTCGGCGCGCACGCTCGGCGCGAACGGGCGGAAGCTCTCGCGGAACTTGATGGCGCGGTTGAGGCGCGACTGCATCTCGGGGCGGCGCGGGTCGGCGAGGATGGAGCGGGCGCCCAACGCGCGCGGCCCGAACTCCATCCGCCCCTGGAACCACCCTACGACGGCGCCGTCCGCCAGCCGGTCGGCGACGCGCGCCGCGAGCGCCTCCGCGGGCACGCGCGCGTGCGCGACGCCCGCCGCGTGAAGGGCGGCCTCGATCGCGGCGTCGTCGAACGCGGGGCCGAGACGGGCGCCGCGCATGGCGTCCGTCGGTGCCCCGTCGGCGGCGCGCGCGACGCGGCGCGCGCCGCCGAGCGCGCGGTGCCACGCGAGTGCGGCGGCACCGAGCGCGCCGCCCGCGTCGCCCGCCGCGGGCTGGATCCACACGTCGCGGAACGGGCCTTCGCGCAGCACGCGCCCGTTGGCGACCGCGTTGAGCGCCACCCCGCCCGCCATGCACAACCGGTCGAGCCCCGTGAGCCGGTGCGCGGTGCGCGCCATGCGCAGCACGACCTCCTCGCACGCGTGCTGCACCGAGCGCGCGAGGTCGAAGTGACGCTGCTCGAGGGGCCCCTCGGGGGCGCGCGGCGGGCCGCCGAACAGGGCGTGGAACGCGCCGCTCGTCATCGTGAGCCCGCTCACGTACCCGAAGTAGCGCCGGTCGAGCGCGAACGAACCGTCGTCGCGCAGGCGCATCAGGCGCGACAGGATCAGGTCCGCGTAGCGCGGCTCGCCGTAGGGCGCGAGGCCCATGACCTTGTACTCGCCCGAGTTGACCCTGAACCCGAGGTAGGACGTAAACGCCGAGTAGAGGAGTCCTAACGAATCGGGGAAGTGCAGCTCCGCGAGCAGCTCCAGTTCTGCGCTCCGCCCCACGCCGATCGCCGCGGTCGCCCACTCGCCGACGCCGTCGACCGTGAGCACCGCGGCCTCGTCGAACGGCGACGGGTAGAACGCGCTCGCCGCGTGCGACTCGTGGTGCTCGGCGTAGAGGAGCTCTCCGTCGTACGGGACGCCGGCGCCCGCGAGCGTGCCTAACGCGTGCCGCAACGCGCGGTCGGTGAAGAGCTTCTCCTTGACCCAGAGCGGCCCCGCCTTGAGGAACGAGCGGAATCCGCGCGGCGCGACCGCGAGGTAGGTCTCGAGCAGGCGGTCGAACTTGAGGAGCGGCTTGTCGTAGAACGCGACCGCCGCGAGGTCGGCGACCGCGACGCCGGCTTCGGCCAGGCAGTAGGCGGCGGCCCGCGCCGGGAATGCGGCGTCGCCCTTGATCCGTGTGAAGCGCTCCTCCTGCGCCGCGGCGACGATCTCACCGTCGCGGAGCAGGCACGCGGCCGAATCGTGGTAGTAGGCCGAGAGGCCGAGGACGCAGCGCGGGGCGTGCACGCCGGTGTCGGCCCGCGTCAGGCCGGGGGGACGCGCTGGGCGAGGTCGGCCGCGCGCGGGTCGCCGGGGGCGGCGCGCCGGAGTGCGCCGAGCGCCGCGCGCGCCTTGTCGTACTGCTCCAGCAGCGTGTACGCGACGGCGAGGTTGTAGAGCCGCGTCGCGTCCGCCGTCGCACTCGTGATGCCGGGCGCCCGCCCCGATTCGAGGATCGGGAGCGCGCGGGCGGCGGTGACGGTGAGCGCGGCCTTCCGATCGTCCGGCGCAAGCTGCGCGGCGCGCGCGAGGGCCGCGAGCGCGGCGGTCCGGTCGCCGGCCTGGAGCGCGAGCAGCCCCGCGAGCCGGAACCCTTCGGGGGTCTCGCGCCGCGCGTTCGCGCGCTGCGCGTACGCGAGCGCCTCGGTGGGGCGGTGCGCGGCCGCCGCCAGTTGCGCGGCGTCGAGCCACGGCTGTGGCGAGTACCGGAACTCCTGCGCCATCACGCGCGACACGGCGAGGGCGCGCGTCGTGTCGCCGGCGCGCGCGTATTGCAGGCGCAGCGCGTCCGTGGCCGGCGCCCACTGCGTCTGGCCCAACACGAGCGCGCGCGCGAGCGCCTCGACCTGCGTGCGCGGCCGGAGCGTGTCGACGGCCGGGATCACGACCGCGCCGCGCGGCTGGAAGGGCCAGCCCGACACCAGGCGGTCGGTGCGGAGTGCGCCCACGGCCGAATCGACCGCCGTCACCGGGACGTCGGCGACGGCCGGCGCGGCCGCCGGCGCACTCGCGGGCAGGCCGCGGGCGCGCAGCGCGTCGTAGAACGCGCGGGCGATGGTCGCGTAGCCGTCGACGTTCGGGTGCAGGTGTTCGAGGATGAGCGAGTGCCCGGGGATGCCGCCCGGCGAGGCGCGTTCGACGGCGGCCTGCGATTCGACGACCGTGGCGCCGTGCGCGGCGGCCTGCTCGCGGATCACCGCGTTCAGGGCTTCGGGCGCGCGGAAGCGCAGCTCATCGTCCTCCTTGGCGGCGCGGTACTCCGGGCGTGCGCCCGTCGTGTCGCCTCGCGCCTCGAGCAGCCGGGCGAGCGCGTAGTGGGCGTCGGCGCGGCCTGCGTCGATGGCGAGCGACGCGCGGACCGCGCGCTCCGACGCCGCCGTGTCGCCCCGGCGGAGCGCGGCTACGGCGGCGTCGGCGCTGCGCTGCCAGGCCGCCGTGTCGCTGCCGGGGGTGAACCCGCTGACGAACGGCGGCTGGTCGCGTTCGTTGCTGACGAGCGTGCCGACGAACACCGGGACCCCCGCGGCCTGGTACTTCGCGAGGAGCGCGCCGAGGTTGGCGCGGAACTGCGCGACCCCCGCCGCGTACCGGGCGGAGCCTAACGCGACGTGCTGGTCGCCCGCCATCAGCGCCATCACCGACCGCGGCGCGTCGGCGGGGCCGCCGGTCGGCCCGTCCGGCGGCCCGCCCGCCCCGCGCACGCCGCCGAGCGCGTTCTCCACGAGCTGCACGAGCCGCAGGTGGCGCAGGGCGAGGTACGCGCGCACGAGCGCGGGCGAGCGGCCGAGCGGTCCGGCCGCGCCGGCGCCGAACACGCCGTAGTACTCGTTGTGCCCCGTGTAGATGAGCACCGCGTCGGGGTGCTCGGCGAGGATGGCGTCGGCCTGGTCGAGCAGGACGTAGGAGCTGACGGCCGTGAAGGCGGTGTTCACCACCTCGACGCCGCGGCCCGGGACGTCGCGCTGCAGCCACGCCTCGAGGATGCGCGACGGCGCCGCGCCGTGGAGGTAGGGGAACCCTTCCGCGGAGCTCTCTCCCTGGAAGAAGACGCGGAAGGTCCCGGCCGGCTTCGCGGCGCGGAAGAAGTCGGTGTGGGGCGTGGGGACGAAGGCGCCGCGGAAGTACCGCCGGGCCGCGTCGGGGTTGCTGAAGCGGTAGTCCGGTTGCGGCCCGTACGCGCTGAAGAGCGGGTAGTCGCCGCCGTACCCGCCGGCGCGCAGCCCGAGCTCGAGCAGCGCCAGGAGCAGCCACGGGAGGGCGAGCGTGAGGACGACGAGGAGCGCGCGCTGGCGGGGGCTCGGCAGGGCGGCGACGGCCGCGGACATCGACGAACGGGAGCGGCGTAGCGGAGGGGCGGGACGCCGCGGGCACGCGCCCGCGGGGGAGCCGCAAGCTAACGCCGCCCCGGGCGTGACGGTCGTCGTGTCGGCGTGTTGATTGGCTGCGGACGGCAGTTCCCGGTTCGGCCACCCCGTGCCGAGCGGGTGCGGCCGCGCACACCCTCTCGCGCGCACACCATCTCGGGCGAATGCCGAATCGAGCCACGCGCCTCCGCGCCACGCGCGCACGGGCCCTGTCCGCGGCCTCCGCGCTCCTCGCGACCCTCGCCGGCGCGGCGGCGCCGTCCGCGGCGCGCGCACAGCAGCCGGCCGCCGCGCCCCGCGCCGACACGGTCCCCCTCCCCGAGCACCCGCGCCCCGACTTCATGCGCGCGGAGTGGGTGAACCTGAACGGCCGCTGGCAGTTCGCGTTCGACCGGGCCGACGCGGGGGTGCGCGACGGCTGGTACCGGCCTAACGGACCCATGCCCGCGGCGCACCGCGTGCTCGTGCCGTTCTCGTGGGCCGCGCCCGCGTCGGGGGTCGGGGCCGACAGCGCGGACGTGGGCTGGTACGCGCGGAGCGTGACCGTGCCGGCCGCGTGGCGCGGGCGGCGCGTGTTCCTCGTCGTCGGCGCGTCGGACTGGCGCACGTCGGCGTGGCTCGACGGCGAATCGCTCGGCACGCACGAGGGCGGCTACACGCCGTTCTCGATGGAGCTGACGCGCCACGCGCGCGCCGGCGACGCGCAGCGCCTCGTGCTGCGGGTGGACGACGCGCCGCGCCCCTTCCGGCTCGACGGCAAGCAGGGCTACGGCAACGTGCGCGGGCCGTGGCAGACCGTGTACCTCGAGGCGCGCGGCGACGCGCCGCTCGAGTGGGTGCACTTCACCCCCGACGTGGCGAACGGCCGCGTGGCGGTCGAGGCGAAGCTGCTGGAGCCCGCGCCGCGCGCGCTCACCTTCTCGCTGGCCTTCCGCGACACGAGCGTGCGCGCCGTGTCGCGCCCCGTCGCGCGCGGCGCGACCACGGTGCGCTTCGAGGTCCCGGTCCCCCGCGCGCGGCTCTGGCGGCCCGAGGACCCGTACCTGTACGAAGCGACGGCCACGTTAGGCGCGCCCGGGGTGGCCGCGGACCGCGTCGAGACGTATTTCGGGATGCGCACCGTCTCGGTGGTGGACCTGCCGGGGACCAACATCCCCTACGTCGCGCTCAACGGGAAGCCGCTGTACCTGGAACTCGCGCTCGACCAGGCGTACCACCCGACCGGGTACTACACCTTCCCCACCGACAGCGTGCTGCGCGACGAGATCCTGCGCGCGCGGCAGATCGGGCTCACGGGGCTGCGCGAGCACATCAAGATCGAGGCGCCCCGCAAGCTCTACTGGGCCGACCGGCTGGGCGTGCTCATCATGGCCGACGTGCCCAACTGGTGGGGCCCGCCCGACTCGGCCGCCTTCCGCGGGCACGAGGCGGCGATGCGCGGGATGATCGCCCGCGACTACAACCACCCGAGCGTGTTCGCGTGGATCCCGTTCAACGAGTCGTGGGGGCTCACCACGCAGGTCGCGGGGAAGGGCGTGTACCTCCCCGAGACGCAGGCCAAGGTGTCGAGCGTGCAGCAGCTCGCGAAGCGCCTCGACCCGACCCGCCTCGTCGAGGACCAGTCGCCGTGCTGCGGCCGCTGGCACACGACCACCGACCTCAACTCGTGGCACGAGTACCTGCCCGGCTGGAAGTGGGCGTCGTACATGGACCGGGTGAGCGACAGCACGTTTCGGGGCTCGCCGTGGCACTTCCTCGGCGGCAGGCGACAGGCCGGGCAGCCGATGATGAACTCGGAATTCGGCAACGTCTGGGGCTACGAGGGGAGTACGGGCGACGTCGACTGGAGCTGGGACTACCACCGCGCGATCGACGCGTTCCGGCGGCACCCGAAGCTCGCGGGGTGGCTCTACACCGAGCACTCGGACGTGATCAACGAGTGGAACGGGTACTGGCGTTTCGACCGCTCGCCGAAGGAGACGGGGGTCGGCGACCTCGTGCCGGGGATGACGCTCGCCGACTTCCACGCGCCGCTCTACGTGGCGGTGGGCGACTCGGAGCTGGCGCGCACCGCGCGCGCGGGGGAGCGCGTCTCGGTGCCGCTCTACGCCTCGTTCCTGTCCGGCACCGCGGCGTACGGCGACTCGCTCGTGCTGCGCACCGAGCTGTGGGGGTGGAACGCGTTGGGCGAGCGCAAGGTGTGGGCGACGTCCGCGCGGCGCGTGCCCTACCGCCCGTGGATGAGCGCCCCGCTCGCGCCGCTCGAGGTGACGATGCCGGACGAGCCCGCGGTGGCGGTGCTCGCCACGCGGCTGGAGGACGCGAGCGGCACGGTGCTGCACCACAACTTCGCGACCTACGTGGTCGAGGGGGCGGCCCCGTCGTCCGCGACGCTCGCCGACGGGCGCCGCGTGCGCGTGGCGAGCGTGCCGGCCGCGCAACTCGCCGGCGGGCGGTGGTCGCAGAAGCAGTGGCCGGTGATGGGCGGGCTCAAGATGGACGGCGCGGGGAGCGGCTACTTCGAGTACCGCATCCCGTGGCCCGCCGGGCTCGCGGCGGCGGATGTGGCCGGGGCGACGTTCCTCGTCGAGGCGTCGAGCAAGCGGCTGTTGGGCAAGGACCGCGACAGCACGGTGCGCGGCGACGGCGACTACATGCGCGGCGGCGGGCTGCAGGACCCGGGCAAGAACCCCAACGCCTACCCGATGACGGGCACCGCGAAGTGGCCGAGCGCGGTGACGGTGCGCGCGAACGGGGTGGACGCGGGGCGGGTGGAGCTCGCGGACGACCCGGCCGACAGCCGCGGGGTGCTCAGCTGGCACGCGCAGCTGCACGACGGGCACCTGCACGAGGCCGGGTCGTACGGGCAGCTCGTGCGCGTGGCGCTGCCGCCCGAGGCGGTGGCGCGGGCGGCCCGGGAGGGCGCGGTGACCGTGCGGCTGGAGGTGGACGAGGCGCTGCCGGGCGGGCTGGCGATCTACGGCCGGCAGTTCGGTCGGTACCCGGTGGACCCGACGGTGCTCTTCGTGTTGCGCGACGGCGCGGCGGCGCGGACGGCCGGCGCACGATGACGCGGCCGGCGCGGGTCGGGGGCGGTGCGGTCGGGGCCGTGCTGGCCGCGGCGCTCCTCGGTACGCCCGGCCCCGCCCCGGCGCAGGGAGCGCCGCCCGGGGCGGCGCCGCCCGCGCCGCGCTACGCCGCGACCTGGGCCTCGCTCGACGGCCGCCCGGTGCCGGCGTGGTACGACAGCGCCAAGTTCGGGATCTTCATTCACTGGGGCGTCTACTCGGTCCCCGCGTGGGCCCCGACGGGACCGGACGTGCCGGTGTACGAGAAATATGCGGAGTGGTACGAACGGCGCGTGCGCGAGGACAGCGCGCGGGGCGGGCCGTTCTGGCGCTTCCACGCGCGCGTGTACGGCGCGGGCACGCCGTACGCGGCGTTCGCGCCGCAGTTCCGGGCCGAGCTGTGGGACGCGGGCGAGTGGGCCGAGCTGTTCGCACGCAGCGGGGCGCGGTACGTGGTGCTCACCTCGAAGCACCACGACGGCTTCGCGCTCTGGCCGAGCGCGGAGAGCCCGGGGTGGAACAGCGCGGCCGTGGGGCCGCGGCGCGACGTCGCCGGCGAGCTCGCGGCCGCCGTGCGCGCGCGCGGCCTGCGGATGGGCTTCTACTACTCGCTCTACGAGTGGTACCACCCGCTCTACACGGCCGACACCACTGCGGCCGGCGCGGCCCGGCTGCGGCGCTACGTCGACGCGCACATGCTCCCGCAGCTGCGCGACCTCGTGACGCGATACTGCCCCGCGGTGCTCTGGACCGACGGCGAGTGGGAGCACCCGAGCGCCGCGTGGCGGAGCCCCGAGTTCCTCGCCTGGCTCTTCAACGAGGGGCCTAACGGCGCCGAGGTCGTCGTGAACGACCGCTGGGGCGCGGAGACGCGCGGCCGCCACGGCGGCTTCTACACGAGCGAGTACGCCGTCGAGAAGTTGCCGTCCGGCGACGGCGGCGCGGCGGTGCACAAGTGGGAGGAGACGCGCGGCGTCGGGGGCTCGTTCGGCTACAACCGCGCCGAAGCGTTGGGCGACTACCGCACGGGGCGCGAACTCGTGCACCTGCTGGTCGAGACGGTGGCGCGCGGCGGCAACCTGCTGCTCGACGTGGGCCCGACGGCGGACGGCCGCGTGCCGGTGGTCATGCAGCAGCGGCTGGCCGACGTGGGCGGCTGGCTGCGGACCAACGGCGAGGCGATCTACGGCACGCGGCGCTGGCGCGTGAGCGCCGACACGGGGGCGGGGGTGGGCGGCGGGGCGCCCGCGGTGCGCTACACCGCGCGCGGCGACACCGTGTACGCCGTCGCGCTCGAGTACCCGGCGGGGGAGCTGGTGCTCGCGGCACCGCGCGCGGGTCCTGGCGCGGCGGTGTCGCTCGTCGGGTACGGCGGGCCGCTCCGCTGGCGCGTCGAGGGCGGCCGGCTCCGGGTGGCGGTGCCCGCGCTTTCGCCCGACGGCCCGCTGCGGCACGCGTACGTCTTCCGGCTCACGGGGGTCTCGTGAGCGCGCCGCGCGCAACGTTGTTTTCCGTCCCACGTCCGGAGTGTGCCTCGTGAATCGACGCCGTTTCGTTCAGTCCGCGGCGGCCGGCCTCGCGGCCGCCGCGCTCCCCGGCGTCGCGGAGGCCGCCGGCACGGCCGGAGCGCCCGGCACCGCCGGGGCGCCCGGCGTCGCCGGCGTCCACTTCGGCCGCGCCCCGCTCGCCGCGGTACCCTACGCGCCGCTTCCGTTAGGCGCGGTGCGCGCCCGCGGCTGGCTCGCCGAACAGCTCCGGCTGATGGCCGACGGCCTCGCCGGCCACCTCGACGAGCGCTACCCGCTCGTCGGCCCCGACAACGCCTGGCTGGGCGGCGCGGGCGACACGTGGGAACGCGGCCCGTACTGGCTCGACGGGCTCGTCCCCCTCGCGCACACGCTCGGCGACGAGGACGGCGCGCGGCGCGCGGCGCTGGTCGCCAAGGCGCGGCCGTGGGTCGAGCACGCGCTCGCCTCGCAGCGCGCCGACGGCTACTTCGGCCCGCCGGACGACGCCGGACGCGGGCGCGACGCCGACGGCGTGCAGCGCGCGAACTCCGCCGACTGGTGGCCGCGGATGGTGATGCTCAAGGTGCTCCAGCAGCACCACGAGGCCGCCGGCGACCCGCGCGTGCCGCCGTTCATGGCGCGCTACTTCGCGTACCAGCGCGCGCGGCTGCCCGAGACGCCGCTGAATCACTGGACGCAGTGGGCGCAGCACCGCGGCGGGGAGAACCAGGCGAGTGCGCTCTGGCTCTACGACCGCACGGGCGACCCCGCGCTGCTCGACCTCGCGCGGCTGCTGCAGGCGCAGACCTCCGACTGGACGGACGGCTTCGCGCACGAGCAGCCGCCGTCGACGCACGGCGTGAACGTGGCGATGGGCGTGAAGCAGCCCGCGGTGGCCTACCTGCTCGACGGCGACCCGCACCGGCTGGACGCCGTAGACCGCGGGCTCGCGTTCCTCCGGCGCGACCACGGGCAGGTGACCGGGATGTTCTCGGGGGACGAGCCGCTGCACGGCACCGACCCGCTGCAGGGCACCGAGCTGTGCACGGTCGTCGAGCTGATGTTCTCGCTCGAGACGCTCGTGCGCGTGACGGGGGGCGTGGCGCACGCCGACCACCTGGAGCGCGTCGCCTACAACGCGCTGCCCGCGCAGGTCATGCGCGACTACACCGCGCGGCAGTACTACCAGCAGCCCAACCAGGTGGTGGTGGACCGCGACGACAGTCACTACGTGCAGCAGCACGACGGCACCTCGCAGCTCATGGGGCTGCTCACCGGCTACCCGTGCTGCACGGTGAACATGCACCAGGGGTGGCCGAAGTTCGTGCACGCGCTGTGGCTCGCGAGCCGCGACGGCGGGCTCGCGGCGATGACGTACGGGCCGAGCGTGGCGCGCGTGACCGTGGGCGGGGTGCCGGTCGAGGTGGAGCAGGCGACGGCCTACCCGTTCGAGGACGACGTGCGCGTGGTGGTGCGCCCGGCGCGGCCGGTCGCCTTTCCGCTGCACCTGCGGGTGCCGGCGTGGGCGGAGGGGGCGTCGGTGCGGGTGAACGGCGCGCCGGGGCCGGAGGCGGTGCCGGGGCGCGTGGTGCGGGTGGCGCGCACGTGGCGGGCGGGCGACGTGGTCCAGCTGCGGCTGCCGGCACGCGTGCGGACGAGCGCGTGGCACAAGGGGCTCGCCGGCGTGGAGCGCGGGCCGCTCGTCTACGCGCTGCCGGTGGGCGAGGACTGGCGGCGGATCGGCGAGCAGGGGGGCGTGCCGACCTACGAGGTGCACCCGACGACGCCGTGGAACTACGCGCTGGTCGCGGGCGCGCCGATGCGCGTCGAGCGGCCCGCGCCTAACGGGCGGCCGGGTGCGGTGCCGCTGCGGCCGTGGACGGCCGCGGCCGCGCCGCTCGCGGTGGTGGCCGCGGGGCGGCGGGTGCCCGGGTGGCGGCGCTACGCGTCCGTGGACGGCACGCTGCCGTACAGCCCCGTCGCGACGGCCGAGCCCGCGGAGGCGTTGCGGCTGGTGCCGTACGGGTGCACGACGCTGCGGCTGTCGGAGTTCCCGGTGGCCGCGGGCTAGCGCCCGCGCCGCGGCGCGCGAACCCTTTACGCGTCCCGGTCCGTCGTGTAGCGTGGCCTCACGCCGTCCGGGTGTAAGCGCTTACACGCCCGCCCGCCGACACGCGCCCGCGGGCTCGGCGGTACGCCGCGGCGCCCCCTTCCGCCCTCTCACGTGGCCCCCGCGTGAACTCGACCACCGCCGCGCCGGCCGCCGCGCCCGCGGCCGCGCCCGCGGCCGGCGCGCTCCGCCGCCTCCTGGCCGTGCGCGAGGCCGGCGTGCTCGGCGCGCTGATCGTGCTCTGCGTCCTGCTGTCGTTCGCCAGCCCCTATTTCTTCACGTTGCGCAACATATTCAACGTGCTGCAGGGGATGAGCACGATCGGGATCATGGCGGTCGGGATGACGATGGTGCTCGTGTCGGGCGGGCTCGACCTCTCGGTGGGCTCGGTGCTCGCCGTGGGCGCGGTGGTCACGGCGCGCCTGATGACCTACGCGGGGCTCGACCCGTGGCTCGCCGTGCTGTGCGGCCTCGGCTCGGGGGTCGCGTTCGGGCTCGTCAACGGGTTGCTCGTCACGCGGCTCGGCATCGTGCCCTTCATCACGACGCTCGGCACGCTCAGCATCGGCCGCGGGCTCACCTTCCTGCTCGCGAGCGGCGGCGCGGGCACGGTCGCGAGCAACGTGCCGATGCGCGACGCGGGCGTGGGCTTCCTCGGGGCCGGCTACGTCGGCCCCGTGCCGATGCCGGTGATCATCATGCTCGCCCTCGTCGCCCTCGCCGCGGTGTTCCTCGCCAACACCGTGCTCGGCCGGCAGATCTACGCGGTGGGCAGCAACCCGCGCGCGGCCCGCCTGTCGGGCGTGGCGGTGGGGCGCGTGCAGCTCTTCACGTACGTGCTCACCGGCGGCCTCGCGGCGCTCGCCGGCGTGGTCAGCGCGGGGCTCCTGTCGACCGCGTCGACCAACGCCGGCGAGGGTGTCGAACTCGACGTGATCGCGGCCGCGGTGATCGGCGGCACGAGCCTGCAGGGCGGCGAGGGGAGCGTGGTGGGCACGCTGTTCGGCGCCGCGATCATGGCCGTCGTGCGCAACGCGTTCGTCCTCCTCGGCCTGCCGCTGCACTTCCAGACGATGATCATCGGCGCGGTGATCCTGCTCGCCGTCGGCCTCGACCGGCGCCGCCGCTGACCGCCGGACCGTCGACTCCGCCCCTTCCCACTCCGCCCCGTCTCGCTCGCCGATGCCTGCTCCCGACCGTCCGCTCGTCGCCGTCGTCGCCGCCCTCACCTTCGCCGCGGCCGCCGCGGGCGCGTGCAGCAAGGGGCCGCCGGGCGGCGCCGGCGCCGCGGCGTCCGGCCGCCCCGCCAACGCGCCCGCGTTCGCGTCGACGGTCGTGGCCCCCGACGAAGGCACGGTGCGGCCCGTGGCGCAGGCGCCCAAGCGGCCGCTCCGCATCGCGGTGCTCGGGCTCGAGAGCAGCCAGTTCTGGATCCCGGTGAAGACGGGGCTCGCGCGCGCCAACAAGGAGCTGCAGGGGCGCGCGACGGCGGAGTGGATCGTCCCGGGCAACGTGCACACGGCCGACGTGTTCGGCCGCGCGATCGACGCCGCCGTCGCCAAGCAGTACGACGCGATCGCGACGATCGCCGGCGACGCGGGCGTGGCGGCGTACATCGACCGCGCCGTGGCCGCCGGCGTGCCCGTGGCGACGTTCAACTCCGAGACCGACACGCCCAACCAGCGGCTGTTCTTCGTCGGCGCCGACAGCTACGCGCAGGGCAAGGCGGCCGGCGAGCTGATGTGCAAGGCGGTCGGGCCTAACGGCAAGGTCGGCGTCATCACCGGCTTCTTCTCGGTCGAGGCGCACGCGGCGCGCGTGAAGGGCTTCGAGGACGCGCTCAAGGCGGGCTGCCCGAACGCGGCGGTGGTCGGCCGCGTCGAGAACCGGGACAAGGCCGACGTCGCCTACCAGGAGGCGAAGGACTTCATGACCGCGCACGCGGACCTCGGCGGCATCATCGCGACCGCCGGGTCGCCGTTCGGCGCGGCGCGCGCGATCGAGGAGGCGGGCAAGGCGGGCAAGGTGCACATGATCTCGTTCGACGCGGTGGACGAGACGCTGGACTACGTGGACAAGGGCGTGATCGACGCGACGATCGGGCAGGACCCCGACGCGCAGGGGCACGACCCGACGGTCCGCCTCTACAACTACATCGTCGCCGGCCAGCTGCCGCCGGCGGGGCGCCTCGCCACGCGCGCCGACGTGATCACGAAGGCCAACGCGTCCAAGTACCGCATCCCCAAGGCCTGAGCGCGCCCCGCGATGTCGAACGCCCCGGCGACGCCGCCGCTCCTCGACGCGGTCGGCGTGCACAAGCGCTACGGCGGGGTGCACGCGCTGCGCGGCGTGAACCTCGACGTCCGCGCCGGCGAGGCGCACGCGCTCTGCGGCGAGAACGGCGCGGGCAAGAGCACGCTCATCAACGTGCTCGCCGGCGCGGTGCGCCGCGACGAGGGGCGCGTGGTGTTCGGCGGGCGCGAGGTCGACTTCCGCACGCCCTCGGAGTCGCAGGCCGCGGGCATCGCGGTCATCCACCAGGAGCTCGCCACGATTCCCGCGCTCTCGGTGGCGGAGAACCTGTTCATGGGGCGGCTGCCCACGCGGGGCCGCCTGCTCGACCGGCGCACGATGCACGAGCGGGCGCGCGCGCTCGTCGCCGACGTCGGCCTCGCGGTGGACCCGCGCACGCCGGTCCGCGACCTGAGCCTGAGCAACCAGCAGCTCGTCGAGATCGCCAAGGCGCTCTCGCAGCAGGCGCGGCTCATCATCATGGACGAGCCCTCGGCGTCGCTCACCGAGCACGAGACGCAGCACCTGCTCGACCTCGTGCGGCGGCTGCGGTCGCAGGGGGTGGCGATCCTCTACGTGTCGCACCGGCTGCACGAGGTGTTCGCCGTGTGCGACCGCATCACCGTGTTTCGCGACGGCGCTTCCGTGCGCACGGTCGACACCGCCGACGTCACGCCAGCGGCGGTCGTCGGACTGATGGTGGGGCGCGAACTCGCGGCCGCCGCGGCGCACCACGAGGCGCACGCGGCGGGCGAGGCGGTGCTCGAGGTGCGCGGTCTCAGCACCCGTCGGGGCGCGGGACGCGGCGGCGCGACGCGAGGCCGCGCGACGCGAGGCGGCACGACCGGCGACGGTGGCTCGGTGCCGCTCGACGACGTGAGCCTGACGGTGCGCCGCGGCGAGATCGTCGGCATGGCGGGCCTCGTCGGCGCGGGGCGCTCCGAGGTGGCGCGCGCGATCTTCGGCGCCGACCCCTTCGAAGCGGGGGAGATCCGCCTCGCGGGCCGGCCCGTGCGCTTCCGGTCGCCGGCGGACGCGATCGCGGCGGGCGTCGGCATGGTGCCCGAGGACCGCAAGGGGCTCGCCCTCTTCCTCGACAAGCCGGTGCGCTGGAGCGTGTCGATGGCCACCCTCCCCACGTTAGGCCGGGGCGGCGTCATCGCGCTCGGGCGCGAGCGCGCGCTGGCCGAGGACTACGTGCGGCGGCTGCGCGTGCGGACCCCGGGGATCGAGGCGCCGGTGCGCTCGCTCTCCGGCGGCAACCAGCAGAAGACGGTGCTCGCGCGCTGGCTCGCGACCGGCCCCAGACTGCTCATCCTCGACGAGCCGACGCACGGGGTGGACGTCGGGGCCAAGGCGGAGATCTACGAACTGGTGCGGTCGCTCGCGCGCGAGGGGATCGCGATCCTCCTCATCTCGTCCGAGTTGCCCGAGGTGCTCGACCTGAGCGACCGCATCGTCGTGATGCGCGGCGGCCGGGTGGCCGCGACGCTGGGCCGCGCCGAGGCCGACGAGCGGACGGTGATGCTGCACGCCACGGGGACCGAATGACGGCGACGCACGACGCCCACGACGCATCCCGCTACGCGGTCGGGGTCGACTACGGCACCAACTCGGTGCGCGCGCTCGTCGTCGACGTGCGGACGGGAGAGGAGCTGGGCACGGGGGTGTTCGACTACCCGTCGGGCGCGCGCGGCATCCTGCTCGACCCCGACGACCCCGAGCTCGCGCGGCAGAACCCGCGGGACTACCTCGACGGGCTGGAGCAGAGCGTGCGCGCGGCGCTCGCCACGGCCGCGCGGCGCGGCGGGTTCGACGCGGCGCGCGTGGTCGGCGTCGGCGTCGACACCACGGGTTCGACGCCGATCCCGGTCGACGCAAACGGGCGCCCGCTCGGCCTGGACGAGCGCTTCCGCGGCCGCATGGCGGCGCAGGTGTGGCTGTGGAAGGACCACACGTCGCACGCGGAGGCCGCACGCCTCACGGAGGTCGCGGCCGCCCAACGCCCGCACTACCTCGCCAAGTGCGGCGGCCGCTACAGCTCGGAGTGGTTCTGGGCGAAGATCCTGCGCTGCGCGCGGACCGACCCCGAGGTGTTCGACGCCGCGCACACGTGGGTCGAGCACGCGGACTGGATCCCGGCCGTGCTGACGGGCACCGAGCGGCCGGACCAGCTGCGCCGCGGGATCTGCGCCGCCGGGCACAAGGCGATGTACCACGCCGACTGGGGCGGCTACCCGGACGAGGCGTTCGTCGCCGCGCTCGACCCGCGGCTGGTGCGCGTGCGGCGCACGCTGCCCGAGCGCACGTACAGCGTGGCCGAGCCCGCGGGGCGCCTCACGGACGCGTGGGCGGCGCGGCTCGGGCTGCCCGCGGGGATCCCGGTCGCGGTCGGGGCGTTCGACGCGCACCTCGGCGCGGTGGGCGCGGGCATCCGCGAGGGAACGCTCGTCAAGATCATCGGGACCTCGACGTGCGACCTCATGATCGCGCCGTTGGGGCGCGGCGTCGCCGACGTCCCGGGGCTCTGCGGCATCGTGCCCGAGAGCGTGCTCCCGGGCGCGTACGGGCTCGAGGCCGGGCAGAGCGCGGTGGGCGACATCTTCGGCTGGCTCGTCGACACGGTGCGGCCGGCCAACCAGGGCCACGCGGAGCTGACCGCGGACGCCGCGCGGCTCGCGCCGGGCGAGAGCGGCGTGCTCGCGCTCGACTGGTGGAACGGCAACCGCACGGTGCTCGTCGACCAGCGCCTCACGGGTCTCATGCTCGGCCTCACGCTCCACACCACGCCCGCGGAGATGTACCGCGCGCTCGTCGAGGCCACGGCGTTCGGCGCGCGCGTGATCATGGAGCGCTACGAGGAGTACGGCGTTCCCGTCGCGCGCATCGTGAACTGCGGCGGCATCGCGGAGAAGAACCCGTTCGTGATGCAGATCTACGCCGACGTGATGGGGCGCCCGGTGCAGATCTCGCGCTCCGCGCAGACCTGTGCGTTAGGCTCGGCGGTGGCGGGGGCCGTGGTCGCGGGGGTGGACGCGGGCGGGCACGCCGACTTTACCCGGGCCGCGGCGGCGATGACCGGCGTGCGCGACGAGGTGTTCACGCCCGTCCCGGCGCACCAGGCGATCTACGACCGCCTGTACGCGCTGTACCGCCGGCTGCACGACGCGTTCGGCCTGCCGGACGGCCTGCCGGACGGGGGGGCGTCCGGGGGTGCGGGCGGCGACATGTACGGCGTGATGAAGGCGCTGCTCGACGTGCGCGACGCCGCCCTGCGCGGCGCCGGCGCGGACGCGCAGCGCGACGCGCGGCTGGCCGACGCCGATCGGTCGCCGACGGACGGCGCCGAGGCGCCGGCGCACGCCCACGCCGGGACGGAGGGCTGACGTGGCGCACGAGGCGCTGAAGGAGGCCGTCTGGCGCGCGAACCTCGACCTCGTCGCGTCGGGGCTCGTCGTGCTGACGTGGGGCAACGTGAGCGGCGCGGACCGGACCGCCAACGGCGGCGAGGGCGTGATGGCGATCAAGCCGAGCGGCGTGGCGTACGAGGCGATGCGGCCGGAGGACATGGTCGTGGTCTCGCTCGCGTCGGGCGAGGTCGTGGACGGCGCGCTGCGGCCGTCGTCCGACACGCCGACGCACCGCCACCTCTACCGGCAGTGGCCAGCGTTAGGCGGCGTGACGCACACGCACAGCCCGCACGCGGTGAGCTGGGCGCAGGCCGAGCGCGACGTGCCGTGCTTCGGGACGACGCACGCCGACCACTTCTACGGCCCGGTGCCGACCACGCGCCGCCTGCGCGACGACGAGGTGCGCGGCGCGTACGAGCACAACACCGGGGTCGTGATCGCGGAGTGCTTCCGCGAGCGCGGCCTGGATCCCGTGGCCGTGCCGGGCGTGCTGGTGGCCGGGCACGGGCCGTTCGCGTGGGGCGCGTCGCCGCGCGACGCGGTGGACAACGCGATCGCGCTCGAGTCGGTCGCGCACATGGCGCTCAACACGCTGCGGCTGAACCCGGACGCGCCGGGGATCGACCAGGTGTTGCTCGACAAGCACTACCTGCGCAAGCACGGCGCGGGCGCGTACTACGGGCAGGGCTGACGTCCGGCGCGCCGCGCGGAACGACGGTGGCTCCGCCCGTCGCTCATCCTCCTCGATCGCTCCCTCGATCGATCCCCCACCGCTCTCTCGACCGCTCCCCGTGCTCCGCCGACTCCTCGCCGCCGCCCTCCTCGCCCTCGGCGTCGCCGCCCGCCCCGCCGCCGCGCAGGCGCCCGCCGCGACCGACACCCGCCTCGTGATCGACGCCGACCTCGGCCGCGACACGATCAGCCGCCACGTGTACGGCCAGTTCGCCGAGCACCTCGGCCGCGACATCTACGACGGCGTGTGGACGAAGGCGGGTGGCGGCCCGTGGCACCTGCGAGACGACGTGATCCAGGCGCTGCGGAAGATCGAGGTGCCCAACGTGCGCTGGCCGGGCGGCTGCTACGCCGACTACTACCACTGGCGCGACGGCGTGGGCCCCGCGGCGCGGCGCCCCAAGATGGTCAACACCGTGTGGGGCAACGCGGTCGAGGACAACAGCTTCGGCACGCACGAGTACATGGAGCTCGTCCGCCGGCTCGGCGCCGAGCCGTGGGTGGTGGGGAACGTCGGCACCGGGAGCCCGCGCGAGATGGCCGAGTGGTGGGAGTACGTCAACCACCCCGGCGGCAGCACGGTGAGCGCGGAGCGCGCCGCGAACGGCCACCCCGCGCCGTTCAACGTGCGGCGCTGGGGCGTGGGCAACGAGAGCTGGGGGTGCGGCGGCGAGATGCGGCCGGAGTTCTACGCCGACCAGTTCAAGCGGTTCGCGACCTTCCTGCGGCCGTTCAACGACTCGACGCACGTGTTCCGCATCGCGACCGGGCCCAACGTCGACGACTACAACTGGACCGACGTGGTGATGCGCGACGCCGGGCGCATGATCGACGGGCTCGACATGCACTACTACACGCTGGCCGGCACGTGGGCGCACAAGGGGTCGGCGACGCGGTTCGGCGAGCGCGAGTACTTCACGACCATGCAGCGCGCGCTGCACATGGACGAACTCGTGACGCGGCACGCGGCGGTCATGGACCGGTACGACCCGCAGAAGCGCGTGGCGCTCATCGTCGGCGAGTGGGGGATGTGGCACGACGTGGAGCCGGGCACCAACCCCGGCTTCCTCTACCAGCAGAGCACCCTGCGCGACGCGATGGTCGCGGCGGCCACGCTCGACATCTTCAACCGCCACGCCGACCGCGTGCGCGGGGCGAACATCGCGCAGATGGTGAACGTGCTGCAGGCGATGGTGCTGACGCGCGGACCGCAGATGCTGCTCACGCCGACCTACCACGTGTTCGAGATGTACACGGTGCACCACGACGCGGTGTCGCTCCCCATCGCGGTGGGCGACGCGGGGCACTACGCGTTCGGCGGGGATTCGATCCCGGCCGTGAGCGCGTCGGCGTCGCGCGACCGGCGGGGCGTGGTGCACGTGACGATGAGCAACCTGGACCCCAACCGCGCGCGCACCGTGAGCGCCGAACTGCGCGGGGTGCGCGTGAGCGCGGCGACCGGGCGGATCCTCACCGCGCCGACGATCGCGGGCTACAACACGTTCGAGCAGCCCGACGCGGTGCGTCCGGCGGCGTTCACCGGCGCGCAGGTCGCCGACGGGCGGCTCACCGTGGCGCTGCCGCCGCGGTCGGTGGTCGTGCTGGAGCTGCGGTGACGCGCGGCACCCGTTAGACGCACGCGGCGCGCGCCGGCGTGACGCTCGACGCGGTGGCGAGGCGGGCCGGCGTCTCGACGGCGACGGCCTCGCGCGTGCTCAACGGCGCGGGCGGCGTCCGGCCGGGCACGCGCGAGGCCGTGCTGCGCGCGGCCGAGGCGCTCAATTACACGCCCAACCTCAACGCGCGCGCCCTCGCCGGGGCGCAGCCGCGCACGCTCGGCGTGGTGGTGTCCAACATCGCCAACCCGTTCTTCCTGGACATCTTCCGCGGCGTCGAGGCCGGCGCGCGCGCGCGCGGCTACGACGTGATCGTCGCGAACACGGACTACGAGCCCGACCGGCTCGCGTCGAGCGTCGCCGCGATGCTCGGCCGCCGCGTGGCGGGACTCGCGCTCGTCGTCTCCGAGACGGTCCCGCCGGTGGTCGGCGCGCTCGCCGCCAAGGGCAGCCCGGTGGTGCTCTACGACGGCGGGTCACACCGCATGCGCGGCGTGCCCAACATCCGCGCCGACTACCGTGGCGGCATGGCGCGCATCGTCGAATACCTGCACGGGCTGGGGCACCGGCGCATGGCGTTCATCGGGCACCATTCGCGCCTGGGGCCGCTGCACGACCGCCGGCGGGCGTTCGTGGCCGCGGCCGCGGAGTACGCGCCGCGCGTGCGCGTGATGACGGTCGACAGCACGGACGGGATGGCCGGCGGGCGCGACGGCATCCGGCACGTGCTCGACGTGGGCTTCCGGCCGACGGCGGTGGCGTGCGTCAACGACCTCATGGCGTTGGGCGTGCTGCACGAGCTGCACGCGAGGCGGATCGCGGTGCCCGGCGAGGTGGCGGTGACGGGGTTCGACAACATCGCGCTCGCGGAGTTCGCGTATCCGCCGTTGACGACGGCGGACGTGCCGCGAGGGGTGATCGGCGAGTTGATCTGCGACGCGCTGCTGGACGGCGAGGGCGGAGAGGTGGTGGTCGAGACGCCGCTGGTGGTGAGGGAGTCGACGCGTCCGTCGTAGCGTTCGCCGCGCCGCGGCCCTTTACCGCAACAGCCCTTCTGCACACGCCTCCCGTACCGCGACCACCGTCGCCCGGGGAGGGAGCTGCGCCCCGATGGCGTTCGTCGTGAACGCCGAGACGATCCCGCTCAGCGTGTCCCGCCCCGCGGGCGAGGCGAGCAGACGGTACCCGCCGCCGCCCGTGGACCAGATCACGCTCACCGCCTGCCGGCCGTCGGCCGTCCAGGCAGACGGGAAGACCGGCGACGACGAGGAGGACTCGCGGGCGAGGTTGGGTCGCACCGGGTAGATCGGCGTCCCGCTGGTGCTATCGGGCTCGCCCACGAGGCGGATGTGCAGCGGCAGGCCCGCCGGGAACCCTCCTCCGCCGAACGGCCCGCGCGACCAGCGGCCGAGCGTGAGCGCGTAGCAGCCCGCGAGACGGCCGATCGCGCCGCGCGACACCGCACCGCCCGACGGCAGCCCCACCGTCCGCCCCGCGCATGCGCCGGCCGCCGCGCCGGCGCCCGCGCACGCGACCGCCAGGAGCGCTGCCTCCATGCGGGCCCTCACGCCGCCGCCCGCGCGATTCGGTCGCGCACCCCCGCCCACGCCGGCGTGTCGGGCGGGCGCTCGACCAGCGCCACGTCGCAGCCCGCGGCGTCGAGCGCGTGGAGCGCCGCGTAGAGCCGGCTCGCGTAGCCCGCCGGGTCCGCGGGGAGCACGTCGACGAGGTCGGGCGGGGCGCCCGACGCGTCACTCCACGGCGCGAGCAGCAGTGCGCCCGCGCGCGCGCCCGGGTGGCCGGGCCGCCACGCGGCGAGCCGTGCGGCCGCGTCGCGCCGCCGCCCCTGGTCGAACGCCCAGACCGCCGCGCGCGGCGCGTAGTGGCGCGCGACCATCCCCGGCGCGAGGCGGGGCGCGTCGGGCGCCGCGTCGTCGGCGGCCGGCGCCGGCGCGAGCGTGGTGCCTAACGCAGCCTCCAGGCGCGCGGGGTCGAGCGTGCCCGGCCGCAGCAGGCGCGGCGGCCCGTCGCCGCGCGCGACGCCGGTGAGGTCGACCACCGTGCTCTCGATGCCCACCGCCGTCGGGCCGCCGTCGAGCACGAGGTCGACGCGCGAGCCGAGCGCGCGGACGACGTGCGCGGCGGTGGTCGGCGACAGCTCCGTGTAGCGGTTGGCGCTCGGCGCCGCCACCGGGACGCCGGCGGCGCGCACGAGCGCGAGCGCCACCGGGTGCGCCGGCACGCGCACGGCGACCGCCGGGAGGCCGGCGGTGAGGGCGTCGGGCACGTGGGCGCGCTTGGGCAGCACGAGCGTGAGGGGGCCGGGCCAGAACGCGGCGGCGAGGCGGTCGGCGGCGTCGGGCCAGCGGGTGACCAGGGCGCGGGCGTCGGCCGCGTCGGCGACGTGGGCGATCACCGGGTTGAAGCTCGGGCGCCCCTTGGC
The DNA here is from genome assembly GCA_963851265.1 of uncultured Gemmatimonadales bacterium. GTDB lineage: Bacteria > Gemmatimonadota > Gemmatimonadetes > Gemmatimonadales > Gemmatimonadaceae > BPUI01. The sequence continues at coordinate 211,459 of CAWKNZ010000002.1, forward strand.
GGCGAAGATCCCGCGCACCGCGTCGGCGTCGAGCGCGTTGGCGCCGAGTCCGTAGACGGTCTCGGTGGGGAAGGCGACGAGCCGGCCGGCACGGAGGAGGGCCGCGGCGCGCGCCAGGGCGGCGGTCGCGGCGGGCGCGTCGAGGGCGGTGGGATCGACGGCGAGGACGGGCGGCGACATGGTGGGGAAGGTAGGGCGACTGCGGGGCGCGGGGCGCCTCACCCTTGACACCCGCCGGTCCCGGCGGGACGTTCCGCGCGCCGCTCCCCCGTACCCCAGGAGCAACAAATGACACAGAGCTTTCTTCGTCGGCGGGCGCCGCAGGCTGCCTACGCCATCCTCACCGCCGCGCTGCTGCCCGGGGTCGCAGCTGCGCAGACGGCCACCGGAAACGTGCGCGGGTACGTCACCGCCGCCGCCGGCGCGCCCGTCCCCGACGCGCAGGTGGTCGCGCGCGAGCTCACGACCAACGCGCGCCGCACCACGACGACCAACGCGAGCGGGTTCTACTTCCTCGGCGGCCTCAGACCGGGCCGCTACGAGATCGCGGTCCGCCGCATCGGCCTCGCGCCGCAGCTCCGGCAGGTCTCGGTCGGCATCGCCGAGACGAGCGACATCAACGTGTCGACGGCGGAGACCGCCGTGCAGCTGACGTCGGTGCAGGTGACGGCGAACGCGACCGCGACGCAGACGACGCGCACGTCCGAGGTCGGCGCGAGCATCACGCGCGACCAGGTCGCCAACCTGCCCAACTTCGAGCGCAACATCCTCGACCTGGCCAAGCTGGTGCCGGGCGTGACGGCGACGGCCGTCAACAGCACCGACAAGACGTTCGCCGCGGGCGGGCAGCCCCCCGACGCGGTCAACGTGTACGTCGACGGCGCCTCGTACAAGAGCGACGTGCTCTCGGGCGGCACGGCGGGGCAGAACTCGAGCAAGGGCAACCCGTTCCCGCAGGGCGCGATCCAGGAGCTTCGGGTCCTCACGCAGAACTACAAGGCGGAGTACCAGAAGGCGTCGAGCGCGATCATCCTCGCCAACACGCGCAGCGGGACCAACGAGACCACGTTCGACGGCTTCGCGAACGGCATCGGCTACGGCTACGCGGCGCGCGACGCCTACGGGGCGCAGCAGAACTTCGGCAAGCCGCAGTTCCGGCGGCTGCAGGCCGGCGGCGCGCTCGGCGGCCCGATCGTGCGCGACAAGCTGTTCTACTTCCTCGACTACGAGGGCAACTTCCGCGACGACCCGGCGTACGTGACGCTCGGCGGCGTCAAGCCGCCGGCCTCGCTCGCCTCGGTGCTCACGCCGTACATCGGGCAGTACCAGCAGTCGTTCCGCGAGCACCTCGGCGTCGCCAAGCTCACGTACGTGCAGAGCGAGAAGAGCACGATCGACGCCTCGTTCAACCTGCGCCACGACAAGGATTTCCGGGACTTCGGCGGGCCGGGGCAGGGCGCCTACTCGCGCGCGACCAACCTGCCGATCCAGGTCTACACGGGCATCCTCAACTGGAAGTACGCGGGCAACCATTACGTCAACGAGGCGCAGTTCAGCCCCCAGCAGTACCTCTGGCAGGCGGGCGCGGTGAACCTGACGACGCCCGGGCAGATCTTCAACGGCGTGCTGGACATCGGCGGCGAGGGCGGCCTACCAGCGCTTCACGCAGAACCGGTTCTCGTTCCGCGACGACCTCACGCGCTCGGGCGTGCAGGCCGCGGGCGACCACGTCTTCAAGTTCGGCGCGAACGTCGACCTGCTCGGCTACCACGCCGACAAGGACCTCGCCCACAACCCGCTGTTCATCTACGACAACAGCAACAACTTCGCGAACCCGATCTCGGTGACGTTCGGCGGCGGCAACCCGACGATCAAGACCACCAACCAGCAGTTCGGGGCGTACGCGCAGGACGACTGGTCGGTGAGCAAGCGCCTCACGCTCAACCTCGGGCTGCGCTGGGACACCGAGACGAACCCGATCAACAACAGCTACGCCGCGCCCGCGGCGCTGGCCGACTCGCTCCGCGGCCCGCTCACCTCGAAGCTCTACGTGCTGCGCCCGAACGCGAGGAGCACCAGCACGACCACGGTCTTCGACACCGTCAACGTCGCGCAGGAACTCGGCGGCATCAACCGCTTCATCGGCGGGGGGCGGAGCAGCCGGCCGATCTACCTCAAGGCCGTGCAGCCGCGCGTCGGCTTCTCGTACGACGCCAGCGCGCGCGGCGACAACAGCACGGTGTTCTTCGGCGGCGGCGGCATCTACTACGACCGCCAGAACTGGAACACCTTCTACGACGAGCAGTACCGCCGGCAGTACGGGCAGTACACGGTGCAGTTCAAGAACGCCTGCACGACGTCCGTCGGCTGCACCGCCTGGAACCCGCAGTACCTCTCGAACCCCGCGACGCTCCGGAACCTCGTCGGCACCACGGGCGTCCCCGAGGTGTTCCTCGTCGCCAACGACCTCAAGCCACCGCGCACGACGCAGGCGAGCTTCGGCATCCGCCAGGCGGTCGGCGCGACGCAGGTGTCGGTGTCGTACAACGGGGTCTTCGGAAGCAACATCACCAACTACGTCCGAGCCAGCGAATTCGGAGCACTCGGCCCCAATTACGCCACGGCCTTCCTCACGGACGACCGCGTCAAGACGCGCTACAACGCGCTGCAGGTGCAGATCGACCGCCCGCTGCGCGCGACCGCGCGCTTCGGCGGGAGCATCGCCTACACGCTCTCCAAGTCCGAGGAGCAGGGGAACGCGAGCGACATCTTCTGGTTCTTCGACAACCGCTACCCGACCGTCGCGGACCTGCCGTGGTACCCGGCCAACGGCGACCAGCGGCACCAGATCGTCGCCAACGGGATCGCGCGCGTGCCGGGCGGCTTCCTCCTCAGCGCGATCGTCACGCTCGGGACCGGGATCACCACCTTCGCCACCGACGCGAGCCAGGGGAGCGGGCCGTACCAGCAGCGCACGTACGTCTTCTCGCCCCCGACGCGCGCGTTCTTCGGCCTCGGCCGCGTGTTCGCGAACCAGAACCTGGACCTGCGCGGGGAGAAAGACCTGCCCCTCCGCAGCGGACAGCGCGTCGGCGTGCTCCTCGACCTCTACAACGCGTTCAACTCGGCGAACTTCGGCTGCTACAACACGTACATCGCCCCGCTGAGCGGGTCCCCGAACACCGGCTACGGCACCCCGGGATGCGCCGCCCCGGGCCGCCGCCTCCAGATCGGCCTGCGCTACGGCTTCAACACGAACACCGCGGGCGACCCGCGGTGAGGCGTTGGATGGCGGCGGCGTGCCTGTTCGGGTGCGCCGCCGGGCGGGTCGCCGCCCAACCGGCGGTGGCCCAGCCGGCCGCCGCCCAGCCCACCGCCGCCCAGCCCACCGCCGAACGCGCCTTCGCCGACACCCTCGCCCGCCGCACCTTCGACTGGTTCTGGGAGACCACCGACCCCGTCCGGGGGCTCACCCCGGACCGCTGGCCCACCCGGACCTTCTCCAGCATCGCCGCCGTCGGGTTCGCCCTCACGGCCTACCCGATCGGCGTCGAGCGCGGCTGGATCTCGCGCGACTCGGCGCGCGCGCGCACCCTCACCACGCTGCGGTTCTTCTGGACCGCCCCGCAGGGCCCCGACGCGCAGGGGACTGCGGGCTACCGCGGCTTCTTCTACCACTTCCTCGACGTGCGGACCGGCCGCCGCTTCGGCCGCGTCGAGCTGTCGACCATCGACACCGCGCTGCTGTTAGGCGGCGTCCTGTTCTGCCGCGAGTACTTCGACCGCGCCGGCGACCCCGGCGAGCGCGAGATCCGCGCGCTCGCCGACTCGATCTACCGCCGCGTCGACTGGCGCTGGGCGCAGGACGCCCGCCCGCTCGTCGCGATGGGGTGGCGCCCCGACTCCGCGCGGGGCCAGAACGCGCGCGGCTTCATCACGAGCAGCTGGTTCGGCTACACCGAGGCGATGCTCCTCTACGCCCTCGCCCTCGGCTCGCCCACGCACCCGGTCGACCCCGCGGCGTGGGGCGCGTGGACCCGCACGTACCAGTGGAACACCTTCCGCGGCCAGCGCTACGTGCAGTTCGCGCCGCTCTTCGGTCACCAGTACTCGCACGTCTGGATCGACTTCCGCGGCGTCCGCGACGCGTACATGCGCGGGCGCGCGGCGGACGACCCGGGGCTCGACTACTTCGAGAACTCGCGCCGCGCGACGCTCGCGCAGCGCGCCTACGCGACGGCCGACCCGTCGGGGTGGACGGGCTACGGGCCCGACGCGTGGGGGCTCACCGCGAGCGACGGACCGCTGGACTCCACGTTCGCCGTCGGTGGCCGCGTGCGCACCTTCCACACGTACTGGGCCCGCGGCGCGGGCACCGACGAACTGAACGACGACGGCACGCTCGCCCCCACCGCGGTCGGCGGCAGCGTGCCGTTCGCCCCCGAGGTCGCACTCCCCACGCTCCTCGCCATGCGGCGCACGTACGGCGATCCCCTGTTCGGGCGGTACGGCTTCGTCGACGCGTTCAACCCGACGCTCCGCGACGCCGCGCTCCCCGTCCGGCAGGGCCGCGTCGTGCCCGGCGTGGGGTGGTTCGACACCGACTACCTCGGCATCGACCAGGGGCCCATCGTGGCCATGCTCGAGAACCATCGCTCGGGCCTCGTGTGGCGGCTGATGCGCAAGAGCCCGTACGTTGTGCGCGGGCTGTGTCGGGCGGGATTCACGGGCGGCTGGCTGGAGGGGAAGTGCTGAGCGTCTACCCTGAGCGGACAACACATCGCATGACGAACGGACGGTGGCGTGCCATCTCGAGCGCCGCCGCGCTCACGCTCGGTCTCGTGGCCCTGGCCGCGCCCCGAGCACACGCCCAACGCCGCACGGTCTCGCCCGCCCGCGCGTCGCGTATCGCCGACTCCGTGCTCGCGCTGCTCTCGCTCGACGAGAAGGTCGGCCAGCTCGTGCAGTCGCCGGGCGGCCGCGACCAGACCGGCCCCACCGCCCCGACGGGCGGCGAGGACGCGGTGCGCGCGGGGCGCGTGGGCTCGTTCCTCAGCTTCTGGGGCGCGGACGCCACGCGGCGCGTGCAGCGCGTGGCCGTCGAACAATCGCCGCACCACGTCCCGCTGCTCTTCGCGATGGACGTGATCCACGGCTTCCGCACGATCTTCCCGCAGCCGCTGGCCGAGGCGGCGGCGTTCGACCCCGCGGTCGCCCAGCGCGCCGCGCGCGCCGCGGCCGTCGAGGCCAGCGCGGCCGGCATCCACTGGACGTTCGCGCCGATGGTCGACATCGCGCGCGACCCGCGCTGGGGGCGCGTGGTCGAGGGCGCGGGCGAGGACCCGTACCTCGGCGCGCGCCTGGCGGAGGCGCGCGTCCGCGGCTTCCAGGGCGACAGCGGGTTCACGGCCCCCACCGCGCTGATGGCCACCGCCAAGCACTTCGTCGGCTACGGCACCACCGAAGGGGGCCGCGACTACAACACCGGCGAGATCGGCGAGCGCACGCTGTGGGACGTGTACCTGCCGCCCTTCGAGGCCGCGGCGCGCGCGGGCGTGGCGACCTTCATGGCCGGCTTCAGCGCCGTCGACGGCACGCCGCCGCACGCGAGCCACTGGCTGCTCACCGACGTGCTGCGCGACCGCTGGCGCTTCGGCGGGCTCGTCGTGAGCGACTGGGACGGCGTCGGCGAGCTGATCCCCCACGGCGTCGCGGCCACGCGCGCCGACGCGGCCACGCGCGCCATCACCGCCGGCGTCGACGTCGACATGTCGGACAACGTCTACGCCACCGACCTCGCCGCGCTCGTGCGCGCCGGGCGCGTGCCGCAGGCGAGCGTCGATTCGGCCGTGCACCGCGTGCTGCGCGCCAAGGCGCTGCTCGGCCTCTTCGACGACCCGTACCGCGGCGTGACCGCCGAGCGCGAGCGGCGTGACGTGCTCGCCCCCGCGCACCGCGCGCTCGCCCGGCAGGGCGGGCGCGAGTCGGTCGTGCTGCTCGAGAACCGCCCGGTCTCCGCTGGCGGCGCCCCCACGCTGCCGCTGTCGAAGGCGGTCCGCTCGCTCGCCGTGATCGGCCCGCTCGCCGACGACCGGCGCTCGTCGTTAGGCAACTGGCTGCTGGCCGCGGAAGACGCCGACGCGGTGACCGTGCTCGCCGGGCTCCGCGCCGCGCTCCCGGGCGCGCGCGTGTCGTACCTCCGCGCCATGTCGGCCGACACCGTCGACGGGCGCGTCGGGCCGGGGATCGACAGCGCCGTCGCGCTCGTGCGCGCCGCCGACGCCACCGTGCTCGTGATCGGCGAGCGCGAGAACATGAGCGGCGAGGCGTCCAGCCGCACCACGCTCGACCTGCCCGGCGCGCAGCTCGCGCTCGCGCAGGCCGTGGTGCGCGCGGCGCGCGCGGCGGGCAAGCCGGCCGCGGTGGTGCTCATGAACGGGCGCCCGCTCTCGACGCCCTGGCTCGCCGACAGCGCGGGCGCGGTGGTCGAGTCGTGGTTCCTCGGCGTGGAGCACGGCAACGCGGTCGCCGACGTGCTCCTGGGCGAGTACAACCCCGCGGGGCGGCTGCCGATCACGGTGCCGCGCGCCGTGGGGCAGGTGCCCATCTACTACAACCACTTCAACACCGGCCGCCCCGAGAACCTCGCCGACCATTTCACGAGCCGGTACCTCGACCTGGCGTCGACGCCGCTCTACCCGTTCGGGTACGGGCTCAGCTACACGACGTTCGCCTACCGCGCGCTGCGCCCGTCGGCAGCGTCGGTGCGCTTCACCGGGCCGCGCGACACGCTGGGCGTGTCGTTCGAGGTGACCAACACCGGCGCGCGCGCGGGCGACGAGGTCGTGCAGCTCTACGTGCGCGACGACGTGGCGAGCGTGGTGCGCCCGGTGCGCGAGCTGAAGCGGTTCGCGCGCGTGTCGCTGCGGCCGGGCGAGACGCGCCTCGTGCGCTTCACCCTGACCGCCGACGACCTCGCGTTCTACGGCCTCGACCTGCGGCGCGTGGTCGAGCCGGGCACGTTCACGCTCTGGGCGGGCGGAAGCTCGGCCGCCGCGCTCGAAGCGAAGTTCGCGGTCACGGGCGACACGCTCGTCCTCGCGCCCGCGCCGCCGCGGTATCGATGACCGCGCGGCAGGGCGCGACGCCGGCCGCGTGCCGCGCGCGCGTCGCGCGCCTCGCGCCGGCCGCCCTCCTCGCACTGCTCGCCTGCGCCGGGCCGGACGCCCCGCCCGTCGAGGTCCGCTTCTGGGCGTTGGGCACCGAAGGCGAGAGCGTCGGGCCGCTCGTCCGCGAGTTCGAGCGCGCCCACCCGGGCGCGCGCGTCCGCCTGCAGCAGCTCCCGTTTTCCGCGGCGCACGAGAAGCTCGTCACCGCCGTCGTCGGTGACGCCACGCCCGACGTCGCGCAGCTCGGCAACACCTGGGTCTCCGAGTTCGTCGCCCTCCGCGCGCTCGCGCCGCTCGACACCCCCCTCGCCCGGTCGGCCGTGGTCGACCGCGCCGACTACTTCGCCGGCGAGTGGACGCCCAACGTCGTCGACGGGCGCACGTACGGCGTGCCGTGGTACGTCGACACCCGCCTGCTCTTCTACCGCTCCGACCTGCTCGCGCGCGCCGGCGTGGCGCGCGCGCCCGAGAGTTGGGCGGAGTGGCGGGACGCCATGCGCCGCGTGCGCCGCGTGCAGCCGGCGGGCGGATCGCCCGCGCTCCTGCCGACCAACGAGATCGAGACGCCCGTGATCGTCCTGCAGCAGAGCGGCGCGCCGCTGCTGCGCGACGGCGACACGCGCGGCAACTTCCGCGACCCGCGCGTGCGCGCCGCGTTCGCCTGGTACGTCGGCCTGTTCCGCGAAGGGTTGGCCCCGCCCATCTCGACCACGCAGGTCAGCAACATCACGCAGGAGGTCGCGGCCGGGCGGTACGCGATGTACGTCACCGGGCCGTGGAACGTCGCCGACTTCCGCCACTGGATGCCCGACACCGTGCCCGGCGCCGTCGCGCGCTGGGCCACCGCCGCGATGCCCGGCCCGACGGGCGCGGCGAGCGGCACGTCGCTCCCCGGCGGGTCGAGCCTCGTGCTCTTTCGCGGGCCCGGGCACGATGACCCCGCGCGGCAGGCGCTCGCCTGGCAGTTCGTCGAGTTCCTCAGCACGCGCGCGGCGCAGGCGAGCTTCGCCCGGCTGAGCGGCGACCTGCCCGCGCGCGCGAGTGCGTGGGCCGACGCCGGGGTCGCCGGCGACGCGAAGTTCGCGCCCTTCGCCACGCAGCTCCGGCGCCTCACCCCCGTGCCGCGCGTCCCCGAGTGGGAGGCGATCGCGGAGCGCGTCGCGCAGTCCGTCGAGCGCGCCGGGCGCGGCGACGCGACCGTCGACGACGCGCTCCGCGCGCTCGACGCCGACGTCGACGCGATCCTCGAGAAGCGGCGTTGGCTGCGCACGCGCCAGTGAGCGTGGGCGCGGGAGCGCCGGTCGGCGCGCGCGCGGGCGCGGGCTGGTGGTTCGTCGCCCCGGCGCTCCTGCTGCTGGCCGTGTTCTTCGTGCTGCCGGTGCTCGCCGGACTCGCGCTCAGCCTCACCGACTTCGACCTGTACGCCATCGCCGACCCCGCGGCCGTGCGCTTCGTGGGGCTGCGCAACTACGCGCGCCTGCTCGCCGACCCGCTCTTCCGCACCGCGCTCGGCAACACGCTCTACTTCGCGGCCGTGGGCGGGCCACTCACCGTCGCCGCGTCGCTCGGCGCCGCGCTGCTCGTCAACGGGCGGCTCGTGCGGTGGAAGACGTTCTGGCGGACGGTGTTCTTCACGCCCTTCGTGACCACGCTCGTCGCCGTCGCCATCGTCTGGCGCTACCTCTACCACCCGCAGTACGGGCTGCTCAACTATGCGTTGGGCGCGGTCGGGATCCCGCCCGTCGACTGGCTCGGCGATCCACGCTGGGCGATGCCGGCGATCATCCTGCTCGCGGTGTGGAAGAACTTCGGCTACAACATGCTGATCTTCGTCGCGGGGCTGCAGGCGATCCCGGCGGAGTTGTACGAGGCGGCCGCGCTCGACGGCGCCACGGCGTGGCAGCGCTTCCGCCACGTCACCCTCCCCGGGCTCGCGCCGACGACGCTGCTCGTCGCGGTCGTGACCATGATCGGCTACTTCCAGCTCTTCGCGGAGCCCTACGCGATGACGGCGGGCGGGCCGCTGCGGAGCACGACGAGCGTCGTGCTGCTGATGTACGAGGAGGGCTTCCGCTGGTGGCGCATGGGGAACGCGGCCGCGATCGCGTTCCTGCTGTTCGCGCTCGTCGTCGCGTGCGCGCTCGCGCAGCACGGGTTGCAGCGCGCCTTCCAGCGCGCGTCGTCCCGCCCGCCCGAACGTCCGGCGGCGTGACGCCGGCCCCGCCGCCGTTCGCCCGCGTGCGGTTCGCCCGCGTGCTGCTCGCCGGCGCGCTCGCCGCCTGCGGCGCGGCCGCGCTCCTCCCGATGCTCTGGATGCTGGCCGCGTCGTTCATGCGGCCCGGCGAGGCCACCACCTACCCGCCGCACCTCCTGCCCCGCGCGCCCACGCTCGAGCACTACCGCGCGCTCTTCACCCGCCTGTCGTTAGGCCGCTACGCCCTCAACGGCTTCGTCGTCGCGGCGCTCGTCACCGGGCTCTCGCTGTTCGTCAACGCGGCCGCGGGGTACGCCTTCGCCAAGCTGCGCTTCCGCGGGCGCGACGGGCTGTTCGGCCTGCTCGGCACGGCGCTCGTCGTGCCGGCGCAGGTCGCGATGCTGCCGCTCTTCCTGGAGCTCAAGGCGCTGCACCTCGTCAACACGTACGCGGGCGTGGTCGTCCCCGCGCTCGCGAGCATCTTCGGCATCTTCCTCGTGCGGCAGTACGCGCTCGCGCTCCCCGACGACCTGCTCGACGCGGCGCGCATCGACGGCGCGGGGGAGGGGCGCGTGTTCTGGAGCATCGTGCTGCCGGCCATCCGCCCGGTGCTCGCGACGCTCAGCATCTGGACCTTCCTCTCGACCTGGAACGACTTCCTCTGGCCGCTCGTCGTGCTCACCGACGACCGCCGCTACACGCTCCCGGTCGCCCTCGCGGGCCTGCTCGGCGAGCACGCCCAACAGACGGAGCTGATGATGGCCGGCTCCGTGCTCACGCTGCTGCCGGTGCTGGTGGTCTTCCTCGCGCTGCAGCGTTACTACATCGAAGGCGTGACCGCGGGGAGCGTGAAGTGAGCGCCGCCGGGCCGAATGGAGCTGCGCGCCAGGGCGACGCCGGGGGTGCGGCGGCGCGGGTCACGCTCGCGGGCCTGCGCAAGGTCTACGACGGCGGTCAGGTCGCCGTGCACGGCGTGGACCTCGACGTGTCGCCCGGCGAGTTCGTCGTCCTCGTCGGCCCGTCGGGGTGCGGCAAGAGCACCACACTCCGCATGATCGCCGGCCTGGAGGCGGCGAGTGCCGGGCGCGTCGCGATCGGCGACGTCGACGTCACCGGCACGCCGCCGGCCGAGCGCGACATCGCGATGGTGTTCCAGACGTACGCGCTCTACCCGCACATGACCGTGCGCGAGAACATGGGGTTCGCGCTGCGCCTCCGCGGTCGCCCCGCGGCGGACGTCGCGGCGCGAGTCGCCGGCGCGGCCGACACCCTCGGCCTCACGCCGCTGCTCGACCGCCGGCCGCGCGAGCTGTCGGGCGGTCAGCGGCAGCGGGTCGCCATCGGGCGCGCCATCGTGCGCGAGCCGCGCGTCTTCCTCTTCGACGAGCCGCTCTCCAACCTCGACGCGAAGCTGCGCGTGCAGATGCGGCGCGAGATCGCCGCGCTGCACCGCCGCATCGGCGCGACGACCATCTACGTCACGCACGACCAGGTCGAGGCGATGACGCTCGGCGACCGCATCGTCGTGATGCGGGCGGGGCGCGTGGAGCAGGTCGCCACCCCGGCGGCGCTCTACGCGAGCCCGGCCACGGCGTTCGTCGCCGCGTTCGTCGGCTCGCCGCCGATGAACCTGCTGCGGGGCACGGTCGACCGCCGCGCGGGCGCGTTCGCGGTCGCCGACGCGGACGCGCTCGCGGTCGCGCTCCCGCCGGCGCTGCTCGCGTCGCCCGCGCTCGCCGCGGCCGCGGGGCGCGAGCTCCTGCTCGGCGTCCGCCCCGAGCACGTGCGGGTGGCGACCGCGGCCGACGACGGCGCGTCGACGCTGCCCATGCGCGTCGGCCTCGTCGAGCCGTTGGGCCACGAGCTGCTGGCCCACGCGCGCCGGGGCGCGGCCGAGGTCACGGCGCGGCTGGCGCCGGGTACGCCGCTGCCGGCGCCCGGCGGCGCGGTGGCGCTCGCGCTCGACCCCGCCGCGCTGCACGTGTTCGACGCCGCGACGGGCGCCGCCATCGCGCCCGGCGCCGCCGACCGTTAGGCGCCGGCCGCGCCGCGCCGGGGCGCCCCGTCGTAGACCCGCGGCAGGTCGACCACGAACGTACTCCCCTCGCCGAGGGTGCTCGTGACGCTCACGTCGCCGCCGAGCAGCCACGTCAGCTGCCGCACGATGCTGAGGCCGAGCCCCGTGCCCGCGGCCGGGCGCGTGGTCGGCTGCAGGCTGGCCCCGCCCGACACCTGGACGAACGGTTCGAACACCCGCGCCAGCTGCTCCGGCGGGATCCCGATGCCGGTGTCGCGCACGGTGATCCGCAGCCACTCGCCGGCCGGCGAGTCGGCCACGCACGTCTCGACCACCACCCGCCCGTGGTCGGTGAACTTGACCGCGTTGCCGACGAGGTTGGTGACGATCTGGCGCACCTTGCGCTCGTCGCTCACGACGTCGACGCCGGCGGCCGGCCCCTCCTGCGCGAGCGCGAGCTGCTTGCGGGCGGCGAGCGGCGCGGTGATGTCGAGCACCTGCGCGACCGTGGCGGCCGCGTCGAAGGGCGCGGGCACGACCACCTCCTTGCCCGACTGCGCCCGCGCGAAGCCGAGCAGGTTCTCGATGGTGTCGAGCAGGTGTCCGCCGGCCGTCTGCACGCGGCGCACGTACTCGTGCTGCCGCGGCGCGAGCGGGCCCGCGATCTCCGCGCCTAACAGGTCGGAGAAGCCGAGGATCGCCTGGAGCGGCGTGCGCAGCTCGTGCGAGACCACGGCGAGGAAGTCGTCCTTCGCGCGGTTCGCGTCCTCGGCGAGCCGCCGCGACTCCTCGGCGTCCGCGCGCGCCCGCTCGGCCTCGCGCCGCGCCTCGGCCTCGGCCGCGCGCGCGCGTTCGGCGGCGGCGTGCGCCGCACGCTCGCCGTAGTACAGCCGGGCCTGGGCCAGCGCCCGAGCGAGCCGCCCCGCCGCCGCCCGCAGCATCACCTGCTCGCTCGGCACCAGGCGGCGCGGCTCCGTCCACCCCACGAGCAGCATTCCGTGCACGCGCCCCATGTACCGCGCCGGTACGGCCGCGAGCGCCTGGACCCCCAGTGCATCGACCGTGGGGCGGAGCGCCGGGTAGCGCTCGACCAGACTCGCGCGGCTTCCGAAATGGAGCACGCGTTCGGTACGGGCTGCCTCGCTCACCGGACACGCCGCGGCGAGCGCGATCCGCGAGTACCGGGCGACCACCTCGGTCGCGAGCGGCGTCGCGCCGGTCACCTCCAACGCGCTCTCCTCGTCGATGAGCCGCCACGCGACCACTACCGACGCGTTCAACTCGCGCAACGTCAGCTCGACGAGCGACACGGCGCGCTCCTCGGCCGTCGGATAGCTCGCCGCCATGCGCCGCAGCCTGCCTTGCAGGGCGCGCGCGGTCGCCATCGCCCGCGTCGCCGCGTCGCGCACCTCGTCGTGGCGCGACGCCGACTCCGCCGCGTCCCCCTCGGGGTCGGGCGGCGCGGTGGAGTGACCGGCGGGGTGGGGGACGGCATCCACGCCATGCATCATGGCAAGAATCGGACGCCGAACAACGTCAGCGCTGCTACGAGAAATCCATGTGCCGGCGCGCACACGCCGGGCACGCGCCGTGAGAGAAGACGACGCGAAACTTCGGGTCGGCGATCCGGCCGCGTACCCACGGGGGCACGGCGCGCCACGCCTCGTCCGCCTCGGCGAGGCCGCGCGCGAGCGGCAGCGCCACGTACACCCGCTCGCAGAACATGCAGACGCGGAGGACCGCCGGCAGCCGCGGACGCGCGGCGCCCGCGTCGCACACGGCCGCGCGCGACGGATGCAGCACGACGCGCCGCCACAGCCGGTGCCAGCCGCGCCATGACCGGGCCTGGGCCGACAGGAGGGACTGCAACTCGCGCGAACGGGTCGCCTCGGTGGTCGCGCGCGCGCAGAGCCGCTCGCTCGCCTGGCAGGCGAGCGTTGCGCGTGCGCGCGACTCGCGAAGCCGTGCGCTGACCGGCACGGCGGCGCCCGCTGTCGTGTACGGAGCTGTTACGCCGCTGTTATACGGGGCCGTCCAGCTCGCCCGCCGTGCCCGGGTCGCCGCCGACCTCGGCCTGCAGCGGCGACCCGTCTGCGGTCATTCCGTCGCGGTCGAGCGCGAGACGCCCGGCCACCTCGGCGAGCTGGCGCGCGAGATCGTGCAGCGCGGCGGCGTCGAGGGGCCCCGCCGCGCGCGCCACGCGCGCGTGCGCCGGCTCGGGCGCACGTCGCAGCAGCTGGCGGCCGGCCGGGGTGATCGCGATCGGCGTGCGGCGGCGGTCGTCCGGGGCGACGCTCCGCGTGACGAGGTCGCGCTCGACCAGCCCGCGCACGACCACGCTCGCGGTGCTCGGATCGGTCTGCGTGCGGACGGCCAACTCGGCGAGCGACGCGCAGGGCGCGTCGACCAGCTTGCGCAGGACGAGCAGCTCGGCGCCGTGCACACCGATCTCCTGCTCGGCGGCGCGCGACGCGCCGCGCAGGGCGTGAACGACGGCGCGCACCGCGTCGACGAGGGCAGCAGCGCCCACCTCGACGTCGGGCGCGGGGGCGGGAGGGGCCGCGAGGGCGGTCCGCGCGCGGGCGAAGGCAGGCGTGGTAGTCAAACCAGGTCGTCGCTGGAGTGGGGGAGTTCTTCGGTGATCACCCAGTGTAGTACGGCATCGGCGCAGGGCGCCGAACCGCTGCAGACTGAGCGCAGCGCGCGCGTGCGCACCCGGCACTCGATCGGGTCACCGTACTTGGGGGTCAACCGGACCGGCCACGTCTCGACGCGCGAGCTCTGCTTCGAACGATAGAGCGCGATGCGGAACGCGGCGCGGTCGGCGATCGCGACGTACGCCGCGAGCGGCTTGCCGACCACGGCGTTGGCCGGGCGAATCAGCAATTCGAGCGCCGCCTGATTGATCCGCACGATCTGCCCGACGCCGTTGGTCACCAGCGACGCCGTCGGCGCGAGGTCGAACAGGTCGCGAAACACCTGCTGCTCGAGTTCGAGCTCGGTCTGCGCCGCGAACAGCGCCTCGTTCTGCGCGCGCAATTCCTCCTCGGCCCGGCCAAGATCGGCCAGGGCGTCGGCGATCAGGTCGGAGGTCGCGTGGACGGTCGCGATCGACGCCCCCGACTCGCCCCCGGTCCGAGCGACGGCGCCGAGTGCTCGCAGCAGCGGCGAGCTGATCTCCTGCGCGCGCCGCCGGCGCTCTCCGAACTCGTCCGTGAATTCCGCGAAATCCGGATGCATGACCATTCGCCGCTCCTTGGTACCAACGACCGTGGGAACAACGGCCGTGCGCGTGCGTCTGCCGGGCAATACTGTTACTGCCATATGGATGCCACAACAACCTCGGATGCGACACCGCAATCCGCCACCCCACAGACTCGGCACCTACGGCGCGACATCGTCGTGATCGGTGCTTCGGCCGGCGGGGTCGAGGCCCTCAAGGCTGTCGTCGCCGCACTCCCGGCGGACTACCCCGGGTCCGTTTTTGTGGTCCTGCACATCCCGCCGAGCGTGCCGAGCGTGCTCGCCGGCATCCTCGGCCGGGCGGCATCCCTTCCGTGCGTCAACGCCACGGACGGAGCGCCCGTGCAGCCGGGCAGGATCTACGTCGCGCCTTCCGACCGCCACCTGTTGCTCGAGCCGGGCCGCATGCGCCTGGTGCCCGGCCCGCGCGAGAACGGCCACCGCCCCGCGGTCGATCCGCTCTTCCGTTCCGCGAGCGCCGCGTACGGCCCGCGCGTGGTCGGGGTGGTGCTCACCGGCAACCTCGACGACGGCACGCGCGGGCTGTTGGCCATCACCCAACAGGGCGGGCTCGCCGTGGTGCAGAGTCCGGACGAGGCCAACTTCCCCGGCATGCCGTTGAGCGCGATCGCGAACGTGCCCGTGGACTACGTGCTGCCGATGACGGACATCGCCCCGCTCCTCACGGCCGAGGCCGATCCCGCGCGCGACGCGATCGCCGCCGACGGGGCGCCATCGGATTCGAACGACACGGCGCCTCACGCGACGACGCCCAACGGGACGGCCCCGAATGGCCGGAGTGAGACGAGACCCAGTGTGCCGCCTCCGATGCGGACGACCCCCAACGGCGCCATACCGAACGGACTTCCGGTCGCGCCCGCGCCCACGCCCGCGCCCGCGCCCACGCCCGAGCGCGTCGCGGAGCTCGAAACGGGCATCGGCGTCGTCAACGGCGGCAGCCTGATGAACAAGGCACTCGGCGGGACGGTGTCGGAGTTCACCTGCCCCGACTGCCACGGCGCCTTGTGGGAGTTGCGCGACGGGGCGCTCGTGCGCTACCGCTGCCGCGTCGGCCACTCGTACACCGACCAGGGCCTCGTCGACAACAAGGCGCGATCGGTCGAGGACGCGCTCTGGACCGCGCTCACGGCCCTCGAAGAGAGCGCCGCGATCGCCGCCCGGGTGGCCGAACGGGCCGCCGAGCAGGGGCGCTCGCGCAGCGCCGCGGTGTTCCGGCTTCGCGCCGAGTACCTCGAACAGCGCGGCGCCCTGCTGCGCGACGTGCTGAACGACCTCCCCGCCCACGTGGACGGCATTTGAGCGACCCCGATCCGCCGCGCGCCGTGACGTTTCCGCCCGATCCCGGGCTCGATTTCGACCTGCTGCTGGCCTATTTGCGGGCGACCCGCAGTTTCGAGTTCAGCGGCTACAAACGTGTGGGACTCGCGCGCCGGATCGGCAAGCGGATGCGGGCCACCGGCTCCGCGACGTACGCCGCGTACCAGGAGTACCTCGACGCGCATCCGTCCGAGTTCGCCGAACTGTTCGACACGATCCTCATCAACGTGACCGCCTTCTTCCGCGACGAGTCGCTCTGGGAGCACCTCCGCGCCGAGGTCGTGCCGCAGCTGCTCGCGGCGCGCGGCGGGTCCGACCCGATTCGCGTGTGGTGCGCCGGATGCGCGACGGGGCAGGAGGCATACACGCTCGCCATCGTGCTCGCCGAGGCGATGGGCGACGACAAGTTCCGCGAGCGCGTGAAGCTCTACGCGACCGACCTCGACGAGGACGCGCTCGCCACGGCGCGGCAGGGCGTCTACCAGGAGCGGGACGTCGCCGCGCTGCCGCCCGACCTCGTCGAGCGCTACTTCGAGCGTGACGGGCAGCGCTACGTCTTCCGCAAGGACCTGCGGCGCCTGCTGATTTTCGGGCGGAACGACCTCATGCAGGACGCGCCGATCTCGCGCATCGACCTGCTGACGTGTCGCAACACGCTGATGTACTTCGACGCGCCCACGCAGGCGCGCGTGCTGGCGCGCTTCCAGTTCGCGCTCAACGACGGCGGCGTCCTCGTGCTCGGGCGCGCCGAGACGCTGCTCACCCACACCAACCTGTTCGTCCCCGTCGACCTCAAGCGACGCGTGTTCGTCAAGGTGCCGCGCTACAACGCGGTGTCCGGGGCGTCCGGCGTGGTCGCCAGCCCATTCCGGTGGCGCGACCGGTCCTCGGGCGCGACATACGGTCCCGGCGAGGGGCCCGACCGTGGGCTCGACGGCGAACTGCGCGACGCGGCGTTCGACGCGGGGCCGATCGCGCAGCTCGCGATTGACCGCACCGGGCGCCTCCTCGCCATAAACGAGCGCGCCCGCGCCCTCTTCCAGCTGGGCCAGCCCGACCTCGGTCGCCCGCTGCAGGACCTCGAAGTCTCGTACCGCCCGTTCGAGCTGCGTTCGCTCATCGACCAGGCGTTGAGCGAGGGGCGCCCCATCGTGAACGGCGAGGTGCCGTGGCGTGCGCCCGGCGGCGAGATGCGCTGGTTCGACATCCGCGTCGTGCCGCTCATCGCGCCCGCCGAATTCGGCGCCACCCCAGCGCCGGCCGGCGCGGGGGTGAGTGCGACGTTCATCGAGGTCACGCGCTACAAGCAGCTGCAGCATCAGGTGCAGGAGGCGCAGGCGGAGCTGGAGGCCGCGTACCAGGAGCTGCAGAGCACGAACGAGGAGCTCGAGACCACGAACGAGGAGCTGCACTCGACCGTCGAGGAGTTGGAGACGACGAACGAGGAGCTGCAGAGCACGAACGAGGAGCTCGAGACGATGAACGAGGAGCTCCAGAGCACGAACGAGGAGCTGCAGACCATCAACGACGAGTTGCGCCAGCGGAGCGAGGACCTCAACCGGGCCAACGCGTTCCTCGAGTCGGTGTTCGCGAGCATGCGCGCGGGGGTGGCCGTGATCGACCGCGACCTGCGCGTGCTGTCGTGGAGCAACCTCGCCGAAGATCAGTGGGGCGTGCGGGCCGGCGAGGTGGTCGGCACGAGCTTCTTCAACCTCGACATCGGCCTGCCGGTCGAGCGGCTGGCCGAGGCGATCCGCGCGTGCCTGGCCGGCACCGCCGACGCGCAGGAGCTGGTCCTCGGCGCGACCAACCGGCGCGGCCGCGCCACGCAGTGTCGCGTCAGCGTCCGGGCGCTCGCCGACCCGGGCGAGAAGCGCCCGCGCGGCGCGCTGATCCTCATGGAAGAGCTGCCTAACGAAGTGGGGGCGGGCGCCGCACCGCGGGGGGAGCCGGCCGCCGCGGCCCCGGCGGGCGCGGACGGGGCCGCGGCCCCCGAGGGCTGACGCCTAACGGTACGCGTCGTGAGGGCGCCCGACGTCAGGCCGTCCCCGCGGTCGGCCGGTCCCCGCGGTCAGGCCGTCGCGTAGTACGCGTCGATTCCCCAGCGCACGGCGTCGCTCATCACGACGCGGGAGTCGGCCGCGTCGGCCGCGGTCGGGGCCGCGGCGCCGCGCACGGCGTCCTTCACGACCACGAGCATGCGCTCCGGCGGGACGCCGCCGCGGCGGAGGTGGGCGGCGAGGACGCTCACGGCGTCGCACAACTGCGTGCGGGACGCGTCGAACTCCGCGAACGTCGCGTCCGCCACGTCGAGCGCGGGGTGCACGCGCGCGGACGTGTGCCAGCGGCCGGCCGCGACGACCGCGCGCGCCGCCGTATCGCGCACGCGGCCGGTCAGGGCTCCGAGCACGTCGCCCGGAGCGGCGCCGCCGGCTGCCGCGAGGATGTCGGCCGCCGCGGCGTCGCGCGCGACCGACGGCGGAACCTGCGAGACGTCGCTCATGGCCAGAGAGGCTGGCAAGGTGGGGGAGCGGCGGAAACCAGGACCAGAGCACCGCGAAACAATCTGTGCTACCAACTGTTTCGCAGCGTAGGTTCGGGTACCTCGGGAGTCAAGGTCGCAACGGCGGAGCGGCGGTTCGCGTTCCCCGCGCCGGTTCGGCCGGCGTGCTCACGATGCTGAATACGCCACCCACGCCGCGCGGCGTGGTGGGATCGAGCACTGCACTGTACGACGAAACCGTCATGAATTCGTCGCCCTGCGCGTCGAGGTCGGTGCCGTCATGGTGTTCGGCCCACACGGTTTGGCGCGTCCGCGCGACGCGCTCGCACGTCGCCACCGCGACCCGCCCCGCACGCGAGCGCGTCTGCCGTGCCGAGCGCCCGAGATGTGTTTGACGCGCGGTCCCACCGCGTCGGGAGAACGCCGCGTCGTTGGAGATCTCGACGAGTTGGGCGCCCCAGTAGATCGACATCGGCACGTGCGACGTGAGCGCGACGCGCACCACCGTCTGCAGCGCGACCGACCACCCCAGCACGGGGCCGAGGGGTGTGGCCGCCCAGTCGACGTCGGCCAGCAGCGGGCCGACCCGTGCCGCCCCCGGGCCGGTGAACAGGGCCGCGCCCGCGGCGAGCTCCGCCCCTGACCGGGGCAGCCGCCCGCCGCCCGCGACGAGCACGAGCACCGCACCGATCTGCGCGAGCGGCAACACGAGATCGATCGCGCCCGTCGCCGTCGCCGCGAGCGGCATCGACGGGTAGCGCGACGACTCGGCCGATTGCGCGAGGACCGTCGCCCCGGCGCGGCTGAGGGCCTGTACGCCCGCCGCGCCGTCGCGCCCCATCCCCGTGAGCACCACGGCGAGCGCCCGCGCGCCGAACGCGGCGGCGAGACTCTCGAACAGCAGGTCGATCGGCAGGTCCGTTGCGCGCCGCACGCCCTCGCGCACCGCGCACGTGCCGTCGCGGCGCACCTCGACCTGGCGCTGCGGCGGGCACACGAACACGCACCCCGGCGTCAGCTTGGTCCCGTCGGCGACCCACGTCACCGACAGCCGGCTGTGCGCGGCGAGCATCTCGACGAGCGCACTTCCGTAGCGCCCCAGATGCTGCATGACGACCACCGCCGCGGGGAAATCGGCAGGAAGCGCCTCCAGCACGGCGCGCAGCGCCTCGAGGCCGCCGGCGGAGGTGCCCACGGCGACGACGTCGTACCGAGAGGAGGGTCGCGTTGCCGTCACGGTAGGCACTCCTGCAATGTCGGGCCCGCTACGCGAGCGCGCCCCGGCGAGCTGCCGCGTCGGGCGCGAGAGGCCGGGCGCGAGAGGCCGGGCGCGAGAGGCCGGGCGCTAGCGCCCGGTCAACTCGGCGAGCGCGTCGTCGCACGCGGCCAGACAGCCGGCGAGCGTGTCGGGCGTGTGGTCCCCCATGTGGCCGACGCGGAACGTGGTAGCCCGAAGGCGCCCGTATCCCGCGCCGATCGTGTAGCCGCGCGCGGCGACCGCGCGCACGACGGGGCCGCTCTCGAGCCCCGTCGGAAGCGTCACGGCGGTGACCGTGGGCGATCGCGAGCCGGCCGGCGCGAGCAGGCCCACGCCGAAGCGTTCGGCGCGGGCCTCCACCCACGCCCACATGCGCGCCGCCATCGCGCCGTGCCGCGCCCAGCGCGCCTCGATCGGCTCGCACGTCGCCATGGCGGCGAGCTGGGCGTCCAGCGCGTAGAACAACGACAGGGCCGGCGTGTTGGGCGTCTGGTGCTTGGTCGCGTACGCCTCGAACTCGGCCAGGTCGAGGTAGCGCCCGCGCGCCGCCTCGCCCGCCGGCCGGGCGGCCGCGCCCGCGATGAAGTCGGCCGACGCGACGCCGAAGGCCAGTCCCGGCGGCAGGGCGAGCGCCTTCTGCGAACCCGTGAGCACGAAGTCGAGCCCCCAGGCGTCCGCGTGCAGCTCCGCACCGCCAATTCCGGTCACGCTGTCGACGAGGCAGGCCGCCCCGTCCGCGCGTGCCGCGGCGGCCACCGCCCGCACGTCGGTGAGCGCGCCCGTCGAGGTTTCGGAGTGCACGACGGTGACCGCGGCGAAGCGCCCGCCCGTCGATGGCCCGGCCCGCAGCGCGCGCGCGACGTCGTCCGGGTCGGCCGGGCATCCCCAGACCACGTCGAGCGTCTGCACCTCGCGCCCGCAGGCCCGGGCGATGTCGGCAAAGCGCTCCGAAAACGCGCCGTTGACCACCGCGAGGATCGGCCCCGGAGCCGCGGCGCGCACCGCGCCTTCCATCAGCCCGGTGGCCGACGACGACGAGAGATAGACCGGCCGCTCGGTGCGGAACACCTGTCGGAGTCCCGCGTCGCACCGCGCATGGAGCGCCTCGAATTCCGCACCGCGGTGCGGGATCATGGGGCGCACCATCGCCGCGAGCACCGCGGGTCGCACCTCGGTGGGACCCGGAAGAAAGAACGTGCCGAAACCCGCGTCAGGAGTCGTCATACCGTGTAAGCTGCCGTGACCGGCGGTCACGCGACAGCGCCCAGCACGAGCCCGGCGAGCGCGTCGAAGTTGTCGACCACGTGGTCGGCCGCGGCGACCACCGCGTCGCGTCGTGCGAAGCCGGTGAACGCGGCGAGCGCGTCGCACGCGCCGGCCCCGCGCAGCGCGAGGTCGGTACTGCCGTCGCCGCAGCCGAGCGCCGGACGGGCCGCCACGCCCCAGGCGGCGAGCACGCCGCGCGCGACGTCGCCCTTGCCGCCCTGCGTCGCGAGCAGCGACCCGGCGTCGTAGGCGAAGTACGCGCCGCCCATGTCGAACACCACGTCCACCGCGTACACGTCGGCCGGGGCGAAGCCGAGGCTGCGGGCGAGTGGAAGGATGGCCTGGCGGAGCCCGCCGCTGACGAGGGCGATGCGCACTCCCCCCGCGCGCATGCGCTCGAGCGCGTCGGCCGCACCGGGCGCGAGCGCCGCCTGGTACGCGGCGGCCAGCGCCTCGCAGTCGCCGCGGTCGGGGCGAACGCGCGCGAGCCGCTCGCCGTACACGGCGTCGAGGGCGAGATCGCCGCGCATCGCGCGCTCGGTCGCCTCCGCGACCGCGGCGGCCGTCGCGGCGCCGCGCCGTGCGGCAAGCCAGTCGATCCCTTCGACGCCGGCGAGGGTCGAGTCGACGTCGAGCAGGAGCGAGGGGTAGCGCGGCATGCGGTCGGGAGGCGGTGGGGAGGAGCGTCGGAACGAACCGTCCCCGGGACGGCCGCGCAACGCCGACGCGGGCGACCCCGCCGCGCGCCCCGCGCCGGAGCAACACTTTCGGGAACTCGCGCGTTTACTGGCGAGTAAGCCTGCGTAACGATGGCGCAAACTCCGGCCACTCGCGGGTTGGATGCCGTTTTCATACCGACTGGCCGCCGCGCCTCGACCGGCCGCTCTTCTCGAGTCCGACTATTCGACCGATGGACCTTTCCCGCCCGGACGGGCGATCCGACGCGCTGCCCTGGCAGGAACGGCAGCGCCGGATGCGCGAGACGGCGATCCTCGATGCCGCCGCCACCCTGCTCGCCGAACGCGGGTACGCGGCCACGAGCATGGACGAGATCGCCGCGCACGTCGGCATTTCGAAGCCGACGCTCTACCAGCACTTCCCGAGCAAGGACGCGGTCGCGGTGGCCGTGATGCTGCACCGGCTCGGCCACACGGCGGCGGACATCGCGTCCGCCGAGCAGGCCGTGGCCGAGGGCGAGCGCGCCCGCCCCCAACTGGAGCGGGTGCTGCGCGACGCGCTCGCGCGCCGGGCGGGCGCGTGGTCCACGCGTGTGGAGCTGCCACGCTCCGTGGTCGACTCGGCGCCCGAGGTGGGCATCGCGCGTCGCGACGTGTGGGCCCGCATCGGCGCCCTCGTCGACCGTGCCAAGGCCGAAGGGGACTGCCGCGCCGACGCACCCACGCCGGTGATCGCGCGGCACCTCGCGGGGCTGTTCCGTGGTGATTACTCCGATCTCGTCGATCAGGGCGCACCGTCCGAAGCGCTCGCGGCGACGCTCGTCTCGCTCGTCTTCGACGGCCTCGCGCCGCGCCAGCCCGCGGCCGATCCGCACGGCGCCGACCCGCACCTTGCCGAGGCGTCGGCCGCGGGCGCGCGCCTCGGCGTGCGGCGGGTCGCCCGGCGCGCGTCGGTGCTGTTCGGAATCGTCGCCGGCGCGTACGCGCTGACGCCCGGCGCGGTGCGCGCCCAGCAGGCGCCGGTGCTCCCCGCCAGCGTTCCGGCGTCCGCCGGGGCACCCACGCCGGCGCCGCTGCCCGTTCCCGGGGCGACCCGCTCGGCTGACGATCCGCCGGCGTCGGGCCCGCTCCCCGTGCCGCCGCTCGACAGCAGGGCGCCCATCGGCGCGCCGAGCACCGCCGCGCGCGTGATCGGGCCGCAGCCGTTGTTCCCGCAACAGGTGCCGAGTCAGACCGAGATCGTGCCCGGCGTCCCGACGCAGGCCGGCGGCCGTGCGCCGGGCGCACCGGCCACGCCCGCGGGACTCGCCGGCCGTGCGCTGACGCTGGCCGACGTGCTCGATGCCGCCCTGCGCGCCAACCCGTCGACGTTCGCCGCGTTCGCCAGCGCACAATCGTCGCGCGCGCAGTTCCTGTCGGCGCGGGCGGCCTCGTTCCCGGTGCTCTCGTTCAACCCGGGCATCACGCGCTCCCAGTCGCTCGGCATCGCGGGTGGCGGGATCTCCACGGGGACGCTTCCCGGGAACGGCACCGGCTCCGGCACCACCGGGACCGGCACGACCGGGACGGGCGGCGCGGGCACGGGCACGACCGGCACCGGCACCGGGGGCAGCGGGACGGGCACCACCGGCACCGGCACGGGCACGACCACGGCGACCACCGTGGTCGGTTCGGCGGTGACGCAGCGGACGTCGTTCACGCCCGCCATCGGGCTCACCTTCCTCGCCTTCGATTTCGGGGGGCGCGCCGGACAGATCGGCAGTGCGCGTGAGACGGCCAACGCCGCGGGCGCGACGCTCGACGCGACCATCGTCAACACGCTGCTGCAGGCCGAACAGGCGTACTTCGGCTATCAGAGCGCGCGGGACGTCGTGGTCGCGTCGGAGCAGAACGTGCGCACGGCGACGTCCAGCCGCGACGCGTCGGTCGCGCTCTTTCGGGCCGGCCTCGCCACCGTGGGTGACACCCTTCAGGCCGCGACGGCGCTCGCCCAGGCGCGCGTCAACCTGCTCAACGCCCGCCAGAGCCTCTCGCAGTCGCGCGACACGCTGGCCACGGTGATCAACGCCCGGGCGGACGTGCCGTTCGCGGTGGCCGCCGAGCGTGCGCCCACGGGCACCGCGGCGACGTCGGTGACCTCGCTGCTCACGGCCCGCGTCGACACCCTCGTCGCGCACGCCGTGCGCACGCGCCCCGACGTGGACGCGATGCGCGACCAGGCGCTCGCGGCGCAGCAGCAGGTGCGCACGGCGCGCTCGGCGCTGCTGCCCGCCGTCACCGTCACCGGCACCGCCGGCTACAACCAGATCTACGGCGGCGTGGCGCCCATCAACGGGATGACCTACAACATCCAGCTCGGCCTCTCGGTCCCCGTGTTCGACGGCGGGGCGCGGCGCGCGTCGCTGCAGGCGGCCAACGCCACCGCCGACGCCGCGCGCGCGCGGGCCGACGCGATGACGACGCAGGCCGTCAACCAGGTGGTCGCGTCGGCGGAGGTGCTCAAGGAGAGCGCGGACCGCCTCGCGGCCAACGAGACGCTGCTCGCGACGGCCGAACGCAACGCCGAGGTGGCCGCGGGCCGGTACCAGGAGGGCGTCGGCACGATCGTCGACCTCCTGAACGCGCAGACCACGCTCGCCACCGCGCGTTCGCAGCTCGCCCAGGCGCGCTGGGCGTGGACCACGTCGCTGGCCCAGCTCGCGCGCAACGCCGGCATCCTCGGCCTCCGCGGGGAGCTCCCGGCGGTCGTGGCTCCGGCCGTCCCGACCTCGACCCCGCTCTCGGCCCCGCCCGCGGCCGCGCGCGCCTCCAATTCCGATCCGTCCCGGTAATGCGCCCGTTCGATCGTTCGTTTCGTCGTACCACGTTCGCGGCCCTGCTCGCCGCGGTCGCCGCGAGCGGCTGCCGCAAGGAACCGCCGCCGCGGCCCAAACCCGCCGTGCCGGTGACCATCGCCCAGGCGATCAGCGGGAGCCTGCCGATCACCTTCGCCACCAACGGCACCGTCGAGCCGACGCAGACCGTGGCCATCCAGCCGCAGGTCGCGGGGCCGATCACCGAGGTGCGCTTCCAGGAAGGCGACGAGGTGCGCGCGGGACAGGTGCTCTTCGTCATCGACCCCCGGCCGTATCAGGCGGCGCTCGCGCAGGCCCAGGCGGTGCTCGCCCGCGACCGCGCGACCGCCACGGCCACCCGCGCCGACTCGGCGCGGTACGCGTCCCTCGTCAGCAAGGGGTTCGTGACGCAGTCGCAGGCCGGACAGTTCGCCGCCAACGCGACGGCCGCCGGCGCGACCATCGCCTCCGACCAGGCGCAGGTCGACGCGGCACGCCTCAACTTGAGCTACGCGACCATCCGCGCGCCGATCAGCGGGAAGACCGGTAACCTCAACGTGCGGCTCGGGAATCAGGTGCGCGTGCCCAACACCGTGCCGCTCGTGACGATCAACGCGGTCGCGCCGGTGCTCGTCCGCTTCCCGGTGCCCGACCGCGTGCTGCCCCAGGTGCGCGCGGCCCAGCGCGAGAAGCGCCAGCTCGACGTGACCATCGCCGGCGCGGTCGTGAACGGCGCCGTGGAGCGCGGCACCGTCGACTTCATCGACAACGCCGTCGACACCACCACCGGTTCGGTCACGCTCAAGGCGCGCTTCCCGAACACCGACCGCCGGCTGTGGCCGGGCGCCTTCCTCCCGCTTACCCTCGGGCTCGGCCAGACCCCGACGGGCGTGCTCGTCCCGACCGTGGCCGTGCAGGCCGGGCCGCAGGGCGATTACGTGTTCATGCCCGACTCGGCCGGGAAGACGCGGCAGGTGTCCGTTGTCACCGCGCAGTCGGCAGGAAGCGTCACCCTCGTGACGAAAGGCGTGGCGGTAGGCGAGCGCGTCGTCGTCGACGGGCAGTCGCGCCTCACGCCGGGCGCCGTCATGAAGATTGCGCGCACGGTGGCCACGCAGCCGCCGGGCAGCGCGCCCACACCGAATGCCGTGCCCGGAAGCGCCGGGCAGGGCCCGTCCGGGCAGCCGACCGGTGCCGCGCCCGAGCGCGTCGCGGCCAATGGCGCCAACGGCACGGGCACGTCGAGCAGCACCGGCACCCCCTGAGGACTTCGCCATGAATTTCGTCGCGCCGTTCATCAAGCGGCCCGTGATGACCACGCTGTTCCTGCTGTCGCTGCTCGTGGCAGGGTTCTTCGCGTGGCAGTCGCTGCCGGTGAGCGACCTGCCCAACGTCGACTATCCGACGGTCACCGTGAACGCGTCGCTCCCCGGCGCCAGCCCCGAGACGATGGCCGCCTCGGTGGCCACGGTGCTCGAGAAGCAGTTCTCGACCATCGCGGGCATCGACAACATGACCTCGTCGAGCACGCTCGGGTCGACCAGCATCACCCTGCAGTTCTCACTCGACCGCGACGTGGACGCGGCCGCGCAGGACGTGCAGGCGGCCATCAGCGCCACGCTCCGCACGCTGCCCCAAGGGATCATCCCGCCGAGCTACCAGAAGGTGAACCCGGCGAACAGTCCCATCCTCTACGTCGCGCTGACGTCGACGACCAACCCGCTGGCCGACGTCGACGAGATCGCCGAGACGAACCTGGCGCAGCAGATCTCGACGATCAACGGCGTCGCCCAGGTGCAGGTGTACGGCGCCCAGAAGCGCGCGGTGCGCGTGCAGATGGACCCGCGCAAGCTCGCCCAGCTGCAGCTCGGCACGAGCGACGTCGCCACCGCGGTCGCGTCGCAGAGCCCCAACCTGCCGAGCGGCACGCTCTGGGGAACGAGCCGCGCGTACGTGGTGCAGGCGAACGGGCAGCTGCAGCAGGCCACCGAGTTCTCCAACCTCGTCGTCACGTACCGCAACGGCGCCCCCGTGCGCCTCGGTGACCTCGCGACCGTCGTCGAGGGCGTCCAGAACGACAAGACGGCCGCCTGGTTCGGCTCGCCCGAGCTCAACCAGCCGATGCGCCGCTCGATCACGCTCGCCATCCAGCGGCAGCCCGGGACCAACACCGTCGAGGTGGCCGACAACGTCAAGGCCATCCTGCCCAAGCTCACGGCCAACATCCCGGCCGGGATCAGCATGAACATCATGTACGACCGCTCGCAGACCATCCGCGAGAGCGTGCGCGACGTCGAGCTGACCCTGCTGCTGACGCTCGTACTCGTCGTCGGCGTGGTGTTCCTGTTCCTCCGCTCGCCGCGCGCGACGGCCATCCCGTCGCTCGCGCTGCCGCTCTCGGTGGCCGGCACCTTCGCCATCATGAAGGTGCTCGGCTACTCGCTCGACAACCTCTCGCTGATGGCGCTCACGCTCGCCGTGGGCTTCGTCGTCGACGACGCGATCGTGGTGCTCGAGAACATCGTGCGCCACCGCGAGATGGGGAAGACGGCCATGCAGGCGTCGTTCGACGGGGCCCAGGAGGTCGCGTTCACGGTGCTCTCGATGACGCTCTCGCTCTCGGCGGTGTTCCTGCCGCTGCTCTTCATGAGCGGGATCATCGGGCGCCTGTTCCGCGAGTTCTCGGTGACGATCGCGGTCTCGATCCTCGTGTCGGGCGTCGTCTCGCTCACGATCACGCCGATGCTCGCTTCGCGCTTCCTCAGGGACGCGCCCCCCGACGCGGCCGGCGCCGAAGGCGTGCGCACCACGGACCCCAAGACCGGCGAGCAGGCCGGCAATCTCGCGGCACCGCAGCTCGCCTCGCAGCAGCACGCGCCACAGCCGGAGCCGACGGCGACGCTCGCGCACGCGTCCAACCCGCACGCGTCGGCCGAGCACAAGGACTCGCTGCACGACGAGGCGCCGCGCCTGCTCCGCCCCATCCTCGACCTGTTCGAGCGCGGCTACGAGGCGGTGCACCGGCTCTACGAGACGACGCTCCGCTGGACGATGTTCCACCGCCCGGTGGTGCTCCTCGGCTCGGTCGGCGTGCTCGTCGGCACGTATTTCCTCTTCAAGGCAGTGCCGACGAGCTTCATCCCGAGCGACGACACGAGCTTCCTCGTCACGAGCACGCTCGCGGCGCAGGGCACCAGCTTCGAGGACATGGTGCGCCACCAGCAGCAGGCGGCGGAGCTCGTGCAGAAGGACCCCAACGTCGCGGCCTTTTCCAGCTCCGTGGGCAACGGGGGCGGCGGCAGCAACCAGGGGCGCATCACGATCCGCCTGAAGTCGCCGGCCAACCGCGCCCTCGACGCGGACGCGGTCGCGCGCGAGTTGACGCAGAAGCTCAACCGCATCCCCGGGCTGCAGAGCTTCGTGCAGAACCCGCCGACCATCCAGATCGGCGGCCGGCAGAGCGCGGCGCTCTACCAGTTCACGCTGCAGGGCACCAACCTGTCCACGCTCTACAGCGTGTCCAACCAGCTCCAGCTGCAGCTGCAGAAGTCGCCGCTCCTGAGCGACGTGACGAGCGACCTCTTCCTGTCGAACCCGACGGCCGCCCTGGTCATCGACCGCGACCGCGCCGGAGCGTTGGGCGTCAGCGCGCAGGCCATCGAGCAGACGCTCTACGACGCGTACGGCTCGCGGCAGGTCGGCACCATCTACACGCCCACCAACCAGTACTGGGTCGTCCTCGAGCTGCAGCCGGGCGCGCAACGCGACCCGAGCGCCCTCGGCCTGCTGTACGTCAAGAGCAGCCGCGGGACGTCGGTCCCGCTCTCGTCGGTGACGACCGTCCAGGACACGGTGAGCCCGCTCTCCGTGAACCACTCGGGCCAGGTGCCGTCGGTGACCATCTCGTTCAACCTGCCCGCGGGCGTCGCGCTCGGCACGGCGACGCAGTTCGTCCAGCGGCAGGCGGACGCGCTCATCCCCGCGTCGTCGAGCATCATCACGAGCTTCGGCGGCACGGCGCAGGCGTTCCAGTCGAGCCAGGCCGGGCTGCTCGGGCTGCTCGTGCTCGCGATCCTGGTCATCTACCTGATCCTGGGCGTGCTCTACGAGAGCTTCATCCACCCGATCACGATTCTGTCGGGGCTGCCGTTCGCCGTGTTCGGCGCTCTCCTCGCGCTCTGGATCTTCAACCAGGAGCTGTCGGTGTACGCGTTCATCGGCCTCGTGCTCCTCATCGGCCTGGTGAAGAAGAACGCGATCATGATGGTCGACTTCGCGGTCGAGGCCGAGCGCACGCGAAACCTCGACCCCAAGGAGTCGATCTTCGAAGCGTGTCTGGTGCGCTTCCGCCCGATCACGATGACGACGCTCGCCGCGCTCGTCGGCACGCTGCCCATCGCGCTCGGCCTCGGCGCCGGCGCGAAGAGCCGCCAGCCGTTAGGCATCGCGGTCGTCGGCGGCCTTCTCTTCTCGCAGGTCGTCACCCTCTACGTCACGCCGGTGCTCTACACCTACTTCGACGGGCTGCAGCAGCGCTTCGCACACCGCAAGGCCAAGGGCACGGTCGCCCGGCCGGGCACGGAACGCGCGGACGACGACGAGCAGGGCGGGCGTGGGACGCCGACGCCGGCCCCGGCGCCGCGTCCGCAGGCTCCCAAGCAGCCGCTCCCCGCGGCGGCGGCGGTGCGCGCATGAGCGGCTACCCGCCCATCCCGCAGCAGGTCACCCCGACGCCGGTCGTCCCCGGCGTCTGGGACCTGCCGCTCGGCATCGTCCACGCGTACCTCGTCGCCGACGGCGAGGCGCCGGACGCGCCACTCGCGCTCGTCGACACGGGCCTCCCCGGCAGCGCACCGGCCATCCTCGGCGCGGTCGCGGCCCTCGGGCGGCGTCCCGCGGACGTGCGCTGGATCGTCGCGACGCACCTGCACGTGGACCACACGGGCACCCTGGCCGAGCTGAAGCGGGCGAGCGGCGCGGAGGTGCTGATGCACCCGACCGACGCGGCGATGGTGGCCGAGGGCGCCGCGGGGCGCACGATGCACGAATCGCCGGCGCCCGGGTCGGCGGCGTTCGTCGCGGGGTTCGACCCGCGCACGCGGCGCGTGGAGCCGTGCGCGACCGACCGCCTCCTCGCCGACGGCGACGAGTTGCCCTTCGCCGGGGGCGCGCGCGTGGTGCACGCGCCGGGGCACGCCGCCGGGCAGGTGGTGCTGCTGCTGCCGGGCCACGGCGGCGTGCTCGTCGCCGCCGACGCGTTAGGCAATCCCGGCGGCCGGCTCGGCTGGAGCGTCGGCTACGAGGACCTCGCGCTCGGTGCCGACACGGTCGAGCGTCTCGCGGGGCTCACGTTCGAGCACGCGGTGTTCGGCCACGGCGACCCGATCGTCGGCGGGGCGGACGCGCGGTTCCGACGGGCGGTGGACGAGGTGTTCCGGGCCGCGTAGCGCCGTCGCTGCGCGCGCGCCGTAGCACCAGCGCCCGCCCGACCGGCGTCGCGCCGGGCGGCATCACTGTTGCCCCTCCGTCCGGGCCCGCGCTCGTCGTCGCGGACGCGACGACGCATGCGCGGGCCAGACCCGGAGTGTCAGATGCCCGTCCTCACGTTAGGCCGCCGCGCGCTCGGGGCCGCGGCCGCCCTGTCCACCGCGGCCGCGGCGCTGCCCGGCGCCGCCGCGACCGCCCACGCCCAGCCGCGCGGCGCGCAGCTGCTCTACGAGTGGCAGGGGCGCGTCGACCACGAGGTGCAGATCTTTCCGGGGCGCGGCGGCTTCGACGTGCGCGGCATCGGCGGCGCCGAGAACCCGGGCCGATTCCGAAACACCGGCGGCCCGCCGCGCGGGTCGGGGCAGATCAGCGTCCAGCGCCTCAGCGGCCGCGGCCCCGTCGACGTGCTCGGCAGCAACGTCGTGCGCATCCGCGACCCGCAAGGCGGGGCGGACTTCTACCGCATCCGCGTGTACTGGCAGCCCAGCGGCGGGCAGTACGGGCGCGGCGACGGCGACGGCCGGAACGACCGCGGCCGCGACGACCGCCGCGGGCGCGACGACCGCCGGCCGTTCTGAAGCCGGCCCGCGGCGCCGCGCGCACTCACGGGTGCGTGCGGAACGCCCGCACCGCCGCGACCGAGAGCGCGACCGCGTACGCCATCGCCTACGCCATCGCCTACGCCATCTCGTCCTGCGGCGGCGGCCCCCGGAACGCGTCCTTGCCGGCCGTCGGCGCGAACGTGACCGGCCGCCCCGTGCGCGCCGCCTCGTAGATCGCCGCCTGGATGCGGTGATCCTGGACGCCCTCCTCGCCGGGCGTGTACGGCTGACGGTTCTCCCGCACGCACTGCGAGAAGTGGTCGGCCTCGCGCGCGAACTGGCTCTTCTGCGCCATCGGCAGCTCGGCGATCCGCTCCTGCCCGTTCTCCGCGCGCGCCGCGCGCATCCGCAGCCCCTCGTAGCTGAACGCCGGGTCGAGCTCGACCCAGCCGTCTTCGCCGGTCACGCGGTAGCGCCGCGACTGGTGCGTGCCGTAGCTCGACCCGCAGTTGGCGAGCGTCCCCGACGGGAAGCGCATCGACCAGAGCACCGTCTCCTCGACCTCGCGGAAGCGCGGGTCGTCCTTGGGGTCCAGCAGCTGCGCGCGGATCTCGACGGGCTCCTCGCCGGTGAGGAAGCGGGCGGTGTTGAAGCAGTAGATCCCCACGTCCGGCAGCGAGCCGCCGCCCGAGAGCGCCAGCCGCTGGCGCCACTGCGTCGGGTCGCCCTGCGCCTGGCCGTTGAACATCTCGACCACGGTGACCTTGCCTAACGGACCGCGCCCCGGGCCCGAATCGCGCACCATCTTCATCGCCGCGCGGTTGTGCGGCTCGTACTGGATGCGGTAGGCGACCATCAACTTGCGCCCCGCCGCCGCGCACGCGCGCACCATCCGCTCCGCGTCGGCGACGTTGGTCGCCATCGGCTTCTCGCACAGCACGTGCTTCCCGGCGCCCGCCGCGCGCACCACCTGCTCGGCGTGCAGCGCGTTGGGCGTGGCGACGTACACGGCCTCGACCGCGCGGTCGTCGCGCAGGCGGTCCCACTCGTTGTAGCCGTACACCCGCCGCGGGTCGAGCCCGAACTGCTGCGCGATCGCCCGCCCCTTGTTGGGGTCGCCCGTCATCACCGCGACGAGCTTCGAGCGCTTGCTCTGCTGCATCCCCGGAATCATCTCGGTGAGCGCGATGCGCCCGAGCCCGATGACGCAGTAGCCGACCCGCATCTCGGGCGGCTCCGGGTTGGGCGGCTGGCCCTCCTGGCGCTCCGTCGACTTCTCGGTGGGCGGAAAGTGCACCGCGGGCGGCTGCGCGCCCGGGCCGGTGCCGCTCCCCGGCGTGGTCTGCCCGCGGTCGACCGGCGCCTGCGCGCGCGCGACGTCGCCGTCCAGCAACGAGACCACCCCACCGGCGAGCGACAGGGCGCCGAGCCCGGCGCCCGCGCGGGCGAGGAAATCGCGGCGGGTCGGGCCCGCCTGGTCGAGCGCATTCTTCGTCATCCGTCCCATCCCCCCGTCCGCCAACCCGGCGGCGCCTCGCGTTAGACCCCCGACGCCGGCCCCGGCCCGGGTGACGGCGGCGGTCGCACCCGCGGCCGCCGCGCGCGCCCACGTGCGCAGGGCGTGCGCCATCAGCCCCGCGCGACGTCGGGGCGCACGCCCGGCGTGAACCGTTTCACGGTCCTTGCGTGCGGTCGGGTGTGTCGACCTGGACAGTGGCGTGACCTCCACGCTACCGTGCCGCGTCGTCGCGCCCCATACCCAACCCCTCCAGAGGAGACCATCGGTATGCCCACCGCCCGTGTCGCCGTCCGCGGCGCCTACCTCGGCCTCGCGCTGTGCGCCGCACTCGCGCCGGCCGCGGCCATCGCGCAGAGCCCGATGCAGAGCGCCTTCACGTCGCTCACCGTCTTTGGCGACAGCTACTCCGACACGGGCAACGTCTTCCGGTTCACGACGTCCCTCGGGATTCCGACGCCACCGTCGCCGCCGTACTACAACGGGCGTTTCTCCAACGGCCCCGTCTGGGTGGACTACTTCGCGCAGGCGATCGGACGGCCGAACGACGCCATTGCGGTGTACCTCACGCCGCAGGCGCCGAACGCCGCCGCGGGCAACTACGCCATCGGCGGGGCGCGCACGTACGACACCCAGGTGACCATCGGCACCAACACGATCACGCTGCCGGGCACGGGCTCGCAGATCGCCGACTACTTCTCCCGCGCCGGCGTCGGGCGCGCGGACCCGACCGGTTTGTACGCGCTCTTCGTCGGCGGCGACGACCTGCGGGACATCGCCGCGCTCACCGACCCGGCGGCGCGTCAGGCCCAGGCCGCCGCGACGGCGAACAACGTGATCACGCAGGCCAGCGCCCTCGCCGCGAACGGTGCGCGCAACGTCCTGCTCTTCACCCTGCCGAGCATCGGCGTCCTCCCGGAGCAGCAGGCGATCCCCGGGCGCGGCGCCATCGACGACGCGATCACGAGCACGTTCAACAGCACGCTCGCGGCCGGCATCCTCGGCCTGCAGGCCAACCTGCCCGGCAGCACGTTCTTCGACCTGCGGCTCGACAACCTCTTCGGCAATATCGAGAGCGACGCGCTGGCCGGCGGCGCGCGCTACGGGATCACCAACCTCGGCACGCCCTGCTTCTTCCCGGGCGCGCCGTCGTGCGCCTCGAGCCTGTTCACCGACGACATGCACCCCACCACGCAGGCGCAGCAGCTCATCGCGCAGGCCGCGTACACGTACGTGACCACCGGCGCGAACGTCGCGGCCGTCCCCGAGCCGGCGACGGTCGCGCTCGTCGGCGGCGGGCTCGGCGTCGTCGCGGTGCTGCGGACGCGCAGGCGGCGCGCCGCCTGACGCGGCCTAACGCGTCGCCGGCACCGCGTCCGCCGCGTCGGGCCCGGCCGGGGCGAACACGTTCCCCCGGCCGAGGATCCCCTGCGGGTCGAGCGCCCGCTTGAGCGCACCCATCGCGGCGAGTTGCGCCGGTGTCAGCTGCAACGGCAGCCACCGGCGCTTCAGCTTGCCGACGCCGTGCTCCGCGGCCACCGTGCCCCCCATCGCGAGCACGCGCCGCAACGTCGCGTCCACCACCGCCTCGATCCGCTCCAGCTCCGCCGCGTCGCGCGCGACGAAGTGCTGGTGCGGGTGGCCGTTGCCGGCGTGACCGAACACCGCCGCCACCTCGACCCCGTGCGCGGCCGCGATCGACGCCGACTCGCCTAACGCCTCGGCGAGCCGCGGGTAGGGCACCGCCCAGTCGGTCGACACCTTGCGCCCGCCGGCCGGCCGGTAGCGCGCCGCGCGCTCGTTGAGCGTGGCCGGCACGGCGTGCCGCATGCCGCGCGCGTTGCGCAGCGGCCCCTCGCCCTCGAACACCTGCACGTCGTCGGCGAGCACGCCGTGCCGCTCGGCCAGCTCCAGCCACGCGTCGAGCGCGGCCTCGCCCGCGTGCTCCTCCTCGAGGTACACGTACGCCGCCGCGCCCTCCCCCCACGAACCACCGAACAGGCCGCGCGCATGGTCGCGGGCGATCGTGAACGCCCGCGCGTCGAGGTACTCCAGACAGCGCGGGTTGAGCCGCCCCGCGTCACGCAGCGCCCGCGCCTCCGCGACGAAGGCGAGCGCGCCGGACTCGGTGCGGAACGGGACGCCGAGGCCCGTCACGGCGTCGGGGAGCGGCAGGAGTGAGAACTCGACGTCGAGCACCACGCCCAGCGTCCCCTCGCTCCCGACGAACCAGTCCACCGGGTCGTGTGCCATCGCGTAGCCCGCGGTGTTCTTTTCGAGCCGCGGCCGGCGGAACTCGTGCACCGAGCCGTCGGCGAGGGCGACCCGGAGCGCCGCGACGTGCTCGCGCGTGGCGCCGTACTTGAGCGACCGCCCGCCGCTCGCGTTCGCCGCCACCGCGCCCCCCACGGAGCATTCCTCCTCGCTCGTCGGGTCGGGGGCGAGGAGGAAGCCCGCCGCGGCGGCGGCACGCTTCACGTCGCCGAGCAGCGCGCCCGGCTCCGCGCGGATCGTGCGGCGCGCGGGGTCCAGGTCGAGAATCCGGTCCATCGCCCGCAGCGAGAGCACCGCTCCGCGGTCCGTCACCGCCCCGCCCGAGTACCCCGTGAGCGCCCCCGCCGGCGTCACCGCGGTCCCCGTCGCTGAGGCGGCGCGCAGCACCTCGACCACCTCCGCGGCCGACGTCGGCCGTGCCACCGCTTCGGGGGTGAGCACGAGGCCCGACGCGTCGGCGGCGAACGCGGTGCGCACGCCGAGGTCGTCGGTGGAGTAGGGGAGGGCGGGCGCTGGCGCGAGGAGGGACATGGGAACGGAAGATAGATTCGGCCGCGGCAACCGACGCGAGTCGGAACTCGCGTCCGTACCCCACTTCCTCCGCGTCGTCCCGCTCGCATGGTGTCGTTCGCATGACCGTCCTCGACCCCGCCGCCACGCCGGCCGGCTCGCCAGCCGGTGCCCCGGTCGGCGGCCGGTCCGGCGACCCGATCCCGCCCGCCGTCTCGCAGATGGCCGCGGCCCTCGTCGGCTCCGAGATCCTCAAGATCGCCGGCGAGATCCGCGCGATGCGCGCCGCGGGCGCGACCGTCTGCAACCTCACGGTCGGCGACTTCGACCCCGCGCAGTTCCGCATTCCGCAACCGCTCGAGGACGGGATCGTCGCCGCGCTCCGCGCCGGCGAGACCAACTACCCGCCGTCGAGCGGGATCGACCCGCTCCGCGCCGCGATCTCGGGGTTCTGGCAGCGCCGGCTCGGGCTCGACTACCCGGCGAGTGCGATCCTCGTCACCGGCGGCTCGCGCCCGGGCATCTACGGCACCTACCGCACGCTCGTCGACGCGGGCGACCGGGTCGTCTACCCGGTGCCGTCGTGGAACAACAACCACTACGTCCACATCGTCGACGCGGTGGGCGTCCCGCTCGTCTGCGGCCCCGAGAGCGGGTTCCTCCCCACCGCCGACGCGCTCGCCCCGCTCGTCCGCGACGCCCGCGTGCGGCTGGTCACGGTCAACTCCCCGCTGAACCCGGCGGGTACGTGCTTCACGGCGGAGCAGCTGGGTGCGCTCTGCGACGTGATCCTCGAGGAGAACCGCCGCCGCGGCGCGCACGATCGGCCGCTCTACTTGCTCTACGACCAGGTCTACTGGACGCTGACCTTCGGCGGCACGCGCCACGTCGACCCGGTCTCGCTGCGCCCCGCCATGCGCGACTACACGGTCTACGTCGACGGCATCTCGAAGGCGTTCGCCGCGACGGGGGTGCGCGTCGGGTGGGTCGGCGGGCCGGAACGCGTGGTGCGCGCGATGAGCGACGTGTTGGGGCACGTCGGCGCGTGGGCGCCGCGGGCCGAGCAGGCCGCCACCGCGCGGTTCATCGCGGACGACGCGGCGGTGGACGCCTACCAGACCGAGTTCGTCGCCGGGGTGCGCGCGCGACTCGACGCCCTCTACGACGGACTCGACGCGATGCGACGCGACGGACTGCCGGTCGAAGCGTTCGCGCCGGCGGGGGCGATCTATCTCTCGGTCCGCTTCGACCTCGTCGGCCGCCGCACGCCCACCGGGCAGGTGCTCGACACGAACGAGGCCATCCGCCGCTGGCTGCTCGATGCCGCGGGGCTGGCGCTCGTCCCGTTCCAGGCCTTCGGGACCCGCACCGAAGACGGGTGGTTCCGCGCGTCGGTCGGCGCGACGTCGGTCGAGGAGATCGCGGGGGTGCTCCCGCGGGTGAGGGACGCGGTGTCGCTGTGAGGCGGTCGCCGTGCGGCGGGGCGCTAGATGCTGAAGTCCTCCACCCCGTCCCACCCCCCCGCCCGCGGCGCCACCTGACTCTGGTGCGTCACCACACTGCCCGCCGGCACGCTCCGCGTCAGCCAGACGTTCCCCCCGATCACGCTCCCCTCCCCCACCACCGTCTCCCCCCCGAGGATCGTCGCGTTCGCGTACACCACGACGTCGTCCCCCAACGTCGGGTGCCGCTTGACCCTCGCCAGATGCTTCGCCACCGCGAGCGCGCCTAACGTCACGCCCTGGTACAGCCGCACGCGGTCGCCCAGCACGGCCGTCTCGCCGATCACCACCCCCGTCCCGTGGTCGATCGCGAACGCGCGCCCGATCTGCGCCCCCGGGTGAATGTCGATTCCCGTCTCGCGGTGCGCGAACTCCGTGACGAGCCGCGGCACGAGGGGAACCTCGTGGCGGTGGAGGACGTGGGCGATCCGGTAGCACGCCGTCGCGTAGAACCCGGGGTACGCCGCGATCACCTCGTCCACGCTCGCCGCCGCCGGGTCGCCGTCGTGCGTGGCGCGCGCGTCGGCGAGGAGCGCGTCGTACACGGCCGGCAGTTCCGACACCGCGGCCGCCTCGAGCGACTCCGCCGGACGGCCGAGGATCGCGGCGACCGGCTCGAGCACCACCCGAAGCGCGCGGCGCACCGCCGCGAGTTCGTCGCCCATCTCGCGCGCCGCGCAGGGCGCCCCGCACGCGGGGCCCATCTCGCGGTCCGGCAGCTCGTTGGCGAGCGGCGGAAAGAGGAGGGCGAGCAGCGCGCGCACCGCGTGCTCCGTGTTCGCCCGCAGGCGCGGCGGGAGCGCGAACGCCTCCCGAGCGGCCGCGAGCCGCGTCAGGAATGCGAGTTGGGACGGGGCCGCGTCGGGCGGCGCGAGGTCGGGCGCGTGGTGGGACACGCCCGACAAGCTCGCCCGCGCCGTTCCGCGCCGCTACGCCCGGCGCCCGGTTCGCTCGTCAGGCCGCGAGCGCGCTTCTCGGCGGACGGTGCGCCGGCGGCAGCGCGACGTCCCGCGCCAACCACGGTCGCGGCAGCCCGACGTCCGCGCGCAGCAGTTCGATCGCCGCGTCCGCCGCCATCGGCCGCCCGAACAGGAAGCCCTGCACCACGTCGCACGCGCGCTCGGAGAGGTAGGCCAGCTGTTCCGGCGTCTCCACCCCTTCGGCCACCACTTCGAGCCCGAGCGAGTGGCCGAGCGCGATGATCGCCTCGGTGATCGCGCCGCTCTGCCGGTCGGTGACCGCGTCGCGCACGAAGCTCTTGTCGAGCTTGATGCAGTCGATCGGGAAGCGCTTCAGGTAGCCGAGCGAGGAGTAGCCGGTGCCGAAGTCGTCGAGCGCGATGCCGACGCCGGCGCCGCGGAGCCCCTGCAGCACCGCGACCGTGTGCGCGGTGTCGTCCATGAGCAGCGACTCGGTGACTTCGAGTTCGAGCAGTGCGGGGTCGACGTCGTGGTCGGCGAGCGCGGCGTGCACCACCGAGACGAGGTCGGCGTGCTTGAACTGGCGCGCGGAGAGGTTGACCGCCACCGCCGCGAGCGGCAGCCCCTCCGCGCGCCACGCGGCGAGCTGCGCGCACGCGGTGCGCAGCACCCACTCGCCGATCGGCACGATGAGCCCCGTCGACTCCGCCACCGGGATGAAGTCGACCGGCGAGACGAGTCCGCGGTCGGGGTGCTGCCAGCGGAGGAGTGCCTCGAAGCCGCGCACGCGCCCCGTCGCGACGTCCATCTTCGGCTGGTAGTGCAGGAACAGCTGTCCGCGGTCGAGCGCGTGGCGCAGGTCGGCCTCGATCGCCATGCGCAGGTGCAGCCGCGCGTTGAGGTCGGACGAGTAGAAGCGGTGCGCGTTGCCGCCCGCGCCCTGCACGGCGTAGAGCGCCGTGGTCGCGTTGCCGATCAGCTCGTCGACGCCGCCGGGGTCGTTGGGCGAGGTGGTCACGCCGACGCTCGCGCCGACGGTGACCTCGCGCCCGTGGACGACGAACGGGCGGCGGAGCGCGTCGACCACGCGGCGCGCGAGCGCGTCGAGTCCCTCGACGGTCGCGCCGTCGGCGCAGAGGATGGCGTACTCGTCCCCGTCGAACCGCGCGAGCACGTCGGTGCCGCGGACCACGCCCTGCAGGCGCTGCGCGGCCGCGGCGAGCAGCGCGTCGCCGCCCGCGTGGCCTAACGACAGGTTGATCGCCTGGAAGCCGTCGAGGTCGAGCACGAGCACGCCGACCGCGCGGCCGTCGCGGCGCGACTGGGCGAGGGCGTGCCGCAGCTGGTCGCGGAAGAGCGCGCGGTTGGGCAGCCCGGTGACGCGGTCGTACGTCGACACGTGGCCGACGATCTCCTCGAGGCGCTCGACCGCGTGCTGCGCGTCGGCCATGAGCGCGCCGGCCTCGTCGACCTCGGCGAACTCGGCGGGGAGTGCGGGCGCGGTGCGGCGCGCCAGGTAGGCGCGCAGCGCGGCCGCCGTGAGCGTCACCGGCGCGAGCAGGGCGCCGACCAGCCAGGCCGCCCCGGCGGCGCCGACGAGGCCGCCCACCGCGGCAGCGGCGAGTGCGGCGCGTGCCACCACGCTCGCCGCGTGCGGCGCGGGAGTGCCGATCCACCCCGGCGCCGCGCCGCCCACCAGGCGGACGACGCACGCGACCGCGACCGCCGGAACGACCGCGCCGAGCGCGGCGGCGGTCATCAGCTTGGCGCGGTAGCTCGCGCGGCCCGCGGCGCGCACCCACGACGGCCCGGACGTGCTGCGCGGCGCGCAGATCCGGCGCGCCGCGCGGGCGAGCGTGACGTAGGCGTGCAAGGAGGGAGGCATTGCGGGGGGGCGGGCGGGGAGATCGGGGGTGAGTCTCGTCTCGGCCGGAACGCCACTTGAGCCGCGGCGCGACGGCGTCGGGGCGCGGGCGGGCCTTGTTCCCCGCCGCGTCGGGCGTTCCTTTCGCCGCCATGACCGACTCCATGCCCGGACCCACCGCCGGCGGACGCCCGCCCGAGCGCCGCCGCAACGCCGCCCTCCGCGAACTCATCGACGAGATGCTCGCCTCGATCCGCACGGCCGTGAACCGCGAGCTGTGGACGCCGGGCGAGCGCGAGCAGTACGAGCGCGAGCTGGCCGCGATCATGGCGCGGGTGCGCAGCGAGGCCGTGCAGCGTTCGTAGGCGGGCGCGGCCGCGGCCGCACCCGCGCGCCGCCCGCCGCGGCTGCGCGGTCCGACGTCCGAGGCTGACTAACGTTCCAGCTTGAAGCCCGCGTCGACGGCCGGCCGCGCGTCGCGCTCGGCGACGGCCCAGCCGGTCGCGTACATCCAGCGCGCCATCCGCGTGAGCTTGGCGTAGTCGATGCGCGACGGTTCGTCCCGGACCGTGTGATAGTCCGGGTGCAGGAGCGTGGTGAACATCACCGCGGGCACGCCGAGGCGCGCGTAAGGCAGGTGGTCGCTGCGGAAGTACCAGCCTTCGGGGTGCGACGGGCGGTCCCAGGCGGAGTCGAGCGCGAAGTGGCCGACCATCCGGTTCGCGGCGAGCGCGATCGCGACGAGGTCGGAGGAGTTGCGGTGCGGCGGTTGCGCGCCGAGGAGCGCCGCCGAGTCGGGGCTGTTGCGGCCGATCATGTCGCCGTTGAGCACGGCGACCATCGACGCGCGCGGTACCGTGGGGTGTGCCGAGAACCAGCGCGAGCCTAACAGGCCGCGCTCCTCCGCGCCGTGCCAGACGAAGAGCGCCGAGCGGCGCCCGGGGTGCTGCACGAAGGCGCGCCCCGCGGCGAGGATCGCGACGTCGACGCTCGCGTTGTCGTCGGCGCCGTTGCTGATGCTGTCGAGGCGCCCGCCGCCCACGTCGATGGGCGTGCGCACGCCGTCGTGGTCGTGGTGCCCGCTGAACACGACGTACTCGTGGCGAAGGCGCGGGTCGCGCCCGGGCGCGACCGCGACGACGTTCGCGCTCGGGTACACGAAGCTCTCGGCGACGAGCGACAGCGCGAGCCGGCCGCCCGCGGCCGCCGCGCCGCGGAGCCCCGGCCCCGCCGCCGCGCGCACCCAGAGCACCGGCGCGCCCGTCGGGATCGCGGCCGCGCCGGTCGTGTCGACGTTGTACCGCCCGCGGAGCAGCCCGGCGCCGCCGAAGGCCCACCCGGCCTCAGCGGTCGAGTCCCCGACGAGCACGATCGCGGCCGCGCCGCGGCGCACGAGGGCGGTGCTCTGCTCGCGGATCGCGGCGAGCACGTAGCGGAACGGCCGCAGGCTCACGCCCTCGGGAGGGAGCGCGCGCGGCGCGTGCATCTCGACGACCACGGCGCGGCCGCGCACGTCGCTCGTGCTGTCGCCCGCGGCGAGTGCGACGAGCGGCAGCTCGCCGCGAAACTCGACGGGAGCGGCGGGCACGACGTCGCGGTCCCACGCGAGCGGGGCGCCGCCGGCGACGCCGACGGTGCTCCGCTCCGGGACGAGGCGCACGCGCCGCATGGGCCACCACTGGAAGTAGGTGCCGTCGTCACCGGCGGGTTTGAGGCCGGCTTCGCGGGCGCGCTCGGCAGTCCACACGGCGGCGCGCAGCTCGTCGAGGGTCCCGGCCTCGCGGCCGCGCATCGAGTCCCCGGCCATCGCGTAGAGGTCGCGCCGGAGGTCCGATTCGCGGATCGCGCCGAGCGCGGGGGGGAGGGCGGCAGCGGACTGCGCCGCAGAGACTGCGGGGCGCGAGGCGACCAGCGACACGGCGGCGAGCGTCGCGACGGCGAGCCGCGCGACGGCGCGTGTCGCGACGGCGCGGGTCGCGACCGAGGCGCGGGGGAGGGCGGAGCGGAACATGATCGATGACGGAGGGGACGCGTGCGGCCGTCGCGCGGGACGTGCTCGCGGGCCGGACCTACGGGAGATAACGGGAGATGCAACGAAGGGGAGGGCGGGGCGCTACGCGCGACCATCCCGGTCGTCGCGCCCGCGTCGTCCGCCCCGCACGTCCCGCCGCGACTCGTTAGGCACTCGGCGGGCGTCGGGAGAGGCGGCCCGGTCCGCGTCCGCGGCGCCCGCACGCGCGATCGTGCGGCGCCGTCGCGTTCCCCGACTGTGCAACACCGAATCTGCCAGCGTCCAGCCCCGCCGGCCCGGCCCTGGGGTGTCTTCCGGTCCCGCGCGTTTCTCCAGAATGAAGACACGAGCCCGGTCGCGCGGGTCGCAGCTCCCAGACAACTCGGCACGAGTCCGTCGCGCCTCCACTACCTTCCGACCGTGCCCGCCCCCCTCGTCTGCTTCTCGATCGACTACGAGCCCGACTGCCCTCCGTACCTCTCGAGCACCTTCCGCGGAGTCGAGGAGGCCACCACTCCCCTGCTCGCCATGCTCGCCGACCTCGGCGTCCCCGCGACCTGGTTCTCGACCGGTGACGTGGCAGAGCGCTACCCCGACGCCGTGCGCGCCATCGTCTCCGCCCCGGAGGGGCACGAACTCGGCTCCCACGGACACACGCACCGGCGGTTCGACGCACTCGGCGCCGACGACGCCCGCGACGAGATCGACCGCTCGAGCGCCGTCCTGCGTCGTTTCGCGCCGGTCGACTCGTTTCGCGCGCCCAACCTGACGTTCCCCGACGCATACCTGCCGCTGCTGGAGCGGGCCGGATATGCGCTCGACTCGTCGCACGCCAAGTACAAGGCGCCGTACTGGCGTGACCGCCGCCACCCCGCGCCGACCCGGC
Organism: uncultured Gemmatimonadales bacterium; assembly: GCA_963851265.1. Classification (GTDB taxonomy): domain Bacteria; phylum Gemmatimonadota; class Gemmatimonadetes; order Gemmatimonadales; family Gemmatimonadaceae; genus BPUI01. The sequence goes on from CAWKNZ010000002.1 coordinate 253,470, forward strand.
TGCGTCGGATCGCGGCGTCGGTGACGTCGAGCGTGCTGCGCCTGCCGCGCCCGGTGCGTGCCGCCTACTTCGCCGCGCTCGGCTCGCCGGTGGTGCTGTTCGTGCACCCGTGGGAGTTCGTGGACCTCACCCACACGGACCTGCGGCTCGATTGTCGGTTCAATACCGGCCCGGTCGCGTTCGCCCGGGTGCGGCAGGTGCTCGAGAGCTTCGCGCGGCGGGGCGCGCGCTTCGTGACCATGCGCGACGCGGCCCGCCTCACGGCGGGCGGCCGCACCGCACCGGCCCGAGGGCGTGAGCTCCGCGGACAGGGGCGGGCGCGTGGCCGCGGCGACCCCGAGCGCGGGCGACCCCGAGCGCGGGCGCCCCGGGCGCCGCCGTACCGGGCGCGGAGGCCCGCCGGGGGAGGCGACTCTCGCCTCGCGTGCGGTTCGCGCTCTCCGCGGCCGCGTGGCTCGCCGGCACGGCGCTCGTCGTCCTCGCGCTCCGCGCCGTCGGATGGTCGGCGGCGATCGCCGCGGTCCGCCGCGCCCACCCACTCTGGCTCGCGCTGGCCGTGTGTTGCCACGGCTCGATCGTCTTCCTGTGGGCGTGGCAGACGTATGTGCTCCTGCCGCGCGGCGCCGACGGGCGCGCCGCGCCCGCGGCCGACGGCAGCCGCGTCACGTACGCGCGCTGCGCCGAGGTGCAGGCCCTCACTGCGACCGCGTCCAACACCGTGCCCGCCTTCCTCGGGCAGGCGACCGGCGTGGCGCTCCTCTCCGAGCGCGCCGGGATCGGCACCGCGGGCGCGCTCTCGGTGTTCGCGCAGCACAACCTCGTCGAGGGCTTCGCGAAGATCGGCGTGCTGTTCGCGGCGGCGCAGGTCGCCCCGCTGCCGCACTGGATGCGGGAGGCGCTCGTCGCGCTCGCGGGCGGGATGGTGCTGCTCACCGCCGCGCTCGGCACCGCCGCCTGGTACGCGCGGCAGCACACGGCGCGGGCGGCCGCCTCGGGCGGCGCGCCCGTGCCTAACATCCCGCCCGAGGCCGACCGGCGGCGCCGCGACCCGCTCGCCCGCTTCCGCGCCTTCGTGGTGAGTTGGGCGGCCACGCTCGACGCGCTCCGGCACCCGGGGCAGCTCGCGGCCGCGTTGGCGCTCGCCGCGTCCATGAAGCTCGCCGAGGCGGGCGGGTGGTGGGCCATCGAGCGCGCGTTCGACGTCGCGCCGCGGCGCGGCAGTCCGATCCTCGCGCTCGCGGCGACCAACCTCGCCTCCGCGATTCCGGCCTCCCCCGGCAACCTCGGCGTGTACGAAGGGGCCGCGTTCTCCGCGTACCACCTCCTGCTCGGGGTGCCGCGCGAGACGGCGATCGCGCTCGCCCTGCTGGGGCACGTGTGCTACCTCATTCCGCTCGTCGGGATCGGGTGGGCCATTCTGTCGGTGCGCCAGCTTGTCGCGTTCCGCGCCCGGCGCCACGGCCGCGCAGGCGCGCGGCCCACGCCTTGAGCGCACCCTAGGGCGCGTACGGCCGTAAGGCGCCCGGGTATGCGTAGGGCACCCGACCGCGGAGGTGCAGGTGCGGGGTCGGCTTCGGTATATATTCGGGTGACAGCGCGTAGCAACCGCGACGCGTCCTCACCCCGCCGTCCCATGTCTGACGCCACTGTTGCCGCCGTCGCCTCGGTAGCCGTCGCCATCATCACGGCGGTCGTGGGTCCCGCCGTCCTCGCCCGGTACAAGGCGCGCCGCGCGGCCGCGCTGGGGCACGGGCGCCGCGGGCGGCCGCTCATTCCGGCGCGCCCGGGCGCGGCGGCCGCGACGGCGCGGCCGCCGCTGCACGCGCGCGGGATGGGTCTAACGTTGCGCGCCGACGCGGGCGCGCTGCGCGGCGCGCCGCGCAGCGTCCTCCGCGAGGGTGGGCCGCGTGCGGTGCTGGCGCGGCTGGCCGAGATCCCGCCGCTGAGCCGGCGCGCGGTCGCACACGAACTGTTCGTCGGCCGTTGGGCCGACGAGTGGATGGGCGTCGTGCGCGACGTCCGCGAGAGCGACTCGGGCTACTCCGTGCACGTGGTCGACCCGGACGACGGCGGCGCGGCGCTCCTCGACTTCGGCGCCGACGAGCGGCCGATGCTCGAATCGCTGCGCGAGGGCGACCGCGTGCGCTACGTGGGGCGGGTGACCGGGGCCGAGGACGGTTTCGTTATCCTCGACTCGCCCACCATCACGCGGGCGGGGTGGGTGTCGGGGGAGTGGTGAGCGCCCCGCCGTTCGCGGCCGCGCGCCGCGCGATCACGCCGTACAGCGGATCGCCGCGGCGCGGCGCGTGCGCGCGCACCTCGGCCGCGTCGAATCCTCCCGCGGCGCGTGCGTACTCGGCGACGAGCTGCGTGTGCCCGCGGTCGTCGAGCGCCTGCCACGCGGCCACGGCCTTGGTCGGAAAGCAGCGGTTGGAGAACGTGACGACGAACGGCGCGCCCGGGCGGAGCACGCGTGCCACCTCCCGAAACACATCGACCGGGCGCACGAGGTACTGCACCGACACGCAGCACCCCGCGCCGTCGAACGAGGCGTCGTCGTAGGGCAACGTCGGCGTCGCGTTCAGGTCCTGTACGCGCCACTCCGTGAGGCGCGGGTTCGCCGCGAGCTCGTCGGCGTTCATCCCGAGCCCCGCGACGCGGCCGTACGCGACGTCGTCCGGCAGGTGGCTCACCCAGCTCGACATGAGATCGAGGACGTCGCCGCCGGCCGGCAGCACGTCGCGGTAGAGCGCGGTCACGGCCGCGATCGCGCCGTCGTCGATGTGCGTGACGAAGCGCGGCGCCACGTAGAACGACGTGTCGGGCGACTCGTCGGCGCGGCGAAACGCGGCGGCCGGAAACCCGTCTGCGGTGCGGTCGCGCTGCGTGCTCACCGACGGGGCCGCTTGGCGGCCGTGCGCCGTGCGGCGGCACCCTTGGCCGCGGTACCCGTCGCGGCCGGCCGCTTGGCCGCGGGTCGCTTGGCCGCAGGTTGCTTCGCCGTGGGCCGCTTCGCGGCCGGCTGCTTGGTAGCGGCTCGCTCGGGCGCCGTCGGCGCCTCGCTCTGGTGCTCGGTGGCGTGGCGCCGCGCCGTCGCCGCGCGCTCGGTGTTCGCGACGAACTGCTGCCCCGTCTTCGATCCCGCACGCTTCTTCTTGTCGGTCGCGCGGCGTTCGGCGGGGCTCAGCTCCTCCCACGCCTTCTCGGGGAGGTAGCGCGCCGTCGTCTCGCCGCGCTGGGCGGGCTTGCCGTCGGCGGTGGTCCACGCTTCGTGCGTCCACTCGTCGAGGTGCCGCTGCGCGGGCGCCTTGCCTCCGACATACCCGCCGCCCGCGGCCTCGTACTGGTGCGCGAGGAGTTGCGCCTTCCGCGCACTCCACTGCCCCGGGTGGCCGCCCTTGTCGCCGGCGAGGACCTCGTCCTTGAGCCGGTCGCGCAGCTCGGGGTCGGTGTAGTGGCTCGGGTCGGACCCGTGCTTCGCCCCGGTCTTCCCCGCGCGCGTTGGTGCTGCGCTCTTCTTTGCCCGAGGCTTCTTTGCCGCAGACTTCGTCGTCGCCGCCATCATCCCCCCGTTGCGGAAATTTGGTTGCGGTAGGGCAAGAACTGTGACCGGCGCGCGCTCAGAACGCGCGCACGACCGCCGTCGCCCGTATCGTGTCGGGAGGCTTCACGCCTCGACGCGCGCCGGGACGTCCGCCGCGCGCGATCGCGAGCGCGAACGGCACCGAATCGCCCACGCCGATCGGGCGCCGCAGTCCGTCGAGCATCGCGTGCCGGCCGAGCGGGGCGAAGACGACCGAATCGCCCGGTGCCACCGCGATGCGGTCGAGAGGCGTCATGTGCACCATCGCTCCGGCGCCCTCGCCCGTCCGCATCGATTCGTGGAGCGACGTCGACGCCGCGACGCCCGACCGCGCCCCCACCACCAGCAGCGTGTCGCGCCCGGGGTTGGCGAGCGTGAAGTAGAGCGCCCCGTCGGTGCCGGCCGCGGCAGGGCGTGCCCACGCGTCGTGCACCTCGGGCGTGGCCGCGGAGCCCGCGCGGCGCTCGCCCGCGCAGCCTGCGGCCCACACGAGGGCGGCGCACGCCGCCGCACGGTACGCCGGGGCGGGGCGCGCGCGCGGGCGCGCCGTTCCCGCCGTCACGCGCATGCGCCTAACCGCCAGCGCCGTACGCGTCGCCGCCGCACGCGTCGCCCGCCGCCGAGCTCGTCTCGTGAGGCGCACGCCGGCAAACCAGTCCGCCGGGGCCCGACGGTTGCACGCGCGTGACGCGCCCGCCGCGCACCACCGTCGGTCTCGCATCCCATCCCGTTCGCCATGCAAGCGCTGCTCCTCGTGTTCACCGTGGTTGCGGGCGTGCTCAACACGCTCCAGTCCGGGAGTAACTCCACCCTCAACAAGCGCCTCGACCACCCGCTCGCGAGCGCCACCGTCGTCTATCTCGGCGGACTCGTGCTGCTCCTCCTCGGCTGGCTCGGCGCGCAGCTCGTCGGTAAAGGCGGATTTCCGGCGGCGGACCGCGTCGCGCAGGTGCCGTGGTGGGGGTGGATCGGCGGGACGCTCGGCCTCGCGTTCGTGTTCGGCACGCTGCTGGTCGCGCCGAAGCTCGGGGCCGCGCTGTACACCACGGTCTCGGTCACCGCGGCGATCGTCACCTCGCTCGCACTCGACCACTTCGGGTGGATGGGCTTCGAGGTGCACCACGCGGGCGCCGGGCGCATCGTGGGGGCGCTGCTCATCATCGGGGGCCTGGGGCTGATCGCGAAATTCTGAGTGCTTCCGCTGGCCGGCTACCCTTCACGCCTCCGGAAGTACGTCGAGCCCCGCCGTGCCCGCACCGCGCGCCGGCCCGCGGTCGCGCGGCGCGTGCCGTTCCGCGGAGGGTGCGGGCGCGTCGCCGCGCTTGTTCCCGGCCGGCCGTGCCGGGCGCGGGCCATCGGCCGGCAGCGCCGCCGTGTAGCGCGCGATGTACTCCGTCACGCGCACCTTGCGCGCGGTCGCCTCGCTCGACATCGGCCGCACCTTGCCCAGCACCGGGCGCTCCTGCCAGGCGTGGTCGTAGCGGCCTAACACCCACGTGACGCCGCTCGTCGAGTTCGGGTTGCGCCCGTCGAGCGCCCAGCGGTTGTTCACGTGCAGCATGAACGCGAGCGCCTCCTCCCCCGAGCGCGTCCACTCGAGGAACTTCTTCCCCCAGAGGATGCGCAGGTAGTTGTGGATGCGCCCGTCGGCGCGGAGCTGCCCCTGCGTCGCGTTCCACAGCGCGTCGTACGTCGCGCCCGCCTCGAGCTCGTCGCGCGAGAACAGCTCCGCGCGGCGGTCGCCGGCGTGCGCCTCGAGCGTCGCGCGCGCCCAGTCGGGCAGCGAGCCGTACGTGTCGTGCGCCGGGAGAAACCGCGCGGTGTTGTACGACAGTTCGCGCCACGTCACGAACTCGTCGAGGAACGCCTCCCCGTTGGGCGACATCCCCCACCACCCCTCGCGCTTGCCGGTGGGGCGCGGCGCGAGCCGCTCGAGCGACCACCCCTCGCGCTCGGCGAGGCCGGCGAACACCTCGTGCGCGCTCACGAACCCCCAGTGCAGGTATGGCGAGAGCCCGCTGTTGCTCGGGTCCTCGGCCTCGTTCCGCCGGGTCGCGTACGTGCCGAGCTTGCGGTCGAGGAAGTCGGCGAGGACGACGGCGCCCTTGACCGAGCCGCCGCTGAACGCCACCGGCGGCACCGAGTGGTCGATGGGCAGCGCGCCGAGCGCGGCGCGGCCGGCCTCGCCCCGGTCGAGCAGGGCCGGCGACGCGCCCGGCCAGCGCCGGCGCACCGCCTCCACCTGCGCGAGCGCCCCGCCCGCGAGCGCGGGAAGCCCGCGTGCCATGCCTAACGGCTCGGCGCGTGGGAACGCGCCGAGCCGCGCGGGGAGCTCGCGCTGCAGGTGGCGGCGGAAGTGCGGGGCCGCCGTCCAGGCCTTCTCGCCCGATCGCAGCGGCAGCAGTCCGTTCCCGTCGACCGCCTCGAGCCGCACGCCGCGCGCGGCGAGCTTCTCGCCCGCGGCGGCGAGCATGCGCGGCAGGAAAAACTCGGGGAACTCGTCGGTCACGACGAGGCACGCGCGCTCGGCAAGTGTCTCGAGCAGCCCGCGCCCGGCGCCGGGCGCGGGCTCCACGTAGGGCAGGTGCGCCACGCGCGCCGCGGCGTACGCGGCCGCGTCGTCGGCCATGCCGTCGAGCGCGAAGCGGTGCAGCCGGTCGCTCGCAAACGGGTAGCCCGCGCGCAACGCCTCGAGCACGACGAGCGGACGCTGCCACGCGTGCGCCCGGTCCAACGCGTACTCGAGCGCGAAGTTGTGCCGCGTGCGGCGCGCCATCACGCACCAGTACAGCACGTAGTCGCGCGTGGGCTCGGCGGGCACGTCGTTGCGCGCGCTCAGACGCTCGGCGGGGACGGTGGACGCGGTGGCGGCAGGCATTCGGGCGGAACGGTGGGCCAGGATCGTCCCGTCAAACGGTCGTCCGCTCTGCGGGGTTCCGCTCGGGGCGCGTTCCCGACGCCGCCGCGATATCCCGCGGGCGCAATCAAGTGCTCGCCCACGCCGGCCGACACTGCATCTCCGGGCTCGCCGCCGCCGGCGTTCGCGGAGCCCTTCCTTTTCTCCACCCACACGACGCACATGTCGACACTGCGCAACATCGCCGCCCACCTGTGGCGCGGCAGCCGCGTTCGGAAAGCCAACGTCATCCTCGGAGTGACGGGCGCGGCGCTCTCCGCCGCGTGCGCGGCGGACAACGTCGTCGCGCCCGCCGCGACGCCCACCGCACAGCGTGTTCCGACGCCGGCGTTCGACGGCGCCGCCGCGAAGCCCACGCCCGTCGCCAAGAACGTTCAGGACTCGATCAAGCAGTACAACAAGGCGCAGATGGACTCGCTGAAGGCGGACTGGCAGGCGTACAAGCACGCCGTGCAGTCCGGAGTCGTCGACGCCGAGTTCTTGCGCTGCGAGCCGAAGCCGCAGCTGATCGCCACGAAGGTGATCGGTCCCAAGGGCGGGACCATCAACGTCGGCCCGCACCGGTTCGAGGTGCCTGCGGGCGCGCTCGACTCGAACGTGACCATCATGGCCATCGCACCGCTGAGTCCGCGGGCGGAGCTGCGTTTCGAACCGCACGGGCTGCAGTTCAACAAGCCCGTCGAGATGACGATCAACTACAAGGGTTGCGTGGTGCCCGACAACGTCAAGCTCGGGGTCACGTACGTCGCGCATCCGATGCAGTCGAGCAGCGCGCTGAAGGCCAAGGGCGATCAGCAGATGCCGACGCACGACGACAAGAGCTCGTCGAGCGTGTCCGCGCTGACGGACCATTTCTCGGGCTACACGGTGTCCTGGACGCGCAACTAACCGCTCTTGACCGCGGTGAGCGCACGACGGCGGCGGGGCTTCGCGACTGCGAGCCCCGCCGCCGTCGTGCGTTCGCGCGTGACGGCCGGCGCGCATCGCGCGTCGGTCGGGAGCCGTGGATCCCGCCACTCCCCTCCCGCCGCACGACATTCTCGTCGACCTCGCCGCCGCACTGGCGCACGGCGCGACGAACGACGTTCGCGCGCGCTGCCGCGCGGCGTACCTCGCGCTCCGGAACGCGACCGACCCGGCGAAGCTGGCGGCGGGCCTGGCGCGCGCGGAGGCTCGTGCGAACGTGCTCGACGGAGACCTCGGCGGCGCGCTCGACGCGCTCGCGGCGGCGCTCGCGATCGCAGAGGCGGGGTGCGACGAACTCGGCGCGGCCCAGGCGCTGAACAGCACCGCGATCGTCCACTTTCAGCGCGGTGACCTCGACCGGGCGGAGGAGCTGTACGCCGCGGCGCGCGCGCGCGCGGCACGCGTCGGAAAGCGCGACGTGATCGCCTCGACGACGCTCAACCTGGGCATCGTCGCCAACGTGCGCGGCGACTTCCCGCGTGCGCTCTCGCACTACCAGCGCGCGCTGGTCGAGTTCCGCGCGCTCAAGGCGACACGCGACGTGCTGGTCACGCTCAACTGCCTCGGCATGGTACACGCGGACGTCGGCCGGTGGGATGCCGCCGAGGCGGCGTACACCGAGGCGCTCGCGGTGTGTGAGGAGGTCGGCGACCGCGACGTCCTCGCGCGCCTGCACAGCAACCTGGCCGAGGCCTGGCTCGCACGGGGCGATCTCGCGCGTGCGCGGGCGGCCTGCGCGAAGGCCGTGGCCGTGTGCGACGGGACGGAGCACGGCGGTCCGCGGGGCGAGGTGTACAAGATGCTGGGCATCGTCGCGCGCGAGTCCGGCGAGCTCGGCGCATCGGACGCGCACCTCGCCGCGGCCGAACGCTTCGCGGTCGACCGTCAAGACCTGTTGCTGCTGGCCGAAGTCGCGCGCGAGCAGGGCGACCTCTACCGCCGCCAGGGCCGGAACCGCGACACGCTCTCGGCGCTCAATCGCTCGCACCAGCTCTTCCGGCAGCTGCGCGCCCAACGCGACATCGCCGACGTCACCCGCCGCATGGGGCGCCTCGAGGGCGAGTTCGTCGAGGTGGCACGGCGCTGGGGCGAATCGATCGACGCGAAGGACTGTTACACGCAGGGCCACTGCCAGCGCGTCGCCGACCTCTCGTGCCGCATCGCCGAGCACGCGGGCGCGGCGTACGGGTTCGACGCGCAGACGATGTTCTGGTACCGGATCGGCGCGCTGCTGCACGATGTCGGCAAGCTCGACGTGCCCGCCGAAGTGCTGAACAAGCCGGGCAAGCTGAGCGACGCCGAGTGGGCGATGATGCGCGGGCACGCCGAGGCCGGGGTCGCGCTGTTGGGCGACATCGAGTTCCCGTGGGACATCCGCCCGATCGTGCTCTCGCACCACGAGCGGTGGGACGGCAAGGGCTACCCGCACGGGCTCGCGGGCGAGGCGATTCCGCTGTCGGCGCGCGTGCTCGCCGTGGCCGACGTCTACGACGCGCTGACCTCGGTGCGGAGCTACAAGCGCGCGATGACGCACGACGACGCGCTGCGCATCCTGCGGCAGGATGCCGGGACCGCGTTCGACCCGCAAGTCGTGGCCTGGTTCGAGGCGGTCGCCCCGGCGTGGCGCGCGACGTTGGCCGCCGCCGACGGTGCGCCGGAGGTGGACGGGTCGATGGGGGGAGACGCGCGCCTCGCGCCCGACGTGCGCGACCAGCGCCGGGCGGCGGGGCTCGACGAGGTGACCGGGTTGCCCGGGCGCCAGACCTTCTTCGACGAGTGCGCGCGGGTGCTCGCGGCGCGCGTGGGCGACGGCCGGCCGACGGTACTGCTTCTCGTCTCGCTCACGCCGCCGGCCGTCGCGGGCGCTATCGGCACGTCCGGGTTGAGCGAGGCCGCACTCGCGGCCGTGGGCGAGGCGATCAGCCGCAACACGCGCGGCGGCGACTTCGTGGGGCGCTACTCGGAACGCGAATTCGTGGTCATGCTCCCCGACACGAACGTCGAGGACGGCGCGGCGACCCTCGTGCGGTTACGCGACGTGATTGGAACCGCGCTTCGGAACGTCACGTCGGACGCCGCAGCTCCGATGGTCGACATGGCCGCCAGCGTCGCGCCCGAGCACGGCACCACGTCGGGTGCACTGCTCGCGGCGGCGGACGCCACCCTGCGGCGCGGTCGCGGCATCGCGAACCCGATGGGGACGCGCGTGCTGCAGGCCGCGGCCTGACGCAGCGCGCGAGCGGTCCGACGCCGCCCGGGAACCGACGGGCGCGGCCGGGGCTATGTGAGGGAGTTCCTTCGCCCTTTATCGGCCCAATCATGACCCGAATCCTTGCCCGTTCGCTCGGCGCGCTCGCGCTCGTGCCTACCCTTGCCGCCGCGCGCCCGACCCGCCCCACCGGTGCTCCGCCGAGTGCGCCCCTGCGTGCCGCCGCACTCGACACCGCGGTGTTCGCGGGTGGATGCTTCTGGGGCGTCGAGGGCGTGTTCGAGCACGTGCGCGGGGTGCGTTCCGCGACGGCCGGCTACGCCGGCGGGACGGTCCCGTCGCCGTCGTACGATCAGGTGAGTACGGGTTCCACGGGGCACGCCGAGTCGGTGCGCGTCGTCTACGACCCGTCGCGCGTGTCGTACGACCAGTTGCTGCAGGTGTTCTTCACCGTCGCGCACGACCCGACCGAGCTCAATCGGCAGGGGCCGGACGTCGGGACGCAGTACCGCTCGGCCGTGTTCTACCGCACGCCGGCGCAAAAGGCCGCGGTCGAGGCGTACGTCGCGCGCCTGCGCGCGTCGCACGCGTTCGCGCAGCCCATCGTGACCCAGATCGCGCCGCTCGCGCGCTTCAACGAGGCCGAGGCGTACCACCAGCGGTACATGGCGCAGCACCCCGACGCGCCGTACATCATGTACAACGACGCGCCGAAGGTGGCGGAGCTCAAGAAGCGGTTCGCCCCACTGTACCAGGGTTAGGCCGGGCGCGCGCGGGTCGGCCGGGGGGTCGGGTCAGATCCCGCCGGCGAAGGTGTCACAGCTGCGGATGTCGCCGCTCTGGAAGCCGCGCTGGAACCAGCTCGCGCGCTGCGCCGAGGTGCCGTGCGTGAAGGTGTCGGGGCGCACCTGCCCGGTCTCCTCGCGTTGGAGGCGGTCGTCGCCGACGGCACTCGCGGCCTGCAACGCCGCCTGCGTGTCGCCGGGATCGAGGAGCTGCTCGTTGCGCACGACGGAACCCCAGACGCCGGCGTAGCAATCGGCCTGAAGCTCGACGCGCACCGAGAGGGCGTTCCGCAGTTGCGGGCGTTGCGCGACCGCCTGCCGCACGCGGGCCTCGGTGCCGAGGATCTTCTGCAGGTGGTGTCCCATCTCGTGCGCGACGACGTAGGCCTGGGCGAAATCGCCCGGCGCGCCGAACCGCTTCGCCAACTCGTCGAAGAACGAGAGGTCGAGGTAGACCTTCTCGTCCGCCGGACAGTAGAACGGCCCCACCGCGCTCGGCGCGTCGCCGCAGCCCGTCTGGATGGCGTCACGGAAGAGGACGAGTCGTGCGGGGCGGTACTGCACGCCACTCTGACGAGGCAGGAGCGTGTCCCACGTGTGCTGCGTGTTGTTGAACACCGCACGCGCGCGGGACAGATCAGCGTGCTCCGCCGCACTCTCGCGCAGCGGGGCGATGCCAGAGGGGTTCCCGCCCTGGCCGCTACCGCCCGGCCCGTAGGTGCTCGGCGCGCTGCGCGGTGGGCCTCTGTCGTCGACGGCCGGCCCGCCGCCGACGAAGTTGCGCCCGAAGACGAGGCTGAGCACGAGCAGCAGGACCGTACCGCCGAGACCCATGCGGCCGATCGGGATCGGGAAGCCGCCCCCGCCGAAGCCACCGCCACCGCCTCCCTCGGTCTCGGCGCGGCGGTCTTCGATGTACGAGTTGTCGTTGTCGTCGGTCAGGCGCATGGCGGCTCTCTGGCACTCCACTTCGTCATGCCCGCCGACGGGAAGTCGGCGAGCGCGGCGTGGAGGGCAGAAAGCGGACCGTCGCCAGGGGTGCCGATGCTACGCTGCCACGGATAGTGCCGCGTGGAGTCGAAACGCGCCGGAGGCGCCGCGGTCTACCGGCGGGGGCCTGCCACCGACCGGGAAACGCGCCCCGCGCGGCCGACCCGCCCAAAGAGGCGGCGGTCGGGGAGGACCTGCTCCGCCTCGGACGTGTGCAGCGAGAGTCCGTGCGCCAGGCGCCGCGCGTCGGCGTACACGGCTTCATGCCGCGCGAGGACGGCGTCCCACGTTTCGGCGGGGCGGGTCGTCCGGTTGTGTCGGGCGATGCTCGCGCGCAGGCGGTCGTCGGTGGCGAGGCGGAGCAGCTGGCCGGCCATGCCGTCGTCGTCGTCTGCGAGGAGGCCTTCGACGCCGTCGCGGATGAACGCCGCCGGGCCGGCGTGGCGGAGCGCGACCACGGGCAGCCCGGCGCAGCGGGCCTCGAGCGCGGCGATCCCGAACGACTCGAGGATGGACGGCAGCACGAACGCGTCACTCTCGGCATACAGCGCGCGGATGGCCTCGCGCGGTTGCCACCCGAGAAGCTCGACGGTGTTGCCGAGGCCGAGCCGGCGGATGTCGCGCTCGACGGCGGCCCGCTCGGGTCCGTCGCCGGCGATGCGGAGCCGGAAGCGCATGCCCTCGGGCAGCCGCTGTCGGAGCATCGCGGCAATTTCGACGAGCGCGCGCGGGCGTTTACGGCTCGCGAGGCGCATCACCGACGCCAGGTGCAGTTCGCCGGGCGTGCCGGGCGCGCGACGTGCGACGGCCCACGCGCGCGGGTGGATGCCATTGGGCAGCACCTGCGTTTCGATCACCCGGCCGGCGCGTGCGGCGGCGTCGCGCACCTCGTCGGCGACGAACGGGCTCACGGCCGTGTGCAGCACGCGCCAGCGCGTCCACCCGAGCAGGCGGTCGGCTGCGGCGCAGAGCGGCACCGCGCGGCCGAGCACCGAGTGCTGCGTGAGCACCGCCGGGAGGCCGAGCCGGTCGGCGGCCGCCATGCCGGCGAACGCGAGTGGCGAGAGCACGCTCGCGTGCGAGTGCACGAGGTCGTACTCGCCCTCCCCCAGCACGTCCGTCATCACAGAGCCGAGCCGCAGTGAGGCGGCGATGGCGAAGTGCGGGATGCAGGGGACCCGCAGCCGGCGCACACGCACGAGATCGGCGCCGTGCGCCATGGCGACCCGCCGGGCCTTTCCCTTACGCTCGGCACCCGGCGCCCGCATCCGGGCCAGGCCGGCGCCCTCACCGCGGCAGCCCGCCGCGGTCGTGATCACGTCGACGTTGTGTCCCGCGGCGACCAGCTGTTCTGCCAGCGCGCGCACGTGCGTCTCGATGCCGCCGACCCGGGGCGGATACCAGTCGCAGACCAGCGCGAGGCGGAGCGGGCGGAAGAGGGAAGGACTCACGGAGTTGGCGGCGGGACCGGGGGCGCGGCGTGAGGGCCGCTTGCCGGCGAGTGGGGGCGGGCGTGGTGCTCGGGGAGCAACACGAACCGCACCGTGCCGGCGCGATAGTCGGAATAGCGGGCAGAACGGACCACCACAAGAGTAACGCCGTCGTGACGCCCTGCTGGAATACACCCCTGGCGCATTCCTGTCCCCGCGTTCACGTTCGTCCCCGTTCGACACCACCGTTCGCCATTCGACACCCGGAGCACCCCATGCCGACCGTCCGCGATCTCCTCGCCCGCAAGAAGTCACATGTCGAGAGCACGGCTGCTACCGCATCGGCTTCCGCGCCTGCTGCCGCGTCAACGGCCGACCGCGTGGTGATGGTCGACGCGAGGGCGACCGTGCTCGAGGCGGCGCGGCTCATGACCGCACGCGGCATCGGCGGTCTGATGGTCCGGGACGCGAGCGGCGCGATGGCCGGCATCTTCACCGAGCGCGACGTGCTACGGCGCGTGGTGAACGACGGGCTCGATCCGCGGGAGACTGCGGTTGCCGACGTGATGACGGCACCCGTCCTCACCGTCACGCCCGACACGACGGTCGACGAGTGCCGGCAACTCTTCACGGGGCGTCGCATCCGCCACCTGCCGGTGATGGAGCGCGGCGAGCTCTGCGGCGTGGTGACGAGCGGTGACGTGCTCGCGTTCGAAGTCGACGACGCGAAGGCGACGATCGAGCACCTCGAGGGGTACGTCTTTTCGAACCGCTGACCGACGGACCTACAGACCTACAACGCAGGCGCGCCGGCGACGCGCTGCACGAGCGCGTACAGGAAGTCGAGCCCCTCGTAGAAGCTCTTGACGCGCAACTTCTCGTCGCGGCCGTGCGCGTTGCTCTCGCCGGGCGCGCTGAAGAGCCCGCTCACCCCGTACGTCGGCACGCCCACGGCGCGCAGGAAGCGCCCGTCGGTGGCGCCGGTGCTCATGGTCGGGATGACGGGGATGTCGCCCCACGTGCGGTGCGTCAGGTCGGTGACGGCCGCCATGAGCCCGGGGTCGATCGCGCTCGGCGGCGCGCCGAACTTGTCGGTGGGCGGGATGGTGTAGGTCACGCGCACCCCCGTGTCGGCGACCATCCGCGCGAGCCCGGCGCGCACCTCTTCGGCGTTGGACGTGGGCACGATGCGACAGTTCACGTTGGCCGTGGCCGACTGCGGCAGCGCGTTGTACGCGTGCCCCCCTCCGAGCCGCGTGGCGACGCACGTGGTGCGGAGCACCGAGTGGTAGCGCGGGTCGCGCGAGAGGGTGGCCGCGGCGGCCGCGACCGCCGCCGAGTCGGCGCCGTCGGCGACCAGCGCGCGCATGGCGGCGGCCATGTCGGGGCGCGGCTCGACCGCCGCGGTGCTGGCGAAGTAGGCGCGCGTCACCGGGTTGAGGGCGACCGGGAAGTCGCTCCGGGCGAGATGGCCTAACGCGTCGGCGAGCTCGTAGATGGCGTTGTCGGGGCGCGGCACGCTCGAGTGGCCGCCGGGGTTGGTGGCGGTGAGGGTGTAATTCACCGGGACCTTCTCCGCCGCCTGTACGGCGTGCATCAGCGGCCGCGCGCCCGCGACCCCGCCCGCCTCGGTGAGCGTCCCGCCGCCGCCCTCGTTGAGGGCGTAGGCGGCGTCGAGCAGGTCGCGGTGCGTGCGCGTGAGCCACTCGACGCCGTTCGCGTCGCCCCCTTCCTCGTCGGCCGTGAGCGCGAGGATCAGGTCGCGCGACGGCGTCCACCCCTCGCGCTTGTAGCGCAGCAGGTTGGCCGTGAAGATCGCGGCCATCGCCTTGTCGTCCGCCGTGCCGCGACCGAGGAAGTAGCCGCCCTCCTCGTGCAGCGTGAACGGGTCGCGCGGCCAGTCGGCGCGGTTCGCGGCGACGACGTCGAGGTGCGCGAGGAGCAGGATCGGTTTCGCGGCGGCGCCCCCCGCGGGCGGCCGGCCGCGGTAGCGGACGATGAGGTTGGCCTTGGTCGGCTTCCCCGGCGGGGTGAGGATCTGGACGTCGGCGGCGGGAAAACCGGCGGCGCGGAAGCGGGCGGCCATCGCGTCCACGGCGCGCGTGACCGACCCGACGGAATCGACCGTGTTGATCTCGACCAGTTCGCGGTAGATCGCGCGGGCGGCCTGCTGGTCGGGCGTACGCTGCGCGGCGGCGGTCCGGGCGGTCAGGGCCGTGGCGGCGGCGAGCGAGGCCGCGACAGCCGAGCGCGCGGCACGGCGGGCGGGGCGGGATGCGGAGTCGTGCGGTGGGCGGCGCATGATCCGGCAGATGAGGGTGGGGGAGGGGGTACGACCAACCTACTGCGTTCGGAGGTCAGTCGCCGCGCAGGGCCGCGGCGGCGTACGCGTCGAGGTGCGAGCCGACGACCGCGTCCCAGCCGAAGGCGTTCGGCACGTCGGCGGCGCTCGCGGCCTGCATGGCCGCGAGCGCCGCCGGGTCACGCACCCAAGCCGCGGCCTGTTGGGCGAGCACGGCGTCGGACGGGGCGAGCCACCCGTCGATGCCGGGGCTGACGAAGTCGGCCACGCCCGAGCCCGCGCGGGCGAGCACGGCCAGGCCCGCCGCGCGCGCCTCGAGCGCGGCTATCCCGAACGATTCGCGCACGGTGGGGAGCACGAACGCGTGCGCCGTTCGGTAGAGCGCGCGCAACTCCGCGCGCGACTGCCAGCCAACGGTCGTGATGACGTCGCCGACGCCGGCGCGCCGCGCGGCGCGCTCGAGGCGCGCGCGCTCGGGCCCCTCGCCGGCGACGAACACGCGCACGCGCGTACCCGCGGGCGCGGCGTCGCGCATCGCCACCGCGACGGGCACGAGGGCGAGCGGGCGCTTCTTGCGGACGAGGCGCATCGCGGTGACGAGGCGGATCTCGGGCGCGCTGGCCTCCGTCGCGTTCGCGGTCGCACTCGCATCCTGCCCGTCCCGTGGCAGGGCGCGCCACCACGCGAGGTCGGCGCCGTTGGGCAGCACGCGGACGGTCGCGCCCGGTAAGCCGCGCTGCAGTTGGCGGGCGACGAGTCGGCTCACGCCCGTGAGCACCACGCCCGGGTCGCGGGCCCATCCGGTGAGCGCGTCGGCGGCGCCGAGGACGCGCGCGGCGGCGCGGAGCACGGAGTGAAAGGTCACCACGCACGGCAGGTCGCGCCGCCGCGCGGCGGCGACGGCGGCGAACGCGGCGGGCGAGATCACGCTCGCGTGGGCGTGCACGACGTCGTACGCGCCGGCGTCGAGCGCGTCGCCGAGGGCGCGGCCCAACGCGGGCGTGTAGGCGACCCCGGCGGCCGGCAGGCGCGGCACGTCGAGGCGGATGACGCCGGCGTCCGACTGGTCTGCCGTCTCGCCCGGCGTGGGCGTGAGCACGTCGACGAGGTGCCCGGCGGCCGTGAGGTGGGCGGCGAGCCCGGCGAGTTGGATCTCGACGCCGCCGCGGCGTGGGAGAAACCAGTCGGACACGAGGGCGATACGCAGTGCGGCCCGGCGCGTGGATCCGCCGGGCCGCGTCTGGCGTACGGGTGCGACACCCGTCACGGAACCGGGCTCACCCGAGGGCGTTGCGCTCCAGCGCTTCGGGCGCGTGCCGGCGGACGGCGCGGCCGAGCGCCTCGACGACGCGGTCGATCTGTTCGTCGGTGTGTTCGGCGGTCATCGAGAGCCGAAGGCGGCAGCCGTTGGGCGGCACCGCGGGCGGGGGCACCGGCTGGACGAAGATGTGGTCTTCTTCGAACAGCGTGCGCCAGACCTTGAGCGTGACGTCGAACGTGCCGACGACGACGGGCAGGATGGGCGTCTGCGTCGCGATCGGGGGGAGGCCGACGCTCGTGAGGCCCTCGGCCATGCGGCGCGAGTTGGCGCGCAGGCGCTCGCGGCGCTCGGGCTCGTCGAGCATGACGTCGAGGGCGGCGAGGGTGCCGGCCACCGAGGCGGGGGGCATGGCGGCGGTGAACATGAGCGCCCGCGCGTTGTGCCGCACGTAGTGGATGACCTCCTCCGATCCGGCGAGCACGCCGCCGACCGAGGCGAGCGACTTGGAGAACGTCGCCATGATGAGGTCGACCTCGTCGTCGAGGCCGAAGTGCCGCGCCGTGCCCGCGCCGTCCTCGCCGAGCACGCCGAGCGCGTGGGCGTCGTCGAGGAGGAGCGCCGCACCGCGCTCGCGGCAGAGGGCGACGAGGCCGGGCACGTCGGCGATGACGCCGTCCATCGAGAACACGCCGTCGGTGACGACGAGCTTGCCGGCGCCTTCGGGGGCCCGGTCCATCTGCCGCGCGAGGTGCTGCAGGTCGTTGTGCGCGTAGCGCACCGTGTGCCCCATCGAGAGTCGCGCGCCGTCGACGATGCAGGCGTGGTCGAGCTTGTCGAGGTAGGCGATGTCGTCGCGGCCGACGAGGGCGGCGATGGTGCCCAGGCTCGCCTGGTAGCCGGTGGTGAAGACGAGCGCCGCCTCCTTGCGGTAGAACGCCGCCAGGCGGGCCTCGAGCGTCTCGTGCAGGTCGAGCGTGCCGTTGAGCAGGCGACTGCCGGTCGCCCCGGAGCCGTACCGCTGGGCCGCGGCCGCGCCGGCCTCGAGCACCTTGGGGTGGTGCGTGAGGCCGAGGTAGTTGTTGGAGCCGAGCATGATCTTCCAGCGCCCGTCGATGCGCGCCTCGCTCGGCGTGGTTTCCTCGATCGCGCGGAAGTAGGCGTAGACGCCGCGGGCGATCAGGTCGCGCGCGCGCGTGTCGGCCGCCGCCTTGGCGAACAGCGGGTTGTGCGCGGCGCCCGTGCGGGCCGTGCCCGTGCGGGCCGTGTCCGTCTGGGCGGCACCGTGGGTCGCGTTGCCCGGGACTCCGCTGCCGGGGAGCCCGTTGCCGAGCAGGCCACTGCCGGGGGCGCCGTTGCCGTGGGCGCCGTTGCCGGGGGCGCCGTTGCCGTGCACGCCGTTGCCGTGCACGCCGTTGCCGTGCACGCCGGCAGCTGGCGCGGTGTAGGCGTGGATGGCGGGCAGGCCCGTGGGCGGCGTGACCGTGGCCGTCGCGCCGTTCGCGTAGGCGCCGTTGCCCGAAGCGCCGTTGGCATGCGTGCCGTTGGCATGCGTGCCGTTGGCGTGCGCACGATCGGGGTGTGCGCCACCGGGATGGGCGCCATCGGGGTGCGCGCCGTTGCTGAGCGCACCGTTCGACAGAGCGCCGGTGGCCTTGGACGGCCGGTTCATCAGAATGGTGTCCGCGGGGAATCTCTGGGCGCCTCGGCGCACGCTACTGGCGCGCAAGGTAACCGACCTGTGACGGCGACTCTACGATCCTCCAGTCATTCCCCGTCATTTAGCGTGCGCAAGACGCTTCGGCCGCGGCCGTCCGACGACCTCGGGCGTGAGATCGGACCTCGACTGCCCTCCGGCCGAGCGTTCCGGACCGGTCGGGCTCGGGCTCGGTCCCGCCTACATTGCGACCGTGCAAAGCCTTGCCTCCGCCGCGCCGGTCGCCGGCGCGTCCGACCTGTCCGTCCGCCCAGCCCTCGGGCTACTCGCCGGCTGGCTGCTGATCACCGCGTTGCCGCTCGCGGGTACGATCGCCGACCCGGGCGTGTCGTTCGGGCGCGCGCGGCACCTCGTACTGTTCGCCGCCGCCCTGCTCGCGCTGGCGCTCGCGCCGCGTGTTCCGCCCCGCCGGGTACCGCCGGCGCGGGACGATGCGCCGTCGCGCGCGGCGGACGTGGCGGGCGAATCGTGGACGCTGTTCCTGGCGTGGCTGCCGCTCGCGGCCGTGCCCGCGCTCTACGCCGAGCTTCCTCTCGTCGCGGCCGGGATCGCCGGACACGGCGCGAGTCTCGCGGCGATGCACGACGCCACGGTCGTTCGTTGGGAACTCGCCCTGTTCGGTCCGTCTCTGGGTGCGAGCCCCGCGCTCGTCCTGGCGCGCGCCGCGCCCTGGACGCCGCTCAGCGAACTGCTTCACCTCGCGTACCTCTCGTACTACGTCATCATCTACGTGCCCCCCGCGCTGCTGTGGTGGGAAGCGCGGCGCCGGCGCGCGAGCGCGTCGCTCACCGGGGCGCCCGACCCGCAGGCGGCGTTCGAGACGAGCGCGTTCACCGTGCTGTTGGCGTTCCTGCTCTGCTACTCCGTGTTCGTGGTGTTCCCGGTGCAGGGGCCGTGGTACACGTGGCAGACGGGCGGCCCGGGCGGGCTTCCGCTCACGGGTGTGGTGCGCGGGTTCGTGCAGAGCCTGCTGCTCGCGGGCTCGGCGCGGGGCACGGCGTTCCCGTCGTCGCACGTGGCCGTGAGCGTGGCCCAGACGGTCGTGCTCGCGCGCGTGGCACCGCGGCTGGCCTGGATCGCCGCGCCGGCGACGGTGCTGCTCGCGCTCGGCGCGGTGTACGGCGGGTACCACTACGGCGTCGACGCGCTCGCCGGGGCGGCGTTCGGTGCGGTGGCGGGGCTCGCGGGGCCGTGGCTGCTCGGGCTCGCGGAGCGGCGGAGTGCGCGCGGGGCCGAGACCTCGGCGGTGGCGGCGTGGCAGTAGGGCGCTTCGGGTAGGCGTTCCGGAGGGGGCCGTCGTGGGGCGCGCCGGACGCGTCGCTACAAGTCGCTACAACAGGCCCTGGGTGTGGTACCAGGCGTGCGTGCGCCTGGCACCCTCCACGAGGCCGACGGCCGGGACCCAGCCCAGTTCGAGTCGCGCGCGCGCGGCCGAACAGCACCACCAGCGCGGACGCCCGAGTCGCAGCTTCTCGCGGGTGACGAGCACCTCGCGGTGGGTGAGCGCGGCCCAGGCGTCGCCGGCGATCCCGGCCGCGGCGAGCACGAAGGCTGGCGCGTCGAGGCCCCAGCGCACGCGGCAGCCTGCGGCGGCGGCGGCGGCGTCGTACACCGCGGGCCACGGCACACGTTCGTCGCCGGCGACGAAGTAGGTACCGCCGACGGCTTGCGGGGCCGTCGCGGCGAGCACGAGCGCCCGCGCGAGGTCGCCCACGTAGACCATCGACAGCCACGCGTCGCGGGTGCCGGGGTAGAGCGCCATGCCGCGCGCGGCGTGGCGGAAGACGGGGAGAAAGTCGACGTCGCGCGGGCCGTACACGGCGGACGGGCGCACGATCGTCCACGGGACGCCGCCGGGGTGCGCGGCGACGAGCCGCTCCGCCTCGCGCTTGCTGTGGCCGTAGGCGCCCACCGGTTCGGCGGCGTCGCGCTCGGTGCGCGGGCGGTCGAGCGCGTGCGCGGCGCCCGCGGCGGCCTGCGACGAGACGAGGACGAAGCGCGGCGGCGGGTCGCCGGACGACGCCGCACGCGCCGCGAGCGCGTCGAGCAGGGCCGCGGTGGGCGCGACGTTGCCCGCGCGGAACTCCGCGAGCGTGCGACGCCTGGTCACGCCCGCGACGTGGAGGACGGCGTCGACGCCGTCGAACGCGGGCGAGCGGCGGAGCGCGTCGGCGTCGGTGAGCGGCGCGGCGTGGGTCTCGACGCGCCGCGCGAGCGCGTCGGGGAGGGCGAGCGGCACCGGCGCGCTCTCGGGGCGCACGAGGCGCCGCACGGTCCACCCCGCGCCCGCGAGCGCCTCGACGAGGTGCGAGCCGACGAACCCCGAGCTCCCGGTGACGAGGGCGAGCACGCCGCGCCTAACGCCGCGCCGCGCGGCGGGCCGGTCCGGGGCGCGCCGGCGCCCGGCGCTCGTCGGCCGCGAGGCGCTTCACGAACAGGAACTTCTTCCCGATCGACAGCTCCGAGCGCGAGATCGCCGCGTAGCGCGCGATCTTCTCCGGGTAGCGCGCGAGGCTCGACTGGCGGAAACCCGCGGCCGTGAACAGGGTGTCGGCGAGCGAGACGGCGAACAGCTCGGGGTAGCCGCGCTGCCGCGCGAGCGCCTCGGCGGCCGCGATCAGGCGCCGCCCGAGTCCGCGCCCCTGCGCCTCGGGCGCGACGGCGAGCGAGACGAGTTCGGCGAGCGACGGCGCGTACTCGTCGATCGCGACGCAGCCTAACAGCGGGGCGTCGTGGCCCGCCGGGGCGCCGTCCGCGCCGCGAGGGGCGTCGCCTCGCGCCACGCGGTAGCCCTCGATGCGCGCCGCGACGAAGGCCGGCGTGCGCGGCAGCGTGAGCCCGTCGGGCGCGTAGCGGTTGTTGAGCGCGGCGATCGCTTCGGCGTCCTCCGGGCGCGCGGGGACGATGGCCGGGGCGGCGTCCGTCACCGCCCGGCCCCCATGGCCCCGTGCGGTGCCGGGAGCGGCGCGCGCGGCAGCAGCGCGGGCAGGTTGGCCGCGCCGTAGAGCACCGTCGCGGTCACGACGGCGGCCTGGCGCAGGTCGTCGGGGGCGAGGTTGGCCGCGACGTCCGCGCTGGTGTGGTGCGTGCGCGTCTCGTAGTCGAGCGGGTCCTGCAGGAAGGTGAATGCGGGAACGCCCACGCTCGCGAACGGCATGTGGTCGGTGCTGCCCGTGTTGGCGATGGTCAGCGTCGTGGGACCCAGGTCGGCGACGGGCGCGAGCAGCTGCCGGAAGACGGGCCGCGCCGCCGCGTTCCCCTGCAGCCACACGCCGCGGATGCGCCCGGTGCCGTTGTCGAAGTTGAGGTACGTGCTGAGGCGCGCCTGCTCCGGCTTGAGTCGCATCGTCTCGGGGTCGCCGAGGTGCGCGCGCACCCAGCCTAACGAGCCGAAGTAGTCCTCGTGCTCCTCGCCGTCCCAGAGCGCGACGCGGACGGTGCGGCGCGGGTGCGCGCCGGCGGCCGTCAGCAGGCGCAGGGCTTCGATCGCCACCGCCGCGCCGGCCGCGTTGTCGGTGGCGCCGGTGCCAGCGGTCCACGAGTCGAAGTGCCCGCCGACCATCACGACCTCGGCCTCGAGCGCGGGGTCGCTCCCGGGCAACTCGGCGATCACGTCGGAGCCGGTCGAATCGGCGCGCGTACGCGGCGCGTCGAGGCGCGCGCGGACGTCCAGCGTGACCTCGGGCGCGGGGCGCCCCGCGCGCGCGGCCAGGCGCACGAGGTTGGCGAGCCGCCCGTAGTCGTCGCGCGAGACGACCATCGCCGGGGGCGCGGCGCGCAGGTCGGTGTCGTACGCCTGGTACGCGCCGACCATGGGCACGAGCGGGTTGCGGCTCGGCGCGAGCACGGCCACCGCGCCGGCCCGCGCGAGCGCGAGGTACACGCCCTGTCGCCGCGCCACGTTCGCCGGGTAGTCGCCCGCGTCCTCCCAGTAGTCGCGCGGCGAGCCCGGCGCGGTGAGCCGGGCGAGCGAGTCGAGCTGCGCGTCGGTCCACCGCGTCGTGAGCGGCTCGGCGTGCTCGTCGCGGAGCGACAGTCCGGGCACCTCGCCGAGCATCACGATGCGCCCGCGCACGCGTGCGGCCAGGCGGCCACTGTCGGCGCGGGCGACGTCGCCCGCCGAGTCGAGGCGCTCGGTGACGAGCACCGGCGTGCCACGCACCGCGGCCCCGTTGCCCGCGGGTCCGGTGGCCGGGCTCCACGCGAACGGGTACGCGACGAGGCGCGCGTAGTACGGCGCGTTCAGCTCGAGCGAGTAGCTCTCGAGGGTCCAGCGGTTGCCGCGCCGCGTACCCCACGGCTCGAGGTGCGCGGTGAGCCCGTAGCCCGCGAGCGTGCGCCGCGCCCACTCGGCCGCCTCGCCCCACGCGCGTGACCCCGCCAGTCGCGGGCCGAAGACGTCGGAGAGGATGGTCGCCGTCTCGGCCACGCGCGAGTGGGTCATCCCCTCCTCGCGGACGCGGGCGAGCACCGCCGCGTCGGCGGCCGAGTCGGGCGCGCGCGCGGGTTGCGCGTGCACCGACGCGCCAGCGACCGGCGTGCCGGCGAGCAACGCGCCGAGGAGGACGGCCAGGCGGCGGGTGGGCGTGGAAGTCGACGGACGGCGTGGCATCAACCGGTGGTGAAGGATCGCCCCGGCGCGACCGCCCGCGAGCGCGGCGGATCATACACCCGCACGCGGCTCGAGGGCGACCACCCCGACGAGCGGCGCGGCGCGGGCGCGCTCGTAGGCGACGCTCACGAGCACCGCGTACGCGGCCGCGGCGACCGCGATGCCCGCGTTGAGGTAGGGCGGCGCGGTGAGCGCGAGGCGGATCATGACCGTGGCCGCCGCGTAGCCCGAGTTGCGGAACACCACGCGGTAGTCGGCGCTCGCCGCGAGCGAGAGGAGCACGAGCAGCACGTCGCTGAAAATCAGCACCGTGAAGCACACCTCGAAGAACGTCGGCTGCTCGGCGCCGGGGAGCATCGCGGCGGCGTCGACCGCGCCGACGCAGAGCGCGGCCAGCAGGCCGAGTGCGACGAACTTCTTGGCCGCGATGAACGCGTCCTGGTCGTTGCCGTTGGCGATGGCGCGGTGGCGCTGCGCGTGCGCGTGCAGCTCCGCGAGTACGAACACGGCGAGCGCGCCGGCCATGTCGGCGAGGGCGACCGGCACGTGCGCCGCGGCGCCGCGCCATGCGATCGGCTCGCCCACGTGCGCGAACTCCAGGATCGCCTTGCGAAGCAGGATGAGTGCGAGGAGTTCGAACTGTTTGCCGACGGATTCCGCCACCGACCGCGCGAGGGCGATGACGAGCGCGACGAGTTCGAGCACGAGCAGCAGGGTGAACGCGACGTCGACCGCCCAGAAGTGCGAGTGCGGCAGGCGCGCGGCCACGTCGCCCGGCAGCCACCCGCGGCGTGCGAGCTCGACGACGACGAGCGCGACGAGGAACGCGAACACGAGGCAGAGCCCCATCGCGTGTTGCGTGCGGGGCCGCTCCCACGCGCGTTCGATGAGGTCGAACAGCCGCGCCGGAGGGCCGAGGGCGCGCCAGAGCAGGCGGCGCGTGCGCGCGTGCGACACGTCCTCGGGCGCGCCGAGTCCGCCGACGAGACCGGGGGGGTGAGGCGCGGCGGCGGTGGGCGGTGCGGCCGACGGCGGGGCGGCGCGGGCGGGCTCGGGCATGGCACACACCCTCCGGCGCTATCAGGGCGCCCGTGCGGGAACACGGGCTCTGCGGCGCGGCCCGGATGCTGCCCTAATGTGCGGGCCGAGTTCGCTTTGCGCATCACCTCGACCCCAGCCGGCACACGCCGTGACCCCCATCTCCGCCCTCACCCGACTCACTTCGCTCGCGCCGACGCCGCGCCCGGCGGGCCGCGGCGCACCGGAACGGGTCGTGGCCGACCGGAGCCGGTTCGATGCGCGAGCAGCCGGTCGGTCGGCCGACCGGCTGCTCGCGGACGGCCGCCCCGGGGTGCCGCTCTACGGGGCGGCCGCCTACCTCGGCGTGGCGCGCGCCCTCGCCGACCGCCCCGCGCCCGACGCGCGCTTGGAGCTGTCGGCTCGCGTGCTGGCCGACGGCGAGCGGGTGAGCGTGGCGCGCCGACTCGAAGGCGCGCGCACGGTCGGGATCGAGGCAGTCGTCGGCTGATCGGGGCCGGCCGGCGTCTCGGCCAGCGTGGCGAGCGCCTCGGCGCCCGCGCCCTCCGGGCCGCGGAGCCACACGCGCCGGAGCGCCTGCTGCCGTTCGGTGGGCGCGTCGACGTCGGTGAGGCGCACGCGCAACACTTCGTAGCCCGTGATCGGCACCACGACGTGCACCGGCGTGGGGTCGGCGGCGCCGGGCGCGGGGCGCAGCACGTCGACCGCGACCGAGTCATCGATCTTGGCACCCGCGATGGCGCGCGTGAACGCGGCCGCGTCGTTGACCGGCGCGTCGTTCACCGAGACGACGAGGTCGCCGCCGCGGAGCCCGGCCTGGTACCAGGCGCCCGTGAGCAGCGGCGCGGCCAGCCGCGGGCGCGTGCCCGCCGCGCCCCCCGCGCTGCCGATGCCGCCGAAGGGCAGCACGCTCACGCGCAGGTCCGGCCGCGGGCGGCCGAGCGAGTCGGCGGCCGCCTCGCGCACGGTGTCGAGTTGCCACCCGGCCGTCGCGAGCCGCGGCGCCCAGTTGATCGGCTGCGCGGCGTGCACGTACGCGGCGAAGAAGGGCGTCATGTTGCAGCCGCAGACGGCGCTCGCGGTCGCCTCGAGGTCGGCGGGGACGAAGCCGGCGGGGCCGGAGAAGCGGTCGTAGAGCGAACGCATCATGTCGTCGACGCCGCGCCGCCCCGCGCTCGCCGAGCGCAGGCGCAGCTCGAGCAGCTCGCCTAACAGCCTGCCCTGCAGGTAGTACGTGATGCTGTAGCCGCCGTTGACCGACGCCTGGTCCCAGGCCGTGAGGCTGGACCGCTCCGGGCTGACGCGCGCGCCCGCCGGGTTGTTGAGGTAGTCGCCGACCGCACTCTCGAAGTCGCGCACGGCGGCGGCGGAGTCGCGCAGGCCCGAGCGGCGCAGGAGTTCGGCGGCCATGTAATCGGTCACGCCCTCGCTCCACCAGAGGGAGGGCGTGCGCGTGGTGCGCACGTAGTCGAACGGTCCGAGCTCGCGGGGGCGCAGGCGCTTGACGTTCCAGAGGTGGAAGTACTCGTGCGCGGTCACCGCCGCGGCCGCGGCCGGGTCGCGGGCGAGGCGCGCCGCGGGGATGCCGATGGTGGTCGAGTTGAGGTGTTCGAGCCCGCCGCCCGCGCCGTCGACGTAGAGGAACGCGTACTCGCGGTAGGGCAGCTCGCCCATCACGCGGCGCGCGGCGCGGACGGCCACGGCGGTCGTGTGGGTGAAGCGGCTCGTGTCGAACGACGGCGCGGCGGACGAGCGCCAGTAGGCGACGCGGTGGGGGGCGCCGTCGACGTCGAAGCGCGCGACGCGGAGCGACGACGGGGGCCCGGCGAGGATCGGGCTGTCGAGCAGCACGTCGAGGCTCGGCGCGAAGAAGTTGCGCGGCTCGGACGTGGGGACGAGCCCGGTGACCACCTGCCAGCCCGCGGGCGCGTCGACGTGGACGCGCGCGGGGAGGCGCTCGGAGCCGGTGATGAAGGCCCAGGTGAGCGGCCCGTCGACGAGCGCGCCGTCGCGGCGGAGAAAGCTGCGGTCGTTAGGCGTGGCCGCCGCGGCGGCGGACGGGAACGTGACGTGGTACGAGATGCGGAGCGCGCTCGTGTCCTCGGGGAGGCGCCGGGCCGAGTCGGGGGTGACGTCGTCGGGCAGCGGCGGGGCGGTGACGATGCGCCACGTGCTGTCCGGCTGCTTGGACGGCCCGATGGTGCGGCCGCCGCGCGAGGCGGTGACGTTCTCGGCGTACTGGCCGAACTCGGCGATGCGGTAGGCGCCGGGCGCCCACCGCGCGAAGCCGAGGCGCACGGCGGGGAGGGGCGGGCGGCGGATGACGAGCGTGACGTCCCACCCCGTGAGGTCGGTGGTGTCGAGGCGGACGGTGTAGTCGAGCTGCGGGTCGGTGCGCGCGCGGCGGACCTCGAACGCGTCGGAGTAGGCGCGGGGGGCGACCTGGGCGCGGGCGGCCGGGGCGACGACGGCCGCGCAGACGGCGAGCGCGGCCCGAGCGAAGCGGCGGGAGCGGTTCGGCATCCGGGCCAATCTACGGACGCGACGTCCCGACCGCCCGCCGCGTCCGCGGCGTGGCCGTACGTTAGGCGCTCAGAACTCGCGCCGCTTCATCTCCTTGAACATCTGCTCGCGCTCGACGCCGGCGTCGTCGGTGTGCGGGTCGCCGGCCGAGCGCGTGGCGTCGAGCGTCGGATCGAAGCCCTTGGGCCTGCGCGCCTTGGCCGCCTGTTCCGCCTTCTGCTGCGTCTGCTTCATCAGCTTCGCGAACTGCTTGTCGTTCATCGCGGTCTCCGGGGAGGGGTTACGGGCTCGTCACGACCACTCGTGCGGGCGCTTCCACAGCTGGCGGCCGAGCTGCCAGGAGCGCTTCGACACCTCGCCCCCTTCGGCCCAGAGGTCGGCGTCGTCGAGCGCGTCGAGGAAGTCGGTGGCCTTGGCGCTCGCGTCGTCGGCGTGGTGGACGATCTGGGCCTCGACGGT
The DNA here is from genome assembly GCA_963851265.1 of uncultured Gemmatimonadales bacterium. Classification (GTDB taxonomy): domain Bacteria; phylum Gemmatimonadota; class Gemmatimonadetes; order Gemmatimonadales; family Gemmatimonadaceae; genus BPUI01. The sequence continues at coordinate 280,259 of CAWKNZ010000002.1, forward strand.
CATGGGCACGACGGGCGAGCCGTACTCCAGCTTGCCGTGGTGCGAGAGGATCATGTGCCGCAGCTCGAGCAGCTGGCCCTCGCTGCACGGCATCTCGCCTAACGCCTGGAGGCAGCGCTCGAGGTGGAGGACGCCGAGCACGACGTGGCCGACGAGCAGGCCGCACGGCGTCGCGGAGAAGCCGGCCGGCGACACCTCGTACGCCTCGACCTTGCCGATGTCGTGCAGCAGCGCGCCGGCGACGACGAGGTCCTCGTTCACCCGGCGCACGGCCTTGGCCGACATCTTCGCGATGTTCGCCACCTCGACCGTGTGCTGCAGCAGGCCACCGATCTTCGCGTGGTGCCCCTTGGTCGACCCCGGCGCGCGCTCGAACTGGACGCGGAAGGCGTCGTCGCCGAACACGGCGTGCAGCACGGCGCCGAGCGCCTCGGACTGCACCGCGCCGCGCGCCCGGTCGAGGCGGTCCCAGAGCTTCTCGACGTCCTCGTCGACGTGCGGAAGGAAGTCGGCGGGGGAGAACTGCGAGTCGGGGAGCACGCGCAGCGGCGCGGTCACGGTCAGCTGCCGCTTGGCCGCGCCGTTGAAGGCGGCGAGCTTCACGTCCCCGATCACCTGCACCACGCGCCCCTGGTCGGCGCCGTCCACCCAGTCGAGGCGCTCGAACCAGAACGGCGCGCACTCGATCACGCCCGAGCGGTTGCCGAGGACGAGCACGACGTACGGTTTGCCGTCTTTCGTGACTTTTTCGGCGCGCTCGCGCACGAGCAGCTCGTGCTGCACGCGGGCCCCCGGCGCGAGCCCGGGCAGGTGGAGCGGCGCGGGGCCGCCGGACGAGGGACCGCCGGTCGCGGTGGCGCTCATGCCGGGAAGCTCATGCCGGGAAACTCGGGCCGCGTGCCGCGTTGGGCAAGCCCCGCCGGGCTTCCGGTACCGTCCCGCCGGCCGCCGCGCCGTCCGCGGCCGCGCCTTCGGCCGCCGTCCCGTCGGCCGCCGTCCCGTCGAGCGGCGTCCCGTCGGCCGCCGAGCGGGCGAGGCCGAGCGCGAACTCGAGGCGCCCAACGAACGCGGCCTGCGCGGGATTCAGCTTCTCGCGCGCCGCGATCGGGGCGAACCACCCGTAGCGATCGATCTCGGGGTAGGTGAGCCATCGCCCCGACCCGCGCGGCCACTCGGCCCGCGTGGTGTTGCTCGTCGCGGTGTCGGGGTCGGCGTCGCCCTCCCACGCCCACGCGTGGACGCGCTTGCCCGCGCGCTGGCGCACGTGGCCGAGTGGGAGGTAGGGCGGGTGCGCCTCGACGCCGGTCTCCTCGCGGAACTCGCGGCACGCGGCCTCGAGCAGCTCCTCGCCGGGCTGGACGACGCCCTTGGGGATGGTCCACGCACCCGCGTCGCGCCCGCGCCAGAACGGGCCGCCGGGGTGGGCGAGGAAGAGGAACAGTCGCCCCGCGTCGCGCCGGAAGAGGACGAGCCCCGCACTCACCTGCGCCCGTCCGGTCACGGCGTCGCGGGCGCTGGGTGCGCGGGGGCGCAGCGCTGGCGGCGGGCGGCGCCGAAGGCGGCGAGGAGTCGCATGACGGTCCGGAAGGAAGCGCGGCGCGGGAAGGCGCAGTGTATGAGGGCTCTGCCGGGAAGGCGACGGCCGGCGTCCGCAGGCGCGCGGCCGCGCGTGCGCCCGTGCACACGCGCAAGACGCGGGCGCGGCCGGTGGCGCGCGTCGGAAACCGCTCAGTTTGGTCCATTGTAGGTCGGCCCGGACATTGCGCTACCGCGCGCCGTCTGTCTCTCTCGCCGTTTCGCAGCCCTTAGGAGCTGTTGTCGTGGAGTCCATCCGTCCTCTCGCGCGCCTGTCGGCCGACGTGCGCGCCATGATTGCCCCGTACGGCGCCAAGGCCACCTGGCCCGCCGGCTTCACCATCTACCAGCGCGGCGCCGCCGCCGACGGGCTGTTCGTCGTGCTCACCGGGCGCGTCGTGCTGCGCAGCCGGGTCAAGGCGGGCCGGGGCTTCGTGCCCGCGGTCGCCGTGGCCGGCGAGACGTTCGGCGCGGAGGGGCTCGTGCCGCGCGGCGCCTACGCGACCGACGCCCGCGCCGAGGAGCCGAGCGAGACGCTGCACGTGCGCGGCCCGCAGTTGCGCACGTTCCTGCGCGAGCAGCCGCTCTACGGCCAGGCGTTGCTCGGCCAGGTGATGGCGGAGCGCACCGAGCTGCTCGACAAGTTGCGCGAGGTCGCGACGCTGTCGGTCGAGGACCGGCTGATCGCGGCGATGCTGCGCCTCGCGGCGCAGCGCCCGCGCGGGACGCCGGCGGGCGAGGCGCTCGTCCTCGGTCCCAACGAGTACCGCCTGCTGTGCGAGCTGGTCGGGGCGACGCGCGAGAGCGTGTCGCTCGTCTTCAACCGGTTCGCGGCGAGCGGCCTCGTCGACCGCGACGGCGCGACCTACACCGTCGCCGACGTCGGCGCCCTGGCCGAGCGGCTGGGGTCGACGTGGGCGGAGAACGACGCCCCGCTGGTCGTCGAGCGCGAGCCGGGCGTCGGGCGGGCGGTACGCGCCTAACCGCGGCGCCCGCCCGCTCAGCCTAACGAATCGCCGGTGGGGCGGCACGCGAGGGTCTGCGTGCCGCCCCACCGCGCGCCCGGGGCCACCGCGACCGGCTCGGCCGCCGCGGCCTCGACGCACACGTAGCGCTGCCAGCCCCCGGGCTCGAGGTCGGCGAGGGCCGCCGCGCGCGCGGCACCCGGGTTCCACACGACGACGTCGCGGAACCCCGTCTGCGCGACGCGGGTCGCGCGGCGGAGGGCCGCGTCGTCGAGCGTGACCGGGCCGGGGACGTGGAAGTAGAGGTGGTCCACCTCGCCCGCGAGCCCGAGCGGCGCGCCCCGCGGCGCGAGCGGCGCCCCGCCCGCGGCCGTGTCGCGCCCGCCGACCGCCTCGAGCCCGCGGACCCGCGCCGCGCCGGCGTCTCCCACGCGCAGGTACGTGTGCAGCGCGCCGGTGAACGCGAACGGCGCGTCGCCCGGGTTCTCGACGGCGAGCGTGAGGGCGAGCGCGTCGCCGGCCACGCGAACGGTCAGCTCCAGACGGAACGCGTGCGGCCAGCGCGCCCGCGTCTCGGCGTCGAGGTCCGCGTCGGTGAGGGCGAGCACGGCTTCGGCCGCGCCGTCCGCGGTGCCGCCGACCATGCCGCTGCGGACCACGCGCCAGGGGCGGGTGCGCGCGAAGCCGTGGCGGATGGACGGGCCCGGGCCGGCGACGATGTCGCTGAACTGCGGAAAGATCACCGGCACCCCGCCGCGCACCGCGGCGCCCGCGCGGTACTCGGAGCGCTCGCTCACGAACAGGCGTTCGGCGGCGCCGCCCGGCGCGTCGGGCGCGGGCGTCCACGACACGACGTGGGCGCCGTAGGGCAGCACGGCGGCGCGTGCGCCGTCGGCGGCGGCGAGGACGAGGGGTGTGAACGGCGTGTCGGACATGGGCAGTGGGGCGCGTCGGGGGCGTGTGCGTGCGGCCGGCCGCCAGCCCTTGCGAGAGGCGTGCGCGCGACTAGCTTTCGGACTGCGACACATGCGCACCGCGCATCCACCGCCGACGGACAGGGGCCCTCGCTCTCGCGAGGGCCCTTCGTGTTTCGGAGGATCCGGACCGGTCTGCACGGCGCTCGCGTTGCGGCGCCCCGCGTTGGGGCGACGCGTTCATAACAGTACAGGATCAGCACATGCGTACGACCGGCACCGTCAAGTGGTTCAACGACACCAAGGGCTTCGGCTTCATCACGCCCGAGAACGGCACGAAGGATTGCTTCGTCCATCACTCGGCCATCCAGAAGCAGGGCTACAAGAGCCTCGCCGAGGGTGAGCGTGTGGAGTTCGACATCGTGCAGGGCCAGAAGGGCCCCGCCGCCGAGAACGTGGTCACGATCTGACCACGCCGCTCGGCTACCCCTTGGGGTAGTGGCCGTCACGACGGGCCGGGTCGACGTACGTCGACCCGGCCCGTCGCGTCTCCGCCCCGCCCGTCCGCACGCCGCCCCTCACTCTTCCCACCCGCCCATGTCCGACATGCTGCAGGAGTTCGCGTTCACCGACGGCGACCGCACGTTCACGTGCCGCGTCGAGGCCTCTCGCACGGTGCGCGCGGACGCGTGGTGGTGGTTCCACGTGTCGACCGAGCGGCACCAGCGCCACGCCCCCTTCCGCGCTGCCGCGACCGACACGTTCGACGACGTCGCGACGCGGATGGTCGCCTACTACGACGACCTGCTCGCGCGCCGCGCCGCGCCGCCGGCCACCCGCTGGCAGCGCCGGCCCGTGACGCCCGCCCCGGCTGCCGAACCCGACGCTGCCGGCCTCGCAGAGGCGGGCGTCGAGGCCGACGCGATCGCGGCCGACGCGGCCGCGTCGCTCGCGGCGGCGCACCACGACGCGGCGTAGCACGGCCGCTCCCGCGGGCCCGCGCACGCGGGCCCGCGCGCACAAAGACGACGGGACTTTCGTCCCGGATTGGTTGATTACCTCCGGGGCGCCTTCTACCGTACGGCACCGCCCGCCCCGCGGGCGGAGCGAACCCCGCCTCACCCGCACCTGAGTCGTAATGCGTCGTCTGCGCGTCGGGATCCTGGATCTCGTGACTAACGGCCCCACCCGGGCGCTGTACCCGCGGCTCATGAACGCCAACATGGCGAGCATCATGCCCCAGGTGCTCGCGGTCTGGTGCGAGCGCCTGGGGCACGACGTGAAGCTCGTGGTCTACACGGGCTTCGAGGACCTCGCGGCCGAACTGCCGGGCGACATGGACCTGCTGATGATCGGCGCGTTCAGCGAGACGGCGCAGCTGGCGTACGCGATCAGCAACATGTACCGCAAGCGCGGCGCGGTCACAGTGCTCGGCGGCCCGCACGCGCGCTGCTACCCCGAGGACGCGGCGCGCTACTTCGACTACGTGCTCGGGTTCACCGACGAGGCCCTGATCGGCGACGTGCTGGCCGAGTGCTCGCCGCACCGCCCCCAGGGCGTGCACCTGAGCGCGATCCGCCAGCCCGCGGGCCTGCCCGGCGTGCGCGAGCGCTGGCCGCACATCGCGGCCACGCTCAAGAAGGCGCCGACGATCAAGATCGTCCCGATGCTCGCGAGCCTCGGATGTCCGTACACGTGCGCGTTCTGCATCGACTCCACGGTCGAGCACCAGCCGTTCGGGCCCGAGCAGATGCGCGAGGACCTGACGTTCCTGCTGACGAAGATGAAGCGCCCGCGCGTCGCGTGGCACGACCCGAACTTCGCCGTGCGCTTCGACGAGACGATGGACGCGATCGAGGCGTCGGTGCCGGCCGGGCGCATCGACTTCATCGCCGAGAGCTCGCTCTCGCTGCTGTCGGAGTCGCGCATGCCGCGGCTCGCGAAAAACGGGTTCCAGGCGCTGCTGCCGGGCGTGGAATCGTGGTTCTCGCTCGGCAACAAGTCGCGCACGGGCAAGAGCGAGGGCATCGACAAGGTGCGCCAGGTGGCCGACCACGTGAACATGGTCATGCGCCACGTGCCCTACCTGCAGGCCAACTTCGTGCTGGGCCTCGACACGGACGAGGGCGACGAGCCGTTCGAGTTGACGAAGCGCTTCGTCGATCTCGCGCCGGGCGCGTTCCCGGGCTACTCGCTGCTCTCGGCGTTCGGGCGCGCGGCGCCGCTCAACTTGGAGCTGCAGCGGGCGGGGCGCGTGCTCCCCTTCCCGCACCACTTCCTGAACAACAACCTCGCGATGAACGTGCGGCCCAAGAACTACCAGTGGGCGCCGTTCTACGACCGCGTGGTCGACCTCGTGAAGTACACGTTCTCGAAGCGCGCCGTCGCGAAGCGCTTCGCGGCCAACCGCGGCGCGATTCCGAGCACGATGAACGTCGTGCGCGCGCTCTCGAGCGAGGGCACGGGGCGGCGGCACTACTACACGACCGTGCGCGGGCTGCTCGACACGGACGCGCAGGTGCGCGGCTACTTCGAGCAGGAGCACACGGAGCTGCCCGCGTTCTACCGCGACCGGGTCCGGCGCGACCTGGGGCCGCTGTGGGACGAGCTGCCCGCCGGCGCGCTCACGCACGATCCGACGGCGTACCTCAAGGCGGAAACGGCTCGCGCCGGCGCCGACGCCGCGGGAACGCCCGTCCTCCCCACGCCCCGCCGGCGCGTCCAGCCGGCCGCCTGACCGGCATCTGACGGGTATCACACCCGTCCTACTCGCGACGCAGCCCCCGAAAGCGGTGATCTCTCGGGGGCTGCGTCGTACTCGTCGTCGGCGCGTATCAGCGCGTGATCAGCGCGTGGCGACCTGCTCCGCCGTCAGGTCCTCGCCCGTGGCCTCGCCCATGGCGATGCGGAGCGGTTGCGTCACGCACGCATCGTAGCCCTCCGCACCGCACTGGACCGACGCGAACTGCTCGACCATCTGCCGCACCTTGTCGGGGTAGCTCTTGCAGCCGCGCGTGTTCGTGCCCCGCACGCACCCGTTGTAGCGCAGCAACCCCTTCACGACCGCGCTGTCGGCGGTGGCGACCTGCTCGGCGCTATCGTACAGGTAGTGGCTGAGGATGTGGATCCCGTACTGGATGTTCGTCTCGTCGCGCGTCAGGTTGCGGCCGAACAGCTTGCCGAGCGTGGGGAGCCAGACCCGCGGGACGATCTGCATCAGGCCGACGGCTCCGACGCTCGAACGCGCGTTCGACCGGAACGTGCGGTTTTCGGTGAGCAGCACGCCGAAGATGAGGGCCGGCGGCAGGCGGCGCCGGTACGCCTCGCGCACCGCGAAGGTGGCGACCGACTGCGCGCGGGTCGAATCGATGCGCCCGGTGTTCAGCAAGTCACGCACAAAGGCCAGGCGGTCGGTCTCGAACCGTGGCGACTGCATCGCCACGTCGGCGTCCTCGGTCGCGGCCCAGGGCGCTCGGGCGGAGGCGGAGTCGCGCCACGTCGCGGTGGACGCGACGAGGTGGGCCAGGGCGGGTTCGCGCCCCACGTAGACCGGGCGGACCGACGAAACCGCGGCGGCCATGGACACGACGGCGCCGGCGGCGAGGGCGAGTTGCTGGGTCACGCGCGAGCTGCCAATGGAACGCAGGCGCGCGGTCAAACTAGGTAGTACGAAGGGCAAGGGACGCGTCTCCTCACGCGGCTCGTCCGTTCGGAGCGCAAGGACCGGTCGCACGCACGGTCATCGCGCCCCGCCGGACGGGCGGGGTCGTCGGTCTGAAACGCGGCCGGCTGGACCACATCACGCGCGAGCACCGCCACCGGATGTGGCGTGCACGTGATGCGTATGCCGGCCGCGAGGGCCGATGCCGCAACCGACCTTCCGGGTCGGCGTCGCGCGGCGTGTCGTCGTTAATGCCGGTGCGCGGGTGGTCTCGCGCGCCGTGGACGACAGGGGTTGGGGGTGCGACCGTCCAGCGTCGGGGCGCGCGTCGCACGCAGCGCAGCCCCTCGGCGTTCAGGTCGCGTGGGCCTTATGTCACGTCGGCCCGCGTCGTTGATGTGGGGGTGAACCTAGTCCAGCCCGTTTTGGGGGGGACCGTCCGGCGTCCGCCGTTTCCACATACCCTTGACCGATCGGTCAGAACGGGCGCAAATGGTCGTGCGGCGACTGGTTGCGGGTACTTTGCATGGCCCGACCAACCGGGACCGCCGCACCCCCGCTGCTCCGCCGTGATGTCGTTCCCCGCCGCGCGCCCGCTGACCGCCGACCGTCCGAGCGCTCCACCGGCCGACGTGCCGACTCCCGCCTCTTCGGCGGCCCGCCGAGTGGCGCGCGGGATCGCGGTCGGATCGGTGGCCACGATGCTCGCCGCGATGCCGTACCGACTGTTCGAGCTCGATCGGTTCTTCGTGCCGAAGGAGGTCGTGCTGCTCGTCGCCGCGGCCGTCGCCTGCTGGTCGGTCGCCGGCATGGTCGGGGAGCGTGCGGCGGGTGACGCCGGCGCGAGCGGGGCAGGGGAACGCGCGCCGGCGCTCGATCGCGTGGTGGACGGCGCGCTGGCGACGTACCTCGCGGCGAGCGTCGCGAGTGCGTGCCTCGCGCCGAGCGGCTGGTTGGCGGCGCGGGCGGTCGCGATCACGGCGGCGGGGGCGGCACTGTTCTGGACGGGGCGCGCTGCCGCGCGACGGGGCGCGGGCCCGTCGATCCTCTCGGCGCTCGTCGTGGCGGTCGCGGTCGCGGCCGCGACCGCGCTCCTCCAGGCGTACGGCGTGCGCTCCGACTACTTCAGCGTGAACCGTGCACCCGGCGGCACGTTCGGCAACCGGAACTTCGTCGCGCACCTCTGCGCGATCGGGTTGCCGTTGGCGGCGTACGTCGCGCTCCGGGCGCGTCGGCTGGTCGCGGCGCTCGGGGCGGTCCTCACGACGCTCGCCCTCGGCGCGATGCTCGTGCTCTCGCGCAGCCGGGGGGCGTGGCTGGCGGGTGCGGTGGCCGGAGTCCCGTTCGTGATCGGTCTGTTGCGCGCAGCCACGCGCGCGCGCACGGCCGCGGGCGGCGTGGTGGGAGGCTGGCGTCTGCGGCCGGGACGGGTCGTGCTGCTCCTCTCCGCCGTCGGCGCTGGGGCGGTCGCGGCAATCCGGCTGCCCAACACGCTCGACTGGCGAAGCGACTCACCCTACCTCGACTCGATGAAGGGAGTCGTCGACTACAGAGGGGGAAGTGGGCGCGGCCGCCTCGCGCAGTGGAGGAACTCCGCGCTGCTGCTCGCGGCAGACCCGGTGCTCGGCGTCGGGCCGGGCAACTGGTCGGTCCGCTACCCGACCGTCGCCCCCTCGGGCGATCCGTCCGTCACCGAAGACCGCACGACGGCGAATCCGTGGCCGAGCAGCGATCTGGTGGCCGTCGCGAGCGAGCGAGGGCTGCTGGGGCTGGTCGCCTTCGGGGTGCTCGTCCTCGGCGTGGCGTTGACCGCGCACCGTGCCGTCTGGGAGACGACGCGCGCCGGTTTCGGACGACCGCCGGAGGTCGCCGCGCGTGCGCTCGCGGGCGGCGCGCTCGGAGCGGTGCTCGCCGCGACGCTGGTCGCCGGGGCGTTCGACGCGGTGCTGCTGCTGGCGGCGCCGACGCTGGTCGCATGGTCGGCGTTGGGAGCGCTCGCCGGCCTCGCGTCACCGCGTGACGGCGGAATGCGCCCGGCAACGGCGGGCGTCGCGCGCGCCGGCGCCGTGGTGCTCGCACTCGCGGCGGGGCTGGCGGCGGCGCATGTGGCGGCCATGCCGCTCTACGAGAACGGGGGGGCTGCCGGAGTCCGTCTGGCGGCGCGGCTCGCGCCGGGTGACTACCGGATCCGCCTGCGGGCGGGCGTGTTGGCGCTCGCGCGGGGGGATTGTCGCGCGGCGCGGGCGGACGCGGGCGCGGCCCACGAGATGGCGCCGATGGCCGGAGGGCCGAAGCGGGTGCTCGCGGGGTGCAGAAGGAGGTGAGCGCGTTCACTATCTTCCGTTTTCCTCTCACCACTGAACCATCTCATGCGCCACTCTACCATTCTTTCCACCATCGGCCGGACTCCCGTCGTCCGCCTCAACCGGCTGTTCGCCGGCAGCGGCCGCGAGGTGTGGATGAAGCTCGAGCGCGCCAACCCTGGCGCGAGCATCAAGGACCGGATCGCGCTCGCGATGATCGAGGACGCCGAGCAGCGCGGGGTGCTCGGCCCGGACACCGTGATCGTCGAGCCGACGTCGGGGAACACCGGGATCGGGCTCGCGATGGTCGCCGCCGTCAAGGGATACCGCCTCGTGCTGGTGATGCCCGAGAGCATGAGCGTCGAGCGGCGCCGGGTCATGGCCGCCTACGGCGCGCACCTCGAGCTCACGCCGCGCGAGCTCGGGATGAAGGGGGCCATCGCGCGCGCGCACGAACTCGTCGTCGAGCGGAACGGCGGCGCGGTGGCCGGCGCGATCGACGGCGGGGCGGAGGCGCCGCGCGCGCCGGGCGCGGGGCCGTTAGGCGCGTGGATGCCGCAGCAGTTCGAGAACCCCGCCAACGTCGACGTCCACGTGCGGACCACGGCCGAGGAGATCCTGCAGGACTTCCCCGAGGGCCTCGAGGCGATGATCACCGGCGTGGGGACCGGGGGGCACATCACCGCCTGCTCCGAGGTGCTCAAGCGGCGCTGGCCCGACCACAAGAGCTACGCGGTCGAGCCGACCAAGAGCCCCGTGCTGAGCGGCGGGACCCCGGGCCCGCACAAGCTGCAGGGGATCGGCGCGGGGTTCGTGCCGGCCAACTACCACCGCGAGGTCGTCGACGGCGTGATCCAGGTGACCGAAGAGGACGCCTTCGAGATGGCCCGCCGCTGCGCCCGCGAGGAAGGGATCTTCGTCGGCGCGTCGAGCGGGGCGTCGCTCGCCGCGGTCGCGCAGAAGCTCCCCGAGCTGCCGGAGGGGAGCCGCGTGCTGACCTTCTGCTACGACACGGGCGAGCGCTACCTCAGCGTCGACGGGCTGTTCCCCGCGCCGTCGCCGGTGTGAGCGGGGCGCGCGGGCCGGCGCGTCAGGCGAACGCCGACCCGGCCCGCGCGCGCTGGTCGCGCGACCGCAGGTCGCGCCACCAGTCGAGGTGGCCGCGCACGGCCAGGACGAGGAACACCGCGTAGAGCACCGCGAACGCGTACAGCCCCTTGTAGGCGAGCAGCGGGACGTACACGACGTCGACCGCGATCCAGAGCGCCCAGTTCTCGACGAGCTTGCGCGTCATCATCCACTGGGCGACGAGGCTGGTCGCGGTGAGCGTCGCGTCGACCCACGGCACCCACGCGGGGTTGTGCTGCAGCACGTCGGTGTAGCGCGTCGTGAGCGTGCCGAGCGCGAGCGCGCCGAGCACGCCCATCACGACGAGCGCGGGGGCGCGCACGCGCGGGGTGCGCGAGACGGGCAGCTCGGTGCGTCCGGCCCCGCCGTAGAGCCACTCGTACCAGCCGTACACGCTGAGCGCGAAGTAGACGACCTGCAGCCCGGTGTCGGAGTAGAGCCGGGTGTGGTAGTACACCACGGCCGAAAGCAGCACGTTGACGATCGCGGTCGGCCAGCTCCAAATGTTCTGCCGCGCCGAGAGCCACACGCTCACGGCGCCGAACAGCGAGGCGACGACCTCGAGCGGCGAGAGCCCGAACACGCGCCGCCTAACGTCCGAGCCGTGCGGCGAGCGCCCCGGCGAGCGCGCGCGCGACCGGCCCCGGCGCGCCCGACCCCACCGGCCGGCCGTCGAGCCGCACGACCGGCATCACGTCCGCCGTGGTGCTCGCGACGAACAGCTCGTCCGCGCCGCGCAGCTCGGCCTCCCCGACCGCGACCTCGCGCGCCGGGATCCCGAGCCCGGCGGCCAGCTCCAGCACCACCGCCCGCGTGACGCTCGGCAGGATGCGCGGGCCTAACGGATGCGTGCGGAGTTCGCCCCGGACGACGGCGAACGCGCCCGAGTGCGACGCCTCGGTGAGCACGCCGTCGCGCAGCAGCAGCGCCTCGAACGCGCCCGCCGCCGCGGCCGCCTGCTTGGCCATCACGTTGGGCAGCAGGTTCACCGTCTTGAGGTCGCAGCGAGCCCAGCGCAGGTCGGGGTAGGTGACGGCGGCCGCCCCGCGCTCGCGCAGCGCGTCGGGCGGCTCGATGCGCTGCGCGAAGGCGTAGAGCGTGGGCGGCGTGTCGGCCGACGGGTAGGCGTGGGCCCGCGGCGCCGCGCCGCGCGTGAGCTGCGCATAGCAGAGCGCCTCGCCGTCGCCGAGCGCGTTGGCGTCGAGCAGGCGCGCCCACGCCTCGCGCACGCAGGCGGCGCCGCCCGCCCGGTCGAGCGCGAGCGCGAGCGCCGCGGCCCCGTGCGTGAGGCGCGCGAGGTGGCGCTCGAGGTCGACCATGCGGCCGCGGATCGCGCGGACCACCTCGTACACGCCGTCGCCGAAGAGGAAGCCGCGGTCGTCGGGGGAGACGCGGGCCTCGGACTTGGGAACGTACGCGCCGTCGAGGAAGACGGTCGGGTCGCTCGGCGATGCGTTGGTCACGGGAGACAAGTGTAGCCCGAGAGCCCTCGGCCGGACCACCCGTCCGCCGACCGTGGCGGGGGCCCGCCGGGTGGAGCCCACGTGAAACGATCCCGCGCGTCGCCCGTACTGCCGCGCGTCCGAACCGTAGCGTTCGCCTCCCACCCCTCGCTCCACGTGTCGTCCCGCCCTCCCCTCGCCGGCCGGTTGTCGTCCGGCCCGTGCGCCGCCTTCGCGGCTGTCGGGCTGGCTGCGCACGTCAGCGCCCAACCACCGATGCAGACGAGACCGACGCGGTCCGCGCTGGCCACGAATCACGGGACCGTGAGGGACGCGCAACCCGCGATCCCGCGAACGCCGGCCGGCGACGCGCTCCGCGCCTGGCTGGACGCGTTCAACAGCGCGGACACGGCGCGCATCGGCGCGTACGCCCGGCGCTTCGAGCCGAACCTCGCCATCGACGACGAGCGCGGATTCCGTGACCAGACGGGCGGGTTCGACCTGGTGACCGTCGAGCGGAGCGCGCCGCGGCACCTCGAATTCACCGTGCGCGAGCGGAAGGGTCCGACGACGGCGTACGGCATGCTGGACATGGCCGCGGACGAGCCGTTTCGCGTGCTCGCGCGCCGCTTTCAGCCGATGGGCCCCAACGTGGTCGCGGCGACGCTCCGCATCGACGCGGCCACGCGTGCGCGAACGATCGCGGGGGCGGTCGCGCGCCTCGACACGTTCTACGTGTTCCCGGACGTCGCCAGGCGCGTCGCGGACACGCTTCGTGCCCGCCTCGCCCGCGGAGCGTACGACGCAGACGGGAACGGCATCGCCTTCGCGATGCGTCTGGACGACGAGCTGGCGGAGCTCACGCACGACAAGCACCTGCACCTGATGTACAGCGTGCGCCCGCTGCCCCCCGCGCCGCCGGGGCCAGCGGCCGGCCGGCCGTCCTCCGACAGGTCGTCCGACCGGTCACCCGGCCGGTCACCCGGCCGGTCGCCCGAGGAGGCCGCGCGTGAACGGCAGCGGCTCGATGCGATGAACTGCGGCTTCGACCGGGCCGAGGTGCTGCCCGGGGGCGTCGGGTACCTCAAGTTCGACCAGTTCGCCGATCCGGATCTGTGCGGGGCCACCGCATCCGCGGCGATGACCTTCCTCGGCGGTACGCGCGCGCTCATCCTCGACCTGCGCGACAACGGCGGCGGCGATCCGGCGATGGTCGCCTACATCGCGTCGTACCTGTTCGACCGGCCCACGCACCTCAACGATCTCTGGACGCGCAGAACGAACACGACCGAGCAGTTCTGGACGCGCGACAGCGTCGCGGGGCGGCGCTTCGGGGGCACGAAGCCGGTGTACGTGCTCACGTCGGCGCGCACGTTCTCGGGAGGCGAGGAGTTCACCTACGACCTGCAACAGTTGAAGCGGGCGACGGTCGTCGGCGAGACCACCGGCGGCGGCGCGTATCCCATGTCAGGTCACCAGATCGATGACCACTTCCTGATCGCCGTGCCGTTCGCGCGCCCCGTGAACCCGGTGACGCACGCGAATTGGGAAGGGGTCGGCGTCGTGCCGGACGTCACGGTGCGGGCCGCGGACGCGCTCGCGGCCGCGCAGCAACGCGTGCGCGCGGCGCCGCACCCGTAGCGGAGCGCCGCGCGACCGTCGTCGCCGTCGGGAACCGCTCTAGGGCATCGCCCCCGCGGCCGGGGTCGAGGGGAACGCCACCGGCATCCCGAGGTTCCGCGCCGCGAACGCCCACACGTCGGCCTGTTCGGCGATCGCCTTGTCGAGCGGGCGGTAGCCGTGGCTGCCCTGCGCCTCGATGCGGATGAGCACGGGGCGGTCGCACCCCGGTGCGGCGCTCTGCGCCGCCTGCAGCGTGCTCGCCCACTTGAACGAGTGCCCCGGCACGACACGGTCGTCGTGGTCGGCCGTGGTGGTGAGCGTGGCCGGGTAGCACGTGCCCGGCTTGATGTTGTGCAGCGGGGAGTACTTGACCAGGTAGGCGAACTGCGCCGGGTCGTCGCTCGATCCGTACTCCGGGGTCCAGAACACGCCGGCCGAGAACTTCTGGTAGCGCAGCATGTCCATCACGCCCACGCCCGGCAGCGCGACCGCGAACAGGTCGGGCCGCTGCGTCATCGCGGCGCCGACGAGCAGCCCGCCGTTGGACGCGCCGCGGATGGCGAGCTTCGCGGGCGAGGTGATCTTCTGGTCGACGAGGTACTGCGCGGCCGCGAGGTAGTCGTCGAACACGTTCTGCTTGCGCGCGAGCTTGCCGGCCTGGTGCCACGCCTCGCCGTACTCGCCGCCGCCGCGCAGGTTGGGCACCGCGTACACGCCGCCCATCTCCAGCCACACCGCCGTGGACGCGGAGAACGCGGGCGTCACCGAGATGTTGAAGCCGCCGTACGCGTACACGAGCGTCGGGTTCTGCCCGTCGCGCGCCATCCCCTTGCGGTGCGTGACGAACATCGGCACGCGCGTGCCGTCCTTGGAGGTGTAGAACACCTGCTCGGTTTCGTAGCGGGACGCGTCGAACGGCACGTTGGGCGCGAAGAAGACGCTCTGCGAGCCGGTGCGCACGTCGTAGCGGTAGACGCTGGCGGGCGTGAGGTAGGACGTGAAGCTGTAGAACAGCTCGGGCGAGTCCTCGCGCCCCGAGATGCCCGCGACCACGCCCACGCCGGGGAGGGGGAGCGTGCCCACCTGGCGCCCGTCGAGGTCGTGGACGGTGACCACGCTCTTCACGTCGGCGAGGTAGTCGGCCACCAGCCGGCCGCCGACGAGGTGCACGCTCTGCAGCGCGTTGGGCCCCTCGGGGATGACGGTCTTCCAGCCGGCGCGCGCGGGGTTGGTCAGGTCGACGGCGACGACGCGGTAGCGGGGCGCGCCGAGGTTGGTGAGCACGTAGGCCGTGTGGCCGACCACGCCGACCGGGCTGAAGCTCGCCTCCATCGTCACGTCGATGGGGGTGAGCGGGGCGGCGACGTGTGGTGCGCGCGGGTCGCCGAGGTCGGCGACGTAGAGGTGGTTCTCGGGGTCGGTGCCGCGGCCGACGGTGGCGAACAGCCAGCGGCCGTCCTCGGTGACGTGCGCGCCGACCCCCCACGTGGGCTCCTTGGGGTAGCGGAAGACGGCGACGTCGGCCGACTGCGCGGTGCCGAGGTGGTGGTAGTAGACCACCGGGTCGCGCGACGCGCCGGCGAGCGAATGGGCCGAGAGGGCCGCCGAGCCGTTGGGCGCGGCCGGCTCCGGGTAGCGCGTGTAGAAGAAGCCGCGGCCGTCGCGGGTCCAACTCACGCCGCTGTAGCGGAGCCAGCGCACGACGTCGTCGGTGTCGTGCCCGTCGGCATGGTCGCCCGACGCGAGTCGCTTCACGTGCACCGTGCGCCAGTCGGCGCCGCCCTCCGAGAGCCCGTACGCGACGTAGGTGCCGGTGGGGTCGGGCACGAACATCGAGAGCGAGGTCGACCCGTCGCGCGAGATCGCGTTGGGGTCGAGGACGAGCGAGGCGCGCTCGGCCGCGCCGCTCGCGTCGCCCGAGGCGGCGTAGAACGGAGACTGCTTCTGGAGGCCGGTGTTCTTGGTGAAGAACAGGCGCCCGCCCTCCCGCGCGGGGAGCGAGACACGCGGGTAATTCCAGAGTGCGGTGAGGCGGTCGCGGATCGCGTCGCGCCCGGGCGTCGCAGCCAGGTAGTCGTCGGTGACGCGGTTCTGCGCGGCGACCCACGCCTTCGTGTCGGGGGCGTCGAGGTCCTCGAGCCAGCGGTACGGGTCGGCGACGCGGGTGCCGTGGTAGTCGTCGACCTGCGGGCCGGTGTTGGTCGTGGGGTACTGCACGCGGGTGGCGCTCGGCGTGGTGGGACGGGCTCGGGCGGGCTGGGCCGCGGCGGTCCGGGTGGCGGGCACACCTGCAGCGACAACCGCCGCGCAGATGGCGAGGGTCGTGGCAGTCGCGCGGGGGGGAAGCGCACGGGGCGGGGCGTCGCGGGCTGGAAGGCACGGGTGCGCGTCGGCGACGCGCACCCGCCAACAGTACGACGCCCGGCCGACAACTGTTGGGGGCGGGCGGTGTAAGTTCGGGATGTCTTCGGTTTATGGCGATCTCGACCTGCCGCGCTTCGCGCGCGCGTACGGCGTCGACTTCAGCGGCGCGCGGCTGGCGGGGCGGACGACGTGGGTGGCGCGCCTCGATCTCGCGGGCGACGGCGGGCCGCCGCGCCTCGCCGCGCTCGACCGGCTCGACCGCCTGGCGGGGACGGCGGAGCGGGGGCCCGCGCTGGCGCACCTCGTCACCATGGTGCGCGGCTCCGCCGACGCGCTCTGGGCGTTCGACTGCCCGTTCGGGCTGCCGGTCGAGCTGCTGCCGGCACGCGCGGGGTGGGCGGCGCAGCGCCGCCTGGTGCGCGAGTGGGGGGACGACGCCTACGGGCTCGGGCTGGAGTGCGTGCGCCGGGCGCGGGCGTTAGGCGGTCCGCTGCACGTCCGGCGGCTCACGGACGGGGACGCGCGCGCGCCGTTCGACCCCTACCACTACCGCATCATCTACCAGACGTTCTACGGCGTGCGGGACGTCGCGGGGCCGCTCGCGGCCGACGCGGGCACGGCGGTGCTGCCGTTCCAGTACCGGAAGCTCGCCCGCGGCAGGCTCGGGCGTGGCAAGCTCGGCCGCGACCGGCGGCCGCGGCGCGAGGGTGTGGGCGATCGCGCCAGCGGGCCGGCCGCGCGGCGCGTCGTGGTCGAGACGTGCCCGGGGTCGACGTTGCGGCGGTGGGGGCTGCCGTTCCAGCGGTACAAGCAGCCGGAGGGCGGGGCGCTGACGGCGGTACGGCGCCGCACGCGGCGGGCGATCGTCGACGGCGTGTGTGCGCGGGTGGTCGTGGGGCCGGCGTTCGTCCGGCGGATGATGCGGGACCCGGGCGGGGACGCGCTGGACGCGGTGGTCGCGGCGGCCGGCGGGCTCGAAGGGGTGTTAGGCGCGGACCACGCGGCGGGAGGGCGCTACCGGCGGGAGGGGCGCCTGTTCTTCTGAGCGCGCGGCGAGCGGGGCGTCCGTTCCGGCCGCACGCACGCCGCCGCACTCACCGCGCTGCACCGTTCCCGCCGCTCAGCCCCGCCGCACTCCCGCGCGCGAGTCGGGGAGGAAGCTGAACGTGCACCCCCCGCCCGGCGTGCAATTTCCGGTGACCGCTCCCGTCTGAAGCGTCAACTGCTGCAGCGGCGGGAGTTGCACGAGGGCGGGGGCCGTCCAGGGGCGGCGCGTCGGCACGGCGTCGCGCGCCGCGGGCGTGGGAAGGTCGGACACCGGGCAGGTCGTCAGAGGGCGGAAGCGGATGGCGAACGGCGCGGGACACCCGCGGATCTCACCCGCGGGGGCCGTCGTCTGTGGCACTGACGCCGCGTGTGGCGCGCGCGCAACACGCACCGATCGCGTCACGCACGCCCATCACGCACGGCTCACACGCCCACCACGCGTACGCCCGGCACGTGGCCCCGTTACCGACCGGCCGCAGGCGCCCCGCCACCCGCCGCCCGCCACGGGGCGACGAGTGCGTCGCTCGCCGTCCACAGGCGCTCACCGACGGCGTCGTCGAGCGCCTGTGGCGCCGGCTCGGCCGGCGCCTCGTGCGACCAGTAACCGCCCGTCGTCCGCCCCGCCTCCGCGCCGGTCGCGACCACGACCGACGTCGCCGCGCCGCGCTCCGTGCTGATCCCGCCGTTCGACCCGAAGCCGTCGCGCAGCAGCTTGGTCTTCACCACGCCGGGGTGCAGCGCGTGCGACACCACGGCGCGCGCATCGGTCCGCCGGGCGAGCGCACGCGCGAAGAGCACGTTCGCGAGCTTCGAATCGGCGTAGGCCGCGCCGCCCGAGTACCGCCGCTCGGCCTGCAGGTCGTCGAAATCGATCCGCCCGCGGGCGTGCAGCTCCGACGCGACCGTCGCCACGCGCGCGGGGCCCGCGGGCCCGCGCGCGCGCCCCGTCGCCTCCAGCAGCGGCAGCAGCTCGAGGGTCATCAGGAAATGCGCGAGGTGGTTCACCGCGAACGTCAGCTCGTAGCCGTCGGCCGAGACGTGGCGGGCGCCCCCTCGGAACGCGACGCCGGCGTTGTTCACCAGCACGTCGAGCCGCGGCGCGGCACCACCGGGGTCCGCGGCGCGCAGCTCGGCCGCGAGCCGCGCGACGTCCGCGAGGCGGGCCAGGTCGGCCACCGCGGGGCGCGCCTGGCCGCCCGCGGCCGCGATCGCGTCGGCCACCGCGGCCGCGCGCGCCGGGTCGCGCCCGTGCACGAGGACCGCGAACCCCCGCCGCGCGAGCGACTCGGCCGTCGCGCGGCCGATGCCGTCCGTGGCACCGGTGACGAGGGCGACGGGGGTGGACGGTGAAAACGGAGCAGCGACGGACATGGCGCAGAGCGGGTGGCAGGTCGGGCGGCGTACGCGAGGCGAACTCAAGTCGCGGTGTGGGTTATACTTAGCGAGTCATGACCGCCCCCGCCGCCCTGCCCGATCTCTCGTCCGCCGCCGCCGACGACCTCGCCCCGCTCGTCGCGCGCGAGGCCGCCCGTCGCCGCACCTTCGCGATCATCTCGCACCCGGACGCGGGCAAGACCACGCTCACCGAGAAGCTCCTCCTCTACGGCGGCGCCATCCACCTCGCCGGCTCGGTCAAGGCGCGCCGCGCCGCACGCCACGCGACCTCCGACTGGATGAAGCTCGAGCAGGAGCGCGGCATCTCGGTGACCTCCAGCGTGCTGCAGTTCGACTGGCAGGGCTACAAGGTCAACCTGCTCGACACGCCCGGTCACGCCGACTTCTCCGAGGACACCTACCGCACGCTCATCGCCGCCGACTCGGCCGTGATGCTCCTCGACAACCGGCGCGGCGTGGAGGAGCGCACGCGGCAGCTCTTCGAGGTCTGCCACAAGCGCAAGACGCCGGTGTTCACCTTCGTGAACAAGTGCGACCGGCCGGGGATGGACCCGCTGCAACTGCTCGACGACGTCGAGAAGGACCTGCGCATCACGCTCGCCCCGGTGACGTGGCCGATCGTCGACGGCGACAAGTTCGTCGGCGTCTACGACCGCCTCACGGGGCACGTGCTGCTCTTCGAGCGCGGCGAGCACCACGGCGCCACGGAGGTGGCCACCATCGAGGGCGGGCTCGACTCGGCCGAGGTGGCGGCGCACTGCTCGCCGTACGCGCTCGACAAGCTCCGCGAGGATCTGGAGCTGCTCGACGTCGGCCTCGGCGGCTTCGACCGCGACGCGTTCATGGCGGGCACGCTCTCGCCCACCTTCTTCGGCTCCGCGCTCACCAACTTCGGCGTCGAGCCCTTCCTGCGTGAGTTCGTCGAGCTGGCGCCGGGGCCGGGCGCGCGCGAGCGGAGCGACGGCGTGGTCGAGCCCGACCAGGCAGACTTCGCCGGCTTCGTGTTCAAGATCCAGGCGAACATGGACCCCAAGCACCGCGACCGCATGGCGTTCGTGCGCGTGGTGGCGGGGCGCTACGCGGCGGGCATGGAGGTCACGCTCGCGCGCACGGGCAAGCCGATCCGCCTCTCCGCACCCCAGAGCGTGATGGCGCGCGAGCGCCAGGCCATCGACGAGGCGTGGCCGGGCGACGTGGTGGGCATCGTCGACAAGGGCACGCTGCGCATCGGCGACACGCTGTTGGGCGAGGCGCCGACCAAGAAGGGTTCGCCGAACGGCGTGCCCGCGTTCCGCGACATCCCGCGCTTCCCGCCCGAGACGTTCGTGCGCGTGCTCTCGGCCGACCCGATGCGGCGCAAGCAGCTCGACACGGGGCTCAAGCAGCTCTCGGAAGAGGGCGCGGCGCAGGTGTTCTTCACCGAGGAGGACGCGCGTCTGGGCTCGGGGCCGTCGCCGATCGTCGGCGCCATCGGGCAGCTGCAGTTCGACGTGATGGCCTTCCGCCTCGAGACCGAGTACGGGGCGCCCGCCAAGATCGAGCCGTTAGGCTACGGCCACCCGCGCTGGGTGACCGGCGACCGGAAGGCGGTCGAGCGCGCGGGCACCGTGCACGGGCGGCTGCTCGTCTACGACGCGAAGGGCAACGCGCTGCTGCTGTTCGAGAACCGCTGGGCGATGCGCTCGGCGGTCGAGAAGGAATCCGCGCTCACGTTCCACGAAGCGGCGCCCTGACGCGCACCCGGCGAAGCGGGGGTTGACACTTTCGCACCCTCGGAGCCGTCGGGGGTAGCACGCTGATGCTCCGCTCCCTCGTCATCCTCGCGCGCCTCCTCCCGCTCGTCCTCTCGTTCGTGCGCGACCACCGCCGGTGGCTCGTCGCGGGCGGGCCGGCGGCGCGCACGCGCGAGTTCCACGCGCGCCGCGCCGAGCGGATGGTCGCCACCATCGGCGCGCTCGGGCCGGCGTTCGTCAAGCTCGCGCAGGTCCTCGCCGCGCGCGCGGACCTCGTGCCCGAGCCGTACCTGTCGACGTTAGGCAAGTTGCACGACCGGGTGCCGCCCGTCCCCGCCGCCGCCGTGCGCCGGACGATCGAGGCCGCGTACGGGCGTCCGGTCGAGGAGGTGTTCCGCGCCTTCGACTGGACGCCGCTCGCGGCCGCGTCGCTCGGCCAGGTGCACCGCGCGGAGGTGGCCGGGCAGCCCGTCGTGGTGAAGGTGCTGCGTCCCGGCGTCGAGCGCGCGGTGCCGCGCGACCTCGCGCTCGCCGGGCGGATGCTGGGCGTGGCCGAACGGCGGTGGGGCCGCACGGGCGCCGCGGCGGGGCACCTGCGCGGCGTGCGCGCGGCGGTCGACGAGTTCGCGCGCCGCGTCGGCGAGGAGATGGACTTCCGCCACGAGGCCGCCAACGCGGTCGAGATGCGCGAGCGGTTCGCCGGGCGCCCCGGCGTCGCGATCCCGCGCGTGTGGCCCGACCTGGTGCGCGAGCGCGTGCTCGTGCTCGAGTACATGCCGGGCGCGCGCATCGACGGGCTGCAGGAGCGCGTCGCGTCCGGCGCGCTCGACCCGCAGTCGCTCGTGCGGCGCGTGATCGCGCTCTACATGCGCATGATGCTCGTCGACGGCTTCTTCCACGCCGACCCGCACCCGGGCAACCTGCTCGTGCAGGACGACGGCACGCTCGTCGTGCTCGACTTCGGCATGGTGGTGCGCGTCGAGAAGCGGCTCCGGCGCACCCTGGCGCGCACGGCGTTCGCCGGCATCCGGCGCGACGCCCCGGCGCTCGTCGACGGGTTCTACGCGTTAGGCCTGTTCGAACCCGGCGCCGACCGCGCGACGGCCGAGACGCTCGTCGCGGCGCTGCTCGAGATCGCCCACACGGCCGACACCTCGAGCACCGACCGCATGCAGCTCGTCGCCGACCGCGTGCTCGCCACGCTCTACGCGTTCCCGGTCACGCTCCCCGCCGACCTCGTCTACTTCGCCCGCACGACCGCGCTCATCGAGGGGCTCGGCGTGCGCTACGACGCCCGGTTCAACGCGGTGACGTTCGCCGCGCCGGTCGCCCTCGAGCTCCGCCGCGAGATCATGGACTCGCTGCGCGAGCCGGGCGAGGCCGACCCGATCCCCGACTGGCCGGCCCTGCTCGAAGGCGCGCTCGGGCGCGCGGCGGAGCAGGTGACGACCGTGGTGGCGGGCGCGGTGCGGCGCGCGAGCCGCGGCCTCGCCGCGGCGTTCGAGCGACTCGCGGTCGACGTGTCCGAGCTCGCGGAGGCGGCCGTCCGCCCGGCGGTCGGTCCCGCGCCGGGCTCGTCCGACGCGCGGGCGGGTACCACGCCGGGCGTCCCGACGATCCTCGTGCCCGCCGAGACCCCCGTGACCGTCCCCGCTGGCCCACCCGCGGCGGGCGCGTTGCCGTGGACCGTTCCTTCTCTTCCACCGTCCCGCTCATGACCCGCTTCCTCAGCCGCTCGGCCGTGCTGCTTGCCTGCGCGACCGCCGTCCCATCCGCCGCGGTGTACGCCCAGACCGCGCCCGCGCGGGCGGCGGCCACCGCGCAGCCCGCGGCGCAGCACCCCGACCTCTCGGGCACGTGGGAGCTCAACGTCGCGAAGAGCACCTTCGCGCAGGGCGCGCCGGCCAAGGGGACGATGACGCTCGTCCAGGCCGGCGACAAGATCACCACGACGCAGACGATCGAGACGCCGATGGGCACCGCGACCAACACGATGCGCCACACCGTGGGCGTGGCCACGACCGACACGATCAACGCGGCCGGGCAGCAGACGCCGTTCACCTCCACCGCGCGCTGGGATAACGCGACCTTCGTCATCGAGGGCAAGGTCGTCGTGCAGGGCACCGACATCCCGGTCGTCAGCCGCTACACGCTCACCCCCGACGGCAGGCAGCTCATCGTCGACCAGACGATCACGACGCCGATCGGCGAGCTGCCCTCGCACTTCGTGTACGAGCGGAAGGGCTGACGCGCGCCTACCCCGCCGTCGCCGTGCTCGTCGTGCGGCGGGGTTTCGCGGCCGGCTTCGGTGCCGGCGCCGGCCGCTCGGGAGGCTTCTGCTCCGCCGCCTTCTCCGCGCCCGGCGGCAGCGACACCGCGCGGATCACGCGCGCGCTGTCGATCGCGTCGAGCTTGGGAAATTGCGCGGCGAGGTACGCGTTCCCCTCGGCCGCGATGCGGTCCTGGTCGGGCCCGCGCCCGGCCGGAGCGCCCTCGCCGTAGCCGCCGTACAGCGAGTCGACGGTCTCCATCCCGAGCACCACGCGGCCTAACGGCGCGAAGCCGAGCTTGTCGAGCCGCTGGTTGTTGGCGAGGTTGACGAACAGCTGCGTCGTGCGCGTGTTGGGCCCCGCGGTGGCGAAGCTGACGAAGCCGCGCAGGTTGGTGCGTCGCACGGGGTCGTCGCGGATCGTGCGCGTCTCCCACACCTTGTTCACGCGCGGGTCGCCCGGCGCGCCCCACTGCGCCGCGAAGCGCGGCAGCACGCGGAAGAAGCGCGCGCCGTCGTAGAACCCGTTGGTCACGAGGTAGAACAGCCGGTCGGACCCGCGCGGCGCCCACCCGCGCGTCACGCGCACGACGAACGGCCCCCGCGTGGTCGAGAAGCGCACGTCGAAGGTGTCGGGCGCCGCGCGGTGCTCGACGGCGGTGTCGGGGTCGAGCAGCAGGTTGCGGCGCGCGCCGCCCGGCGTGGGGGCCTCCTCGGCGCGCGGCCCGCGCGAGCACGCCGCGACGAACGCGGTGCAGGCGGCGGCCGCGAGCGCGCCGAGGACGAACGTAGGCCCGCGGCGAGCGCGGGCGGACGGCAGGTGCAGGAGCGACATCGGGACGAACATGGTGCGGTCTACCCCACCGGCACGGCGGGGAACGACCACAACATCGCACGCGGGTGATCCGCCGCACAGACCCGTCGACGCCCTCGCAACCGCAGCAGGCGAGCTACAGGATCGGCGGATGTCAGAGCAGGAGCAGCCCCGACCGCGCGGCGGTCACGACCGCCTCCGCGCGCGTGCCCGCGTGCAGCTTCGTGAACAGCGACGCGATGTGCGTCTTCACCGTGTGCTCGCTGATCCCGAGCCGGTAGGCGATCTGCTTGTTCGCCAGCCCCTCCGCCACGAGGCCGAGCACGTCGCGCTCGCGGGCGCTGAGCGGCCCGACCGCGGGCGCGGCGCCACCGTCGAGGCCGTTGGGCACCTCGTCCACGCCGAGCACGCCGGCCGCGTCGTCGGCCGGGAAGACGACGAGCCCCGCCGCGACGGCCGCGACCGCCGCGGCGAGCGCCTCCGCCCGCACGCCGTTGGGCAGCACGGCCCGCGCGCCTGCGCGCACCGCGCCCGCCGCATCGCGCGGCGACAGGTCGGCGATCACGACGAGCGCCGGGGCCGACGCGGGCGCGTCGCCGTACACCCCGCTCCGCAGGTCGACGAGACCGGCGCCGAGCGTGGTCGCCACGTCCAGGGACGAGGCCGGCGCCCACACGAGCACGTGCGCGCCCGAGCCGGCGGCGCGCTCGAGCGGCGACAGCTCGCTCCTCGACAGCTCGCTCCTCGACAGCTCGCTCCTCGACAGCTCGCTCCTCGACAGCTCGCTCCTCGACAGGTCACTCCCGGTCAGCTCGCTCCGCGCATCCGTGCCGCCAGGGTCGAACGGCAGCGTGACGAGGACGACGCCGGGCGATTCGGCGAGCAGCGCGTCCAGCCCCGCCTGCACCAGGGGGGACGAGGCGAGCACCGCGACGCGCGTCGTCATCTCACGGCGTACGCGGTCACGCGGCGTACCGCGTGGCGCCGTGCAGCGGACCGGTTGCGAGCAACGCCTCGACTTCACGTATCGAGACGGCGACACCGAGCCCGCCCACGACCATCGTGTTGATGCCGACCACGCGGCCGCCCGCGTCGGCCAGCGGACCGCCGGAGTTGCCGGGCAGCAGGCGAACGTCGGCGCGGATGAGCGAGGCGCCCGCGCGCGCCCACGGCCCGCGGCCGCCCCGCGGGCCCGGCACGGACGGCGTCACGGCGCCGTGCACGACGCCCACGGCGAGCGCGTTCGCGACGCCGAACGGGTGGCCGAACGCGAGCACGAGCTGGCCGGCGCGAAGTGCGGCCGGGTCGCCGAGCAGGGCGGGGGTGAAATCGTCGGCGTCGGCGAGAGGCACGTCGGCCTGCAGCAGCGCGAGGTCGCGACGCGGGTCGCGCGTGACGAGCCGGGCCGCCGCGCGCCGGCCGCTCGGCAGCACGATCGTGACGTGGTCGGTCCGTGCGACGTGTGCGTTGGTGACGATGAGGCCGTCGGCGCGCCAGACGACGCCCGAACCGTGGCTGGCCACCGCCGCCGGGCCGCCACGCGGGCGGCCGCCGTCGCGACTGGCTGAGCGCTCGCCGACGAGCACCGCGACCGTGCACGCGCGCAGGCGTTCGGTGGCGGCGGCGAGGTCGCCGGCGAGGGCGGGCGTGTTGTTGAGGGGCATGGGGAAGGCCGGGAGGGGGTCGCGCGTCAGCGGCGCGCCGGCGCGTCGCCGACGGTGACCATGACGGTGCGCAACTCGCCCGCGCGCAGGACGCGCGCCTCGACCTGCTGCCCCACGGTGTCGCCGCTGAGCGCCGAGAGCACGTCGTCGACGTCGAGCGTGGGGCGGCTGCCGAGCGCGACGAGCACGTCGCCGAGCAGGAGGCCGCCCTGTTCGGCGGGCGCGCCGGGCTCGAGGGCCACCAGCATCAGGGCCGTCGCCTGGCCGCCGAGCTGCGCCTGCACCGCGTCGGGAAGCCGCACGGGCTGAGTGCCGATGCCGAGGTAGCCGCGACGCACGCGCCCGCCGGCGAGCAGTTGGTCGACGACGCGTTCGACGGTAGCCGCGGGCACCGTGACCGCGGCCGCGCGGGCGAGCGCCGACGAGTTGATGCCGAGCACGCGCCCCGAGGCGTCGGCGAGCGGGCCGCCCGAGAATCCGTCGTACACCGAGACGTCGAGCCGCACGAACTGGTCGATCTCGCCGCCGTGCCAGGTGCGCCAGGCCGGTCCCACCGCCGACACGACGCCGAGTGCGGCCGTGACCGCGTCGCCCGGCCGGCCGAGGGCGAGGGCGAGTTGGCCGACGTGGAGCGGCCCGGGGGCGATCGTGGCCGGCGTGCCCGTCTCGCCGTCGAGGCGGAGCACGACCAGGTCCGTTCCCGGGTCGCGGCCGACGACCGCGGCGCGCGCGGTGGCCCCGCCCTCGAACGTGATGCGGACGTCGTCGTCCTTGTGCACCGTGTGGTGTGTGGCGACGACGACGCCGGGGCGCCAGAGGATGCCCGAGGCCGGGATGCGGCGGCGCGCGTGGACCGCGACGGTCGCGCGCCCTGCCGTTTCGGCGGCGGCGGCGAGGTCGGTCGAGAGAGTTTCGAGGAGTGTTGGCATGACGTACGATCGGCCGCCCCCTCCCGCGCGGCCATCGGCCGAATGGGTGACCGGCGGGTCCGCCGTTCGGGTGGTAACGTTGAGCATGACAGCCCCCGCCATTCCCGCCGCCGCGACGGGCGCGCCCGCGCGCGGCCCCGCCTCGACGGACCCGAAGAAGAAGCCTGTCGACACGAAAGCCGCCTGGCGCGAGGCCCGCGCCCTCATGTGGCAGCACCGCCGCGAACTCGGCGTCGGCGCCGCGCTGATGGTGGTGAGCCGCCTGGCCGGCTTCGTCCTCCCCCTCTCGTCGAAGTACCTCATCGACGACGTGATCACCAAGGGGCGCCACAACCTGCTCTGGCCGATCGCGCTCGGCGCCACCCTCGCGACCGTGGTCCAGGCGGTCACCGGGTTCGCGCTCTCGCAGGTGATCTCGGTGGCCGCGCAGCGCGCCATCAGCGACATGCGCCGCCGCGTGCTCAACCACATCACGCGCCTGCCGGTGCGCTACTTCGACGAGCACCAGACGGGCGTGCTCATCTCGCGCGTGATGAACGACGCGGAAGGCATCCGCAACCTGGTCGGCACCGGGCTCGTGCAACTCGTCGGGGGCGTGTTCACCGCCGTGCTGGCGCTCGGCGTGCTCGTCTGGCTCAACTGGCTCATGACGCTCATCATCGTCGTCATCCTCGCGCTGTTCGCGTGGGGGATGGCGACCGCCTTCGGCCGGCTGCGCCCGATCTTCCGCGAGCGCGGGAAGATCACCGCCGAGGTCACGGGGCGGTTGAACGAGACGCTCGGCGGCATCCGCGTCGTGAAGGCGTACGGCACCGAGCGGCGCGAGCAGGCCGTGTTCGGCAAGGGCGTCAACCGGCTGTTCCGCAACATCGCCAGCAGCATCACCGGCGTGAGCGCGACCACCAGCGCGGGTACCGTGGTGGTGGGGCTCGTGGGGCTGCTCATCCTCGCCGTGGGCGGCCCGGCGGTGATCGCCGGGCGGATGACGTTGGGCGACCTGCTCTCGTACGTCTTCTTCGTGGGCCTGCTCGCCGTGCCCGTGATCTCGGTCGCCTCCATCGGCACGCAGATCTCCGAGGCGATCGCGGGGCTCGACCGCATCCGCGAAATCCTCGGCACGCCCACCGAGAACGAGGAGGACGCGCGTCGCGCGGCGCTCCCCGCGCTCCGCGGCGAGGTGCGCTTCGAGGACGTCTGGTTCGCCTACCGCGAGAACGTGCCCGTGCTCAAAGGCGTCACCTTCGACGCGCCCGAGGGGAGCACGACCGCGCTCGTCGGCTCGAGCGGGAGCGGCAAGAGCACGCTCGTCTCGCTCGTCATGGCCTTCAACCGCCCCACGCGGGGGCGCATCCTCGTCGACGGCCGCGACCTCGACGGGGTGAAGCTCGCCGACTACCGGTCGAAGTTAGGCGTCGTGCTGCAGGACAACTTCCTCTTCGACGGCACGGTCGCCGAGAACATCAGCTTCTCGCGCCCGTCCGCCACGCGCGCCGAGGTCGAGGAGGTGGCGCGCCTGGCCAACTGCGACGACTTCGTGCGCGGCTTCCCCGAGGGGTACGATACCGTCGTCGGCGAGCGCGGGGTCAAGCTGTCGGGCGGGCAGCGGCAGCGCATCGCCATCGCGCGCGCGCTGCTCGCCGACCCGCGCGTGCTCATCCTCGACGAGGCCACCTCGTCGCTCGACTCCGAGAGCGAGGCGCTCATCCAGGAGGCGCTCGCGCGACTCCGCGGCGGGCGCACGACGTTCGTCATCGCCCACCGCCTCTCCACCATCCGCTCGGCCGACCAGATCCTCGTGCTCGAGCACGGGGCCGTGGTCGAGCGCGGCACGCACGCCGAACTCATGGCGTTGGGCGGGCGCTACCGTGCGCTCCACGACCGGCAGTACGCGTGGGAGGAGAACCGCTTCACGAACCCCGGCGAAGATTTCACGACGCCGGCCGCGGCGGCGTCGCCCACGGTCGCGCGCCCCGTGGCGGCGCGGTAGTCTACGCGCGGTCAGCGCCCGCGCGGCCGCCCCACCGCCGCCGCGGGGCCCCACACGTCGGCGCGGGAGACAGGCAGGGCATGCAGCACGATCTGAAGCAGCGCATCACGAGGACCGCCGTCGCGCGCGTCGCGACGGCGTGGGCAGTCACATCGTTCGCGGCGGCGTGCGCCGGCGGCGGCGGGAGCGGCGGAGCCGGGACCATCACCACGCCGCCGCCGACCCCGACGGGCCCGACCGCGTCGCAGTACGTCAACCCCGTACTCAACGCCGACTTCCCCGACCCGGGAATCGTCAAGGGGGCCGACGGCGCGTACTACGCCTACGCCACGCAGACCACCGGCATCCACATCCAGGTCGCGCGCTCGACCGACCTCGTCTCGTGGACCAGCCCGGCGGAGGCGCTGCCGACCAAGCCCGCGTGGGCGAGCCAGTCCCAGAACTTCTGGGCGCCCGACGTCGAACTGCGCGAGAACGGCACGTACGTGATGTACTTCTCCGCGGAGATCGACGCCGGCAAGCGTCTCAACGCGGGCGACGACTTCTGCATCGGCATGGCCACGTCGACCAGCCCCGCCGGGCCGTTCGCCGACGTTGGGCACCCCGTCGTCTGCGGCCCGCAGGCGTCGACCATCGACCCGCAGGGCTTCGACGACCCGCAATCCGGCAAGCGTTACCTGCTGTGGGGCTCGGGCGGCTACCCCATTCAGATCCAGGAGCTGTCGGCCACCGACCGCTCGACGTTCGCCGTCGGCTCCTCCGCCGCCCCGGTGGTGTCGGCGCGCCCCGGCCAGACGTACGAGCACCTCGTGGAGGCGCCGTGGATGACCTACCACGCGCCCTACTACTACCTCTTCTACTCCGGCGGTAACTGCTGCGCGCAGTTCGGGCCCGTGGCCTACGCGGTGATGGCGGCGCGAGCGCCGAGCCCGACCGGGCCGTTCGAATTCCTGCGCGCCTCGGCCGACGGCCCCGCGACGCCGGTGCTCCAGGCCAGCGGCGCGTGGCTCGGGCCGGGGCACAACTCGGTGATCACGGTCAACGGCGCCGACTGGATGGTCTACCACGCGGTCGACGTGACCAACCCCACCATCCCCGGCACCAACGCGTCGCGCCGCGCGCTGCTCATCGACCGCGTCACCTACCCGGCCGGCGGGTGGCCGAGTGTCGGGACCACGGGCACGCCGACCAACACCCCCCAGACCCGGCCCACGGCCCCGTAGGCGGCCGGGGAGCGCGCACCGGATCCGCAGCCGCCCGATGCCGCTGCCGTTAGGCGGGCGCGTCGTCCTGCGCGCGCCGGCGCCCGACGACGCCCCCGCCTTTCTCGCGCTCGTCCAGGCGAGCGTGGCGCTGCACCACCCGTGGGTCGTCGCGCCCGACACGCCGTCCGCGTTCCGCGCCTACCTCGAGCGCGCGGCGCGCGAGCACGACCCCTTGCCGGGGCACGTCTGCCGCCTCGTGTGCCGCGCCGACGGCGGCGCGCTCGTCGGCGCGGCCAACCTCAACAACGTCGTCTGGGGCGGGTTCCGCTGCGCGTCGCTCGGCTACTACGCGTTCGAGCCCTGGGCCGGCCGCGGCTACATGCGCGCGGGCGTGACGCAGCTTCTCACCGACGCATTCCGGCGCGTCGGGCTGCACCGGGTCGAGGCGGCCGTGCAGCCGGGCAACGCGCGCTCCCGCGCGCTGCTCCGCGCGCTCGGATTCCGCCACGAGGGCGATTCGCCGCGCTACCTGCTGCTGGCCGGCCGGTGGCGCGACCACGAGCGCTGGGCGATCACCGCCGAGGAGTGGCGCCCGCGGCGCACGTTCCGGCGCCCCCCGGCCGAGTAGCGGCCCGCCGAGTAGCGGCCCGCCGAGTGGCGGCCCCTTGAGCGCCGTGCGTATACTCGGCACATGAGCGAGCCCGACTTCGTGCCGCGTCGGATGACGTTCGACGAGTACCTCCGGTTCGAGATGGCGTCTGACGAGCGCCACGAGTTCATCGACGGCGTGGTGTACGGGATGACGGGGGCGGCGCTGCCGCACAGCCGCATCGCCGGCAACATCTACGCGCGGCTCTGGGCCGCGGCCGGCGACGGTCCGTGCCACCTGTACGTAGAAGGCGCGAAACTCCGCGTCGGCGACGACGTGTTCTACCCCGACGTGATGATCGTCTGCGACCCGGCCGGGGAGGACGACGCGATGGCCTACGCGCCGTGCCTGCTGACCGAAGTCCTCTCGTCGAGCACCGCGCGGCGGGACCGCACGCCGAAGCTGACGAAATACCGGGCCATCCCGTCGCTGCGGGCCTACCTCGTCGTGAGCCGCCACGCCCGGCACGTCGAGCGGCACTGGCGCGATGCGGCCGCCGCGCCGTGGCAGCGCGAGGCTCCGGTCTCGACGCCCGGCTGATCCGTCCGGGCGACGTCGTGGACGACACCAGCCGCCTGGACCCTGCCCTCCGCGAGGCGCGGCGCCTGCTCCTCCTCTCCAACTCGCGCGACGCCGAGGGGCGCTACCTCGTGCACGCCCGCGACGCGCTCGCCGCGCACCTGGAGGGCGCGCGCGAGGTCGCCTTCGTCCCCTACGCCGGGGTCACGGTCGACTGGGACGCGTACGCGGCGCGGGCGGCCGACGCCCTCGCGCCGTTAGGCGTCGCGGTCCGGGGCGTGCACGCCGACGCGGACCCCGGGGCGGTGCTGTCCGGCTGCGGCGCGGTCGCGGTCGGCGGCGGCAACACGTTCCACCTGCTCGCCCACCTGCAGCGCCGCGGACTGCTCGCGGTGCTCCGCGCGCGCGCGGCGGCCGGGGTCCCGTACGTGGGGTGGAGCGCGGGCTCGGTGGTCGCCTGCCCGACGATCCGCACGACCAACGACATGCCGATCGTCGAGCCGCCGGGAGGGCTGGAGGCGTTAGGACTGTTCGGCGCGCAGATCAACGCGCACTTCACCGACGAGCACCCGGCCGGCTTCCAGGGCGAGACCCGCCGCCAGCGCCTCGACGAGTTCGTCGTCGCGAACCCGGGCGTGACGGTGATCGGACTGCCGGAAGGGAGCTGGCTCGAGGTGGAGGGAAGAGACGTACGCGTCGGCGGCCCGCACGAGGTGGTGAGATTCGGGGGGAGCGCGTGATCGGTGCCCCGGGGACGCGTGGGGCGACGACCGCCCATCGCCGTACCACCCCCGGCGCGTGAGTCGGGACACGCCACGCGGGGACCTCATGCCCACCTCCTACGCGTCCATCTACCGGCTCGTCCGCCGCATTCCCCCCGGCCTGGTCGCCACCTACGGCCAGATCGCGTGGCTGGCCAAACTCCCCGGCCACGCCCGCCTCGTCGGCTACGCCATGCACGCCGCCGCCGAGGGCGACGACGTCCCGTGGCACCGCGTCGTCAACGCCCAGGGCCGCATCAGTGCCCGCAGCGACGGCCCCGGCGCGAGCGTGCTCCAGCGCCTCCGCCTCGAACGCGAGGGCGTCGTCTTCGACGGCTCGGGCCGCGTCTCGCTCGAGCGCTACCGCTGGTCCCCTCCCGCCTGGCGCGCGCGTTCGCGCCGCCCCGCGGACTAACGCCGGGGCCGATCGGCGCTACGCCTCGTGCCGCCCCTGCTCGCGCTCCACCGCCGAACGCGGCGGGACGCGCCGGTTGTCGGCGTCGACGAACACCACGACCGGCGAGAACTCGGCGCCGATCTCCTCGGGCCCGTACTCGCCGTAGCTGATCACGATGACGAGGTCGCCCGGCATGCCGAGCCGCGCCGCCGCGCCGTTCAGTTGCATCGTGCCGCTCGCGCGCGCGCCTTCGATCACGTACGTCTCGAGGCGCGCGCCGGTGTTCACGTTGACCACCTGCACCTTCTCGAACGGGAGCAGGTCGGCCGCGTCCATCAGGTCGCGGTCCACGGTCAGACTGCCTTCGTAGTGAAGATCCGCCCCCGTGAGGGTCGCGCGGTGGATCTTGGATTTGCACAGTGTCCGGCGCATCCCGAAAGGTAGGCAGCCCGCCCACCGGCCTCCGTCACACGGCGTCGAGTTGCGCCTCCGGCACGCGGATCTCGCCGCCCTCGACCGCGACCACGTACTCCACCGCCGGCGCGACGCGCGCCAGCAGCAGCACGCGCCCCGCGCGGCCCGCGTGTGCCCCGTCCGTCACGCGCACCGCGTCGTGCAGCCCGAAGCGCACCCCCGGCAGCGTCTCGCCGGCGAGCCACCGGTCGCCGAGCCCGGGCGCGCGGCGTCCCACCTCGACCGGCGGTCGCCCACCTGGCGCCCGCTCACCCGGCGGCCGCTCACCCGCCACGTCCGGTGCCCCGCAGCCGGATCGTCCCCTCGCACACGACCACCGAGTTCCCGCCCACGCGCACCGCCGTTACCCGCCCGCCGTCGTCCTTGTCGACGCGCACCTCGAGCCGGCTCGGCCGCCCCATCTCGACGCCCTGCGCGACGCACCACGCCAGCGTCCCGCCCCCCGGCGCCCGCGACGCGAGGTAGCCGCCTAACGCCGCGCACGCCGAGCCCGTCGCCGGGTCCTCGGGCACCGCGAGGTCCGGGACGAACACCCGCGCGTGCACCGCCTGCGACCCGCCCGCGAACCCGTCCGCACCCTCGGGCGCGTCGAGCGCGAACACCAGCACGCCCTCGCTCTCGAACTCGCGCGCCCCGTCGTGCGGGTCGCGCCCCGAGTTCGCCACCGGGAACGCCGCCTTCCACGCCTCCGCCCGCACGTGCGCGCGCGCGACCGCGGCCCGGTCCTTCACCGGCACGATCGTGAAGGGCAGCCCGCACGACCCGATGCTGGGCGCGTACGCGCCGCCGAGCAGCTCGTCTTCCCCGATGCCCAACGCCGCGGCGAGCAGCGCGGGTGCCGGGGCCGGGTGCTCCTCGGGCAGCCGGGCGACGCTGAGCTCGGCGAACGCCGGCTCGAGCCCGCCCAGCTCCGCCGACCCGCCCTCGCCGAGGTCCACGCGCACGCGCACGTCGCCCACCCCCTCCTCCAACACCACCGTCGTCTCGCGCGCGACGGTGCGCAGCGCGCCCACGGCGAACAGCACGTGCGCCGTGCCGACGGTCGGATGCCCCGCGAACGGGATCTCCGCCGCCGGCGTGAAGATCCGCACGCGCGCCGCACCCCCGCGCTCCGGCGGCAGCACGAACGTCGTCTCCGAGTAGTTGAACTCGCGCGTCACCGCGAGCATCTCCTCGTCCGTCATGCCCCCGGCGTCGAGCACCACCGCGAGCGGGTTGCCGCCGAACTGGCGGTCGGTGAACACGTCCGCGGTGACGTAGCGGAACGCGCGCGCGGCCATCAGATCGCCCCCTCCTGCGCCGGCGGCTCCGCCGGGTCCGCGCCGAACTCCGGGTGCAGGAACGCGTACCGGTAGTCCGTCGGCGGCGCGAACGTCTCCTTGATCGTCCGCGGGCTGGTCCACCGCAGCAGGTTGAGCTTCGACCCCGCCTTGTCGTTGGTCCCCGACCCGCGCGCCCCGCCGAACGGCTGCTGCCCCACCACCGCGCCCGTCGGCTTGTCGTTCACGTAGAAGTTGCCCGCCGCGTTCCGCAGCGCGACCGCGGCCTGCCTCACCGCCTTCCGGTCGCGCGCGAACACCGCCCCCGTCAGCGCGTACGGCGACGTGCGGTCGACCGTGCGCAGCACGTCCTCCCACCCCTGCGGCGCGGCGTCGTCCCACGCGTACGCCGTCACCACCGGCCCGAAGATCTCCTCGCACATCAGCCGGTACCCGGGCTCCGGCGCCTCGACCAGCGTCGGCTCCACGAACCACCCCGTCGTGCGGTCGGCCCCGCCACCCTGCACGATCCGCGCGTTCGCCCGCGCGTCGTCCAGGTACCCCGAGATCTTCGTGAACGAGCGCTCGTCGATCACCGCGCCCATGAAGTTCCCGAAGTCGCGCACGTCGCCCACCCGGATGTCGCGCATCATCGCGACCACGCGCTCGCGCACGTCGGCCCACATCGACCGCGGCACGTACACCCGGCTCGCCGCCGAGCACTTCTGCCCCTGGTACTCGAACGCCCCGCGCACGATCCCCACCGCGAGCACCTGCGGGTCGGCCGAGGGGTGCGCGAGGATGAAGTCCTTCCCCCCGGTCTCGCCCACGATCCTCGGGTACGAGCGGTAGCGCCCCATGTTGCGCCCGATCGTCTCCCACATGCTGTTGAACACGCCCGTGCTGCCCGTGAAGTGCACGCCCCCGAGGTCGGGGTGCGCGAGCAGCGGGTCGCTCACGAGCTTGGGATCGCCCGGCACGAAGTTGATCACGCCCGGCGGCAGTCCGGCCTCCTCCAGCAGTCGCATCAGGTGCCACGCCGAGAGCATCGCGCCGGCGGCGGGCTTCCACACCACCGTGTTCCCCATCAGCGCCGCGCTCGTCGGCAGGTTGCCCGCGATCGCCGTGAAGTTGAACGGCGTCACCGCGTACACGAACCCCTCCAGCGGGCGGTAGTCGAGCTGGTTCCACATCGTGCGGTCGCTCGCCGGCTGCTCCGCGTACAGCTCCTGCGCGAACTGCACGTTGAACCGCAGGAAGTCGATCAGCTCGCACGCCGAGTCGATCTCCGCCTGGTGCGCGGTCTTCGCCTGGCCTAACATCGTCGCCGCGTTCAGCGTCTGCCGCCACGTCGTCGCCAGCAGCTCGGCGGCGCGCAGGAACACCGCCGCGCGGTCCTCCCACGCCCAGTTGGCCCACTCGCGGTGCGCGTCCCGCGCCGCGTCGACCGCGCGCGCCACGTCCTCCACGCCGGCCCGGTGCCACTCGCCTAACACCTCGCGGTGCGCGCACGGGTTGGCCACCCGCGCCACGTCGCCCGTGTAGACCCGCTCGCCGCCGATCACGAGCGGGATCTCCGCGCGCTCGGCGGCCATCTCGGCCAGCCGCGCACGGAGTTCCGCCCGCTCCGGCGAGCCCGGCGCGTAGCCGCGCACCGGTTCGTTCACCGCCGGCGGCACGCGGCGCGTCCCGGCGAACCCGACCGCGCCGCCCATCTCCGGCAGCGGCTGCTCGGCGCTCGCCGCCGTGCCGCCGCGCACCGGCGCCTCGCCACCGGAGCCGTGAGGGACGTGCTGGGCCGGCGCACGCGGGGCGGACGTGGCCTCGGCGGGCGCGGACGGAACGGAGGTGGCCATGGCTCGGGTGACGCGGGTCGGGGCGATTCGGTGACGACGTGTGACGAACGCGCGCCGCTCGGCGCGCCCCGCCGTGCGCGAAATCTACTGGCGCTCGCCGCCCGCCTCCGCCGCGGGTAACTTCCCCCCATGTCGCCCGGCTTCCGTCGTCCGCTCCTCCGCCCGCAGGCGACGCGCGCGGGTGCTCTCGTGCTCGCGACCGCCGCGCTCGCCGCCTGCGCGGCCGACCCCGTGCGCTGGGACCAGGGGGCCGAGCGCCGCCTTCCCATTCCCCCCACGAGCGGCGCGGCCGTCACCACGGCCGTCGCGGAGTCGCTCGCCGCGGCCGGCGCGCGCGCAGCGATCGGCGGCGCGGTCGCACAGGCGACCCAGGCCGCGCCGGGAAGCGCGCTCCCCACCGCCGTCGACCCGCACGCGTGTCCGGCGTCGCTTCGCGTCGCGGCCGGGCGCGACGGCGTCGTCGGCGCGGTGTGGTGGTCGCTCCGCCCCGACCACTCCGCCGCCCTCCGCGCCAGCCGCTCCGCCGACCGCGGCCGCTCCTGGTCCGCGCCCGTCCCCGTCGACACGCTCGACCGCTCCGAGGCCGCGTGCGACCGCCCCGCGCCGAGCATCGCGATCGACTCGGTCAACGGCTACCTCCACGTCGCGTACTCGATGGAGGCGCCCGAAGGCAAGGGCGTGTTCTACGCGCACCAGATGGACCCGCGCGCCGGCTTCGAGCGCCCGCAGGCCGTCGTCTACGGCGACCGCCCGGCCGCGACGAGCGTCGCCTCGTCCGGCGACCTCGTCGTCGTCGCGTACGAAGACCCCAACACGGGCGGCCGGCCGTTCGTCTCGCTCGCGCTGTCGCGCACGGGCGGGCACTCGTTCGCCGAGCGCTTCGCGGCCAGCGAGCGGAGCAGCATGTCGGCCGAGAGCCCGGCGGTCGCGCTCACCCGGCGGCGCGTCGCGCTCGCCTGGGTCGAACGCACCGCGCCGCGCCAGATCGCGGGCACCGACGACCCGCGCAGCATCACGGCCGAGCAACCGAGCGGCATCGTCGTGCGCGTCGGCCAGTTGCGGCAGTAGCGGCGTCACGTGGCGCGCGCCCTCATCGCGGCGACCGACGACGCGACGGTCGAGATCTTCTCCGCCGTGCTCTCGTCGAGAAGCTACGCGGTCGAGGTCGTGCCCGAGGCGAGCGCGGCGTGGCGCGCGTATACGGAGCGCCACCCCGCCGTGCTCGTCCTCGACCTCGACCTGCGCGGCGCCGACGGCGGGGCGGCCGCACTCGCCTTCTGCCGCCGCGTGCGGCAGGCCGAACGCGACGCCGAGCACGCCGCACAGGCCTCGCCGGTCGCCTCGCGCGACCTCGCGCCTGGCGACTCGGCCGTCGCCTACGTGCTCGCCGTCGCGCCGCGCGACCGGCCGGGCGATCTGCTCGAGGCGCTCGACGCAGGCGCCGACGACTACATCACCCAGCCGCCGTCCCCGCGCAACGTCGCCGCCCGCCTCACGATTGCCGAGCGCCGCATGGCGCAGGACGGCGCGCGGCGTGAGGCCGAACGCGCACTCCTCCGAGCGCGCTACCTCGCCGGCATCGGCGAGACGTCCATCGCCCTCCAGCACGAGATCAACAACCCGCTCGCCGCCCTCCTCGGGCACGCGGCACTCATCGAGCACGGGATGGCCGAGCCGGGCGAGGAGCGCGAGCTGCTGCAGGTGATCGTCGAACAGGCGCACCGCATCGCCGGCGTGATGAAGCGCCTCGCCGCCGTCCGCGACCCCACGAGCGTCGAGTATCTTGGCGGCGCCCGCATGCTCGACCTCTCGCGCGACCTGCTCCGCACCACCGGCGAGTTCACCGCCCTCCCGCCGTCGGCCGAGCGCGAGCCCTGACCGCGTCACACGGGCGCCCGCCCGGAGCGCGCCCCACTCCACCCCGCCCGCCCGTGATCCGCCGCACCCTCGCCGCCCTCGGCCTAACGACCGCAGCGGCCGCCGCTTCCGCCCGCGCCCAGTCCGCCGCGCCGCGCGCCTTCGTCACCCGCCGCGGCGCCGACACGCTCGTCGTCGAGCAGGTCGAGCGCGCCGCCGACGGCACCGTCCTCTCGCGCCTGGACTTCCGCGGCGGCGGCGGGCCCCCCGCCGGCCTGCGCGCGTCGGCCGCCTACACCCCGGGGCCCGACGCGCGCGTGCGGCGCGCCACCATCGAGGTCACGCCGCCCGGCGCCGGCGCGCCCGCGCAGCGCGTCACCATGACGTTCGGTGCCGCGCCCGGCGACAGCGTCGAGGTACAGGTCGGCAGCGCGCCGGCGCAGCGCGTGGCGGCCGCCGCGGGCGCGCTACCCTTCGGCGACCTCTCCGTCGCGTCCTGGGAGCTCATCGTCCGGCGCGCCCGCGCGCTCGGCGGCGGCACGCTGCGCTCCACGTTCGTCCCCGTCTTCATCGGCCCCGGCCGCCCCGCGATCACCGCGTCGGTCGCGCCACTCGGCGCCGACTCCGTCGTGCTCGCGATGAACGGCGTCGAGCTCCGCGCGCGTCTCGCCGCCGGCGACGAGATCCTCGGCATGCGCGTTCCGTCGCAGGGCGTCGTCGTCGAAGCAGTCCCGCGCGGCGCCGCGGCCCTCGGGACCGCCGCGCCGCGCGACTAAAAATCGCCGCAACCGGCGTGTGTAAGGCACCCCGGTGTTGACGCGCGCTGACGCTGCACGCCTATTGCATGTGCGCCTCACACACGTACGTTAGGGCGCGACCGTCACCAATTGCGACGGAGCCCGCGGGACGCTCCGCGCGCCCATCCCCACACAGGAGACGCGATGGCCACAGCCAAGAAGCCCGCCGGCGCCGCAAAGACGCGGTCCACCTCGACCAAAACCAGCGCCGGCGCCAAGACCAGCGCCGGGGCCAAGAAAGCCCCGGCCAAGTCCGGAAGCGCCGCGCCGAACAAGGCGGCCGCCACGGCCAAGGCGCCCGCGAGCAAATCTGCCGCAAAGACCGCGGCCAAGACGGCGAGCAAGACCGCCGCGAAGACGGCCGCCAAGACGGCGAGCAAGACCGCGGCGAAGTCCGCCGCCAAGACGGCGAGCAAGTCGGCCGGCACCGCGGCGGCCAAGAAGGCGCCCTCCAAGGCCGCCGCCGGCAAGCGCGGGCCCAACCCCGCGTTCATGAAGCCCCTCCAGCCCGACGCCCAGCTGGCCGAGGTGGTCGGCAAGGACCCGATGCCGCGCACGCAGGTCGTCGCCCGCGTGTGGGACTACATCAAGAAGAACGGCCTGCAGGAGAGCCGGAACATCAAGGCCGACGACAAGCTCCGCCCCATCTTCGGCAAGGAGCAGATCACCATGTTCGAGATGATGAAGCTCGTCAACGCGCACCTTTCC
This sequence comes from uncultured Gemmatimonadales bacterium, assembly GCA_963851265.1. Taxonomy (GTDB): domain Bacteria; phylum Gemmatimonadota; class Gemmatimonadetes; order Gemmatimonadales; family Gemmatimonadaceae; genus BPUI01. The sequence continues at coordinate 318,554 of CAWKNZ010000002.1, forward strand.
GACGCGTCGGCGTAATACACGCCGCGCGCGAACTCGTGTTCGGGCGCGCCCCCGGACGGCCGCAGACTTGGCGGCCGGCCGGGGGCGCGCCAGCTTTCGGGGTCGCGCCACCGCGCGCGACTCCGCGCGCCCGTGACCGCTCGCCGGTCCGCGCCGCCCCGCGCTTTCTTCCTGCTCCGACGTCGTGCCCCCATCGTCCGCCAAGTCCGCCAGCTCGCGCAACGCCGTCGCGGACCTCCGCGCCGGACGCCGCACCTCCACGCGCGCCCGGAGCGGCGGACGCTCCGCGGCCCGCCGCGGCGGTGCCGGCGTGTGGGAGACCGCCCGCGCCTTCCTCGGCACGATCGTCCTCTTCCTCGTCATCCGCACCTTCCTCGTCGAGGCGTTCCGGATCCCGTCGGGAAGCATGATTCCCACGCTGCTCGTCGGCGACTGGCTGTTCGTCAACAAGCTCGTCTACGGCCCGCACCTGCCATTCACGAGTGTCACGCTTCCGGGCTACGCCGACCCCAAGCGCGGCGACGTGGTCGTGTTCGAGTCGCCGTACCAGGGCGACGAGGCCGCGCGCGGCGCCGACCCCACGCCCACCCTGGTCAAGCGCCTCGTCGGTCTCCCGGGCGACACGCTGTACATGCGCGACGGGCTGCTCTACGTCGACGGCGTCGCGCAGCGCCAGGGCTACGCCGCGAGCGGCAACTTCAAGGGCTTCGCCGACGAGACCAACGACCTGTTCGGGTGGCAGCGCCAGTACGCGCTCTCGGCCTCACGTTTCGGCGCCGCGCCAGCCACCCCCACGCACGACAACTGGGGGCCCCTCGTCATCCCGCCGCGCCACTACATGATGCTCGGCGACAACCGCTACTGCTCCAAGGACTCGCGCTACTGGGGTCTCGTGCCGCGCGCCAACCTGCGCGGCCGCCCGATCTTCGTCTACTACTCCTACCGCCCGGCGCCCGACGACGACGCCGGTCCCAACACGTGCGACCCGGACCGCAGCGAGAAACCCGCACCGTTCGTCACCGACGTGCGCTGGGGCCGCATCGGGCACGTGATTCGGTAAGCCCGCGGCCGGCCGCCCGGGGCGCGGCGGCCGGACGCTCGTTAGGCGCGGTCGACGCGTCCACCCGCCGGCCCGCGCGCCGGCCTCGGTCGGGGCCGGCCTCAGTCGAGGTCGTCTTCCGGCACCTCGCCGCTCACCTCCGCCGGGTGACGCGCGTCCCGGTTCGTACTGCTCCCGCCGCCGAGTCCGGGATCGCGCCCGTCCGGGTGCTGGTAGACGTCGTTCGCGAAGTTCTGGCCCGCGAAGCTCCGCGCCCCCAGATCCTCCTCGCGCGGCTCGGGCGCCGACGGCGCGTCGTACGCCTCGCGGTCGGGCGTGGCGTCGCCCGGCGCGCGATCGGTGTTGCGGAACGGAATCCCCTGCTCGACGTCGACCGTCGGCTCCCGCGCTTCGGCGGGCGGGTGGGGGATGGACCTGTCGTCGGCCATGTCAAACTCCTGAAAGAGGCGAGAGAATGCGTCGGAACGCGCCGTCCGTGAGCGCAAGCTTCGCGCTCGCCACCCTCTGCTGTCTCGCCCGCGGCCCGATCCAGGCCCGACCCGCGGCCGCCCAGCCGCTCCGTCGCCCAGCCGCCGCTCCGCGAGCAGGCGGCTGCCCCACGCCTCCCGACCCCCCCGCACGGTCGCGTCGTCGCCGACACCTTCTGGTCGCCCGCGCTCGGCGTGCGCAAGCAGTTCGTCGTCTATCTCCCGCCCTCGTACGACCGCGAGCCCGCGCGGCGCTACCCGGTCGCGTACTACCTCCACGGCCTGTACGGCAACGAGTGGAACTGGGTCCGCGAGGGCGGCATGGCGACGGTCGCCGACTCGCTCGCCGCGCGCGGGGCAGGAGAGGCCGTCGTCGTCATGCCCGACGGCGACGACGGCTGGTACACTACGTGGAACGCGCTCGGCAACTACGACGGCTGCCGCCGCGACAGCACGCGCGCCGAGCCCGCCACGAGCTACTGCGTGCCCTGGCCGCACTACGACGACTACGTCGCCCACGACCTCGTCGCCAGGGTCGACTCGACCTACCGCACGCGTCCAGATCGCGCGCACCGCGCCGTCGCGGGACTCAGCATGGGCGGCTACGGCGCGATGGCACTCGCGCTCCGCTACCCCGAGGTCTTCGGCGCGGCCGCGAGCCATTCCGGCGTCGTGTCGCCCCTCTACATCGGCCCCACGCCGTACACGCCCCCCGCGCACTACGCGTCCACCGTCGCCGAGCTGCAGGCCTACCGCCCCGGCACATGGGCGACCAAACCCCTCGCCTTCGGCACCGACACCGCCGGCTGGTGGGCGCGCGACCCCGCCCGGCTCGCCGCGCGTGTGCAGCACGCGCGCCCCGCACTCCTCCCGGCCCTGTTCGCCGACGTCGGCACCGAAGACCAGCTCGCGGACGGCAACCGCGCGTTCCGCGACCGCCTCGCCGCACTCGGCATCCCGCTCGCCTACCACGAGTGGCCGGGCGCGCACACGTGGACGTACTGGCGCGCGCACGTCGGCGAGAGCCTCGCCTGGCTGCTCGCGCGCGTTCGGGACTGAGCCGCGCGCCAAGTTAGGCATCGCGGAGGCGCCGCGGCCCGCCGGCGCGAAACACGCCGGTGCGAAACACGGCGGCGCGTCGCTCGTCTCCTGGTATGCCCGCCGCCCTCAGCGCGCCCGCCGCGCGCGCCCTCACGTCCGGCACCCGGCCGCGCGCTTCGGACCGTCGCGCCGCGGCGCGCCGCCCGCGCCGCCCCGTCGAGGTCACGGTTCTCCTGCCGTGCCTCAACGAGGCCGCGACCCTCGCGACCTGCATCGACAAGGCCCGGGGCGCCCTCACCGACCTCGGCGTCGGCGGCGAGGTGCTCGTGGCCGACAACGGCAGCACCGACGGCTCGCCCGACATCGCCCGCGCCCACGGCGCCCGGGTCGTCCACGTGGCGCGCCGCGGCTACGGCGCCGCGCTCTCGGCCGGCATCGACGCCGCCCGCGGGCGCTGGATCGTCATGGCCGACGCCGACGACTCCTACGACCTCGCCGGCCTCGCCCCGTTCATCCGCGCCCTGCAGGACGGCGCGGAACTCGTCATGGGCAACCGCTTTCGCGGCGGCATCGTCCCCGGCGCGATGCCCGCGCTGCACCGCTATCTGGGCAATCCGGTGCTCACCGGCATCGGCCGCGTGCTCTTCCGCAGCCCGTGCCGCGACTTCCACTGCGGCATGCGCGCCTTCTCGCGCGACGCGGTTCGCGCCCTCGCCCTCCGCACCACGGGGATGGAGTTCGCGAGCGAGATGGTCGTCAAGGCGACCCTGCACGGCCTGCGCGTCGCCGAAGTGCCGACGACCCTCTCGCCCGACGGACGCGGGCGCCCGCCGCACCTGCGCTCGTGGCGCGACGGGTGGCGGCACCTCCGCTTCCTGCTGCTCTACAGCCCGCGCTACCTCTTTCTGGTCCCGGGCCTCCTGCTCGCCGCACTCGGCGCCGTCGCGATGGCCGCACTCCTCGGCGGTCCGCGCCGTGTCGGCGCGGTCACCTTCGACGTACACACGCTGCTCTTCGCCGGGGTCGCCGTGGTGACCGGCGCGCAGCTCGGCCTCTTCGCCGCGTTCGCCAAGCTCTTCGCGACGCACGCCGGCCTCCTCCCCCCCGACGCCCGGCTCGCGCGTCTCGCCCGCCACGCATCGCTCGAGCGCGGCCTCGCCGCGAGCGGCGCCCTGCTCGCCGCGGGGCTGGCCCTCGCCCTCGCCGCCGTGCACACGTGGCAGGCGGCGGGCTTCGGCCCGCTCGCGATCGGAACAGCGATGCGGCTGTCCGTCCCCGCCGGCACGCTCATCGTGCTCGGCGTGCAGGGAGTGTTCGCGAGCTTCCTGCTCTCGCTCCTCAGCATCCCGCGTCGTTAGGCGCCACCCCTCACCGCTCCGCCCGCCGTGCGCTTCCTCGACCGCGTGCTCCAGCGCTGGCGCATCGTCCGCGCGAGCCCTTGGCTTGCCCCGGGTGCCGAGGTCCTCGACGTCGGGTGCGCCGACGGCGCGCTCTTCCGTCAGCTGCGCCGTCTCGGCCCCGGCATCGGCGTCGAACCGACGCTCCCCGCCCCGCGGGTCGTCGGACGCTCCGAACTCCGACCGGGCCTCGTCCCCGACGCGGTCCCTCCGGGTCGCACCTTCGACGCCGTCACGCTCCTCGCCGTACTCGAGCACGTGCCCACGGCCGCGCAGCGCGCCCTCGCCGACGCGTGCGCGGCCCTCGTGCGCCCCGGCGGCGTCGCCGTCGTCACGGTCCCCGCGCCCGCCGTCGACCGCGTGCTCGCCGTGCTGCACCGCCTGCGCCTGGTCGACGGCATGTCGCTCGACGAGCACTTCGGGTTCGAACCGGACGACGTGCCGCGCGTGTTCGCGGCCCCGGAGTGGCGACTCGTGCGGCACCAGCGCTTCCAACTGGGCCTCAACAACCTGTTCGTCTTCCGGCGCACGGCCTAACCGGCGCGCCTACCGCGGCGTCACCTGCCGCGCGCCGCGGCCGTCGCCCCGGGCACCCGGTACCGCGCGACCCACGCGCTCCGCGCCCACACTTCCGCGCTGTCCCCCGGCACCCCGCGCGCCGGCCGCACCCGCGCCACGCGCTCCCACCCCGGCGCGTGCGCCACCTGCGTGAGCCCGGTGTGTCCGTCGGGCAGCAGCACGAGATCCGCGTCGGCGAGCGGCGCGCGCAACGTGTCCGCCCGGTGCGAGGCCCGCACCCAGACGTCGAGCGCGATCGCCGAATCCGGGAACACCGCCCGCCCGTCGAGCGACATCGAGTAGCGCGGCAGCCGCCACAGCAGCGCGTTGCCGTAGTTGAACGTGGTCACCATCCGCCCGCGCCCGTCCGGCGCGATCCGCTCGAGCGAGTCCGCGAGACCGAGCGCGCCACGCGCGACCGGGTTGGGCAGCCGCCGCGGACTCTCGCTCCGCGCCTCGGCCCGCGCATCGATGCCCTCGCGCGCGTTCCCGGCGGCCATCACGCCGAACACGGCCAGCGGCGCGAACCGTAGCACGCGCCCGACCCCCGACGTCGTCGGCGCGGGCACGCGCGCGAGCGCCGCGGCCGTGAGCGGCAGGCAGACCAGCCACCATACGAACAGCCCGCGAATCGCGAGCCCGAAGAACAGCAGCCCGCCGAGCCAGAGCAGTGCGGCCGGTACCGGTGCGGGCACGACCACGCCGTTCGCGTCCGCCGCTTCCGATGACGGCCCGCCTGTCGGGCGCACGACCCACGGCAGCAGCGCCAGCGCCGGCGCGATGATCCACGCCGCGCCGAACCCACGCGTCAGGTACACCACCCCGGGCGTCAGCTCCGTGATCGGCGATGGAAAGCGGAGCAACGGCGTCGGCGCCAGATAGAGGCGGTACACGGCCCCCCATTCCGCGACGTACGGCGTGCAGAGCAGCCCGAGGCCCACCGCAAGCGCCGCGGTCCCGAACCGCCGCCAGCGACGGTCTCTCGGACCGGGGAGCACGAGCGCGAGCGAGGCCGCGCACGCCGGCGCGAACAGATGCGTGTTGGCCGCGAGCGCCGTCGCGCCCACGAGCACCGCGTACGGCCAGCGCGCGGCACGGTCGGGCGCGCCGGTGCCGCCGGGCCAGCTCGCGGCCGCGAGCCGCGCCGTCGCCGCCCAGCACAGTGGCAACGCGACCGCGAGCAGCCCTTGCGGGCGCAGCGTCGGCGCGCAGAGCGCCATGACGACGACGTGTCCCGTGACCAGCATCGCGGTCGTCCACGCCGTATGGCGCGCCGCGCGAGAGAACAGCCCGACCGCGAATGTCCCCGCCACGAGCACGGCGCCGTTGAGCGCCTGCAGCGCCGACGGCCCGAGGCCGCGCCACGCGAGGTAGTACGTGGTCTCGGCCAGCCACGAATAGGCCAGATACGGCGCGCCGGTCCGCGTCCACGCGAACGGTTCGGTGTGCGGCAACGCGCGGTGCGTCGCGATCCACTCGCCGACGCGCAGATGCATCCCGAGGTCGTAGTCCGCGAGCGGCAACGCGGCGCCCACGATCCAGACGAGAGCGGCCGCGGCGGCGAGCACCCACCGCCAGTGCGCGCCCAACAGCGCCGCCCACGAGTGCACCGGGAACGCGCGGTGGGCACCCGGCGCGCGAACGGCGGGTGACGGGGCGGGTACGAGAGCGGGCACGGAGGGTGGCACGGTGAGGAGCGCGATCCCACGCGGCGGCCCAACCTGCGGAGTCTCGGCCGCCCGCGCTACTCTTCTGACATGCGACATCGCGATAAGCAACTCATCGTCGTCGGCGACCGCGTGCTCGTCCAGCCCGAAGACGGCGACGAGCGCACGAAGGTCGGCCTGTACCTTCCGTCGACCGCCGTCGACAGTCAGGCCGTCCAGGGGGGCCGCATCGTCGCCACCGGGCCCGGCCTGCCGTTGCCCGACCTCGGCAGTGCGGCGGACGACGAGCCGTGGAAGTTCACCGGCGCGTCGTCGCGCGAGACGCGCTTCGTTCCCATGCAGGCGCGCACGGGCGACTACGCCCTGTTCTTTCGGAAGGCCGCCGTCGAGATCACGTTCGAAGGCGAGCGCTACCTCGTGGTGCCGCAGGCCGCCGTGCTCGCCCTCGTCCGCGACGACGCGCACGAGGCTGCCCCCGACACCGACCGCCTGTTCGAGTAAGCCAGCGAGCAGGCAAGCAAGAGCATCTCCCTCGGCACCCGCGGCCCCGTCGCCGCCCACACCTCTCAGGAAATAGGACTCTATGTATCCGGAACCTCTCGTTGCCCCGATGCGCCAGGAGCTCACCCGCCTCGGCGTCACCGAACTCCGCACGGCCGATCAGGTCGACGCCGTCGTCGCCGAGCCCGGTACGACCCTCGTCGTCGTGAATTCCGTGTGCGGTTGCGCCGCGCGCAACGCGCGCCCGGCCGTCGCGATGGCGCTCGCGCATGCGACGGTGCCCGATCGCTCGACGACGGTGTTCGCCGGTCAGGACGCCGACGCCACCGAGCGCGCGCGCGATCACTTCGTCGGCTACCGGCCGTCGTCGCCCGCCATCGGCCTGCTGAAGGATGGCGAGCCGGTGTTCATGCTCGAGCGCTGGCAGATCGAAGGCCGATCGGCCGAACAGATCGCGCGCGACCTCACGCAGGCGTTCGACACGTACTGCGGCGCCGGCGCGCAGTCGACCGCGGCCTGACCGACGTCCCGCACGATGCGGTAGGAGGGCCCGGCTTCGGCCGGGCCCTTCGTGCGTTTCGAGCGCATTCCTCGCGTCGAGTTCGCCCCGCAGACGCAAGTAAAGCCTTGGTTCGAGAGCCAAAGCGGCACACCCTCTGCACTTACCGTCGTGCTCCCCGTTTCGGACGCTTCACACCTGGAGACACGAACGTATGGCACAAAACGACAACAACAGCACCCTGGGCGCGGGCACCGACTCGATCAGCGTCACCGGCGCGGGCGCTGGGCAGGGTAGCACGAGTGGCGGGTACACCCCGTCGCAGGGCGGCTCGCAGGGTCCGAGCAACGCCGGTCAGCAGGGCGGTGGGCAAGGCTATGCGCAGCAGGCACAGCAGGCCGCACAGAACCTCGGTGACAAGGCCCAGCAGGCCGCGCAGCAGCTCGGCGACAGGGCTCAGCAGGCGGCACAGCAGCTCGGCGACAAGGCGTCCAGCACCTACGCCGACGTGAAGGATCAGGCGTCCGACCGCCTCGGTCAGGTGCGCGATCAGGCCGGCCAGCTCAAGAACACGGTGGCCGACAAGCTCGACCAGGGCGCACAGGCGCTCCGCCAGCAGGCGCAGCAGGGTGGTGGTCAGCAGCTGGCCGGCGCCGCTGGCGGTGTCGTCAACCCCGAGCAGGTGCAGCGCCTTGCGGGCCCCGCGGCCGACGCCATGGAAAAGACGGCGGACTTCCTCCGCAGCGGTGACCTCCGCGGTGCCATCGAGGAGCAGGTCCGCACGAACCCCGGCCGCACGCTGCTGATCGCGCTCGGGCTCGGGTACGTGGTCGGTAAGGCGATCCGTCGCTAACACGCCCCCGTCGCACGATCTCCGGCATCGGTATGCCTGCTGCTGAACCGAACGCCGGCGAAGCGCGATCGCTCCCCGCGCTGCTGAAGGACTTCGCCGAGGGAAGCGCCCAACTCATTCGCCACGAGGTGCGGCTCGCCCGCACCGAGGCGAGTGAACTCGGGCGCCACCTCGGCAGCGGCGCGGCCGCGGTCGCTTCTGGCGGCGTGCTCGCCCTGGTCGGCGCGCTCGCTTTCATCGTCGGTCTGATCATGCTCGCCGGCGACCAGTGGCTGCAGGACCGCTATTGGCTCGCAGCACTTCTCATTCTGGTGATCGCCGGTGCGGTCGCCGCAATCTTCGCGAAGCGCGGCCTCGCGCTGCTCGCTCCCGCCCACCTGGTCCCCGACCAGACCGTGGCAACGCTCCAGGAGGATGTGGAATGGCTGAAACAACAGCGGACGTGAGGCGCGACATCGAGCTGACGCGCGAGCGGATGTCCTCGACGCTCGCGCAGCTCGAGCGCAAGCTGAACGTCACGCAGGTCGTGAAGGACAATCCGTGGGCCGCCGTTGGCGTCACGTTCGGAGCCGGGCTGCTCTTGAGTGGCACGCGTTCCGACGTGAAGGCCGGCGCCGTCACCCTCATGGCTACGAAGGGTGCCAGCGCGCGAATCGCCCCGGCACTCGACGACATCGTCGCGCGTCTGATGCAGGGCGTCGGTGAAGCCCTCCAGGGCCGCGTCGATGAACTCATCGAGGAAGTCAAGATCGCGATCGGCGCGCCGACCGGCGCGCAGCCGGGCGGGGCGCAGGCGAGCGGCCCTCAGACAGGCGGCAACCACTCTCCGTCGTCCGGCACCTACGCGAACTGACCGGCGAGAACGAACGCGCAGACGCGCAGCGAGCGCTGGTACTTCGGTCCGCACCGGCCGCCCCCCAACGGGGCGGCCGGTTTTGCGTTTGGGGCGCGCCGCGGCGCGTGCCGTCGCCCGTGTTGCGTTTGGTGAACGCGACCGTCCTTCGCGCGGGCCAGAGCTCGCGCCATTGCACGGATCCCACACCCGGCGCGGACTGCGGCGTTCAAGCCACTCCCTCGACAAGCCGACACTCCGGATCCGAGGGCAGCGGACGACGCGACGCCCACACCCCCCGTCCGCAGTTGGGCGGCTCCCCAGGTCCGCCATTCCGGCGGCCAACCACGACCTAGCTCGCAGGAGAACCCCGATGTCGAAGTTCACCAGTGCCGTCCGCCGCTTCGTCCGTGACGAAGAGGGCGCCACCATGGCCGAGTACGCCCTGCTCGTCGCCGTCATCGCCCTCGTCGCCCTCGCCGGCGCGAAGACGCTCGGCACCAACATCAGCAGCAAGCTCACCACCGCCGCTGGCAACGTCGCCAACGGGTGAGCGTGACCCCGGGAGGCCGTCGGCGGACGGGCGGCTTGTCAGCCTCCGTCCGTCGCGGTGCGACCTGCGTCGCCGCCGCCGCCCACACGTCCACCCCGGTGACGTGCATGCTGCACGAATTTTTCCGCGACGCCCGAGGCGGGACGATGGCCGAGTACGCGCTCTTGCTCGGCGTCGTCACCCTCGTCGCACTCGTGGGTGCGAAAGCGCTCGGCGCGGCCCTCGCCCGCAACGGCCAACTTCTTCAATACGTCTGGCCGTTCTGAATCCACCGTGCGCTTCATCGTCTCCGACCCGTTCGGCTGGCGGGTCCTCCTCACCGCGCTCCTCGGCGCCGCGTGCGCCACGGACCTGCGCGCGCGCCGCATCCCGAACGCGCTCGTCACAACCGTGTTCGCCGCGGCGCTCCTGCGTACCGTGATTCCGGCCCTCGCCGGTGCCGCGACCGCGATGCCCGGCTTCGCACCGGGCGTCGGTGCGGCGACGACGGGAGCGCTCTGCGGGCTCGCCCTCTGGCTCCCGCTGTACGCCGTCGGCGCGTTCGGGGCCGGAGACGTCAAGCTGTTCGCCGCGGCATCGGCCTGGCTCGGTCCGTCGGGGGTGCCGAGCGCGACGCTATACGCGGCCCTCGCCGGCGGCGTGCTCGGCCTCGCGTGGTTCGGCGCGCGCCGCGTCGCCCGGTCCGCGCCGGCGATCGCGCCGCGCATGTACCGCGCACTGCAGCCGACCGCGACCGGGAGGTCGCGCGTCCCCTACGGGCTGGCCATCACCGCGGGCGTGCTCGGCGTCGTGTGGGGTGCGCCGTGAGCGCGCGCCGCGCCGCGGTGCGATGCCTAACGCGATGGGGCCGCGACGAGCGCGGCGCCGCGCTCGTCGAGTTCGCGATCGTCGTGCCGATGCTGTTGGTGCTCGTCCTCGCGATCATCGACTTCGGACGCATGATGGCCGTCTCGGCCGGGCTGGCCGCCGCCGCGCGCGAGGGTGCCCGCTACGCCGCCACGAGTTCCAACCCGTCCGACGCGACGCAGCAGTCCAACATCAAGGCGCGCGTCATCAACGCGTTCCAGGCGTTCGGGGGTCCGGCGCTCCAGACCACGAACATCGCCGTCTCGGTCGACAACTCGGCCGGCAACGTCACCGTCGCCGTCACGGGCTACACGTACAAGCCGATCACGCCCGTGATGACCATGATCGGCGCCGGCACCCTCAACTTCTCGCGCTCGTCCACGTTCCGCTGGGAACGCAGCTTCTTCTAACGGCGCCCGCCGCGGCATCTCCGCCCATGCTGTCCGACCACCGCTACACCGCCATTTTCGGCGCCGCCCTGCTCACCGCGAGCGGTGCGACGTTCGCCGTCTACCGCATCCTCGGGACGGCGCGGACGCCTCAGCACGAATCCGTGCGCAGTGTCGTCGTCGCAGTGCGCGACGTGCCGGTCGGCGTTCCCGTTCCGCGTGAGGCACTCGGGGTAGCCTCTTGGCCGGCGCGCGTCGCGCCGTCCGAAAGCTTCGTCAGCGCCGATTCGGTCGTCGGCCGCGTGACGCGTGCGCCGCTCATGCCGGGCGAGCCCGTGCTCGTGAGTCGACTCGCCGCGCGCGGCGCCGCGCCAGGGCTGGAAGGGACGATCGATCCGACCCGTCGCGCCATGGCCGTGCGCGTGAACGAGGCGGCGAGCGTGAGCGGTCTCGTGCGGCAGAACAGCCGCGTCGACGTGCTGATGGCCGGCCGAGGAGACGGAACGCAGGCCACCGCCCGCGTGCTGATGAGCGACGTGCGCGTGCTCGGCGTCGGCTCGGTGCGGCCGCCCGACACGCCGGCGAACGGCGCGCCGCCCGACCCGACGCCCTCGGCGACGACGGCCTCCATCGTCACCCTCGAGGTGACGCCCGCGCAGGCGGAGCAGTTGGCGGCGGCGGAGGGCCAGGGTGCGATCCAGGTGGTCCTGCGCGGGTACGGAAGCACCGAGGCGGCGGCCGGGGGCATCGCGGCTGGTGCGCTCGTGGCCGCGCCGTCGACGGGTGCCGGCAGCCTCGGTCCCGCGCCGAGTGGCGCGCTCGGTCTGCTCAGCGCGGCGGGCTCGCCGCCGCCCGCGATGCTCAACTCCGGCGCTCCGCGCGTGGCCTCGAGCGTCGGTGCTACGCCGGTGGCACACGCACCCCGGGCGTCGCACCACTCCGCACGTCCCGCCGGCGACGCGCGTGCCGTGACGCCTGCGGTGGCGAGCGCCGCGATCGCCGTGCGAACCCGCCCGGAATCCACCACGGTGCGCGTCTACCGGGGCGGCACGATGACCGTGCTGCGCGTCGAGGCGACCGAGACTGCTCCGGCCACCGGGGCCGCGATCCGCGACGCCGAGTCGCGGCCCGTCCGGACGGCGGACGCGCAGTTCGGCCCGCACGCGCCGTAGTCGCGCCGAGCGTCGTACGGTGCGGTGACGAAGGGCGCGCCCAAGGGCGCGCCCTTCGCGCGTCCGGGAGGGCGCCGCGGGGCAAGTGTGCCTCCGCTGAGGTTCGCGCGTCCATATGCCGAAGTTCTCTGCGGTGCCGACGCATCACCACGCGCCTTTGCTGCGCTGACCCCACATGACCCGACCCGTGTCCTTCCGAGTAGCCGCCTTCGTGGCGACGCTCTGCGCCTTCCTGCCAGGCGTCCGGGCCGGCGCCCAACGTGCCGCGTCCCCGGCCGCGCAACGCCAGGCCCCGGATCCCGCGCTCCCCGTCGTGCAACACGTCCTCGGTGTCGCGCCCGAAACGGACGTCGAGCGCGTGCTCGTCTCCCCGGGGCGCGCGCGTCCGCTCACGCTCGGCGCACCCGTCACGCGGGTGATCGTCGCCGACACGAGCATCGCGGACGCGCTCGTCGTGAGCGACCGCGACGTCGTGTTCAGCGGGCGGAAGTTCGGCGAAACGGACGTGCTGGTGTGGAGCGGAGGACGGCGCTTGCACTACCGCACCGTCGTCGCGCCCGCGGCCGACCGTCAGCAGGTGATGCTCGCCGTGAAGTTCGCCGAGGTACGGCGCGACCTGCTGAAGAACATCGGGCTGTCGCTGCGCGCGCGCCGCGTGACCGGGCGCGACGCCACGGGCGGTGGCTTCGGCTCGCTCGATCCGGCCGGGGTGGGCGGGTACCTGCCGCAGTCGGCGACCGCCGCGTCGGGCATCACGACCATCATCCCGAGCGCGATCTCGGGTGCCGCGACCGGGTTCGGCACGCTCGTCACCGACTTCGGCGCGCGCGGCGTGCTCGCCATGCTCGACCTCGAGGAGCAGCGCGGTAACGCGCACACGCTCGCCGAGCCGACGCTCATGGCCGCGAACCGCGACTCGGCGTCGTTCCTCGCCGGCGGCGAGTTTCCGGTCCCGGCGGCCGTCTCGCCCGGGGCGGCCGGTACGCCGTACGTCACCATCGTGTTCAAGGAGTTCGGCGTGCGCCTCGCGTTCACGCCCGAGATCCTCAACGACACGCTCGTCAAGCTGCACGTGCGGCCCGAGGTCTCGAGCCTCGACTACGCCAACGCGGTCACGCTTTCGGGCGTGAAGATCCCCGCGCTCCGCACGCGCCGCATGGAGAGCACGGTCGACGTGCCGCGCGACCAGAGCCTCATCATTTCGGGCCTGATGGACGACGAGCGCGAGAAGGTGCGCACGGGCATCCCCGGGCTCATCGACCTGCCAATCCTCGGGCAGCTGTTCTCCAGCACGCGCTGGACGCGCAGCGAGACGGAACTGCTCATCATCGTCACCCCGGTCGTCGTCGACCCGAGCCGGCCGCGCCCGCAGGACGTACTCCGGTTCAAGGCCGACAGTGCGCTCCCCGCGCACGAAGTGCTCGACCGGCGTCTCGCCGTGCCGCCGACCCTCCCCGGTTCGCCGCCCGCGCCGACTCCCGCGGGCGCCCAGCCGGCCGCCACTCCCTCCGTTCCCAAGCAGCCGTGAGCGCAGCCACTCTTCTCTCGCGCGGCGCGCCGGCGGGCGCGTCGCCCGCCGCGGGCGCGCCGACGCGCGTGGTGCTGATTGCCGGCCTCGCACCGGCGCCCGAGGGCGCCGCGGCGGCCGCGCTCACCCGCGCCGGCTACGGCCCGCCCGGGCGCGTGCCCACGCTCGAGGCGGCGGCGGCGCGCATCGCCCGCGAGCAGGTCGACCTGCTCATCGTCCCGCTCGACGCGCCGCCGGCGGCGCTCGAGGCGGCCGCGCGCGCCGCGCAGAGCGCCGGCGCCGGGCTGTTAGGCGCCGCGCCGCGGCTGGAGGCCGGCACGCTGCTCAAGGGCATGCGTGCGGGCGTCCAGGAGTGCCTCGTGACGCCGTTCGACGCCGAAGAGCTCGAGGGAGCGCTCGAACGCATCGAGCGCCGCGCCTCGGGGGGCGTCACCGCCGGGATGGCGGTCGCGGTCTACAGCGCCAAGGGCGGCGTCGGGACCACGACGACCGCCGTGAACCTTTCGCACGCGTACGCCCGCAACAACCCGCGCGCGCGCGTCGCGGTCGCCGACCTCGTCGTGAGCGGCGGCGACGTCGCGGTGCAGCTCGACATGCTGCCCAAGTACGACATCGGCGCGCTCGCCGGCAAGGCGGGCTCGCTCGACGCCGAGCTCCTGCGCTCGGTGCTCGCCGAGCGCGGCCCGCGCGAGTGGGTGTTGGCCGCGAGCGAGCGCCCCGAGGTGACCGAGCTCGTCGACGGTACGGCCGCCGGCGCGATCGTCGGTCAGCTGCGGAGCGACTTCGACTTCACGACCCTCGACTGCGAGCACCACGTGAGCGACCGCTCGCTCGCGGCGCTCGACGCGGCCGACCGCGTCGTGCTCATCACGCAGCTCGCGCTCGCGCCGCTGCGCAGCGCGCAGCGCTCGCTCGCCCTTTTCGATCGGTTAGGCTACCCGCCGGACCGCGTGCTCGTCGTCGTCAACCGCTACCAGAGTGGCGACGTGATCACGCTCGCCGACGCGCAGGAGTCGCTGGAACACGAAATCGCGGCCGCCCTGCCGAACGACTTCCGGGGCTGCGCCGATGCGCTCGCCACCGGCAAGTCGGTGGTCGAGCACGCGCCCGACTCCGCGCTCGCGCGCGGGTACCTGGAGCTCGCCGCGAAGCTCGGCGGCAGCACGCCCGAAGCGCCGGCGCCGGTCGCGCGACTCGGGCGGCTGCGGTCGCTCCTGCGGCGCTGAGCGGGGATCCGCCATGCCGTACTCCATTCGCGACCGCCTGACGCGCGGCTACACGCCAGGCTCCGACGCCGCGACGCTGGCGCCGCCCACGACCGCGGCCGACGACCATGCGCCGGCGCCCGCGCCGGCGCCCGACATGCACGCGCCCGCCGCGGCCATCGCGCCGGAGCCGCACGTCCCCGATGCATCCGGTCCCGCCCCGGAACCCGCGTCGACCGCGTCGACCGCGTCGACCGCGGCGACCGAGTCCGACGCCGCCCCGAACACGCGTGGCCAGGGCGCACTGCGCGTCGAGGCGCTCGCCGCCGAGGCGCGACGCGCGCAGGCGGACGCGCCGAGCGCGGTCGAGCAGCTCAAGGCCGAGCTGCACCGCCGCCTCGTCGACCGCCTCGACCTGAAGGCGCTCGAGAAGCTGCAGGACGAGCACCTGCTCGCCGATCAGGTACGCCGCGGCGTCGCGGACTTCCTGCGCGCGGAGAGCACGCCGCTCTCCACCGCCGAGCGCGAATCGATCGTCGAGCAGGTGGTGCACGAGGTGCTGGGCCTCGGCCCCATCGAGCCGCTGTTCCGCGACCCGAAGGTGAGCGACATCCTCATCAACGGGGCGAAGGACATCTGGGTGGAGAAGGGCGGCAAACTGAGCAAGGTCGCGACGCGCTTCCGCGACGACGCGCACCTCATGGCGGTGATCGACCGGATCGTGAGTCGCGTGGGGCGCCGCGTGGACGAGTCGAGCCCGATGGTCGACGCGCGCCTACCCGACGGCTCGCGCGTGAACGCGGTCATCCCGCCGCTGGCGATCGACGGGCCGGTGCTCTCGATCCGCCGCTTCGGCGCGTCGATCACGGCGGAGCAGCTCGTCGGCTTCGGCGCGTTCACCAACAACATGCTGTTCGTGCTCGCGTCGTGCGTGCGCGCGCGGCTCAACGTACTCGTGTCGGGCGGCACGGGCTCGGGGAAGACGACGCTGCTCAACGCGCTGTCGTCGTTCATCCCCGACGACCAGCGCGTGGTCACCATCGAGGACGCCGCCGAGCTGCGCCTGCAGCAGGCGCACGTGGTGCGCCTCGAGACGCGCCCGCCCAACAGTGAGGGCCGCGGCGAGGTGAGCGCGCGCGACCTCGTGAAGAACGCGCTCCGCATGCGTCCCGACCGGATCATCGTCGGCGAAACGCGATCGGGAGAAGCGATCGACATGCTGCAGGCGATGAACACGGGGCACGAGGGCTCCATGACGACCGTGCACGCGAACACGCCGCGCGACGCGATCTCGCGTCTCGAGGTCATGGTGCTGTTTTCGGGGACGAACCTGCCCACGCGCGCGGTGCGCGAGCAGATCGCGTCGGCGGTGAACGTGGTGGTCCAGGTGTCGCGCCAGGCCGACGGCACGCGTCGCGTCATGAGCATCACCGAGATCACCGGCATGGAGGGCGACATGATCTCCGCGCAGGAGATCTTCCGCTTCCGCCGCATGGGGCTGAGCCCCGAAGGCAAGGTGCTCGGCAAGTTCGAGGCGAGCGGCGTGCGGCCGATGTTCGCCGACAAGCTCAAGGCGGCCGGGGCGGACCTGCCCGGCTACCTGTTCGAAACGACGTGAGGAGTTAGGCAGATGCTGTTGCTCACGCTGGCGCTGGTCTTCTGCGGCACGCTCGGCCTCGTCGCCGGCGGCGCCCTCTTCGCGGACCGCAAGCGGCTCGCGGCGGTGCGTGCGGTGCGCCTGCGGCTCGCCGCCCCGCTGCCGGGGGCGGCGGCCGCCGAAGGGTCCGTGCGCCTGCTGCGCGGGGCCGACCGCCTGAGTGGCTTCGCGCTGCTCGAGCGCATGCTCACGCGGTGGAACGGGACGGCGCGGATCGCCGACGCGCTCCGCCGCGCCGGCGTCGAGCACACCGTCGGCGAGTTCGTGCTCGCGACGGCCGCGGCGGGCGCCGCGGGCCTCGTGCTCGGCGACTTCGTGGCCGGCGCGGCAGGCGGCATAGGGCTCGCCGCCGTGGCCGGCTTCGCGCCGTGGCTACTCGTCTGGCGCCTCACCAAGACCCGCATCGCGGGCTTCGAGGCGCAACTCCCGGAGGCGCTCGACGCGATCGTGAACTCGCTCAAGGCCGGGTACTCGTTCCCGGCCGCGCTGGAGTTCGCCGCAGGCGAGGTCCCGGCCCCGCTGGGCCCTGAACTGGCCCGCGTGCGCGACGAGCAGCGGCTCGGCGTCGAGGCCCGCCCCGCGCTCGCCGCGATGGCCGACCGCGTCGGCACCGCCGACATGCGCATGTTCGTCACCGCCGTACTCGTGCAGCGCGAGACCGGCGGTAACCTTGCCGAACTGCTCGCCGACCTCGCCACGCTCGTCCGCGACCGCGCCGCCTTCCGCGGGCGCGTGGCCGCCCTCACCGCGGAGCCGCGCATGAGCGCGATCGTGCTCGCACTGCTGCCGGTGTCGCTGTTCGCCATCCTGTTCGTGCTCAACCGGCCCTACATGCAGCCGCTCGTCAGCACGCCGTTCGGGCGCCTGCTGCTCATCACGTCGTCCGTCCTGTCGGTGGGCGGCTACCTCGTGATGCGCAAGCTCGGCGACGTGGAGCTCTGACGTGGCCGCCGCTCCGCACCTCGCGCCGTTGTGGCTCGCGGCGTTCTGCATCACGGTCGCGACGCTCGCCGTCGCGGCCGCGGCGTCGGCCTGGGTCGCCCAGAGCGGCCGCCGCGCCGTGCTCGCGCGCCTCGCCCGGCGCCGGGCGGCGGGATCGTTCAGGGCGTTAGGCGTGTCAGGAGAGTTCGGGGAGGCGGAGGTCGGCCCCGCGCGCGCGCGGGCCGCCGCGTTCCTCGCGCGCGTGGTGCCGCCCGGCATGCGCGACAAGGCGACGCTCGACCGCCTGGCGCAGGCGGGCTTCCACGAGCCCGATGCGGTGCTCTTCTACGCCGCCGCGCGGGTGCTCGCGCCGGTCCTCGGCCCGCTGCTCGTCGTGCTCGGGACCGGGCTCCAGGCCGGGCCGGGAGGTGGCAGCCCCGCGCCGCTCGCGCTCGGGCTCGGCCTGCTCGCGGGAATGACCCTGCCGTCCGCCATCCTCGACCGACAGGCCGGGACGCGGCGGACCGCGCTCACGCTCGCGATCCCCGATGCGCTCGACCTGCTGATCGTCTGCCTCGAGGCTGGCGTCGGGCTCGACGCCGCGCTCGTCCGCGTGGCGCGCGAGCTCGCGCCGTCGCACCCGATTCTCGCCGCCGAGATGGAGAGCGTGACGCGCCGCGTCGGCGCCGGGCTGCCGCGCGACGAGGCGCTCCGGACACTCGTCGTGCGCACCGGCATCGACGACATGCGCGCGATCGTCTCGACCATGATCCAGGCCGAGCGCCTCGGCACGTCGCTCGCGCGCGTGCTGCGCATTCACGGCGAGTCGCTGCGCTCGCGGCGCAAGCAGCTCGCCGAGAAGCGTGCGGCGCAGGCGAGCGTGAAGATGATGATTCCCCTCGTGACGTTCCTGCTCCCCGCGTTCTTCATCGTGGTGTTGGGGCCGGCCGTCCTCAGTATGATGGCGAATTCGAAGTGACCGCGACCCCGATGAGGACCCTCCACCCCCCCCGCCCCCGCGCGCGGCGCGGCGTGACGCTCCCATTCGTGTGCATCATGCTCACGGCGCTCCTCGGTGGGATGGCACTCGCGATCGACATGGGGCGCGTGTACCTGACGGCGAGCGAGGCGCAAGCCGCCGCGGACGCCGCCGCGATCGCGGGCGTGCGATTCCTGCAGCAGTACAGCGCCTACTACTACCCGTCCATCAACACGACGTACGGGATCGCCGCGATCTCGCCCCTCAACCACGTCGCCGGCGCCGCCTCGCAGATCCAGACGTCGGACATCCAGCCGGTCACCTACGACCCGGTCGCCAACACGGTGACGCCGGCTTCGTGGGCCAGCACGACGTCGGCGGTGACCGTGACCGTCCGCGCGACGCCGCCGTACGTGTTCGGCCGCGCGTTGGGCATCACGCCGCCGAGCGTGTCGCGCAGCGCGACCGCGTGGATCGCGAACGTCGCGGGCGCGACCTGCGTCCGCCCGTTCGCGCTGCCTTACACCCGGATTTTCGAGACGGGCGTCAACCACAACAATCAGGACAGCACGTGGACGCGGCAGGGGGCCGTCGCGCCGGACTTCTCGTACTACACGATCGCGTCGCTTCAGCCGAGCTACCCGTGGAACAACGCCCCCCAGCATCGGACCGTCACCGTGATTCCGCAGTGGGTGCCGGAGAACGTGGCTGACACCACCTGGAACGGGGACTACCACGCGATCTCGGGCCGCTGGATCCCGGCCGACTTCGCGGGCGGCGGAATCCCCGCGTACCAGACGTACGTCGGGGCGCCGCCCAAGTCGGCCCAATGCCAGGCCGCCGCCGCGCAAGTGGGCACGCCGGTGACCGCGCTCGGCGGCTATGCCAACCCGCCCGACACGAGCAAGCAGAAGATGCTCGATGCCATGTCGTACGGCGTCTCGCAGCTCTGCAATCGCATGGGCAACGACACGACGGACGCGCACTGCTACGACAGTACGGGCGTGGTCGGCGTGCGCACGCGTGTCATGTTGACCGACTCCGTCGCGGGCGGTTCGGCCGGGTTTCAGCTCAACCCGCGCGGCGTCACGATGATTCGCATCATGTGCTACGTCCGGCACACGGTCGATCACTGTGACCCCGCGTACATCCGCGACGAGAACTCACCCACGACGACCACGCCGAGCGTCCAGTGGCAGTTGTTGGGACAGGCGACGAGCGGCTACCCACCGGGCACGATCACCGTCCTGTTGGACGGGCCGACGAACATCGACGTGACGTCGGACGTCACCTTCGGCAGCAAGCCGAGCATCACGCAGCGCGTCTATCTCGTGCGCTGACGCCGCGGCGCGGGGACGCCCGCGCCGCGGCGTCCCCGCGCCGACGTGTCAGGCCGCCTGCCGCACCCAGTGGGCGAGCTCGACGAACGACGGGCGCTTGCCGTACATCAGCAGCCCGATCCGGTAGATCCGGGCCGCGAGCCAGAGCGCGACGATCGCGGCGAGCGCGACGCCCGATGCGACGAGCACCACCTCGAGCGGCGACGTGCTCACGAGGGCCATACGCATGGGCATGAGGATGGGCGCGGTGAGCGGGAACCACGCCGCGGTGCGTGCCAACGTCGACTCGGGGTTCTGGAGCACGGCCTGGAAGAGCACGACCGACGCGAGGATCGGCAGCATCACCGGCAGCGCGGCCTGCTGCGCTTCCTGCTCACTGTTCACCATCGCGCCGGCCGCGGCGAAGAGGGCCGAGAACAGCAAGTAGCCGAGCAGGAAAAAGACGATGGAGCCGGCGACGACGCCGAACGAGACCGCGGGCATCGCGAACGACGCGGTCAGGTCCGCCGTGTCGGCCGCCTGCCGTGCGGCCGCACTCGCGGGGCCGCTCCCGAGGTGCAGGAAGGGCAGCACGTAATACCCGACCACGATGCTGCCCGCGAACCAGATCACCTGCTGCAGCAGGCCGACGGCGCCGACGCCGAGCACCTTGCCCGTCATGAGAACGCTGGGCTTCACGCTCGCCACGATGACCTCGGCCACGCGCGTGGTCTTCTCCTCGACGACGCTCCGCATCACGAACTGGCCGTACAGCAGGATGAGCATGTAGAGCAGGAGCGCCACGACGGCGGCCACCACGGCGTTGCCCGCCCCGCCGCCGTGCGCGCCCTGGTCGGTCACCGACGTCGTCGCGAGCCGGAGTCGGGTGCCGGTGATCGGCGCGATACGCTCGGCGGGGAAGCCGGCCTGCGTGAGGCGCGCGTTGAGCACCTCACGGCGCACGACGTCGGTCAGGCGGGTGACGTCGGCGAGGCTGGACGCGTTGCGGCCGAGGTAGCGCGCGCGGCGTCCGGCCAGGGTGAGCGAGTCGAGGACGAGCACGCCCTCGCGCTCCTTGCGCACGACGGCCGCGGTCGCGGCGCTCTCCGCGGCGGCGAGCGCCGCCGGCGCGACCGTGACGACGTTAGGCCGTCCCCCCGCCGCCGGGGCCGAGTCGGCGAGCGCGCGCGCGATCCGGTCGCCGACGCCCGTGCCGGTCGCGTCGAGCACCGTGACCGCGGCGACCGCCGCCGAGCCCTTTTCACGCATCCCCAGCCAGGCGGGGAAGATCGAGATGCCGGCGAGGAAGAGCGGGCCCAACAGCGTCCCGATCACGAAGGCGCGCGTGCGGACGCGCTCGAGGAACTCTCGCTTGATGACGGCGCGCAGCTTGGCGGCCGTCGAGTGGGTGTTGGTCTCAGCCCTGTCCACTCATCCCTGCCTCGACGCCAGTCGCGCCGACCTTTTCGAGGAAGATCTGGTGCAGCGACGGCTGCACCAGTTCGAAGCGCGTGATCGCCGCGCCCGCGCCGACGAGGCGCTGCAGCAGCGTCTGGGCGCTCGCCCCGGCGGCGAGCTCCAACTCGAGAAAGCGGTTCTGGTCGTCGGCCCGCGCCACGAGCCCGCGGTCCGCGAGCACGGCGTCGACGGCCGGGCCGGCGCCGTTCATCGCGGCACGGTCGAGGCCCAACGCGACCTGGCGGCCGCCGTGCGCCTGCTTGACCTCCTGCACGCCCCCGTCGAGCACCTTTTCGCCGCGCGCGATGATGCACACGGCGTCGCAGAGCCGCTCGGCGTTGTCCATCAGGTGTGTCGAGAAGATCACCGTGCGACCGCGCCGGTGCAGCTCGACGACCGTGTCCTTGAGCGCCTGCGCGTTTACCGGGTCGAGGCCGCTGAACGGCTCGTCGAGGATGACGAGGTCGGGGTCGTGCAGCAGTGTGCCGATGAACTGCACCTTCTGCTGCATGCCGCGCGAGAGCTCGTCGACTTTCTGCGCGCCCCAATCCTTCTCGGGCGTCTTCAGCGACAGGCGTTCGAGCCACTCGTCGATCCGCCGGTCGGCCTCGGCCGCGCGCACCCCCTTGAGCTCGGCCAGGAAACGCAGCACGCGCCGGACCTGCATCTTCTTGTACAGGCCCCGCTCCTCGGGGAGGTAGCCAACGGAGTCGAGCGCGCCCGCCTCGCGGTTGGGGCGCCCGAAGAGCGCGATGCTGCCCGAGTCGGGGCGGATCACGTCGAGCAGCATGCGGATGGTGGTCGTCTTGCCGGCGCCGTTGGGGCCGAGCAGCCCGTACACGGTGCCGCGCGGCACCTGCAACGAGAGGTCGCGCACGGCCGTGTGCTCGGCGTAGCGCTTGACCACGTGGCGGACGTCGATCGCCAGTTCGGTCATGGGGGGAGGAGGGGAGGGGATGCGGGGCGGGACCGAGCCTCGCACACTGCACTACGGGGGCGACGCGGCATCGGTGTCGCGCCCGTCCAAGTTCCCTCGGGCGGCGTTCCAGCGCTACCGGCGCGCCCTACGACTTTGGCAGGTGGAGCCCCGCGGTCGCGAGTACGCGTCCGCTCGGCCACGCGACCGTCACGCGCCACGCGTTGAAGCAGTGCTCGCCGCACGCGCGCCCAACGACCACCGACGCGAGCGTGTCGCCGCTCCACGCGGGCCGCGCGAGTTCGACGAGCCCCGGCGCGGCGGGGTACCGGGCGAAGAACGCCGCCCAACCGTCGGGGTGCGCGCGGAAGAGGCGGTCGAGGTCCGGCGCATCGACACCCACGACCGGCGCCGGGATCGCGGCGCCCAGCGCCGCGGTGTCGACGTCCGCGTCGCGCGCCTGGAGTACGTCGAAGGTCGGTCCGCGCTCGGCCCGGTCGGTCCAGAGGACGATGCGACGGGCGTGCTCGCGTGTGACGAACAACTCGTGCACGGCGGCGGCCTCCACGCGCGCGTCGTTCGCGTGGCGCACCGGCGTGCAGCCAGCAAGACCGAGCGCGAGCGTCGCCACACGCCGCGCGACCACGCGTCGCGCGGCATGGGTAGCGACACCGCCACGCGTCACGCGTGATCGTCCGCCAGTTCGAGCGCGAACTTGAAGACGAGGCGACGCCCATCGTGCTCGATCCAGCCGTCGACGAGGTCGAAGAGGCCGAGGTCTTCCCAGACCCCGACCTCGAGCTTCTCGTACAGGCGAACGTGTTCGGCGGCGCGGACACCGGCCCGGGAGCCCTGGGCTGCGGCGAGGAAGCGCGCGTTCTGCGTCGGTCGCCCGGTGACGGTGGTCGCAGGCTGATCGAGGAGCGCGGGGTCGGCGGTCGCCTCGACGCGGCGCGGGGCGTCATGGCCGCGGTAGACGACGCGTCGGTTGCCGGGCGAGAACGTGTCGTGGTACGGCGCGCCGAGCGCCCGGCGGGTGGTCAGCAGCACGGAGTGATCACCACCGAGGCCGAAGTTCATCCCCCGGCGGAGACGCGGGGCGCGCTCGCGGCGGCACATCTCGGCGTACGAGACGACCTCCCCTCGCACGCCGTCGCAAACCCGCGATCAGCCCTTCTGTTCGTCGTGCCGGCGGTCGACGGCCGAGCCGCCGACGCTCTCGCTTCCCCAGCCCGGGCCGCCCATACGACCGTCGAGCTGCTTGGCGAATTTGGCGGGGTCGGGCGCGTCGTCCGGGCCGGCGCCGCCGTGGCGGCTCTGCTCGCGGTCGCCGCTGTCGACCGCCTTCTCGTCGTTCATCACCTCGCGCGAGTCGCCGGTCCCGTGCGTGCCGTGCGCGTACACCGAGGCGCCGTCGGTGCTGCCGTCGCCGGGGTTGGGCATGTCGCCCGTGCCAGCCGCGCCCTGCTGTGCGCCCTCGGGGTTGTGGTCGCCGCGCTCGGGGGCGGGGCCGGCGTCGGGGTGCGGATGGACGGGCATGGCAGCTACTCCTGCGGCGGGGCCGCGTTGAGATCGAACAGGGTGGGACCCCCACCGTCGGAACTCCGAGCACCGGGGGCGGGGTCCACGTCGGGGGCAAGGCGCGTTCCCGCGGGGGCGTCGGGAGCGGCCTTGCCTAGACGGGCCTGCCCCGTCGGGCAGAGGTCGAGCACGACGCAGCGCGCGCACGCCGGCTCGCGCCAGAAGCACACGTGCTGGCCGTGGAGCATCAGCACTTCGTGGTTGTCGTAGACCTGCTGCGCGTCCCAGTCGGGCGGCAACTGCGCCTCGAGCCACGCGTGCGCCGGCCCGACGTCGACGTGCTCGGGGATGAGGCCGAGTCGGACCGCCACGCGGTGGTGGTGGCTGTCGACCGGCAGCGCGGGGCGCCGCAGGCGCGAGAACGAGAGCACGGCCGCGCTGGTCTTGGGGCCCACGCCGGTGATCGACTCGAGCCAGTCGCGCGCCTCGCGCACCGGGAGCGCGCCGAGGAAGTCGAGCGCGCCGTCGCCTAACGGATCCGCGCCGGGGGGTGCGTCGGGCGCCGCGTCGGCCGCGCCGGCGAGGCGAACGGTGATCTCGCGCAGCGTCGCCTGGATGCGCGGCGCCTTCTGCTCGGGCCAGGTGGCGGGCGTGATGGCGGCCTGCACGTCCGCGACCGGCGCATCCCGCACCGCCGTCCACGACGGAAACGCGCGCCGCAGTTGCTTGAACGCGCGCCCGGAGTCGGCGTTCTTGGTGCGGTGCGACAGGAGCGACGAGACGAGCTCGCTCAGCGGGTCGAGGTCGTGGAAGTAGCCGATCGGGCAGTGGTACTCGGCGCAGAGCCGCGCGTGCACCTCGAGCACCTTCGCCCGGAGCTCGTCGGAGAACGTGGCCGGCGGGGTGCTGCTGCGGGCCGCGGTGCGGCGCTGGGCGGGACGCGAAGGCATAGCGGGCCGCGGGTCAGCTTGCGTGCCAGCGTCGCGCGCGCAATGCTGTCCGCATGCCCTCCGATCCGTCCACCCCCTCGCCGTCGGCGCCGCAGCCCGCGGCCGCCCCGCCGCACCCGCCGGCGGGCGGCGTGCCCGTACACCGCGACTACACGGGCGACGGGATCGTCGTCCACTGGCGGGCGGAGCGTTGCATCCACACGGGGCGGTGCATCGCGGCGCAGCGGTTCGTGTTCGACCCGAAACGGCGGCCGTGGGTCGACCCGTCGCTCGGGACGGCCGAGCAGATCGTCGTCGCGGTCGAGCGCTGCCCGACAGGCGCGCTCACCTACACGCGTACCGACGGCGGGGCGCAGGAAGTCATCCCCGAGACCGTCGAGATCCGCATCGGGCGCGACGGGCCGATCACGGTGCACGGCGCCGCACGTGTGACCGGCGAGCGAGTCGGCCCGCTCGACGAGCCTCGCACCGCTACGGGTCGCTTCGCGATGTGCCGCTGCGGTCAGACGGGGCACGCGCCGTACTGCGACAACAGCCACCGCGCGCTGGCGCCCGGGTGGGGGAGCGACGATCGCGGCGTCACGCCGGCACCGGCGCCCGCCCCGGCCTCGCCCGACGTGCGGCGCTGACCGGTCCTGACGCTGACCGGTCCTGGATCCGACTAGTCCTCCGGCAGGTCCGGCTCGGGCGCCGCGACGCGTTCGAGGTCGGCGAGGCCGGTGGTCGGGGCCCACGGGAGCAGCTCGTACTGCACCATGCCGGCGCGCGTGTACGGGTCCTCGTCGCGGACGCGATCGAGCGCGGCCTCGTAACCCGCGTCTGGGACGCGGAGCAGGAGGATGCCGGCGGTGCGCGGCACGCACGGGCCGGAGGCGACGATCACGCCGCGGGCCTTGAGGTCGGCCGTGTAGGCGCGGTGGGCGTCCTGAACGGTGACCACCTCGTCGAGCGGACGGCGGTAGCGAAGGATGGCGAGGGCGTACATGGGCGGGGAACATAGTGCCGCCCCCGGCTTCGAGCCGCGGCTTCCGACGTAGCGGTCGGGCGTGGCATCATCCCCCGGGTTGCGCGGTGGCCGTGCGACGGTAGCGTACGTCGCGCCCCTCCCGGTCGCGTGCAGTGTGCGCATCGCCAACGGTCCCGTGACCCGCCCTCTCGCCCCTGCACGCCGCAGGATCGCCGTCGGTCTCGGGCTCGCCCTTGCCGTCGGGCCGAGGATTGCGGCGGGACAGATCGTGTACCGGTCCGCCAACATCGCGATTCCGGCATACGGCCCGGCCGTGTTCCTGAATGTCGTCGACGGCAGCTACACCACGGACCACTCCCCAACCTGCCCAGGACCGGGGTGTAATTTCGACGTTGGGGTCGTCCACGACGGGTACAATTTCTTTGCCGCGTTCGCGCCCACGTCGTATGGCGTCGATCCGGCGCCCGTGGCTCCCGACGCGCGCGGGGTGACGGCGTCCCTCGCGCCCGGCGCGCCGGTCGGGGCGTCGACCACGTTCAGCGACGACGCGATTCTGTTCGCGCCATACGAGCCCGGCGCTCCGGCACAGTTGATCGGGATCCGGTTCCGCGACGAGGCGGCCAACACGGTGAACTTCGGGTGGGCGCGTATCGAACTCGCGATGAGAACGGTCCAGTATCGCATTCTCGACTACGCGTTCGAGGCCACGCCCGGGCGGGCGATCGCCGCCGGCGACATCGGGGGGGCCGCGGTCGTGCCGGAGCCCCGCGCGGTGTTGCTCGTCGGCACGGGGCTTCTCGTACTCGGCGCAGCGGCCCGGCGCGCGCGTCGCGCCTAACCCTCGCGCTCGCCTCGGCCGGCGTCGCCCTTGAGCGCGTCGTCCAGCGCGCCCCACGCGAGCGTCGCGCAGCGGATGCGTGCCGGGAACCGCGACACGCCCTGCAGCGCGCGCATCTCCCCCATCGCCTTGTCGGCAGCGGCTTCGGCGTCCCCGTGCGCGAGCGCCACGAAGCGCCGCACCAGCGACTCCGCTTCCGCGCGCGTCTTGCCGCGGACGGCCTGCGTCAGCATCGACGCGGACGCCTGCGAGATGGAGCAGCCGCGGCCGGTGAACCGCGCCTCGCGCACCACGTCGCCGTCGAGCGCGACTTCCAGCGAGATCTCGTCGCCGCACAGCGGGTTGCGCCGTTCGGCGGCGAGGTCGGGTGCGTCGAGCACGCCCTTGCCGCGCGGACGTCGGTAGTGGTCGAGGATGATGTCCTGGTAGATCGCCGCGAGCCGGGCGTCCGAGTCGGGACGGGCGCCGTCGGGCCGTGCGGCCTCGGGACGGTCAGCGATGTCGGCCATCAGATTCCCCCCACGCCGAAGATGCGCTGCGCCGCGCGCACGCCGTCGACGAGCGCGTCGACGTCCGCGGGCGTGCTGTAGACCCAGAAGGACGCGCGCGCCGTGGCCGGCTCGCCGAGGCGCCGCATGAGCGGCTGCGCGCAGTGGTGCCCCGCGCGGATGCACACGCCGCGCTCGTCGAGCACCGTCGCGAGGTCGTGCGGGTGGAGCCCCTCGACCGAGAAGCTGACCACGCCGCTCCTCGAGTCGGCGTGCGGGCCGTAGAGCGTGAGGCCGGGGAGGGCGCCGAGCCGCGTCATGGCATCGGCGACGAGCGCGCGCTCGTGGGCGAGCACCGCCTCGGGGCCTAACGCCGCGAGGTACGTGACCGCCGCGGCGAGCCCGGCCGCGTCGGCGACGTTGGGCGTGCCCGCCTCGAACTTGTGCGGGAGCTCGTTCCAGGTCGTCTCCTGCTCGCCGACGAGCGAGATCATGTCGCCGCCGAACTGCCAGGGCGGCATCTGCTGCAGCACCGCGCGGCGCCCCAGCAGCGCGCCGACCCCCATCGGCCCGCCGACCTTGTGACCGGAGAACGCGTAGAGGTCGACCCCTAACGAGTCGAAGTGCACCGGCAGGTGCGGCACGCCCTGCGCGCCGTCGCAGACGACGAGCGCGCGCCCCGCCGACCGCTCGCGGGCGAGCGCGGCGATCTCGGCGACCGGGTTGATCGTGCCGAGCGCGTTGGAGACGTGCGGGAAGGCGACCACGCGCGTCCGCGGCGACACGAGCGAGGCGAGGTGGTCGAGGTCGACGCGGCCGTCGGCGGTGAGCTCGGCGACGCGGAACGTCGCCCCGCGCTCGCGCGCGAGCTGCTGCCAGGTGACGAACGTGGCGTGGTGGTCCATCGCCGTGACGACGACCTCGTCGCCCGCGCCGACGTTGGTCCGCCCCCACGCGCCCGCCACGAGGTTCATCGCCTCGGTGGTGCCGCGCACGAACAGACAGCAGTCGGCGTCGGCCAGGCCGCAGAAGCGGGCCACGCGCAGGCGCGCGGCCGCGTACGCCTCGGTGGCGGCGTTGCTCAGCCGGTAGGCCCCGCGGTGCGGGTTGGCGTTCTCGGTCTCGTAGTAAAAACGGAGCGCGTCGAGCACCGCACGCGGCTTCTGCGCCGTCGCGGCCGAATCGAGGTAGTGCAGCGCGGGGTCGCCGGCGAGGAGCGGGAAGTCCGCGCGCGGCGCGAGCGACCCCTCGGCCCGCCCCGCGACCGCGCGCACCCCCGCGGCCGGCGTCGGCGCGAGCGTGCCGACCAGCGCGGCGGCGGTCACGACGCGTACCGCTCGAGCACGAGCGCCTCGAGCGCGTGTTTGACCGGGTCCAGCTCGATCGTCTCGAGCACGTCGGCGGCGAAGGCGTAGGTGAGCAGCTTGCGCGCGGCCTCGGTACCCACGCCGCGGCTCTGCATGTAGAACAGCGCGGTCTGGTCGAGGCGCCCGACGGTCGCGCCGTGCGTGCACTTCACGTCGTCGGCGAAGATCTCGAGCTGCGGCTTCGTGTCGATGCGCGCCTCCTCCGACAGCAGCAGCGTGTTGTTGGTCTGCTTGCCGTCGGTCTTCTGCGCGGCGGGGTGCACGTACACCTTGCCGTTGAACACGCCGTGCGCGCGCCCGTCGAGCACGCCCTTGTACAGCTCGCGGCTGTAGCAGTTGGGCTCGCGGTGCTCGATGCGCGTCTGGCTGTCGCAGTGCTGCTCGCCGCCCACGGCGTAGAGCCCGTTGAGCGTCGCGCCGCACCCCTCGCCCGCGAGCAGGGTGTAGACGTTGGCGCGCGCGAGCTTCGCCCCGGTGGCGAACGAGAACGAGACGAAGTGGCTGTCGCGCCCCTGCCGCGCCTCGACGTGCGCGAGATGGTACGCGCGCTCGCTCTCGCGCTGCACCTTGAGGTGGTGCACGGTCGCGCCGTCGGCGACGTCGATCTCGGTGACCGCGTTGGTCAGGTACGACGCGCCGCCGATGGCGACGTGGCTCTCGATCACGCTCACCTTCGAGTGCCGCTCGGCCACGACGAGCACCCGCGCGTGCGACGCGGTGCGCGCGGCCGTCGCGTCGGTGACGAAGAGCAGGTGCACCGGGCGGTCGGCCTCCATCTCCTTGCGCACGACGACGAGCGCGCCGTCCGTGAACACCGCCTGGTTGAGCGCGACGAACGGCTGGGCGTCGGGGCTCGCGACCCGCCCGAGAGTACGCTCGACGAGCTCCGGCTCGCGGTCGAGCGCCTCGTTCCAGGAGAGCGCCTCGACGCCCTCGGGGAGCGCGTCGCGCGCGGAGAGCGCCGCGTCGAAGCGCCCGTTCACGAAAACGAGCGTCGGCCACCCCGCGCCGCCCAACGGCTGCCCGAAGGTGAACGGCAGCAGCGCGTCGGCGCCCTCGACGGCGCCCGTCGCGGCCGCGGTCGACGCGTAGTCGGCCTCGGCGATCGCGGCCGTCGACGTGTAGTGCCAGTCCTCGTGCCGCGTGGTCGGGAAGCCCTGGCGCGCGAACGCGGCCGCGCCCACGCGGCGCGCCGCGGCCAGCCACGCCGGCCCGTCCGCCTCCGCGCCCGCGACCGCCGCGCGCACGTCGGCCTCGACCGCGGCCGGCGCGGGGAGGAACTGCCCCGGTGCCCGCGACGCGTCCTGCTGCGCCGCGAGCGCGCGCGCCTCGGCGACGCTGCCGGCCTGCGAAGGCTCGGTCACGGTGCTCACGCGGCCGCCCCTTCGAGCAGCCAGTCGTAGCCCTTGGCCTCGAGCTCGTGCGCGAGCTCCTTCCCGCCGCTCTTGACGATGCGGCCGCCGGCGAGCACGTGCACGTAGTCGGGCACGATGTAGTTGAGCAGGCGCTGGTAGTGCGTCACGACGACCGTCGCGTTGTCGGGGCGCTTGAGCTGGTTGACGCCGTCGGCGACGATGCGCAGCGCGTCGATGTCGAGCCCCGAGTCGGTCTCGTCGAGGATCGCGAGCTTCGGCGCGAGCACGGCCATCTGCAGGATCTCGTTGCGCTTCTTCTCGCCGCCCGAGAAGCCCATGTTCACCGAGCGGTTGAGGAACGCCGGGTCCATCTCGACGAGCTTCGCCTTCTCCTCGACGAGGTCGAGGAACTCGATCGGGTCGACCTCGTCCTCCCCGCGCGCCTTGCGCGCCTCGTTGTAGGCCGCGCGCAGGAAGTACGCGTTGCTCACGCCCGGGATCTCGACCGGGTATTGGAAGGCGAGGAAGAGGCCGTGGTGCGCGCGCTCCTCGGGCTCCATCTCCAGCAGGTCCTCGCCGTCGAACGCCACCGAGCCGCCGGTGACCTCGTACGCGGGGTGGCCGGCGAGCACCTGGGCGAGCGTGCTCTTCCCCGAGCCGTTAGGCCCCATGATGGCGTGCACCTCGCCGGCGTTGACGGTGAGGTTGATGCCGTTGAGGATCTGCTTGTCGGCGACGGTGGCCGTGAGGTTCTGGATGTCGAGCACGGGGTGACCCGGAGAGTGCGTGTGGGGGACGGACGGGCGCGTCAGCCGACGCTGCCTTCCAGCGTGATGCCCAGCAGCTGCTGCGCCTCGAGCGCGAACTCCATCGGCAGCTCCTGGAAGACCTCCTTGCAGAAGCCGCTCACGATCATGCTCACCGCCTGCTCGGCGGAGAGCCCGCGCTGCTTGAGGTAGAAGATCTGGTCCTCGCCGATCTTGCTCGTCGAGGCCTCGTGCTCCACCGTCGCGGTGTTGTTCTGCACCTCGACGTAGGGGAACGTGTGCGCGCCGCACGCGTTGCCGACGAGCATCGAGTCGCACTGCGTGTAGTTGCGCGCGCCGGTCGCACCGGGCAGCACCTTCACCGTGCCGCGGTACGAGTTGTTGCCCTTGCCGGCCGAGATGCCCTTGCTGACGATGTTCGACTTCGTGTTGCGGCCGATGTGGATCATCTTCGTGCCCGTGTCGGCCTGCTGGCGGCCGTTGACCACGGCCACCGAGTAGAACTCGCCGTGCGAGTCGTCGCCCTGCAGGATCACGCTCGGGTACTTCCACGTGATCGCCGAGCCGGTCTCGACCTGCGTCCAGCTGATCTTGGAGCGCGCGCCGCGGCAGGCGCCGCGCTTCGTCACGAAGTTGTAGACGCCGCCCACGCCTTCGTCGTCGCCCGCGTACCAGTTCTGCACGGTGCTGTACTTGACCGTCGCGTCGTCCAGGGCGACGATCTCGACCACCGCCGCGTGCAGCTGGTTCTCGTCGCGCTTGGGCGCCGTGCACCCCTCGAGGTAGCTCACGTACGCGCCCTCGTCGGCGACGATCAGCGTGCGCTCGAACTGCCCCGTGCCGCTCGCGTTGATGCGGAAATACGTCGACAGCTCCATCGGGCAGCGCACGCCCTTGGGGATGTAGACGAACGAGCCGTCCGAAAACACCGCCGAGTTGAGGGCGGCGTAGAAGTTGTCGCTGTACGGCACCACCGAGCCGAGGTACTTCTTCACCAACTCCGGGTGCTCGCGCACGGCCTCGCCGAACGAGCAGAAGATGATGCCGTGCTTCGCCAGCTCGCCGCGGTACGTGGTCGCCACCGACACCGAGTCGAACACGGCGTCCACGGCGACGCCCTCGAGCCGCTTCTGCTCGTTGAGCGAGATGCCGAGCTTCGCGTACGTCTCGAGGATCTTCGGGTCGACCTCGTCGAGCGACGCCTTGCCGACCTGCTGCTTGGGCGCGGAGTAGTAGCTGACGGCCTGGTAGTCGATGGCCGGGTACTGCACGTTGGGCCAGTGCGGCTCGGTCATCGTGAGCCAGCGGCGGTACGCCTTCAGCCGCCAGTCGAGCAGCCACTCGGGCTCCTGCTTGCGGGCCGAGATCTCGCGGACGATCGCCTCCGAGAGGCCGGCCGGCAGCTGGTCGGTCTCGACGTCCGTGGCGAAGCCGTACTGGTACTCGCGGTTGACGAGGGTCTCGATGGTCGCGCTCATGCGGCGCTCTCCTGAACGGCGTCTCTGGTAACCGGCGCGCCGGCCGCGACGTACTCGCAGACCGCGCAGCCGGCGGGGATGTACTTGGTGCGCACCACGGGCACGCCGAGCAGCTCTTCCATGAGCTCCTGCTCGGCGGCGCAGATCTCCGGGAATCGGGCGACCACGTCGCGCACGGCGCAGTGGTGCTCGCGCACGGCGACGCTGCCGTCCGCGTTAGGCGCGGCCTCGGCCATGTAGCCCTGCGACGAGCGGAGCTCGGCCACCAGCTGCGCGCGCTCCTCGAGCGGCAGCTCGGCCAGACGCGAGCCCGCGCCCGACACCAGCGGCGCCCACTGACGTCGGACGGCCGTCCGCACCCCGTCGGTCCCGGCCGCCTCGCGCAGCGTGTCGAGCACGGCTTCGAGCACGGGCGCGTACGCTTGGGGGAAGAGCGCCTCGCCCGCGGCAGTGAGCGCGTACGCGTGCACCGGGGCTCCAACGCCCCGGACCTCGCGATCGTGCCGGACGAGTGCGTCGGCCTCGAGCGCGTCAAGGTGCCGCCGGAGTGCGTTGGGCGTCACGCCGAACTGCTCGGCGAGCTCGCGCGCGGTGAGCGCGTGCGGCGCCTTCTTGAGCGCGATCAACAACTCCGCCCGCAGACCGCGGAATCCGCCGAGCGGGGCGGCGTCTGGAGTCGGGAGATATTGCACTGCAACAAGTTACGCGCTTCCAACTGATTCGTCAACGAAACCGTGTGTGAATCAGCGTAACGTCGGCGATACGCGTGACGCGCTAGGCCGTTCAGTGCACGACGGGGCCGGTCGACACTCCGGGGCAACCCTCTCGTCCCGGCTTCATGCTCCCGATCGCCATCCTCACTTTCCTCCTCGTCGGTGCGACCGGCTTCGCCGTCGCGAGCGTTCGCGCGCTCGCGCCAAGTCGCGGCACCCTCGACGCGCCGTGGCGCCGGCAGTTCCTGTCCGAGTTCGACCACGAGGGACTGCCCGCCAACGTGCTCGTCGAAACGTACGAGGCCCTCGGCCGGCGGACGACGGGCAACGGCGCGCGCGTGCGGCGGGGCGCCGACCTGGCGCTCGACCTCGGCCTCAGCGATGCGGACGTCGAGGACGTCGCCCTGCTCGTCGTCGCCCGGTGCGACGGCGAGTTGCCCACCGCCGCCGACCTCAACGCGCTCGACATCGGCGTCCGCACCGTCGGCGAACTCGTGCGTTTCGTCACCCCGTTCTGTGTGGCGCCGGGGAGCGGGCGGGCGCGACTGGCACTGATGGCGTAACGAGCGCCCAACCGCCAACCGATCACAGGACCAAGGACCCCCGCGCGTGCGCGGGGGTCCTCGTTTGTTTGACGACCCGCTTAGCGTTGGGCGTGCTCCCGCCCCGTGCTCATCGATCCGCTGCCGCGCTTCTCGCGGCGGCTCTGGTTTCCACGACCGCGCGCGGCCAGACCGTCTCGACGGGCGTCGCGCTACCGCCGGCGGCGACGGTCGCGCCCGACGAGCCGGTCGCGCGCGTGGCGGACGAGATGCTCGCCCTCGCGCCGGTTCGCGGTGCGATCGTCGGGCAGCGCCCGTATTCGGTTCGCGAGCTGACGCGACTCGCCCGGGCCGTGCAGCGCGCCGTCGCCGACCGGGCCGGTCGCGGCGCGCCGACGCCCGCCGACGCGCGCGCGACCGCGCTCGCCGAACAGGTGCTCGCCGCCCTGGGGGCGACGTCGGGCGCGGCAGCGCCGGCCGGCAGCGCCGCCGAACTGCGCGTGATCCCGCTGCAGTCGGTGCTGCTCTCCAGCGCGGCGACGAGCGCGCCCCTCCGCCGCGTCCCGGTCAACGGTCAACTCGGCGGCGTCGACGCGATCACGCTGCCGCCGCTCGACGGCCGGTTCGGGCGGCCGGCGGTGGACGGCGTCTCGACCTCGCTCGAGACGGTGAGCGCGCTCGGCGTCGGCGGCTGGCTGTCGGTGGTCGCGCAGCCGCGCCTGACGTGGACCGCCGCGCCGGGCCACGCTCCCGTCGGCCCGGCGGGCAGCCGCGTGACGCTCGTGCCGCAGCGCCTGTACGTCCGCGCCGTGGTGGCGAACGTCGCCCTGGAGGCCGGCGTCGACGAGCGCGTTTGGGGGCAGGCGCCGCTCGGCCCGGGGATGCCGGGTGGCACGCTCGTATCGGCCAACGCGCCGCCGCTGCACGCGGTCTCGGTCGGATCGGACACGGCGTTTTCGCTGCCGTGGCTACTGCGCTACCTCGGGCGTGTGCGCGCCGAGTTGTTCGTCGCGGACCTCGGCGCGCGCGACCAGATCTTCCCGCATTCGAAGCTCGCCGTCTACAAGGTCACGCTGAACCCGACGCCCAACGTGGAGCTCGGGGCCGGCATGATGGACGAGTTCGGCGGGAGGGGCGCGCCGCCGCTCCCGTTCGCGAGCCGGGTGACGGACCTCTTCCCGTTCCTCACGTGGCTCAAGAAGGGCGCCGACAAGCAGGAGTCGAACAAGATCGCGCCGCTCGACGTGCGGGTGCGCGTGCCGGCCCTGCGGGGCGCGGAGGCGTACTGGGAGCTCTCGCTGGACGACTTCGACGCGCGCCGGCTGCGGAGCGTGCTGTGGCAGGATTCCGGGCACCTGTTCGGCGTCTCGCTGCCGCGGCTGCGCGACGACGGCGCGCTCGCGCTCGACGCGTTCTACCAGCACACGTCGCTGCGCCTGTACGAGCACGGCCAGTTCCAGTCGGGGGTCACGTACCGGGAGCAGATCATCGGCTCGCCGCTGGGGCCTAACGGGGAGGCGTTCACCGGCGCGCTCGCGTGGCGCCCGACGCCCACGCGCACCGTCCGCCTGGTCCTGACGGGCGAGCGCCGCGACCCCAGCCCCTACACGACGACGACCGTCGACGGCACGCCCGCGGGCGCGTTGAAGTTCGTACAGCTCGCGCGGCTTCCGGTCGAGGGGCGTGCGCGCGCGCAGGTCGCGCTCGAGCAGGGGCTGCCCGGGCGCGGCCGGTTCGTGACGGCCCGAGTGGGCGCGGACCGCGTGACGAACGAGAACTTCGTCGCGGGACAGACGCGCGTCCGGCCGTTCGGCGAGGCCGCGGTGCGGTTCGGTTTCTAGCGCCCGTATCGCGCGCGATTAGCTTAGACCGCCCCCGCTCCCAACCGATGGTGCCTCCTTCCTTCCGCGGCCGCGCGGCCGCGCGCGCGGCCGCCCTCCTCCTGCTGACCGCGTGCGCCGGACAGACGCGCGTCGCCACGCGGCCGACCGTCGCGCCGGGGCCGCGCGTCGACGTGCCGGGCGTCGGGGAGCCGAAGGTCGCCGCCGGGACCGCCGTCGTCACCGAGGACGACCTCGCGTACCTCCGCGAACGCGAGCTGCTCGTCCCCGTGGCCGGCGCCCGCGCGGCGCGCATCGCGGGCAGCTTCGACGAGGACCGGAGCGGCGGGCGCGTGCACCACGCCACCGACATCCTCGCCCCGCGCGGCACGCCGGTGCTCGCCGCGGACGAGGGGCGCGTGTGGAAGATGCGCCCCAATGCGTTAGGCGGCATCACGATCTACGCCGTCGACCCGCTCGAGCGCTTCGTGTACTACTACGCCCACCTCGACCACTACCGCGACGGCCTCGTCGAGGGCGCGACGGTGCAGAAGGGGGACACGCTCGGCTACGTCGGCACGACGGGCAACGCGCCGCCCGACGTGCCGCACCTCCACTTCCAGGTGGCGCGGCTCGGCGCGGACCGCCGCTACTGGGCGGGCACGCCCGTGGACGTGCTGCCGTTCCTGCGCGCGGCCGACGCCGCGCGGGCGAAGCGCGCCGCCGCGGGCGCGGTCACGGCGATTCGTTAGGCAATGCGAAGCGGGGGGCGGCCGTCACCGGCCGCCCCCCGCCCCGCACGCCCTCTGAGGTGCCGACGCCGCGCGCGTGCCCGGAGCCTCCGCGGGCCGGATCGGCGCCGGCCCGCGGCGCCGCCGTGGCCACCATGCGCCCGCGACGTGATCCAGTGTCGGCCGGGCCACGCCGGACTGAAGTGCGCGGGGCGCCCGCCGCGGCGGAGACCGCCGCGTCAGAAGCGGAGCGCCAGGTACCGGTACGACGCCGTGTATTCCTGGTTGAACTGCTTGGGACCGTACAGCCACGCGCCGTTGACCCCGCCGGCGAACACGGCGTCCGCCTTGTCGTAGTAGCTCGCGTCGCCGGTCTGCCTGGCGATGAACGCGTACCCCGACGAGATGAGGTTGTTGAGGTCTGCCGCGCCCGGCGCGCCCCCCGACTCGCTCGATATCGAGCAGGCACCCTCGATGTACGTGAACGCCGACGACGCGGTGAACCAGTCGTTCGCCCACATGTAGTCGACCGCGCGTTTGATCGACGCGACGACGCGAGGGTCGGGCTGCACCTGCGTGTAGTAGCGGATGAGCGCGTCGTTCAGCATGCCCACCATGTACGGCTTGTTGTACCCGCACTGGTGGTAGTACGGGTACGACCCGCTGCTGTCCTGGCCGGCGACGATCCGCCCGACCAGGTCCTGCATGATCGCGCGGTAGTCGTACCCCGCGGGGCTCTTCACGCCAAGCAGGTATGCGTCGATGATCGCGTTGAGGACGCGCGCGGAGTTGCGCGAGTCGCCGTCGCTGGTGCTCGTGGGCGCCACCCCGGCGGTGTAGTTCCAGTAGCCGTGCGGGTTCGCCATGTAGTCCGCGACGAAGGCCACGGTGTTCGCCGACGTCGTGTCGTGCGTGACCAGCGCGTGCAGCGCCACGCCGTCGAGCATCATCCGGTACGACTGCGGATAGTACGGCAGCGTCAGCACGTCGGCGGTCGGGTTCGCGGGGTCCGGCCCGGTCTTGCCGGCCAGGTAGTCGCGCGTGACGAGGGCCAGCTTGTTGGCGCGGTCGAGGTACGTCGCGTTGCCCGTGCGCGCCCACCACACGTAGTAGATCATCGCGCGGTCGTAGAAGTTCGCACCCTGAGGCGACGTGCTGTCGATCTGCCAGTGGTAGTCGGCGAGCTTCGCGAAGTCCGCCTCGTACCGCGCGAACGCGCCGCCCATGGCCTGCACGGCCGCGACGCTCGGCACGTTCGCCGCACCCATGTAGGCGAGGACCGCGGCCGGGGTCGCGGTGGCCGGCGCGGGCGGCGCGGCGGCGGGGCGTCCGGCGGCCGCGGCGACCACGACGTGCACGCTGTCGACCACGGCGTGCGCCTGCACCGCGCGCAACGTGGCCGCCCCCGGGGCGACCGCGCGCGCGAATCCGTTAGGCATCACGGCCGCGACCGCCGAGTCGGACGTCGTCCACGTCACGGGGCCGTTCGCCGCGGGGGTCGTCCGCGTCACGGCGAGCAGGATCGAGTCCCGCACGGCGACCGTGTCGGTCTTCACGGCGACGGCCCCGTTCGCGGGTTGGACGGCCGGCGTCGTCGCGGGTGGAGCGTCGGGAGCCGTCACGGCGCGGTCCTGACACGCGGCGGACGCGAGGGCGATCGAGAGAAACCAGGCGGTGCCACGAGCGCGGGCGATGCCGCGGCGCGCGGCGGCCGGAGAGGCCTGCATGAGGCGGGAGCGTGACGAGGTTCGGCGGCCCGACGAGCGTGGCGGCGGGGACACCTGCGGTGCCGACCGGGCGGTAGCCTCGTAGCTTTGCGTCGCCGCCTTTCGACGGGTTTGCCGTGGTCGCCCTCAGCAGCCGCGTCTGGCGCGGGTCGCGGAGCGTGCCGCGCGGCGTTGGCACGGGCGGCGCGTTGGAGTGTCGGCGGGCCGCCGCCGGGGCTGAACGCGGCCGGCTTCGTCGTCCTGCAGATCTGACCGAAGGAGCACGCCGTGCCGATGACCGGAAAGGAGCGCGCAGCCCTGCGTGCCGAAGCGCACCACCTCACACCCCTCGTCCACGTCGGACACCAGGGGCTCACGCCGACCCTCTTTCAGGCGCTCGACGACGCGCTGCGCGCGCGCGAGCTGGTCAAGGTCCAGCTCGCGCGCACGGTCGACGTGCCGGTCAAGGACGCGGCCAACGCGCTCGCGACGGCGTCGGCCGCAGAAGTCGTGCAGGTGATCGGGCGAACCGCGACCCTGTACCGGCACAACCCGGAGTTGCCGCGGAAGGCCGGCGCCGAGCCGCCGTGGCGCGTCTGACGACGCGCCGGGCGTTCGACGTGGCCGCGATCCGCCGCTCGCGTTAGGGCTTGTACGTGATCGGAAGCTGGACGCGGGCGCGG
The DNA here is from genome assembly GCA_963851265.1 of uncultured Gemmatimonadales bacterium. GTDB lineage: Bacteria > Gemmatimonadota > Gemmatimonadetes > Gemmatimonadales > Gemmatimonadaceae > BPUI01. The sequence goes on from CAWKNZ010000002.1 coordinate 356,298, forward strand.
ACGGCCGATCCGTCCTTCTTCCCCGGCACGAATTCCATCTTCTCGACCACCGACTTCGCCGCGCCGGCGAGGCTGGGCGTCGACGCCGACACGACTTCGATGCTGCTCGGCTCGACGTGCCCGTCCTTGTTGATGGTGAACATGATCTGGACGGTGCCGCTCACGTTCGCGCGACGCAGGTCCTCAGGCATCGAGCGCGCGATGAGGCGCGCGGTGGCCGCGGGGGAGACGAGCTTCGGCGGCGAGCTCAGATCTTCTCCGCCGTAGACGTCGGCCGCTTGGGCGTGTGCGAACGTCGGGATGGCGAGCGCGGCGACGAGGCCGAGGGCGGCGGGAAACGTGCGAGCGAACATGGGAAGGATTTCGAGGGAGGCCGACGATGTCACGATGACGCGGGCCACGGTCGTGGCGCCGAAGCATCGGGCCGTGAGCAGGAACGTCGGCATCTCCGCGGCGAAAGTTGAACGCGCGTTTGGAGCTAAGTCGCTGCTCCGTAGACGCTTATCGACCCGTCATGATCCGACGCACGCAAAAGGGCGGGGCCGCGTGGCCCCGCCCTTCACGTGTCCGTGCGTCGAGATGACCGCCGTGCCGGGCCGAGACCCGGCGCGCGCTCGCGCGCTTACCAGCCCGGCGCGAGTTGGAAGCCGACCACGTTCGGCTTGTCCGGACGCTGGAACGCGTGGGCGTAGAACACTTCGACGACCGCGAAGCCGAGCAGGTTGATGCGGGTCGAGACACCCGTGCTCGCGATCGGGATGTTGCGCGTCGCATTTCGCGCCGCGTCGCCCGTGAGGAACTTGAGTTCGGGGCTATTCAGCCCGCTCCACGCGACGCCCGCGTCGACGAACGGGACGAGGTCGACGGGCAGGATGTTGGTGTTGATGAGCCCGAGGCCGGCCGGCGCGAGCAGGGGGATGCGGAATTCCGCGCTCGCCACGGCGATGCGGTTGCCAAACAGTCGCGCGAGGGCCGGGCATCCGCTGTAGGACGTGGCGTTCCCGCACTCGCCCGCCAGGTTGTTGCTGCTCAGCAGGTCGTAGCCACGAACCAGGCTGGGGAGGCCGACGTAGTACGGCTGCGACGGGCTGAATTCGCCATAGCCGTTGAACAGGCTGTCGAGGTTCGTGCCCTGGTTCGAGTTGCCGCCGTAGCGCCCGATGTGCAGCCCGCGGAAGGCGAACGTGACCGGCCGCATGTACAGGTACTGCCGGTAGTCAGCCGTGATCGCGGTGTAGTGCAGGTCGCCGAAGCTCGGCGCGACTTCCAGACGGTAGCGAGCGCCGGCAATGGGCGACGTCAGGCCGAAGGTGGAGTAGTCACCGACGAAGCCCGCGCTGAGCTGGGCGTAGTTGTAGGCCGGCGACAGTCCGGTCACGCGCCCGCTCGTCTGCCCGATCACGTAGCTCCCGCTCGGGTCGAGTTGCGTGGTGTACTGCCGGGCGCTCACGGTCTGGCGCGTGAGGCCGGCCGTGAACTCGAAGCGCTGCGTCGAGTTGAGCGGGTACTGCGTGATGCCGTAGACGAAGTCCTGCGTGACGCGGCCGATGTACTGGGTGTAGTTGATGTTGCCCTGCGCGTCGTACGCCGCGCCGGCCACGCCGAAGGGAATCGGCACGTGCCCGATGCCGCCGCCGAAGTTCCAGCGGTACTTGCTGTTGATGTACTGCACCTGGCCGCCGATGTCGGCGAGCTGGCCTTGTGCCTGCACGACGGCGGCGAGGTTCTGGTTGCCGAGCTGGTCGCTGAAGAAGGCCGCGACCCCGCCGCTCACGCCCGTGCCGAAGTACGAGTTGTAGCCGACGCCCACGGTGGGCGGGGCGACGTAGTCGAGCGAGATGCGCGGCACGAGCTTGGTGTGCGCGAACGTGGTGTCGGCGCGCGGCAGACCGTTGCCGGCGTCGGCGAGGTAGCCTTCGATCGCGCTCGAGCGGCCGGGGGTGGCGGGCGGAAGCACTCCCCCCGCGCCCGCGGCGGTCGCGTCGGCGACACCGACGGCGGTCGTCGCACTCGCGGCCGCCGAGATGGCGTTGTTAGGCGCGGTGGCGGCCGTGCCCGAGCTCACGATGGCGTTGGTGGTGCCGCCGGTCGCGCTACCGCTGGCCGCCACGGCGGGCGCGGCGGTGGTGGCCGGCACGGGCGTCCCCTGCGCCTCACTCGCCTCGAGGCGTACGATGTCATAGCCGCCGCGGTCGAAGACGGAGAACATCACGCGGCCCGTCTGCCGCGCGACCGAGATGGCGGGCGAGAGGTTGGTGATGCCCGCGACGCCGGTGGCGCTGCGCGTGAGCCGGTAGCGCTGCCCGCTCGCGAGATCCTGGCGGTACAGGTCCGAGAAGCCGTCCGGGTCGGCCACGTAGTAGATGGACCGGCCGTCGGGGGCGAACTGCGGATTGATGTGCCGCGCGCCGGGGAAGCCGTCGAGCACGCGCAGTTGCCGCGTGTCGAGGTCGAAGATCCCGATGCGGGTCGGCGCGAAGGTCATGCGCTCGAAGTCCGTTCCCGGGCCCTGGTCGGTGACGAAGGCGAGCGTGCGGCCGTCGGGGCTCCACGCCGGCTGGAGCTGGGCGTAACGGTCGTTGGTCAGCCGCGTCACGCGGTCCGACGCGAGGTCGTACGTGTAGAGGTCGGAGATCCCGCCGACCTGGCCGACGAAGGCGAGCGTGCGGCCGTCGGGGCTCCACGACGGGTCGAGCGCGGCGCCGATACCCGGTGTCTTGAGCGTGCGTTCCGTCTTGCGACGCAGCACGTCGTAGACCTGGATCACCTGGTTCCCCTGCTCGTAGACGACGTACGCGAAGCGGCGGCCGTCGGGGCTCCACGTGCCGGCGGAGTTGACGAACGAGAGCGCGTCGAAGTGCCGGGGCGAGTTCAGTGACCCGAGCTGCGCGGTGACCTTCCCGGTCTCCGCATCGGCGAGGTAGATCTCGATGCTGAACAGCCCGCGGCTCGAGTAGAAGGCGACCGTGCGCCCGTCGGGGCTCACCGTGGGGCCGATGTTGTACTCGCCGCCGCGCTTGGTGCGCTGGAGGATGATCGGCTTGGCCGTGCCGTCAGGGGGCGTGCGTCCGGCGATGAGCGGCAGGTACGCGCCCTGGATCGACGCCTTCCAGTCCTTCGAGAGCTGGTCGGTCGAGACGTCGAGCGTGCGCCGGATGGCGCCCTCGAAGCCGTAGCGCAGCGCGGCACGGTAGACGTCGACGACGGCCTGATCGCCGTAGCGGCCGCCCACGTACGCCCACAGCGCCTGCCCGTAGCGGTACGGGAAGTAGCGCGGGTCGTTGGTCAGCTGCTTGATGGTCGGCACGTCGTTGCGGCGCGCGGCGTCGCGCAGCCACATCGCGGTGTTCACGTCCGAGCGGCCGAGCGAGAGGTACTCCGCCATGCCCTCGATGAGCCAGAGGGGGAGCGTGTTGAGCCCCTGCTGCGCGCCCGGGGTGGCGTTGGCAATGTCGTACTGGAAGACGTGCACCAGCTCGTGGCCGAGCACGTGGTTGTTGTCCGCGTACACGCCCGTGAAGGGCATGATGACGCGCTGGCGGAAGCTCTCGGTGACGCCGCCCGTACCTTCGCTCTCGATGTCGGTGATGTTGTTCTGCTGGAAGTCCGACTGGTCCGAGAAGAAGACGATCGTCTTGCGCTGGAACGTGTGCCGCATGAACGGGCTCAGGCGCGCGTACCACCGTTCGGCGAGTCGGCCGCCGTCCTCGGCAGCCTGCTGCTCGTAGGGGTAGTACAGGACGTCGAAGTGCGGCGTCTTGAGCGTCCGGAAGTTGAAGGTCTGGTAGTTGACCTTGTTCCGACCGAAGTATTGCGCGTCGGCCGAGCGACTGACTCCGGCGAACGCGGCGAGGGTGGGGAGGACGACGGCAGCCGCGCGCGCGAGGCGCCGCAGTACCGAGGTGAGGGCTGCTGGGCGGTGCATCGATCGGATCCCCGTGCAGGGGTGGCACGAACGGCCGCGACCGGTCGGTAGCCGGGGCGGCGGTGCGTTGGAGCGGCGACGCGTGAGCGAGCGCGCCACGGGTGACGGGGCAACTGCCATACCACGTGCGCGCCAGCCCGCGCCGGACGTCACGTTCGTAAAGCTCCCGTCGACCCGTAACACACTTCGGAACGCTCGTTCCCTCACGCCCCCAACCACAAACGCCGGCGCCGGTCGTTGGGGTCCCTGTGCATCTCCCTGCCGCGGCGCCTTGTTAGCCTTGAACGTGCCCCGGTAACTTGCGCGCGGATAGACCGTCGCCCTCGTCGCCTCGTACCCGTCTCACCGTCCGCGACCCCACGCCCATGCCGTACGTCATCACCGAAGCCTGCATCAACGTCAAGGACAAGTCGTGCGTCGACGTCTGCCCCGTCGACTGCATCTACGAGGGGGGCGACCAGCTCTACATCCACCCCGACGAGTGCATCGACTGTGGGGCCTGCGAGCCGGAATGCCCGGTCACGGCGATCTTCCCCGAGGAGGACGTGCCGTCCACGATGGCCGTGTTCATCACGAAGAACCGCGACGTGTTCAAGAGCCCCACGCCGCCGGGCCGCCCGACGCGCTGACCGGCCGCGGGCGCAGGACGGCAGGCCCCCGCTCCGGCGGGGGCCTTCTCGCGTCCGGCGCCCGTGGGCCGCGTGCTACCGCATGGTGACCCAGTGCTTGACGCCCAGCGCGGCGGCGAGTCCGACATATTGCAGCAGCGTCGACACCTCGCTGCGGAGCGCCTCCCCCCACGCATGCGGCCCGTGCTCGGGCGGACGCGGCGGGCGCGGAAACCAGCGCGGGGTGCGCGCCTTGTACGCGAGGTATTCGGCGCCGAAGATCGACTCGAGCACGCCCTCCTCGTAGCGCACGATGAGCGTGTACTCGACGGCGAACAGGAGCGCGGCGACGGGGAGGAACCACAGCACGCCGCTCGCGACGACGACGCCGAGCCAGGCGAAGAAGTTGCCGACGTAGAGCGGATTCCGCATCCACGTGAAGATGCCGTACGTGACGAGCCGTTGCACGGAGCGCGAACGGCGTCGCGTGACCGTCCCCGCGGCGGCGACTCCGGCGAGGCGGAACAGCTCGCCGAACACGACCAGCAGGCCGCCCGCGACCCACGCCGTAACGTGCTGCCCGGGGCCGAGCGTGGACGGTGCGAGCAGGGGGACGGCGACGAACGGCACCGGCAGCCAGCCGCGGTTGCGGAATAGCACCGCACCGAGCGCGGCGGCGCGCGTCTGCTCGGCTTGGGAGACGGCTGCGTCGGCGGCGGACGGGGTGTGGGGGGCGGTCGTCACGCCGGCAACTTATCCGATTGGCGTCGTCGCGGAGCCACGAAGGCGTCATCGACCGCGTCATCCCAGGCCGGAAAGATCGCTCGCCAGCGCTCGGGTACCGGGGTGGGACGCCCGTCGCGCGTGAGGCAGACGAAGGTGAGCGTGGCCGCCGCGTGGAGCCGACCGGTCACGGCGTGTCGCACGCTCTGCCGGATGGCGTAGCTCGTCCGGCCGATACGCAGCAGTCCCGAACGAATCACGAGGTCATCGCCCGGAACGCTCTGCCAGTCGTACGAGATGTCGACGTGGCGTACCACCGTCCACACCGCACCATGCGTGAGGTCGGCGAGCGAGATGGCCGGCTCGAGCAGCGCCCAGCGCGCGTGCTCGAGCAGGGTGATCATCGTGGCGTGGTTGACGTGCCCGAAAACGTCGCAGTCGCTCGGGTAGACGTGGTGCGTGATCTCGTGGGGCATGGGCGACGGGGATCGAATTCGGTGCGTGCTCAGCCGCGCCGTGGTCCGGCCACCGCGAGCCTCTCCGCTTCGCGCCCGCCGCCTTCCTCCTCTTCATCCATGTCCTCCTCGGCGTCCTCGGCGCCGCCCACGTCGTCGCCGATCGTGTCTCGCACCCAGAGGAGCTTGATCGGGACGAGCACGGCCGCCGTGAGCGGTACCGCCACCATCAGGCCGAGGAAGCCGAAGACGAGGGTCATCAGCGCCTGCGACACGAGGGTCAGCGCGGGCGGCAGGTCCATCGCGCCGCGCATGAGGAAGGGGATGAGGAAGTTGTTCTCGAGGAACTGGATGGCCCAGAACGCGACGAGCACGTAGAGCGCCTTCTCGGGCGAATCGACGAAGCCCATCGCGAGGGCCGGCACGGCGGACAGGATCGGCCCGACGGTCGGAATGAATTCGAGCATCCCCGCGATGAAGCCGAGCGCGAACGACGCCTTCACGTGCAGCACGAGCATCGCCACGGTGACCGTCACCCCGATCACGGCCATCGCGATGAGCTGCGTGACGAGCCACTTGCGCAGCACGGCCGAGATGTCGGTGAGCACCTCGCCGGCCTGCCTGCGCGCGCGATGCGGGAACAGGTGCATGAGCCCGTCGTGGTACGTGTCGGGTTCCGCTCCCACGTAGACCGCGAGGAAGATGATGAGCAGCACGCCGCTCACGAGCGCGGCCGACGACGACAGGAATGGGAAGAGGTACTTGGTGGCGTCCGACAGCGAGCCACCGAGGCGCTCTTTCAGGCTCTCGGTCGCCGACGGTGCGCCCGCGGACTGTGGCTGAACCTGCGTCTGCGTCGCGCGCGCGGTCGCGCCGGACCGCGTCGGCGATCCGGGCACGGAGCCGGTCGTCGCGGTGCCGACCGTCGCCGCCCCTGTGGTCGCGACGGTACTGGGGTGACTCGTCGCCGCCTCGGCGGCCGCGTTGGCGCTGCCGGGAGGCGCGCTCTGGCCGCGCAGGACCGTGGCGAGGATGCCGTTCTGGTGCGTGCTGACGTACTTGTCGATCTTGTCGAGCGCGGCCGGAAGCTGCTGCCGCAAAACGCCGATCTGGTCGGTGAGGGTTGGGGCGATGAACGCGCTCGTCCCGCCGATCGCGCCGAGCGCCGCCAGCACGACGAGCGCGGAGGCCACGCCGCGGCGGATGTGGAAACGTTCGAGCTTGTCGACCACCGCCGCCACGGCGAGGCCGAACAGCACGCCGAGGAAGACGACGAACACGAGCGAGTTGGCGAACCAGAGCAGCCGCCCGAGTACGTAGATCGCGAAGACGATCGCGGTGGCGCGGGCGACGTCGCGGCTGCGCCAGCCGTGCGCGCGGTCGCGCCGCTCGCGCACGCCGAGCGGCGGACCGGTGAGCGGGCGGGTCGCGGCGGGGCCGGCGAGCGGGACGTCGGCGCTGCGACGCGAACGATCGCCCGCGCCGCCGACATCTGGGATGACGGTGGAAGACATGTAGCAGCGTTGAGGCAAGCGAGGTGCCCGGGCGATGGCGGGGGATTGACTTCCGCGCCGCGTCGTGCGGGCTTGTGGACGTGTCCCGACCATCGTTCGCCTACCTCGACGCGCCCGACGCCACGGCGCGCTTTCTCGCCGGCCTGGGCGCCGGCCCTCCACCATCGGGCCCGACGGCCGGCCGCCAACCCACGCGCGATCTCGCGATCGACACCGAGGCGGCGAGCTTCCACCGCTTCACCGACCGCGTCTACCTCCTCCAACTCACGGCACGCCTCACCGACGAGACCACGGGCGGCGACCGCGAGGTGAGCGCCGTGATCGACCCGCTGAGCGCCGGGCCGCTCGCCGCGCTCGGCGCGCTCGTGGAGGACCGGGCGGTGCAGAAGGTGTTTCACGACGCCGACTACGACCTGCGTCTGCTGCGGCAGGACTACGGCTGGCAGGTCGCGAACGTCTTCGACACGCGCATCGCCGCACAGTTGCTCGGCGAGCGCGCCTTCGGCCTCGCCGCGCTCCTCGACCAGGAGTTCGGCGTGAAGCTCGACAAGAAGCACCAGCGCGCCGACTGGTCCATGCGTCCGCTCACGCCCGACATGCTCGACTACGCGGCGCAGGACACCCACTGGCTGCTTGGCCTCCGCGACCGGCTGCGCGACCGACTCGTGCGGCTCGGCCGGATGGCGTGGGCCGAGGAGGAGTTCGGGCGACTCGAGCAGGTGCGCTGGGCGCCGGAGGACGCGGGCGAGGCGTACCTGCGCGTGAAGGGCGCGCGCGACCTGTCACGGCGCGAGCTGGCCTTGCTGCGCGAACTCGTGCAGTGGCGTGACGGGGTCGCGCGCGAACTCGACCGCGCCACGTTCCGTGTGGCCGCGAACGACGTGCTGCTGGAGGTCGCGCGCCAGGCGCCGCGCACGCGCGAGGCGTTGGGCGCGATCAAGGGCGTGCCGCGCGGTTCGCTCGACGGGCGCGCGGGCGACATGCTGGACGCGGTGCGGCGCGGGCTCGCGGTACCCGAAGGCGAACTGCCGCGCTTTCCGCGCGCGGCGCGCTGGGACCGTGACCCCGACTTCGACGCGCGCGTGGGGCGGCTCCGCATGGTGCGCGACGCGGCCGCGGCGCGTCTCGCGCTCGACCCCGGCGTGCTCTGCTCACGCGAGCGCCTCGAGACGATCGCGCGCCGTCGACCGACGACGGTCGACGAGCTGGCGGAGGTACCGGATCTGCGCCGGTGGCAGATCGGGGAGCTTGGCGAGGGGTTGCTGGCCGCGCTCCGCGCAGTCCCCGACGCGGCACCGTCCGATGATCGCGGCGACCGTGGCCAGGCGACCGACCGGTCACCGTACCGCGATCGGTGATGTGCGGCAGCCGCAGCGCTACACGCGGCATGTGGCAGGATCGCCACATCGTGACCGAGTGTGGCGCGCGATCGGCAGCGGGGCGAGGATCGGCGTTACGCTGTAAACAATTGCGATAGAAGAACTTGCGACAACGTCGCACGGCAGTCGCCGGTGCGGCGCCGGGCCGCGTGGGCAGGTACGACGCGTGCACCGGGGCCCGGCATCCCCCCGCACCTGGAGCTTCTGAGATGGCCAGCGTTCTTTCGTTCGATCTCGCGTTTCGCCGTCGCACCCCCGCCGGTGCGCGTCGCGCCGTAGCGGCCCCGCCGGTGCGCCCCACGCCGCTGCCACGTCGCGCGCTCCGGGCGGTGGGGTCGGCCGCGATCGGGGCGACGCCGGTGATCTCGGAGACGGCGCTCGCGCGACGCTTCTTCACCGCGGCGCTTCTCGTCGCCACCGTCGACCTGCTGGCGAAGGCGCTCGCTGCGGCGGCCCTGCCGCTCGGCGAGTTGCTCGGGCGCGGGCCGATCGCCCTCATGCTCGCGTACAACACCGGCACAGCGGGCGGGATGTCGCTCGGCGTGCACACGCGGGCGATCAACCTCGTCTCGACGGGGATCGTGGTCGGGCTGCTCGTGATGCTCGTCCCGACGCTGGCGCGCATCGATCGGCGGTCGACGGCGTGGCTGGCGCTGGTCGTCGGCGGCGGGTTGGGGAACCTCGCCAGCCTCGCGACGTCGTCCAAGGGCGTGGTGGACTTCCTGGTGCTGCGGGCCGGCAGCCACGCCATCGTCGTGAACGTGGCCGATCTCGCGATGTGGATCGGGCTCGCGCTCCTGGCGCGGACGGGACTCGAACTCGTCCGCGAAATCCGACTGAAGGGGGGCGCGGTCGCGGTGCCCCGCTGACGAACGCGGACCCCCGCCTTCGCGGGGGTCCGACGGTCAGAATCCCATGTATGCCCGGACGCGCGGCTCGATGCGGTCGGGGGTCCAGGGCGGCGACCACACGAGATTCATCTCGACATCGCCCACTCCGGGAAGCGATCGCAGCTGGTCCTCGGCTTCCTTCATGATGTCCGGGCCGGACGGGCACCCCGGCGAGGTCAGGCTCATGTCGACGCGCACGAGGTCACCGACGACGTCGATCTCGTAAACGAGTCCGAGATCGACGATGTTCAGGTTGAGTTCGGGGTCCTTGACCCGACGCAGGGCCAGCCTCGCCTGGTCGCGGCTGACGGCCGGCGCATCGTCCGGATCGGACGCGTCGTGCTCGGCGGGTGCAGGAGCGGACGCGGCGTCCGCGATCGCGTCCGCGTCGTCCGGGGTGAGATCGGGTGTGGACATGACTCGATTACCCGCGGTGCGTCGCCGAGTGCCCGTGGGCGCTCTTCGACGCGGAAGCTTTGCTCTTGGCGCTCGACTCGTGCGAGGCGTGCGACGATTTGTGGGACGCGGCGTGGGACCCGTGACTCGAGACGTTCGTCGAACCCTTCGCGTGCTTCGCGCCGTGTTTCGCGCTGGCGGATTCGTGGTGCGACTTGCTGCCGTGGTGCGACCGGCTGCTCGCGTGGCGTGAGGTGGCGCGTTCGGGCGCGCGGTTCCAGCCAGTCTCGTCGTCCGCTCGGAAGCTCGCGGGCATGTCGCGCACGCCGCGCGGGTCGTCGAGCACGGCGAGTTCGGCGGCGTCGGCGAGGTCGGCGCGCACGTCGGCGATCACCTTGGCCGGGCGGCGGGCGCGCGCCTCGTGCACCCGGTTGGTGAGCAGCACGACGAACATGTTGCGGTCGGGGTCCATCCAGAGCGACGTGCCGGTGAACCCGGTGTGGCCGAACGCGGTCTCGCCCATGAGCGAGCCGCAGGACCCGCTCGTGCTGCCGCCCAGGCAGGTGTCCCAGCCGAGGGCCCGGGACCCGGCCTCGCGGTGGGTGAAGAGGCGGACGGTGCTGTCGGCGAAAACGCGGACGCCGGCGTAGGTGCCGCCGTTGAGCAGGGTCTGCGCGAAGATGGAGAGGTCGGCGGCCGAGCTGAAGAGCCCCGCGTGCCCGGCGACGCCGCCTAACGCGTACGCGTTCTCGTCGTGCACCTCGCCGCGCAGCGGGTAGCCGCGGGGGGGGGCGACTTCGGTGGGTGCGATCCGGTTGCGCAGCGGCGCGGGGGGGCGGAAGTACGTGTCGTTCATGCCCAACGGTCCGTAGACGCGCTGCGCGAGGAAGGCGTCGAGGCGCTGGCCGCTCACGGCCTCGACGACGAAGCCGAGCATGTCGGCGCCGAGGTCGGAGTACTCGTAGCAGACGCCCGGCGCGCAGCCGAGCGGCGTCTCGATGACGATGCGGCGCGCCTCGGCGGGCGAGGAGGCGAGGCGCCAGAGGTCACGCCCTGCGGGCAGGCCGGAGCGGTGCAGAAGCAGGTGGCGGACGGTGACGCGGTCCTTGGCGCCGCCCGAGAACGCGGGGACGTAGGTGCGCACCGGCGCGTCGAGGTCGATCTTGCCCTCGTCGTAGAGCACCATGATGGCCGACGTGGTGCCGACGACCTTGGTGAGCGAGGCGAGGTCGTAGATCGAGTGCTCGTCGGCCGGCGGGCTGTCCGCGGTCCACCCGAGGTGGCCGTAGCCGCGTTTGACGACGGAATACCCGCCGCGCCCCACGACCACCGCCGCGCCGGGATAGCCGCCCGCGCTGATGCCGCTGAGCACGACGCGGTCGACTGCGGCGAGGCGTTCGGCCGACATCCCGACGGTGGTCGGGCTGCGCAGCGGGAGGCCGTCCGAGAGCGGGGCGGTGAGCGCCGCGAATGCGCGCACGACGCCGGGCGCGGCCGTACGGAGCGCGCCGGCGGCGTCGCCCGCGAGCGCGCCAGACGTGCCGAGCACCGCGAGCGCGGCGGCGGTGACGAGGGGCCTGAACGACACCGAGGACTCCTGAACGACAGACGGCGACCGGCGTCCGCCGTGTGCGGACGCCGGCGGTGACGGCGGATACGACGAATGGCCGAAGCGCTGGATCTTGGGCGCCACGGGCGCCGTCGTCAAGCCGTGCGGTCAGGCCACCGCGTGCGCGCGACCCGTGTGTTCAGCTACCCCAGGTGGTCGTGGCCGACATGGCGTGCGCGGTCGGCTTATACCCACTGCCGTCCTCGACGTTCTCCGGCGGCGGACGTTTGCGCAGTTTGCGCTGCTCGGGTACGAGCGACTTGTGGATCGCGAGCGCGGCGACCGCTCCGTCGGCGGCGGCGGCGATGCCGAGCTGCGGTCCGGGCACGAGGTCGCCGGCGGCGAAGACGTTGTACACGGACGTGTGGTACGCGTCGTCGACGATGGCGTGGCCGTTCTCGTCACGTTCGCAGCCGAGTTGTGCGGCGAGGTCGTCGGCCGGGTACTGGCCGATCGCGTAGAACACCTTCTCGACGCCGAGCGTCGTGCCGTCGACGAAGTGGAGCGACCGTAGCGCGTGGTCGCGGAAGTTCAGCTCCTTGATGGACGTCGTGACCACCGGGATGCCGTTCGCCGCGAGCTTCTCCGAGAGTTCCTCGTCCATCTCGGGCTCGTGCCCCGCGGTGCAGACGGTGATGTCTTCGGTCCAGGTGGTGAGGTTGAGCGCCATCCCGACCGCTTTTCGCCCCCACCCGAGCACCACCGTCTTCTTGCCATGCGCGTCGTAACCGTCGCAGTCGGGGCAGACGTGCGCCTTGTCGCCGTAGATCTGTTCGAGTCCCGGCACTCGGGGCCACACGTCGCGCATGCCGATGGCGAGCAGGAGGCGCCGCGCGTAAACGGGCGTGGTGTCGGCGTGCAGCGCGTTGTCGTCGGGGGCGCGCGCGTGGCTCGGCCCGTGGCCGTTTCGGTCGGCCTTGGTCTCGTCGATCGGGTCGTACTCGACGAGGAAGCGGTCGGGCGTCTCGCAGCGGACCTGCACGGCGAAGCCGTTGATCAACTCGACCCCGTAGCGCCGCGCCTCGTCGCGGCCGGCCTTGCGCAGGTCGGCGGGGCGGATCTCGGGCAGGCCGAGGTAGCCGTTCACGCCGCGCGTCTCCCAGTTGCGGGGATCGCCGGAGTCGATCAGGGCGACGCGGTGGAGGTAGCGTCCAAGCCAGATCGCGGCGGACAGCCCGGCCGGGCCGCCGCCGACGATGACAACGTCGTAGGGTTCCGTCATAGGGTCGCCTGCGGGGGCAGGCGGCATGCCACGTGACGGTCCCGCGGCGTTGTTACACGTGCCGTTACATGCGCCCCGGGGGGAGGGCGTAGACGAGGCGCGCGGTGGCGTGGTCGGCGGCGGAGAGCTCGCGCACGCGGACGCGCGCGGCCATGACGCTCGTCTGGTCGGTCGTGTGGTCGAGGCCGAGCAGGTGCCCCACCTCGTGCAGGGCGATGGCGCGCACCTGCTCCTCGTCGAGCGGGTTGCCGTCGCTGTGGTGGAGCGCGAGGGTGATGTTCGCGTCGGTCATCCACCAGTGCTGGTCGCGCGTCCACACCGTGCGGCCCGAGATCGGCTCGCCGAAGCGGTCGGTCCAGCCGACGTGCACCTCGGCGGCGCTCGAGTCCTGGACGAAGCGGAAGCGCACCGGGACGCCGGTGCTCTCCCACGCGGCGAAGGCGTCGGCGACGCGGGCGACGTAGGCGGGCCGCCAATCGGGGAGCCCCGGGGCGTTGGCCACCCACACGGTGAGCGGGCGCTCGACGCGGTCGGGCCAGCGCACGACGGACGAGTCGCGCGCGCGGAGCACCTCGCCGATGTACGTCCCGCGTGCGCCGAACGCGAGGCGCTGGCGCGGCGTCAGCGCCCGGAGCGCGGGCGCGTCGGGCTCGGAGTCGGGGCGCGCGTGGGCGGCGGGGTGCGCGCGGTGCGGGAGTGCGGGCGCGAAGTACGCGGCCAGGCTGCCCGTCGCGACGCCGGTCGCGCGCGGCGCGGCGCCGTCGTTGGGCACCGCGCCGTCGAGCGCCGCGCTCGCGATGGCGACGAGTGCGGCCGCGCCTGCGAGCGCCGCGCGGGGCGCTCGCGCGCGGGCGGGCGGGGAGCTACCGGCCGGGCACTGCTGCATCGAGGAACCCACGCAGGCGGAAGAGGTCGGAGTGTGAACCACGTCCGACCAACGCGCGGGGGCCGGGGGGCCGCGCGGCGTTGGTCAGCCGTCCGTCGTCGGGAGTGTCGGCCGGTCCAGGAATAACTCCACCGCGGCGAAAAACTCCGCGGGCGTCTCCCAGAACGGCATGTGGCCCGCCTGTGCAAGAACCGTGATCGTGGCCGCCGGGAGTACGGCGGCGGTCGCGCGCCCAACGCCGGCGTCGAGGACGTCTGCGTCGCCGTGTAGCAGAAGTGTCGGCGCGTGGACCGCTGTGACGACATCCGACCAGTCGTAGCCATCACGGCGCAAGCGTGCAGCGATGGTGACGCCGGTCACACTCACGTCGTTGGGCGGCGCAAACCTCGGCGCGAGTGACTGGTCCACGAACCACGCCGGCGAGAACGCGCGCGCGTACGCCGCGTGGTAGGCGGGGTCGGGTTCGGAGAGTCGCGCGGGGTCGAACGCGGCGAGCGCGTCGTGTGCGTGCGGGTTCACGCGCGCGAGGCGGTCGAGCGCGCGGCCGTGCAGGGGCGGCAGCCAGGCGCTGGTGGCCCCGACCGCGTCGACGAGCACGAGGCGGCGCACGCCCGCGTCGGGCTCCGCGGCGGAGCGCATGGCGATGCCGCCGCCCCACGAGTGGCCGAGCACGTCCCACGCGGGGATGCCTAACGCGGCGCGGAGCGCGGGGAGGTCGAGCGCGTCGTGCTCGATGCGCGCGGCGCGGACGCCGGGCGGCGCGGCGCTCTCGCCGCGCCCGCGCTGGTCGTAGAGGACGACCTGGCGCCGGGCGGCGAGGGGCGAGAGCGTGGGCCAGAGCGAGCGGTGGCCGTAGAGCAGGCCGCCGTTCACGCAGCAGAGGGGGACCGCGCCGGGGACGGGCGGGGTGGTCCAGACGGCAAAATCGAGCCCCCGCGCCCGCACCGTGTGACGGGTGAGGCGGGGGGGCCGGGGCTGCGCGGCGCGGAACGCCGCGTAGCGTTGGGCGTGGCTCAGGAGTTCACGGGCTCGGGGGCGCGTGGTGCGGCGCGAGGGCGCGTGGGCCGCGGGTCAATTCCGCCCCACCTCGGCCGGCGACGTGCCGGCGGTGCCGGCCTCGTCGCCGCTCATGCGCTCGGCGGCGTCGGGCGGCTCGATGGGCGGGCCGCTCTGGTCGAGGACCGCGTCGGGGACGACGTAGCGGGCCGACTCGCGGAGCGCGGTCGCGACCGCGCGGCGCGTGTCGTCGACGCGCTCCGCGCGGCCCGCCAGGAGCAAGCGTTGGGCGCGGAACCGCTGGCCGCTTTCGACGCAGAACAGGTCGCACAGCGCGAGCTCGTGCGCGCACGCGGCCGCGCCGCGCGCCTCGACGAGCTTCTGCGTGCGCGCGATGGTGGCGGCGCGCGCGTAGAGCTCGATCGCCATGTTGGCGAGGCGCTCGGTGACGAACTGGCGCTCGACGAGCTTCCGGCGGTGCTGCGTGATGGCCGCCTCGGTGGCCGCCTTGAGCTCGGCGACGTGCTTCTCGAAGTAGCGCTTGTGCGGCAGCAGGCGCTCGTCCAGGCGGGCGGCGACGCCGTCGGCGAGCGGGGCGGCGCCTAACGGGGCGGCCGC
Organism: uncultured Gemmatimonadales bacterium; assembly: GCA_963851265.1. Taxonomy (GTDB): domain Bacteria; phylum Gemmatimonadota; class Gemmatimonadetes; order Gemmatimonadales; family Gemmatimonadaceae; genus BPUI01. Next base: position 371,519 of record CAWKNZ010000002.1, read on the forward strand.
GGAGCGCACCCGCGCGGTGACGCGCTCGGTGGCGTAGCCGGCGACGACGTTGAACTCGTGGATCGGGTTCCGGAGCGCCCTGCCCACGGCCTCGAGCCGGCCGGCGGGCTCCTGCACGCCGTTGAGCGCGACGAACAGCCGGAGCACGTCGTTGGCGCCCTCGAAGATGCGGTTGATGCGCGCGTCGCGGAGCATGCGCTCGTACGGGTACGGCTTGACGTAGCCGCGGCCGCCCGCGATCTGCACCATGTCGTCGGTGGCGCGCCAGACCGTTTCGGAGGCGAACACCTTGGCCGCGGCCGCCTCGAGCGACGCGTCGACCTCGGGGTTGTCGAGCGCGGCCGAGAGGTGGCCGACGATGGCGTCGCAGGCGTACGCGTCGGCGGCGTTCGACGACAGCTTGCGCTGCGTGATCTCGAAGGCGGCGAGCGGGGCGCCGAACTGCACGCGTTGCTCCGCGTAGCGCGCCATCTCGCCGACGACGTCCTTGGTGCTCTGTGCGCAGCCGGCCGCCAGGGCGAGGCGTCCGCCGTTGAGCACGTTGACGGCGACGCTGAACCCCTTGCCGACCGTGCCGAGGACGTGGTCGTCGGGGACGCGCAGGCCGTCGAAGGCGAGTTCGGCCTGGGTGGAGCCGCGGATGCCCATCTTGCGCACCGTGCCGACTACGCGGAAGCCGGGCATGTCGGGGCGGACGATGAAGGCGGTGGGCTTGTGCGTCGGCCGGCCGTCCTTGCCGGTCACCGGCGTCTGCGCGAACACGGTGATCACGCCGGCGCGGTGCGCGAGGCCGATCCAGTGCTTGCGGCCGTGGATGCGCCACGCGCCACCGTCGGGGTCGCGCTCCGCCCGCGTGACGATGTGCTGCGCGTCCGAGCCGGTCTCGGGCTCGGTGAGCGCGTAGGCGGCGAGGGTCTCGCCGCGGGCGAGCATCGGGAGGTACCGCGCCTTCTGCTCGTCCGTGCCGAACAGGACGAGGGGCTTGCAGCCCAGCCCCGCGTGGACGCCGAGCAGCACGCCAAGGGAGGCGTCCATGGCGGCGACGGCACCGAAGACGCGGGCGTAGCCGGTGTTGGAGAGCCCCACGCCGCCGTAGTCGCGCGGCACCGTGATGCCGAGCAGTCCCGCGTCCGCAAAGGCGCGGATGGTCTCTTCGGGGAGCGTCTCTTCCTCGTCGAAGCGGGCCGAATCGATCAGCCCGCCGGCCTTCATCTCGTCGAGCGCGACCAGAAGTCGGCGCACGACGCGGGCCTCCTCGGGGCGCTGGCGCTCGAGCGAGTCGGGGTAGGGGAAGAGCAGCGCGTCGTCGATGCGGCCCCCGAAGAGGCCGCGGAGGAAGGACGGCCTGGGTGTCCGCGCGTCCGAGGGGCGTGTGTCCGGCATCCCGACTCGTACCCGTGAGGGCCGGGGATGATCGGGCGCGTACGCCACGCGGGGCGCCGTCGGACGTTGCCGACGGCGCCCCGCGTAGCGTGCCAACCTGACCGCCGGAATTACTGGACGGTGACGGTGAGCGTGGCCGCGGTGCCTTGCGGCGCGTTGTTGGCGTCGAGCGCCTGCACGGTGATCGTCGTGGTGCCGGACGCGACCGCGGTGAGCTGTGTGCTGCCGCTGCTGACGCCCGGGATGGTGGCGACCCCTGGGTTGCTCGACGTCACCCTGAACGTGCGGTTGAACAGCGTGTTGCCGACCGCGTCGAGGGGCGTGAGCGTCAGCGCGGTCGTGGTGCCGGTTGCGACGGTGAGCGTGGTGATCGTCCCGCTGGCGTTGGAGATGCGCACCGTGTTGGTCGGGGCGAGCACCGCGACCGTCACCGTCGTGACGCGCTGGCCGAGCAGGGGGTACCCGGGCACGACGTCGGCGGTGGCCGTCACCGTCGTGGTGTAACCGGCGGTGACCGGGGTGGCGAGGCCGCTGAGGCTGTCGATCGCGAGGATCGTCGGGTTGGTACTAGCCCACACCACCTTGCGGTTGACGACCGCCTGAAGACTGTCGGTGACCGTAGCCGTGAAGAACTGCGTCTGCCCGGTGTAGATCGTCGAGTTGGTGGGGGCGACCCGGACGTCGATGACCGGCGTGAGGGTCACGGTCGTGAGGACCGAGTCGACCGCCGGGGTGGCGCCCGGCCCGTTGTCGACCGTCGCGACCACCCACGACGTGCCGAGCGCGGCGGGCGTGACGACGCCCGTGCTCGTGATCGAGAGCACGGCCGGAGTACGGGACACCCACGCGATCGCGCGGCCCCCGATGGCGTTGCCCACGGTGTCGAGGACCGTGGCGCCGAGTGAGTTGATCGCCCCCTGCCGGAAGATCGGGGTGCGCGGGCCGATGATGATCTGGCGCGCGAACACGGGGCGTACGGTGATGAGGGCGCTGTCTTGCTTCCCGCTGCTCTCGCCGACGATGTACGTGGTGCCGTTCTTCTGGCCGACGATGACGCCGTTGGTCGCGTTGACGCTCGCGATGTTGGGGTCGCGCGACTGGTACGTGACGTTGTAGCGCGAGCCGCTCAGGGCCTGGCTGCCGTCGAAGGCGACGCCGGACGCGACCGACTGCTGGCCGACGCTGATGACGGTCGGCGACACGCTCACGCTGACGCGGGATACGGGGTGCACGCCGGTGAGGAACGTGCAGCCACTGCCCGCGAGCGCGGCGGCTGCGGCGAACAAAGAAACGGCGGTCGTGCGGAGGGGCCGCATGATCGTGAGGTAGAGTGGGCGGAGCGAATGTGGGCGGCGCGGCAGATCAACCGAGCTGCGAGGCGACCGCCTCGGGCGTGTGAGCCGGAAGGCCACACGTCGAGTGTCGGCAAATGTACGCCGCCTCGGTGGGACCGCCGACCCTGCCGACGGAGACCGCGGGCACCGATGCCCCGATACCCGCGAACCCGGCCGTGGTGCCTCCAGTCACGACGAGTGCCGGCACGAAAGGTTGCGCGGCCGCGACGGCGAGCGCGTGTAGCGTGGGCGCTTCGGGATCGCCGGCGAGGACGATGGTGGTCGCGCCATGCGTGGCCATGTCGGCGGCCTGCAGCAGCTGACCGAACGCGGCGGCGTGGCGCGCCATCGGCTCGGCGAGCGACGCGAGGACGCGGTCGGCGATGGCGCGGTAGGCGGGCACGTCGTCGAGTTCCGCCATCCGCAGCAGCAGCTCGACCGCGAGCGAGGTGCCCGACGGCAGGGCGTTGTCGGTGGGCTCGCGGGGGCGCGTGACGAGGGGCTCCGCGTCGCGCGCGGTGTCGTAGAACGCGCCGCGCGCGTCGTCCCAGAACGCATCGACGCAGGCGGCCGTGACGGTACGGGCGAGCACGAGCCAGTGGGGGGCGAGGGTGAGCGCGTGCAGGGCCAGGAAGCCGAGCGCGAGCGCGGCGTGGTCGTCGAGGAAGCCCGGGATCCGGGTGACGTCGTCCTTGTGGACACGGCGTACGCGGCCGGACCCTACGTCGACGAACGTTTTCGCGAGGAATTCGCCCGCGCGCTCCGCGGCCGTGCGGTCGGCGGGGCGACCGAGCACGCGCGCGGCGTCGGCGAGGGCGCGGAGCATGAGGCCGTTCCACGCGGCGAGAATCTTCTCGTCACGGCCGGGGCGGACGCGGCGCTCGCGTGCGGCGAGGAGGGCCGGCTTGGCCCGGCGCACGGCGTCGGCGAGTTCGGCGTCGGCATGCGACGCGCTTTCCTCGGCGGCCCAGGGGCGGTCGCGGTCGACGAGCAGGATGTTCCGCCCCTCGAAGTTGCCGGCGGGGGTCACTTCCCAGTAGTCGCGCAGCAGGGGTGCGACGTCGGCCAGCCCCGCATCGGCGAGGGCGGCGTCGAGTTCGTCGGCGGTCCAGACGTAGAACCTGCCCTCGTGGCCCTCGCTGTCGGCGTCGAGCGTGCTGTAGAAGCCGCCGCCGGGGGCGGTCATCTCGCGGGCGAGCCAGTCGAGCGTTTCCTCGATCACGCGGCGCACTTCGCGGTCGCCGCCGCCGAGGCCGCCCGTGGCCTGCCAGAGGTGAACGCCGTGTCGGACGAGCAGTGCGTTGTCGTAGAGCATCTTCTCGAAGTGGGGCACCGTCCACTCCGCGTCGACGCTGTAGCGGGCGAAGCCGCCGCCGACCTGATCGTAGATGCCGCCGCGGGCCATGGCGCGGAACGACGCGAGCGGCAGCTCGAGCAGCTCGGGGTCGCCGCCGGCGCGGCCGCCCGTGCGCGCCCACCCGGTGAGCAGGAACTCCATGGCCATCGTGGCGGGGAACTTGGGCGCGCCCTGGAAGCCGCCGCGCTCGGGGTCGACGCGCGCCACGACGGAGCGAACGGCGCGCTCCAGGGTGCGGGCCGTTAGGCCGGCGCCGGTGCCGGGGGGCGCGCCCGGACCCTGCTCGGCCTGGGCGTACATCGCGCGCAGCGAGGCGGTGGTGCGCGCCACGTCGTGGCGGCGGGTGCGCCAGGCGTCGTTCACGCTCGCGAGAACGCGGCGGAACGCGGGCATGCCGTGCCGGTCCTCGGGCGGGAAGTACGTGCCGGCGACGAACGGCTCTCCGTCGGGCGTGAGGAAGACGGTCATCGGCCAGCCGCCGTGGCCGCTCATCGCCTGCAGCGCGCTCATGTAGACCGCGTCGACGTCGGGGCGCTCCTCGCGGTCGACCTTCACGTTGACGTAGAGCTCGTTCATGAGGCGCGCGGTGTCGGCGTCCTCGAACGACTCGCGCTCCATGACGTGGCACCAGTGACACGCGGCGTAGCCGACGCTGAGCAGGACGGGCCTGTCCTCGGCGCGGGCGCGGGCGAAGGCCTCGTCCCCCCACGGATACCAGTCGACCGGGTTGTGGGCGTGTTGCAGGAGGTAGGGGCTGGTCTCGGCGGCGAGGCGGTTCGGCATACGGTGCAACTATTTGGGCGGTGTGGCGTGCTGCGTCGCGGCCCGGATTTAGGTTGGGCGCATGCGAAACCTAGTGTGGGCCGAGGTGGGGCTCGTGGCCGCGGGCGGGGCGCTCGGGTGCGTGTCGCGGTACGTCGCGGCGCTCGCGGCGGGCCCGGTGTCGGCGGGGTTTCCGTGGGGGACGTTCGCGATCAACGTCGTCGGGTCGTTCGTGCTCGGCGCGCTGCTCGGCGGGCTGCCGCCGGGGCACGCGGGGCGGTTGCTGTTCGGGACCGGATTCTGCGGCGGGTTCACGACGTTCTCGACGTTCAGTACGGAGGTCGTCGGGCTCGTCGAGCGCGGGGCGTGGGGGCGGGCCGGGGTGTACGCGGGCGGGAGCGTGCTGGCCGGCGTGCTGGCGGCGGCAGCCGGAATCGCGGTGGGGCGGGTGGTGGTGACGCGGTAGCGCTGATGCCGGGGCGGGCGGAGCCGCTGCGCGTCTCCTCGCTGCGATCGAGCGCGCCTGCGAGGGCGCCCGCCGCCCGCCGGCTCAGGGGTGCGTGTTAGGCAGCCGCGGCGCGCAGTGCGGCCGCGGCGTGCGGTGCGGCCGCGACGACTTCGGCGGGGGCGGTGGTGCGGGCGCGGGCGGCTTCGGTTCGGGCGAGTTCGGTGAGGGCGTCGCGCATCGCGGATTCGCCGCCGAACTGGAAGCCGAGTTGCGAGGCGTAGGCGGCGCACGCGTCGAGCTTGGCGGCGAAGGCCGCCTCCGTGGGGTGGAGGGCGACGTCGACGAGATCGTGGGCGATAGGGTCGGGCGGAAGGGCGCCGGGGTGGCGGATGACGTACGGGGTGTCGCGGTACCATGCCGTGGCGAGGGGGCGGCCGGCGGCGGCGCGGGTGTGCGCGATCTCGCGCACCGCGCGGACGACGTGCCGGTGGTCGGCGTGGCCGCCGATGGCCTGGGGAGCGAAGACGAGGGCGGGGGCGAGTTCGTCGACGAGCGCGGCGACGTCGGCTGCGACGGCGCGCCACGCGTCGGCGTCGGCGGGATGCACGCCGGCGAAGAGGGCGGCGGCGGAGTGGTAGCCGCGGTGCGGGGCCTCGGCGTGCGCGAGCCAGCGGACGGAGGCAGCGCCTAACGCACGCGCCGCCTCGGCGTCCTCGGCGCGGCGGAGGGCCATGTAGTCGACGTCGGCACCGAGGCCCTTGTCGGTCTGGCAGGCGAGGGCGAAGCCCCGCGGATCGGGGATGGAGCGGGTGAAGACGGTGACGAGGTGCGCGTCCCAGCCGCCCGCGGCGAGCGCGGCGAACGCGGCGCCGCAACTGAACGCGACGTCGTCGAGGTGCGGCGAGAGGAAGAGTGCGTTGGGCACGGCGGGCGGCGCGCTCAGAGTAGGTGCGGGGCGGCGCGGAAGCGGCAGGGGTCGATGGCGTCGTCGAACGGCCACCACCGGTCGGGGCCGCGGTAGTCGCGCACGACCCGTGCGTACTCGCCGACGATCTGCCGCGCGATGGCGGGCCACGAATAGGTGGCGCGCACCTCCGCGAGGGCGGCGGCGGCGAGGCGCGCGCGGAGTGGGGCGTCGTCGAGGATGCGCGCGAGGGCGGCCGTGAGGGCGGGCACGTCGCCCGGGCCGACGAGCAAGCCGTTCTCGCCGTCGCGCAGACAGTCGACCACGCCCACGGTGCGGGTGCTGACGACGGCGAGTCCACTCGCCATCGCTTCGAGGATGGTGTTGCTGAACCCCTCGGCGTAGGTCGGGGAGACGAATACGTCGCCGCCGTGGTAGACGCGCGGCACGTCGTCGTACGCCGCGGGGCCGCGGAGCGTAACGCGGTCGGTGAGGCCGAGTTCGCGCGTGCGCTCGGCGACGGCGGCGGAGTCGGGGCCGATACCCGAGACGACGAGGCGCGCGGGGCGGCCGCCGCACGTCAGGGCGGCGAATGCATCGAGCAGGTCGAGCGCGCCCTTGCGACGGTCGACGCGGCCGTGGTACACGAGCCGCGGCTCGTCGGGGTCGACGAGGGCGCCGGGGGTCCAGCCCCCGCGCGGGGTGAAGCGGGTGACGTCGACCGCACCGGGAACGATGGTGAGGCGGTCGAGCGCGACGCCGAGGTTGGCGTGCACCTCCTCGGCGAAGGAGCGGGCGCCGATGAGGAGGGCGTCGGCGTGGGCGAGGACGGCCTGCATGGCGCGGCGGTGGGTGCCGCAGCAGAGGCCGACCCAGTGCCCGTCGCCGCCCTGGATGCTCACCACGACGGGGAGGCCGAGGCGGCGACCGGCTTCGAGGGCGGCGAAGCCGTTGGGGTAGCCGTACTGGGCGTGGAGGAGGTCGAAGGGGCGCTCGGCGTGGAGCCGCTCGACGAGGGCGACGCGGGTGTGGAGGTCGCGCTCGAAGTCGGCGGCGGCGCCGGCCGTCGCGGCGGCCTCGCCCGCGCTCTCGACGCCGACCACGCGCACGCCGGCGACGGCCGGGGGCGGCCCGCCGCCGTAGACGGCGGTGCCGGCGGCGTCGGCGCGATAGTCGGAGAGCATGGTCACGTCATGGCCTAACGCGACGAGCTCCCGCAGGAGGTTGGCGGCGTAGACGCTCATCCCCGAGACCGCGGGGAAGAAGCGGCGGGAGAGGAAGCAGACGCGCATCAGCCGCCGCGCTCGGCGGCTCTCAGGTACGCCAGCGCCCGCGGGACCATCTCGTGCGCGCGGTGCGAGTCGCGGGACAGCTCGACGGTGACCAGCCGGTCGAAGCCGATCGCGCCGAGCGCGGCGAGGACCGACGGGGTATCCATGTCGCCCTCGCCGAACGGAAGGTGCTCGTGTACGCCGCGGCGCATGTCCTCGACGGCGACGGTGCCGAGGTCGGCGCGGCACTCGCGGACGGCGGCGGCGGGGTCGCGGTCGCCGGTGACGAGGCAGTGGCCGGTGTCGAGGGCGAGGCGGAGGAGCGGGGCGGCGGTGCCTAACGTATCGCGGAGGCGGCGCCAGTCGTCGACGGTCTCGACCAGCATGCCGGGCTCGGGCTCGAGCGACGCGGCGACGCCGCGCTCGGCGGCGAGCGCGACCACCTCGGCCACGCCCTGCTCCAGCCACCCCCACGCCTCGCCGCGGTCGACGCCCGGCCGCGGGACGCCGGCCCAAAAGCTGACGGTCTCGCCGCCGCACTCGGCGCAGACGTCGAGGCAGCGGCGGAGGAAGTCGACGCGGCGCGCGCGCCCCTCGGGCGACGGGGTGACGAGCGTGGGCTCGTGCTTCGCGCGCGGGTCGAGGAGGTAGCGCGCGCCGGTCTCGACGACGAGGCCGAGCCCGAGGTCGCGGAGGCGCCGGGCGAGGGCGCGCGCGCGGTCGCGGAAGTCGTCCGCGAACGGGTCCAGGTGGTGCACGTCCAGCGTGAGCGCGACGCCGTCGTACCCCGCGTCGGCGATGAACGCGAGCGCGTCGTCGAGGCGGTGGTGCGCGGTGCCGTTCGTGTTGTAGGCGTAGCGGAGCATGGCCTAACGGGTTGCGGTGGCTGGCGCGTTCTCGGCCGCGGCGGCTGCGGCCGCGGCCGAGAACGCCAGGACGTGCTCGCCGGGCTCGCGGTAGAGGGCGTAGAGGCGGCCGAGCCGGCGTTCCGCCTCGGCGACGTCGAACCAGCCGCTGCCGCCGAGTTCGGCCTCGGCCTCGGCGGTGAGCGGCACGCGAGCGACGCCGTCGGGGAGGTCGAGGTTGCCGCCGTGGGCGTTGATCCCGCCGAGTCCGTCGCCGCGTTCGGCGAGGAGTTGGAGGCCGCGCGGGCCGACGCGGTGGTAGCTCATGCCCTCGACCTCGAGCTCGGGGACGAGCACCTTGACCGCGCGCGACGGCGCGCCCGGCGCGGTCACGTCGACGTACCACACCTGCAGCTCGTCGCGATCCAACCGTTCGGTGACGTCGGCGAGGAGGGCAGCGGGGTCGTCGAGCGCGCCCGCCGGGACGGTGGGCAGGTCGGAGAACGGAACGCGCCGCCGCACCGAGAGGACGGTGTCGCGGATCATCGCTACGACCGCGTCGGGGCCCTGGGCCATCAGGTCGCGCATCGCGGCGAGCGCGCGGCCCTCCTCGTCCCACCCGGGCGGGTTGCGTTCGAGCCGGGCGCGGTAGTCGTCGGGGAGCAGCGGCGAGACGACGTCCCAGCGGTCGTGCGCGAAGCGCTTGCGCACCCGGCTCGAGCAGAATTCCAGCATGGCCTTGCGGAGTGCGCGCTCCCGGTCGGGGTGGGCGGCCTCGCCGCAGGCGGTGAGCATGATCGGGTGCGGCGCCCGGCGCGGGTCGCGTTCGCCGCCGACCACGTACACGTTCGCGATCCCGAACGCGGTGGAGGCGAGCTTGGGGAGGACCTCGATGCCCGCGGCGTCGAGCCGGGCGCGGAGGTCCCGGACGACGGGGTCGGTGACGGCGTCGAGGTCGATGGCGACGCCCTGGTCGAGGGCGCGGTAGGCGAGCGAGTTGCCGTCGCGCTGGACGAGCTCGAGCAGGCCGTGGGCGAGGGCGCGTTCGAGCGTGTCGCCCGCGCCCATGCCGTTGGTGATGGGCGTGAAGAGCCACTCGCCGGGGCCGGTGTCGCCGACGTTGCTCGCCGCGTACTCGAGCGGGACCCAGCGGCGGGCGCCGTCGGGCCATCGCACCGCCTCGACCCACTGCAGCGGGCGGTCGTGCGTGTAGCCGGTCCCGACCGGGAGTCGGCACTCGAGCGGGTCGAGGGCGAGGGTGCCCGCGCGGCGGAGTTCGTTGTAGCTGCCCGACCGGCGCGGGAGCGACCGGAACGACGCGAAGGTGCTGTAGGTCTCGACCATCTCGCCTAACGCACTGGCGCGGGCGGTGTGGTCGTCCGCGCCGTACCCGACGCCGGTGAGGGCTATGTCGTCGGGGGTGAACGCGGCGGCGTAGTAGACCGGAACGTCGAGCACGTCAAGCGCGTGGAGCGGGAACTCGTAGCGCTCGAAGTCCGGGGGGATGGTTGCCCGGTACGCGGCGGCGGCGCGGGCGAGGGGGGCGTCGGTCACAGGCACACGGTCTCGGGGCGACGTGAAGGGGAGTGGCGCGCTCAACCGGCGGTCACCACCCGTCCCGCGCCGTGCGCCGCCCGCCAGGCGCGCTCGGGCACGCGCTCGCCCGTGGGGGCGCCGCCAGGGCCTAACACGACGCGGTCGGTGAACGGGTGCGGGGCGGCGAGGGCCAGATCGAGTAGGGCGCGCGCGGCCGGCATGCCGCCCGCGCGCACGACCTCCCACGGCGTCACGACGACGGCGGCGTCGACCGGGGCGAGGGTGCGCGCGTAGCCGGCGATCTGCGCGCGGGTGAGCGGGAGGTCGGCGTCGAACGCGAGGTGGGTGCTCACGCTCGTCGCCGCGCCCGCGGCGTCGACGGTGAACTTGAACGCATCGCCGCAGAAGAGGGTGCGGCGGGCCCGGCCCGCGTGCGGCGCGTCGTCCCAGACGAGCGCGGTGTGGCCCGGCGTGTGGCCGCCCGTGTGGACGAGGGCGACGCCCGGCGCGAGGTCGGCGCGGTCGTCGAAGGCCCACGACACCGGCAGCGCCTTGGCGAAGCCGAGGTCGTCGCGGTGGAGTACGAGTTCGGGCGAGAACCGTTCGCACACGCGCCAGAGCGCGCCGTAGACGTGCGGGTGCGAGGCGGCGGCCCAGCGCACGCCGCCCGCGTCGGCGATCGCGTCGAGCGCCGCGTCGTCGTACCAGCCGCACCCCTCGAACGCGACGTTGCCATGCGGCGTGCGCAGGAGATAGCCCGACGGGCCGATGCCGATGGCCGGGCTCGCCGTGACGGCGAGAACGTCGGGCAGCACCTCCTCGACCGCGCACCGCGAGCGGGCGGCCACCGCGGCGGCGGTCGTGAAGCGCCACCCGTCGTCGGGGAGCGGGTGGCGGAAGTCCTCGCAGACGGGGCAGGCGGCCGGGGCGAAGTGGCGCTGCCAGAAGCCGCAGTGCTCGCAGACGAAGTACGCGAGAGGCATCAGCGTGCCGCGGCCGCGGCCTCGTCGACCGCCCACCCGGGCGGCGCATCCACGCGCACGAGTTCCTCGCGCCCACACGCCTCCACGAGCCGCATCGTGTGCAGGTCGCGCGCGGGCGGGAAGGGGAACGGCTCGCCGGCGAGCAGGCACCCCGCGAACGTCTCGACCTGCGCGACGAAGGGCGACCGGTCCTCCTCGGCGAAGCTCGCGTCGCGCTCCACGCCGTCGAGACCGGTCAGCGTCAACCGGCCGCCGGGCGTTTGCCCCATCGTGTTGGTCGCGAGCGCGCGCCCGCGGTCGCCGATCACCTCCAGCTCGCGCCGGGGGAAGACGTCGGGGCGGTTGTAGGCGACCGTGAGGGAGACGAGCACGCCGCCGTCGGTGCGCGCCGTGATCACGGCGCCGTCGTCGACGGGGTAGTCGAAGACGCGTCGCTGGAGCAGGCAGGCCACCGTCGTGACCGGTTCGGCGACGAGCATCTGCACGAGGTCGAGGCCGTGCGGCGCGAGGTCGATCATCGCCCCGCCACCCGCGCGCGCGGGGTCGACGCGCCAGTTGTCGTGCGCGTACTCGGCGGGCCGCCAATCGGGCGGCGTCCAGCAGGCGTAGTGGATGCGGACGCAGGTGACTGTGCCCAACGCACCGGCCGCGACGAGCGCGCGCAGACGGCGGTGCGCCGCGTGGAAGCGCTGGTCGAACGCGGTGGCGTACGCGACGCCCGCGGCGGCGCACGCGGCGACCATCGTCTCGGCCTCGCCGGCCGTCGGCGCCATGGGCTTCTCGCAGAGCACGGGCTTGCCGGCCGCGGCCGCCGCGCGGACGACCGCGCCGTGGCTGCTGTTGGGTGTCGCCACGTAGACGGCGTCGACGGCGGGGTCGTCGAGCAGCGTGTCGAGGTGGAGGTGGCAGGTCGCGCCGGGCGCGAGTGCGCCGACGCGGCCGAGCGCGGCCGGGTCGCGGTCGCACAGCGCGACGATCTCGCCGTTGGTCGAGCCGCGGATCGCGGGCGCGACGTAGTCGCGCGCCACCCAGCCGCAGCCGACGACGCCCCACCCGATCGCAGGCGACGTTCCGCCCGCGTGCATTGGTACGCTCACGCGTGGAGCCCGGCGGCCCGCAGCGCGGCGCGCTCGACCTCCTGGTTGGGCCCGGGGTGCAGGATGTCGAACGCGCCTCCGCGCTCGCCGAGAGCGGCGTCGAGGGTGAACGCCGCGGCGCGGGCGAACCACTCCATCTCGAAGACGCGGTCGAGTGCGTCGGCGGCGTGGAAGGCGCGTGCCTCGGGCGACCGCGTGTCGGGCGGGACGTCGAGGGCGTCCTCGACGGCGTCGCGCAGCTCGGGGGGCACGTGGGTGAGGGCGCGCTCGCGTAGCTCGGCCGAGAGCCCGGCGAGCGCGCCGCCCAGCGCGACGTCGGCCGCGTCGCCGGCGTCGGGAAGCCACGCGTTGGCGAGGTGGTGCGCGAGGCCGGCGAGGAACACGCGCGCGGGGTCGGCGTCGTACGCGGGCGCGACGAGCGCGCCGGTGACCGCCACGGCCCAGCAGTGCTCGGCATGGCTCTCCATGGGCACGAGCATCAGGCGCGGCGTGTCGGGGCGCGTGGGGCCCGCGCGCGGCTGCTCGGCGAGGAGCGCGACGAATGCGGGCACGGCGGCGTGCCCGACGCGGCTCGCGTAGCGCAGCAGCCCGGGGGCGATGTGCGCTTCGTCGGGGTGGCCGCCGTCGAGCGCCACCGTGCTCAGCAGCGCCTCGTACGGCGACGGCCAGCCGGCCGCGTCGGCGGTGCCGCCGGCCGCGCGCTGCAGCGTGGCCGTCGCGGCGTCCCACCCGCGGCGGAGGACGTCCGCCGCCCGGTCGGCCGCCACGCGCTCGGCGCGCAGAAACTCCGTGTCGATGGCGCCGAGGCGGGTGGCGATGACGGCGCTCCCGAGTTCGGCCTGCACGACCTCGTCCGGCGTCTCGCCGGCGGCGAGGGCGCCCCAGGCACGCGCGAAGGCGCGCGCGGCCCACGAGCCCGCGCGCCCGGCCGCGTGCACGCGCTTGAGCGTGTTGCACTCGCGCGCGAGCGGGACGAGCGCGGTCAGGTGCGGGCCGACCGCGGCCTCGTGGGGCGGATCGTGGGTGGAGTGCACGCCGGCTCAGCGCGCCGAGGCCGCCGGCGCCGTCGCGACGGGCCCGCGATCGTCGAGGGGGATCATGCCGTGCCCGTTCGCCTGCCCGTTCGCGTGCCCGTCGCCTCTCTCATGCGCGTGCGCAGTCGCGGGGGCGTCCGCGCGCGCGTCGCCCTGCGCGGGCTCGCCGGCGAGCCACGCGACGAGGCGGCGCTGCTGCTCGGGGAAGGCGTGCTCCGGCGTCGCGCCTAACACCTTCGTCCCGGGCTGCTTGAAGAAGACGCCGAGCTGCTCCTGAACGCCGCCCTGGCCGCGGCGCCGCGCAAGGTCGAGCGTGCGCGCGATCTCGATGACGAGTGGGGCGGCGAGGATCGAGTCCTTGCAGAGGAAGTTCAGCTTGAGCTGCATCTTCTGCCCGAGGAAGCCCTCGACGTCGATGGTGTCCCAGGCCTCCTTGTTGTCGCCGCGCGGGCGGTAGTACTCGATGGTGACGACGTGGTCCTCGACGGGGTAGCCGAGGATGCCGTCGAGCACCGAGCCTTTGGTGCCGAGCTTGGACGAGAGCGAGTCCTTGTCGCGGAGGGCGAGCCCGTCGCGGTTGCCGAGGATGTTGTGCGAGTACCAGCCCTCGACGTGCAGCGCGCGGTCGCGCAGCGCGGGGGCGATCACGGTCTTCACGAACGTCTGACCGGTCTTGCCGTCCTTGCCGATGACGGGCACGCCGCGCTGCTCGGCCAGCTCCACGAGCGCGGGGACGTCGACGGCCACGCTCGGCGTGAAGTTGCCGTAGGGCACGCCCTCGCGGATGGCGGCGTACGCGTAGAGCACCGCGGGGTTGAGTGCGTCATCGTCGCGGTCGAGCGCGGCCTCGAAGCCGGCGGCCGTGGCGAAGGCGGGCGCGGTGACGTCGGGGCGGGCCTCGGTGGAGGCGAGGTTGATCATCACGACATCGTCGAGCTGCTGCTCGGCGCGGAAGCGGCACAGGTCGGCGCGGATCGCGTCGACCGCCGCGCGGGCGGTGCCGGCGTCGACGCGGTGGCCGAAGCGGTCGCCGTCGATGTTGCGGCAGTACTTGGTGGAGCCGACGGCGGGCCACGGGCGGAGCGCGGCCAGGGCGTCGCGCGCGGCGTCGAGTTGGTCGCGGTCGAGGACGCGGTGCGTGGCCGCGGCGGTGGCGAGGTCGGACCCGTCGAGGTCCCAGCCGCCGAACGCGAGGTCTGCGTACGGCGCGAGCTGCGCCGTGAGGGCGTCGGGGAGGGCGGCCAGGGGCAGTCCGGTGGTGCCCGCGGCGCCGGCCCCGAGTAGCGCGATGCCGGCCACGGCGGTGGTCGCGACCGCGCCGCCGAGCCCTACGATCGCGATGCCGAGGCGCCCGGGCCGGCGTGCGCCCACCGGCGCGCCGTGATTGCTGCTGTCAGTTGCCGTACCACGCGCCGTGCTACGGTGTGCCGTACTACGGTCCTGCGGGTGCGTTCCGTTCTGCATGTCCTCCTCCTCCTCCGCGTCCCCACCCGGCCGCGCGCGCCGCCCGTTCGACGGCGCGGGGCGGGTCGAATGGACGGTACGCGGGCAGCGGTCGGCCACTCCGATCGCCGTGGCGGGGGGGTAGCAAGGCACGTTCCGCCATCGCCCCGCGCCGTGTAGCGTACGGCGTTCTTCCCGTGGTTTTTATTGCGTGCCGCCCCGCGGGAACCGTTGGCGGCGTCGACGACATTCTCCCTTCTGCCCGCGTTCTCGTGACCGATCTCACGGCGTATTTCGACGCGCACGCCGAGCGTGCGCGCGCCGAGCTGTTCGATTTCCTGCGCATCCCGAGCGTGAGCGCGCGCTCCGAGCACGATGCCGACACTCGGCGCGCGGCCGAGTGGGTGCGCGCGTCGCTCGAGTCCGCCGGGCTGCAGGCTTCGGTGCACGAGACGGCGGGCCACCCGATCGTGCTCGGCGAGTGGCGCGGCGCGGCGGGCGCGCCGACGCTGCTCGTCTACGGCCACTACGACGTGCAGCCGGCCGAGCCGCTCGAGCTGTGGGACTCGCCCGCGTTCGAACCCGCGGTGCGCGACGGGCGCATCTATGCGCGCGGATCGGTGGACGACAAGGGGCAGCTGTTTCTCCACGTGAAGGCGCTCGAGGCGCATCTGGCCGCGACCGGCGCGCTGCCGGTGAACGTGATCGTGCTGGCCGAGGGCGAGGAGGAGGTGGGGAGCGAGCACCTCGCCGAGTTCATCCGCGCGCACGCCGATCGGCTCGCGTGCGACGCGGTGGTGATCTCCGACTCGACGATGTTCGCGCCGGGCATTCCCAGCATCCTCAGCTCGTTGCGCGGGCTGGCGTACTTCCAACTCGACGTCCAGGGGCCGAGCGGCGACCTGCATTCGGGGATGTACGGCGGGGCCGTGGTGAACCCGGCGATGGCGCTCGCGCGCATCCTCGCCACGTTCCACGACGCCGACGGGCGGATCGCGATCCCGGGCTTCTACGATGCGGTGCGCGCCTGGCCGGCGTCGGTGCGCGAGCAGATGCGCGGGCTGCCGTTCGACGAAGGCGAGTTCCGCGCCGGCGTGGGCGCTCCGGCGTTAGGCGGCGAGCCGGGCTACTCGGTGCTCGAGCGGCTCTGGACGCGGCCGACGTGCGAGGTGAACGGGCTGCTGTCGGGGTACACGGGCGAGGGCGCCAAGACGGTGCTGCCGGCCACGGCGATGGCGAAGGTCAGCTGCCGCCTGGTGCCCGACCAGGACCCGGAGGAGATCGCGCGGTTGGTGCAGGCGCACGTGGAGCGGGTCGCGCCGGCGGGGGTGACGGTCGCCGTGCGGCACCTGCACGGCGGTCGGCCGTGGCGGGCGGATCTGGAGGGGCCCCTGTTCGACGCGGCGAAGCGTGCGCTCGCGGCGGAGTTCGGGCGCGAGCCGGTGGTGACCGGCGAGGGCGGGTCGATCCCGGTGGTCGGCGACTTCGCGGAGATCCTCGGCGCGCCGGTGTTACTCGTGGGGTTCGGGCTGCCGGGCGAGAACGCGCACGCGCCTAACGAGTGGATCTCGGTGGAGAACTTCGAGAAGGGGATGCGGGCGATGGCGCGGCTGTATACCGAATACGGGCGGTGACGCTTCCCGAAAACGGCACGGGGTCGCGCGCGCGGCCCCGTGCCCGTCGGTCAGCTCCGCCGGTCGATCCGGCGCGCCGGTCGATTCAACGCGCCGCCTTGCGGCTGAACGTCCCGAACACCAGATCCCACAACGGCGAACTCACGCCGTAGTCCTCGTCGGCGTCGACGTAGTGGTGCCGCGCGTGACGCTTCTTGAGGTAGCGCCCCCAGCGCGTCGGCAGCCCCTGGTGGTGCACGGCGTAGTGGATCGTGTCGTAGAACAGGTAGCCCGTCACGAACCCCGCGAACGCCCCGAGCTCGGCCGCGCCGAAGATGAGGCGGAACAGCGCGAAGAAGAGGATCGCGAGCGGGATGCTCGCGCCCGGCGGCATCACGAGACGCGTCGGCTCGCTCGGCGCGACGTGATGCACGCCGTGACCGACGAAGTAGGCGAGGTGCTTCCACGACGGCATGCGCGGGATCGCCGCGTCGCCGGGGGCGAGCGACTCGACCACCGCGTGCGTCTCGTTCATGATGTCGTCCGGCCAGTGAAAGACGAACCGGTGCATCAGGTACTCGGTCAGCGTCCAGAGCAGCAGGCCGATGACGAAGAGCAGCGCCGTCCGCGCAGGGGCGGTCGGGGCGAGCCAGAGACACCCCGCGACGACCGGCACATAGAGCAGGTGCGGCACCCACGGCTGCACGTGGGTGAGGCGCTCCATGAAATCGCTTCGGAACATCCGGACCGTGGCAACCCCGGTCGTGGTCCCGGCAGAACGGGCGTCGCGCATGGCAACTCTCCGACGATGGGGGAGGCCGCGCGTCGTGCAACGGCCCCTGGTGGCTGCCCGCAAGTTACGGACGACCAGCCCGGGGCCGCCACTGCACCCGTCCTCTGGACCCGATCTCTGGACCCGTCGTCGGGCCCGCCCGCGTCAGAACCGCCAGACGCGGACGAGGTAGATACCGAGCGCGCTGTTGGGGTCGATGGTCTGCGGCGCGAGCGTGGGCTGCATGAGGAAGTACCGCGGCGCCGACACGGCCTCGAGTGAGACGTTGGGCGACCTGGGGAAACGGTACTGTACGCGGAAGCCGGGCACCGGCGGCTTGGCGGCCCAGAACTCGGGCACCGTCTGCAATCCGACGTACAGGTTGCGGCTGAGGTACTTGCCGAACTCGATCTGCGTGCCGGTGAGGAACGTCTGCAGCCCCGACTGACTCGACCCGTTGGACTGTTCGGGGGCGAGCTCGCCGCCCGGGGTGATGTTGATGACGTCGGCGCCGAGCGACCGGCCGAGCTCGGCCTGGGCCTGCTTCACGCCGATACCGACGGCCGCGCCGACCAGGCGCTGCTGGATGACGGCCGCAGCCGCGCCCACGGGCGACGCGCCGGTCGAACTCGTCGTGAGGCTCGACCCCCCGATCACCGGGAGTGAACCCGTAGGGTTGCCGAACGCGAGATAGCTCAGCAGGTCGGTCTGCGGGATCGGCGGCTGCGCGTCGCTCTCGAGCGCGATCTTGGGCGCGAGCAGCGTGCCGCCGATGATGATGCGGATCGCGAGCGGCGAGCGGCCGACCTGCGCGACCTCGTACTCGGCCGTGATCTGGACGTTGGGGTCGAGCTCCTGCGTGCCGACGAACGTGGCCGCGCCGCGGCGGATCTGGAAGCGTTTGGAGGAGAATTCGTACTCGCCGCGCTCGACGTCCACGACGCCGTCGACGACGAGCGCCTGGCGCGCGTTGTCGGCGCGCACGCGCAGGGCCCCGTCGCTGAAGATCTCGACGTTGGCCGTGGTGCCCTGGCGCACCCACGTATCGCGGTCGATGGCGACCGAGACGTCGGCCTGCAGGCTGTCGAGCACCGTCGGCGCGGTCGACACGAGTACCCCGGCCGCGCCGGGCGGGGCGACGCGCGTCGCCCCGCGGCGCGTCGTGTCGATCACGGCGAACACCGCCGGGTCGTTGGCCGAGAGCGTCTGCGTGGTGGTGGTGGCCGGGACGTAGATGGTGCCGCCGAGTACGCGCGCGCTGCCGGTGACGAGGAGGTGACTGAGCCGGCCCGCGATCGCGAGTCGGCCGTCCGCGTCGATGCGGCCCTGCTGATCGTCGAGCAGGCGGGCGCGGTTGGCGACGAACGTGAGGTCGAGTGTCGGGTCGGCGGGGGTGGTGATCCCGACGCCGCCGGCGAGGCGCAGGGTGCCGCCGCCCGCCCGCGCCGCGACGGAGTCGACGACGAGCGTGTCGCCGCGCAGGTGGACCGCACCGGCGAGATTCTGCAGCAGGGCGCCGGTCGAGACGAGGCGGAGCTGCGCGCCGCGCACGGTGACGTCGCCGGTGACGTCGGGCTTCTTCACCGTGCCGCGGATGGCGACCGTCCCGTTGGCGGCGCCGCGGACTTCGGTGACCGACTCGGTGAAGCGCTCCGCGAGATCGAGTGGGAGCGAGTCGAGGCGGACGTCGGCCGTGACCGGGGCCGTGTCGGCGAGACGCGGCGTGGTGACCGCGCCGCCGCCCGGCGCCTGCAGTGCGAGGTTGATGGGCACCGTGGCCGTCGCGTCGAGGATCGGGCGCCGCCCGGTCGCGACCTGCGTGGTGTCGACGCGCACGCGGCGCGGGCCCAGGATCCCGAGGAACTTGCGCCGCCCGTACGTCGTGTCGACGACGAGGCCGTACGCGACGTTGGCGACCGCGTGTGCGCCGAGGCGCTGGTCGGCGTAGTCCGCCGAGGCGCTGAGGTCGGGGACGCTCGTGCCGCGGTAGGTGGCCCTGGTGAGGGCCGCCTCGGCCTTGAGGAGCGGGGCGGTTTGCGTACCCGTGAGGTGCGCGTCGAGCGAGACGAGGCCGCGGAACGGCACGTCGCTCTCGACGATGCCCAGCGCATCGGCGACCTCGAAGTTGGTCACGCCGACGCGGAGGTCGACCGGGCCGGTGCTCGGCAGCCTGCCGTCGACGGCGATGCGACCGCCGAGGCCGTTGGCCAGATCCAGACCGAGGATCTCGAGCCCGCGCGGGCCGTAGCGCACCGCGCCTGGCTGCGTGGCCGCGTAGACGACCGTGTCGAAACGCAGGCGCAGGTCGGCGAAGCGCAGCTCCTTGCGGTCGCCGAGGATCGCGTAGTCGGCGCGCGCGTTGTACGAACGGCCGGTCTCCTGGAAGATCGCCACCTGCGCGGTCCCGCCCTGGCCGCGGTAGGTGCCGCGCACGTCGGCGCTGTCGAGCGCGAAGCCGCTCGCGAGGATCGAGTCGGCGGAGAGGCCGAAGGCGAGCGCGCCGTCGGCGGTGCTGGGGCCGCCGAGCCAGGTGTAGGCGACCCGCGCGCGGCGCACCGAGCTGCCGAGCGCGGTGAGGCCTTCGGCGCCGGCGCGCCCGCGGAGGTCGAAGCGTTTGATGTTGCCGGCGACGGTGCCCGCCGCGTAGACGGCGCCCGCGAGCGAGTCGCGGCGCACCGTCTTGAGGGTGTCGGGCGCGCGCAGGCGGACGACTTCCGAATCGCCGGCCGCGACGGCGACGGCGGTGCGGCGGAAGTGGGCCGCGCTGTCGGCGCGGGCCTGCGCGGTCAGGCGGGCGTTGAGCCCGGGCCGCGGCGCGACGGCCCCGGTGTCGCGCGGCAGGTAGCGGGCGAACGCGCCCAACGAATCGACGTTGGCGCGGTAGGAGAGCGTGCCGGTGCGGCCGGCCACGAGTCCGAAGCTCCCGGCCGCGTCGAGGGCGGCGCGCGGGGCGCGCACGGCGAGCGTGTTGACCGTGAGCACCCCCGCGCCGACGCCGAGTCGCGCGCGGAGCGAATCGACCGCGGCCGTATCGACCCGGAGGTCGTGCAGGTCGGCGGCGAGGGTGGCCTGCGCGGTGGCCGGGTCGGTGCCGCGCCCGCGCGCGGCGACGGTCCCCGACAGCGACGTGCGCACGCCCTTGGTCGAGATCGCGGCCGCGTCGAGCGCGTTGGGCCGCGCGACGACGTCGTACGTGGTGACCTTGCCCACGCCGGCCGTGCCGCGGAGGGCGAGCGTACCGCCGTTCTGCCCGCGCGGGCCGGCGAAGCGCAGGGCCGCGTCGAACTGTACGTCTGACAGGGTGCCGCGCGCGCGCACCGGCCCGCTCACCGTCCCGATCAGCCCGGCCGACGGCGCGAAGCGGCCGGCCGTGGCGAGCGAGAGCGGTCGGAGGGTGACGTTCGCATCGAGGCGCGTGAGGCGCGAGCTGCCTGCGGACGCGGCGGTGGAGCGGCGCGCGCCGGCCGACCGGGTCGGCCGGGTGCCGACCGCCGCGACCATCGTCTGCTGGGCGGCGGCGGCCCGCGACGCCTTGCCGCGCGCATCGTTCGGCGCCGCCGTGCTCTTCGCGGCGCGCGAGGCGACCTTGTCGGCGATCTTCGACGGCGCCGACGGCGCCGGCGCGAGCGCGACGGCGACCTCGCCCGTCACGCGCGACGTACCCGTGCGGTCGACGTGCGTGAGGTCGACGTCGTGCGCGCGGAGCGCCGTCAAGGTCGAGCCGTCGAGCGTCGCCGTACCGCGCAGCGTGCCGCCCACGGGCAGCGTCGGCGACACGCTGCGCGCGAGCGCGACGTCGAGCGGCCGCAGGGCCACGTGCAGCGCCTGCGCGCGGAACGCGCCGTCGTCGCCGAAGCCGAGCCCGCCGGCGGCGAGCAAGCGGCTTCGCCCGCCCGCGGCGGGGCCGCGCCCGCGTGCGTCGAAGGTGAGATCGGTGTTGAGCTGCAGCGCCTCGGCCGACCCCGTGGCGGCGAGGTGTCCGCCGACGGCGCCCTCGACCGGCGCCTTGAGCGTCGGCGAGAACACGCGGGCGAGCCCGGTCGTGAAGTTGGCGAAGGTGAGGTCGGTCGAGTCGACGCGTAGCGCGGGGGCGTGTGCGCTGTCCAGCAGTGCGAGCCCGACGCGGCCGCGCGCCGTGGCCTCGCCGCCCTCGGGGTCGGCGAGGCGGAGCGCGAGGTTGGTGGCCGCGTACTGCTGCGCGTGCGCGTAGAGCGCGGCGCGGAAGTCCGCGCTCGCCTGCCCGGCGGGGAGGGTCGGGTACGCCACGCGCACGTCGGCGAGCGACACCTGCGGCGCGCTGCCGCTGACGCGCAGGTCCCCGGTGTTCAGGTTGTAGTTGCCGGTCAGCGTGGCGCGCGACGCGGGCAGCTCGGCCGTCACGTTGCGGAACCAGAGCGAGTCGGTCGTGAGGTCGACCGCGCCGCGCGCCTGGCGCACCTGCACCGCGGGCGGGCGGAAGGGCAGACCCGTCAGCTGCAGCGATCCGACCTCGATGTGGCGGAACCCCTTACGGGACGGGTCGGCGATGCTGAGCAGGGGGAAGCTGCCGGTGAGGTCGCGGTACTCCTGCACGCGCTGATAGCCGTTGGGCATGCCCGGCACGGCGACGACGAGCGCGCGCGACGCGGAGTCGAGCGCGACCCGGAGCGCGGAATCCTTCTGCGGCGGCGTGAGCGGCACGCCGCGCACCGAGTCGGGCGTCGCGTACGGCGTGCGCACGAGCACCCGGCCGCCGAACATCCGCGCGTTGTGGAGCACGACGTAGTCGCCGAACGCCGGTCCCTTGCTCGGCGGCTGCGTCGAGTCGGTCGGGAAGATCTGCTGCCAGTTCCACGGGCGCCCCGGCTTGCGGTCGAGCGTGACGTCGGGGCGGTAGAGCGTGAGGCTGTCGAGGATGATCTTCTTCGAGAGGAACGGCGAGAGTGCGTAGCGCACGTGCGCCGAATCGGTCGAGAAGAACGGCGCGCCCGACGAGTCGGTGATCGCGAGGTCGTGCACCGTGGCGCCGTTCAGCAGGTTGCCGCTGAGCCGCCCGATGCGGATCCGCCCGTGCACCGTGCCCGCGAGCGCGGCGACCACGCGGCGGCGGAGCTGCTCGCGTCCCCAGTCGGTGTTGGTCAGCACCAGCACGAGGCCGACGACGACGGCCGCGAGCGCGACCACCGCGCCGACGATCCACGCGAGCGCGCGGCGCAGCGGGTGATGCGCGCGGGGGGCGGGGGCGTCCGCGCCGCGCGCGCGGGGCGTGTCGGGGGCGGTCATCAGAAGGCCTCGCCGATCGAAAGGTGGAGCACGAGACGTCCCGTGATCTTCTTGAAGCCCGAGAGACTGTCGGCCGGGTAGTTGCGGCACCCGACACTCGCCGCGGCGTTGCCGCAGCTGCCCCCGCTCGTGAGCGGGAGCAGGCGGTAGACGCCGGCGGTGTCCGTGAACTGCGTGATCACCGGGAGGGTCTCGACGAGCTTGGGGCGGATGCCGAGGTCGACGCGGATGGGGCCGACCGGAGAGCGGTAGCGCACACCGAAGCCGGGCGTGACGGCGAGCGTGCCCGACGCGAGGTCGCGGAGCGAGCGGTTGCCTAACGCGCCCGCGTCGACGAACACCGCGCCGAGGAGCGGCCCGTAGATCGGCACGCGCGCCTCGACGCTCCCCTCGAGCAGCGCGGAGCCGCCGAGCGCGCGCGGCGTGAAGTAGCTGTCGCCGAGCACGGTGCGCCGTTCGGCGAAGCACTCGCGCAGCACGGGCTCGCTGTTCGGGTTGGTCGACGCGGCGGCGGCCTGGCACGCGTACGTGGTCACCGACTGGCCGTTGACCGTCGCCGTCGACACGCCGAGCACGTCGGCGGGCGAGACGGTGAGGGTGCGCGGGCCGAGCTGGTTCTCGCCGTAGCCCCGCACGCTCTGCGCGCCGCCGGCGTAGAAGCGCACCTGCGGCGGCAGCACGCCGTTGGCGGCGGTGGCGCCGATGGCCGCCACGTAGCCGGCGCGCAGCCGCGCGGCGAGCGTGACCCGCGGGAACGCCGGCGCGGGGTGGTACGCCGCGACCTCGGCGAACACGCGATTGTACTTGAAGTCCGAGAGGGTGAACGCCGACGCGTGCTCGAGCGTCAGCTGCCCCTGCGTGCCGCGCGTGGGCTCGAGCGGGTCGTCCGTGCGCGAGAACGACGCGACGCCCGAGAGCGGCGACAGCTTCTTCTGGCTCTGCAGCACGCCGATGGTGGGCGCGTCGCAGACGCCGAAGTTGACGCAGAAGTACACGTCGCCGGCCTGCACGCGCGAGAGCGCGAAGCGGTAGTTGAGCGAGACGGGCACGTTGTCGAGCACGCGCCGGGTGAAGCTGACGTTGGCCCCCTGCGACTGGTCGACGTACACGCCCGGCGACGAGCGGCGGCTCGCGAACACGCCGAGTCCGAGCGTGTTGCGCGGCGAGCCGAAGTACTGCTGCTGCACGTTCACGCCCACGTTGTACGTGGGCAGGAAGAACGTCGCGTCGCGGTTGCCCGGGATCTTGCTGGACTGAAACGGGTTCTGGAACGCGCCCGGCAGCGCGCGGTAGAGCCCCTTCGAGCCGAGGTTGCCGATCACGGCCTGCACGTCGAGCCGGCGCGAGGTGCCCGTGAAGTAGTTGTGCGTGAAGCGCCCTTCGGCCTGGAAGAAGTCGGCCGTGTTGAACCCGAAGCTCGTGCGCGCCTCGCGCAGCGGCGCCTCGGTCACGCAGATCGCGAGCGCCTTGGTGCTGTCGCTCGTGGCGGCCGCCGGGGCCGCGGGACGGGCCAGCCCGGCGGCCTGCGACGCGCACACCGTGCGGCCCGTCGCGCTGTCGATCGCGACCGCCGTGTCGATCACCGCGCTGCGGAAGAGCCCCGACTCGTAGAGCGCCCGCTGGCTACGTGCGACCTCGCTGCGGTGAAACAGGTCGCCGGGCTTGAGCGTGATCGCGTCGCGGATGGTCCGGTCCTTGACCTCACGCTGCGCGCCGTTGCGGACGATGTCGATGCGCGAGATCGGCGTGAGCGGGCCCGGCGTCACCGGCACGAGCACGTCGGCGAGGTGCGTGGCGGTGTCGATCCGGATGCGCGCGCGCGTCACGACGGCGTTGCCGTACCCGTCCTCGAAGTACGCGTCCCGCACCGCGGCGACGGTCGAGTCGAGGCGGATCGTGTTGAGCGGCAGTCCGGGCTTGGGGGCGAGCAGGCCCGCGAGCTCCTTGGGGGTGACGGTCGTGCGCGGCGCGGCAACGCCCGGGCCGCCGGGGACGGCCGCCGTGTCGCCGACGGCGATCGTCCGCACCCGCGTCGGCGTGCCCTCGCGCACGGTGAACGTGACGGCGACCTCGCGGCGGTTCAGCCGCGTGACCGCCGTGTCGACCTGTGCGTCCCGCCAGCCGCGCTTGTAGTAGAAGACGAGCACGCGCACGACGTCGCGCGCGAGTTCGGTCCGGTCGAGGTACTGCCGCTGATAGATGTAAGGCGACTTCGAGAACAGGCAGAACGGCCGGAAGATCAGCTGCAGGCACTGCGAGGCCTGCGTCGCGACCGCCGCCGAGAGCGCGGACGCGGGCACCGCGTGCACGCCGACGAAGCGCACGTCGCGCACCTCGGCGCGATCGGTCCGCGAGCGCAGGTCGCGCGCCGGTTGCGCCGACGCGGAGCGCACCGTCGCGGTGACAGCGCCGAGCGCGAGCACGGAGGACGCGAGTCCGGCGTGCGCGAGCGCGAAGACCGTCCGGGAGCGAGACGCCCGGGCGGGGAAGTGCATGACCATGAGGAATTCGGCTGAGCGGACGGCGCGCCGGACGGGCGGGTCGGGAACGGCTCGGCTCGGCTCGACTGACGGCAGCGGCCGGCCGGACCACGCCCAAGCTACACCCGGCGCCCCGCGTCCCCGTACGCCTGGCACGCGGTCGCTGGCGCCGTGCGGCCTCTTGCGAGCCCGCGGTCCGCGTCGCACGCTACGTGCCCCCGACGCAGTCCTGCTCAGCAGCCTCACCAGCGACCCGACCAGGAGCGCATGATGCGAGCGTACGGCAGTGCGGAGATTCGGAACGTGGCGGTCGTCGGCCACGGCGCGAGTGGGAAGACGAGTCTCGTGGACGCCCTCTGCTTCGCGAGCGGCACGAGCAAACGCCGCGGTTCGGTGACCGCGGGTACGGCCCTCACGGATTTCACCCCCGAGGAGGCGGAGCGCGGCTTCTCGATCACCCTCGGCTGCGCGGCGGCCGAGTGGGCCGGGTGCAAGGTCAACCTGCTCGACACGCCCGGCTACCACGACTTCGCCGGCGATGCGATGGCGGGCGTGGCGGCCGCGGACGGGGTGCTGCTGGTGGTGAGCGCGGCCGGCGGCGGCGCGGACGGCGCCGGGCTGCCGGTGGGCGCGGAGCGGATGTTCCGCGAGGCCGTCCGGCGGGACGACCCGGTGCTCGTCGCCGTGACGATGCTCGACAAGGAGCAGGCCGACTTCGACGCGACCTACCGCGGGCTGCGCGAGCGCCTGTCGCCGAAAGTGGTGCCGGTCGAGGTGCCGTTAGGCGAGGGCGCGGGGCTGCGCGGGGTGATGAACCTGTTCACGGGCCGGGCGTACGTCTACCACGAGGGCGGCCGCGCGGGCGAGTACGACGAGGTGGACGTGCCCGCGGCGGCGCGCCCGGCGTTCGACCGCTACCGCGCGGCGCTCATCGAGGCGGTGGCGGCCACCGACGACGCGCTGCTCGAGCGCTACCTCGACGGCGCCGAGCTGGGCCGCGACGAGGCGATCGGCGGGCTCAAGGAGGCCATGAAGCGCGGCGACCTGTACCCGCTGTTCGCCGTGAGCGCCGAGCGGATGATCGGCGTGCGCGCGCTGCTCGCCGAACTGGTCCAGTTGATGCCGAGTGCGTACGAAATGGAGGAGCTGCACGCGTTCACCGGCGCGGAGGGGGGCGCGACGGTCGAGATCCACGCGGGCGACGACCGCCCGTTCGCCGCGCTCGTCTTCAAGACGCACCACGAGCCGCACCTGGGCGACGTGAGCTACTTCCGCGTGCTGCAGGGGAGCGTCGAGGCGGGGCAGGAGGTGTTCAACGCGACGCGCGGCGTGGTCGAGAAGCTCGCGCATCTCGCGGTGCCGTGCGGGCGCGACCGGCTCGAGGTGCCGCGGCTGCACGCGGGCGACGTGGGCTGCGTGGCGAAGCTGCGCAACACGCACACCAACGACACGCTCTCCACGCGCGAGCACCCCGTGCGCCTGCCGGCGATCGCGTTCCCCGAGCCGGCGGTGCACTTCGCCGTGCACGCCGAGCAGCGCGACGCGGAGGAGAAGCTGCAGCACGGGCTGCACCGCCTGCACGACGAGGACCCGACGTTCACCGTCTCGTACCAGCCCGAGACGCACGAGACCGTCGTCGGCGGCATGGGGGAGCGGCACCTGGAGGTGCAGCTCGCGCGGCTCAGGCGCAAGCACGGCGTGTCGGCGGCGCTCGCGCGCCCGACGATCGCCTACCGCGAGACGATCACGGCGAGCGAGCGGGCGCAGGGGCGGCACAAGAAGCAGACCGGGGGCAAGGGGCAGTTCGGCGACGCGTGGGTGCGCCTCGCGCCGCTGCCGCGCGGGGAGGGCTACCTGTTCGAGGACCGGATCGTGGGCGGCGCGATCCCCTCGAAGTACATCCCCGCGGTCGACAAGGGGGTGCAGGAGGCCGCGGCGCGCGGCGTGCTCGCGGGCTTCCCGCTCGTCGACTTCCGCGTCGAGCTGGTCGACGGCTCGTACCACTCGGTCGACTCGAGCGAGCAGGCGTTCCGCATGGCGGGGATCCTCGCCTTTCGCGCGGGGGCGGCGAAGTGCCGCCCGGTGCTGCTCGAACCGCTCGACGTGCTGGAGGTCACCACGCCCGACCACTTCCTCGGCGACGTGTTAGGCGAGCTGTCGGGGCGACGCGGGCAGATCCTCGGCACCGAGCGGGGCGAGCACGGCACGCGCGTGCGCGCCCTGGTGCCGCAGGCGGAGCTGCACCTGTTCGCCACGCAGCTGCACTCGCTGACGCACGGGCGCGGCGAGTTCGTGCGGCGCGCGGGCGGGTACGAGCGGGCGCCGGCCGAGGTGGAACGCAAGATCGTCGCGGAGCACGCGAAGCGGCGCGACGAGCTGATGCAGGGAGTTTGACGGCCGGGGGCGCGCGGCGCGCGCGCCCCCGGCCCGCCGCTCACACCTTCGAGTGGGCGACCCGCAGCGCCTCGCGACGGTCGGCGGCCTCGTACACGGTGAAGTCGCCGAAGAACGCGGGCGCGGCGTCCTGCAGCACGCGGAGCGCCGCGACCGCCAGGCGGCGGATCTCCAGCTCCGCGGCCTCGCCGCCGCGCATCTCGAGGATCGCCCGCCACGCGCGCGCGTTGGCGGTGAAGAGGATCTTGGTCTCGGTCGAGTTGGGCAGCACGCCGCGCGCGGCCTCGCGCGCCATCTTGCGGCGGTGGACCTTGTCGTCCACCCACCGGTAGCGCTCCATCAACCGCTCGACGAGCGCGACGTAGCTCGCCTGCGCGGCGTCGACCTGCGCCCGCCACGCGCCTTCGAGTTCGGCGTCGCCGATGATCGCGGGGGGGACGACGAAGTTGGCCTCGCTCTCGTCGACGTAGCGCTGCGACAGCTGGCTCATCGCGGTGCCGGCGCGGTGCCGCACGAGCTCGTGCGTCAGCGAACGGCTCACGCCTTCGAACAGCAGGCCGTACGTCGCGTGCTCGAGCACCGAGCCGTGGCGCTGGCGTTTGATGTTCTCCAGGTACTCGCCCGTGGTGCGCCCGGCCGGGTTGTGCTGCGACATGTAGCAGAGCCGCCCCGCGAACTCGGCGAGGCGCTCCCCGTCGGTGCCGTCGCCCTGCCAGGCGACCGGAAGGTGGGCGGGCTCGACGAACTGCGGGCGGGCGACGAGGGTGACGACTGGTGCGGTGTAGAGCACGGCGGAAACGCGGGTCGGGGCCGGAACGCTGCGGGACGGCAAGCTAACCGCGGCGCGCGACGGGACGGCGGCCGCGGCGCGCGGCCGCGGCTCGCGGCCACCGCCGGCGGCCACCGCCTACCGCCCGACCGCGATGAGCAGGCGCACGCCCCAACTTCCGACGGCCAACACTACGGGCAGCAGCGTCAGTCCGACCGCGAACACGTACCCGTAGCGAAAGATCGTCGGCCCCACGACGGCCCACCGCTCGCCGCCCATGCGGCGCGCCCACAGGTCGGCCGGCGCGCCGGCCGAGTACGCGATGTTGGCGAGCACGGCATACACCAGCACGACCTGCCAGGGCATGCGGACGACGGCCGGGTGGGGCGGCAGGGCCGCGAAGCCGTAGACGGCCGCGAGCGCGATCAGGCCGGCGGCACCCACGCTGAGGTTGTAGATCGCGCGGCGCGACTCCCACCAGCCGACGACGGCCCACGCCGTCGCCGGCCCCCGCACCGGCGCGAAGAACAGGCGCCGGACGGCGCCGTCGTAGTGCCCACTGGCCCGTGCTGCCCACTCTGCGTGCGCGCTCATGCGACGACCTCGGCGAAGGTGGAGAACGACGCCGGTATGGTACACGAATTACTTCGTGTCGTAAAGTCGCATCCCGGCTATCCGTCGCCGCCGACCCCCCCGTCGAGCGCCCCCGCGTCGAGCAGATCGAGCCGCGGCGTCGCGTACGCGCGACGCGCAGCCACGTGGGCCAGCGCGCGCCGCGCGCCGGGCGGCAATGCCGGGAGCGCCGGGTCGTACTTGATCGCGCCGAGCGCGGTCTGACCGGCGACCGGCACCTTGACGCCCGGGTTGAGCACGCCGGCCGGGTCGCACGCGCGCTTCACCTCGGCGAACAGCGCGCGCGCCTCGGGCGACCACGTGCGGTCGAGCACCGGCGTGCGGAGCCGCCCGTCGCCGTGCTCCCCCGCGAGCGTGCCGCCCAACGACGCGGTGAGCGCGCCGACCTCGTCGAAGAGCGCGGCGACGCGGTCGCGCCACCCCGGCGCGCGCGTGTCGACCAGCGGGTTCACGTGCGCGTGTGCGTCGCCCGCGTGGCCGAAGATCACCCCGCGCACCCCCTGGCGCGCGAGCGCTGCGCGCACGCCGCGCACGTACTCGGGGAGCCGCCCCGGCGGCACGCACCCGTCCTCGATGAACTGCATCGACGCGAGCGCCGGGTCGAGCCGGGCGAGGATCGGGCTCGCCGCGTGGCGCAGCTCCCAGAGCACGTGCTCGGCGGCGGGGTCGACGGCGAGCGACACCGAGGCCGCCCCGGCTGCCCGGAACGCCGCGCCCAATGCCTCCGCGCCCGCGCGCGCCGCCGCCGCGTCCTCCCCCTCGACCTCGGCGAGCAGCACCGCTTCGGGCACGGTGCCGTCGACGGCGCGCGCCACGTCGGGCAGCGCGCCGCCCTCCGCCGCGACGTCGAGGAACGTCCGGTCGAGCAGCTCGCACGCGGCCGCGCCCGCGTCGCGCGCCCGTTCGGCCCCGTCGACCGCGGCCTCGAGCGACGGGAACGCGCCTAACGCACTCGCCGTCGCGCCGGGCAGGGCCCCGAGCGCGAGCTCGACACCGACGAACAGGGCGAGCGTGCCCTCGCTCCCGACCAGGAGGTCGACCAGCTCGCCGGTGCGCGCCCATTCGGCCAGCGCGTACCCCGACGACTCCTTGCGCGTCGCGTGCGCGAGCGGGGCTCCCGCGGCGAGCGCGGCCCGGACGCGCGGGAGCACGACGTCCAGCAGACGGGTCAGGGCGGGAACGTGCGTCGGCGCCTCCGCGCCGCGGCGGACCACCGCGCGCGACCCGTCGGCGAACACGCAGTCGAGCGCGGTCACCCACGAGCGCATCGCGCCGTGGCGCAGCGTGTGTGCGCCCGCGGCGTTGGTCGACGCCATGCCGCCCACCGTGGCCCACGCCCAGCTCGACGGGTCGACGGGGAAGCGGAGGCCCGCGGCGCGCGCCGCCGCGTCGACCGCCGCGCCGCTCACGCCGGGCCCGCACCACACGCGCCGCGCCGCGGCGTCGACTCCGCCTAACGTCGCGAGGCGGCCGAGGTCGACCACCAGGCCGTCGCCGACGGCGCCGCCCGCCATGCTGCTCCCCGCGCCGCGCGGGATGAGCGGCGTGCCCGTGACCGACGCCCAGCGCGCGAGCGTGCGCACGTCGTCGGCGTCGGCCGGCACCGCGGCGGCGCGCGGCAGCGCGCGCGCGATGCCGGCCGCCTCGCTGTACACGGCCCGCGCCTCGTCGTCGGCGCGCCAGACGCCGCGGAAACCCGGCGGGGGGGTGGGCGCGATCTCGGCCATGCGTGTCGTCACCCCTTATCCGGGGTGTGCAGCGTCGGCGGCGCGCGCGCGCCGCAGCGTGCGGACGTCCCACGCCGCCTCGAGCGCCGCGGTCACGAGCCGCGTGAAGCGCGCGAACGCCGCCTCGTCGTCGGCCGAGTAGTCGGCCCCGTCGGCTCGATCCGACAGTTGCAACAACCCCCAGACCACGCCGTCGCGCCCGACGACGGGCGCGGCCATCCAGCCGCGCATCGGCGGATGTCTGTCGCGCTCGGTGCCGAAGCCGGTCCACGCGGGGTGCGCGTCGAGTTCGGCGTTCGTGTAGCGCGCGACGCCCGGCAGCCGGTCGACGGCCAGGGGGAGGCCGGCGGCGCGCGCCCGCTCGGCCGCGTCCCGCAGCAGCCACGCGTGCGTGCCCACGCCCACGGCCGGCGAGCCGTAGTCGGCCCACGCCGCGTATTTCTCGCTCATCGAGAAATACTTGCGCCCCGTCGACCAGTCACCCGCGACGATGATCGTCGCCGCGGCCTGATGCGAGGGCACCACGCGGCGCGCGAGGTCGGCCGCGTCGGCCATGATCACGTTCGCGACGGCCACGAACGCGGCGTCGTCGGCGTCGGGGTTCGGCATCGCCGGATTCGGCACGGCGCCGACCGGATGGTTGTGGTACGTGTTCTGGCCGTAGGGCACGACGCCAGCGGGCACAGCGCCGGCGGCCACAGCGCCGGCGGGCGGGGCGGAAACGTCAGGGGTCGGCATGCGCTCGCGGGTTGGGCGGTGAGGCGATGCGGAAGCGCGTCCAAGATGTGACGCGTGCCCGCCGTGCGCCCTCAGGCGTTCGGGCGACCCGCCTCGAACTGCTGGAGCGAGGCGACGAGCATGCGCACCAACTCCTGCCGCAGCGGCGGTCGCTCCGCCGGCGGCAGCGCCTGGACCTGGAAGAGCACCGCGTGCACGGTCTCGACCTGCACCCGTGCCGTCACGTGGCGCTGCGCCGCACCGACCCACGGCATGCGCCGCGCGATGAGTGCCTCGACCCGCTCGACCACGGTCGCGTGCAGCGCGGCGTCGGCCGCGGCCACGGCGCTGCCGGGCGTGTTGGTCGCACCGTACACGTGCCGGTAGGCCGGGTGCGCGTCGCAGAACGCCGCGATCGGCTCGACGATCCCGCGCATCATCGCGTCGAGCGGCAGGTCGGCCACCTCGGCCGCGAGCACGGTGTCCTTCAGCTGCCCGAACATCGCCACGTAGCGCATCGCCAGCGCCTGCACGATCGCGTCGCGGTTGGGGAAGAACTGGTAGAGCGACCCGACGGACGTCTTCGCGCGCGCCGCGATCGCGTTGGTCGACGCGGCCTCGACGCCGACCTCCCCGATGACCTCGGCGGCGGCGTCGAGGATGCGCTCGATCCGGCGCTGCCCGCGGTCCTGCTGGGGCACGCGGCGAAGCACGCCCGCGCCGGCCGCCGCGGCGGGCTCGGTCGCGGCGTCGACAGACGCGGTCGGTAACAGGTCGGCCTCCGGACTCATCCCATCAATGTGAGCGAACACTCGCCTATTGACAAGGTGAGCGATAGCTCATATCTAGACGCGAGCAACTGCTCACATGAGCGAACGCTCATGTTCGGAATGATGCCGGTCGCCACCCTTCGCCGTTCCTTCGATGCCCCGCCCGCGTCCAGACCGCCGCCCGCGCGCCTACCCCGTCGCGCACACGCTCTCCCTGCTCGCGATGGCGGCGATCGTCGCCGCGACCGACGCCTGCTCGCGAGACGCGCGGGCCGCGGCGCCGCCACCCGCTGCGCCGGCGACGCCGGTCCGCCTCGCGCCCGCCGCCCGAGACACGAGCCGCGCCGCGATCCGCGCCGGCGGCGTGACCGAGCCACGGGCGACGTCCGACCTCGCCTTCCAGGTCCCCGGGCGCGTCGTCACGCTCGCCGTCGACGAGGGCACCCGCGTCGCCTCGGGCCAGCTGCTCGCCGCCGTCGACCCGACCGACTACCGCCTGGCCTACCAGCAGGCCGATCTCGCGCGCGCCCGCCAGGCCGACGAACTGGCCCGCGCGCGCCTGCTCCAACCCTCGGGCTCGATCGCGGCCAACGATTTCGACAAGCTCGACAACGGCGCCCGGCAGGCCGTGGTCGTCCGCGACCTCGCCGCCAAGCGGCTCGCCGACACGCGCCTCACCGCCCCGTTTGCGGGCACCATCGCGAAAAAGTCGGTCGAGGTTGG
Source organism: uncultured Gemmatimonadales bacterium (assembly GCA_963851265.1). GTDB lineage: Bacteria > Gemmatimonadota > Gemmatimonadetes > Gemmatimonadales > Gemmatimonadaceae > BPUI01. Next base: position 403,776 of record CAWKNZ010000002.1, read on the forward strand.
CGCGAGTGCCAGCACTGGCACGGCCGTGCTCACCCTCGTCGACCTCGCGGAGGTGGAGGTGCGCGTGGGCGTGAGCGAGGCCGATGTCGGCCAGGTGCACGTCGGCCAGCCCGCGGCAGTCGAGGTGCCCGCGTTGGGTCGCACCGTCACGGGCCGCGTCGCGCACGTCGGCGTCGTCGCCGACCCGGCGAGTCGCACGTACGCGGTGAAGGTCGCGCTCCCCAACCCGACCGGCGCGCTCCGCGGCGGGATGGTCGCGACGGTCGTGCTACCGACGGGGCGTGCGCGCGACGCGGTCGTCGTTCCGGCCGCCGCGGTCATGCGCGACGCCGACGGCGTCACGCTGGTCTACGTCTACGCGCCGTCCGAACGGCGCGTCCGCGCTCGGCGCGTCGAGGTCGGCGACGCGCGCGGCGGGAACGTTGAGGTCGCCCGCGGCCTCGCGGCGGGCGAACCGGTCGTCGTCGGCGGCCAGCAGCGGCTGCGCGACGGGTCCGCGGTGACCGTGCCGGGGGGACGCTGACGATGACGTCCCCGACACTCGCGCGCGAGCCGGACGCTCGCCCCCTCCAACGCTGGAACCTGATCCGCGCCGCGCTCGCGAACCGGCAGCTCGTCTACGTGCTCACGGCGCTCGTCGTCATCTTCGGCCTCACCTCGCTCGTTCGCATGCCGCGGCGGGAGGACCCGAAGATCACGATCCGCCAGGGCCTCGTCCTCGCCCTCTATCCCGGAGCCACGGCCGAGCAGGTCGAGCGGCAGGTGGCCGAGCCGGTCGAGCGGCGGCTGTTCGCGCACGGCGAGGTGAAGAAGGCCAAGACGTACACCACGAGCCGCCCCGGCGCGCTCGTCGCCAACGTCGAGCTCAACGACGACGTGCGCGACCCCGAGCGCTTCTGGTCCACGCTGCGCCTCGACCTCAACGAGACGCGCGCGCAGGAGCTCCCGGCCGGCGTCGTCGGCCCGATCGTCAACGCCGATTTCGGTGACGTGGTCGCGGTGCTACTCACCGTGCACGGCCCACCGGGCCGCTACGGCTCGCGCGAGCTGGCGACCTTCCTCGACCGCATCGAGGACGCGGTGCGCACGCTTCCCGACGTCTCCAAGATCAAGCGCTACGGCGAGCAGCCCGAGGAGATCGCCGTCACCGCGCGCCCGGAGCGCCTCGCCCAGTACGGCGTCACGACGTCGCAGCTGTTAGGCGCCCTCCGCGCGCGCAACGCGGTCGTCGACGGCGGCTCGGTCGACGCCGGCGCGAGCGACGTGCGCATCCGCCCCGCTGGGCCGTTCAACACCGTGCAGGAGGTGGGCGCGGTGCAGGTGGCCGCGGGGCCGCGCGCCGAGCCGGTCAGGCTCGGCGACCTGGCCGCGGTCGAGCGCCGCTACGCCGACCCGACGTTCCTCGCGCGCGTCGACGACCAGCCGGTCGCGCTCATGTCGATCGAGGCGCAGGAAGGGCGCAACCTCGTCGACGTCGGCCGGCAGATCGACGCCAGGCTCGCCGCGGTGCGCGCGCAGCTACCGCCCGACCTCGCGATCGACCTCGTCGCCGACCAGCCCGCGGGCGTGCAGCACCGCGTGCTGGGCTTCGGTCGCGAGTTCACGATCGCCGTCGTCTCGGTGGTGCTCGTGACGGTGCTGCTCCTCCCGCTCCGCGTCGCCGCCATCGCGGCCACCGCAATCCCGATCACCGTCGCCGTGACCGTCGCCGCGCTCAACGCGCTCGGCATCGAGCTGCACCAGATGAGCTTCGCCGGACTCGTCGTCGCGTTGGGCATGGTGGTCGACGACGCGATCGTGATCGCCGACAACTACGTCGAGCTGCTCGACCACGGCGTCGCGCGCGACGAGGCGGCGTGGCGATCGGCCAGCGACCTCGCGCTCCCGGTGCTCGGCGCGACGCTCACGATCGTCGCGAGCTTCCTCCCGCTCGCGATCCTGCTCCCCGGCACGGTGGGCGAGTTCATCCGCGCGCTGCCGCTCACGGTGAGCGTCGCGCTGCTCTGCTCGTACGTCGTCGCGATGCTGCTCACGCCGCTGCTCTGCCTGGCGTTCATCACGACCGGACTGCGGCCGCACGTGGGGGCCGCCGCGACGCCCCGCCGCTTCGACCCGCTCGGCCTGATGCAGCGCCTGTACGAGCGCACGATGCGCCTGGCGCTCCCGCGCAAGCGGACCACGCTCGCACTGAGCGTGCTCGCGTTCGTCGCCGGCGTGGTGATGCTGAAGCTCATCCCAATGCGCTTCTTCCCCGCCGCGGAGCGCGCGCAGTTCGTCGTCGACGTGTGGACGCCCGAGGGCACGCGCTTCGAAGCGACCGATTCGGTGGTGCAGCGCCTCGTGGCGAGCGTGCGACGCGTCGACGGCGTGCGCGCGGTGGGCTCGTTCACCGGCGGCGGCTCGCCGCGCTTCTACTACAACATCAACCCCGAGCCGCCCGCGACCAACTACGGCCAGCTCGTCGTCAACACCGCCGGCACCGACGAGACCCCGATCGTCGCGGCGTCGCTCCACGCGCGCCTCGCCGCACTCGCCCCGGAAGCGACGGTGATGGTGAAGGAGCTGCAGCAGGGCCCCGCGCTCAAGGCGCCGATCGAGATTCGCTTCGCTGGTGCCGACCTCGCCACGCTGCGCCGCCTCGGCGACTCGGCGCGCGCGGTGCTCGCATCCACGCCCGGCAGCGAGTACACCACCACCGACTGGGGCGAGGACCGCTACGGCGTGCGCGTCGACCTGCGCCGCGAGACGGCGGCGCGGTTGGGCGTCACCGACGCCGACGTCGCCCAGCAGCTCGCCGGCGGCTTCGACGGCGCCGTCGCGTCGACCTATTACGAGGGCGACCGGCGGATCGAGGTGCGCCTGCGCCTCGACTCCGCCAGCCGACGCGGCGTCGGCGACGTCCGCGACGCCTACGTCACCGCGCCCGCGACGGGCGCGCGCCTGCCGCTCCGCGAGGTGGCGGAGGTGCGCCCCGAGTGGCAGCCGAGCCGCATCGTCCGGCGCAACGGCGTGCGGACCATCACCGTGTCGACCTTCGCGCGCCCCGGCGTGCTCGCCTCGACCGTGCTCACGGCCGCGCTCCCGCGACTCCGCGCCATCGCGCTGCCCGCAGGCGCCACGATGGCGTTGGGCGGCGAGATCGAGAACCAGGGCGAGGTGCAGGGGCCGATGAGCGTCGCGCTGTCGACGAGTCTGCTCGGGATCTTCCTCATCCTCTTCCTCCAGTTCCGCAACGCGCGCTACCCGCTCATCGTCATGGTCTCCATCCCGCTCGCCGTCTTCGGCTCGGCGTTGGGCCTCGTGCTCACGCGCAACCCGTTCGGCTTCACCGCGCAGCTCGGGCTCACCGCGCTCACGGGCGTCGTCGTGCGCAACGCGATCATCCTCGTCGACTACATCATCGCGCGCCGCGAAGAGGGCGAGTCGCTCGAGGACGCCGCGCTCGACGCCGGGCGGCGGCGGCTGCGGCCCATCTTCCTCACGACCGTGGCCGCGGCGGTCGGCGTGGTGCCGCTCATCGTGAGCGGGTCGAGCCTGTGGTCGCCGCTCGCCAGCGTGCTCGCGGTGGGGCTCGTCTGTTCGATGGTCTTCACGCTCGTCGTGGTGCCGGTGCTGTACGTGCTGGTCGAGTCGCGGCGCGAGCGGCGGCAGGCGCGCCGCGCGCACGGCACGGCCGCGGCGCCCGCCGCGCCGGGCGTCGCGCCCGAGCCGCTGCGGCGCGCGGCGTCGACGATCGCGCCGGGGCTGGGCTCGGGCGTGGGCTCGGCGCTCACCGCGATGGCGCTCGCGTGCCTCGCGCTCGGCGCGGCGCGCGTGCCGGCGTTAGGCGCGCAGGAGGTCGCCACGGAAACGCGCGCGGCACGCTCCCTCACGCTCGACGAGGCCGTGCGCCTCGCGACGTCCAACGGCCGCGCCGTGCGCATCGCGGCCGCGCAGGTGGACGAGCAGGCCGCGCGCGTGCGCGGCGCGCGTGCGGAGTTCCGGCCGTCGCTCGCGGTCACGGGCAACTATTCGGGGCGGAGCGGCGTGCAGAGCGTGCTCATCCCGCAGGGCGCGCTCGGGAACGACGTGAACGGCCGCCCGCTCCCCGGCGCGGACCGCAGCCTCACGTCGCCGAGCAAGAGCACGTTCTACTCGATCGTGACCGCGACGCAGCCGCTGACCCAGGGCGTGCGCATCCGCGCCGGCGAGCGCGCGGCGGAGGCGGCGTACCGCCGGAGCGCCGCGTCGCGCGACGCGACGACCCAGGACGTCGCGCTCGCGGTCACGCGCCTCTACCTCGGCGCGCTCGCCGCCGAGCGGCAGCACGAGGCCGCGCGGCTGGTGCTCGCGGCGCGCCGGGCCGGCGCGGGCGACGCCACGCGCGCCGTGGCGGCCGGGCTCGCGCTCGGCACGCGGGCCACCGAGGCGCGCGCGGGGGTGCTCGACGCCGAGCAGCAGCTCGTCGCGGCCGGCAACCAGGTCGCGGACTACACGGCCGACCTCGCCGAGCTGGTCGGGTGGCCCGCCGACGTGCCGATGACGCTGGTCGCGCCCGCGCCGCCCGAACGGCGCACCGCGCCCGCCGGCCCCGCGCGGGCCGCCGCGCGCGCGACGGCGACCGGGCGCGAGGCGTTAGGCGCGTCGACGGCCGACGCGCCCGCGTCCGACGCGTTCGGCGACGCACTCGCGGCGGGGGACAGCGTGCGGCTCGCCGCGCTCGTCCGCACCGCGCTCGACGCGAACCCCGAGCTGCGTGCAGCCCGCGCGACGCGCGACGAGGCCGCGAGCGGCGCCCGCGCCGCGCGTGCGGCCTACGTGCCCGAGGTCGCGCTCTACGCGCAGTACTACCACCAGACGCTCACCACCGTGCTGCCGCACGACAACGTCACCGGCGGGCTGTCGTTGTCGTGGACGATCGCCGACTTCGGGCGGCGGCGGAGCCAGGTCGACGCGGCGGCCGCGCGGCAGGTCGCCGCGGGGGAGGAAGCGCGTCGCGCCGAGGAGCGCACGGCGACCGCGGTGGCCAAGGCGTACCGCGCCGTGCTGCGGGCCGAGCGGCTGTGGGACGCGGCGCAGGCGTCCGCGGCGGCGCGGCGCGACCTCGCCCGCGTGGCAACGGACGAGGGGGCTGCGGGGCTCCGGCTCGCGTCGTCCCGGGCGGAGCAGGATGCCGCGGCGGCGGTCGCGGACGCGGCGGCGTTCGCGGCAGAGGCGGGGACGCGGGTGGCGCGGGCGGAGTTGGCGCGGGCCGTGGGGGCCCAGCGTGGGGCGCCCCCTGAAGCTCCGTGAACGCCGCAGGGCACACGCCCCGCGACCTGGCGCATTCGGCACACGGCAGTTGCGCTCGTCGCATCCACCAGCTGGCCTTCCTCGTGGCGCCGCACGGTATCGCGCGGGTCGTCCGGGATCGGCCGACGGCGCTCCGCCGGGGCTGAACGGGCCCGCGCCCTGCCCGGCGGCGTGGCCGGGGGGATTACGTCGCGCGGAACGCATCGTCGGCCGGAGTGCCCGCGGCTGCTGCCGACCCGATGATTCACGTCGCACTCGCGCTACAAGGGCTCAGCAGACGCGCCCTGCCCCCAAAGCTGCTCGCATCGGGTGACCGACGCCGGCACCGTGGGGTACACTTCGCCGTCACCCGCCGCCCCCGCTCCGCCCCCCCTATGCCGGCCCTCCCCGAACGCGCCCTCGCCGACGCCGTTGCCCACCGCGACGCGCGCCGCTTCTGCGACGTGGTCCTCCCGGCCGTCTCGCGGACCTTCGCGATCGGCATCCGCGCGCTCCCGGGGGACCTCGGCAAGGCCGTCCTCACGGCCTACCTCATCTGCCGGCTCGCCGACACCGTCGAGGACGCGCCCGGCATGACGCCCGCCGCCAAGGCGCCGCTCTTCGAAGCGCTGCTCGACTGCTTCGACGGGCAGGCGGCCGCGGACCGCTTCCCGCCGATGGCGCATGCCGTCACCGGCGACCCGGCGCACCTCGCGCTCGTCCGCCACGCGGACCTCGTCTTCGGCTACTTCCTCACGCTGCCCGCGGGGACGCGCCGCGTCGTGCGCCACTGGGTGACCGAGATGGTCACCGGCATGCGCAAGTTCGTCGAGCTCTACCCCGACGGCATCCGCATCCAGACGGTCGAGGAGTTTCGCGAGTACTGCTACTACGTGGCGGGCACGGTGGGCTACCTGCTCACCGACCTCTGGCACGAGCACTCGCCCGCGGTGGGCCAGGTCACGTACGAGCGGCTGCGCGAACGGTGCCGCGCGTTCGGCGAGGCGCTGCAGACGGTGAACATCCTCAAGGACGTGGGGCACGACGCCCGCGTCGAGAACTCGATCTACGTGCCCGAGCAACTCCTCCGCGCCCACGGCAGCACGCACGCGGCCGTGCTCGCGGCCGAGTGCATCCCCGAGACGCGGGCGGCCGTCGGGTCGGCTCATCGAGCTCGCCTGGGCCGACCTCGACGAGGCGCGCCGCTACCTGCTGCTCATCCCGCGGCGCGCGGTGCCGATCCGCCTCTTCTGCGCGCTGCCCTTGTTCTACGCCTACGCCACGCTGCGCGACCTCGCCCGCACCTCGGCGATGCTCCTGCCCGGCGGCGGGGTGAAGATCTCGCGGCGCGAGGTCAAGGCGCTGCTCGTGACGGGGATGCTCGTCGTCGGCAGCAACGGCCTCGTGCGCCGGCTCGTCGAGCGCGTGCGGCAACGGCCGTTCACGCTCGCGTTAGGCGGGAGCCGGTAGGCGAGGCACCGCGCTCAGCGCAGCGCCCGCCGCACCCCGTCGATCGCGTCGAGCAGTCCGGCCGCACGCTCTCCCGGGCGTGAGGATGCGGCCGGCCCGGCGAGCCCCCCCTCGACGCGGTCGAGCAGCGCTTCCAGCGCCGCGCCGCCGCGCGCCACCGCGTCGCGGTGCCCGCGCGCGATCACCCACGCCGCGGCGCCGCCCGCGAGCACCGGAACCGCCGCGACCGGCGCGACCACCGCGAGCAGTGCGTGCGCGACGACCCCCGCGCCGAGCATCCCCGTCCCCGCGAGCACGCCGCCACCCGCCGCCACCCCGCCCGCGGTGAGCCGCTGCCGGCGTGCGCCGCCGAGGTCGAGCTCCAGCCGCAGCAGCGTCCGCCCGGTGTCGGCGGGCAGCGCCACCGCGCGCACGCCGCGCGCGCGCCGCAGCCCCGGCGTGCCGCCGCCCAGTCGCAGCCCGCGTGTCAGATTCCCGACGAAGTCCGTGCGCGCGTCCCACGCCGCGTAGACCGCCCCCGCGTCGGCCGTCCGCCGCACGAGCTGCATGCACTCCTCGCGCTCGAGCCAGCGGCCCAACGCCTCGATCACCGCGCCCGGCGTCCCCGCCACCGCGCGCGCCGCCGCCGCGTGCGCCGGCCCCGCGATCCGCGTCGCGAGGTCGCCCTCGCCCGCGTCGCGCCCCGTCGGCACCACGGCGCGCGTCGCCGACCGCAACCGCTCCTCGGCGAGCGCCGCGCGCACGTGGTCGGTCGACAGCCCGGCCTCGCGCGCCGCGTCGAGCAGTTCGGCGTCGCTCAGCCCCGCGTCGTCGGGCGCGCGCCCCGCGGCGGTCTGCAGCTCCGCCGCCCGCGCGAGCACGCGCTCCATCGCCGTCCGGTCGAGGGCCATCGTCAGATCCCCCCGAGCACGACGTCGATCTGCCGCGTCACCGCCTCGAGCATCGCGCTCGGCAACGGGAAGGCCGCCTCCAGCGCGGCCCCGGCGTCCCCGGGCGGCACGGGCGCGCCGGCCTCGCGCAGATAGAATCGCGCGTATCCGTCGGCGAGGTCTGGCGCCGCGCGGCGCAACAGGATGAGCCCGGCGCGCACCTGTCCCACCGTCACGTAGCGGTCCGCGAGTCCCGCGCGCTGGTCGGCAGGCGACGTGTTGTCGGCCACCACCTGGCCCACGAGCGCCCCCACGAACTCGTGCACCGCCGTGTAGCTCGCCTCGGCGGCGTCCGCCGGGCGTGCGGGAAGGGGCACCGCGACCACGCCGTCGCCGCCGGGGTCGGCCTGCGCACGCCCCTCGCCGCCCAGCACGGGGGAGAGAAGCAGCGTGCCGTCGCGCTGCTGCGAGCCAGACAGGTAGCGCTGGAGGCGCGGGCGTACCGCGCGCTGCCACGCCGAGTCGGCCGCGTCGAGCGACGCGGCCCGCGACTGCTGCAGCGCCGTCCAGTAGCGGTGGTAAAACCGGTCGCGCTCGTCGGCGAGTGCGGTCGTGTACAGGCGCAACCAGTCCCGGTCGGCTGCCGCGGGGAACGTGCGGGCCAGCAGCGCGATCGCGCCGGCCTGGCCGGCGTCGCTCGCGCGGCGCGGATCGCCCCCTGCCTGCACGAACGCCGTCACCGCCTGTTGCAGGCCGTCGAACGACTGGAAGGCGAGCGGAACGAACTGCGCGGACAGCGCGAGCGCCGGATTCGCGGCGAGACGTGCCCGCAGGCGCTCGCGGTTGGCGTCGAGGTCCGTGTACGCGTTCGCGCGCGTCCGCTCGGCCTGCACCGCGGCCCGGTAGCCGCGGCGGAAGATCGGCACCCGCGCGGTGTCGTCCTCGATCAACGCGAGCCCGTGCAGCCACAGGTCGACGTGCTCCGCGGTGCGCACCCGCCAGGTGCGGGTCGTCGCGGTGGGCGCAGTCGGTCCCGCCCCGGCCTGCGCCCAGGCGGGCGCGGCGCAGGCGAGGAGCATGGCGAGCGGAACGGTTGAGCGGACGGGCGGTCGAGGCATGCGGGCGGCGAGCACGGGCAGAGCGACGGGGCGGAGACGACCGCTCCGGGTCAGTACGCCGCCGGCCCCTCGCGCGATCCATTCCCGGCGCGGCCGACGCGTCCCGTGCCTCGTGTTACCCCTCGTCCGCGGGACGGCCGCACGTGATGCAGAACCGCCACCCGATCTCGAGCTCCGTGCTGCACGCCGGGCACCGGTGCACCGTGACGTTCTCCCCGCAGTAGGGGCAGAAGGTCACCGCGCGATCCGCGGGCAACGGCCGCGCGCACGCGCGACACGCGCCTCCCAATACGGGCGTCGGCGGACGGACGGGGAAGGGCACGAAGGAAGGCGGAAGCGGCGCGATCAGCGCCGCGCCGTGCTGTCCGTGCCATCGCTCGGCGCGGCCCGACCGTCGAGGTCGGAGTCGTACTTGCCGCGCGCGCTGCCGCCGGCGCGCGAGACCATCTGCTCGATCACGCGGCGCACCACGGTCTGCTCGTGGAGCTGGGCGTCGCGGAAGCCGACGGCGTAGCCGACGGCGCCGCCGAGGGCGAGAAGGAGCAGGGGGCGCGACATGAGCGGAGGGGAAAGAATGAGGGAGACGTCATCCAGCAGACGCGCCCGCGCGGGCTCCCGCAACCGATCCGCCCGCGGCGGACGCACGCCCCTCACGCGGATACGCCGGCGCCGGCACGAACGCCTCGGCCGACGGAAACGGGTCGAGCGCGCCGCGCAGCTTCCCCTTCGCTCGCTCCGCCGCGACCCACGCGTCGAACCCCGACGGCACCAGACCCCCCGACTGCGTCTGGTCGGCGGCGGCGCGCGTCGCGAGGTGGTTGGCGTACTCGTTCTGCGGATGCCCGTTGTGCCCACGCACCCAGCGCCACATCCGCTCGTGCGCGGCCGCCGCTGCCACCGCCGTCTTCCACAGCTCGAGGTTCTCGATCGGGCCGGTCTTGCGCGTCCACCCGCGCGCCATCCACCCGGGCACCCACGAGGTCATCCCGTCCACGATGTACTTCGAATCGGTCGTGAAGACCACCGAAAACGTGCGCTCTTTGGCCGACAGGCCGGCGAACGTCTCGATCACGGAGCGGAGCGCCATCCGGTTGTTCGTGGTGTCGCGCTCGCTGATCCACCAGTCCCACCGCAGGAGCTCGCCGCTGCGCGGGTGGCGCCACTCGACGAGGCCCCCCGCACCACCGGGCGTGTCGCCCGCCCTGCCGTTGCCCAGGCACGACTCGTCGGCGTAGACCGCGACGAGCGGGTGCGCCGCCCCGTGCGGCCCGGCGCCCTTCCGGCCGGCATGCGTCCCGCCCGTCATACGACGTCGAACCCGGTCATCTCGTCGATCCAGAGGTCGAGGCGGTCGCCGGTGGTGGGATGCACGGCGTCGATGCGCTCGCGGCCGCCGACGAGTCGCAGCGCCCGCGGCACCACGACGAGGTCGTAGGCGCCGTTCCGGCGCACCTCGATGCGGCGCCGGTCGGCGATCGCGCGCTCGAGCGCGTCGTACTGCGCGGGAGAGAAGCTGGCCATCCGGGAACGATACTCACCCGCACCAGTCGCGCACCAAGCGCGCGAGCACGTCGGTCGCGCGCTCCACCTCGTCGAGCCCGACCCACTCCTCCGCGCTGTGTGCGAGGCCGATGTCGCCCGGCCCGAAACACACCGTCGGCACCCCGGCCGCGTTGAGCAGCGCGGCGTCCGTCCAGGCCGGCATCCCCTCCACGCGCACCGCCTCCCCCGCCCCGGCGAGCGCCGTGCCTAACGCACGCACGATCGGCGCCCCGGGCGCGACGTCGCTCGGCGGCTGCGCGAAGTCGAGCGCGACGTCGGCGCGGAACGCCTCGCGCCCGGCGGCCCGCAGCCGCGCGGCGACGCGCGCCGCCGCCGCCTCGATCTCCGCGAGCGCCGACTCCGCGCTCTCCGACGGGATCGTCCGCCGCTCGAGCCGGAGCACGCACCGCTCGGGGTAGGTCGTCAGGCCGACTCCCCCCTCTATGAGCGACGCGTGCAGCGACCCGCGGCCCAACAGCGCGTGCGGTGCCCGCCCGGGCAGCTCGACGGCGTCGAGCGCGTCCAGCTCGGCGAGCACGAGCCCCGCGTGACGGATGGCGTCCACCCCGAGGTCATAGCGGCTGCCGTGCGCGGCGCGACCGTGGAGGGTCACGGTGTACCACGCGAACCCGCGGTGCGCGGGCATGATCGCGAGGCGGGTGGGCTCGGTGATCACGCACGCGTCGGCCCGCAGCGCGCCCGACTTCAGCCGCTCGACGAGGGCGAGGGTGCCGGCACTCTCGAACTCCTCGTCGGCGACCGCGGCGATCACGACCTCGCCGCGGACGGCCCCGTCGGCGTGCGCCCTCGCCGCGGCCGCGCACATCGCCGCGATACCGGCCTTCATGTCGGCCGCCCCGCGCCCGTACAGCCGTCCGTCGCGCACCTCCGCCGCGAACGGCTCGTGCACCATCCCGTCGGTTCCCACCACGTCGAGGTGCCCGTTCAGCATGAGCACCGGAGCGCCCGGCTCGCCCCGCCCGATGCGGGCGACCACGTTGGGCCGCCCGGGCACGGCGTCGTACAGGTCGACCGCGAAGCCCCACGCGCGCAGGACGGCGGCCAGGCGTGCGGCGCACGCGCCCTCCCCCGGCGCCCCCGGCACGAGGTCGGGGTTCCGCGAGTCGATGCGGACGAGTTCGCGGGAAAGCGCGGAAGGGTCGGCGAAGGCGGGCATCCCGGGAAGGTAGGCGGCACCGCCGTCTCCGTCCCCGTCAGACGTCGCCTACGCCGTCACCCGACCCCCTCGCCCTCCACGCCCCACTCCAGCACTCGCCCCAACGGTTCCACGGCCGCCCGCACGTCCTCCTCCCGCCCCTCCGCAGCGACGAGCAGCACGCACCCCCCGCCCGACGCCCCCAACGCCTTCGCGCCTAACGCCCCGGCCTTGTCGCCCGCGGCCACGATCGCGTCGATCCGCGCCGTCGGGATCGCCGGGTGCAGTCCGCGCTGCCACCCCCAGTGTTCGCCCACCAGAGTGCCTAACGTGTCGACGTCGCCGCGGGCCAGCGCCGCGGCCATCGCCGCGGCCAGCCCGCGCATCCGGGCGAGCGCGTCGACCACCCGGCGCTCTCCCGCCGCGTACCCGTCGAGCACCGCCGTGATCGTTTCCCCCGACACGCGCGACTCGCCCGTGTAGACCACCACGCACCGACCTTCGAGCGCGCGCCGCGTGTGGGCGCGCAGCGGAAGCCGCGTCACCTGCGCCGGTCGACCGTCCGCCGCCGCGCCGAAGTCCAGCCGCAGCGCCCCGCCGAACGCCGCCGCGTAGTGGTCCTGCCGCCCGCCCGCGATCCCCGCGTCCTCGACCTCCGCCGCGCGGCTCGCCTCGGCGAGCGCGGCCCGCGTCGCGTCGTCCAGCGGCGTGCGGCTCGCTCGGCGTTCTCCGCCTGCGGTCAGATCCCGCCACGCCGCGCACGCCGCCGCGAGCGCGACGCCGAGCGCGCTCGACCCTCCGAGCCCGGCGCCGACGGGCAGGTCGGACCGCGTGCCCACGCGGAGCCGCGCCTCGCCCAGTCCCGCGCGCCGAAGGGCCGCGCGCACCAGCCCGCCGGCCGGCCCGTCCGGGCGCCAGTCAAACCCGTCGTCGGCATCCGCCGGCGGCTCGGCGGCCACCGCCACCGCCGTACGCCGGGTGATCGCGAGGTTGCACACCGTGCCGCCCTCGCGGTCCGCGTACGGCGGCACGTCCGTCCACCCGCCGCCGAAGTCCAGCCGGGCCGGCGCGTGCGCCACTACCCGGCGCGTCGCGTCGCGCACCGGCCGGTCAGGAACTGTGGTCGTGGACGATCTTCCACGCCCCGCCCAGACGCCGCATGACGAGCGACGTCGGCCCGCGCGCGATCGTCGAGTCACGGCCCGCGGCCGTGCGCACCGAGAGCACGTAGTACGCGATCGCGTTCGCCACGTCGGGCGCGAGCAGATCGACCTCGAGCTGTTCGAAGTGCAGCCTTCCGCGCGCCGGCGCGCCCGGCGCGAACCGCGGGGCGTAGGTCGCCCGGATCTCGACCGGCCCGCGGATGAGCCCCCGTCGCCCGACGAACGTCGTCCCCTCGCCGGGCGCGTACGAGCTCATGAAGCCGTCGAGATCGCCCCGGTTCCACGCGTCCGCCGACGCGTCGAGCGTCGCGCGGATCTGCGTCAGCGAAGTCGAGTCGGCCGCGGCCGGCCGGCGCACGAGCCCGTGCCGGACTGGAGGCTGACCTGCCTGCGCCGCGGCCGTGCGCGCCGCGACCGCGTGCACCGCGCCCGTCACGACCAGCGCGGCGAGCAGGGCCGTGCGCGGCTGCCCGCCGCAGACTTGCTGCACCACGGATACCATTGAGAGACACGGTTGAAGGGATGTCGGCGATCGCGCGCGCCGGGAAACGACCCGTCCGGGGCGCCGCGAATCTACGTCGCGGGCATCCCGTAGCGGGCGGGTTGCAGGGCACATCGTTTGCCCCCGGAGATGCCGATGCCGGACTTCGAGCAGTACCTGCGCGGACGTACGCTGATCCTGCTGTCCAATCGGGAGCCGTACGAGCACGTCACGTCCGAAGGGGACGCGACCGACGCACCCACGGTGCGCCGCCCCCCGGGCGGTCTGGTCTCCGCCCTCGACCCGACCATGCAGCGCACCCAGGGCACCTGGGTCGCGTGGGGCTCCGGGTCTGCCGACCGCGACAGCGTCGACGCCGATGACCGCGTGCAGGTGCCGCCGGAGGCGCCCCGCTACGCGCTCCGCCGCGTCTGGCTCGACGCGGCCGACGTCGAGGGCTACTACCACGGCTTCGCGAACAGCGCGCTCTGGCCGCTCTGCCACATGCTCCTCCAGCACTACACGTTTCGCGAGGAGTACTGGGAACGCTACGAGGCGGTGAACGCGCGCTTCGCCGAAGCGGTCGCGGAGGAGTGCCGGCGCGCGGCGCACCCGCCCGTGGTGTGGACGCAGGACTACCACTTCGCGCTCGCGCCGGCCATGCTCCGCGAGCGGCTGACGGCCGACGGCACGGTCAGGCGCGCCTTCCTGCACCACTTCTGGCACATCCCCTTCCCGGCGCCCGACCTTTTCAACCTGCTGCCGTCACCGGCCCAGAGTGCCGTCCTCGAGGGGATGCTCGGCAACGACCTGATCGAGTTCCACACCGAACGCCACGCGATGAACTTCATGGACTGCGTCGCGACGTTCGTCGAAGGGGCCCAGGTCCGCCGCGAGCACCATTTCGTCCGCTACCAGGGGCGCACCGTGCGCGTCGGCGCATTCCCGATTTCGGTCGACGCCGCGCAGTACGAGCGACTCGCGCGCGAGGGCGCCGGGCAGGCCGCGGAGCTCCGGGCGCGGTACGCGAGTGGCGGCCGCACGCTCGCCGTCTCGGTCGACCGCATCGACTACACGAAGGGGATCCCCGAACGGCTCCGTGCGCTCGATACGCTGTGGGCGGGCGCGCCCGACCTGCGCGAGAAACTCACCATCCTGCTCGTCGGCACCCCGTCGCGCAGCGAGATCGCCTCGTACCAGGCCATCGAGGCCGAGGTCGAGGAGCTCGTCACCGGGATCAACGAGCGCTGGGGAACGCCAGGCTGGACGCCGATCGTCTACCTGCACAAGAATGTCCCCGCCGCAGAGCTGGCCGCCATGTACCGCGCCGCCGACCTCTGCCTCGTGTCGTCGCTGCAGGACGGCATGAACCTCGTCGCGAAGGAGTTCGTCGCCTGCAACGTCGACGAGCACGGCGTCCTCGTCCTCAGCCGCCTCACCGGCGCGGCCGAGGAGATCTACGGCGCGGTGCTCATCAACCCGTTCAACGTCGACGGGTTCGTGCAGGGGCTCCGCGACGCGATCACGATGCCCGCCGCGGAGCGCCGCCGCCGTATGCGCGGCATGCGCGACCAGCTCAAGCGCGCCACGATCTTCGACTGGCTCGAGAGCATCCTCGCGCGCGTCGCGGAACTCGCGCCGCCGGCCGATGCGGTCGAGTCGACGCCGTCCCGGTCGACGGGCGCGCGTACGTCCGGCGCACTCGACGCCGCCGTCGGCGCGAACTCCGTCGGCGCAACGTCCCTCGGCGCGGGGTCGACGGTCTGACACGTCCCGACCTGCTCGACCCGCCCGCGCGGGTCGGGCCATCGCGCCACATCCGCACGTCGGCCGCCCTGCTCGACGGCCCCGCGCGCGCGCACGCCCTGGCCGAGCTCGCCGCCACGCGGCCGCTCGCGCTCTGCCTCGACATCGACGGCACGCTCGCGCCCATCGCGCCGCGCCCCGAGGATGCCCGCACGCCGGAGGACACGCTCCAAACGCTCGAACGGCTCGCCGCACATGCGGGCGTGTGCGTCGCCCTCGTCACCGGCCGCACGCCGGTTACCGCTCGCGCGATCGTTCCCGTCCCGGGGCTCTGGATCGTCGGCAATCACGGCGCCGAGATGCTCGCCCCCGACGCGACCACGTCCGCCGTCGACCCCGACGTCGCGGCGCACGCGCCCGCGCTCGAACGACTCGCCGCCGCACTCGCGCCGCTCGCCGCCACGCCGGGCGTGCTCGTCGAGAACAAGCGCTGGAGCCTCTCGCTCCACACGCGCCTCGCTCCGCCCGATGCGCGCGCCGAGGTCGTCGCCCGCGCGCGTGCGCTCGGCGAGGACGCAGGGTTGCGCGTCGACGCCGGAAAGTCCGTGCTCGAGTTCAAGGCCCCGGTCGAGGTCGACAAGGGGACCGCGACGCTCGCGCTCCTCAGGCAGCTCGGCGCGCTCGACGGCGCCGCGCGCGCCTTCGCCGCCGGCGACGATGCCACCGACGAACACCTCTTCCGCCGCCTCCGCGACGCCGCCCCGACCGCCCTCACGGTGCGCGTCGGCGACGACGTCCCGACCTGGGCCGAGTACCGCGTCGAGACCCCGAACGCGCTCGGCACCTTCTTGCGCGACCTCGCCGACGCATTAGGCGCGTGAGCGGGGCGTAGACCACCGGCGCCCGAGGTCGGGGCCGCCTGACGCCCGATGTCCCGCGTCTGGCTGTCAGGCGTCCGGGGGTGAAGCGGCCCGCCCCGCCCGGCGTACCACCGCGTCGCCCTCCTCTCGCGTCATCCGGCCCACCCGCACGAGGTAGTCGACCGCGTCGCGCGCGCTCGCCGGGTGGAGCGCGGCCAACTCCCCGGGGTCCGCGAGCACCGCGGCCAGCGCGTCGGCCAGCACTGTGGTGACCTCATCTTCGATCGCCCGGCCCCGCGCGGCCAACCGCGCCCCCTCGGCGGCGAATGCCTCCGCATCGAACGACTCGGACGATGGTTGGCGCGATGACATCGTCGGAAATAAGCGGCCCCGGCTACCCTACCGCATGCTCCTCGCCGGCCTCCGCGTCCTCGACCTCTCGCGCGTCCTCGCCGGCCCGCTCTGCACGATGATGCTCGGCGACCTCGGCGCCGACGTGCTCAAGGTCGAACGGCCCGGGGCAGGGGACGACACCCGCGGCTGGGGCCCGCCCTTCGACGCGCGAGGCGAGAGCGCCTACTTCCTCAGCGTCAATCGCAACAAGCTGAGCCTCGCGGCGGACCTGGCGCGCCCGGACGACGTCGCGCTCGTCCGCACCCTGATCGCCGACGCCGACGTGGTCGTCGACAACTTCCGCCCGGGCCTGCTCGAACGCTCGGGGCTCGCGCCACAGGCGCTGCTCGCCGCGCATCCGGCCCTCGTCTGGTGCACGATCTCGGGCTTCGGGGCGACCTCGCCGCGTCCGGGCTACGACTTCGTCGTGCAGGCCGAACGCGGGTGGATGGCGATCAACGGCGAGCCCGACGGCGCCCCGCTCCGCGCCGGCGTCGCGCTCGTCGACGTGGTCACGGGCAAGGACGCGGCGATCGCGATCCTCGCCGCGCTGCTCGCCCGCAGCCGCGGTCCCATGCCGGCCCACGCCCGCCACCTCCAGCCATCGCTGGCCGCGAGCGCGGCCGCTGCGCTCGTGAACGTCGCGCAGAACGCCCTCGTCACCGGACAGGAGGCGCGGCGCTGGGGCAACGCGCACCCCAACCTCGTCCCGTACCAACTCTTTGATGCGGCCGACCGCCCGATCGTGCTCGCCGTCGGCAACGACGCCCAGTGGCAGGCCTGCGCGCGCGTCCTCGACCTGGCCGCGCTCGGCGACGACCCGCGCCTCGCGACGAACGCCGGCCGGATCGCCTTCCGTCCCGAGGTCGTGTCGGCCCTGGCCGTGCGCCTCGCCGCGCGGCCTGCGCGCGATTGGCTCGAGCGGTTGGACGCCGTCGGCGTCCCGGCGGGCCTCGTCAACACCGTCCTCGAAACGCTGGCCACCGTCGACGCGTCACCGCTCACCGGCGTGGCGCCGAGCGTGCCGGGCACGGTGCGCCGCCCCCCACCCACGCTCGACGCGGATGGCGCCCGCGTGCGCGCGTACGGCTGGGCCGCCTTCAGTACGCATGAGGCTGGTGCGCCAGATCACAATCCCGCAGCAGACGGGGCGAAAACGCGCTAGCTGCGGCGTTACCTCCCCCCGAACGCCTCGTCCATCCTCCGAACGTCGCACCGCGATTCCGTTCGACCGGCCATTCTGGCGTTATGCTGGCCTGTCGGGCGCCGCGCCGGAGGATTAGTCTCTTGGCCGTGTCCACCACCACGGTACCCGGGGCGAATCTCGACCCCTCTGACGCGGACCAGCAGGTCATCACGAGCGTGCTCGCGGGCGACCGCGACGCCTTCTCGGTTCTCATCCACCGGTACAGCGACCCGCTGTACCGGCATGCGCTGGGGATGACCGGAAGTCCGGACGTCGCGGAAGACATCCTGCAGCAGTCCTTCATCAAGGCGTACCACCACCTCGCCGAGGTGCGCGGTCGGTTCGATGCCTGGCTCTTCCGGATCGTGGCGAACGGGTGCAAGGATTGGCTCAAGAACATCCGACGCACCCACGTCAGCTACGAAGAGGACGACCAGCCGTCGAGCTACGCGACCCCGGACGAGGACCTCGACCGCAGTGAACTGCGGATGGACCTGGACCGCGCGCTGGCCACGCTCAACGCGAGCCTGCGCGAGGCCTTCGTCATGAAGCACGTCGAGGGGCGGTCGTACGAGGAGATGAGTGATCTGCTCGGCACCACCGTCGGTGCCCTCAAGATGCGCGTCCACCGCGCGCGCGAGGCGCTGCACGCCATCCTGGAGGAGAAGTACGCCTGATGACGGACATGACCCCCGATCCGATCCGCTCCGAGCAGGAGCGAGTCCGCCGCCCCGATGCCGGGGTGGCCCCCACGGTTGCCCCGCGCCCCGAGACGGCCACGGACACCGATGCCGGCCCGCTGAGCGGGCACCCGGCCCCCGCCGTGCAGCAGTGGCTGGACGGCGAGCGCAGCGAGGCCGAAGCGCGCCGCGCGGCGCCGCAGGACGTCGCGCTGTGGGCGAAGGTGCAGGGCGAAACCGAGCGCCGTGGCCGCATGGTCACGCCGGCGCCGGTGCTCGAGCGCCTCATGGCCGCGATCCCCGACTCCGAGCCGAAGGGCGACGGCGTGGTGGACAAGGTCAAGAAGCTGTTCGGAAAGTGACCTGACGTGAAGCGGCGGGGGCGGCTCCTAGGAGCCGCCCCCGCCGTTTGCGTTTCACGCGGGTCAGATGTGAATCGCCCGTCCGAGCACCGCGAGCGCGGCCTCCTTCACCGTCTCGCTCAGCGTGGGGTGCGCGTGCACGGTGATCCCGATGTCCTCGCTCGCCCCGCGATACTCGAACGCCAGCACCACCTCGGCGATCAGGTCGCTCGCGTTCGCGCCCATCATGTGGCAGCCGAGGAGTTCGTCCGTCTCGGCGTCGGCGATGAACTTCACGAACCCGGTCGTCTCGCCCATCGTGCGCGCGCGACCGTTGGCGGAGAAGGGGAACTTGCCCGCCTTGTACTTCCGCCCTTCGGCCTTCACCTCGTGCTCCGCGTAGCCGACGGACGCGATCTCGGGCCAGGTGTAGACCACGCTCGGCATGGAGCGGTAGTGCATGTGCACCGGCTTGCCGGCGATCACCTCGGCCGCGACCGTGCCCTCCTCCTCGGCCTTGTGGGCGAGGAGCTTGCCGCCCACCACGTCGCCGATCGCGTAGACGGTGGGAATGTTGGTGCGCATCTGGCCGTCGGCGAGCACCTCGCCGCGCTTGCCTAACGCGAGGCCGAGCGCGGCCGCGTCGACGCCGCGGAGCGCCGGGCGGCGTCCCACCGAGACGAGCACGTAGTCGGCCTCGATCGTCTCGGGCGCGCCGCCGTCCTTCTCGATGGTGACCTGCACGACGTCGCCCCTGCGCTCGGCGCCGGTCACGCGCACGCCGGTCTTGAGTACGAGGCCCTGCTTCGTGAAGACGCGCGTCGCCTCCTTGACCACGTCCTCGTCCTGGCCGGGGAGGATCGTCGGCGCGAGCTCGACCACCGTGACCGTCGACCCGAGTCGCCGCCACACCGAGCCGAGCTCGAGCCCGATCACGCCCCCGCCGATCACGACGAGGCGCGCGGGCACCTCGGGGATCTTGAGCGCGCCGATGTTCGACAGCACGCGTTCCTCGTCGAAGCGCAGGAACGGCAGCTCGGACGAGACGGAGCCCGTGGCGACGACGACGTTGGCCGGCGCGTAGGTGGTGGTGGTCCCGTCGTGGCCGCGCACGTCGACGCGGTTCCTGCCCTCGCCCGCGGACACGAGCGTGCCGGTCCCCTTGGCCCAGGTGACCTTGTTCTTCTTGAAGAGGAACTCGACCCCCTTCGTGTTCGCGCCGACCACGTCGTCCTTGCGCTTCATCATCGCGCCGAGGTCGAACGTCACGCCGTCGTAGTGCACCCCGTGCTCGGCGGCGTGCAGCCGGGCGAATTCGTAGTGCTCGCTCGACTGGAGCAGCGCCTTGCTCGGGATGCAGCCGACGTTCACGCAGGTGCCGCCTAACGTCTTGTCGCTCTCGACGCAGACCGTGGCGAGCCCGAGCTGCGCGGCGCGGATCGCGGCGACGTAGCCGCCAGGGCCGCCGCCGAGGATGAGGACGTCGCAGGGGGTGGGGGTGGTGCTCATATGGTGCGGAAAGACCGTGTGATCGTGTCGAAATGATGGCGTCCCGAGCGGAGCGCGGAACGCCGAACGCGGCCGGTCGCGCTCAGCCGCCCACCGCGCGTTCCGTCGCCGCCCACAGCGCGTCCTGCGCCGCCACGTCGTGGCTCGACCGCGACGACCTCGCCGCGCGCTCGTTCTTGTAGTACCCGCCCGTCGTCCCGCGGATCGCCGGATCGGATGCGAGATACACGCTCGTTCGCGCGCCCCGTTCGGGGCCGGGCATGAACGGGCGCGCCGCGCGGAAGAGGAACGAGAACACCCCGGCGGTTCCCGCGCCGAATCCGCTCGCGATCGCCCCGGGGTGCAGCGCGTTGACCGAGACGCCCGTGCCCACGAGGTCCCGCGCGAGGTGGTAGGCGAACCACAGGTTGGCCAGCTTGCTGCGCGCGTACGCGCCGAGCGCGGACCACCCGCGCTCGAGCTGGAGGTCGTCCGGGGCGTACCGGGTCGGCATCTCGTGCGCGCTCGACGACACCACGACCACGCGCGCGTCGCCGGTGGCCGCGCCCGCCGCGCGCAGCGGCGCGAGCAGTTCGCCGGTGAGCAGGTGGTAGGCGACGTGGTTGAGCGCCATCGTCGCCTCCACGCCGTCGACTTCGCGCCGTTCGCTGAACAGCGCGCCCGCGTTGTTCACGAGCACGTCCAGCTGCGGCACGCGCCCGCGCACGTCCGCCGCCAGCTGCCGCACGGCGGCCTGCCGCGACAGGTCGGCGAGGAACACCTCGGCCGACCCGCCGCGCCCCGCCGCCGCCGCGCGCGCCTCGACCTCGCGCCGCGCGTCGGCCGCGCGGGCCGCGTCGCGCCCGACGAGCAGGACGCGGAACCCGCGCTCGGCGAGCGCGCCGGCGGTGGCACGCCCGATCCCGTTGGTCGCGCCGGTGACGAGCGCCGTGCGCGCGACGTCGGTCACGCGATCAACATCGCCGCGGGGTCTTCCATCAACTCCTTCACGCGCACGAGGAACAGCACCGCCTGCTGCCCGTCGATGAGGCGGTGGTCGTACGAGAGCGCGACGTACATCATCGGCCGGATCTCGACCTTGCCGCCCACGGCCACCGGGCGGTCCTGCGTCTTGTGCAGGCCGAGGATGCCCACCTGCGGGTAGTTGATGATCGGCGTCGAGATGAGCGAGCCGAACACGCCGCCGTTGGTGATCGTGAACGTGCCCCCCGTGAGGTCGTCCATCGTGAGCTTGCCGTCGCGGGCGCGCTTGGCGATCGCGACGATGTCGCGGCTCACGTCGAGCACGCCCTTGGCTTGCGCGTCCTTGATGTTGGGCACCACGAGGCCGGCGTCGCTCGCGACGGCGATCCCCATGTTCACGTAGTGGTGATAGACGATGCTGTCGCCGTCGATGGAGCCGTTGACGGCCGGGTACTGCTGCAGCGCCATCACCGCCGCCTTCACGAAGAACGGCATGAACGACAGGCGGACGCCCTGCTCCTTCTCGACGCGCTCGCGCACCCGCTCGCGCAGCGCGGTCACGCCCGTCATGTCGATCTCGTTGAAGGTCGTCAGGTGGGCGGTCTGCTGCTGCGAGGCGAGCAGGTTCTCGGCGATGCGGCGGCGGCGCGTCGTCATCTTCTCGCGCGTCTCGCGGGCGCCGCCCGCGCCGTTGCCGGCCGCGGCCGGCGGCGCGGCGAACGCCGGCGGGGGCGTCGGCGCGGGCGGGCGCGGGGCGGCAGGTGCGGCGGGGGCCGTCGGCGTTGCCGTCGCGGCGGGTGTGGGCGCGGCCGCGATCGCCTGCACCACGTCGGGCTTGCTCACGACGCCGCCGCGGCCGGTGCCGGGCACGGTGCCGATGTTCATGCCGGCTTCGGCGGCGAGCCGCTGGGCGGCGGGCGACGCGCGCACCTCGCCGGCTGGCGCCGCGGGCGCCGAGGCCGCGGCAGGTGCGGCGGCAGGTGCCGCGGCAGGTGTGGCGGCGGGCTGCGCGGCGGCCCCGGCCTGGGCCGTCTCGTCGATTTCGGCCAGCTGTTCGTCGACGTTCACGACGTCGCCTTCCTGCCTGAGTCGCTTCGTCAGCACGCCGGCCCCGAGCGCGGGCACCTCGACGGTGATCTTGTCCGTCTCCAATTCGACGAGCGTCTCGCCCGCCGAGACCGTGTCGCCCTCGCGCTTGAGCCAGCGGGAGATCGTCGCCTCGACGATCGATTCGCCGAGCGGCGGCACCTTGATCGCGATCATGACTGCCAGAGTGGAGTGAGCGTTGGCCGCCGGGAACAATCGCCCGGCTGGCAGAGGTCAGCACGGGCCGGTAGCGTTCGCGGCGCAATATAGCCATCGCTTCCGGAGCTCCCTTCTCGCGTGCGCGCGCTCACCATTTCCGCCCACGGCGGTCTCGACCAGCTGCAGTACCGCGACGACGTGCCCGAGCCGCAGCTCGCCGGCCCGCGCGACGTGCGCGTGCGCATCGAGGCCGCGGCGCTCAACCACCTCGACCTCTTCCTACTGGGCGGGCTGCCCGGGATCACGATCACCCCGCCGTGGGTGGTGGGCTCGGACGGCGCCGGCGTGGTCGAGTCGGTCGGCGCCGAGGTCTCGCACGTGCGCCCGGGCGACGCGGTGGTCATCAACCCGGGCACGAGCTGCGGCCAGTGCGAGTACTGCCTCGCCGGCGAGGAGCCGCTCTGCCCGCGGTACCGCATCTTCGGCGAGCACGCGCCCGGCTTCTGCGCCGAGTACGCGGTGGTGCCCGCGGCCTGCGTGCACGCCGTGCCCGCGGCGATCGCGCCGGAGGAGCGCGCGGCGTTCTCGCTCGCCACGCTCACCGCGTGGCGGATGGTCGTCACGCGGGCCGCGGTGCGCCCCGGCGACCACGTGCTCATCTGGGGGATCGGCGGCGGGGTCGCGCTCGCCGCGCTGCAGATCTGCCGACGCATCGGCGCGACGACGTGGGTGACGAGCGGCAGCGACGAGAAGCTCGCGCGCGCCCGCGCGCTCGGCGCCGACCACGCGCTCAACCACCGCGCCGAGGACGTGCCGCGCGCGATCCGCGCCGCGACCGGCAAGCGCGGCGTGGACGTGGTGATCGACTCCGTCGGCGAGGCGACGTGGCAGCGCTCGCTCGGATCGTTAGGCCGGCGCGGGCGGCTCGTGACCTGCGGCGGCACGTCGGGCCCGATGGTCGAGACCGACGTGCGCAAGCTGTTCTGGAACCAGTGGTCGATCATGGGCTCGACGATGGGGACGAACGCCGAGTACGACGCGATCGTCGCGGAGCTGCGCGCGGGGCGGCTGCTGCCGCCCGTGGACTCGACGTGGCCGCTGGAGGAGGGGCGCGACGCGTACGCGCGGCTCGAGAGCGGTGGGCAGTTCGGCAAGGTCGTTGTCCGCGTCTGACGCCGCGGCCTACACCGCCGACGAGCAGCGCGCGCTGCGCGAGACCGTGGCCGCGGGTGGGGCGCCGGCGTGCCCGCGCGACGGCGCCGCGATGACGCGCCGTCCGGTGGGCGGCGGCTCGTTCGGGCTCGGGTACTCGCGGCAGCGCGAGTGGCTCATCTGCCCCACCTGCCGGCGGAGTGCCCTGTTCGACGTCAAGCGCGGCACGCGGAACTGAGTTTCCGGCGCCCTTATCTTCCCGCGCATGCACCGCCTCCTCGCCTGGCTCCAGCCCGCCGCCGCCCCGGCCGTCGCCTTCGGCTCGCGCCTGCAGGACAGCTTCGCCCAACTCGGCGACCTGATCCCGAACCTGCTCGCCGCGCTCGTCATCCTCTTCGCCGGCTACCTGCTGGCCAAGCTGATCCAGCGCGGCGTCGCGCGCGTGCTCGTCCGCCTGCGGCTCAACGAGGCGCTCGCGCGCGGCGGCGTCATCTCGGCGGTCGAGCGCTCGGGCGCGCACGTGAACCCGGCGCGCATCCTCGCGAACCTCGTCTTCTGGTGCGTGATGTTCGCCGTGCTGCTCGTCGCGGCGAACGCGCTCGGCCTCAAGTCGCTCGCCGACGTCTTCGCCGAACTCGTCGGCTACATCCCGAGCGTGATCGCGGCGGTCGTGATCGTGATCGCGGGCATCCTGCTCGGCGGCTTCGTCGAGGGGCTCATCCGCGCGTCGGCCGGCACGATCCACGGCGGGCCGACGCTCGCGCGCGTGGCGCGGGTGAGCGTGGTCGTGATCGCGGTGTTCATGGCGCTGCAGGAGCTCGGCGTCGCGACCGAGATCGTCACGACCGCGTTCGCGATCCTCTTCGGCGCGGTGGCGCTCGCGCTCGCGCTGTCGTTCGGGTTAGGCAATCGCGACCTCGCGGGGGAGGTCACGCGCGAGTGGTACGAGCGCTACCGGGCGGAGCGCGCCGCGATCGACCGCGAGCAGGCGATCGAGGACGCGGAGGACGAGGCGGAGCTGGCGCGGCCGGTGACCTTCCGGCGGACGCCGCGGGGCACGGCGGCCCTGCCTAACATCGCCCCGGCGCCGGCGGAGCCGCCGCGGGCGTAGCGCGCCGCCGCCGCGCGCGCCTGCCGCGCGCGCCCGCCGCGCGCTGGCCCGGACGCGCGCGAGCCCCTATGTTGGCCGGGCCCCCGCACGGCCCCCACGGTCCGGAGTCCCGCCGCATGACCGAGATCCGCTCGTCCGACAACCGTCGCGATCTGTCCACGAACAGCGGTTTCCAGTTCGAGTTCTACTGCGAGCGCTGCGGCGAGACGTGGCGTTCCCCGTTCGATCGCTACATGGCGGGCACGCTCGAGGGCGTGATCGGCGCGGCCGACGGCCTGCTCGGCGGGCTGTTCGGCGGCGCGCGCAACCTCGTCAACGAGCTGTCCACCGCGGGCTACTCGAAGGCGAAGGACGAGGCGCTGGAGCGCGCCGTCGTGACCGCGCGCGGCCACTTCCACCGCTGCCCGCGGTGCTCCAACAACTTCTGCGACGACTGCTGGAACGCCGACGAGGGCACGTGCATCGCGTGCGTGCCGCGCCTCGAGGCCGAGGTCGCGGCGATCAACCGCGAGGCGAAGCTCACGAAGGCGCGCGAGGTGGCGGGCGAGCGCGCGACGGTGAGCGACGCCGAGTTGCAGGCGCGCGTGGTGACGTGCGGCTCGTGCCACGCCGTGGTCGGGCACGCGAAGTTCTGCCCCGAGTGCGGCGTCCCGGTGTCGCTCACGCGCGCGTGCGGGCACTGTGGGGCCGACGTGCCGCGCACGGCCAAGTTCTGCCCGGAGTGCGGGGCGAAGCCGTAGACCGGTCGGGTGGCGGACCGCTGATGCGTTGCGGGTAGGGAGCGGCTGGACGGCACGCGGGCGGGCGACGCGACACCCCTCCGCCGTTGCCCGCCGGGGGCACGAGAACACTCACCCCGAAGCGGGGTAAGTATTTGTGCCGCATCAGTTTGTCACTACCGACCCCGAGTTCGTGCCGAAGCCGGACTCGGCTAGATTGCAGGGTTGCGCGTGCCCGCGCGCTCCCTCGTTCCCGCCGTCCCCGCCATGACCGCACCCAACGCCCGCGAACGCATCCTCCCCCGCCTCATCGACGAGGAGATCAAAGAGTCGTTCATCAACTACTCGATGAGCGTGATCGTCTCGCGCGCCCTGCCGGACGTGCGCGACGGGTTGAAGCCGGTGCAACGGCGCGTGCTCTACGCGATGAACGAGGACGGGCTCGTCCCGGGGCGCCCCTACAAGAAGAGCGCGACCGTCGTCGGCTCGGTGCTCGGCAAGTACCACCCGCACGGCGACAGCTCCGTGTACGACGCGCTCGTGCGCATGGTGCAGGACTTCTCGCTGCGCTACCCGCTCGTCGACGGGCAGGGGAACTTCGGCTCGGTCGACGGTGACCCCGCGGCGGCCTACCGGTACACCGAGGCCAAGCTCACGCGCGTGGCGGTCGACCTCCTGGCCGACATCGACAAGAACACCGTCAACTTCGCGCCAAACTTCGACGACCGGCTCACCGAGCCGACGGTGCTGCCGTCGTCGGTGCCCAACCTGCTCGTCAACGGCTCGTCGGGGATCGCGGTGGGCATGGCGACCAACATCCCGCCGCACAACATGCGCGAGATCGTGGCCGCGCTGCACGCGATCATCGACGACCCCGAGGTGTCGACCGACGCGCTTCGCAAGCACATCAAGGGGCCCGACTTCCCCACCGGCGCCTACATCTACGGGCGGCAGGGGATCAAGGACTACATCGAGACCGGGCGCGGCAAGATCGTCATGCGCGCGCGCGCCGTGATCGAGGAGAAGGAGAGCAGCAACAAGTCGCAGATCGTCGTCACCGAGCTGCCCTACCAGGTGAACAAGGCGCGCCTCGTCGAGCAGATCGCCGACCTGCACCGCGAGCAGAAGGTCGAGGGCATCTCGGCGCTGCGCGACGAGAGCGACCGCGACGGCATGCGCATCGTCATCGAGCTGAAGCGCGACGCCATCCCGCGCGTCGTGCTCAACCAGCTGTACAAGCACTCGACGATGCAGTCGACGTTCGGCGTGATCATGCTCGCGCTCGTGCCCGACACGCAGACCGGGCGGCTCGTGCCGAAGGTCATGCCGGTCAAGACGGTGCTCGAACATTTCGTGTCGCACCGTCACGAAGTCATCGTGCGCCGCACGCAGTTCGACCTCGACAAGGCGCTCGACCGCGAGCACATCCTCGAGGGGCTCAAGATCGCCGTCGACAACATCGACGAGGTGATCCGGATCATCCGCGCCGCGGCCGACACGCCGGTCGCGAGCCGCCAGCTACAGGCGCGCTTCAAGCTCACCGAGCGGCAGGCCGAGGCGATCCTCAACCTGCGCCTCGCCAAGCTCACCGGCCTCGCGATCGAGGAGCTGGAGGCCGAGCTCAAGGAGGTGCGCGCGACGATCGCCGACCTGCGCGACATCCTCGCCAGCCGGCCGCGCCGCATGCAGATCATGAAGGCCGAGCTGGCCGAGATCGCCGGCCGCTACGGCGACGACCGCCGCTCCGAGATCATCGCCGACGAGGGCGAGTTCTCGATCGAGGACCTGATCGCCGAGGAGGACATGGTCGTGACCATCTCCCACTCGGGGTACATCAAGCGCACGCCCGTCACCACGTACCGCAAGCAGCGCCGCGGCGGACGCGGCCTGAGCGGGCAGGACCTCAAGGACCTCGACTTCATCGAGCGGCTCTTCATCGCGAGCACGCACGACTACATCATGATCTTCACGGACGACGGGCGCTGCTACTGGCTCAAGGTCCACGAGATCCCGGCCGCCGGGCGCGCCACGCGCGGCAAGCCGATCGTCAACCTCATCAACGTCGGCCCGGAGACGAAGATCCGCTCGATGGTCGCCGTCCGCGAGTTCCGCGAGGACCAGTACCTGTTCTTCGCCACCCGCAACGGCACGGTCAAGAAGACCGCGCTCTCCGAGTACGGCAACGTGCGGTCGGCGGGCGTCAAGGCCGTCAAGATCGAGGAGGACGACGAGCTGATCGACGTGCAGATCACGAGCGGCACCAACGACGTCGTGCTCGCCACCAAGCACGGCCTCTCGATCCGCTTCCCCGAGAACGAGGTGCGCGATATGGGGCGCGACACCACCGGCGTGAAGGGGATCACGCTCCGCCCCGAGGACAAGGTCGTCTCGCTCGTGATCGTGCGACGCGGCGACGCCACCCTCCTCGTCACCACGACGAAGGGGATGGGCAAGGTCACCGACCTCACCGAGTACCGCGTGCAGGGCCGCGGCGGCAAGGGCATCCTCACGCTCAACCGCACCGAGCGCACGGGCAACGTCGTCGCGACGATGGAGGTCATGCAGGACGAGGGGATCATGCTCATCACGAAGAACGGCGTCGTGATCCGCTCGGGCGTCAACGAGGTGCGCAACACGGGGCGGAATGCGCAGGGCGTCAACCTCGTACGCCTCGACGCCAACGACGAGCTGTGCGCCGTCGCCCGCGTCGTCTCGGAGAAGGAAGAGGACGGCGAAACCCTCGGCGACGATCCGCTCATTCCGGACGGTCCCGAAGACGGCAGCGAAGACGCGATCTGACGTCGTCGCAGTCGCGCTGCGCCCCCGCCGCGCGCGGTGACGACCGAGCCCGGGGCGAGCATTGCTCCCGCCCCGGGCTCGGCTACATTCGGGATGCACCCCGGTCGCGTGACCTGCTTCACGCAGCGTACGCCCGATCTCGGCTGCGCGACGCCGGCGGCACGGCAGTCGCGCTTGTGCATCCCACCGTGTCCACCCTCTCCTCCCCTCCCGCCGCGCTGGTCTCGCTCGCGGCGCTCCGCGCGGCGCAGCAAGTCCTTCGTGGCGTGGCCGTGCGCACGCCACTCCTGCCGGCCGAAGATGCGCTGCCGGCCGCGCACGCGTCCGCGGGAGGGCAGCGCGCCGGTGGGCGGGTGTGGGTCAAGCCCGAGATGCTGCAGCGCGGCGGCGCGTTCAAGCTGCGCGGCGCGTACAACTTCCTCGCCGCGCTCGATCCCGCCGACCGGGCGCGCGGCGTGGTCGCGCCCTCGTCGGGCAACCACGCCCAGGCCGTCGCCCTCGCCGCCCGGCTGTTCGGCGTCCCGGCCACGGTCGTGATGCCGTCCAACGCGCCCGTCGCCAAGCTCCGCGGCGCCGCGCGCCTGGGCGCGGAGGTCGTACTCGTCGGACCCAGCAGCGACGAGCGGGCTGCGCGTGCCGCGGAGATCGTCGCGAGCACCGGCGCGGTGCTCGTCCCGCCTTACGACCACCCGCACATCGTCGCCGGGCAGGGCACGATCGGCCTCGAGATCGCCGAGGACCTGCCCGACGTGCGCCTCGTCCTGGTGCCCGTCGGCGGCGGCGGGCTGCTGGCCGGGGTCGCCACCGCGGTCAAGGCGCTCGCGCCGCGGGCGCGCGTCGTCGGCGTCGAGCCGGCCGCCACGCCCAAGCTGTCGCAGGCACGCGCGGCGGGGCGCCCGGTCACGCTGCCCTACGCGGGCGGGCTCCCGGACGGACTGCTCACGACGAGCGTCGGCGCGCTCCCGTTCGCCCACCACGCGGCGTACGTCGACGAGGTAGTCGCAGTCGCCGACGACGCGCTCCCCGAGACGATGCGCGTGCTGCTCGACCGCCTCAAGCTCGTCACGGAGCCGAGCGGGGCGGTGACGTTGGCCGCGCTGCGACTCGGTCTGGTCGAGCCCTCGGCCGAGGGCGACACGGTATGCGTGCTGAGCGGCGGCAACATCGAGTGGCCGGGTCTGGTCGACCTGTTGGGCCGCGACGGTGGATGATCCGGCGGTCGGTGGTGTGGTCGCCGCCCCTGTGGCGACCGGCGTCGAGGCGAGGCGGGCAGGAACGAACGAGCCGGTGATTCCGGCGTTCGCGGTGGCCGGCCGTGTACTGCTCGTCGACGACGACCCCTCGTTCGTCGAAGGGATCTCGTGGGCGCTGCGCGAGCACGGCTACGGCGTCGAAGGGCTGGACGGCGCGCGCGCGCTCCTCGCCCGCCTCGCGGACCACGCGGCCGCGCTCCCCGACGTGGTGCTCCTCGACATCCTGCTCGGCGACGGCGACGGCGTCGATCTCTTGCGCCACCTCAAGGACGACGAGCGGTGGTGCGACGTGCCCGTCCTCATGCTGTCGTCCGCCGCGGCCGAGGAGTACACTGTGCGGTCGCTCGGGATCGGCGCGGCGGATTTCGTGCGCAAGCCCGTGCGCCCGCGCGAACTCGCCGCGCGCGTCGCGGCGCACCTGCGCGCGGGCGCGACGCTCCGCACCACGCGCGACGCGCTCCGGCGCACCGAAGAAGAGTTGGTGCGCGCGCGCGCGGACGCGGAGAACCGGCGCAAGCTCGTCGACATCCTGCACGAGGTCACCGGCGACCTCGCCGCCGACGAGATCTACCACCTGCTCGCGCGTCGCGTCGCGCGCGGGCTGTCGGTCGCGCACTGCGCGGTGATCCTCGACGGCGGGGCCGGCGTGGGGATCGTGGCGACCGCGTTCGAGTTGCCGAAGTTGCGTGCGGCGGAAGTGACGCTCGCGCACTTCCCCGAGGTCGGCGAGGCGTTGGCGACGAGCGCCCCGGTGCTCGTCGAAGACGTCGCGACGCATCCGCTCTACACCGGCCGCGCGCCCGCCGCGCTCGACGGCGGCGCCGCGCCGATTCGGTCGAGCATCGCGCTGCCGTTTGCCGTCGATCGCGCCACGCGCGGCGTGTTCCTGCTGCGCCGCACGCGCGAGCAACCCCCGCTCACGGCCGAAGACGTGGCGTTCGCGGAGGCGGTGATCGGCGCGGCCGTGGCCGTGGTGCAGCGCGCGCAGATGATCGAGACGACGCGTGCCGACAACGTGCGCCTCGAACACCTCGCGACGACCGATCCGCTCACCGGGCTGCTCAACCGGCGCGCGCTCTCGGAGCGGCTGACGACCGAGATGGAGCGCGCACTGCGCTACGACACGTCGGTCGCGCTACTCCTCGTCGACCTCGACCATTTCAAGCGCGTGAACGACACGCACGGCCACCTCGCCGGCGACGGCGTGCTGCGCGCGGTCGCGGAGCTGCTCGCCGAGGAAGCGCGGTCGAGCGACCTGGTCGCGCGCTACGGCGGCGAGGAGTTCCTCGTCGTGCTGCCCGAGACGGACGCCGCCGGCGCGACCGTGCTCGCCGAGCGCATGCGCGAGCGGGTGGCCGGGCACGCGTTTCGGGCCTGGGAGGACGGGCACACCCTGCACGTGACGGCGAGCATCGGCGTGGCGACGTTCCCCGTCGCCCGCATCGAGAGCGTGGAGGACCTGTTCGCGCGCGCCGATGCCGCGTTGTACCGGGCGAAGGCGGACGGGCGTGACCGGGTGCGGAGCTAACGCCCCATCGCCTGCAGCTCGACGAGCAGACACCGATCCTGCACGACGTCGATCCCCTCGCGCGCGAGGCGTTCGGCCACGGCGTCGTGCCGAATGCCGAGCTGAAACCATACCGCCCGCGGCCGCACCGCGAGAATGTCGTCCACATGGGCCGGGATGTCGTTCGGCCTGCGGAACACGTTGACGAGATCGATCTGCCCCGGCACGTCGGCGAGCTTCCGGAACACGGGGACGCCGAGGATCGACGTCACGTCGGGGTAGTAGACCGGCACCGGAACCACGTCGTACCCGGCGCGCTGCGCGTAGGCGGGCACGTAGTAGGCGGGTGCGCCGGTCTCGGGGACCTTGATACCGAGCACCGCGATGCGCTGCACGGCGCCGAGCAGGGCGTGGATCTCGGCCGGGGCGTCGACGAGGTGCGCGCGCCAGGCGTCGGACGCGTCGGGGGAGATGGGCGAGAGGCTGGACGTAATCGGCATACCCGTCCGTGGTGCGAGGATCATGCGCGCGGCTACCTTGCCGGCGGCTGCCGGCGGCTCGCGACATGGTCCGGACCGCTGTCCGCGCCGTGCCGCGCGCGACCGGGCGCGACCGCCCCTTTCTGGAGTGCTTCCGATGCGCATGCTCGTCCTCGGGGCGGGGCTGCAGGGATCCGCCTGCGCCTACGACCTGTTGCAAAATCCCGACGTGACCGACGTGCGACTCGCCGACGTGAGCGTCGCGCAGCTGCCGCGGTTCCTCGCGCCGTACACCGATCCGACCGCCCTCGGCGGCTCCCGCCCGCGACTGATCCCGACCCCACTCGACGCCCGTGACGGCGAGGCCGTTCGCGCGCTGATGCGCGGCTGCGACGCGGCGATGAGCGCGCTTCCGTACTACTTCAACTTCGAGATGGCGCGCGCGGCCGCGGAGGTCGGCGTGCACTTCTGCGACCTCGGCGGCAACACCGAAATCGTCGAGCAGCAGCGCACGCTCGCCCCGCAGATGCTCGCGCACGGACGGTCGATCGTGCCCGACTGCGGGCTCGCGCCGGGCATGGTGAACATCCTCGCCCAGCACGGCATCGACCTCGTGGAGCAGGACGGTGCGCGCGCCAGCTCGGTGCGCATCTTCGTCGGCGGCCTGCCCGAGCGCCCCGAGCCGCCGCTCAACTACCACATCGTCTACTCGCTCGAAGGCGTACTCGACTACTACACGACGCGGTCGTGGGTGGTGCGCGACGGCCGCCGCGTGCAGGTCGACGCGCTGAGCGACGTCGAACGCGTCGACATCCCCGGCGTCGGCGAGCTCGAGGCGTTCCACACGGCCGGCGGGCTGTCGACGATGGGCGCGCGGTACGAGGGGCGGATCGCGACGATGGAGTACAAGACACTCCGCTACCCTGGGCACGCGCGACTCATGGAGGCCGTGCGCGCGCTCGGCTTTCTCGAGCTCGAGCCGGTCGAGGTGAAGGGCCAGCGCGTGATTCCGCGCGACCTCGCCGTCGCGGTGATGGGCCCGCGGCTCCGCAAGCCGGGCGCGCACGACCTGGTTGCCGTGCGCGTCGTCGTCGAGGGAGAAGCGAACGACGGCGCGACGGTGTCGCGCGCGTGGGAGCTGGTCGACCGGTTCGACGCGGAACGCGGCATCTCGGCGATGATGCGGGCCACGGGCTACTCGCTGTCGATCACGGCGCAGCTGCAGGCCCGCGGGGAGATCCGCCCCGGAGTCTGGACGCCGGACGAGTGCATGCCCGCGGAGCGCTACATCGCGGAGTTGGAGCGGAGGGGGGTGGAGATCCGGGAGATCAGCCCCGACCGCAGGGGCGGAGGGGCGGAGCGGAGGGGCGGGGAAGAGCGGAGGGCGGTCACGGCGTAGGGCGCGGTACCCGTCGCACCCGGCGCGTCGCACCCGGCGCGTCGCGCCTACCGCGTGAACCCCGCCATCGTCGCGCCCATCGCGTCGATCGTCGCCCTCGCGTTCCACCGGTCGCGGCCGTTGAAGATGAACGAGAACGCGAGCACCTCGCCGTCCGCCGCCGTGACGTAGCCGCCTAACGCGATCACCTCGTCGGTCGTCCCCGTCTTGGCGTGCAGGTTCCCGACGGCCGGCGTGCCGACCATGCGGTGCAGCATCAGCGCGCTCTCCCCGGCCACCGGGAGCGACGCGTGGAAGGCCGCCCCCCACGGCGCGCGGTGCGCGTAGCCGAGCAGCTGCACCATGGCGCGCGCGGTGACGCGGTCGAGCACCGAGAGCCCGCTGCCGTCCGTCACCGACACCGCGCCCGCCCTCGCCCCCACGCGCCCGGTGAGGAAGCGGTTGAGCAGGGCGTTGCCCGCCGCCGCCGACCCCACCGAGTCGCGCCGCGGCCCGCGCACCGCGTCGCGGAAGATGAGTTCCGCGAAGTGGTTGATGCTCTCGCGGTTCATCACCGCCACGAGTTCGCCTAACGGCGGCGATTCGAGCGCCGCGACCGAGTCCGCGCCCGCCGGGGCCGGCCCGGCCCGCAGCCCGCCGTCCACCCGCACCCCCTCGGCGGCGAGCGCGGCCGCGACGGCGCCGGCGGTGAACGTCGCGGGGTCGGCGACCGTCAGCTGCAGGAGGCGCGCGCCGGCCGCGCGCCCCACCGTGCCGCGCGCGACCACGTGCCCGTCGGTGGCGCGGTACACGTGCACGTTCACGCCGCTGCCGCCGGTGACGCGCACGGCGTTCTCGACGCGGATGCCCGTCGTCGCCGGCTCCAGCCACACGTGCCCGTCGCCCGCGACGCCGACGACCACGATGTTTTCGTCGATCGACAGCGCGCCGAACGGCGCCGCGTAGCCCGAGCCCGCGTAGCGCGTGAGCCAGCCGTCGGGGATCGTGCGCGCCTCGAAGGCCGACGCGTCGGCCACCACGTCGCCGGTCACGTGCTTCACGCCCGCCGCCGCCACGCGTCGCGCGAGGGCGCGCGCCGGGGCGTCGTAACCCGTCCCGAATTCGGTCCCGCCCCAGAACCGCCGCGAGAACGACGGGTCGCCGTCGCCGCGCACGACGAGGTCGCCGCGCACCGTGCCGTCGGCGTCGAGCGGTCCGGTGCGGAGCACTTCGGTCCTGAACCGCCAGTCCGGCCCCAGGCGGTCGAACGCGAGCACCGACGTGAACATCTTCATCGTCGACGCGGGCATTACCGGCGCGTCGGGCTCGCGGGTGAACAGCGTGTCGCCGCGGCTCAGCGACACCACGATCGCGCCCCAGTGCCCGTCCTCGCGCCGCGACAGGATCGTGCCGAGCGCCGCGTCGAGCTCGGCCGCGCCGCGCGGGGCGGTGTAGGCCGGGCGCGCGACGGTCACGGGGTGGGCGGACGGCCGCCGGGCACCGCGGCGCGGCTTCGCGCTCGCGTTGCCGCGGGCCGTCCCGGCCCCTCTCGCGGCTCCCCTCGTGGCGCCCTTGCCAGCTCCCTTGCCAGCTCCCTTGCCAGCTCCCTTGCCGGCGCGCGGCTTCGCGCCGCGTTTGCGGGCGGGTGGACGCGTCGGCGCGGCTTGCGTGAGGGGCGCGGCATCGACGGCCGCCGCTGCGGTGTCGGACGGGAGAGACGTGAAAGCGGCGGCCGCGAGGAGCACGGCCGCCGCTCGGCGCGGC
Organism: uncultured Gemmatimonadales bacterium; assembly: GCA_963851265.1. Taxonomy (GTDB): domain Bacteria; phylum Gemmatimonadota; class Gemmatimonadetes; order Gemmatimonadales; family Gemmatimonadaceae; genus BPUI01. The sequence continues at coordinate 437,910 of CAWKNZ010000002.1, forward strand.
AGGCGGATGAGGACGGACGACAGCATGGGCGGTGCGACGTGCGGTGCGACGTGCGGTGCGACGGGCGGTGCGACGGCGGCGAAACGCGCGGCGGACCGGGGCCGCCGCGTGGCGAGCAGTCTACACGGTCCGCGGCCGGCCCGTCACACCCGGAAGATGATCTTGCGCTTCCAACACCACGCGAGCACGACGTACCAGAACCCGACGAACAGGAGCGCGAACGCGAGCGATGCGTCGCGCGGCGAGAGCCACGTCGCGAGCGCCTTGTCGTAGAACGCGTCGACCAGGCTCGTCCGCTCGCCGTCGACCTGCACGTGCACGATCGAGTAGATGCACCGCGCGAGCACGCCCGACCCGACGAAGGCGATCATGGGATTCGTGCCGTAGATCGCGAACGGCCGCGTCCACCCGGTGACCTGCCGCGCGTCGATGAGCCACATGCACGTCGCGAGCGCCACGCACGCCATCCCCGCCGTGAACAGTGCGAACGAACTCGTCCAGAGCGACTTGTTGATCGGGAATACCCAGTGCCACATCAGCCCGCCCATGATGCCGAGCGTGCCCGCGGCGTAGAGGCCGTTGATGCGCTCCGCGAGCGGCCGCGCGCGCTCGCCGATCCAGCGGCCCGCGAAGTTGCCGAACATCGCCGTCCCGATGGCCGGAATCGTCGAGAACAGCCCTTCAGGGTCGCGCACGCGGTTGCCGCCGACCCACAGATGGTCGGGCCGCAGGAGCGTCCGGTCGACCCACGCGTCGAGCGTGAGCCCCGGCCGCCCGAGCACGAACAGCCCCTGCACGCCGCCCGACCCGGGCACGGGCAGGAGCGTCATCGCCCACCAGTACCCGTACAGCAGCACCGCGAGGACGATCACCTGCTGCTTGAGCGTCGTGCGCATCGTGATCAGCCCGGCGGCCGTGTAGGCGATCCCGATGCGCTGCAGCACGCCCATGATCCGCAGGTGCTCCAGGCGGTACAGCACGCGCTGCAGTACCGTGGGGTCGGCGATGCCCTTGATCTCGCCCCACTGCAGGAACGGGAACCAGTTGAGCAGCAGGCCGAACAGGAAGATCAGTGCGCCACGCCGGACGATCTGGCGCGTGATGGCCCCGTCGTCGGCCCCGGCCGCCCGGCGCGCACCGAGTGAGAGCTGCGTGGTGATGCCGACGATGAACAGGAAGAACGGGAAGATCAGATCGGTCGGCGTCCACCCGTGCCAGGGCGCGTGCTCCAGCGGCGGGTAGATGTGCTCCCACGACCCCGGGTCGTTGACGAGCAGCATGGCCGCAACGGTGATCCCGCGGAACACGTCCAGAGAGAGAAGGCGTTCACGCGCCGGCGGAGTGCTCACGCCCGCGGGGTGCGCGGCCAGCGGCGTGGCCGGGATCGACGCGGCGGGAGGCGGAGGAACGAGGGTCGCAGACATCGGCACGGAGGTTGAAGCCGAACGTTACTCGGCAGCTGGACGGCCGGCACTGGGCTTTCCCCGGTCCCGGCCACAAGTTGGCGTAGATGTGGGCCGGCGGTGATTGCCGGCGGCTCGCGGACGATCACCCGGGGGGAGTCGGCGTATGGCGATCGAAAACCGGACGTTGCGTGAAGGGATCACGGGCGGACTGCTGGCGGCGGCATCGGTCGCCATCTGGTTCCTCATCCTCGACACGGTTGGTGGCCACCCGTTCTACACGCCGCTCCGACTCGGCGAGAGCGTGGCGTCGTTCTTCGGCGGCACGGGGGGCGGCGCGGCGGTCACGTACGTGCTCGGGTACACGCTTTTCCACGTCATCGCGTTCACGCTGTCCGGAATCGTCGTCTCGGCGGTCGTGAACCGGGCGGAAGCGGAGCCGTCGCTGCTCTTCGGCCTGCTCATCATCTTCGTCGCCTTCGAGCTCGGTTGGTACGGCCTGTCGGCCATCCTCTCCAGCGAGCAGGCGTACGGGTCGATCGCGTGGTACCAGGTGATGGTCGCCAACCTGATCGCGGCGGCCACGCTGGGCATCTACATGTACCGCCGCCACCCGGCGCTCCTCGAACGCGCGTCGGCCGCCGTGTCCGGAGGCACCGACGGCGACCGCCGCGTGGCTCAGGTGGCCCGCACGGACGAGGATCGTCGCCGCGCGGCGCGCGCGTAGACCAACGGCCCGAGCGCGACCGCGGCGAGCGACCCGCCGATCGCGCTCGCGCCGTACTTGCCGCCCGCGACCGAGTACGCGGTCGCGGTGACGAACACGAGCGCGGGGAGGGCCGCGAGCGCGGCCACCCCGCGCGTGCCTAACGGAAGGCGGAACGGCCCGCGCAGCCCGGGCTCGGCGCGCCGCAGCTGGACCAGCGCCCCGAACTCCAGGAACATCGCGAGCGCGTACAGCAGCGCGTCGGCGACGACGAGCTCCCGGAACGGCAGCACCGTGAACGCCGAGTAGAACAGCGCCGCCACGACGACCGCCGTGCGCGGCGTGCCGCGCGCGTCCACGCGCGCCAGCCGTCCGGGGAGCAACCCGTCTTCGGCCAGGACCAGCGGCACGCGGCTGAAGCTGAGCAGCAGCGCGTTGTAGAGCGCGAGCGCGCTCACCATCCCCGCGACGGCCACCGCGGCCGCGAGCACCGGGCCCGCCGCGCCGCCCGTGGCCCGCGCGATCGCCGGCCACGCGCCGTCCGTCCACGTCGTCCAGTCCGACGCGGCCAGCGTGGGCAGCAGCGGCACGAAGTAACTCGCCGCGACGAGCGGTACGGCGATCGCGAGCGCGCGCGGGTACGCGCGCCCCGCGTCCTCGATCTCGCCGAGTGCGGTGCTCGCGTTGTCCCAGCCGAAGTAGTTCCACATCGCGATCGAGAGCCCGACCCCGAGCCCGGCGAACGGCGAGGCGCCCGGCCCCGATCCGACCCGCGTGAACGGCGCCCACGGCGCGTGCCACGGCGTGCCCGTCACGCCCGCGCGCCCGCTCGCGATCGCCGCGACGCCGATCGCGCCGAAGGTCGCGAGCACGAAATAGCCCGCCCACGTGCCGACGCGCCCCACGCGGAGCGCGCCGCGCAGGTTGATCGCGGTCGCGCCCCAGATCACGGCGAGGCGCACCGCCCACACGCCCCAGCCGGGCAGCCCGGGCGCGAACCACGCCAGATACTGCGTGAACAGCACCGGGTAAATGGCCATGTCGACGAGCGAGTACAGCCACGTGTACCAGCCGTTCTGGAAGGCCCAGAACGGGCCGAACGCGCGCCGCACCCAGCGGTAGTAGCCGCCCTCCTCGGGCAGCATGCTGGCGAGCTCGCCGATGAGCAGCGCCTCGGGCACGCTCCACAGCACCGGGACGACGGCGAGCAGCAGCAAGGCGAGCCCTGGCCCGACCTCGGCGACGAGCGTCTCGGTGGTGAACGCGCCGCCCGAGACGGTGAAGAAGAGCAGGAAAACGACGGCGCGCGTCGTGAGCGTGCGGCGGAGCCGGACCGGAGTGGTCAATAGCGGGCGGGAGCGGGCGAGCCGGTGGGGGTGAGTCGGCAGGGGTTGAGTCGGAACTTGCAGGGACCTGCCCCGCGACACGCGCGTCACACCCGACCTGTTACGCCGCCAACCCCCAGATCCGTCATGCTCAGCCGCCCCACCGCGATCGTCTTCGATTCGAACGAGACACTGCTCGACCTCGCCGCGCTCGACCCCGCCTTCCGCGAGGCGTTCGGCGATCCGTCGGCGCGGCGCACCTGGTTCAAGCAGGTGCAGGAGCTGTTCATGACGTCGATCGCGACCGGCGTCTACCGGCCGTTCGACGAACTCGTGGACGTCGCGCTCGACATGACGGCGCAGCAGCTGGGACTCGCGGCAGTGCCCGAGGCGGGGCGGGCGCGCATCCTGGCCGAGCTGCCGGCGCTGCCGCTGCACGCGGACGTCCGCCCCGCGCTCGACCGGCTGCGCGAAGGGGGGGTGCGCGTGGCCGTCCTCACCAACTCGACGCCGAAGGCCGTCCGCGCGCAGATGACCGCGAACGACGTCGCGGACGCGTTCGAGCGCCTGCTCTCGGTCGACGCCGTCGAGCGCTACAAGCCCGCGCGGGAGGCGTACGCGTACGCCTCCCGCGAGCTCGACGTCGCACCCGGCGAGATCCTCCTCGTCGCCGCGCACGGCTGGGACTGCGCCGGCGCGATGGCCGCGGGGTGCCGGGCCGCGTTCGTGCGGCGGCCCGGCCAGGCGTTGGACCCGAAGGGCCCGCGGCCGGAGCTGGACGTGAAGACCCTCTTCGCGCTGGTCGACGCGGTGTTAGGCGGACGAGAGCCGCGTTAGACGACGAGGTTCAACAACCGCCCCGCCACGAAGATCACCTTGCGCGGCTCGCCCGTCACGAACTTCGCGATCCCCGGCTCGGCCATCGCGGCCGCGATCGCCTGCTCCTGGCCGGCGTCCTTGGGCAGCTGCACCGTGCCGCGCGTCTTCCCGTTCACCTGGACCGCGATCGTCGCCGACTCCTCCGCCGCGAGCGACGGGTCGTACGGCGGCCACCCCGAGTCGAACACGCTCGGCGCGTCGGCCCCGTGCGCGCGCGCCCACAGCTCCTCGGCCAGGTGCGGCGCGAACGGGGCCGCGAGCTGCACCAGCGGCAGGACCTCGCCCCGGTGCGGCGTGCGCTCGCCCTGCCGCAGCACGTTCACGTAGCTCATCATCTCGGCGATCGCCGTGTTGTACGACAGCCGTGCGACGTCGTCGCCGACCTTCTTGATGGCCTGGTGCAGCCGGCGTAGCACCGCGCGGTCCGGCGCCCCGTCCGCCGTCATGTCGCGGGCGCTGTTGTACAGCCGGTCGAGGAAGCGCCGCACGCCCGAGATCCCCGCGTCGCGGAAGTCGCCGCCCTCCTCGTAGGGCCCGAGGAACATGAGGTAGGTGCGGAACGTGTCCGCGCCCCACCGCTCGATCGTGTCGTCGGGGTTGATCACGTTCCCCTTGGACTTCGACATCTTCGCGCCCTCGCGCACGATCAGCCCGTGCGCGCGGAACTTGGTGAACGGCTCGTCGAAGTCGACGTGCCCCGCGTCCTTCAACGCCATCGTCACGAACCGCGAGTAGAGCAGGTGCAGCACCGCGTGCTCGTTGCCGCCGATGTAGCTGTTTACCGGGAGCCACGTTTTCGTGCGCGCGCGGTCGAACGGCACGTCGGCGCGGTCGGCGCTCGGGTAGCGCAGGAAGTACCACGAGCTATCGAGAAACGTGTCGCTCACGTCCGTCTCGCGCCGTGCGTCGCCGCCGCACGACGGGCAGGCGACGTGGTACCACTCCGCGTCGCGCGCGAGCGGGCTCACCCCCGAGTCGTCGGGCTTGAAATCTTCGAGGTACGGCAGCACCACGGGCAGCTGCGACTCGGGCACCGGCACCGTGCCGCAGTGCTCGCAGTACACGATCGGGATCGGCGGCCCCCAGTAGCGCTGCCGCGAGATGCACCAGTCGTGCAGGCGGTAGTTGGTGGTCGCGCGCGCCGCCCCGCGCTCGGCGAGCCACGCCACCACGGCCTGCTTGCCCTCGTCGACCGTGAGGCCGTCGAACTGCGCGGACCCGACGAGCCGCGCCTCGGCGCCCTCGCCGTCGACCACCTGGACGACCGGGAGCGCGAACCGCTCCGCGAACTCCAGGTCGCGCGCGTCGTGCGCGGGCACGGCCATGATCGCCCCCGTGCCGTATTCCATCAGCACGTAGTCGGCGATCCACACCGGCACGGGCGCGCCCGTGGCCGGGTTGGTCGCGTACGCGCCGGTGAAGACGCCCGTCTTCTCCTTGTCGATCTTGCGGCTGACCACGTCCTGCCGGGCCGTCGCCTCGCGGTAGGCGTCGACCGCCGCGCGCTGCTCGGGTGTGGTCACCGCGTCGACCAGCGGGTGCTCGGGGGCGAGCACGAGGTACGTCGCGCCGAAGATCGTGTCGACGCGCGTGGTGAAGACGGTCGCGATCCTCTCCCCGTCGGGCGTCGGGATCGCGAAGTCGACCTGCGCGCCCGTCGAGCGCCCGATCCAGTTCCGCTGCGCGGTCTTGGTGGTGTCGCTCCAGTCCAGCCACTCGAGGTCGTCGAGCAGCCGCCCCGCGTAGTCCGAGATGCGGAAGAACCACTGCTCGAGGAAGCGCTGCTCGACCGCCGTGCCGCAGCGCTCGCAGTGGCCGTCGATCACCTGCTCGTTGGCGAGCACGGTCTTGTCGAACGGACACCAGTTGACGGCCGCCTTCTTCTTGTACGCGAGCCCCTGCTTGTGCAGTTGCAGGAACACCCACTGCGTCCACCGATAGTAGTCCGGCTGCGACGTGTCGACCGAGTAGCGCCAGTCGACCATCAGCCCCGCGCGGTCGAGCTGCCGCCGGAAGTTGGCGACGTTGCGCGGGGTCATCGCCATCGGGTGCGCGCCGACCTTGAGCGCGTAGTTCTCGGAGTGGATGCCGAACGCGTCGAAGCCTAACGGCTGGAAGACCGTGCGCCCCTGCTGGCGCATGAAGCGCCCCTGGATGTCGGTGCCCGTGAACGCGAACAGGTTCCCCACGTGCAGCCCCTCGGCCGACGGGTAGGGGAACATCATGAGCTGGTAGTACGGTGGGCGCGCGGGGTCGCTCGCGTCGAGGTCGGCGTGGTTCGTGCCCCGCTCCTGCCACCGGCGCTGCCACGCGGCCTCGACGGCGGCGGGGTCGTAGCGGTCGGGTTCGGGTGCGGGCGCGGACGGCGCGGGGGGAGACGAGGTCGGGACGGTCATGCGAGCGAGCGAGAAGGGGAAACTCGCAATCTAGCCGCCACTGACACCGCTCACGGCGCGGGCGGATCCGACGCCGTGCGCTCGGCGCACCGGCCGTTCACCTGCGCGCTGTTCGGGCGCGGAGCGATCGTGCCGCGTGCAATCCGGGCCGTGAAGGCCAGCGGTCACGAAGGGAGCGGGAACGGCGGCGTCGGGCGATCTCGCAAGTCCTTCCACTCGCACGATCGCGGCTCGGTGCACAGGAAATGCGTTAATGACGGGACCGTTACTCTGTGCTCCCGTCTGCCACGATCAAGAGCGACCATGCGCGAACGCCGACCGTATTTCACGACTGCCGCCGCAGCTGCCGTTCTGACCGTTGCGGCGCTCGCGGGAACCAGCGGATGCGGCACCGATCGGGTCACCGCCGACGCACGCCGGACACTCGGCACGCAACTCGGCGCCATCCCCGGCGCGGGCACGACCGGGACCGATCGGCGCCAGTCGGCATCGGCCGACGACCTCGCGGCGGCGCGCCGCTACCTCGAAGCGACGCTCCGCCTCGACCCGACGAACGAGGGCGCGCGCGCCGCGCTCGCGGGACTGGGCGGCCCGTCCGACGTCGATCCCGCTCTCGTCAACCTGACGCCCACGTCAGGACCGGTGGCGAGCCGTGCCGCCGGTGCCCGCACGTCGGCGTCGTTCGGCGAGGTCGCGGTCGGGGCCGTCGGGGCGATCACCTCGGACCTGGCCCAGGCCGTCGGGCCGGTCGCCCGTACGCCGGCGCTCGTCGGCGGACGGTCGGCGGCCGATTCCACGCACGAGATCATGGCCATCGTGAGTCCGTCCGCGGACAGCGCCGGTCGGGCCGCCGCGCGCCCGCCGCGCTCCCACTCGACCGGTGTGCGGCGGCGCGACGAAGTCGAACCGGCAACGGCGATCGCCGCCCGCGACGACAGCACGCGAGCCCCGGACGCGAAGCCCGCCGACGCCGACCGCTCGGCCGCAACACAGCCTGCGAAGCACAAGCGCACGTGGCCGTGGACGCGCGCCCAGCGCTGGTTGGTGGCCAAGGGCATCGGCGCCGGCGGCGGCGCGGGCGTGGTCGTGGGTGCCCTCGTCGGCAACGTCCCGGGCGCGCTCCTCGCGGGCTCGCTCACCGGCGGCGCGCTCGGATTCCACAAGGCCACCAAGATCGGGCCGGCGGCACCCTACCCGTCAAAGAGCGACAGCGTCGCGTTCGACGCGAACCATCGTCGACGCGACACCGAGAAGTCCAAGAAAGCGCCCGCCGATACCGGGGCCCGGGTCGCCGTCGCGCATCGCTGACCGCTGGCGCGGAGCGCCGGGGCCCTACCGCCCGGTGCCTCCGCCGCGCACCGGCGTCCGCGCCCCATCGGCGGCCGTCGCCCGGACCCGCTCGACCGCGTCCGCCGCGACGTAGCCTTCCAGCGTCGCGACGCCCGGCGATGCGGGGCGCACGTGCAGCCAACCGCCGCCCGCCGCCCCGTCCACCGTGAGCAGCGAGCCGGGTGCGAGCGCCGCGAGCGTCGGCGCGCCGGTGATCGGCCCCGCGCGCAGCGCGACGGACGACCGCGAGCCGATGCGAACGGTCGATCCGACGAAGGCCGTGTCCCGCCCGGGCGCGCTCGCCACCTGGTGCCGGGCGCTCAGGAACGGCAGCGGGTCGACCGCGCCAGTGCGCTCGTAGATCCCGAAGTGCAGGTGCGTCGGCCCGCCGCGCGCGTTCCCGGTGTTCCCCACGTAGCCGACGGTGTCGCCCACGCGCACCAGCTGGCCGTCGTGGACCGCCTGGGTGTCGAGGTGCGCGTAGTAGAGCGAGTGCCCGCGCGACGGCACCTCGACCGAGACGACGTGTCCGCCGAGGCGGTCGTCGCCCACGTACGCGACGATCCCGTCTTCCGCGGCGAGTGCCGGCGTCCCGCGCCGCGCCATGATGTCGACGCCCTCGTGCGACCGCGCGCCGCCGTCGCGCTCGGCACCGAACCCGCTCGCGATCGCGCGGGCGTCGAGGCCCAGCACGGGGAAGGCGAGCGACGGCCCGGCGCCCAACGCCATCGCCCAACGGACGCGGCGGCGCAACTCGGGCTGGACGCGAAGCACGTAGACCGCGTCCGCATCGTCGACCGGCGCGTCATACGTCGCGTGCGTCCCGTCTCCGCTGGCCACGAGGCGCCGCGCGGTCGGGTCGGTCGGGTCCTCGCGCCAGAGGTCGGTGAACACGCGCGCGCCCGAGTCGGCGTCTGCGTCGACGCGCGCCGTCACGCGCTCGCCGCGGCGCGCCCGCACGCGCCACGCCAGCGCGACCGCATCGCCGCCCTGAAACACGCCCTGCTCGCGCAGCGGAACCGGCGCCGCGGCGGGCGTGTCGAGCGCGCGGTCGCCCGCGACCACCCACTCGCGCGCGAGGCGAGCGCCGTCCTCGCCCTCACCGCGCAGGTCGTCGGCGTAGCGCTCGCGCTCCGTCGCGCCGCGCAGGCGATCGCCGATCGTGCGTACCTGATTGCCGATCGCGTCGCGTATGCGGCCGGCGTTGCATGCGCTCCCAACGGTGAGGGCGGCACCGAGTGCCAGCCGTGCGACGAGCGCGAAGGGACGTGAGACAAGATGCATCGTCTTGTGCATACCCCGGACGCCGCGTCTGGTGCACGCCCGTCACACTCGTGACGATGCCGAATCCCGTTCGCCGGCATGCCCGCTCCCCCGCCTCTGGTACCGCAGGTACGTTGGTCGCCATGACCGCTTCTACCCTCACGCCCTCACCCCCCCCGATCGCCCCCGCGGCGCTGGCAGACCGCCTGCGCGCGACGACGTTCCTCGCCGGCCTGCCGGACGCGTACTTCTGGCGTCTCGCGCGCGCGTTCACGCTGCGGCCCTTCGACGAGGAAGCGACGCTGTTCGAGGAGGGTGCGCCGCGACAGTTCCTCGCCGTGCTGCTCTCCGGGAGCGTGTCGGTCGAGAAGGTCGCTGAGGGGCGCGCCGTGCGGCTCTCGACCTTCGGCGTCGGCGAGGCGGTGGGCGAAGGCCTGCTGCTCGGCGACACGAACGCGCACGGCACCACGGCGCGCGCCCTCACGCCGGTCACGGCCGCCGTGATGACGCGCGCGCAGATGGACGACCTCCTCAAGGAGAACCCGCCCATCTTCGCGGCCCTCGTCGCGCGTGCCGCACGCGCGATCTCGCAGCGCCTGCGCGCGGCCGACGCGACGCTCCTCGGCCACGGCCGCGCGACCGGCTTCACCGGCGCCGGCACGCGCCGCGAGCACGACCTGTTAGGCACCCGCGAGGTGCCGGCCGACGCACTCTACGGCGTCCAGACGCTGCGCGCGCTCGAGAACTTCCCGATCACGAAGGTGCCGCTGCGCGAGTTTCCCGCGCTCGTCGGCGCACTCGCGGCGGTGAAGGCTGCCGCCGCGCGCGCGAACGCCGAGCTCGGACTGCTCGCCCCCGACGTCGCCGACGCGGTCGAACGCGCCGCGGACGAGGTGCGCGCGGGGCGACACCACGAACACTTCCTCGTCGACATGATCCAGGGCGGGGCGGGCACCTCGACCAACATGAACGCGAACGAGGTCATCGCCAACCGCGCCCTCGAGCTGTTGGGCCGTCCGCGCGGCGCGTACGACACGGTGCACCCCAACTCGCACGTCAACCTCAGCCAGAGCACCAACGACGTCTACCCGACGGCGGTGAAGCTCGCGCTGCACGAGAGCATCGACGCGCTGCGCGCGGCGATGCGCGTGCTGGCCGAGTCGTTCCTCGACAAGGGGCGCGAGTTCGCGCCGTTCGTGAAGATGGGGCGCACGCAGCTCCAGGACGCCGTGCCGATGACGCTCGGGCAGGAGTTTCGCGCGTTCGGCCACACGATGCTCGAGGACGTCGACCGCCTCGGCGAAGTGCAGGGGCTGCTACGCGAGATCAACATGGGCGCGACGGCGATCGGCACCGGGATCACGGCGCCCGCCGGCTACGCCGAGGCCGTCCGGCGCCACCTCGCCGCGATCACCAACCTCGAGCTCGTGACGGCGCCCGACCTCGTGGAGGCGACGGCCGACACGGGCGTGTTCGTCCAACTCTCGGGCGTGCTCAAGCGGTGCGCGGTGAAGTTGTCGAAGATCTGCAACGACCTGCGCCTGCTGTCGTCGGGCCCGCGCGCGGGCCTGGGGGAGATCAACCTGCCGGCCATGCAGCCGGGGTCGTCGATCATGCCCGGCAAGGTGAACCCGGTCATCCCCGAGGTGGTCAACCAGGTCTGCTTCGACATCGTCGGCGGCGACGTCACGGTGACCATGGCGGCCGAGGCCGGACAGCTCCAGCTCAACGTGTTCGAGCCGGTGATCGCCTACCGCCTGTTAGGCGGACTCGCCACGCTGCGCAACGCGTGCGACGTGCTGCGCGAGCGCTGCGTCGTCGGGATCACGGCGAACCCCGACCGCATGCGCCACTTCGTCGAGCACTCGATCGGCGTCGTCACCGCGCTCGTGCCCGTGATCGGCTACGAGGCGGCCACCGACATCGCGCGCGTGGCGCTCGCGAGCGGGCGCGGCGTGTTCGACCTCGTGATCGAGCGCGCGCTGATGACGCGCGAGGAACTCGAGCACGCGCTCGACCCCGTGACGATGGTCGGGGTCTAACGCGGACCCGACGCGGGTCCTTCCGCACTCACGTGCGGAAGCCCGCGATCAGCCGCCGCACCCCGGCCGCACCGGCCGCGAGCTGGTCGGCCGTCGCCGACACCTCCTCCACGCTCGCCGCCGTCTGTTCGGTGGCCGCTGCCACCGATTCGGCGGCCGCCGCGTGCCGCCCCGCGGCGTCGCGCGCCCGCGCGAGCGCGTCGTCCGCGGCCGCGACCGCGGGCCGGCTTCCGCGCACGGCGTCCGACACCCGCGACGCCGATTCGGCCACGCGCGCGACCGCGGCGTCCACGCGTCCGAGCGCGCCGGACGCGCCCGCCGCCACGAACTCGGCGTCGCGCAGGCGCGCCGCACCGGCGTCGGCCGCCGCGACGGCGCCGGCCACCTGAGCCCGCATGCGTCGCACCTGGCCCGCGACCTCGTCGGCCGCCGCCGCGCTCTGTTCGGCGAGGGCGCGCACTTCGTCGGCGACCACCGCGAACCCGCGACCGGCCGGACCCGCGCGCGCCGCCTCGAGCGCGGCGTTCAGCGCGAGCAGGTGCGTCTGCGCGGCCACCTCGCCGATGACCGCCGCGAAGTTGTCGGCCACGCCCGCCGCGTCGCGCAGGGCCCCGAGCTCGCGGGCCGACGTGTCGGCGACCTCACGGGCGCCTAACAGCAGCGCCACCGCGCGCCCGATCTCCGCGCGCGCCGACTCGGCCGTCCGGCGGATCTCGCGCCCCGCGCGCTCGGCGTCCACCGCGGCCTGTCGGATCGCGAGCCCGCGCTCGGCGAGTTCGCGGACCGCGCCGCCGGCCGCGTCCAGCGCGCCGAGCTGGGTGGCCGCGCCCGCCGAGATCTCGAGTACGGCCCCGGTGACGTGCTGCGTCGCCGCGGCCGTGCCGGTCGCGTTCCCGGCGAGCTCGGCCGAGGCGGCCGAGACCTGGTCGGCCTCGTCCTGCACGCGCGCGAGCAGGGTGCGTAGCCGTTCGCGTGCCTGGTCGAGCGTGTGGCCCAGTCGTGCGTACTCTGCCGAGGCGTCGCGGTCGGACGCGTCGCGCGCGTTTGTTGGAGGGTTCCACCCCGTCCATGGGGCGGGGTGCTCGTCGGTCCGGCCGCGGGCGTCACGCAGGTCGCCCTCGCCCATCGCGCCGATTTCGGCGCCCAGGGCGGCCAGGGGTTCGGTGACCGCGCGCGACGTGCGCATGGCCGCGTACGCGCCGACCACGACGGCGGCGAGCAGCAGGCCGAGGAGCCCGGCCTCGCGCTCGCGCAGGAGCGCGGCGGCGTCGGCCTCGCGTTCGGCGGCGCGGACCGACGCGGCTGCGCGCAGACGCCCAAGCTCCTGCTCCACCTGGTCGACGTCGGCCGTGGCGCGCGCGACCGCTGCCGACGCGTCGGCGTGCTGGCCGACTGCGGCGTACGCGCGAACCATCGTCAGCCGCGCTTCGATCGCGGCCTGCGTGCGGCCGACCGCCTCCAGCCGCTCGCGCTCGACGTCGCCGAGGCCCGGCAGGGCGATCGCATCGCGCCGAAGGCCGTCGGCCTCTTCCATGGCGCGCTGATAGCGGCGCGCCGCCTCGTCGCCGCCGCTTTCGGCGTAATGCGTGCCGGCGACGATCTCGCGGAGGAGCGCGGGGCTGACCTGCCCCACGGTGTCGTAGTGCGCGTGAAGTGCCGCGACGATGGCGGCATGGCGCTCCGCCGCCGCGTCCAACGTCGCGAGTCCGAGCGCGCCGGCGGCGCCGAGCAGGGCGAGCGTTCCACCGAACCCGAGGCGGAGTCGGCCCGTGATCGTCCACCGCGGGAGCACGGCGCGGGCGGGCCCGGCGTCGGCCAGAGTGACGGTCACGGAATCGAGGGCGAGGCGGCGGACACCACGGCGATCGTCACGCCGCGGCCGATCACGCCGTGGCGGGCGTCGAACGCGATCGGGCCGGCGACGCCACGGATCGCGGGCGTCGTGTGGCCGAGCGCGGCGAGCCAGTCGCGGACGCGCCGGCGCCGATCGGAGGCGTCGAGGTCGGTGGCGAGCGCGGCGCGTCCGAGGAGCAGGCCCGCCTCGTAGGCCATCGCGGCTCGGACGCCCGGGCGTTCGTGGTAGCGCGCCGTGTAGCGGGCGACGAACGCGCGGCCCTCGGCGGGCGCGCCGGGGCGGTCCGCGGCGGCGGCCGTGAACGGGACGGCGTAGCGCGCCCCGGCGAACTCGGCCGAGTCGGCGAGCGGGGCCACGGCGTCGCCGCCTAACAACGGCGTCCGGTCGCCCGCAGCGCGCAGCGCGCGGAGGAGGGCCGCGGCGTCCTCCGCGCTGCCCGGGAAGAGGATCACGTCCGGTCGGCGCGAGGCGAGAAAGCGGGCGTAGACCGGCCACTCGGTGACGCCCGTGAGGTACGGGTCGCGCGTGGCGAGCGCGCCGCCGTGGCGTTCGAACGCGCGCCCGAACGCGGCGGCCCAGTCGCGGCCGTAGGCGTCGTTCCGGTAGACGATGGCCGCACGCCGCGCGCCGAGCGAGTCGGCGACGTAGGCGGCCACGGCACGGCTCGCCGTCTCGTCGTCGGGGGAGAGGCGAAACAACCAGGGCGAGCGGCCTGCGAGGGCGGCGCTCGTCGCCGTCGGCGTGATCGCGGCGACTGCGTGCGCGCCGTCGTGCTCGGCGTCTTCGAATACCGGCACCGCGTCGAGGGTGCGGCCGCTTTCCGGATCGCCGACGATGCCGATCACGGCCGGGTCGTCGCGCAGGCGTTCGGCGGCGGCGACCGCGCCGACGACGCCGTGCGGCGTGGAACGCACGCTGAAGCGCAGCCCCCGCGCGCGCACGGCCGGCTCCGACGCGAGCGTTGCCGCGGCGAGCTCGACCCCGCGTTGGACCGCGGCCATGCCCGGCCGGTCGGGGTTGAGCGCCACGCCGATCGCGATCTCGCGTCGGCCCACGCTCGGTGCGGCCGCGGCGCGCGCGCACGACTGGGCACAACTGGCGAGGATCACGACGTTGAGCACGTGCGTGATCGCGCGCGCTCGGTGTGATGAGCGGCCCGGCACACGGGGTGCTGGCATCGGGGGCGGGGCGGGCGTGTGGCGGTATGCGGTGGGGCGGGTCACCAGCACGACGACCAGCGCGCGCCACGCGAAACCGGCACGTATCGCTCGGCCGCGCGGTTCGTACTCGGCGTGCCCCACGCATGAGCTGGGTGTGCGCTCGCTTGCTCCTCTGGAAACGCGAGGTTTACCTTGCCCACGCCGCCTTTCGGTCGCGCCCGACTTTGGCACGACCCGCGGACGCTCACACGCCGCCCTACTCCGACTGGCATGACACGCAATTCCCGCCCGCGGCCACGCGGCATGGCCTCGGCCATCCGCGCGGTATCGGGCCGCGCAACGGCTTACGCGCTGCCGCTCGCGGCCGTCGCGCTGCTGGCGCTCACGGCCTGCGAGGGCCCGCACACGCCCGACTCGGTCCTCACGACGCATTCCGAGACGAACGTCGCGGTGCTCGGGCTTTGGAAATACCTGTTCTTCTTCGGCACGTTGGTCTTCATCGTCGTCGAAGCGCTGCTGATGTACGTGATCGTCAAGTTCCGGCGGCGTCCGGGCGACTCGATCGAGCCGCGGCACGTGCACGGCAACACCACGCTCGAGGTGCTGTGGACGGCGATTCCCGCCGTCATCCTGGTGTTCATCGCCGTGCCCACGGTGCGGACCATCTTCCGCACGCAGGCCAAGGCGAAGGCCGGCGCGCTGCAGGTCGAGGTGATCGGCCACCAGTGGTGGTGGGAGTTCCGCTACCCCGAGTACAACATCACGACGGCCAACGAGCTGTACCTCCCGACGGGGCGCACGGTGAACTTCGCGCTCAAGACGGCCGACGTGCTGCACTCGTTCTGGATCCCGGCGCTGTCGGGCAAGCGCGACCTCATCGCGAACCACACCAACTATCTCTGGTTCACGCCCGACTCCGCGCTTGGCGCGGCGGCGTGGAACGGGCACTGCGCGGAGTACTGCGGGGCGAGCCACGCGAACATGCGGTTCCGGGTCTACACGGTGCCGCCGGCGCAGTTCGCGAGCTGGGCGAAGGGGCAGCAGCAGGTGGCGGAGTTCGGCGCGACGCCGACGACCGCGGCCCCGGGGACGGGCGCGCCGCAGAGCAGCATGCCCGTTTCGGTGGGTGATTCGGCCGCGGCCAAGGCCACGGCGCGGCAGCAGGCGGGGATCGCGACGGCCGGCCCGAAGGCGCAGACCGACCAGCCCGCGGTGAACAGCGACGTCGCGGCTCGCAACAACCCGGCGCCGACGGTCAACGCGTCGGGCGCGGGTACGCCGCAAGCGGGCGTGGCCGGCGCGCGTCCGGGCACGGTCAAGCCGCAGGGGCCCGTGACGCCGCAGACCGCGCAGCAGCAGGCGACGTATGCGGACGTGCCGGCCGGCTACACGTTCCCGGCGGCCAACATGCCGTCGAACATCCTCCCGGCGACGCCGATCCCGGCCGAGATCGGGCAGGCGACGCTGCTCGCGGGCGACGCGACGCGCGGGCTCGCGACGATCAAGACCAAGTCGTGCGGCGGCTGCCACTACGTGAACGGCAACCCGGTGATGATGGGGAAGATCGGGCCGAACCTGACGCACATCGGCTCGCGGAACACGATCGCGGGCGGGCTCTTCCCGAACGACGTGTCGCACCTGTCGGCGTGGCTCAAGAACGCCCGCGCGATGAAGCCGGGGGTCACGATGCCGGCGCTCGGCATCGGGCAGTACGATCCGCTCACGAAGGCCAGGGTGACGCCGGCGCTCGGCGGGCTCACCAACCAAGAGGTCGCCGACATCGTGGCCTACCTGCACGCCCTGAAGTAACCTCGAGACGCACCCCTCATGGCCACCACGATTGCGCCGCCGCGATACGCGCCGGCCGACACGCGAGTCGACACGCACGTCGCCGAGGATACCGGCCTCTGGAGCTGGCTCACCACGGTCGACCACAAGCGGATCGGGACGCTCTACCTCGTCACCTCGCTCGCCTTCTTCATCTGGGGCGGGCTCGAGGCGGGGCTGATCCGCGCGCAGCTCGCGCAGCCCAACCAGCACCTCGTCTCGGCCGAGACGTACAACCAGCTGTTCACGATGCACGGCACGACGATGGTGTTCCTCGCCATCATGCCGTTGTCGGCGGCGTT
Source organism: uncultured Gemmatimonadales bacterium (assembly GCA_963851265.1). Taxonomy (GTDB): domain Bacteria; phylum Gemmatimonadota; class Gemmatimonadetes; order Gemmatimonadales; family Gemmatimonadaceae; genus BPUI01. Next base: position 454,397 of record CAWKNZ010000002.1, read on the forward strand.
CTTCAACCTGCTCATCCCGCTCCAGATCGGCGCCCGCGACGTCGCGTTCCCGCGGCTGAACGCGTTCTCGTACTGGATCTATCTGTTAGGCGGCATCTTCATCACGCTGCCCGTGCTGTTCCACGCCGCGCCGGACGGCGGGTGGTTCGGGTACGCGCCGCTGACGACGAAGGCGCACTCGCCCGGGATCAACATCGACTTCTGGGTGATCGGGCTCCAGATCCTCGGCATCAGCACGCTGGCGGCGTCGTTCAACTTCATCACGACCGTCATCAACATGCGGGCGCCCGGGATGAACATGATGCGCATGCCCATGTTCACCTGGAACGCGTTCATCGTGCAGTTCCTGATCCTGCTGGCCTTCCCGGTCATCACGATCGCGCTCCAGTTCCTGATCTTCGACCGGTTCTTCGGGACCAACTTCTACACGACGGCCGCGGGCGCGGACCCGCTGCTCTGGCAGCACCTGTTCTGGATCTTCGGGCACCCCGAGGTCTACATCCTCATCCTGCCCGCGTTCGGGCTGGTGAGCGAGGTGATCCCGACGTTCAGCCGCAAGCCGATCTTCGGCTACCCGGTGATGGTGTACGCGACCACGCTGATCGGCTTCCTCGGCTTCGGCGTGTGGGCGCACCACATGTTCGCGGTGGGCATGGGCCCGGTGGCGGACTCGGTGTTCTCGCTGACGACGATGCTCATCGCGATCCCGACGGGCGTGAAGATCTTCAACTGGATCTCCACGATGTGGGGCGGCGCGCTGCGCTTCACGACCGCGATGAAGTACGCGACGGCGCTCGTCGGCCTGTTCACGATCGGCGGCATCTCGGGCGTGATGCACTCCTCGCCCCCGGCCGACCTGCAGCAGACGGACTCCTACTTCATCGTCGCGCACTTCCACTACGTGCTGTTCGGCGGCTCGATGATGGGCCTGTTCGCCGGCATCTACTACTACTTCCCGAAGTTCAAGGGGCGCCTGCTCGACGAGAAGCTCGGCAGCTGGAGCTTCTGGACGATGCTGGTCGGGATGAATCTCACGTTCTTCCCGATGCACTTCTCGGGGCTGCTCGGCATGCCGCGCCGCGTGTACACGTACGACGCGGACCAGGGCTACTCCGGCTTCAACCTCGCCTCGTCGATCGGCACGGCCATCCTCATCGTCGGGGTCTGGTTCACGATCTACAACCTGATCAAGAGCTGGAACAAGGGCGAGAAGGCGGGCAACGACCCGTGGGGCGCGGGCACGCTCGAGTGGACCATCCCGTCGCCGCCGCCGGATTACAACTTCGCCGAGCTGCCGCGCGTGACCTCGCGCTACCCGCTGTGGGACGTGAAGGCCCCGCAGCTGACGGCGGAGGTGCCGCACTCGGAGCAGGGGGACTCGCGCCTCGGGATCGGCGTGCCCGGCGCGGGCATGGGGGCGAACGGCGCCGAGGCGTCGCACACGCACGTCAACCCGACCGGCGGCGCCGGACCGTTGGGTGGCGCGCCGGTGATGGCGAACGCGATGCAGCGCACGGGCGGCCGCCTGCCCACTGCGAAGGAACTCGGCATTCCGATGCCGAACCCCAGCATCATGCCGCTCGTCTGCGCGATGGGCGTGGTGGTGATGTTCTCGGGGCTGATGTTCCTCGAGAAGGACCTCAAGGTCGGGATCAGCGTGATGGCGTTCGGCGCGCTCTGGTGGGTCTCGTCGCTCTTCAACTGGCTCACGACCCCGCTCGAGGACGCGCACTAACATGGCGACCACCGTCACGACGATGACGTCCGCCAACCAGGCGGACACGCACACCGCGGGGCACTACACGACCACGGGCCTCGACAACCGCAAGATCGCCATCTGGGCGTTCATCGGGTCGGAGTGCATGCTGTTCACGTCGCTCATCTCGACGTACCTGATCTACAAGGGGCGGTCGCTGGTCGGCCCGTTCCCACACGAGGTGTGGCGCGACCCGTCGACGGGGCACGTGTTCAAGCCGATTCTGAACATCCCCGTCACGTCGGCCTCGACGTTCGTGCTCCTCATGTCGTCGCTGTGCATGGTGCTCGCGCACAACGCGGTCGTGAACGCGGACAACCCGCGGAAGAGCCTGATCACCAACTCCAAGCTGTGGCTCGCCATGACGGCGATCCTCGGCGCGACGTTCCTCGGGTTCCAGGCCTACGAGTTCACCTCGTTCGTGCACGAGGGGCTGACGATCCGCACCAACCTGTTCGGGTCGAGCTTCTTCACGCTCACCGGCTTCCACGGCGGCCACGTGACCGCCGGCGTGATCTGGCTGCTCGCGCTGCTCGCGATCGACATGAAGCGCGGACTGCGGCCGAGCGACGCGCTCGCCGTCGACCTCGCGGCGCTGTACTGGCACTTCGTCGACGTCGTCTGGATCGTGATCTTCACGCTCGTATACCTCATCCAGTAGGAGCGCGCGATGGCCAATCCCCCGTCCGCCAACCCCGTCGCGGCCCAGGCCGCGCACGACGACCACCAGGCCGCGCACGGCGATCACCCGACCGCCGCCACGTACATCAAGGTCGGCGTCGTGCTCACGGCCATCACCGTGCTCGAGGTGTGGGCCTACTACATCCCGAGCCTGGTGGCGATGCGCGGCGTCTTCATCACGCTCCTGCTCTCGCTGTCGGCGGTCAAGTTCTTCACGGTGGTCATGTTCTACATGCACCTGAAGTACGACCACAAGCTGTTCCGTGCGCTGTTCACCGGCCCGTTCATCGTCGCGTCACTGACGCTCATCGGGCTGATGTTCCTGTTCGGGAAACTCGCCGTCCGGCTCGGACTGCTGGCCTGATCCCCGCAGGTTCGGAAGCGGCCGGGCGGGGATCCGCTCCGGCCGCTTCGTGCGTTATGGGGTAGCAGGTGCGCGGTGTATTCCGCTGCGTTCGCTCGGATGGAACGCCCGCAGGCGTGCCGCGGGGTACGGGACCGTGAGCATGCGACATCCCGACGACCCGATCCCCGTCCCGACCGAGCGCCGGCGGTTCGCCGCCCTCGGGACGACATCTTCGCTGTTGGCTCTCCCATGCTGATGCTTCTTCACCCCGTCGCGCAGCTCGGCGGGGGCGTATCGATCCACGCGAGTACCGTCATCGGCTCGCTGGCCGTCGGCGCGCTCTACGAATGGCGTGCGCGTCAGGCGGCCACGTCCGCCGCGGACGGTGCTCCCGCGGGCTCGCCCACCACCGCGCAGCGCGCGATGTTCTTCGGCGCGCTCGCCATCCTGCTGGCGACGCTCAACGGCCCGCTGCACGACCTGAGCGACACGTACCTGTTCTCGGCGCACATGGTCCAGCACCTCGTGCTGGAGCTGGTCGTGCCGCCGCTCATGATCGCCGGCACGCCGGGGTGGATGCTGCGGCCGCTGATTCGCGGACCGCGGATGCGCCGCTTCGCCGAGGTGGCGCTGAGCCCGATCAGCTGCTTCGCGATCTTCAACGTGGTGCTGAGTGCGTGGCACCTGCCGCCGCTGTACAACCTCGCGCTCGCCGAGCACCCGGTGCACATCGTACAGCACCTGATGTTCCTCAGCGCGAGCGTGGTGATGTGGTGGCCGCTGCTGAGCCCGTTGCCGGAGCTGCCGCGACTCAGCTACCCGGGACAGATGCTGTACTGCTTCCTGATGACCCTTCCCATGTCGGTGGTCGCGGTTTGCATCACGATGGCCGACCGGGTGCTCTACCCGCTGTACGCGATCGCACCGCGCGTCGCGGGGATCTCGCCCCTCGAAGACCAGCGGTACGGCGGGCTCGTCATGTGGATTCCGGGCGGGATGTTTTTCTACATCGTGATGAGCGTCGTGTTCTGGATGTGGACGCACCGCGGCGGCGACGACCGGGCGGACGCACAGGCGCCGGTGGGAGTCCCGGCCGCGTAAGTCGGGAGCACGCGGCCCGCGCTCCGGCGTGGGGCCGTGTGCTGCCGTTTCGTGGTGCTACGCCAGCGAGGGAGGAGCGTCGTTGCGGAATCGTTCTGCGGCGGGGTCGACCACACGGCCATTCGGCGTGCGATCAGCTCGGGTGCCGGGAATCGCAGCGCGCTCCGCGTTACCCGGCGTGCGGCGCGAGCCACGGGTCGCCGCTCATCCACCCGGGGTCGGGGGCGAACAGGAAGACGACGCCGCCGTTCGCGAGCTTGGGCAGGAGCCGCTCGGCGCGGGACGGTTCGAGGGCGGGGCACCCTTCGCTACGCCCCGCCCTGTCGTCCGTCACGTAGGGAGCGCCGTGCGCGACGACGCGCCGCGCGCGCGCGTTCTCGTTGAATCCGTCCGAGACGCCCATCAGGCGTAGGCCGAGCGAGCTGTACGTGCGGCCGCCGGCATGGCCGCGGAACGCGTACAACTCCTGCGCGACGTACAGCCCCAGCGAGGTGGCCTCGCTCCCGGACGCGTTCGAGAAGCGGGTCGGGACGCCGTACTGCGAGGTCGACGAGCCGCGTCCATGGGCGACCGCGAACGGGCCCTCGACCACCCGGAGCGCGTTCATGTCGAAGACGTACCCGCGAGGCGCGGTGCTCGGCAGGCCGTAGTCGACGAAGTACAGGTAGGGCTTCGCGTCCGGGTGCTCGGTGCGGTACGCGAAGTAGCTCCGGAACGCGTCTTCGAGGGCGAGCGGGTGGCTCAACTGGCGGACGCTGCCGGCGAGCGTGCCGAGCGCGGTCGCGACCTCGGTGGAGAGCCGACCGGCCGGCCGGGCCGCGACGGAATCCGTCGCGCGTGGTCGGGCTCCGACGAGCGAGAGCGCGGCCGTGACGACGGGGCCAGTTCGCTGGCGGGCCGGCGCGACGCGGGCCGCGGTTGCGCACAGGACCGCGGCGGTCCCGAGGACGAGGTTGGGGAAGTGCCTGCGGAAGCTGCGTCGCGCCATGACTCGGAGCGGGGATAACCGAAATCGCTGCACAACAGATGTTTATCGCTGCGCCGCGCGGTTGTGAAGCGCTGGCCTGGGGTGATGTGCGCCCGAGCGAGTGCCGTGAACCGGGACGTTCTGTCGTCGTCCGGCGCAACGCACGGCTGGTTCACGGCGTGGGCCAATGGTGACGCACCGCACCGGCGATCGAGCGGTCGCCGGGTCATGGCGCTGCTCGCGCCGGCGCAGCCGCTGCGCGCCGCGGGAGTCCCGGGGCCTGCGCCGTTCAACCCGGTGGTCAGCCTCACGGCAGGTGCGGCAGGCACTGGCGCGGACGTGATCGCGGCTGGCGGCGGCAACGTGCTTGCCGTGTCCGGGGCGCCGCTCCGGCAGGGCGACTGAGCGATGACGCGTTCGCGGTCACGAAACCCGATGTGTCGCGCGTCGCGCGCGAGCGCCTCGCCTCGGCGCTCGCCGCCGCACGATGATGTCGAACGACTTCGTGTCCGGCGTGTCCGACGACTGAGACTGCCGGCTCAGAAGCTCGGGCCGAGGAGCATGGCGTTGAGCACCAGACGGTCCATGCTCCGTACCCACCCGCGGAAGGTCGGGTCGTTCTCGAACAGCACGACGTGGCCGCGCCCCAACGACTCCTCGACGACGAGTGCGGTGTTGCGCAGCAGCCGCTCGGTGTTGCCGGGCCACGTGAACCCGGCGCGCGTGAACGCGCCGGTGCGCGGGAACACCGCCACGTTGTTGCCCTCGCGCGAGAGGCGGAGGAAGGTGCCGCCCTCGACGAGCGCCGTGACGCGCGGTTGCTCGTAGCCGAAGGTGAGCCAGTGTGTGCGGTCGAGCACCGCGTCGAACATCGCGCCCGGCACCGGGGCCGGTGTGTTGGGCGCGGCGCTCGGGCTGGTCACCGCGAGCAGGTCGGCACGCGGGGCCGCGGTGTCGGCGGTCGCAGGGCGGGCGGCGTTGGAGGTCGTGTCGCCGCCGACTCGGCGCGCGCTGGTGAGGTCGACCTCGGGTCGCACGGCCCATTCGGTCGCGCCTCCCATCGTCACGAGCGTGCCGCCGGCGCGAGCCCACACCTTGAGTCGGGCGAGGGCATCGGCGCCCACCGCACGGCCGATCGCGCCGGGCGAGCCGTCGGGCATCACGATCACGTCGAAGCGCGACAGGTCCCCGCCGGTGAGCGCGGCCCAGTTGAGGTGCTCGAAGTCGACGTTCCAACGCCGGTCCATCGTCCACCAGAGCGCGCCGAACGCCGTCTGCGACAGGCCCTCGTCGCCGACGACCGCGATGCGCGGCCGCTTGAGTGCCGCGATCGCGGACGATCCGATGCCGAACTGCGCGCGCTCGGTGTACGCGGACGCGACCGGCGTCACGGGGACGCCGCGCTCGCGCGCGAGGCGGTCGAGCGTCGTGCCTAACGTCTGCGCGTTGCGGGACGCGAGGACGACGAACGTCCCGCGCGGCCAGAACCGGCCGCCGGCCTCGATCGAGTCGGTGGCGACGTTGACGCGGTAGCCGGAGGCCAGCAGGCGGAAGGCGAGCGGGGCCGCCCCGCTGCGCGCCGGGGCGAAGAGGTAGGCGGTCGGCGACGACACGGCGCCGGTGACGCCGCCGCCGAGCGGCGTCGGGAGCGGTTCGGTGGCGAGCGGTTCGGCGCCGGGCGGGCCGTAGGGCGCGGCGGCCGGACCGGCGAGCGCGACCGGGCGCGCCGCGTACGCGAGGCCCGCGTATTGCGCGCCGCCTCCGGGCGGCGCCGCCGCGACCGCCGGCCCCGGGAGCGTCGTGTTAGGCGCCTCGAGTAGCCGGCCGCCGGCCGCCGGCGCGTCCTCCGTCCAGTACGCCTCGACGCCGAACGCGACGGGGAGCGACCACGCGGTGACGTCGTAGAATTCCGCCTCCTCAGCGCTCGCGTTGCTGCCGCGGCGCAGGTTGCGCCGGAAGCGCTCGATCTGCCGGCTGGCGAAGGCGGAGTCGAGCGTGGGCGCGGGTTCGAGGATCGCGCGTGCCAGCCGGCCCTGCGGCTGGGCGAGGTCGATCACGTACGCGCCCGGCTCGAAGCGGTGGGCGGCGCCGGCCGCGCTCGATGCTACCACGTCGGAGCCCGCGCCGTAGGCGTGCGTGCGGGCGCTCGCGGACGCGCCGGCGGTCTGGCGCACCTCGATTCCCGCGCGCACGAGGGCCGTCGCCAGCTCGGCCGCGCGCTGCGGGTCGGCACCCGGGACGATCACGACCCCGCGCATGCGTCCGCTCCGCCCCTGCTCGACCGCGCGACGCCGGAACGCGCTGTAGTCGATCAGACGCTCGGCGCCGCGCGCGGCGGTGACCTCGATGGTTGCCATCGCGGCGGTCCAGTGCTTCGCGATGCCGTCGCGGAACGAGAGGAGCGAGCCGTCCTCGCGCCGCCACGAGATGCCCTTCCAGCCGCCGCCGTCCGTCTCGTACGTCATCCCGGTCGCGCCGTTGAGCGAGGGCCAGGTGTCCCAGTAGCCCGGGTAGTACAGGTCGAACTCGTTGCGCACGAAGTACTGCCAGCCCTGCGCGTCGAATGCCGCCGCGTTGGCGCGGCCGATGGCCGACAGCCACTTCTCGCTTTCCGTCCCGATGTTGACGTTGACCGGGCGCGCCGCGGGCGGGAAGAAGTACGTCGGGACCTGTCCGTGCTGGTCGACGGTGACCTGCGGGTGCCAGCGGAGCATGCCGCCCATGATCGCCTGGACCTCGGGCTGCGTGCTCGCGATCACGTCGCGGTTCATGTCGAACCGGTAGTGGTTGAAGCGGCCCTGGATGCTCCACGGCTCGCGGTGCTCGTAGGCGTCGTTGGCCGGGTCGCTGCGCGCCACCGAGTTGTACCACACGGCGAAGCGCTCGTGGCCGTCGGGGTTGGAACTGGGGTTGATGACGACGACGGCGTTGCGGAGCGCGGCGAGTGTGGCCGGCTCGGTGCTCGCGGCGAGTTGGTAGAGGAGCTGCATCCCGCTCTCGAAGCCGGGCGACTCGTTGCCGTGCACGCTCTCCGAGATCCAGACCACGGCGGGCGTGCGCCGCGCGATCGCCTCGGCCTCGCCGGCGCCTAACGTCCTGGGGTCGGCGAGGCGGGCGAGGTCGGCGCGGATCGCGTCGAGGCGCGCGACGTTCTCGGGCGCGCTGACGACGAAGACGCGCATCCGGCGCCCCTCGTGCGACGCGCCGATCTCTTCCACGCGCACGCGGTCGCGCGCCGCGTCGGCGATGGCGAGGAGCACGCGCTCCTGCTCGCCGTACTGCGTGTTGCGCGCGCCTAACGAGTACCCGAGCAGCGCCTCGGGGCGCGGGACCTCGGGGCGGTACGGACCGCGGGCGGTGAAGTCGAAGCGCCGGTCGTCGCGCGCGGCGGTGTCGCGGGCCGCGGGGAGGAGCGGCTGTGCGGCGGCGGGGACGGCGGTCGCCGCGAGGAGCAGGGCTGCGGCGAGGGGACGGGCGAGTGGGCGCACGAGGGGTCGGACGGGAGACGATCTGGGCGTGCCCCGCCGTCGTCCTCCGCGCGGCGAACGATCTCGCTGCGGGCCGGGGGCAACGCGACGGGGCGAGTGACCTGCCGGCGCGCGATCACCGTCGCCGTACGGCGTCGGCGCGCTCCTGCCGTTCGAGGCGCGCGACGTACGCATCGTAGCGCGCCTGCTGGGCGGCGGTGAGGCGTTGCCGGATGTCGCGCCGGCCCGCGGCGCGGATGGAGTCGAGTTGCGGTCGGACGGGCGCGACGGCGGTCTCGATCGCGCGGCGCCGCGCGTCCATGATCGAGTCGACCGCGTTGCGTTGTTGGCGCGAGAGCCCTAACTCGGCGGCGAACGCGTCGAGCCCGCGCGCGGCCTGGGTGGGGCGGCTCGCCAGCACGAGGCGGTCGGCGGCGACGCCGAGCGCGCCGCCGGCGAGGACCGCGGCGACCACGACGGCCGCGGCCAGCCGGCGCGATCGTGCTTCGGGGCCCGACACGCCCCGAGCGTCTGGCGCGCGCGGCGCGGCGCGCGCGCGTCCTCCGAGGTCAGCGTGCGGCGTGGCCGACACGGCGGTCACTCGTCGGGGAGGAGCTCGCGGAAGGTGGCGTCGCGCCGCTGCTGGACGGTCGGCGCGGGAATCAACTCGCTGTCGTGTTCGGCCGCGCGCTCGGTCGCCGACGGGTGGCGTCGTGCGAGACCGCCGCTCAGCAGTTCGTCGACGAGCCGGTTGCGGCGCACGCGCGCCTGCTCGACCGGGTCGTCGCTCGCCGCGTCGTCACCCGCGCGCGCGAGACCGGCGTCGAGCACCGAGGCGCCCGCCGGCGCTGGCGCGGGGCTCGTGACGATCGGGGCGTCGAGGACGTCGCGGAACGCGGAGTGGGCGCGCGACGCGGCGACCGTGGCCCGGGCGTCGACGAACACGGCCGCCGCGATGACGAGCGCGACGCCCGCGGCCGCAAGGCCGGGCTCGGCCCACCGGGCGAGCGCGTGCCACCACTCGACGGCGACCGCGGGGACCGCGCGAAAGGCTCCCGTCGTGGTCGCGGTCGCACGCGCCGCGCCGTCGCGTACCGCCGCGAGGATGCGTGCCTCGAACGCGTCCCAGTAGCGCGGCTCGTCGGGCGTGGCGTACACGCCGCGCAGTTCGCGCGTGAGCCGGTCGGGCGCGTCGGGGGCCTGTCCCGCGGGTCCGCGTCGGCGCGACGGGCCGAAGGGCGGGCGGAGCGGCCGTTGCTCGCCGCTCATCGCGTCGTACTCATCATCGCGCGTTGCTCACAAGCCGCTGCGTATGGAGCCGAGCCAGCCACGTAGGGCGGCGCGCGCGTGGTGCAGGTCGGAGCGCGCGGTGCCTTCGGGAATACCGAGCATCGCGCCGATCTCGGCGTGCTTGAAACCCTCGACGTCGTGCAGCACGATCACCGCGCGCTGCCGTTCGGCGAGGCGCGCGAGACCCGCGCGCAGGCGGTCGCGCAACTCGTCGCTCTCGGCGGGATCGCGCTGCGGCCGCGGGGAGGCTACGGTCTCCGGCAGCTCGTCGGCGTCGCGCACCTTGCGGCGGCGTGCGATGTCGAGCGCCGCGTTGGCGACGATGCGGTGCAGCCACGCGCCGAAGGCCTGCTCGGGGCGGAAGCGGTCGAGCGCCTTGTAGGCGTGCAGGAAGCCTTCCTGCACCGCGTCTTCGGCGTCCTCGTGCGTCAGCACGATCGCGCGCGCGACCACGTACGCGCGACGCTGGTGCAGGCGCACGAGGCCGGCGAACGCGGCAGCGTCGCCGGCCTGGGCAGCGAGGACGAACGCGCGCTCCGAGGCGGCGCGGTCGGCGGCCTCGTCGGCATGACGCGACGGCGCCGACGATACGCGTTCGACCCGCGGGGTGCGGTCACCGAGGGCGAACGGAAGCGGCAGGGAGAGCGCGGGGCTGTAGGACATCCGGCCAACATAACGCGCCAGGGTGCGGCGTCGTTGGCGGGCGTCGCGCATCGCGACGATGAACCCCCGCCTTCGCGAGGCTGACACGGCCGTCCCAGCCGTCACGCCCGCGAAAGCGGGCGTCCGTCCCGCCGACCGCCCTACAGCCCGAGTGCGCCGGCGTCGGCCTGCATCGCGGCAAGCACGCGGCCGATGTGCTCGTCGAGATCGACGCCGAGTTCGGCGGCCCCGTTGATCACGTCGTCGCGGTTCACTCCGCGGGCGAAGCCCTTGTCCTTCATCTTCTTGCGGACGCTCGCGACGTCGACGTCCGCCACCCGGCGCGACGGTTTGACGAGCGCGGCGGCGGTGATGAGGCCGGTGAGCTCGTCGACCGCGAACAGCGTGCGCGCGATGGGCGTCGTGCGGGGCGCGTGGGTGTAGTCGGCGTGCCCCATCACGGCGTCGAGCACGTCCTCCGGATAGCCGAGCGCGCGCAGGTGACGCACGCCTGCCGCAGGGTGCTGCTCCGTCGCGGAGCGTTCGGCGTTCGGATACCGCTCGTAATCGAAATCGTGCACGAGGCCGGCGAGGCCCCAGCGCGCCTCGTCCTCGCCGAAGTGGCGGGCGTAGGCGCGCATCGCGGCCTCGACCGCGAGCATGTGCTTGCGCAGTGACTCGCTCGCCGTCCACTCGTGCACGAGGGCGAGCGCGTCGTCGCGGCTGGGCAGAGTGGTCATGCGCGGAGCGTCGTTCGCGAAACGTGAGTGGCGATGCCGTCAGCCGCGCAGCGTCACCGCGCGCCCGCTGCGGCGGGCGCCCCGCCGGACGTGGCAGCACCGGACGGAGCGGCGCCCGGGGCGGGACTCGCGGCCGCATTCGACTGCGTGCCTTCCCTCGTCGCGACTCGGACGTACACGCTCATTCCGGGGCGGAGCGGGCGCGTGGCACCGAGCCCGTTCGTGATCCGGATGCGCACGGGGACGCGCTGTACGACCTTCGTGAAGTTGCCGGTCGCGTTGTCGGGCGGGAGGAGCGCGAACCGGGCGCCGCTCGCGGCGGAGATGCTCTCCACGACGCCCTGCGCGGGCGCGCCGTCGTACGCGTCGATGTCGAGCTCGACCGGCTGGCCGACGCGGATGTCGTCGAGCTGCGTTTCCTTGAAGTTGGCGGTCACCCAGATGCCGGTATCGGCCACGACGCTCATCATGGTCTGGCCCGGCTGGACGAGCTGCCCGACTTCGACCGTCTTGCGCGACACGACGCCGCTCACCGGCGCGACGATGTGCGTGTAGGAGAGCTGCAGCTTGGCGTTGTCGAGCGCGGCGCGCGTGCCGGCGAGGCGCGCGTCGGCGAGGCGCACGCCGGCCTGCGCGTTGCCGACGCCCGACCCGGCCGCGGCCGCCTGGCGCTGCGCGGCCGTCACCTGCGCGGCGGCCACGTCGACCGCGGCGCGCGCCGCGTCGAGCTGCAGCTGCGAGATGATCTGCTGCGCGGCGAGCTGCTGGTAGCGGCGGAAGTCGCTCTGCGCCTTGACGAGCTGGGCGCGCGCGGCGGCGACGTTGGCCTGGCCGGCGGCCGTCTGGCTCTCGGCCGTCTGCACCTGCGCCACCGACGAGCCGCGCCCGCCGACGGCCGCCTGCGAGGCTTGCAGGTCGGCCTGCGCCTGCGTCACGCGGACGGCGTAGTCGGCGCTGTCGATCTGGACGAGGAGTTGCCCCTCCTTGACGGGCGTATTCTCGTCGACGGTCACGCGCTCGACGTAGCCGCCGACCTTGGCGAGGACGGGAACGATGTGGCCGTCCACCTGGGCGTCGTCGGTGGTCTCGTGTGCGCGCGCGTAGTTCCACGTCTTGTAGCCCCAACCGCCGCCGAGCAGGACGAGCGCGGCGATGATCGGGATGACGATACGCTTGCGGTTGCCGCCGCCGGCCGGGGCGGGCGTGGGCGGAGCCGCCGGCGGCGCCGCCGCGGGGGCGGCGGCCGGCGGGGCGGCGGACGTGGCGGGCTCGGGTCGGGTCGCGGTGGACATGGTCGGGCGGCTGGTGGCGGTGTGAAACGGGTCGAGTGCCTAACGCGTGCCGGTCGGCGCCGGCCCGGCCAGGTCGGCCGGGCGGCGTCGGCGGCGCGGGCTCAGGGCAGGTCGACGACGGTGCCCTGGGCGCGTGCGAGCGCGACTCGGGCGTTCTGGTATGCGGTGAGGACGTCGACGTAGCCGGTGCGGGCGTTGGTGAGCGACTGCGACGCGGTGATCACGTCGGCGTTGCCCGACACGCCCGCGCGGAAGCGGTCGCGCGCCTGCGCGACTTCCTGCTCGGCGAGGCGGAGGCGTTCGCGTGCGGCCGACACCTCCTGCCCCGCGGAGCGGAGGTCGAGGATCGCGCCGCGCACGTCGACGGAGGTCTGCGTCTGCAGGTCCCGGGCGCGCACGTCGAGCTCCGACGCGGCGGCACGCTGCTCCTGCTCGCGCCCTTCGCGCAGGCCGCCGGTGAAGATCGGCCACGACACCTGCACGCCGTACGTGTAGGTGTTGAGCAGACGGCCGCGCGTGAAGCCGAGGCCGGTGTTGCCGTCGTCGGCGAACGCCTGCAGCGCCGGGTAGCGTTCCGCCCGGATCGCGGCGGCGGCCTGCTGGGCGGCCGCGGCCTGCTCGGCGGCGACGCGCAGGTCGGCACGGCGCGAGGTGGCGATGCGTTCGGCCGCGCCCTGGTCGGGGACCGAGAGCGTGTCGATGGGGAGCGCCGCGAGCCGGTCGGTGAGCGTCAGCGGCTGGTCGAGCGCGACGCCGACGGCCCGGTTGAGGTCGAGCCGCGCGCGGTCGCGCGTGTTGCGCGCCGCGATGAGCGAGGCGCGCGTGGCGGCGAGCTGCGATTGCGCGCGCGTGACGTCGAGCGCGACGCCGACGCCCGCGGCGAGCTGCTGCTGCGCGATCGTGAGCAGTTCCCCGGCGAGCACCGAGTCGGCGACGCGGTTCTCGAGCTGCGATTCGGCCTGCAGCACGCGGATGTACGTGGCGGCCGCACTCCCGGCGGCGATCTGCCCCTGGTTCTGCGCGTCGAAGGTGCCCGCGCGCACGAGCGTGCGCGACGCGCGGATGCGCTGCACCGCGCTCAGGTCGAGCAGGCTGGCCGCGACGCGCGCGCGGAAGTCGTAGATGTTGACCGGGCCGGCCACCTGCCCGTTGGGGTCGAACAGCGCCGGCTGCCCGGGCGCGCTCGGGAAGGTGATGCCGAACGAGGCGGTGTTGAACGTGCGCTGGTTCTGGCTGCCGAGCCCCGAGAGCGACGGGAGGAGCGCGGCGCGGCTCTGCCGCAGGCGGCCGCGCGCCTGGTCGATGCGGTAGCGCGCCTCTTCGGAGTTCGCGCTCTGCACGGCCGCGAGGCGCGCGGCGCCGCCGAGCGAGAGCGGCCCGACGGGGCCGCCGAGCGTGGCGGCGCCGGCCTGGCCGGCGTCGGCCGGGGTGCGGGGCGCGCCGGGGTTCGCCGGGGTGACCACCGCGCCGGGCGCACCGGGCGTCGCACTGGGCGCGCCGCTTCCGCCGCCGCCGGGCACGTTGGGCGTGGCGGGCGCGGAGCCGGGCGCGGCGGGCACACCCGGCGAGGGCAGCGAGGGCGTCGACGTGGGCGCGCCGGGCGTCGAACTTCCCGGCGTCGTGGGCGTGGACGTCGGCGAGCCGGTACTCGGCGGCGCCGGGCTCGGCGGTGCGGGGGCGGGCACCTGGCTGCGCGCGGCGGTCGTCGCGAGCGCAGAGGTCGCGAGCGTGGCCGCCGCGGCGAGCACGAGGGCGGAGCCGGGGCTGCGCCCCCGAGTCGAAGGCCTGCGGTCGTTCATGCGGTCGGTTCGGGAGTAGGACGAAGGGCGTGGAACGCGAACTCCCGGAGCTGCGCGAACACCTGGTCGGGCGAGAGCTCGTGGAGGGTGGGCATGAACGACTGGTTCGGCCCCATCCAGAGGGAGTGCGTGATGAACATCGCGGAGAGCATACGGGCTGCCGCGTAGGGCTCGACGGGCCGAAATTCGCCGCGGGCGACGCCGCGAGCGATCACGCCGCCGATGAGCCGGTTGCCGCGCGTGAGCACCTCGGTCGAGTAGAACTCCACGAGGTCGGGAAAGCGGTGCAACTCGCTCACGACTAGGCGATAGACCGTGCGGAAGGGCTCGGCACGGAGGTAGTTCCACCACTGGGCCATGCAGCCGTCGAGTTGCTGTGCGGCCGGCGCGTCCGGGTCGGCGCGGATGCCGACCTCCAACCGGTCGAGCCGGTCGACGATCGTGTGGCGGACGACCTCGCGAAACAGGGCTTCCTTGTTGGGGAAGTAGAGGTAGATGGTGCCCTTGGCGATCCCGGCACGGCGCGCGATGTCGTCGAGGCGCGCGCCCACGAGTCCATACTCGCCAAAGATCTCGAGGGCGGCCTCGAGGATCTGGTGCGGGCGCTCATCGGGCGCGCGTCGACGGACGGGATCGTAAGCGAGAGACATCTGGTTACTGACTGGTCAGTCATTTTACACATGCAAGAACGGGGCGCAACGGCGCCCCGTCCCGACCCACGACGACGGTCGTGACCGTGTCGTGAACTACGGCAGCGTGCTTCGGCCTACTTGGTCGCCGCGGCGACGGGCTCGCCCGCCTCGAGGTGGTGGTTGGTCCACTTCACCATCCCGAACAGGAATCCGCCGATGAGGACGAGGCCGGCAATCAGGCCCATGAACGCGGCGCTCTTGTCGGCGTTGACGTCGTGGTGCTCGCCGTGACCGGCCCCGCCGTGGTTCGTGTCGTGTGCCATCGGAACCCCGCTCAGCTCACCCGAACCGTGTTCATCACGTCGTTGCCCGAGATCTGGCGGACGACGTCCATGCCCTCGACGACCTTGCCGAATACCGTGTGTACCCCGTTCAGGTGCCGCGTGTTCGGCGTGCTGAGCACGATGAAGAACTGGCTACCCCCGGTGTTGGGGCCCGCGTGCGCCATCGACAGTGCGCCTTCCTCGTGCTTGTGAGGATTCCCCTTGAGCTCGTCCGGGATCGTGTACCCGGGGCCGCCGGTACCGATGCGGCGGTCGCCCGCGGGCAGGTCGCGCGACAACGGGTCGCCGCCCTGGATGACGAAGTCGGGGATGACGCGGTGAAACTTCACCCCGTCGTAGTAGTGCTCGTTGGCCAGCTTCTCGAAGTTGGCGACCGTCTTGGGCGCCTCCTTGTCGTAGAGCTCGGCGACGATGGTGCCCTTGTTGGTCTCGAACGTGACGCGCTTGGACATGCGACGGATGGCGGTTGGAGGTAGAACCCGGACAAGGTAAGCGCGTCGGGCGGCAAAGGTGGACGCCGCGGCCCCGCCTACATTCCCGCGCCCACCCTCCGCACGCATCATGCGCATCCTCGTCAGCCGCACCGACCGCCTGGGCGACGTCGCGCTCACGCTGCCCCTGTGCGGGCTGCTGAAGCACCGGCTCGGCGCCACGGTGGTCTTCCTCGGCCGCGACTACACGCGCCCCGTGCTCGAGGCGAGTGCGGCCGTCGACGAAGTGCTCGAGTGGGACGGCGTCGCGGACGCGTCGCTCGCACGGCGACGCGAGGCGCTCCGCGCGGCGCGCGCCGACGTCGCGCTGCACGTCTTCCCGCGCGCGGCCGTGGCGTGGGCCGCGCTCGCCGCGCGCGTGCCGCGCCGCGTCGGGACCACGCACCGGTGGTACCACTGGCTCACGTGCAACGTGCGCGAGCCGCTCGAGCGCCGCGCGTCGCCGCTGCACGAGGCGCAGCTCAACGTCCGCCTCGCGCGCACGCTCCTCCCCGCCGCCGACCTCGCGCTCGCGCCGGACGCGCTGGCGCCCTACGCCGCGCTCGCGCCGCGCGTGCCGGTGCCGGTGTGGGCCGCCCCGCTGGTCGGCGGCGACCGCTCGTCGCTCGTCGTCCACCCCAAGTCGTTAGGCAGTGCGCGCGAGTGGCCGCTCGCGCGCTGGCGCGCCCTGGTCGACGCGCTGCCCGCGGACCGGTATCGCGTGCTCGTCACGGGCTCGGCCCAGGAAGGGGCGGCGATGCGGGGGTGGCTCGACGCGCTGCCGGCGCACGCGCACGACCTCACCGGCCGGCTGTCACTCGCCGAACTGCTGGCGGTGCTCGCGGCCGCGGACGGGGTGGTGGCAGCGAGCACGGGGCCGCTCCACCTCGCGGCCCTGCTCGGCACGCCGACTCTGGGATTGTTCGCGCCGGTGCGCCCGGTGCACGCGGGGCGCTGGGCCCCGATCGGCACGCGGGCCGAAGTGCTGGAGGCGCAGATGGACGCGATCAGCCCGGCGTCTGTCGCGGCACGGGTCGAGGCGTGGGTGCCGACGCGCTAGCCGCCGCCCGCGGCGCGTCGGTGTGCGTGACCAGCAACCGACCGCCGCGATCACCGCGGGTGCCGGACAGCAGGTCGTGCACGGCGTCGACGATATCCTGCACCGGGACGGCGTCGATCTCACAGTCTTCCGGGAAGTGGACGACGCGCCGAGGCATCGCGCCCCACGCTCCCCACAGGTGCGCCTCGGTGTACGCCGTGTAGACGGCGACGAGCGGCGTTCCGACGGCCGCCGCGATGTGCATGTTGGCCGTGTCGGGGGTGAGCACGATCGCGGCGCGACTCAGCAGCGCGACGAGATCGGTGAGGTCGGCCGAGGGTGGGGCGACGACGACGCGCTCGGCGGCGGCCGGGTCGAGCGCCGCGATCGCGCCGGCCGCCATCGCCGCGGCTTCGGCCGCGCGGGCGGGCGGCGGCGTGAACACCACGGCGAGATCCGGGTGCTGCACGGCGAGCGCGATCGCGATCTCTGCCGCCCGCGCCACGCCGAAGCACCGCTTGCGCTGACTGCCCCACGCGTTGAACGCGACGAACGCTCGCCCGGCGAGCACCTCGGCGACGAACGCGCCCGTGCGCGCGTCCGCGACCGGCGTGGTCGTCAGGCGCGGCGGGTATTCGGCGGGCGTGGGCGGCGCGGCGTGCGGATCGCCCACCGCGGCCCACGCGAGGTGGAGGAAGCGGGTGGTCACGTGCCGGCGCGCGAGGGGTACGCGAAACTGGTGCGTGAACAGCCCCGCGTACTGCGGCGGGCGCCGCACCGTGGCACGCATCGCCCCAGGCGGCGCGACGAGCGCGGCCGTCACGCCCTCGTCCAGATGGTCGCGCAGCCGGAGGGTGAGGATCACGTCGTACCGGCGCGCCCGAAGCGTGTGCAGCATGCGCCACCACCCACGCAGCCCACGCCGGTACTGGTACACGTGATCGATGCGCGGGTCATGCGTGAGGAGCGAGGTCGCGCTCGCCGTCACCACGTCGATTTCCGCCGCCGGCAGTCGCGCGCGCAGGTAGGCGATGGTCGGGGTCAGCACCACCGCATCGCCCACCCGATCCGTGCGCGCCAGCAGCACGCGGCGCGCCCGCGCCGGAGGAAGCGGCGCAGGCGAGATCTCGTCGGAAAAGATCGCGCGATACAGGCAGTACAGCACCCGGTAGAAGCGTCGCGTGAGGCGCGTGCGGAACGGCCCGGTTCTCTTCATCGCTCGACGGACCAGGCGTGGTGAGAACGGCCCGCACCCGGCCGCACGACGCGCGGCGCGATCGCGGCACGTGCGGAGCCCAGGACCGCGTCGACCGCGTCGACGACGGCCGCGGCCGGAAGCTCGGCGAGGGGCCGCCGCCCGTCGACCGCCACGGCCCGGTGAGCGGGGCCGGGCGGGGCCCAGTGCACCATCTTCGTGCCGCTCAGTGGCGTGTAGAGCGCGACCGTCGGCCGTCCGGCGGCAGCGGCGAGGTGCACGTTGGCGGTGTCGGGCGTGACGACCAGCGCCGCGCGCGCGAGGACCGCGGCGAGTTCGGGAAGCCGTGGCGACGACGGGATCGCGACGACGCGCGTCGCGTCGGCCGGGGCGAGGCGCGCGCGGGCGGCGCGGACGATGGTCGCCGCCGACGCGTCCGCACCCGGCGGCGGGGTGAGCGCAACCCACAGCCCCGGGTGCCGCACGACGATGCCGGCCGCGATCTCCGCGGCCTGCGCCTCGCCCAGCGTGCGCATCGGCGCCGACGCCCACGCGTTGAGCGCCACGAACGCGCCGCCCACGTGATCGACGAGCCGGGCGTCCACGCGTTGGGCGACCTCCGCCGACACGTGTACCGAGAGGGGATACGCGGCCGTGCCGTCGGCCGCCCGGCCACGTCCGCCCGTGACCGCGGCGCGCACGGCGTAGAGCAGGCGCTCGGGCATGTAGCGCCGCTCGAACCCCTTCACACGGGCGCGGTGCGTGAAGAGTCCCGCGAAGCGCACCGGTCGGTGCGGCGTGACGCGGGCGCCGCGGCGTCCGGCCACGAACGCGGTGAGCAGGCCCTCGCGCAGGTGGTGCGGCAGCACGAAATCGGCGACGAGATCGTAGCGCTCGCGCCGGAGCCGCCGCGCGAGTCCGGTCCACGCGCGCGCCGCCGCGAGGGGCCCACGCCCGCGCCGCGGGTCGTGCACGACCACGCGGTCGACGCGCGGGTCGCCTTCCAGGAGCGAAGCGCTGCCGGGCGCCACGAGCACGTCGATCCGGGCGTGCGGCGCGGCATCGCGCAGGAACGCCACGGCCGGCGTGGCGACGACGAGGTCGCCGACGAAGTAGTTGGCCATCACGAGCACGCGCCGCAGCGCGTCGCCGTCGATGGGGCCCGGGCCGACGTCGGTCGGGAACGCGCGCCGCGCGAGGCCGAACAGGGCGCGGTTGTAGCGCCGGCGCAGGCGCCGGCGTAGCCGCGCCGCGCCCGTGGTGATCGGCGCTCCGGTCACCGGTCGGCGCCGTCGCGGTCGCCGTGCATGGGCCGGCTCGACGGGCAGATGGCGGCGAGCGTGCATGCCCCGCAGCGCGGCGTGCGCGCGTCGCACACGCGGCGGCCGTGGAAGATCAGCCGGTGCGAGAGCATCGCCCAGCCGTCCTGTGGGAAGAGCGGGATGAGCTCCTGCTCGATCGTGACCGGGTCGTCGCCGCGGGCGAGGCCCAGCCGCCGGCTGAGCCGGTGGACGTGCGTGTCGACGGTGACGCCCGCGTTGATGCCGAACGCGTTGCCGAGGATCACGTTCGCGGTCTTGCGCCCGACCCCCGGTAGCTCGACGAGCTCCGGCATCGTGCGCGGCACCTCGCCGCCGTGCCGCTCGACGAGGGCGCGGGCCATGCCGACGAGGCTCCGCGCCTTGTTGCGGAAGAAGCCCGTGGGCTGCACCAGGCGCTCGACGTCGGCCACGTCGGCGGCGGCGAGCGCGCGCGCGTCGGGGTAGGCGGCGAAGAGCGCGGGCGTGGTCAGGTTCACGCGGCGGTCGGTACACTGCGCGGAGAGGATCGTGGCGCAGAGCAACTCGAAGGGGTCGCGGTGGGTCAACTCGCAGTGCGCGTCCGGGTGCGCGTCCGCGAGGGCCTGCCACACGCGCGCGGCGTGCGCGGGCATGTCCCGCTTGAGGATGCGCCCGGGCGCGCGCGGCCCGGCGGCCCTCGCACGCCTAACGGGCACGGGCCGCCCCGCCGGTGCCCCCGCGGCCCCCTTCGCGCTTCGCGCGCGCGAAGGCGAGCACGGCGTCGGCGTCGCGCGCGTTGAGCACGTCGCCCGGACCGAGCCAGCCCTTGCGCGCGACGCCGACCCCGAAGTCCACGTTGGCGAGCCCCGCGGGCGTGTGCGCGTCGGGCCCGATCTCGATCGTCACCCCCCGGTCCTTCGCGGCGCGCAGCTCACGCCAGTCGAGGTCCAGCCGGTGCGGGTCGGCGTTGAGCTCGACCGACGCGCCGTGCTGGGCGGCGGCCGCCACCACCTCGCCGACGTCGATCGCGTACGCCTCGCGCTGGAGCAGCAGCCGCCCGGTGGGGTGGCCCAGTACCGTGAGGAACGGGTTCGCCACCGCGCGGCAGACGCGGTCGGTCATCTCGCGCGCGCTCAGCCCGAAGCGCGAGTGCACGCTCCCGACGACGAACTCGAAGCGCGCGAGGGTGTGCTCGTCGTAGTCCAGCTCGCCGTCGCCGAGAATGTCGCACTCGATCCCTTTCAGGACGCGGAACGCGACGTCGCGCGCGGCGTAGTCGTCGTTCACGCGGTCGATCTCCCCGTGCTGCTTGATGACGGCCGCGGGGGTGAGACCCCCCGCGTACGCCGCGCTCTGCGAGTGGTCGGTGATGCCGAGGTACGCCCACCCCATCGCGCGGGCCGCCTCGGCCATCTCGGCCACCGTCGCGCGGCCGTCGGAGTACTCGGTGTGGCAGTGCAAGACGCCGCGCAGGTCCGCGGGCTCCAGCAGTCCGGGGAGGGCGCCCGCGGCTGCGGCTTCCACCTCGCCCGTGCCCTCGCGCAGTTCGGGGACGACGAAGGCGAGCCCCGCGAGCGCGTACACGTCGACTTCATCGCGGACCGGGACGATGTCGCCGTCCGCGCCGCGCAGCGCGCCCCCGTCGAGCGTGTACCCGCGCGCGGCGAGCCGGGCGGCCACCTGCGCAACGTGCGCCGCGCTCCCAGTCGCGCGCCAGAGCGCGAGCGCGTACGCCGCGGGCGCCGCGCGCGTGAGGCGCGCGGCGACGCCGTGGGCGGCGGGGAGGCGTACGGGGGTCGCTTCGGCCGCGGCGGCGACCACGTCCACCGCGGCCACCACCTCCAGCCGGCGCCGCACCTCGCCCGCTGCCTGCACCGCGACCACGCCGGGCTGCGCGCGCACCGCCTCGACCAGGCGCGCGGCCTCGATTGCCGCCTCGGGGAAGCGCACCAGTCCGGTACTCGCCCGCAGGAACGCGATCCCCGCGGCGATCTTCGCGGCCGTCTTCGCGCCGAACCCCTTCACGCTCGCGAGGCGCCCGTCCTGCGCGGCCGTCTCGAGCGCGTCGAGCGAGTCGACGCCCAGCGTCGTGTGCAGCTGGTGGATCTTGGACGTGCCGAGCCCCTGGACGTGCAGCAGCTCGGCGAGTCCCGGCGGCGTCTCGGCGGCGAGCTCGTCGAGCAGGTTGCTGCGGCCGTTGGTCACGAGGTCCCGCACGACGGCGAGCGTGCCCGGGCCGAGGCCCGGCACCTCTTCGAGCGAGCCGTCGGCGAACAGCGGCGCGAGGTCTTCGGCGTCGAGCGCGGTGAGCGCTCGGGCGGCGTTGTGGTACGCGCGCGTCTTGAACGGGTTGTCGCCGCGGAGTTCGAGGAGTTGGCCGATGCGTTCCAGGGCATCGGCGGCGGCGCGCGAGTCCATACGGCCAAGCTAGCGGCCGCTCGGCCGGTCCGGGGCAGGCGGGTCAGCTAAGTTCCATGACCAACCCCCGGTGACCGATCCCATCTCCGGATGTTTCACCGCTCCCGGTCCCCGTCCACGAAATCTAGAGGCACCTCTCCCGCCTGCTCGCGGCCGTCCAGCGGGGGAGGTCGTGGTGATCATGCGCGACCGCACGCCAGGGGCGCGGCTGGTCGAGTTCGAGGAGTAGCGCGCGCACCCGGTGTTCGGTGACATGCGCGGCCAGATCGGTGACATCCCGCCTGAGGCGGTCGCGCCGATGACCGAGGAGGCCTCGGACGAGTGAGGCCTGTCGCGGGCGGCGACGTGCCGTGCGGATCCTGCTCGACACGCACGCACCGTTCGGGTACCGCGCCGGCAGCGGCGCGCGACATTCAGCAGACGCCCGCTGCGAGCTGCCGGACGTCGGAGCCCTCGCCGCCGACACGGCGTTAGGCGTACATCGTCGCGGCATCGCCTCGCGGCGGTGGGCGGCACGCCGCACCCGGCGGCGCGGAGAACCGCCCGGCGCGCGCCGCGCAGTGTTCCTGCTATGGCCTCGCGCCGAACCTCCGCGACGCGACTGCCTCGTCGCGTCGCGGGGCCGCCGCAGCCGAGTCGCCGCGAAGCAGTCGTGCGCGCGCCGCCCACAGCGCGCCGTCGGTCGTCGCGACGGCTGCGCCGTTCGCCATCCCGAACGCGCGAAGCCGCTCGGCGCGGTCGAGCACTTCGGCCCACCGGCCGCGCGCGGCGAGGGCTTCGAGCGCGTTGTCGACGATGTCGACCCGCACCGGTGCGACCACTTCGGGGAGCGCGTCGAGGACCGCCAGCGCGCTGTCCGCCTCGGCCGATGCGGCCGCGGTGTCGCCGCGCCGGAGCAGTGTGAGCGACCGGTACGCCCGGAAGTGCGCCGCCTCGCGGCTGTTCGCGCCGTAGCCGATCGCCGCGAGCCGGATCCCCTCGCGCGCGACCGAGTCGGCGGCCGCGAGGGCGCCGGCGCCGCTGAGCGCCCCCTCGTGGCCGAGCATCGCGTCGAGCCGCTCGACGGAGAGTGGAGCGCCGAGCGAGTCCATGATCGCGATCGCGCGGACGTAGTACGTGTCGGTCGAGTCGTGGCGCGTCGTGCCGAGCACGCGCCACGCCCACGCGCGCGCGGGTGTGGGCGCGCGCGTGCGGGCTCGCTCGATCGCGAGCACCTCGGTCGCGAGCGAGTCGGCCGTGCGCAGGTCTCCGCGCGCGAGGGCGAGCGTCGCGCGCGCGCCGACGACGCGGGCGCGCAGTTCGCCACGTACCGGGTCGCGTGCCGCCTCGTCCGCGGGAAGCGCCGCGCACGCCGCCTCGAGGCGGCGTTGGGCGGCGGCGAAGCCATTCGTGCGCATGGCGGCCAGCCCCGCCGCGAGGCTCGCCTCGGCGTACGCCGTGGACCGCGTGCCGTAGCTGCTCTGCGCAAGTATCACCGCCGAGTCGAGCACGGCGGCCGCCTCGCGCGCCCGATCTTGGGCGACGTAGGTCGCACCGATCGCGGTGTAGAGCCGGGCGCGCGTGCGCGGGTCCGCGGCGAACGCGGTGGGCACGCGTCCGGCCGCACTGTCGAGCGCCTCGGCGAGCGAGGCGTGCGGGCCGAGGCGCGTGAGCACGCCACCCGTAGTCACGTCGGGCGTGCCCAGCAGTTGCTGGAGGAACGACGCGACGCGCTCGGAGCGCTCGGCCTCGCGCCGGCTCTCGCGCGCCTGCCAGAGCGCGACGCCGCTCCCGCACACGAGCGCGGTCGCCGCGACGGCGAGGCCCGCGGCGAGCGCGCGTCGCCGACGCACGAACACGCGCGCCCGGTAGGCGAGCGTGTCGGGGCGGGCGAGGACGCGGTCGCCGCGCAGGTACCGCCGCACGTCGTCGGCGAGCGCGTCGACGGTCCCGTAGCGTCGCGCGGGTTCCTTGCGCAGGGCGGTGCGGACGATCGCGTCGAGGTCGCCGCGGAGCGTGCGCGCGAGGCGCGTCGCCGAGGGCGCGCCGCGCGCGCGGGCCGGCGCGTCGTCGCCCCGCGCGACCACGTCGGGGAGCGGCGGCACCGGACGGTCGAGCACGGCCACGATCGCCTCCGCCGGGCTCAGCTCGTCGGCGTCCAGCGGCGTGTGGCCGGTCAGCAGCAGGTGCAGGAGTGCGCCTAACGCGTACACGTCGGCCGCGGTCGTCACGCCGCCGCCGCGCACCTGTTCGGGCGCTGCGAACGCCGCCGTGAAGGGCGAGACGCCCGCCCCGGTGAGCGTCCCCGGGCGATCGGCCCCGTCGAGGAGCTTCGCCACGCCGAAGTCGAGCAGCTTGACCGTGCCTTCGCCGGTGACGAAGATGTTGGACGGCTTCAGGTCGCGGTGGATGACGAGCGCGCGGTGGGCGTGGGCGACGGCGGCGCACGCCTGCCGGAAGAGGTCGAGCCGCGCCGGAATCGTGAGGCGCCGCGTGTCGCACCAGGCGTCGATCGGCTCGCCCTCGACGAACTCCATGACGAGGTACGGCAGGCCCTCGGCCGTCGCCCCGCCGTCCAGTAACTGCGCGATGTTGGGGTGCGCGAGCGAGGCGAGGATCTGGCGCTCGCTCTGCAGCCGTCGCGTCATGAGCGTGCTGTCCGCGTTGCGCCAGACGGTCTTGATCGCCACCCGGTGCGTGTACGTGCCGTCGACGCGCTCGGCCTCGTACACGGTCCCCATGCCGCCCTCGCCGACGCGCCGCACGACGCGGTAAGGGCCGAGTTGGCGCCCCTCGAACGGCGGCGCCTCCGGTGCGCCGGCGGGGCCCGAGGCGGACGGGTCGGCGAGCAGCGCGGCCCACCCTGCCCCCGTGCCGGCGTGACGTTCGAACCGCTCGCCCGCCGCCGCATCGGCGGCGAGCAGGCGGCGGACCTCTCGGAGGACCGCCTGGTCGGCGGCGCTCCGGGCGAGGTGGGCGTCGCGCTCCGCCGCGGGGAGGGCGGCCGTCTCCCAGAAGAGCTGCTTGACGGCCGGCCAGTGCTCCGCGGCGGGGGCGCGCGCCATCTATCGCAAGGCGTTAGGCACGCGCGCGCCGCCGGGCGAGCGTGCCGAGTGCTCCGACGCCCGCGGCCGTGAGCGCCCAGGTGGACGGCTCGGGAGCGGTGGTCACCCCGCCCGACCCCGCCGGCACGAGACGCGACGCATAGATGGTGGAGATCTGCGCCGCTGTCAGGTCCGTGTTGAACACCGCCACGTCGGCGATCGCGCCGTCGAAGTAGCGGCCGCCGAACACGTTACTCTGCCCGATGTAGAAGGGCGCGGAGTTGGTCCCGTGCGGACCGGGCGTGTCGCCGACCCCGCCCGCCAGGGCCCCGTCGATGTACACATAACGGTCGACGCCCGTGGCGAACGTGGCCGCCACGAACACCCACCGGTTTAGGTCGCTGCTGCCGAACGGAGTGTAAGACGTGGTGTTGCCACCGGCTTCGGTGTAGAAATGGAGGAGGTTGTCCGCCGGGTTAATCTGGAGGTCGAAGTCATTGCCGCCATTCGACTCGCCAGCGATCGAGAACGCGCGGCCCTGCGCGGAGGGGAGCGAGGCGAGGTTGATCCACGCGACGATGCTGCCGCTGTTGCCGATCCCGCCGAGGAGCGGATTGCTGCCGCCGGCGGTGGCGTACTTCTGCCCGGTCGCGCCGTTGTTGAGGAGCAGTGCGGAGCTCGACGGGTCGCTGATGTTCGGTCCGCTGCCGGGGCCGCCGACGGTGGCGCCGTTCTGGAGCGTGCCGGTATAGCCGTTCACGACGCTGTTGGCCTGCGCCGATTGCGTGAACGTGTAGTACGCGAGCAGGCCGGGCGTGCTCTCGACGGTCGCGTTGTAGCCCTGCTGCGCGCCGGCGTGGGCCGCGACCGCCGCGAGCGCGAACGTGGTGAGGGCCGCCCGGCGCAGGCCGGACGTGGGGGGCAGTGCGGGCATCGGGGAACTCCGTGCGGGGGTGGCGGCCCGCGCGCCCGTGGACGGACGCGCGCCGGGCCGTGCCGGCCGCCGGGGATGGCGGCCGTACCCGGCAACGCGTAGAACTGCTCCAGATCCCATCACGCAACGCAGTCGCTACACCGCGCGACCGGCGTTCACGCCCCCGCCAGCTCCGCCGACAGCCACGCGCGCGCCACCGCCCACTCGCGCGAGACCGTGATCGGCGCGATCCCGAGCGCCTCCGCCGTCTCCTCGACCGTGAGCCCGGTGAAGAAGCGCAGCTCGACGATCCGCGCCTGCCGCGGGTCCACGCGCGCGAGCGCCCGGAGCGCCTCGTCCACCCGCAACACGTCCGCGGCCGGGCCGGCGTCCGGCAGGTCGGGGTCGAGCGTGACGAGCTGCCCGCCGCGCTTGGCCGCCTGCGCGCGCCGCGCGTGGTCGACCAGCAGCCGCCGCATCTGTTCGGCCGCCACCACGAAGAACTGCGTGCGGTTCTGCCACCGCGCCCGCCGCTGCGCGACGAGGCGCAGGAACGCGTCGTGGACGAGCGCCGTCGGCTGCAGCGTGTGGTCCGCGCGCTCGCGCTTCAGGTACGCCTCGGCCACGCGGTACAGCTCGTCGTAGACGGCCGCGGCGAGCCGGTCGACCGCGTGCGACCTCGCGTCGGCTCCGGCATCCCGGACGTCGTGCAGGAGCTGCGTGATCGAGGCGGCTGACGCGGTCACGGTGGGGCAGTGGAGGACCCGACAATATGCGCCGCCAGCCCGCGCGACGAAACGGCGGCGCGGGGTGACGGGTCTGCTACGAGGCCCGACCCGTCACCCCCGCGAGGAACGGCAGCACCGCCGCGAACAGCGCGTCCGGCTGCTCGACGTACGGGACGTGCCCGCACCGCTCCAGCACCGCGAGTCGCGCGCCCGCGACGGCCGCGACGAGCGCCTCGCTCGACGCGAGCGGGATCGGGTCCTCGCGCCCGTGCGCGACGAACACCGGGCAGGCGATCCGGCCGAGGTGCGGCACCAGGTCGTAGTCGCCTAACGATTCCCAGACGCTCTGCTGCACCCGCCCGGTGACGCGGAACGGCGTGAGGTCGCGCGCCCGCTCCGGATCGAAGAAGTACCCCGCCACGCTCAGCTCGAACGCGCGCTGCCGGTACGCCTCGGGGTCGCGCTCGCGCAGGCCGCCCGCTGCCAGCTCGGCGCGCATTGCCGCGATCCGCGGGTCCTGCGACCGCCGGGCGAACTCCCCCTCGAAGTGCTCGCGGAAGCGGCGCGTGACGGGCGCGGGGTCGATCAGCGTGAGCGAGGCGGGCGCGACCCTCGCGTGCGCGCTCGCGCCGCCGACGGGCGCGCCTAACGTCGCCAGCGCGACGCCGGCCGCGTCGAGCGCGTAGAGCAGCGCGAGCAGTCCGCCCCAGGAGTAGCCCACGAGGTGGAGCGGGCGGTCGCCGACGAGTTCGGCGGCGACGCGGGCGAGGTCGTCCACGTGGGTGCGCCAGGTGACCGGCCCCACGTCGTCGGCCGCCGTCTTCGAGCGCCCGCCGCCGCGCTGGTCGTAGAACACGCAGTCGTACCGATCAGCGAGCCGCAGCAACTGCGGCAGCAGGTACCGGTGGTCCGCGCCGGGACCGCCGTGGAGCACGAGCAGGCGGGGCGCGGCGGAGGTCGCCGGGCCGGGGCCCCAGGCGGCCCAGTAGAGCGGGCGGGTGGTCGTCGCGGTGTCGCCCGCGGCGCGAGGGGCGGGGATGGGGAGCGGCATGGGGCGAAGATAGCCACGGCTCACCGGCGCTCCGCCGGCGCGCGCGCCCATGGCGTCCCGGTCGCCGGCGGCTCACGCCGAGCCCGTCACGCGAACCGCGCGACCACCCCCACCGTGTTCACGTGCACCGCGACCGTGTCCCGCACGTGCCGCCCGTAGCCGCCGGCGATCGTCGCGCACACCGGGATCCCCACCTCGCGGCACGCCTCCAGCACCATCCAGTCGCGCCGCACGAGCCCGTCGAACGTCAGCTTCAACCGGCCCAGGCGGTCCCCCTCGTGCGGGTCGGCGCCGGCGAGGTAGACGACGAGGTCGGGCGCCGCGTCGCGCAACACGCGCGGCAGGTGGGCGCCCAACAGGGCGAGGTACTCGGCGTCGCCCGTCCCGTCGGCCAACTCCACGTCGCGGGCCCCAGGGACCTTGTGGAAGGGGAAGTTCTTCGCACCGTGCATCGAAAACGTGTACACGTCGGGGTCGCCCGCGAAGCACGCGTGCGTGCCGTTCCCCTGGTGCACGTCGAGGTCGACCACGCACGCCCGGCGCACGTGCCCGGCGCGTTGCAATCGACGGATCGCAACGGCGACGTCGTTGAAGGTGCAGAACCCCTCGCCCCGGTCTGGGAACGCGTGGTGCGTGCCGCCCGCGAGGTTCATCGCCACGCCGTACTGCAGCGCGGCCTCCGCGGCCTCGCACGTGCCGCGTACCACGCGGTACGCGCGCTCGACGAACGCCGGCGACCAGGGAAGTCCGATGCGCCGCTGCTCGGCGTAGGGCAGGGTGCCGTCGGTGACCTGCCCGACGTACTCGGGCGTGTGGACGAGGAGCAGGTCGTCGAGCGGCGCCCGCGGCGGGTCGTGCATCCGCTCCGGCGGCACCAGCCCCGCGGCGAGCACACCCTCGCGCAGCAGGGCGTACTTCGCCATCGGGAAGCGGTGACCTTCGGGCAGCGGGATCGCGTACGCCGCGGAGGACCAGAGGTGGAGCGGCACGTCGGGAAGGCCGGCGGGCGCGCGCCGCGGCGCCTGACGAACCGTCGACTGCGCTACCGCGCCGCCACCGCCGTCGCGGCGCCGTTCTGCACGTACACCACGCCGCCCTTCATCACGAAGCTGACGCGCTGCGTGACCGTGATGTCCTGCAGCGGATCCCCCGGCACGGCGACCACGTCGGCCAGCCGTCCCGCCGCGAGCGTGCCCACGCGGTCCTGCCAGCCGAGCAGGCGCGCCGCCGTCGACGTCCCGGCGACGATCGCCTGCATCGGCGTCATCCCCGAGCGCACCATCAGCCCGAACTCCTCCGCGTTCTTACCGTGCGGCCCGACGCCCGCGTCCGTGCCTAACGCGATCGGGATGCCGTAGCGCAGCGCGAGCTGGACGCGCCGCGGACCGGCCGCGTACGCCGCGAGCGCCTTCTGCGCGCGCAGCCCCTTGAGCGTGCCGTTCTCCGCCGCCGTCTTCGACGCCTCCATCGCCTGCAGCGTCGGGACGAGGTACGTGCCGCGCGCCTTCATCATCCGCGCGCCCTCCTCATCGAGGAACGTGCCGTGCTCGATGCTCGTCACCCCCGCCTGCACCGCCAGCCGGATCCCCTCGGCCCCGTGCGCGTGCGCGGCGACCGGGCGTTCGAGCTTCTTCGCCTCGCCCACGATCGCCTGCATCTCTTCGAGCGTGTACTGCGTGGCGCCGATCGCGTCCCCCTCCGAGAGCACGCCGCCCGTCGCGCAGATCTTGATCACGTCGGCGCCGTACTTCACCTGGTAGCGCACGGCCTTGCGCCCCTCGTCCGCGCCGTCGGCCACGCCGGTGCGGTAGTCGGCGTCGGCCAGCCCCGGCTTGAAGCCGTTCTCGTCGCAGTGGCCGCCCGTGATGCCGAACGAGTGCCCCGCGTTCTCCATCCGCGGGCCGACGGCGTGCCCCTCGTCGACGATCTTGCGCAGCGCCATGTCGTCGAAGTCGGGCGACCCCACGTTGCGGATGCTCGTGAAGCCCGCCATCAGCGTCTTGCGCGCGTTCTCCGCGCCCAGCAGCGCGTTGTAGGCGGGAAAGTCGCGCACGATCGCGTCGTCGCCGCCGGGCTGGCTCAGCGAGCGCCCGATGATGTGCGTGTGCGCGTCGATGAAGCCGGGCATGAGCGTGACGTCGCCGAGGTCGACTACGCGGGCACCGCTCGGGATGGTCACGCTCGCGGCCGGGCCGGCGGCGGTGATCCGGTCGCCGGTGATCACGACGGCCGCGTCGCGCACCGTGGCGGCACCGGTTCCGTCGATGAGGCGCGTGGCGCGAAGCACGACCGTCTGCCGCGCGACCTCGGGCGTGGCGGCGGGGAACTGCGCGGCGGCCGGGCGCGAAGCGGACAGGCCGAACAGCGCGAGCGAGGCGAGCGTGAGGCGGCGCATGGGGCGCGGGGGGTGGGGGAGGCGGGGCAGGGCGGGAGGGAACGCTGAAGTTACGCGCGCAGGCCCCGAGCGTTGCGGTCGGCCGCCGCGACGCGGCGCAGCCGCCGGAGAGCGAGCGCCCCGACGCCGACCGATACGAGCACGCCGCCCGCCGCCGGCCAGAACACGCGCGGGTCGTGCGCCATGCGGAGCAGCGCACCCTCGTCGGTGCGCGGCGTGAGCACCCCGAGCACGATCAGCGACGCGTTGTACGCGCCGTGGAGTACCACGCTCGGCCAGATCGACCTCGTGGCCCACGCGGCGTATCCCGAGGCGACCGCGAAGCCGAAGCGCAGCGGGAACCCGAACAGCTGCGCGTGCGCGGCCGCGAACGCGAACGCGGTGACCGCGATGGCGCCCCACGCTGGCAATCGCCGCTCGAGGCCGCGCTGCATCCAGCCGCGAAACAGGAACTCCTCGAGCAGCGGCGCCACCGCGGCCGCGAGGACCAGCAGCGCGACGGCGCCGAACGGCTGCCGCAGGTACGCGCCCGTCATGCCGTCGTCGTCGTGCGGCACGGCCAGCACGCGCGGCAGCACGACGAGCGCGCACTGCGTTCCCGCAATCACGGCAGCCGCGGTGGCGGCGACCCACGGCCACGCGCCCGCCGGCACCGGGCGCAGGCGGAAGTGCGCCGCGCGCCACCATTCGCGCCGCCGCACCACGCGCACCACGAACCACCAGACGAACGCCGCGGCCACGGTCGCGTTGACCACGGCGCCGGCGAGCGGCGGGACGAGAAAGTGCACCGCGCCCGGGCCGATCGGCAGGCGCGGCAGCATGAACACCGCCTGCACGAGGCCCCAGAGCACCACCGCCCCCGCGCGCCGCAGCCAGAGCGCGGACCCGCGCGGCCGCGCGCCCGGCGGGCGTGGCGGGGCCGCGAGCCCCGCGCGCGGCGCGGGGCTCGACGTCGCCGCCGCGGTCACTCCCCGCGCCGGCCTAACGTCACGCTCGTGCGCACCCGCTCGCCGCCGCGCAGCACCACCACGGCGACCACGTCGCCCGGCGCGTGGCTGTAGAGCGCGTCGGTGTAGCTGTACAGGTCGGTCACCGGCTTCCCGCCGAACTCCACGACCAGGTCGCCGCCCTTGAGCCCGGCCCTGTCGGCGGGACTCCCCGGCGTGACGCCCTGCAGCTTGAGCCCCTTCACGTCGTCGGCCGACATGTCGGGCACCGAGCCCAGGTACGGCTGCGGGCCGCCCGAACCCGGCCCGCTGGCCATCGTCGGCCGCGCCGGTGCGCGGCGGAACGTGAGCCGCGCCGGCCGGTCCGCCACGCGCCGCAGCACGCCCTCGGCGAGCGCGATCACGCGCGCCTCGCCGGGCGCGTTGATCTTCGCGGCCACGTCGGTCGCGGCGTGGTAGTCCGCGTGCTGGTCGGTGAAGAAGTGCAGCACCGGGACGCCCGCTTCGTAGAACGACGCGTGGTCGCTCGGCCCCTCGCCGTCGCCTAACGCCTTCACCTGCAGCCGCGGGCCCGCCGCGTTCGACGAGTCGAGGAGCGCCGGCAGCTCGTCGGCCGTCGCGACGCCGTACACCAGCAGCTTGTCGTTCGCGAGCCGCCCGACCATGTCGAAGTTGAGCATCGCGCTCGCGCTGTCGAGCGGCAGCGGGCTGTGCGCGACGAAGTACTGCGAGCCGAGCACGCCGAGCTCCTCGCCGCTGAACGCCACGAAGAGTACCGAGCGGCGCGCCGGGCGCGCCGAGACGCGCGCCGCGAGCTCGAGCACCGCGGCCACGCCCGACGCGTTGTCGTCCGCACCGGGGTGGACGACCGCGCCGGCCTTGGGGTCGGTCGCGAACTGCGTCTCGCGGCCGAGGTGGTCGTAGTGGGCGCCCACCACCACCACCTGCCCGCGGAGCGCCGGGTCGGTGCCCGCGACGAGGCCGACCACGTTCTCGGCCGGGAGGGCGAACGGCTTGCCCGCGTGCGCGAGCGCCGCGGAGCGGGCCGAGAAGCGCTGGTAGTAGCTCGCGCACGGAACGCTGTCCGCGGCGTCCGCGCCGGTCACCCCCGACGCGTTCGGCCCCGACGCGTTCGGCCCCGAAGCGTAGTCGCGGGCGGGACCGGGGACGGCCGACACGTGGGTCGCGCACCGCTCCGCGTCCGCCGGGTCGACGACGACGGGCGTGAGCCCGAGAGTGCCGAACCGCCGCGCCACGTACGCCGCGGCCGTGTCCGCGCCGGGCGAGCCGGTGAAGCGCCCCTCCAGCCGCGGGCTCGCGAGGTAGGCGATGTCGGCCTGCACGCGCGCGGCGACCGCGGCGGTCGAGGTGTCCGCCCTCGCCCGGCCGCGGTGGTCGGCGTGTTGGGCCGGCAGCACCGCCGGCGCGCCGAGGAGCACGCCCGCGGCCAGTCGGAGGGAACGTCGCAGCAGCATCCGGCGCCGCCTCAGCGGTCGGTGAAGTCGGTGTCCGCGGTCACGGAGCGGCACGCCTCGGCGATGACCTCAGCCGCGCGGTCCAGGTCGTCGAGCGCGACCATCTCGTTAGGCGAGTGCATGTAGCGGTTGGGGATCGAGACGAGCGCCGTCGCCACCCCGGCCGTCGCGTTGTGGATCGCGTCGGCGTCGGTGAAGCTCTCGCGTCCGGCGGCGTGCAGCTGGAACGGCACGCCCAGGCGCTCGGCCGCCTCGCGCACGAACCGGTACGCCACGGGCGACACCACCGAGCCGCGCGTGAACACCGGCCCGCCGCCGAGCGTCGCCTCGCCCACCTCCTTCTTCTCGACCCCGGGGTGGTCCGTCGCGAAGGTCACGTCGACGACCACCGCCATCTGCGGCTGCACGCGCACGGCGCTCGGGAGCGCGCCGCCGCCGCGCCACGCGATCTCCTCCTGCGTGGTCGCCACCGCCGCCACGCGCGCCGCGCCCGGCCGCTCGGCGTAGCGCCGCAGCGCCTCGACCACGACGAACGCGCCCACGCGGTTGTCGATCGAGCGCGAGACGATCCGGCCGTTAGGCAGCTCCAGCAGCGGCGTGTCCAGCACGCCCGCGTCGCCCACCTCGAGCCGCGCGAGCGTCTCGGCCTTGTTGGCCGAACCGATGTCGACCCACAGGTCGGTCAGCTTCGAGGCCTTCTCGCGCTCCTCCGGCTTCATGAGGTGGATCGGCTTCTTGCCGACCACGCCGAGCACGGCGCCGCCGCGCCCCTCGAAGCGCACGCGCTGGCCGACGAGCACCTGCGGGTCCCACCCGCCGATCGCGCCGACGTAGACGTAGCCCTCCGCGTCGACGTGCGTGACGATGAGGCCGATCTCGTCGACGTGCCCGGCCAGGAGAATGGTCGGCGCCCCCGGTGCGCCGCCGGCGATCGCGTAACTGTTGCCGAGCACGTCCGACGAGACGTCGGCGAACGCGCGGGCGTACTCGCGCCAGACGCGGGCGGGGCCGCGCTCGAAGCCGGACGGGCCCGGGGTGTCCAGCAGGCGCTTCAGAAAGGAGGTCGAGAGGTCGTTGAGCATGAGGCGGACGAACGCGGCAACGCCTCACGCTTGTCAACCCCGGCGTGCGACGCGGACCTTGTGAACACCGGCGCGAGGAGGAAAGTTGCCGCATGGTTCTCATCTTCCTGGCGATCGGCCTCGCCGCGGGCGTGCTCTCCGGACTGTTCGGGATCGGCGGCGGCATCGTCATCGTCCCGGCGCTTCTCTACTTCGCCCAGATGCAGCCGGCCCAGGCGACCGGGACCTCGCTCGGCGCGCTCCTCCTCCCCGTCGGCGTGCTAGGCGCGTGGGAGTACTACAAGACCGGCGCGCTCGACGTACGCGCGTCGCTGCTCGTGGCGGCCGGACTCACGGTCGGCGCGTACTTCGGCGCCCGCCTCAACCACCTGCTCTCGCCCGTGCAGGCCAAGCGCGCCTTCGCCCTGTTCCTCGCCGCGGTCGCGGTCCGGCTCTGGGTGACGGCGAAGGGGAGCTGACGCCCCGGAACGCCCGAGCCCACCCGGGCGGGTCAACCGGTCACGGCCGGCGTCCCGCCCCGCACCAGGTCCGCGACGAGGGCGGCCGCCTCGTCTATCCCGACGCGCCCGGTGTTGATCTGGACGTCGTAGAGCAGGGGATCGTTCCAGTCGCGCCGGTGGTGGCGTTGGATGTACCGGCCGCGCTCGTCGTCCATCCGCCGGGCCTCCGTCGCCGCACGCGCCGCGTGCCAACCGAGCCGCGACGCCACCCGGTGTGCGCGCGCCTCCACGGGCGCGACGAGCCGGACGTGAAAACTCCCCGGGCGCTGGTGGAACAGGCACTGCGCGCCGTGCCCGACGACGACCACCGGTGGCGCTTGCGCCGCCTCCACGATCACCCGCCGTACCGCATCGGCGACGTCGTCGGGGCCGAGCCGTTCGTGGGCGGGGACGTAGGCGGACGGGAGTTCGGGCGGGAGGACGAACATCGCGGCCGCGATGCGCGACAGGCGCGTCGGCGGGTGCTCGTCGAGCCGCTCCACCACGGACGCGTCCAGCGCGAGCTGCTCGGCCACGTGGTAGACGATCGCGCGGTCGAGCACCGGCCAGCCGAGCCTGGCGCCGAGGGCCTCGGCGAACTCGCTGCCGCCGCTGCCGAACTCGCGGGAGACGGTGATGAGGTCGATCGGTTGGGTGGGCATCGTCCGGTCCTCGTGACGGCGTCGTGTGGGTCGCACGGGGTGTACATGAAGAGTACGACGCGTACCGCATCGGCGTTGCCCCGCCGGCCTGCACGTCCGGCGCCGAGTGCGCGGGCGGCGCCCGGCGACGTCGGCCGCCGGGGCGGGCTCCGTCCTGGAAGGCCCCGCCCCGGCGGCTCCGTTAGGCCACGCGCGTCGCGCGCGACGCGTCGGGCGAGCCGAAGCACTGCGGGTGGAACAGGCGTGCGAAGAGTTCGACTCCGTCGACCAGGCGCGGCCCGGGGCGGCTCACGTACGCGTTCGCGTCGACGGCCCACACCGCGCGCCCGCCGAGCCACCGCCAGTCCTGGTGCGCCAGAAGCGCGCGGGCCTCCGCGGTCGCCCGCGGCAGATCGTACCCGCACGGGGCGACGATGACGACTTCGGGGTCGGCCGCCGCGAGCACGTCGACCGGGACCGTCGTCGAGTGCGCGCCCGCGGTGCCGAGCACGTCGACCCCGCCGGCGCGGCGCACCATCTCGGGGCCCCAGTGGCCGGCGAGGAATACGGGCTCGGTCCACTCCACCACGGCGACGCGCGGACGCGGCGCGCGGGCCGCCTTGAGCGCCTCGTGCACCGCGGCGAGCCGGGCGCCGAGCGCCGCCGCCAGCGCCTCGCCCGCAGGCTGTCGGCCGAGCGCTTCCGCCACGCGGCGGACATCGTCGCAGACGCCGGCGAGGGTCGTCCCGCCGAGCGTGACGACGGCGGGGGGCGACCCGGTCGTGGCGCCGAGACGCGCCGCGATCGCGCACACGTCGTCCTGCGACACCGCGCACACGTCGCAGAGCGCCTGCGTGAGCAGCACGTCGGGGCGGAGCGCGGCGATGGCGCCGTCATCGAGGGTGAACATCGGCGCGCCCGCGGCGGCCGCGGTGCGCACGGCGGCGTCCACCTCGCCCGGCGGGGCGTGTACCGGGACGGCGCTCGCCGTCACCCGCGGCCGTCCCGCAGCCTCGGGCGGGAAGTCGCATTCGTGCGTGACACCGGCGACGGAATCGAACGCGCCTAATGCGGCACAGATTTCGGTGGCCGCGGGGAGGAGGGAGACGACGCGCATGAAATGAGTCAGGGTGAGCCCGCGCGCGCCGGCCGACGGCCGCGCGCGCGGTCGATGTGGACAATCGCGGCGCATGGCGCGCCGCGTACGTCGCGAGCGAGTCGTGGACGCGGACGTGGTGCGCGCGTGCGTCGGCGAGTGCGTCACGGTCCGCGACGAGTTCCTGCCGGATCGCCGCGAGCGCCTGCGCCGTGCGCGCCCGCTGCGCACGGTTCTGTGCCCAGTCGTTGACGACGAAGCCGAGCACCACTCCGAAGACGATGAGAAGTGAGTCGACGACCGGCTTCGCCAGTCCCGGTGCGCGCGCGCCGCGCGCCCCCGGCGCGTCGCTCACGCGACGGCGGGCCGCGCCGAGCCCCACACGCCGAGCAGCCGCAGCACCCCCGCCAGCACCAGCGCCGCCCCAGGCACCAGCCACCCCGACGGCACCTCGCCCAACGCGGCGGCCGCCGCGACCGCCGACACCACCGGCACGAGCAGCAGCGACCCGCTCGCGAGCACCGGCGACAGCCGCTCCGACGCGGTCGCGAACCCCACCGTCGGCACGAACGTGCACGCCACGCCGAACAGCGCGAGCAGCGCCCACCCCCGGCCGTCGAGCGCGCCGGCGGGGACGAACGGCACGCCCGTGGCGACCGCGTGCAGTGCGAGCGCCGCGCACCCGACGACGAACGTGAGCACCGCGACGCCGAGCGACGCGGGCGCGTCCCGCCCGCCGGTCGCGGCGCGCCGCTGTGCCGTGCGGAACGTGAGCGCGTACCCCGCCGAGAGCGCCGCCGACCCCAGCGCGAGGAGGTCGCCCAGGACGTGTGTGGGCGCCCCCCCGCCCGTACCGCTCCCGATGCCCGCGCGCAGCGCGGGCACGAGCGTCACCGCCACCCCGGCCACGGCGAGCGCGGCGCCCTGCCGCTCGCGGGGCGCGGCGGGCTCGCCCCCCAACCGCCGCATGCCGAGCGCGCAGAGCGGCGCCGTCGCGATCAGGAGCGCCACCTCGGCCACCGGCGCGAGACGGAAGGCGATCACCGCGACCACGTAGTACGCCGTGAGCGTCGCGGCGAGCGCCCACGCCACGGGCGTGCGGAGCGCCGCGCCGACTTCCCGCCGCACGCGCGCTGCGGCAACCATCGGCAGCGAGGCCGCGAGCGCGAACGCCAGCCGCCCCGCGACGAGCTCGCGCGGCGAGAGCGCCGGGATCTCGCGCACGAGCGTGCCGACCAGTCCCCACGCCAGCGCGGTCGCGCCCGCCGCCGCGAGCCCGACGCGGTCGAGCCGCGCCGCCGGCGCGGTGCCGGCCGGTGCCGTCACCGCGCCTCGTACACCGCGCGCCCGCCGACGTAGGTCGCGAGCACGCGCGCGGCGAGGATCTCGTCCGCCGCCGCGCGCATGACGTCGCGGTCGAGCACGACGAAGTCGGCGTACTTGCCCGCCGTGAGCGACCCGAGGTCGTGTTCCTGGAACGCCGCCATCGCCGGCCAGAGCGTGACCGAGCGCAGCGCCTCGTCCCGGGTCATCCGCTGCTCGGGGTGCCACCCGCCCGGGGGCCACCCCGCCGCGTCCTGCCGCGACACCGCGGCGTGGAACGAGATCAGCGGGTTCACGCGCTCCACCGGGAAGTCGCTCCCGTTAGGCACGATGCTTCCCGCGTCGATCAGCGAGCGCCAGGCGTAGGCGCCGTACAGCCGCCCCTCGCCGAGCCGCGTGCCCGCCCAGTACATGTCGCTCGTCTGGTGGCTCGCCTGCATGCTCGGAATCACCCCGAGCGCGGCGAAGCGCGGCACGTCGTCGTGGTGGAGGATCTGCGCGTGCTCGATCCGGAAGCGGTGGTCCGCCGTCGGCACCTCGCGCAGCGCGGCCTCGTAGGCGTCGAGCACGAGCCGGTTGGCGCGGTCGCCGATCGCGTGCGTGTTCACCTGGAAGCCGGCGCGCAGCGCGCGGGTCGCGACGTCGCGGATGTGCGCGGGCGCGCTCACCAGCAGCCCGGCGTTCCTCGGGTCGTCGTTGTACGGCTCGAGCAGCGCCGCGCCCCGCGACCCTAACGCGCCGTCGGCGTACAGCTTGACCGCGCGCACCCACAGCCGCCCGCCGGCGAGCGCGGAGCGCGGCCCGCGCGCGAAGTAGTACGCGAGCGCCGCCGAGTCGTCGCCCACCATCACGTACGTACGCAGCTCCAACTCGCCCGCGCCCGCCATCTCTTCCATCAACTCGATCACGGGGCGCGGTTCGCCGGGGTCGTGCACCCCCGTCAGCCCGTAGCGGTGCAGCTCGGCGGTCGCGTCGCGCAGCGCGGTCCGCACCTCCGCCCGGGTCGGCGGCGGGATCACGCGCTCGACGAGCGACTTCGCGTTGTCGACGAACACCCCGGTCGGATTGCCGGCCGCGTCCCGCTCGATGCGCCCGCCCGCGGGGTCCGGCGTGTCGCGCGTGACCCCCGCCGCGCGCATCGCCGCCGCGTTCGCCAGCCCGGCGTGCCCGTCGATGCGCGCCAGCCACACGGGCCGGTCCGGCACGGCCGCCGACAGCGCTTCGTGCGTCGGGAAGCGCGTGTCGCCCCACGCGTTCTGGTCCCACCCGTGGCCGAGCACCCACGTGCTCCCCGCGCCTGCCACCGCCGGGTGCGCGCGCGCGCGCTCGGCCACGCGGCGCACCACCTCCGCGTACGCGCGCGTGCCGGCGACGTCCACCTCGTGCAGCACCAGCCCGAGCTCGAGCAGATGACCGTGCGCGTCGACGAGCCCCGGCAGCACGGTGCGCCCGCCGAGGTCGAGGACGCGCGTGCCCGGTCCGCCGAGCGCCCGCGCGCCGCCCGCGTCACCGACGAACGCCAGCCGCCCGCCGCGCACCGCGAGCGCGGTCGCGAGCGGACGTCCCGCGTCGGCGGTGTAGACACGCGCGTTGACGACGACGAGCTCCGCGGGCGGCGGGGCCGCGCCGCCCACGGGCGGCCGCGGCTGCGCGGCGAGCGGCGTCGACGGCGACACCGCAGCGAGGGCTGCGGCAAGCGCGGCGACGATCGCCGCGGACACGACGGACGGATGGATCCGGGCGAGTGCGCTCATGCGCGGCAAGGTAAGCGGCCGCGAGACTGGGCCGGCGAACGGCGCCGGCGAACGGCGCCGGCCACCGCGGCGGGGAATCGGTGACGAACGCCGTTTCCCGCGGGGTCTTGCCTTCCGGGTCGTCCCGTGTGACCGTCCCGGGCTGCGCGGCTCGACGCCTCGCACCTAGTCGCACGCCCCCACTCAACGCTCGCCCGCAGGAGATCAGGATATGAGGCTTCGTGCGCACGCACGCCGGTGGTGGCCCACCCTCGCCGCAGCTGGTGCGGCCGCCACCGGCGTGATGGCCGCGGCCCCCGCCGCCCGCGCCCAGGGGTTTGGATTGAACGAGATCGGGAGCTGCGCGATCGCGCGCGGCTTCGCGGTCACGGGCGCGCCCTGCGCCGACGCGTCGTCGCTGTACTGGAACCCGGGTGCGGTGAGCAACCTGCCGATGGGCGTCTCGGTCTACGCCGGCTCGGCGGCGATCGGCATCAACGGGAAGTTCACGGCCGACGGCAGCGGCCGCGTTTACAACGCCAACGTGCCCACGGCGCTCCCGCCGTATCTCGGACTCGCCGTGCGCACCTCGCCGCGCCTGATGCTCGGCATCGCGACCTACGTGCCCTACGGCCTCACGTCGCAGTGGAACAACGACTTCCCCGGGCGCTTCTCCGCGCAGAAGTCGGCGCTCCAGGACTTCTACATCCAGCCGACCATCGCCTACGAGCTCGTCCCCGGCCGACTCTCCGTCGGCGGCGGCGCCATCCTCGCCTACTCGCAGCTCGAACTGCGCCAGTCGCTCGACTTCTCGCAGAGCCCCATCCCGGGGGGCGGCGGCGCGACCTTCGCCAGCCTCGGCATCCAGCCCGGCACCGAGTTCGCCCGCGCCAAGGTCGCCGGCAACGGCGTCGGCGGCGGCTACACCCTCGGCATCCACGCGCGCCCGATCTCCTCGCTCTCCATCGGCGCGCGCTACCTGAGCAAGGTGCGCATCGAGTACCGCGGCGCGCAGGCCGACTTCACCACGGTGTCCGCGGCCGACAGCGTCACCTTCGCCACCGGCAACCCGCTCGGCGTGCCTAACGGAACGTCGCTGCAGCAGGTGGTCGCCGCGCAGTTCCAGCCCGGCGGCTCGCTCGCGCGCGGACAGACCGCGAGCACGACGATCACCAACCCCGCGCAGTACCAGGTCGGGATCGGCTTCAACGGCCTCCCCAACACCACCCTGTCGCTCGACTACGCGCAGGTCCGGTGGTCGTCGTTCCAGTCGCTGCCCGTCAACTTCACGACCCAGGCCGGCGTGCCCAACGTCGCGCTCTCGCGCGTGCAGCTCGAGGACTACCACGACTCCAAGTCCTACCGCGGCGGCCTCGAACACCGCCTCGGCGGCGACGGCGGCATCGCCGTCCG
Organism: uncultured Gemmatimonadales bacterium; assembly: GCA_963851265.1. Taxonomy (GTDB): domain Bacteria; phylum Gemmatimonadota; class Gemmatimonadetes; order Gemmatimonadales; family Gemmatimonadaceae; genus BPUI01. Next base: position 494,155 of record CAWKNZ010000002.1, read on the forward strand.
CCTCGGCTACGCCTACGAGGAGGGCGCCGCGCCCGACGTCACCGTGACGCCGCTCCTCCCCGACATGAACCGCTACGCCTTCGGCGGCGGCCTCGGGGTCCCGCTCGGCGGCCACAGCCTGCTCGGCCTCGGCCGCGGCGGCTACATGCTCGACCTGTCGTACCTGCGCATCGACACCCGCGGGCGCCGCGGCCGCACCGGCGAGCGACTCTCCGAGACGCTCACCGCCCAGCAGGTCAACAACGGCTACTACAACCTGAACGCGAACGTCCTCTCCGCGAGCGTGCGGGCCAACTTCTGAGCTAGCTGACGCGCCACCTCCCATGACTTCGCGCTCCACCCTCCGCGCGGCCGTCCGCGCCGCCAGACCGGCCGCCGCCCTCGCCGCCGCCGTCGCAGCGGCCGCCTGCAGCCGGGACCCGATCCTCGTCGGCGCCACCCCGCCCGCCGCCGCGCCGTTCATGGCGCGTTACGTCGCGATCGGCAACAGCATCACCGCCGGGTACCAGTCCGGCGGCATCACCGACTCGACCCAGCGCCGCAGCTACGCGCGCATGCTCGCGATCGCGGCCGGCGCGACGTATAACTACCCGTCGTTCCGAGCGCCGGGCTGCCCACCCCCGATCGTCAACTTCCTGACCGGAGTGCGCACCAACAACGACACGTCGAGCACGTCGTGCGCGCTGCGGGACCCCGCGTCGGCCACCGCGTCGCTCAACAACGTGGCCGTCCCGGGCGCCAACTCGTGGGACGCCGTCGGCCGCGGCCTGACGGCGACCACCACCACCCCCGCCTCGCTCACCACCGGCGGCTACAGCGCGCTCACCGCCTTCATCCTCGGCGGGCAGACGCAGCTCCAGCGTGCCGTGCAGCTCGACCCGACCTTCGCGACCGTCTGGATCGGAAACCTTGACGTGCTCGCCGGCGCGCTCCAGTCCGCAGGCGACAGCACGAAGGCGACCAACGTCGCCAACTTCACCAGTAACTACGCCGCACTCGTCAACGGACTCACCAACGGCAGCCCCAACCTCAAGGGCGGCGTACTGATCGGCGTCGTCGACCCGACCGCCGTCCCGCTCCTCGTTCCGTTCGCGGTGTTCAATCCGAACGTGCCAGGGTCGAGCGCCGCGGCGTACCAGGCGGTACTCGGCGTGTTCGGGGTGGGCACCACGCGCCCGGTGACGTTCCGCCTTCTGTTCAGCGCCAACTGCACCACGTCCGGCGCGGCGATCGCGTTCCCCGCGCTCGTGCAACTCAACCGCCTGATCCCGGTCGCGGCCCCGAGCTTCACCATCGATTGCAGCGGCACGTCGCTCCTCGCCGCGAACACGCCGCAGACCCTCTTTTTCGTGACCGACGCGGAGCGGACGTTCTACCAGAACCGGGTCGTCGCCTACAACACCTACATCCACGCCAAGGCCGACAGCATCGGGTGGGCGTACGTCGACCCGAACCCGCTGTTCGTCGCGCTCAAGCAGCAGGGCGCGATTCCGCCTTTCCCCGACCTCGCCCATCCGACGGCCCCTTTCGCGGTGGCGGCGGGAACGGCCCAGCAGGTCCGGTACATCACCAACGACGGTGTCCACCCGAGCACGTCCGCGCACTTCGTGCTGGCCAACACGCTTATCACCGCGATCAACACGAAGTACGGCTCGACGATCCGCGCGCTCACGCCGGCGGATACGACGGGTCTGTAGCCGCACTCCTCCGCCCGGTTCGTGCGAGCGTCGCCCCGCTCACGCGGGGCGCGCTCGGCGTCGGGGGCGCGCCCACGCCCCCGACGCGGGTCAGGCTCGCGTCCCGAAGGCGTCGACCAGCGCACGGGCCGCCATGGCCTGCGCCTCTCGCGCCGCCTCGACGGCGGCGGCCATGCCGAAGAACTCGTGCGTCACGCCCGGGAAGGTCCGCTGCTCGGTCCGGACACCGGCCGCCCGCAAGCGCTCGGCCAGCTGTTCGCCCTCGGTGCGCAGCGGGTCGAGCTCGGCGTTGATGATCGTCGTCGGCGGCAGCCCCGCGAGATTCCCGTTCACGAGATCGATCGCCTCGGTGCGGCCCTGCTCCGCATTCTCGAGGTACTTGTCGAAGAACCAGCGCATCATCGGCGAGCTGAGCGGCTTGGCCTGCTCCATCTCGCGGTAGCTCTCCGTCTGCGTGTCGTAGCCGGCGATCGGGTACACGAGCACCTCGTGCACCGGAAGCTGGACGCCCTCGTCGCGCGCGTTGATCGACACGACGGCCGCCATGTTGCCGCCGGCGCTCTCGCCGAGCACCGCCACGCGCGCCCGGTCGCCGCCTAACGATTCGGCGTTCGCGAGGGTCCACTTGTACGCCGCATACACGTCCTCGTGCGCGGCGGGGAACTTGTGCTCGGGCGCCTGGCGGTAGTGCGTCGAGACCACGATCGCGTGCGCCGCGTTCGCGATCCCGCGCGGCGAGGCGTCGTACACGTCGAGGTCGGCGATCACCCACCCGCCGCCGTGGATGTAGAAGACGACCGGAAGCAGCTGCCCCTCGCGGGCGCTCGCCGGCTTGTAGACGCGGACCTTGATCCCGCCGGCCGGGCCCTCGATGGTGCGGTCGTCGACGTCGCCGACGTCCTCCGGAATCGTGTTCTCCTCGCCACGGTCCTGCAACACCGCCTTGACCGCGTCGGCCGGCGTGGGCTGCTTGCGCGCGTCGGCCGCGTCGAGCGTCTCGATCGGCTTCGCGCCTGACGCCTGCATCGCGCGGAGTACGGCCGCCATGTCGGGGTTGGGCCGGCGGCCGCCGAACATCGACGCCAACTCCTCGATCGACTGGCCCTGCTGGGTATCGGATTGTGCCATGTCGCGTGATGCTCCTGTAGATAGACTGGATGGTCGGGCCGTCGTGCCGGGCACGTTCGGTGCCCGCGAGCCACGGAACCGTCGGCCGTGCCTGCACCGGTATGCCGCAGCACGGGACGCCGCGGTCACCGGGAGAACGCGCGCCGTCACGTACTCGGTCCACGCCACACTGCCGTATGCGTCCGTCCCGGTCGTGTTTGCCGTCGTCGGCGCGGTCGTGGGCACGTTGCCGCCGTGGGCCGCGCGGCTGCGCAGCTACGGCCTCCACATCGCGGCCGACGTAGTCTTCGCCGTCGACCCGCTCCCGGAGGTCCAGCGGCGAGCGAGCGCGGTCACCTGGCCCGGCTCGCTATCCACGACCGGGACGTCGTGCGGCCAGCCGCTGGCGGCGTGGAGCTTCCGCCGCGGGCGGCGAGTGCGATACCCCCGGGCGTGAGCCGACGTCGACCGAGCCGATCACGGCGCGGGTGCGCGTGGCCCGGAGTCCGACGGTGCCGTGCCGGCTGTGCGCCACGTAGACCGTGGCTCCGTCCGGTGCGAGCGCGCCCTGTTCGGCGCGCCCGAGCCGGCCGTGCGAAATCGCCTAACGCGCCGCCGCGACCGGCTTACGCGCGACCGCGTAGACCGGTACCAGGATCGCCAGCACGAAGATCCCGAACGCGACCCCGGGGTTCGTCGCCACCGCGCCGAGCCGCGATTCCATGTCGATCCCCCCGGCCACGTCGTACGCCGCGAGCGCCGCGAGCGCGATCCCCGTGATCGCCCCGCCCGCGATGAGCCCCGACGAGATCAGCACCCCGGGCCCGCTCTCCGACTCCGCGTCCGAGGCCGCGCCGAGCCCCGCCGCCGCCCGCCGCCGCGCGACGACCCGCTCGGCCGCCCAGCGCACCACCCCTCCGGCAAAGATCCCCGCCGACGTCGAGATCGGCAGGTACAGCCCCACCGACACCGGCAGCGACGACACGCCGATGATCTCGAGCGCGACGGCGAAGAACGCGCCCACGAGGATCAACCCCCACGACAGCTTCTGCGTGAGGATCCCGTCGACCACGAGCCGCATGATCTGCGCCTTCGGCGAGTCGAGCTTCTTCACGTGCCGCCCGGTCGTGGTCGTCTCCTCGGTGCCGCCGATCCCCGGGTCGACGAGGTACGTGATCGCCCCCGACCCGTCCACGAGGTAGCGCCCCGCCGGCGCCGCGCCGGTCTGCTCGTACAGGTGTGCCAGGCGGAGGGGCCCGTCGGGCGACGCGACTAGCCGGTCACCGGCCAGCTGGTACCGCGCGGGCTCCACGTCGCGCACCGCCACGCCCGCGTACGTCCTCGGCGCGTACGTCGTGTACGCGCGGTCGAGCGCCTGGATCGTGAAGCCGATCAGCAACGCGCTCGTCGTCACGCCGAACAGCAGCCCCACCTGCTGCCGCGCCGGGGTGGCACCGACGAGGTAGCCCGTCTTGAGGTCCTGCGACGTCGCCCCGGCCACCGCAGCCGCCACGCACACCACGCCGCCGATCGACAGCGCGAGCACGCGGTGCTCGATCCCCGTCCACCCCACCGCGAGGAAGATCAACGCGGTGAGCAGCACGGTCGCCACCGTCATCCCCGAGATCGGGTTGGACGACGACCCGATCTGCCCCGTGATGCGGCTCGACACCGTGACGAACAGGAAGGCGAAGAACAGCGCGAGCAGCGCGCCGCCGACGTTGATCCCGATCTGCGGCAGGAGCACCATCGCCGCGACCAGCACCAGCGACCCCACGCCGACGAGCGCGAACGGCAGGTCGCGCCCGCGCCGGCCGCCCGACGCCGCCGAGCCGATCCCGGCCCCGTTCGCCGCCCCGTTCGCCGCGGTCCGGGCCGCCGCGCCCGCGCGTGGCGCTCGCCGCACCCCGCCCACGAGCGCGGCCGCGATCGTCGGCAGCGACCGGCCTAACGAGATGAGCCCCGCCATCGTGACCGCGCCCGCGCCGACGTAGTACACGTAGTTCGCGCGCACGTCCATGGCCGACATGGCCGAGATGAGCTTGGTCGCCGGCGCCACGGGCGTCGTGAGGCCCGCGCCGAAGTACTTGATCGCGGGGATCAGCACGAAGAACGACGTCAGCCCGCCGCCGAAGAGGTAGCCCGCGATCTTCGGCCCGATGATGAACCCCACGCCCGCGAGCTCCGGGCTCACCTCGCACTGGATCTCGCCGAACAGCTCCGGGCGTCCGTTAGGCACGGCCCGCTGGAACGTCTGCTTCGGCACCTCCGCCCACAGGTGTGCGCCCGAGTTGAGGAACTTGTAGACCGCGCCGAGGAAGAAGCCGCCGAACACGGTCTTCGCCTGCGTGCCGCCCTCCTCGCCCGCGATCAGCACCTCCGCGCACGCGGTGCCCTCGGGGTACTTCAGGTTCTCGTGCTCGTCGACGATCAGCGACTTGCGCAGCGGGATCATCAGCAACACGCCGAGCAGGCCGCCGACGAGCGCGATCGCGGCCACCTTCGTCCACGGCAGCGAGTAGCCCAGCAGCAGCAGGGCGGGGAGCGTGAACACCGTCCCCGCCGCGATCGACTCGCCCGCCGAGCCCGTCGTCTGCACGATGTTGTTGCGCAGGATCGACGAGCGCCCGCCGGTGAGGTTGGTCACCCAGCGGAAGATCGTGATCGACAGCACCGCGATCGGGATCGACGCGCTCACGGTGAGGCCGATCTTGAGCGCGAGGTACACACTCGACGCGGCGAACACGAGCCCGAGCACGACCCCGATCAGGATCGCCGGCGCCGTGAGTTCGGGCAGGTCGGTGTGGTCGGGAACGTAGGGCGCGAACTCGACCGAGTCGCCGGCCAGCGGAACGCGGTCGGCGCTCGGCGCGACGGCCGGCTGCTCGGGGATGGTGACGGTGGCCATGCCGCCCAATATGCGTTCCGGCCCGGTCAAACAGACAGCGCGTACGCCGGCGTCTGCCAGCTTGGTGCCCCGTGCGCACCGCGGTATGCCGAGGTTGCACACTCGGACGGGCACCCGCGTTGCCCTCGTCAGGACCGCCGCGGCACACGGGGTCGGCCGCGGAACGCAGGTCGACGTCGACCCCACCACCACCTCTCACGCAACGTTATTCGCGAGGACCTGTTCGATGGCTTACCGCAGCGGATTCCCCCTTGGCCCGGTCGGCGTTCCCGGCATCTTCGGCCTCCGTCGCGAGATCGACCGCCTGTTCGAGGACGCGTTCAGCACGCAGGACGGCAACGGCCGTGGCACGACGCCGAGCTTCACCCCGGCGGCCGACGCGCGTGAGGACGCGCGCGAGATCACGCTTCACATGGACCTTCCCGGCGTTCGCCCCGCGGACGTCGACATCTCGGTCGAGAACGGGCTGCTCACCGTGCGCGGTCAGCGCAACCAGCACCGCAAGGAAGGGCAGGACGGCCGGTTCCACTTCGTCGAGCGCAGCTACGGCAGCTTCTCGCGCGGCTTCCAGCTCCCGCAGGGTGTCGACGAGTCGCAGATCCGCGCCGATTTCGAGCACGGCGAATTGATCATCCACGTGCCGAAGCCCGCGCTCCCGCAGCCGCGCAAGGTGCAGATCGGCGTCGGCGGCGTGACAAGCACGAACGCGGAGCCGGCCGCTGCTGCGGCCACCCCCGCCGCCGAGACCACGAGCCACGCCGCGTCGCACTGACGTCCGGCGATCGAGAGCGAGGGTGACGGGCCCGGGGCCGCGTGCCATGCGGCCCCGGGCTCTTGCTTGTCGAGCCAACGCTTGTCGAGCCAGCGCCCCCCCGGCGCACGCCCCGTCGCTGGCGGGCCTCGCCCAACGCGGCGGCGCGCCGTCACCGTGGTGGAGCCGATGCGCTACAGACGGATCGCGGGTGCTCGGAAGCGGAAGATGGTAAAGAAAACTTTGTGCGGCGTGTGACGCGTGCCACGTGAGTGCGCGTTAGCGTCACGCGGTCCTTTGTTGTTGCCGCAGTCGTCCCCAATCGTCCGCCATGTCCTCGTGTAACTCCCGCTCGCGACGCGCGTTTCCGCGCGCCGTCCCCGCCATCACGTTCGGTCTCGTCGCGGCCCTGACCAGCGTGTGCACCCGAGCTGCCGTCGCGCAGTCCACCGCCGGTCTGATCGGCGAGAAGGTGCCCACCATGCTGCGCACCGACTCACCTGGGGGGACGTACAGTCCCACCGACCCGTCCCTGCGGTTCTTCTACGGTGCGACGATGGACGGAGTCAACCTCGACGGCGTCGCGCGCGTCGAGACGCCGGACGTGACGCCGGGGTACACCGACTACTGCACTGGCACCCGCATCAGCGCGCGCGCCGTACTCACGGCCGCGCATTGCGTCACCGACGAGTACACCGGCGCGCTCACCGTCTCGCGTACCAGTCCGACGACCGCCCGCTTCGTCGGGCCGGGTGCTGGCGGCGTGGGAAGCGCCTTCTACAGCTTCACGACGTCGACGGTGTTCGTCCAGTCGTCCTGGCACGGCTTCTACAACGCCAACACGTCGCTCTCGCAGGACGTCGCCGTGCTGCTGTTCGATGCGCCGCTGCCGGCCTTCGTGACCACCTACGGACTGTTCGACAACGGCGTCCTCGGTAGCCAGACCGCGACTGGCCTGAACACGGTGAACGCCGGCTACGGCACGTTCGGTAGCGGGACCGGGACGACCGGATTCGACGGGCGCCGCCGCGCCGGCGACAACGTCGTCGATTTCGTCGGCAACGACCCGACCTCCAACGACTTCGGCGATCTCTACACGAGTTTCGAGGACTCCAACAACAACTACAACTCGGTGTGCGGGCTCGCCGCGCTCGGCGAGTTCCCGTCCTTCGCCTGTCACGCGTCCCGTGGCACGACCGAAGCCGGCACCGCCCCGGGCGACTCGGGTGGCCCGCTGTTCATCAACGGCCTGCTCGCCGGTGTCACGTCGTTCGGCACGTACTTCTGCGATCCCGCGGTCACGACCACCTGCGCGCCCTACATGAGTGGCGACCCCACCCGGGCGACGAACGCCTACGGGTCGCTCAACGGCTTCGCGCCCGTCTCGCCGAACGCGGCCTTCATCGCCTACGCGATCTCCACCCCCGAGCCGACCACGGTCGCCCTCATGGGCGCTGGCGTGCTCGGCGTCGCCGCCGCGGCCCGCCGCCGACGCCAGAGCTGACCCGTCTGCCGTCGTCCCCACGACGGCTGCGGACCCTGCACGGCACGCGCGCCGGCAACCCAAGAGGTTGCCGGCGCGCGTGCCGTACGGGATCCGACGTCGCGACGCTGCGCGCCCGACGTCAGCCTCGCCGCGTGCGCCCCCGAGCGGCGAGCCCGAACGCCGCGGCCGCCCCGACCGCCGCGGCCAGCAGGACCGCCGCGCCGCCACGCGGCGCACGTCCCGCGGCGTCCGTGTACGCGCTGTGCTCGAGCACCGGCCCGTCGTACCGACCACGCTCCGCACCCGCGTGCTGCGGCTCGTGCACCGGCGCGTCGAGATTGCCTCGCGCATGCTCCGGCGCCTCGTCGCTCTCCTGCGCGTCGAACATCACGCGCTCCATCACCTCGTCCGTGAGGCCGGGCGCCCACTCCTCCGTCGCTCCGATCGCCACCGCCGCCCCGCCCGCGTACAACTCGCGCGTCGGACGCGTCGCGCAGGTCAGGATCGCGCGCGCCGGCACCTCGGGCGCGTAGAGCGGCGGCACCGGCCGCGGTCTCCGCCGCATGTAGCTCCTTGCCCTGTCGTAGAACGGCGTGTCGATGCTCGCCGGCTTCACGAGCGACACCGAGATCGGCGCCCCACGGTGTGCCAGTTCCATCCGTAACGCGTCCGTGAACGCCTTCACGGCGTGCTTCGTCGCGCAGTACATCCCCTGCAGTGGGATCGCCCGCTCCGAGAGCACGCTCCCGACGTTCACGAGCGCCGCGCCGCCCGACGCCCGCCCGTTCGCCTCGAGCAACGGCAGTGCGGCGCGCGACCCGTGCACCACGCCCCAGAAGTTCACGTCCATCAGTCGCCGCAGGTCTGCGAGCGAGATTTCCTCGAGCGTCCCGTAGATGCTGGTCCCGGCGTTGTTCACCCAGGTGTCGACGCCGCCGAACGCGTCGCGCGCCACCCGCGCCAGCCGCGCGACGTCGACCTCGTCGCTCACGTCGCAGACCACCGCCTCGGCTTCGCCGCCCGCCCGCACCACGGCGTCCGCCGCGGCGTCGAGCGCCTCGCTGTCGCGCGCCGCGAGCACGACTCGCGCCCCCGCCTCGCCGGCCAATCGCGCCGCCACGCGCCCGATCCCGCTCGACGCGCCCGTGATGACGAACACCTGCTCAGCGAGCGGCCTGAGTGTCAGACGCATAGGTCGGGTCGGTTCCTCGTCGATCGCATGGTCGAGGGCCGAATGAAGCGACACCGGCGGCGGTTCCCGAACCTGCCGCGTCGGCGCGGCGACCGCGAACGCCGTCGTGCCCGGTTCGCGACCGCGTGATGATGGGAGGCTCAGGCGTTCGAACTGTTGGCGGGCGTCGTCCGGAGCGGCCTGAGAATCGTGTACTCGCCGAGCACTTCGCGGTGCATCGGAATGCCGGCCGTGTCGCCGTCGTCTACCGCAGCACCGTCTTCGCGATCGTCTGCAGCTGCATGTTCGACGTCCCTTCGTAGATCGTCCCGATTTTTGCGTCGCGGTAGAACTTCTCCACCGGGTACTCCTTCGTGTACCCGTACCCGCCGAACAGCTCGACGCACAGCGACGTCACGCGCTCCGCCACCTGCGACGAGTACAGCTTCGCCATCGCCCCCTCGTGCGCGATGTCGCGCCCCGCGTCCTTGAGCCGCGCCGCGTTGTAGACCATCAGCCGCGCCGCTTCCAGCTCCGTTGCGGCCTGTCCGACCTGGAACTGGATGCCCTGGAACTCCGCGAGCGACTTGCCGAACTGCTTGCGCTCCTTGAGGTACTTCGTCGCGGCCGCGAGCGCCCCGCCCGCCACGCCGATCATCTGCGCCCCGATCCCGATGCGCCCACCGTTGAGCGTGTCGATCGCGACCTTGTAGCCCTTCCCCGGCTGGCCGAGCACGTTCTCGTCCGGCACGAACACGTTGTCGAAGTGCAGCGAGGTCGTGCTCGACGCGCGGATCCCGAGCTTGTCCTCCCGCTTGCCGACCGAGAACCCCTCCATCGACTTCTCGACGAGGAACGCGGTGATGCCCTTGTAGCCGGCCCCGGGGTTCTCCGACGCGAACACGACGAAGACCTCCGCCTCCGCGCCGTTCGTGATCCACGCCTTGCTCCCCGTGAGGCGGTGCCCGCCCGGGACCTTGTCGGCCCTGGTCGCCAGCCCGAACGCGTCCGACCCCGACCCCGCCTCCGAGAGGGCGTACGCCCCGATCGCGTCACTCGTTAGGCGTGTCAGGTACTTCGCCTTCTGCGCCTCCGTGCCGTACGCCGCGATCGGGTACTCGACGAGCGTGTTCTGCACGTCCACCTGGATCGCCGCGCTGGCGTCCACCTTCGACAGCTCCTCGACGGCGAGCACGATCATCATCGCCGTGCCCCCCGCACCGCCGTACTGCTCCGGGACCTCGATCCCCATCAGCCCGAGCTCGAAGAAGTGCTTGGTCAGCGCGGGGTCGATCTGCTTGGCGGCCTCCATCTCCATCACGCGCGGCCGAACCTGCTCCTCGGCGAGGGCGGTCACGGCGTCGCGGAACAGGGTCTCTTCTTCCGAGAGGAGCGTGAGGGGCGGGCGGGCGATAGCGACTTCGGTATCGGACATGGCGACGCGAAAGCGATGGTGCGAGATGGCGTGCGCGCGAGCGACGGAAGTGCCCACGCCAGCTCCAAGTTAGCTACCGGCTGCCTCGGGCGTTGTGCCGAACGTGCTACACACGGCCTACACACGGCAGCGCACGCTGTTGCGCCTTGACCCGTCTCGCCCGTCCGCCGAGCTTGGGGCGTCGGCCACCCGGGGGCGGCAGGCGGTGACGCGGCCCGGACACGTCGGTCTCACCCTCACCAGTTCTCGTGTCGACGATTCTCATCACCGGCGGCGCCGGCTTCATCGGTTCGGCCGTCGTGCGCCACTTGGTTCGACGCGGCGGGGCGCGGGTCGTCAACGTCGACAAGCTGACCTACGCCGGCAACCTCGATTCCCTCGCCGACGTCGCCGACGATCCGGGATACGCCTTCGAGCGCGTCGACATCTGTGATGCCGAGGCCGTCGCGCGCGTCTTCGACGCGCACCGGCCCGACGCCGTGCTCCACCTCGCCGCCGAGTCGCACGTCGACCGCAGCATCGACGGCCCTGGCGCCTTCGTCCAGACCAACGTCGTCGGCACCTACGTGCTGCTCCACGAGGCGCGCCGATTCTGGGCGGCGCTCCCGCCCGACGCCGCGGCCCGGTTCCGATTCGTCCACGTCTCGACCGACGAGGTGTTCGGCTCGCTCGGCGCCGAGGGCTTCTTCGACGAGGCCACGGCGTACCGCCCGAGCTCGCCATACTCGGCGAGCAAGGCCGCGAGCGACCACCTCGTCCGCGCGTGGCATCATACGTACGGCTTGCCGACCATCGTCACCAACTGCTCGAACAACTACGGCCCGTACCAGTTCCCCGAAAAGCTCATTCCGCTCACAATTCTCAACGCGCTCGCCGGCCGTCCGCTCCCGGTCTACGGGCGCGGCGAGAACGTGCGGGACTGGCTCTACGTCGACGACCACGCCGCCGCCCTCGTCGCCGTCCTGGAGCGCGGCCGCCCCGGCGAGACCTACGCGGTCGGCGGCCACAACGAGCGCCGCAACCTCGATGTCGTCGAGACCATCTGCGACCTTGTTGACGAGCTCGGACCGCCGCGTGACACCCCGCGGCGCGATCTCATCAGGTTCGTCTCGGACCGCCCGGGCCACGACCTGCGTTACGCGATCGACGCCTCGCACATCGCGCGCGAACTCGGCTGGAACCCGCGTGAGACGTTCGAGACCGGCCTCCGGAAGACCGTCCGGTGGTACGTGGATCACGAGTGGTGGTGGAGCCGCGTCCAGTCCGGTGGGTACCGCGGCGAGCGCTTGGGCCTCGCGCCGGCACCCGCGGCCGCCGCGGCCGCGTCCTGACCGTGCGATGCAGGTGAGACCCACATGAAGGGCATCGTCCTCGCCGGCGGATCCGGCACGCGCCTGTACCCGCTCACGCTCGCCGTGAGCAAGCAGCTGCTGCCGGTTTACAACAAGCCGATGATTTACTACCCGCTCACGACGCTGATGCTCGCCGGCATCCGCGACGTGCTGCTCATCTCCACGCCGCACGACCTCCCGCTCTTCGAGCGCCTGCTCGGCGACGGTGCCGCATGGGGGATGTCGATCCGCTACGCCGCACAGGCGGTGCCTAACGGCCTCGCGCAGGCGTTCGTGATCGGGCGCGACTTCGTCGGGAACGATCGCGCCGCGCTCGTCCTCGGCGACAACATCTTCTACGGCGTCGGCCTCCGCGCTTTCCTCCGCCGCGCTGCCGCGCGCGCCGACGGCGCCACGATCTTCGGCTACACCGTCCGCGACCCCGAACGCTACGGAATCGTCGAGATCGACAGCGCGGGACGCGCCCTCAGCATCGAAGAAAAGCCCGCCCGCCCGAAGTCCAGCAGCGCGGTGACCGGGCTCTACTTCTACGACAACGACGTGCTCGACATCGCGCGCGACCTCGCGCCGAGCGCGCGCGGCGAGTACGAGATCACCGACGTCAACCGCGTCTACCTCGACCGCGACCGCCTGCACGTCGAGCGCTTCGGGCGCGGCATGGCGTGGTTCGACACCGGGACGCACGAGTCGTTGCTCGGCGCCGCGATGTTCATCGAGGCCATCGAGAACCGTCAGGGGTTGCTCGTCGCGAGCCCCGAGGAGGTCGCGTTCCGCGAGGGCTTCATCGGGCGCGACCAGCTCGCGCGCGTTGCCGCGTCGCTCGGGAAGTCGTCGTACGGCGCCTATCTGGCCCACCTCGTCGACGACTCGACGGCACACGACTCTCCACACGACGGTCACGCGTGACCACGCCGCAGCGAGCACTCCCCGCGCCGAGCATCCGCCGCCTCGATCGGCCCGCCGTGCGCTTCGCGATCGCCGGCGTGTTCAACACCGCGCTCGGGTTCGTCCTCTTCCGCGGCCTGCTCCGCGCGTTCGGAGACCGCCCGACGATGGCCTGGGTCGCGCAATCGCTGGCGTACGGCATCTGCGTCTCGCTGAGCTACGCGATCAACAGCACGTGGACCTTCCGCAGCGGGGGCGCACACGGGCGGCAGCTTCCCCGCTTCCTCGCGGCCCACGGCGGCTCGCTCGTCCTCTCGAGCACGCTCATCCAGACCGGCGTGACCACGCTCGCGCTCCCGTTCTCGTTCTGCTGGCTGTTGGTCACCGGTGTCACCACGGTGACCAACTTCGTACTGCAGCGATTCTGGGTCTTCCCGCACCGGCCGCCGGCGGCGTGACCGTCGCCGGCGCGATCGCCCCTCACCCCGCGCGCGCCGCCGTGACCGTGTAGCCCAGGCAGTCGGCACCGCCACGCCCGCGCAGCGACAGATTGCCGACTCCCGCGAGCGCGAGCAGCATCGGCGAGAGACACACGCCCAACGCGCGTTGCGCGAGGGCGACGACTCCGCCCGACGTGGGCGCGAGCAGCGGAAGGATCAACGCCATCGCCTTGTAGCACGCCACCGTCACCGCGTTCCCGCGCGCGTACACCGCGACGTGGTCGAATCCACTGTCCCGCAGCAGCAGGTCGAGGCTGCTCGGTGTGTACCGCCAGTAATCGTGCGGGATGAAGTGCCAGCGCGCCGCGAACGGCACGGTCAGAAGTAACCGCCCGCCCGGCCGCACCACGCGCGCGGCTTCCGCGAGAAACGGTGCGGGCTCGCGCACGTGCTCCAGCGTCTCGGTACAAAGGACCAGGTCCGCCGAGGCGTCGGCCACCGGCCACCGGTCACCCGAGTAGTAGATCGCGTCCGGCACGCGATAGCCGAACTGCTGGTCCGCCTGCTCGATGTCGATCCCGAGATAGCGGTTGCCCGGGCCGACGAGCGAGCGAAAGGGTTGCGCGCCGCATCCGACGTCGAGCACCGCCCCGTAAGGCGGCGCGAGCTCCGCCGACAGGTCCTGCCAGATCGACCCGAACTGCAGGTCGAGGAAGCGGCGCGCCACGAACGTGATGCGGCCGAACGCGGTCGTCGGCGGCGCGAGGTGCGGCGGGCGCCAGCGCTCGGCCGCACGCACGACCATGTTCTCGCGCCGCCGCAACCACCCCGCCCCCGCGGTCATGCGGGCGATCGCGCGCCGACCCCCGCGTCCGCCGCGCCGACCTCCGCCGCGCGGACCGCGCCGTCGCGGAGGATGCTCCGCCGGATGAAGTGCGGCCGTCGCTTCACCTCGTCGAAGATCTTCGCGACGTACTCGCCGAGCACGCCGATGCCTAACAACGTGAGCGATCCGAAAAACAGGATGAGCAGGATCGTCGTCGTCACGCCGCGCGGCGCCAGGGTCGGGAACGCGAGCCGCAGCACCGTCTGCACCACCCCCACCCCCACGCTCGCGATGAACACCACCACGCCCATGAAGCTGAGAAAGTTCAGCGGCGCGTTACTGAACGACAGAATTCCCTTCTTCGCCCACCCGACGTTCTTCATCAGGCTGTTGGTCGTCACGCCGAACTGCCGCTCCGGGCGTACGTAGTCCACGCCCGTCTGGCGGAATCCCGCGAACGCGCGCACGCCGCGCACGAACAGGTCGCGCTCGGGGAATTGCAGCAGCGCGCGCACCACGCGGCGGTCCATGAGCGAGAAGTCGCCCGCGTCGTGCGGGATCTTGATGTAGCTGAAGCGGTCGAACAGGCGGTAGAACGCCTTGTACGCCAGCTGCATGTGCCACGGCGCTTCCCGCTTCACCCGCCGCCCGTACACCACGTCGAACCCCTCGCGCCAGCGCGCGACGAACTCCGCGATCAGCTCCGGCGGATCCTGCAGGTCGCCGTCCAGCAGCACGACGGAGTTCTTGCTCGCGATCTCCATCCCGCTCCGGAACGCACTCTGCGAGCCGAAGTTGCGCGAATGCGAGATCCCGATCACGCGCTTGTCGTCGGCGCTGAGCGCGCGGATGGTTTCCTCGCTGTCGTCCGGACTACAATCGTTGACGAAAATGATCTCGTAGTCCACCTGCAGCGCGGTGAACGTGTCGCGCAGCCGCCGGTACATGATCGGGATCGCCTGCCCGTCCTTGTAGCACGCGATCACGGCGCTCACACTGTGCTTCGTGTCGAGCCCGAACCGCTTGCTCGACCGATGGTACGCCTCGCGGTCCCCGATCGCGCGGTACCACGCCGTCGTGCGGGCGAGCCCGTCGCGCAACGACGTGCGCGGGCGCCACCCGATGCGCTCCCGCACCTTCGACACGTCGGCGTACCAGTCCGCCACGTCCCACCGCCGGCTCGGCATCGAAAAGCTCGGCTCCGCGCCGAGGTCGTACAGCTCGCGGGCCGCCTCCGCCACGTCGCCGATCGTCGTCTTCCGCCCCGTACCGATGTTGAAGCTCTCGCCGTAGTCCTCCTCGCGCAGCCGGAGCGCGACGTCGACGAACGCCTCGACCACGTCGTCGATGTAGACGAAATCGCGCGAGATCGCGGGGTCCACGAGCGGCGGGTAGCGCCCCTCCACCCCCATCGCGACCACCTGCGGGATCAGCCGCGACGCGTCCTCCAGCGGTCCGAACACCGAGTACAGCCGGAGGTTGGCGCACGGCAGCCGCTTGCGTTTCCCGAAGAAGTGGATGAGCCCCGCGCTCGCCGCCTTCGCTACCGCGTACTCGCTGTTCGGCGCGAGCGACGCGTCCTCGCTCGGACCACTCGCGTTGTCGCCGTACTCCGACGAACTGCCCGCGTGCACGTACGCCGCCACGCCGCGCGACTCCAACCGCGCGAGAAGGCGTGCCGTGAACAGGAAGTTCGTCTGGTAGATGAGCTGCGGGTCCGTCTCGAACGAGTACGCCCCGTACGCGATGCAGTCGAAGATCGTGCGCGGCCGCACCTCGTCGAGGAGCCGGTCGAGGTTCGACTCGACGAGCAGGTCCGCCTGCCGCACGTTCGCCGCCGGCAGCCCGTCCAGCCGCCATGCCGGCAGTCGCGTCGCCGTGGCGTAGACGTCCTCACGCTCCGCCAGCAGCGCGCGCGCGAGCACGGCGCCGACGAACCCGCTCCCGCCGAGGACGAGGATCGGGCCTTGCAGCTGTCGGATCTTGCGCGTGAGGTCGGCGGCGTGCTGCGCCGAACCGTCGTCGCGCGCGGCGGGAGAGACGGGCGTGTCGATCGACATGACGAGAGGATGGGGCGTGGCGCGGGGACCCACACCGCGCCAGGATCTTGATGTGTGCGCCGGCCCGCAGTTAGGCCGTGATCGCGGCGAGGATCGACTCGGGGTCGAGGCCAGACTCGCGCCGGTGGAACCGCTGCGAGCCGTACCGCCCCGACACGTACCCCCGCGCGCATCGATGCGTGAACCGGGGCGGAGCCTCACCGTGCATGAGGAGGGCGTGCGCTACGAGCTCGCCCACGCCGCCTCGCGCGACGTGCTCTTCGACCACCACGAGGTGCCCGCTTCGCCGCAGATCGGCGCGCAGCGCATCGGGCAGGTCGGCGAACGGCAGCTGCGCGACGACCCACACGGTCGGCCGACGATCCGCGTCCAACGCCTGACACGCAGCGATCAGCGGCGACACGACCGGTCCGACGCCGATCACCGTCGGCCCGCCTCCGTCCACCACGCGGCGCCACGGCGCGAACGCGGGCAGCGGCACGTCCTTCGGATCCTCCGCCAACCCGAGCCGCAGGTACGCCGGATGGTCGAACGTCCCGAGGTACCGCACCACGGCCCCGACGTCGGCCGCGAACGCGGGCACGAACACGTGCATGTGCTGCAGGCCGAGCATCGCGCCGTAGTCTTCGAGCGCATGATGCGTCGCTCCCATCACGCCGTACCCGTAGCCGCCGCCGTTCCCGACGAGACGGGCCGGCAGATCGTGCAGGCACACGCCATTCCGGATCTGCTCGTACGGGCGCGCGTACATGAACGGCGCAATGCTGTACGCCCAGGGACGCAGCCCGGCCCGCGCCAGCCCGGCGGCAACGGAGACCATGTTCTGCTCGGCAACTCCGGCGTTGATGAACCGGCGCCCCATCGCGTCGCGGAGCGGTTCGAGCGCGCGGTAGCCGAGATCCCCGGTGAGGAACACCACCGACGGGTCTTCCGCCGCCTCGATCATCGACTGACAGAACGCGTTACGCATCGGCGCCGATCTCCGCCAGTGCATCGGCGTACTCCGCAGCGGTGAGCGGGCGGTAGTGCCAGTCCATGCGGTCCTCCATGAACGAGACGCCCGCGCCCTTGTGCGTGCGGGCCACGACCGCGAGCGGGCCGTCGTCGGCGCGCGCCGCGACCGCCTCGGCGAGCGCCGCGGTATCGTGCCCGTCCACCGACCGCGTCGGCACGCCGAACGCGCGGAACTTGTCCTCCAGCGGGTCGAGGTCGGCCACTTCGCGCGTCGTGCCGAATCCCTGCAGCCCGTTGACGTCGACGATCAGCGTCAGCGGCAGCCCGTGGTGCCGCGCGAAGATCAGCGACTCCCAGCACGACCCCTCGTTCCACTCGCCGTCGGACGTTAGGCACACGACGCGTCCAGCCTCGTCCTTCAGGCGCTTGGCGAGCGCGAGGCCGTTCGCGAGACCGAGGCCGTGGCCGAGGCTCCCCGTCGCGAACAGCACGTCCGGTATGCCCGAGGTGGGCGGGTGCCCGCTCAGGCGCGTGTCGTCGCGGTGGAACGTCGTGAGGTCGTCGTCGGTGAGGCGCCCGCGTGTCCAGAGTGCGACGTAGAGCGCGCCCGCCGAGTGCCCCTTCGACAGCACGAATGCGTCGCCGGGTCCGAGCGCGACGTGATAGAGCGTGAGCAGGATGTCGAGGGCACTCAGGTTGCCGCCGATGTGTCCGGTGCCGGCCTCGTAGTGCATCCGCAGTAGCCGTCGCCGCGCCGTCGCGCGCAGCGATTCAGATACAGCGGGGTGGGGCAGAGAAGAATTCGTCAGCATCATCGCGGGGTCCGAAACCTCGGCGGCAAGACGCCGCCGACGCGTCCCGTACAATAAACGCGATCGGCGCGTGACTGTCCCGCGCACGGCGCGCGGCGGGGTCCGCCGCCGCGCCCGCATCAGACCAGCGCGGCCGGCGCGCCGGAGGTGGCGATCACCCCGTCGAGCACTTCGAGCGCGAGCTCCGCCCGGCCGAACGGGGCGCTTACCTGCACGCCCTGGACGGTGCCGCGTACCCGCTCCAGCATCTCGCGCGCGATCGCGATCCCTTCTTGCACCGCGTGCTCCTTACTACGCGCATTCGCCCGTCGCATCCGCTCCAGCACCGCCTCGGGCACCGTCACGCCGGGGACCTCGTTGGCGAGGAATTCCGCGTTGCGGGCCGATACGAGCGGCCAGATCCCGGCGATGATCGCCGGTCGGGCGGCGCCGAGCGCCGCGTCGACGTCCACGGTGAAGCGCTCGAGTTGCTCCGCGTCGAACACCGGCTGCGTGATGGCGTACTCAGCTCCGGCTTCGATCTTGTAACGAAAGCGATCCAACTCGTGCGCCGGGTCGATGGCCGCCGGGTTCACCCCGACGCCGACCGCGAACCGCGTCGGAGCCCCGATCGACCCACCGCTCGGGTCGAGCCCGCGGTTGAGCTGCGCGACGAGATTCGTGAGCCCCACCGAATCGATGTCGAATACGGCCGTCGCGTCGGGGTACGGCCCCATCTTCGGCGGATCACCGGTGATCAGCAGCACGTTCCGCAGCCCGAGTGCCGCCGCGCCTAACAGATCGCTCAACATCCCGAGCAGGTTGCGGTCGCGACACGCGTAATGCGTCACGGCCTCGATCCCACCGCCCTGCTGCTCGATGAGCAAGGACGTCGCGATCGCCCCCATCCGACTCTGCGCGCGCGGCCCGTCGGGCACGTTGATCGCGTCGACCCCCGCCGCGCCGAGCTTTCGCGCGTCCGCGACGAGCTTCGCCGTATCGACGCCGCGCGGAGGCACGATCTCGACGGTCGTCACGAAGCGTCCGTCGGCCAGGGCCGCGGCGAATCGCGAGCGCTCGGCGAACGGGACCGGCTCGAAGCCCGCCCGGGCCTGCGGCGGGGCGGCCGGCGTGCCGCCGCGCGGTGCGGCACCTGGCGTGTCCGCCGCCTTCGACGCCGACGCGGCCATCGCGCGCTCCACCCGCAGCGACTGGCTCATGGCGCGCACGTGCTCGGGCGTCGTGCCGCAGCACCCGCCCACCACCTTCGCCCCCGCCTGCACGAGGTGCCGCGCATACGTGGCCAGATATTCCGCGCTCGCCATGTACATGCGCCGCCCGCCCACGTCACGCGGCAGCCCCGCGTTGGGCATCGCGGACAGCTTGCGGCGTGTCACCGCGGCCATCTGCTCGATCGCCTCGAGGATAGTCTGCGGCCCCACCGAGCAGTTGAGCCCGATCACGTCCGCCCCCCAGCCGTCGAGTGCGCGCGCGACGTCGGCCGGCGTCGCGCCATACGGGGTGCGCAGGTCCGAGCCGACCGTCATCTGCGCCACGACCGGCATTGCCCCGTCCACGTCGCGCGCCGCACGAATCGCCTGCTCGATCTCGATCAGGTCGCCGAACGTCTCGAGGATCACGCAGTCCGCCCCGCCCGCGCGCAGCGCGGCGATCTGCTCGCCGAACACCGCGCGCGCCTCGTCGCGGCTCGTCGGCCCGTAGGGCTCGATGCGTACCCCCAACGGCCCCACGGCGCCCGCGACGAGCACCTCGCGCCCGCGCGCGGCGTCCGCGGCCGCGCGCGCCAGCTCCGCCCCACGCCGGTTGATGGCCTCGACCTGCGTCTCGAGGCCGTACTGCGCCAGCTTCAACCGGTTCGCGCCGAACGTGTTCGTCTCGATGACCTCGGCCCCGGCGGCGACGTACGCGTCGTGCACGCCGCGCACGAGGTCGGGCGCGCGGAGGCACAGCTCGTCGTAGCACTGATTGATGAACACGCCGCGCGCGTACAGTTCGGTCCCGGTCGCGCCGTCGAACAGGACGACGGCAGCGGGGTCTACGAGGCGCGCGAGGGCGGCGGAGCGTGGGGAGGTCGTCGAGGACACGAGCGGGGGATGCGAGGGTCCTGCCGCGCGCCGAATCCGGTCGTGACGCGACCCGTTCAATATATCCGATAATCCGGATGAACGGATAGCATACGGTGCCGGGACCGTCTAAACTGAACGCGGCTCAACGGCCCGCGCAGGCTTCGGTCCCGCGTCTCGTTACCCGATCCGCACCAAGCTGTCTTGACCGTGCAGTCTTGATCGACGTTCGTTTCGTTGCACCCCCGCGTCGGCGTTGAGCGTTTGACGCCGGCCGGTTCGCTTCCCGTCCGCGATTCCCTTGTCGACTTCACTCGATAGCTCGCTCGTCGCGCCCGGCGTCGGCGCGAACCCGGCGCGCGTCGCGCGCGCGCTCGATCAGCGCGCCGACGCGCCGCCGCCCATCACGCGCGATCCGAGTCACACGAACGTGCTCGGCGCCATGCACCGCGTCACCGTGCGCGAGAGCGTGCGCGAGATCCTCTCCCACCGCGACCTGCTGATCCAACTCGCGACGCGCGACGTGCGCATTCGGTACAAGCAGGCAGTGATGGGCTTCGCGTGGGCCCTGCTCATGCCGCTCCTGATCGTCGGCGCGGGCACGCTCATCCGCATCGCCATGGTCGCGATGACGGGCATGCACCTCGACAAGGCCGAACTCGGCGGCGTCGTCCTCAAGTCGTTCCCCTGGGCGTTCTTCTCCGGCGCGCTCGGGTTCGCGGTCAACAGCGTCACGAGCAACGTCTCGCTCGTCACCAAGATCTACTTCCCGCGCGCGATCCTCCCCATCGCCGCGGTCGGCGCCAACCTGCTCGACCTCGCCGTCGGGGCGGCCGTCATGCTCGTCGCGCTGCCGTTCCTCGGCGCGCAGCTGTCGTTCGCGCTGCTCTGGGTCCCGTTCCTCGTGCTGCTCCTCGTACTGGTGACCGCAGGGCTGGGCATCGTACTCTCGTGCGCCAACCTGTTCTACCGGGACGTCAAGTACATCGTCCAGGTCGTCCTGACGTTCGGCATCTTCCTCACGCCGGTGTTCTTCGAGGTCGCCGCGTTTGGACGGCGTGGGTCGAAGTTCCTGATCCTCAATCCGCTCAGCCCGATCTTCGAAGGGCTCACGCAGTCGGTGATCCACGGCCACAACCTGTTAGTCCCCGCCACGACGATGTTGCGTGGCGTGCCCGTGACGTCGTGGGAGCCGTGGTACCTGCTGTACAGCATGGTATGGGCGTTCGGCAGCGTCGCCCTCGGACTCGTGCTCTTCCAGCGCACGCAGTTCCTGTTCGCCGAGTACGCCTGAGGCCAGACACATGAGCGCACCCGCAGTCCACGCCGACGGCATCTGGAAGCTCTTCCACCGCGGCGAACGGCACGACAGCCTTCGCGACCTGATCCCGGCCCTCGTCCGTCGCGGCAGCGGCCGAAGCGCCGCGCCGGACGGCCAGCTCCTCGGCGACGACGGATTCTGGGCCTTGCAGGACATCGGCTTCGAGGTCCAGTTCGGACGCGCCCTCGGCATCATCGGCCCCAACGGCGCCGGCAAGTCGACGATGCTCAAGCTGCTCACCGGCATCCTGCGCCCCACCAAGGGCGAGATTCGCATGCGCGGGCGCGTCGCGTCGCTCATCGAGGTCGCCGCGGGCTTCCACCCCGATCTCACCGGCCGCGAGAACGTCTACCTCCAGGGCGCCATCCTCGGCATGTCGCGGCGCGACGTGACGCGCCGGCTCGACAGCATCGTCGAGTTCTCGGGCATCGAGGCGTTCATCGACACGCCGGTCAAGCGCTACTCGTCCGGAATGAACGCCCGGCTCGGGTTCGCGATCGCCGTCCACCTGGAGCCCGACGTGCTCGTCATCGACGAGGTGCTCTCGGTCGGCGACGTCGCGTTCCAGCAGAAGTGCGTCGAGCGCATGCGCGCCTTCAAGCGCGACGGCGTCGCCATCGTCTTCGTCTCGCACAACATGCAGGCGATCGGCGAATTGTGCGAGGAAGCCATCGTGCTCAAGAACTCGATTCGCTACCGCGGCCCCATCGGCGGCGCGATCACCGAGTACGTCTCGCTCACCGGCGGGCTCGACCCCGCGAGCGGCAAGGGGCGCGGTGTACGACTCGAGTCGTCGGCACTCACCGACGTCGATGGTACCGAAGTCGACGGTGTCACCCCGGGCACGCGCGTACAGCTCCGGCTCGCGCTCCGCATCACCGAGCCGCTGAGCGAGGACGTGCAGTACTCGATGCGCGTGCTCCGCGCGACCGACGGTTTCGTCGCGTACGACGGCGCGTTCAAGCACCACGAGACGGGCGCGGCCCCGGTCGGCCCCGGCGACCTGCTGCAGCTGCGCTTCGACCACGCCCTGCACCTGACGCGCGGCCAGTACTTCTACGAGTTCAACGTCCTCGACTACGAGGGCTCCGGCGGGTTCCGCCTCTGGGTGTCGCCGGTCGCGACGGTCCGCGTCGACGAACTCCGCACCTACGCGGGTCTTGCGGACCTCGACGTCGCGGCGCGCGCGGTCGCCGTGCCGTCTGACAGCCAGAGCGACCTTCTCGCGGGGTCGGTCGGCTAACCGATCCTGCGAGGCGGCGTAGACTCAGCGAGCGTTCGGCGCTGACGCGTCGACGCCCGTCGCGCACGCGGCCGGCGTGCGGCCGGGCAGGCGCGTGACCAACACGACACCGTCGTCGCGGTCGACGCCCGCGAGCGCGACCCGCTCGAATGCCGAATCGCTCGCGATCCGCCGCTTGTACCACGCATCACCTGCGTGGCGGACCACCACGAACGGGTCATTCCCGCAGAGCACGGCGCGCGCCTCGACCGGCCCGGTCTGATCGTATCCGAGGCGCTGAAAGAGGCGCATCTCGTTGAACAGCGCCTCCGGTCCTACCATGTCGGCCGGCGTGCGCCGGTCGTACGCCACGGCCGAATCCAGCGGATAGCGCACTGGCGGGTTGCCGGCCGCCGCGCGTGCGGCCGAGCTGTCGAACGCGAGTTCCGCGTACTGTCGTGCGTCCTCGACGATGAGCGGCAATCCGTGCGCGCGCGGATCGCGTGCGACCATGCGTTCGATCGGCACCCAGGGCGACAACGTCGGTGTCCGTTGCCGCTCGGCGTCGATCGGGCTGACCACGAGGGCGGCGATCACGACCGCCCATCCCGCGGCTCCCACGCGTGCGCGCCACGCTCGACGCTCCGGGCCGTGCACGCCGGCCTGCTGCTCGCCCATCGTCACGAGTTCGGCCAGGAAAACCGCCCAGGCGAACGACGTCGGCAGCAGGTACCGCGGCCAGAAAATCGACACCGAGACGCGCGAGATGACGAACGCGGCGATCGGCACACCTAGCAGACCCACGCCGAGCCACAAGAGTGCGTCGCGCCGCAGTGCGCGCCTCGCCTCGTCGTCGGCGCGTTCGAACGCTGCCGGCGTACGCCCGACCAGCCTCGGCAGGAGCACCGCGGCGATGACGACCACCGCGAGATGCCCGATGCCGAGCCCGAACGCGTCGATGAGGTCGTGCCCGATCGGCACCGGGATCCACGAGCGCTGTGCGGTATGGCGCTGGCGGACGAGCGCAGGGACGTACGTCAAGAACGCCAGCCAGCCCGCGACGAATGACGCATACCGTGCGGGGCGCCACTGCCCACGCGCCAGATCCCATACGACGAGCGTGAAGCACAGCGCTCCCCCATACAGCGATCCGTAGATGTGGGTCAGTACGAGCGCCGCCTGCGAGATCACGTTGCCGACCCACAGACCGCGGCCGACGCGCTCGCGCGTCATCAGGGCGAAACAGAGCGAGACGGCGATCGCCGAGGTGCACGCGAACACACCGTAGAACCGCACTTCGGCATTCTGCGTCAGCACCAACGACCCGAGCCCGAATACCGTCAGCACGCCGAGCGCCGTCGCGAGTCGCGCGTACGCCTGCCGCAGCGTGAACCACAACACGACGAGCGCCGTGCTCAGCCCCACCGACGAGAAGAGCCGCAGCGCGATCGGTCGCGGTCCGGCCACGGCGACCCAGGCGCGCGCGAGCAGGTGATACAGGGGCGGTGCCGAGTCGGCCCCCGCCGTGATCGCGCCTAACATGTGGCGCAGCGACGGGTCCGTGACGAGCCGGAACGTCACGATCTCGTCGAACCACATCGCCTTCCGGTGCGACGTCCACACCGACGTCGCGAGGAGGACGGCGATCGCCGCACCGACTAGTACGACATCGGGCGCGGCGGTGCGCCAGTCACGCTCTTGGGTCCGATTATCAGTCACGCGCACGCGTGATCCTATTCCCACCTGGCGCGATTTGCCAGACGTGGGCCTCCGGCGGAACGCGGAGGTGCCGTCGCGCGACGGCTCGCGCTACGCCGGTTCCTGTGCGGCGCCGAGCGACGCACCGTGGCTGGTGCGCGGCGCCTCGCGGAAGCGGAATTTCCCATACCAGAATCCCGCGAGGTCGACCGCGTCCATCCGTGCGTCGAACCGTGCGGCCGGTGTTCGCAGCGGGCCCACGCCGAGCATGCCGGGCAGCGCCCGCAACGCGGCACGCGCGACGCGACCGATCCGGTAACGCGGCACGCCAAAGAGATGCGGCACCCCGGTCGGTGAGGCGCGCGCGAGCAGCCCCTGCGAGATGCCGTGCTCGAAGTACCAGCGGCGGTGGTAGTCGCGGGTCAGGCGCGCGGCGGGGATGAAATGGTGGATGATCAGTCCCGGGCGGTACTCGCCGCGCGCGCCCGCGGCGGTGAGACGGCGTTGCACGTCTTCGTCCTCACACGATCCCAAGCGCCGCGATGCGGTCGGCCCGAGTTCGGGGTCGTAGCCGCCGATCGCGCGGAGCAAGGCGAGCCGAATGACCGCGTTCCCGCCCATCAGCACGCCCGTATAATCGTGCCCGAACGTTCGCACGTCGGGGCCGCCATCCACCCACCCGACCACGCTGCTCGGACGGTACGGCATCCAGGCTGGCGGTGGCGCTTCCCAGCGCGGCACGTACGGACCCGTGATGAAGTCGAGGGCCGGATCCGCGAACGCGCGCTCGACCTCTTCGAACCAGCCGGCGTCGACTTCCTCATCGTCGTCGATCATGCCGACGAGTTCACTCGTGGCGACGGCCAGCCCCGCGTTCAGCGCGTGCGATTTCCCAGTCCGCCCCTCGAACACATACTGTAGGCGTTGGTCGAACTCCGGCGTGAGCGACGCGATCAGCTCGCGCGTGCCGTCGGTGGAGTTGTTGTCCACCACGATGATCGTGACGCGCATCCCGTCCGGGATGCGGGCGCGCGCGAAGCTCGCGATCGTGCGGCGGAGCAGTGGCGCCCGGTTGTGCGTTGCAACGAGGACGTCGAGGTGCATGCCGGACAGCGACGCTCGCGCTACCGCACGCTCCCGCGGGCGGCGGGAGCGAGCGGGCGCGGCGGGTATGAACCGTTCACGCGTTCGTGGCGAGTTGCGATGTACTCGCGGATCATGCCGAGATACTCGAGCGTTTTGAACTGCAGCCACAGGCGATCCTGCCGCCGCCCGGGGCCGAGGCGACGGGGGTAGATCGAGCTGAGCTCCAACACCTGCTTGAACAGTCGGGCCGGTGCACCGAACACGTATGGCATGCTCGGTGATTCTGGCACGTAGCTCGAATGGCCGTCGAACACCATACCGGGCGGTGTCATGCGCACGATCGCTCGGCCGTGGTCGAATGCCCACCTGCGATGGTACGCGAGCGTGAGCCGATTCGGCTGCACCTCCGCGTGCATCTCGATCGCGGGGTCGTACCATCCTCGGTAGCCCGCGTCGAGTAGGCGGATCTGGACTTCGTGGTCCTCCGTCGACGTGACCGCGCCCGGCGCATGCTGGTAGCGCGGGTCGAGACGCCCCACCGCATCGAATACGCTACGCCGGATGGCCATGTTCGCGGTGACGAAGCAGCGGAACGGCTCCCGCTGGGCTTCGGCGGCCTCTCCGTAATCGATGAGCGCGAGGGGCGACCAGAACCAGTCCGTCAGCCAAGCCGGCGGTTCGGATGGCCAGATCGGACGCACTGGGCCGCCCGCATACGCGATCTCGGGGTGCGCCGCGAACACATCGCGGATCGCGATCAACCACGTCGGTGCCGGCCGTACGTCGTCGTCGGTGAATGCGAGGAACTCGCCGCGCGCGACGGCCGCACCGGCGTTCCGACCGTGGCTCGCGCCCTGCCGCGGTTCGAAGATGTAGCGCAGCCGCCCGCCACTCGCCGGGATCATCGCCTCGACGACCTCGCGCGTGTGGTCCTTGGAGTTGTTATCGACGATGATGATCTCGTGCGGCGGCGACTCTGGGCTGAGCGCGAGCAGGCTCGAGATGGCGCCGCGAAGCGTCTCCGCACGATTGTAGGTGCTGACGACGACGGAAATGACGGGCTCGACCGACATGGGCCTACGATGATTTGGAAGAGCGTGAGACCCCCGGAATCCCGGGATGTGCAAACATACCGGCCGGGACAGTCACGCGACGCCGCAACGCGCAAACCGTCACGACGGACGGGCGCGCAACTGCCCCGCCGGTCCTCGCCGTCGTTCGGCCACTCCAACGATGTGGCCGACGAGTTCCCGCGCCTGGCATTCCTGCAGAAACGCGTCGGCTTCGCGTCGTCGTAGCCACGCCGCCGCGGAGCGCGCGACGCTCTCCGCGAGTTGGCGGTACGCCCAGGGTGCTACCCCGAGCGGCATCGGACGGTTGGACGCGTGCGATACCGGCAACATGCGCGCGTCGAACGTCTCGCCCGGCGCGAGCAGTCCGGCGAGCGATCGCCCGTGGTCGAAATGCCACTTGCGATGGTAGGCCTTCCCGAGGCGGTTCGGCTGCACCTCGGCGTCGAGCACGATATCCGGCGAATACAGACCCGCGCCTCCGGAACGCAACACGCGGAGCTCCCATTCGTGGTCCTCGCTCGCCGCCACCGCGCCGCGCACATGCTGCCGCTCGGGGTCGAACAGGCCGACCCGGTCGAACGTCGTCCGTCGCGCGGCGACGTTCGCCGTCACGAGACACACGGGGCGGTCGAGGTCCACGCGAAATGGCTCGTCGCCGTAGTCGATCAGGGCGAGCGGACTCCAGTGGTCGCGCGTGAGCCACCTCGGCACCGGGCCCGGCCACCGTGGGTAGACGCGGCCGCCGACGAACTCCGCCCACGGATGCTCGACGAAGGCGCGGTGGATGGACACGACCCAGTTGCGGCTGGTGCGCACGTCGTCATCGGTGAACGCGACGAACTCTCCACGCGCCGCAGCGACCCCGGTGTTTCGCGCGTGACTCGCACCCTGCTTTCCTTCGAACACGTAGCGTAACCGCCCGCCGCTCTCCGGGATCAAGGCCTCGACGACCGCGCGCGTGTCGTCTTTCGAGTTGTTGTCGACGACGACGAACTCGTACGGTGGCGCGCCGTCCTGCGCGAGCACGCTACGCACGGCGTCGCCCAGCAGGTGCGAGCGATTGTACGTCGGCATGACGACGGTGATCACGGGCGCCGGCGCGTCCGCGCGCGTCGTCCGGCTAACGTTTGCCGTACTCACCTCGCGACCTTACCGGCGCGACGTCGCGTAATAGTGAATCGACCCGGCAAGCCGCCGAGCTTCGCACTCCCACCACAGCGCGTCCTCTTCGTTGCCGCGCAGACGTGCCCGCAGCGCCCGCGCTCCATGCTCGGCCGTCTGGCGGTACATCCAGAGTGGCGCACCAAGCAGCTTCCGCGCGTCTGGCGGCTCGGGGGTGTACGTGCAGCCCCCGTCGAATTGATATCCCGGCGGCGTGGCGCGCGCCCGCACGCGTCCGTTGTCGAACGCCCAACGCCGGTGGTACGCCTTCGTGAGGCGCTCCGGCTGCACTTCCGCACGAATGATGGCGTCCGGTTCGTACCAACCGCGGCGGCCGGCGGCCTGCATCCGAATCTGGAACTCATGATCCTCCATCGCCGTGATCGCGCCAGGCTCGTGCTGGAAGTACGGATCGAGCCGGCCGACCGCGTCGAACGCGGTACGCCGCACGGCCAGGTTCGCCGTCACGAACACGCGAAAATTTTCAGGCGTCACCACGAATCCGGTCGGCCCATGCTCGATGAGCGCGAGTGGCGAGCTGTGCGCGTGCGTCAACCACGCCGGTGCCGGTGCGGGCCAGATCGGTTCGATCGGTCCGCCGGCGTAGTCCACGTCGGGATGCTCCGCGAACGCGCGTGCATACGCCATCAACCAGCCCCGCGATGCCCGCACGTCGTCATCCGTGAACACGATGACAGGCGCGCTTGCCGCGGCGGCTCCCGCATTTCGTCCGTACGCGACCCCCTGCGTACCCTCGAACAGATATCGAAGGCGGCCGGCGCTCTCGGGAATGAGGGCCTCGACGACCTCGCGCGTATTGTCCTTCGAATTGTTGTCGACGATGATCACCTCGTACGGCGGCGTCGCCGGGTCGAGAGTGAGCAGGCTCCGCACCGCGTCCCGGAGGAGCGCGGCGCGGTTGTACGTCGACATCACGACCGAGAGCGATGGTCCGTTCGGCATTGAGTGCGATTTCGTCAGCAACGGGCGTGTCGCGTTCCGGTCAGGCCGCGAATCCGGGCTGCGCGGCAGCCGTCCCCGAGCCGAGCCGCAGCCGTCGCCGAACGTTCCGCTTGAGCCACCGGGTGTACAACGGCGGCCACGACGTGTCTCGCAGCCAGCCGTAGCTCGACCGTGGGCGGGCGAGCAGTTCGGCATACAGCCGTTCGAATCCGCTCACGTAGCCGCTCATCGCGAAACGTTCGGATACGAGTGCCGGCCCCGCTGCCCCGAGCGCCGCTCGCTTCGCTGGCGACGCCGCAAACTCGGCGAGCGCGTCCGCCAGTGCGTCCGGATTCTCGACCGGGACGACCACGCCCGACACACCGACGGCCAGCGCCTCGCGGTGGGCGGGGATGTCGGAGGCAATGACGGGCACCCCGAGCCACTGCGCCTCGAGCACGTTTAGACCGAGCGTCTCCTCTCTCGCACTCGTCACGCACACGTCGCCCGCGTCGCGCACGACGGCACCCACGTCTGGGCGGTAGCCGAGGATGTGGACCACGCTACCCACGTCGAGGTCGGCGATCAGCCGGCGTACCGATTCGGCGTCCTCGCCATCGCCGCAGATCAGGAGGCGGACGTCGATCCCGCGCGCCCGCGCCGCCGCAACGCCGCGTACCGTGACGTCGTGCGCCTTGCGGTGGATGAGCGAACCCACAGAGACGGCCACGAGCGCGCCGTCCGGGATGCCGAGTTCGCGCCGAAGGCCGCGCGCGTCGCCCTGCCCGAGGCGCTCGGTGTCGATCCCGTTGTAGATCACCCGCAGCCGGCTCTCGGGCACTCCGTCTCGCTCGAGGGGCTCGATCACGTGCTGCGCGACGCCGACATTCACGTCGACTTGATGCACCAGCTCGCGCATCCGGATGTACTCGTCGTTCACCGGCAGGTGCAGGTGGCACACGACGGGCAGGCGCCCACCGCGGGCAACCGGAAGCACCACGGGCAGCACGGCCGTCACGTTCGAGTGCACGAGGCGCACGTCTTGTGCGCGAAACACGTCGCGCAGCTTCGCGCGAAGCGCCGGCCGCCCCGCGCGGTTGCGCAGCACGGTCCAGTCGTCCGCCGGGTCGAGTTGCACGACACGCATGTCGAGCGCGGCCGCCGCTGCCGCGAGCGTCGGCTGCTCGCAGACGAGGAACGGGCGAAAGCGGGTACGGTCGACGCGGGCCATGAGGTCGAGCAGGCACTGCTCGCTGCCCCGGATCCAGTCGTGCCCGCGGTGCACGAATGCGATCGTCGCGGGGGTGCTCATGCCATCGACTCTCGCGGTGTGGACATCGACCCGTCAGCCTGCAGCGCGGCCAGGCGGTCGCGGCGGGTCCTCGCATATTCGTGAATCATCCCATACCGTTCCAAGATCTTGAACTGGAGCCAGAGGCGGTCCGGCTGCCGCCCCGGAACCAACCGCTTCAGGTACGCGACCGCGAGCGTCATCAATTCGCGATACATCCACAGCGGCGCGCCGAGGAAGCGCCGCGCCGCGGGCGGCTCCGGGGCGAACAACGTGTGCCCGTCGAACACCGTCCGCGGCGGCGTCATGCGGACGACGGCGCGCCCGTGATCGAACGCCCACTTCCGGTGGTACGCGAGCGTGAGCCGGTGCGGCTGCACTTCGGCGTGGATCTCGATCGACGGGTCATACCATCCTCGATACCCCGCGTCCAGCAGCCGGATCTGCAATTCGTGATCTTCCGAGGCAGTGACGGCCCCTGGCGCGTGCTGGTAACGCGGGTCGAAGCCTCCCACTGCCTCGAACGCCGCGCGTCTCACGGCGAGATTCGCAGAGACCAGACACCGGAACGGCATCCGCCGCACCTCCGCCCCCTCCGCGCCGTAGTCGACGAGCGCCAGCGGCGACCAGAACCAGTCCGTGAGCCACTCCGGCGGCTCCGACGGCCAAATCGCTCGGATCGGACCGCCCGTATAATCCATCTCGGGGTGCGCATCGAACACGGCCGCGATGGCCGCGAGCCACGCCGGGGACACGCGCACGTCATCGTCGGTGAACACGACGAACTCGCCGTGAGCCGCCGCGACTCCGGCGTTGCGCCCGTAGCTCGCGCCCTGACGCGCCTCGAACACGTACCGCAACCGCCCGTGCGCTGCGGGCAGGAACGCCTCCACCACGGCGCGCGTGTCGTCCGTGGAGTTATTGTCGACGACGATGATCTCGTGCGGCGGTGAATTCGGACCGAGTTCGAGGAGACTATCGATCGCGCCGCGAAGCGTGGCGGCGCGGTTGTACGTCGTGACGACGACGGAGTAGAGCGGCTGGACCGACATCGGGGTGGCTACGGATGGCGGGGACACGGATCGACTGAACGGAGCGCGCAGTCGAGCGCGCTCCGACGTCGAGATCTGGCGATCACCGAAGCAAGTTTTGGGACAATGGTTCGGTCGACAAGTGGCACACCGTACCGTGACTCACCCTCGACACTCGATCCCCAGACCGTGCGTGAGATCGAGCGATGGTAGGCCATGTTGAACGGATGATATACATTTCCTTTCATCCGGATAAGCGGATGAATGGAATCGGTATCCCTACCCCAGCGAACGGATGAAGCCCTCGCCGTGCTGTACGTGAGCGCCGTTCTCGACCACCCCGTCTCGGCGGCCTCGACATTGCGGACCCGCGCCGAGCGCCTCGCCCTGCTCGAGCCCACGCTCGCCCGGCGCATCCTCGTGCTCGACGGTGCGATGGGCACCATGATCCAGCGCCACCGTCTCGGCGAGGACGATTACCGCGGCATCGGGGGGCCGGCCGGCGACCGCTTCCGCGGATGGCCGTCGGACCTCAAGGGAAACAACGACCTGCTCTCGGTCACCCGGCCCGACGTCATCGCAGGCATTCACCGCGCCTACCTCGATGCGGGCGCGGACATCCTCGAGACCAACACGTTCAACTCGACGTCGATCTCGATGGCCGATTACGGCATGTCGGCCCTCGCCTACGAGTTGAACGTCGCCGGCGCCCGCCTCGCCCGCGAGGTGGCCGACGCGGCCGAACTCACCGACCCCGACCGCCCACGCTGGGTCGCCGGCGTGCTCGGCCCGACGAGTCGCACGGCGAGCATCTCGCCCGACGTGAACGATCCCGGCTTCCGCAACGTGACGTTCGAGGAACTCGCCGGCGCGTACACCGAGGCCGCCAACGGGCTCCTCGACGGCGGCGCGGACCTCCTGCTCGTCGAGACCATCTTCGACACGCTCAACGCCAAGGCCGCACTCTTCGCCGTCGAGGGCGTCTTCGAGCAGCGCGGCGAGCGCGTGCCGGTGATGATCTCGGGCACGATCACCGACCAGAGCGGGCGCACGCTGAGTGGGCAGACCGCGGAGGCGTTCTGGTACTCCCTCATGCACGCGCGCCCGCTCACGATCGGGCTCAACTGCGCGTTAGGCGCGAAGGACCTGCGCCGGCACGTGCAGGAGCTGTCGCGCGTGGCCGGCTGCTTCGTCACCGCGCACCCCAACGCCGGCCTGCCGAACGAGATGGGCGGCTACGACGAGAGTCCCGAGGCGATGGCCGCCGTGCTGCGCGAGTTCGCCGAGGCCGGGATCGTCAACGTCGTCGGCGGCTGCTGCGGCACCACGCCCGACCACATCCGCGCGATCGCCGACGCCGTGTGCGACGTCGCGCCGCGCGTGCGGCCCGACGTCGTGCCGCGGCTCCGCCTCTCGGGGCTCGAGCCCGTCGTGATCGGCCCCGAGACCAATTTCGTGAACGTCGGCGAGCGTACCAACGTGACCGGCTCGCGCCAGTTCGCGAAGCTCGTCCTCGCGGGTGACTACGCGGCGGCACTCGCGGTCGCCCGGCAGCAGGTCGAGAACGGCGCGCAGATCCTCGACGTCAACATGGACGAGGGCATGCTCGACGCCCACGCCGCGATGACGACGTTCCTCCGCCTGCTGGCCGCGGAGCCCGACATCTCTCGGGTGCCGGTGATGATCGATTCGTCCAAGTTCTCCGTCATCGAGGCGGGGCTGCGCTGCCTGCAGGGCAAGGGCGTCGTGAACTCGATCTCGATGAAGGAGGGGGAGGCCGAGTTCCTCCGCCAGGCGGCCCTCGTGAGGCGCTACGGTGCCGCGGTGATCGTCATGGCCTTCGACGAGGAGGGGCAGGCCGACACGATCGAGCGCAAGGTCGCCATCTGCGCGCGCGCCTACCGCCTCCTCACCGAGCGCGCCGGCTTCGCGCCCGAGGACGTGATCTTCGACGCCAACGTCTTCGCGGTCGCCACAGGGATTCCCGAGCACGATGGCTACGGGGTCGCGTTCATCGAGGCCGTGCGCCGCATCAACGACGAGCTGCCGCACGCCTCGACGAGCGGCGGCGTCAGCAACGTGTCGTTCTCCTTCCGCGGCAACGAGCACGTGCGCGGTGCGATCCACGCCGTCTTCCTCTACCACGCCGTGCGTGCGGGTCTCACGATGGGCATCGTGAACGCGGGCGCGCTCCCCGGCTACGACAGCATCGAGCCCGAGCTGCGCGAGCGCGTCGAGGACGTGCTCCTCAACCGCCGCGCCGACTCCACCGAGCGCCTCCTCGAGCTCGCCGAGCGCTACCGCGGCAAGAAGGCGCAGGCAGGCGCCGCGGAGGACCTCGCGTGGCGCCTGAAGCCCGTCGCCGACCGCCTCTCGCATGCGCTCGTGAACGGCATCGACCAGTACGTCGTCGAGGATACCGAGGAGGCGCGTCAGGCGTTCGCCCGCCCGATCGAGGTCATCGAGGGCCCGCTCATGGCCGGCATGAACGTCGTCGGCGACCTGTTCGGGGCGGGGAAGATGTTCCTGCCTCAGGTGGTGAAGAGTGCGCGCGTGATGAAGCGCGCCGTCGCGCACCTCATTCCCTACATCGAACAGGAAAAGATCGACCGCGCCGCGGAGCCCGGCGCCGAGGCGGCCAGGGGCGCGGGCCGGGTGCTGCTCGCCACGGTGAAGGGCGACGTGCACGACATCGGCAAGAACATCGTCGGCGTCGTGCTCCAGTGTAACGGCTTCGAAGTGATCGACATGGGCGTGATGGTCCCGGCCGCCGCGATCCTCGAGCGTGCGAAGACGGAGGGCGTCGACGTGATCGGCCTCTCCGGCCTCATCACGCCCTCGCTGGAAGAGATGGCCTTCGTCGCCGGCGAGATGCAGCGCCAGGGCTTCACCCTCCCGCTCCTGATCGGCGGCGCGACGACGAGCAAGGTGCACACGGCGGTCAAGATCGCGCCCAACTATACCGGCCCCGTGGTGCACGTGCTCGACGCGTCACGCGCGGTGGGCGTCGCCAGCTCGTTAGGCAGCGACACGCTGCGCGCCGCGTTCGTCGCCGACGTGCACGCGGAGTACGCCGCCGTGCGGGAAGCCCGCGCCGGCCGCCGCGACGCGGAACGCCTGCTCCCGCTCGAGGTCGCGCGCCGCAACCCGGTCGCGATCGACTGGTCGAGCTACACGCCCCCCGCGCCCGCCTTCACCGGTACCCGCGTCGTCGAGGACTGGCCGCTCGAGGACCTCGTGCCGCGCATCGACTGGACGCCCTTCTTCCAGACGTGGGAGCTCGCCGGCCACTACCCGGCGATCCTCGACGATCCCGTGGTCGGCGAGGCGGCGCGCGGCCTCTGGCGCGACGCCCAGGCGATGCTCGACCGAATCGTCCGAGAGAAGCGTCTCACGGCGCGCGCCGTCGTGGGCTTCTGGCCCGCCAACGCGGTCGGCGACGACGTCGCACTCTGGGCGCCCCACGCCGGGTCCGACGGTGCTCGCCGGGACCGCGCGGGCACGGTGCACTTCCTCCGCCAGCAGGGAGACAAGCGCACCCCCACCGGCGCGCAGGGTGACCGCCCCAACTACTGCCTCGCCGATTACGTCGCCCCGGTCGCGAGCGGCCGCTCCGACTACCTCGGCATGTTCACCGTGACCGCCGGCGTCGGTCTCGACACGCTCGTCGCCGAGTACGAGGCCGTCCACGACGACTACTCGTCGATCCTCGCCAAGGCGCTCGCCGACCGCCTCGCCGAAGCCCTCGCTGAACGCGTGCACGAGACGGTGCGTCGCGAGTGGTGGGCGTACGCGCCCGACGAGGCGCTCGACACTGCGGCGCTCATTCGGGAACAGTACCACGGCATCCGCCCGGCGCCCGGCTACCCCGCGTGCCCCGACCACACCGAGAAGGGCCCGCTGTTCGAGCGTCTGGATGCGTCGGCGCGCATCGGCGTGCACCTTACCGAGAGCTTCGCGATGACGCCCACCGCCGCGGTGAGCGGGTACTATTTATCGCACCCGCAGGCGCGCTACTTCGGCGTCGGCAAGGTCGGGCGCGATCAGGTCGAGGACTACGCACGCCGGAAGGGGATCGACGTGCGCGAGGCCGAGCGCTGGCTCGCCTCGAACCTGGCCTACGCGCCGGAACTGCCGCCGGCGCGGTGAGCGGATGTCGCGTGCTCGCCGGCGTCAGCGCAGCGCGCCGGCGAGCACCCCGATCACCAGACGTTCGAGCAACGTCAGGGCGAAGTACGCGACGATCGGCGTGACGTCGATCATCCCGAGCGGTGGCACGACTTGCCGCAACGGATTCACGATCCAGTCGGTGAGCACGAACGCCCACCGCACCCACCCCGAGTACGGCGAGACGCCGAACCAGCTCGAGATCACCCGCACGAACAGCGCGAGCTGCAGCGCCGCGAACGTGAGACTGATCAGCTCGAGCAGGAGCGGCCCCGAGCCCGCGCTCGCCGCGACGAGTAGCTGCACGAGCAGCCCCTGCACGACGCCGAGCATGTACAGCAACAACAGCCCGCCAACGACCACTCCGGCCAGCGTCCACCAGGGGGCGTTGGTCGGCAGGCCGCCCGCGCGCACGAGCCGCCGCTCCATCGGCGTGAAGATCGGATCGACGCGCGCCCGCACGAACCGGCCGACGCCGCCGAACGGACTCACGCGCCGGGTCCGCACGGACACGCTGAGCGCGGCAAGGGCGGCCACGACCACGGCCACGCCGAACACGAGCGTGCGGAGTGCGGCG
Organism: uncultured Gemmatimonadales bacterium; assembly: GCA_963851265.1. Taxonomy (GTDB): domain Bacteria; phylum Gemmatimonadota; class Gemmatimonadetes; order Gemmatimonadales; family Gemmatimonadaceae; genus BPUI01. Next base: position 529,671 of record CAWKNZ010000002.1, read on the forward strand.
AGCGCGACGTTCAGAACCACGAGGAAGACGGGCACGAGTGCAAGCTCGCCGGGCCCTGGCGCGCCGGCAAGGCGACGACGGCGCTGTCCTGTTGCCCCCGGTGTGCGACTGTTCAGCCGGATGTCACGAGCCTGCTACGGAGCGCCGCCAGCAGTCGCACCATGCGTGCTACGTTTCGTCTCTGGCGGAACAATCACCATCACGCCAGGGTCGCATCCCGGGCCGCCGGACCGACTGGCGGCTTGCGCGAGAATGGTTCGACGCACCGGCGCACACGCCAGTGTCGGCGCGGCGTGTTACGTTTGCGGTCTGCAGGGCGATACTCGCTCCTGTTGGCGATCTTTTAACTCGCTCGGGCGCGGCGCACGGCGGCTCGCGTTCGGCCCCTCCTACGCACCCACCCTACCGTCCGTGCTTTCCGAAGAAAACCTCCTTCGGTACGTCCGCGCTCTGTACTCCGTCGGCCTACTGCTCGTATTCGTCCCGGTCGTCGATCTCGCGCTCCGGTCGTACCCGCCGCAGTTCGGAACGCTGCAGTGGCGCTTCGCGACGACCGGTCTTCTGCTCGGAAATTACGGCACACTGGTCCTGGGCGTCGCCCTGATCGGGCTCACCGCCGCGCTCCTCGGTGACCGCGGGGTCCTTCGCGTGGTTGGCACCGGCGCGCTGGTCATGGCGGTGGTCACTCTCGCGCTGCTCGTACTCTTCGCGCTCGACGCGGTTCAGCTCCGCCAACTGGTGAACGTGAACGTCCAGCGCCAGGTCGGACTCTCGTCGGCCGCGGCGGCCATCACGGGCGTGCTCGGCACCATGGCGTGGTTCGTCATCGGGCGTAGCGCGATGACCGCCAGCCGGTCGGCGCGCCCCGTCGCGAACCGCGCCCGCGCGGCGTCGCCGCTGGTGATGGCGTCGGGCACCGGAGACTCGGTGTGACCACGCCCGCATTGCCTGCGCCGCTCGCCGGAGGCAGTGCGGCCGAGGATCGTCCGGCGCGACCGCGTCCGCCGGCCGGTCGCTCCATCTCCGCCGAGGTCGCGCGTGCGGCCTCGACGTTGCGCGTGGTCGCGACCCCGGCCGGGCTCGTGACCATCGCGCTTTTCGCGTTCCTGTTTGCACGCCCCGCGTATCTCCTCGTGCGCGACTGGTGGTCCAACCCGGAAGCCGGGCACGGACTGCTCCTCGCGCCGCTCGCGCTCTGGTTCGCGTACAAGAGTGGCATCCGCCCGGACGCGCGTCCCAATCGCGTCGCCGGGGCGGCGATCATCGTCGTTGCCGTCGGATTCCGCTGGGTCGCCGACCTCGCGGCCGAGCTGTTCGTCATGCGCGGATCGATGCTGCTCGCCATCGCCGGCCTCGTGGTCTGGCATTACGGCGTCCGCCAGGTGGTTCGCTGGTGGCTTCCATTCGCGCTCGTCGCGTTGTCGATCCCGCTGCCGGACGTGATCCTCAACCGGGTGGCCTTCCCGCTGCAGCTCATCGCGTCGCGGATCGGGGCGTCGCTGCTGGCGTGGCGCGAGATCCCGGTGCTGCTCACCGGGAACGTCATCCACATCCCGCGCCACGAGCTGTTCGTCGCCGAGGCGTGTAGTGGTCTCCGGTCGCTCACCGCGCTGATCAGCCTCGGCGTACTGCTGGGCGCGATCCTCCTGCGACACCCGCTCAGCCGCGTGCTCCTGATCGCCGCCGTCGTCCCGGTCGCGATCGTGCTCAACGGCGTGCGCGTGTTCCTGACGGGATTCCTCGTCTACTTCGTCGATCCCGCGCTCGGCGAGGGCTTCATGCACCTGACTGAGGGCATGCTCGTCTTCGTCGTCGCGTTCGCGATCCTCGGCGCGCTCGCGTTCGGCGTCGCCGCGCTCGAGGAGCGGGTACTCCCCTCGGTCGACCGTCGCGGCGGTACGCGGGTACCAAACGTCATGAACAGCGCTGCCGTCTCCGTGCCCGACCATGCCTGACGTCGCCCGCTTCGCCCCGGCCGCCCTGCTCGGCGTCGGGTGCCTTCTCATCTCCGGCGTCCGCGAACAGCAACGCGTGCCGCCGCGCCTCCCGCTCGCGGACGTGCAGGTGAACGTGCCGGGCTACGTCGCGCGCGACACCACTGTCGACGAAGCGGAGCGCAAGGTCGCGGGCATGAGCCATTACCTGTCGCGGCTCTATCAGCGCACGCCGACCGACGCCTTCGGCGTGTACGTCGGCTACTACGATTATCAGGTCCAGGGCAAGTCCATCCACTCCCCCAAGAATTGCCTGCCCGGCGCCGGGTGGGAGCCGCTCGACGCCGGCGTGCGGACCGTCGCGCTCCCGGGCGGCGATTCGGCGCACGTGAACCGATTCCTCCTCGCCAACAAGGGCGCACAGGCGCTCGTGTACTACTGGTACGAGGGGCGTGGACGCGTCGAGCCGAGCGAGTACCGTGTGAAGTGGAACCTGATCCGCGACGCCGCACGCTACGGGCGGACGGAAGAAGCGCTCGTGCGCATCGTCGTCCCGATTGACGTGCGGAACGTTGCGCCCGGCAAGCGCCCCAACTACGCGGCCGCGGATCAGCTCGCGAGCGCCGTCGCGGCGCAGTTGGTCCCGGGCGTTCGCCGCGTGCTCCCCGCCGCGCCGGCCGCCTAACGCTCGACGAGCCGGGCCGTCGGGCGGCCGCGGACTCCAGCAGGGATCACTGGGAGTGGCGTCGCGCGGTTCGCCGCGCCGGCGTCATCCCAGCTCGCAGCGGGTGCCGTGAACGTCCCCGACATCGGGTACGCCTACAGGTGCACCCTCGGTTCGATGTTCGGGTTGGGGGCGGTACGGTGGTTCGGTCGAACGCGCTTGCGTCGCCAAGCCCCTGTTCAAGAGAGCCACGAAGGCATGTTTCGAGACGCCTGATGCCGACGGTACCGGAAGCACTCGCGCGCCGCCGTGGCTCGGCATCCGCCGCGTCCCCACGTCAGAGCTCGGAATCGCCTCGAGAGATCACGTGGCGACAGGGCGGCTACTCAGGCTCTACAGCGCGGCGTGCAGATTCGGACGATACCGCCCGGGCAAACTCGTCGGCAACGCGAGACCAGTCGAACGTGTCGCGCGCGAGTTCCCAGAACTTCGCGACCGTCGCGTCGTTCCCGGCCGGATCGTCGAGCCCACGCAGGATCTCCTCTGCCAGCTTCGCCGGAGCGTCGGCGGCCGTGAACAGCGCCCGAAGGGGGTCGGGGAGGAACTCGAAGGCGTACGACGTTCCCACGACGCACGTGCCTGTCGCGAGCGCCTCGACGACCTTGTTTTTGAATCCGCTGCCGAGCGTCATCGGCGCGACGTAGAGCGCGCTTCGCGCCAGCTCGGCGCGGATGTCGTCGACCCACCCGGTGATCTCCACGTTAGGCCCGGCGAGCGCCCGCAACTCGGGCTGCGGGTTGGAGCCGGCGACGACGAACCGGACGCCGGGCCGCCGCCCGACGACCAGCGGCAGCACGCGTTGGATGAACCACAGCGCGGAGTAGTGGTTGGGCGCGAAGTCCATCGCGCCGGTGAAGATCAGGCGGTCGCGCTCGCGCAAGGCGCCCGTGAGTGTCGGTTTCGCGCGGATGCCGTTCGGGACCGTATGCACCGTCGCCGCGGAGCCGAGCAGGCGCGTCATCGCGAGTGCGTCGACCGGCGAGACGAACACGTTGTGGTCGGCGCGACGGCCGTAGTAGCGCTCGAACAGCCCCGCCTCCCACGACTGGAACACCCCCTGCGCGACGTGCCCCCAATCGCGGCGCTCGAACGCGGACCGACCCGCGCGCGCGTACTGCAGGTTGTGCGAATCCTTCCAGTCGATCGCGACGGGCGCGTGCCGACGTAGCGCCGGACCGGAAAAAATCAGGTGTGGGTCCGTGAAGACGAAGAGGTCGGGCGATACGGCGCGCGCGACGGCGTCGAGTTCGGCCGTCATGGCACGCCGCTCGGGGCCGAGCGCGACCGCACGGGCCGCGGGGTGCAGCACCGAGCGCGCCACCTTTCCGCGCAGCCACGAGTGACGCAGCCGGATCCGGCTGTATCCCGTGATGACCTGCTGGTCGCGCAGGCGGTCCAGGTACGGTCCGGGGAGCGCCGGGTCGGTGTGGTCGAACTCGCACGCAATGAAGTGCACCTCCGCGCCGCGGCGTACCCATTCGCGCGCGATCGCGAACGATCGCAGGTGCCCTCCGTGCTCCCACCCGTGCGCGTAGTACAGTGTGACGCACCACGCGCTCCGCCGCGGCGGCGCGTGGTGCGTAGTCGCCGGGTCGGTCGGTTGGACCCGTGTACCCGCTGCCGCCGGCGGGAGTGGCCCGCGCGTCGCAGGCCGCGTGGGGGTGGGGCTAGACATGAGCGGCGGATGTGAGTCGCTGGCCGTTGACGCCGTCGTACACGCGCCCGAGTCGCTGTCCGATGCCGTCCCAGGAATAATGATCGAGGACGAATGCGCGGCCGGCTTCCGCGAGGCGAGCGGCGAGGCGTGGATCGCCCTCGACGCGGCGTACCTGGGAGACTGTCTCGGCGACGTCGTTCGCCTCGAGGTAATGCTCGCCGTCGATGAGGCCGATGCCCTCGACGCCGATGCGCGTGGCGACCAGCGGCCGGCCGAGCGCGAGCGCGTCGAGCACTTTCAGCCGCGTCCCACCGCCGACCCGGATCGGGCAGATGTACGTCGTCGCGCCGCGCACGTGCGGTCGGACGTCGTCGACGAAACCGAGTACCCGGACGCGCGGATCGGATGCCGCGAGCGCCACCGCGCGGGCGGGCGGATGGCGACCGATGATCACCGCCGACCGGTCGCGATCAGCGTCGGCGAGCGCGGGCCACAGTTCGGCGGCGAACCACTCGATCGCGTCGGCGTTCGGGAACCAGTCCATCCCGCCTGCCCAGACCAAGCTGCGCGGCCGGACCGGCTGCGCCGGATCCGGCGTGAAAAACGTCACGTCGACGCCGTTCGGAATCGTTTCGACCCGCGCGTCCGGCGCGATCGTGCGCAGTCGCTCGCCATCGAGGTCCGAGACCACGAGGTTGCAGGCAGCGCGCGTCGAGAACTCGCGTTCGGCGCGCAGGGTCCCACGCGCCTGTCGCGCAAAGAAGGCGCGCGCCGGGCCGCGCATGCGCTCGGCCCGGCGCTCAAGCAGGTGCGACTCGACATTATGGTGGTTCAGCACGAACGGCGTGTTGCCGAGCAGGGGCACGTAGCCGCAGAGAAAAACCGTATCGAGGTGCGCGACGTCGAACTGCACTCGGCTCATCAGCGCGCGCGTGTAGGCGACCGCGTCCGCGTTGTCGAACAGGTGTTCCCAGTACGTTGCCTGTCCGATCGACGCGCGCGCGACGCGCGCGCCCGCGCGCACGCGGCGAACGTTGCTCGGAAGGGCGACGACGCGCGCTGACGCGAGGATCCGCGCGAGTGCCGACTCGGCATCGCGCAATGCGTCATCCGAGGCGAACGAGCCAGCCGGCGCGAGCGCGACGAGGTGCGTCTCGTAGCGCTGGGCGGCCTGCGCGAGCAGGTGGTGCGTCCGCTGAAGCGCGCCGTGCCCCGTTGCCGGGTACGGCGCGAAATGCGAGAGCCAGAAAAGGCGTGACATCGAAGAGGGAACGGCGCCGAACGTCTGCAACGGTGACGGCGGTGCGGTCGTACGGTAACGACCCCGGGCCGGCCAAGTCGATGCCGCCGCACACTGCATTTATTGGACGGTCGCCTTCGCTCCATGCGCACGAGCTGTTACAAGCTCGACCAACGTGCGTCTTCGCGGTGCACGACGATTGTGATATCGCGCACAAGATGTAGCTCGGTGCGACTTACGCGTCGTGAGTACGAGAGGTAGGCGCATCCCCGCGTCGTGCAGGGATCGACTGATAACGGCAAACCCGTCGAAAGGCGGGGACGCAAAGCCACGAGGCTACCACCGCCGGGGGAGGACTCCCGGGGTCACGCTAGTCGGGCCGCCAAACGATCACCGCTGGAACCATGTCGTCCACCCGTCCGTCTTCCGCCCGGGGCGCGCGCGCGCGCTCGAGCGGAGCCCTCCTCGTGCTCGCGGCCGTCGCCTGCGACACGAACAGTCCGCCTGCCCTCGACCCCGCGGTCCCCGCGAGTAGCTTGATCGGGGTGGGCATGATCCTCGATGTTCCGACCGTTGCGCTGGCCGTCGGCGCCGCGGGCACGACGCTTCATGCGATGCGTCCCGACGCCGACCGCATCGACACCGTCGCGGCCGCCTGGCACTCGAGCGACGAGCAGGTCGTCAGCGTCGGAGCCGACGGCCGGCTGACGCCGCGGCGCGCGGGACAGGCAACCGTCTGGGCGCGAGTTGGGCGCGACAGCGTGCCCGCTTCCGTCACGGTGACCGAACGTGGTCCGTCGGCGAGCGTGAACGCCGCGACCGTCGCCGTCCGCCCAGCGGTGGCAATGCTGGCGGTCGGCGCCCCGCAGCAGTTCACCGCGACGGTCCAGGCTGCGGCGACCGGTCTGCTCACCGTAGCAGGCGTTGCGGCCGCAGCGCCGAACGCACCCGCGGTGACGTGGTCGTCATCTGCGCCCACCGTCGCCGCGGTGTCGAGCAACGGAACGGTGGTGCCGATCGCGCCCGGGATCGCCGTCATCACGGCAACAGCGCTCGGTGTGCGTGCGACGTCGACGGTGCTGGTCGCGGCCCCGCGCGCGAGCGCAGCAGCCCGCATCGACGTCGCCGTGATGCGGTTCGACGGCGGCAGTGGGCAGGTGATGGTGTCGAACGGCATTCCGTTTCCGCGCGGAGCCGTCACCGAAAATTCGCTCGGCCAAGTCCACGTGTTCGTCAACGGGACCGAGCGACCCATTCGCACGCGCGCCCTCAGCGGGCGCTGGCCCGACGGGTCGCTGCGCGCCGCGCTGGTCCAGTTCGATTACGTGATCCCCGACGCGCAGCCCATTCCGGGTTACGTCACCGTCGGCGGTACGCGCACGCTCACGCCTCCAGCCGAGCGTGCGGCCGTGCCGACCCCCGTCGCCGCGGTCCTCCCTACCTCGTCGGCCTACCTGATGAGCACCGGCCTCGGCGGTCCGCTGTACGACCCGGCCACGACGAAGGCGCCAACGTCTCTCATCGCGCAGTACGAGAGCGACTACGTCCGCTTGGCTGCAGGCGACTGGTCGCAGTGCGGGTCCAATTGGAGCTGTGGACGGACCGCCGGTTACGACCGCGCGTTCATTCTCTATCAGGAGTGGCTGCGCACGGCCAACCCGACGTACTGGCAGCACGCGTCCGCGATCGTCGCGAACTACATCGACCAGTACTTGGCGCCCGCGAACGGCGGTCCTGCGCCTTGGTGGTCGAACAGCGAGAGCATGGCGCTTCACTACTTCTCGACTGGCGACGAGCGGACGCGCGGGTACCTGTACTCGATGGCGACGTCGCTGATGTGTCAGGACCGCCCGATCGCGATGTGGCGGCTCGGCGGCGACCCGTCGACGCAGCTCGGCGACGACCGCGCGCGGGCCAAGGTGATCGCTGCGCTCATGGACGTGCAGATGACTAACGCGGTGCCGACCGCGACCAGTCCCGACATGACGGGCGGCGATGCGATGTTTTGCCGCCAGTACATGACGAATACCGTGCTCACGACCGCGATCAACGACATCCTCGGGACCCAACACACCTCCGGCGCGTTCGGCGGCACGCAGTACAACGGTGGGCAGAAGAATTTCATGGTCGGGATGCTGCTCACACAGCTGATCCGGTACTACGACCAGTTCACGCCGGACGCACGGATCCCGACCGCCGTGCAGCGCGCCGTCGACTACATGACGGCGAACGAGTGGATCGCGAGCGCGCAGGGTTTCAAGTACGTCACGACGAACGTCGACGCGGACGATGGCGACTGGCCCGAGCCGACCCTGAACAACCTCGTCGCCCCGGCGTACGCGTGGCTGTACAACCGCACCGGAAATGCGCAGTACGCCACGATGGTGGACCGCATGCTCCTGGCGAATACGAACAACGGTGAGCGCAGCTGGTGGGCGGCCTCGGGCAAGGCATTCGACCAAGGATTCACCCACACGTTCAACACGATGCAGTGGCGTAACCGCTAGGCATCAACGATCGAGCGGTGGCCCGCGCCGGTCACCGCTCGGCCCCGGGCAGGCTATTTTCAACGGCGAGCGCACGGCCGGGCCGCGCCTCCACCTCGGCCGCATCGCATGTCCACTGTCCTGCTCGCGTCGTTCGTCGCCGGCCCTCTTGCGCTGGCCGTCTTCACCGCCGTCGGGTATCCGGCGCTCCTCCGCGTTCGCGCGGCGGGGCGCCGTTCGCCGATCGAAGCCACCCTCGCCGCGGCGGACGCGGCGCGCGCCGCGGGAACGCCCGACGACGCCGCGCGCGTGACCGTTGTCGTCGCGACGCGCGACGCACCGGATTCCATCGTCGAACGCGTGCGCGACCTCCGCGCCGCCGACTACCCTCAAGACCGGCTCGACGTGGTCGTTGCCGTCGACGCTGGCGGTTCGTATCCCGCGGCGGCATACGCGCGGGCGTTGGGCGACAACGCCCGCGTGGTGCCCGGCGACCCGCCCGGCGGGAAATCGGCGGCGCTGAACGCCGGCGTCCGGGCAGCCACGAGTGACGTGCTGCTGTTCGCCGACTCCGCCCAACGGTTTGCCCCGTCCGTGATCCGGGACCTCGTCGTGGCCGTGCATTCCCCCGGCGTCGGCGCCGTTACGGGCGTGATTGCGCCGGCGGCGGATGACCCGTTGCTCGATCGGTACTGGCAATACGAGCTTCGCTTGCGTCGAGACCAGGCCGCCGTGCACAGCATCATCTGCGTGTCGGGTGCCGTCTACGCGATGCGCGGGGCACTCTGGCGCCCGATGCCGACGGGGCTGATCTGCGACGACCTGTTCGCGACCACGCAGGTCATCCTGCAGGGGTGGCGCGTGGCGATCTGCGAGCGCGCACTCGCCACTGACCCGCGCACGTTCACGCGAGAGCAGCACTTTCGTCGCAAGGTCCGCACGCTCACGGGCCTCGTCCAGCTCTGCGCGTGGACGCCGGAGATCCTGCTCCCTTGGCGCAACGCAATCTGGCCGGATTTCGTCGTACACAAGCTCACGCGCGTTCTGCTCCCGTACCTCGGGGTAATTGCCGCGTTCTGTAGCGTGTGGCTGGCGCTCCGCGTCGCGGGAATGGCCGTGCTCTGGGCCGCCGGCGCGGGGCTGGTGCTCGCCGCGCTGGTCGCGTTAGCTCGGCCGCGGCTCCTGCGCGACGTCGCGTGGGCGGCGAAGCTCTCGACGGCGCCACTCCTCGCGCTCATGAACGCGGTCCGCGGACGCTGGGAAGTCTGGCAGCCGTCGTCAATTCCGTATGCGGCAGACCGGTCCGGGTGACCGCCCCGCCCGCGCTCCCACATCCCACACGCCGTGCTCCTGTCAGTCGTCGTCCCGTGCTACAACGAAGCGGACGCCATTTCCGAGACGCACCGCCGGCTAACCACGACGTTGCAGCGTTTGGAGCCTGACGGATACGAATTGATTTATGTCGACGACGGAAGTCGTGACGCGACGCCGACGATCTTGCGCGATCTGTCCGCCGGCGACGCCCGGGTCCGAGTCCTCTTTCTCTCGCGCAACTTCGGGCACCAAACCGCCGTCAGCGCCGGCATCGAACACGCGGCTGGCGATGCGGTCGCGATCATCGACGCCGACCTCCAGGATCCGCCCGAGGTGCTGCTCGAGATGCTCGAGCGCTGGCGGGAGGGGGCCGACGTCGCGTACGGCCTGCGCACCGATCGCGCGGGCGAGACAGCGTTCAAGCGCGCCACCGCGAAGTCGTTCTACCGCCTGTTGAACCGACTCAGTGAAACGGCGATCCCGCTCGACGTCGGCGATTTTCGGTTGATGGACCGGAAGGTGGTGCGGGCGCTCGTCGCCATGCCCGAGCGGGCGCGCTTCGTCCGGGGTATGGTGAGCTGGGTCGGGTACCGGCAGGTCGCAGTCCCGTACGCGCGCGCCGAGCGGTTCGCGGGCGAAACGAAATATCCCCTCTTCAAAATGGTGCGGCTCGCGTTGGACGGGGTCACATCGTTCTCCGTCGTGCCGCTGCGCCTTGCATCGTGGGCGGGCGTCGGTGCCTCGCTCGTCGCGCTTCTCGGAATCGTCTGGGCGGTTGTGACCCGCCTGCTCACGAACTCCTGGGTACCCGGGTGGGCGGCGATCTTCGTCGCGGTGCTCTTCGTCGGGGGCGTGCAACTACTGGCTCTCGGCATCATCGGCGAGTACATCGGTCGCATCTATGGCGAGTCGAAGCAACGTCCGTTGTACCTCTTGCGCGACGCACTCGGCTTCGAGGTGCCACCGGGTGAGCCGGTCCGCGCGCAGGGCCACGTTCGAATCGCGCGCCCCGGTTTTTCAGATCGCGTGGGCGAATCCACCGAGCGCACCTCGGCACAGCCGTACGCGGGCCTCTCATCCCATCCCGACCGATGACGGCGACGTTCGCTGCGCCAGGCGCAGCGCGGACTGAGTCTCTCGCCGGCGATCGAGTCGTGCGACCGGCACCCGTTCGCGAATGGTGGTCGAAGCCGTGGGTGATCGTCCTTGCCGCCGTCGTGGTTCGTCTGCTCGCGCTCCTCTTCATCGAGGGCGACGTGAACGACGGTACGACCCGGATCGGTACCGCGGCCGCGTGGTTTTTCGACGGCGTGCCGACGTTCGGCCGGACCGTCTGGGGCGAGGGGAACTACGTGCTGCCGGGGCTCGCGCTCCTCGTCTGGCGCGACCCGTTCTGGAGCGTGCGCATCCTGTACGCGCTCATCGCGGCGACGAACGCCTGGCTGGCGCTCAAGGTCACGTCCGAAGCCTTCGACCTGCGCGCCGGCGCGGTGACTGGCTGGATCGTGGCGCTGATGCCGTTCCACCTGTTCATGTCGTCGAACGGCGCGACGAGCGAGGCGCCGTACATCACGTGCATTCTCGCGGCCGTCTGGGCCGTGATGCGATATCGACAGACGCCGCGAGCGAGCCTCGCGGCGATTGCGGGGCTGGCCCTCGCGTTGGCGACGACCGTCAGATTCGACGGGGTGATCTGGGGTCTGCCGCTCGCCGCGTCGTTCGTCCTCCTGCTTCCTGGCGAGCGGGCGCGGTTCCACATCGAACGTCGCACCGTCGGCCACCTCGCAATCTTCGGCGTCTGCGGGCTGCTCTACGTGCTCGTGATCTTCTGGCGCTGGTCGATGTTGTATCCAACGCCGTGGTACCCGCTCGATCAGGCGAAGCTCAACACGCTGCAGTTTTTCGCCGGCGGGCAGCATCAACGGTGGCCGAACTGGCTGTACCAGACGTACGTGGTGCTGTTCTGGCCGGCGGCCACGCTCGCGATCCTCACGCCGGGACTCGGGATCGTGAGCTGGGTCGGCTTCGTCGCCGCACTGCGACGCGTCGAGCGCGCGGCGGTCCCGCTCGCGCTCGGGCTGGTAGTCGCGAGCGCATGGCTCGCGTACGCCGCGTTCACCCACGCCATCCTCGCGCAGTTTCGCTACGCGCTGATCATCGCGGTCACACTCGCGGCGTACACGGTGCCCGGCGTGCGGGCAATCCGGGCGCGGCTCCCGCGCCTGCGCCTAACGCACGTCGTGGTCGCGACGGCGGCGGTCGGCCTCGCGTGGCAGGCCGTCGTGAGCGACGCGTCACTGCATGCACGCGGGGTGCTGACAAACCAGTTCCGATCGATCAGTCCGGTCCAGCGGTCGCAGTTCGCCGCGCGCGACCTCCTCACCTGGGCGGATCGTAACGCGACCCGCGAGACGCCGTTGGTGGTGACGCCCTACATCCAGTCGTCGTACTACCTGCTGAAGGGGCGCCCGCTCATCGACGCGGGGCGGGTAATCGTTCAGTCGTACTACCTGCCGAACAGTCAGTTCGTTCACACCCGCGCCTCGCTCGCGGACGTGCTGGCTCAGGAGATCGCGGGCGCGCGCTGGGTAGCGACCAGCACCGGGACCCGCCAACTCGGCCTCCGCGACGGAATGGCGTCGGAGCTTGTCGCCCCGACGCGACTCGGTTCCACCTATCAGTGGCACGGGATCCAACTTGCGCCGGTCGCGAACTGGGGAGACATCCAGTTGTGGCGAGTCGAGCGCGCCACGCACGAACGCACGACCGGAACGCGCGAGTAGTCGACCCGGCGATCAGCCCCCGGATTTAGCCTGAACGCGAGAGCGCCCGGGATTTCCCGGGCGCTCTCGCGTTCAGGCCATCACGCGCGGGCGAGCCCGGTCGTCGGCGCGCGGCCGACCATCCGCGCGGCCACACCGCGCCGCGCACTACGCGGCGGCGCGGAGGGAACGCCGCCGCGCAGCGACTCCGCCTCATAGACACGCCCTGCGTACGCGGCCAGCGCCAGCGTGAAGAAGAGCAGCGGGTTGTAGGCGTGCGACAGGAACATCGCTCCGGAGAGGAATCCGGTGAGCGTGGCGAAGATTTCCGGGCGGTACAGCTGGCGTGGAGCGCTCGCCTTCGGCCGGCGCCAGAGGGGGAACGATCCGCGAACGGCAGTCGTGATCATTCCGAACAGCGCAATTCCGCCGAGGATCCCGATCTCGACGAGCACCTGGAGATAGGTGTTGTGGGCCGTGAGCCAACCTCCGCTGCGGCCCTGGCTGGCGAAGTACTCGCCCTCGCGCAGTCCGTACCCGCCTGGCCCGACGCCGATGATGGGCCGGCGGATGAAGTAGCCCAGCCCACGCTGCCAGATGATCCACCGGCCGGCGTCCGTGTTGAACGTGTAGTCGTTCCCGATGTCCAGAAACGAGGCCGTTCGGATCCGGAACGACTCGGGTCCGAACATCCACGCGAGAGGAATCGCGATGACGATGACCGTCAAAAGCGTGAAGAACCGACCGGGTTTCTGCGCCAGCAGCAGGGTGAGCGTGCCCACGCCGAGCGCAATCGTGCCGCCGCGCGACCCAGTCTTGAGCGCGACAATGACCGTCACGACGGCCGAGGCCGCTCCGAGCAAGCGCCACAGGCCGCGCTCGCGCAGGGCCATCCCGATCGAGAGTTGCATGACGATGACGGCGAGCACCGCGAGGTCGTTGGGATCGTACATGCCGAGCCCGCCTAACCGCGCTCCGCCGAGGCCGTCCATGACGATCGAGCCGAACATCATCACGTACGCGGCATACGATCCACCAAGGAGAACCGTCCAACGGATGATGCGGTCGAGCGTCTCTCGCGTCGGCTCGCACAGCATGATCGCGACGAACATCAACGCCATGAACGGGAGAACGTACATGATGTTGAACGCACCGCCCGGCCAGAGCGCGAATGGGATCGTTATCACGATCACGGCCATGTACATCGCGAGCCAACGCACGGCAGGCTGCTCGAAGACCATCCGCCAGATCTGCGGACGCACCCGCTGCACGAGCAGCAGGCCGACGATCGTTCCCGCGATGATCGACGGGCGGATCCGGACGAGCGGCGGGTAGAGCTCGGCGAGTCGCATCACCAGCAACCCGATCAGCGCGACGACCGCCTTCCACGTGCCCTGCCAGTACGCGCCGACCGTGGTGGCGGCGCGAGCGAGTCCCGGTCGAGGCCCGCGCATCCCTGCGCGGAAGCCCGGAGCGACGCGCTGGGCCGGCGGATACCGGTGATTCGGTGCCGCCCCGGATGGGGGAAGCGGCCTGGAGGGAGGTACGGTCGCGGCCATGGCGGCTCGAAGTCAGAAAACGGGTACAGGCGGCGCCGTGAGCGGGCGCACGAGTCGAGTGTACAGGGCTTCGTGCGCCGCCACCATCCGGTCTACGCCGTACTGGGTACGGGCACGCGCGCGGGCGGCCTCGCCGAGTGTTCGGCGGAGCTGGGCGTCTGTGAGGACGCGAGCGAGCGCGGCCGCGAGTGTCTCGACGTCGCCGGGTGGGACGAGCACGCCTTCCTGCCCATCCCGCACGGCCTCAGGAATGCCGCCGACGCTCGAGGCGACGATCGCAGTACCGCTGAACATCGCTTCGAGCAGTGCCATCGGCAGCGCCTCGTTCAGCGACGGCATTGCGAACACGTCCGACGCCGCCAGGAGATCGGGGACGTCGTCGCGCGGGCCGAGGAGGTGGACCCGCTGCCGCCACCCGAGTGCCGCGATCCGCTCGTCGAGCGAGTCCGCCGCGTCCTCGCGGCGGCCGGCGATGACGAGGCGCCACCGGACGTCGGCCGGGATGCGGCCGAGCGCGTCCAACAGCGCCGCGTGATTCTTGTTGTGGAAGAGGTTCCCGACGGCGACGACGAGCAGTTCGTCGGGTGCGACGCCGAGCGACGCCCGCGTCGCGTCGCGTGCGCCGTGGCGCTCGGGCACGCCGTTAGGCAGGACGTCCATCCGGTCCGCCACGCGCCCGATGAGGCCGCGGAGCTCGCGGCGCAGCCCGTCCGATACGGCGATCGGCGCGTCGCTCGCCCGGAGGGCTGCCCGGAGCGCCCAGCGCCGGCGCGCGGCGCTCGTCTCGTGCCCGGTTCCGTGCATCGTGATCACGTGCCGCACGCGGCTGCCTGCGGTGGCGGCCGCGCCGAACATCGCGAGTCCGATCATGTGGCTGTGCAGAACGTCCGCCTTCATGTCGGCCATCGCGCGCCGGATCTCCGCGACCGGCGTCCACCGCACGCGCCCGAGCGACAACGGCCGGCTCGGGACGTCGACTCCCCGCAGTTGCGCATCCAGCCACCCCGAGCCTCGCGCCGGGATCAGCAGCTCGACGTGGTGTCCGCGTGCGCGCAAACCGGTGGCGAGGTGCGCGAGCATCGTCTCGGCCCCTCCCATGCGGTCCGACTCGGTCGCGAGCGCGATGCGCAGCGGCCGTGCTGCGTCGCGATCCGCTGCCGCGATCGGTCGACCGTCGCGACCCGCGGCGTACACCGGGGCGGCGCTCATGCCGCGGCAGACATTTCGGTCACGAGCGACTCGATCTCCGAGCCGTCGCCCACGCGGGCCACGACTGCGAACGCGTCGCCGGCGGTGGCGCGGCGCAGGACGCTCGCGTGGTTGGTCCGCGTGTCATCGTGTGTACGACACAGCACGAGAAGGCCGCGTGCGCGGACGTACGTGCGGAGGTGGGCGATCATGCGCTCGAGCGTCGGCTGGTCGAAATAGTCACGATTGAGCACGTTCGCCGCACGGACGACGTCGAATCGGTCGCGCCACTCGGGACGGAGCGTCGTCAGGTCGTGTTCGCGGACGGTCACGCGCGCGTGGCGCGCGAGGCGTGGCGAGATGAGCTGCACGGGGGTACCCCGTGCGGCGCCGGCCGGTCCGCCGACCAGGCGTTCGGCCGCATCGAACACTTGCTGAAGTGCCGCGCGGGCGCTCGACCCGGCGGGATCATGGGGTCGCCCCTTAACGGCGACCGGCGTCGCGATCTGGAGTACGTGCCCCTTCGGGTCACACAGCAGATCGACGCCGGCAATCCGCAGCAGGAATGCAGAGACGGAGAGGTCGACCGCGACGACCTCCGGTTCCATGCCGTGCTCGGCTAGTGTGTCCATCAGTTCGAGCGTCGTCACGCCCGACGACACGCCGACGTCGAGCACGTCGGCGTGCGTTCCGGGCGTGAGCGCCCTCGCGACCGCCGCGTCGACGTCGGGCATGCGGTCGGGGTACGTCGTCTTGTACGTACCGTTTGGCAGGCGCAGGTTGCGGAAGAAGCGAGTCTCGGTCGCGACCTCCGCCTCCGCCAACCGGTCCGCGGCTGGGAAAAAGAATGCTCGGGCCGACGGCATCGACATCCCGCGACCCGCCTCAGCGTTGCGGCGCGGCGAGCGCGTCGAGCGGAACCGGCGTCGCAGGCGGGAGGCGGCGCACAGGTGTCGCGCTACGGCCTTCGCTGCGGTACCACGCGACCGTACGCCGGATGCCCTCGTCGAGCGTCACGCGGGGTCGGAATCCCGCTGCGCGCACCTTGTCCGCTTCGAACTTGGTTTGGTCGGCCGCGAGCTTTCGTACGCGGGCCGACGAGATCGGCAGGTTGCGACCCGTGAGTCGAATGACGAGGTCGAAAGGAGCGGCGAGAGCGATCGCCATCTCGAGCGGCAACCGAAGCCGCGGCGCGGGGCGACCGAGCGCGGCCGAGATCACGGCGGCGATCTGCGCGCTGGTGAGATCAGGCTTTTCGACCCAGTGGAACGCGTCGAATGGTGCACCCGCCGGCCGGTCCCAAAGGTAGAGCGTCGCGTCGACGAGGTTCTCGACGTACGACAGACTCTTCACGTTGTCACCCGCCCCGACCTGGACGAACAACCCGCTGTCGATCTGGCGTATGAGCGAAAACATGTTCGCGAAGTTGCCAGCCCCGAACGTCACGGTCGGCCGAATGATCAGCGCGCGCCGATCGGGCGCGCCTTCCGCCCACCGCCGGAAGACGTGTTCGCCGGCGAGCTTCGAGGCGCCGTAATCGCTGTTGGGCGCGGTGGGGCTGTCTTCGTGGTGAGGTTCCGGTGCGTTCCCGAAGATCGCCACACTCGAGTAGAAGCACACGTCGCGCACGCCCGCCGCGTCCATGGCTGCGCACAGTACCTTCGCCGCGCCCTCATTCACGCCGAAGTACGTTGCGTGGTCGATCCCGAAATCGTGGTGCGCGGCCGCGAGGTGGAACACCGCATCGCAGCCGTCGAGCGCGGCGCGAACGGCCGCGGGGTCGCGGACGTCTCCACGGATGAACCGCACGGACGACGTGTTGCCGTCGAGCAGCGGCGCATCCCGCGCGATGTCCAGCACCGTGACGCGGTCGCCCCGCGCGATCAGGGCGGTGCAGAGCAGCCGTCCTATGAATCCGGCTCCGCCGGTTACGAGGTAGTGCATCAATTGCGAGGTTGACCGGGTGTCTTCGGGTGACGACGGCCGAAGGTCGATGTCACCCGCCCTGTTGTCGTCCCACTCACGGCGCGGGATCGGGCACGTCCTCGGGCGCCTGCCCGGCCGCGACCGCTTCGAGGGCTCGAGCCGAGTTCTCGACGAGGCGCGCGGCTGTGAAGGTCGACGCGATGTGCGCGCGCGCCCGCGCGCCGAGGGCGCCGCGCGCGTCGCCGTCGAGCGCGAGCACGCGGAGTATGCCGGCGGCGAGCGCGTCCGGTGCGTGTGGGGGAACGACGACGCCCGCGTCGCCGACGACGAACCGTGCGTCGCCGCTCGCAGCGGCGACGCACGGCGTGCCGCACGCCATGCCTTCGGCGAGCACGTTTGGAAACCCCTCGCCAAACACAGACGCGCTCACTACCACGTCCGCCGCGTTGTAGAGTCCGACGACGTCGCGGACCGCCGGAATCCACGTCACGCGATCGGCGATGCGGTGATGCTCGGCAACCGACCGCAGCTCGTCGCGAACGCGGTCCGGCCCGTCGCCGGCGCACACGATGCGGATCCGCCGGTCAGGCGATGCGGCCAGCACGCGCGCGGCGGCGTCTAGGAAGACCGCATGTCCTTTCATCGGGTCCATGCGCGCCGGGAGTGCAATCACCGCGTCGCGAACGTCGACGCCGGCCGACGCTCGCCATCTCCGGCCGGCATCGGGGTCGGGCCGGAAGTGCTCCACATCGATCCCGTTCGGGATGACGATGAACCGGTCGCGCGGGTATCCCTCGGCGACATGGGACGCACGACCGGCGAAGGAGTTGGCGATCACGAGGTCCGGGAACCGGGACAGACGGACGCCCGCGCGATGCACTCGCCGGCGAAATGCCGTGTACGCTTCCGGGTCCTGATCCGAGATTCGCACTCCCCACACCACGCGCGCGCCGGCGGCGCGGCCCGCGAGGAGCGAGATCTCGTTCGCCGGGATCATGTAGCCGTGCACGACGTGCGGCCGGATCTCGCGCGTCAGTTGCACCAAGCGGCGGAAGAAGCTCGCGACGTCCCAGCGGCCCGTCTTCCCGATCGCGATGCGGCGCACGTGGGGCGCGTCGTCAAGGCTCTCCCAGATCGGGCCGGCGGAGTCGTACATCGACACGAGCGTGACGTCGAAGCGGCTCACTGGCAGCCCGCGCGCAAGCAGGGCGAGCTGCCGCTCGGCACCGCCGACCGCGATCTCGCGAATCAGGAACATGATGCGAATCCGCCCGCCGGGCGGGCTGGTCGCGCGACGAACTGTCATCCTGTGCGTGAATATACTTGCCCACGTCAGCCAGTTCGGCGGGTCGCGCATAGTTTTTTGCGATCGTCGCGCGGTCGCGTCGCGCGGATCACGTGACGACCCTGACGCGGCCGTCGCTCGACTCGTGCGCCGCCGTCGAGACTACCAGGTGCTCCCCGCCCATGTCTGCTGCCGTCCTCGTCACCGGCGCCGCCGGCTTCATCGGAATGCACGTCGCCGAGCGGCTGCTCGCGCGTGGCGAGCGCGTAATCGGGTTGGACGATCTCAACAGCTATTACGACCCACGTCTGAAGGGCGCGCGACTCGATCGACTGCAAAGCCATCCGCATTTCGAGTTCGTCCGCCTGACGTTGGCGGACCGCGCGGGGATGGAGGCGCTGTTCGCGCGCGGCGACATCGAGCGCGTGGTGCATCTCGCGGCGCAGGCCGGCGTGCGCCACTCGATCGAACACCCGCACGACTACATCGACGCGAACCTCGTCGGCTTCCTGCACGTGCTCGAAGGGTGCCGGCACGCGACCGTTCGTCACCTCGTGTACGCGTCGACGTCGTCGGTGTACGGGCTGAACACGGCGATGCCGTTCAGCGTGCACCACGACGCGAGTCACCCGATGAGTCTCTACGCCGCGACGAAGCGCGCGAACGAACTCATGGCTCATTCCTACAGCCACCTGTACGGGCTGCCGACCACGGGGCTCCGCTTCTTCACGGTCTACGGGCCGTGGGGGCGGCCCGACATGGCGCTGTTCAAGTTCGCCCGCGCCATCCTCGCCGGCGAACCGATCGACGTGTACAACAACGGCGACATGCAGCGGGACTTCACCTATGTCGACGACATCGCCGAGGGCGTGATCCGCGCGCTCGACCGTCCCGCGGAGCCGGACCCTGCATGGGACCCTGCCGCACCTGATCCCGCGAACTCGTCGGCGCCGTACCGCCTCTACAACATCGGGAATAGCGCGCCCGTTCAGCTGCTGCGATTCATCGCCGCCCTCGAGCGGTCGCTCGGCAGATCGGCCGAGATGCGCATGCTGCCGATGCAACCGGGAGATGTTCCGGCCACGTCCGCGGACGTCGCCGACCTGGTGCGAGACGTCGGGTTTGCGCCGGCCACGCCGGTCGAGGAAGGCGTGCGACGCTTCGCGGAGTGGTACCTCTCGTACTACGGCGTAGCAGCAGCAGGCGAGGGCGACACTCGGGCGACGGTCGGCGTGGCGAGTTCCGCGTAGAGCGCGAGGTGCGCGTCGACGCGCGCGTCGAGCGAGAAGCGGCGTATGGTGGCGGCGCGCGCCGCCGCAGCCCCGGGCGTGCGCGCCAGTGCGAGCCCGCGCCGGATGCCGTCGGCGAGCGCACCGGGGTCGAAGGGCGGAACGACTACGCCGGCGAGCGGGTCGGTAAGCACTTCGGGGACTGCGCCGACGCGCGTCGCCACCACGGGCACGTCGTGATCGAGCGCCTCCAGCATCACGTTCGGCAGCCCCTCGCTGCGCGACGGGATCACGACGCACGTCAGCTGCCCGTACACATGACCCACATCGCGGACGGTCCCCGCAAACGCCACGTGCGCGTCGAGGCCGAGGGCGCGCGCGCGCGCCGTTAATAGCGCGCGATCGGGGCCGTCGCCGACGACGACCGCCCGGAACTGCTCGCCGGCGTCGACGAGGCGCCGGCAAGCGTCGAGAAACAGGTCGACGCCCTTTTCCGACGAGAGCCGTCCCACGACGCCGAGGATCGCGTCGTCGGCGGCCGGCGCAGGTCGAAACAGCCCGCGGACGTCGAGCGCCGCCGAGTCCGGCGATCGCGGAAGCTGGGCGACCGCGTTGTACACGACGCGGACGCGGGTTCCCATCCGCGCGAACGCATCGCGGTGGACCGACGACATCACGGCAAGTCGATCGGCACGTGCCATCGCGCGGCGGTCGATCCAGTTGTACGCGCGGACCTTGAGATTCTCGGTCGTGCCGCCGTGAAAGAAGGCGAGCCATCGCCAGCGCGGAGTCGACGCGGCGCGCAGTGCTGCCACGATCGCGGAGGGCTTGTACCCATGCGTTTCGACGACGTCCGGGTCGAACGCGGCGAGTGCCGCGGCGGCTCGCTTTACCATGCCGACGTCGGCCGGGCCGTACTCCGGGACGATCACGTGGTCCGCCCCGAGTCCGTCGAGGTACGCCGCGTATGGCGCAGGCGCGCGCCCGGCGCGGTGAAACAGGACCACGCGATGGTCGACGCCGCGGTCACGGAGCGCCGGCCCCATGGGCGCGAGCTGCCGTCCCGCGCCAAACACTTCGTACGTGTCGATCAGCGCGGCGACACGCAGTCGCCGCTGCGGCGGGTCCGTCAGTGCGCGCCCTTCCGGAAGATCATCACCGGCAGCGTCATGCACATGATGCGTACGTCGAACCACACGCTCTGACGTCCGATGTAGTCGAGGTCGTACCGCACCTTCTCCTTCACATCCTCGAGGCACGAATCGTAACTGTGGTTGATCTGCGCCCAGCCCGTGATGCCGGGACGGACGCGAAGCCGCTGGGTGTACTCGGGGATGTCGGCGCGCAGGCGGACGACGATGCTCGGGCGCTCGGGGCGCGGGCCGACGATGTTCATCTCACCGCGCAGCACGTTGATGAGCTGCGGGACCTCGTCGAGCCGCGTCTTGCGGATGACCGCGCCGACGGGCGTCACGCGCGCGTCCTGCTTGGTCGCCCACACCGCCTGCCCATTCGCCTCGGCATTCACGCGCATCGAGCGGAACTTCAGGATCGTGAACGGCTGGCCACCGAGGTCTTCGACGCGGCGTTCGCCCGGGGCGTTCGCCGCGGGCCGACGCCAGCGGCGGTCGAGACCGACGCGCGTCTGCGTGTAGAACACGGGGCCGGGCGACGACAGCTTGACCGCGAGCGCCACGAGCACGCAAATCGGCGCGAGCAGGAGCAGGGCGACCGCCGCGATGACGATGTTCATCGCCCGCGTGAGCCACTCGAGTCGTTCGGCCGGAGTAACGCCAAGATCGTCCAGGGGGCCCGGAGCCGGCGTGCTGACCGCGGCCGTTGCGCCCGACGGCCACGGGGTGATGGCGATCTCACCCGTCGTGGCGAGCGTGGTGCGGCCGAGACCCACATGCGCGCTCACGTGCGCGTTCACGAACGGCCCCGACCCGACGTTCCCATTCGGAACGAGGAGGCCGGGCGGCAGACTCGGCAGTGTGGATGAGGCAATCTCGCGGTGAAGCACGGCGGTCAGTTCGTGTTGTACGCCGAACGGATCAGGAGCAGCAAACTCGTGAGCGCCGAAATCCCGAAGAAAATGCTCGTCGCGCTCGGGAACCGGCTCCCCTTCGGCTCGTCGATCCGGACTTCGTCGCCGGACCGAATACCGAGGTCGTCGAGGGTGCGGCCGTCGCGGATCGCGACCTGGACCGCCTTCGTATCGTACAGCTGCTTCGACCCTCGACTCACCGTCATGCGCCCCTTCTTCTGGTTCGCGGCGCCGGGACCACCGGCGAGCGTGATCGCGTCGGCGAGCTGCCGGTCCGGATCGACGGTGTAGTACCCGGGGCGGGGAACGGACCCGATGATCGCCACGCGCGTGAGCGGGACCACGCGAAGCCGCGGGTCGCGCACGTACTTCCGCTCGTACTCGGCGACGGTGTTGGGCAGTTCGGACCGGAGGACGCCATTCAGCGGCGCGTCGGCCCACGTGTTGAGTGAGAACACCGGGCCCGTCGGGGCGTCGCGCACGATCACGGTGTCGCCACCCGTTCCCGGCCGGCCGAGCAGGAGGTCCTGGATGAGGAAGCGATCGCCCGAGCGAAAATCGCCTAGGGTCAGACGGCGCCGGATTTCGTCGACTTCGTCGCGGCGCGACTTGCCCGCGTTGCTCACCGTGTCGAGGCGGGCGAGCGAGTCGAGACGTGTCGTCAGCTGCGACCGGGTCGCATCGGGCGTGTACGCGGTCACGGACGTCGGCACCGGCCGCTCGCTGAGCACCGCGGCCACCTGGGGTGCCGGCTGTGGCGATTGCGTCTGCTGCGGCTGTACGGGGGCCTGCGCGAACGCCACTCCCGCCGGGGCGAGCAGCGCGGCGCACAGGCCGGCCCGCCAGCACTGGGCGAGCAACCCGCGGCAGAAGACGAAGTAAGGCATCATAGAATCGGATGGGAAACGGCCGTGCGCATCACCGGCTCGGTCGTCGCCACGCGTTTATCGTACCGCCGCCGGTGCCTCACGGCAATGAATGTCGGCATGCAGCAAGGAAAAAGTAGCGTCACGAAACCGCGCCGTGCCGCACACGACGCGCGTCACGGCCGGGTCGTAGCATCGACGCTTCGCCCCGGCCGCGGCGCGCTAGCGGCCTGCCGTCTCGCGCGCGTCGTCGCGCGCCGACGCGGTCTCGCCCGGGAGCAGGGGCTGCTCGGGCGCCGTGTCGTCGACGACGACGTAGTCAGGATCGTACGAGTAGTACTGGTACATGTTCGTCTCGGTCCCCACGCCGTTGAGGATCGCGCCCGCGACGGCGACGGGAAGGTGGTCGAAGATCTTGAGCTTCGCCTTCGCGAGCCGCACGTCGGTGACGCCGCTACGGAGGACGACGGCGAGCTGGCCGCACGCGGTGCCGACGGCGTAGGCGTCGGTGCCAGCGCCTAACGGCGGCGTGTCGACGATGATCGCGTCGTGGTCGGCGCCGAGAGCGGCGAGCAGCTGCGGCAGGCGCGCGGTGGCGAGCAGCTCGGGGGCCCGGCGGTGCCGCTGACCGCCCGGCACGACCCAGAGGTTCTCGTGCCCCGTAGGGTGCACGACCTCCGACAGGAGGCTCGTGCCCTCGAGATACTCGACGAGCCCCGGCGACGCGGGGAGGTCGAACGTGCCGTTGAGCTGACCGCGGCGCACGTCGGCGTCGACGAGCACGGTCTTCCACCCGCCCTGCGCAAAGGCGAGCGCGAGGTTACTCGCGATGAGGGATTTCCCGTCGCCGGCGCCGGGGCTGGTGATCCCGATCGCGACCGGTTGGTTGGGCGCTGCGGCGTATCGCACGTTGAGGCGCAGCGCGCGGAACGCCTCGACGATCTGCGCCGCGCGCTCGGCGGACTGCCTGCCGCGGCCGTCATCGATGCGAGGTACGACGCCGAGCACCGAAAGGCCGAGCTCGCGCGTGACCTGTTCGGGGTAGCGGAAGCGGCGGTCGAGGATGTCGAGGAGGAGGGCCAGCACGACGCCGAGGGCTAGGCCCCCCGCGGTCGCGAGCGCGACGAGGCGGCTGCCGGTGCTGCTGGACGGCGTGAGCGGCATCACCGCCGAGTCGAGGACCTTGACGTCCGGCACCGAGGCCTGCTGTGCGAGGCTCGCGCCCGCGTAGTCGGACCGGAGGCGCGAATAAATGTCACCCTGCACCGAGACCTCGCGCCGGAGCGCGCCCTCGGCGGTGGTCCGAGCTGGGATGGACTGCAGTTCGCGGGTCGCGGCGCCGAGTTGCTGCTGGACCGACGCCTCGCGGGTCTTCAGTGCGCCGATAAAGGCGTTGTTCTGCCGCAGCACGTTCTCGCGCGCGGCCGCGACGGCCTGCCGCTGGATCTTGACCGACGGCTCGGAATCGGTGAAGACGATTCGCGCCTTGTCGAGCTTGGTCTGTTGCTCGTTGTAGTCGGCGATGGCGGCCTTGAGCGGCGCCGCGCCCGGATCGCGGGCGACCGTGCTCACCGAATTGATGGCATCGACCGGCAGCGGACCGCCGGTCCGGATCTGCTGCCCGATGCGCTCCAGCTGCTCGCGATCCGTGCGCGTCCCGTCGAGTTCGATCTTGCGAATCGCGAAGTTGTTGATCACCGGATCGCGCGTCACCGTACCACCGCCGTTCGCGTCGCCCGCCGACACGACGACCTCCGACGGCTGCGTGATCGCGCCGACGCGGAACTGCTCGAGCGCGCGCTCCGACCCCTCGAGCTTCTGGCGCGCGGCTTCGAGCTGCGCGGCCAGCGTCGTCGCCTGCTGGTTCAGCTCGCGCTTCTTCAGATCGGTGGCGACGGTCACGAACTGGTCGAGCATCGCGTTCAGCGTCGCGGCCGGCCGCTGCTCGGCCGTCCCGTGCAGGCGCAGGTAGATGATCGGACTGCGCTCGTCGACGAACACGCCGAAGCGGTTGAGGACGTCGATGGTTGCTTCGCGCGGCGTGACCACCGTGAACTCGACCGACCGCTTGGCACTGCCGACCACATTGGCGCGCGGCGCCCACGCGAAGCCGGCCTTCCGGCCGATAGAGTCGCCGACGACTCCGGACTCGTTGACGGCGCCGACCTTGTCGGTCAGCGTCCAGCGTCCGGCGTTGACGTTGAGCGTGTAGTCGCCCGGGAAAAACCGATTCTGCGTGCGGTCGATCCCGAAGTTCGCGAACAGCAGCGAGTCGGACGCGTGCTGCGGACGGACGTAGAGCGCGAGTCGCAGCACCACGGGATCGGTGATCGCCGGGGCGCGGAGCAGGTCGCGCCACCCGCTGATTTGCGTGAGCGCGCCGCCGCGGGCTGTCCCGCCCGATCCGCCGGTCTGTGCAGACGGGGTGGTGAAGACGTCGGCGTTGACATCGTACTCCGGAGTCACGAACCGGCCGGCGACGACGCCCCCGATCGCTCCGATTGCCGTCGTCGCGACAATGATCCACTTGAAGCGCTGGAGGGCGCTCGCCAGGCGGCCGACGGTGATCGCGCTCGCCAGACCGCCCTCTTCGGGCGGCGGTCCGTACGCGGCCGCGGGGTCATACCCCTGGAGGCCGGCTGGCTCGGCGGGGGCGGGCAGCGACGGCTCGCCGCCAATCGGGACGGGCGTCAGGTTCGCAGACATCTACGAGGGGAGCGCGGAGGAACGGCCGCTCGGGCCGTGATATGGACGGTCGTGGACATGGCAATCGGGGCGGAGTGTCGGCGCGGTGCGGCACCGACCGTAGCACCGGCGCAGCAGCAGCTCGAGGTGTGGCACGGGCCACTCAAGCCGAAACCGTACCCGACCGACACCACAGCGTGCACCAACACAGCCGTCCCACTTGCGACGGCTGTGCCGCATCGCCGGATGCTGGCACCCGGGACGTCGTCGGCCACGTACCCCGTTCGGCGGAAAAAAGTGTCGCCGTCCCGCGAAGTCGAGAGCCGCCCCGCACCGCAGCACGCCTGCTCCGCGGGCGTACCTCCTCTGTAGGACCCCGCCCCCCTCCCATGTCCGACTCCCGCTTCGCGGTCCCTTCGTCCGACTCGGCCTCGTCCGCGCCGGCACTCCGAATTTTGGTCGTCGACGACGATCGTACCCTGCGCGAAGGCTGTGCAAACATTCTGCGCCTGGACGGCCACCACGTCGTGACCTTCGGTCGCGGCGAGGAGGCGATCGACGCGGCGGAGCGTCAGCACTTCGACATCGCGCTCGTCGATCTGTACATGACGCCGATCAGCGGCATGGACGTGTTACGTGCGATCGCGGCCACGAGCCGCGACACACTCGTCGTCGTGATGACCGGGAATCCCACGGTCGCGTCGAGCCTCGACGCGCTGCGGGCTGGTGCGTGGGACTACCTGCCGAAGCCCTTCTCCGCGTCGCACCTGCAGGTCCTCGTCGGGCGGGCGGCGCATGCCGCGCGCGGCGGCCGTGCACCGCGCGAGCTGCGCATCGAGAGTTCGGCGGCAGGGATGACCGGCTCCGCGGGAGGCGGGGGTGTCGGCGGTCCGGTCGCGCCGGCCGGGCGCGGCCCGTCGGCGGTGTCCGACGTACCCGGTCCGCGCCCGTCGGGTGACACCGACACGCTGATCGGCGACTCGGCTGCGCTGCGGCAGGCCGTCGCGATGGCGCGGCGGGTCGCGCCGGCCGATGCGTCGGTGATGATCTTCGGCGAGAGTGGGACGGGGAAGGAGGTGATCGCGCACTTCATCCACCGCCACAGCCGGCGGGCGGGGCGGAAGATGATCGCGATCAACTGCGCGGCCATCCCGGGACCGCTGCTCGAGAGCGAGATGTTCGGTCACAAGAAGGGGGCGTTCACCGGCGCCGACCGCGACAAGGCAGGCCTGCTCGAAACGGCGGACGGCGGAACGCTCTTTCTCGACGAGCTGGGCGAGATGCCGATGCCGCTCCAGGCGAAGCTGCTGCGCGTGCTGCAGGACGGCGTGGTCCGCCGCGTCGGCAGCGAGCGGCAGGACGCGGTCGTGAACGTGCGGTTCATCGCCGCGACCAACCGCGATCCGCACGAAGCGGTGAAGCAGGGTCTGCTCCGTGAGGACCTGTTCTACCGCCTCTGCGTCGTGCCAATCAAGTTGCCGCCGCTGCGGCAGCGCCCCGAAGACGTTGCCGCACTCGCCCAGCACTTCCTCGAGCGCTTCTGGCGCCGTCACCGCCCCGCGGGCTCGGCGCGGCCCACGTTCTCGCCGTCGGCCCTCGCCTTCCTGCAGTCGCGCCCGTGGCGCGGGAACGTGCGCGAGCTTCAGAACGTGATCGAGCACGTGACGGTGGTCGCCGAAGCGGGGCGCCCGATCGAGCCCGACGACATTCCGCTGTACGAAGAGCATGCGGCGGTCGACGACGGCCTCGCTGCGGTGCCGACGGGGCTGTACACCGAGGCCTTCCACGCCGCCAAGGAGCAGCTCGTCACGCACTTCGAGCGCGAGTACCTGAACCGGTTGTCGACCCGCGCCGCGGGCAACATGTCGCGCGCCGCGCGCCTCGCCGGCGTCGACCGGACAACGCTGTACCGTCTGATGGAGAAGCACGGAATGCGGCGCGAGGACGCGCCGCTCATCACGGCCGTCGGAGCCTGAGGCGCCACGTGCGACGTACCCCAACGGGGCTCCGGCTCGTGCGTGGAGGAGGCGCCGACGAGGCGGCGGAACCGGCGCCGCACCCACTGACGACGCGCGGCGCGCAGCTTCTCGCGCCCCGCGGCTCGGCGAGCGGCGCGCCGCACGTCTGGGAGGAACTCGATCGCGCCGCCGCGTGGGTAAGTGACCACTGGACGGGCGACGCGCGTGAGGAGGTGCGCCACGCCTTGCGCGTGCTCTGCATCGCCCTCCGGAACGCCCCACATGATCCGGGCCCCGGCGGTGATCACGCACTCGGCGTGAGCGATCTGCCGTGGCGGGTGCCGGTGGCCGAGCTCGCCTGTCGTCTGCGGCGTCGGCTGGTCGAGCAGCTTCGCAGCGATGCTCTCCCGCTCGGCGCGGACGGTTCGGAGATCGCGCTCGGAATCGTCGCGACGCTCGACCGCGTCGAATCGTCGGCCCGCGCCGACGGCGCGCGCTCAATCATGGATCAGCTCGGTGGGACGCACGCGCTCGAGTTGCTCGTCGAGGTTGCGCACGACATGCGCTCGCCCCTCGGCTCGATCCTGTTTCTCGTCGAGCGCTTGCGCGACGCGGGCGGGTTGGACGGGCCGCAAGCGCGACAGCTCGGGCTCGTGTACGGCGCCGCGTTCGGGCTCAGCACGGTCGTGAGCGACGTGATGGAGCTGGCCCGCGGGGGCGACCGGCTCGCCAGTGGCGCGAGCGCGGCTTTCGACGTCGGAGTGATCGTCGAGGACGTCCGGGCGATCGTCGCGCCGATCGCCGAGGAACGCGGGGTCGGGCTCGACGTGGTCGTCGGGGTGACGGGTCCGCGCGTGGGGCGCGCGACGGGGCTACAGCGCGTGCTCCTCAACCTCGTCACCAACGCGTTGAAATTCACGCCTGCCGGGACGGTGCAGGTCACCGTGCAGCCGGCGCCTGCCGAGCACGGGGCCGAGCGGGTGACGTTCACGGTCGCGGACTCGGGGCGCGGGATTCCGCCGAACGTGCTCGAGCAGCTGTTCCAGACGTTCCGCCGCGGGCCGGACATGCGGAGCCATGCGTTCTCGAGTGCGGGGCTCGGACTCGCAATCTGTCAGAAGCTGGTCGCTACGATGGGCGGCGAGCTTCAGGTGGAGTCGGCGATCGGAGAAGGCACGCAGTTCCGGTTCACGCTGGAGCTGCCCCGAGCTGGCTAGCGGCGGTCGCTCGCGGCCGTGAGAGGAGGCCGTGAGTGGAGCCGGTCTTGTGGGCACGATGCTGGGCACCACCCCGGACTACCCGATCACGGTCCGGCTCGCCATTGTATGGCGGGAGCGGCGCCCGTGTCGCCGCAGGGCAGTGCGCGGGAGCGAGGCCGGCGCAGTGTGTAGCTCCCTCCTCGCGGGATCGAGCGTGTCAGCTACTGTCGTGCGGCCTCGCGCAGGTGCCCGTGCGTCTGAGCGCGGGCCTGCGCGGTCAGCCGACGCCCAAGTGGAGGCCGCGAACCGTCCGGCGCGCCGTGATCTCGCGCTCGACGGACTGCGGGGACTCGCCGCACTGTCCGTCGTGATCCACCACGCCGTGCTTGCGCTACCGTGGAGCGGGGCGGCGATCTACGATCCCGCCGGGCGCTGGTCGTCGATCCCCGGAATCGGGCCACTGAACGTGGTGTGGGCGGGGCACGAAGCCGTGCTGCTGTTCTTCGTTCTGAGTGCGTTCGTGCTCGTCGTGCGGTACGGAGTGGCCCGCCGACGGGAGTACTGGGCGTACGTCGCACAGCGCGTCCCGCGGCTGTACGTGCCGTATGCCGTGGCGGTCGGACTCTCGTGTGCGCTGCTCACGCTGTGGCACCCGCCGCGAGCGGCGGGCGTGAGCGCATGGTTCGGCGCGATGTGGTCCGATCCGGTCACGCCGTCCATGTTGTTCGACTTGGCAGTGATGCAAGCTGGCGCCGCTCACAACGTCGACACCTCCACATGGAGCCTCGGCGTCGAAATGCGGTTCTCGCTGTTGCTGCCGCTGTTCGCGGCGGCGGCCGTTCGGCTTCCGCTCTGGCGCGGTATCGCCGGCGCGGTCGTGCTCGCCGGCGCGGTGCACTTTGCCACGGCACGTTGGGCGTGGACGAGCAGCGGGCTGTATTACGCCCCGGTCTTCCTCGCCGGTGCGATCCTGGCGACGCACCGAGATCGTGTCACGGCCGACGCCGCTCGCCTGTCCCGTGCGGCGGCCGCCGCGCTGCTCGTTGTCGCGCTCGTCTGTTACACGTGGCGTTGGGAGATCACCGCGTGGTGGCCGTACGTCGCGCGAGCGGTCGCGGGAGGCGCGCACCGCGGGTCGCCGCCCCGGCTTCTCGTAGCGACGCTCGCCGACGTCGTTCCGGTGATCGGGAGCATGGGACTGATCGTGCTCGCCATCGGAAACGGCCTCGTACGGCACACGCTCGAGCGGCCATGGGCGGAGTGGCTCGGGCGCATCTCCTTCAGCCTCTACCTCGTGCATCCCCTGGTCCTGCTGACCGTCGTGCATGGGTTGAACGGGCTGGTGTCTCCAACGGCGGCCGTCGTGCTTGCCGTCCTGGCTTCGTTCCCGGCCGCCGTGGTCGCGTACCACGCGATCGAGCTCCCGAGCCATCGTCTCGCACGCGCTGCGGGTCGCTGGGCCGCGCGTAGGGTCACGCCGTGAGCCGTACCTGGTGGAAAGCAGTGCTCGCGGTGCGCGGCGAACCCGGCACGGTCCAGGGCATGGCTGCGTACATTTTCTTGCATGATGCGTCAGCGAAACATCCCGGCCGACTCGCGTCCCGAGCGCTCGGTGGCGCACCCCGGCTACTGGCTCGTCAAGTCCGAGCCGACCTCGTTCAGCTTCGACGACCTTCTCGCGGCGCCAGCTCGAACGACTCTGTGGGACGGCGTCCGTAACTATCAGGCGCGCAACTACATGCGTGACGGCATGCGTCCGGGCGACGGCGTGCTGTTCTACCACTCGAACACGCACCCGGTGGGTGTGGCCGGTTTGGCGGAGGTCGCGTCGACCGCGCGGCCCGACCCGACCGCGTTCGACCCCGCGCACGCCGCGTACGACGCGAAGAGTCGCCCCGAGGCGCCGACGTGGGTGGGGGTAGAGATCCGCGGCGTCGAGCGATTCGCGGAGGTGGTGCCGCTCGCGGCCCTGCATGCGGACCCGGCGTGCTCGAGCTTGCAGGCGTTGCGGCGCGGCAACCGGTTGAGTGTGACGCCGGTTTCCGAATCGGAGTGGAACGCGGTGTGCCGCCTTGGACGTCGCGGCGCCGCCGGTTCGGGCCGTGCATAGCTTAGACGGTCCGGAATTCAGCGCTGCGCATCCGGGCGCGCACTCCCAACGAGAGAACGGCATGAGCCAGACGGATACGACCACGACGGCGGCGGGCGGCGCTTCCTCTTCGACGAACGGCACCCCGGGGGCGCTGGAACTGCGCGACCCGCGCACGGATCAGCAGGTCTCGTTGACGCTGCTCCCGCGAGGGACGGAGGGCGACGAGGCGGTGCGCGCGTCGGACCTGCGCAACGTGAAGCTCGCGGCGGGCGACTTCGGCGTGATGAGCTACGACCCGGCATTCATGAACACGGCGTCGTGCAAGAGCGCGATCACGTTCATCGACGGCGACCAGGGAATCCTGCGCTACCGCGGGTATCCGATCGAGCAGCTGGCCGAGAGTTCGACGTTCCTCGAGGTCGCGTACCTGCTGCGGAACGGCGAGCTACCGGATCAGGGCGAGTATCAGAAGTGGACGCACGACATCACGTACCACACGTACGTCCACGAGAACATCAAGCGTTTCCTGGAAGGCTTCCGCCACGACGCGCACCCGATGGCGATGCTGTGCAGCGCGGTGGCGGCGCTGTCGTCGTTCTACCCGGAAGCGAAGAACATCTTCGACCCGGAGGAGCGCTACCGCTCGATCATCCGCCTACTGGCGAAGTTGCCGACCGTGGCCGCGATGATCTACCGGCACATGAAGGGCATG
Organism: uncultured Gemmatimonadales bacterium; assembly: GCA_963851265.1. Classification (GTDB taxonomy): domain Bacteria; phylum Gemmatimonadota; class Gemmatimonadetes; order Gemmatimonadales; family Gemmatimonadaceae; genus BPUI01. The sequence goes on from CAWKNZ010000002.1 coordinate 560,534, forward strand.
CCGGTCGTGTATCCCGACAACTCGCTCAACTACACGGAGAACTACCTGTCGATGGTGGCGCGGATGAGCGAGCCGCGCTACGAGGCGAACCCGGTGTTCTCGCGCGCGCTGGAGGTGCTGTTCATCCTCCACGCGGACCACGAGCAGAACTGCTCGACCAGCGCGGTGCGGGCCGTGGGTTCGTCGCACGTCGATCCTTTCTCGGCGGTCGCGGCTGGGATCGCGGCGCTGTACGGGCCGCTCCACGGCGGGGCGAACGAGGCGGTGCTGCGGATGATCGAGGAGATCGGGCATCCGAAGAACGTGCCCGCCTTCATCGACGACGTGAAGAGCGGGAAGGGAAGCCGCCTCATGGGCTTCGGGCACCGGGTGTACAAGAGCTACGACCCGCGGGCGCGCATCGTGAAGGGGCTGGCGGACGAGGTGTTCGCGCAGGTCGGGATGGACAAGGACCTGGAGATCGCCCTGGAGCTGGAGCGGGTGGCGCTGAGCGACGATTATTTCGTGTCGCGTAAGCTCTATCCGAACGTGGACTTCTACACCGGGCTGATCTACCGCTCGATGGCGTTTCCGACGTCGTACTTCACGGTGCTGTTCGCCGTCGCGCGCGCGGCGGGGTGGCTGGCGCAGTGGGAGGAAATGCTGCTCGACAAGGAGCAGAAGATCGCGCGGCCGCGGCAGATCTACGTGGGGCCGGCAGAGCGCAATTACGAGACGCGGCTGACGGACAAGTTCCCGGCGGCGCGGAAGGATTCGATCCGGAAGTGACGGCGTCAGGTTTCGACCGTCCGTTTCGCGGATGAACATTCGCCGCCGCGTCGCCCTCTCGAACCACCCGCTCGGGGTCGCCGCCCGCCGCGCGTACCGGTCGTCGCTGAAAGTGCACGTTCCGGTACCGCGGCTGCTCGGCCGCGCGCTGCGCGTCGTCCACCATTCGGTGCGCGGCACGTACTACGGGGCGTACCGCCTTTTCGTGTGCGAGCCGCTCCTGCGCGCTGCCTCGACGTCGTACGGCCGGAACCTGCGGGGTGGAACGTTCATCCCGTGGGTGGTGGGCGGGGGCGACCTCGTGTTCGGCGACGACTGCGTGGTCGTCGGGAAGCTGAACGTGTGGTTCGCCACGCGTTTCTCGGACCGCCCAACGTTGACGATCGGTAACCGCACCGGGATCGGTCACGATTGCGCGTTCACCGTGGCGAAAGGGATCACGATCGGCGATGATTGCCACATCGCCGGCGGGACGCGGATGTTCGATTCGAGCGGGCACCCGCTCGACCCGGAACGCCGACGTCTCGGCGAGCCGCCCGACGACGCCGACGTGAAGCCGATCACGATTGGCAACAACGTGTGGATCGGAGCGTACTCCACGGTTTTTCCGGGCGTGACGATCGGCGAGAACAGCGTCGTCGCGACCGGGTCGGTGGTCACGGGCGACGTGCCGCCCAACACGCTCGTGGCCGGGTACCCGGCTCGACAGATCAAGAAGCTCGACGCCGCGGCGCCGCCCGCGACACCGTCATCGACGCGCCCGCACGTGGGCAGCCTGACACCCGCCTAACCAGGCAACCACAAATGGAATCAGAAATCGATCGCATCGTCGCAATCGTCAAGCGAGTCGGCGAGATCGACGCGCTGGCGCCCGACCAGGATTTCTACCGCGCCGGTGTCGACTCGATGAAGGCGATGGACGTAATGCTCGACCTCGAGACGGAGTTTGGCGTCGCCGTGCCGGACGACAAGTTCGTCAAGGCGCGCACGCCCGAAGCGCTGCTGGCCCTCGTGCACGAGTTGCAGGCCGCCTGACACCGTGCGGCGTCCCGCCACGCCGCGCAGCGCCTGCTCTGCTCCGCATGATCAATCTTCGACGCGCGATCGCTCTGGGCGAGACGCCACTGACGCGCTCAGCGCGGCGTCTGTATCGGGGGTTCCGGCGGTTCCACCTTCCTGTTCCGCGCGCGATCGGCCGTCCGCTGTTTCTTACCTTCCGAGCACTCCGCGGTGCGTACTACGGGGGGTACCGGCTGCTCGTGTGCGAGCCGCTTTTCAAGGCCGCGTGCAGGTCGTACGGGCGGAACGTGCAGACGGGCGTATTCGTGCACTTCGTGCTTGGTGACGGCGACATCGTCGTTGGCAGCGATACGCTGGTCGACGGAAAGAGCAGTTTCGTGTTCGGCGCACGTTTCGCCGAACGGCCGACGCTATCGATCGGAGCGCGCACGTACGTTGGACACGATTGCACGTTTTCGACGTCCAAACAGATCAGCATTGGCGACGATTGCTACATCGCTTCGGGTTGCCACTTTCTCGACTCGCCGGGTCATCCGCTGGACCCCGGCCGCCGGCTCGCGCATCTACCACCTGATCCTGAGCAGGTCCGAGAGGTCGCAGTCGGCAACAACGTGTGGATCGGAACGCAGGCCATGATCATGCCGGGGGTGACGATCGGCGAGGGAAGTGTCGTCGCGGCCCGCGCGGTCGTGACTTCTGACGTTCCGGCGTACACGCTCGTCGGCGGCGTGCCGGCGCGTGCGCTGAAAACGCTCGCCCCTATCGACGAGTCTCGGGCGCCGGCCAACGCGCCGTCCGCGGGACGCGATCAGGCGCACGCTCACATCGCATAAGTAGAGGGCGGATTATGGACGCGTTCGTTACCGCGCTGACGTACGTGCTCCCGGAGAAGGTGGTCACCAACGACGACCTTCAGGCGGAGAACACGGATTGGGACATGGCGCGCATCGGCGGCAAGGTCGGCATCACGAGGCGACACATCGCGGCCGAGGACGAGACGTCGTCAGATCTCGCGTACGAAGCCGGCCGCAAGCTGCTCGACGCGACCGGGATCGATCGGGCGAGTATCGACTGCCTGATCTTCTGCACGCAAACGCCCGACCACGTGTTGCCGACAAGCGCGTGCATCCTCCAACAGAGACTCGGGCTGGGTACGCACGTCGCGGCGTTCGATTTCAACCAGGGTTGTTCGGGCTACATCTACGGGCTCGGGATCGCGAAGGCGTTCATCGCGGCGGGGATGGCGAAGCGCGTCCTGTTTCTGACGGGCGAGACGTACTCGAAACTCGTTCACCCGCGCGACCGGACCGTGCGCGTGCTGTTCGGCGACGCGGGGTCGGCGACGCTCATCACCGCCGAACCCGGCGGTGCGCGCATCGGGGCCGTACGTCTCGGGTCCGACGGCAGCGGGGCGGAGAATCTGATGGTTCGCGCTGGCGGCTTCAGGCGCGCGCGCACGGCGGCGACGAGCGTCGAAACGACGGACGAGATCGGGTGCACGCGCACTGACGAGCACCTATTCATGGACGGCCAGGCGATCACCGTGTTCGCGCTGCAGCGCGTCCCGCTACTGATCGACGAGACGCTCAAGGAGGCGGGACTCGCTCCGGACGCGGTCGACCATTTCGTGTTTCACCAGGCGAACGCGTTCATGAACGAGCGCCTACGAACGCGACTGAAAGTGCCTGCCGAGAAGGTGCCGACTTTCATGGAGTCGGTCGGCAACACGGTCGTGAACACGATCCCGATCGTTCTGCGCGAGTCGGGCGCACGATTCACGGCTGGTCAGCGCGTTCTCGCCGTGGGTTTCGGCGTCGGCTATTCGTGGGGTGCGGCGGTGTTGGACTGGGGCGACGTCCAGCTGGTGTAGTCCCCGCGGGAGCATCGGAGGCGCTGCGTTCATCGCGCCGCGATGCGGCGGGGCACCCGAGCGCCGCGTGCGTCGCGCACTGCGGCCGGACGGGGCACAGTTCGCAACGCCGCACCCGAGCCGTGCAGACGATCGCGCCGAGTTCCATCAGCGCCTGGTTGTGCGTCCAGGCGGCGCGGCCGGTCCGCGGTAAAATGATTTCGGCGAGGCGCCAGATCCGCGCGAGGTCGCGCGGCCGCTTGGGGTCAAGCTCGGGTGCGAATACGCGCGCGAGCACCCGGCCGACGTTCGTGTCGACGAGCGCGGTACGGCGTTCGTAGGCGAAGCTGGCCACGGCGCCCGCGGTGTACGCGCCGACGCCCGGCAGTTGCCGGAGAGCCGCGGGTTCGGCGGGGATGTCGCCGTGGCCGGAAGCGTTGGTCACCTGGCGCGCGAGCGCGTGCAGATTGCGGGCGCGCGCGTAATACCCGAGGCCGGCCCACGCGCCGGTCACGTGCTCGACCGGGGCTTCGGCCACGTGGCCTAACGTGGGGAAGCGCTCGAGGAATCGCGCGTAGTAGTCGACCACGCGCGCGACCTGAGTTTGCTGGAGCATGAATTCCGAGACGATGACGCGGTACGGGTCGCGCGTCTGGCGCCACGGCAGGTCCCGGCCCGACTGGCGGAACCACGCGCGCAGGCGGCGGCCGAAGGCCTGGGCTCGGACGGCGTCGATCGCGGGCTCGTCGCCCGGGCGGACGCCGCGTCGGCTCACGCCGGCTCGGAGGCCTGAGCGGCGCCGGGCACCCGCTTCACGACACGCGCCGGGTTTCCGGCGATGATCGAGTCCGCCGGGTACGTACCGGCGCAGACGGCCCCGTAGCCCACGACCGAGTTGCGCCCGATGCGCGTTCCGGGCAGGACCCCCACGGCGGAGCCGAGCCACACGTTCTCGTCGAGCACGACCGGCGAGACGCGGACGGGGGCGTCCGGGTTGTGCCGGTCGACGTGCGTGCTGTGGGCGTTCGTGTCGGCGATCGACGCGTCGCTCAGGATCGCGCGCGGGCCGATCGTGATACGTTCGCTGCAGCCGAACCGCGTACCGTTGAGGTAGCTGTGGCTGCCGATCTCGATGACGGCGTCGCGCGTGTTGGTCCACGGCGTGACGACGCGTTCGATGTTGACGTGGTCGCCGAACACGACGCGGCCGGGCCCGCGGATGACGAGTCGGCCCGCGACGCGGAAGTGCTTGCCCGCCGACACGCGACGGCCGAGCGCCCTACACCAGAGAATCGTCCATCGACCGCGGGCCAGTGCGACGACTTCTGTTATCGCCGCACCCGGGTTGGCGAGCCCTTTCCTGAACTTCGATCGCTTCGGTCGAACGTTGCTCACTGCACCGTCTTGGTTTTGCGCCGCAGGAAGTCCATCAGCACGAACTGGCCTAACGTCATCGTGCTCGTGAAGTACGCCTTCCCCCGCGCGATCTCGCTCACCCGCTTCACGAACTCGACGAGCGACCGGTCGCGCGCGAGCATGAACGTGTTGATCATGATCCCCGCCCGCCGGCAGTCGGCGACCTCCTTCAGCGTCTCGGCCAGCACGCCCGCGTCGAGTCCCATCGGATTCTTGTAGATCATCCCGTTCGGCAGCGTGAGCGCGCTCGGCTTGCCGTCGGTGATCATCACGATCTGGCGCATGTCCTTCTTCTGCGCCTGCAGGATGCGCCGGGCGAGTTTCAGGCCCTCGGCGGTGTTCGTGTGGTACGGGCCGACCTGCGCGTGCGCGAGCTGCGAGATCGGGATCTCTTCGGCCGAATCGTGGAAGAGCACCACGCGGACCGTGTCTCCGGGAAACTGCGTGCGGATCAGGTGCGCCAGCGCGAGGGCGACCTTCTTGGCCGGGGTGAAGCGGTCCTCGCCGTAGAGAATCATCGAGTGCGACGTGTCGAGCATGAGCACCGTCGCGCAGCTCGAGCGGTACTCGGCCTGGCGCACCATGAGGTCCGGGTAGTCGAGGTCCATCGGGACCTCGATCTTGCCCGTGCGCGCGAGCGAGTTCTTGAGCGTCTCGTTGATGTCGAGGTTCATCACGTCGCCGAACTCGTACGGCTTGCTGAAGCCGTCGCTCTCGATGCCCGTCGACAGGTACGGCGTGTCGTGGCTGCCGACGCTGCTCTTCCCGAGGCTGCCTAACAGGTGGCGGAGCGTCTTGTAGCCGAGGAAGTCGATGCCCTTGTCCGTGAGGTTGAACTGGACGTCCTTGCTCGCCGCGTGGCCGACCGAGCCCTTGCCCGTGACCGGCTGCTGCGCGCCGGGCATCTGCGGGGCGGGGCCGTCGGTCTTGAGGAACCCCTCGCTCACGAGGCGCTGCACGAGCTGGTCGAGCAGTTCGGCGAGCTTGGCGTTCGCGTCGTCGTCGCCGTCGCCGCGGAGCGCCTCGAGCATCTCCGGGGTGAACTGGCCGCTCTCGAGCAGGGCGTCGAGGATGGCCTGCTTCAGCCCGTCGAGCGACCGGTCGGCATCCTCGCCCGTCTCACCCCAGAACGGGTGCGACTGCGCACCGCCGGCGAAGCCGGAGTCGAGCAGGAAACCGGCGAGCTTGTCGAGCAGCGACTGCAGGTCGACCGCGTCGGCGATCTCGGGGCTGTACTTCGTGTACGTGTGGAAACGCATCGACGGCGGCTCGCGACGGGGGCGGAAAGGCGAGAACGGAAGCTACTGCGTGCTACCCGGGTGCGGCGCGGAGGTGCGGCGGGCGGCAAGACCGCCGCTGCGCGCGGAGGATCGCGGACCGCTGCAGTCGCGTTTCCGCGTCGCGCCGGGGACCCGCGCGGTGGTCAGACCTCGGCGGGTTGCGCGCCGAGGACCGCACCGACGCGGTGCACGAGCATTTCGGGAGTGAAGGGCTTCGGCAGGAACGCGACGGTGTCGGCCGATACGCCGCGGTGGAGGACCTCGTCCTCCGTGTACCCAGAGGTGAACAGGACCCGAGTGTCGGGACGTTCCTGAGCGAGTGCTTCGGCCAGTTCGCGGCCGCTCATGCCGGGCATGACGACGTCGGTGAGGAGCAGGTCGATGGGGCCGCGGTGCGTGCGCGCGACCGCCAGCGCCTGCATGCCCTCCTCCGCCACGAGCACACGGTAGCCGTTGCGCGTGAGTGCCTCGCGCGCGATGGTGCGCACGGTGCGCTCGTCCTCGACGAGGAGCACCGTCGTCGGCGTGTCGTGGGCGTCGCGCAGCGGCGCACCCACGTAGACGCCGTGTGCGGGCGTGCTTCCCTGGCGCCCCGGCGCCGCGGCGACGCGCGGCAGGTAGAGCGCGAATGTACTGCCCACGCCGGGCACGCTCGTCACGCGCACGACGCCGCCGGCCTGCGTGACGATGCCGTACACGGTCGCGAGCCCGAGCCCGGTGCCCTTGCCGCGCGCCTTGGTGGTGAAGAACGGTTCGAAGATCCGGGCCTGCGTGGCGTCGTCCATGCCGACCCCCGTATCGCTGACCGCGAGCCGCACCCAGGGTCCGGTCGCGACGCCGGGGTGCTTGGGGTCGGGCGCGTGGACGTCGATGTCGGAAACCCGCACGCCGAGCGTGCCGCCCGCGGGCATCGCGTCGCGCGCGTTGAGCACGAGATTCATCACCACCTGCTCGAGCTGGCCGCGGTCGGCGAGCACGCGGCCGACCGCCACGTCATGCGCGGGCCGCGCGTCGAGCCGCACGTCCTCGCCGATCACGCGGGCGAGCATGGGCTGGAGCTCGGCGACGACGTCGGCGGGCGAGAGGAGCGTGAACTGCGTGACGTGGCCGCGGCTGAAGCTGAGAATCTGGCCGGTGAGCGCGGCGGCCCGGCGCGCGGAGTCGCGGATCATGGCCATGTCCTCGCGGACGGGCGAGTCGTGCGGGAGGTCCGACAGGGCCAGGTCGCAGGCGCCGAGGATGCCGGTGAGAAGGTTGTTGAAATCGTGCGCGATTCCGCCGGCGAAGCGACCGAGCGCCTCCATCTTCTGACCGCGCCGCAGCTGCTCCTGCGACTCCGCGAGGGCACGCTCGGCTTCGCGGCGCGCGGTGACGTCGACCGCGACGGAGAGGCGTGCGGGGCGGCCCTCGTACTCGGTACCGGCGGTGTAGACCTCGGCGTCGAACTCCGTTCCGTCGCGCCGCAGGTGCCGCCAGACGCGCGCCGCGCGACGCGAGCCCACCGAGGGCGGGGGCGGCCACACGGCGGCCTCGGCGAGAAACGTGGGGCGCTCGGGTTCGGGGCGCAGGTCGAGGAGGTTTCGGCGCGTGAACTCCTCGCGGTGGTACCCGTACTGCGCGACGGCCGCGTCGTTCGCCGCGAGGATCTCGTAGGTCGCCACGTCGGCCAGATACATCGGGAGCGGCGACGACTCGAACAACGAACGGTAGCGTTGTTCGCTGCGGTGCAGCTCCGCGGTGCGCGCGGTGATGGTCGCGGCCATTTCGCTGAACGTCGCGGCGAGCGTCCCGAGTTCGCCGGGGAGGTGATCGGGCGTGCGGCGCGAGTAGTCGCCTGCGGCGAGCGCCGTCGCGTCGGCCGCGAGATCGCCGAGCGGACGGGTGATGCGGCGCGCCGCGACGATGGCGAGGAGGATCGCCACGGCGAAGGTGATCGCGTCGAGTGCGACGTCGCGCCGCAGGTCTTTGGCGATCGGGGCGAGGGCGGCCGACGTGGGAAGGGCGACGTACACGCGCCACGGGAGCACGCGAGGACGGACGGCTGCGACGAGCCGGCCATCCCCCGCGTCGTGCTCGTCGTCGATGAACACGCCGTCAATGCCGTCGAGCGCGCGCGGGGGGTGCATCAGCTCGGCGATGGGGCGGCCGATCCAGCCTGGCGCGGTCGGTACGCGCGACGCGATCAAGCCGCGCGCGTCGGCGAGAACGATCGACGATCCCTGCGGCAGTCCTTCGGTATCCAGCGTCCGTCCGAGCGTGGCGAGGTGCACGGTGCCGAGGACGACGCCCCGAACCCGTGCCGCACCGGGCTGACCGACCGACGCCACGACGGGCTGCGCGAAGATCACCGAACGAACTCCCGTGTCCGGGCGCGCCTGTACCGGATCCGCGACGACGAGGCGGCCGGTGGCGACCGCCTGCTGGAAGTACGGACGGTCTGCGGCGTTGACCGCGGCGCGGGCGGGGATCGGTCGGTGGGAGGTGCCGATGTTGGCACCCGACCGCGTTTGCACCCACAGGTTGGTGACGACCGGCTCGGGGATCGCGCTCTTGATGGCGAGCAGCAGCGAGTCGTTGACGGCCGTTCCCGCGCTGTCGGTGCGCACCTGCGGCGCGAGCGCGACCAGCAGCGTCTCGATGATGCGAGCGCGCTCGTCGAGGCGGCTGGCGACGTGGCGCGCCGTCTCGAGCGCGCGCGATTCGGCCGCGGCGCGCGCCTCGACGGCGCGGGTGTGCGCGCGCGACGCCGTGAGCACGATGAACGGGGCGGTCGCGCCGCCGGCCAGGAGGATGAGTCCCATGCGGACGGTCGGGCCATGCCGCCGCGCGCCACGGACGTCGCGGACGGCTCGCGCCATCCCTCGCCGGATCCACGAAGCGGATGCGGGGCGGGCACCGCGTCCGTCCTGGAGAGCGGAGGCTTCGGGCACCCGTGAGGCGTGAGGCGCCGCCGAGCGACTCGGCGGGATTTCGGAGGGCACGATGGCAGCGACTTCTGAGCGGGCCGGCACGCGACGGCAACGCCGTGGCGAACACGCCGATGCTCAGAAGCGAGTCACCAGCGTCGTGGGCGCGACATGGAACCGCGCCCGTCGCGATGCGCTCGCGCCCCGGCGGTGAGCACCGCCGGGGCGCGACGAGGTCGCGTTGGGGTCAAACGTACAGATCAGACGGGCGTCGCGCGCCTCAGGAACCGAACAGGTCCTCGCCCGGGCGGCGACGCTTTTCGGATACCGCGCGGCCGTACTGCCCGCGGTCGTTGCGCGAGATCTTGCGCCGCGCGACGAGCGCTTCGAGCACCAGCTCGCACGCGGCCGCAGTCGCCCCGGGATCGTCGGGGGTCGCGAGACCCGTCCGGTGGACGATGTCGAGGAGCTGCGGCACCGCGCTGAACGCCTGGGCGACGAGCGTGGAGGGCTGCTCGTCGTCGACCTGGAGCGCGCCGCCCTCGTCGAACCAGATGATGACCTGGTCGAGGTTGGGCGTACCCGCGCGGGCCTTGAGCGTGGCGTCGGCCGCGCGCCGGATCAGCTCGCGCGCGATGGAGGCGCCGCCGACGAGTTCGCCTTCGTACTCGAGTTCGAGCTTGCCGGTGATCGCGGGCAGCGCGGCGAAGATGTCGGCGATGCGTGGGACGACCTCGGTCTCGCCGGTGCGCACGGCACGCCGCTCCGCGTTGCTCACCACGTTCTCCATGACCGTGATGGGCATGCGCTGCGAGACGCCCGAGCGCTTGTCCACGCGCTTGTCGCCGCGCGCCTCGAACGCAACGCGCTCGATGACCTCGGAGACGAGCTCGGGAACGCGCACGGCGCGCGCGAACTCGTCGCGGGTTTCGCCCGCGCCCTGGCGCGCGGTCCACGCCTCCTGCTGCGTGATCGCCATCCCGAGCTCGACCTCTTCGGGGTAGTGGGTCACGATCTCGGAGCCGATGCGGTCCTTGAGCGGCGTGATGATCTTGCCGCGGGCCGTGTAGTCCTCGGGGTTGGCGGTGAAGCAGAGGAGGACGTCGAGCGGGAGGCGCACGGGGTAGCCCTTAATCTGGACGTCCCCCTCCTGCATGATGTTGAACAGGCCCACCTGCACCTTGCCGGCGAGGTCGGGAAGTTCGTTGAGGGCGAAGATGCCGCGGTTGGCGCGCGGCAGCATGCCATACTGGATGGTGAGCTCGTCGGAGAGCAGGTGCCCGCCGCGCGCGGCCTTGATCGGGTCGACGTCGCCGATGATGTCGGCGATGGTCACGTCGGGGGTGGCGAGCTTCTCGACGAAGCGCATGTCGCGGTCGACCCAGGCGATGGGCGTGTCGTCGCCCTGCTCGGCGATGAGCTGCTTGCCGAACTTGCTGATGGGCCGGAACGGGTCGTCGTTGACCTCGCTCCCGGCCAGCACGGGCATTTCGGGGTCGAGGAGGGTGACGAGCGCGCGCAGGATGCGGCTCTTGGCCTGCCCGCGGAGGCCTAACAGGATGAAGTTGTGTCGCGAGAGCAGGGCGTTGACGATCTGCGGCATGACGGTGTCCTCGTAACCGAGGACGCCTTCGAAGAGCGGGCCGCCGGCGGCGAGGCGGGCGAGCAGGTTGCGGCGCAGTTCGTCCTTCACGGAGCGCGCGCGGCGCTCGGCATACCCGGCGGCGCGCAGGGCGCCGAGGGTGTTGGGCAGCGTGGTCGTCACAAAAGGGGGCGAGAGAGGACGGTGCGCGAGGGCGGACGCGAGAACCCCGTGCTTTCGCGCAAGAGTGTGCAACGCTTCGCGCGGCTTGACACGTTTCCGGGGGTCCGTAACTTCTCGGTGCCGAACCCGAGCGCGACAGCCACCAAATCTACGGCGGCCGGTCACTCGGAGCGTGGCGTGTTCATCCCCGTACGCGCCCGATACCCCCGATTCTCTTTAGGAGATCCTGATGAAGCGCTTCGCTTTCGCCGCCGCTGCGGTGGTGCTCGCTGCTTGTTCGACGAAGGAACAGACCCCGGCCGCCGATACGGCTGCCCCCGCGATGACCCCGGCTCCGGCCGCGGGCGCGACCGGCGCCGCCGCCGGCACGGACAGCACGGCGATGAAGGCCGCGAACAAGATGGACACGGCCGCGAAGAAGATGGACAGCGCCGCGTCGAAGATGAACGACACGGCCATGAAGGGCGGGATGAAGAAGACCCCGTGATTCTGGGGTAAGGCACGGGTCGCTCCGGCGACCGAGAGGGGCGACGAGCAATCGTCGCCCCTCTTTGCGTCGTCACTCCTCGCGCGTGCTACCGGCGAACGGCAGCGTGGCGACGGTGACGCCGCGTTCGGCGGGGCCGTCGTCGGCGGTCCAGCGCGCGCGAAGCGTGGCGCCGAGCTCGACTTCGCGGCGCACCATGCCGATGGCCACGCCGCCGAGACGCGGAGAGATGGCGCTACTCCGGACCTCGCCGACGACCTTGTCGGCGTCATCGACGAGCTCGGCGCTGCGCGGGACGGCGGCCTCATCGGGTGGGTAGGCGATGCCGCGCAGATGCCGGTTCACGTGGCCGCGGAAGTGGATGCGCGCCACGACTTCCTGTCCGGTGTAGCAACCTTTCACGTACGAGATCGCGTGGAGTGCATCGAGGTTGGCCTCCTGCGGGATCGTCGTCTCGTCGATGTCGACGCCCCATTCGGGGTAGCCCGCTTCGATGCGTGCGATGGTGTACGCGTCGTCGCTTCCAACGACCACGCCGGCTACGGCGTGGCGCACGCGTTCCCACGCCGCGTCGTATTGCTCGAGCGGCGCGATCACGAGGAATCCGTCGAGCCCGAGATCCGGCACGCGGGCCACGAGCAGCGGCGCACCCGCGAACGCGATCGTCGCGTGTGCGTACTCCGGAAGCGCCGCGACGGCCGCCGGCGGCGCGCCAAACGCTTCTGCGACGGCGTCGCGCGCGCGTACGCCGTAGACGCCGAACGCGCGCAGGCTCTCGTGCTCGCGGCGGTAGGGCGCCGAGCGCGGGTTGACGAATTTCCGAATCAACGCGCTCCAGCCTTCCGCCGCACGCGGCGGCACGTCGACGACGAGCCCGACGCCGTCGAGCCAGTTGGTGCCCGACCCGGGGTCGCACGCGAACACGCGCACGTCGGCGGTGATGCGGCCCTTGGGCGTGAGGGCGGCGGCGTAGCAGCCGAGGTCGGGGGCGAGCCCTGCGACGTCGTTCGTCACGAGCCCGGTCACGGTTTCGGCTGCCTTGGGGCCGCGGAACGTCCAGAGATCGCGCGCGCCGTGCGATACGAGGAGGGCGCCGGTGCGTAGCGCCGCGTACTGCGTGGCAACGTCGGGGTCGCGCTGGGCGAGCGTCCCGAGCGCGTGCGGCACGCCGTGGCTGCGGGCGGCGGAGATCGGGATGACGGCGGACTCGGAGGGATCGCTCATCGGCGCGGGACGGACAGGAGCTGGACGGAGGCAAGGCGCGGCGGGAACTCCGCATCGACTGCGGTGCGGACCCCAGCGAGAGTCAGGCCGCGGACCGGAACGTCGCGCCCGACGAGCACGGGGCTCGCACCCGACTGACGTGCCGCGTCGAAACCGGTGCGGCCTGCCACGAGTGCCGCGACCGTATCCGACGGACCGCGCGGTCCTACCGGCCGCGCTACCGCGAGCGTGTTTCCGCGCCGCGTGCGCGCGACTGCGTGGCGATAGCGGCCCAGCGCCGTGGTGAAGCCGGCGCCGTCGTCGCAGGCCGCAATGAACCGGACGTGCTCGAGAAGCCCGGCGTGGGCCAGCACACGCTCCGCGTCGTTGCGGCGCCATGCGGTCACCACGCCGAGCCGGCACTCCGCCGCGAGTGTCCGCACGGCGTCGGCTGCGCCGTCGACGAGGGTGACCCCGGCTGCGATCCGGGTCGCGTACTCGCGTTCGGCGCGCAGGGCGGCGAGCGCGAGAGCGGTCTCATCACCGGCGCCGATGGGGGCACCGTCGCTCGTGCGGGCACGCGCGACCGCATGCACGAAATCATCGACGGTCGACGAGACGTCGTCGTCGGCCACGACCGTTTCCGGGGTGGGCTCGCCGAGCGCCGCAGCGACTGCCTCGGCGCGCGCGAGTCGCGTGTCGACCACAACTCCGTCGAGTTCGATCAGCACGGACGCGATCATGCGGACAGTCTACACCATGCGTCGCAGGTCACATGCAGCAGACGGATTATTCTGCCGGTGACGGACGTCACCGATTAGCCGCTCACGCCAGCGGGCTACTCGCGTCGTGTGGACCGTGACCGTTGGAGCGGGCGCGCGTGTGGAGCGCGGCGCGGGATTCGACGTCGGCGACGGCTCGTTCGAGAAGACGCGCCACGTAGAGCGTCCGCTCGACCGGGTCCGACGAGCCGAGTACGCGCTGACGCGTGGCCAACTCCAGCTCGATCGCGCCGGCGACGGCGAAGGCGACCAGGGCGTCGTCTGCGGGAATCGGCGACTCGACAGCCGGGGTGGCTGCGAGCGGACCCGTGGGCGTGCCGAACGATGGCGTCGCGGAAGCGCCGGCGGGCGCGTCGAGCGGCGGTTCGTCGGCGAGTGTGCGGGCGCCCCGGATCACGCGGGCAAATGCGGCGCGGGCGCGCCGGGCCGCGTCGGCGAGGGCGATGCGATCGATGTCGGGCGCGTCGCCGAACGGCCGTACCTGCGCGACGTGGTACGGCGTGCCCGCGGCGATGAGGCGTTCGAACGCGAATCGCTCACCCGCGTCGACGAGGATGTTGCTGCGACCGTCCCCGAGCGGCACGGCTTCGCGGATCGTGGCGAAGCAGCCGACGTGACCCGCGGGGATCGCGCGCTCGTCGTCGCCGGTGCGGAGGATGATGCCGAATCGACCGTCGGCCGCGCGCACGTCGGCGACCATCGCGCGGTAGCGCGGCTCGAAGATGTGGAGCTGGAGCTGTGTGCCGGGAAAGAGGACCAGAGCCAGCGGGAAGAGCGGAATCCGGGTCGTCTCGCCCGACTGGGCCTGGGTCACGCGGACGGGACGATCAGGCGCCCGATCATCGCGCGCAACTCGGCGAGTTCAAACGGCTTGTTGAGCACCGGACAGGCCGATCGTTTCAGGAACTCGGACGCCTCGGGCGAGACCGAATCGCCGGTCGACAGGATGAGGCGGTCGAGCAGCGCGGGCCGTTCGACGGCGAGCCGTTCGTACAGGTCCATGCCCGAGATGTCGGGCATGCGCAGGTCCGAGATGATGACGTCGTAGTGCGGACCGCCGTCGGCGAGCAGGAGGTTGAGCGCCTGCCCGCCGTTTTCCGCGTCGTCGACCACCCAGCCCTGGCGCTGGAAGAACCGTCGCAGCGCGTGTCGAATGACCGGCTCGTCGTCGACGAGCAGGGCGCGGTACGGAGCCGGTTGGCTCAGATCGTTCGGCATGACGGGAGGTGCGGGGGTCTGCCAATGCCGGCGGGGATGCTGCGGCCGGTCGTCGGAGGAGCGCACGCAACGGGGGGCGGCGCCGGCAAAGCTAGCGCCGCCCCCCGCCAACGGCGGCGCCAGGCCGCGGCCCGCGCGCGGCCTGGTCGCGCGCCGCGCGGCCGCTCACGCCGCCGTCCAGAACTCGCTGAGGGCGGGGCCGTGCGCAGACTCGCGCAGCTTGGCGAACGCGCGCTCGCGAATCTGGCGGATGCGCTCGCGCGTCACGCCCATGACGGCGCCGATCCGCTCGAGGGTCATCTCCTCGGAGCCGGGTTCGAGCCCGTAGTACAGCACGAGGATGCGGCGCTCGCGCGGCGTGAGGCAGTGTTGGAGCGCGTACTGCAACTGCTCACAGACGAGCCGGTCGGCGAGCGCGTCGTCGGCGTCGATCGTCCGGTCGTCGGCGATGCGCTCGCCGAAGGTGCCGGCCTCGCGCGCGGCGCGGTCGATGGGCGCGTCGAGCGCGATCTCGGGCGCGGCCATCTGGCGGCACTGGCGGACGATCTCGGGCGCCTCGCCGAGCAGCTCGGCGAGTTCGTCGTCGGACGGGTCGCGGCCGAGGCGTTGGGCGAGGATCGCGTGCGCACGGCCGGCGCGGATGAGCGCGGTATTCTGGTTGAGCGGCACGCGGACGGCGCGCGTTTGTTCGGCGAGCGCCTTGAGCACCGCCTGACGGACCCACCACACGGCGTACGAGATGAACTTGACCCCCTGATCCGGGTCGAACTTCCGCACCGCCTTGAGCAAGCCCTCGTTGCCGATCGCGACGAGGTCGGCCAGTTCGAGGCCGCGTCCCTGGTAGCGCTTCACGTACGAGATCACGAACCGCAAGTTCGCGGTGACGAGGCGTTCTGCGGCGGCCGTGTCGCCCAGGCGCGCGAGGTGGGCGAGTCGCCGCTCCTCCTCGACGTCGTTGATGAGCGGCAGACGCTGGATGTCGCTCAGGTACTGGTCGAACGACGTGCTCGCGGCGAAGGGGGAGGGGAGCGTCGTTCGGCCCGAGGGCGCGAGGGGGCGCGACATCGACCGGGCGGGAAGGGACGCCGTGGGGCGGGACGCGGCGGGCACACGCTGCATGAACACCTCTCACGAGGGCGACGGCAGGTGGCGGGCGGCGCCGGGGTGGGGAGGACGGGGCGCGCCCAGGGCTAGTGCGGGAGCGCCACGGTAATGCCACGATTGGAGCCGGTCAATAGTGACCGGCCGGGCGCTCAGCGACGCCGCGTCGACCGCGGGCGCGCGGACGCGACGGCGAGCGCGCCCGCGACGGCGACGAGCACGAGAGCCGCCGTCCAGAGCGGTGGAACGTTGAGCAGCACGGCGCCGACGGCGACGCCCGCGAGCAGCAGGGCGAACAGGGCCAGGTAGATGGCGGTCGGCGTCATGAGGAGCTCAGTCTCCGAGGGCGACGAGGGACGCGATCCCCGGCCGAGTGCCGAACCGTTCGGCGTCGGCGCAGTCGGGCGTCCAGATGTCGAGGTGGGTACCGTGGACCGCGCCTCCGGTGTCCTCGACGCGAAAGCGGCCGAGGTAGCGACCGGCGGCAAAGACTTCGACGTGACGCAACATCGGAAAGATTCGCGGATCGGCGGCGACGATGCCGGCGCGCGTGGGGGTGCCCTGTCGCGTGGTGCCGCGCAGGCAGTACGCCGTGAGCGTGACGGTGACGGGCTGCCCGGGACGCGCCCGCGCGGCGAGCGCGCGCAGGATCGGGAAGTCGGGCGTGAGCGCGCGGGGAAGACTGAGCCGCGGCATGATGAGTGGCGAGGCGAACGTGCGGAGCGCCGCGAAGGGCTTGGGCAGGCGGTCGCGCCAGGCGGCCGCGGCACCGGCCGCGCTGTCCGCGGGCGACGCGAGCACCTCGACCGGGTCGTGCCACCACTCGCTGAGCACGGTCACTGGCGCGTGGCGTGCGACGGTGTCGGCCGGCGGCGGTGCCGGTGCAGTACCGACCGGAGCGAGGATCGGGGCCGCGGGTGCGTCGCGGTCGGCGTGGCGGGTGGCCGCACGTCGGCTGAGGACGATCATCGCGGCGACCGCCAGCCAGCCGACGGCCAGCGCCGGGTGTGGCGTCGAGGACCGCCGGCGCGGTAACCGTTGCGGTAATACCTCGCGGCGGTCCCGCGGCTCGGGGTCGACCGGCTGTTCGTCCTCTTGCGGGCGATGGCCGAATGGCTGGTCGCCGAACCACTCGCGCTCGGTCACGCGCTGCAGGCGGCCAGGGCGTCGCGAACGACCTGATCGGAGAGCGGCACGGTCCACCGTCCGCCGCCTTCGGCCATCGCGCCGATGCGAGTGGGGAGCGCGTACTCGATCGTGCCGCGCCGCGCCTTCTTGTCGAGGCGCATGCAGTCGAGGATGGCGTCTGCGCTGATCGCGGCCGGCGCCGTGATGGGGAGCGCGCCAGCGACGAGCGCATCGCGGATCCGGCCCGCGGTGCCCGACTCCGCGACATCCGCCAGTTCGGCGGCGGTGGCCTCGACGACCATCCCGATCGCGACCGCCTCGCCGTGGCGGAGGGCATAGCCGCTCAGCGCTTCCACGGCGTGGCCGATGGTATGGCCGAGGTTGAGCACGTGGCGTCGGCCTCGCTCGCGCGGGTCGTCGGCGACCACGCGCGCCTTGACGGCGATGCTCGCGGCGATGAATTCGGCGAGCGTCGCGGTGTCGTGCGTCGGGTCCGCAGCCGCGAGCAGCGCGCTGGCGGCGGCGAAGTGGGAGGCGCTCGCGATGACGCCGTGCTTCAGTGCCTCGACGGCTCCCGCCCGCAGGTCGGCGATGGGCAGCGTGGCGAGCGCGTCGGGGTCGACGACGACGAGTGCCGGCGGATGGAAGGCGCCGACGAGGTTCTTCCCCGCGGTCGTGTCGACGGCGACCTTGCCGCCCACGCTCGCGTCGACCATGGCGAGCAGCGTCGTCGGAACCTGGACCACGGGCAGGCCGCGCATGTAGGTGGCCGCCACGAATCCGGCGAGGTCGCCGACGACGCCGCCGCCGAGTGCGAGAACGGCGGTGTCGCGCCCGCAGCCGGCGGCGAGCATCGCGTCCGTGAGCGCGGCCCACTCCTCCCGGGTCTTGTGCGCTTCGCCCGGCGGCACGGTGAGGAGCAGGGTCGGCCGGGTTCCCACGCCGTCGAGTTGCGCGACGACGGTGGCCGCATGGTGCGTTGCGACGGTCGCGTCGGCGATGACCACCCAGCGGTCAGCGCCGATGCCGTCGACGAAGGTGTGGAGGGCGCGGAGTGCGCCGGGTCCGACGAGGACGCGGTAGGAGAGGAGACCCGCCGCGGCGTCGCTTACCACGTCGCCTCGTCGGCCCCCGCCCGGTGGTTGGCGACGCGCGCGAGCACGAAGAGCAGGTCGGACAGGCGGTTGAGGTACATGACCACGAGGGTCGGCACCTCGACCTCGCGCGCGAGTGCGACGACGCGGCGTTCGGCGCGGCGGCACACGGTGCGGGCGACGTGGAGCGCCGCCGCCTTGGGCGTGCCGCCAGGGAGGATGAACGCGCGCAGCGGCTCGAGCTCGCGGTCGCCGTCATCGATCGCCTGTTCGAGCTGGGCGACGCGCGCCTCGCCGAGGTCGGCCTTGGTGAGCTGTTCGTGCATCCGGTCGCGGTCGGGCGTGGCCAGCAGGGCGCCGATCGCGAACAGGTCGCGCTGCACGGGGACGAGCACCTCGTCGATGCGCGGCATCAGTTCGATGGCACGCGCGAGGCCGAGTGCGGCGTTGAGTTCGTCGACGTCGCCGTACGCGTCGACGCGGACGTCGTCCTTGCCGACGCGGCCGCCGCCGAAGAGGGCGGTGTCGCCGCGGTCGCCCGTCCGGGTGTAGATCTTCAGGGTCATGGGCCGGAAGGTAGTCGGGGCGGCGTTTGGGGCGCTCTTACTTTGCGAGATGCACACATCGGACGGAACACCTTGGACGGCATGAACGCACAGACCGGCTCGAACGGCCAGGCCCACCCGCTCGTCGACATCACGGTCATCGGTGGGGGTCCTGCGGGGCTCTTCGCCATGTTCTACGCCGGGATGCGGCAGGCGACCGCGCAGGTGGTCGACGCCCTGCCGCAGCTCGGGGGTCAGCTCACGGCGCTGTATCCCGAGAAGTACATCTTCGACGTCGCGGGCTTTCCGCAGGTGCTCGCGAAGGACCTCGTGAAGTCGCTCGCCGACCAGGCGTCACGCTGGGACTTTCCGACGCACCTCAACCGCCGCGTGACCGGGCTCCGCGAGGCGCAGGACGGCGACGGCCGGCCGCACTTCGTGCTCGAGACCACGGACGGCGAGTTCCCGACGCGTGCGCTGGTGATCGCGGCGGGGATCGGGGCGTTCTCGCCGCGCCGGCTGCCGCAGCCGGTCGCCGAGGGGTGGTACGGGCGCGGCATCTACGACGTGGTCACCAACCCGGACCACTACCGCGATCAGCACGTGGTGATCATCGGCGGCGGCGACTCGGCGTTCGACTGGGGCACGCAGATGGTCGGCAAGGCGGCGCACGTGACGATCGTCCACCGCAGCGACCGCTTCCGCGCGCACGGCGCGACGGTGGCGGAGTTCAAGGCGCACGCCGACGCGGGCCGCGCCACGCTGCTCACCTTCCACGAGCTGGCGGACATCCGGGTGCACGCGGACGGCGAGCGGTTCAGCCACCTCGTGCTGAAGGACGTCAAGGCGAAGACGACGCGCGAGATCGAGGCCGACGTGGTGCTGCCGATGCTGGGCTTCGTGAGCGACCTCGGGCCGCTGGCCGAGTGGGGGCTCACGCTCGATAAGGACGAGATCATCGTCAACTCGCGAATGGAGACCGGGCGCGAGGGGATCTACGCCGCGGGCGATGTGACGACCTATCCGGGGAAGCTCAAGCTGATCGCGTCGGGGTTCTCGGAGGCGGCGATCGCGGTGAACCAGGCCGTGCACTGGATCCACCCCGAAAAGAAGGTCACGCCGGGTCACAGCTCGAACATGATCGTGTTCGGGCAGAAGGACGACTGACGGCCCGGCCGTCCCGGGCGCGCGTCGGGCGCGTCAGTCGTAGCGTACGCGGGGGTCGGCCTTCGCGTACGCCACGTCGGTGAGCATGTTCACGAGCACGAACACGCCGCTCAGGAAGAGCACGCTCCCCTGGATGGCGGGCAGGTCGCGGCGGCTGATCGCGTTGACGACGTAGCGTCCGAGGCCGGGCCACGAGAAGATGGTCTCGGTGAGGATGCTGCCCGTCAGGTAATAGCCGAAGTCGAGGCCGAGCACGGTCACCACCGGGACGAGCGCGTTGCGGAGCGCGTGTTTGGCGACCACCGCGCGCTCGGCCAGCCCCTTCGCGCGGGCGGTGCGCACGTACTCGCCGCCCAACACCTCGAGCATCGCCGAGCGGGTGACGCGGGCGAGGAAGGCGACGGAGCGGGTGCCGAGGGCGAGGGCCGGGAGGACGAGGTACCGGGCGCCCGCGAGGCCGGGCGCGTAGCCCGAGGCGGGGAGCCAGCGGAGGCGGACCGCGAAGAGTAGGATCGCGAGCAGGCCGACCCAGTAGACCGGGAAGGAGATGCCGAGGTACGCGGCGCCCAACGCGATCCGGTCGGTCGCGCCGCCGGGGTTGCGGGCGGAGAGCACGCCGAGCGTGACGCCCGCGACGGTCGCGAAGAGCATCGCCGTGCCCGCGAGCAGCAGCGTCTTCGGGAAGCGCTCGGCCACGTCGCGCGCGATCGGGCGGTCGGTGATGAACGAGCGGCCGAGGTCGCCGCGGAGCACGCCGCCCGCGTAGTGGGCGAACTGCGCCGGGAGCGACTCGTCGAGGTGGAGGTCGTGGCGGAGGCGGGCGATGGTGGCGGGGTCGGCGCGCTCGCCGACCATCTCCTGCACCGGGTCGCCGGGGGCGACGAAGAGGAGAAGGAAGGTGACGACGACGACGCCCGCGAGCGTCGGCACGGCGAGGAGCAGCCGGCGGAGGAGGTAGGCGCCCACGGGGCTCGCGCCTAACGGCTCGTCAGCGCGCCGCTCCGGCCGCCGCGCCCGCCGACGGCGGGGTGGCGGGCGGCGGGGTGGCCGCGGCGCCGTTGCTGTGGTCGACCGTCACGCCGAGCCAGCGCTGGCCGTTGTAGATGGTGGGCACCTGGAAGTTGCGGATCCAGGGCTGCACGGCGTACAGCGCGTTGTAGTGGAACAGGTAGAGCATGGGCGCGTCGGCGAAGGCCGTCGAGTCGGCCTGGCGCGAGAGGGCGGCGCGCTGCTGGTCGTCGAGCGTGCGGCGGGCGAGGGTCACGAGTGAGTCGACGCGCCGGTTGGCGTAGAAGCTCAGGTTGCCGCCCGCGCCCTTGCTCGTGGAGGCGAGCAGTGGCGTGAGGAAGGCGTCCGCGTCGGGGTAGTCGGCGAACCAGTCCTTCACCACGAGGTCGACCTGCCCGTTGCGGGCGGCTTCACGCACGCTCGGCGCGTCGCGCTGCACGAGGGTGGCGCGGATGTTCGCGGCCTTCAGGTAGCCCTGGATGGATTGCGCGATGCGCGAGACCGTCGCCTGCTGCGACGACCAGAGTTGCACGTCGATCCCGTTGGCGAACCCGGCGGCGGCGAGAAGCTGCCGCGCGCGCGCGGGGTCATAGGGGTAGGGCGCGCGGTCGTCGGCGAGCGAGTCGAGCGCGCCCGGAATCACGCCCGAGGCGCGCACGCCGCGCCCGGCGACGAGGCGGTCGAGGATCGCCTTCTTGTCGACGGCCATGTTGATGGCCTGCCGCACGCGGACGTCGGCGAGCGGGCCGCGCGTGGTGTTGATGGCGACGTAGTAGAGCCGCAGCGCGGGCGCGCTCTGGAGGCGGGCCTGGCGCTCGTCGGTCTGCTCCCAGGTGCGCGTCTCGCCCTCGGGCACCGCGAGCACGTCGACCGTGCCGTTCTCGAACTCGGCGACCGCGGTGGACTGCTCGGGGATGATGCGCGCGGTGAGCGTGTCGACCGCGGGCGGGCCGCCCCAGTAGCTCGTGTTGCGCGCGAAGCGCAGGTAGTCGTCGTGCTTCCAGTCGACGAAGCGCCACGGCCCGGTGCCCACGGGGTGCTGCCCGAAGTCCGCGCCGGCCGACGGCGCGACGACCGACGCGACGGGCATGGCGAGCAGCTTGGGGAAGATCGCGAGCGCCGTGTCGAGGGTGACCTGCACGGTGCTGTCGTCGAGGGCGCGCGCGCCGGTGAGCGTGGTGCCGCGGCCCGCGGCGAAGGCGCGGGCGCCCTGGATGGCGAAGAGCGGCAGCGCGTTGCCGCCCTTCGTGGACGGGCTCAGCGCGCGGGCCCAGCTCGCGACGACCTGCCGGGCGATCAGCGGCGTGCCGTCGTGGAAACGCACACCCGGGCGCAGGTGGAACGTGTAGACGCGCCCGTCGGGCGAGACTTCCCAGCGCGTGGCGAGCCCGGGGGCGACGCGCGCGTCGGGGGTGAAGCGCGTGAGGCCGTCGAAGACGTAGGCGACCGCGCGCCCGGTGGGTACGTCGGTGGCGAGCGCGGGATCGAGCGAGCGCGGGTCGTACTCGTCGCGCGAGTCGACGAAGCCGTGCCGGTTCGGCGCCGCGTCGCCGCCGCGGCACGACGCGCCGGCGAGCAGGGCGGTGGCGAGGACGGCGGCGGAGCGGGTGCGGGAGCGCGGGAACGACGCGAACGGGGACGGCGCGAGCATGACTTGGGGCTGAGGACGCGGCGGCGTAAGGTAATCCGCCGCGGACCCCGGGTCCGCGCGTTGACCGCTCCGGTCACGCCGGAGAACTTACGCGCCGCTCATGTCCACCGATCTGGCCGTCCACCCGCCCACGTTTTGACGCGCGCCCTCGCCGCGCTCGCCGCCGCCCTGCTCGCGGGCGCCGCGGTCGGCGGCCCGCGGCGCGCCGGCGCGCAGGACCTGCGGTGCGAGCGCGGGGATCGCGAAGTGCGCTCGCTCCGCTTCACCGGCAACCGCGCGTTCAGCGACGGCGAACTCGCGCGCGTGGTGGTCACCACGCCCTCGGCCCTCCTGAGCGGCATCGGGCTCGGGCCGCACCGCTGCCTCAACCCCGACGAGTTTCCGCGCGACGTGCTGCGCCTCGTTGCGTACTACCGCAAGCGCGGCTACCGCACGGCCAGCGTCGACACGATCGTGCGGCCGACGGGCGGCTCCGCGGCGCGGCCGCACGTCGCGGTCACCTTCGCCATCCGCGAGGGGACACCCGTGCGACTCGACTCGCTCACGGTGGCCGGCCTCGCCGACGTGCGCCCCGGCCCGCGGACCCGCGCGCGCGCCGCGATCCGGCTACGCCCGGGCGACGTGTTCGACCTCGTGGCGCTGGAGGCGGGGCGCGACACGCTCCGCGACCGGCTGCGCAACGGCGGCTACCCGCGGGCCGACGCGCTCCTCTCCTACGACACCGACTCGACGCGCCTGCGGGCCGTGGCCCGGGTGACGGTCGTGCCCGGGCCGCTCACGCGCATCGGGCGGATCGTCGTGAGCGGCACCGGTCCCGACGGCGGCGCGCCGCACATCCCCGACCGGGTGGTGCGCGGGACGCTCGGCATCCGTCCCGGCGATCCGGTGCGGCTCAACGATTTGCTCGAGGCGCAGCGCACGCTCTATCAGACGGACGCGTACCGGCGTGTGGACGTGCGGCTCGACACGGCCGCGCGCGCGCCCCGGGCGGACGGCGTGGTCTACGACGACCTGTTCGTCACCGCCGACGAGGGCCCGCTGCGCTCCGCGGAGGCGTCCGCGGGGTGGGCCACGCTCGACTGCTTCCGGCTGCGGGCCGACATCACCGACCGCTACTTCATTCCGCAGGCGCAGCGGCTGGAGCTGTCGGGGCGGCTGTCGCGCATCGGGGTGGGGCATCCGCTCGCCTTCGCGCCCGGGCTGTGCGCGCCGCCGGCGCGCAGCGACGCCTACGGCGACACGGCCAACTACTACCTCGGCGCCACGGTGCGCCAGCCGTCGTTCTTCCGGCTGCGGCGCGTGCCGAGCGTCACGGTGTTCACGTCGCGCGCCTCCGAGTACAACGCGTTCGAGCGCGTGACGCCGTTAGGCGCGCTCTTCTCGCTCGCCTCGCGCCCGGGCTCGCGCCTGCCGAGCACGTTCACGTACCAGCTGGAGCGGGGGCGCACGGGGGCGAACGCGGCGGTGTTCTGCGCGGTGTTCTCGGCGTGCGACGACCTCACGCGCTCCGCGCTCGACCGCAACCGCACGGTGGGCACGCTCGGCTACGCGCTCGTGCGCAACCGGGCCAACGACCCGCTCAACCCGACGGCGGGGAACGTCGAGCGCCTCACGCTGCGGCACTCCTCGGCGCTCACCGGATCGGAGGCGACGCAGCGCTTCAACAAGGCGGTGGTGGACGCGACGTACTACCGGACGGTCGTGGGCGGCGGCGTGTTCACCGCGCACGTGCAGGGCGGCACGCTGCTCGGCGACGCGCCGCAGCAGGAGCGGCTGTTCGCGGGCGGGCCGACCACGGTGCGCGGCTTCCGGCAGAACGAGCTCGGTCCGCAGGTCTACCTGCTGACCAACGTGGTCGCGGACACGGGGCGGGGCCGGGACACCACGTACCACGCGGCGCCGGGCGCGGGGCCGGAGCGCACCATCCCGGCCGGCGGGAACACCCTCGTGGTGGGCAACCTGGAGTTGCAGCTGCGAAGCCCCGTTCTCCCGGACCTGCTCGCGGTGGCGCTGTTCACCGACGCGGGCGAGGTGTTCAACCGCGGGAGCGCCGGGACGACGGCGACCGGCGGCTCGCGCAGCCTGCGCGTGACGCCGGGCGCGGGGGTGCGCGTGCGGTCGCCGTTCGGCGCGATCCGGGTGGACCTCGGGTACAATCCGTACGCGGCGACGGCCGGTCCGGCGTACTACATCACGCCCGGCGACGCGCAGTCGCAGCGGCTGTACTGCGTGTCGCCGGGGAGTACGGGCGGCATCGTGGGCACGTCGGGGGCGAGCGGCCGCGGGTGTCCTCCCACGTACCGGCCGCCGAGTAGCTCCAGCTTCCTGCGCCGGTTGAATCCGAGCATCTGGATCGGCCAGGCGTTCTGACCGGTCGCGACCGGCCGCTCTCTTAACTTCGTTCGACCCCCGCTCCGCCGTGCCTCGCTCCCGCCGCCGACTCGCCGCCTACCTCGCGGCTGGCACCCTCCTCGTCGTCGCCGGCGGGGCGGTCGGGCTCGTCGTCGCCGTGACCCAGACGAACGCCGGGCACGACTGGCTCCGCAGCAAGCTGCTGTCGACGGTCGCGCCGAGCGTGCGCGGGCGGCTGTACGTGGGCGCGATCAGCGGGGGGTTGTTCTCCGGCGTCACCGTCGATTCGGTCGAGTTGCGGAGTGCGGACGACTCGCTCGTGGCGGCGGTCGGACGGGTGCACGTCGCGTACGCGCTCCGCGACCTGATCGACAAGCGCGTGTTCCTCAAGCGCGTCGACCTCGACCGCCCGGTGATCCACCTACGGCAGTTCGAGGATGGGCACTGGAACTACAACGGCCTGTTCAGGACGAGTGCGGACAGCACGCCGAAGAGTGGGCCGGGGTTCGGGGATTTCATCGTCGCCGATTCGGTGCGGGTGCGCGGGCTGCAGTTCGCGCTCACGCTGGCGTGGCACCCCGCCGATTCGCTGCGCGGCGCACGGCGCGACAGCGCGATCCGCGTCGCGCTCGCCGGTCGCACGCAGGGCGGGGCGGAGATCCGGCGCGTCGGGCGGTACTACAACCGCACGTACCGCTGGAGCGGCGACGCCGACCTGCCCGGGATGCGCATCGCGCGGCCGGACAGCGCGGGGCTCCGGTTCCAGGTGGCGCGGCTGGACCTCGACGAGACGGACCCGCCGTTCCGCTGGCGCAACATCCGCGGCGACGTGCGGATCCTCGGCGACACGCTCCATGCCGACTTCCCGCACTGGGACCTCCCGGGGAGCACGGGGCAGGGGCACGCGACCGTGGTGTGGGGGAGCGACCTGCCGATCCGGTGGGACATCCGCGTGCATGCCGATTCGATGGCGCTGGCGGACGTCTCGTGGGTGTACCCGACGCTGCCGACCACCGGCGGCGGCTCGATGGACCTGTACATGCACAACCGGCGCGGCGACCTGCGCATCATGGAGTACGCGCTGTCCAACATGGACGTGCGTACGACGCGCTCGCACCTGACCGGGGCGATGACGTTCGCGGTGGGCGCGCCGGTGTTAGGCGTGCAGGACGTCGACGTCGCGCTGCAGCCGGTGAACTGGGACCTGCTGCGCACGTTCAACGGCAAGGCGCTGCCGTACGACTTCCAGGGCACGCTCACCGGCACGGTGAAGGCGCGCGGCGGCCCGGTGAACCGCTTCGCGGTGGACGACGCGCAGGTGACCTACGACGACGCGCACGTGCCGGGCGCCGTGTCGCGCGTGCGGCTCGCGGGCGCGCTCGACATCCTCCGGCCGGCCGACACGCGCTTTCTCGGACTGCGGGTGACGGACGCGTTCGTCGACCTGCGGACGCTCGAGTTCCTCAACCCGAGCTTCCCGCGGCTGCGCGGCGTGGTGACGGGGAGCACGACGCTCGACTCGCTCTACACCGACGTGCGGCTGAGCGACGCGCGCCTGACGCACAGCGACGGCCCCGGCGCGGCGAGCACGTTCACCGGCGGTGGGCGGGTCACGTTTGGCGAGGGGCCCACGCCGACGCGCTACGACCTGACGCTGGCGGCGGAGCCGCTGTCGTTCACGACGCTGGCGCGCTCGTACCCACTGGTGGCGGTGCGCGGGTCGTACGCCGGGCCGCTGCGCATCACGGGCGCGACCGACAGTCTGGGGCTCGTCACCACGCTCACCGGGCCGGGGGGGACGCTCGCGTACGACGGGATCGTCAACGCGCTCGACCCGCGGTACGGGGCGACGGGCGCGTTCACGGGGACGGGGCTCGACCTGCGCACGCTGTTCGACGACCAGCGCCTGCCGCGCACGACGCTCGACCTGCGCGCATCGCTCGCCCTCGTCGGTACGGGGCTGGCCGACCTCGCCGGCACGCTGCGCGCGGACCTCGGCCGCTCCGAGATCGGCGGCGTGCGCGCGTACGGCGGCGCGGCCGCGCTGCGCTTCGCCGGTGGGCGCATGGCAGTCGACACGCTACGGCTCGAGACCGCGGCGGGGCAGGTGGCGGGCGCGGGCGGGCTCGGGCTGGCTGGGCCGGCGCGCGACTCGCTGCGGCTCGCGATCTCGATCGATTCGTTAGGCGGGCTGCGGCGGTGGCTGTCGCCGAGCGCGGTGACGGCCGAGCGCGCGGCGGTCGCGGGCGCGAGCCCGGCGGCGCGGGCGGCGGCGCGCGACCCCGTCGCGCGGCTGGTGGACGAGGCCACGCGGCGGCCGGTGGCGGGCGTGATCGCGCGCGTGGCCGGGACCGCCGGGACGGACCCGGCCGCCGCCGCGGCACCGGCGCGCGATTCGGCGGGCGCCCCCGCGGGAGGTGCCACGGCGGCGGCGCCGCCCGCGACCACCGACTCGCTCGCCGGCACGCTGCGCGCGACGGTCACGCTCGCCGGAACGCTCGACAGCGCGGCCGCCGACGGGCTCCGCGCGTCGGCCGCGGTCGACGGGCGCGGGCTCGTCTACGGCGGGTTCGCTGCGCGCGCGCTCACGCTGCGCGTGGGGGCCACGTCGCTCCGCTCGGTGCCGAACGTGACCCTCGCGGCGACCGCGGATTCCGCGAGTGCTGGGGCGGTGACGTTCGCGAGCGCGGCGGCGCACTTCAGCGGGACGACCGCGGGCGGGCGCTACGACGTGGCGATGGGGAGCGATTCCGGGCTGTCGCTCTCGGGCGCGGGGCACACGGTGAGCGTGGGCGACAGCACTGTGGTCGCGCTCGACAGCGCGCGCGTGGTGCCGCGCCCGGGGCACCTGTGGACGCTGGCGGCGCCGACGCGCTTCGTCGCGCGTGGCGGTACGGCGCTCGCGCCGGGCACGGGCGAGGCGGGCGGGGTCCTCGCGCTCGATCCGTTCACCCTGCGCGGCGAAGGCGAGGACCTGGGGTCGCGTCTGACGCTCGCGGCGACGCTGCCCGAGCGGGGCCCGGTCACGGGCACGTTCAACGCGACGGCGGTGTCGATCCAGGACGTGGCCGAGGTAGCGGGGGCCGGGCGCGCGGTGCTGCCCGTGGACGGGCGGCTCGACGCGACGGTGCGGCTCACCGGCACGCGCGCCGAGCCGCTGCTCGTGGCGCGTGCGGGGGTGGGGGCGTTGCGGCTGGGCACCGGGACGGCGACGGCGCGGCTCGACAGCGCGACGCTCGCCGCGGACTACGGCGCGCACCGCCTGCAACTCGACCTCGGCGCGTTCGCCGCCGGGCGGCGGCTGCTCGCCGCCACGGGCTCGCTCCCCATCGACCTCGCGCTCGAGCCGTCGGCCGGGCGGCTCCCGCAGGGGACGGCGCCGTCGGACTCGCTGCGCGCGCGCGTGCGCGCCGACTCGCTCGACCTCGCGCTCGTGGCCGCGCTCGCGCCGGGCGTGCACGACGCGCGGGGCCACCTCGCGGCGACGTTCGACGTGGGCGGCACGTGGAAGGCGCCCCGGCTCGACGGAGAGCTGCGCATCCCCGCGGGCTCGCTCACGAGCGACGCGTCGGGCACGCGGCTCGAGGACGTGCGCGCCGACGTCGCGCTGCTCGGCGACAGCGTGGCGGTGCGGCGACTCTCGGTGCGGAGTGGGGGCGCCGGCGACACGCTCGCCGTCACCGGGTGGGTGAAGCTGGCGCCGGCGGACGACCCGGCGCTCGCGCTGCGCGTGACCGCACGCGACTTCCTCGCCGTCGACCGCGCGCGAGTCGCGACGCTGGCGATCTCGACGCCGACGCCGCTCGACATCCGGGGCACCTTCGGCGCGGCGCAGGTGAGCGGCGCGGTTCGCGCGGAGCGCGGCCGGATCTACATCCCGGAACTCGTCGACAAGCGGATCATCGACCTCAACGAGTACCGCGACGTCGTCGACACCACGGTGTTCCGCAACCGCACCCTGCTGCCCGGCGCGCCTGCGGCCTTCGTGGCGAACCTCGCGCTCAACGACGTGCGGCTCTCGGTGGGTGACGACGTGTGGCTGCGGAACGCGGAGGCGAACATCAAGCTCGGCGGGTCGCTCGCGGTGACGCGCGCCGTCGTGCAGGTGAACGGGCGCGCAGTCCCGCAGCTCGCGCTGCTGGGCTCGCTCGCGGTGGAGCGCGGGACGTACCGCCTCGACCTGCTGCCGCTGGCGCAGCCGAGCTTCGACGTGCAGCCGGGGACGCTGCGCTTCTTCGGCGCGGGCGACCTCAACCCGGTCCTCGACATCCGCGCGGTGCACGTGGTGCGGCAGACGCGGCAGTTCACCAACAGCCCCGACGTGCACGTGCAGGTCGCGATCGGCGGCACGCTCAACCAGCCCACGCTGCAGCTGTCGAGCACCGACAACCCGCCGATCCCGGACACGGACCTCATCAGCTACCTCGTCACGGGCGAGCCCGCGGCGGCCATCTTCGGCAACGCGCAGTCGAGCGACCAGCTCGCGGCCGCGGCGTCGATCGTCTCGCGCCTCGCGGGCAGCCTCGTGTCGGGCGCGCTGTCGCGCGGCAACGGGCCTTTCGACATCATCTCGGTCGAGACCGGCGCGGTCACCGCCGACCCGGCGCTCGCCCGCTCGACCAACAGCTTCTCCAACATCCTCTCGAGCACGCGCCTGGGCGTGGGCGGCCAGCTCGGACAGAAGACGTTCTACACGTTCAGCACGGGGTTCTGCAGCTTCTCGCAGAACAGCGACGCGTCCACCAACCTGTTCAACAACTTCACGCGCGGGCTCGGCGTGCGGGTCGAGCGGCGGGTGACGAACACGTTCTCGGTGCAGGTGGGCGTCGAACCCGCGCTGGCGCAACAGGCCTGCCTGACCAATGCGACCACGCGCTACTTCCAGCAGACGCCGTCGCAGGGAAGCCTCGACTTCACCAAGCGGTGGACGTTCTAGCCGGCGCGGGCGCGTCGAGCGCGCTCGCGCTCGAGGTGCCCCCGCTCGGCGCCGCCGCGGGGCGCGTTCCGGGGGGAGCGTTCCGGCGCGCTGCTCGCGCGTGCTGCTGGTCGTGAACCCGCTCGCACGCCGCTCGCCCGCGCGGGAGCGCGCGGCCGTCGCGGCGTTCGGCCGCGCAGGCGTCGCGTGCGACGTGCGGCGGACCGAGGCGGCGGGCCACGCCGCCGTCCTCGCGCGCGCGCTCGTGCCGGGCGCGAGGGCCGACGCGGTGGCGCCGTACGACGCCGTGTTCGTGCTCGGCGGCGACGGAACGGCGATGGACGTGGTCGGCGCCCTCGCCGGGACGGGCGTGGCGGTCGGCGTCCTCCCGGGCGGGACGGGCAACCTCGTCGCCCGTACGCTCGGCATCCCGTTGGACACGGCGCGCGCCGTGGCGGCGCTGCTCGCGGGCGGGCGCGCGCGCGTGGACCTCGGCGCGCTGCGCGTGGCCGGCGCGCCGGCGGCGCGCCCGTTCGCGTTCGCGGCGGGGGTGGGGGTGGACGCGCGGATGATCGAGGGCACGTCGGCCGCGTGGAAGCGGCGCGTGGGCGTGTTCGCGTACGCGGTGACGGCCGCGCGCGCCGTGATCGCCGGCGAGCGCTTCGCCGTGCGCGTGGTCGTCGACGGCGAGGAGGTGCGGGCCAACGCGAGCGCGGTGATCGTCGCAAACTTCGGGGCCGTGCTCGGCGACTTGTTCCGGTTCGGCCCGGACATCCGCGAGGACGACGGGCGACTCGACGTCTGCATCTTCCAGCCGACGTCGTTCGCGAGTTCGGCGGGCGCGTTCCTGCGCCTGCTGCGGAAGGACTTCCGCCCGCACGCCGCGCTCGTCTACCGGGCGGGGCGCACCATCGCCGTCGAGACCGACCCGCCGCGCCCCGTGCAGGCCGACGGCGAACTCCTGGGGCGCACGCCGTTCGTCGTCGACACGCTCCCGCTCGCGGCGACCCTCCTCGTGCCGCGTGCCCGCCATGTCTGACCTTCTCGCCGGGACGGGCGTACCGGTGGTGGACCTCGCCGCGTTCGGCCTCGCCGTCGGCCACGCGACCGACGCGGAGGGCGCAACGGGGTGCACGGTCGTGCGCGGCCTCGACCACGCGCTCCGTGCGGCCGCGGCCGTCGTCGGGCGGGCGACGGGCACGCGCGAACTCGCCGCGATCGCGCCCGAAGGGCTCGTGGGACGGGCGGACGCCGTGCTCCTCACCGGCGGGTCGGCGTACGGGCTGGACGCGGCGGCGGGGGTGATGCGCTGGATGGCGGAGCGCGGGCGCGGCTTCCCGGTGGGCGCGGGCGTGGTGCCGATCGTGCCCGCGGCGGTGCTCTTCGACCTCGCTCCGTTGGGCAACTTCGACGCGCGGCCGACGCCCGCGATGGCCTACGCCGCGTGCGACGCGGCCGCCGCGCGCGTCACCGAGCAGGGGAGCGTGGGCGCGGGCGCGGGGGCGACGGTGGGCAAGGCGATGGGCGCGGCCGGGGCGATGAAGGGCGGGGTCGGGTGCGCGGTGGCGGGGGAGGGAGCGCTCCGCGCCGCGGCAGTCGCGGCGGTGAACGCGTTCGGCGACGTGCGCGACGCGACGGGCGCGATCATCGCCGGGCTCCGGTCGCCCGACGGCGCGCTCGTCGATACGCTCGCCCTCTTGCTCGCCGGCGCGGCGGCCGCGCGGTCGTTCGCGGACGCCTCGCGGGCCGGCGCGAACACCACGCTCTGCGTCGTCGCGCTCTCGGCCGCGGTTGACCGCGTCGCGCTCGCGCAGGTGGCGCGGGCCAGCGCGGCCGCGCTCGCGCGACGGGTCACGCCGAGCGGAACGAGCTTCGACGGCGACGTCGTGTTCGCACTCTGTCCCGACGAGCCCGCCGCCGCGGCCGATCCGGCGTTCCTGCTCGCGGCCGAGGTGCTCGCGACCGCCGCACTCGAAACCGCGATCGAGCGCGCGGTGCGCTACGCCGTCGGCCGCGACGGGGTGCCGGGGCTCGCCGATCCCACTCCCGACGCGTGACGCCGATGACCGAACCTATTCCAATGACGGGGTACGCCCTGGTGCGCGTCCCAGTCGCGCCCGTGCATGCGGAGCCACGCGTGTCGAGCGCGCAGACGACGCAGACCACGTACGGCCGGGTGCTCGTCGTCCGCGACCGCCGCGGCGACTGGTACGACGCGCAGACGACGCCCGACGGCTACCGCGGCTGGATTCACGCCGGGTACGTCACGGCGGTCGACGACGAAGAGGGGGCGCCGGCTTCGGCGGCCGCCGCCACGCCCGGCGCGGGGCTCCGCGTCTCGCTCGGGTGCACCGTGCGCGCCGGCGCGCGCACACTCCGCCTTCCGTTGGGCGCGTGGGTCGGCGCGGACGCGGCGGTGCTCGACGGCGAGGCCGTCGAGATGAGCGCGCTCGCCGAGCGGTTCGAGCGCGATGGCGGGGCGGTCGTGGGCACGGCGTCACGCTATTTCGGGTCGACGAGTTACCAATGGGGCGGCGTCACGCCGTGGGGGGCGGACTGTTCGGGGTTCGTGCAGGCCGTGTTCGCGCTGCACGGCGTGGACGTGCCGCGCGACGCGTCGCAGCAGATCGCCATCGGCGCCGACGCGGGGCGCGAGTTCGCCCTCCACGCGCCGGGCGACCTGCTCTTCTTTTCCGACCGCGACGACGGGCGCGCGACGCACGTCGGGCTCGCGGCAGGCGGCGGACGGATGCTGCACATCGCGCTCGGGCGCGGTGGGTTCGCCGCGGAAGACCTCGTGGGGGACGACGACGCCTACGTGGTCGCGCTGCGCGCACGGTTCGTGGGGGCGCGGCGCGCGCTGCCCTGATCCCGTCACGCGGTGGGCCGCGGGGGTCCAGCAGCACGGGGGGACCCGCTTAGGTTGCGGGATGGCAACGACCGTGCAGGGCCTCGCGCCCGGCCCGTCGGACGTCGCGCCCGAGCCGGCGCCGACCCCGCGGCCGGGCGCGACGCGCACCACCCCGCCCTCAGGCGCCCAATCCGCATCCGCCGCCGCCGGCACGCGCGCCGACCATGCGCTGCTCGTGCTCATGGCGCTCATCTGGGGCGTCAACTTCAGCGTGCTGAAGGTCGGGACGCGCTACGTCGACCCGGCCACGTTCAACGGCGCGCGCGTGCTGCTCGCGACGCTCGTGCTCGCGGTGGCCGCGGCGGTCCGCCGCGCCCCCGCCCCCTCGCGCGCCGACGCGCTGCGCCTCGTGCTGCTGGGCGTGCTCGGGAACGGCGTCTACCAGCTGTGCTTCATCGAGGGGCTCGCGCGCAGTGAGAGCGGGACCACGGCCCTGATTCTCGCGGGCGGGCCCGCCTTCATCGGCATCATCGGGCGGCTGGTCGGAACGGAGCGGCCGAGCGCGCGCGCGTGGGGCGGGATCGCGCTGCAGGTGGCCGGAGTCGCGGGCGTCGTGTTCGGCGCTGCGGCGGCGATGCCGGCTGCTGGAGCTACGAACGCGCCGGTGGGTGTGCTGCTCGTCGTCGCGGCGTCGCTCGCGTGGTCGGTGTACGCGGTACTGCTCAAGCCGCTCGCGCGGCGCGTGGATGGCGTGCAGGTCGCGGCGTGGACGCTCGCCGGCGGCGCGCTCACGCTCGGCGCCGCGGCCGTGCCGGCGATCGCGCGCGGGGCGCTCGGCGCGCTGCCGGTGCAGGGGTGGGCGGCGATGGCGTACAGCGGCGTGCTCGCCCTCTCGGTCGCGTACCTCTTCTACTACCGCGGCGTGCGCACGGTGGGCGCGGTGCGCACGGCGATGTACACCAACCTGCAGCCGGTGGTCGCGCTCGGCGTCGGCTTCGTGGCGTTAGGCGAACGGCCGGGCGGGTGGCAGCTCGTCGGCGCCGGGCTCATCGGCGCGGGCCTGCTTGCCTCGCGTGACTGACCACCGACCCGTGACCGACCGCGTGATGACGACCCGCCTCGTCCTGTTCGACATCGACGGCACACTGATCCGCGGCAACGGGGCCGCCAAACGCTCGTTCGAGGCCTCCCTCGTGGCCGCGTTCGGCACCGCGGGCGACACGAGCATCCCCTTCGACGGCAAGACGGATCCGCAGATCGCGCGTGAGCTGATGCGGTCGGCGGGCTTCGACGACGCGGCCATCGACGCGCGCATGGACGCCGTCGTCGCCGGGTACCTCGAGCGCCTCCGGGCCGAGCTGGTCGCGGGCACCGGCACGTTCGAGGCGCTGCCGGGTGTGCCGGCGCTGCTCGACGCACTCGCGGCGCGCGACGACGTCGTGCTCGGGCTGCTGACCGGGAACGTCGCGGCGGGCGCGGCGGTGAAGCTCGGGGCGGCCGGGATCGACGCGTCACGGTTTCCGGTCGGGGCGTTCGGGAGCGACGGCGAGCACCGCCCCGACCTCCCCGAAATCGCGCGCCGACGCGGCGAGGCGCTCGTCGGCGAACCGCTGCGCGGCGGCGACGTGGTCGTGATCGGGGACACCCCGGCCGACATCGGCTGCGCGCGCCCGATCGGCGCGCGCAGCGTCGGCGTGGCGACGGGGCGCTACGGCGTGGACGAGCTCGCGTCGCACGCCGCGGCGGCGGTGGTCGCCGATTTCTGCGACACCGCTTCCGCCGTGGCGGCGGTGCTCGGCTAGCGCGTGGACGACGGTTCGTACGCGATCCCGGAGCTGACGCGCGCACTCCGCACGTTCGCGTCGCAACGCGGCGCGCCGGGCTCGGACCACGACCGCTACTTCGCGCCGCTCGTCGGCGCGCTGCGCGCGGCCCGCGACGCGCTCGCCGCCGGAGATCCGGCGCCGTGGCGGGCCGCGGAACGCGTGGACGCGCAGGGAGTGGCCGACGCCATGCGCGAGGCCTGTGGCGCGCTGGCCGAGGCGCGCGCTGCCGGGTCGGCGACCGCGCGCCGGGCGCTCGAGGCGGAATTGCTCGAACTCGCCGAGCCCACCTTCGCCGCGCTGGGCGAGGTAGGCGCGCGCGCCCGCGCGCTCGCCGACGCGGACGCGGACGCGCGGGCCGCCGCGTGGGGTGCGTGGACGGCGGCGTTGGGCCGCGCGTTCGCCGCCGCCGACGCGTCGTGGGAGGCGTCGCTGCCCGCGCTCGCCGACCCGCGCGGGGGCGTCGGGCGCCTCTGGCGCTCGATCCTCCGCCAGCGCGGCGGGCGCGCGTGAGGCGGCGGTGATCCTCGGCGTCGGGTTCGATCTCGTCGACATCGCGCGCGTCGCGGCGCTCCTCGAGTCCAAGGGCGAGCGCGCGGTCACGCGGCTGTTCTCACCCGCGGAGGCGGAGTACGCGCGGGCCCGCGCGGAGCCCGCACGCCACTTCGCCGCCCGATTTGCGGCGAAGGAGGCCGTGTACAAGGCGCTCGCCGGGACTGCGGAGGCGCGCGGCATCGGCTGGCGCGATACGGAGGTCGTGACCGCATGGGACGGGCGCCCGCAGGTCGTGCTGCACGGGCGCGCGGCCGAATGCGCGGCCGCGTTAGGTGTCGTGCGGGTGCACCTGTCGCTCACGCACGCCGAACTCGTCGCCGGCGCGGTGGTGGTGCTGGAGGGCGCGCCGCCGGCGTAGCCGCCGGCGCACGCCCGTCTCGACGCGGCCCCCGCCGCCGAGGACGGCCAGGGTGAGCACGGTTCCCGAGAGCACTATCGCCCACGCCCCGACCCCCGCGGCCAGGCCGAGCCCGGCCGCGACCCAGATGGTCGTGGCGGTCGTGAGACCGCGCACCTCGCGCCGCTGGCGCGGTCGCGACCGGCCGGCGTCGGCGCCTGCGGGTGTCGCGCGAGCCCCGCGCGCGGCGCGCGGTGGTCGCACGGCGGGTGCGGGCTGTGGGTGCAGGATCACGCCCGCGCCGACGAAGCCGATCCCGGTGATCACGCCCTGCATCACGCGCGTGGCGCCGGCGGCGTCGGCCTGCGCGGCGGCGGCCGTGACGAGCGCCGCGCCTAACGCGACGAGCGCGTGCGTGCGCAGCCCGGCGGCCTTGCCGTGGAGGTTGCGGTTGACGCCTAGCGCCGCGCCGGCGAGCGTCGCGGCGGACAGCCGCGCGGCGATTTCGCCGAACGGCAGGAGACCGGACGCGATCACGGTGACGCGCTCACGGGTGCGACCCGCCATGCCGCCCAGTCGGCCCGCACCGCCTCCAGCATGTGCTCGGCCGAGTCGGCGAGCCAGTGCGCCCCGAGCGCATGGTCGGCGGCGCGCAGCTGCTCGGCGAGCACGCGCGGCGCGGTTCCGCCGAGGTGGACGTTCGCGGTCTCCCACCCCATCGCGTGCAGCAGGTGCCGCTCGTCGCGGCGCCGCGGAAGCTCGGCGAGGTCGAAGCGGCGCATGTCGGGCGCGAGGCGGCGCACGATCCACCGGCGCCGCGCGCGGTAGAACGGATCGACGCACCGCACCGCGCCCTCGACCGTCTCGCGGATGCGAACGTCCGCCGCGCGCGGCGCGGACCCGGCGGCCCACGCGACCGCGCTCGGCGCGACGGCCTTCACCTCGCGCGCGATCCGCCCACCCTGCCACTGGGCGACGGCGACGAGCCGCGTGCGCCCGAGGCTCCCCACGCCAGCCACGCGCCGCGAGACGCGCGCGCGGAGTCCGCGCGCGGGCAGCGACGCGTCGAGCGCGCGGCACGCCCCGGGCGGCGGCCTGTCGTCCGCGGCGACTGCCGGGAGCGCGTCGAGCTTCGCCCAGAACGCTTCCGCGTCGGGCCGTTGCGCCTGCCACATCGCGCGGAGCCCCGAGTGCTGCTCCGCCAGCACGTACGGCATGCCGCCCGCGGCGAGCGCGTCGCGGTAGCCGCCGAGCACCGCGTCCGCCGCCGCCCGCGGGTCGCTCGCCAGCGCCTCGTGCTCGGCCGCGAGGTGCGCGCTCGCCGTTAGGCGCACGAGGTCGTGCGGCCAGGCGAGCGGCGCCGCCTCGTCGAAGTCGTTCACGCCCCACGCCAGCCGCCCCTCGGCGTCCCGCCACGTCCCGAAGTTCTCGACGTGCAGGTCGCCGACGCTCGACACGCGGCGGAGTGCGGCGAGCTCGGGGCAGCGGCGCGGCCACCAGCTCGCCCAACGGTAGAACGTCGCCCGGAGGAACACGAACGGGCTCTCGCGCATGAGCGCGTGCTTGTGGACGAGGTCCGCCGCGATGAGGGGGGTGTAGCGGCCCAACCATGTTTCGTAGTCCGCGGTCGCGTCGCGGACGGTGCCAATTCCCATGACCGACGATGGCGACGGTGATCCGCGTGCGCCATCGTCTGGTACCGCTAACCTGCCGTTAAGGACGCGTCCGCCATGCGGGAACGGGCCCTACGGGGTCACGTCTTCGCCCAGTCCCCGGTGGCCTGCGACGCGGCGGTGCCGCAGCCGCAACCATCGCCACATCCGGCCTTGGCCGGGCGCAGCGTCTTCCACGCCCGCCGCGCGACGAAGGCGAAGGCGACGGCGACCACGAGTAGGATGATGAAGGTCTGCATGCGCGCGTGCTCCTGCGGTCGTGAAGGTTCCGGCTACCCGAGTCCGAGCAACCGCCCACCCTGATACACCACGAACGCGGCGACCCAGGCGAGGGCGAGCATGTAGCCGAACTGCACCGCCGCCCAGCGCCATCCGGCCGAGCCGCCGCCGGTCTCGCGCACGGTCACCGCCACCGTGCTCATGCACATGAGCGCGTACACGTAGAACACCATCAACCCGATGGCGACGAGCGGCGTGTACACCGCACGCCCGGTGTGCGGGTCGCGGTCGGCGCGCAGCCGGTCGCGCAGCGCGGCGTCGACCTTGCCCGAGCCGTCGTCCTCGCCCACGCCGTAGATCGTGCCCATCGTCGAGACGAAGACCTCGCGGGCGGCGAAGCTCGCGGCGATCGACACGCCGATCTTCCAGTCGTAGCCGAGCGGCCGCACCGCGGGCTCGATCGCGTGGCCGATGCGGCCGAGCGCGGAGTGTTCGAGCTGCGCCTCCTTGCGCGCCGGCTCGGGAAGGCGCGCGTCGGCCGCGGAGCGGGGGTAAGTCGCCGCAGCCCACAGCACCACGGAGAGCGCGAGGATGACCGTGCCCGCGCGCTGCAGGAAGAGGCGCGCGCGCCCCGTGACCGAGATGGCGAGGCTCTTCACGCTCGGCCAGCGGTAGGGCGGCAGTTCGAGGATCATCGGGCGCACGGGGCCGCGCAGGAGCGTGCGCTTGAAGAGCGCCGCCGCGCCGAGCGCCGTGACCGTGCCGAGGAGGTACATCGCGAGCATCGTCGCGCCCTGCAGCGTGAGCACGCCGCCGAGGATCGCGGCCGGCGGCACGAACGCGCCGATGAGCAGCGTGTACACGGGCAGCCGCGCCGAGCAGCTCATGAGCGGCACGACCATGATCGTGGCGAGTCGGTCCTTCTCGTGCTCGACCGTGCGCGCGGCCATGATGCCGGGCACCGCGCACGCGTAGCCCGAGAGCATCGGGATGAAGCTCTTGCCGTGCAGCCCCACGCGCCGCATCACGCCGTCCATGAGGAACGCGGCGCGCGCCATGTACCCCGTGTCTTCCAGCACGCCGATGAACAGGAAGAGCATCGCGATCTGCGGCAGGAAGACGATCACGCTCCCGACGCCCGCGATGACGCCGTCGACGACGAGCGACCGCAGGTCGCCCGGCGGCATGAAGCTGCTCACCGTGTTGCCGATCCACCCGACGGCCGCCTGCATCGCGTCGCCCATCGGGCGCGCGACCGAGAACACCGACTGGAACACGAGCGCCATCGTGACGAGGAAGAGCACCCACCCCCACACGCGGTGGAGCGCGACGGCGTCGAGGCGGTCCATCACCGTGCGGCCGCGCCGCGGCGTGCGCACCACCGCGCGCGCGAGCACTCCGCCGATCCAGCCGTAGCGCAGCTCGGCCTCGACGCGCTCCGGGGCGAGCCCCTCGGTGCGGAGCGCGGCGCGCGCCCCGTCGAGCGCGTCGAGCAGGCCCGGGACGGCGGCGAGGTGCGACTCCGGGATCGCGATGCCCAACAGGCGCAGCGCCTCCATCCCGGCCGGCGCGGGCGCGAAGCCCGCGCCGCGCAGACACGCCTCCACCGGCGCGAGCGCGGCGGCCACGGGCCCCGGCAACAGGAACTGGCGCCCCGAGCGCGGCAGCGTCGCGGCCCCGGCGATCGCGCGCTTGAGTTGCTCGACCCCCTCGCCGCGCTTGGCGACCGTCGGGATCACGGTCGCGCCCAGCTCGTGGATCAATTCGGGGACGTCGACGGTCACGCCCGCGGCGAGGGCCGCGTCGATCTGGTTGAGGGCGACGACCACGGGCAGCCCGAGCTCGAGCACCTGGCTCAGGAGAAACAGGTTACGCTCGAGGTGCTGTGCGTCGGCGACGACGACCACGACGTCGGGCACCGGCACGTCGCGCCCGCGGCCGAGCAGCACTTCGAGCGCGATGCGTTCGTCGGGCGATCCCGCCGACAGCGAGTAGCTGCCCGGCAGGTCGAGCACGCTCACGCGACGGTCGTCGGCGTTGCGGTAGTGCCCTTCGCTGCGTTCGACGGTCACGCCGGCGAAGTTGCCGACCTTCTGGCGCAGCCCCGTCAGCGCGTTGAAGAGGGTCGTCTTTCCCGTGTTCGGGTTGCCGATCAGGGCGACGCGGAGCGGGGCGGCGTTCGTCGGTGCGCCCGCGGATCCGGTCCCGGCGGCCGGCACCCGGCCGGTCCGACGACCTGCGAGGGGCGCGTCGGCCGCGCCCGGCGCCGTGGGCGCGGGCGAGGGCATGGTCAGCGCGCGGGCGCTGCGGCCGGCGTGGTCGTGCCGAGCGCGCCGCCGTCGATCGGGCGAACGGTGATACCCGTCCCGAGGGCGCGACCCAGCGCGATGCGGGTGCCGCGCACCTCGATGAGCACCGCGTTGCGCGCATCGACGACGTTCACGTGGGCGCCTTCGCAGAGCCCGATGGCGCGGAGGCGGCACGCCTCCTGATCGCCGCAACGCACTTCCATCACCATCGCCCACGAGCCCGCGCGACAGCTCGCGAGCGTGCACGCGCCGCCGGCCGGAGCGGACTCGGTTGCCGACATGTCGACGACCGGCAGTGCGCGACGTGGCCGGCGGTCCTGCGAGCGACGAAAGAGGTTCAGCACGGACGGGTGCGGCGGAAGAGCGACGCCTCGCGAGTGCGGGGCGGGTCGCATGTACGCAATCTGACGGCCGGCGACAATCCCGTCAATCGGGTTCGGAATTCTGCGGCGTGGCTGTGGCGATTCGCCGGCCGGCGCTACCGTCAGGCCGCGAGCGGCTCCGACATCGGCTCGGCGTACACGCCGGGGCGGCCGGGACCGGGGGCGCGGCGCAGCTGCATCAGCGTCACGCCGACGAGCACGACGAGCACCGAGATCCCCTGCGCCGTGGTGAACGGGCCGAGAAAGCGGTCGTCCTTGGCGCGGAAGAACTCGACGATGAACCGCTCGACGCCGGCCAGCACGCAGTAGAGCCCGAACAGCCAGCCCTCGGCGTGCCGGTGACCGCGGAAACGCCAGAGCACGGCGAACATGAGGAGCCCCATCGTCACCTCGTAGAGCTGCGTGGGGTGCACCCCGATCACGGCATCCGGGGGAGTGCCGGGGGGAAGGTGCGCGCCGAACATCTGCGTCATGGTCGCGGCGGTGCTGGGCGGCGCACCATTGGGGAACGAGACCGCGAGCGGGCCGTCCCACGGGCGCCCGTAGTCGTCGCCCACCGCCCAGCACCCCGTACGCCCCACCGCGTAGCCGGCCGCTATCGCGATTCCCGCGACGTCCGCGTAGCGCGCGAACGACAACCGCTTGAAGCGCACGGTCGCGTAGCAGAGCGCCACCGACCCGATGAAGCCACCCCAGAACACGAACCCGCCGCGGCTGAACAGCGCGTGCCAGTCGCGCATGAGGACGACGTAGTAGAGCTTCGCGCCGATCATCGTGCCGAGTAGCGCGGCCAGCACGATGTCCGGGGCGGACGCGGCGTGGTCGAGGTGTCCGCGGCGCGTGAGTTCGCGCACGACGATCACCTGCGAGATCGCGAACGCGGCGAGCACCGCGAGCCCGAACCCGGTGAACTGGAGCGGCCCGACGTTGAACTGGAACGGTTGGGCGACGATCGGATGAGGCATGCGAGGAAGCTAGTGCGGGCGGAGCCCGGGGATCGGCAGCGACGCGTGCGCGCCGAGCCCGAGGCCGGCCACGTCCCCGCGCGCGAGGCGGAACTGCCCGGCGCGCGCGATCATCGCGGCGTTGTCGGTGGCGAGGCGCGGCGAGGGCGCGTACACCCGTGCGCCGCGCGGCCCGAGCCGCGCGCCCATCGCCCGCACGAGCGCGCCGTTGCACGCGACGCCGCC
The DNA here is from genome assembly GCA_963851265.1 of uncultured Gemmatimonadales bacterium. Classification (GTDB taxonomy): domain Bacteria; phylum Gemmatimonadota; class Gemmatimonadetes; order Gemmatimonadales; family Gemmatimonadaceae; genus BPUI01. The sequence continues at coordinate 601,529 of CAWKNZ010000002.1, forward strand.
GCCGAGCACCACGCGCGTGCGCCCGAACGCGCGGGCCGCGCGGTACGTCTTCTCGACCAGCGTCTCGACGAGCGCGTCCTGGAACCCGCGCGCGATGCCCGCACGCTCCGCGTCGAGCGTGCCGCGGGCCTCCGCCGCGCGCACCGCGTGCAGCACCGCGGTCTTGAGGCCGCTGAACGACACGTCGTAGTAGTCGGGGTCGTCGGGCTGCTGGTTGGCGCGCAGCATCGGGCGCGGGAAACGCGGTCCCGCGTCAGCTGCACCCCCGGCGGCGGCCAGGCGCTCGACGTGGCGCCCGCCGGGGTAGGGAAGCCCGAGCAGTTTGGCGACCTTGTCGAACGCCTCGCCCGCGGCATCGTCGCGCGTGGCGCCGAGCAGCGTGTACTCGCCCCACGCCGCGACGTCGAGGAGCAGCGTGTGCCCGCCCGAGACGAGCAGCGCGGTGAACGGCGGTTCGGCCTCGGGGTGCTCGAGCGCCGTCGCGAACAGGTGCCCTTCCATGTGGTGCACGGGCACGAGCGGCACGCCGAGCGTGTAGGCGAGCGCCTTCGCGTAGCTCACGCCCACCAGCAGCGCGCCGACGAGCCCGGGCGCGTGGGTGACCGCGACCGCGCCCACGTCGCGCACCGCAAGGCCGGCGTCGGCCAGGGTGCGCTCGACGACAGGCACTACCGCGGTCAGGTGCGCGCGGCTCGCCAGCTCGGGGACGACGCCGCCGAAGATGCGGTGCACGTCCTGCGAGTAGATGACCAGCGAGCGGAGCGCCGGGCCCTCGACGACCGCGGCGGAGGTTTCGTCGCACGACGTCTCGATGCCGAGCACGCGGGTCGCGGCCGCGCCTGGCGCCGCGGTCACGGGCGGTCGCCGACGGTCACGCCGCGCACCGCGAGCCCCGAGAGGCCGCGCGGGAGGATCACGTCTTCGGGACGCGGCGTGGCCGAGCGGGGCCCCGCGGCCGCGGCACGCGCGCGCAGCACCGGTGGCCGCACGGCGAGCAGGGCGATCGTCCCCGCGGCGCCGTCGACGAGCGCATACACGCCCCCCGCGGCCGCGTACGCGCCGGCCGTGCGCCCGAACACGCGCACCGGCACGTACGCGCGCGCCGGCTCCAGCGCGCGCACGAACAGCCAGAGCGCGACCGCGACCACCGCGCCCGCGAGCTTCTGCGGCACGTGCCGCGCGTACCATGCGTTAGGCGGCGTCGCCACGGGCCGGTCGTCCGCCGCGGGTCAGCGCGCGCCCGACTCGTCGAGCAGCCGGCCGATGAGCGCGCGGTTCTCGGGCGAGTTCCAGTCCTGCGCGTACGCCTTCTTGCGCACCACGCCGTCGGTGCCGATCACGAAATTCTCGGGCACGCCGGTCGACTGGTAGACCTTCTGGATCGTCCCCGCCGAGTCGTGCAGCACGTCGTAGGTGACGTGGTACGGGGCGAGAAATTCGCGGATCTTCTTGGGCGCGTCGGCGCCCTCGTCCACGCTCACGGCGACGATCTTGAAGCCGCGCGGCGCGAAGTCGCGGTAGAGCGCCTCCAGGCTCGGGATCTCCTCGCGGCAGGGCGCGCACCACGTCGCCCAGATGTTGACCAGCACCACCTGCCCGCGGTAGTCCGCGAGCCCGCGCACGCCCGACGCCGGGCGCGCCGCGGCGCCGCGCGCGTCCGAGGTCTGCACGGCGTTCGCCGTGAACGCGGGCGCGGGGCCGCCGACGCTCACCGGGAAGAGTTCCTCGCCTAACGTACGCGAGGCGACCCAGAGGCCGCCGCCCAGGAGCGCGACGATCGCGGCGATGATGGTCCACTGCTGCCGTACCGTCACGCGATCGCCTCGGTCGCGCGGGCCGCGGCGTCGCGCAGCGCGTGCAGCGCCGCGGCCGGGTCGGCCGCGGCGAACACGGCGTTGCCGGCGACGAAGGTGTCGGCCCCCGCGCGGCGGCAGCGCGCGATCGTGTCGGGCGCGATGCCGCCGTCGACCTCGAGGTGCGCCGCGCTGCGCGCCGCGTCCAGCAGCTGTCGCGCGCGCGCGATCTTTCCCTCTGTGTAGCCGATGAACTTCTGCCCGCCGTAGCCCGGGTTCACCGTCATCACGAGCAGCAGGTCCAACTCGCCGACCACCTCGCTCACGTGCGCGAGCGGCGTGGCCGGGTTGAGTGCGACGCCCGCGCGGCAGCCGGCCTCGTGAATGTGCGCGAGCTGGCGGTCGAGGTGCGGCACCGCCTCGGCGTGGATCGTCATGCCGGTCGCGCCGGCCGCGGCGAACTCGTCGAAGTAGCGTTCGGGGAACTCCACCATCATGTGCACGTCGATCGGCAGCGCGGTCGAGCGGCGCACGGCGTCGATGACCTTGACGCCGAAGCTGAGGTTCGGGACGAAATGCCCGTCCATCACGTCGACGTGGATCTGGTCGGCGCCGCCGGCCTCGACGCGCGCGATCTCGTCGGCGAGACGGGCGAAGTCGGCGGCGAGGACGGAGGGGGCGAGGCGGATGGACACGGAGAGGGCGGTGCGGTTGACGGAAGATCGGTCGCGGCGGTCGCGACGACGGCACGCGGCCACGCCGCGTCGGTCCTACCCCGCTACGGCTGCGCCGCCACCACGATGGTGACCGTCGCCCCGCGCGGCTTCTGCGTGGTGGGCGCGGGCGACTGGTCGAGCACGGTCCCGGCCGGAACCGACGCGTTCACGCGCGGCGTGCCGGTCTGCGGATCGAACCCCGCCGCGCGCAGCGTCGACTCGGCGTCGTCCACCAGCTGCCCACGCACGTCGGGCACGGGACGGTCGTCGGGTACGAGGCGCGTCGGGAAGACGAACAGATACACCAGCACGTACGCCAGCAGGAACCCCGATGCCGCGACGATCGCATAGGGGATCGACCCGCGGACGGCGCTCCGAAACCCTCCGCTCACGCGGCCTCACCCGCGACCGCCCCCGCGCGCCGCAGCCGCGCCGCGAACGCGCCGTCCACGCCGTGCCGCTGCGGCAGCACGCGCAGCCGTCCGGCGTCGAGCACCGCGTCGGGCACCACGCCCGCCGGGGGCGGCTCGAGCGTCCACTCGCCCGCGTGCTCGCCGAGGAAGCGGTCGACCACGCCGTCGTTCTCCTCGGCTTCGATCGAACAGGTCGAGTACACGAGCAGCCCGCCCGGCCGCACGAGCGCCGCGGCCGCGCGTACGATCGCGTGCTGCGTCGCGCTCGTCACCGCCACGTTGGAGGGCTTGAGGCGCCAGCGCGCGTCGGGGTGCCGGCGGAACGTGCCCGTGCCCGTGCACGGCGCGTCGACCAGCACGCCGTCGACCGCCCGCAGCGGCGCGTCGAGCACGTCGCCGGCGTACGGAAACACGTTCGACGCGCCGAGGCGCACGAGGTTGGCCCGCACGCGCGCGAGGCGAGGCGGCGAGCGGTCGCCCGCGTAGACGGCCGCGGCCGTCCGCGCGAGTTCGAGCGCCTTCCCGCCCGGCGCGGCGCACACGTCGGCCACGTGCGCGCCGCGAGGGAACGCGGCGTACAGCGTGACGAACGTCGATGCCGGGTCCTGGACGTGCAGGTGTTGGCCGAGCGCGGGGCCGCCCGCGTCGGCGTCGCGCCCGATACGTGGCCCGATCAGCGAGCCGATGCCCGAGCCGCGGGCGAGCCGCACGCTGTCGGCGGGCCACGCGGCGCCGGGCGGGGGCGCTTCGGTGGCCACGCCCGCCGCGTGCAGCTCCTCGATCAGCGCCGCCGCACTCACGCCGTAGGGCCGCGCGACGACGGGCGCCTCGCCGTTGTTCGCGCGGAGCAGCGCGGCGGTGGCGTCCACGCCCCAGCGCTCGGCCCAACGCGTGACGAGCCAGAGCGGGTGCGAGAACTCGAGCGCGAGCCGCTCGAGCGGGTCGTCGGGCATCGCGACCGGCGGCGCTCCGTCCGGCCCGCGCTCGCGGTCCACGCGGCGCAGCACGGCGTTGGTCAGCGCGGCCGCGCCGTGCCCGGCGCGCGCCTTCGCCAGCTCGACCGTCTCGCCGATCGCGGCGTACGCGGGCACGCTCGTCATCCCGACGAGCTGGTAGACGCCGAGCCGCAGCAGGTCGACCACGTCGGGGTCGAGGCGCAGCAGTCCGCCGCGCACGCGGTCGGTGAGGATGGCGTCGAGCCACGCGCGTCGACGGAGCGTGCCCCACACCAGCTCCTGCAGCCAGCGGCGGTCGCGCGCGTCGAGCGCGACGGCGCGGCGTTCGAACGCGGCGTCCAACAACAACCCCTCGCCCAGGTCGGCGAGGATCGCGGCGGCAGCGACGCGCGACGGCGTGACCGCGAGGCGGCGCCCCCCGGCGACCGACGCGCGCGCGGTCACGGCGCGGCGCCGAGCTGGCCGAGCCAGATGCCGACGGCGAAGACGATCCCGCCGCCCACGATCACCTGCGCGACCGTGCGGCCGAGCGGGCTCTCCATGAAGTGGTAGCGGATGTAGGCGATCACGAGCAGCTCGACCACCACGACCCCGTAGGCCACCCAGAGGGCCGTGTGCAGGGTGCCGATGAGGAAGGGGAACGTGTGCCCCATGCCGCCGAGCAGGGTGCCGAGCCCGGTGACCGCGCCGCGCGTGAGCGGGCTGCCGCGCCCCGAGACCTTGCCGTCGTCGGAGAGGGCCTCGGCGAGCCCCATGCTGATGGCCGCGCCCACCGAGGCCGCGAGGCCGACGAAGAACGCGTCGTGCGCGCTGTTGGTCAGGCGGGCCGTGGCGAAGATCGGCGCGAGCGTGCTCACCGAGCCGTCCATGAGCCCCAGCAGCCCCGGCTGCACCACCTGCAGCACGAACCGGTGCTCGTCCGGCGGCGTCGGAATCGGCGGCGCGTCGGCCGCGACCGCGAGTTCGTCGCGCGCGGGACCGGCGAGGAGGTCAGACATCGGGAGTCGCGCTGGAAGGAGAATCGAACACGTCGCCGAGCTCGACGCCGCGGCCGCGCACCCAATCGGCCGCGGCGAGCCGTGCGCGGCCGGCGGGCTGCACGTGCGACACGCGCACCGCGTCCTCCCCGCACCGTACCACCAGGCCGTCCTCGCCGAACGCGATCACCTCGCCCGGCGCGACGTCGGGGCGCTCCTCGACGAGCGTTGGGCGTGCGCCGAACAGCTTCACCTCCGCGCCGCGCAGCACCGCGTACGCGCCGGGCCGCGGGTCGTACGCGCGCACCGCGCGCGCGACGTCCTCCGCGGGGCGCGTCCAGTCGACGCGCGCGTCGGCCCGCGTGATCTTGGGCGCGTACGTGGCCGCCGCGTCGTCCTGCGGCGTCTCGCGTGCGGCGCCCACCTCGATCAGCGTCAGTGCCTCGATCAGCGCCTGCGCGCCGAGCTCCGCGAGGTGCTCCCACAGCTCGCCGTAGGTAGTGTCGGTGGCGATCGGCGTCTCGAGCGAGTGGATGACCGGGCCCGCGTCCAGCGCCGGCACCATGCGCATGATCGACACGCCCGTAGACGCGAGGCCGTGCAGCAGCGCGGCGCGGATCGGGTCGGCGCCGCGGAAGGCGGGAAGGAGCGAGGCGTGGATGTTGAGCGTGCCGAGGGGCGGCAGGTCGATCACCGCCCTCGGCAGGATGTGGCCGTACGCGACCACCACGGACAGGTCGGGTGCGAGGGCGGCGACTTCCGCGAGGAACGCGTCGCCCCTCGGCTTTTCCGGCTGCAGCACCGGCAGCCCCTCGGTGAGCGCGAGCGCCTTCACCGGCGACGGATCGAGCCGCGAGCGCGAGCGGCCGCGCGGCTTGTCGACGCCCGTCACGACGCCGACCACGTCGTATCCCTCGCCGAGCAGCGCGCGGAGCGGCGGGACCGCGAAGTCGGGGGTACCCCAGAAAAGGACGCGCACGGTGCCGGGGCGGGCGCTGCTAGAGCGCCTCGTCGTTGTGCTGCGCGGCGAGGTCCTTGGCGGGCACCGTGAGCGCGCGGCGGAGGGCGGGATATTTCGTCTTCTCCCGTTCCCATTTCGCGAGCGCGGAGCGGCGCTTGAACGGACTCAGGTAGTCGAGAAAGAGGCGGCCGTGCAGGTGGTCGATCTCGTGCTGCAGGCAGCGGGCGAAGAGCTCCGCGGCCTCGATCTCGACCGCCTCGCCGTCGCGTCCGGTGCCGCGCACGACGACGCGCGCCGCGCGTTCGACGTCGGCGTACACGTCGGGGATCGACAGGCACCCCTCCTCGCCCTTCACCAACCCCTCGGTCTTGACGATCTCGGGGTTGAAGAGCGTGACGACCTGGCCGTCGACGTCGGCCACGAAGAGTCGCTCGCGGCGTCCCACCTGCGGCGCGGCCAGGCCGATGCCGCGCGCGGCGTGCATCGTCTCGTGCATCTGGTCGGCGAGCGCGCGCAACTCGTCGGTGACCTCGCGCACGGCGACCGTCGGCTGCCGGAGGGCCGGCGCGCCGAGCACGTGGATGTCGAGCAGGGCCATCGTGCCGGTCGCTTCAGGCACCCGGGCGCGCCGCCGCGGCGGCCGGTCCGCCAACGCGCACGATGCGGCCGCGCTCGACGATCAGACGCGACTCCGCGCTCTTGATCGTGATGCGGTCCTCGTCGGCCGGCTGCCCCGACGTGCGCTCGGCCACGTGCACCACCTGCCCGACGATCCCGCCTGCCGTGAGCACCTCGTCGCCGGGGCGGATCTTGCGCACGGTGTCTTGCTGCTGCTTGCGCTGCTGCGCGCTCGGGCGCCAGACGATGAAGTAGAAGATGGCCGCGATCGCGATCGGCGGCAGCAGGTTGGCGAAGATCGCGTTCGGATTACCGCCGAGCTGGAGCAGGGCGAGCGAGGCGACGAAGGGGGCGGGCACGGACATGCGCGGAATCTAACGCCGCCCCGCCGCGCCCCGGTCGGCGGGTCGCGCCGTGTGCGGCGTGACCGGCCGCGCCTGCGCGCCGCGGGCGCGCTCGCCCGCGAGATAGCGGTCGAGCCACGCCGCGCTCCACGCGTCGAACTGGCCATCCATGAGTCGCACGCGTGCATCGCGCATGAGATCGACGAGGAAGAACACGTTGTGGAGCGAGAGCAGCCGCAGCCCGAGCATCTCGTCGGCCTGGACGAGGTGGCGCAGGTACGCGCGCGAGAAGCGCCGGCAGGTGGTGCACGCGCACTCCGCGTCGAGCGGGGCGGGGTCGGTGCGGAAGCGCGCGTTGCGCAGGTTGAGGCGCCCGTCGCGCGTGTGCGCGGCCCCGTTGCGCCCCATGCGCGTGGGCGCCACGCAGTCGAACAGGTCGACCCCGCGCCGCACGCCTTCGAGCAGATCCTCGGGGTAGCCGACGCCCATGAGGTAGCGCGGCCGGTCGCCGGGCAGCTCGCCGTCGGCCACGTCGAGCATCGCGTACATGTCGGGCTTGGTCTCGCCGACCGAGAGGCCGCCCACGGCGTAGCCCACCCAGTCGCCCGCGCCCGCGATCGCGCGGGCCGACGCGCGGCGCAGCTCCGCGTGAATCCCGCCCTGCACGATCGGGAAGAGCGCCTGCACGGGCGTGGGCGCGTCCGAGTCCTCGGCCGCGAGCCGCGCGAACTCCGCGCGGCAGCGGTCCAGCCAGCGCAGCGAGCGCTCCATCGCCTCGCGCGCGAGTGCGAACTCGCTCTGCCCGGGCGCCACGTGGTCGAACTGCATGACGACGTCGGCGCCGAGGTTGCGCTCGATCTGCATCACGCGCTCGGGCGTCAGGTGCAGCCGGCGGCCATCGATGTGGCTCTGGAACTCCACCCCGTCCTCGTCGACGCGGCGCATGCCCTCGAGCGAGAACACCTGGAACCCGCCCGAGTCGGTGAGGACGGGGCCGTCCCACGCCATGAAGCGGTGCAGCCCGCCGAGGGCGCGCACCACGTCGTCGCCCGGCCGCAGGTGCAGGTGGTAGGCGTTGGCGAGCACCATCGAGGCGCCCAACGCGTGGAGGTCGTCGGGGTCGAGCCCTTTCACGCTCGCGAGCGTGCCGACGGGCATGAACGCGGGCGTCGCGACCGGCCCGTGCGGCGTCACGAACGTGCCCGCGCGGGCGCGGCCGGCGGCGTGGGCGACGGTGAAGGTGAACGGACCGCTCACACGATCACCATCGCGTCGCCATAGGAGTAGAACCGGTAGCCCTCCCGCACGGCTTCCGCGTACGCCCGCATCGTCAACTCGTACCCCGCGAGGGCCGCGACGAGCATGAGCAGCGTCGAGCGGGGCAGGTGGAAGTTGGTCACCAGCCGGTCGACCGCGCGGAACGCGTACCCCGGCCGGATGAACAGGCGCGTGTCGGCCGCGCCCGCGCGCACGACGCCGTCCGGCGCGGCCGCGCTCTCGAGCGTGCGCGCCGAGGTGGTGCCTAACGCCCACGCGGCCCCGCCGCCGGCGCGCGCGGCGTTCACGGCCGCCGCGCTCGCCGCGGGCACGTCGTACCACTCCTCGTGCATCACGTGCTCGGCCGGGTCCTCGACCTCGACGGGCTTGAACGTGCCCGCGCCCACGTGCAGCACCACGTCGGCGCGCGCGACCCCACGCGCCGCCACCGCCGCGAGCACCTCGGGCGTGACGTGCAGCCCCGCGGTGGGCGCGGCGACCGAGCCCGGCTCGCGCGCGTAGACCGTCTGGTAGCGCTCCGCATCGGCGGCGTCGTCGGCGCGCTGGATGTAGGGCGGCAGCGGGACGCGGCCGTGGCGCGCGATGGCGCCGGCGACGTCTCCGCCGCCCACGTGCAGGCGCACGACGCGCGTGCGCCGCTCGGGGAGCACGGCGAGCACCTCGACCGCGAAGTCGTCAGCGACCTGCAGTCGCCGGCCGGGCTTGAGCTTGCCGCCCGGGCTGACCATCGCCTCGTACGCGTCGGGGCCGTACGGGCCGGCGGGGTCGAGCGCGCGCAGCAGCAGCACCTCGCCGCGCGCGCCGTTGTCGCGCGTGCCGAGCAGGCGCGCGCGGAACACGCGCGTGGTGTTGAGGACGAGCACGTCGCCGGCGCGCATGAGCGAAGGCAGATCGGCGAACGTGCGGTGTGCGAGCGTCCCGGCGCCGCGGTCGAGGACCATGAGGCGGCTCGCGTCGCGCCGCGCGAGCGGGGCCTGGGCGATCAACTCGGGCGGGAGATCGAAGTCGTAGTCGGCGGTGCGGGAGCCGGCGGTCATGGCGCGCAAGTTACCGGGTCGGGCGAGCCACCGACCGCGCGCCGCCCGTATTGTGCGCGGCGGCGGCGGGACGTAGCGTGGGCGGCATGTCGGCCGCGGTCGTTCCCGTCTCCGTCCATGCGGCGCCCGCTGCTCACGAACCGCCCGCGCCGTCGGACGCCCGTCTTCACGCCGCGGGGGTCGCGGACGTGTGCGTGACCTGTGGGCAGCCCGCGGGCGCGGCATTCTGTCCGCACTGCGGCGAGCGGCGTGCGTCGGACCACGCGTACACTCTCCACGCGCTCGCGGCAGACGTCTGGGACCACGTGACGCCCGCCGACGGGCGCACGGTTCGCTCGCTCTGGACCCTGGTCCGTCATCCGGGCGCGCTCACGGTGGCGTACATGCGGGGCGTGCGTCGGCCGTACCTCGCGCCGCTCGGCGTCTTCCTCTTCGTGAACACGGCGTACTTCGTGTACGTCGGCGTGACGCACCAGCGCATCTTCAACACGCCGCTCCAACTGCAACTGACGAGTCAGCCGTACTCCGCACTCGCGACGCGGCTCGTCACCGCGCGACTCGCGGCGCGGCACGTCTCGTACGCGGTCTACGCCTCGCGGTACGACGCCGTCACCGACACGCAGTCCAGAACGCTCATCGCGGCGATGGTCCCCGGGTTCGCGCTGCTCGTCGCGTTGGTCTCGGTCCGCCGCCGTCGTGGGGCGCTTCACCATCTGGCGTTCAGCTTCCACGCGCTCGCGATGCTGCTCGTGGTGGTGATGGGCTTCACGCTGCTGGTCGGGTTCCCGGTGGCGTACGTGGCGGCGGCGCTGCACCGGCGCGCCGAGTGGGCCGGCAGCGACGTCATCGTGTCGTCCATCTTCGCGTTGCTCTTCGGGGCGTGGCTCGCCGTCGGGTTGCGTCGCGCCTACGGCGACGGGCGGGTCGCGGCGACATTCAAGGCGATCCTCCTCGCGAGCGGGGTCCTGCTCCTGCTCGGCGGCTACCGCCTGCTGCTCTTCTTCACGACGTTCTGGGCCACGTGACGCCGAGCGCGGGTGCCGAGCCCCGCGCCCATCCGCTCAGAACAGCGTCGGCTGTGGCTCGTGCCCCGCGGCCGCGTTGCTCCCCGGCGGCGTGTACCCGAAGTGCCGGTACGCCTGCCCCGTCGCGACGCGCCCCCGCGGCGTGCGCTGCAGGAACCCGTGCTGTACGAGAAACGGCTCGTATACCTCCTCGATCGTCCCCGGGTCCTCGCCCACCGCGGCCGCGATCGTCGAGATGCCGACGGGCCCGCCGTCGAACTTCTCGATGATCGCCTTGAGCACGCGCGCGTCCATGTCGTCCAGTCCGAACTCGTCGACGTCGAGGCGCTTGAGGGCCATGTCTGCGACCTCGCGCGTGATGTGCCCCTCGGCCTCGACCTCCGCGTAGTCGCGCACGCGGCGGAGCAGGCGGTTGGCGATGCGCGGCGTGCCGCGACTGCGCCGGGCGATCTCGCGCGCGCCGTCCGGAACGCAAACGACCTTGAGCACGTCCGCCGTGCGCTGCACGATCAGCTGCAGGGCGTCTTCCGGGTAGTAGTTGAGCCGCTCGACCACGCCGAAGCGCGCGCGCATCGGCGAGGTCAGCATCCCGAAGCGCGTCGTGGCGCCGATCAGGGTGAACTGCTCGATCGGCATCGTGATCGTCTGGGCCTTGGGCCCGTCGCTCAACCGGATGTCGATCTTGTAGTCCTCCATCGCCGGGTAGAGGAACTCCTCGACGACGGGGCGCAGGCGGTGGATCTCGTCGATGAACAGCACGTCGCCGCGGCGCATGTTCGTCAGCTTTCCCACGAGGTCGCCAGGCTTCTCGATCGCGGGCCCGCTGGTCGTGTGGATGTTGACGCCGAGCTCGCGCGCGATCAGCTCGGCGAGCGTGGTCTTTCCGAGCCCGGGGGGGCCGTGGAAGAGCGCATGATCCAGCGGCTCGCCGCGGCCGAGTGCGGCGGCGATGGCGATGCGCAGGTTGTCCTTGACCTTCTGCTGCCCGATGAATTCCGCGAGTCGCTGCGGCCGTAGCGACAGTTCGACGACGCTCTCGTCGGAGAGCGCCTCGGGCGTGGTGATCTCGGCGCGCGGCACCGCCACCGGCTCGGACGCCTGGCCGGACGTGCGCGGCTTGCGCGCGGCGCGCTTGCGCGCCGCGGGACCGCTGGAGGACTCGTTGAGTTCGGACATGCGCGCGAGGGATCGGCCGGCGGGGGGACGGGTCGCAATATACACCGAACAGGACCCGAAGATGCACCGTGCGGTCGTCCTCTGTCGGACCCGGACCGGATCTGTTCGCGGTCAGGTCCGCGCCCTATCTTGGCGCGCCGCCTTGAAGCGGCCGGGGCGACGACGCACGGTGGCGCGCTGCGTCCGGCCTCGCCGCCCGCTCTCCGATCCCCTCTCGCATGCGCGCGTTTTCTGCTCCCGCCGTCGCGCCGCCGAGCATCGCGTCGGGTCCGCGCCGCGCCACGGCGGGGGTGGGGCGCCATGCGCCCGCCCCGCCCGCACCGGCGCTGCCCCGCACGACGGCCGCGAATCGACCAGCGGGGGCTCCGGACGCCTCTCCCGTCGATGCCCGGCGCGCCGACGCCTATCCTGTGGCTGGGTAGGACGGATGAGGGCGGACCGGGTTCGGGGGTCGCGCAGCCACGACCCGATGCTCACGATCATGTGGGCCGCCGTCGAACAGGCGTCGGACGTCGTGATGATCACGGACGCAGTGCTCGAGCCTCCCGGGCCGAAGATCGTCTACGTCAATCCGGCGTTCACGCGGATGACCGGCTATTCCCCGGCGGAGGTTCTCGGCCGGTCCCCGCGGATGCTTCAGGGCCCGCAGACGGATCGCGCGATGCTCGATCGCCTGCGAGCCGCGTGCGCGGCCGGTGAATGCTTCGACGCGCGTACGGTGAATTACCGGAAGGATGGGACGACGTACCTGGTGCGGTGGCAGATCGCGCCGGTGCGCGCCGCCGCGGGCGCGATCTCGCACTTCGTCGCGATCCAGCAAGACGTGACGACGCTGGCCCAGCTCGAGGACCGCGTCCAGCACGCGCAGAAGATGGAGGCGATCGGGCGGCTGGCCGGCGGCGTCGCGCACGATTTCAACAACCTGCTCACGATCATCACGGCGGGAACGCGCTTCGCGGTCGAGGTGCTGCCGTCCGACCACCCGGCCACCGCCGACCTCGCCGACGTGGAGGCCGCGGCGGCGCGCGCGGCCGCGCTGACGCGGCAGCTCCTCGCCTTCAGCCGGCAGCAGGTCCGACGCCCCGAGACGCTCGACGTCAACGTGATCGTCGCGAACGTCGAACGGATGCTGACGCGCCTGATCGGCGAGGACGTCCGGCTCGTCACCGAACTCACCCGCGGCCCGGTGAGCGTCGTCGCCGACCCCGCACAGCTCGAGCAGGTGCTGTTCAACCTCGCCGTCAACGCGCGCGACGCGATGCCCGACGGCGGGACGATGACCATCGGCACGCAGGTCGTCGCGGGCGCCGGGCTTCCAGACGGGCAGCGACCGACGGGCAGCGCGCCGGACGCCCCGTTCGCGATCCTGAGCGTCGCGGACACCGGCTGCGGGATGGACGCGGCGACGCTCGAGCGGGCGTTCGACCCGTTCTTCACCACCAAGGGCGTCGGGCACGGCACCGGCCTGGGACTCGCGACGGTCCACGGCATCGTCGAACAGTCGGGCGGCGTGGTGCGCATCGAGAGCGCACCCGGTGCCGGCACGCGGGTGCGCATCGCGCTGCCCCTCGTCGAGCGCCGGGCCACGCCGCGGTGGGCCGGTCACGTCGTCCCGCCTGCCGGCGGTCTCGCGACGGTGCTCCTCGTCGAGGATGACCGGGCCGTCCGCGCCGTGACCAAGCGCGTCCTCGCGCGCGCAGGTTACGCCGTCATCGAGGCGCGCGACTCGGCGAGCGCGCTCGCGGCGTGGCACGACTCCGCCGACGGGGCCGGGATCGACGCGCTCGTCACCGACGTCGTGATGCCTAACGGTGGCGGCTACGACCTGATGATGCAGCTGCGCGCGGCGCGGCCGCAGCTCCCCGCGGTGCTGGTCTCGGGCTACGCGCCCGACGCGCGCGTGCAGTCGCTGCTCGCCGCCGAGGGGGAAACGACGGCGTTCCTGGAGAAGCCGTTCCACGCCGGCGCGCTGTCCGACCAGGTCGCGCGCGTGCTCCGGGCCGCCCGCGCGGTGTGATCGCGCGGGCGGCGCGCACCTCCGCTCAACTGGTGCCGGCGACGGCGAGGGTCGCGAGTCGCTCGACCGCGGCTTCGAGGGTCTCGGCGCGCTTGCAGAATGCAAAGCGTATCATCCGCGATCGCTCCTCCGCCGGCAGAAAGCTCGACACCGGCACGGTCGCCACGCCGACCTCGCGCGCGAGCCAGTGGGCGAAGGTCCGGTCGTCGTCGTCGGAGTGTGCGTCGTAGCCGGCGAGCACGTAGTACGCGCCCTCGGGCGGCGTGAGCGTGAAGCCGGCCTCGACGAGTGCGCCACAGAGCAGATCACGCCGCGCGCGGTAGTCGGCCGCGAGGTGGTTGTAGTAGTCGGCGTCGAAGGCCATCCCGACCGCGCCCGCGGCCTGCAGCGGAGCGGGCGCGCCGACGGTGAGGAAGTCGTGGACCTTGCGGATCGCGCTCGTCGCCGCGGCCGGGGCGATGGCGTAGCCGAGTCGCCAGCCGGTGCAGCTGAACGTCTTCGAGAGGCCGGAGATCGTCACCGTGCGCTCGCGCATCCCCGGCCAGGTCGCGACGGGGTGGTGGTGGCCGGTGTAGACGATGTGCTCGTAAATCTCGTCGGTGAACACCCAGGGCACGTCGTACTGCTGCACGAGGCGCGCGACGAGGTCCATCTCCGCGCGCGTGAACACCTTGCCGGTCGGGTTGTGCGGGGTGTTGAGCACGATGGCCTTCGGGCGCCGGGCGAGCGCGGCCGTGAGGCGTGCTTCGTCCAGCGTCCACGGCCCCTCGCCGCCCGCAGGGGGGGTGAGCGGCACGTAGACGGGCCGCGCGCCGGCGAGGATCGCGTCGGGGCCGTAGTTCTCGTAGTACGGCGTGAGCACGACGACCTCGTCGCCCGGGTCCACCAGCGCGAGGAACACCGACGCCATCGCCTCGGTCGCGCCGCACGTGACCGTCACCTCGCGGTCGGGATCGACCTCCATGCCGTACCAGCGGCGGTACTTCTCCGCAATCGCGAGGCGCAGGGCGGGGCTCCCCCACGTCACCGCGTACTGGTTGACGTCGCCGTGGATGGCCGCGCACGCCGCGTCCTTCATTGGCGCGGGCATCGGGAAGTCGGGGAAACCCTGCGCAAGGTTGATCGCGCCGTGCTGCTGCGCAACGCGGGTCATCTCGCGAATGACGCTCTCGGTGAAACTCGAGGCGCGGTGTGAGGTCACGGCACGCGGGGTGAAGGGAAGCGCGTCCAGCGCACGGCGGCGCCGGCGCGACGCGGGAAACGATCCCGCGGACGTGGAGCCGTCAAGCGCCCCGTCGCGCGCCCGGTTCGGCGTGCCGCGCTCTCACCGACTCTCGTTCCGATGACGCTTCCCACCCGCCCATTCGGCCGCACCGGCCTGCAGATCACCACCGTCGGCTTCGGTTCGTGGGCGGCCGGCGGCCCCGGCTACGCCTTCGGCTGGGGTGCGCAGGACGACGCCGCGTCGATCGCCGCGATGCGGCACGCCGTCGAGCGCGGCGTCAACTGGATCGACACCGCGGCCGTGTACGGCCTCGGCCATTCCGAAGAACTCGTCGGCCGCCTGCTGCGCGAGCTGCCGGCGAACGAGCGCCCGCTCGTCTTCACCAAGTGCGGGCTCGTGTGGGACCCGGCCCACCCCGCGGGCGAGATCAAGCGCGACCTCCGCCCCGAGGCGATCCGGCAGGGCTGCGAGGATTCGCTCCGCCGGCTCGGCGTCGAGGCGATCGACCTCTTCCAGTTCCACTGGCCCGACGAGACGGGCACGCCCATCGAGGACTCGTGGGGCACCATGCTCCAGCTCGTGCGGGAGGGCAAGGTGCGCCACCCCGCAGTGTCCAACTTCGACGTGGACCTGCTCGACCGCTGCGAGCGCGTGGGTCACGTCGAGTCGCTGCAGCCGCCGTTCTCGCTCCTGCGACGCCAGGTCGCCGAGCGCGAGCTGCCGTGGTGCGCCGCGCACCACACCGGCGTGATCGTCTACAGCCCGATGCAGTCGGGCATCCTCACCGAGCGCTTCTCGGTCGAACGGGTACGCGAGCTGCCCGACGACGACTGGCGCAAGCGCACGCCCGAGTTCCAGCCACCACAGGCCGAGAAGAACGTCGCGCTACGCGACGCGTTGCGGCCCGTCGCCGAACGCCACGGCGAAACGGTGAGCGCGGTCGCGGTCGCGTGGACGACGCACTGGCCCGGTGTGACGGCGGCCATCGTTGGGGCGCGGTCGGCCGAGCAGGTCGACGGGTGGATCGGGGCCGGGGCGTTGCAGCTGACCGCGGACGATCTCGAAGAGATCGCTGCGGCGGTGGAGCGGACGGGGGCGGGGAAGGGTCCGGTGCGCCCCGCGGTGGCGGCGAGGTCCTGACGCCGCGCGACGACGCGACCGGCGGCCTACCTCCCGCCCAACTTCGCCAGCCCCGCCCGGATCAGCTCCGTCGCACTCAACTTTCCGCCGCCGTCGTCGATCGCCCCTTTCACCCCGCGCTCGGCGTCGGCGGTCGTATACCCGAGCGACACGAGCGCGCGGATCGCGTCGTCCGCCGCGTTCCCGCCGCCCGCCGCCCGCGCCGCACCCGGCCCCGTGTCGACCTGCACGTCGCCGAGCTTGTCCGCGAGGTCGAGCACGATCTGCTCGGCCTTCTTCTTTCCAACCCGCGGCACGCTCTGCAGCGTGGCCACGTCCCGCTCCCGGATCGCGCGCGACAGGCGTTCGGCCGTGAGCGCCGAGAGCATGCCTAACGCGAGCGCCGGCCCCACACCCTTGGCCGTCATCACGCGCTGAAAGACGCGGCGCTCGAACGCGCTCGAGAACCCGTAGAGCTGCCACCCGTCCTCGCGCACGACGAGGTGCGTGTGCAGCGCGGCGTCCTCCCCGAGTTTGGGCAGCCCCTCGTACACCGACAGCGGGATCGCCAGCTCGTAGCCGACCCCGCCCTTCGTCAGGATCTCGACCCGGTCGAGATCCTTCGCGACGACCCGCCCCGCGACGTGGGCGATCATCGCGCCCCCCGCAGCGTGAACGCGTTCGGCAGCAGCGCGGGCGCGGGCAGCGCGGGCTCGGGCATCCGCGCCTCGCGGACGCGCGGCGCGGCGCGCGGCGCGGGCAGCGTCGGAGCCATGCAGAACGTGAGCGCCGCCGCCACGCCGTCGGCGGCGTCCGACGGCGTGGGAACCGACTTGAGGCGCAGCAGGCGTGTCAACATGAACTGGACCTGCTCCTTGGTGGCCGACCCCGTACCGACGACCGCCTTCTTGATCTCGGCCGGCGGGAACTCGTGCACGTCCAGCCCCGCCAACTCGCCGGCGAGCAGGATCACGCCGCGAGCGTGGCCGAGGGTGACGGTGGTGCGGACGTTCTTGGCGTAGAACACACTCTCGACCGCCATCGTGTCCGGGCGGTGGCGGGCGATCAGCTCGGCGACCCCTTCGTACACCTCGCGCAGCCGCGCGGGGAGCGGGTCGCGTGCGCGCGTGCGCACCACCCCGCACTCCACCAGCCGCGTGAGCCCGCCGCGGTCGCGCTCGACGACGCCGTAGCCCGTGGCCGCCGTGCCCGGGTCGATCCCGAGGACCCGCATGGGATGGCCGGCCGTGCGGCCTACGCCTCCGCCATCGCGTCCGCGTCGATGTCGAAGTTGCCCTCGACCTTCTGCACGTCGTCCAGATCCTCGAGCGCGTCGAGCAGTTTGACCAGCTGCTGCGCGTCGGTGCCGGCGACGTGCACCGTGTTCTTGGGGACCATCGCGATCTGCGCCTCGGCCGTCGGGATTCCCTTCGCCTCGAGCGCCTCGCGCACCGTCTGCAGCGACGTCGGGTCGGTGGTCACGACGAAGAGGTCTTCCTCGCGCGCGACGTCCTCGGCACCCGCGTCGAGCGCGGCCTCCATCACCGTGTCCTCGTCGAACTTGGTCGCGTCCACCTGCAGCTGCCCGCGGCGGTCGAACATCCACGACACCGAGTTGCTGGCGCCGAGGTTGCCGCCGCCGCGCGAGAGCTTGTGGCGCACGTCGGCGACCGTGCGGGTGGGATTGTCGGTGAGCGCCTGGATCATGAGCGCCACGCCGCCCGGCCCGTACGCCTCGTACAGGACCTCCTGGTAGTCGACACCCTCGAGCTCGCCCGTGCCCTTCTTGACGGCGCGCTCGATGTTCTCCTTTGGCATCGAATTCGCGCGCGCCGTGTCGATCGCGAGCCGGAGCCGCGGATTCCCGCCGGGGTCACCCCCGCCGAATTTCGCCGCGACCGTGATCTCGCGGATGAGCTTCGTGAACAGCGCCCCGCGCTTCGCGTCGGTGGCCGCCTTGTAGTGCTTGATCTGCTTCCATTTGCTGTGGCCGGCCATCGGGGCGTGCTCGTTCTCGGGTGTCGGGTGTGGGCGGTGGTACAAACACCAA
This sequence comes from uncultured Gemmatimonadales bacterium, assembly GCA_963851265.1. GTDB lineage: Bacteria > Gemmatimonadota > Gemmatimonadetes > Gemmatimonadales > Gemmatimonadaceae > BPUI01. Next base: position 619,234 of record CAWKNZ010000002.1, read on the forward strand.
ACATATAGCCCGCTCCCGGCGACGGTTACATTCCCGCCCCGTGTACGCCCGTCTCCTCCGCTTCCTCCGCCCGCACCTCGGGCGGCTGGCCGGGGCCGTTCTCGCCAACGTCGGCGCGGCGGTCATGGACGTGTTCACGATCACGCTGCTCATCCCGTTCCTGAACGCGTTCTTCCGGCAGCCCGCGTTCGCCGGCCACAACGCGCTCAACGCGCTGCTCAACGCGCTCATCGGGCGGCTGCTCGCGGGCACCGACCCGCTCGGCGCCCTGAGCGTCGTCATCGTCGTCATCGTCGCCGCGGTCGCGGTCAAGAGCGCGTTCGCGTGGATGGCCGGGTCGTTCGGCGCGACGCTGCAGGAGTACGTCACGCGCGACATGCGCGACGCGGTCTACGCGCACCTGCAGCGCCTCCCGCTTCCGTGGTTCGGCGGGGTCAAGACGGGGCAGGTGCTCGCGCGCGTGCTCAGCGACACGGCGCAGACCAAGCAGGTCATCACCGAGGTCGCCACGCGCTCCTTGCTCTCGGCCGCGACCGTCGTGACGACGATCGCCGGGCTCGTGATGATTTCGTGGAAGATGACGGTCGCCGCGCTCGTCGGCGCGCCGCTGTTCGCGGTGGCGCTCCAGCCGTTGCTCGGCCGGCTGCGCCGCGGGTACCGCGCCGCCGGCGACCAGCAGGGAGACCTCACCTCGGTGGTGCAGGAAGCCGTGACCGGGGCGCGGCTCGTGAAGGCGTTCCGCGGCGAGGCGTACGAGACCGCGCGCTTCCAGGCGGCGAGCGGGGCGCTCGCCCGCGAGAGCGTGCGCGTGGCGCGCGTGAGCTACCTCGCCCAGCCGGTGGTCGAGTCGCTCAGCACGCTCATCGCCGTCGGGGTGCTCTGGTTCGGCGTGCGGCAGGTCATCGTCGCGCACACGCTGGCGCCCGCGGACCTCATCGCGTTCCTCCTGCTCGTCATGCGGCTGCTCGCACCGCTCAAGCAGCTGTCGCAGGTGCCCACCACGGCACAACAGTCGCTCGCCGCGGCCGACCGCGTGTTCGACATCCTCGACGCCCCGACCGAAGACGCGCTCGACCACGGCACGCGCACGAGCGCCACGTTCGCGCGCGAGATCGCGTTCGACGCGGTGAGCTTCGCCTACCCCGTGCGCGAGGGCGAGGGCGCGTCGTCGCCGCACGCGCCGGGCGACCGGCTGGTGCTGCGGGACGTCAGCTTCACCGCGCGCCGCGGCGAGGTGGTCGCACTCGTCGGACCGAGCGGGGCGGGCAAGAGCACGCTCGTCGACCTCATTCCGCGCTTCATCGAGCCCAGCGCCGGACGCGTGCTCCTCGACGGCGTCGACCTGCGCGACATTCGCCTCCCGGCGCTTCGCGCGCTCGTCGGCGTCGTGAGTCAGGACACGGTGCTGTTCAACGACACCGTGCGCGCCAACCTCGCGTACGGCGCCGCCGGCGTCGCGCATCGTTACTCGCAGGCGCAGGTCGAGGCCGCCGCCCGCGCCGCCAACGCGCACGGCTTCATCGCCGAGCTTCCGCACGGCTACGACACCGTGCTCGGCGAGCGCGGTGCGCGCCTCTCGGGCGGCCAGCGCCAACGCCTCGCGATCGCCCGCGCGCTGCTCGCCGATCCGCCCATCCTCATCCTCGACGAGGCGACGAGCGCGCTCGACACCGAGAGCGAACGCCTGGTCCAGGAGGCGATCGACCGCCTGCTCGTGGGTCGCACCGTGTTCGTCATCGCGCACCGGTTGAGTACCGTCGCCCACGCCGACCAGATCCTCGTCCTCGAGCGCGGTCGGGTCGCCGAACGCGGTACGCACGGCGAACTGCTGGCACTCGGCGGCGTGTACGCGCGGCTGCACGCGCTGCAGTTCCGCACCACGGAGCGCGCGGCGTGACGCGCGTGCTCTTCTACCATCCCGACGGAACCGCCGACGCCCGTGCGCGCGCGTTCGTCGCCGCGGCGCACGGGCTCGCCGCGACGGGCCGGCACGTGGCGTTCGCGACCGTCGCCCCGCGTGAGCCCGACGCGCGCCCGAGCGGGGCCGCAGCGCTCGCCGCCGCAGCCGGCGTGCCGGTCGTGGCGCTCCCCGCCGCCACGTCGCTGGTGGGCGCGACCGCCGAACTCTCGCGTGCCGTCCGCGCCGAGCTCGCCGAGGTCGTGTTCGTGCACGGCGCGCGCGCGCAGGTCGTCGCGGCGTGGGCCGCGTGGCGCGCTGGCCGCGCGGCCGTCGTGCGCCGCGTGGGCGCCGGCGACGCCGTCACACTCGGCACCGCGGCACGGGCGGCGCTCCGCACGACGGCCACGGGTTTTCTGTGCACCTGGCCCGACCAGAGCGCGGCCGTGCCGGCGGCGGCCAGGCTCGGGTCGGTGGTCGCGGACCTCGGCGTCGCCGAGCGGGCGCCCGCGCCGGACGGCCGGGGGTGTCACCTGCGGTGCACGGTCGCGCCTGGGGCGGAACAGCGCGCCGCGCTGGTGCTGCGTGCGGCCGCGATGATCGCGCCGCGCCACCGCGACCTGCAACTCGCGCTGGTTGGCTCGGGCGCGCACGACGAGTCGATCTCGATGCACGCGGCCGCGCTCGGCATCCGCCATCTCGTCGCCTTCGACGAGACCGTCTCCGCAGGCACGCCCGACCCCGACGTCGCATGGGTCGTCGCCGACGGCGATGCGGGCGCGTTCGGCGCGCTCGACGCGATGGCGGCAGGGGTCCCGGTGCTCGCGGAACGGGGGAGCGCGCCGGCGCGCTACGTCGTCGACGGCGTGACCGGGGTGCTGCTCGCGCCCGACGATGTCCCGTCGACCGCGGCCGTGCTCGCGCGACTCCTGGGGCATGCCGACGTGCGCGCGACGATGGGCGCCGCGGGTCGAAGCCGCGCGCGGCGCACGTACCCGGAATCGGCGATGATCGACGGTTTCGCGCGTGCCGCGGACGTCGCGCGCGACCGCGGGCGGTGGCGCGGGTGAGTGCGGCGCCCACCGACGCCGCGCCGGCGCAGGCTCCGCGGCCCGCTGCCGACCCGCGCCCCGTGGTCGCCCGGCACCGGGCCGAGTTCGCGGCGCTCCGCGCCGCGCTCGCCGGCCTCGGGGTGCTGCCCTGGCCGCGCGCGACCGCCGTCGGCGCGGCGCTCGGCCGTGCGGGGTACCGCCCGTTCGGCATACGTCGCGACGTGGTCGAAGCGCAGATCGCCGCGGCGTTCCCCGACTGGGGGGCCGCGCGCGTGCGCGAGGTCGCGGCCGCCTCGTACGCCTCGCTCGGCCGCACGACGATCGAGGCCGCGCTGCTCCCTGCGTTAGGCAGTCGCGGCGTGCTCGACCTGTTCGCCGAGGTGGACGGGTGGGAGGTGCTCGAGGCCGCGCGCGCGGAGGGGCGCGGCGTCATTCTCGTCACCGGGCACCTCGGCAACTGGGAGGTGGGCGGCGCGTACGTCGCCGCGCGCGGCGTCCCCATCGACGGCATCGCACGGCAGCAGGAGAACCCGCTGTTCGACCGCTTCCTCACGAGCACGCGCGAACGGCTCGGGATGCGGGTGGTGTGGGACGGCGACGCGGTGCGCCGCGCGCCGCGCGCGCTGCACGCCGGGCGCGTGGTCGCCTTCCTGGTCGACCAGGGCACGTTGGGGCTCGCGTCGACGTGGGTCCCGTTCTTCGGGCGCCCGGCCAAGACGCCGCGCGGGCCGGCGGTGTTCGCGTTGCGCCTCGGCGCGCCGGTGGTGTTCGGCGCGGCCGTACGCCGTCCCGACGGCCGCTTCCGCCTCGGCTTCGAGCGCGTGCCGGTCGCGCCCACCGGCGACCGGGAGCGCGACGTCGACGCCATCGTCGCCGCCTACACCGCGACACTCGAGCGGTGGGTCCGCCGCACGCCCGAGCAGTACTTCTGGCAGCATCGCCGCTGGAAGCACCAGCCCGCGCCGGGCGACCGCGGCGCGGCCGTCCCGCAGGCGGTAGGCGCGTGAGTGCCGGCGCCGGCCACGGGGCGGCCGGGTCCGGCGCCGCCGCACCGCCGTCGGCCCGCGCCTGGACCGCGCTCCGCGACGACGGCCGCGCCCGCGTCGGGCTCGTGGTGATCGCGCTGCTGCTCGTGGCGGCCACCTGCGCACCGCTGCTCGCACGGCACGACCCGGCGGCCGGCGACCTCAGCATGGCGCTCGATCCGCCCTCGGCGGCGCACTGGCTCGGCACCGACGTGCAGGGGCGCGACGTCTGGGCGCGGCTGCTCTACGGTGCGCGCGTCTCGCTCGCCGTCGGCGTCGTGTCGCAGGCCATCGCCCTCGCCATCGGCGTCGCGCTCGGCCTCGTCGCGGGGTACTACGGGCGCCGCGTCGACGACGTCGTGATGCGGCTCGCCGACGTCACGCTGGCCTTCCCGACGCTGCTCCTGCTCATCGCCATGGCGGCCGCGTTCTCACCCTCGCTCGCGACGGTGATCGTGACCATCGGCGTCGTCGGCTGGGCGGGGATGGCGCGCCTCGTCCGCGGGCAGGTGCTCGTCGTGCGCACGGCGGAGTACGTGCAGGCCGAGCGCGCGTTGGGCGCGGCCGACGTGCGCATCATGGTGCGCCACGTGCTGCCCAACGTGATCGCGCCGGTGGTGATCGCCGCGACGCTCGGCGTGGCCGGCGCGATCATGGCCGAGGCCGCGCTCTCGTTCCTCGGCCTCGGGGTGCAGCCGCCCACCGCGAGCTGGGGCGCGATGATCGCCGACGGGCGCGACCTCGCGCAGCTGCGCGGCGCGCCGTGGACGTCACTCGCCCCGGGGCTCGCGATCGGCGTCGCGGTGCTCGGCTTCAACCTCGTCGGCGACGCGCTGCGCGACGCGCTCGACCCGCGTGCGGCGGCGCTCAGCGGCACCGACCGACGGCGCGGGCGCGTGCGACTGCTCCGCCGGGCCGACGTCCCGACCGACGCGGGCGCCGTGCCCGCGCGCCGCTAGCGCTCGCCAGGCCGATGTCTGCCACGTCCTACGACCTCGACGCGCTGCGCGCGGCGGAGTTCCCCTGGGCCGCCCGCGGTGACGCGGTCTACCTCAACCACGCGAGCACGGGCCCGCTCCCCGGGCGCACCGTGACGGCGGTGACCGAGTTCGTCGCGCGCCGCGCGGAGCCGCACCGCATCGCCGACGCCGAGCTGTTCGGTACGCTCGCGCGCGTGCGCGACGGCGTCGCGCGCCTCATCGGCGCCGAGCCCGGCGAGGTGGCCTGCATGCCGAACACGACGTACGGGCTCAACTTCGCCGCGCGCGCGCTGCCGTTGGGCAAGGGCGACGTGGTGCTCACGTTCGACGGCGAGTTCCCGGCCAACGTGTACCCGTGGATGGCGCTCGCCGCCCGCGGCGTGCGACTCGAGTTGCTCCCCAGCACCCCCGCGGGGCTGCCCGACGAGGCGGCGTTGCTGCGCGCGATCGCCGAGCGGGACGACGTGCGTGCCGTCACCGTGAGTTGGGTGCAGTTCACGAGCGGGTACCGGGTCGACCTGGCCGCGATCGGCCGCGCGTGCCGCGCGCGCGGCGTCTGGTTCGTCGTCGACGCGATCCAGGGCCTCGGCGCGTGCACCCTCGACGTCCGCGCGACGCCCATCGACGTGCTCGCCTGCGGGGCGCAGAAGTGGCTGCTCTCGCCGTGGGGCACGGGCTTCGTGTACGTGCGCCGCGAGCTCGTCGGGCGCCTCGTGCCGCAGGACGTGGGCTGGCTCGCGGTGCGCGGCGCGGACGACTTCGCGCGCCTCACCAATTACGACTACACGTTCCGCGACGACGCGCGGCGGTTCGAGGTGCTCACGCTCCCATTCCACGATTTCGCCGGTTTCGCGGCCAGCCTCGACCTGCTGCACGCGCTCGGGCCGGCGGCCGTCGCCGCGCACGTTCAGGCGCTGGCCGAGCGCATCGTCGACTGGGCCGCGACGCGCGGCATCGCGCTCCTCACCCCGTGCGAGGCCGCACGGCGTGCGGGCATCGTCTCGCTCCGCCTGCCCGACGCCGCTGGCGCGTCCGCCCGCCTGAGGGCGGCAGGCGTCGCGCACTCGGTGCGCGAGGGCGCGGTGCGCCTGTCCCCGCACGGTTACAATTCGCCCGCCGACGTGGACCGCGCGCTCGACGCCCTCGACGGGCAGCCCCGCGCGGGCTGACGGCCGTTCCTCCGGCCGTCGGCCGTCGCCGACGACTCATTCTCGCCACCCGCCCGCTTCCGACATGCCGACCCTGCGTCGCGGCCGTCCGACCGCCGCCGCCAAGACCACGCTCGCCCTCTCGCTCGCGCTCGTGCTGACCGCCGCCTGCCACGGCCACAACGACGCCGAGCGCGACGGCGCGGGCGGCTCGAGCCTCGGCGCGGGCGGGCCAGGCCAGCCCGGACCGGCGGCGGGGATGAACGCCGACACGACCAACTCGCCCACGGGCACCCCCGGGCCGACGCGCAACACGACGACCACCAACACGCAGACCAAGGCGCAGGCCGCCGCCGCTGCGGCGGCGAACGCGGCCAACTCCGACCCGCGGAACCATTAGCAGGCGACGCGGCGGCGCATCCGGCGCCGCCGCTGTTTCACCCCTCGATGACGCGCACGAGCGCGTACTCCCGCGCGCCCTTGCGGAGGAGCAGGTACCGCCCGACGAGCAGGTCGCCGTCGGCGAGCGTCCGCTCCCCGGCCGACAGGCGCCGCCCGCTCACCGTTAGGCCGCCCTGCTCCAGCAGCCGCCGCGCCGCGCCCTTGCTCGGCGCGAGGCCGGCCGCCGTGAACAGCTCGGGCACGTCAGCCGCCGCGAGCCCCGCGGCCGGGCGGGCCAGTTCGGTGACGGGAAACTCCTTCGACAACGCGCCCACGGCCGCCGGCGACAGCCGGTGCGGGTCGCCCTTGGCGAAGAGCAGCGCCGAGAGCTCCTGCGCCACCCGCGCCCCCTCGGCGCCGTGCACGCGCCCGGTGACGTCGTACGCCAGCGCGTGCTGCGCCTCGCGCCGGTCCGGCCGGTCGGCCGTCGCCGCGTCCAGCGCCTCGATCTCCTCGCGCCCCATCTGCGTGTAGTAGCGCAGCAGCCGCCCCACGTCGCGGTCGTCGGCGTGCATCCAGAACTGGAAGAACTGGTACGCCGACGTGCGCCGCGGGTCGAGCCACACCGCGCCCGATTCGGTCTTGCCGAACTTCTGCCCGGCGGTCGTGGTGAGCAGCGGGAAGGTGAGGCCGTGCGCCTGCGCCCCGTCGATTCGCCGGATCAGGTCGGTGCCCGCCGTGATGTTCCCCCACTGGTCGCTCCCGCCCACCTGCACGGTCACGCCGTGCCGGCGCCGCAGCTCGACGAAGTCGTACGCCTGCAGCAGCATGTACGAGAACTCGGTGAACGAGATCCCGTTCTCGAGCCGCGCGCGCACGCTCTCCTTGGCGAGCATCACGTTCACCGAGAAGTGCTTGCCCACGTCGCGCAGGAAGTCGACCGTCCCCAGCGTGGTGAGCCACTCGGCGTTGTCGGCCACGGCGGCGGCGGCCGGTCCGTCAAACTCGAGGAAGCGTTCGAGCTGGGCGCGAATCGCGCGCGCGTTCTCCTCGACGACCTCGCGCGCGTTCAGCTGCCGTTCGGCGGTCTTGCCGCTCGGGTCTCCGATCATCCCCGTGCCGCCGCCGACGAGCGCCACCGGCCGGTGCCCGTACTGTTGCATCCGCACGAGCCCCATGATCGGCAGCAGGTTGCCCACGTGCAGGCTCGCGGCGGTGGGGTCGAAACCGCAGTAGGCCCGCACCGACCCCCCGCTGAGGTGCGCGGCGAGCCCATCGGTTGCCTGGTACAGGAGCCCGCGCCATGCGAGGTCGTCGAGGAGCGGATCGCCGTGCGCGGCGGGCGGGGGAGCGGCCGTGGTGTCGGTCATAATCCCAAGATACTGCAAAGGTTAGCTTGCCTCGCGTATGCCGTCCGCTCCGTCCCCGAAGTCGTCTCCGGCGCGCGCGCCACGCCGTGCCGTCCGCCGTTCCACCGGCTGGCTCGGCCGCCACGTCCGCCTCGTCCGCGGCGTCGCCCTCACGCTCACGTTTGGCGCCGCCGCGGCGTTCGGCGCGCTCTACGCCGGCTGGGTGCTCGTCTGTCAGAACGGGACGTGCCCGTCGGTGGCCTCGCTCGAAGGCTACAACCCGCGGCAAACGTCCAAGCTCTACGCCTCCGACGGCCGCTTCGTCGCCGAGATCGGGAACGAGCGGCGCACGCTCGTCAAGCTGCAGGACATCCCCGACGTCGTGAGGGAGGCGTTCCTCGTCACCGAGGACAAGCGCTTCTACGAACACAGCGGCATCGACTGGATGCGCGTCCCCGGCGCGCTCTTGCGCGACATCCGCTACCGGTCGTTCAAGGAAGGGTTCTCGACGATCACGATGCAGCTCGCGCGAAACGTGTTCACCGACGACATCAGCCGCGAGAAGACGCTCGTCCGCAAGCTGCGCGAGGCGAAGGTCGCCCGACAGATCGAACAGCAGTACTCGAAGGACAAGATCCTCGAGCTCTACCTCAACCAGATCTACCTCGGCGCGGGCGCCTACGGCGTCGAGACGGCCGCGCACCGCTACTTCGGCAAGAGCGTGCGCGATCTGAACCTGGCCGAGGCGGCCACGCTCGCCGCGCTGCCGAAGGGGCCGGAGCGCTACAACCCGCGCCGCTACCCCGACCGGGCCACGCAGCGGCGCAACACGATCATCGGCCTCATGGGGCGCGCCGGCATCGTGAGCGACGCCGACGCGCGACTCGCGCAGGCCTACCCGCTCGAGATGGCCGGCAAGGAGGAGAGCGGCGAGAGTGCGCCGTACTTCGTCGAGTGGGTGCGGCAGCAGCTCGAGGCCAAGTTCGGGCGTCAGCTGTACGAGGACGGACTGAAGGTCTACACCACGCTCGACCCCGACATGCAGAGCGCGGCCGAGCGCGCGCTCGAGGCGCAGCTGCGCGCGATCGAAGCCGGGCGGTACGGCGCGTACAAGCACCCGTCGTTCGAGCAGTACGCCGCGCACGGCGCCGGCGACGAGCCGCAGACCGGCGCGTCGAGCCCGTACCTGCAGGGCGCGTTCGTGGCGCTCGACCCGCGCTCGGGCGCGGTGCGCGCGCTCGTCGGCGGCCGCGACTTCGACGACTCCAAGTTCAACCGCGCCACGCAGGCGCTCCGGCAGCCCGGGTCGAGCTTCAAGCCGATCGTCTACAGCACGGCCGTGCAGAACGGCCGCGGTCCGGCGACGATCGTCGACGACGACCCGATCACGTTAGGCGACTGGTCGCCGAAGAACTTCGACGGGAAGTTCATGGGGCCGATGCCGATGCGCCGCGGGCTCTACCTGTCGCGCAACCTCGTCGCGGTGCGGGTGGGCTCCGAACTCGGCGCGCAGGCCGTGATCGGCGAGGCGCGCCGCTTCGGCATCACGTCGCCCATCCCCCCTTACCCATCCATCTTCCTCGGCTCCGCCTCGGTGTACCCGCTCGAGATGGTGGCCGCCTACACGACGTTCGCGTCGCTGGGCACGCGGTCGGCGCCGTTCGCCATCCTCCGCGTCGAGGACCGCCGCGGCGACGTGCTGTGGCAGCCGGAGCCCAAGCGGGACCCCGTGCTCTCGCCGGAGGAGGCGTACCTCATGGTGAGCATGATGAAGGACGTGAACCAGCACGGCACGGCCTACGGTGCCGTGTGGGGCGCGGGCTTCCAGGTGCCGTCCGGCGGCAAGACGGGCACCACGAACGACGGCGCGGACGCGTGGTACATCGGCTACACGCGCGACCTCGTCGCCGGCGTCTGGGTGGGGCTCGACCGGCCGCAGCCGATCAAGCACAACGCGCAGGGCGGCGAACTCGCCGCCCCCGCGTGGACCGCGTTCATGACCGAGGTCTACCGGCGCCGCCCCTCGCCGGGCGACTGGGAGCAGCCGGCGGGCGTGGTCGAACGGCAGATCGTGGCCGGCACCGACAAGCTGTGGCTCCCGGAGTGCGTGGGCGCGCCGGTCACCACCGAGCTGTTCATCTCCGGCGCCGAGCCCACCGACACGTGCGTCCCCGGCGAGAACTACGGCGCGCCGGGCGACTCGGTCCGCGCGGCCCCGGACACGGCCGGCGCCGCCGAGTTCCCGCTCGACGGCTCCCGCCCGGTGCGACGCCCGACGGTGCCCTTCGACAGCGGCCCGGGCGGCGCGTCCGACTCGGCCGCCGCGGCGCGCCCGCGCCCGCGTCGTCGGCGCGCCGTGCCCGACAGCTTCGGCATCCCGACCACCGCGCCCGCCACGCCGCGTGCGACGGTGCCCTTCCCGTGACCTCGCCGATGCCCGACGTCGCGATGCCACACGGGACGCCGGCCGCCGCAGGGTGGCGTCCGCGCGACTGCCACGCCCACACCACGTTTTCGGACGGCGCGCTCACGCCCGCCGCGCTCGTCGGCGTCGCGGGAGAGCGCGGGGTTCGGCCGAGCGTCGCCGACCACTGTTCGCGAGACGTCGCACTCGCGATCAAGGACGTCGACGCGTTCCGCCGATACCTGACCACGCTCGAAGCGGTGCGCGGGGCGCACCCGGAGCTCGCCATCAGCGGCGAGTTCTGCTGGCACGACGGGCTGTGGCGCGAGATCCCTCGCGCGCTCTGGACGCGGCTCACGCACGCGGTCGGCTCGCTGCACGCCATCTTCCTGACGGACGGCACCCGGCTGCACATGTTCTCGCGCCAGTGGCCCGACGGCCTCGATGTCGACGCCTACATGGACGCCCACGTGGCGAACGTCGAGCGGTTCGCCGCCGAGATGCCGGTCGACATCCTCGCGCACCCGACGCTCCTGCCGCTTCCCATCCGCGGGCACCCGATCGAGGAGCTGTGGACCGAGCCGCGCGAGGAGCGCGCCGTGTCCGCGCTCGCGGCCGCCGGGATCGCGTTCGAGGTCAGCAACCGCTATCGCCCGCACGAACGCTTCGTGCGCCGCGCCGCCGCGGCGGGCGTACGGCTCGCTCTCGGTTCGGACGGCCACAGTGTCCAGCAGGTCGCCGACCTGGCGTGGCCGCTGGAGGTCACGCGCACGCTGGGCGTGCCGGACGAGGAGCTGTACGACCCCGCCTCGCACGGGCGGCGGGGGCAGGCGTAGTCGCGTCCGACGTGACGGTCCGCCCCGGCGCGTCCGGCCCCGCCACCCGGGTGTGTGGGTTCCGCGCTCCGCGCGCGGCGACGGGCATCCGTTAGGCACGCGACGAGCGGCTTCGTGCGCCTCCACACCGCCCGCTGGGTCGTCCCGGTCGCCAGCGCGCCCGTCGTGCGCGGCGCCGTCGCGGTCGACGACGCCGGCCGTATCGCGTACGTCGGCCCGGCGGTCGACGCCCCGCCGGGCGAACTCCACGACCACGGCGACGCCGTGCTCCTCCCCGGCCTGATCGCGGTCGCCGCCGGTCCGTCAGGCAATGCGTCCGTCGGCGCGCGCCCGCGCGACGCCGGCGTGACCACGCTCGTCGCCCCGGTCGGTCACCCGTCCGACGTCCCGGCCTTCGTGGCCGCCTATCGAGGCGTCGCGACCGGCACGGCCGGCGCGGGGCTCGGCGCGTTGCGCGCCACCATCGGCGGGCTTCGCGCCGACCTTCGCGCACACGGCGCGGCCGACCGCGTGCGCCCCGGGGTCGCGCTGCCCCCACTCGACCAGCTCGATGGCGACGACGCCCTGCTCGACGCGTGCGCATGGGCCGTCGGCGAGTCGCTCGCGCTCACCGTTCCCGCCGGCGCGAGCGCGCACGAGGTCGCCTACCTGCGCGACGGCGCGGGCCCGCTCGCCGACGCGCGCCGCGCCGCGGGCGCCAGCGTCGTCCGCCGCGCCCACTCGACGGTCCACCTGCTCGCCGAACTCGGCGTGGCCGCCGTCGCCCGCCCGCTGCTCGTCGGCGGCGCTTGGTTCGACGAGAGCGACGTGGCCCTCGCGGCCCACTACGAGTGCCCGGTCGCTTACGTCGCGTCGTCCACGGCGACGGGTCCTACCCCGCTCGCCGCGTTGCTCGACGCCGGCGTTCGCGTCGCCCTCGCCTTCGGCGACCGCTTCGTCGCCACCGCGGCTGCCGTCACGCGCTCCCCCGAGGAGGCGCTCCAGCTCCTCACCCTCGGCGCGGCCCGCGCTCTCGAGCTCGACGCCGCGGTGGGCTCGCTCGAGGTCGGCAAGCTCGCTGACCTGTGCGCGTTCGTCCTCTCGCCGGCCGCGGTCGCCGTTGCCGATGCGAGCGGGCCCGTCCACGCTCTGCTCGCCCACGCGCCGGCGCGCGACGCGTTCACCGCCGTCCAGGGCCGCCCCGCCCCGCGCGACCGGTGCCCCGGGTAGCTTTCCGCCACGCACCGGCAGACCAGACCCCACACCGCGAGACCCCAGTGTCCGACCGCACGAACGGCCGCACCACCGTTATCTGGCGCGACGGCCAGCTCATTCCTTGGGAGCAGGCCACGCTCCACGTGATGAGCCACGTCGTGCACTACGGCTCGAGCGTCTTCGAAGGCATTCGCTGCTACGAGACCCCGTCCGGCCCCGCAGTTTTCCGCCTGCGCGAACACATGCGTCGCCTGATGGACTCGTGCAAGATCTACCGCATGCCGATGCGCTGGTCGCTCGACGAGCTCGTTCAGGGCACGATCGACCTCGTCGCGGCCAACGAGCTCCGCGCCTGCTATCTCCGCCCGGTCGTCGTGCGCGCCGGCGAGCAGATGGGCGTGCTCGGCATCGGCGTTCCGGTCGAGACCTTCCTCATTGCCTGGCACTGGGGCGCGTACCTCGGCCAGACCGCGCTCACCGACGGCGTCGACGTCTGCGTGTCGAGCTGGCGCCGCCCAGCACCGGCCACCATCCCCGCCCTCGCCAAGGCCGCCGGCAACTACCTCAACTCGCAGCTCTCCAAGATGGAGGCGCGGGCCGACGGCTACTCCGAGGCGATCGTCCTCGACAACTTCGGCTACGTGAGCGAGGGGAGCGGCGAGAACCTCTTTCTCGTCCGTGACGGCGTGCTCTGGACGTCGGGGCTCGAGTCGGGGATCCTCGAAGGCATCACGCGCGACACGGTGCTCACGCTGGCGCGCGACATGGGCCTCGAAATCCGCGCCGCGCGCATCCCGCGCGAGATGCTCCTGCTCGCCGACGAGATGTTCTTCACCGGGACTGCCGCCGAGTTGACGCCCATCCGCTCGGTCGACCGGCAGCCCGTGGGCGAGGGGAAGCCGGGACCCATCACGATGGCCATTCAGGATCGCTACATGGGGACCGTCACCGGGCGGTACCCCGACGATCACGGCTGGCTCACCCCCGTCCCCGTACGCGAGACTGCCGGGGTGTGACCGCCGGGCTTGGCGTGCGGTGTATGTTGTAGGAGAGTTGTAGGAGAACCGACCGGCGCGACCGCGCCGCCGGACCGGCGTCCCCGCGGCCGGGGCGACGGTGCTTTGCGTGCCGCGCGGCGCCACTCGCGCCGGAGGTCATCGTGAAGGTCACGCCGACCGCCCGGAGGCTGGGCATCATACGCAGGCTGAGCCACGCCGGGGCCCTTCATGGGAGGACGGCATGAAGGGCCCGGCATGCCTCGCGCTCAACGCGTCCTACGAGCCGCTCACCGTCACGCCGATGCGCCGCGCCGTGCGCCTCGTGCTCGAGGGCAAGGCCGAGATCGTCGAGCAGGATGGCGCCGACGTCCGCGCCGGCCTGCTGTCGATGCCGCGTCCCGCCGTGATCCGCCTGAAGAAGTTCGTCCACGTGCCGCGCAAGTTCCGCCGGCAGGTGACCAACGTCTTCCTGTTCTCGCGCGACCGCCGCACCTGCCAGTACTGCGGCCGCCCCGAAGCCGAACTGCGCCCGCGCGAGTTCCTCACGCGCGACCACGTCACGCCGCTCTCCCGCGGCGGCGCCAACACGTGGGAGAACTGCGTCACGGCGTGCAGCACGTGCAACACCCGAAAGGGCAGTCGGACGACGGTGGAGGCGCACATGCCGCTGCTCTCCACGCCCACCGAGCCACACCTGGTCTACCTGGTGTGGGCCGTGCGGCGTCTGACGCCGCTTCAACGGCAGTACATCGTGCAGTTTTTCGGAGACGACGTCGCCGCGCTGTTGGAGTGATGCGGCGTAGCGCGGCCGGCCGGGCGGGGCGTCGCGCGCCCGCCGGCCCTCTACGGTCGGAACGTCTCCGACCGCACCTCGAAGTGCCTCGTCTCCCCGCCCAGCACCCGCTCCGCCAGCACCTTCAGCCCGTTGCCTAACGCCGTGCCCGGGCTGCGACGCCCGCGCACCGCCGGCCGCAGCTCCCCGCGCAGCCAGCGCTCGACCTCGTCGAGGTCCGAGAGCGACAGCGTCTCGACGTCGATCACGACGTTGTAGTACGCCCGCTTCCCCCGCGGCGCGACGATCGCCGGGCGAAACGGCCGCTCGGCCGCCGCCGCCGCCTCGTCCAACTCGGCGAAGCGTCCCAGAAACGTGATCTGGTCGTCGACGATCCGCGCCACGTCGTACACCTTGGCCAGCGGGTCCAGCCGCACCACGACGTCCCACTCGCGCGTAGCCTGCAGGTCGTTGAACACGCGCCCCACCGTCCACAGCTCGGTCTTGTAGTGGATGCGCACGGGGAAGCTGTGGCCCAGCAGATCGCGCAACTCCCGGTCGTCCAGCACGCGTACGACGCGCACGAGCGGGCCCTCCGCCGCGAGCGACGCCTGTGCCGGCAGGCGGATCTCCGCACCCGCGCGCTGCGCGCCGGCCCGCGCCGGCCCGACCGCGGCGAGCGCTACGAGCAGCACTGCCAGCCCGAAGGCGAGCGAACGCCAGCGGCGCACGTCGCGCCATCCCAGGACGGTCCGCCGCACGTCGCCTAGAATCGGCGCTGCAGTCGCAGGAACACCGTCAACGGCCGGTCGGGCGCGGTCACGCTCTTGGCCAGGTACACGCCGAACGCGCCGATGTCGCGGCTGCCGTGCGGATGCCCGAAGTCGATGCCCGCGCCGAGATCGGCCAGCGTCGTCCCGAGCGCGGGGAGCGTGCCCGCCGCGTACTCGATCGACCCTTGACGCGGGCCGACGAGCCAGCCGCGCCCGGCGTCCGCGAACACCACCCACGTGAACTCGGTACGCAGCCCGCGCCGCACGCGCTCGCCACCCTCGTCGCCGGTGAACAGCCCCACACGCACGTCCGTCCGGTACTCGACCTGCCCGAGCGCGATCCGCTCGCACTGGGCCGGGTCGCCCGAGGGTTGCAGGCCGCGCACGCTGCAATCGGCCACGTCGAACCCGCCCGTGCCTGCGGCCTGACGGAAGCTGTACCCCGCAATCGCCCCCGGCCCGCTCACCGACAGACGTCGTTCCAGGGGCAGCGCGTCACCGTGCAGCCTCCCGCCCGCGACGAGTCGGAGGTTCAACTGCGCGTCGGGCGTGAGCCGGTTGTAGCGCCGCACGTCGAGGAAGCCGCGCCCGTACGCGCGGTGTCCGGGCGTCTCGTCGCGCGCGCCGGGCACCGGGCGCGTGCCGCGCTCGGCGATGTCGGCCGAGACCGGGGCGAAGTCGTCGAGCGTGCCCGTCCCGTACTCGTAGTCGGCGGCGACATACCATCCCGCCCACGGCCGGTTCACGTCGTTCCGCGTGTCGATCCGCACGTTGGCCGTGATCAGGTGCATGCGCCCCTCGTCCACCGCCGGATTCGGGCGCCACACCTCGCGGCCGCGCAGGATCGTCGCGGGGTTGAGCTGCGGGCGCGTGCGCCAGCGCTCGTCGGCGTAGCCCAGGGTCAGCGACGCGTCCGGGCCGAGGTCGGCGCCAGCCGAGACCGCCGCGCCGTGCCGCCCGTACCAGTCGCGGAAGTCGCGCCGCAGCAGGAATGAAGAGAGCCCCGTCTCCGTCGGTGACAGCTGCCAGTCCTCCACCGGCACGACGACGTCATACAGTCGGCCGCCCAAGCGCACGTGGCGCCTGCGCCCGACGCGCAGCTCCGCGCGCGCATCGTGTCCGCGGTGTTGCCGGTCCCACTCGAATTCGCCGGCCGTGCGGTACAGCCCCAGCACGTCGACCGAGAGACGCGCGTCGCGAGCGACCTGCGCCTCGAGCGTGGGCCCGACCACGATCGGAAGTCCTTCGGCCCGGTTGTACGCGCCGCCCGACGCGAGCATGAACCCGGCATACGTGCGCGCGCTCGGCGCGCCACCCAGGCGAAAGCGCGCGCGCCGCTCGTCGGTCGCGTCGGGCGCCAGGGCGTCGGCGTCGCGGACGAGGGTGTCGCCGCGCTGCGCGACCGTCGCCGGCCGCCGGTCGATGCGCAGCTCGCCGCCGAGGAGGGCTTCCCGGCGTCCGTCCACCAGACCGCCGACGACGAGCACGTCGCCGTCGATCCGCGCACCCGGGCGAAAGGTGAGGTCGCCGTTCACCACCGTCAGTCGGCCCGTGACGCGCCCCGCCACCGTCACCGGCCCGCTCATAACGGCCACGTCGCCCGCGACCGTGCTGCCGGCGGGCACCACGAACCGGCCGCGCACGCGGAACGTCCCGGGCGCGTTGTACCGCGCGATGGCATCGGCGATACCGTCCGACGCGGCGTCCGGCACGGTGTCCGGACGTGCGGGCGCCGCGGCCGGCGACGTGGGAGGGTGCGCCTGGGCGTGCGCGGCCCGCGCCGGCGTGCCCGCGACTCCGACGGCGATGGCGCAGCCGAGCGTGATCGCCAGCCGCCGCATCCGTCGGTAGAGGTTGGGCCGATCGGTCCTGAGCCGCCGCGCCGCGTCGGCCACGTTGCCTCCCGCGGCCGACAGCGCGCGCACGATCAGCGTGCGTTCGTACGCGTCGAGCGCGTCGGCGAGCGCGATGTCGAGCCCGGCCGAGTCGGGCAGGGGACCGAGTTCACGCGGCGAGACGTCGGGGCCGCGCTCGTCCGCGTCGCCCGCCCCACCGCCGGCCCCGAGCACGCGGCGCGCATCCACCGCGCGCACCTCGCCGCCCGGTTGGAGGATCGCGAGCCGCTCCACCACGTTCGCCAGCTCGCGCACGTTGCCCGGCCACGGGTGTCGCTCCATCACCGCGAGCGCGTCGTCGCTCCACACCGGCGCGGGGCGCCCCGTCCGGGCGCGGTACAGGGACGAGAAGTGCCGCACGAGCAGGGGGACGTCGCCCGGTCGCTCGCGCAAGGGCGGCAGGTGGATCGGGATCACGTTGAGCCGGAAGAACAGGTCCTCGCGGAACGCGCCCTCGGCGACGGCGCGCGCGAGCTCCTTGTTCGTGGCCGACACGATCCGCACGTCCACCCGGATCGGCCGCGCGCCGCCCACGCGCTCCACCTCGCCCGCCTCGAGGGCGCGCAGCAGCTTCGCCTGCGCCTCCGCGCCGAGGTCGCCCACCTCGTCGAGGAACAGCGTGCCGGTGTGGGCCAGCTCGAAGCGCCCGATCCGTCGCTCGGTGGCGCCGGTGAACGCGCCGCGCTCGTGCCCGAACATCTCGCTCTCGACGAGGTCGCGCGGGATGGCTGCGCAGTTGACGCGCACGAACGGCCGCTCGCGCCGCGCGCTCGCGGCGTGCAGGCCGGCCGCGACCAGTTCCTTGCCCGTGCCGCTCTCGCCGGTCACCAGCACGCGCGCGTCGGTCGGCCCCACGCGCGCGACCATCCCGCGCACCGCGGCCATCGCCGGGCTGTCGCCGATCATCGCCCCGCCGAGCCCGATCTCCTCGCGCAACGCGCGCGCCTCCCGCCGCGCGCGCCGCAGCTCGAGTGCGCTACCTAACGCCAGCAGGACGCCCTCGGGGGTGAGCGGCTTCTCGAGGAAGGTGAACGCCCCGAGCTTCGTCGCGCGCACGGCGTCGCCGAGCGCGGCGCGCCCGCTCATCATCACCACCGGCAGGTCGGGCAGCTGCTCGCGAAGGCGCTCCAGCATCCCGAGCCCGTCGATCGCGCCGGGCATCATCAGATCCACGAGCGCGACGTCGGGCTCCGCGGCGCGCACCGCGGCGAGGCCCGCCGTCGCGTCGGGCGCGTCGCGCACGTCGTACCCTTCGCCCGCGAGCAGCGCGCCGACCATCCGCCGGATGTTCGGCTCGTCGTCGACGATCAGGACACTCGGCACCGTCTACGCCGCGTCACCCATGGTCGGCCCGCAGCGCGGCCGACACGGCCGGCGCGGTCGGCGCGGGGGCTGCGATCCGGTCGGTGAGCAGTTGCGCCGAGTAGCGCTGCGCCTCGGAGATCCGCTCGACCTCGATCGCGACTGCCTCGACCGCCTGCTCGATGCGCGCCAGGCGTGCCGCGGCCTCCGGCGCGAGCGCCGCCGTCGTCCCCGCGACGACGCGCCGGCCCGCGATCGCGCGCGAGATCACGAGCGCGATGAGAAACAGGAACGAGAAGACGATCGCGACCACCGGCACGACGCCGTCCGGCACGCCCTGCGGCCTGCGGTCGTGGTCCGTCGGCTGGAGCGTGGTTCGCACCATCTCCTGGATCTGGTCGCCGTCCAGCCCGACCTTCGGGTCGATCGTGATCGTCTTGCCGTCGGGGCCCGTCACGACGATGCGCCCGCCGGGCTCCTTCACGACGCCCGT
The DNA here is from genome assembly GCA_963851265.1 of uncultured Gemmatimonadales bacterium. GTDB lineage: Bacteria > Gemmatimonadota > Gemmatimonadetes > Gemmatimonadales > Gemmatimonadaceae > BPUI01. The sequence goes on from CAWKNZ010000002.1 coordinate 637,733, forward strand.
GTTCGTCCCCGCCTGCGACAGGTCGCGCGCGGCCTGCGCGGCCAGCCTCCCGGCCTCCCGCCCGGCTTGCGCCGCGTCGTGGGTCGCCTGGGCGAGGTCGGCCCGATCCTGCGTGCTGATCACCGGGGCCTCGGGACTGGCGGGAGGTGTTGGTTGCGAGATCAGACGAAAGTTCATGTACGTGTCTCTGAATGGTCGCCGTCCGGGACTGCCGGGGCACCGTGCACCGGCAGAATGAAACGGATCTCCGTCCCGCGCCCTACGGCACTGACCGCGTCAACGTGTCCGCCGTGCGCCAGCACCGTCTGCCGCGCGATCGCCAGCCCCAGCCCCGTCCCGTGCGCCTTGTGCGTGACGTAGGGATCCCAGATGTGCGCGAGCTGCTCGGGCGCGATGCCGGCGCCCGTGTCACGCACCGCGAGTTCGACCGTTCCGTCCACGCGCCCCACGCGCACGTCCACCCGGCCCCCCGCCGCCGTCGCCTCGACGGCGTTGAGCAGCACGTTCGTGAGCGCCCGCGCCAGCGCGTCGTAGCGCCCCGGCACCAACGGCACGTCGGGCGCGACCTCCACGGACGCCTGCAGCGTCTCGGGCACGGTGGTCGCGGTCGCCCACCTCGCCAGCTCGCCCAGATCGACGTCGGCGAGCGGTCCATCGGGGAGCCGGCCGAACTGCGCGAACCCGCGGGCCATCGCCTCTAACCGCGCGGTCTCCGCCGCCAGCACCTCGACCGCCTCGGCCTGGCCGGGAACGGCGTCGCGCCGCAGCCGGTCCACCGCGAAGCGGATCGGCGTGAGCGGATTCTTGAGCTCGTGCGCCACGCGCCGCGCCGCCTCACGAAACGCCTCCGCCCGCTCGGCTTCGAGCGCGCGCTCGCGCCCCGCGGCCAGCTCGCGCGCCATCGTGCGCATCCGCCGTCGCAGCACGCGAAACTCCGGCGCGCCACGCGGCTCGGGCTCCTGCGGCAGCGGCGCCCCCTCCTGGACGAGCCCCGTCCAGCGCACCAGTTGCCCGAGCGGCCGCGACAGCTGCCGGCTGAGGTGCCCCGCCACGCGCGACGCGACGAGCGTGAGTCCGGCGACGAGCAGCGCCCCGCCCGCAAGCAGCACGCGCGCCACTCGCGGGGCCACGTAGCTGTACCGGCGGGACAGCTCGAGCGACGCGCGCAGCTCCTGCGCGTGCGCGTCGACCGCCCGGTCGAGCGCGCGGCGCTCGACCGGGGTGAGCGGGCGCGTCCTCCGCGGGTCGGCCGCGGCGCGCGCCGCGGCGAGCGCCACCTCGCCCGTGGCCGCTGCACGCTCCCACGCGACGCCGCCGCTCAGGAGCGGCACCGCGCGCGCGATCGCGCCCGTCCACGCGAGGGTTAACAGCACCGACGGGCAGACGGCGAACAGCAGCAGGATGGCGAAGAGGCGCGCCCGATACGACAGCCGGAGCGGGCGGAGCCGAGTGCGGATCACGGGCGGACGCGGGGCAGACGCGGGGGCGACCGCGCGGCAGCGCGCGGCAGCGCGCGGCAGCGCGCGGGGCCAACGGTGCAGGCAACTTAGGGTTCGGACGCCGCGTTCGGACCGGACCGTGCAGGGGCGCGCGTGTCGCGCTTTACCCCACTCTGGCACGGGGTTACCCTTCGCACGCGATATGGCACGCTTCCGTCCGCGCACGACCACCTGATGGCCGACCAGCCGACGCTCGACCAGCTCTTCGCTCAGCGCGCCATCACCCGGGCGGAGCGCCCGCTGGTCGTCGCCGGTGCGCGCACGCTCACCTACGCCGACGTCGACCGGCGGGGCGCCGCGCTCGCCGCCGCGCTCGCCGACCTCGGCGTGGCCCGCGGTGACCGCCTCGCCATCGCCCTGCCCAACCGCGCCGAGTGGATCGTCGTCCTGCGCGCCGCCGCGGCCCTCGGCGCGGTCGTCGTTCCGGTCAACCCGCGGCTCGGTCCGCACGAGCTCAAGTACCAGCTCCGGCACGCGGGCGCGGCGTGCCTCGTCGTCGCCGACCGCGACGACGGGCTCGACACCCTCACGCTGTACGAGGGCGTGCTCGCCGATCTGCCGGCGCTCCGCCTGTTAGTCACCGTCGGCGACGAGACGGAGCGCTGGTACGACGACCGGATCTTCCGCCTCGAAGACCTGGTCTCCAAGGGCGAGGGCCGCCGCCCGCCGACACCCGACGTCGGGCCCGACGTCGATCTCGCCCAGCTCTACACGTCGGGCACGATGGGCAATCCGAAGGGCGTCCGGTTGAGCCACCGCGCCGTCATCCAGACGGCGCTGCACACCGGCGAGGCGCTCGGGCTCGGCGATGACGAGCGCATCTTCGCCGCCGTGCCGCTGTTCGCCAGCTTCGGCTTCGGAGTCGCGGTGGGCACGATCGCGGCGGGGCTCACGCTCGTGCTGCTCGAGCAGTTCACGCCGGACGGCGCGCTCGCGCTGATGCGGAGCGAGCGGGTGACCGTGCTGCACGGCGTGCCGACCACGTTCCACCTGCTCATGCGAGCGCCCGGCTTCGACGAGCGCGCCGTGCATGACGGTGGCCTCCGCGTGGGGCTCATCGCCGGCGCGCCCGCCGACGAGGACCTCCTGCGGCGCGTGCGGCGCTGGTGCGACGTACACGTCGCGTACGGGCTGACCGAAACCGGGCCCGCGGTCACCGTCACCCGGACGTCCGACCCGGCCGACAAGCGACTCACCACGGCGGGCCGCCCGCTCCCCGACGTCGACGTGATGGCCGTCGACGTACTCACCGGCCAGCTGCACGGCCCGCAGGAGGCCGTCGGCGAAATCGCCGTCCGCGGCCCCGGCGTCATGCTCGGCTACGCACGCATGCCCGCCGAATCCGCCCGCGCCCTCACCCCCGAGGGCTACTTCCTCACCGGCGACCTCGGCATCCTCGACGAGGACGGCTACCTGCGCATCGTCGGCCGTCGCAAGGAGACCATCCTCCGCGGCGGCTTCCAGATCTACCCGCGCGAGATCGAAGATCAGTTGCGCGCCCACCCCGCCATCGACGAAGTGTGCGTCATCGGGGTGCCGCACGACGTGTTGGGCGAGCTGATCTGCGCCTGCGTCGTCCCGGTCGAAGGCGCCGTGATCACGGGCAAGGACGTGAAGAACTTCGCCCGCGACACCCTGACCGAACACAAAATCCCCGACCTCGTCCGCTTCTTCGACGCCTTCCCCATGACGGGAAGCGGGAAAGTGAAGCGGCGAGAGCTCGAGCGCGTCGTCGCGCTCGACCCGACCGTCACCGCGGCCGCGTGACCCGCGACGTGAACGACGAGCCGAGCAGCGCTCCGTCGCACGCCCCTCGGGCCACGCAGGCCGCATGACCGCCGCCCCCGCGCGGCGGCGCCCGCCCAAGAGCGCGGGCCCCCACACATGAGCACTCGCTACCCCCGGCCGCGCGACCGCGGCCCCGCGGCCGCCGCCACCCCGTCGTCGGGCGCCCTCCTGCACCGCGGACCCCAGGCCGCCTCGCCCGGCGCCTACGCGTCCGGCGCCTACATGCCCCCCGCGCCCAACGCGGCGCTCCTCATCGACTTCGACAACGTCACGATGGGGATCCAGAAGGACCTGCAGGCCGAGCTCCGCTCGCTGCTGTCCTCGGACATCATCAAGGGCAAGGTCTCGGTGCAGCGCGCGTACGCCGACTGGCGCCGCTACCCCAACTACGTCGTCCCGCTCACGGAGAACTCGATCGACCTCATCTTCGCGCCGGCCTACGGCGCCGCGAAGAAGAACGCGACCGACATCCGCCTCGCCATCGACGCGATGGAGTTGGTGTTCACCCGACCCGAAATCGGCACCTTCATCCTGCTCTCCGGCGACAGCGACTTCTCGTCGCTCGTCATCAAGCTGAAGGAGTACGGCAAGTACGTCATCGGCGTCGGGATCCGCGAGAGCGCCAGCGACCTGCTCGTCCAGAACTGCGACGAGTACTACAGCTACAACGCGCTCGCCGGCCTGGTCCGCACCGCCGACGAGGTCCAGGCGCCGCGCGACCCCTGGGAGCTCGTCGTCGACGCCGTCGACCGCATGGCCCGCAACGGCGACACGATGCGCGCCGACCGGCTCAAGCAGGTCATGCAGGACATGGATCCCACGTTCGACGAGAAGAACCTGGGCATGCCCAAGTTCTCGCGCTTCGTGAGCGAGGCCGCCCAGCGCGGCCTGCTGACGCTCACGCGCCTCGAGAGCGGACAGTACGAGATCGCGCCCGCCCGCCAGGGCACTCCGCGCGACGCGGGACGCGACCGCGGACGCGACCAGATGCGGGACCAGACCCGGGATCAGGGACGCGAACCGGTCCGCGACGCCCCGCGCCCGTCGCCGCGTGATTCAGCCCGCGACGCGGCCCGCGATTTCGCGCGCGACCTCGCCCGCGACGGCCGTGACGTCGTGCGCGACGCGTCGCGCGACCTGCCGCGCGACCTGCCGCGCGACACCGTCCGTCCCGACGCGTTCGACGCCGCCGACGTCGACTTCGCCGACCGCACCTTCGACGAAGCCGAGGACGAGTCCACGTCCGACGCCCCGGCGCGCGGCGCCGATCGGTTCGACCGCAGCCGCGGCCGCAGCCGCCGTCGCGGACGCAGCGGGCGCGACCTCGATCGCGGCCGCACCGACGAGTTCGCGGTCCCGGCCGAAGCGCTCGCGAGCGACGACCGCCCGACGCCCGAGCCGCGAGACATCGCCCCGGTCGCGATCGTCCCGACGATCGGCGCCCAGGGCGAACGCCTGACGCGCGCCGAGGCGTTCGACGTGGTGCGACGCGCCGTCGAGGCGCTCGCGTCGACCGACGACGACCGCGTCAGCGAGCAGCCGCTCCGCGAGCAGGTCTTCGCCCTCCTCGGTCGCGATAGCGAAAGTCTGAGCGAGCGCATGTTCCCGCGCATCGTGCAGGACGCCGCCGACAACGGCATCGTCCGCACGTTCCGCGACGGCGGCGCCACCACCGTCGGCCGCATCCCACGCCCGGCTCCGAGCGTCGGCGATGAACTCGACCGCGCTGCTACGGTCGCCCAGGCGCCCGCGCCGCCGGTCGCAGCGCCGTCGTTCACCCCGCCCGCCCCGCGCGGGATGGGTCCGCGCGGCGTGGCCCGCGGCCGCGGCGGCCGCGCCGGCGCGCCTCCGCCGGAACTCCTGCTCATCGGCGCCGTGGGCACCGCCCCCGCCGCTGTCGCGTCTCCCGCGGTCGACACCGTGCCGCTGAACGTCGGCGGAGGTAACACGCTGTCTGGCGAGGCTGCCGCAACACCGGCGCCCGACCAGCCATCGCCGGACCGCGATGTGCCGCCCGCGGGTCAGGACGTTCGCGCTCGCGCGAGCGGAAGCGTGGGTGACGGCGTCGACGCCGGTGCGACGCAGCCGGGCGAAGCCGCACCCTCATCCGGTGTGACTGCCGCCGCGGCAACGGCGGAGACTCGTGACGTCGATCAGCCCGACGCTGGAGACGTGGCGGAGGACGCATCGACCGACGCCGTGCCGGCGTCGGACGTGACGGAGCCGGACACAGAGCCGGTCGCCACACGCGGGCGTCGTCGCGGTCGCGGCGGGCGCGGTCGCGGTACCGCCCGCGCGGCTGCCCCATCTGCCGCGCCCGACGCGGGAGCCCCCCCGGTGCCCGACGTCGTACCGGAAGCCCCGCCCGCCACCCCGCCGCCCGCTGCGAACGACAACGCCGGACCCGCGCGCGGCCGCGGCGCACGGAAAGCCCCGGCCAAGGTCCCGGCCAAGGCGGCCGCCAAGACCGCCGCCAAGGGTGGCGCCCGCAAGCGCGCCCCGCGCGCCCGCGGCGACGCGGGAGCGTGACGGCGAGCCGGTCGCGGCTCGCAGGCTCTACCGGACGCGCGGCGCCCGGCACGGACTCATCGTCCGCGCCGGGCGCCGCGCCGTTCGGGGAGCTAGCTCCCCCATTTCCGCCCGCGTTCTACGATCGTGACCCGCGCGCCGTCGGCCGCGAGCTCCTCGGCGCCACGCTCGTGTGCCGAACGCCCGAAGGCACCGCCCGCGGCCGCATCGTCGAGACCGAGGCATACCTCGGCCCGCACGACGCCGCGTGCCACGCCGTCGCCGGACGCACGCGCCGCACCTGGCACCTGCACGGCCCGCCCGGACGCGCCTACGTCTACCGGATCTACGGCATGCACTGGTGCTTCAACGCGGTCACCCTCCCCGAGGGCGTCGGCAGCGCCGTGCTCGTGCGCGCCGTCGTGCCGTTAGGCGACCTCTCGCTCGTGCGCGCGCGCCGCCCCGGCGTCCGCCGCGACGCCGACCTCACCAACGGCCCGGGAAAGCTCTGCGCCGCCCTCGGTATCGACGGCCGCTTCGACGGCGCAGGACTCGACGGCACCGCACTCCACGGCAGCACACTCGATGGCGATGACGGGTCCGGGACTGCCGGCTACGCGCTCGCGATCCGTCCCGACCGGACGTTCGAGGACGCCGAAGTCGTGGTCACGCCCCGTATCGGCATCACGCGCGCGGCCGACTGGCCGCTCCGCTACCTCGTGCGCGACGACCCGTTCGTCTCGCGCACGCCGCCCGCGTTCTACCGACGTCCGTACGAGCCCGGGGTCGACGCCGTCTGACCTTGCGACGCGCTCTCGAGCAGCGCGTTGAAGAGCAGCTTGAACGTGCCGATGCTCTGCCCGCGGTAGAGCGGCCGGAACCCGAACAACACCACCCGCCCGCGCCCCATCGGCACCTCGGCGAGCGCCGCCTGCCCGGCGATCCGCGCGCCTCCGCTCAGGAACCCGCTCATCAGGATGTCGTCGGCGCGGTCCGGGTACCGCGCCACCACCCGCGCGTCGGCCAGCCGCGACACGTCGAACGTCGTCGAGTTCGTGAAGTACACGCCCGCCGTGTCCGCCATTCCGGTCGCGATCGGCTGCGTGCGGTCGACGAGGACGCGCAGGATCGACCCCGGCGCGTACAGCGCGTCGCCGCCGGCGGGCTCCTCGGCCACGCCGTTCTCGTCACCGGCCCGGGGCGGCCGGATCCGCGTCACCGCGAGGCCGAGTGGGCCGCTCGCGATCTCCGTCGCGCGATCCACGAGGACCAGCGTCCCGCCACGCTCGGCGAACGTGCGCAGCGACGCCAGCCCGGGTTCGCCGAGCCCGCCCGCGTACGGGGCAGGGACCTCGCGCGCCGACATCCCGTCGCGCGCTTCGCGCAGCGACATGTCCGGCACGACCACCACGTCGAACTGGGCCCGCAGGTCGCCCGCACGCGCGGCCGAGTCGGTGAGCGTGGTGTAGCGCACGCCGTACTGCTCGAACACCCAGCGCGTCCAACCCTCGTCCATGTTCGCCGTCCAGGGTCGGTACAGCGCCACACGCGGCGTACCTCGTACGGCGATCATTCCATCCGCCGTCCCGATGCGCACAGTGCGACCCGCGGGCGTCGCGAACGCGAAGCGGTAGCACGCCGTGTTCGCCGCGTCGAGCGTCACGGCGTCCCGCCCGCGCTGTCCGCGCGCGCTCGACGCCGAGCAGCGTGCGAGCGTCGTGCTGTCGAGCGTTCCCGCGGCCGGCACCCCCGCGACCGGTACGCTCGCCACCGTGAACGCCGAATCGACCGCGTCCGCTCGCACCCCGAATTGGTACGGCAACGTCCAGCCCGCCACGTCGTACGGCCGTTGCGGCGGGCCACCGGGGTAGGGCTCGAGTCGCGGAAACCGCTGCGGCTCCAGCAGGTCCTTCGCGTGCGCCCGGTACGGCTGCGCCATCCGTACCACGTAGCTCCCGGCGGCGTACGCGCGCCCGCCGCCCGTGAACGGCGCCGTCGCGCGCTCCACCTCCACGCCCCCCACGCGCAACACCTCGACCAGCCGCGCGACGGCGTGCGGGTCGGCCTGTCCGGCGGGAAGCACGTATGCCCACGGCCCGCCCGCCGCGCCGGCCGCGACCGCCTTGCGGCCGAGCGCGACGAAGTCGCTCACGTAGTCGCCCCGCTGCCGCGCGAGCATCTTCACGAGCGACTCGCTCGCGATCAACTCGTAGTCCATGATGTCGCGCAGGCGCCACGTGCCGCCCGCCCACGGATTCGGAAGGTTCACGCGCGCCGCGCCGCCGATCGCCGCGCTCGCGGCCCCGCGCGGTCCCGCGCGCAGATCGCTCGGCGTGATCGTGATGGGCGTGGCGATCCGCGCGCTCGCAGCCTCGCTCAGCAGCCCGACCATGTTGTGCCGCGTCGGCGCCGAGCGGGCTCCACCGTGCCACCACAGGTCGTACGTCGCCCCGCTCCCCACACCCGTCTTCCCCCGCGCCTCGAGCGCGAGCGCCATCTCCGACCCGATGTGGTTGATCCCGCGAACGATCAGCGGGTCCACGTTGGGGTCGATCGGGTCGGTGTGTGGCGGGAGCGTGATCCGCATCCCGTCCGTCCCCTGCTGGTGCACGTCGTAGAACACCTCGGGGAACCACCGCCGGTAGAGCACGTCCGTGACGAGCCGCGTCTCGCGCTGCGTCACCATGTACCAGTCGCGGTTGTTGTCGTGCCCGGTGTAAGGATGGTACAGGTACGGCAGCGGCCCGCCTTCGAACGGCGTACCGAGCCCGCGCCGGTACCAGTCGACGACCATCTGTTCGCCGTCGGGATTCATCGACGGCACGAGTAGCACCACGACCGAGTCGAGCGCGCGCCGCAGCGTGTCGACCGTCGCCATGCGGTACGCCAACTCCATCGCCATCTGCGACGCGCCGATCTCGGTCGAGTGGATGTTGCACGAGATCATGACCACGGCCGGCTGGTTCGCGACGATGCGCGCCTGCTCGGCGGGGGTCAGCCCGCGCGGGTCCGCCAGCCGCGCCTGCGCCGTCCGGATCTCCGCGATTCGAGCGAAGTTCGCCGGCGCCGTGATCGTCGCCATCACGAACGGCCGTCCCTGCGTGGTCGGGCCGAGCGTGTCCACGCGCACGTACGGCGACGCCGCCGCGAGCCGCGCGAAGTACCCGGTGATCTGCGACCAGTCCGCGAGTGTTCGGTCCGCGCCGATCGTGAGGCCGGTGACTTGCGACGGCGTCGGTACGGGTGCACCGTCAGGCATGCCCCGAGCGGGCGCACCTTGAGCGCTCGCCGGCCGCGCCCCCGCCGCGAGGCCGATCCCCGCGCAGGCGGTCCAGAGAATCGTAGAAAATCGCATGGCCGCGAGACTACACCGCGCGCCCCGCCCTGACCAGCACGACCGCGCCTCAGAGTTCGCCGACATGCCCACCACACGTCCGCACGCGCCGCCCTGGCCCGACCCGTTCCTCACGCCCGTGCTCGGCACCGTGTTCGCCGAGCGCGCCGCCGTCGTCGGCCGCCTTCACCCCGGCGACCACCTGATCCTCGTCCCCGACCCGCCCGACACCGACGATCCCAACGTCTGGGTCCACGCCCCCGGCGGCGACCTCGTCGGCCATCTGCCCGTCGACCTCGGCGGCCGCCTCGCCCGCTGGATGATCGACGGCGGCCGCGCCGGCGCCACCGTCGACAAGGTCGGCGGTGAGGAGGTCGCGAGCTGGCGGCGCCTCATCGTACGTGTGGAGTGCCACGTCGACTGACGCGCACCAGCTCCGTCCACCGCGGCACACCCCTCACCCCCTGCCGATGGCGCGGTGACTACGCCGAGGTGCCGACCTCGCAATCACGACAATGCCTCCGCAGGGCGGCCGGCCGCCGCGCGGCGCGCCGCCCCTTCCCCGCGGGGGTCCTAACGCACGATCCCGAGCCGCCGCCCCGCCCGCTTGAACGCCGCCACCGCGAAGTCGAGATCGTCCCGCGTGTGAGCCGCCGAGATCTGGCACCGCACGCGCGCCTGCCCCTGCGGCACCACCGGGAAGCCGAACCCGGTCACGAACACCCCCTCGTCCAGCAACGCGTCGCTCATCGCCATCGCCGCCGCCGTCTCCCCGACGATGATCGGCACGATCGGCGTCTCGCCCGCGAGCGGCGCGAACCCCGCTTCGACGATCGCCTCGCGGAAGTACCGCGTGTTCTCGCGCAGCGTCCGCACCCGCTCCGGATGCGCCTCCGCGAAGCGCACCGCCGCGAGCGAACTCGCGGCCACCGTCGGCGGCAGCGAGTTCGAGAACAGCTGAGGCCGCGACCGCTGCGTCATCATGTCGACCAGCGCCGACGGCCCCGCGATGAACCCGCCGGCCGCCCCGCCTAACGCCTTGCCGAGCGTCGAGGTGATCACGTCCACCTCGCCCAGCACGCCGAAGTGCTCCGCGGTCCCGCGTCCCGTCTCGCCCAGCACCCCCGTCGCGTGCGAGTCGTCCATCACCACGGCCGCCCCGAACTCCCGCGCGATCTCGAGGATGTCCGGCAGCTTCGCGATCGACCCCTCCATCGAGAACACGCCGTCCGTCCAGATCAGTTTGCGACGCGCGTCCCGGTTGGCCGCGAGCTTCGCCCGCAGGTCGTCCATGTCGCCGTGCTTGTACACGCCGGTCGTGCACTTCTTGATCGCCTTCGCCAGCCGGATCGAGTCGATGATCGACGCGTGGTTCAGCTCGTCCGAGATCACGAAGTCGCCCGCCTCGACGATCGTCGCGGTGAGCGCCTCGTTCGCGTTCCACGCACTCACGTACGACAGCGACGCCTCGGTCCCGACGAACCGCGCCAGCGCCTCCTCCAGCTCCCGATGGACCGTGAACGTGCCGCAGATGAACCGCACGCTGGCCGTTCCCGCGCCGTACGCCCGCAACGCGTCGATGCCCGCTTCCACCACTGACGGCTCGTTCGCCAGCCCGAGGTAGTTGTTCGACGAGAGGATCACCACCTCGCCGCGCCCCTCCATCCGCACGCGCGCGCCCTGCGGACTCTCGAGGTAGTTGAGCCGCTTGTAGACGCGGTCGGCCTTGAGCCGGTCGAGCTCCGATTGCAGATCGGCGGCGAGCGCGCCGCCCGCAGGAACCGTCGTGTCCATCATCCCTCCTCGTGGTCCGCGGGCGCGGTCAGCGTCCGCCGTTGTGGCGCAGCAGGTCCACCACCGCGCGGTGCCCCGCCTGCTCCGCGAGCGCCAGCGGCGTCCGCCCCGCGCCGTCGCGCACGTTGGGGTCGGCGTTGTTGTGCAGGAGGATCTCGACCGTGCCCGCGTGGCCGCCCGCCGCCGCGAGGTGCAGCGGCGTGCGCCCGTCGGCATCCTTCGCCGCCGTGAGCCAGTTGTCCATCGAGAGCACGGCGGCCACCTCGTCGGTGTCGCCGGCGCGCGCCGCGGTCAGGATGTCGTCGTGGTCGTTCTCGTACATGTGCGGTCCCCGGCAGGTGGCGTTAGGCCACGTCAGTACGCCCGTCAGGCGATTTCGAAGATGACCTTTCCCGCCTCGCCGCAACGGATGGCGTGGATCGCCTCGTCGTAGCCTTCGAGCGGGAACCGGTGCGTGATCACCGGCGTCGGATCGAACGTGCCGGCGCGCAAGAAGCGCGTCATCTGGTGCCACGTATCGTACATCCGCCGCCCGACCACGCCGTACACCGTGAGCCCGCGAAAGATGATCTCCGTCGCGAAGTCGACCGACACCGGCTGCGACGGGATCCCGAGCATCTGCACCCGCCCGCCCGGCCGCGCCAGCGCGAAGGCCTGGTGCACCGCGCTCGGCACCCCGCTCATCTCGAGCACCACGTCCACGCCGTGCCCGTCGGTCGCGCTCCGCACGGCCTGCTCCGCGTCGGCCGGCCTCACCGCATCGTGCGCTCCCATCGTCCGCGCGAGATCCAGACGCGTGGCGTTGACGTCGACCGCGATCACCCGCGACGCCCCCGCCGCCTTGCAGATCCCGACCGCGAACAGGCCGATCGGCCCACACCCCGTGATCAGCACCGCCGCGCCCGGGATCTCCGTCCCGTGCAGCGCCGTGTGAAAGGCGTTCCCCATCGGGTCGTGAATTCCGCCGATGTCGTACGACACGGACGCGTCCAGGTGCCACACGTTCGACGCGGGCATCGCGATGTACTCCGCGAAGCACCCGTCCCGGTCCACCCCGATGATCCGGGTCTCCGGATCGACGTGCGCGTTCCCGGTCCGGCTGAATACGCTCAGCTCGTTCACGATGTGCCCCTCGGCCGTGACCCGATCACCCACGGCCACGTTCTCGACGAGTGAGCCCACCTGTACCACGTCGCCCGCGAACTCGTGCCCGACGACGAACGGCGGCCGACACCGCCCCTGCGCCCACGCGTCCCACGAGTAGATGTGCACGTCCGTCCCGCACACGCCCGCACGCCGCACTCGGATCAGCACCTCGTTCTCGCGGATCCGCGGCTCCGGCACCTCGCGCAACGAGAAGCCCGGCCCGGCCACCTCTTTCACCAACGCCTTCAATCGCCTGCGCTCCCTCGGTCAGAGAACGGCCCGCCGCGCGATGCGCCGGCCGGTGCTCGCGTCCACGCCACGGGTCCGACCGCACGGCGTTCGACGAGCCGCCGATAAGGTCGCACCGGTACACGGGTGGTGGAAGCGCGATCACCTCACCTTCCTCCCACGCCGCCCCCAGCGCGGCGAGCGAACGACGCGTGCCCCGCTGCGGACGTCCGCAGCGGGGCACGCGTCGTTCGGATCCCCGCCGAGGGGCCGCTACGCGGCCCGCGGCTCGGCGACCGCCTCGAGCGCCGGCTCCGGCGGCGGCCCCCACACGTACGCGAGCAGGGGTCGCACGGCGGCTTCGGCGCGCGAGACCTCCGCCGCCCGCGGTCCGGCAATCACAATCCCGATCAGTTCGGGGGACTCAGTAAACGCAGTCGTCTGTCGCATCGAGAATCTCCGACGTTGGTCCGTGTGTCACGGTCTGGAGATTCCTGAAGCAGTCCCGGTGCCTCACCGGCAATCATCGTAACTGATTGTCGAGACGACGCTTATGACGCCGACCCGCATCGCACACCACACCACCTGTCGCGAGATGACACACGCGGCGAGTGACACGCGTCGCGAACTGACACACGCGCGGCGCAATTCGGAAGAAGTTCCACACGCCGCGTCCGCCGCGTCGTGCAGCACGCGACGACCCGCGCCTTATCGCGCCTCCGCGCAGTCTACCGCGCGTGCTTCCTCGCGACGAACGTCGGTCGCTCGTCGCCGCAGTCTTCGACGGTGGTCGCCCAACCGGCGTACTGCGGTTCGAGTTCGCGCACCCAGGCTGGCTCCGCGCCGGACGCGGACCGGGTCAACCGCGGCGCGCGCACGAAATGCGTCCCGCCCGGCAACGTCGCACGCTGGAGTGCATCGATTACGTCGGCGCGCGCACCCGCCTCCACGCGCGCCAGCGCGCCCGTCGAGCAGAGCACGACGCGCAAGCCGGCATCGGGGATCCAGTCGTCCAGGCCGCCCACGCACGCGCGCACCCTCCGCCCAAGTCCGGACGCCTCGGCCGCCGCCAGCGTCCGCTCGACCACCTCTGGTTCGTGCCCGACGGTCGTCACCGCACAACCCAGCGCCGCAGAGAACATCACGGCGTCCTCGTCGTCGACGCCGGCCACGAGTACGTGTTCACCGTCGCCCGCGTCGATCAGCTCGCGCACCAACGTGGCCTCCGGCGCGAATCCCCAGTAGGCCGGCCGCCGCAGCTCCGCGATGCGCTTCATGTAGCGGCGCCGCCACGTGCGGTAGCTCGGCAACTTGAGTTGACGCGCGATGATTCGGTCGACCTCGTCACACAACACGAGTTCGGTGAGCGCCGCCTGCGGAAGCGCGCGCAGCCCCGCCACGGCCTCGTCGCCGAGCGCGAGAAGCACCGCGCGCGGCACGGATTCCTTGTACGCCTCGAGTTCGTCCTCGAGATACTGCTCGTACTCGTGCTTGAGTGAACGCGGGGCCTGCATCGCCGGAACGTCGGAAAGAGGAGGCGGTAACCTACCATCCGTCCGACGCGGCGCAACGCAGCGTTCGGCGCCGCGCACCCCCGCTGCGTACTACGCAGCACGCAGCGTCGGCGCGTCCCAACGGTGCGTCAGCCCGCGGCCACTCTCCATCTGATCGACTACATATGCCGGAGCTCCCCGAGGTAGAAACCGCGGTCCGGCGCCTCCGGCCTGCGGTGATCGGACGCACCATCGTGCGCGTGCGCACGCTTCACTCGATGACTCGGCGCACGCTCCCGCCGGATCCCGCCGCCGCGCTCGCAGGACGCCAGATCGTCCACGTCGACCGGTGGGCCAAGTACCAGACCATTTGGCTCGACGACGGCAGCGCGATCGAAGTCCATTTTCGCATGGCCGGCGATTGGGCATTCGGGCCGACGTCGACCTCGGACGCGATCCGCTTCGCGCGCGCCGCGATCGATCTCGACGACGGGTCCACGGTCACGCTCGTCGACAGCCGCGGCTTCGGCACGCTCCGGCGCATCGCGCCGGGTACACCGCCCGCGGTGCGCGCCCCCGATGCCCTCGACGCAGCGTTCGACGCGCCCTACCTCGCGCGCGTGCTCACCGGCCGCCGTCAGGCGATCAAACCGACGCTGCTCGATCAGGCCGTCGTCGGTGGTATCGGAAACATCTACGCGTCCGAAGCGCTCTGGCGCGCCCGCATCGATCCTCGCACGCCCCCCGCTCGAGTCGGACCGCGTCGCGTTGCACGCCTGGCGCTCGCCATCCGCGAGACGCTGCGCGACGCCATCGCGGACCCCGGGCGCTACGCCAACGACGACGCACTCGATCGCCTCGCCGTCTACGACCGCGCCGGCGCTCCGTGCGCGCGCTGCCGGCGCGCGATCGTGCGGATCGTGCAGGGCGGCCGTTCCACGTACTACTGCCCGGGCTGTCAACGGCGGTGACGTCCCGCCGATCCGGCGCGACCGCTCAGTCGAGCGCTTCGAGCAGCGCGCCCTTGATGTAGCCCGTCTCCGGGATCGTCAGCACCTCGGGATGATCGAGCGGCTGGCCGCGCACCTCGCGGAGCACGATTCGGCGCCCGCTGTCCGCGGCGGCCGCGGTCAGGACCTCCAGAAAGTCGGCGCGGCTGAGGTGAAAGCTGCAACTCGCCGTGTACAGCAACCCGCCAGGCGCGAGTAGCCGCATGGCGCGAAGGTTCACCTCCTTGTAGCCGCGGACCGCCGCGTCCACGGCGCTCCGCGTCTTGGCGAACGCCGGGGGATCGAGGACGATCGTCTCGAACCGTTCGCCAGCACGGTCGGCGTCGCGCAGATAGTCGAAGGCGTTCGCCTCGCGCGTTTCGACGTTCGTGAAGCCGTTGAGCGCGAAGTTCTCCCGCGCGCGCTCGAGCGCCGCCGCCGAAATGTCGAGGGCGAGCACCGAGTCGGCACGCCGCGCGAGGTGGAGCGCGAAGGAGCCGTGATAGCTGAAGCAGTCGAGTGCCCGCCCGCGCGCGATGCGTCCGACGAGTGTGCGATTGTCGCGCTGGTCGAGAAAGGCGCCGGTCTTCTGGCCTGTCCACGGTGCCGCGAGGTACCGCACGCCCGACTCCTCGACGGTGACCGTGTTCGGGACCGTTCCGTGGAGCAGCACCGTCTCGCGCGGGAGCGCTTCGCGTGCGCGCAACGCCGCGTCGTTCCGTGCCAGCACGCCCTCGGCCCCGGTGAGGGCGACGAGTGCCGAGACGATCTCCGTGCGGGCCGACTCGAGTCCCGCACTCATGAGCTGGACGACGAGCCACCGATCGTACCGGTCCACCACGAGCGACGGCAGGCCGTCGCCTTCGCCGTGCACCAACCGGTACGCCGTGTCGCCGCGAGGGAGTGACGCGCGACGGTTGATTGCGCCGCCGATCGCACTGCGCCACCACGCGGCATCGACCGCCGTATCCGCGGCGCGGCTGAGCAGACGGAGCGAGATCTCGGACGCCGGACTCCACAGCGCGACGCCGATGGCCCGACCGCGCGCGTCGTGAACGCGCACCACGCCTGCGGGTCCGTCCGGGCGCGTGATGACGTCGCTGCGATAGATCCACGGGTGCCCCCGTGCCCATCGTTCGGCTCCTCGGGCCGAGACCGTCGCGCCGGCCGCGCCGGGCACGTTGTTCGGTCCGTGACTCGTTCGGCTCAGCGAAGCGCGAGTGGGCGTCACGCGGTCGGTTGGGTGCGGGCGAACATGTGGCGGATGCTAGGTCCGGTGGTGCCCCACGGGAACCGCAACGCGCGCGCTGCGCACCCCTTGACGGGACTCGATGCTGTTCGTAAGTTGACCATCCCGCCGCGATCAGGTCGCGCGGCGGAATGCAGCGGCGCTCGATGGGTAACTACAATCAGCGCTGGCAGTTGCGGATCGACGCGAGCCGGTTTATGATAACCGTCCGCCCGCGGCCAAGGCCGCGGACTGTTTGACAAATGAAGGACGAGGGTGATCGCGGCACGCGCGTGGTAACACCCGTGTGTTGTGATCGAGTGGGAAGTGATCTTCGTCGATCTTCGACGTCGCGCAAGCGATGTCTGGTGATCGACGCGAGACTGCGAAGTGTGATGTAGTACGCCTGACGGCGACTACTGTGCAGATGCTTGCCTCCACATTGCGGTGGTGGTCAAGCGACAGACGGCCAGTGGGGGATGCCTGGGTACACGGAGGCGAGGAAGGGCGCGGTAAGCGGCGATACGCCGGGGGGAGCGGCACACACGCGAAGAGCCCCGGATGCCCGAATGGGGAAACCCGGCCAGCGGTAGCGTTGGTCATCCCGAAAGGGAAGCGAACCCGGGGAACTGAAACATCTCAGTACCCGGAGGAAGAGAAATCAAGCGAGATGCCCGGAGTAGCGGCGAGCGAAAGGGGCGGAGCCCAAACCTGGTTCCTTGTGGACCAGGGGTTATAGGCGCCACGGACGGTTTCAGTGAAGCGACGCGAACTCCCTTGGAACGGGGGGCCAGAGACGGTGAGAGCCCGGTAGCGGAACGCGAGGGACTGGGGCTAGTGGAGTGCCTGAGTACTGCCCGGCACGAGGAACCGGGCGGGAAGTTGGGGGGACCACCCTCCAAGGCTAAAGACTCCCGTGTGACCGATAGTGGACGAGTACCGTGAGGGACAGGTGAAAAGCACCCCCGTGCGGGGAGTGAAAGAGAGCCTGAAACCACTGGCCGACAAGCGGTAGGAGGACGGGTCGCCGCGAGGCGGTCGCGTCTGACTGCGTGCCTTTTGCATTATGATCCGGCGAGTTACGCCTCGCGCGCGGGGCTAAGCGCTTCTAGCGCGGAGCCAGAGCGAAAGCGAGTCCTGCAACCAGGGCGCGTGGAGTGCGCGGGGGTAGACCCGAAGCCAGGGCGATCTACCCATGAGCAGGCTGAAGCTGGGGTAACACCCAGTGGAGGGCCGCACCGGTATGGGTTGAAAACCGTTCGGATGACTTGTGGGTAGGGGTGAAAGGCCAATCAAGCCTGGAGATAGCTGGTTCTCCCCGAAATCTATTGAGGTAGAGCCTCGCGGCATAAATGTCGGCAGGGGGTAGAGCGACTGGATGGGCGCGGGCTGGCGGAGCCGGTACCAACCCCAACCAAACTCCGAATACCTGACCGATGGACCGCGGGAGGCAGTCGCCGAGCGATAATGTCCGGCGGCGAGAGGGAAAGAACCCAGAGCCACAGCTAAGGCCCCGAAGTGGCCGCTGAGTATAGCGAAGGATGTGTCGCTACCGTGACAACCGGGAGGTTGGCTTAGAAGCAGCCATTCCTTGAAAGAGTGCGTAATAGCTCACCGGTCCAGTGGCGACGCGCCGAGAATGGTCGGGATTAAGCGGCCCGCCGAAGCTTGGCCTTACGGCTAGTCCGTAGGGGTAGGGGAGCGTTGCCGTAGCGGAGAAGCCCCGGTGGGAACCTTGGGGTGGAGCGGCGGCAAGTGAGGATGCCGGACTGAGTACGCGCAAATGCGGGTGAGAACCCCGCACACCGAAAGCCCAAGGGTTCCGGCGCCATGGCAATCAGCGCCGGGTGAGGCGGCCCCTAAGGCGAGGCCCGAGAGGCGTAGCCGATGGGAAGCGGGCGAACAGTCCCGCCCCGCGCCTGCACGTTGAACCCCAGAGGGACACCGGAACGAAGACGCCGCGGAGTTGTGGATTCTCCGTCTAATGCTGTAGGGCAACCGAGAGCGGATGGCGAGGCCGACCTTCGGGTGGGCCGAGGGCGTTGGAGTCGACGGGCGAGAAAAGCTCTGGGCGGAGTGTAGGGGCGACCGTACCGTAAACCGACACAGGTGGGCGAGGCGAGAAGCCTCAGGTGCACGAGTGAGACGTGGTCAAGGAACTCGGCATAATGATCCCGTAACTTCGGAAGAAGGGATGCATCCAGTAGGTCACCCGCCTCGCGCGGTCAGCCGATGGGTGCCGCAGTGAATCGGCTCAAGCGACTGTTTAGCAAAAACACAGGTGCGTGCCAAGCCGCGTAAGGCGCCGTATACGCACTGACGCCTGCCCGGTGCCGGAAGGTTAAGGGGAGAGGTTAGGGGCAACCCGACGCCTTGAGCCGAAGCCCCGGTAAACGGCGGCCGTAACTATAACGGTCCTAAGGTAGCGAAATTCCTTGTCGGGTAAGTTCCGACCTGCACGAATGGCGTAACGACTTGAGCACTGTCTCGACCACGCGCTCGGCGAAATGGCAGTCTCGGTGAGGATTCCGAGTTCCCGCGACAGGACAAAAAGACCCCATGCACCTTTACTGCAGCTTGCCATTGCTCGCTGCATTCGGCTGTGTAGCATAGGTGGGACCCGGCGAGCCCAGGGCGCCAGCTCTGGGGGAGGGGCCAGTGAAATACCACCCTGCCGAATGCGGCGCGCTCACCAAGGTCGGGCAGACCCCGCCTGGGACCGTGGCTGGTGGGCAGTTTGACTGGGGCGGTCGCCTCCGAAAGCGTAACGGAGGCGCGCGAAGGTGGGCTCAGCGCGGTCGGTACTCGCGCTTACAGAGTGTAACGGCAGAAGCCCGCCTGACGGCGAGACCGACGGGTCGAGCCGGGACGAAAGTCGGCCGTAGTGATCCGGTAGTGCCGCGTGGGCGGGCTATCGCGCAACGGATAAAAGGTACGCTGGGGATAACAGGCTTATCGCGCCCGAGAGTTCACATCGACGGCGCGGTTTGGCACCTCGATGTCGGCTTATCACATCCTGGGGCTGGAGAAGGTCCCAAGGGTCCGGCTGTTCGCCGGTTAAAGTGGTACATGAGCTGGGTTCAGAACGTCGTGAGACAGTTCGGTCTGTATCCGTCGTGGGCGGTGGAGCATTGCGGGGCGCGGACCCTAGTACGAGAGGACCGGGTCGGACGATCCGCTCGTGTCCCGGCTGTCGTGCCAACGGCACCGCCGGGTAGCGATGATCGGCACGGATAACCGCTGAAAGCATCTAAGTGGGAAGCCGTCCCCAAGATGAATGCTCCCTGTCTCCTTGAGAGACCTGAAGGGCCGGGGGAGACCACCCCGTCACGAGGCCGCCCGTGGACGCGTGGCAACACGCTCCGAGCGTAGCGGTCCTCATCGCCCGTGCGGCTTGACCTCCCCTCTCCGCTCCTGCGGGACGTGAGAGGATCCATTTGAAATACGACGCAAGCGTCTGCACGCACACGTCCCACACCCTCGTCCGTCATTGGCCCGCGGCGCTAGCCGCTGCGGGTTAAGACATTCCCGCCTGATGCGAACACACGTTCGCATCGTGCGGAGACGCGCATGGTCTGCGTGGACAAAAATTGAGATCGCTGGCGACTAGAGCGTCGGGGCCACACCCGTTCCCATCCCGAACACGGTCGTTAAGCCCGACAGCGCCGATGGTACTCCGCCCGAGAGGGCGCGGGAGAGTAGGCCGTCGCCGGCACCCTTGCACCCAGGGCAGTACCTAACCGGTACTGCCCTGGGTGTTTTTGTTCGTGCCATAGACGCGGCCACGTCCCCTGCGCGGCGTCGTATGCTCGAGCCGTGTACGCGTCTTGCCGAGTGTGACGGCATGAAACGGTTCTCGACGCAATTAGTGACTTTTGCGGCTGGTGCAGCGGCCGTGGCACTCTGGCAACGCGCGCGGTCGGGTCAGCAGACCGCCGAGCGGCTTGCGGCGGCAACGCTCGAAGTGCTTCTCAACGCGATCGACGCGAACGACGCGATGACCGGCGCGCACGTGCGCCGCACAGCCGGGTACGCCCTCATCCTCGCGCGCGCCGCAGCCCTGGACGAAGTGTCGCGCCGGCGGGTCGAGCGCGTCGCGCTCTTCCACGATATCGGCAAATTGCACGAGGCGCTCTTCGACATCGTGCACGACGATTCGAAGCTCACGGAGGAGGAGCGCGATGCTGTCGCGACGCATCCGCAACGTGGGGCCGACGTGCTGGAGCCGCTGAGCGGGTTCTACCCGGAACTTGCCGAGGGCGTCCTGTCGCACCACGAGCGTTGGGACGGCGACGGGTATCCGCGCAAGTTGCGCGGAGAGCAGATCCCGATCGAAGCGCGCGTGGTGGCGATCGCCGACACGTTCGACGCGCTCACCCACACTCGGCGATACCACGATGGGGAGAGCGTGACGCGCGGCGTCGACGTCATCACCGAGGGGAGGGGGACGCAGTTCGACCCCGCGTTGGTCGACCTATTCCTCTCGCGCGACGTCATGCACTGTGTCGAGGAGCAGCTTCGGTCAGACGTCCCGGTCGGCTTGCGTCGGACGCGCGCCGAGCGGCGCACCCGTGAGCAGGAAGCAGACGTGCCCGACGTCCGCTTCCGCTGGCGAGCGTCGGCGAACGCGTCGGAATGACTCGCCGCCGAGGTTGATGCCGGCGCCGTCCGATGTCGGCACTCGGATGCGCCGAGACGAGCACGCTCGACCTCGTCGCGAGATGTCGATCTCAGCGTCCGGCGGCTCGGGCCGCCGCGGTGCTCTCCGCCGCTGAACGGGCGAGCGCCCGCGATTCGCGGACCGCCTGGAGGTGTTGAGCGAACGAGGTGCGAAACTCGTGGTGGCCGTCGGGTTGCGCGACGAAGAACAGGTACGGGACGTGGGCAGGATTCACGGCCGCGGCCAGGCTCGGCGCGCCCGGCGAGCCGATTGGTCCCGGAGGAAGTCCCGTGTGGCGGTACGTGTTGTACGGCGAGTCGACGTCCAGATCGCGGTAGAGGACACGCGAAGTGTGGTGCCCGAGCGCGTACTGCACCGTGGGATCTGATTCGAGCCGCATCCCCTTCCGAAGGCGGTTGTAGTAGACCGCTGCGATTGCGGGTCGCTCTTCGGCGCGGACGGCCTCACGCTCCACGATCGAGGCGAGTGTGACGGCATCATGGCGCTTCAGAGCGAGCGCCTGCAGCCGGTCGTTCCACTCCGGACGCCAGGCCTGTTCGAAGCGGGCGACCATCTGTGCGACCGCCGCGCGAGCCGAGGTGCCATCGGGAAAGGTGTACGTCGCCGGGAAGAGATATCCCTCGAGCGTCGGCGTCGGATCATCGAGTCGATGCAGAAGCGACGTGTCCCGCACGGCGGCTGCGACCGAGTCGACGGGGGTGCCGAGTGCGCGCGCGAGCTGCGGAACGATCTGCCGAAGCTCCCATCCTTCGACGATCGTGACGACGTGCACGATCCCCTTCCCACTCACGAGGGCGTCGGCGAGCGATGCGTAGGAGGCGCCCGGCCGAAGCACGTACGTACCGGGTTTGATGCGTCGATCGTGCCGCGACCAGGTCGCATAGAGCCGGAACAGGAGCGACGATCGGATCACGCCGCGGCTCACGAGCGAGTCGGATGCGGCGCGGAACGACGCTCCGCGTGGAATCACGACGCGCACTCTCCCGTCGGTCGCGCCCGGTCCGCTGCAGGCCACCGCGGCAGCGAGCGAAGCGGCGAGCGCCGCTGTCATCCGCCGTCGGCGCGTGTGCCGCGGCGTGCCGAACGAACCGCTAGGCACTCGCATCGCGAGGTCCGGCCGCGTCGGTCTCCACGTCGGGCGACGTGCGCCGAAAGTCGCCGTCGGCGCTCACGCCGCGCGCGTCCTCGTTCGCGAGCACCGCGAGCGCGTGTCGCAGGAGCACCGTCGCCGCGAGCGCGTCGACGTCTTCCTTGCGGCCGCGCACCGAGCCGCCCATGTCGCGCACCGCACGGAGCGCGGCCGCGGTCGTATAGCGCTCGTCCACCAAGCGCACCGGCAGTCCCGTTCGGCGTTCAAGTTCGGTGGCGATCCGACGGACTTCGAGGGCCCGCGGCGTGTCGTCGCCGGCGCCGTCGAGCGGGAGGCCGAGCACGAACGCCACTGCCTCGAGCGCTTCGGCACGCCGAACCATCTCGGCGATCGGCGGTCGCTTGCCCGGACGGCGGACGATAGCGCCCGCTGGCGTCGCGATGATTCCGAGCGGATCGCTGATTGCGAGCCCGACACGCCGCTCGCCGTAGTCGACGGCGAGCACGCGACCGCGCGGGAACGCCGCCGGGGCCGGTGGAACGACCGGGCCCGGCTCGGGCGAGTGATCGACGGGCCGGAGTTCGATCACCCCCGCGCCATCTCCGCGAAGAACTCGCGATTGCTGCGTGTTCGACCCATGCGCTGCAGCAGGAACGTCATCGCTTCATCGCTTGGCATGTTGCTCAGGAAGTTGCGGAGCAGGTACACCCGATTGGCTTCCTCCGGCTCGAATAGCAGTTCCTCGCGGCGCGTGCCCGACTTGTTGAAGTCGAACGCGGGATAGATCCGCCGTTCGGCGAGCTTGCGGTCGAGGACGAGTTCCATGTTGCCGGTGCCCTTGAACTCTTCGAAGATCACCTCGTCGGCGCGCGACCCGGTCTCGACGAGGGCGGTGGCGACGATCGTGAGCGAGCCGCCACCGTCGATCTTGCGCGCCGAGCCGAAGAACCGTTTCGGCTTCTCCATGGCTTTCGCGTCGACACCGCCCGAGAGAACCTTCCCCGAGTGCGGCACGACCGTGTTGTGCGCACGCGCGAGTCGGGTGATCGAGTCGAGCAGGATCACCACGTCGCGGCCGTGCTCGACCAGGCGCTTGGCCTTTTCGAGGACCATTTCCGCGACCTGCACGTGCCGATCGGCCGCCTCGTCGAAGGTCGAACTGATGACCTCCGCCTTGGGCACCCGCGCCTGCATGTCGGTGACCTCCTCGGGCCGCTCGTCGATGAGCAGCACGATCAGCGTGATCTCCGGATGGTTCTCGGCGATCGCGTTCGCGAGCTTCTGGAGTAGCACCGTCTTCCCGCCGCGCGGCGGCGCAACGATCAACCCGCGTTGCCCCTTGCCGAGCGGCGCGATCACGTCGGTCAAACGCGTGCTCGGGTCGCCGTCGGCCGTCTCGAGGTGAATGCGCTCGTCCGGGAATCGCGGTTTCAGGTTGTCGAACGCGACGCGCTGCTTGGCGCGCTCGGGTTCGTCGCCGTTGATACGCTCGACCTTGAGCAGGGCGAGGTACTTCTCCCACTCTTTCGGCGGCCGCACCTGACCCGTGACCGAGTCGCCGGTTCGCAGATCGAAGCGCTTGATTTGCGACGGCGAGACGTAGATGTCGTCCGGGCTGTACAGGTAGTTCCAGTCCTGACTCCGAAGGAACCCGTACCCCTCGGGCAGTACTTCGAGCACGCCTTCGCCGCGGAGTGTGACGTCGGCGTCGAGCAATGCCTGCTCGATGCGGAAGATCAACTCCTGCTTGCGCAGGCCGGTATAGTTGGAAATGGCGAGTTCCTCGGCGAGCGCGTGTAGCTCGGGGAGGGAACGCCGTTTGAGCTCGACGATGTCGACCGGCGGCGGGTCAGCGCCGGGCATCAGTTCACCGGGCACGGCAGGGCGGGCGGTGGGGGAGGGGGACGGCGGGGCTGGCGGCAAACCGGTACGCCGGAAGGAGCCCCCACACTTCGCAGAAGCGGTGCCGAGGCGACCGAGGGCGAGCGGATGGAGGCCGGGACGGGCGCGCAACGCTGCGGGAGACATGCGCCCGCGGAGCGCAGCTCCTCGTGCAGCACTGCACCGCCGCGGGTCCGTCCGCGTGTTAGGCGCGTCTCGCCCGCGTCAACGCGGGTACATCCCGTGTATCGAAGGGTCGGGGCAAGAAACGCCGGACGGCCACAGGCGTCAACCGAGGCCTGAACCGAGCGACCGAAGGGCTGCCCGGCGTCTATGCTCAGAACGCGATGTACCGGAGCGGGTTTCGGCGCGTATCGGCCAGGAGCGCCTCGAGTTCGATGCGGGCGCTCGCCATTTCGCGTTGGAGTTGCGCGTCCCTGCGTAGTCGACCGGCAGTCCCGTCGGGCGAGTCGAGGAGGCGCTGAACGACGCCGAGTTCGGTGCGGAGCGAGTCGACGCTCCGCCAGAGCGTGGAATCCGTGCGAAAGCGGTAGGCCGACGTGCCCGGGCGCTCGAGCCGTGCTCGAACGACATCGACGCGTTCGAGGATCACGCGCGCGCGGTCGGCGAGTGCCGCGGCGCGACCCGTCGACAGCCCGTTGGCAGTTTGGATCCGGTCGACGATGCGCCCGAGGACCTGCGAGGTGGAGGCCAGGCGATCCGGACCCGTGACTCCGAGTGCACCGAGGGTGCCCTGCGCCGTCCGAAGCTGAACGGCGAGCACGCGGAGGTTGCCGATGATGACCGGAAGTTCGGTGCCCGCGGTGGTCGTGACGCGCGTGCGAAGCGTTTCGAACTGGTCGTTCGGGTTGGCGAACAGGGTGTCGCCCTCGCGTACGGCGGGCGCGGTCGCGCTGCGGCGCGTCGCGATCGAGATGACGGGGGCGCCGATGAGGCTCGTGCCGGGTCGAACGGCGACCCGGGCTCCGCGCGCGATCTGCGCCTCGTACGTCTTCAGAACGTCGAAGGTGACCAGAACCCGGAGTGCCGAATCGGCGCTCGGCGTTCGAAATCCGACCGCGGTCACGAGGCCGACACGTTGGCCGGCGAGCCAAACGTCGCTCCCAGGAAGGACACCCGTGGCGTCGGCGACCGCGGCATGCAGGCGGATTGTGCGGCCGTGGAGGGCACCGACCCGGGCGAAGACGAGGACGACCAGGGCCGCGCCGATCACGGCAGCGAGGGCGAGGATCCCGCCCTTAACATCTCGCCAGTTGTGGGCCCGGGTCATGCGGCGGGTCGGGGCAAGGGGTGGACCACGCACGCCGCGCATCCGACGCGCGGGTCTGCGCTCGCCCTCGCGCCGCGTGCACGCGCGCGTGGTGGCGCGTGATGGCGCCTGGTGGCGGTGCGTCGATCCTCGACGTGCGAACGCCCCCGGACCGTCGGGCGGCCGGGGGCGATGCGGAAGTGAGCGTGATACCGAATACCGACCCGGAGGCCGAGTCGACGTGCGAGGCGCGCGTGACAGGATTCGAACCTGTGACCTTCGGCTCCGGAGGCCGACGCTCTATCCAACTGAGCTACACGCGCAGTGCGGTGCCGACGGGTGGTACGTCCGCCGTGAGCGCTCGCTTGTGGCGAGGCGCGGAGGCGAGGCGCGTCGGATCACGGAGCGCGAGCGGGCCCGCGTACGCCCGTCGCGTGAGTGGTAGTCGGGGCGACTGGATTCGAACCAGCGACCTCCTGCTCCCGAAGCAGGCGCTCTACCGGGCTAAGCTACGCCCCGTTCGTACGGAGACCGTACGATTACTGCAGAAACAACTTTAGATGTAACGACGGGTCCGGTGGGACCGGACCCGCAACGCGCCCGAGAGGACTCGAACCTCTAACCTTCTGATCCGTAGTCAGATGCTCTATCCAATTGAGCTACGGGCGCAAAGCGAATCGCGAAGCTAGCCGAGCCCGGGGAGGCCCGTCAAGCGGGCCGAGCGGGTCGATTGCGACGGGATGCCGCGGATGGGCGGTACAAGACTCGAACTTGTGACCTCCACGATGTCAACGTGGCGCTCTAACCAACTGAGCTAACCGCCCGGGTCGATCGATTGTCAACGGACGAAAGCTCGCGCCGTCGTCACTGTAAGCGGGAAACGGGACTCGAACCCGCGACCCCAACCTTGGCAAGGTTGTGCTCTACCAACTGAGCTATTCCCGCGCGGTCGCTCGTACTGCGCCGATCAGACGTTCGGGGTCACCCCGGCGCGGTGGCCGGGGATGGAGACGAGGGGAATCGAACCCCTGACCTCTTGAATGCCATTCAAGCGCTCTCCCAACTGAGCTACGCCCCCGGGCGCCCCGACGACTGACGTGGACGCGCGTCGACTGCCGCGCCCATCGGCATCAGGAACGAAAGATCATAGCCGTGGGTATGTCGAGTGTCAAGCGATTCCGGAGGCGGCGGCGCGCGTGCGCCGGCGGTCCTCTAGCGGATCGGGCCTTGACTCGTATGTTGCGCGGCCACGTTCCTGCGTGCACGCCCTGGTGCGGGCGCGCGGCGTGTCCGCCTCACCACCTCGGCGTGCGCCAACGCGCGCTCGTGATCTCGCGTAGTGCAGTCCCGCGCGCGACCACGGCGCGGCGCTGCCTTGCGCGCCGTGGCACCGCTCTGGCGGTCTACATCGGCGGTCTAGGCTGGCGGACGTCCCGCGCGACCCGGACGGCCGCCACAGCTGCTTATTCGACGCACTGCGTTCTCAATACACGGAAACTTCACTATGACCGACGTCAAGCGGAAGCGGCGCCGAGCGGCCCCGGCGGGCATCGCGCCGAGCGAGCCCGAACGGGACATCCTCGACCAGTACCTGTACGAGGTCAGCACGTACCCGCTTCTCAAGGGCGACGAGGAAATCCAGCTCGCCCGAAAGATCCGGGCGGGCGACCCGGACGCGTTGCAGGAGCTCGTGAAGCGCAACCTCCGCTTCGTCATCTCCGTCGCCAAGAAGTACCAGAATCGCGGGCTGCCGCTCATCGACCTCATCGGGGAGGGCAACGTCGGGCTGCTCACGGCCGCCCGAAAGTTCGATCCCGATCAGGGCGTGAAGTTCATCTCGTACGCGGTGTGGTGGATCCGCCAGGCGATCCTCTCGTCGCTCGCGCGGCAGGGGCGTACGGTGCGCGTGCCGCTCAACCGTACGGCCGATCTCTCGCGCATCATCAAGGCGTCCGAGATCCTGCGACAGAAGCTCCGCCGCGAGCCCTCACCCGAAGAGCTCTCGCAGCTCACGGGGCTCTCGGTCGACGTCGTGCAGTCGCTCGCCGCGCTCAACACGGGCGACGTCCGCCT
Organism: uncultured Gemmatimonadales bacterium; assembly: GCA_963851265.1. Classification (GTDB taxonomy): domain Bacteria; phylum Gemmatimonadota; class Gemmatimonadetes; order Gemmatimonadales; family Gemmatimonadaceae; genus BPUI01. The sequence goes on from CAWKNZ010000002.1 coordinate 664,735, forward strand.
CGACGCGCCGATGGACCCTGAGGGCGACCGCTCGCTCATCGAGCGCTTCGTCGCCGACGAGATGCCCGACACGGAGGAGGAAGCGATGAACCGCTTCCTCACCGACGAGATCGACGCGGCGCTCAACACGCTGCCGCCTCGTGATGCGAAGGTGCTGCGCCTCTACTTCGGGCTCGAAGGGGGGCGCGAGCATACGCTCGAAGAGATCGGCTCGCTTCTCGGCGTCACGCGCGAGCGCGTGCGCCAGTTGCGCGACCGCGCGCTCAAGCGCCTTCGCGAAGGGGACGTCGGCCGGGCGCTCGGCTCTTTCGCGGCGTAAGGCCGCGTTCGAGAGAGGACGCCCGGGCCACGGCCCGGGCGTCGCCGAGGGGGCGGGCGCTGCGGCGGGATCGCGCGGCGCCCGCCTCCTCGTGTCCGGTCGCCTCCTCGCGGCCCGACTACTACCCGTGCACGGGACCGCGCGATTAGTTCCGCGGGTCGCCCACCCTCGTCGCCGCGCATGATCCAGCTCAAGAACGTCTACAAGGCCTTCGGCCCGAAGGAGATCCTGCGCGGGTTCACGCTCGACGTGCCCGACAACGAGACGGTCGTGATCATCGGCTACTCGGGGACGGGCAAGAGCGTCGCGATCAAGCACATCGTCGGGCTGCTCCAGCCCGACCGTGGAGAGGTCTGGGTCGACGGCCAGCGCGTCGACACGCTGCAGCGCAAGCAGCTCTACGCGCTGCGCGCGAAGATCGGCTACGTGTTCCAGTTCGCCGCGCTGTTCGACTCGAGCACGATCGGCGAGAACGTGTCGATGGGACTGCGCAAGCAGGGCGGCCTGACCGAGGGCGAGATCCGTTCGCGCGTCGCAGAGGCGCTCGAGCTCGTGGACCTGCCGGGCGTCGAGAACCGATTTCCGGCCGAGCTGTCGGGCGGGATGCGCAAGCGCGTCGGGATCGCGCGCTCGATCGCGCTGCGGCCCAAGTACCTGCTCTACGACGAGCCGACAACCGGTCTCGATCCGGTGACGAGTGCCGTGATCGACCAGCTCATGGTGCGGATGCGCGAGAAACTCGGCGTCACCGGCGTCGTGATCACGCACGACATGCGGAGTGCGTTCACCGTCGGCACCCGCATCGCGATGCTCTACGAGGGGCGCGTGCGGTGGCAGGGGACGATCGACGAGATCCAGCACACCACCGACCCGGTCGTGCGGCAGTTCGTCGAGGGCAAGCCGACGCTCGACGCGGGCGACGCCGATCCCGACGCGCCGACGTCGGGGCCGACGGGCATTGGAGGGAAGGACGCGCTCGCGGACGTGGACGGCGCCGGGCAGGCCGACCGCGAAGCCGACCGGGCGGCCGCGTGAACGCGTCATGAACTGCGGCGACGCGCGCGAGGAGGTGTCGGCCGGCGGCATCGTGTTCCGGTACGAGCGGACCGACGCCGGCGCGCTCCGCCCGGTATTTCTGCTGATCCGCGACAGCTACCGGAACTGGGGTTTCCCGAAGGGGCACCTCGAGGCGGGGGAGGGCCCGCAATGCGCGGCGGTGCGCGAGGTGGCGGAAGAGACCGGGCTCGACGGCCTCGTCGTCCACGGCGCGATCGCGACGATCGACTGGTACTTCCGCTTCCGCGGCCGGCTCGTGCACAAGGTGTGTCACTTCTTCCTCATGCGCACCGACTGCGCGGCGACGTGTCCGCAGCGCGACGAGGGGATCACCGCCTGCCGTTGGGCGCCGTACGAGGAAGCAATCACGCTCGTGAGCTACGCGAACGCGCGGCTGGTGCTCGAGCGCGCGCACGCGATGGTGCAGGCCGCGGCCGTCGAGGCCGAAGCCCGTGCCGTCGAGTGCGCGCGTGCGCGAGGCGCCCCGCGACACGGCCCGAGATTCCGGGCGCGACTTGCTGTCCGGCGTTGTATCTCCGATGCGCTTGTGATTATTTTCACAAGCTCGCGGCGCGTGTTCGACGGCGCCTCGCGACGGCCCAATCACACCGCGGCGTCCGGCAATCCGGACCCCGTCAACACTACCTGACGCCCCCCACGGGGCTCTTCGCGCGACGTCATGGCCACCGAAACGACCCTCCGCCCCGGCGAGATCAAGGACATCCTGCTTCGCGAGATCGAAGCGGCCGACCTGCAGGCGCTCGACGTCGAGGAGGTCGGGACGGTGCTCGAGGTGCGCGACGGGATCGCGCGCGTCTACGGCCTGCAGCGCGCGATGGCCGGCGAGATGCTCGAGTTCACGTCGAGCGAGACCGGCCAGGCGGTGACGGGTCTTGCGCTGAACCTCGAAGAAGACAACATCGGCGCGGTGATCCTCGGCGACTATCTCACGCTGAAGGAGGGCGACGAGGTGCGCACGACCGGGCGCGTGCTCGACGTGCCCGTCGGCCCGGCCCTCATCGGCCGCGTCGTCGATCCGCTCGGCCGCCCGATCGATGGCCTCGGCCCGGTCGACGCGACGGCGACGCGGAAGGTCGAAAGCCCCGCCCCCGGCATCATCGTGAGGCAGCCGGTGAAGGAGCCGCTCCAGACGGGCATCAAGGCGATCGACGCGATGATCCCGATCGGCCGCGGCCAGCGCGAGCTGATCATCGGCGACCGCGGCACCGGGAAGACGGCGATCGCGATCGACACGATCATCAACCAGAAGGGCCAGGGCGTCATCTGCGTCTACGTCGCCATCGGGCAGAAGGCGTCGACGATCGCGACGGTGGTCGAGCGCCTGAAGAGCGCCGGCGCCCTGGATTACACGATCGTCGTCGCCGCCTCGGCGAGCGATCCCGCGCCGATGCAGTACATCGCGCCTTACGCCGGCTGTGCGATGGCGGAGTATTTCATGTACGACGAGGGGCGGCCGACGCTCTGCGTGTACGACGACCTGACGAAGCAGGCCGCCGCGTACCGGCAGATCTCGCTCGTGCTGCGCCGCCCGCCGGGACGCGAGGCGTTCCCGGGCGACGTGTTCTACCTGCACTCGCGCCTGCTCGAGCGCGCGGCGAAGCTGCGCGAGGACGACGGCGTGGTCGACGGGCACACGATCAAGAAGCCCGGTGGCTCGCTCACCGCGCTGCCGATCATCGAGACGCAGGCGGGCGACGTGTCGGCGTACATCCCGACGAACGTCATCTCGATCACCGACGGGCAGATCTTCCTCGAAGGCGACCTGTTCTACTCGGGCGTGCGGCCCGCGGTGAACGTCGGCATCTCGGTGAGCCGCGTGGGCGGCTCGGCGCAGACGAAGGCGATGAAGGGCGTGGCCGGGCGCCTGCGGCTCGACCTCGCGCAGTACCGCGAGCTGGAGGCGTTCGCCGCGTTCGCGTCGGACCTCGACGCCGCGACGCGGCGCCAGCTGGACCGCGGCGCGCGCACGGTCGAGATCCTCAAGCAGCCGCAGTACAGCCCGTACCCGGTCGAGGACCAGGTGATGGTGCTGTACGCGGTGACCAACGGGCTCGTCGACGAGGTGCCGACCGCGCGCGTGCGCGAGTGGGAGCGCGGGTTCCTCGACTACATGCACGCGCAGGCGCCGCAGGTCGGGGCGGGCATCCGCACGAACAAGGCGCTGTCGAAGGACGCCGAGGGCGACCTGAAGCGCGCGATCGAGGGCTTCAACCGCATGTTCGGCGGCGCGCCGGCGGCTCCCCCCGCGGCCGCCCCCGCCCCCGCGGCGGCCGGCGCGGCGCGCTGACCGCACGCACCGCCTAACGGGAGCCTGGGATGGCGAAAGGCCGGGAGCTGAAGGGGCGCATCAAGTCCGTCGAGAACACGCGCAAGATCACGCGCACGATGGAGATGGTCGCCACGTCGAAGATGAAGCGGGCGCAGGACCGCGTGGTCGCCGCGCGCCCGTACGCGGCCGCGCTCGGCGAGGTGATGTCGCGGCTGTATTCGCCCGAGCTGGCCGAGCGTTTCCCGCTGCTGCGTCAGCCGGGGCGCGTGGAGCGGGCGGCGGTGCTGCTCATCACGGGCAACCGCGGGCTCGCGGGCGGCTTCAACACGAACCTCATCCGCGAGGCGCGCACGCGCCTCGCGGAGTTGGAGAAGGGCGGGGCAACCGTCGAACTCCACGTGGCCGGGCGCAAGGGAATCGGCTACTTCCGCTACGTCGGGCGCGCGCTGGCGTCGGAGCGCACCGACCTCGGCGACCGCCCGAGTGCGGCGGACGCGGCGTCGCTCGTCGACGGGCTGATGGATCGGTTCCGGACGGGTGCGCTCGACGCCGTGTACGTGATCTACGCGAAGTTCAACTCCGCGCTCTCGACGCCGCCGACGACGGTGCAGATCCTCCCGGTCGAGCCGCCGCCGGCGTCCGACCGCTCGGGGCGTCAGCACGACTACATCCTCGCGCCGTCGCCCGAGGCGATCCTCTCCGAGCTGCTGCCGAGCTACGTGCGCAACACCGTGTACCGCGCGCTGGCGGAGAGCACGGCCGCGTTCTACGGGTCGCAGCGCACGGCGATGAAGAGCGCGACCGACAACGCCGGCGACATCCTGAACGGGCTGAAGCGCACGTTCAACCGCGCGCGCCAGGCGCAGATCACGCAGGAGATCGCGGAGATCGTCGGCGGCGCGAGCGCGCTGCAGGGGTAACCGCACACACGTTAGGCGCTGCGCTCGGGACGACGAGCCGGGCGCACCACTTCCACATAGAGCATCCCATGGCCACCGCCGTCGCAACCCACCAAATCGGCAAGGTCGTGCAGGTCATCGGCCCGGTCCTCGACGTCGCGTTCGAGGCCGAGCACCTGCCCGAGATCTACAACGCGCTGCGCATCGAGGGCACGGCGCCCGACGGCGAGCGCATCGACGTCACGGCCGAGGTGCAGCAGCACGTCGGGCGCAACCAGGTGCGTGCGGTCGCGATGTCGAGCACCGACGCCGTGGTGCGCGGCATGGACGTCGTGGACACGGGCGCGCCGATCACGGTGCCCGTCGGCGCGCCGGCGTTAGGCCGCATCCTCAACGTGCTCGGCGAGCCGGTGGACAACGGCGCGCCGATCCCGGCCGACGCCGTGCGGTGGCCGATCCACCGCGGGCGCCCGGAGTTCGTCGACCTCGAGCCGAAGACCGAGATCTTCGAGACGGGCATCAAGGTCATCGACCTGGTCGCGCCGTTCGTGAAGGGCGGAAAGATCGGGCTCTTCGGCGGCGCGGGCGTCGGCAAGACGGTCATCATCCAGGAGCTCATCAACAACGTCGCGAAGGGGCACGGCGGCAAGAGCGTGTTCTGCGGCGTGGGGGAGCGCACGCGCGAGGGCAACGACCTGTACCTCGAGTTCCAGGAGGCGGGGATCCTCGACAACGTGGCGCTGATCTACGGGCAGATGAACGAGCCGCCGGGCGCGCGGCTGCGCGTGGGGCTCGCCGGGCTCACGGTCGCCGAGTACTTCCGCGACGAGGAGCACTCGGACGTGCTCGTGTTCATCGACAATATCTTCCGTTTCACGCAGGCCGGGTCGGAAGTGTCGGCGCTGCTGGGCCGCATGCCGAGCGCGGTGGGGTACCAGCCGACGCTGGCCACCGAGATGGGCGACCTGCAGGAGCGCATCACGTCGACGAAGAACGGGTCGATCACGTCGGTGCAGGCGATCTACGTGCCGGCGGACGACATCACCGACCCGGCTCCGGCGACGGCGTTCGCGCACCTCGACGCGACGGTCGTGCTCTCGCGCGCGATCACCGAACTCGGGATCTACCCCGCGGTCGACCCGCTCGCCTCCACGAGCCGCATTCTCGACGCGCAGTACATCGGCGAGCGGCACTACCGGGTCGCGACCGAGGTGCAGCGGATCCTGCAGCGCTACCGCGAGCTGCAGGACATCATCGCGATCCTCGGCATGGACGAGCTGTCGGAAGACGACAAGCGCATCGTCGCGCGTGCCCGCCGCATCCAGCGCTTCATGTCGCAGCCGTTCGCGGTCGCGGAGCAGTTCACCGGCATCCCGGGCAAGTACGTCAAGCTGGACGAGACGATCGGGTCGTTCGAGCGCCTCACGCAGGGGGAGTTCGACAACCTGCCCGAGCAGGCGTTCTTCATGGCGGGCGGCGTCGACGACGTGATCGCCAACGCCGAGCGGCTGACGAAGGGCTGACGCCGTGTTGCGCGTGTCGGTGATTTCCCCGGAGCGGGTGCTGTTCGAGGGCGAGGTACGCGGGCTCGTCGCCCCGGCGTTCGACGGCGAGGTCGGGATCCTCACCGGGCACGCGCCGATGATGACGCTGCTCGGGCGCGGCGACCTGCGGCTGAGCGGCGCGACCGGCGACGGTCCGCAGCGATTTCGCATCGAAGGCGGGTTCCTGCAGGTCGTCGACGATCAGGTGCGCATCGTGACGGAGCGCGCCGAAGCGATCTGATCCACATCTGATCAGCGTGCGGCGCGGCAGAACCGCCGCGGCTGCATAGTCATCCGAAAAGGCCGAGCGCTCGAGCGCTCGGCCTTTTTCGGATCTGTACGAATCCGCGCGGAACAAACATGCGGATCGGGGGTGACGCGTCTCGCACCGTCGAGGTCTCCCGCCTACAGGGTGCCTCGGCCGTATGGGAACGTACGGCCGAGGTCGCCCTGTCCGGGCATCGTCCCGGCCCGCCTGCGATACGACCGGACTCGGAGTATGCAGTCTCCGTGCATGGTCATGCTGTCGCACCACGAAGCACCCTTCCCACAGGTGCACGGAGGATGAACGGATGACGCGCAGGGCAACGCGGTTCATCGCGACCACGATCGGACTGGCGCCCGCGGCGCTGGTCGCGCAGACGACGACGGGGAGCATCTCGGGGCGTGTGACCGATCGGTCGAACGGGCTACCGGTCCCGTCGGCCCAGGTCCAGCTCGTCGGAACGCAGCGCGGGTCGGCGACCAACGAGAACGGGACGTTCCGAATTGCCGGGGTGGCAGCTGGGTCGTACCAGCTGCGCATCATCCGGATCGGGTACGTGGCGCAGACCGTGGCGGTCCAGATCGGCGCCGGCCAGGCGAACGCGCAGGTGTCGGTCGCGCTCGCGACGTCGAACGTGAGCCTCGAGCAGGTGGTGGTCACGGCGACCGGGCCGCAGTCGCGGCGGCAGTTCGCGAACGTGGTCGCTCAGGTGCAGGCCGACTCGGTGCTGCGCACGGCGCCGGCGACGAACGTGAACGAGTTGCTGCAGGCGCGCACCCCGGGGGTGCAGGTCATCCAGGGGTTCGGGCAGACTGGCTCGTCGTCGTCGATCCGCATCCGCGGCACGAGCTCGCTATCGCTCAGCAACGAGCCGCTCATCATCGTCGACGGCGTCCGGTACAACAACGACCCCGTGACCGCGCCGAATCTGACGAGCGGCGTGACGACGACCCGCGTCAACCGCTTCCAGGTCGACCCGGAGGAGATCGCGTCGCTCGACATCGTCAAGGGCCCGTCGGCGGCGGCGCTCTACGGCACGGCCGCCGCGAACGGCGTGATCATCATCCAGACGAAACGCGGCATCGCCGGGCGCACGCGCTGGACGGGAATCGGCGAGATCGGCTCGGTCGTGCAGCCGTCGAGCTTCGAGCCGAACTGGTGGTCGTTCGGGCACAACGTGACCAACGGTGTCGCGGGTACCAGGGTCGTGCACTGCCTCAACAGCCAGCGCGCGCTCGGCCAGTGCACCGTCGACAGCGTCACGTCGTACAACCCGTATACGGCGGCGCCGACCGACCCGTACGCGAATGGCGGGCGCGGCACGGGCGCCATTCAGGCGTCGGGCGGGAGCAACAACCTCACGTACTTCGTGTCGGGCGAGCGGCAGCAGGAGACCGGGCCGTACCACATGCCCGACTTCGAACAGCAGCGGCTCTCGACGCTCGGACAGCAGCTGACGAACACGCAGATCCGCCCCAACCAGCTCGCGATCAACGCGATCCGCGGCAACTTCGGGCTGACCCTGGCGCCCAACGCGACGCTGACCGTGAGCACCGGCTACCAGGGGCGTTCGCTCTACACGCCGTTCTCGGGCGGGTACTTCGCGGGGATGCAGTTCCAGTTCATGACCGCGCCGGGCTACCGGACGCCCACGAACGGAACGCAGCGCGAGTTCGTCGGCGACATCTTCTCGGTCGAGCAGCGCCTGCAGGACGACCGCCTGACGGGGAGCGCCGCGCTCAACTGGACGCCGGTGAGCTGGATCGACGCGCGCGCGACGGTCGGCATCGACGCGACGTCGTCGTACAACTACCGCCTGCAGATTCCGGGGCAGGGCACGCACAACGGGTCGGCCTGGGGTCCCACCGCCTCGCAGGGGTACTCGGGGAAGGACGCGCAGCGCGCGAACACGAACGTGTATTCGGTGGACCTCAGCGCGACGGCGACGCGCAGCCTGACGCGCGACCTCCGCTCCCGCACCACCGTCGGCGGGCGCTGGTACCGCACCGGGTTCTACGACTCGGAGCTCTCGGGCTACGGCCTGCCGCCGGGATCGACGGAGCCTAACGCGGCGGCGCAGCGGCTGTCGTGGGAGTCGGTGGTCGAGAACGCGCAGTACGGCGTGCTCCTCCAGGAGGACCTCCAGTTCCGCGACCGCCTCTTCCTGAGCCTCGGCATCGGTCAGGACCACAACAGCGCGTTCGGCCGGTCCGTCGGGAACACGACGTACCCGCGCGGCGGCATCTCATACGTGATCTCGGACGAGCCGTGGTTCCCGCGCATCGCGGGCCTGAGTCGGCTGCGGCTGCGCACGGCGGTCGGGAAGTCGGGCGTGCAGCCCGGCACGGTGGCCGCGCTGCAGTACTACCAGTCGCAGACGTATCCGATCTTCGGCGTCGAGCAGCCGGGACTTCGGTTCCAGGCGCTGGGCAATACGAACCTCAAGCCCGAGGTCACGACGGAGGTCGAGGGGGGCGCTGACATCGGCTTCCTGCGCGACCGGGTCACGGTCGAAGCGACGTTCTTCAACAAGCTGAGCCGGGACGCGCTGTACGCGCTCCCGCTCGCGCCGTCGCTTGGCGTGGCCGCCGGGACGCAGTTCTACAACCTCGGCAAGGTGAAGAACGCCGGGCAGGAGCTCGCGGTCGACGCGCTCGTGCTGCAGTCGGTTCCGCTCACGTGGAACCTCCGGGTGAACGGCTCGCACATCAAGAACAAGCTCGTCAGCGCGGGCAACGTGGTGCTGCCGACGCCGCAGGGCGCGCGCATCGCGGTCGGATATCCGCTGTTCGGCCTCTGGGACAAGCCGTACACGTATAGTGACGCGAACAAGGACGGCCTCATCGTGCCGTCGGAGATCACCGCCAGCTCGACCGACGCGTTCCGCGGCTCGACGCTGCCGGAATACGAGGCCGGCGTGAACAACGTGTTCGGCTTCTTCAACAACCGGCTGCGCGTGTCGACGCTGTTCGACTACCGCGGGAATTTCTGGAACCAGTGGGGCTACCAGTACCAGCGTTGCGGCAGCTCGCTGAACTGCCAGGCGATCAACGACCCGAAGGCACCGGTCGCCGATCAGGCGGCGGCGGTGGCGTCGACGACGGGCTCGTTGTACAACACGCGGTGGGGCTACTTCGTCCGCAACGACTTCATCCGCCTGCGCGAGCTGTCGTTCTCGTACGAGCTCTCGGACCGTCTGACGCGGCGCTACCTGCGCGGCCGCTCGCTCTCGGTCGCGCTGAGCGGGCGCAACCTCGGCGTGCTGTGGACCAAGTACCCGGGGCTCGATCCGGAGGCGAACTCCTCGGTGGCCAACACGGGCGGCGGCAACAACGACTTCTACGCCGAGCCGGCGCTGCGCTACTGGGTCGCGAAGTTCAACCTGGGCTTCTGAGGCACCCGCCGTGGCTTCCCCCGAGACCTCTCCGATGCCGACCACTTCCCCTCACGCCCGCGGGCTGCGCCTAACGATCGCCCTCGCCTCCCTCGCCGGCGCGGCCTGCAACCGCGACAAGCTGCTCGAGGTGCAGACGCCCGACATCATCACGACGTCGTCCGCCGGGTCGGTGAGCGGCGCGCAGGCGGTGCGTGCCGCCGCGGTCGGCAACTTCCTCTGGCTGTACGCCGGCGACAACAACGGCTCGTCCCCCCTCGGGATGAACCTCGCCACGGGCATGTTCGCCGACGAGATCTTCTCCGCGCGGAGCGGCACCGAGCATTGGGACCAGCGCGCGATCAATTCCACGCTCCTGCCGTCGAGCACGTGGAATCAGGTCGGCAACACGCACACGCAGCTGATCCGCGCCATCAAGGCGATCAACCAATACCCGCCTGCGGGGACGACGAAGGGCACGCAGTTGGGCGAGTTGTACACGTACCGCGGCTACACGTACCTGCTGACGGCCGAGGCGTACTGTAACGGCGTCCCGTTCACGAACGGCGACGACGCCAACCCGACGTACACGGTGCTCTCGAACGCGGACCTGTACACCCGCGCACTCGCCGTCTTCGACAGCGCGGCGCAGAACCTCGCGACGGACACCACGGCGGCGAACGCCGCGCAGATCGCGTCGCTGAGCCGGACGATCGCCGTCGGTCGTGGGCGGGTGCTCCTCAACATGGTGCGCGACAGCACCGACGTGGCGGGGTTCCAGGCGGCCGCGGCCGCCGTCACGGCCGTGCCGACGACGTTCTCGTTCAACCTGACCTACTCGTCGCTCACGGCGAGCATCGTGAACGTGGTCTACGACTGGATGGTCGCGACGCGCAACTTCGGCGCGTCCGACAAGGAGGGAGGAAACGGGCTCGACTTCCTCAGCTCGAAGGACCCCCGGATCAAGGTCGACCCGACCAAGACCGCGCCGGGGCAGGACGGGAATCCGACGCCCACGCTCCTCTTCAACAACACGACGAACTTCCCGGTACCGCTCGCGACCGGGACCGAGGCGCGGCTGATCGAGGCCGAAGCGAAGCTCGCGTCGGGCGACGCTGCCGGGTGGCTGGCGGCGCTCAACACGCTGCGGACGGGGACGACGGGACTCGCGCCGCTCGCCGATCCGGGGACGGCGGCCGCGCGGAACAGCCTCATGTTCCGCGAGCGCGCCTTCTGGATGTACATGACGTCGCACCGGCTGGGCGATCTGCGCCGCCTCGTGCGCCAGTACGGGCGCAACTCGGAGACGGTCTACCCGACGGGCGCGTACTTCAAGGGTGGCGTGTACGGCACGGACGTGAACCTGGTGCCGTCGCAGGCCGAGCAGAACAACCCGAGCTGGAAGGCGTGCACCGATCGTAAGGCGTGAGTCGTCGGGGGCGGCGGGAGGGGCGCGCGGCCGCTCTCGCCCGCCCGACGTCGCTCGGACAGCGGTGACTGGCATCGAACGAGACGGCGGGGCGGCCAGTACTGGCCGCCCCGCCGTTTTCGTCAGCCTGCGACCGCGTTACGTCACGGGGTCGTCGTCGAGCAGGCCGCCGGGTTGAAGTTCGGGTTGTTCTGCTCCGTCTGGGGCAGCGGGAACGCGACGTCGTTGCCGTACGTGCCGCCGCGGAAGAACGGCCCGCTCGGGAACACGGCGTTCGTGGCGAAGCCGTACGGCGCGCGCGCGAGCCGGCGCAGGTCGCCCTGCCGGTGCCCGGTGTTGAACAGCCAGTAGGCGCGCTCGGCGAACAGCGTCTGCTGCGCCGCGGTTTGCGTCGCGATCGACGTGGCCGCGAGCGGCGCGAGCGTGGCCGTGAACACCTGCTTCTGCCCCGGATAGAGCTTGGCGATGAGCGTCGCCGCGTTCGCGCGCAAAGCGTTCAGCGTATCGAGCATCGGGCCGTACTGCGCCGTCTGGTACAGCGCCTCCGCGGCGATCAGCCGCGCCTCAACGCCCGACGCGAGCGGCACCGCCGAGGCGAAGGTCGGATAGTTGTCGTTGAGGAAGCAGTTGATCGACGACGTGAAGCACTTGCTGGTCTTCACCTCGTACGGGATCCGGGGATCGTTGATCGCCCGGAACGGCAGGCCGGCCGCCGTCGCGTTGGTCAGGACCGGCGCGGTCGCGTCGGGGCGGAGTGCCGTCGTCGCGCCGGCCGACGTCGTCGTCGTCCCGCCCTCGAGGTTCGAGATGCCGTAGCGCCCGTTCTGCTGGAGCGACGCCACCGGGTTGTACTCGTTGGCCGAGTTCGACGAATGCTCGAGCAGGTAGACGTAGGTCATCGGCACCGTACTCGCGGCGGCCGCGGCCTCGGCGAACCGACCCTCGTTCAGCAGCGCGCGCGCCTTACCGATCTTCGCGAGGTTCGCGGCCGGGCCGTACTTCAGCGCGTCGTTGAAGCGCGCGATCGCCGTGTCGTTCATCGCGGTCGTACCGATCGGCGTGCCGTAGGCGAGGTTGTTCGGGTCGATCGTGCCGCTGTCCGGGAGCGCGGTGAACGGGATCGACCCACACCAGCCTTCGCTGAGGGTCACGTATACGTACCCCTCGACCGCGCGCATCTGCGCCAACGTCGCCGAATCGGCGGTCGCCGTCGCAGGCGTCGTAAAGCGCTGCACCTGGACGAACGCTCGCCGGGCCTGCACGCGCGCGTTCTGCAGGAAGTTGAACGCCGCGTCGGACACGTTGCCGAGTGCGGGCGGCTGGAGGTTGCGGCTGTCGGCCGCGTTGCGCGTCGTGAACGTGTCGCCGTAGTAGAACTCGTCGGTGATGACGGCCGACGAGGTCAGGAACGCGTCGCCGCCGAAACCGCTATATCCGCCGCGGAACTGGAAAATCGCGCCCTGAACGAGCGCCGGCGTGGCACCGGCGTTGTTGACGGCCGTCGGCGACAGGCTGTTTGGATCGGTGACGGCTACCGCCTGATCGGTGTTGCAGCCCGGCGACGGCGACCGCGAGTCCGGCGAGCGCGAGGCCAGGGAGCGCGCGGGTGCGCGCCCCTCGAAAGTTGCCATGCATGAGGATGGTCACCGCTCAGGGTTGGACGTCGACGCGGAACGTGATGGTGCGGACCGGCGGCTGCGTGTTGAACTCGTTCTGCTGGTAGTTGGACGCGCCGCCGCCCGTGTTGATCTCGGGATCGATGCCCGTGTACGGGGTCCAGGTCTTCAGGTTGCGACCGGCCACGGAGAACGACAGGCCGTTCCGCGCGCGGAAGTAGCGCGAGGCGATCGACTGCGGCACGTCGTACCGGAGCGTGAGTTCGCGCCACTTCACGAACTTCGCGTCCTCGATGTAGCCCGCCGGCGTGGCGCCGAACTCGGCGTACTGCGAGGCGATGAACGCGGCCTGCGAGGCGAGCGACGCGTGCGGGTTGGACAGCGCGTCACACTCGCCGTAGTACGGGCTGGCGTTCTGCGTGCGGCAGCGGAAGTACGTCGTGTAGTTCAGCTGCTTGTTGCCGGCGCGACGCTCGAAGAGCGTCGAGACGCGGAAGTTGCGCAGCAGCGTGACGTCGAACGACAGGCCCTGCGTGTTCGTCGGGAGCGACGGTCCGAAGTACGCGTAGTTCTGCCCCGGAACGAAGCGGCTCGAGTCGACGCGGACCTCGTTACGCGCCAGCTTGCCGTCGCCGTTGGCGTCGTTCCAGGTGATCGGCGTGCCGAAGAACGCCCCGGCGGGATAGCCCACCCGGTGGGCCTGCGCGCCGCCGAAGCCGATGATGATCGGCGGGATGTTCTGCCCGAGCGTGACGATGTGATTGGACAGGGTCGTCGCCGTCAGGCGCGTTGCGAGCGAGAAGTTGCGGGAGCTGACGAGGTTCGCGCCCAGCCCGAACTCGTTGCCCTTGTTGGTGATCGCGCCGATGTTCTGGAACACCGCCGAGTTGCCGTTCGTCAGCGAATAAAGCCCGGCGGACGGCGGAAGCGGGCGCGAAATCAGCGCGTCCTTGGACTTCCGGTTGTAGTACGTGTACTCGAACGTCACGCGGTCGCCCGCGAGGCCCGCGTCTAGGCCGAGTTCGCCCTCGGTCGTGCGCTCCAGCTTGAGCGTCGGGTTACCGGTGTTGCTCAACAGGAGCGCGGAATTCTCCGTCGTCCCCGTGACCGCCGCGTTGTTGCCGTACGACGTGAGCGCCGCGCCGAAGCCCGGGCGCTGCCCGGCCTGGCCGAGCGCGGCGCGGAAGCGGAGCAGGCTGACCGACGGGAGCTTCGGGAAGAACGATTCCTTCGAGACGACCCACGACCCCTGAACCTGCGGGAAGTACGCGAGGCCGGACGCGAGGCCGCTGTTGTTGTCCGCGCGGACGGCGCCGGAGATGAACAGGCGGTCGCCGAACGCGAACTCCTGGCGCGCGAATCCGGAGACCGTGCGCACGTCGGTATATGGCTCCGAGACGGCGAACTGGGTGGCCGTCGCGCTGCACGACGAGAGCCCCGACGGGATCGCGACGCCGTAGCAGTAGACGCCCTGGAACAGGTCGCGCTGCAGTGCCGTGCCGATGGTGGACGTCGACTGCAGGTTGCGCAGCAGGTTGAACGTCCCGGTCGCGGACGCGTTCGCGGTCCAGAGGTGCTGCGACGCGCGGGTGGCCTGGCGGAAGCCGAGGATGTAGCTCTGCGCGAGCGGCAGATGGAACTTCGGATCGAGCGTCTGCTCGTCGACACGGTTGACGTTGTCGAGCCCGACGTTGCCGTTGAAGCGGAGCCAGGTCAGCGGCGTGTAGTTCCCCTGAACTCCGAGGATGAAGCGGTCGACGCTCTGCCCGACGGTGACGTTCCGCTGGTCGGCCGTGTTGTACCCGAAGTACGAGCCGTACCGGTTACCCGGCGTGCTGACCGTGTCGGACTCCATGCCCGGCACGTACTGCGCCGTTCCGAGGAACGCGTTGATGAGCGGGCTGAAGATGCTGTTGTCGTTGTTGACGCGGACGGTGGACGACGTCACGTAGTTGGCCGTGACCGTCACGTTGGCGTTCTGTCCGACGCGCGCGCCCAGGTTCGTGCGGATGCTGGTGCGGTCGACGTCGTTGGGGCGCAGGACGCCGAACTCGCGATCCTTGTCCGCGCTCAGCAAGTACGTCAGCGCCTCGCTGCCGCCCGACACGTTCAGGCCGGCTTTCGACAGGCTTCCCGTCTGGAACGGCGTCGTGCGGGGATCGCGGAACTGGTCGAAGTTCAGGACGACGTCCTGCGTACAGTTCGTCAGACCTCGGAGCGTCGTGCCGACCGGGATGGCCGCGCGGTAGTTGGGGCACACGTCATACGGCGCCGTGCTGCTGCCCGTGGCGGCGCGCGTGTTCAGGTACCCGCCGTTGTTGATGTAGTACGGCTGCCCCGAGGTGTACTGGGTGAGCGCGATCCAGTTCAGCGGGTAGGTGTTCTGGTCGCTCTGCGGGCCGCCCTCGATGTAGGCGCGGTAGCGAGGCGCGCCGATGCGGCCGCGGCGCGTCGTGATGAGGAGCACGCCGTTCGCCGCGGCGCTGCCATAGATGGCCGAGGCAGCCGGACCCTTGAGGACCTCGACGTTCTCGACGTCCTCGAAGTTGATGTCGTTCAGACGCGAGTAGTCCTGACCGCCGGTTCCGAACCCGCCCTTATCGTTCGACGAGAGGACGCCGTCGATGTAGATGAGCGGCTCGTTCGAGAGCGAAAGGCTGTTCGCGCCGCGGATGCGGATGCGCTGGGACGTACCCGCGCTGCCGGCGGCGCTCTGCAGGTTCACGCCGGCGACCTTGCCCTGGAGCACGTCGGAGAACTGCGTGATCGGGCCTTTCGGAAGGCTGTCGACGTTGACGTAGCCGATGTTCGTGCCCGTCTCCGTGCGCCGCTGCACCTGGCCGGTGATCGCGTTGACCGTGACCTCCTGCAGCTGCGTGGCCGAGGCGGCGATCGTGAAGTTCGCCGTCGCGGGCTGGCCCGCGGTCACCGTGACGGCGAGCGTCGACGATGCGAAGCCGACCCGGCGGACGCGCACCTGTTGCGAGCCGCTCGGCACGCCCGCGATCCGGAACCGCCCCTGCTGGTCGGTGATCGCGCCGCGCTGCGTTCCGACGATCGACACCTGCGCCTCGGCGATTGGGCGACCACTCCCTTTGTCGACGACGGTGCCGGTCACGATTCCCGCAGACTGCTGCGCGAACCCGACTGCAGGTGAAATCGCGGCCGCGAGGATGGCCGCGGCGGTTCCAACCCTCTGTTGCATGCTTCTTCCTCCGTGAAGTGCGACGGGGTGCGCCATCGTGCGACGTGATGGCGCGGGGCGGACGAGCAAACCAGTGGGGGTCTACGACGGTGCGCCGGGGGCGTTGTGCAGCCGCGGTCCGCTCTCAAGCCGGACGGCTCGGGGCGGACACGAAGAGACTTCACGGAGAGCCAAGTGTCGAAGTGTCGAGACCCGTCGCCGTGAAGTTTTCGCTAGAACTGAGACAGACCTCGGCGGAGCCGGCCTCGTCACTGCAAACGCGAAACTTCGGTCATCGAGAACGCGCACCATGGCGGGCTCATGCGCGAGGACGTCCACCAGGGCGGCGAACGCCGCGCAGATCGCGTCCTTGAGCCGGGCGATCGCTCGCCGGCCCGAGGATGACAGCTCCGGGCGCGTCTGCCGCAAGGCACGCTCGTGAATCTCGCGCAAAGCGGTGACGCGCTCCGAATCGATTGGGTCTGAACGGTCACAGGCGTGAGATCGCTCAGGGATGAGCGGATCCAAACGCCGACACGATGGCCAAGCGGCGGTACCGCCGCGTGCACGTCGTAGCCGGATCCGGGACGGCCGCGCCGCTTGGCGTGGCCGTCCTACGTCGCTCTCTGGAGCCTGTGCTCGGAGGCCGGCGATGCGGTCACGCCCGGACTGCGTGTGCTGGTACGTCACCAATCGCCCTTCGGGGCGCTCTCTTGCCAAGGTGCGTGGAGGATGATCGAATGACACGTAGGTCGACGCGGCTGCTCGCGGCAGCGGTGGGCGTTGCGCCTGCCGCCCTCGTGGCGCAGGCGACCACCGGAGTGATCACGGGACGCGTGACGGACCGCGCGAGCGGAGCGCCGATCGCAGCGGCGCAGATTCAGGTGGTCGGATCGCAACGCGGGACGACGACGGGGGACAACGGGAGCTTCCGGATCGCCGGCGTGCCCGCGGGCTCGGTCCAGCTTCGCGTGCTCCGGATCGGGTTCGCGGCACAGACCATTCCTGTCACCGTCGTCAGCGGCCAGACGTCGGCGCCCGTGAACATCGGCCTTGCGGCGTCCGCCGTGAATCTCGACGTCGTGACGGTCACGGCAACGGGAACGACGAGCCGCGCCCGCGAGCAGGGGAGCAACATCGCGACCGTGTCGGTGCAGGACCAGCCGCTCGCGGCGGTACAGAACTTCAGCCAGATCATCGCGGGCCGCGCGGCCGGCGTGACGGTCGTTCAGTCGTCGGGCACGACAGGTACGGGCGCGCGCGTGCGAATCCGTGGCGCGAACTCGCTCAACCAGTCGAACGAGCCACTTCTGATCATCGACGGCGTTCGCATCGACCCGAGCGCCAACTCGGGAACGATCGGCGTCGGCGGGCAGACGATCAGCCGCCTGAACGACCTCAAGCCCGAGGACATCGAGACGTTCGACATCCTCAAGGGCCCGGCGGCGACGGGGCTGTACGGCACACAGGCGGCGAACGGCGTCATCCAGATCACGACGCGGCGCGGCGCGGCGGGGCGTCCGCAGTTCAACGGCTACGGCGACCTCGGCACCGTTCGGAACTACGAGACGTACCCGGGCAACTACACGGTTTACGGAAAGGCCGGCCAGAACGCCACGGCGTTCGCGCCGGGTGCGACGCTCGCACCGGGCTACAACGGCGTCGGTCTTTACTCGGGCAACTCGCGGTGCTTCCTCACGGCCCAGGCGGCCGGTACGTGCACCGTCGACTCGATCACGTCGGTGCAGCCGCTCAACGTGGCGGGCGTCTCGCCGATCGTCGACGGACACCGTGACCGCATCGGCGGAAGCGTTCGCGGCGGCGGCGACGTCGCTCGCTACTTCCTCTCGTCGGACGGCGAGACGGAACACGGCGTGTTCACCACGAGCCGTCTCACGCGCCGTAACTTCCGCGCGAACGTCGACGCGACGCCGATTCAGGGACTCAATCTCGGCGTGTCGGCGGGCTACCTGTCCAGCATCCTCCAGCTGCCACAGGGCGACAACAACATTCTCGGGCTGATTCCGAACGGTGAACTCGGAGGCCCGATCATCTGCTCCGCGGCGACGAAGTGCATCGCGCACAACGCCGCCGGCGCGGTGACGAGCGTCGACAGCACGAGCGCGGGGTACTACTCCGGGCTTCTGCCGAGTCAGCTGAACCAGATCCAGACGTACCAGAACGTCAACCGGTTCACGACCGCGTTCAACGGCAACTTCACGCCTCGGGGCGCGTCGTGGCTGACCGTCACGGCGACGGCCGGGGCCGACGTGAACGATCGCAGCGACCAGCAACTCTACCCGCAGGGCGTCATCAATACGTCGGTGAACGCGCTGCTCGGGAACCGCACGCTGAACAACTACACGGTCGCGACGTACACCATCAACGGTAGCGCCGTCGCACGCGCGAACCCGCTGCCGAACCTGTCTGCGGTGACGACGGCCGGTGTGCAGTACCAGCGTGACAACACCAACGGCAACCAGGCGTTCGGTGTGGGGCTGCTGCCCGGCACCGCGTCGCTCGCGGGCACGTCGCAGCAGTTCGCGGTCAACGAGCAGAACCTGTTCGCACGCACGTTCGGCGTGCTGGTGCAGGAACAGCTCGGGTATCGCGACCGCCTCTTCGTGACCGGCTCGGTGCGCGGTGACAAGAACAGCGCGTTCGGCTCGAACCTCGGCTTCGTGACCTACCCGAGCGGCCAGCTATCGTACGTGCCGAGCGAGGAAGCCTGGTTCCCGCGCAACCCGCTGGTCAACTCGATCAAGCTGCGCGCCGCGTACGGCCAGAGTGGGCTGCGCCCGGGCGTGTTCGATGCGCTCACGTACTTCAATCCGACCGTCGCGAGCATCGCGACGCAGAACCTCGGCGCGTTCACGACCGGCAACTTCGGCCTGTCGGACCTACGGCCGGAGCGGATCAACGAGGCCGAAGGCGGCTTCGACCTCGGCCTCCTCGGCGGCAGGGTCTCGTTCGAGGCCACCTATTTCGCCAAGGCGTCGCGCGACGCGCTCGTCGCGGTGCCGCTGCCCGGCTCGTCGGGCGGGCCGGCAAGTCAGCTCACGAACATCGGCCGTGTCACCAACAAGGGCGTCGAGCTTTCGTCGACGGTGAACGCGATCGACCAGCGCGATGTAGCGCTGTCGGCGGTCTTCAACTTCTCCACGCTCGCCAACAAGCTCGTCGCGCTGCGTCCCGGTCTCGGTGAAACCGTGTTCGGCCTCGGCGGCAACACGCAGCGATTCTCGCCGGGCTATCCGCTGGGTGCCTACTTCCAGCCGAAGTACACGTACAGCGACGCGAACGGCGATGGCGTGATCCAGCCTTCCGAAGTCGTGGTCAGCACCGACCTGTCGGCGGCCGGCCAGTACCTCGGTAATCCGCTGCCGAAGCACACCTTCTCGGTGCAGCCGACCCTCACGCTGCTGCGCAACATCCGCGTGACGGCGCTCGTCGACTACCGCGGCGGTTTCCTCTTGTACAACGGCACGGAGCAGTTCCGCTGCGTCACGACGGCCGTCTGCCCCGAGAACTTCGTGAAGGGCTCGCCGCTCGAGGACCAGGCGGCCTCGGTCGCAGCGCGGTCGTACGGCACGGTCGCGGGCTACATCACGCCCGCGGCGTTCACGAAGCTTCGCGAACTGTCTGTCAATCTCGGTCTGCCCGCGACGTACGCGCAGCGGTACCTGCACGTGCGCGGTGCGAGCCTCAATCTCGCCGGCCGCAACCTCCACACGTGGACGGGCTACAAGGGCGTCGATCCGGAAGTGAACTTCGCCGGGCAATCCAACTTCACGCAGGCGGACTTCCTGACGCTTCCGCCGGTGCGCTACTACATCGCGCGCATCAACCTCGACTTCTGATTCGGACCGTCGCCGATGCGAAATCTTTCGTTTGTACAGGGCCAGGACGCGTCGCGTCCCGCCCGCATAGTAGGCGTGGCAATCGCGGCCGCAGTGTTCGCCGGGTGTCAGGGAAACAAGCTGACCGACGTGACGACTCCGGACGTCGTGCAGCCCAGCTCGACCCAGAGCGTCACGGCGTTGCCCGCCGTCTTCAATTCCGCGATCGCCGAATTCACGGTTGCGTATGCCGGGTCGAACGGCGGCGGCGCCGGCGGCAGTAGCAACTACGGCGCGATCGAGGGCGAGATCCTCTACGGCGGCCTGCTCGGTGACGAGATCCTGCTCTCGGACACCTTCCCGACGCGTCGCGAGATCGACTACCGCAACATCCAGCTGACGAACAGCAACAACGACGGCGTGTACCGTCAGCTCCAGATCGCGCGCGTCGCGGCCGAGCGTTCCACCGCGGCGTATACCGCGCTGAAGGCGAGTATCCCGCCGTCGTCGTTGACGAGTTCTCTGGCGTCACAGGCCGAGGCGTACTCGCTCGCCGGCTACACGTATCTCATGTTCGCGGAGCAGTACTGCGGCAATGTTCCGTTCAGCACGCTCAACACGGACGGGTCGGTCACGTACGATGCGGGCCACACGACGACGCAGATCCTCGCGATCGCCTCGGCGAAGTTCGACTCGGCGATCGCGATCGCGACCCCGCTCGGCGCCGCTGCCGCATCGCAACTGAACCTCGCGAACATCGGAAAAGCGCGCACGCTCGTCGACCAAGGCAACTACGTGCAGGCGGCGACCTTCACCGCCGCCGTCCCGACGACGTACGCGTACACGCTGTTCACGTCGCTCAACACGACGCGGCAGAACAACGGCGTCTGGAGCTTCAACCGTAGCCAGCGCCGCTTTTCCGTTGCGACCGGCGAGGGCGGCAACGGGCTCGCGTACCGCGCCAGCTCCACAACGGCCGGGAATGCGACCGCGGATCCGCGCGTGCTCGTCGTACGCGGCAACTCGGGGACGCAGATCAGCGGATTCGACCAGAGCCCGCTGTACGTTGCCGTCAAGTACTCGGAGCAGACGTCGCCCGCGATCCTCGCCACGGGTGTCGAGGCACGGTTGATCGAGGCCGAGGCGGCGATGAACGGGGGAGACTACGCGACGGCGCTGACCAAGCTGAACACGTTGCGCAGCAATACGGCGCTCTACGCCTGCCCGGCGGGAGTGACGCTGAACAATTTCAGCTGCCCGGCGACGCAGTCGACCGCGCTGGCCCCACTCACCGATCCGGGCACCGCGCAGGGGCGCGTGCTGCAGTTGTTTCAGGAGCGCGCGTTCTGGATGTATCTCACCGCGCACCGGCTCGGCGACATGCGTCGGCTCTCGCGCACCGGTGGCGGCGGCGCGAATGCCGCGGCCGGTTTGAGCGCGTACGGCGACGTCACGGGTGGCGTCAGCAAGGTGTTCCCGGTCGGCGTGTACGCGCCGCAGACGACGGTGAACTACGGCTCAAACACCAGCTTGCCCGTGCCGTACTCGGAGCAAACGGCGAACACCAAGTACAACCCCGCCGCCTGCGACGACAACACGCCGTGACGGCCTGGATGCGCTGACTGCGCGGACCGTAGCGCGCATCACGACGGGGCGCGGAGCCATGGTCGGCTCCGCGCCCCGCCGTGCATTCTCGGCGAGTCGTCGTTGAGTACGCCGCTCGCCGCGCCGCACGCGTACGGAGGTTGCATGGGCGCCGCGCCATGTCCGACCACACTCGCGGCCGTTCCCGCGTCAGCCGCGCGGGGGCGTTCGCCCTCTGCGCGGTCTCGCTCTCCGCGATCCCGGGCGTCGGCGGATCGGCGCTCGGGCAGGTGCCCGGCCTTCCATCCGGGCAGAGCGCGTTCCCGGCGCCTGGCCTCGCCGTCGCGCTCGACGGCGGCCATGCCGACGGTCGCACCGTCGGCGCGCTCGCCGGGGCGACGGGCGTGCGTCGCCTCCAACTCACCGCAGCGGTCGGCCTGCCGGGCGGGGTCGCCGGTTACGACCGCAGCGGCGTCTCGGCCGGCGCGCGACTCGCGGCCCGGCTGTACCGGACGACCCGGCTCGGCGTGTCCGCGTTCGCCGGCTACGGGTTCGAGCGCATGCGGAGTCCCGCACCGGTCCTGAACGGACCGGCTACGCTCCCAAGCGGGGCGGCGATCGACTCCACGCGCCCGATCGGCCGGCTGACGCAGGTGCCGGTTGGGCTCAGCGCCGGCGTGCGCGGGCTGTTCGGCGAGCGCCCGTACGCGATTTCGGTCGCGCCAATGTACACGTACGCCCGCTGGAACATCTCCGACTCGACCCGGACCCGGAGCGGTGCGCGACTCGCCGCGCTCGGCGAGATCGCCTTCACCCGGAGCATCGGGTTTGGCGTCGCCGCCGAGTTCGGGAGCGGCGGCCCGCTCGGCAGTCCGTATGCGGCGAGCCGGACCGTGTTCGGCGCGGGACTTTCATATGCAATCCGGCGAGCCGTCGCGCGCTGACTGCTCGCCCCGTCACACCTGGAGCGTCACCGATGTCCGACCCGGCCCGTCCCCCCGTGCTCGTCGTGGACGACAACCACGACAATACCGAGATCATCTCGCGCTACCTCGCGATTCGCGGATATACCGTGACGGTCGCGCACGACGGCGACGAAGCGCTCGCGATTTTCGAGCGCGACCGCCAGCGCCTCGTCCTGCTCGACGTGATGATGCCGGGGCGCGACGGGTGGGAGGTGTGTCGGCTGATGAAGCAGCATCCGACGCTCGGCAAGCGCGTGCGCATCATCATGGTCACCGCGCTCGACGAGTGGGACGACAAGCGCCAGGCCCTCCAGACGGGTGCCGACGATTACGTGACCAAGCCCTTCGACCTGCCCAAGCTCGCCGCGGCGGTCGACCGGAACGCGGCGTTGGTGGCCGACGCACCAAGCGGAACGCCGTCGGCCGCGCCTGGCGGCGCGGGTGACGCAGCCAACGCGGCCGCGTAGGAGTGCGTGGCGAGGCGCGTTAGCTTCGGCACCATGGCCGGTCCCCCCCGCACGACGCCGCGGTCGCGCAGTCGCCCGCGCAGTCCCTGGCGCAGTCGCCCACGCAGTTCGCGCCGATTCTCCTGACCGACGACCCAGGCGAGGCGCCCGAGGCGGCGGCGGCCGCGCTCGGGGGGTGGCGCGTGGTGCGGCTCGCGGAACGGGCGCTCGCCGACGCAGTGGCGACGACGCCCGAAGCCCGCGCGGTCGTGGTGACCTCCGCCAACCCGAACGCGTTGCGCGACGTCGCGGGTGCGGCGCGGCGCGCCGGAGTCGCGGTCGTCGTCGGGTGCGCCGACGAGACCGCGCGGCGGCGTGCCGCGGAGGTGCAGGCCGACGACTGGTATCAGTCGCCGGCGTCGGCCGACGAGGTGGCCGCGCGTGTGCGGACGGCCATCACGCGTGCTACGCCGGGCGGCGCGGCCGCGTCGCTCGACCGGATCGAGCGCGCGGAGTACGAGCACCTCCTCTACGACCAGCGTACGGGGCTACCCACGCTGCCCGTGGCCATCGAGCGCTCGCGCGCGGCCATCAAGGAGCGCGGCGAGGTCGTCGTGCTCTACCTCAACTTCGTGCGCTACTCGAAGCTCGAGGAGATCTACGGCTGGGAGAAGCTCGACGCCGTGCTCGAGACGACGGCCGAGGCGGTGCGCGAGTTCATCGACGGCAGCGCGCTCTCGGGGTCGCGGGCGCTGGTGACGTTCATGAACGACGCCGACGTGGTGCTCTTCCACGTGCCCGCCAAGGGCCGCGCGGCGGCGACGGACGCCGACATCACCGAGCTCACCGGGGGGCTCTCGGCGCGCGTCGCCGCGCGGCTCGAGGCGGAGCACGGCGAGGACGTCGCCGCACTGTTCGACATCTACATCGGCGTCGCGCACGTGTACTACAACGCGAAAGTGCGGCTCGAGCGGCTGATGTACCGCGGCATCCGCGAGGCGGCCAACGCGGCCAAGAGCGTCGAGGAGCGCGAGCGGGCGCGCAAGGTGGCCGACCTGCGCACGAGTCTGCGGGACCGGCTCGTCTACGTCGACTACCACCCCATCGTCGAGGCGTCGACCCAGCGGGTGTTCGGGTACGAAGCGCTCGCGCGCGGGCGCATGCGGTCGCTGCGCAGCCCGGAGGTCATGTTCGAGGTCGCGGCGGAGGCCGACCTGCTGTGGGAGCTGAGCCGCCTCTGCCGCGAGCGCGCCGTGGAGGGGATGGGCGCGCGCATGGCCGACGGCGAACTCCTGTTCCTGAACGTCGACCCGCAGGACTTCGCCGACCCCGAATTCTCCGAGCAGGCGTTAGGCGTGGACGACCCGCGGCGCGTGGTCATCGAGATCACCGAGCGCACGGCCATCAAGGACTACCCCAAGTTCCGCGGGCGCCTCAAGGCGTTCCGCGACGCGGGGTTCCGGTTCGCGGTGGACGACGCGGGGTCGGGCTACGCGGGCCTCGGATCGATCGCGAACCTCGAGCCCGACTTCATCAAGCTCGACATGTCGCTGATCAACTGCATCGACGCGAACTTCATCAAGCAGAACCTCGTGGAGACGATGGTGAAGTTCGCGAACGACCAGGGCGCGATGGTGATCGCGGAAGGGGTGGAGCGGAAGGAGGAGTTCGACGCGGTGCGGGCGCTGGGCGTGCATCTGGTGCAGGGTTTCTTCCTGCACCGCCCGGAAGGCCACTGAGGACGGGCGCCGCGGCGCCGCGTTAGACCATCCCGTCGGGCCGGCCGGACCGGTACCCGCGGCCCCCTCCCTGTCTAACGCTCGTCGCGCCCTCCGTCCAACAGGTCCCGCACCAGCGCCCACGTGCGCCGGTCCGCGCCGAGGCCGCCCTCGACGACCCCGCGTGCCGCGGACCCCGCGTGCGCGCGCAGCGTGTCACTCGTCCGCCACCGCCGCAGCAGCTCGGCGAGCGTCCGGGCGCTCGGTGCCGCTTCCGCGCCACCGGCGGCGATCAGCAGGCCGGCATCGCGGCTGTTCGCGTGCTGCGGCCCGAACGCGACCGGCACGCCGAACGCGGCAGGCTCCAGCACCGAGTGCAGGCCCGCGCTGTGGAAACCGCCGCCGACGAACGCCGCGTCGGCCGCGGCATACAACTCCGCAAGCACGCCGACGCGGTCGACGAGCACGACGTCGGCGTCGCGGGCCGCGTCGGGCCGGTCGAGCATGGCCGACCAGCGGACGACGCGCAGACGGTTGGACGCGGCCCACTGCTCGAGCGGGGCGAGGTGCGGCGGCGTGGGCTCGTGCGGGGCGAGCACGAGGCGTGCGCTCGCGTCCTGGCGCCGGAGCATGATCCACGCCTCGCCGAGCGGGCCTTCGTCCGCGGGCCACGTGGAGCCCGCGACGAGCGTGAACCGCGGGTCTCGCGCGCCGGCCTCGCCGCCCAGCCGGGATCGGGCGAGCGCGGCGAGCGCGGCCGCCGCGTCGGCGGGCAGCGCGAGGGCGCGCGCGCGTTCCCACGCCTGGTCGTACCGGGTGTCGCCGGTGACCTCGACCCGGTCGCGCCTAACGCCGAGCGCGACCAACCGGTCGGCGTCGGCCGCGTCGATGGCGCCGACGCGGTCGAGGGCGCGGTAGGCGTCGCGGAGCACGAGGCCGGCGAGGCGCCCGCGCCGCCGCGCGCCGGGCGCCAGCGTGGCGCTCACGAGACCCAGCCGCACCCCGCGGGCGGCGGCGCGGGCGACGAGCGTCGGCCACACGTCGAGCTTGCTGAACACGAGTGCCGTCGGGCGGAGCGCGTCGAGTAGCGCGGCCGCGTCGCCGCCCGTGTCGAACGGCAGGACGTCGGCGTGGTCGGCCAGGCCGGCGGTCACCAGACCGCGCGCGAAGGCGCGCGCGCTCGGCGAGTAGTATGTGTAGGCGCGCTGCACGTCGGGCGCCTCGCGTCGCGCCCACTCGAGCACCGGGCGCGCCTGCAGTCCTTCGCCGACGCTGGGCGCGTGGACCCAGAGGAGCGGGCGGTCGGCGTCGCGGTGCGCGGCGCCCCACGCGCGGTAGCGGGCGCGCACGCCGCGCCGCGCGCGCAGACTCTGCTGGAGCTTGCCGCCGCCGTCCGGGGTGAGCGCCGCGGCGAGGCGCGCCGCGGCGCCTAACGCCGCGTAGGCGGCCCGCAGCGGCGCGGCGGCGCGCGCGCCCGCGCTCAGCGTCCGCCGCTCGGCGGCGCGGGCGGGTTCGCGACCGCCGCGTCGAGCGCCTGGCGGAACACGTCCGTGGGCTGCCCGCCGACGATCTGCTTGTTCGCGACGTAGAACGTCGGCGTACTGCGCACGCCCGCGCGCTCCATGCGGTCGCGGTCCGCCTCGACGAGGGCGCGCATCACGTGCGACCGCGTGCACGCCCGGAACTTCGCCGAGTCGGCGCCGGCGGCCGTCGCGAGCGAGTCGAAGGTGGGCTCCTGGTCGCCGGGGCGTCCCCACTGGTCCTGCGACCGGAAGAGGGCGTCGTGGTACTCCCAAAAGCGATTCTGCGCGGAGGCGCACATCGCGGCCTCGGCGGCGGGCATCGCCTGAACGTGCATGTCGAGCGGGAAGTTGACGTACGCCGCGCGCGCTTTGCCGGTCGCGATGTACTCGCGGCGGAGCGCGTCGAACGACTCGTCGTGCCAGCTCTTGCAGTACGGGCACTGGAAGTCGCTGACCTCGATGAGCCACACCTTCGCGTTGGCGTCGCCGAGGATGCGATTCTTGTCGGCCGCCGTGCGGAGGGCGATCGAGTCGGGGCCGGGGCGCGCGTCGGCGACGGTCGTCGCGGTCGCCGACTTCACGGCCTTGCTCTCCGACGCCGCGGCGCGGCACGCGAGCGCCACGCCGCAGGCTGCGACGAGCGTGACGGCCAGTCGGGCGGAAACGGCGCGGCGGCGCGCGGCGGGCGTGGACGCGGCGGGCGTGGACATCACAGATGAAGGGCAGACGTGGAGGGCGCTCGCCGAGCCGCGGCGTGACGCGGTGACACCCGAGGTGCGCCGAGCCCGTATAAGATACACGCCCGATGACCCGACTCGCGTCCACGCTCCTTCTCGCACTGCTCGCGCTGATCGGCCAGTTCGGCGCGCTTCCAGTCCGTGCCCAGGCGACCGCCGTCGGCGGCGCGGCCGGCGGCCCGACCGTAGGCGGGCCCGCGTCGAGCCCGCCCGCGACGAGCCGGCTCGCGACGAGCGTGCCGGCCACCGGCCCGCTCGCGATTCCGGAACCCCGCGGTCTCGTCAACGACTTCGCCGGCGTGATCCCGGGCGACCGCGCGGCGCGCATCGAGGCGCTCGCGCAGGCCGTGCGCGACCGGTCCGGCGGCGAGATCGCGGTCGTCACGCTGCCGGACATCGGCGATCGCGATCCGGGCGACGTCGCGTTGCAGATCGGGCGCCAGTGGAAGGTCGGAAAGGCCGCGCAGATCGGCGACGGGACGCGCAACGCGGGTACCGTGATTCTCGTCGTGCCGCGGCAGACGAGCAGCACCGGCCGTGGGCGCGTGTCGATCGAGACGGGGCAGGGCACGGAGGCGTTCATCACCGACGCCGAGGCGGGCGACATCCGCCGGGAGGCGACACCACTGCTCGCGCAGGGCGATTACGCGGGCGGGATCGAGTTGATGACGCAGCGCGTGGCCGAACACTACGCGCGCGAGTTCGGGTTCAGCCTCGACTCGCTCGGCGTCGAACTGCCGGCCGCGACGGGCCCCCCGACGTACGAACGTGTGCCACGTCGGAGCGGCGGGGGGGGCGGCATCAACCCCGTCCTGCTGCTCGTCATCTTCTTCGTCGTGGTCAGTCTGCTCTCACGCCTCGGCGGGGGCGGGCGGCGCGGCTGCGGCGGCTGCATCCCGATCTTCATCCCGTTCGGCGGTGGTAGGGGTGGGTGGGGCGGTGGCGGCTGGGGCGGCGGGGGAAGTTGGGGCGGCGGGGGAGGCGACGGTGGCGGCTTCGGTGGGTTTGGCGGCGGCGGTGGCTTCAGCGGTGGCGGCTCGAGCGGCGACTTCTGATGCAGGCGCGATCAGGACACACCCACGACCCCGGAGGATGACCGATGCCCGCGATGACGCTCGAGCAGGTCACGGCCCAGCTGCAGGCCGCGTACGGCGGCGCGCTCCGCGCGGTCGTGCTGCACGGATCGGCGGCGCGGACGCCGTCGGCGGGGGCGCCGGCCCCGCGCGGCGGTTACGACCTGCTCGTGGTCGTCGACGAGCTCGGGATGAACGAGTTGCGCCGCGTCGCGCCGACCACGCGCGCGTGGACCGAGGCGGGCAACCCCTCGCCGCTCACGTTGACGACGCTCGAGTGGCGCGCGTCGGCCGACGTCTTCCCGATGGAGTACGCGGACGTGCTCGAATCCCACCGCGTGCTCGCCGGCGCGCTGCCGATCGACGGCATCGTCGTCGAGCGCGCCGACCTGCGCCGGCAGCTGGAGCACCGGACGATGGGTGCGCTCCTGCAATTGCGCGGCGGCATCCTCGCGTCGGGCAACGACGCCAAACGACTCGTCGCGTTGCTCGACGCGAGCCGGAGCACGATCCTGGTGCTGTTCCGCACGCTCGCGCGGCTGCATGGTACGGCGGCACCGTCCGACGCCGTCGCGCTCGCGACGTGGGCGGCGGCGACCGTCGGGTTCGACGCGGACCCGTTCGTCCGCGTGATCACGTCGGCGCGCCCCGGGGCGCCTCCGCTCGCCGCCGGTGACGCCGCCGGGCTGTTAGCGGGGTATTTAGTCGCGTTTGAGCGTTTGGTCGCGCACGTGAGTGCGTGGCCGCCCAACCCGGCCGACGGCCGGTAGCGGTTCCCGATCCCCCACGAACACAGGAGTCACGTACATGTCGACCTTTCGCACGCCGCGCCTCCGCACGACGCGCTTCGCCACGACGCGCCTCGCCGCGCGGCCCCGCTCCGTCGCGCAGGCGGCCGTGCTGGTCGGGTTCCTCGCCGCGGGCGGGCCGACAGGCTGCGGGTACAACGCGATCCAGTCGCAGGACGAGCAGGCGGCGCAGGCCAAGCGCCAGATCGAGGTCCAGCTGCAGCGCCGTGCGGACCTCATCCCGAACCTCGTCTCCACCGTGAAGGGGTACGCGAAGCAGGAGGAGACGATCTTCACGCGCGTCGCCGACGCGCAGCGCGGGCTCACGGGCACGTTGGCGCGCCCCGGTGGGGCCGGCGCGGGCGAGCTGGCCACGGCCAACGACAACCTGACGCGCGCGCTCGCACCGATGCTGACGCTCGTCCAGGCGTACCCGCAGCTGCAGTCCAACCAGCAGTTCCTGCGTCTGCAGGACGAGCTCACGGGCACCGAGAACCGGATCGCCGTCGCGCGCACCGACTACAACGGTGCGGTGCAGACGTACAACACGACGATCCGCACCTTTCCGACGGCGATCACGGCGAAGGTCACGGGCGCCAAGCCGCGCGAGTACTTCCAGGTGACCGACCCGGCCGCACTCGGCGCGCCGAAGGTCGACTTTGGTGGCGCGCCGTCCAGCGCGACGACGCAGCGGTGAGCGCGGCCGGCTCGCGATAAGCGAGCACTGAGGGAACGGCCGCGCTCCGCGACGGCTGACGTGGCGGGCGGTCGCGCAGTGCACCCGATCGCCGCCCCACGCGAAGGCCCGGCGAACCGCGCGGTTCGCCGGGCCTTCGCGTGCATTCGAGACGCCTCGCGCCTCGCACGCTTAGGACCGTTCGGTCCGGCACCGCCAGGGGATTTCGGACAGCATAAAGGGCCATAAAGTTTGCGCGCCCGATGACGCGAGCGCGTCACCCGGGGTCTTCACATCACACGCAGCGGTGACCCCGCTGACGTCGCCGCTGCCCTCGTATCGGTCGGCGTCGTCTCGCGTTCCCGGGTTCCGCGTTTCGCCCACCTCGGTCGCGCTCGCCGCGGCCGAGCTCCTCACACTTTTGGAGCGATATGCAGCATCAGATCAGTCGTGTCGTCGCGATCGCGGTCGCGGGCCTCGCCGTGCCCGCGATCGCGATGGCGCAGACTGCCGCGACGATCACCGGTCGTGTGACCACGGCCGAAGGCGGTCAGCCCATCGTCGCGGCCAGCGTGTTCATCACGTCGCTGAACGTGGGAGCGACGACCAACGAGAACGGGACGTATTCGTTCGTCGTGCCGGGCGCGCGCGTGTCGGGCCAGACGGTGACGCTGTCGGTCCGGCGCGTCGGGTACCGGACGAGCAGCGCGCAGATCACGCTCAGCGGCGGGACGATCCGCCAGGACTTCACGATCACGGGCAGCGCCGTGCAACTCGGCGCCGTGGTGGTCACGGGCGCGGGCCTTTCGACGACGGCGGAGCGTCTGGGCTCGGTCCGGACGCAGGTCGACACGCAGGCGATCACGCGCGCGAACGAGCCGAACGTCACGCAGGCGCTCGCGGCCAAGGCGCCGGGCATCGTCGTCAGCCAGCAGGCGGGCGACCCGGGCGCGTCGTCCAAGATCGTCATCCGCGGCCTGAACACGATCCAGGGCGCGGGGAACCCGCTCTTCGTCGTCGACGGCACGCCGATCAACAACGAGACGATCGCGACGACCGGCGGCACCAACGTCGGCGGCGCGACGGTCACGCCCAACCGCGCGTACGACATCAACCCCGACGACATCGCGAACGTCGAGGTGCTGAAGAGCGCCGCCGCCGCGGCGATCTACGGCGCGCGCGCGAGCCAGGGCGTCATCCTGATCACGACGAAGAAGGGCGCCGCGGGGCAGACGCGGTACTCGCTCCGCTCGACGCTGACGAGCGACCATGTCGACCGCCTGCCGTCGCTGCAGCAGAGCTTCGGGCAGGGTACGCGCGGCGTGACCGCGACCTGCACGACGCTCGACTGCGCGATGCCGAGCACGAGCTGGGGCGCTCCGATTGCGGCCGGGACGCCGACGTACGACCAGGCCCGCGCGATCTTCGCGAATGGGTCGCTGTTCGACAATAACCTCTCGGTGAGCGGCGGCGGAGACCGCACGCAGTTCTTCCTGAGCGGGTCGTCGAGCAACCAGAACGGCGTGATCATCGGCAACAACGACACGTACCGCCGGCAGACGGTCCGCCTCAACGCGACGCAGCGCGTGAGCAGCCAGCTCTCGGTCTCGGGCAACATCAGCTACGTCGACTCCCGCGGCTCGTTCATTCAGCGCGGATCGAACGTGTCGGGGCTTACGCTCGGTGGCTGGCGCACGCCGCCGACGTTCAACAACGGGTACTTCATCGACTCGGTGTCGGGGCTGCAGCGCTCGTACCGGTTCCCCAACCCGAGCCCGGGGTCGGCGTTCCACACGCGCTACTACGACAACCCCGACTTCGTCATCTACGACCAGCAGAACAAGCAGAACGTCGGGCGCGCGTTCGGCAACGTGAACGTCAGCTACAACCCGCTGTCGTGGCTCTCGGCGACGTACACGCTCGGGTCGGACTACACGAGCGACGAGCGCCTCGAGGGGCTGCCCTGGACGAGCTCCACCAACCCGTACGGGCAGATCACGCGCGGTAACTACGTCACGAACATCGTCGACAACCTGGTCAACGTGCAGGCGTCGCACACGCTGCGCGAGGGTTTCGAGACGCGCTTCGCGGTCGGCGCGGAGCTGAACAGCCAGCGCTACCAGCAGAACCAGGAGTTCGGCTCGCAGCTCATCGCGAACAACCTGTACGCGCTGACGAACGCGATCGTCGTCAACCCCGACGTCGCGAACGGCGCCGACTTCCGCTCGCTCATCCGCCGCGAGTCGTACTTCGCGCAGCTCCAGCAGTCGCTGTTCACCGACCTGTTCGGCACGTTCACGGTCCGGAACGACGGGTTCTCGACCTTCGGCCAGAACAACCGGCGCAACTGGTTCCCGAGCGGGCAGCTCGCGTACGTCTTCACCAACGCGTTCAACGCGCGCGGCTTCCTGAACGACGGCAAGCTGCGGCTCGCCTACGGGCAGACGGGCACGGAGCCGCAGGTGTACTCGACGAGCGGCTTCTACACGGGCGGCTACTATTCCGTCGGCGGCTACGGCGACCAGCTCTTCTCGGTGCAGAACGGCCAGGGCGGCCTCGTCGTTGCCACGCGCGTGCCGCAGCCCAACCTGCGCCCCGAGCGGCAGAACGAGTTGGAGACCGGCTTCGACGTCGGCTTCCTCAAGAACGCGGCGGACCTGAGCGTCACCTACTACGACCGCGTCGCGCGCGACGTCATCTTCGACGCGCCGCTGGCGCCGTCGTCGGGGTTCGGGCTGCAGGCGCAGAACGCGGCGAAGATCCGTAACCACGGCGTCGAGGTCGCGCTCAACATCCGGCCGATCCGCACGAAGGACACCGAGCTCACCCTGGGCTTCCAGTACGCCCAGAACCGCAATCGCGTGCTCCAGGTGCTCGGCTCGAACTTCGTCCAGCTCCCGACGGGCGGCTACTTCTCGGGGAGCGTGGCGCCGGTGGCGCAGGTCGGGTACGCGCTGGGCGCGTTCCAGGGGCAGGACTTCGCGCGCTGCCGCTACGGGCAGTCGAACGTCGTCGGCAGCGTCGACGTCAACGCCGTGTGCACGGCGGCGAAGGCGCCGAACAACGCGCTGTACCTCGCCGCCAACGGGCTCCCGATCGACGATCCGACGGCCCGCATCATCGGCGACCCGACGCCGCTCTGGACCGGCGCGTTCCGGCCCAACCTGCGCTTCCACAAGTTCACGTTCTCGGGCCTGCTCGACGTGCGCGTCGGCGGCCAGGTGTGGAACGGGACGAAGGGCGCGCTCTACAACTTCGGCTCGAGTAGCGACGAGAACATCCGCGCGACCTGCGCGACGTCCTCGCAGTCGAGCTGCACCGGGACGACGTACATCATCGGGCAGACGTTCACGCCCGGCAAGCCGGTCGACAAGGTCACGCCCGAGCCGACGGTCGGCCCCGGCGTCGGGGTCCCGGTGGCACTCGGGCAGCCCTGGTTCACGGGCCTCGGCAGCGGCTTCGGCCCGGTCGCCTCGCAGTTCCTCGAGAGCGGCAGCTTCGCGAAGATCCGCGAACTCTCGGTGGCGTACACCTACAGCGGCGCGCAGCTCCGCCGCTACGTCGGTCTGAGCTCGATCGACTTCCGCGCGGCGGGCCGCAACCTGGCCGTGTTCACGAAGTACACGGGCGTCGATCCGGAGACGAACCTCGGTGGCGCCGCCGTCGGTGTGAACGGCGTCGACTACTTCAACACGCCGCTGACGCGCTCGTTCGCGTTCACGGTGACCCTGAACCGCTGACCGGTTTCGTGCCTCTCATGCTGAACACGACCAAGGCCGCACGCACCGCGGCGGCAGGCGTTCTCGCCGCTGCGGCCCTCGCCGGGTGTAAGGACTTCCTGACGAGCAATCAGGCGATCAACAACCCGAACCAGCCGACGGCCGCGACTTCGTTGCAGTCGCTGACGGCCGTCGAGACGAACCAGGAATCGCTGCAGACCGGTGACCCGGCGCGCATCATCACGATGTGGATGCAGCAGTTCTCGGGCACGCAGAACCAGTACGTGACCAACGCACAGTACAGCCTGACCGAGGACTTCACGAACGGCTACTGGGGCACCGTCTACCAGGGCGGCGGTCTCGTCGACATCCGCGCCGTCGAGAAGGCGAGCGACGCCGCCGGCGACAGCCTGACGAGTGGCGTGGCCCGCGTGGTCGAAGCGCTGTCGATCGGCACCGCCGCGGACTGGTGGGGCGACGTCCCGTACTCGACCGCGCTCGAGGTCGGGAAGCCGGCCTCGCTCGACTCGCAGGCGTCGGTCTACGCCGCCGTGCAGACGACGCTCGACCGCGCGATCGTCCAGCTGAGTTCCGGCAAGGGCAACGGCCCGAGCGCCGCGGACGTCCTCTACGGCGGGAGCGCGGCGAAGTGGATCGCCGCGGCCAACACGATCAAGGCGCGCTTCTACCTGCACACGGCCGAGGCGAAGGGATCGGCTGCGGATGGCACGCCGGCGTTCAACGCGACGGCGTACCAGAGCGCGCTCGCGGCCGCGCAGAAGGGAATCTCGTCGGCTGCGAACGACCTGCGCTCGTACCAGAGCACGAACACCAACGAGCAGAACCTCTGGTACCAGTTCACGGTCCTCTACCGCGCCGGGTACATCTCGCCGTCGGACTACTTCGTGAATCTCATGACGGCGCGGAGCGACCCGCGCCTCACCACGTACTTCACGCCGGGCAGCGGCACAACGCAGATCGTCGGCGCGCCGACGTCCAACGGTGTCGCGTCCAACGTCGCGCAGTTGAACGGTGGGGCGGCCAACCCGGGTGGTCAGGGCTACCGTCAGCCCATCGTCACGTACGCCGAGAACCAGATGATCATCGCCGAGGCGCAGTACCGACTCGGCAACGCGAGTGCGGCGCTCACGGCCTACAACGCCGAACGGACGAGCGCCGGGCTCACCCCGCTCAGTGCTCTACCGAGCGGAGCGGCGGGGCTCAACGAGATCATGACCGAGAAGTACATCGCGCTCTTCCAGAACCCGGAAGTGTGGAGCGATTACCGGCGGACCTGCTTGCCCGCGCGTAGCCCGATCGCGAACGGCCAGGGGCTCATCCCGGCCCGCTTCATCTACCCGCTGAGCGAGCACAATACCAACCCCAACATCCCGGCGCCGTCCGACCAGCCGGCACGGAACGCGAACGACCCGAACCCCTGCTCGGTGAACGGAGTACAAACGTCGAACTGAGCCGCGGGCAGCTGGTCCGCGCGCGATTGGGCTCGGCTCCGCCTTGCGGGGGCGAGCCCAATCGCGTTTCGGCGGCCGTCCCGGCCGCAACCTCCACGCCTTCCTCCCGTCGTGCCCTTCATGCGTACCACCCCGCGTCGCGCGCGGGTGCGCCTACCGGCCGCTGCGGTCGCGACCGCGGCCGCGCTGAGCGCCTGCTACGAGTACACACCTCCGGTGACGAGCTCGCCGACGCCGGGGACCGAAGTCCGCCTGACGCTCACCGATGCGGGCAGTGTCGCGGCCGCATCGGCCGTCGGGCCGCACGTGGAGCTGGTCGATGGTCGGATCGGGAAGATCGACGCCGATTCGGTGGTCGTCATGGCGACCCAGACGACACAGCGTGGCGGGACCGAGAACCTGTGGAGCGGTGAACGCGTCTCGGTGCCGCGATCCAGCGTCGCGTCGCTCGGTGTGCGCCGGATCAGCGCGTCCCGGACCGCACTCGCCGCCGCGGTCGGCGTGGCGGTCGTCGTCGGGACCTTCGTCGGGTTCAAGATCGGGCAGGCCGGGACGAGCAACAACACCACGCAGGTCCCGACCCCCAAGTAGGCGCACGCGTCCTGGCCGGTGCTCCGGGCCGGCGCCGTCGGGCCGGTCGGCTACTGCACCGACAGCGACGAATCGACGACGCGCGGCTGCACGGTGAGGACGAGCCGTTCTCCCGCGTGCGGGACGACCGATTCGCTCAGGTACGATTCGCTGCCGGCCAGACGGACCGCCGCGACCGCGAGACCGCCGAGGTCGGAGGTGAACGTGTCGGGAATCTTGATCGTGGCGCGCGAGACTGCCGCGACGCTGCCGATGCGTAGGCGGAGCGTGCCGCGCACGGCGTAGATGATCACGTCGAAGCCGCTCCGGTTCTCGACCTGGAGGACGACGCGGTCGCGCGGCGCGCCGGTCGCGTTGCTGTCGGTCGCCGCGATCGTGGCCGGGCGGGCGGGGCCGGCCGGGCCGCCGTGCGCGCACGCGGCGGCGGCCACGGCGTGCGTCGTGAGCAGTGCGAGTCGAACGGCGCGCGCGTGCTGACGGAACATGGGAGGATTCGGGCTGGGGCCCGGCACCGGGCCCGGTGGTGGGGCGCGACCGCCGGCCGTTAGGCGGGCGCGGGTGAGACGGCATCGCGCGGAAACAGCGCGGCCCCCTTCTGCACCTGCCACCCCGACGGATCGAGCGCGTCGAGCCCGGCGAAGCGCTGATCCGCCACGTCGCCCGGGCCGCCGAGCTGCGCCCACAGTTCGGCGGCTTTACCAGGCATCGCGGGCCACACGCACACCGCCGCAACCGCGAGCCGGCGTACCGCCGCGTGCAGCACCGCGTCCAACTCGGCCCCGCGCGCGGGATCCTTGGCCAACGTCCACGGCTGCCGCTCCTGCACCTCGGCGTTCGCCCGCGCGACCACGCGCCACAGCGCGGCGAGCGCCTCGTTGGGCACGTACCCGCGCGTGCCGTCCATGGCCGCGTGGTACGCCGCGAGATCGCCCGCGTCCGCGCCGCGCGTCGAGCCGAGCACGACCGACGGCACGGCCGGCACCACGCCGCCGCGGTACTTCTCGACCATCGCGACGGTGCGGCTCGCGAGATTGCCGAACGCGTTGGCCAGGTCGGCGGTGTAGCGGTCGGCGAAGCGTTCCCACGAGAAGTTGCCGTCACCGTCGAACGGCACCTCGCGCAGCAGGAAGTAGCGGAAGGCGTCGGGCCCGTAGCGCGCGACGGCCTCGTCGAGGTCGAGGGTGACGCCCGCACTCTTGCTGAACCGCTCGCCGCCCAACGACACGAATCCGTGCGCCCACACGCGCTCGGGGAGTGGCAGCCCCGCGGCCTCGAGCATCGCCGGCCAGATCACGCAGTGGAAGCGCGTGATGTCCTTGCCGATCACGTGCAGCTGCGCGGGCCAGCGCCCCTCGGGCGCCTCCCACGCGCCCTCCGGGAAGCCGGTCGACGTCAGGTAGTTGGGCAGCGCGTCGAACCACACGTAGGTCGCCTGCGTCTCGCCGTCGCTCGTGGGGCGCGGGAAGGGCACGCCCCAGGTGAGGCGCGCGCGACTCGCCGACACGTCCTCCAGGCCCTGCGCGAGGAGGCCGAGCAGTTCGTTGCGCCGGCTCTCGGGTTGGCAGAACTCGGGGTGGTCGCGGAGCAGGCGTTCGAGGAACGGCTGGTAGCGCGACAGGCGGAAGAACCAGTTCCGCTCGGCGGTCCACTCCAGGGTGCGCGTCGGGTGTAGCTCACAGCGCCCGTCGACGATCTCCTCGGCGGTCTTGAACGCTTCGCAGCCTACGCAGTACCAGCCTTCGTACGTGCGCTCGTAGAAGTCGTCGGGGTTGCGCGCGAAGATGCGTTCGACCAGGGCGCGAACGCCGCGCTGGTGCTGCGGCGCGGTGGTCCGCACGAACTGGTCGTACCGTACGTCGAGCGACGCCCAGGTGCGCTCGAACGTCGCCGCGACCTCGTCGACGAGCTGCTGCGCGGGAGATTCCGCGCGCCTCGGCCGCCTGCTGCACCTTCTGGCCGTGCTCATCCATCCCCATCGAGAAGTGCACGGCGCGCCCCGCGAGGCGGTGATAGCGGGCGATCGCGTCGGCGCCGACCTTCTCGAGGGCGTGGCCGAGGTGCGGGTCGCCGTTGGCGTAGTCGATCGCGGTCGTGATGTAGAACGGGCGCATTCCGGTCACACGTCGGTATTGGGCCGGCCACCGCGGCGTCCGCCACGGCGTCCACGGCGGCGCGCGGCCGCTTCGTCGCGGACGTCCGCCGGACCCGCATCGGCCGCGCTCGCGTCCGGTGCGCTCGCGTCCGCGTGCGCTCGCGCTCGGCGGGAGTCGCATCCACCGGGCTCGTGTCTGCCGCGCTCGGCACGTCCGCCGGCGGATCGTCGCCTCGCACGACAACGGGTGCGGGCTCGACGCCCAGCTCCGACGTCGGATCGGCGACGATGCTCGCCGCCAACGTCACCGACGCGACGTCAACCGCGACGTCGACCGCGACGGTGTCGAGGTCGTCGGGCGCCGCGGCCGACGTCGCCTCGGCGACCTCGCGCCGCAACTCGTCGAGCGGCACGACGCGCGTCTCGCCGTCGAGCGCGCGGAGCGTCACGCGCTCGCGGAAGATGTCGGTGGCGATCACCTTCTCCTCGCCGCGCGCGGTGGCGAGCACGCGCCCCTCCTTGGGGAAGCGCTTGCGCTGCTGCACGTAGAACTCGTGCTCGTAGCGGAGCGAGCACATGAGCCGGCCGCACGCCCCGGAGATCTGGGTCGGGTTCAGCGACAGGCGCTGGTCCTTGGCGACCGTGAGGTTGACCGGCCGCAATTCGGGGAGCCAGGTGGCCGAGCAGTACTCGCGCCCGCAGCGGCCGACGCCCGAGAGGCGCTTGGCCTCGTCGCGCACGCCGATCTGTTTGAGCTCGATGCGGGCGCGGAACACGGCCGCGAGGTCGCGCACGAGCGCACGGAAGTCGACGCGCTTCTCCGCCGTGAAATAGAGCGTGAGCTTGCGGCGGTCCCACTGCCACTCGGCGTCGGTCAGCTTCATCGCGAGGTTGTGCGCGCGCACGCGCGCGATCGCGGTACGCCGGGCCTCGTCGTCGAGCGCCGGCAGTTCACCGGCGCGGGCCACGTCGTCGCTGCTCGCCACGCGCAGCACGCGCTTGGTCGGCGCGGCCTCGCCGGTCGGCGTGCCCGCCGCGGCGCCGTCGACGACCAGCGCGAGCGCGCCGTGGGCGACGCCGGCGTAGCGCTTGGCGGCGAGCGCACCCGTGGCGTGCACGCGGCCGAGGTCCTCGCCGCGGTCGCCCTCGACGATGAGCGCCGTGCCGACGCCCGGCGGGTCGTCGGCGGACCACGCGTAGAACTCCTTCCGGTTTCCCTTGAACGCGACTTCGACGAGGTGTGGCATCTCGTCGAAGGATAACCGCGCGAACGGTAGAGACTTAGCCCGCGACGCGCCCCATCCGCAGGAACTTCTCGCGCCGGCGCCGGACGAGCTTCTCGGGCTTGTACCGCCGCAGGTCCTCGAGCTGCCGCACGAGGACCTCCTTCAGGCGGCCTGCCGTCGCCTCCGGATCGGCGTGCGCGCCGCCCGCGGGCTCGGGGACGATCTCGTCGATCACGCGCAGCTCGTACAGGTCGGGCGCGGTGATCTTGAGCGCGTCGGCCGCGCGGGCGCGGGTCTCGGGGCTCTTGCCGTCCTTCCAGAGGATGGCCGCGCACCCCTCGATGGTGATCACCGAGTAGATGGCGTTCTCGAGCATCAGCACGCGGTCGGCCACGCCCAACGCGAGTGCGCCGCCCGATCCGCCCTCGCCGATCACGGTCGCGACGATCGGCACCGTGAGTCCGGCCATCTCG
This sequence comes from uncultured Gemmatimonadales bacterium, assembly GCA_963851265.1. Classification (GTDB taxonomy): domain Bacteria; phylum Gemmatimonadota; class Gemmatimonadetes; order Gemmatimonadales; family Gemmatimonadaceae; genus BPUI01. Next base: position 703,632 of record CAWKNZ010000002.1, read on the forward strand.
AGCAGGTTGCGCGCGATCGCCTCGCTCTGCCCGCGCTCCTCGGCACCCATGCCGGCCCACGCGCCCGGCGTGTCGATGAGGGTGACGACCGGCACCTCGAACTTCTCCGCCAGCTTGAGCAGCCGCAACGCCTTGCGATAGCCCTCCGGGTGGGCCATCCCGAAGTTGCGGCGCAGGTTCTCGCGCGTGTCGCGGCCGCGCTGGTGGCCGATGACCATCACGCTCTCGCCGTCGAGCCGCGCGAAGCCGCCGACGATCGCCTCGTCGTCGCGGAACGCGCGGTCGCCGTGCAGCTCCACCCAGTCGGTGAAGATCAGCCGGATGTAGTCGAGCGTGAACGGGCGCTTGGGGTGCCGCGCGACCTGCACGCGCTGCATCGGCGTGAGGTTGCGGTAGATGTCGACGCGGAGGTCGGAGAGCTTGCGCTCGAGCGGCGCGATCTCGTCCTGCACGTCGAGTGCGCCGTCGTCGGCGACGCGTTTGAGGTCGTCGATCCGCTGTTCCAGTTCGGCGAGCGGCTTCTCGAAATCGAGGACGGGTGTGGCCATTGGAGTCGGTTAGGAACCGCGGACCAGCTTGACCCGCTCGTCACCGAGCAGGGCGCGCAGCTCGCCGAGGGCGGCGTTGGAGGCGGCGACGGTGAGGGAGCGCGAGCGGAACCGCGCCGCGCCGCCGCCCTTGGCGTCGCGCCAGCGCAGCTCGAGCGCCGCGGTGCCCGGGTAATGCGCGCACGCCTCGCGCACGTCGGCCATCACGCCCGGCGTCAGGTCCGCGCCCGAAGCCAGCTCGATGGCGACCGCGATCGCGCCGTCGACGCGCTTCTCGGCCAGCTTCGTCACCTTCTCGACGATGAACGTCGGCGTTTCCGCGTCCTGGTCGCGGCGCGAGTAGCCGCCCTCGACCAGCACCGGAACGTCGGTCTTGACCTGGTCCGACAGCACGCTCCACGCCTCTGGGAAGACGAGCACCTCGGTGGCGCCCGAGAAGTCCTCGAGGATGAGGCGGGCGAACTCCGACCCGCTGCGTTTGCTGATCTGCCGCTTGCACGCGGTAATCACGCACGCGAGCACGATCTTGTTGGGCGTCCAGCTGCCCAGCTCGGCCACCTTGTGCGTGCCGAACAGCTCGGCCTCGGCGCGGAACGGCTCCAGCGGGTGCCCCGACACGTAGAAGCCGAGGATCGCCTTCTCGGCGGCCAGGCGGTCGCTCTCGCTCCACGGCGGCAGGTGCGGCAGCGTCGGGCGCGGTGCGGGCTTCGCGCTCGCCTCGTCGCCGCCGAGGAGTCCGAACAGCGAGCCCTGCCCGCTCGCGGCCTCCTGCTGCTTGAGCGAGGCTTCCTGCATCGCGTGGTCGAGCGCGGCGAGGTACTGCGCGCGGTGCCCGCCCACGGTGTCGAGCGCGCCCGCGTGGATGAGGGCCTCGAACACGCGCTTGTTGCACGCGCGCAGGTCGACCCGCTCGACGAAATCGAAGAAGTCCGTGTACGAGCCGTCCTTCGCGCGGGCGCCGAGCACCGACTCGACGGCGCCCTCGCCGACGTTGCGCACCGCGCCCAGCCCGAAGCGTATCCGGTTGTCGGCGATGACCGTGAACTTGTAGCCGCTCTCGTTCACGTCGGGCGGCAGCACCTCCAACCCCATCTCGCGTGCCTCGGCCACGTACTTCACCACGCTGTCGGTGTCGCCGATGCAGCTGGAGAGCAGCGCGGCCATGAAGTCGGCCGGGTAGTTGGCCTTGAGGTACGCCGTCTGGTACGAGAGGACCGAATACGCGACCGAGTGCGACTTGTTGAAGCCGTAGCGTCCAAACGTTTCGATCTGCCCCGCGAGCTCCTCGATCACGCCGCGGCCGTGCCCCTTCGCGATCGCCTTTTCCGTGAACTTGCCCAGCTCGGCGCGGATGAGCTCCGCGTCCTTCTTGCCTACCGCCTTGCGCAGCACGTCCGCCTCGGCGAGCGAGATCCCCGCGAGCGTCTGCGCGATGCGCATCACCTGCTCCTGGTAGGTGATCACGCCCTGCGTCTCGCGCAGGATCGGCTCCAGCTCGGGGAGCGCGTAGCTCACCGGCTCCTCCCCGCGCTTGCGCCGGATGTAGACCTTGTGCATCCCCGTGTCGAGCGGGCCGGGGCGGAGCAGCGCGTTGCTCGCGACGAGGTCGTCGAAGCGGTCGCACCGCATCTGCCGCAGCACGTCCGTGGCGAGCGGCGACTCGAACTGGAAGACGCCGGCCGTGCGCCCGGAGCGCAGCATCTGGTACGTCTTCGGGTCGTCGAACTCGAGCGCGTCGAGGTCGAGCGCCTTCCCCGTGCGCCGCTCGATCGAGACGAGCGCGTCGTGGATGACCGTGAGCGTGGTCAGCCCGAGGAAGTCCATCTTGAGCATGCCCGCCTTTTCGAGCGCGGTCATGTCGTACTGCGCGACGGTCACCTTCTCGTCGCCGTCGCCGCCCGCGCCCTTGCTGGCCTGGGTGCAGACGGGAACGAACTCGTGCACCGGGCCCGGGGCGATCACCACGCCGGCCGCGTGCACGCCGGTGTGTCGCGACAGCCCTTCGAGCGCGACGGCGTAGTCGAGCAGCTCGCGGTAGCGGGGGTCCTCCTTGTAGAGCCGCGCGACGTCGGGGACCTGCGTGAGCGCTTCGGCGACGGTGAGCGAGAAGTTGGGCGCGTTGGGAATGAGTTTGGCCAGCGCGTCGGTCTCGGCCGGGGTGAAGCCGAGCACGCGGCCGACGTCTTTCACCGCCGCGCGCGACTTCATCGTCCCGAACGTGACGATCTGGCAGACGCTCTCCTTGCCGTACTTCTGCCGCACGTACTCGATGACCTCGCCGCGGCGCTCGAAGCAGAAGTCCACGTCGACGTCGGGCATCGACACGCGCTCCGGGTTCAGGAAGCGCTCGAACAGCAGGTCGAACTTGAGCGGGCAGACGTTGGTGATGCCTAACGCGTAGGCGACGAGCGACCCCGCCGCCGAGCCGCGCCCCGGGCCCACCGGGATGCCGCGGTCGCGCGCGGCCTTGATGAAGTCGGCGGTGATGAGGAAGTAGCCCGCGTACCCGGTCTGCAGGATGACGCCGAGCTCGTACGCGAGCCGCTGCTCGACCTCGGCGCTCAGCGTCCGGCCGTACCGCTCGTGCGCGCCCTCGGTGGCGAGCTTGACGAGCAGGTCGTTCTCGGTCTCGACGCCGGGCGGGAGCGGGAAGCTCGGCACGTGGTACTTCTTGCCGAACACCACGTCGACCTCGTCCGCGATGCGCAGCGTGTTCTCGAGGACGTCGGGGCGGTCGGTGAAGCGCGCCGCCATCTCCGGGCGGCTCTTGAAGTAGAGCCCCCGGTCGTAGTGCATCCGGTTCTCGTCCTTGACGTCCTTGCCGATCCCGATGCAGAGCAGGACGTCGTGCGCGTCGTGGTCGGTCTCCTTCAGGAAGTGCGCGTCGTTGGTCGCGATGACCGGAAGCCCGAGTTCCGCGCCGAGCTTGAAGATCTGCGCGTTGAGCTTCGACTGGCCGTCGCTGTCGTGCGCCTGCACCTCCAGGTAGTACCGATCCTGGAAGACGTTGGCGTACCACTCGGCCGCCTCGCGCGCCGCGTCCCAGCGGTCGTCCATGAGGTGGCCCGCGACCTCGCCCGCGAGACACGCCGACGAGACGATGATCCCCTCGCTGTGTGCGGCGAGCAACTCGCGGTCGACCCGCGGCTTCACGTAGAAGCCCTCGAGGTACGCGAGCGACGAGAGCTTGACGAGGTTCTTGTAGCCGACCGCGTCGCGCGCGAGGAGCACGAGGTGGTGGTACGGCTTGGCGCCGGGTGCGGGGCGGCCGCGGTCGTGGCGCGAGCCGGGCGCGACGTACGCTTCCATCCCGAGGATGGGCTTGACCTTCGCCTTGCGCGCGTGCTCCTGAAACTCCCACGCCGCGTGCATGTTGCCGTGATCCGTCACGGCGAGCGCCGGCATCTCGAGCTCCTGGGCGCGGCGGATCAGCGAATCGATCCGGTTGGCGCCGTCGAGGAGCGAGTATTCGGAATGGCAGTGCAGGTGTACGAAGCTCATCGTCCTCGAAGGTTAGCGCGGCCGCCCGCCCGCCGCCATGCCCGCCTGATCGCGCGGTCAGTCCTGTAACGTTCTACATGGCAATAACTTACGTTCGTTCCTGGCGGCGGGGCCTGCGCCGGACGCTCGGCGGCCTGGCGGCCCTGGTCGCGCTCGGCCTGGTGGGTACGACCGATGGACGGTGGCTGGTGCGGGCGGGGTGGGAGGAAGGCCGGATCCTGGAGCGCCGCCGCCCGATCGCCGAGGTCGCGCGCGAGGCCGCCGCGTCGCGGCCCTCACCGAGCGACGCGCGGACGCGAGGGAAGCTGCAGCTCGTGCTCGCCGCGCGCGCGTTCGCGGCCGACTCGCTCGGGCTCAACGCGGGGCACAGCTTCGAGTACTACACCGACATCGGGCGCGACACCCTCCTGCTGCTGCTCACCGGTGCGCGCCGCGATACGCTCGCGCCGGTGACGTGGTGGTTCCCGGTGGTCGGGAGTGTGCCGTACAAGGGCTTCTTCGACGCCGCCGCGGGTCGGCGTGCGCGCGACGACCTGCGCGCGCACGGTTACGACGCCTACCTCCGGCCGTCCTCCGCGTTCAGCACCCTCGGCTGGTTCGCCGACCCGCTACTCAACACGGCGATCGTCGGCGACTCGGTGGACCTCGCCAACACGGTGATCCACGAGCTGACGCACAACACGTTCTACGCGCCGAGCCAGGCGGCGTTCAACGAGAGCTTCGCGAGCTTCGTCGGCGCGCGCGGCGCGGAGCGGTTCTTCGCCGCGCGGGGCGATACGGCGTCGGTGGCCGCGGCCGGGCGTCGGTGGGCCGACGAGCGCACGCTCGGCGAGTTCTGGGCGGCGTTAGGCAGGTCGGTCGACTCGGCGTACGCGGCGCACCCCGGACGCGACTCGGCCGCGCGCGCGGCGCGGCTCGCGGCGCGCGCGGACGTGACCGTCGCCGCGCGCCGTGCCCTCGCCGACAGCGTGGTCCCGCGGCTCGTCGATCCGCGCCGGACGCGCGGCGGGCCGGCCGCGCTCGCGCGGTGGGCGGCGCGGACGCCGCTCGACAACGCCGCCCTGCTCGCACGCCGCACGTACGCGCGCGAGCTGGCGCTGTTCGACGCCGTGTACGCGCGCGAGGGGAGCGACCTCCGGCGGAGCATCGCACGGCTCATCGCGCTCGCCAAGTCCGACCCGAAAGACCCGTACGGGGCGGTGCGGCGGTGGGTGGGCAGAGTCCCGTCGTGAGGCGAGGGTGACCCCCGCTCTCGCGGGGGTCACGGAACCGGGGCAGCGGCGCGCGACATGCTCTCGCCGTCACCGCCGCGCAGGCGGGGGTCCGCCTCCGCCTGCGGGGACGCGTGCCGGATCCGGCTACCGCCGCTTTTTCGACTCGTTCCGCAGCGAATTCGCCATCCACTGCGCGAACCCGGAGGGCTGGTGCCGCTCCTCGCGCCACGGGTCGCCGTGGTTGTGGTAACCGTTCTGTTCCCAGAACCCCGGCGCGTCGCTCCGGCGCAGTTCCAACCCGGTCACCCACTTCGCGCTCTTCCAGAAGTACAGGTGCGGTACCACGAGCCGCACCGGGCCGCCGTGCTCCGCGGCGAGCGGCGCGCCGTCGTGCGCCCATGCGAGCAGATTCTCGGGGCGGTCGAAGTCGGCCAGCGCGAGGTTCGTCGTGAACCCCTGCGCGGCCCGCACGTGCACGAACGCCGCCTCCGGCGTCGGCCGCGCGCGCCGGAGCAGCTCCTGCACGCTCACCCCGGTGAACCGGTTGTCGAGCCGGCTCCATCGCGTGACACAATGGATGTCGCACACCGTGTCCTGGGTCGGGAGCGTCCGGAGTTCGTCGAGCGATAGGCGGAATGGCGCCTCGACAAGACCGGTGACCTCGAAGCGCCACGCGGCCGCATCGACCTCGGGCACCTCACCGTAGTGCAGGACCGGCCACTTGGCCGTGCGCACCTGCCCCGGCGGGATGCGCGCCGCGGCCGCAGGGCGCACGTCGAGCGTGGGAGACGATCCGCGCGCGCCGTCGGTCGGCGGCGTGGTGTTGGGGAAACTCGGGTCGGCCATGATTCGCGAACCGGCGTGAGGAACTCGCAAACAACGCCGCGCATCCGGGGCGGAGCGCCGATCGCGCGCCAACCGGCCCCTAGCTTTAGGCGCATGCCTGAAGAAATGGAAGTCGATCTCGACGCGGTGCACGAGCACGTGCACCACGAAGCCGAACACGAGGGTGCCGGATTCACGCGCCGAATCGCGCTGTCGACGTCGGTGCTTGCCGCGCTCGCGGCTGTGAGCTCGCTCCAGGCCGGCGGCACCGTGAACGAGGCCCTCGCGCTCAAGACGGAGGCGACGCGCTATCAGGCCGAGGCGTCCGACCAGTGGTCGTACTACCAGGCGAAGGGGATCAAGGCCGCGGTCGCGCAGGCCGCCGCGTCGTCGTGGAGCGCGGCCGGGAAGGAGCCCCCCGCCGCGCTGGCCGCGGCGCCCGCTCGCTACGCGCACGATCAGGACAGCGCGCGCACTGCCGCCCTCGCCAAGGAGCACGCGCGGGACGAGGTCTCGCACGAGGCCGACGTGCTCATGAACAAGCACCACGGCTACGCCTACGCGGTCGCGCTGTTCCAGGTCGCGATCGCGCTCGGGGCGGTCGCCGCGCTCACGCGCCTGCGTGCGATCTGGCTCGGATCTCTCCTGCTGGGCGGTGTAGGAGTTATTCTCGACCTCATTCCCTTGCTGCGCGGCGGCTGACGTCCGGCGCGGCACTCGTCCGCGTCCGCACCGTCTTTCCGTCATGCTGTCAGTCGCTCGTTCGTCCGTCCTCGCCCTCGGTGCCGCGCTCGTCGTGGGCGCCGCCGCCGGCTGCGTGTCTTCCGACGTCACCGGCACGGGAACGGCCTCCGCCGTCGCCGGCGTGCGCGTCGTCCAGGTGATGGGCGACGCGGGAAGCGGCGTCGATTTCTCGCTCAACGGTCAGACGGCGGCGACCGGCCTCGCGTTCGGCGTGATCGCACCGAATCCGGCCCAGCAGCAGTACGCGCTCATCTCGCCCGCGTCGCCGTTCGCGTTCAACGCGACGGGGGTGACCACCGCATTCTTCTCGAACCCCGGCGGCGCGTTCGCGGCCAACACCGGCTACCTGCTCGTCGCCTACGGTCGCGTGACTCGCGGCGTATCGCCCGCCGGCACGGTGGCGGTGCTCGCCGACACGGGGACGACCGCGACCACATCGGCGCTCGTCCGCGTGTTCGACGCGATCGACTACGTCAAGGCCAACACGGGGACGGCGGCGGACGTCTACATCTACCCGCAGGGAACCACGCGCCCGACGGTGCCGACGTTCGCCGCGGTCGCGTACGGTGCGCGCTCCGCGTACGCGGGGGTCGCGCCGGGTACCGCACAGGTCGACATCTTCGACGCGGCGGGGGCGCACACGGTGCCGCTGTTCACGACGACGCTGACGCTCACCGCCGGCTCGATCCGCACCCTGCTCCTCAGCGACCCGGCTCCGACCGCGACGACCGGCTCGGCCGGGGCAGTCGTGACGCTCAACGACGCGGGCTGACCGGCACACCGCTCGCGCGCGACGCGCCGTTCACGAGCGTCGCGCGCGGGCTCCGGTCAACGACCAGAACTGGCCGGTTGAAGCCGGCCGAGCAGTCGCGCCCGGAGATCGGCCGACTCCACCTTCGCCGGTGTGAGGCCGAACGCGCGTGCGAGGGACTCGGTCACTGCCCCGCCCACGCGGTCGACGCTGGCGTCCGCCGCGAGCGCGGCCGGTGCCTCGCGGGCCACGGCAGTCATCTCGACACCGTCGATCCCGCACGGCACGATGAGGTCGAAGTAGGCGAGTGGCTCGGGTGTCACGTTCAGCGCGAATCCATGCGACGTCACCCACTCGCGCGCGTGGACGCCGATCGACGCGAGCTTCCGCGGCAGGCCGGACGTGCCTGACGCGCCACCCGACGCCTCGGGGTCGGTCCACACCCCCGTGAACGGCGGGTTGCGCCCGGCCGCCACCCCAAACTCGGCGACCGCGTCGATGAGCGCCTGTTCGACTTGCCGGAGGTACCAGTGCAGGTCGCGGCGGTGACGCTTGAGGTCGATGATCGGGTACCCGACGAGCTGTCCGGGGCCGTGGAACGTGCTGCCGCCGCCGCGCTCGACCTCGTGCAGCTCAACGCCGCGCGCGGCCAGGAGGGCGGGCGAGGCGAGCAGACGGTTGTCGGCCGCTCGCCGGCCTAACGTGAGGACCGGCGGGTGCTCGACGAGGAGGAGCAGGTCCTCGTCGAGGTCGCCCGCGACGCGCGCGGCCGCGGCGGCTCGCATGAGGGCGAGCGCGTCCGCGTATGGCGTGAGGCCGAGGGACGTGACGAGGAGGTCGGCCATGGTGCGCCGCGTCTACGCGTGGATCATCTTGCCCATCGAGTCGAGCGCGGCCTCGGCGATCGCCTCCGACAGCGTCGGGTGTGCGTGGATCGCCAGGTCGATCTCCTCGACCGTGTACTCGTTCTCGCGCGCGACCACGAGCTCGTGGATCATCTCGGTCGCGTGCGCGCCGACGATGTGTGCGCCGAGGATCTCGCCGTACTTCTTGTCGCGGAGGATCTTCACGAACCCGTCGGTCTCGCCCGACGTGCGCGCGCGCCCGTTGGCCGAGAAGGGGAACTTGCCGACCGTGTAGTCGAGCTTGCGCTCCTTCGCCTGTGCCTCGGTGAGGCCGATCGACGCGACCTCGGGGTGGCAATACGTGCAGTTGGGCACGTTGGCGTAGTTCACGGGGTGCGGGTGCTGGCCGGCAATCAGTTCCGCGAGCACGTGCCCTTCGCGCGAGCCCTTGTGCGCGAGCATCTGGTTACCCGCGACGTCGCCGATCGCGTACACGCCGGCGACGCTCGTGCGAAACTGGTCGTCGATCTTGACGAACCCACGCTCGGTGAGCTGGACGCCCGCTTCCTTGAGCCCGGCCGTGTCGGTGTTGGCCGTGCGGCCGGCCGCGACGAGCACCTTGTCAACCGTCATGTCGCGCTTCTCGCCCGCGGCCTCGACGGTGAGGGACACGGAGCTCGGGCCGACCTTCACGTTCGACATCTTGGCGCCGGTGAGGATCTCGATCCCGCGCTTCCTGAACGCCTTGGCCACCTCGGCCGCGCTGTCGGCGTCTTCGAGCGGAAGGATCTGCGGTGCAACCTCGACGATCGTGACCTTGGTGCCGTAGGCGTTGAACACGTCGCCGAATTCGCAGCCGACCGCGCCCGCGCCGACGACGAGCATCGACGCCGGCGCCTTCTCGAGGACGAGCACGTCGTCGCTCGATAGCACGGTCGTCTTGTTCAGTTCGAGCCCTACCTGCGGCAGCCCGCGCACGCGCGACCCGGTGGCGATGACGACGGCCTTACGGGCGTCGTGCGTCTCGGTCTTGCCGTCGGGCGTCTTGACGACGATCTGCTTGCCGCCGTTGCCGAGCTTCGCCTCGCCCTTGAGGTAGGTGACCTTGTTCTTCTTGAAGAGGAACTCGACGCCCTTGGAGTTCTGCTGGCTCACGCCGCGCGAGCGCTTCATCGCCGGGGTGAAGTCGAGCGAGATCTCGCCGAGGGTGATCCCGTGTTCGCCGGCCTTCTTGAGGTGGTTGGCGAGGTTGGCGCTCTCGAGCAGCGCCTTGGCGGGGATGCAGCCCCAGAGGACGCAGGTGCCGCCGAGCGCCTCGCGTTCGACGACGGCGGTGGCGAGGCCGAGCTGGGCGCAGCGGATGGCGCAGACATAGCCGGCGGGGCCGCCGCCGAGGATGATGACGTCGTAGGAAGCCATGAAGGCGGACGGGAAAGTTGGGCGCGCGGGTGCCGCGCGACACCGGAATCTAGCCGGGGCGGCATGCAACGCCGCCGCTACGCTTGGTACGATGACGGAACGTCCGCGCCCCGATTGTGACCGGCGATGGTACGCTCGGGTCTCCTTCGTCTGAGTGCCGTGGGCTCCGGTGCGCTGTCTCTGGCGCGACGGGCACGCGTGCGCGTGCGGGCGTGTCGCGCCCATACACCTCTAGGAGGACATGTGAGGCAACTTCGTACGCTGCTGCCAGCGGCAGCGGCCACGGTGGCCATGTCGGCCATCGCGTCGCAGGCGCAGGCGCAGCGCCGCGTGACGGGCATCATCACGGGCGAGGGCGGCGCGCCGCTGAGCGCCGCGAGTGTGCAGATCGTCGGGACGCAGACCGGCACGTACACGAACGAGGCCGGTCGGTTCGCCATCCAGGCCGGCGCCGGCACGCAGACGTTGCGCGTCCGTCGCATCGGGTTCCGGGCGCAGACGGTCACGGTCGGGCCCGGGCAGACGGACGTCGGGACGATCAACCTGACGCGCGACGTGCTGCAGCTCGAGGCGCAGGTCGTGACGGGTACGGCGACGAGCGTCTCGCGGGCGAACGCCGCGAATGCGGTCGCGCAGGTCACGGCGACCGAACTGAACCGCGCGCCTGCGCAGACGGTCGACAACGCGCTCCAGGGGAAGGTCGCCGGCGCGATCATCAGCACCAACTCGGGCGCGCCCGGCGGCGGCACGCAGGTGCAGCTCCGCGGCGTGACGTCGGTCAACGCGAGCGCGAGCCCACTGTACGTGGTGGACGGGGTGCTCATCAGCAACCAGTCGTTCGGCAACGGCTTGAACTCGTTGACCTCGGCGGGCGCGGGCATCACGACTAGCCAGGACCAGCAGGTCAACCGCGTCGCGGACCTCAACCCCGAGGACATCGAAAGCATCGAGGTGCTCAAGGGGCCGTCGGCGGGCGCGATCTACGGGTCGAAGGCGTCGAACGGCGTCATCGTGATCCGCACGAAGCGCGGCTCCGGGACTCGGCCGCAGTGGAACCTCTCGCAGCGCCTCGGCAACTATTCCCTGCAGGGGAATCGGAAGCTCAACATGCGCTGCTTCCACTCGATCGCCGAGATCAACGGCTATCTGGACAATTATTCGTCGGGGACCGCGGCCGATTACGGCATCACGTCGGACAACGGCATCCCCTGCTACGACTACCAGAACGAGTTCTACGACGGGAACGGCAGTGGCCCGTCGTACCAGTCGAACGTCGCCCTGAGCGGCGGGACGGCCGGCGGGACGACGTACCGCATCGCCGGCTTCGGCCAGCGCGACAACGGCATCCAGCGGGGCACGTACTACAACAAGCAGTCGCTGTCGGCCAACGTCGGCCAGACGGTCGGCAAGCGCCTCACGTTGCAGTCGAACAACGAGTTCCTGCACACGCTCACCGACCGCGGGCTCTCGGGCAACGACAACACGCCCGTAGTTTCGCCGGTGTCGGTGTTCTCGAACACGCCGCAGTTCTACAACCTGATGGCGAAGAACCCGGCCGGGCAGTACGTGTCCAACCCGTTCCTCGACGGCGCCGGGAGCACCAACCCGTTCCAGAACGCGCAGATCGTGAAGACGCCGCAGGACGTCTTCCGCTACATCGGCAGCGTCAACGCGACGTACAACGCGTACGCCGGCGAGCGCCAGACGTTCGACATTTCGGTGCTCGGCGGGCTGGACATCTTCAACCAGAACAACAAGCTGAACTCGCCGCCCGAGGCGTACTTCGAGCCGGCCGACGGCTTCCCGGGCACGATCGTCAACACGAACGTCACGAGCCAGTACGCGAACCTGAACGTGACGGGCGTGCACCGCTACACGGTCAAGCCATTCACGGCGACGACGTCGTTCGGTCTCCGGCACGAGTACCGGAACAGCGACGCGGCATTCGACCAGGGCCGGACGATTCCGTCGGGCGCGCAGAACATCGGTCTCGCGGCGTTCCAGTCGCTCACCGAACAGCGCTTCCGCGTGTTCGACACGGGCGTGTTCGCGCAGGAAGAGTTCCTCACGCTGAACGAGCGTCTGCTGCTGACGGGCGCGATCAACGCCGAGCGGTCGACGGTGAACGGCGCCTCGAATCACTTCTACGCCTTCCCGAAGGCGGCGGCGTCGTACCGCGTGCCGATCACGCTGCCGAAGACGGACGAGTTCAAGCTGCGCTTCGCGTACGGCAAGGCGGGCAACCAGCCCTCGTTCGGCCTCGCGTACACGGCCCTCCCGGTCAGCCTCTACGGCGGGACGCAGGGCGCGCAGATCTCGACGTTCGCCGGGAACAACGCGATCCGCCCGGAGATCTCGACCGAGATCGAGGGTGGAATCGACTGGAACCTCTTCCGCGGCCGCCTCGGGCTCGAGGCGACGCTGTTCCGCGACAACGTCAAGGACCTCGTGTTGAACGCGAACACGGCGTTCTCGACCGGGTTCGCGCAGCAGGCGGTCAACGCGGGCGCATTCTACAAGACCGGAACCGAGCTCTCGCTGAACGCGACGCCGGTGCAGTTGAAGCACTTCACCTGGATCTCGCGCACGACGTTCGCGACGGTGAACAGCCGCGTGACGAGTCTGCAGGCGAATCTGCCGACCGGCACGATCAACCTGCCCTGCCAGAACGTGGGCGCGTACTTCTCGGCCCGCTACGGCGCGCCGTGGCTGTGCAAGGGGAACTCGATCACCACGGTCCAGGCGCAGTACGGGTGGGACAGCACGTTCTCGTCGACCGGCGCGTTCGTCAGCCGGGCGGCGCACTACAACTACTACGAGAGCCTGCCGCGCTTCAACATGGGCTTCTCGAACGACTTCAACGTCGGCCCGGTCCGGCTCTCCGGCCTCGTCGACTGGCGGAAGGGCGGCAAGGTCGCCAACCTGACGAACAACTATTTCGACGGGACGAACCTCTTCGCCGACACGATCGCGTCGCAGACGCGGCTTTCGCAGTTCAGCACCCTGCGCCGCCCCGTGTACCTCGAGAACGGGACGTTCGTGAAGCTGCGCGAGATCAACGCCTCGTACGCGCTGCCGACGCAGTTCGTACACCGCTACCTCGGCGGGCGCGCGGACGCGCTCCGCGTCGAGTTCTCGGGCCGCAATCTCTACACCTGGTCGAAGTACACGGGGTACGATCCCGAGGTCTCGAACTTCGGGAACCAGAACCTCGGCCGCTTCCAGGACGTCACGCCCTACCCGCCGAGCCGTAGCTACTTCTTCTCGGTCAGCGCGAACTTCTGACCGCCTCAGACCATACCGATGCGTAATCGTCTCTTCAGGTCTGCGACGCTGGCTACCGCCGGGACCGTCGCGCTCGCGGCGGGCTGCAAGGAGGCCACGTCCGTTCAGGACCTCAACAACCTGCCCGCGAACACGATCGCGAGCGGCCTGACCCCGTCGACGTTCCAGCTGCTCACGACGGGCGTCATCAACTCCGATCGCGCGAACGTCGGGTTTCGATTCATCGTCTTCTCCGAAACGATGGCGCGCGACGTCTACAACCTCGACCCGTCGGAATCTCGGTTCATCACCGAGCTGCTCGGCCCGCAGGGAATCGATCCGAGCGCGTTTTCCGGCGGCAGCGCGTTCCTCGGCTTCTACAACACGATCGCGACGATCAACACCGTCCTCGGCGGGCTGGCGGGACTCGGAACCAACTACGGTTTCACGAGCCAGCAGATCAGCGCGTCGACCGGGTTCCTGCAGACGTACAAGGCGCTCGAGCTGTACCACGTGTTCGAGACGCGCGGGCCGAACGGTCTTCCGGCGGACGCGGCGACCTCGGTGAACGGCACGTTGTCGCCGCTGCTCTGCCAGACGAGTGCGCTGGCGCGCATCTCGGCGCTGCTCGACAGCGGGTACACCAACTTGCAGAACGGCGGAACGTCGTTCCCGTTCACGCTCCCGGGCGGGTTCACGAGCAACGGCAACTTCGCGACACCCGCCGGGTTCGCGAAATTCAACCGCGGCCTGAAGGCGAAGGCCGAGTTGTACCGCGGCGTCATCGCGCAGAACGGCAATCCGGCGAGCCCGGCGGGCGCGGCGAACTTCACGGCGGCGCTCGCGGCGTTGCAGTCGTCGTTCATCAATCCGACGGGCGACCTGACGACCGGCGTGTACTATCAGTACGTGGTGGCGCCGAACGAGCAGGTGAACCCGATCGCCGCGCCGACGGTCTACCTCAACCAGGCGGTCGGCGACAGCATCCAGCCGGGCGACCTGCGCGCCGCGGAGATCACGAAGCTCTCGAAGCCGCGCACGCTCAACCGGGTGACGACGAATTACACGTCGCCGCTCTCGTCCCCGTCCAACCAGACGGGCCCGATCCCGATCCTGCGGAACGCGGAGCTCGTGCTGGTGCGCGCGCAGGCCGAGATCGGACTCGGGCAGCTCGCGGCCGCGACGTCGGACATCAACGCCGTGCGCACCGTCGAGGGCGGCCCGGCCCTGGCCGCCTACTCGCCGTTCACGAGCGCCGGTGCGGCGCTCAACGCCGACCTGTACGAGAAGCGGTACTCGCTGCTCCTCACGGGCGCGCAACGGCTGGTGGACCTGCGCTCGTACAACCTGCTGAACGCGACCAACGGCCTGCACAAGGTCGAGATCACCCTCCCGGCGCCGGATCAGTTCAATACCGCGCTGCCGATCCCGAAGCAGGAAACGGACGCGCGCGGCGGGAACGTCTCGCTCACGTGCAGCTGACCTGAGCGGCGATCTGTCGTAGCGGAGGGCCCGGGCGCAATCGCGTCCGGGCCCTCCGTGCGTTCGCCCTTGCGCGTCCGCGGTCCTCGTCGCATCGTCGCGTGGTCGGCGCAACGGTGTTGCGTACCGTCTCCGCGCGCAGCAGGAGGGAAGCGAATGCAGCTCGTGTCGAGGGCGCTTCGGTGCGCGCGACGAACCACGCCCGCGATCGCGGCCGGCGTCGCGAGCACGGCCGGGCGGATGCTGGTCGCCGCGGCGCTCGCAATGTGCGGACTCGGCAGCGCGTCCGCCCGCGCACAGGCACCGAGTACCGTCCCGGACGCGCGTCACACGGTGATCGGGAGCGTCCGCGCGGCCGACGAAAGCCGGCTCGTTGGCGCGCACGTGCAGCTCAACCGCCCGGGCCGAACCGGCGCGCCTGCGATCGTCGTGATCACCGAGGCGGACGGCGTGTTCCGCTTCGAGCACGTTCCGGAAGGCTCGGCCGCGCTCGTCGTCCGGCGCCTCGGTTTTCGCCCCGAAACTCTCAGCGTCGAGGTCCCGCAGCTCGAAGGCGGTCCGGTGGTCGTGGCGCTCGAACGCGTGGCCCAGCAGATCGCTCCGGTGACGGTCCGCGGGACCCGGCATGCGGCGCGCCTCGCGTCGGCGTTCGAACGCCGGCGTGCGAGCGGGCTCGGGCGGTACATCACGCGCGAGGAGATCGAGCGCCGGAACCCCCAGCGCACGACCGATCTCCTCCGCGACCTGGCCGGCGTGACCGTGACCGGGTCAGGACCGCGCTTCCGGGGCGCGGGAAGCGCGTCGTGCAGCCCGGTCTATTTTCTCGACGGGATGCCGGTCGGCGCCGGGACGCTCGACCTCGACGCGATCAGCCCGAAGTCGATCGAGGCGATCGAGGTCTACAGCGGCGCCGCGACGGTGCCGGCGGCGCTGCGTACCGCGATGTCGCCCGGGGGGTGCGGCGCGGTCGTCCTCTGGAGCCGGCAGGGGAGCACACCCCGCGATCTGTTAGGCGCGGTCGGTGCGGTCGACTCGCTGGAGGACATCGTCTCGCGTGGCCTCGCGTACACGGCGGATCAGGTCGAACTCGCGGCGGCTCCGCTTCCCGGGCTCGGCCCAGTTCCGGCGTACCCCGACTCGCTGCTCGCGGCGGGCGCGCGGGGGCGCGTGGTGGCCGAGTTCATCGTCGACGGGCAGGGACACGTCGACGCCGAAACGGTCGGCATCGTATCGAGTTCACACCCCCTATTCGCCGAGGCCGTGCGTGCGGCCGTGATCGACGCCCGGTTCTCGCCCGCGTATCGGGAGGGGCACGTCGTGCGGCAGGTAGTGCACCTGCCGGTCGACTTCGACCCGCGCGGTCCGACCGCGGCACCCGCGCCTCGCTGAGACGCCGCCTTAGACCGGACGACGCCTGGCACGAACGCGGGGGTCGGGCGACGATCGCCCGGCCCCCGCGTCCACCCGCACGTCGTTAGGCGACCGCGCCGCTCAGAGCAGCATGAGCGGGTTCTCGATCAGCCGGCGGAGCGTCTGGAGGAACTTCGCTCCCAGCGCGCCGTCGATGATGCGGTGATCGCAGCTCATCGTCACCCGCATCCGTTTGCGCACCACGATCGCGCCATCCTCGACCACCGCCTTGTCCTCGGCGGCGCCCACGGCCAGAATGCCGGCTTCCGGCGGGTTGATGATTGCCGTGAACTGATCGATGCCGAACATCCCGAGGTTCGACACCGAGAACGTCGAGCCGGTGAATTCCTCGGGCCGGAGCTTGCGGTCCCGCGCGCGGGCCGCCATCTCGCGCGCCTCGCGCCCGATCTGCGCGAGCCGCTTGTTCTGCGCGTCGCGGATGACCGGTGTGATCAGTCCCTCGTCGATCGCGACCGCCATGCCGAGGTGGACGGTGTCGAAGTAGCGGATGCCGTCGCCGAGCCAGTGCGCGTTGACCTCGGGGTGCATCGAGAGTGCGACGGCCGTGGCCTTCAGCACGACGTCGTTCACCGACGCCTTGTACTCGTTGCCCATCGCCGCGAGTTGGGCGCGCAGCTCCATGACCTTGCCGATGTCGAACTCGGCGGTCAGGTAGAACGTCGGCACCGGACCGATGGACTCGGCCAGGCGCCGCGCGATCGTCCGGCGGATGGACGTCAGCGGCACGTCGCGGTAGCCGGCGCCGGCGGGCGCGGCTACCGGCGCGGGGGCGGCCGCCGGCGTGGCCGTGGGTGGGGTTGCCGTGGCCTGCGTGCTCGCGGCGGGCGGCGCCTTGGGCGGCGCGCTCGCTGCGGCCTCGACGTCGCGGCGGATCACGCGGCCGTTCGGCCCGGAGCCGCGCACCTGATCGATCTCGAGCCCGCGCTCGCTCGCCATGCGGCGCGCGAGCGGAGAGGCGAGGACGCGGCCGCCATTGTCGTCGGCGTGGCGCGCCTGTTCGCTCGCATGGTCGCCCGTGGCGGGCATCGCGGTGCGCGGCGCGAACGCCGACGGTGCGTCGACCTTTTCCTGTGGAGGCACCGACGCTTCGCCCTGCTGCTGGTCGGGCGACTGCGGGATGCTCGACGTGCCGGCCTGCTCGCGCGCGCCGGCCGGGTCGGCGAAGACCTGCTCGGGCGCGACGTGCGTCGTCGCAGCCGCGGACCGCATACTGTCGGGCGCGAGTTGCACGGCGCCGCCGGGCGCGGGTGCTTCTTCCGCTCGCGCGCCCGCCGGCGCGGCCCGCGCCGGCGCGCCGCCGCCCGTGAGCGCCGACACGTCCTCGTCGGCCCCGCCGATGACGGCGATCGTCTGCCCGACTGGCGCCGCCGTGTCTTCGGGAATCAGGCGCGCGCGGAGCACGCCGTCGCCGCGCGCGACGAGCTCCATGATCGCCTTGTCGGTCTCGACCTCGGCGAGCGTGTCGCCGGCCTTGACCGCGTCGCCCTCGTTCTTGAGCCACTTGACGAGGCGCCCCTCCTCCATCGTCGGGGAGAGCGCCTCCATCATCACTTTCGTCGCCATGCCCGCCCTTATTGGTCGAGGTAGAGAACCTTCTTCACCGCCGCGATCGTCTTGGGGACGTCGGGCTTGGCGAGCTTCTCGATCTGCTTCGCGTACGGCATCGGCACGTCGGCTTGGTGCACCCGGAGCACCGGGGCGTCGAGGTGGTCGAAGCAGTCGCGCTGCACGTAGTCGGCCACCTGCGCACCGACGCCGCAGAGTTCCCACCCCTCCTCGACGACGACGCAGCGGTTGGTCTTCCGCACGCTCGCGTAGATCGCCTCGGTGTCGATGGGGCGCACGGTCCGCAGGTCGACGACGTCGACGCGAACCCCCTCCTTCGCGAGCTGGTCGGCCGCCTGCATTGCGACGAGCGCCATCTTGCCGTGCGTGACGATCGTCGCGTGGTCGCCCTCGCGCTTGAGGTCGGCCTTCCCGATCGGGACGACGTACTCGCCGTCGGGCACCTCGCCCTTGGTGTTGTAGAGCATCTCGCCCTCGAGGAAGCACACCGGGTTGTCGTCGCGGATGGCGCTCTTGAGGAGCCCCTTCGCGTCGTACGGCGTGCCGGGCGCGACGACCTTGAGTCCCGGGATGTGGGCGAGCCAGCTCTCCCACGCCTGGCTGTGCTGCGCCGACAGCTGCAGGGCCGCACCGTTGGGCCCGCGGAACACGATCGGACAGGAGAACTGCCCGCCCGACATGTAGAGCGTCTTGGCCGCGGAGTTGACGACCTGGTCGATGGCGAGCAGGGCGAAGTTCCACGTCATGAACTCGATGATCGGACGCAGGCCGACCATCGCCGCTCCCACGCCGAGGCCGGCGAAGCCGAGCTCCGTGATCGGCGTGTCGACGACGCGCATCTCGCCGAACTCCTGCAGCAGGCCCTTCGAGACCTTGTACGCGCCGTTGTAGACGGCGACCTCCTCGCCCATGAGGAAGACGCGGTCGTCGCGGTGCATTTCTTCGCGGAGCGCCTGGTTGAGCGCGTCGCGGTACGTGATGACTGGCATGAGCGGTCGCGGGGGTCAGCTCGTCGTGTCGACGAGCACGTCTTCGTAGAGCGTCTCGGGCGCGGGCTCGGGGCTCGCCTCGGCGAAGTCCCACGCGTCCTGCACCACCGCCTTCACCTCGTCGTCCATCGCCTGCACGCCCGCGTCGTCGATCTGCCCGCGTTCCTGCATCGCCGCGCGGAGCAGCGTGATGGGGTCGCGCTGGAGGTACTCGTCGAGTTCCTGCTTGCTGCGGTACGTGCCGCTCACCGCGTCGCTCATGGAGTGGCCCATGAAGCGGTACGTGCGCACCTCCAGCAGCGTGGGCGTCTGCTCGGCCCGCGCGCGGTCGATCGCCTCCTGCATCGCCTTCCGGACCGCGAACACGTCCTGCCCGTCGCACTGGCCGCGGGGCATGTTGTACGCCGCACCCCGCTCGTAGATGTCGTGGATCGCGGAGGCGCGCTCGAGCGCGGTGCCCATGCCGTAGCGGTTGTTCTCGATCACGTAGACGGCCGGCAGCTTCCAGAGCCCCGCCATGTTGAGCGCCTCGTGGAACGCGCCGGTGTTCACGACGCTCTCGCCCATGAAGCAGACGCACACCTGGTCGCCGCCGCGGTACTTGATGGCGAACGCGACCCCGGTGCCTAACGGCACGTGCGCGCCGACGATGCCGTGCCCGCCGAGAAATCCGGTCTGGCGGTCGAAGAGGTGCATCGAGCCGCCCTTGCCGCGGACCACGCCGTCGGCGCGGCCGAACAGCTCGGCCATGATCGCGCGCGGCGAGATGCCGCGCGCGAGCGCCTGGCCGTGGTCGCGGTAGGTGGTGATGATGTAGTCGTCGGGGCGGAGCAGGCTCATCGCGCCGGTGCTCACCGCCTCCTGCCCGATGTAGAGGTGGCAGAACCCGCCGATGCGGCCAATCGCGTACGCCTCCGCCGTGCGCTCCTCGAATCGGCGCTGGAGGAGCATCGAGCGGAGCATCGCACGGTTGAGCTCCGCGTCGCCGGCCGGGTCGGCGGCCGCGGGGTCAGCAGGAGCGGGGTCGGCGGGCGTCGTCGCCGCCGGCGCGGGCGGCGCGTCCATCACGGCGGTCGCGCCGTTCGAGTCAGGCTTCTTCTTGGCCATGGTCAGGGGCGCGGATGTGGAAGGCGGGCGGTGCAGGGTCAGACGGCCGCGCCCTGCGCGGCCTGGACCTGCTCCCACGCGTGATAGCTGGAGCGCACGAGCGGCCCGCTCTCGACGTGCCGGAAACCGAGCGCCATGCCGACGTCGTAGAACGCGCGGAACTCGTCGGGCGTGACGTAGCGGTCGAGCGCGACGTGGCCGTCGGACGGCCGCAGGTACTGGCCGAGGGTGAGGATGTCGACGTCGACCGCGCGCAGGTCCTTCATGGTCGCGACGACCTCCTCGTTGGTCTCGCCCATGCCGAGGATGATGCCGGTCTTGGTCGGGATGTCGGGGGCGAGGCGCTTGCTCGTGCGGAAGATCTCCATCACGCGCTCGTAGCGGCCGCCGGGGCGGCACTTCTTGTAGAGGCGCGGGACGGTCTCGGTGTTGTGATTGTAGATGTCGGGACGCGCCTCGAGCACCGCGGCGATCGAGCTCTCGCGGCCCTGGAAGTCGGGCACCAGCACCTCGACGCTGGCCTCGGGGAGGCGGGCCTTGATCTCGCGCACGGTCTCGGCGAACGCCCACGCGCCGAAATCGGGGAGGTCGTCGCGGTCCACCGAGGTGAGCACGACGTGGCGGAGCCCCATCTCGGCGCACGCTTCGGCCACGCGTTCCGGCTCCGCGGGGTCGAACTTGGGCGGGCGCCCGTGCGCGACCGCGCAGTACGCGCAGTTGCGCGTGCAGACGTCGCCGAGGATCATGAACGTGGCGGTGCCGTGCTCCCAGCACTCGCCGACGTTGGGGCAGCGCGCCTCCTCACAAACCGTGTGGAGGTCGAGGTCGCGCATGAGCTGCTTGAGGCGCAGGTAGTTCGGGCCGCCCGGCGCTTTGACCTTGAGCCAGCCGGGCTTGCGCACGGGAACCGGCTCGGCGCGGTGGCGCCCCATGATCTGGTACAGCGTGTCGGCCATGCGGCGCGGGGCGAAGCGGGGGAGCGGTGTGACGAACGGTTGGTAAGCTAGACCGACACCGATTCGCGAGCTAGCGACCGTAACCACCGTACGCGCGGATGCCGGTTGTCACTCGCGATCGGGCTCGGCGAAACCGCGGGCCAGTGGGCGGCGTACGGACGCTCGATCCCGTGCATCCCCCCACGTCGCCACGCCTCCCATGTTCCGCACCGTCTTCGCCCTCGGCCTCTGCGCCATCCTCGGCGTCGTCGCGCTCAAGCTCGTCTTCGGCATCGCGGGCGGCCTGCTCGGCACGCTCGTCGGCCTCTTCGTCTGGCTCCTGAGCGTGGCGATCCGGCTCGTGCTCGTGGGGCTCGTGCTCTACGTGATCCTTCGCATCGTCAGCCCCGAGACGGCGCGGCGCGTGCGCCGGCGCTTCGACGACGCGTTCTGAGCCCGGCGCGGCGGGCGACCGCGACGGGCCGCCCGATGCGTTAGGCAGCCTTCTCGCCGGCGCGCCGGTTGTTCAGCTGCATGGTGAGCGAGCCGAACGACAGCGACGACTGCACCTTCAGGATGACGCGCTGGTCGTCGTCGGAGATCCACACCTCGGCGCGCCCGCCCTCGGAGAAGATGCCCTTCGTCTTGATCGTCGGCTGCACGACGACCGCGTCGAACGTACCGGCGGGCACGCGCACGCGTTCACGGCGCAGGACCCGGATCCGCACCGGGTTGCGGTCGGGCTTGTAGTACCGGTTGAACTCGTACACGTCCCCCGTGTGCAGCGGCAGCGTGCGGACCATGTACAAGAACGAGCCGTCGTCGAGCGGGTCGGCGCTCGAGCGCTCCTCGGGCTTCGAGCCGTCCTGATACGTCTGGCGCTCGGGGAATATCTCGTAACGCTTGTTGCGCGACTTGCTCCCCTCGAGCTGCGTCTGGTAGAAGCGCAGCGACGAGAGCGTCGTGGTGTCGATCCAGCTCTCGTATGTGTCGTTGACGTGGTAGAAGAACGTGCCGCCGGTGATGTGGAAGACGGCGTGGTACGCGGGGCGTCCGCGCACGTCGACGACCTCGGGCACCTCGAGCGTGGCGTTGCCCGCGTGCAGGACGCCGAACTTGACGTCGTAGGCGAGCCGCTCGCCCACGCCCCAGGGCACCGCCGCGCCCGCGACGCGGGTCCGCGGCTCTGCGGCGGGCGCCGGCTGCTGCGACGCGCGGGCGAGCACCGCGGCGGGCGCCGCGCCGAACGCGACGGCCGCCGCGAGGCCGGCCGCAACGCGTCGGCGCCGACCGGTGCGCCCCCGCGCGTGCGGCGGGCGCGACCGGCACAGACGGCGTGAAGTGTGGTGGTTGATCATGAAGAAGGCTGGTCGGAAGGCGCGTCGTGCCACATCGCGGGATCGGCACCGGTGTCGTCCGGTCGTACCCCGGATTCGCCCTCGGATCCCGTCGCACGTCGCCGCGAGCCGCGGCGCCGACGACGCCGCGCGGGTGCGCCCGATGGCTCGCCCGCCGCATGGTCTGGCGGGGCGTCCGTCGGTTCCATCGCGTCGATCGCTGGCGCGCGCGACGGCTCGCTCGCCGGTGCGCGCGTGCGTTCACGTGCGGGTTCGCTGACCACCGGGTCTGGCGCGTCGTCGCCGGTGGCCGCCGCCTCCGGATCGTTGCCGTCGGCCGCCCCGACGTCCGCCGCCCCGGCGTCGGCCACCCCGGCACGGCCCCGGCGACCACGCCGGCGCCGGCGCGCGTTCTTCGGGGCGGCCGTCGTGTCGGCGTCGTCGTGCGACCCGTCCGGGTCCTCGACGGCCGGGGCCTGCGCTGTTGGCGGGCTCGGCGCCGGTGTGCGCGGCGCCGGTGGGTACGGCGTCGGTGGGTACGGCGCCGCGCTGCGGGCCGCGCTGCGGGCTCGGCGGCTGCCGGCTCCGCGGTGGCCGGCTCGGCGGTCACACTCGCGGGGCGCTGCGTCGCCGGGCGGTCGGGGCGCGGCCGGGCACGATCGCGCGCGCGTCGCGGGCGGTCGGCATGCGTCGCCGGCTCCGGGGGTACCGCGAGCGTGGTCGCGGACGATACGGCATCCCTCGTCGACGCGGTCGGGGCCGCCGCGTTCGGAGCCGCAGTGTTCGGAGCCGCGGCATTCGGGGCCGCCCCATTCCCCGGCACGCCGCCGACCACGGACGCGCGCGCGCCGACGCCATGCGGCTGGACGCGGCGCGCGGGTCGGCGCGCGCGCCAGAGGACGGCGGCCAGCGCCCGGAGCTCGGCCGGCCAGTCGATGCGTGAGGCCCGCGTGCGCACCCCGTACTGTGCGGGTGCGTCGACGCGCTCGATGGTGCGGGCGAACGGGGCTGTGCGGATGGCGAGTTCGGCGGTGCCGGCCCACCCCGGCGCGCTCACGAGTGCGGCGCCGTCCGCCGCGGCCAGCGCGTCACGCAGGACGGAGACCCGGATCAGTCGCAGCACGTTGAGCAGCGCACCCGGATCACGGCCCGCCGCGTCACGGCCGGTCGCATCGCGCGCGGCCGCGCGAACGAGCGGCGGCAGCAGGAGGGACGCCGCGCGCCGGAGGCGACGCTCGCCGACCGGCTGGTCGGGGCCGAGCACGCGGTTGGTGAGCACCACGTCGGCGCCGGCATCGAACGGCACGAGCAACGACGGCAGAAGCCCGGGGGCGTCGGTGAAGTCGGCCTGCATGAGCACGACCGCGTCCACCTCGGGCGCCCGCGATCGCGTGACCGCATACCGTACGAGCGCGTCAACCGCCGCAGTCTGGCCGACACGCTCGTCGCCGCGCAGGCTCGTGAGCGGGAGCACCCGGTCGTACGGCGCGAGCACGTCGGCCGTCGCGTCGGTGCTCGCGTCGTCATACACGACTATCTCGTAGTCGCGTCCGTCGACCTGCTCCCGGAGCGTTTCGCGGAGGCGCCACAGCAGGACGCCGATGGTGACCGCTTCGTTGTGGGTCGGGATGCAGACGTAGAGCACGGAGGCGCTGGCGTGAACGTGGCGCCTGGACGGCCGCCGTGCGCCGCGGCCCGCAGGCGGCGGCGTGGTACGATGTGGAAAGCTAGACGGGACCGCGTCGCCGTCGCCACCGACGTGGCTGCCCGCGCGCCGGTGGCTCGCCGCTGCCGGCCCGCGCGCCCGCTAGGTAAGCTTCGCCCGATGCGTGCCGCTCAGCACGGCACGCCCCATTCTGCTGGATTTGTCGTCACGCAGACGCTACGGCGCCGCCCGCGCGTCCGCGGTCGCTCCCCCGTCGATTCCGTTCATGCTGTTCGACCAACTACGTGCCTCGTTTCGCGGGGTGCTCGACGCGGAGCGGTCGTCGGGCGATCGACGCGCCGCGGTGGCCGCCATGCGCGATGCGCTCGTGGCCGCGCGGGTGGGCGTCGACGACCTGCGGCGCGGTCTCGCCGAGGCGCGCTCGCGCGTCGAGGCGGCGCGCGCCGAGGTCGAGACGACGCGGCGCCGCGGCCGGCTCGCCGCCGAGGTGCACGACACCGAGACGGTGGTGGTAGCCGAACGGTTCGCCGCGTCGCAGGCCGAGCGGCTGGCCGTGCTTGAGGCGAAGGCGGATGTGCAGGAGCGCGAGCTCGGACTCGCGGAACGCGAGCTCGGCGAAATGACGGCGGAATATCGCCGACTCGCGGCGACCGGGCGCATGGACGTGCCCGATTCCTCCACTCCGGCCGCCTCTCCCCCGGCCGACGCCGACGCGCTCCTCGCCGCGCTCAAGCGGCGCATGGGGAAGTAGGTGACCGTTCCTGGCGCGACGCGGCATGCGTCGCGGGCGGGCGCGGGCGGGGTGGCGCGCGCGGGCGCCCGCCTCGCGGGTGCGGGCGCGCTCGCGCTCGGCGTGCGGGCCGCGGCCCAGCCGCCGAGCAGCGTCCCGCTCCCGGCCGGACCTCCGGGGCCGGCTGTGCGTGCAACACCCCCCGCTCCGCCAGACACCGGGGCGCGTCGGTTCGAGGGACGGCCGCTCGTCGCGTGCCGCGGGCAGACGGTGCACGAGATCGTCGTCGACAATCACGCGCCGCTCAGCAATCAGCGCGTGCCGCGGCGGCTCAGAAAGCTCGAGCGGCGCGTCACCGCGCTGCACTCCACGACGCGCGAGAGCGTCGTCCGCCGCTTCCTCCTGTTGCGCGAAGGCGACCCGTGCGACGAACTCCGACGTTCGGAGTCCGAGCGCGTGCTGCGCGCCCAGCCGTTCCTGGTCGATGCGCGGGTACGTCCGTACGCGGACGGCGCCGGCGGGGTCACGCTACTGGTCACCACGCGCGACGAATTCTCGGTCCTGCTCGCCGTCGCGGCATTGAGCGGGGGTGGCGCGCCACCCGTCAGCCGCTTGCGCGTCGGCGAGGCCAATCTGATGGGCGAAGGCGTGTACGCGTCGGCCGAGTGGTACTGGGGCGGCGTCGGGTACCGCGACGGATACCTCGCCCGCATCATGGACTACCAGTTCGCCGGCAGGCCGTACCAGCTCTCGGTCATCGGTGAGCGGCGCGACGTCGGGGGCCAGTGGGCGGTCGACTTGAGCCACCCGTTCTACACCGACCTGCAACGCGTCGGCTGGCGCACCTCGGCCGGCGACGCGCACGAGTACCAGCAGCTCATACGACCCGGCACCGCGAACGCACTCTTCTATCGCCGGCGCTACGCGAACGTGGGCGGGATCGTGCGGCTCGGCGTACCCGGACGCCTGAGCCTGTTCGGCGCGTCGGCGTCGTTCGAGCGCGCGTCGACGGAGAACCGGATCCGCGTGTTGAGCGATACGGGGATCGTGCCTGACGTGGGGTATGGCGCCCCGCTGGGCGGGCCGCCGCCGTCGCTGCGATTTCCGGGGCAGAACGTGGCGCGTCTCAACGCCCTGTGGGGCGTGCGCGACGTGACGTTCGCGCGCGTGTCGGGGTTCGACGCGCTCACCGGCACGCAGGACGTGCGGCGCGGATTCCAGGCGAGCGTTCTGTTCGGGCGCAGCGTCCCGGTGTTCCGGTCTCACGACGACGACTACTTCGTGTCGAGCGACGCGTACGTCGGCGCCGGGGGGCCGCGTGCCTTCGCGGCGGCGGAGGCCCGCGGCGAGGCGCGGCGTGACAACGCGCTCGGGCGGTGGGACGGGGTGATCGTCGGCGGCCGGGCGGCGGCGTACCTCGTGCCGGACGCGCGCTTCCGCTTCGTGTCGAGCGTCGAGTACGGGACGACGCAGCGGCCGCGGATCCCGGTGCAGCTCTCGTTAGGCGACCGCTACGGGGGCGTGCGCGGGTACGACGGCAGCAGCGTGTCGGGCGCGACGCGGCTCGTGTCGCGCAACGAGGCGCGCGTGGTGTTCGGGCCGAAGTTCGGGCTGGGCGAGTTCGGCGCCGACGTGTTCGCCGACGCGGGCAAGCTGTGGGCCGGCGACGCGCCGTACGGCGTGACGACGCCCGTGCGCTCGTCGGTCGGCGTCGGCCTGCTCGGCGCGTTTCCCCCGGGGTCCCGCCGGCTGTGGCGCCTCAACGTCGCCCGGCCGCTGTCGCGAGAGCCCGGCACCTCGAAGTTCCGGATCATCCTCGACAACCGCGATCTCACACGGCAGTTCTGGCGCGAACCTGGCGACGTTAGCAACGGGCGGGAGCGATCTGCGCCCGCCAGCCTCTACAACTGGCCCTGACGTCCGGCTCGGACGGCGGGCCCCATCTCTGCGTGCCGTGACCCAGCGCAACGAGCCCCCGTCCCGCGGACGCTCCGCCGAACGCGTGCTCACGACGTACGTCATCGGTGTCTTCATTGCGGCCGCGCTCGGCGCCCCATGGTTGTATCGCGCGGTACGGACGGCGGCGGCGTACGCGCCGCTCCTCGCGCCCCTGGCGGCGCATCCGATGCACCGCTACCTGCAGCGGCTGCTGCTCGCGTGCGCGCTCGCCGCGTTGCCGCTCCTGCTCCGCTCGCTCGGCATTCGGCGGTGGCGCGATCTCGGACTCGCGCGGCCGATGGCGTACCGGCGTACGCTCGCGACGGGGGCGTTGATCGGGGCCGGTACCATGTTGGCGGCAGCCGCGCTGCCCGTAGCGGCCGGAGCGCGCGTATTCGATCCTTCGGCGACTCCGGGGCGCGTCGTCGTGCGTATCGTCACCGCGCTCGCCGTGGCACCCGCCGTGGCGCTGGTCGAGGAACTCATGTTCCGGGGGATCATCGACGGCGGGCTGCGCCGCGCCCGGGCATCGGGTGCCGCCCTTGCGGTGAGCAGCGCATTCTACGCGGCCGTCCATTTCCTCGGTCGTCCTGGCACGCCGGCGCTCGTCACCTGGTGGTCGGGACTGACCACGCTCGTCGGCATGCTGGCGGGGCTCGCCGACCTCGGCGCGTTCCTCCCCGCGTTCCTCACACTCTGGCTCGTCGGCGCGTCGCTCGGTTCCCTCTACCAGCGCGCGGGCACCTTACTCGCGAACGTCGGCGTGCACGCGGGCGGCATTTTCGTGCTGCAGCTCTACGGGCTCGTCACCACCGACGTACAGGGCGCCGACGCGCGGGTGTGGGGGACCGGACGCCTGCTGGACGGATGGGCCGCGCTGGGGGTCGTGCTGGCCGCGCTGGGCGTCGCGCGCCTGTTCCGGACGCGGTGCGTTCGGGCGGCGGCGGGATCGGCGGTCGAGTTGGAGGGCGCGTCGCTGGCCGCGTGACGGCCGCCTAACTGGCTCGCGGCGGGCGCCTACTCCGCCGCCGCGAGCATCCGCCGCACCGGCACGGTGAGCGCCGCCAGCGCGCCCGCGGCGACGAGGAGCGCGACGGTCGTCCAGAGAAAGAGCGTCGGCGTCTGCGAAAGCTTCTCGGGGTCGACGTTCCCACCGACCAGTCCCGCGATGAGGTTGCCCACCGAGAGCGCGAGAAACCAGATGCCCATCATCTGCCCGACGTACCGGCGCGGCGCGAGCTTCGTCATCGACGACAGGCCGACGGGGCTCAAACACAGCTCGCCGAAGCTCTGGAACAGGTAGCTGACCGTGAGCCACCACGCGCTCACCTTGAGCGCACCGCCGGTGGCGACGAGGGCGCGCGCGGGGACGAGCATGATGCCGAATCCGACGGCCGCGAACGTGAGGCCGAGGGCGAACTTCGCTGGCGCCGAGAGGTCGCGCCCCACGCGGCCGAGTCGCTCCCAGAGCGCCGCGAACACGGGGGCGAACAGCACGACGAAGATCGAATTGATCGACTGGAACGCCGACGCGGAGACCTCGAATCCGAAGAGGTGGCGCTCGGTGAAGTCCTTCGCGAACAGGTTGAGCGAGGTCGGCGCCTGCTCGAACGCGGCCCAGAACACCGCCGCGAACAGAAACAGCAGGAAGATCACGACCACGCGCGGCCGCTCCGCGGGGCTGAGGCCGCCGGCCGTGAAGATGTAGACGAAATACGCGATCGTCGTCCCGCCGAGGACCAGCGTCATGCTCCGCGCGATCACCTGCGGGTCGAGCGCGATCACGCCCGACGACGCGAGTGCGAATACCAGCGCGAGGGCCAGCACCCCGGCCCCCACGCCGCGCGCGGCGCTCGCCCGCCGCGCGGCGTCGACGGCCGGGTCGGGGTGCTGCGACGGGACCGTCCCCAGATCGCCTAACGTGCGCGGCGCGCGCACCGCGTACGTGATCAGCCCCACGAGCATCCCGAAGCCCGCGATGCCGAAGCCCCAGTGCCAGCCCACCTGCTCGCCGAGCTGGCCGGCGACGATCTGCCCGACGATGGCGCCCGAGTTGATCCCCATGTAGAACACGGAGAATCCCGCGTCGCGGCGCGCCCCGCCCTCGGGGTAGAGCTCGCCGACCATCGCCGACGCGTTCGACTTGAGCAGCCCGGTGCCGAGCACGATGAGCACGAGCCCGAGGAAGAACGGGACCTTGCTGACCGCGAGCCCGGAGAGCCCGATCGACAGGTGCCCCAGCGTGATGAGCACCGCGCCGTAGAGCACGGCGCGCCTCAGCCCGAGCAGCCGGTCCGCCACCCAGCCCCCAGGCAGGGCCGCGAGGTACACGGAGGCCGCGTAGATCCCCACCACCGCCGACGCCTGCGGACGACTGAAGCCGAAGCCGCCCTGCGCGAGCGCCGCCGACATGAACAACACGAGCAGCGGCCGCAACCCGTAGAACGAGAAGCGCTCCCACAGCTCGGTCAGGAAGAGGGTGGCGAGCCCGCGTGGGTGGCCGAAAAACGAGCGGTCGGCCCAGGGAGGCGGAGCGTCGACCGCGGTCGTTCCGATGTCGACCGCAGCGGGCGGGGGAAGGGTGGAAGCCATGCGGTACGATACGCCGAGGTCGCCCCGGGCCGCACCCCCGCTCGGCGTGGTGCTACGACGCGCCGATCACTGGCAGGTAGCGCTCGGGCGCGCGCGTCGCACCGGCCGCCTGCTGCCGCGCCCAGTCCACGGTGGTCGGTGGCTGCTTGATGCACGCGGCCCAATGCCCGGGTGCCTTCTCCTCCAGCGGCGGCTCGATGGCCGCGCAGGCCGCATCCTTCTGCGGGTGGAAACAGCGCGGGTGAAACACGCACCCGCTGGGCGGGTTGGCGGGGGAGGGCACGTCGCCCGTGAGCACGATGCGGCGACGGTTCGCGCCGGGACGCGGCACCGGGATCGCGGAGAGCAGCGCCTGGGTGTAGGGCATGATCGGCTCAGCGTACAGCCGGGCGCTCGTCGCGAGTTCGACGATCTTGCCGAGGTACATCACCGCCACGCGGTCGGCGACGTGTTCGACCACGCTGAGGTCGTGCGCGACGAACAGGTAGGCGAGGCCGCGGCGACGCTGCAGGTCCTGCAACAGGTTGACGACCTGCGCCTGTACCGAGACGTCGAGCGCGGAAACGGGCTCATCGCAGACGATCAGCTTGGGCTCCACGGCAAGCGCGCGCGCGATCCCGACCCGCTGGCGCTGCCCGCCCGAGAACTCGTGCGGGTAGCGCGTCGCGTACTCGGGGCGGAGGCCGACCTCGTCGAGCAGTTCGCGCACGCGCCGGTCGGCCTCGCCCCCCTCGGCGAGGCGGTGAATCGTGATGCCCTCGCGCACGGTCGCACCGATCGTCATGCGCGGGTTGAGGGACGAGAACGGGTCCTGAAAGACGAGCTGCATGTGGCGCCGCAGGCGCCGGAGGTCGCCAGCCCCGAGCGCGAGCACGTCGGCGCCGTCGAACGCGACCTCGCCCGCCGTGGGCTCGACGAGGCGGAGAATGGCGCGCCCGGTGGTCGTCTTTCCACAGCCGCTCTCGCCGACGAGGCCGAGCGTCTCGCCGGCCGCGAGGTCGAACGACACGCCGTCGACGGCGCGCACCGCGCCCGCGGCGCGGCCGAAGAGTCCGCGCGCGATCGGGAAGTGCTTCTTGAGGCCGCGCACCCGGAGGAGCGGCGCGGCGTTCGGCACGGCGGTCATCGGACGGCCGCGAGCGGAAGGTGGCGATTGGCGCGGCGCGCGGGCTCGTCGACCAGGTGGCAGCGCGCGGCGTGGCCGGCGCCCGCATCGTAGAGTGGCGGGTGCTCGCGCTCGCACCGCTCCCACGCGTAGGGGCACCGATCGCGGAAGCGGCAGCCGGTGGGCCACGCCGTCGCGGGCGGCACGGTCCCGGGAATCGTCGCCAGGCGATCGCGCGCTTCCCCCAGACGCGGCACCGCGGCCAGCAGCCCTTCGGTGTAGGGGTGCTGCGGCGCGGCGAACAGCGCGTCGACGGTGGCCTCCTCGACGACCTCGCCGGCGTACATCACGACCACGCGCCGCGCGACCTCGGCCACGACGCCCAGGTCGTGCGTGATGAGCAGGATCGCCGTGCCGAGCCGGGCCTGCATCTCGGCCAGCAGTTCGAGGATCTGCGCCTGAATGGTCACGTCGAGCGCGGTGGTCGGCTCGTCGGCGATGACGACCGCGGGATTCATGACGAGGGCCATCGCGATCATCACGCGCTGGCGCATGCCACCCGAGAGCTGGTGCGGGTACTCGCCCGCGCGCCGCGCCGGGTCGGGGATGCCGACCGCTTCGAGCATCTCGACGGCGCGCGCCCATGCCGCCTTGCGTCCGAGTCCGGCGTGCACCCGTGGCACCTCGGCGATCTGCTCGCCGATGGTGAGGACCGGGTTGAGCGCCGTCATCGGCTCCTGGAAGATCATCGCGACGCGGTCGCCGCGGATGGCGCGCAGTTCGCGCTCGGACATCGCGAGCAGGTCGCGGTCCTCGAACCGGATCTCACTGCCGGGCTCGATGCGCCCCGGCGGGCGAATGAGGCGCAGCACCGAAAGCGCGGTGACGCTCTTGCCGCACCCGCTCTCGCCGACGACGCCGAGCGTCTCGCCGGGGTGCACGTCGAACGAGACGCCGTCGACGGAGCGCGCCGGCGCGACGCCGCCGTGGAACCACGTGCGCAGGTTGCGAACGGAGAGGACGGGGGGCACGCGGTTCAGTTTAGGTCGGCGGGAAGGGAGACGTGGCCCCCGTCGCGAGGCGACGTCACGCCGCTGCGCCCCGCGCACGGTCGCCGGCCCAGTCGCCGAGCACGCTCGCCGAGAGGACGCAGAGGACGACGCACGCAGTGGGCACTGCAACGGTCCACGGGGCGTCGGCGAGGTACGCCGCGCCGTCCTGGACCATGCTCCCCCAGCTCGCGTCGGGCGGCCTGACGCCGAGCCCGAGGAACGAGAGGCCGGCTTCGAGCGCGAGCAGTTCGCCGAAGAGGAGGGTGCCCGCGACGGCGACCGTGCCGACGACGTGCGGCGGCAGGTGTCGCAGGAGCACACGCCCGGGAGACGCGCCCAGCGCGCGCGCGGCCTCGACGAACTCCGCGCGTCGCACGGCGGCGACGCGCGCGCGCACGAGGCGGCTCGTCCCGGGCCACGCGGTGAGGCCGAGCACGAGTGCGAGCGTGGGGGACGAGATGTGCGCCCACAGGGCGACGACCGCGAGCAGGAGCAGCACGCGCGGCACGCCGAGGACGGCGTCGACGCCGCGCATCAGGACCCGCTCCGTGCGCCCGCCGAGCGCCCCGGCCGCCCCGCCGACCGCGGTGCCTAACGCGGTCGCGACGGTCGCCGCGAGGGCGGCGACGCCGAGCGACGTGCGCCCGGCGTAGAGCGTGCGGCTGAGCACGTCGCGCGAGAACGGGTCGGTGCCGAGGAGGTGCGCCCCCGACGGTGGCCGGTTTTGCAGCGCGACGAGGTCGAACTGGCGGGCGGGATCGTAGGGCGCGAGGTGTGGCGCGAGGAGCGCGACGGCGCCGAAGGCGGCGAGCGTCACGCCGGCGAGTCGAACGGACCACGGCAGCCGGGCGACGGCAGAGACGACGCGGCCGCGAAGCGCCGGGAGCGCACTCACCGTGGCCACGCGCATCGTCGCGATCGCCGGGTACGCGGGTGTGCCCACGGCATGCGGAATGACGCTCGCATCGCTCACGCCGCGTCTCCGGCGTGTGGTCCGAATCGCGGGTCGAGCCACGCCTGCAGCAATTCGGCGAGCAGGCCGCCCGCGGCCACCGCCGCACTCCCCACCACCACCGCGCCGGTCACCAGCGCGTAGTCGCGCGTGCCGACGGCCTGCGTCGCGAGGAGGCCCATGCCGGGCCACGCGAACACGCTCTCGGTGACGACCGCGCCGCCGACGAGGGCGGGGAGCGCGAGGCCGAGCAGGGCGACCGTGGGTGCGAGTGCGGCGCGGAGCGTGTGGCGGACGAGGATGCGCGGCTCGGCCATCCCCTTCGCGCGCGCGGTCCGGACGAAATCGCCGCGCGCCGCGTCGCCGACGGCAGCCCGCTGGTGCCGCACCACGATCGCCGTCCACCCGAGCGCGAGCGCGGTGGCGGGGAGCACGAGGTGGCGAACGCGGTCGGCGACGCGCTCGGGCGCGGTGAACAGCGCGTCGGCGAGCGGATCGGCGTATCCCCCCGATGGCAGCCACGCGAGCCGAAGCGCGACCACGGCGACGAGCGCGAGCCCGATCACGAACTCGGGTGCGGCGTGCAGCACGACCGTGGCGCCGACGAGGGCGCGGGCGAGCGGGTGTCGTGGGCGCCACCCGGCGAACGCGCCGGTCGCGACGCCGGCGACGAAGGCGAGTGCGAGCGCGGTGCCGACGAGGAGCGCGGTGCGGGGGAGGGCGTCGGCGAGGACGGCGGCGACCGGGCGCTGCTGCGAGACCGACCAGCCGAGGTCACCGTGCAGGGCGGCGCCGATCCAGCGCGCGTACTGTTCGGGTACCGGGCGGTCGAACCCGAAGCGCGCGCGGAGCGCGGCCCGCGTGGCCTCGCTGATCGTCGGCTGGTCGAGCATCGCCGCGACCGGGTCGCCGGGCGCGAGGTGCAGGAGCAGGAAGCTCGCGGTGGCGGCGACCAGCACGGTGACGGCCGCGTGCAGCAGGCGGCGGAGCGCGAGGCCTAACACGAATCGGTGCGGACGGCCGGTGGGCGGGGGTGGCGGCGCCGGCGCGGTCAGCGCAGGCCGACGCGGTCGCGGCTGATGCGCTCGCGGGCCGGAATGGACCAGTCGGCGAGTCGCGTCCACCATCCGTCCGCGCGCAGCCCCACGACGCGCACGCGGCGGTGGACGCCGGCGACGAGTCGGGGCTCGAACAGCCAGACGGCCGGCGCATCGTCGACGATCGTCTGGTACGCCCGCAACCAGTGTGGGCGCGCCCTGGCCGGGTCGCTCGTGAACAGGGCGCTGTCGACCTGCGCGTCGAAGGCGGGGCTCACGTAGCTGCCGAAATTGGAACCCGCGGCGGAACGCGCGCCCGCGGTCCCCCACGTCTGTCGGATGCTCACGGGGCTCGGGTCGGTGTGCCAGCCGCCGACAACCGCGTCGAAGGTGCGGGCGCGTTCGCGGTCGCCGAACGCGGCCAGGTCGAGCGGCTGGATCGTGACGCGTGCGCCGACGTTCCGCAGTTGCTCCTGCAGGAGCACCGCGAGTCGCTGGCGCACGGCGCTCGAGGTGGGCACGAGGATGGTGAAGGCGAGCGGAACGCCACCCTTGGCGCGGATTCCGTCTGCGCCCGGCACCCAGCCGAGCGTGTCGAGCAGGGCGCGCGCTGCACCGACATCGTACGGCAGCTGCTTGAGGCGACGCCACTCGGGGAAGAGCGCTCGCGGCACCGGGCCGACCGCGACGTCGGCGAGCGAGTCGAACGCGTTGCGTACGATGCGCTCGCGGTCGACGGCCATGGTCAGCGCGCGGCGCAGGTCGCGGTCGGCGAACAGCGGGTGTGGACGCGCCGAGCCGTCGGCCGCGCGCAGGTTGAACTGCAAGAACCCATAATCGAGCGATGGGTAGGGCACGAGCCGCACCGTGCGCAGCCGCGCCGTCTGTCCGAACGACTCGGGGCGCAGATTCTCGAAGAAGTCGGCGTCACCGGCCAGGAGCTGGATCGTGGCGCTGCCGAAGTCGGGCGCGACGTTCCAGACGACGCGATCGAGCTTGGGGCGGCCGCGATAGTTGCCCGGATCGGCGGCGAGTTCGAGCCGCTGGTTGGGCGTCCATGCCCCGAAGCGAAAGCGGCCGCTCCCGACCGGGTGCCGCGCGAACTCCGATTGTGCCAGCCGATCGCGGGGCGCGCGCGCGAGCAGATGCTCCGGGAGCACGTACAGGTTGTACGTGACATCGTAGAACTGCGTCGGGAGGCGCCGCTTGTACCAGAACGTCGCGGTGAGCGAGTCATTCGCCGTGACCGAGTCGACGTTCGAGAGGAGTGGCGCGAGCGGACTGGCCGTGGCGGGATCGGTGTAGAGCCCGAAGCTGAACACGACGTCGCGCGCGCGCACCGGCTGTCCGTCGTGCCAGCGTGCGCCGGGCGCGAGATGGAAACTGACCGAGAGCGAGTCCTTCGCCCAGGTCCAGCGATCGCTCAGGCGCGGGCGGAAGCCGCGGTCGCCGACCGTGTTGAGGGAGTCGCCCAAGTCGGCGAGGCGGTCGTAGACCTGATCGATGGGCGCGCTCGCCTGCGTCGTGGCGGCGAGCGGGGGGAGAAGCACGCCGGGGTCCGCGGCCGTCGCGACGATGACGGTGCCGCCCACGTCGTCGGTGGCCGGGACCGGGGTGGCCACGTCGCCGCGACACGCGACCGCGCCGAGGACGGCGAGTGCCGCGACGCGCGCGCCGGCGCGGCGCCGCACGGCGTGGGAGGGAACGCGGCAGGAACGAACGGGCATCTACGCGAGAACGAGGAGAACGCGCGGGCGTCGCGGCCGGACGGGCGCGTTCAACGACGCCATGTCCAGACCGGATCGCGGTAACGAGGCAGCAACCGTGCGACCTCGTCACGGAGCGTCGGGTCATCAAGGGGTAGCCAGCCTGACCCGCGAGACGAGGCGTTCGCGCCGTCGCCCGCACCGATCGCGGCGGCGAAGCGTTCGGCCGCCCCGAACAGCGCCTCGGCGATCTCGTCCGCAGCCGGTGCGCGACCGAGGACCGCGCGGAGCGTAGCCGGCGGCGCGTAGATCGGCAGCGGCGCCAGCGCACAACAGCCGATCAGCGATTGGTCGTTCTCGATGAGGATGGATCCGTGCTGCAGTAACGCGCCGCCGTTACGCCACTGAGCCGACCCGACGAGCTTGCGCGCGGTCTCGTCGACGGATGCGACGAGTTCGCCGGCTGCGGGCGCCTCGAAGCACGGCGCGCCGTCGGGGCGGCGCGCGCGCCCCGCGGCCGCGGCGGCCGCGACCGGAGCGCCGAGCGATTCGAGCGCGTCGGCGAGCATCGCGGTGATGCGGCCGTAGGCGGCGCTGAGGGGCGCGCCGGCGGGGGCGAGCGCGTCGGTGGGCGCGACGACGCTGTAGGTCAGTTCGCGCGCGTGGAGCACGGCGCGGCCGCCGGTCGGGCGGCGGACGACGTCGATGCCGTGCGCTGCGGCGCGGTCGGGATCGTATATCCCGCGCGCCGTCTGGTTGCGGCCGAGCGAGAGGGTCGGGCGGCTCCAGGTGTAGGAGCGCACGACCACGTCGCCGGTGCGGCGCGCGTGGTCGAGCAGCGCCTCGTCGAACGCCATGTTCGTCGCACCGTCGAGCGGTGGGGTACGAAAGAGGTGCATGCGCATCGGCGCGTAAGCTATGTACGCGGGATCTCCGCACGATGTGCTGCACGATGCGCTCGTCGCGCGTGCGCCGGGCGCGCGTGCGCCGGGCGCGCGTGTGCCGGGCGCGCGCCGCGAACCATACCGGCCACCGATAGCTTTACTCCCCATGACCACCATCCGCCCCGAGACGGCCTCGTCCGTCGGTTCCGACTCCTTCGGCGAGCGCCACATCGGCCCGAGCGCGGCCGACCGCGAAGCGATGCTCCGCGCGCTCGGCTACGCCGACCTCGACGCGTTCGTCGACGCCGTCGTCCCCGAGAACATCCGCATGCGCCGCGCGCTCGCGACCGGACCGGCGCGCGGCGAGCACGACGTGCTCACCGAGCTGCGCGCGATCGCGGATCGCAACCAGGTGTGGCGGTCGTACCTCGGCATGGGGTACTACGGCACGCTGACGCCGCCGGTCATCCAGCGGAACGTGCTCGAGAACCCCGGCTGGTACACGGCCTACACGCCGTACCAGGCCGAGATCGCGCAGGGGCGGCTCGAGGCGCTGCTCAACTTTCAGACGGTCGTCGCGGACCTGACCGGCCTGCCCATTGCGAACGCGTCGCTGCTGGACGAGGGCACGGCGGCCGCGGAAGCGATGGCCATGAGCTACAACGCGAAGGGGAAGCCGGGGAAGGAGACCTACTTCGTGGCGGCGGACTGCCACCCGCAGACGATCGCGGTAGTCCGCACGCGCGCCGAGGCGCGCGGCGTCACGGTCGTCGTCGGCGACGCGGACTCGGCGGCGTTCGGCCCCGAGGTCTTCGGCGTGCTGCTGCAGTACCCGGGCACCGACGGCCGCGTGGCGGACTACCGCGGCGTCTGCGAGCGCGCGCACGCCGCCGGCGCGCTGGTCACGGCCGCGTGCGACCTGCTGGCGCTCACGCTCGTCACGCCGCCGGGCGAGTGGGGGGCGGACGTGGCGGTCGGCAACTCGCAGCGCTTCGGCGTGCCGATGGGGTACGGCGGCCCGCACGCCGCGTTCTTCTCGACCCGCGACGAGTACAAGCGTCAGATCCCGGGGCGGATCATCGGCGTGTCGCGCGACGCGGACGGCCGGCCCGCGCTGCGCATGGCGCTCCAGACGCGCGAACAGCACATCCGCCGCGAGAAGGCGACGAGCAACGTGTGCACGGCGCAGGTGCTGCTCGCGGTGATGGCGGGGATGTACGCCGT
Organism: uncultured Gemmatimonadales bacterium; assembly: GCA_963851265.1. Classification (GTDB taxonomy): domain Bacteria; phylum Gemmatimonadota; class Gemmatimonadetes; order Gemmatimonadales; family Gemmatimonadaceae; genus BPUI01. The sequence goes on from CAWKNZ010000002.1 coordinate 740,476, forward strand.
ATGGCACGGGCCGGAGGGCCTGTCGCGCATCGCGCGGCGCGTGCACGCGCAGGCGAGCGCGCTCAAGGCGGGCCTCGAGCGGTTGGGGATGCACGTTCGGCACGAGGAGTTCTTCGACACGGTCGCCGTGGACGTGGGCACGCACGGGCAGGAGGACGTGCTCGCGGCCGCGGCCGCGCGGCGGATCAACCTGCGCGTGCTGGAGCCGGGGGTGCTGGCCGTCGCCTTCGACGAGACGACGCGCGACGCCGACGTGCGCGACGTGCTCGCGTGCTTCGACGCGGCCGCGTCGGAGTTCGACGTCGACGAGTTGCGGCGCGAGGGCGACCCGCGCTACGACGAGCGATTCGCCCGGACGAGCGCGTTCCTGACGCATCCCGTGTTCAGCTCGCACCACAGCGAGACGGCGATGCTGCGCTACCTGCACTCGCTCGAGGCGAAGGACCTCTCGCTGGTGCACTCGATGATCCCGCTCGGCTCGTGCACGATGAAGCTGAACGCCACGGCCGAGATGGTGCCGGTGACGTGGCCCGAGTTCGGCCAGCTGCACCCGTTCGCGCCGCGCGAGCAGGCGGAGGGGTACGCGGAGCTGTTCCGCCAGCTGGAGCACGACCTCGCCGAGATCACCGGCTTCGCGGCGGTGAGTCTGCAGCCGAACGCGGGGAGCCAGGGCGAGTACGCGGGGCTGCTCGCGATCAAGCGGTACCACGAGTCGCGCGGCGACCGGCACCGGAACGTGTGTCTGATCCCGCACAGCGCGCACGGCACCAACCCGGCGAGCGCGGTGATGGCGGGGATGAAGGTCGTCGTGGTGAACACGGCGCCTAACGGAAACGTCGACGTCGACGACCTGCGCAAGAAGGCGGAGCAGCACGCCGGCGACCTCGCGGCGCTGATGATCACGTACCCGAGCACGCACGGCGTCTTCGAGGAGACGGTGCGCGAGGTGTGCGACGTCGTCCACACGCACGGCGGGCAGGTGTACATGGACGGCGCGAACATGAACGCGATGGTCGGGCTCGCGCGCCCGGGCGACATCGGCGCGGACGTGTGCCACCTGAACCTGCACAAGACGTTCTGCATCCCGCACGGCGGCGGCGGCCCGGGGATGGGGCCGATCGGCGTGGCGCCGCAGCTGGTGCCGTTCCTGTCGGGGCACCCCGTCGTGCCGAACGGCGCGGACGCGGCCTACGGGCCGGTGAGCGCGGCGCCGTGGGGGAGCGCGAGCATCCTGCCGATCTCGTGGGTCTACATCAAGCTGATGGGCGGGGACGGACTCGCGGAGGCGACGAAGGTCGCGATCCTCAACGCCAATTACGTCGCGCACCGGCTGCGCGACGCGTTCCCGGTGCTCTACAAGGGGGCGAACGGCCTCGTCGCGCACGAGTGCATCCTCGACACGCGCGTGGTGAAGCAGGGGAGCGGCGTGGAGGTGGAGGACATCGCCAAGCGGCTGATGGACTACGGCTACCACGCGCCGACCGTGAGCTTCCCGGTCGCGGGCACGCTGATGATCGAGCCGACGGAGAGCGAGCCGAAGGCGGAGCTGGACCGGTTCTGCGACGCGATGCTGCGGATCCGCGAGGAAATCCGCGAGGTCGAGGCGGGGGTGCAGGACCGGGCGGACAACCTCCTCAAGAATGCGCCGCACCCCGCGGGGCGACTGCTCGCGGATGCGTGGACGCACGGCTACTCGCGCGAGCGGGCGGCGTTCCCGGCGCCGTGGGTGCGCGAGCACAAGTTCTGGCCGACGGTCGGGCGCGTGGAGAGCGCGTACGGGGACCGCAACCTCGTGTGCGCGTGCGTGCCGACGGAGGTCTACGCGGACGAGGGCTACGCCGCGTCGCTCGGGCAGGACACGGACTGATCGGACGCGGGCGGCGCGGGTGGCGTGGGGCGGGGCCTAACGGTCCCGCCCCCCGTCACTCCGGCGCGAGCGCGGAGTCGAGCCGCGGCCTCACGCCGTCCTGAGGCGGCCCGCTACGGCGGCGTCGCCGCGATTACCCGACGAGCTCCCCGTACGCCGCCGCGTCCATGAGCCCCGAACGGTCCGCGTCGCCCGCCACGCGCAGCTTCACCATCCACCCGTCGCCGTACGGGTCGCTGTTCACGAGCGCGGGCTCCGCGTCGAGGCGCGGGTTGACCTCGACGACCTCGCCGGCGACGGGCATGTACAGTTCGCTGACCGCCTTCACGGCCTCGATCGTTCCGAACGTGTCGTGCGAGCCGAAGCTCGCCCCCGGCTTCGGCAGGTCGAGGTAGACGATGTCGCCGAGTTCGCCCTGCGCGTAGTCCGTGATGCCGATGACGACGACCGCGGGGTCGTCGGTTGGCTTCACGTACTCGTGTTCCTTGGTGTACTGCAGACCTTCGGGGACGTTGGCCACGGCGTGCTCCAGGGTGTGCGCGTGCGGTTCGGCGCGAGGGCGTGAACGCGCGCCAGTCTAGGCCGCGGTGGCACGCGCTTCAAGCGCCCGCCAGACTTCGTCGACGGCCGCCGCGAGCGCGACCCGGTCGCCCGCGTTCTCGATCACATAATCCGAGCGCGCGCGTTTCAGCTCCGCCGGCATCTGCGCCGCGATCATCGCCATCGCCTCGTCGGCGAGCAGACCGCGGTCGCGCACGAGGCGCTCGAGGCGCAGCTCACGCGGTGCGTCGACGAGCACCACGACGTCGACCTCGTCGGCGAGGTCGCGTTCGAACAGGAGCGGGACGTCGTAGACGACGAGCTGGTCGCCGCGCGCGCGGGCGGCGGCGACCGCGTCGTTGCGCAGGCGGGCGACCTCCGGGTGCACGATCGCGTTGAGCGCATCGAGCTCGCCCGACGTTTCGAACACGCGCGCGCGGAGCCCCGCGCGATCGAGCGTGCCGTCAGCCGCGAGCACGTCGCCGCCCCACCGCGCCGCGATCGCGGCGAGCGCAGGCGATCCGGGGCGTACGGCGTCGCGCGCGAGCGCATCGGCGTCGATGAGCGTGGCGCCGCGCGCGGTGAGGAGGCGCGCGACGGTGGACTTCCCAGCCGCGATGTTGCCCGTGAGGCCGACGAGGAGCATGCGCGAAGGTACGGACGCCTCGCACGCGCGACAATACGCGCGCGCGCTACGACCGCTTTGTACCGGCAGCCGTCGCCCGCTGCGGCTGGGGCGGTCCCGCAGCCGCGTCGTGATCAGAGCAGCGACGTCTGCGCGTCGTCGCGGCGCGGCACCTCGTGGCACGCGCGGCAGCGCGCTTCGTAGCTGTCGGCCGCGCCGACCATGATCGTCGGCGAATCGTAAGGCGCGGGGCGGCCCGCGATCAGGCGCTGGTTGCGGCTTGCGGGGGCGCCGCAGAGCACGCAGATCGCGTGCAGCTTGTCGACCAGTTCGGCCACCGCCATGAGCTGCGGCATCGCGCCGAACGGCTCGCCGCGGAAGTCGGTGTCGGTGCCGGCGAGGATCACGCGCCGGCCGCGCGCCGCGAGCTCGGTCGCGACGTCGACGATCGCGGCGTCGAGGAACTGCGCCTCGTCCACGGCGACGACGTGGGCGCCGGGGTCGAGCCGGAGCATGAGCTGGCGCGCCGAATCGATCGGCACCGCTTCCACGGTACGCTGGTCGTGACTCGACACCGCGAACACGCCGGCGTAGCGGGCGTCCAGGTGCGACTTGAAGACCTGGACGCGGCGGCGCGCGATGAGCGACCGGCGCACGCGCCGGATCAACTCCTCACTCTTGCCGCTGAACATCACGCCGGCGATGACCTCGATCCACCCGCCGGCGGTCTGGAACCCGTCTGGCACGCGCGCCCGCGCTCAGCTCTCGGTGATCTCGTCCGCGTCGTGGCCCGCGCGGCCGCGCGGCGCGGCGTCGCGCGCCTCGTCGCGCGCCTCGGTGCTCCCGCCGGCGTTAGGCCGTGCGCGGCGCAGGCGCTCGGCCCGCTCCGCCCACTCGCCGCGCTGCTCGGCCCGCTCGCCGACGCCGCGGTCGTCGGGCGCCCCGAAGCCGCGCGGGCCGTCGCGACGCGCGTCGAACCCACGGCCACCGCCGGCATAGCCTCCGCCCCCGAAGCCGCCCCCGAACCCGCCGGCGCGCTCCGGCCGATCGCCACGCGGCGGGCGGTCGCCGCGGTCGCCGCGGTCGGGCCGTTCGGCGCGGTCACCCGGGCGGGGCGAACGCGGCCCACGGGCGTCGCCGCGCGGATCGCCGCGCCCCTCTCCCCGACCGCCCCCCGGACCGCCGCGCGCGCCGCCGGCCGGCGCCTCGCGCTCGGGGCGGACCGCGACGCGACGGCCGCGGATCATCGTCCCGTTGAGCTTCGCGATCACGCGCTCCGCCGTCGCGGCGTCGACCTCGACCAGCGAGAAGCTGTCGCGCAGTTCGATGCGCCCGATCTTGTCGCTCGTGATCCCGGCCTCGCCGGCGATCGCGCCGACGAGGTCACCGGCGCGGACCTCGTCGCGCGTGCCGACCGTGAAGAACAGTCGCACGCTCCCCTTGGGTGGCGGAGCGGCCGGCGCGACGCCGGGTGCGCCGGCCGCGGCCGGCATGGCCACCGTCGCGCGGCGCGCGCGTTCGCGCTCGAGGATCCGCACCGCCGCCGCGGCGAGGTCCGCCGCGTCGAAGTCGGCGAGGAGGGGCTCGAGTGCGATCACCTCGCGAGGTGGTAAGCCGCGCTCGAGTTCCGCGCGCAGCTCGCTGCGGAGCGCCTCGTCGCGCGCCCGCGCCCGACGCGCGGCATCGCCGAGCGCGAGTGCGCGGACCGCCCCACCGGCGAGCGCCCGGAGCGCTTCGAGCTGCCGCGGCTGCACGAGCGCGACCGTCTGGCCGGGTTGCGCGGCGAGCACGCGGTCGAGCGCCTCGCGCGTGACGGGCAGATCGTACAGCACGGCGAGCGCGACGTGCGCTGGCGGCGCGGCGTCGCGTACGAGCGTGACGGCGCCGGCCGCCGCGGCCACCGGCGCGGCGCCGAGCGCGGCGGGGTCGTCCGACGCGGCGTCGTCCGCGCCGTGCCCGGCCGCCGGTTCGGCCGGCATGCTCGGATAGCCGAGCGCGGCGCGCGCGTGCTGAACCTCGCGCGCGGACGCGTCGTTGGCGACCACGATGGCCGCGGTCACCGGATCGAGTTCGTCGAGCACTCGGCGCAGCGCGGCGGGGCGTGCCGCGGCCGACGTGAGGACGTACGCGATTGGCGCCGACACCGGCATCCCGGCGCCCGCGCCCTCGACGCGACGCGCGCGCCAGAGCACGCGTCCGGCGAGCGCCTCGACCGCGTCGGTCGCGTGCGCCGCGACGAGGATGCGTGCGGCCTCGCGCGGCACCTCGGCGATCACCGCTTCGAGGTCGGCGGCGTCTGGGGCGGCCAGGATCTCGTCCGCCCACGCCAGCGCCAGCGTACGCACGCCGTCGAGCTTGAGCGTGGCGCCGCGCACGAGGGCGGCGAGGGCGGCCGGCGTGCCCGCCACGGCTGCGGGCATGCTGCCGGCGGCCTGGCGCGCCGCGAGCTGGCGCGCGGCGCGCTCGGGGCGCCCCACCGGCAGCACGAGCGGCGTTCCGGCCGCTTCTCCACCGCGTCGGGCGAGGGCGACCTCGGCGATCGCGAGCGCCGTCTCGGCGTCGGGCGTGACGACGAGCAACTGCGGGCCGGCAGCCTGCGGGTCGAGGCGGTCGAGCGACGCGCCGAGAAACGTCGGAATCGTTCCCCAGTCGTGCGGGAGCGTGTAGACGAGGTGCTGGGCGCGCGTGCCGCCCGGCGCGCCCTGCTCGGTTTCGGTGTCGGTCGTATCGGTCATGGTCATTCCCGTGATTCTCGCGGCTGCGCCCAGGCCGGCGCGCTCGCCGGACCACCCGCCGTCTGCTCGTTTGTCAACACGTCGTTTGCCGACACGCGACGCGCCGTGGACCCCGCACGCGGGTTTCGGCGCGCCGCACGCCGAACGCTGCGGGGCGGAAACATAGCGCTATCTTCTGCGACATGATCACGACGATCGTGCTCGTCAAGGCCGACCCGAAATCCATCGTCGCCGCCGCGACCCGCATCGCGGGCTTCGAGGGCGTGGGCGAGGTGTACTCGGTGTCGGGCGAGTGGGACCTCGTCGCCGTCGTGCGGGTGGCGGAGTACGAGCAGATCGCCGACGTGGTGACGCACCAGATCGCCGGCGTGCCCGGGGTCGAGCGGACCCAGACGCTCACCGCGTTCCGCACGTACTCCAAGGCCGACCTGGAGCAGGCGTGGGACATCGGCGTCGAGTAGCCGCGCACCGCGCGCCGCGTCGGGCGGCGCGTTCCGCCGGCGCCTAACGTCGTGCAGCCGAGCGTCCACGACGTCCGCCGGAGGCTGGGCGCGCTGCTCCCGTCCGCCGCGCTCGTCGGCGCGGACGACGGCCCCGGCCTCGAGCGCACCTCGGGCCCCCCGGTGGACCCGCCGCGCGTGCGAGCGGCCGCGCCCGTCGAGGGGCATGCGGTGCGCGCGCGGCGCGTGCCGGCCGCGGTCGCGCCGGAGCAGGGGTTCTCGGCGTTCCTCGACGGCACGCAGCACTCGCGCGTGATCGGCTACGTGGACGGGCTGCCGGTGGTGCACGGCACGGTCGCGGCGGTGGTGCGCGTGCGGCGCAACCGCCGCCTCACGACGTGGGGGCGGGGCCCGGTGGTCGAGCGCCGCGTCTACGCCCCGCTCGCGTGCTTCGCCGCGTCGGCCCGCGCGGCGCTCGACGCGCTCGCGGCCGAGCTCGGGCTCGACCTCGTCGACACGGCCGAGCCCCGGCCGGGCGAGGACGTGATCTCGGCCCACCCGTTCGCGGTGAGCGACCGCGCGCTCGGCATGGTGAAGGAAGACCGCGAGCGCGCGGAGAAGGCGCTCGCGGAGCGCTGGTGCCGGCAGGAGCACGAGCCGCTGTTCGTCGACGGCGGGATTCAGGAGAGCGAACTCGTGGCGCGCGCCGGGTGCGTGGCCGGCGTGGTGAAGAGCCACCGCACGCTCTACGTCGACGCCGACGCGCTACGCACGGTGCTCGGGCTGCGGCAGGGGGAGCGGTCGACGGCGTTCCTCGTCGGCGGCGGGCGCCGCGCGACGGTGGCCAGCTGGTACCTGCGGCTGCGCGACCCGGCGGGGCACGACCCGATGTGGGGCCTCGTGCGCGTCGAGGCCGCCGCGCCCGACCCGGCCGAGGCGCCCGACGCGTTCACGGCGCGGCTCGACCGGCTGTCGCGGTGGATCGCGGCGGAGGCGGCGCCGCTCTCGCTACCCGACGCGCGGTGGGACAAGCTGGCGTACGGGGTACACGACTGCGAGCAGTTCCTGCGCGCAGTGTGTTAGGCACGGGGTATTGGGTCGGCCGCGTCGTCACCCGCAGCCACGCACCGCAGCACCTCCGCCACGCTCCATGCCTGCGCGATGCACCCGCGCGGCGTGTACGGCGCCTCGGCGTCGAACACCTCGGCGATCGACCCGACCCCGAACTCGCCCAGGTGGTCGAGGAGCGCGTCCAGGTACTGCCGGGCGCCGGCGTCGTCGCCGGGGTGCAGCTTGCGCCACGCGTCCACCCACGGCCCGATGAGCCACCCCCACACCGTTCCCTGGTGGTACGCGGCGTCGCGCGCGCGCAGGTTGCCGAAGTACTGCGCCTTGTACTCCGGGCTCCCCGGGGCGAGCGAGCGCAGGCCGTAGGGCGTCAGGAGTCGTATTTCGCACGCGGTGACCACCGCGTCCCAACGGGCGCGGTCGAGCACCGGGTTGGGCAGGGAGATCGCGAACAGCTGGTTGGGGCGGAACTCGGTCGAGTCGCCGTCCGGCCCGTCCACGACGTCGTACAGGTAGCCGCCCGCGTCGTACCAGAAGCGCGCGTTGAACGCGTCGCGCACCCGATCGGCCGCGTCCTCGTAGAGCGCCGCCGCTTCCGGACCGCGCGCCTCACGCGTCCACCGCGCGAGGTTGGCGAGGGCATTGTACCAGAGCGCGTTGATCTCGACCGGCTTGCCGCGCCTGGGCGTGACCACCCAGCCGTCGACCTTGGCGTCCATCCAGGTCAGCTGGAATCCCTCGGCGCCCTCGCGCAGGAGGCCGTCGGCGGGGTCCACGCCGATCCCGAAGCGCGTGCCCGCCGTGTGACGCGCGACGATGTCCTGCAGCACCGGGAGCAACTGTCTGACCGTCGCGCGGTCGCCGGTGATGCGGTCGTAGCGGTCGAGCGCGTGGAAGAACCAGAGCGTCGCGTCGGCGGTGTGGTACAGGCCGTCGTTGCTGCCATCCGGGAACATGTTCGGGATGAGGCCGTCGCGCACGTACTGCGCGAACGTTCGCAGGATGAACCCCGCCTCGCGCCACCGCCCGGTGGTCAGCGTGAGCCCCTCGAGCGAGATCATCGTGTCGCGCCCCCAATCCGTGAACCAGTGATAGCCGGCGATCACGGTGCGCACCTCGTCGCCGGTGGCCTGCGCGCGCACGCGGTCGTGCAGGCGGCCGGACGGCATGATGAGGAACTGGTCGGCGGCGAGCACCAGCTCCGCGGCGCGCGGGTCGGCCTCGAGCGCGCGGCGTACAGCGGCGTGCGGCATCTCGAGCAGCCGCCGGCGCCGTTCGTGCTCCGCGGCGCGGGCGTCGGCGGGGCTCAACGCGCGCATCACGTCCGGGCTCTCGGTCGAGGCGACGAGCGTGACGGGCGCGTCGGGCGCGAGTTGCAGCACGAAGTGGCCCGGCGACCACAGTGCGCCGCGGTCGGCGTAGCCGCGTGACTCCTCGACCCGGTACAGCAGATCCCGCGTGCGGAGCGGGTCGAGCGTCGGCGTCGCCTGCGCGCCCACGAACCCGAGTCGCAGGGACGGGAGGTCCGGGCGCCCCGCGAGCGTGACGACGTAGTACTCGTCTTCGGCGCTGAGCCGGTACTGCTGGTCCGCGGCGGTCGCCGCGACGTCGGCCTCGTAGCCGCGAAAGTCGAGCGCGGGGCGCAGCTCGAGTTGGGCCGGCGCGGGTCCGGCGAGCGTGTACGTGATGTGCACGCTGTTCTGCCGGTAGGGCATGAGCAGGCGCTTCTCGATCGTCGCCATGCCGGCCCCCGTTCCGATGCGATAGACCCACACCGGGAGCCCCGCCTCGAGCCGGAACTCGGGCAGCAGGCGCACGCCCTCGGCGTCGAGCAGGCGGCCGTCGGCCCACTCGGCCGCGCTCAGCGTGACGGTGGTGCCGTCGGCCAGGGTGACGCGCTCGATGAGGTGGTTGAGCATCACCATGCGGCCTAACGGGTTGGGCAGCGCGGCGACGAGCACGCCGTGGTACTTCCGCGTGGGGAGCGAGGCCACGCTGGCCGAGGCGTACCCGCCGAGGCCGTTGGTGACGAGCCACTCGCGGTCCACGAGCTCCGCAACGTCGACCGCGGCGCCGTCGGCCGCCGCGGGCCCGGTGATCCGCCGGACGACGCGGTCGACGAGGCGGTCCGACGCGGGCGCGTCGGCGGGTGCTGCTGGAACGGTGAGCACGAGTATCGGGTGCGTTCGAGAAGGGTCGGGCGGGACCGGCGCGGTCAGCGCGACGGCTCCGGGGCCAGCACCACCGCGCAGCCGCCGAGCAGGCGCCAGTTTTCACGCGGCCAGCAGAGGTCGGGGCGCTGTGGTGGGCGGCGCGGCTGTTCGCTCGCGTCGAATTCGACGCCGCCGAGTCCGCCGTACGACGGGTGCTCGCTCGTCCAGCGCGTGCGCCAGCGCATGCCGGCCGGCGGCGCGAGGAGCGGCTCGGGCGCGATGGCGAGGTGCGCGGTGGCCCCGGTGTTGACGACGAGCAGCCGGTCGTCGCCCCGCGGCCCGAAGTAGCGCAATGCGAACGCCCGGTCGGTGAGGGATGCGCCGTCGAGCGCACCGGGCGTCGTGCCCACGCCCGTGCGCGGTGTCGCGAACACCGGGTCGTCGCGCCGGAGCGCGATCAGGTCGCGGTGCAGCCGGAGCCACGCGGCGTGCCCGTCGCGCTCGCGCTCATTCCAGTCGAGCACGCACCGGCGGAACGTCGACTCGTCGGCGGGGCGGGGCAGGGTGGCCTGCATCTCGTCCGTGGCCATGCTCGTGAACTGCGCGAGCTCGGCGAAGCGTCCGCGCTGGACCGTCGGCGCGAGTTCGGCGTTGTGGTCGGCGAAGTAGAGAAAGGGTGCACTCGCGGCCCACTCCTGCCCCTGGAACAGCATCGGCAGTTGCGGCCCCAGGAGCAGCGCCGCCGTGAGCGCGCGAAGCGCCCCGGGCGCGGCGATCTGGTGCACGCGCTCGCCGACGCCCGCGTTCGCGAGCTGGTCGTGGTTCTCGAGGAAGTGGACGAAGCGCCAGGGGGGTACGCCGAACGCGGGCGTGCCACGCCGCTTGCGCTGCCACCGGTACCACTGGCCCTGGTACAGAAAGCCGTACTTGGCCGCGGCGACGAATTCGCGCGCGCCGCCGGCGTAGTCGGTGAAGTACGCTTCGTCGCGCAGCGCGAGCGCGACGAACGCGCTGTGGTGCCAGTCGTCGTTCCAGACCGCGTCGAGGCCGTTCCCGCCGTCGCCCGCGGGCGTGACGAGCGCGACGTCCTGCGGCTCGTTCTCATTGACGATCCACGTCGCGCGCCCGCCGAGCGCGTCGCCCGCGGCGCGCACCGCAGCGCCGATCTGGGTGAGCACGTGCACGGGCGAGGTGTCGACGATCGCCTGGGTGGCGTCGATCCGGAGTCCGTCGACGTGGAACTCCTCGACCCAGTAGCGCGCGTTGGCGACGTAGAACGCGCGCACCGGCGCGGCGTGCGCGCCGTCGAAGTTCACGGCGGTGCCCCAGTCGGTGTGGCGCTCGGCGTTGAAGTAGTACGGAGAGAACTGCGGGAGATAGTTCCCGTCCGGCCCCAAATGGTTGTAGACGACGTCGAGCACGACCGCGAGGCCGAGCGCGTGCGCCCGGTCGACGAAGCGGCGCATGTCGTCGGGCGTGCCGTACTGCGCGGCCGGGGCAAACAGCTGCACGCCGTCGTACCCCCAGCCGAACCGCCCCGGGAACTGGTGCACCGGCATGACCTCGATCGTCGTCACACCGAGGTCAGCGAGCGCCGGGAGTCGCGCGGCCGCGCCGGCCCACGTGCCTTCGGGACTGAACGTGCCGAGGTGGAGTTCGTAGAGCACCTGCCGCGCGGGCTCGGTGATCCCGCGCCACGCCGCGTCCGTCCACGCGAACGCGGCCGGATCGACGACTTCCGACGGGCCGTGCGGGCCGTCGGGTTGCGCGCGGGACGCGGGATCGGGGAAGCCGGCGGTGTGCGGGTCGGCGTTCGCGCCGTCGAGGCGGAAGCGATACCGTGCGCCCGCCACGACCCCCGGGATCTCCGCGCTCCAGTACCCGTCAACGCCGTCGGCGTCTCGCGACTCGCGCTCGAGCGGCACGACGCGCGCGCCGTCGTCGAGCACGACGTGAACCTGCCGCCGATCAGGCGCCCAGACGCGGAAGTGGACGTGGTCGGACGAGAGTTCGGCGCCGACGGGCAGGCGCCGGACTCGCAAACGGGCGGTCATGATGCGCGCTACCGAGCACGACCGGTGCCAGCGTCGGCGGCCCGCACGGCGGGCCCGAGTGCGCGGGCCCGCTCGACGAGCCCGCACCCTCGGTCCGCTCCGTCAGTCGGCTCGGTGGTAGCCGTGCGCGGCCCACCACGCGATGTGCACCCGCAACTCGGCCGCGACCGCGTCGGGGAAGTGCGCCAGGGCGGGGCCGAGCGCCGCGTCGAGCGCGCGGGTGAGATCGGAGGCGAGCGCGCCGGCGTCGGCGCAGGCCGTGCCGTACCGTACGACGGCGGCGCGCAGCGCCTCGCGCGAGGAGGGTGACTCGCGGAGCGCGTCCTGCGCGGCCGTGAGTGCCGCGGCCGCCACGGGCGAAGCAGCCGCCGTCGTCTGTGGCCGCCCGGAGTCGACCGCGTCGCGGCGAGCACCCCGGGCGGGCGCGCGCCCCGACGGGTGCGGCGCGCGGAGCGGTGGGAGTTGCGACATCGGAGAGCGGGGTTGAAGTCGCCCCGGCCCGTCGCGGCGTCCGGTCTGCCGCGTGATGGGTAACGGGACAGCGTGGACTGCAAAGCGTACGCCGCCGTTCACTTCCAGACGCCCGCGGTGGTGCGCCCCGGACGCGCCGTTATCTTTGCCCCAAGACCCTGTAGCTCAGCCGGTAGAGCAAGCGACTTTTAATCGCTAGGTCGTGGGTTCGAGCCCCACCGGGGTCATACGACGGGATCTCGGTGGGCCGCGCTCCGCGCGGCCCGCCGCGTTCGTTAGGCACTCACGCGCGCCGTCGGTCGGCACGGTCGGCGACGACCGTGTGCGTGTGACGCCGGTCACGCGTCAGAGGGGGCGGTGGGGTGGGCCGGGGCGTCGGTGTCTAGACCAGCATGCGCGCGATCGCGCCGCGCCGGCGCAGTCTGTAGCTTCAGCGTTCCTCGTCGTCTGCCGCACCCCCCGCCGATGTCCCTCCCCTTTCGCACCCCGCGCCTGGCGGCCGCCGCGCTCTCGGCCGCGCTCGCGCTCCTCGCGGTCGAATCCAGCGGCGCCCAGCAGCCGGGCCCGGCGCCCGCGCCGCTCGCCGGCGTCGCCGGTCCGGTCGGATCGCCGATCCCCGGCCCGTCGCTCGGCGACACCGCGATCACCATCCCGATCCCGACGGTGCCCGCGAGCTTCGGCGGCCCCGCGGCGGCGACGTTCGCGCACACGCCCGGCCTGACGTGGGACCTGGACGTGCTGCCCTACGAGGGGCACCAGCGCGTGCAGCGGTACGTCACCCTGTTCAGTACCGGCGCCCGCGACCGGTTCACGGAGTACCTGCACCGCGGCACGCGGTACGACTCGCTCATCCGCGGCAAGCTGCGCGCGGGCGGGTTGCCCGAGGACCTCACGTACCTCGCGCTCGTCGAGAGCGGCTACGACGTGCACGCGACGTCGCGGGTGCGCGCGGTCGGCATGTGGCAGTTCATGGCCGAAACGGCGCGCGACGTCGGGCTGCGCGTGGACTGGTGGGTCGACGAACGCCGCGACCCGGTGCGCTCCACCGACGCCGCGGTGCGCACGCTGCGCTGGCTCAAGGGGCAGTTCGGCTCGTACTTCGTCGCCGCGGCCGCGTACAACGGCGGCTCCGGGCGCGTGTCGCGCGGACTCGCGCAACTCGCTGACGTCGACAGCGCGGGCGCGGCCGCTCCGGGCGAGGCGCGCTTCTTCGCGCTCGCCGAGCACGACGTGCTGCACGACGAGACGAAGAACTACGTCCCGCAGCTCATCGCGGCCGCGCTCGTCGCGAAGGAGGCGCCGCGCTACGCGATCCGCCCGGCGCCGCTCCCGCCGCTCGCGTACGACTCGGTGCGCGTGCCGGGCCTAACGCCGCTCGCCGCGGTCGCCGCCGCGAGCCGCGCGTCGCGCGCCGACCTGCTCGACCTCAACCCGCACCTGCTGCGCGGCGTCACGCCGCCGGGCGCGGCGCTGCTCGTGCGCGTCCCGGCCGGGCAGGGCGCCGCCGCCGCCGAGCGGTTCTCCAAGCTGGGTGACGAAATTCGGCGGGCGTTCCACGCGTCGGTCACGCGCAAGCGCGAGACGTGGGCCGCGCTCGCGGAACGCCTCGGCACGCCGCGCACGTGGCTCGAGCGGTACAACGCTGGGCTGGCCACCGTCGCCCACGGCCGCAACCGCGGGCGGCTCGTGAGCGGGCAGACGGTGCGCGTGCCCACCGACGCCGTGATCGCCTACTCGCAGGACGTGGCGAGCGACGGCGGCGGGCCGGGCGCGCTCCCCCGCCTGGCGGCGGCCGCAGAGGCGGCACCGGGCGACGCGGCGCCCGCGGACGAGCCCGCGGCGAAATCCGAACGCCGCCGCGGGCCGCGCGCCGACGTCCGCGCGACGGCCGCCGTGCGCGGTCAGCATACCGCTCACGCCAAGGCGCGCATCACCGTGGCGAAGCTGCACCGCCGGCGCGGCGCGGGGGCGAACCGCGAGGGGTGAGCGTCAGCCGGTGCGCGCGAACGCGCCGGCGAGTTCGCGCATCAGGTCGGCGGCGACGAGCTGGGGCGTGACGTTGCCCGCGGCGCGCTGCTTCGCGCGCTCGACGGCGTCGATGCCCCGGCACGCGCCGAGCGCGCGCCGCGTGCGCTCGGGCTGCTCCGCACCGGCCCCGTCGCGGGCGAGCGCGTGCAATTGGACGACGAGCGCGTCGAGCACGTCGGTGAACGCGCCGCGCGCCTTCGACGCGCCCTGACCGAGGGCAACCCGCAGGCGGTCGGCCCGGTCGCCTTCCAGCACGGCCCGCAGCAGGCGTTCGGCCTCGTCGGCCGCCGCCCGCGCCTCCGCGCGGCCGAGCAGAGCGCCGGGCGCACCGGCCGCACTCGCGATGGCCGCCGCAACCGCCTGCGGCCCGTCCAGCGACATCCCGCCCACCGCCAGGTGCGCGCGTACGTGCGGGTCGCCGAGGAATGCCGCCACGTCGGCGTCGGGCAGGGCGGGCACGCGGACACCGACCACGCGCGAGCGGATCGTGGGGAGCAGCGCGCCGGGTTCGCTCGACGTGAGGACGAGGGTCGTATCGGGCGGCGGCTCCTCGAGCAGCTTGAGGAAGGCGTTGGCGGCTTCGGCCGTCGCGTTCTCGTGGGGCGTCAGGCTCTCGGCCCGGCCGACCACGAACACCTTGCGACGGCCGAGCGCCGGGGCCATTGCGGCCTGTTGCACGATGGCGCGGACCGTCGCGAGGTGGAGCGCGTCGGTGCCCGGCGGGGGGGCGTAGAGGCCGTGCGCCCGCGCGCGCTCCGCGCGCGCCTCGGCGAAATCGGTCCGCACGTCGTCCGCGTCCGCGTCGGTGAGCCGCGGGCGTGGGAAGAACCACGCGAGGTCCGGGTGGGCGTACTGCTCCGCATAGCGACACGGTTGGCACACGCCGCACGGGCCGCCATCCGGGCGCGCGGCCGGCGCACCCTGGCAGAGGAGTGACTGCCCGAGCCACAGCGCGAGTCGCTGCTTGCCGACGCCCGGAAGACCGTGCAGGAGCAGGCTCGCCGGAAGCGCGTCGCGCGCGTGTGTGGCGAGCAGGCGCGCGCGGAGCGGCGCGTGGCCGTAGAGCGGAACGAGGGGCACGTCACAATATCGCCCCGCCGGCAACGGGTCGGGGCTCGGCGCGGCGTGGATTCGGGCGCCGGCACGCTTCGTGACCGAAGCGCACCTGCTCCCGCGACGACGCATTCCGTCGCGGCCGACGCGACCCACCTCAGGAGGTTCTCATGGCCGGCCGACGCTCACAACAGGACAATGTGGACCCGGGGCAGTTCAGCTCCCCGCACGGCAGCGATAACACCCCCGACGAGCACCTGCGCGCCGCGGCGAAAACGGAGTACGCGCAGACGCTCGTCGACGAGAAGGAGAGCATGATCCCCCGCCGCGGCCAGAACCCCGCGCTCGCCGATCTGCGCGCCCGGCGCGAGGCCGCCCGCGCGGAGCAGTCCAACGACCAGGCCGACGAGCGCGCGAGCGACGCCGAGCGGACGGAGTGATCTCATGGCCCACGCGAACGATGCCATGAACGCGGAGAGCGCCTCGCCGCTCACGGGGCGCCGGATCGCGGTGCTCGCCGCCGATGGCGTCGAACAGGTCGAGCTCGTCCAGCCTACCGAAGCGCTCCGGAAGGCGGGTGCGACGGTGGAGCTGATCTCGCTCAAGCCGGGCGAGATTCAGGCCCTCAATCACGATATCGAAAAGGGCGACCGTTTTCCGGTCGACAAAGTGGTCGCCGACGCGAACGCGGGGGATTACGACGCACTGTTCGTCCCGGGCGGCGTCTCCAATCCCGACAAGCTCCGCGTCGACGCCGGCGCGGTGCAGTTCGTGCGCGACTTCGTCGAGCGCGACAAGCCGGTGGCCGCGATCTGTCACGGGCCGTGGGTCCTCGTCGAGGCCGACGCGGTCCGCGGCCGGACGCTCACGTCGTGGCCGTCGCTCAAGACCGACATCACGAATGCCGGCGGCGAGTGGCAGGACCGGGAGGTCATCGTCGATCAGAAGCTCGTCACCAGCCGCAAGCCCGACGACCTCGCGGCGTTCTGCGAGAAGATCGTCTCGGTGTTCGGCTCGGCCGTCGAGGAGCGCACGCTCGACCGCCAGCTCGAGCAGACGTTCCCCGCGAGCGACCCGCTCCCCGGGCCGACGAGCACCGGCGCGATGAACGAAAAGCGGAGCGCCTCGCGCGAGGAGCCCGCGCCCGCGGCGTGATCACCGCGGGTGGCGGGTCGTGCGCGCGGGCGGGGACCGGCACCGCCGGGCTTGCCCGCCCGCCCGGCAGACGTAACGTAGAGCGGCCGCGCACTGCACGTGCGCGGCCGCTTTCGCACGTCCCCCGCCGTGGGTTTCTGCCATGGAAGCGCGCAGCATCCCGTTCCCGATCGCCGCCCGGCGCGCCCACCCGCGAGTCGCGGCTCTCCCGTGGCCGCTCGCCGCGACCCTGTTCGCCGCGACGAGCATCGCCGTCGGCATCATCTGGGACATCTCGTGGCACATGTCCATCGGGCGCGACACGTTCTGGACGCCCGCCCACATGGCCATCTACGCGGGCGGCGTCGCGGGCGGACTCGCCAACGCGTGGCGCATCTTCCGCACGACGTGGTCGGCGGACGACGACGCGCGGGCGGGCGCCGTCCGCGTGTGGGGCTTCCACGGTCCGTTAGGCGCGTTCGTCTCGTGCTGGGGCGCGGGCGCGATGCTCGTCTCCGCGCCGTTCGACAACTGGTGGCACGACGCGTACGGCCTCGACGTGCAGATCCTCTCGCCGCCGCACACGGTGCTGCTGCTCGGAATCGCGGGTGTGCTGCTCGGCGCCCTGCTCACGGCGATCGCGTTCCAGAACGCCGCGGAGGCGGGCGGGTACCCGGCGGAGCGCGTGGCGACGTTCCGCGTCGCGTACGTGTACGCGTCGGCGCTCCTGGTCACCATGGCCAGCATCGGCGCGTACGAGTACACACGGCCCATCATGCTGCACAGCGGGCGGTTCGTGCGCGCGACGGCGTGGGCGTTCCCGCTCTTCTTCTGTGCGGTCGCACGCGCATCGCGCCTGCGCTGGCCGGCGACCGTCACGGCGCTGCTCTACATGGTGATGTTCGCCGCGACGTCGTGGATCCTGCCGCTGTTCCCCGCGACGCCGAAGCTCGGGCCGATCTACAACCCGATCACGCACATGGTGCCGCTCGGGTTCCCGCTGCTCTTCGTCGTCCCCGCGTTCGCCATCGATCTCGTGCTGCGCCGATGGACGCGCCCGCCGGGGTGGGCGCTCGCCGCCGTGCTCGGTGCGTCGTTCGTCTGCCTCGTCCTGGTGGTGCACTGGCCGTTCGGCACGTTCCTGCTCTCGAGCGCGTCGCACAACCGGTTCTTTGCCGGCGGTCAGTTCAGCTACGGCGTGCCTCCGACGGCGTTTTCGCGCCGCGGCGTGTTCCCTCCGGTCGAGAAGAGCGCGGCCGAGTACTGGTCACGGGTCGGTTGGGCGGTGGTGATCGCGACCGTGTCGGCGCGCCTCGGGCTCGCGTGGGGCGGGTGGATGCGGCGGGTGCGACGGTGAGTGGGCGCGCGCACGCGTGCCGGGCGTGGCGCGCCGTGCGCGTCGCGATCGCCTGGGCGCTCGTGTTCTGCGCCACGCCGGCCGGCGCGCACGTCGGCACGACTGACGCCGTGTTCAGCGGACGTGCGGGGCCGTATCCGGTCCGCGTGACCGTGCGGATGCCGGGCGCGATCCCCGGTCAGGCCGAACTCACCGTGCGGGTGCTCGACGGCGCGGGGACCGGCGTGTTGGTGCAGGTCGCGCAGTGGAACGTCGGCTCGCGCGGTGCGCCCGCGCCCGAACCGGCCGCGCGCGTCGCCGGCACCGCCGACCTGTGGAGCGCCCCACTCTGGCTGATGACGAGCGGCTCGTACGCGGCCAACGTGACGGTCGACGGCGCCCGGGGGCGTGCGACGGTGACCGTACCGGTCGTTGCCGTGCCGACCACGCGGCTCGGGATGGATCGTCGGCTCGGCGCGCTGCTCGCGGCGTTGGGCGTCGTGCTCGTCGCCGGTCTCGTCGCCGTCGTCGCTGCGGGCGTGCGCGACGGCACTCGCGCGCCCGGTGCCGCGCTCGACGGGCCGGCGCGCCGGCTCGGCCGCCTCACGACGGCAGTCACCGCGGCCGTCGTCGCGCTCGCGCTCGTCGGCGGCGCGAAGTGGTGGGGCGCGGAAGACGCCGCGTTCGCGGGCGGGCTCTGGCGCCCGCTGCGGAGCGAAGCGCGCGTGCTCGACGGGGCCGACGGTCCGCGCCTCCGCTTCACCGTCACCGATTCGGCGTGGTTCGACTCGACGCTCACGCCGCTGATGCCGGACCACGGCAAGCTCATGCACCTGTTCGCGGTGCGCGAGTCGCCGACGACCGGACCGCGACGCGACTCGGCGCCCCGCGGTCGCGACGTGTTCGCCCACCTGCACCCCGTGCGCGTGGACCGGGCCAACTTCGACGCGCCGCTGCCCACGCTTCCCGGCGGTCGCTACCGCGTGTACGCCGACGTCGTGCACGAGAGCGGGCTCGCGCGCACCCTCGTCGCGACGCTGGACCTGCCCGACGCGGCGGTCGCGATCCCGGCCGGGGGGCTCGACGCGGGCGACGACGCGTGGGACGCGGTGCGCCCGCCGCCGCCCGGCGCGGCCGCATCGTTAGGCGCGGGCTACCGCCTGACGATGGAGAGCGCCGCCCGCGTGCCCGCGGCGCGCGACACCGTACTCCGCTTCACGGTGCGCGACGCGGCGGGGCGGGTGGCCGACGTGGAGCCATACCTCGGCATGGCCGCGCACGCGGTCGTCGAGCGCGACGACGGCAGCGTGTTCGTCCACCTCCACCCGTCGGGCACGGTCTCGATGGCGGCGCAGGACCGGCTCGTGCGCCGCGAGCGCGGCGACACCGCGCTCCACGGCGCCGCGCAGCCCGGCGGCATGCCGGGCATGGCCGGCATGCAGACGACGTACGGGGGCGACGTGGGATTCCCGTTCAGCTTCCCGAAGCCCGGCGCCTACCGCGTGTGGGTGCAGGTGCGCGTGGCCGGGCACGTACGCACGGCGGCGTTCGACGTGACCGCGAGCTGACGAGACCGCCCGTTCGGGCGCCGCCGCCGGGCCGCGGGACGCCGTTACGCGTCCTGCGCCGCCCCCTCCGCGCCCGACTCGACGCCGCCGCGCGTCGCGCCGTACGCGCCCGCGCCCGGCGCGCCCCGTGCCCCGCCGTGGTGCGCGCCGCCGGGCGTCGCGCTCAGGTCGGCGGGGTCGAAGTAGGCGGTGAACCGCGTGATCTTGCCGTTTGCCGTCTCGAACACGCTCACGCCGTCGTAGCTCGTCTTCACGCCGGCCGCGGTCTCGCAGTCGCTCGTCCATTCCAGCATCGCCTTGTCGTCGCTCTCGAGGATGCTGTGGAAGCGCGAGTGGATGGTCGCGAACGACTTCCGGTACGCGTCCCAGAACTTGCGCGCGCCCTCCACGCCGGTCTGCGGTTCGTGCTCGGTCGGGTTGCTGGTGCGGGCGTCGTCGGCGTAGAGCGCGGCGAGCGCGTCCACGTTGCCCGCGTCCTCGACCTGGCGCAGGGCGGCGATGAATTCGTCGGCGGTGGGCTTGGCCATCGTGTGATCCTCGTTCAGGGTTTGGTGCCGATCGCCGCGGTCCACTCGGCGACCTGTTCGGGCGTCATGTTGCCGTACGGCGCGAGCCGACCGTCGGTGTAGCCCCACTCGGTGACGTCGGGCAGGTACTGCTGTCGTGAGAGGATCGTGCCCCGGCAGAGCCGCCCGACGTCGGCGTCGGCGTCGAGTTCGCTCGCGGCGCGCGAGAGCAGCTCGGCCATGACGGAACTCGGAATGCGCGTGCGCTCGCCGGGATACACGAAGCCGAACAGGAGCAGGTGCGTGAGCAGCACCCGCCAGTAGTCGCCGAACCGGTCGAGGACGCGTGCCCAGTCGAGGTGCTCGGCGCGGGCGCGCAGCAGGTGGATCACGTCGCCGCCGTCGTACCGCTCGCGCTCCATCACGAAGCTCTTGGACCAGAGCATCTCCTCGGCCGGCGCGACCCGCACGTCCACGCCGAGCACGCGACACGAGGGCGCGTGCTCGAACCAGCCTGCGTCGACCGGCGCGGCACCGTTCCCCGAGCCGAAGATCAGGTCGACGAACTCCTTCCCCCAGAACGCCTTCCCGAGCCAATGCGGGAAGGTGAGCTCGGTGCGGAAGCCCGCCGCGTCCAGCACGTCGAGCGCGCGACCGATATCGGCGTGCGCGACGAACAGGTCGAAGTCCTTCGTCGAGCGCGGGATTCCCGTCACCGGTGTGAACGCGTAGGCCCCACCTACGAGGAACGGCACTTCGCCGGATTGCAGCGTCGCCATCACGCGGCGGTAGACGCCCTGCGCGGCCGGCGAGGCGAGGTCCGCACGCCGCGGCGGGCGCTCGTGCGCGCGGCGGTCGTCGTCGTGCGCGGCGGTCGCTGGGGTGTGAGGCATGCGCTGACGGCGAGGATCGGTGGGCGTGAGCGACCGGCGGGGGCGGTCGGCGGAACGGATGTTGAATCCCCCCGGCGCGACCTTCCACGACCGCGCGCCGTCGCGGGCATCCGGGGCCACGCCGGGCTCCCGCGTGCCTACTCGCGGGAGCCGGCCCGATCGCACGGGCCGCGAGCGCGCCGACTTAGCATCAGCCATGCCCAACCTCCGTATCGCGGCGATGAGCGACGTGCACGTCACGAAAACGTCGCAAGGCGCGCTCGCGCCGATCCTCGCGCAGGTGGCCGACCAGGCCGACGTGCTGCTCCTCTGCGGTGATCTGACCGACTACGGCAACGCCGACGAGGCGCGCGTGCTCGTGAAGGAGCTGTCGCACCTCCGCATCCCGATCCTCGCCGTGCTCGGCAACCACGACTTCGAGGGCGGCCACCCGGAGCAGCTCGTCGACGCGCTCCGCGACGCGGGCGTCGTCGTGCTCGACGGCGAGTCGCACGAGGTGGGCGGCGTGGGCTTCGCCGGCGCGAAGGGCTTCGCGGGCGGCTTCGGCCGCGGGGTGCTCGGCGCGTGGGGCGAGCCGACGGTCAAGCACTTCGTGCAGGAGGCGGTGAGCGAGACGCTGAAGCTCGAGACGGCGCTCGCGCGACTCCGCACGCGGCAGAAGGTCGCGCTCCTCCACTATTCCCCGATCCGCGCGACGGTCGAGGGCGAGCCGCTCGAGATCTTCCCGTGGCTGGGTTGCGGGCGGCACGAGGAGCCGCTGCTGCGCTATCAGGTGAGCGCCGTGTTCCACGGGCACGCGCACAACGGCACGCCCGAAGGCGCGCTCGCCAACGGCGCGCCGTGCTACAACGTGGCGCTGCCGCTGCTCCGGAAGCAGTTCCCCGACCGGCTGCCCGTCAAGATCATCGAGCTCGACCCCGACGAAGCGCCTAACGCCCCGCCCGACGCGTACAGCGGGATGGAGCGGCGCCGGGCGGGCGCGGGGGCGAACGGGGCGGCGTGACCTGCGCGGGCGACGTCGCGCCGCCCGTCGCTCGTCACCCCCGCTTGCGCGGGGGTGACAGCTCTCGGGGGTGGTGACCCCACCACCCCCGCCGGCCGTTCTACGGCTTCAACACCACCTTGATGCACCCGTCCTTCTTGTCGCGGAAGGTCCGGTACATCTCGGGCGCCTTGTCGATCGGCACGCGGTGGGTGATGACCTGCGACGGGTCAATCTTCCCGGCCTCGATCATGTCGAGCAGCGGGCGCAGGTACTTCTGCGTGTTCGTCTGCCCCATCTTGAACGTGAGGCCCTTCGCGAACGCCGCGCCCATCGGGAACTTGTCGATGAACCCGATGTAGACGCCCGGAATGCTCACCGTGCCGCCCTTCGCGCAGGCCATGATCGCCTCGCGGAGCGCCGTCGCGCGGTCGAGTTGCACCTTGGTGAACTGCTTGAACCGGTCGACCTGATCGTAGATGCCGGTCCCGTGCGCCTCCATCCCGACCGCGTCGATCACGTGGTCCGGCCCGCGGCCGCCGGTCATGTCCTTCAGCACGAAGTTGATCGGGTCCTCGATCTCCTCGTAGTTCACGACCTCGGCCTTACACAGGTCGCGCGCCTTGGCCAGCCGGTCGGGGAAGCGGTCCACCGCGATCACCCGCTCGGCGCCTAACAGATACGCGCTCTGGATCGCGAACAGCCCCACCGGCCCGCAGCCCCACACCGCCACCGTGTCCCCGGGCTGGATGCCGCACTGCTCCGCCGCCTGGTAGCCCGTCGGGAAGATGTCGGTGAGAAAGAGCACCTTCTCGTCGGCGATGTCGCTCTCGATCTTGAGCGGCCCGACGTCGGCGAACGGGACGCGCGCGTACTCGGCCTGGCCGCCCGCGTACCCGCCGTACAGGTGCGAGTACCCGAACAGCCCCGACGGGCTGAACCCGCCGGTCGACGCCTCGACGAGCGCGGCGTTCGGGTTGGAGTTGTCGCACTGCGACCAGAGGTCGTTCTTGCAGTAGTAGCAGTTGCCGCACGCGATCCCGAACGGGATCACCACGCGGTCACCGCGCTTGAGGTTCTTGACGCTCGGGCCCACCTCCTCGACCACGCCCATGAACTCGTGGCCCATGACGTCGCCCTTCATCATCGACGGGACCTTGCCGTCGTAGGGGTGGAGGTCCGAACCACAGATCGCGGTCGAGGTGATCTTGATGATCGCGTCGCGCGGGTTGACGAGCTCGGGGTCGGGCACGCGCTCGACGCGCATGTCGCCGACGCCCTGCCAGGTCACGGCCTTCATCAGCGGCCTTCCTTCGGCGTGAGGGTGGAATTGGCCCCGCGCGCCTGGTCGGACGGCATGGGCTGGTGCACCGCCTGATGCGCGCTGGCGGCCGCGTGCTGCTGCGCCCCGCGGACGTTGGCGCCGGTCTGGCCCTGGTTGACCTGGGCGTCGAACGCCTGGTGCGGCGGCTTGCCCTGACCGGGGTTGTAGCTGACGGGAATCTCGCCCGCCTCCATCAGGTTCTTGTAGCGCCGCAGGTCCTCGCGCACCTGTACGCTCGGTTCTTCACCGAACAGCTTCGCGACCGCAACGCCCAGCTTTCCGAGCGGCGGCTCGTACGACAACTCGACTTTCACCTCCGCCCCGCGCCCGGCCGGCGCCTCGCGGAAGGTCACCGCGCCCGCATTCGGCACGCTCGCGCCGGGCAGCGACCGCCAGGCGATGATCTGCCCGGGCACGTCGTTCACGATCTCCGCGTCCCACTCGACCGTCTGCCCCGCCGGCGCCTTCGCGACCCAGTGCGAGCGACGGTTGTCGAGCTCCTTCACGCTCTCGAGATGGTGCAGAATGCGCGGAAGGTTCTCGAGCTTGCGCCAGTAGTCGTACAGCTCGCCCGGCATGCGCCCGAAGATCGTGAACGTCTGGATCACGCGCTTCGCCGCCTGCGCGTCCACCGACGCGCCGCCACCGTGCTGGCGCACCACGCCGCCCTCGTCCTTGTGCGGGAGCGCGGCGCCATCGCCCGTCTCGTCCATGCTCGTGAGGCCGAGCGCGTCGTACGCCATGCAGTGCCCGGTCACGCCGCGCTCGACCAGCAGGCCGCCGACCACGCCCGCCGCGAGCCCGCCCCAGTCCTTGCGCTTGAGCCCGTACGCCGCGATTGCCGTGCCCGCCGCGATCGACACCGCACGCTCGATCGAGTTGACGTTGTTGCCCGCGTGCTCGCGCTCGCCGTCGCGCGCGGTCGCGCCGTGCCGTCCGTGCTCCTTCTGCGGATCGCCGCGTCCGTTAGACGCGTGCGAGCGGGCGGCGTCGGCGCCGCCGTACATCGCTTCGGAAGATCGTGCCATCGTCAGCCTCCGTGATCGCGCGTCAGAGCGCGCTGTGAGTGGGCTTGTTGCGCAGCCCGTCGCGCGTGTGCTCCAGCTTGAGGTCGCTCTCGGGCTCCTTCTTCAGCGCGCGGTCGGCCTGCGGACCCATCGACCCCTTCACGATCGTCGTCCCGCCGTCCACGAAGAACAGCGCGCCGGTCACGTAGCTCGCCTCGTCCGAGGCGAGGAACGCGAAGGCGTTGGCCATCTCCGTCGCCGTCCCGCGACGGCCTAACAGGGTGCCCTCGACCGTTTGCGTCTCCATGGTCTTCGTCATCGGGCCGGTCTCCCGGTGCGTCCACGCGGTGTCGACTGGGCCCGGACAGACGCACGCCGCGCGCACGCCGTTCTTCGCCTGCTCGCCCGCCACGCCGCGGATGAACGCGTGCATGAAGCCCTTGGTCCCGCCGTAGGGCACGTTGAGCGGCTCGCCCTTGTCCCCCGCCTCGGAGCCGGTGCCGAGCACCACGCCCTTGCTCTTCTGCAGGTGCGGCAGGGCGAACTTCGTCATCAGGAACGCCGACCGGACGTTCATCCGCAGCGTGCGGTCGAAGTCGTCGATCGGGTAGTCGGTCAGCTCGCCGGTGAACAGGAAGATTCCCGCGTTGTTCACGAGTACGTCGAGCTGCCCGAACTCACGCACCGCCTTGTCCACGCAGCCGCGCGCGTCGACCTCGGCCGAGACGTCGCCCGCGTATCCGACCGCGGTTCCGCGCCCGTACTGCTTGTTGATCGCCTCGACCACGTCGGCGACGGGATCGTCCGGAAGGCCGCAGACGAGCACCTTCGCCCCTTCCGACGCGAACTTGTGCGCAGTGGCCTCGCCGATCCCCGTTGCGGCGCCAGTGATGATCGCCACCTTCCCCTCCAACCGCCCTTTTCGATCCGCTGCCATTGGGTCCTCCCCGGATATCGTCGCCGCTCTGGTTGAGCGGCCCGGGCAGGCGCAAAGCAGGTGCCGCCGCTGTCGCGCGGGCGCGACTGCAGCGGAGGCGGGCGCACCGTGCGCCGGTACAGCTCGCTCGCCGTGGCGAGCTCCGAACGGCGCCGCTGGTCGCGCGACCAGCGGCGCCGTTCAACGCGCGGGCGCGGTACGGCGCGCCGCGTCGCCCGAAGCCGCGTCTAGCGTCGGACCGTCGAATCGCGCACGATCACGCCGCACGCGATCCGCACGCCCGCGTTCCCGCCCGGGTCGCTGCTGTAATCGTCGGG
This sequence comes from uncultured Gemmatimonadales bacterium, assembly GCA_963851265.1. GTDB lineage: Bacteria > Gemmatimonadota > Gemmatimonadetes > Gemmatimonadales > Gemmatimonadaceae > BPUI01. The sequence goes on from CAWKNZ010000002.1 coordinate 765,514, forward strand.
GTCGCTGTGGATCATCAGCGCCGTGCCCTGCGGCGTGAACAGCGAGTTGGCGCCCTGGCCGAGGGTGACGTCGCGCGTGATCGCGTCGACCCGCACGCCGCCGCTCGCCGGCGCCGTGAAGTTGGGCAGGTCGCCCGCGTGATACCCGGAGCGGTTCTTCACGCCGTGCTGGCGGAACGAGGGATTGTAGTGCCCGCCTGCACTCGTGAAGGGCGGCTCGCAGCGGCCGACTTCGTGGATGTGCATCGCGTGCACCCCCGCCGGAAGTCCGGTGAGCTGGGCCGTGACGATCACGCCGTACGGCGCCTGCGTGAACGTCGCCGTGCCTACCGACCGGCCGTCCGCGTCGTGCAGGTCGGCCCGGGCACCAGGCACGTTGGTGTTGAACGTGGACTGGCCGAAGGTGCCCCGGGGGCCGCCGACGCCGAACCCACCCGGCCGGTTGGGATTACCGTTCGGTGCGCCCGAGCCGTTCGGACCCGCGCCCGAAGCGCACGAGGTGAGCAGTACGCCGGCGAGCGTCGCGGCGCCGAGAATCGAGAGTGGTCGCATGAGCGGTAAGGTAGGTCAGAAGCGTGCCGGAACGTCGGCGAGCACGCGATAGGTGTCGCGTGCGATGAGGAGTTCCTCGTTGGTCGGAATGACCCACGCGGGTAAACGGCTGCCGTCGGTGGTGAAGGTCCCCTCGCGACCGCCGGCCAGCTCGGCGTTCCTGGCCGCGTCCACCTCGAGCCCGGCCCACCCCAGCCCCTCACACACGCGCGCGCGCACCTCCGCGCTGTTCTCGCCGATGCCGCCCGTGAAGACGACGCCCGCGGCGGTCCCGGCGAGCGCCGCCAGGTACGCGCCGATGTACTTGCGGGCGCGGTAGCAGAACACCTCGACCGCGAGGCGCGCCCGCCGGTCGTCGTTCTCCGTGGCCTCGGCGAGCAGCTCGCGCATGTCGTTCGTCAGCCCCGAGATCCCGAGCAGGCCGCTCTGCTTGTTGAGCAGCGCCTCGGCCTCGGCGAGCGTCATCCCTTCCTTGCTCGCCAGGTAGTCCAGCACCGCCGGATCGACGTCTCCAGAGCGCGTGCCCATCACCAGACCTTCGAGCGGCGTGAACCCCATCGACGTGTCGATCGAGTTGCCGCCCTGAATCGCGCACGCGGAGCACCCGTTGCCGAGGTGGAGCGTGATCAGGTGCGTCCCCTCCCGCGACGTGCTCGTCAGCTGCCGCCAGCGGTGTGCGACGTAGCGGTGCGACGTGCCGTGGAAGCCGTAGCGCCGGATCTGGTACCGCCGGTACAGCTGGTACGGGATCGCGTACAGATACGCGTGCGCGGGGAGCGTCTGGTGGAACGCCGTGTCGAACACGGCGACCTGCGGCACGCCCACGCCGAGGACGGCGCGCGCGGCCTGGATCCCGCGAAGGTTGGTCGGGTTGTGCAGCGGCGCGAGGTCGATCATGTCGGTGATCCCGCGCTCGACGTCGTCGGTGATCCGGACCGAACGCGTGAACCGCTCGCCGCCGTGGACGACGCGGTGGCCGACCGCGTCGATGTCCGCGCGCCCGCCGAGCGCCGCGCCGCTGTCGGACCCGACGAGCCACGTCACGATGTACTCGACCGCGGCGCGGTGGTCGCGCAACGACGCCGTGCTCTTCACGGGCGCGCCGCCGTGCGGGCGGAGTGTGACGACCGCCTCGCCTCCGAGCCGCTCGATCTCGCCGCCGGCGAGCGTCTCGTCGGTGTTCGCGGCGAGTCGGTCGGCGTCGGTGCGGATCAGCTGGAACTTGAGCGAGCTGGAGCCGACGTTGAGGACGAGGACGTTCATGGCCGCGTGTGCTGGAGGGAACCGCGCCTCACCGCCGCGGGATCCGCGCCGCACCCGGCGGCCGGAACGCGTCGTACGCGTCCTGGACCCGCGCGAGCGCTTCCTCCGGGCGCGCGCCCACGGCCGACACGTGCCCCATCTTGCGCCCGGCGCGCGCCTCGCGCTTGCCGTACAGGTGGAGCCGCGCGGTCGGCACCGCGAGCGCGGCCGGCACGTCGGGCGGTCCGTCGGCGAGCCAGAGGTCGCCGAGCAGGTTGGCGATGGCCCCCGCCCCCACCGGCGCCGGGCTGCCTAACGGCAGGGCGCACGCGGCCCGCACGAGTTGCTCGAACTGACTCGTCGCGTTCGCGCGCTCCGACGCGTGATACGTGTTGTGCGGACGCGGCGCGAGCTCGTTCACGAGCACCCGCCCGTCGCCGGTGAGGAACAGCTCCACGGCGACCAGCCCCTCGATTCCGAGCGACTCGGCGATGCCGATCGCGACCTCCGCGCCGGCGCGCGCGACTGCGGGTTCGATCGGGGCGGGCGTCGCCGCCCACGTCAGCACGCCCGCCGCGTGGTGGTTGCGCGACGGCGGGTAGACGGCGAGCTGTCCGTCGGCCGCGCGCGCGACGAGCACCGAGAACTCCAGCGCGAGATCCAGCCGCTGCTCGACGACACTGCGTCGGGCGCCGACCGCGTCCCACGCGCTCGCGGCGCCCGCCGGGTCGGCGACGTGGGCCTGCCCCCGCCCGTCGTACCCACCCTGCGCGGCCTTCACGATCGACGGGCCGAACGCGCGCACCGCGTCTGCCACGTCGTCGGCGCGCTCCGCGCGGCGGAACGCGCCGAGTGGGAAGCCGTGTGCGGCGAGCCACTCCTTCTGGCGCACGCGATCCTGGATGATCCACACCGGCTCCGCACCCGGCCGCAGCGGCGCGTGGCGCGCGACGGCCTCCAGCGCGGGGCGCGCGATCTGCTCGATCTCGAGCGTGACGACGGCGCACCCGCGCGCGAGGTCGGCGGCGGCGTCCGCGTCGTCGTACGCCGCGACCACCACGCGCGAGGCCACCGGCGCCGCCGCGCACGCGGCGTCGGGGTCGAGCACGTGCACGTCGTAGCCCATCGAACGCGCGGCCATCGCCGTCATGCGCCCGAGCTGGCCGCCGCCGAGGATGCCGAGCGTGGTGCCGGGGAGGATCGCGTCGGCCACGGGACGTGTTAGGCGGGGGGGAGCGTCTCGCCGAGCACGGCGTCGCGGCGCGCCTCGCGGCGGGCCTGCAGCCGCGCGCGGAGCGCGGCGTCGCCGGCGGCGAGGAGCTCCGCGGCGAACAGCGCCGCGTTGATCGCGCCCGGCTTCCCGACCGCGAACGTTGCGACCGGCACGCCGCCCGGCATCTGCACGATCGAGAGGAGCGCGTCGACCCCGTTGAGCAACGTCGCCGGTACGGGCACGCCGAGGATTGGCACGAGCGTCTTGGCGGCGAGCATCCCGGGCAGGTGGGCCGCGCCGCCGGCTCCGGCGATGATCGCTCGCAGACCCCGCGCCTGCGCCTCCTCGGCGTACCGGAACAGCAGGTCGGGCGTGCGGTGCGCGCTGACCACGCGCGCCTCGTGCGCGACGCCGAGGTCGGCGAGCGCGGCGGCGGCGTGGCGCATGACCTCCCAGTCGCTCGTGCTGCCCATGACGACGCCGACGAGCGGCGGGGCGGGGGAGGAGAAAGCACTCATGGCGCGGGAAAATAGTCGTCCCGGGCCGCCGCGAGCGCCGTGAAGCCGCGTGGTGCCGTCCACGGTATGCGGGCAGGCGCGGGTGGCGGGTGGTGCATCTGTTCGGCCCCGGCCACACCGATGTCCAACTCGCCCGGACCCATCTGGCCCACAGCCTGCTGGGCCTCGGGCGGTACGCGGCCGCGGAGTCGCTGTTCATGGCGGCGCGCGCAGCGCGGCGGGCGCTCTCCGGGCCGGATGACGGTGCGGTTGCCTCGCCCCTCACCGACCTCGGCACGCTCGCCCTTCAACGCGGGGAGCTGCCCGCCCCCGAAGCGTACTTCGCCGATCCCGCCGCGATCTTCGATCGCGCGGGCGCGAAACCGTTCGCCATCACGGCGCGCGTGCGGCTCGTCCGGGTGCTGTTCGTTCGGGATTCGGTGGGCGAGGCGACCCGGACGCCCAGGGCGGTGCTGGACGCGTTGCGGACCGGACCGCCGGTGCGGAACGCGAAGGTGGTGATCGCGCTACGCGCGGCGGGCGACGCGGCGATGAGCCGCGGCGCGGCGGGCACGGCCGACTCGCCCGGCGCGGCCGCGACGGCCCGCGCGCTCGGTGGTTCGCCGTGAGCGCCGCGATGCGGGCTGCGACTCAGCGGGCGTTCCGCTTCGCGGCGGCGTTCGCAGGCCGCCCGTGCCTAACGCAAAACATCCGACCGTTGCACCGCCCCCCGGGGGGCGGTGCAACGGTCGGATGTCGTCGTCAGCTCCCGAGACAGGACTCGAACCTGTGACCCGGCGATTAACAGTCGCCTGCTCTACCAACTGAGCTACTCGGGAATACCCCCGCAAGATAAGCCGCCCGGCCGACGACGGTCAACCCGCGGCGAGGCGCCGCGCGCGCGTCCGCTTGCCTTCGACCGGCGCGGTGACTCCGTCCGCCGCGTCGCGATCCTCCGGCGCCGGCACCGGCGATTTCAGCACGCGCTGCAGGAAGCGCCCGGTGTGCGACCGCGGCTCGGCCATGACGGCCTCGGGCCGCCCCATCGCCACGATCTGCCCGCCCTCGTCACCCGCTTCCGGGCCCACGTCGATCACCCAGTCCGCGAGCTTGATCACGTCGAGGTTGTGCTCGATCAACAGCAGCGTGTGCCCCGCGTCGACCAGCCGGTCGAACACCTGCGCGAGCTTGCGCACGTCCTCCAGGTGCAACCCCGTGGTCGGCTCGTCCATCACGTACAGCTTGCGCCCCTTGCTCTTGGCCGACGCGGCCAGCTCGCGCGCGATCTTCACGCGCTGCGCCTCGCCGCCCGAGAGCGTCGTCGCCGGCTGGCCGAGGCGCAGGTAGCCGAGCCCCACCTGCTGCAGCTGCCAGAGCGCCTGCCCGAGCTTCTCCTCGCGCGGGAAGAAGCGGATCGCCTCGTCCACGGTCATGCCTAACACGTCGTGGATCGTCTTCCCGCGCACCGCGACCTCGAGCACGTCGGCCTTGAACCGCTTGCCGCCGCACACGTCGCACGGCACGAACACGTCGGCCATGAACACCATCTCGACCTCGACGTAGCCCGCGCCCTCGCACGCCTCGCAGCGCCCGCCCTCGCTGTTGAACGAGAACGTCCCCGGCGTGTACCCGCGCTGCCGCGCCAGCGGCTGCTCGGCGAACAGCCGGCGAATCTCGTCGTACGCCTTCACGTACGTGACCGGATTGGAGCGCGGCGTGCGGCCGATCGGGCTCTGGTCGACGAGCACCACGTCGTCGAGCGCCTCCCACCCCGAGAGCGTGTCGAACGCCCCCACGCGCTCGCCGAGGTGCTGCTTGGCGGAGTGTTCGCCGTGCAGCCGCTCTTCGAGCGCGCGGTAGAGCACGTCGTGCACGAGGGTGCTCTTGCCCGAGCCCGACACGCCGGTCACCACCGTCATCGCGCCTAACGGGACGCGCACGTCGGCGCCCTTGAGGTTGTGCTCGCGAGCGCCGGTGAGCGCGAGCCAGCGCGGGCCCACGCGCCGCCGCTCGCGCGGCAGCGGGACCGTCCGCGCGCCGGTGAGGTACTGGCCCGTGAGCGGGCTCTCCGCGACCCGGTCGAGGGTGCCCGCGAAGACGAGCTCGCCCCCCTGCTCGCCGCTCCCCGGCCCGAGCTCGACCATGTAGTCGGCGACCTCGATCGCCTCGGGGTCGTGCTCGACCACCAGCACCGTGTTGCCGCCGTCGCGCAGCCGGTGCAGCAGCCGCAGCAGCCGCTCCATGTCGCGCGAATGCAGTCCCACGCTCGGCTCGTCGAGCACGTAGAGTGTGTCGACCAGGCGCGCGCCCAACGAGTTGGCGAGCCCGATCCGCTGCGCCTCGCCGCCCGAGAGCGTCCGCGTCGCGCGGTTGAGCGAGAGGTAGCCGAGGCCGACGTCGCAGAGGAAGCGCACGCGCCCGCGCGCCTCCTCGAGCACGTGCGCGGCGACCTGCCGCTCGAAGTCGGTGAGCGCGACGCCGTCGAGCCACTCGATGAGGCGGCCCACGGGCATCGCGGCCGCGTCCGCGATCGTCGCGCCGCCGAAGCGCACGGCGAGCGCCTCGGGCTTGAGCTTCGTGCCGTGGCACGTGGGGCACTCCTGCGCCGTCTGGTACTGCCGCAGGAAGACGCGGATGTACTGCTTGTAGCGCTTCTCCTCCTTCGACCGCAGAAACGGGAACGCGCCGAGGAAGCCGTTCGCGCCGCGCCCCTCGGCGCGCAGCACGCGCTCCTGCTGGGCGCGCGGCAGCTCCCGCCACGGCGCGTCCGGGTCGATCCGCTCGCGCCGCGCGAACTCGAGCAGCTTGCGCCGCTCGGCCTCGTAACGCGGCTTCTCCCACGGATCGACCGCGCCGCCTCGGAGCGACCGGTCGGCGTTCGGCACGATCAGCCGCTCGTCGTACTCGAGCACCGCGCCGAAGCCGTTGCACGTCTCGCACGCGCCGCGCGGGTTGTTGAACGAGAAGAGTTGCGGCGACGGGGCGGGGAGGCGGGTGCCGTCGTTGGGGCACTCGTAGCGCTCGGTCGCGTTCACGCGCGTGATCGGCCGCCCGGCCGACTCCGGCAGCGGCGAGGGCACGGGCTCGGCGAACAGGACGGTCGCGTCGCCGTCGCCCTCGCGGAAGGCCGTGCCTAACGCGTCGGAGAGCCGCGAGCGCGCGTCCTCGCGGACGGCGAGGCGGTCGACCACGACGAGCAGGTCGCCGACCGCGGTCAGGTCGAGGCCGCGGGCCGCGACGTCGTCGAGGTGCAGCGTCTCGCCGTCGGCCACGACGCGGACGAAGCCCTGCGCGCGCAGGTTCTCGTCCACGATCGCGTGCGTGACCTTGGACGAGAGCCGCAGCGGGAACGCGACCGCGAACCGCGTGCCCTCGGGCACGCGGTAGAGCAGGTCGGTGATCGACTCCACCGAGTCGGGCTTGAGCTCGCGCCCGCACACGGGGCAGTACGTGCGGCCGACGCGCGCCCAGAGCAGCCGCAGGTAGTCGTACACCTCGGTCGCCGTGCCCACCGTGGAGCGCGACGTCTTGGTCGGGTTCTTCTGCTCGATCGCGACGGCGGGCGAGAGCCCCTCGATCACGTCGACGTCCGGCTTTTCCATCCGTTCGAGGAACTGGCGCGCGTACGCGCTCAGCGACTCGACGTAGCGACGCTGCCCCTCGGCGTAGATCGTGTCGAAGGCGAGCGTCGACTTGCCGGACCCCGACGGCCCGGTGATCACGGTGTAGCTCCGGCGCGGGATCTCGAGGTCGAAGCCCTTGAGGTTGTGCTGCCGCGCGCCGCGGACGATGATGCGATCTTTCACGCCCGAAAGCTACCCGAAACGCGCCGCCGCGGAGACCCGGCGGACGGCGGCGCGACTCCCCGAAACGCGACGGGGGCGCCCCGAGAGGCGCCCCCGCACACGTCCGTTCCGTCCGGCGCCCCGCGGGGGCGCCCCCGTCGTCAGACGGTCGAGCGGCGTGTCACCATGCGGTAGATCCACAGCAGGATCACCGCGCCGACGACCGCAATCAGGATGCTGTACAGGTTGACGCCCGACACGCCCGAGATCCCGAACAGCGTGTTCCCGAGGAAGCCGCCGATGACGGCGCCGACGATGCCGATGAGCATCGTGACCAGGAAGCCGCCCGGATCGCGACCCGGCATGATCGCCTTCGCGATGGCGCCCGAAATCAGGCCAAGAATCACCCATGCGAGAATGCCCATCTGAAACCTCCAACGAACGGTGTGTGGTGCGCGGTGGTGCGGGTGGCGTGCGGGACGTCGAATAGCAACGCGCGTACCAGACCGCGCGTACGCCGCAACCGTAGCGGGTGCGCCACAATCGACTACCCTTCGTGACCCATGGCGACCGCCCCGACCACAGACGCGCCCGACGACGAAGCGCTCGCCGCGGCGTACGACGCGCGCCTCATGCGGCGCCTGCTCCGGTACGCGCGCCCGTACGCGGCACTCGGCGTCGGCGCCGTCCTGCTGCTCTGCCTGGAGGGCGGCACGCAGCTCGTTGGGCCCGCGCTCACGCGGCGCGTCATCGACGTCGCGATCCCGGCCCGCGACGCCGGCATGGTGCGCACCGCGGCGCTGCTCTACATGCTCGCACTCGCGTTACAGTTCGGCGCGGGTTACGGCGAAACGGTGCTCACCGGCCTCCTCGGCCAGCACGTCATGCGCGACCTGCGCGGGCAGCTGTTCGCGCACCTGCAGCGCCTCCCGATCGCGTATTTCGACCGCACGCCGGTGGGGCGCCTCGTCACGCGCGTGACGGGCGACGTCGAGGCGCTCAACGAGCTGTTCACCGCGGGCGTCGTCGCCGGGCTCGGCGACCTGTTCACGCTCGCCGCGATCTCGGTGATGATGCTCGCCGTCGACTGGCGGCTCGCGCTCGCGGCCTTCGTCGTCATCCCGTTCGTCGTGCTCGTCTCGCGCGTGTTCCAGCGCCGCGTGCGCGCGCTCTACCGCGACATCCGCACGCGCGTCGCGCGCATCAACGCGTTCGCGCAGGAGCGCCTAACGGGACTCCGCGTCGTGCAGCTGTTCGGGCGCGAACGCGGCGAGCGCGCGCGGTTCGACGTGCTCAACCAGTCGCACCTGCAGGCGCAGCTCCGCTCCATCACCGTCTACGCGCTGTACTTCCCGGCGATCGAGGTGCTCACGACGGTCGCGCTCGCGAGCCTGCTCGTCGGCGCGGCGGGGCGCGTCGGGGCGGGCACGCTCACCATCGGCACCGTCGCGGCGTTTCTACAGCTCGTACGCCGCTTCTTCCAGCCGCTGCAGGACCTGTCCGAGAAGTTCAACATCCTGCAGGCCGCGATGGCGGCCGCCGAACGCATCTTCGGGCTGCTCGACACCCCCACCGAGCCCGACGCCGGCGCGGCCGCGGCGGCCGCCGACGCCGCGCACGCGGCCGGCGCGCTCCCGCGGGGCGTCACGGTCGAGTTCGAGGACGTGTGGTTCGCCTACGACCTCGCGCACACCGCGGCCGGCACGGCCGGCGCGGACGCGTCGAAATCCGAACACCCCGAATGGGTGCTCCGCGGCGTCAGCTTCCGGGCGGAGCCGGGCGAGACGCTGGCCCTCGTCGGGCACACCGGCGCGGGCAAGTCGACCATCGTCGCGCTCCTCCTGCGCTTCTACGACCCGCAGCGCGGGCGCATCCTGCTCGACGGCGTCGACGTGCGCACGCTCCCACGCGAGCTCGTGCGCGCGCGCGTCGGGTACGTGCAGCAGGACATCTTCCTCTTCGCCGGCGACGTCGCCTCCAACGTGCGGCTGTCGGCGCCGATCACCGACGCGGCGCTCGACGAAGCAGCCGCCCGCGTCGGCGCCGACCGCGTGGTGCGCCGACTCCCGGGCGGCTGGAACCACGAACTCGGCGAGCGCGGCGCCACGCTCAGCGTGGGCGAACGCCAGCTGCTCTCGTTCGCGCGGGCGATCGCGGCCGACCCGGCGCTGCTCGTCCTCGACGAAGCCACGAGCGCCGTCGACAGCGAGGCCGAGGCGGTCATTCAGGACGGGCTCGCGTCGCTGCGCCAGGGGCGGACCACGATCGCGATCGCGCACCGGCTCTCGACCATCGTCGACGCCGAACAGATCCTCGTGCTCCACCACGGGCGCGTCGTCGAGCGCGGCACCCATCGCGCACTGCTCGCGCGCAACGGCCTCTACGCGCGGCTGTACCGGTTGCAGATCGCCGACGCCGCGCAGGACGCCGACTCCGACGACGCGGCCGCGGACGACGGCGTAGCGGGGACGCGCTCGGGGAGCGGTGGCCGCGCCCTGCTTGCTCCCTCCGGAACGCGCCCGTAGGTTGCCCCCTTGCGCCGCTCGTTCACCGTCGTGCTCGTGGCCCCCGCTTCGGCCTGACCGCCTTCCGCCCGGCCCATCGCCGCTCCTCCGGTTCACCACCTCTCGTGCAGCTTGCCGTGGCCGCCCGTACGGACATTGGACGTGTCCGGAGCGGGAATGAAGACAGTCTCTACGCCGACGCCACGCCGAGTCGCGGGCTGTTCATCGTAGCCGACGGGATGGGCGGCCACGCGGCCGGCGAGGTGGCGAGTGCGATGGCGGTGCACATCATCGCGCAGGAGCTCACCGCCCTCGCCGCGGCCGACGACGCCGACGCCCCCGCGCGCATGGCGAACGCGCTCGTCTCCGCCAACCGTGCCATCCACGAGCGCACCGAGCGCGAGAGCGACAAGCACGGGATGGGCACGACGGCGTCGGTGCTCGCCGTCTCGGACGCGGGCTACCTCATCGGGCAGGTCGGCGACTCGCGCGTCTACCTGCTGCGCGACGGCACGCTGCGCCAGCTCACGCGCGACCACTCGTACGTGCAGGAGCAGGTCGACGCCGGGCTCCTCTCCCCCGAGCAGGCGCGCTATCACCCGTACAGCAACGTCATCACCCGCTGCATCGGCGCCAACGGCCACGTCGAGCCCGACGTGTTCACGGGTGAGGTCGCGCCCGGCGACGTATTCCTCATCGCGAGCGACGGGCTGACCGGGATGGTCGACGACAAGCGCCTGCAGCAACTGCTCTCGTCGCGCGCGGCGCCTGCGCGCGTCGTCGACGCCCTGATCGCCGAGGCGAACGGGCGCGGCGGACTCGACAATATCACGGCGATCATCGTGCAGGTCATCGCCGCCGGCAACGGAGCCGCGGGCGGCGCGCTCGCGGGTGCCGCGGTCACGGGCGGGGCAGGACGTGTCTGAATCGGCCGCCGTCGACCCACCCGCCGAAACGGTCGGTGACGTCGCCGGGCTCTACCTGGGCAACATCCTCTACGCGATCGAGCGCGCCGCGCTCTCGCTCGACGCGGAGGACCGGCGCGAGGACGCCGCCTTCTACCGCGGCATCGGCCGCAAGCTGGCCGATGCACGCGGCCGCGAACGCGCGGCGCGCTAACGCGCCGCGCGCTAACGCGCCCGCCTCACACACCGTCGTCGATGGAGCCTCGAGCACTCGGACGCACCGGCTGGAACGTCGCCCCGATCGGTTTCGGCGCCTGGGCCATCGGCGGCGATGCGTGGGGGCGGCAGGACGATGACGAGTCGCTGCGCACGCTGCACGCGGCCATCGACCACGGCGTCAACTTCATCGACACCGCCGACGTGTACGGCGACGGCCACTCCGAGCGGCTCGTCGCCCGCCTGAAGCGCGAACGCCCGTCCGACGAGATCTACGTCGCGACCAAGGCCGGCCGCCGGCTCAATCCGCACGTGGCGAGCGGGTACGACCGCGCCAACCTCACCACGTTCGTCGAGCGCAGCCTCGTCAACCTCGACACCGACGCGCTCGATCTTCTCCAGCTGCACTGCCCGCCGAGCGAGGTCTACGACACGCCGGAGGTGTTCGGCGTGCTGGACGATCTGACCGCGGCGGGCAAGATCCGGTACTACGGCGTGAGCGTCGAGACGGTCGACGAGGCGATGCGCGCGATCGAGTACCCGAACGTGCAGGCGGTGCAGATCATCTTCAACATGTTCCGCCTCAAGCCGGCCGATGCGTTCCTCGCCGCGGCCGGCGCGCGGCGCGTGGGCGTGCTGGCGCGCGTGCCGCTCGCGAGCGGACTGCTGAGCGGCAAGCTGCGCCGCGACACGTCGTTCGCCGAAACCGACCACCGGCGCTTCAACCGCCACGGCGAGGCGTTCGACGCCGGCGAGACGTTCAGCGGCGTCGATTACGAGACCGGACTGCGCGCCGTCGAGGAGCTGCGCCCGCTGGTGCCCCCGGGCGCGACGCTCGCCCAACTCGCCCTCCGCTGGATCCTCATGTTCCCGGACGTCACGCTGGCCATCCCCGGCGCGCGCAATCCGGAGCAGGCCGGGGCCAACGTGGCGGCGGCCGACCTGCCGTCGCTGACCGAGGCGCAGATGGCCGCCGTGCGGACGGTGTACGACCGCGAGATCCGGGCGAGCGTGCACCCGCGGTGGTGAAGCGGCTGGCCGCGCGTCGGCCGACCCGTCAGCCCGCCAGCAACGGCGTCCCCGTCCGCAGCATCGCGCGCACCTCGTCGGCCGGACGGCGCAGAAGCGCGAGCAGGCGGTCACGCGGCACCTCCACCCGCGCCGCCGCGCCGCGCGCGACGAACACGCGCAGCCACCGCGCCGAGCGGTAGAACTGCTCGGCGAGCGTCGGCAGGTTGATCGCGCCCTCCCACCCGGCGGCGGTGAGGCGGGCGACCTCGCCCCCGCGCCGCAACACGAGCAGGTCCAGGCCGAGCATCTGCGTCTTGGCCGGGTAGTCGAGCAGCAGCGCGCCGGGCGCGAGCCCGAGCTCGCGCCCGATCGCGTCCTCGGCCGCGGTCGCGAGCCCGTGGTCCGCGGCCACCCAGTCTCCCAGTCCGTCCGGGAATTCCGCGGCCGGGCACTCGAGCGCGCGCTTGTACAGGCGCCGCGCGCGCAGGTCGTCGCGCAAGGCCGCGACCGTCGGCGGCACGCCGTCGCCGTCGAGCGCGTGCAGCGCGCCCTCGTCCGTGTACCCGGCGAGCGTCGGCAGGTCGAGCACGCGCGCGGCGAGCGCGTCGGCCACGAGCCGCTTGTACATCGCCGTCGCGCTGCGCACCGCGTGATGCCAGTACACGTTGCGGTACATCTGGTACTTGGCGAACAACAGCGACTCGAGCGCTGACAACCCCTTCTCGCGAAGCCCGATCGTCGGGCGTCCGGTGCTCGGGTCGTCGAGGACGACGAAGGCGTTCAGCAGGCGGTCGACGTCGACCTCGCCGTACGGCACGCCGCACATGCGGGCGTCGCGCTTGAGGTACTCGATCTTGTCGAGGTCGAGCGAGCCCGAGATCAGTCCGCGTAGCGGGCTCGCGCTCGTCCCGCGCACCAGGGCGTGTACGCGCTCGGGGGCGTCGGGCGCGACGTGCGTGCGGAGCACGTCGGCGACCACGCCGCCGCAGAGCAGCGGGCGGGCCACGTCCTCGTGGTGCGGCAGCCCGATCTCCTCGAGCGCGTGCGAGAACGGGTAGTGCCCGACGTCGTGCAGCAGCGCGGCCGCGCGCACCACGGCCGGCTCGTCCGCCGGCACCGCGCCGAGCGCGCCCTCGGCCGCGAGCATGTCGAGCGTGACGCCGGCGAGGTGGTAGGCGCCTAACGTGTGCTCGAAGCGCGTGTGCGTCGCGCCGGGGTAGACGAGGTACGCGAGGCCGAGCTGGCGCACGTAGCGGAGCCGCTGGAACACAGGCGTGTCGATGAGCGCGAGCGCGGTGGCGTCGACGCGGATGTTGTCCCAGAGCGGGTCACGGATGATCTCCACGGCGGCGGAACTTCGCGGGGGCGCCGGCCGGGCGCCAGCGGGACGGCGCAGTTGCCCCGGTCCGGCCACGACCGTCCTCTCCCGTGACCCCGCCCCCGCCCGTCTCCGCCCGCGCGTCCGCGTCCGCGTGGACGCCCGCGCAGGACTCGATCGCAGCGTCGACCACGGTCGCTCCGGCCGGCGCCGACGCGCGCCTCGACGCGCTCGTCGCGCGCGTGCTCCAGGCCGACGACGTGCCCGCGTTCTCGAAGGCGATGCAGGAGCTGATGTCGACCATCGGCCGGGACGACGCCTCGGCGCAGCGGCTCGCGAACGTCGTGCTGCGGGATTACGCGCTCACGGTGAAGGTGCTGCGTGCGGCCAACGCGGCGCACTACAACCGCACCGGCCGCGCGGTACAGAGCGCGACGCACGCCCTCATGCTGCTCGGCGCGCGCACGGTCCGCGACCTCGCGAGCGCACTCCTACTGTTCGAGCACTATCGCCGTCGTTCGCCGGGGCTGAAGGAGCTGATGCTCCTGTCGCTCCTCACGGCGAGCACCGCGCGCGCGACCGCCGAGCGCTGCGGGGCTGGCGTCGATCCCGACGCGATCTACCTCGCGGGGATGTTTCGAAACCTCGGGGAGGTGCTCGCCGCGGCGCATCTCCCCGGCGAGTACGCCGCCGCGATGTCGTCGCTGGCCGGTGCGCAGGGCCGGGCCGAAGCGCCGCGGAGCGCCCCGGGGCTCGCCGTGGCCCGCTCGGCGGCCGCGCGTGCGGCGCTCGGTTGCTCGTACGAGGAGATCGGGGCGACGATCGCGCGACACTGGGGGATGCCGGACGCCGTGCGCGTCGGGATGCACGCGACCGGAGGACCGGGCGAAGACCTCGGTTCGGTGTGCACGGCGTTCGCGCACGACCTGACGGGCGCCATCCACCGGGGCGAGCCGGTGCACGCGCCGCCCGAGACGACGCGCCTGCTGGTGCGCTACGGCGAACGCCTCCGCCTCACGCGCGACGCGCTGCGGGAGATCGCCGAGCGGGCGGTCGAAGAGACGCGCGAGGTGTTCGCGGCAGCCGGCGTGCGACTCGACGACCTGCGGCTCACGCGACAGGTCGCCGCAGCGATGCTCGCCGGGCACGCGGCGGACGGTGCGCCGTCGCCGAACGACGCACCGTCGCGTACCGCCGACCACGCGGCATCCGCACCGGCGGGGCACGGCGCCGCGCGGGGCGACGAAATCGCCACGGCGCGCGCCGCGGCTGCCGAGCCGAATACGATCGCCGTGCGAGGCCGACTCGCGACCGAGTTGGCCGCGGCCGCGGCGGACCCGGCGTACGACCTCGCGCGCGTGCTGACGCTTGCCCTCGAAGCGGTACTACGTGGCGGCCCGTTCGATCGCGCGAGTTTCCACGCGGCGGACCCGGTCGCTCGTGAGTTCCGCCCGCGCACGGGGCTGGGCGACGGGCTGGACAGGCTCCTGTCGGCGCCCGGCATTCCGTTCGACGCCGAGCACGGACCGGCCGGTCCGGCGCTCGCTCGCGGCGAGGAGGTGCACCTCGCCCATGGAGTTCGCCTCACGCTGGCGGAGTCGCAGCTGCTCCGCCGCTGGGACGCCGTGAGCGCGTCGCTGTACCCGGTGCGGGTGGGTGGGGCGGTGATCGGGTGCGTGCACGCCGACCGGCACACCGCGTTCGCCGCGCCGGAGGCGGCCACGACGCAGTACGTGCGAGGCGTGGTGCGCGTACTCGAGGGAGCGCTGGCGCGGCGCCGCGGGGGAGGGGAAGTCCCGGTGGAGCAGAAGGAGGTGAGGTCCGAGTCGCCGAAGGAGTCCGAGGTCGGGCTGGCGATGTCGGTGAAGATGGACGCCGTCCTGCGCGTCCTCCGCGGCGAGTCGCTCGACGTCGTGGCGGCGGGAGTCGGCGTCGGCGCGGAGACGCTGGCGGGATGGAGGCAGGAGTTCCTGGTCGGCGCGGCGGCGCGGTTGGGCGGGGCGGCCTAGTCGACCCGCCGGACCCGCCCGCCCGCGGACCTACCCCTTGGGACCGGCGCGCTTGATCTCGTCGCCGACGCCCGGTCCGAACTTCTCCATGTTCTGACGGAACATCTCGGCCAGCTTCCTCGCCTGCTCGTCGTACGCGCCGGCGTCGGCCCACGTCCCGCGCGCGTCGAGCACCGCCGAGGGCACGCCTTCGACTTCGCGGGGGACCGCGAGACCGAACATGGGATCCACCGTCGTCGGCACCTGGTCGAGCGCGCCGGACAGTGCCGCGCGGACCATCGCGCGCGTGTGGCTGAGCTTCATCCGCGACCCGACGCCGTAGCGCCCGCCGCTCCACCCGGTGTTCACGAGCCAGACGCGCGACCCGTGCTCCGCGAGCTTCGCGCCTAACATCTCGGCGTATTTCGTCGGGGGCCACACGAGGAACACCGCGCCGAAGCACGCCGAGAAGGTCGCCTGCGGCTCGGTCACGCCGCGCTCGGTGCCGGCGACCTTGGCCGTGTAGCCCGAGAGGAAGTAGTACATCGCCTGCTCGGGCGTGAGCTTCGCGATCGGCGGCAGCACGCCGAACGCGTCGGCCGTCAGGAAGATCACCGTCTTCGGGTGTCCGCCGCGGCCGCCGCGCACGTGGTTCTGGATGTAGGGCAGTGGGTAGCTCGCGCGCGTGTTCTCCGTGATGCTCTGGTCGTCGAAGCGCACGCGGCGCTTGTCGTCGAGCACGACGTTCTCGAGGACCGTGCCGAACATCTGGGTGGTGCGGAAGATGTCGGGCTCGCCCTCGGGCGAGAGGTTGATCGCCTTCGCGTAGCAGCCACCCTCGAAGTTGAACACCCCCTCGTCGCTCCACCCGTGCTCGTCGTCCCCGACGAGCGCACGCTCCGGGTCGGCCGAGAGCGTCGTCTTGCCCGTGCCCGACAGGCCGAAGAAGAGGGCCGTGTCGCCCGCGTCGCCCACGTTGGCCGAGCAGTGCATCGAGAGCACGCCCTGCTTCGGCATCAGGTAGTTCATGATCGTGAACATCGCCTTCTTCAACTCGCCCGCGTAGCGCGTGCCGCCGATCAGGATCGTGCGGCGGCCGATGTGCACGACGATGAACGTGCCCGTGCGCGTGCCGTGGCGCGCCGGGTCGGCCTGCATCTCGGGCGCGTGCAGTACCGTGAAGTTGGGCGCGAACTCCGGCAGCTCGGCCGGCTCGGGGCGGATGAACATGTTGCGCACGAACAGCGCGTGCCACGCGTTGGGCAGCACGTAACGTACCGACAGGCGGTGGGCCGGGTCGGCGCCGCAGTACAGGTCCTGCACGAACAGCTCGGGGAGCGTGCCGAGGTGCGCGCGCACGTCATCGAGCAGCGCGTCGAAGTGTGCGTCGGTCATCGGCTGGTTCACCTTGCCCCAGTCGACGTCGAACTCGCTCGACGGCTCGCGCACGACGAACTTGTCGTTGGGCGAACGCCCCGTGTGCGGCGACGTCACGGCGACGAGCGGGCCCATGTCGGCCAGCCGCCCCTCGCCGCGGCGGACGGCGTCCTGGACCAGTTCGGGCGCGACGAGGTTCCAGTGCACGGTGCCCGCGGGCGTCACGCCGACCGCGGCAAGTCCGCCGGCGCGCGTGGCGCGCGCGTCGATCGCCGCCGGCGCGTCGGGACGGGTGAGAGTGGCCATAATGCGAAAAACTCGGGAAGGCGGTGAGAATGGTTCAGCGGCCGTCGCCCCGGGCGCGGCCCTGCGCGTCCATCACCGCGACCGCGGTCATGTTCACGATGTCCTGCACGTCGGCGCCCTGCTCCAGCACGTGCACGGGGCGGTTCATCCCGACGAGGATCGGGCCGATGGCCGTCGCCCCGCCGAGGCGGTTCAGTAACTTGTAGGCGATGTTGCCGGCGCTCAAGTTGGGGAAGATCAACACGTTGGCCTCGCCACGGAGCGTCGAGAACGGGTAGCGCCCCTGCAACACGCGGAGGTCCACGGCGGTGTCGGCCTGCATCTCGCCGTCCACCTCGAGCATCGGGTCGGCCGCGCGCACCAGCCGCACCGCGGCGGCCACCTTCTCGGTTTCCGCGTCGCGCGCCGAGCCGAAGTTCGAGAACGAGAGCATCGCGACGCGCGGCTCCTCGCCGAACGTGCGCACGATCCGCGCGGCGGCGAGCGCGATGCGCGCGAGCTGTTCGGCCGTCGGGTTGATGGTCACCGTCGTGTCGCCGCAGAACACGACGCGCTTCTCGAACACCAGCATGTACATGCCGCTCAGCACGCCCGCTTTCGGATGCGCCCCGACGGTCTCGAGCGCCGGGCGGATCGTCTCGGGGTAGGTCGCGTTCACCCCCGACAGCAGCGCGTCGGCGTCTCCGAGGGCGACCATCGCGGCGCCGAAGTAGTTGGGATTCGCCAGCCGCTGGCGCGCCTCGGCGAGCGACAGACCCTTGCGCTGCCGCCGCTCCCACAGGTGGGCCGCGTACGCGTCGCGACGGCGCGCGGTGGCAATGTCGACCACCTCGACGTCGTCGAGTGGGACGCCGAGCGCGGCCGCGGTCTGCTCGATCACCGCACGGTCCCCGAGTAGCACCGGCTCCGCGATCCCCTCGTCGGCCACGATGCGCGCGGCGCGCAGCACCTTGGGCTCGGCCCCTTCGGGGAACACCACCCGGCGCGGGTCGCTCGTCGCGCGCGTGATGATCCCCCGCATGATGCCGCGCGCGCGCCCGAGCCGCGCTTCGAGGCGCTCGCGGTACTCGTCGAGGTCGATGAACTCGCGCGCGACACCGCTCGCCACCGCCGCCCACGCCACCGCCGGCGCCACCCAGAGCAGGATGCGCGGGTCGAACGGGAAGGGAATCAGGTAGTCGGGCCCGAACGTCACCTGTTGCAGCCCGTAGAGCCGGCTCACGCTCTCGGGCACGGCCTCGCGCGCGAGCAGGGCCAGCGCGCGCGTGGCCGCCATCTTCATCTCCTCGTTCACCTGCGTCGCGCGCGCGTCGAGCGCGCCGCGGAAGATGAACGGGAATCCGAGGACATTGTTGACCTGGTTGGGGTAGTCGCTGCGTCCCGTCGCGATGATCGCGTCCGTCCGGACGGCACGCACCTCGTCCGGCAACACCTCGGGCGTCGGGTTGGCGAGCGCGAAGATGATCGGCCGCGGCGCCATCGGGGCGAGCATCTCGGCGCGGATCGCGCCCGCCACCGAGAGCCCCACGAACACGTCCGCGCCGACGAGCGCTTCGGCCACCGTCCGATTCGGCGTGTCCACCGCGAAGCGCGCCATGTACGGGTTCATCCCCTCGACCCGCCCCTCGTAGATCACGCCGAGCACGTCGCACATCGTGATGTGCTCGCGGCGCACGCCGAGTCGAACGTAGTGACTCGCCGTCGCGAGCGCCGCGGCCCCGGCGCCCGAGAATACCACGCGTACCTCGTCGATCTCCTTACCTACCACCGAGAGCGCATTGAGCAGTGCCGCCCCCGAGATGATCGCCGTGCCGTGCTGGTCGTCGTGGAAGACGGGCACCGACATCGTGCGCCGCAGCGTCTCCTCGATGTAGAAGCAGTCGGGCGCGCGGATGTCTTCGAGGTTGATGCCTCCGACCGTGGGCTCGAGCAGCTGGCAGAACTTGACGACGTCGGCCGGGTCCTCGCTCCCGACTTCGAGGTCGAACACGTCGAGATCGGCGAACTGCTTGAAGAGGTTGGCCTTTCCTTCCATCACCGGCTTGCCGGCGAGCGCGCCGATGTTGCCGAGCCCGAGCACGGCCGTCCCGTTGCTCACCACGGCGACGAGGTTGCCCTTGGCCGTGTACTTGTACGCGTCCTCCGGGTTGCGCCGGATCTCGAGGCAGGGTTCGGCGACGCCCGGCGAGTACGCGAGGGCGAGGTCGCGCTGGTTCGTGAGCGGCTTCGTCGGTACGACGGCCAGCTTGCCGGGGCGCCCGCGGGCGTGGTAATCGAGGGCGTCTTCGCGTCGGGTGGCGCTCATGGGCGCGCAAGTTACCGTGCTGCGCCTTCCCGGGCCCGCAGTTACGCCGACGCCGGGCCCCAGGCCGCTCGCCGCCGTCGGCGCGACGGATTCGCGAGAGGAGGCGAGGGCTGGCACGCAACTTCGAGGGGGGCCGGGCGTACTTAGGGAACCGATCTCGTGATGCGCCCCCTCCAACACGCCCTCGTCCGCGCGTTCCTCGCGCTGCTCGCCCTGCTCTCGACCGCCGCGCCTGCCGCGGCAGCCGTGGGCGAGGGCGTGCTCGCGACGCGCGCCGGCCAGGCGTCGGTCGCGATGCACGCCGAGGACTCGCGGCACGCGCGATGTCCCTACGTGCACGCCGACGACTGCGCGCTGTGCGCGGTGGCCGCCGCGCACGCGCTTCCGGGGACGGTGCGCACCGCCGACGCGCCGGCGACCACGGCGTGCCGCGCCGCGGAGCTGCCCGAGGCGGGCGGGTCGACGGCGCAGCGGAGCATCGCGGCCCGGCACGCGCGAGGACCGCCGACGGGCTGAACACTCGCCCGTCATCCCGGTGGACCGCGCGCACCTCCGTGCGCAGTCCGCGGGGGTCGTCCTCCATTCGTGTCGATCACTTCATGTCTCGCTTTCTCGCGCGGCGCGCGCGCGCGCCGCGGAGTCGCGGCGGCCGCATCCGTCGCGCGCCGGTCGCGTTCGTCATCACGGCGGCGGTCACGCCCCTTGCCGCCCGCCTCGCGCACGCCGCGCCGCCCGATTCGACGGCCGGCCGCCGCGTAGTCGCCGCCCCGCCTGTGGTCGGTGTGGTGCGCGACTCGATGGGGCAGCCCCTCTCGAACGTGCAGGTCGTGATCGCCACGCTCAATCGTGGCACGACCACCGATGAGCGTGGCGCGTTCGAGTTTCGCGGCCTCGCCGCGGGACGGTACCACGTCGACGCCCTGCTCATCGGCTACCGGCGCGCGGACCTCGACATCGTCGTGCCGACGAGCGGACCCGACGTACGGGTCACGATCGTGATGCGGCGGACCGCGCTGCAACTGCAGAACGTGGTCGTCACGGCCACTCCCGTCGGCGCCGACCCGCTCCGGCTGACGCAGAGCACCGTCTCGCTCTCGGGCAAGGAGCTCGCGCGCAACCTCGGGTCGAGCGTGGCGCAGACGCTGAGCAACGAGCCCGGCATGGCCATGCGGTTCAACGGACCGGCGGCGAACGTGCCGGTGATCCGCGGGCTGTCGGGCGAGCGCATTCTCGTGCTGCAGGACGGGAACCGCGCGGGCGACCTCTCCTCCGCCGCCGCCGACCACGGGCTGTCGATCGATCCGCTCGTCTCCAACCGGATCGAGGTCGTACGCGGGCCTGCCTCGCTCCTCTATGGCACGAACGCGCTCGGTGGCGTGGTGAACGTGATCTCGAACGACATCCCGACCGACATGCCGCGCCGCACCGACGGCTTCGTGTCGACCAACCTCGAGTCGGTGAACCCGGGTGGCGCGGTTGCGGGCGGCGTCACGACCCCGATCACGGACGCGGTGGTGGCGAACGTGCGCGGCTCGTTCCGCAGCACGAGCAACCTGTACCAGGGTGGCGGCGCGCGGCTCGACAACAGCTACAACCGCAACCAGAACGGCCTCGCCGCGCTCGGCTACGTCGGCGACAAGATTCACGCCGGCCTCGCCTACTCGGCCTACAACTTCGACTACGGGCTGCCGTTCGCGCCGGGAGACGACCCGTCGCACATCGTGGGGCTGCGGCAGGAGGTGAAGGGGCGCGCCGACCTGTCGTTCGAGAACCCGATCGTCGACCAGCTGCGCGTGGACGGCACCGCGCAGTGGTACCACCACAGCGAGATCGCGAGCGACGGCGCGGTCGGCACGCGTTTCGGGCTGCGCACGCAGACGCTGAACGCGACCGCACGCACGCACGTCGGCCCGCTCGACGGCGCGGTCGGCCTGCAGGGGCTGCTGCGTCAGTACACGGCGACCGGCGCAGAAGCGCTCACGCCCGCGGCCAACACGGTGAACGGGGGCCTGTTCGTCTACCAGGAGCTGCCCCTCACGGGCGCGCGCGACACGAGCGTCGGCGCGGCGCACGGGAACGACGAGCACGGGAACGGCATCCGCCTTCAGTTCGGCGGTCGCGCGGACGCGTTCCAGCTCAGGACGGTCGCGAGCGACCTGCCCAAGTTCGGCAGCGCGCGCACGCGCTCGTTCGACAACTTCTCCGGATCGTTAGGCCTGTCGTTCCCGCTGGCCGAGCGTACGACGTTCGGCGTGAGCGCGGCGCGGTCGTTCCGCGCGCCGTCCGTCGAGGAGCTGTACTCGAACGCGTTCCACGCCGCGGTCGGGACGTACGACGTCGGCGACCCCAACCTCAAGGCCGAGACGGACCAGGGCTTCGACGGCGTGCTGCGCACCCAGCGCGGCCGCGTCGACGCGCAGGTCTCGGCGTACTACAACCGGATCAACAACTACATCACGCCGAACGTCGTCGGCACGGTGGACGCGACCACGGGCCAGGCGGCTACGGGCGCCGGCAGCGTGCCGCTGAACGTCTACACGCAGCGCGACGCGCGGCTGTACGGCGCCGAGGGACGCGTCGAAGTCGAGGCGGCGCCCCACGTCGTGCTCGGCACGACGGGCGACCTCGTGCGCGGCAACTTCACCCAGGGCATCGCGAGCGCGCTGCCGTACCTGCCGCCCGCCCGACTCGGCGTGAACGCGCGCTACGACGACTCGCGCTACTCGCTCTCGGCCGAAGTGCGCCATGCGTTCGCGCAGACCCGCACGTCGCAGCCGTCGTGCGCGACCGGCCCGATTCTCGGACCCACGGGGAGCGGGAACACGCAGGACGGGACGCCCTGCCTCGACATCCCGGCGTCGGCGTACACGCTCGTCAATCTCAGCGCCGGCGTCACGCTCAGTCGCGGGCCGATGCTGCACACACTCACCCTCCGCGCGGACAACCTGCTCGACCGCCGGTACGTGGACGCGACGAGTCGGATCAAGTATTTCGCGTACAACCCCGGGCGCGATATCGCGTTGGTGTATCGGGTGCAGTTCTGACGCGGAAGTAGGGTGGGGGCGTCGCGCGAGCCCGTGACCGGCCGGGGATGAAGATCGTGGGGATGTGACTGCCGGGGATGAGCGGACCGGGGATACGACCGCAGGGGCGATGGAGCTGGGAAGGGCGACGGCCAGACCGTCTCTACCTCCGGCGGTATCGCCCCTGCGGTCGTATCACCTCACCCGTCCCGCTCGTACCCCCGCAACAACTGCATCATCCTCGTATCCGTCGCCGTCGCGTCCTCCCCTTTCGGCGTCTCCAGGATCTTCGGCACCTCCGCCAGCCGCGAATCCGTCATGATGCGCCGGAACGGTCGCTCGCCTAACGTTCCCTCGGCGATCAGCTCGTGCCGGTCCTTGCGCGACGCGAACGGGAACTTCGAGTCGTTCAGGTGCAGCACCCGCAGCCGCCCGAGTCCGAGCACGTCGTCGAAGCGCGCCCACACGCCGTCGTAATCGCCCACGAGGTCGTACCCCGCCGAGTACGCGTGGCAGGTGTCGAGACACACGCCCACGCGCGGCTGGTGCTCGGATGGGAGCCGAGCGATGATCTCGGCGATCTCCTCGAACGTCCGCCCGAGCACCGTCCCCGCGCCCGCCGTCGTCTCGAGGCAGAGCACCGTACGCCCCGGCACGCGCGCGAGCGCTTCCGCGATCCCGTCCGCGTTGCGCGCGATGCCCGCCTCGCGCTCGTCCATGAAGTTGCCCGGGTGTGACACGAGGTAGTCCACGCCGAGCGCCTCGCACCGCGCCAGCTCCGCGGCGAACGAATCGACCGAACGCGCGCGGAGCGCATCGTCCGGCGAGGCGAGGTTGATGAGGTAGGAATCGTGCGACACGGTCGCGCGCACGCCCGTCGTCCCCAACGCGTCGCGGAACTGCGCCGACTCCGCGTCGTCGCAGACGCGCTCCGCCCAGCGGTTGGCCTGCTTGGTGAACAGCTGGAGCGCGGTCGCGTCGATCGCGTGCGCGCGCGGCGGGGCCTGGGCGATGCCGCCCGCCGTCGAAACGTGTGCGCCGAGGAGAGAAGCCATGACGTGCAAGCTAGCCGCCCCACTCCGGCCGAGCGCCGAGCCGTCGCGGCCTGACTAACCGCGTCGTCCCGCTCGCGCCTCAGCGCCCGCCGAGCAGGGAGAGCGGGTCCGTCGCGCGACCCTGCGGGCGCAACTCGAAATGCAGGTGCGCCGGCAGATCCGGATCGGACGCGCCGACCGAGCCGACGACCTGACCGCGTTGCACCGCGTCGCCCACCTGCACGTCGATGCGCGCCAGCGACCCGTACACGCTGTAGTCCCCGCCCTCGTGTTGCAGGATCACCGTCGGCCCGTACGACCCGATGCTCTGCGCCACCGCGACGCGCCCCGCGGCCGCCGCATGCACGGGCGTCCCGGACGCGGCCTCGATCCCGACACCGTTCCACCGCGTCGCGGTATTGTTTGCGCCGATCACGCGCCCGAAGCGGTAGAGCAGGGGCCCGCGCACCGGCCAGCTGAAGCTGGTCGGCGCGCTCGCCGGCGCTGCCGGGATCGCGAGCGGCGGCGGCGAGACCACGACGGGTGCGGGGGGGCGCACGGCCACCTCGGGTGGCCGCGCGCCGGAGCGCGCGGGCGCGGTCCGGGCGGTGATGCGCGCCGCCGCCCGACGCTCGGCTTCGCGCGCGGCCGCCTCGCGCGCCGCCGCCGCGCGCGCCTCCGCGAGTCGCGCCGCGGCCTCACGCCGCCGCCGCGCGGCCTCGATCTCGGCCAGCAGCGACGACAGCCGCGCCTCGTCGCGTGCGATCTGCGCGATGCGGCCCCGCGCGCGCGCGGCGCGCCCCTCCACCTGCGCGAGCGATCGTCCGCGCTGCGCCTCGAACTGGCGCAGCCGCGTTTCCTCGGCCGCTTTCTCGTCGCGGTTGCGTGCGAGCTCGATTTGCAGCCGCACGAGCAACGCCCGCTGCGCGGCCACGTCGTTGCGCAGTCGCTCGACGCGGCGGACGAGCGTGCGGTCGCGTCGCGCGAGCTCGTGCAGGTACTTGTAACGCGCGACGAGGTCGCCGAACGACGCGGCCGAGAGCAGCGCCTCGGGCTCGTCGAGGGGCCCGCGCTTGTAGATCTCGACCAGCCGGCGCCGAAGTCCGACCTGCTGACGCGCCAGCTCGCGCGACGCGCTGTCGTAGCGGGCCGACGCGATTTCCACCTCGTGGTGAATCGCCCCGAGCTGGTCGTCGAGCGCCCCCACCACGCGCGACGTGGCCGCGGCCTGCCGGTCGAAGTTCGCCGCCTCGGCGCGCAGGTCGTGCGCCGTGTCCTGCAGCGTGCGGAGCTGCGCCTCGAGCGCCGCGCGCTCCTCACGCGCGCGCGCCAGTTCGTCGCGTCCGCTCCGGAGCCGCGCGTCGGGCGCGTCGGTGGTCGCGGGCGGAGGCGCCACTGGTGCGGGTCGCTGCGCTCCGCCCCGCTTCGGCCGCCTCTGCGCGGCCGCCGGGAACGCGGCCGCGAGCAACGCGAGTGCCGCGACGGCAACACACGCGCCGACCGTGGTGGCGCGCGCGACGCGCGCGTCCTGCGTCACCCCCAATGGCGGCGCCGATCGCGGCCGACGAGTCGAAGGTGGCGCCCCACCGACGCCGCGCTCCCGACCAGGCCCAGGACCGCGCCCCCCACCACGCCGGCGACCGCCGCCGTCGGCGGAAGGAACGCGATCGCGATCACGTATCGCCGCACGACGGCACACGCCGCGTAGGTCAGCAGCAGCGCGAGCGCTCCGCCCGCCACGCCGCCCACCGCGCCTTCGAGCAGGAAGGGCAGCCGGATGAATCCGTCCGTCGCACCCACGAGCCGCATCAGCTGGATTTCACGCGCGCGCGCGAGCACGGCGATGCGGATGGTCGCGCCCGTGATGATGAGAGCGGCGACGGCGAACGCCGCGCCGAGCGCGATGCCGGCCGCGGTCGCGACCGCGCGGATCGCGGCGAGCTTCTGCACCCACTCCTCGCCGTAGCGCACGTCGTCCACGCCGGGGAGCGCGCGCATCCGGTCGGCCACCGCGCGCACGTCGCCCGCATCGCGGCGGCCAGGGCGAAGGTGCAGCTCGACCGACGGCGGGAGCACGGCGGCGTCGAATACGTCGCGGAACTCTCCCAATTCGCGGCGTGCCCGGCGGAGCGCCTCGTCCGACGTCACCACGTCCACCCGCGCCACCTCGGGATAACCCTGTGCGGACGCGACCACGCGCGTCACCTGCGCCGCCGTCGCGCTGTCGCCCAGGAACGCGCGCACCTCGACGCGGTCCTCGACGCGCGCGAGCGCGTCGCGGATGTTGAGCGCGACGACGCCGAACAGCCCGAGCGAGAACAGTGAGAACGCGATCGTCGCGACCCCGAGCGCGCTCAGGAGCGGCGCGCGACGGAAGGCGAGGAGCGCCTCGCGGACGGCGTGACTCACGCGCGCTTCACGCCGCCGTCACGCGGCCACGGGCGCGCCGTCGTGTGCGACGCGCCCGCGCTCGAGGTGGATCGTCCGCAGGCCGGCTCGCGCGACCAGCTCGGCGTAGTGCGTCGCCATGAGCACCGCCGTGCCGCCCGCGTGAATCTCGCGCAGCAAGTCGAACACGCCGGCGGCCGCGCGTTCGTCGAGGTTCCCGGTGGGTTCGTCGGCGAGCAGCAGCACCGGACGGTTGACGAGTGCGCGCGCGATCGCGACGCGCTGCTGCTCTCCGCCGGACAGCTCGTGCGGCAACCGCATCCCACGCCCCGCGAGCCCGACGCGCGCGAGCGCGTCGTTCGCCCGCTCGCGCACGGCCGCGCGCGGCGCGCCGGTCACCTCCAGCGCGAAGGCGACGTTCTGCTCTGCCGTGCGGTCGCCGAGGAGTCGGAAATCCTGAAACACGATGCCGAGCTGCCGCCGCAAGCGCGGGACCGAGCGCGCCAGCTCGCGCGGCGACAGCACGCTCGTGTCCTCTCCGACCACCACGACGCGGCCGCTCGTCGGCCGCTCCTCGAGGTACGCGAGCCGCAGCACCGAACTCTTGCCCGACCCGCTCGGCCCGGTGAGGAACGCGAATTCACCGCGGTCGAGCACGAACGACACGCCGTCGAGCGCGTGCGCGACCGGCGCCCCCGCGCCGCCGCCGCGCTCGTAGCTCTTGACCACGTCGGCGAAGGTGAGCACGATGCGGCTCCGCGCGTCCCGATCAGGCCGCGAGCGCCTGCGCGAGGTCGGCGATCAAGTCCGCCGGATCCTCGACGCCGATGCTCAGGCGCAGGAAGCCGTCGGGGATGCCGATCGCCGAGCGCTCCTCGCTCGTCAGCTTCGCGTGCGACGTGTACCGCGGCTCGACGACGAGCGAGTCGACGCCGCCGAGCGAGGTCGCGTGCGTGAACAGTCGCAGCGCGCGCAGGAAGCGGTCCGCCGCGGGCGCGCCGCCCGCGAGTTCGATCGCGAGCATGCCGCCGAACCCGTCGAGCGTCGCGGCGGCGAGTGCGTGGTCGGGGTGCGACGGCAGCCCCGGGTAGTGCACGCGCGCGACGGCCGGGTGCGCGTCGCACCAGCGCGCGATCGCCGTCGCGTTCGCGTTCTGCCGTTCCACGCGCACGGCGAGCGTCTTGAGCCCGCGCTCGAGCAGCCAGCACGCGAACGGGTCGGGCGCCTGCCCCCAGCGCACCATCTTCTCGCGCACCTCGGCGATGTAGCTCGCCGACCCGATCACCGCCCCGCTCAGCACGTCGTGGTGGCCGTTGAGGTACTTGGTGGCGGAGTGGATGACGACGTCGGCGCCGTGCTCCAGGGGGCGGAAGTTGATCGGGCTCGCGAACGTCGAGTCGACGACCAGCGCGACGCCGAGTTCGCGCGTGAGGCGACTGAGCGAGCGCATGTCGACCACGCGCGTCGTCGGGTTGACCGGCGACTCGATGAACACCGCGCGCGTGTTGGGCCGGAGCGCGTTGCGCCACCCGCGCGAGCGCGTCGGCTCGACGAACGTCGTGCGGATGCCTAACGTCGCGAACTCCTGCGCGAACAGCGTCTGCGTGCCGCCGTAGATCCAGGCGCTCGCCACGAGGTGGTCGCCGGGGCGGAGCAGGGCGAGCAGCGCGCACGCGGTCGCGCCCATCCCGCTCGCGAGCACGAGCGCCGCCTCGCCGCGGTCGAGGAGGGCGAGGCGCTCCTGCACCCGCTCGGCGTTGGGCGTGTTCCCGTAGCGGGTGTAGCGCACGCCCTCCGCCGTCCCGAAGGGCTGCGTGTGCGGGATCGACTGCACGAGCGGCGCGACCACCGGCTCGCGGTCGGCGTGCGCGCCGCCCTCGGCAACGCCGCCGCCCACCGCCCGCGCCCCGTGCAGCGCGATCGTCGACAGCCCGGCGGGCGCGGCGGTGACGCCGGCCGCCGCGCCGGGGAGTTCGTCCGTCGTGGAATCGGCGGCGTCGGCCGGCGCGGGACGGGGCGTCACGCGAACCGCCCCGCGCTCGGCGGCGCGTCGAGGTCGGGCTTGGTGACGTGCACGATCTCGGACGGCGCGATGCCGACCACGTCCCGCAGCACCACCGACCCGCGTGGCAGCCCGTCGTCGACGAGGAGCGTGGCGAACTGCTGCCCGCGCGGCCCCTCCACGAGCACGAGCTCGCCGTCGCCCGCCATGCGCGCGCGCGCCTCGTTCGCGTTCATGCGGATCTGCGGCCCGCGCTCGGGATCGTCGCGGCGGGTCGCGACGAACCCGTCCACGCGTAGCGGGCGCGAACTCTGGGGGCGGGGGTAGAGCGGCGGCATGCGTCGGCGTCGGAGGAGCGGTGGCGTCGGGGCGGTGGCGGCGTCAGTCGAGGGCGGGCAGGCCGACGGGTAGCCACCCGCCGCCGGAGGCCGGCATCACGAGGCGACGCGCGGCGAGACGCGCGAGCACCGCCGCCGCCCGCGCGACGTCGGCAGGGGCCGTGTCGCGCCCGCGCGCGGACGCCGTCGCCAGCCGCTCGGCGTCGGCCGGGGCGAGCGCGTGCAGCGCGTGCCACAGCTCGCGCTCCTCGGGCGTGACGTCGCCGACGAGGCGCAGCTCGCCGTCGACCACGGCGACGATCGCGAGCGCGTGCCGCTCCAGCACCGCCTCGACCGCGTCCAGGTGCCCGTCGCCCACGCCCCGGAAGACGAAGTACACATCGGCGTGCCCGGCCGCCGCGGTCGCCGCCTCGACGGCGGTCGCGCCGTCGAGCACCGCGCGCACGTGGCGCAGCATCAGCTTGGCGACGATCTCGTCGGCGCACGAAAAGTCGAGCAGCGTGACCTCGGAGAAGTCGATCACGTTGATGACGGGGCCGGACGGGCCGTGCTCCGCCGCGTCGGCGATCGCGCGCTCGATCTCGGCGCGCACGGCGGCGCCGGTCGGGCGGGTGACGAGGTTCGAGTACAAGTCGCACACCGTGCCGCGAAGCACCGTGCCCAGGTCGATGTGGTGGTGCATCAGCGCCGCCCGCGCCTCGCGGCATGTGTGACAGCGCGCGTGACAGCGCGCGTCATAGCAATTCGAGCGGAGGCGCCGGGCGCGCCGCGGGCCGCGCCGCCGCACCGCCGGTCGCGCCGGGGTCGCCCTGCGGGCCGACCGCCTGCGGGATCGTGATCTGGACCTGCGCACCCGGAAACGGCGCCAGCCCCTCTCGCAGCGCGACGTCGTCGTCCCACTCGGGCACGAGCGCGATGCGCGCCGTTCCGCTCCGTACGGCGAGCTTGCCCTGGAACTTGGTGACGAAGCTCCGGATCTGCGACAGCCCCTGCCCGCGCCCGGACTCGCGGAACCGGCTCACGTTGCGCAGCACGCCCTCCTCCAGCGCCATGCCGTCGTCCCATCGGTCGCTACGCGGCCGCGCGACGTTGGACTCCAACGACCGCCGGAATCCGATGCCGGCGTCGCACACGGCGATCACCACCACCCGCCGTCCGAGCCGCTGCCGCCACGTATAGCTCTGCACCGCGACCCAGCCGTCGCGTCCCGCGTGCTCGGTCACGTTCTGGCACGCCTCGGAGAGCGTCATCGAAAACCGCATCGTCGAGCGCAGGTCGAGCCCGAGCCCGTCCCGCAGAATCGCCGTCGAGCGTTCCTGGATGCGGTCCACGATCTCGTGCACGTCGCCCGCGGCCGAGATCCGCGTGATTCCCAGCAGCACGTTCGACTCCGACGCGGCGCGACCGCGCGGCACCGCGCGCGTGAAATCGTACACCGTCTCCGCGTGCCCGAAGAAGCCGGCCCGCCCCCAGTACGACAGCGTCTCGTCGGCTTCGGGCGGCGCGAAGCTGGGCCGCACGTCGCGCGACTGCGCGAGGGCGAGCAGCGCCGTGAGCCCGTATGGCGACGCCCACCGCGCGTGCCGCGCGTCGACCAGCACCTTCGCGTCGGCGGGCGCCTCGGCCAGCTTGGCCGCGACCTGCTCGAAGGTGCTGTCGTCGAGCGACGACGGGATCGGAACGACGGCCGTCAAGGCGGAGTGAAGGCGAGGATGGGCGGGTTGGCGCGCCACGCGTGGCTGGACGCCCGCGCCGGCGGGCGCCGGCCTGTCCCTCGCACCACCGCGAGCTACGGCAGGCTGATCTCGCCGCGCAGGTGCGCGGCAAGCCCGCTCGCACCGCGGTGGGCGAGGTTGCGCCCCGCCGCACGGTGCGCCGCGACGATCGCGTCGTCCAAGGTATCACCCGCGAGGAGGCGCGAGAAATGGGTCGCGCCCCAGACGTCGCCGCACCCGGTCGGATCGCCGCCGTCCGACACGTCGACGCGCACGGCGGGGATCAACGCGGTGCGGAGCGGGCCCGGCGCGCCGCCGCCCACCCCGCTCACGATCGCCGCACGCGCGGCGGCGCGCGCCGGGCCGCCGTCCAGTTGCACCGTGCCGTCCGGCCCGCGCAGGCCGTCGTAGTCGCCGCGCGCGAAGTACACCGCGCCGCGCGGCCCCATCGTCACCGAGAGACATCGGACGCCGTTGGCGAGCGCCGTCGCCGCGAGCGCCATCGGGTCCGGCGCCATCATCGCCAGTTCGTCCTCGTTCACCTGCACGAGGTCGAAGCAGCGGCACCACGCCGCCACGTCGGGCAGCGGGCGCATCGTGCGCAGGCCGCCCGGTTGCACGGCGAGCGTGAGCGAGTGCAAGTCGCCGTACATCACGCCCTTGAAGTGCTGCCGCAGGAGCTGCGTCGTCTCGATGTCCAGTTCGAACCCCGAGATGAAGTTGACGTACAGTGCGTCGAGCCCCTCGATCAGCGGGCGCATGCCGAGCCACGTCCACCCCGGCACGCCGCCGCGCAGCACCTCGCTCCGCCGCTCCTTCGAGTAGTAGAACAGCTCGACGCGGTTGTTCGGATACGGCACCTCGACGAGCGCCGCATCCGGAGCCGCGTGGCGCAACGTGCGCACGAAGTCGTTCGCGCGTCCCCACAGGTCGTCGCCGACCTTGATCACGGGCACGATCTCCCAGTCGTCGGGCAGCGCCGCGTCGAGCGCCCCGAGCGCGTAGGTGATCCCGCCCCACTCCTCGATTGCCGCCGCCCGGACGTCGCGGCCGTGGATCACGTCCCAGACGAACGTGCCGATCACGCCAAGTCGCGGCACGTCAGACCTCCACGGACGCTCCGCGCGGCGCATCGTGCGACGTCACGTGCGTGGGGACGTGCTGATCCAAGAAGACGCGCGCGGCGCCGACGATCCCGGCCGTGCCCTCCAGCGCGCCCGGGACGATGCGCGCCGCGTCGACGGCCGGTCGAAACGCGCGGCGCCGGACCTCCGCGCGCAGCGGCTCGAACAGCGCCTCGCCGGCCCGCATCACCCCCCCCGCGAGCACCACCACGTCGGGGTTGTACACGTTGAGCAGGTTGGCGACGCCCGCGCCGAGAAAGCGCGCGGTGTCGCGGACCACCTCGCGAGCGAGCGCGTCCCCGCGATCGCTCGCCTCGTACACCGTCGCGGCCGTGATCTGCGAGAGGTCGCCTGCCACGAGGTCGGCGAGCAGCGACGGCTCGCCCGCCTCGAGCGCCTCGCGCGCGCGGAGCGCGATGTTGGGTCCCGACGCGTACGCCTCGAGGCACCCGTAATTGCCGCACGCGCACCGCCGCCCCGCCGTGTCGATCGTCGTGTGCCCTACCTCGCCCGCCACGTCCGACGCGCCGTGATACACCCGGCCGTTGAGGATCAACCCACCGCCGATCCCCGTCCCGAGCGTGATCCCGACCACGTTCTGCGCACCGCGCGCCGCACCGGTCCACCACTCGCCGAGCGTGGCACAGTTCGCGTCGTTGTCGAGCGCCGTCTCGAGCCCGACGCGCTCCGCGATGAGCGCGCGCAGCGGCAGATCGCGCCACCCCAGGTTGTGCGCGACGACGACCACGCCGCGCGCCCGGTCGAGCGCACCCGGTGACCCGACGCCCACGCCGGCGAACGCCGAGCGCGGCGCCTGCTCCGACGCCATCGTCTGCGCGATGACCGTCTCGATCATCTCGACGATGCGGTCGACGACCGCGTCCGAGCCACGTTCGGCGTGCGTCAACGCCGTACGCACGACGACCTCGCGCCCGCTCTCCGCGATGACGGACCCGACGCTGATCTTCGTCCCGCCGAGGTCGACGCC
This sequence comes from uncultured Gemmatimonadales bacterium, assembly GCA_963851265.1. Lineage (GTDB taxonomy): Bacteria > Gemmatimonadota > Gemmatimonadetes > Gemmatimonadales > Gemmatimonadaceae > BPUI01. The sequence goes on from CAWKNZ010000002.1 coordinate 797,345, forward strand.
GACGACGTAGCGGGGCTCTGGATTTGACATGCCGCCAATCTACGCGCCCGCACCGCGGGCCATTCCGGCCCCGGCGTCCCCCGCGTTATCCGCGGCGATCATCGCGCCGCCGTCGTCTGCCCGAGCGCGCCCGCGATCATCGCCGGCGTCTGCTCGCGCATGCACCGCCAGTGTCCGAGCGGGCACACCCGCGGCCCGTGGCGGTCACACGGCCGGCACGCGAGGTCGTGCACCCCGGTCGTCGCGCTTTCCGGTGCGAGCGGCCCGAATCCGAAGGCCGGCACCGTCGGCCCGAACACCGTCAGCGTCGGCGTGCCCATCGCCGACGCGAGGTGCTGCGGCGCGGAGTCGTTGGTCACGAGTCGAACCGCCCGGCCGATCAACTCCGCGCTCGCGAGCAACGAGAGTCGTCCCGTCGCGTCGATCGCCCGCCCGGCCGGACAGGCGGCGACGATCGCCGATGCGAACTCGCGATCGTCGACTCCGCCCACGACTACGACCGCCACGTCGCCCGCCATCCGCGCCGCGAGCTCCGCGTAGTACGGCCACCGCTTCGTCGCCCACACGCTCCCCGGTGCCATCGCCACGAACGCCGCGCCGCCGAGCGGCCCGAGCACCGCGTCGACCGCCTCGCGTTCCGCGACGCCGGGGTACAGCCGCGGCCGCACTTCGTCCGCACTCGGCGCGGCGCCAAGCGCATCGGTCGGCAGCGCCAACGCCCAGAGTCGCTCCGTGTGGTGCCGGTCCGCCCGGTAGCGCACGACGCGCGTGTACAGCGCCCGCGCGTTCCGCGACGTGTCGAACCCGACCCGCTCGCCGGCGCCCGCGAGCACCGCGAGCACGGCACTGCGTGGCGACCCCTGCGCCATGTACGCCGCCGCGTACGGCCCGCCGTCGCGCAGCCTCCGTCCGAGGCGCCACGTCCCGCGGAGGCCGCCGTCCCGCCCCCGCTTGTCGTAGACCAGCAGGTGCCTAACGAACGGATCGTGCGCCAGCAGCGCGTCCGCCCCCGCCCGCACCACCACGTCGACCGGTCCGCGTCGCGCCAACTCCCGGATCAGCGGCGTGGTGAGCACGACATCGCCCAAGAACGACGTCTGCACCACGAGACTCGCTTCGGCCACGGCCCCGCGCGCCACCCCGTCCCGAAAACCGCGGCCGCTAGTCGACCTGCAGGACGGCCAGGAACGCCTCCTGCGGAATTTCCACCGCGCCCACCTGCTTCATCCGCTTCTTCCCCTCCTTCTGCTTCTCCAGAAGCTTGCGCTTCCGCGAGATGTCCCCGCCGTAGCACTTCGCGAGCACGTCCTTCCGCAACGGCTTGACCGTCGTGCGCGCGATGACCTTCTGCCCGATCGCGGCCTGGATCGCCACCTCGAACAGCTGTCGCGGAATCAGCTCCTTGAGCTTGTCCGCGATCTTCCGCCCCCAGTCGTACGCCTTGTCCTTGTGGATGATGACCGAGAATGCGTCGATCGGGTCGCCGTTGATCAGCATGTCGAGGCGCACGAGGTCGCTCTCGCGGTAGCCGAGCATCTCGTAGTCGAGCGAGGCGTAGCCGCGGCTGACGGTCTTCATCCGGTCGAAGAAGTCGAGGATGATCTCGCCGAGCGGAAACTCCCAGTCGAACTCGACGCGCTCCGCGTCGAGGTACGTCATGTTCTTGTACACGCCGCGCCGCTCCGTGCCTAACGTCATCAGCGGCCCGATGTAGTCCTTCGGCGCCATGATCCGCGCCTTGACGTACGGCTCCTCCACCCGGTCGATCACCGCCGGCGCGGGCATGAGCGACGGATTCTCGACCGTGACCAGCTCGCCGTCGGTCCGGTACACCTTGTACTCCACGCTCGGCACCGTCGTGACGAGGTCGAGGTCGAACTCGCGCTCCAGCCGCTCCTGCACGATCTCCATGTGCAGCAGCCCGAGGAACCCGCAGCGAAACCCGAAGCCCAACGCCGTCGACGTCTCCGGCTCGTACTGCAGCGACGCGTCGTTCAGCTGCAGCTTCTCGAGCGCGTCGCGGAGCAGCTCGTACTGCGTGGTGTCGGTCGGGTAGATCCCCGCGAACACGAACGAGCGCACCTCCTGGTACCCGGGCAGCGCCTCGGGCGCCTTGTTGGTCGCGTCGAACACCGTGTCGCCCGCCCGCGTCTCGCGCACGGAGCGCACGTTCGCCACCACGTAGCCCACCTCGCCCGGCCCGAGCTGGTCGGCCTGCACCTGCCGCAGCTGGTTGTACCCGACCTCGGCCACCTCGTACACCGCGTCGTTCGTGCCGAAGGTGATCTGCATCTTCGGCTTGAGCACGCCGTCGACGACGCGCACGCTCGGGATCGCGCCGCGGTACTTGTCGTAGTACGAATCGTAGATGAGCGCGCGGAGCGGACCGCCCGCGTCGCCCACCGGCGCCGGCACGCGCTCGACCACCGCTTCGAGCAACTCGCTGATCCCGATCCCGGCCTTCGCCGACACGCGCAGGATGCCGTCCGCGTCCACGCCTAACAGGTCCGACACTTCCTGCGCGCGGCGGTCCGGCTCGGCACCCGGCAGGTCGATCTTGTTCAGGATCGGGATGATCTCGAGCCCCGCGTCCATGGCGAGGAACAGGTTCGAGAGCGTCTGCGCCTGGATCCCCTGGCTCGCGTCGACCACGAGCACCGCGCCCTCGCACGCGGCGAGCGACCGCGACACCTCGTACGTGAAGTCGACGTGCCCGGGCGTGTCGATCAGGTTCAGCTCGTACGTCTCGCCGTCCTTCGCCGTGTAGCTCATCCGCACGGCGTTCAGCTTGATCGTGATCCCGCGCTCCCGCTCCAGATCGAGCGTGTCGAGCACCTGGGCTTTCATCTCACGCTTCTGCAGCATGCCCGTGAACTCGATCAGCCGGTCGGCGAGCGTCGACTTGCCGTGGTCGATGTGGGCGACGATGCAGAAGTTGCGGATCCTGTCGAGCTGCAACGGACGGGTCGGGAAGTGGGAAACGGCCGCACTCGGGGCGCGCACGGGCGACGACGTCGCCCCACCGCCTGGTGCCGCGATTGGGCGCGAGACGGGCCGCGCACGACGGACGACACGTCTCCAACGGCGCCCGCCGCGCGCGGCCCGGGCCGCCACCACCGGACGCGCAAGTGACTGTCACAGCGAAATATAGCGGCCCCGCGCCGAAGATCCCGGCGCGGGGCCCTCAGAACGCCGCGCCGTTCCGCGCTGCGCTCGACGGCGTGCGAACGACCCGACTACCCTCTCATTGCGGGCGACCGGTGCGCGCCCCGCCGCTCTGCGACGCCGAGCCCGCGCTCGGTGCGGCCACGCCCGTCGAACGACTCGGTCCCGACGACCCACTCGAGCCGCCGGATGCGCCGGAAGTGCCGGAGAACGCTGAGGGTCGCGCGACGCTCGCCGGCATGTGCGACGCCACGGGCGGACTGACCGCCGGGTGCGCGCCGCCGTAGGGCTGTCGCCCATTCCACGCCGACCCGCCGGCCGGGGCCCGGACGATCGCGTGCGCCCACGGCTGTTCCCCCGCTCCCCGACGTTCGGTCGGATGCACGAACGAAGGCAGGCGTTCGCCGAGCGTCACCCGCGGAGTGAATGCGGCCGCTTCCCCCGGGGTACGCCCGGCGTCGAGGGGCCGCCACGCGAGGCGGCCCGGAAGCTGCGCCGCGGCCGCCGCCGTTCCCGCGCGGGCGCTTCCGGCCGAACCGGTCGTCCCGACCACCTGCAGCGACCCGATGCTGTTAGGCGTCCGCGGGACGCGGAGGTCGGGTTTGGCCCGGATCGGACCGTTGCCGAGGACGACGCCGTACCCGATCGGGTAGCCGTACCCGTAGCCGAAGCCGTATCCGGGATAGCCGCCGTAGGGCCCCGTGCCGGGGTAGTACCCCCCGTTGTACGCGTACGAACCGTAGCTTCCGTAGCCGTACGCGTCGCCCGCGCACCCCCCGTAGAAGGCCTCGGGCGCGAGCGCCGCGCGGTACTGCGCCAGCGGGAGGAGCGCGTACGAACTCCAACTCAGCGCCGGCGAGTACAGCCAGTCGGGGTTGATGCTCAGCCGCTGGTCGGCCGGTGTGAACACCGCCCACAGCGCGCGATAGTAGCTGTAGTCGTGCACGTCCTCCACCGGACGCGCGCACGTTTCGACGAACGCCTGTTCGGCCACGCGGAGCGAGGGACCGACGTAGGCGTAGTCCGATCCGTACGCCGGCGCGTCAGGGAGCACCCACCGGGCGACTTCCGCGATCGTGCTGTCGGGGTTCCGCGCGCCCACGTTCATCACGTGCGACCAGTCGCTCCCGGTGCCGAACGACGACAGGTTGAGCGGCGTGTCGGAGGTGAGCACGAACACGAACGGCACGCGCGAGAAGTCGGTCGACGGCGAGAGGAACTCGCGGTCGAGGGACTGGAGCATCGGGGCGAGCACGTAGCTCGTGCCGGCCGCCGTCCGCAGCTTTTGGCGCGGCGACGCCGGCGTGATCACCCGTACGCGGCCACGTTGATCGACCTCGAACGCCGCCGTGTACGCGTCGCGCGTCGTCGAGTACGCGAGGAAGCCGGCCCCCACCCCGGTCGGGCTCCCGTCGGACGCGGAGAACGCGACGTCCGGCGCGGGCAGATCGGCTTCTTCCGGCCGCGGCGCCACACCGGCCGGCGGCATGATGCACGCCGCGGCGAGCGAGACGAGCCCCGCAGCCGCGGCGCTGCGCAGTGTCCGATGGGCGACGTGATGCATGACGGCGGCCCTCAAAGCGGATGGTGAACCCGCCGCGCGCCGGCGACCGGCGAACGCGGCAGTGCGTGAACTTACGTCCCGTGATGAAACCCCGCACAGCCAGCGATGGTTGCCACGGGTGCCCACGACGCGTGCAACTCTCGGGCGCGGCGCCAGCAGGGCGCGTCGCGGCCCGCTGACGCCGCGCCCGACTCACAGTTACGCATTCGCCCGATGCCGACGCTCCGCGCCGATCTCGCCGACCCCACTACGCTCGCAGCCCTCGGGGACCTCGAGATCGTCGCGCGTTGGGTCGTCGACGGATTCCTGACCGGCCTTCACCGGTCGCCCCGCCGCGGATTCTCGGCCGAATTCGCCGAGCACCGCGCCTACCAGCCGGGCGATGACCTGCGCTACCTCGACTGGCGCATCGCCGCGCGCGCCGACCGCTGGGTGGTGAAGCAGTTTGAAGAGGAGACGAACCTGCGCGCCGCGCTCGTCCTCGACGTCAGCCGGTCGATGCACTGGTCGGGCGCGGTCGCCCCGCGCGCGGGCCGCCCCGCCCGCATCACGAAGCTGGCCTACGCCCAGCGCCTCTGTGCCGCGCTCTCGCTCCTGCTCCTGCGCCAACGCGACGCAGTCGGTGCCGTGCTCGTCGACGACGCCGTGCGGGCCGCCGTGCCCCCGCGCGCGCACCGCGACCAGTGGCGGCGCGTCCTCACCGCACTCGCCTCCGCCGACGCACTGCCACCGCGAGCAGGCGGACTCGGAATCCCGGAACGCGCGAATCGCGGCGATCGGACGGGTGCCGCGCGCGTGCCGTCGGTCGGCTCCGCGCCCGCGCTCGGCATCGCCCACGCAACGCGCCTCGTCCCCCGGGCGGGCTTGGTCGTGCTCGTCTCCGACCTGCTCGTCGACGTCGACCCGGTGCGCGACGCCCTGGCCGCCGCCCGCGCCGCGGGCCACGACGTCGCCGTGATCCAGGTGCTCGACCCGACCGAGCGCGACTTCGACCTCGCGGTCACGGACGGGCGTTTCGAGGATCCCGAAACGGGCCAGGCCGTGAGCGCGAGCGTCGCGGCCGTCCGCGCCGACTACGCGCGCGCGATGGCCGACGCCCTCGCGACGTGGCGGGACGTCTGCCGCCAGCTCGGCGCGCGCTACGCCCTCGCCACGACGGACGGGCCGTTCGGTCCCCCCTTGCGCGCCGCGTTCGCCGCGCGCGAAGCGCTCGCGTGATGCCGCGCCGCGGACCCGCGCCCGGCTCGCGCCCGACACCGCGCCGCTGACGCCGAAGGGCTGACGCCGTCGGGCTGACGCCCACGTCACCCCTCGCGCCCTCGCGCCCTCGACCGATGCAATTCCTCGCACCACTCTGGCTCGCCCTCGGCGCGGCGACCGCCGTTCCGCTCCTGCTTCACCTCTGGAATCGGCGGCGCGCCGGCGAGCGCGTGCTCTTTCCGGCTGTGCGCCTGCTCGCGGCCGCCACCGAGGCGCGCGGTGCGGCCGTCCGGATCCGCGACTGGCTCCTGCTCGCGCTCCGCGTGCTCGCGGTCGTGCTCATCGCCGTCGCCGCGGCCCAACCGTCCGTTCGCGGTCGCGTCGGCACGCGCGCGCCGAGCTCCGTGGCGCTCGTGCTCGACAACTCGCTCAGCACGAGCGTAGTCGTCGGCGGCCGCCCCGTGCTCGACGCACTGCGCTCTGAACTTCGCGCCGCGCTCGCCGCGCTCGCGCCCCTCGACCACGCATGGCTCCTCACCGCGGACGGCACGGTGGTCGCCGGCGACGCCGCGACGGTGCGCGCCGCACTAGCCGCCGTCCGTCCGCTCGCCGGGGCCGGCGACGTGCCCGGCGCGCTCCGCCGCGCGGCGGCCCTCGTCGTCGGTGCCGCCCGGTCAACGCCCGGTGACGCCGGCAGTGTGGGCGCCGTCGTGCTCGCCACCGACGCTCAGGCCACCACGTGGACGCGACCGGTCACGCTCGCCGGCGTTCGCGTCGGGATCGTGCGCGCGCGCGGTGACGCCCCTGCCGATCGCGGAGTGACGGCCGTCGCCGCCGAGCCCGCGCGCTGGAGCCCGGACGGCGCGATCACGGGCCGCCTCACCGGTGCCGGCGACTGGACGGTCGTCCTCCGCGATAGCGCCGGCGCGATCGCGGCCACGTCGCGGGGCACCGCCGCGCCCGCCGACAGCTTCGCCGTACGCGTCGCACTGCGCCCCGCCGCCCGCGGCTGGCTCGCCGGCACGCTCGCCGTGGCACCCGACGAGCTGCGCGGGGACGACGCGCGTCACCTCGCGGTGTTCGTCGGCGCGGCACCACGCCTCGTCGCGGACCCGTCCGCGGGCGCGTTTGCCGCGGTCGGCGTCGCGACCCTCGTCGAAGGACGTGCCGTGAGCCCGCCCGACGCCGACGCGCCGCGCGTGACCGAGCCCGATGCCGCGACCCGTCTCCCTGCGGTGCTCGTCGCGCCGTCGGACCCGGCCCGGCTGGCCGTCGCGAACCGCGCCCTCGACCGGCTCGGCGTTCCGTGGCGCTTCGCCGCACGCGTCGACGTACCCACCACAGCGACGTTCCGCACCGGGACGCCCGTGCCGGTGGTCCGCCGGTGGCACTTGGACGCGCGCGCCGGTCGTGTCGCGCGCGCGGCGGATACCGTCGCGCTCGCCGGTGGTGAACCGTGGATCGTCGCCGGCGATCGGTACGTCCTGCTCGCCTCGCCGCTCGACACCGCCTGGACGCCGTTCCCGGCCCGCGCCGCGTTCCTCCCGTGGCTGGCCGGCTCGGCGGCGCGGCTCGCCGATCCGGCCGGGGTCGCCACCCGGCCACTCGCGGCCGCGCCCGGCGCGCCGATCGTCCCGCCCGCTGGCGCCGACGCGCTGCTCGGCCCCGACGGCCCGCACCCCGTTCGCGACGCGCGCGTCACCGCTCCAGATCAACCGGGCGTTTACTTTTGGCTCCGAGCGGGTGCCCGCGTGGGCGCACTCGTCGTCGACCCGGAAGCTGAGGAAGTCGTGCTGGCGCGGTTGGATGCAAAGGGGATGGGCGAGCGTGTTCGCGTGGGGGCGGGCGGGGCGGTGGACGTGGGAACCGACGGCGCCGACGCCGCGGCGTTCGCGTTAGGCACGGGCGGCCGCCGTTCGCTCGGCGCGCTGCTCGCGGCCGGCGCCGTGCTGCTCCTCGCCGGCGAGGCGCTGGCCGCGCGCTCGCGCGCCTCGGCCTGACCGGACGCGCACGCGCATGGCCCTTCCCACCCTGCTCGAGGCGATCGAGCGACTCCCAGCGTTCACGCGACTCGTCCAGACGCTGCCCGGCCCGCGCGGGCGCGTGTCCATCGGCGGGCTCCATGGGTCGAGCGACGCGGTCCTCCTGGCCGCCCTCGTACGGCGCTACCCGCAGCGGCTGTTCGTCCTGCTTGCCCCGACCGTCCCCGACGCCGAGCGCTGGTTGGCGGACCTCGACGCCGTCGGCGGCGGGTTGAAGACGGCGCTCTACCCGCACCGCGAGTCGTTCGGCGAGGTCGAGGCGCACACGGAGGTCGCCGGCGAACGCGTGGAGACCCTGGAGCGCCTCACGCGCGGCGACGTGCAGCTCCTGCTCACGACGCCGCGCGCGGTGCTCGAGCGCACGCAGCTGCCGCGCGCGCTGCAGGAGGCCCGGCTCGAGTTGCGCCGCGGCGACGTGTGGCGCCCCGAGGATCTCGCCGCCCATCTCGCCCGGGTCGGCTTCGAGCGCGTCCCGCTCGTCGACGACGTCGGCCAGTACTCGGTCCGCGGCGGCATCTTCGACATCTACGGCTTCGGCATGGCCGAGCCGGTCCGGCTGGAGTTCTGGGGCGACGAGATCTCGGAGCTGCGTCACTTCGACCTCTTCTCGCAGCGGTCGACCCGCGCGGCCGAAGTCGCGGTCGTTCTGCCCGTCGACGGACGCGCGCATGGCGTCGGCGCCGGCGAGCGCGGCGCGACGGACGGCGCGTCGGGACCCGACGCGTTCGAGCGCGTCACGCTCGCCGAACTGTGGACCCCCGACGCGGTGCTCTTCCTCCCCGACGGGCTCGACGTCGGCCTCGAGCTGCGCCGCACCTGGGACGAGGCGCAGCACCACCTCGACCTCGCGCGCCGCCGTGGCGAGGACGTCCCGAAGCGCGAAACGCTCTACCTCGACCCGGCCGACGCCGCGCGCCGCCTCGCGGCGTTCGGCGCCGTCGCCGAAGTTGCGCCCGCCGGCGACGGGGTCGCGCCCGCCGACGTCGGCTTCCCGACACGCGCCCCCGAGCGCATCGACCGCGACATCCGCGCGCTGCGCCGGCTCGTGCGCGACGGGCTGCCCACCATCATCCTCTGCGACAATCAGGGGCAGGCCGAGCGGCTCGACGAGCTGCTCAACGAGGACGAGCGCCAGCCCTCGCCCGCGGGCCTCGTCATCGGCGTGTTGGGCGGCGGCTTCGTCATCCCGTCGGCGCTCCGCGTCCTCACCGACCACGAGATCTTCCGCCGCGACCGGCGCATCCGCCGGGCGCGCAAGTACAGCGCGGGCACCGCGCTCGACGCGGCGAGCGCGCTCAAGCCGGGCGACTTCGTCGTGCATCTCGAGCACGGCGTCGGCGTGTACCGCGGCATCGAGACCAAGTTCGTCGGCACCGGCACGATCGAGGTGGCCGTCATCGAGTACGAGGGTGGAGACAAGCTCAACGTCCCGCTCTACCGCCTCGACCAGGTCGAGCGCTACCGCGCGGCGGGCGAGGGCGACGCGGACGCGCCCCCACCGCGCCTCCACCGGTTAGGCGGAAAACGCTGGTCGCAGCAGCGCGACAAGACGCGCGCCGCGATCCAGGAGATGACGGTCGAGCTTCTCGACCTCTACGCGCGCCGCAAGGTCGCCGGCCGCCCCGCCCACGCGCCCGACGGCGCCTGGCAACGCCAGCTTGAGTCGAGCTTCCTCTTCGAGGACACGCCCGACCAGCGCCGCGCGACGGTCGACATCAAGCAGGACATGGAGGGCCCGCGCCCGATGGATCGCCTGCTCGTCGGCGACGTCGGGTACGGCAAGACCGAGATCGCCGTGCGCGCCGCGTTCAAGGCCGTGCAGACCGGGCGCCAGGTGGCCGTCCTCGTCCCGACCACCATCCTCGCCGACCAGCACTACCGCACCTTTTCCGAGCGTTTCGCCGACTTCCCGATCCGCGTCGAGGTCCTCTCGCGGTTCCAGAGCGCGAAGGAGCACGCGGCCACGTTGTCGGCGCTCGCCGAGAAGAAGGTCGACGTGATCATCGGCACGCACCGGCTGCTCTCGCCCGACGTCGTGTTCCGCGACCTCGGCCTGATCGTCGTCGACGAGGAGCACCGCTTCGGAGTCAAGCACAAGGAGCGCCTCAAGCAGCTCCGCCTCGAGACCGACGTCCTGACGCTCACGGCCACGCCGATCCCGCGCACGCTGCACCAGTCGCTCGCGGGGCTGCGCGACATGACGCTCATGCAGACTCCGCCGCGCGACCGCTCGCCCGTGCTCACGTTCGTCGAGCCGAGCATGGACGACGGGTTGATCGAGGAAGGGATCGCGCGCGAGCTCGACCGCGGCGGGCAGGTCTTCTTCGTCCACAACCGCGTCGAGACCATCGAGGCCGTCGCCGATCACATCCGCCGAGTCGTGCCTCGCGCGCGCGTCGCGGTCGGGCACGGGCAGATGAAAGAGCGCGAGCTCGAGGACGTGATGCGCCGCTTCGTCGCGGGCGAGATCGACGTGCTCGTCTCGACGCTGATCGTCGAGACCGGGCTCGACGTGCCGAACGCGAACACGATGTTCGTGAACAACGCCCACCACTTCGGCCTCGCCCAGCTGTACCAGCTGCGCGGGCGCGTGGGCCGCTCGCACCGCCGCGCGTACTGCTACCTCATGGTGCCCGACGGCATCGACGAGGACGCCGAGCGACGCCTTTCCGTGCTCGAGCACCACACCGAGCTCGGCGCCGGGTACCGCGTCGCCCTCAAGGACATGGAGCTGCGCGGCGCGGGCAACCTCCTCGGCCCCGAGCAGAGCGGCTTCGTGCACGCGGTCGGCTTCGACATGTACCTGCGCATGCTCGACGAGACGGTGCGCCGCCTGGCCAACGGCGACGCGCCGCCCAAGCCCACGCCGTCGGACGTCTCGCTCGACCAGCCGGCCTTCCTGCCCGACGACTACGTCGCGAGTGGCGAGGCCAAGCTCGACCTCTACCGCCGCCTCGGGGGAGCCGCCGCACCCGAGGAAATCGACGCGATCCGCGACGAGATGCGCGACCGCTTCGGCCCACTTCCGCCCGCCGCCGACGCGTACGTCGCGGTCGCGTACTTGCGCGTGATCGGCGGCGCGCTCGCCATCGAAGGCGTGCTCGTGCGCGGCGCCGAGGCGCGTATTACCTTCCGAGATTCCGCCGTCCCGCGCATGAAATCGCTCGGTGCGGCGTTCCACGGCGTTCAGTTCCAGACCGAAGTGAAGCGCGCGCAACCCCTCGCCCTCAAGCTGACGCGAGCGGGAAGCGAAGCGATCCTCTCCGGTCTCGTTCGCGCGCTACGCAGCCAGCTCCCGTCGACGTCCACCGCGACGCCGGCGGCCACCGCTGGTGACCGCACGTCCGGTGCCCGCGCCGCGAGCACTCCTCCCGCTACCGCTTCGTCTTCCGCTCCCCGATGACCCGCCTGCGTTCCCTCGCCCTCGCCCTCGTCGCCTCCGCGTCGGCACTCGCCGCGTGCGGCGGCCTCAAGGACGCGATGTCGGCACACACCGACACCGTCGCCAAGGCCGGCTCGCAGGAGCTCTCGGTCGAACGGCTGGCAACCCTCGTCGGCCGCTCGCAGATCCCGCTCCAGGCGCCGATCGTCAAGAACCTGGCCGGCCTCTGGGTCGACTACCAGCTGCTCGGCCAGGCCGCCGCACGCAACGACTCGCTCTCCGATCAGAAGACGATCGACGACGCGCTCTGGGCGGTCATCGCGCAGGAACGCCTTCGCAAGCTCGGTGAGCGCCTCGTCGCCCGCGGCGGGGCCGACACGAGCAACGGCGCCCAGCGCTACGCGGCCGGCGACCTGCTCTCGGCCAAGCACATCCTCGTTCCGTTCGGTCCGCGCCCGGGCACGCCGCCGACGCCCGCAGCGCGCGACGCCGCGCGCCGTAAGGCCGAGGCCCTGCGCGCGCAGGTCACCCCCGCCAACTTCTCCGACCTCGCGCGCCAGAACCCGGGCGATCCGCAGTCGGCCCAGCAGGGCGGCCTCCTCGGCGTGTTCCCGAAGGGCGCGATGGTCGCGCCGTTCGAGCGCGCCCTCGTCGCCCTCAAGCCCGGCGAGATCGCGCCCGGCATCGTCGAGACGCCCTTCGGCTACCACATCATCTACCGCCCGACGTACGCCGAGGTGAGCCAGCAGTTCAGTCAGGCGCTCGGCGCGCGCACGCGCCAGGTCGCCGAAAGCACCTACCTCTCCAGCGTCGACCAGTCCGCCAAGATCGAGGTCAAGGGCGACGCCCCGCTCTGGACCAAGTCCGCCGCGTCGGACGTGTCGTCGCACCTCAAGGATTCGAAGGTCATCGCCACCTCGAGCGCCGGTGACCTCACGGTCGGGCGCGTCGCCCAGTGGATGTCCGCGCTTCCCACGGGCCCGCAGCTCCGCCAGCAGATCGCGCAGGCGCCCGACTCGCTCATCAAGCTGTTCGTCCGTCAGGTCGCCCGGCAGGAAGTCCTGCTGAAAAAGGCCGACAGTGCGAAGATCACGCTCGACAGCAACGAAGTCGTCAACCTGCGCCGCGCCTACATCGGTGCGATTGGCAACATCTGGAACGGGCTCGGCGTGTCGCCGACGCAGCTCGCCGACAGCGCGAAGACGGAAGCCGACCGTCAGCGCCTCGCGGCGGCGCGCGTCGACAGCTACCTCGACCGTCTCGTGCAGCAGCGCGCGCAGTTCGTCGAGATCCCGACGCCCATCGAAGCCGGCGTCCGCGCGAAGGGCGACTTCTCGATCAACGACGGTGCGATCAACGCCGCCCTCGAGCGTGCCGCGCGCGTCCGGACATCGGCCGACTCCGCGCGTGCGGCGTCGCAGCCGCCGACCGCCGTTCCGATCCCCGGTCAGACCCCGCCCGCTCGCGGCGCGCCGGCGCAGCCCGGCGCGGGTGCGGCCGGCGGCGCCGCGGGTGGCGCGCCCGCGGCTCCAGCGCAGCCGTAAGCTCCCCCCTCGACGTCTTCCTTCCCACCCTTCGCGGCGGCGGAGCGCGAACCCGCGCTCCGCCGCCGTGTAGCATCTGCCATGCGTCGTCCGCTTCGCCTCTGTGCCGCTCTCGCGGCCGCTCTCGTCGCGCCCCTCGGGCGCGGCGTCGCCCAGTCTGCGCCGGTCGCTCCGACCGCCCACCCGACCGCGACCACCCCCGCCATTCACGCGGCCAATCCCGAGTCGGCGCCGGTCGTCGCGCCCGCCGACGTCGACCGCGTGGTCGCCGTCGTCGGCAACACGCCGATCCTCTATTCGGAACTGCTCGAAGAGGTCAACATGCGGCGCGCCGGCGGGCTGCAGATCCCGACCGACTCCGCGGGGCGCGAGAAACTCCTCCGCGACATCGTCAACGACATGGTCGGCGCCGAACTCCTCGTGCAGCGCGCGAAGGTCGAGAAGGTCGAGATCGACGACGACCAGCTCAACAAGCAGGTCGACGACCAGATCAAGCAGATCCGCACCGGGTACCCGAGCGAGACCGAGTACCGCACCGCGCTGCGTGCGAACGGCCTCGGCACCCCGGACGAGTACCGCAAGCGGCTCTACGACACGCTCCGCCGCAACCGGATGCAGCAGGAGCTGCTCCAGAAGCTGCGCCGGGACGACAAGCTGGTCGGGTCGCCCGTGAGCGATCAGGAGCTCGACGAAGCGTACCAGTCCAACCTGGGGCACCTGCCCAAGCGGGAGGCGATGGTGAGCCTCAAGCAGATCGTCGTCGCGCCGCGGCCGACCGCCAAGGCGCGCGCCTCCGCGCGCGCGAAGGCCGAGTCGCTCGAGGTCGAGATCGCCAAGGGCGGTGACTTCGCGCAGATCGCGAAGCGCGAGTCGCAGGATCCGGGATCGGCCGCGCAGGGCGGGGACCTGGGCTGGAATCGCCGCGGCGCGATGCTGAAGGAGTTCGACGAGATGATGTTCGCCCTCCCCGTCGGACGCGTGAGCCCGATCGTCCAAACGGCGTACGGCTATCACATCATCAAGGTCGACCGCGCGCAGCCGTCCGAGGTGAAGGCGCGGCACATCCTGATCATCCCCAAGCTCGACACGGCGGACCAGACGCGCGCGCGAGTCGACGCCGATTCCGTGCGCGCGATGCTCGCGCGCGGCGTCGACTTCGACTCGCTGGCGGCGCGCTACCACGATCCGCTCGAGAATCTCAACCTGCCGGACTTCAACCGCGCCGAACTGCCGGCCGCCTACGCCGCCGCCATCGGCGACAAGGGCGCGGGCGCCCTCGTCGGACCGTTCCCCATCGACGACCCGCGAACCGGCCTCAAGAAGTACGTCGTGTTGCGCGTGGTGAACGCGGTCGCCGCGGGCGATTATCCGGTCTCGGAGGTCAAGGCGCGACTCCGCGAGACGGTTAGCGACGCCAAGACCTATCGCAAGCTCGTCGACACGTTGCGCAAGCAGACGTATGTCTCGGTCCGCATCTGACCGTGCTCCCGCGGCTCGCCGTCACCCTCGGTGACCCGCGTGGGATCGGGCCCGAGTTGATCGCGAAGGCGATCGCCGCGCGTGTCGTTCCGCGCGATCGCCTCGTGCTCGTCGGGCCGCAGGGCGCGGGTCTCGACGTCGACGTCGCGGTCGGCCCGTGGACGGCGGATGCCGGCGCGGCCGACGCGGGCCGCCTCGCGGGTCGTGCGGTCGATGCCGCCGTTGACCTCGCGCTGGCCGGTGACGTTGCCGGAATCGTGACCGCCCCGCTAGACAAGGCTGCACTGCACGCCGGCGGGTACGACGTTCCAGGGCATACCGAGCTCCTCGCGCGCCGCACCGGTCGTCACACGGCCATGATGCTCGCCGCGACCGCTCCGCGTGCCGGCGAGCGCGGCACGCTCCGCGTCGTGCTCGCGACCACCCACGTGCCGCTCCGCGACGTGCCGGCCCTGCTGACGGCCGAGGTCGTCGCGCGGACCGCCGCCATCACGCGCGAGGGGCTGGCCGAAGGATTCGGAATCGCCGACGCGCGCATCGCGCTCTGCGCCCTCAACCCGCATGCCGGCGACGGCGGCCGGTTCGGACGTGAGGACGACGACCTGTTGCGGCCGCTCGCGCGCGATCTGGGCCTCGTTGGGCCACTCCCCGCCGATACCGTGTTCGTCCGCGCCCTCCGCGGCGAGTTTGACGCCGTGATCGCCCCGTATCACGACGTTGGCATGACCGCGATCAAGGTCGCCGCGTTCGGTCACGCCGTGAACGTCACGCTCGGTCTGCCATTCCCGCGGACGTCACCCGATCACGGTACCGCGCTCGACATCGCCGGTCGCGGCATCGCCGACCCGTCCAGCTTCTTCGAAGCCCTTCGCCTCTGTGACGTGCTCGCTCAGCGCAGCGCGCCGGTGACCGTGTCATGACCCGTCTCAAGACCGACCGCACCGACGCGCGCTGCGCGCAGCTGCGCCCCGCGCCGGCCCGTTCGCACGCCCACACGCACGACCATGCGCACGGCCACGACCACGCGCACGATCACGGGCATGACCACGCGCACGGCGGGCACGGTCACGGCGCCGGTCACTCGCACCGCCACGGCGAGGGTGCGTCGACTCGTGCCCTGAAGATCGCGCTCGCGCTCACCGCGACGCTTCTCGTCGCCGAAGCCGTCGGCGGGTGGCTCGCGAACTCGCTCGCCCTGCTCGCCGACGCGGGGCACATGCTCACCGACGTTGGTGCACTCGGCCTCTCGCTCTTCGTCGCGTGGTTCACCCGCCAGCCGAGTACGTCGCAGAAGACCTACGGCTACCTGCGCTGGGAGATCCTCGCCGCGCTGATCAACGGCGCGACGCTCCTCGGCATTTCGGGCATCATCCTCTGGGAAGCGGTCGGGCGTCTGCGCACCCCCGAACCGGTCGCGGGCGGCGCGATGCTCGCCGTCGCCGTGCTCGGTCTCGTCGTCAACGTGATCGCCGCCTGGGTCCTCCACGGGAGCGCCGGCGAGAGCCTGAATCACCGCGGCGCGTACCTGCACGTGCTCGGCGACCTGCTCGCGAGCGTCGGCACGGTCGTCGCGGCGATCATCATCCGGACGACCGGCTGGCTGCCCATCGATCCGATCGCGTCGATCGTGACGACGCTCCTCGTCGTACGGAGCGCCTGGCGGCTCGTCCGCGAATCGGTCGACGTGCTACTCGAAGCCGCGCCCGCCCATGTCGTGCCAGACGCCGTTCGCGAACGACTCGCGGCCGTTCCGGGCGTCGCGAGCGTGCACGACCTGCACGTGTGGAGCGTGAACTCGGGCCTCGTCGCGATGAGCGCGCACGCGGTCGTCCCCGACCTCGCGCTGCACGACTCCGCCCTCCACGCGATCGACGGCGCGATGCGCGAGATGGGCATCGGGCACGTCACGATTCAGCTCGAACGCACGGCCATCAAGCCGTGCGCTGAGGCGCTCACCGTGTAGCCGTTGCCGTTGCGCCTCCACGGCAGGCGCGACGGAAGCCGTACACGGAGGCGGTACGTCAAACCGGGCGCACGAGTGACGCCGCTGTGACGCCCCAGACGATGATGCGTCGCTTGGCTGCGTTCCGGCCCGCGCCGTCCGTCCGGACGCCAGCGCCCGCGAGCGCGCCCGTCCCCGCGCCGCCGTGCCCCAGATCGATCGCCTGCTCGCCGCCCTCGTCGCCAGCCGCGCCGACGCCCTCGAACTCGTCGACGGCCAGCCCGCGGCGTTCGTGACCGGCGCCGACCGTCGAGCGGCGACGCGCCAGCCCCTGACCGCGGCACAGATCCTCGGTATCGTCCGCGAAGTTGCACCGCCTGACGTCGCGGCAGCGCTCGGCGTTCAACAGCCGGGCGAGTTCCGGTACGTCGGCGACGAGGGCGCCTTCGCCGTGCGCGTCACGCGCTTCGGCGAGCGGTGGGGCGCGACCGTCGCGCCGACGACTGAATCCGCGCCCGCTGAATCCGCGCCCGCACCCGCCGCGACCGCACGCGTCGTGTCGAGCCCGGGGGCGGCGAGCACTCCTCGGTCGGACGACGCGAGGGCGGCGATCGATCGACTGCTGCGCGCCCTCGTGGCGGCGAAGGGCTCGGACCTGCACCTCCGCGTCGGCGAGCCGCCGGTCATCCGCACGTCGGGCGAACTCCAGCGCCTCGACGAGGCGCCGATCGGCGCCGACGCGCTCGAAGCCATGCTGCTGGCCGTCATGGCAGATCGCGATCGCGTCCAGTACTCCGCGACGGGTGACGCGGATTACGCCTACGAGATCGACGGCGTCGCCCGGTTCCGCGCGAACGCGTTGCGCGACCGCCACGGGCCTGCGGGTGTCTTTCGCGTCATCCCCGCGACCGTCGTCAGCGTCGAGGAGATGGGCCTCTCGCCGGAGGTTCAGCAGCTCTGCCAGTTGACGAAAGGTCTCGTCCTCGTCACCGGGCCGACGGGGTCGGGCAAGTCGACCACGCTCTGCGCGATGGTCGACCTTGTCAACCGGTCGCGCGCCGATCACATCCTGACCATCGAAGACCCGATCGAGTTCGTGCACCCCAACAAGCGGTGCCTCGTGACGCAGCGGCAGGTCGGGGTGCACACCCAGTCGTTCAAGAGCGCGCTGCGCGCCGCGTTGCGCGAGGATCCCGACGTCATCCTCGTCGGTGAGCTCCGCGACCTCGAGACGATCTCGATCGCCATCGAAACGGCTGAAACCGGTCACCTCGTGTTCGGAACCCTGCACACGACGACCGCCGCCGGCACGGTCGACCGGATCATCGACCAGTTTCCGGCCGACCGTCAGGCGCAAATTCGTGTCATGTTGAGCGAATCGCTCAAGGGCGTCATCTCGCAGACGCTCTGCCGGCGTACCGGCGGCGGACGGGCCGCCGCGCGCGAGGTTCTGCTCGCCACTCCCGCGATCTCGAACCTGATCCGCGAAGGAAAGACGTTTCAGATCCCGTCCATCATGCAGACGTCGAAGAAGATCGGCATGGTGACGCTGAACGACGCCCTGCTCGAATTGATCGACGCCCGCAGCGTCGAGCCCAGGGAGGCCTGGACGAAGGCGGTCGACAAGACGGCCTTCGTCCAAGCGCTCCGAACGCGCGGCCTCGACGTCTCGTTCGCAGAGGCGCGCTGATTTCGGAGCGGGTCGGGCCCCCGCCCGCTCAGCTCAGCCGGTCGCCCGTGTCGGACGTTCCACTCGCGGCGTCGTACTCACCCCGTCGGCGCTCGTAATCCGCACGCTCACTGTAGCCGTACCCGCCGAATACTTCCCCGCCTCGCATGTAGTCGTGACCGTACCCCCGACCGTGCGGGTACGAGGCCGACTGCGCGTTCTGACGTCCGGAATCGTCTGCGGGCTGCTGCTGCTGCATTGGCAGATCCTCGGTTGAACGGTGGGCGAGTGGTCGCCGGTCCGGCGACCACGGCGCGGGTGGAATAAGACTGCGCAGCAGTCCGCGTGCCGCAAGAGCCGCCGGCGGGCGGAGAGGGCATGCGCTCCGCGCGGACGCGGCCGCCGCGCTCTGGCCGACTCGACCTAAGTGACAGTCGCGTCGTGACTTCCGCGTCCGCTGCCCCTTCCAGGGCCGAGTAGATTTCTCGGCTATGCAGATTCGTAACATCGCCATCATCGCGCACGTCGACCACGGCAAGACGACACTCGTCGACAAGATGCTCCGCCAGGGCGGCGCGTTCCGTGAGAATCAGGTCGTGCAGGAGCGCGTGATGGACTCGAACCCGCTCGAGCGCGAGCGCGGCATCACGATCCTCGCCAAGAATACGAGTGTCCACTGGAAGGACACGAAGATCAACATCGTCGACACCCCCGGCCACGCCGACTTCGGCGGCGAGGTCGAGCGCATCCTGCGCATGGTCGACGGCGTGCTGCTCGTCGTCGACGCGTTCGACGGGCCGATGCCGCAGACCCGCTTCGTGCTCGGCAAGGCGCTCGCGTTAGGCCGCACGCCGATCGTGGTCATCAACAAGATCGACCGCCCGGGCGCGGACCCGCTCCGCGTGCACGACGAGGTCCTCTCGCTCTTCATCGAGCTCGAAGCCGACGAGGCCCAGCTCGAAGCGCCGGTCGTCTACGCGTCGGCCAAGGACGGCGTCGCGACGATGGACCTCGACACGCCGGCCGTCGATCTCGCGCCGCTCTTCGACACGATCGTCGGCACCGTGCCGCCGGCACCGAGTGATACGGATGCGCCGTTTCAGATGCTCGTGTCGACCATCGACTACTCGCCCTACCTCGGGCGTCTGGCCATCGGACGCATCGAGCGCGGCACCGCGCGGCTCGGCGACTCGGTCGCGCTCATCCCGCTCGAGCCGACACGCGCGCCCGAGCGCGCGCGCGTGACCAAGCTCTACCGCTTCGAAGGGCTTGAGCGCGTCGAGGTCGAGACCGCACCCGCGGGCGAGGTCGTCGCGATCGCGGGCATGGAGGGCGTCGAGATCGGCTCCACGCTCACCGACCCCGAGCATCAGGAGCGTCTGGCCGGCATCTCGGTCGAAGAGCCGACGATTTCGGTCGACTTCCTCGTGAACAACTCGCCCTTCGCTGGCAAGGAGGGCAAGTACGTCACGTCGCGCCAGGTGCGTGACCGCCTCTACAAGGAGCTGGAGCGGAACGTCGCGCTCCGCGTCGAGGACACAGATTCGACCGACGCCTGGCAGGTGGCCGGCCGCGGCGAGCTGCACCTTTCCATTCTGATGGAGACGATGCGCCGCGAGGGCTACGAGTTCCAGGTCTCGCGGCCGCGCGTCATCACGCGCACCGGCGTGAACGGCGAACGGCTGGAGCCGTACGAAGAGCTCGCCATCGACGTGCCCGAGGACTACCTCGGCGCGGTGATGGAGAAGCTCGGGCAGCGCCGCGCCGAGTTGATCGAGATGAAGAACCCCGGTCAGGGGCTCGTGCGCTTGATGTACCGCATCCCCGCGCGCGGTCTGTTCGGCTACCGCTCGGAGTTTCTCACCGACACGCGCGGGACGGGAATCATGCACCACAACTTCCTCGAGTACGGGCCGTGGGCCGGCCCGCTCGCCGGGCGGAGCCGCGGCGTGCTCATCTCGATGGAAGCGGGGAGCATCGTCGGGTTCGCGCTGATGAACCTGCAGGAGCGTTCCACACTCTTTGTGTCGCCCGGCGACGCAGTGTACGAGGGCATGGTCGTCGGCGAGAACTCGCGTCCGGGCGATATGGACGTCAACCCGACGAAAGAAAAGAAGCTCTCGAACATCCGTACGAAATCGAGCGACGAAAACGTCTCGCTCGAGCCTCCGCGCGTGTTGACCCTGGAATCGGCACTCGAGTATATCGAGGACGACGAGTTGATCGAGGTCACGCCGCAGAGCATCCGCTTACGGAAGCGCATGCTGGCGGCGAGCGACCGCAAGCGTGTCACGCGCGACGCCAAACGCGAGCGCGCGGCGGTCTGAGCCTCGTCGTGTTCGCGCCCTGGCGCGCGAGCGTGTCTCGACTCTCGCACCATTCCCGTATTTCTTGTGCGCGCGGTCTGGATGGCGCGTTGTTGGCATCCGTAGTGCGCGAGTCCCGTTCGTCCGCATCGGACTCGCGCGACCGGTTGAGCGTGCCGCAGGGGCACGCCGCCCGGAGCCGCGGCCTCGCCCGACATCCGTCGACGGCGTCGGTTGGCGGCACGACCACGAACTAGCAAGGAGAACTCTTGATATGTCGGATCTCTACGAGCCGACGTGGCAGGCGGGCCTGGCGGATGAGGCGCGGCACTCCATCTCTGCGCGGCGCGGCACGCCGGACGACGCGGACCCGGAAGACGAGGGCGCGCTCGACGAAATCGGCGAGGATCTCGACGATGAGTTCGACGACGTTGACGACCTCGAGGATGAGGACGACGAGGACGACGACGACGAGGACGACGACGAGGACGACGACCTCGAGGACGAGGACGACGACCTCGACGAAGAAGACCTCGATGCCGACGAGGACAGTTACGACGAGGACGAGGCGTAAGCTCGATAGCTGTACGCGACAGATGTAGGTGACGGCGGTAGGCGACGCCTGGCGTCCCCGTGTGGGCCGGGGGATCGCGCGGAACCCGCCGCATGCGATGGCGTATTAGAATCAGACGCGCTGGCCGTTGAACTGTGCCGATCCGTTCTCGGTTGGTCGCGCGAAAAAAAGTTCGGTCGGGCCACTTGCGCCGGCATTTCGAAACGGTATACTTGTCCTTCCCCGGCAGCGCAAACACAGCGCATGTCGAACGGGACGGAGCAAAACGTTGTTTGACAATCGAGAGATCGAGGTCGTGCGATGGCCCTCAATGATCCGGCGCGCTGGTTCGCGTCGGGGAGAGGTCAAGACCACGAAGAACATGATTCCGGACGCAATCTCATTTGCGTCTACGTGAATGGGATGGCGTTTGGGAATGAGCAGACATTCTCTCTTGGAGAGTTTGATCCTGGCTCAGGACGAACGCTGGCGGCGTGCTTAACACATGCAAGTCAGGGGGCGGGGCAACCTGTCACCGGCGAACGGGTGCGGAACACGTGAGCGACCTGCCCTGGAGTGGGGGATAGCCGGCCCAACGGCCGGGTAACACCGCATACGGCCTGCTCGGTTGGCGAGCGAGGCGAAACGCGTAAGCGGCTCTGGGAGGGGCTCGCGGCCTATCAGCTAGTTGGTGCGGTGATGGCGCACCAAGGCGATGACGGGTAGCTGGTCTGAGAGGATGGCCAGCCACATTGGGACTGAGAGACGGCCCAGACTCCTACGGGAGGCAGCAGTGGGGAATCTTGCGCAATGGGCGAAAGCCTGACGCAGCGACGCCGCGTGGGGGAGGAAGGCCTTCGGGTTGTAAACCCCTTTGGCCCGGGACGAACGGGCGCTTTCGAGCGCCGTGACGGTACCGGGAGAACAAGCACCGGCTAACTCTGTGCCAGCAGCCGCGGTAATACAGAGGGTGCGAGCGTTGTCCGGAATCACTGGGCGTAAAGGGCGCGTAGGTGGTCACGTGCGCGTGCCGTGAAAGCCCGGGGCTCAACCCCGGGTCGGCGGTGCGAACGGCGAGACTGGAGCATGCGAGAGGCAGGCGGAATTCCGGGTGTAGCGGTGGAATGCGTAGAGATCCGGAAGAACACCGGGGGCGAAGGCGGCCTGCTGGCGCAGTAGCTGACACTGAGGCGCGACAGCGTGGGGAGCAAACAGGATTAGATACCCTGGTAGTCCACGCCGTAAACGATGGGCACTAGGTGCTTGGGGGAGCGACCCCCCGGGTGCCGGCGCTAACGCATTAAGTGCCCCGCCTGGGGAGTACGGCCGCAAGGCTGAAACTCAAAGGAATTGACGGGGGCCCGCACAAGCGGTGGAGCATGTGGTTTAATTCGACGCAACGCGAAGAACCTTACCTGGGCTTGACATGCACTGGAACTCGCGGTGAAAGCTGCGGGGCCCTTCGGGGCCGGTGCACAGGTGCTGCATGGCTGTCGTCAGCTCGTGTCGTGAGATGTTGGGTTAAGTCCCGCAACGAGCGCAACCCCTGGTTCTAGTTGCCAGCGCAGGCGAAAGCCGGGCGGGGACTCTAGAGCGACTGCCGGTGCCAAACCGGAGGAAGGTGGGGACGACGTCAAGTCATCATGGTCCTTACGCCCAGGGCCACACACGTGCTACAATGGCGGGGACAGCGGGAAGCGAGCCGGCGACGGCGAGCGGATCCCGAAACCCCGCCTCAGTTCGGATTGTCCTCTGCAACTCGAGGGCATGAAGCTGGAATCGCTAGTAATCGGGGATCAGCTACGCCCCGGTGAATACGTTCCCGGGCCTTGTACACACCGCCCGTCACGCCATGGAAGCTGTGAGCGCCCGAAGTCCGGGTCGGAACCCGCAAGGGGCCAACCGGCCGAAGGCGAGCGCAGTGACTGGGGCGAAGTCGTAACAAGGTAGCCGTAGGGGAACCTGCGGCTGGATCACCTCCTTACCGGAGCGTCGAGTACGCTGCCCACCCGGGCAGACGAAAGACCTCAATTGGTAGTCGCGCCACGCACGACCTCCTCTCGATCGTCAATCAGCCCCTGGACGCTTCATCGCGTCCAGGGGCTGTTTTGCGTTCGCGCGTTTCTCTCATCACTTCGCTGCGCATCGGCCGTCTACGCTGACCACGCGCGCCCGCGCGCCGAGTCTCCTGCGGCGTGAACTCGCTCCGTGCTCGCTGCGCGTCGTCTTCCACAGCGCAGTATGCATACAGTCCCGCGCGCAGGCTTGGCGCAGGCTCGACTTAGACGCGCCGCGTCCCGCGCCGTGCGCCGCGCGGACGACGGGATGCGCGGCGCGGGACGACCGCGCGAGCTGCGACGCGAGGACCGCTGCGCCAACATTGCGCGACGTGGTCGCTCGAGACGGCGCACGTCTGCGTCGCCCCGGCCGCGAGGGCGACGAAGCCGCGTCGCCCGAGCTGCACCGGCGCACGCCGCGGTCCGAGGCTCGTGCTGCCCCAGCACCAGACCTCACCACCGCGCGTCAACGCGCAACTCTGTGACGCGCCTGCCGCGACGGCCTGTATCGCGTCATGGCTCGGAATCACCGTCAGCCGGCCGGGTGCGCCGGAGGTCGCCCTCATGGTCCCGAGTTGCCCCGATTCGTCGCGCCCCCAGCACTGCGTTCGTCCGTCCATGAGGGCTGCGCATGTGTGCGCGTCTCCAGCGCTGATCTCCGTAGCGCGCACGCCCGGCACCTCCCGCGGCTCCGCGCTACCGTCGTCGCCAGCCGTCCCGAGTTGACCGTCGCGATTCGCGCCCCAGCACACGACCCGCTGGTCGCTCAACACGGCGCAACTGTGGCGCGCGCCCGTCGTCACCGCGATCGCTGCCGCACCTTGCGGCAGGTGAACGACCGTCGGAAGCACCTGCGACACGCGCGTGCCGTCCCCGAGTTGCCCGACGCTGTTGTCTCCCCAACAGCGGACGACCCCCGCAATGTCGAGCGCGCAGGTATGGCCGATCCCGCCGTGCACCGATCGATACACGCCCGCGCCGCCCACGCGCACGGGCGCACCACGGGCGAACGTCGTCCCATCTCCGATCTGGCCGAGATCGTTCTTGCCCCAGCAGTACACGTCGCCGTAGCGCGTTACGCCGCAGGTGTGAGCCGCGCCGGCACCGATGCTCTCGTACGTCATCACGCCGGCAACCGTCCGCGGCGATACCGCGACGGCGACGGACGAGCCGTCGCCGAACTGAGCGTTGTCGTTCCGACCCCAACACTGGGCGGTTCCGGACGCCGTCAAGCTGCACACGTGTCGCGCCCCGACCCCGATCGCGTCCGAAGCACGTCGCAGGTCGGCCCCCGACCCCGATCGGACGGTCGTCGAATCCGGACGATTCTCACCCGCGTCGGTCGGTCGGACCGTCGGCGGCGCGACGCGCGCTGTCACACCTGGGCCGCGCAGGGCCGCACTGGGTACCGCAACCGGTGCCGCGACCCGCGAGAGCGGCGCGCGATCGGTCCCGTCGGAGTGGGCACGCGCGCTGAACGCGACCGCGCTCGTCGCAGCCACCACGGCCAGCGCGGCCGAGCCGGCCGCGAGCACGCGTGCTCGCCGACGCGGACGCGCGGGCGGCGCCGGAACGCGCTGCTGTTCTCCGGACGACCAGGTCGGTGCGATCGAGTCGTAAGCGGGCCGCGTCCCGGACTCGGCGTCGGGCAGCGGCGTCGACGTCGAGTCATCCGCGACGATCGCGCCCTGCAACGCCACCGGCCCGGTCTCGGTCGCAACAATCGGTGCAGGGCGTCGATCCGGCTCTGGCGTCGACGTCGCCTGAGGTCCATGCGTGTCGTCGTCGCCGATCGCATCGGGGGTTCCCCCCGACGACGCGAAGCGCTCGGCCAATCGCTGCGTCTGCGCGAGCGCGGGCGAGAAGCGGACAGTCGCGGCGGCGGCCAGACTCGTCCTGGTCGGCGCTGACGCGCGTGAGGCTTCCTCGTGAACGCGCGCGGCTTCGAGGGCCGCCGCGTGTTGCGCGATCCGGCTCGGGAGTCCCGCCTGCCACTTCGCGTAATCGTTGGGCAGGATCCGTCGGTCGAGCTGCACGAGCAAGCCTTCGGCGCCGGCCCAGCGCGCGGCCGGCTGCTTCTGCAACATGCGTTCGACGATGTACTGCAGCGGGCGCGGAACGTCGGGGCGAAACGCCTCGATCGGCGGCAGCTGATCGTGCTTCTGCTTGTATATGACGTGGTACAACGACTCGCCGTCCCATGGGCGGCGACCGGTCAGCATCTCCCACGCGACCAGGCCGAGGCTGTACAGGTCGGACCGGCCGTCGACCGGTCGGCCTTCGATCTGCTCGGGCGACATGTAGAACGGCGTACCGATGGCCGTTCCGGTCAGTGTCGACGAATCCGTGTCGGTCGAGCGCGCGATCCCGAAATCCGAGATCAGCGCGCGCCCGCTCGCGGCGTGCAGGAAGATGTTCTCCGGCTTGACGTCGCGGTGCACGACGCGCCGTACGTGCGCATACGCGAGCGCCTCGGCGACGTCGCGGAGCACGTCCGTCGCGCGTCCCGGGTCCATCGGGCCGCCGCGCTGGATCGCCGTCTTCAACGTTTCGCCCGGCACGAGCTGGAGTACGAGCGTCAGCCCCCCGGCGCGGAGCCTGCGGACGGCGTGAACCGAGACGATGCCATGATGCTCGAGCTGCGCGACCATTCGGGCCTCGCGCGCGAGTCGCGCGACGGGGTCGTCGTCCGGCGACGTGGGACGAGGGTGGACGACCTTGATCGCGACGTCTCGACCGAGGGTGCGGTCGTGAGCGCGGTAGACGATCGCGCTGCCTCCGCGCCCAAGTTCCTCGAGGATGTCGTACTCGTCGGCGAGCTCCGCGAGCTCGACCGGCAGTCCAAACCGGGGCGTCATGCGCTGCACCCGGGACAGGCGCCCGCGCCCTGCACGTCGCCTACCGGTTGTGGAAGACGAACACGACCTCGCCCATCTCGATCCTGTCGCCGTCGACCAGTAGCGGCACGACCTCGTCGGGCGCGAGACGGCGCCCGTTGTGCGTGACCGGGTTGGTTGCAGACAGGTTCTGGAGCGACCAGTGCTCGTCGAGGAGCGACATGAGGGCGTGACGCCGACTCACTGTCGGGACGAGCAGCTGCACATGCCGGTGCGGCGGCCCTTCGCTCCGGCCAAACGTCACGTCGGTATCGGGCGTGTTGGGGCTGCGGACGAACCGGATCTCGCGCCCGTTCTCGGGACCCACGACGACCTGCAAGCGACCGGGGAGGAACTGGAGTGTCCCCTCGTCCGGTAGGGCGAATCGCACCGTCTCACCGTCGGCGTAGCGCGCCGTCTGGAACGCCGACGGTTGCCGGCTCGTTCCATTGGTACGCTCCGGAACCCCCGCGTACGTCTCGACATGCGGCGGCGCGAAGGCCTGCGCCGGTGCGGCAACGACCGGGGTGGTTGGCCTTACGAACGCGGGTGCCGCGATCGGTGCGGCTGGTGCTGGTGCGCGCGGTGCGGGAGCCCGTTCCGGGCGTGGCATCCGCGTCGGCGCGCGCGGGCCGGGTTCACTCGCCCCGTCGGCCGTCGACGGGTCGAGGCCGAAGAGTGGCAAGCGCTCTTGAACGCGGGTGGAGCGACCCGCGTTGCGTCCGTGGCGCACGTGCTCGACGTAGAAGTATCCGCCGACGAGCACGGCTCCGCCGGCCAACACGATGCCGGCGACGACGGGTCCGTCAAGCATACGCCGAAGTCAGCGTACGGCGGAACAACGGTCGCGCGAGCCGCGGCCGAACGGGCACAGATCTCTCCGGGTCGAAGGTGAGGCACGCGCTGCCACGCGCGCCGGTGACCGCCGCGCTACGGCGCGTAGCGCGGCGGCGTCGTTCTGGTTGACGCTTATCCCCGCCGAAAGTATACTCCAAAATTCGTTCGGACCTGTAGCTCAGTTGGTTAGAGCGCACGCCTGATAAGCGTGAGGTCAGAGGTTCAACTCCTCTCAGGTCCATTGTCGGACGCCGACGTCGACAGGTGAACCGACCCGCGCCGCGGTCCCCCAGGACTCGTGGCGCGGGTCGTTTTGTGTGCCGCCGGTGCGACGTTTGCCCGGGAGCGCACCGTGCACGACACCTGGCCTTCGGCGCTGCAGCGCGCGCGCGCGCTCGTGCTAACGCACGGCTGGAACACGACGGCTTACCAGCTGCTCAATCCGGGTTTCACTCTCTGGTTTTCGGCCCGCGGCGATGCGCTTGTCGGGTACGCGACGCACGCCCGCGTGCGCGTCGTCGGCGGCGCGCCGGTCTGCGCGCCCGCGCGGCTGGCCGAGGTCCTCGCGGAGTTCGAACAGGACGCGGCGACCGCTCGACACAGCGTGTGCTACTTCGGCGCGGAGGCGCGCCTCGAATCGCTGCTCCATGACAGCCCGCGGCACGCACGCGTGTGTCTCGGCGCACAGCCGGTCTGGCGTCCGGACGCGCTCGGCGCGACGATCCGCGCGCGGAGTTCACTGCGCGCCCAGGTGAACCGCGCGCGTAACAAAGGGGTCACCGTCGTGGAGCGGCATGTCGCGGACGTGTCGGCCGACCCGTCGCTGCGTCGCGTGCTGCACGAATGGCTCGCGCTGCGCGGCCTCCCGACGCTGCACTTCCTCGTCGAACCCGAAACGTTCGACCGACTCGGCGACCGGCGGGTTTTTGTCGCCGAACGGGCGGGGGCGGCGGTCGCATTTCTGGTCCTGACGCCGGTGCCGGCGCGGAACGGGTGGCTGACCGAACAGTTCGTTCGCGGGACCGGGGCGCCCAACGGCACGATCGAATCGTTGCTCGCGACCGCGGCGGCGGCCGTCGCGGCCGAGCGAGCGGAGTACTTCACACTCGGACTTGCGCCACTTTCACGGCGCGGCGGCCCGCCCCCTGACGCCGGCGTGCCCCTGTGGCTCCGCCTGACTCTGCGGTGGGTGCGCGCACACGGCCGCCGCTTCTACGACTTCGACGGGCTCGACGCCTTCAAGGCGAAGTTCCAGCCGGAGCATTGGGAACCGATATACGCGATCGCGCGCGGGCGCGCGTTTCCGCCGCAAGCGTTGTACGCGATCGCCGGCGCGTTCGGCGGGCGCGCTCCCGCCGGGCTGATCGGCGCGGCGCTCGTACGCGGCGCGCGCACCGAGTATGGCCGGTGGCGTATCCGGCGCGAGCGCGCCGTGGAACGTGCGCGTTCGGCGCCCGCGTCGCCCCTCGCTGAGCGAGGGCGGAGCTCCGAGGCGCGCTAACTTCACGCCCGCCGGCCCGACCGTGGGTCGACCACGATCCAGCACCCGACCTCGCCATGTCAGCCGAACTCGGCCCCGTTTCCAGCTTCCTCGCACACAACTTCCGGCACTTCAATGCCGGTGCCCTCGTCGACGCCGCACGCGGCTACCGCACCCACGTCGAGCGCGGCGGGCGGATGCTCATGACGCTCGCCGGTGCGATGAGCACGGCGGAACTCGGCCTGACACTCGCCGAGATGATCCGGCAGGACAAGG
This sequence comes from uncultured Gemmatimonadales bacterium, assembly GCA_963851265.1. Lineage (GTDB taxonomy): Bacteria > Gemmatimonadota > Gemmatimonadetes > Gemmatimonadales > Gemmatimonadaceae > BPUI01. The sequence continues at coordinate 825,717 of CAWKNZ010000002.1, forward strand.
TGCACTTCATCAGCTGCACCGGAGCGAACCTCGAGGAGGATCTGTTCAACCTCGTCGCGCACGACTACTACGAGCGCGTGCCGAACTACCGCGATCTCACGCCGGCGGACGAGCAGGCGCTACTCGACCGGCACATGAACCGCGTGACCGACACGTGCATCCCCGAGATGGAAGCGATGCGGCGGCTGGAAGGCGCCGTGCTCGCCGAGTGGCGCGCGGCCGATGCGGCCGGCGAGCGGTACTTTCCGCACGAGTTCATGTACCGCGTGATCCGCTCCGGCGCGCTGCGCGAGTTCTACCAGATCGACCCGAAGGACTCATGGATGGTGGCGGCCGCGGAGAAGAACCTTCCGATGGTCGTGCCTGGGTGGGAAGATTCCACGATGGGCAACATGTACGCGGGCCACGTCATCACGGGCGATGTGAAGAACGTGCACACGGTCCGCAGCGGCATCGAGTACATGACAGAACTGGCGGCGTGGTACACGCGCACGTCGACCGAGCACCAGATCGGGTTCTTCCAGATCGGCGGCGGCATCGCCGGCGACTTCCCGATCTGCGTCGTGCCGATGCTACACCAGGATCTGCAGCGCGAGAACGTTCCGGTGTGGGGCTACTTCTGCCAGATCTCGGAAGCGGTGACGAGTTACGGCGGATACTCCGGCGCTCCGCCGAACGAGAAGATCACGTGGGGGAAGCTGGCGGTCGACACGCCCAAGTTCGTGGTCGAGAGCGACGCGACGGTCTGCGCGCCGCTCATCTTCGCGGTGGTGCTCGGGCTCTGAGGCGTCCGCCCCGTGGGCCGCCGTTAGGCGCGCGGGTGTCTCAGAACGCGCTCGCGGTGGGCGCGCGCCCTTGGGGGCGCTGCGTCGCGCCGCCCGGGGTGCCGGCGCTCTCCGCGGGGATCGGCACGCGCAGGTGCTGCCCGATGCGGATGCGGTCGTTGGGAAGCCGGTTCAACTGGCGGATCACGTCGGGCGTGGTGCGGTAGCTCCGCGCGATGGTGGTGACCGCCTCGCCGCTGTGGACGACGTGGACGCCGTACACCGGCGCGGGCGCGACGGGGGCGACGCGCGCCTGCTGCTCGCGCTCGCCCGCCGCCGTCCGCGCCACGAGCGCGCGCTCCACGACGCGCTCGATGTCGCGGGCGTGCACGCGTTCGCCGCGCGGCACGAGAAACGGCACGTCCGAGGCCGGTGTGCGTACGACCACCCCGGGCGTGGTGCCGAGGAGCAGGCGACGAGCATCGGCGGTAAATGGGACGTCGTAGGGAAACGACTGGACTCGGAGTTCGGCGGGGCCGTCGTCGCCACGGCGGAGCCACGAGCGCGGTGGGCCGCCGACGTACAGGAGGCGGTGATCGGTCGCCGCAAGCACGCCGAACGACTCGCGGAGATTGTCGGCCCACAGCCGCTGTGAGACGTAGGCGCGGGCGAGCACGCGCTCTCCGGCGTCGAGTTCGCTCACGAGTTCCTGCTCCGCCGCCACGCGCGCCGTCCGCTGCGCACCGGGCGGGGAAAGTATCGTTGCCAGCCCGAGCACGGCGAACACGACGATCAGCAGCGTCCCGCCCGACAGACCGATGAGGACGCTATGCAGGCGCGACCGTCGTCGAGGCAACAATCCGCGTTCAGGCAACGCGTCGCGAAGGGGCGGCGCGTCGATCGCCTCGCCGGGAGCATAGACCTCCAACTCGGCCGTATGCCGTGGCGCGAGTAACGCCGCGCTCGCGAGTCCCACGGCATCGCCAGGCATCGCGTCGCCCGGCGGGGGAGTCGGGTCGTACGTCATCGACTACGCGCGCGGTGGGGTCGACGCACGCGCCTCGAGCCGCACGAGCGCGCCACGCGGAACTTCGGCGTGTGTTCGGGGTCTGATACACGATTACCCCGGGGTGCGCGCGGTGCGCCCTCGGCGTGTGCCGCGACTCTCAACGCTTGGATGAGCAAGGACCCGGACGGATGACCCGAGAGACGACGTTGGACCGCCTGCGCGACCCCTTTGCGCCCGAAGATATCGAATGGCGCGTGCAGCAGGCCGGCGAGAAGAATGGCAAACCGTGGGCACGCGTGCTCGCGTACGTCACTAATCGTGCGATCCAGGAGCGACTCGACCACGTCGTCGGGCCCGAGAACTGGCAGAACTCGTTCCGTGAGGGTCCGGCCGGCGGCGTTGCATGCGGCATCGCCATCCGCGTCGCGCGCCCGGATGGCACTGCCGACTGGGTGACGAAGTGGGATGGCGCGGAGAACAGCGACGTCGAAGCCGTCAAGGGCGGCTTTTCGAACGCGATGAAGCGCGCCGCGGTTCAGTGGGGCATCGGCCGGTACTTGTACGACCTCGACGAGGGCTGGGCGCGCGTCCACGACGGCGGCCGCTTCTCGGCGAAGTCCAAAGACGGCAGCTGGTTCAAGTGGGATCCGCCGGAGTTGCCGGCCTGGGCGACGCCTCAGCCGCGGCTCGCCAGCGCGGAGCAGGTCGAGAGTATCGAGGCGCTGCTCGGCCGTCTTGCGGACGAGCGTGTCGCCGCGAGCGTCCGACGCCGGCTCGCGGGTGGTCTCACCGAACAGGCCGCGCAGGACGCGGCGCGCTACCTCGAGTCGCGGCTCGCCGCGTAGTTTCGCGCCAGGATCAACCCGGGTGAACGCCCGCGGCCGGTGACGGCCGCGGGCGTTCGCGCGTCGGGCCGACATGCTGAACACCTCTCGGATCTTGCGTCATCGCGCGCGATCGCGCGCGATGAACGCCCTCGGCTCCACGACGCTGGCCGCGCTCCTGTCCCTCGGCTGTCGGGCCGAACACGCTCCGTCTCAGAGCGGCGCGGCCGGCGGCACGTTGGTCATCGCCACGGCCGGCGACGCCGACGCGCTGGTTCCGCCGCTCGTGTCGTCGCTGCAGGGCGCGCAGGTCACGGCCCAGCTGTTCGACCGCCTCGCCGAGCCCGACTCGACGCTCGAGACGGCGGGCGATACGCACTTTCGGCCGCGGCTCGCGCGGAGCTGGCGGTGGGCGGAGGACTCGCTCTCGATCGCGTTCGCGATCGACCCGCGCGCGCGGTGGCACGACGGGCGGCCCGTCACCGCGCGCGACGTCGCGTTCAGCTACGCGTTGACCGTCGATCCGAAGACCGCCAGCCCGTTCGCACCGCTGCTGTCGGGGATCGATTCCGTGGTCGCGCGCGACTCGCTCACCGCGGTCTTGTGGTTCAAGCAGCGAAGCCCCCGGCGATTCTTCGACGCGACGTACCAGCTGTGGGTGCTCCCCGAGCACCTGCTGCGCGACGTGCCGCGTGACCAGCTCGCCGCATCGGCGTTCGCGAGACATCCGGTCGGCTCGGGACGCTTTCGGTTCGCGTCGTGGACACCGGGGCAGCAGATCGCGCTCGTGGCGGACACGGCGAACTACCGCGGCCGCCCGGGCCTCGACCGCGTGATCTGGGCGGTGTCGGCAGATCCGGGGGCCGCGACCCGACGCCTCGTCTCGGGGGAGGCCGACGTGTGGGAGCAGTTGCGAGGCGACGGACTCGCGCAGGTGGCCCGCGTGCCGGCGCTCCGGACGGTGAGTTACTCGTCGATGGACGTCGGGTACCTCGCGTTCAACCTGCAGGATTCGACCGGTCGCGCGCACCCGCTGTTCGGCGACCGGGCGCTGCGGCGCGCGCTGGCGGCGTCGATCGATCGCACGAGCGTGGTGCGCAACGTGTTCGACACGCTCGCGTACGCCACGGCCGCCCCGCTGCCGCGAACCGTCTCCGGCCTGGACGGCCGAGCGGCGGCCGCGTTCGGGCCGACGTACGACCCGGCCGTGGCTGCGGCGACGTTGGACAGCCTCGGTTGGCACGTCGCGCCTGGCGGGATGCGGGTGCGTGCGGGGCGGCCGTTGCGGTTCCGGATCCTGGTGCCGACGACGAGCAGCGTTCGCCAGCGGCTCGCGGTCCTATTGCAGACGCAGTTCGCGCGCGTGGGCGCCGCGGTCGACATCGACGCGGTCGACCCTGCGGCGTTCGGGCGCGCGCTGCAGACGCGCCGGTACGACGTGATCCTGAACGCGTGGCACAGCGACCCGTCGCCGACGACCATCGTGCAGCAGTGGGGCGCACCGGGCGCGGCCGGGCGCGGTTCGGCCAACGTGACCGGTTACCGCAGCGCGGCATTCGATTCCCTGGTGGACCGGGCTGCGGCGGCCGGGGCCCGGCCGGACGCGGCGGCGCGCTGGGCGGAGGCGTTCGCTTCGCTCGCCGACGACGCGCCGGCAGTCTGGCTGTACGAGCCGCGGATGATCGCAGGCATCCACCGTCGCATCCAGCCGAGCGGGCTCCGCGCGGACGCGTGGTGGGCGAACCTCGGCGACTGGCGCATCGCGCCGGGGCAGCAGATCGCGCGCGATCGGGTGCCGTTGACCGTCGCGGCGCGCTAAGCCGGCGGGCTCAAGTGCCCGGCACTCCGGCGTAGCGCGGGGTGCGATCGGGGGCGAAGTTGAGGCGTGCCGACCGAATCGCCCCCCGCGCCCGTCACGGCGTCCGCGTTCGCCGGCGGCGGGCCGGCCGTACGCGAGACGCACATCCCGGTCTTGCCCAAGCGACTGGCCCGCGCGCAGTTCGCGTCGCAACTGTATCAGCACCTGCCGGCGGTGCTGACGGTGCTGGCAGCGGGCGTGAGCGCGATCCAGTCCGAGCGGGAGGGGGGCGCGGTCGCGCTCGCCGTGGTGGAGCTCGTGGTCGGCGGGTGGGTGCTGTTCACCATCGCGCAGGAAGCGCGGCACCTGTTCCGGCGTCGGACGCCGAGTCGTGCCGGGGACGCGTCGCACGCGACACACGACGCGCACGACGCGCACGCCTCGGCGTGGATCGACACGCCCGGGCTGGCGGCCGCGGCGCTCGGCTACGTGGAGGTGTGGCACCACGCGCACGAGGTCGGGCATTTCAAGTTGGTGAGCCCCTACATGCTCGGCGCGACGGCAACGCTGTTTCTCGCGTTAGGCGGTCGACGCCTGATCGCCAACCGGATGCGGCACCGTCGCCCGCACCTGCGCGTCACGACGACGACCGTGACGTATCGCGGCGGCCGGCGCAGGCGGTGGACCGCCGACTGGGCGGACGTCGCGTCGGTCGAGGACGGCCCGGGCACCGTGACGTTCCGCATGCGGGACGGGCGTGCGCACGCGCTCCGCGAGGACGAGCACCTGAACGGCGGGGCGTTGCTCGCCGCGGCGAGGGCGGCGGTCGCGGAGCACGCACCGGCGCACGTCGCGGCCGACCGCGCGGCGCCTGGGGCGGGGCCGCACGCGCCCGGGTCGTCGCCCGAGCACGCGCTCAGCCGCCCTTGAACGCGGCGATCGCCTGGCGCGTGAACTCGGACAGGACCAGGCGGCCGCTGGTCGCTGCGCGGTCGGCGAGGAGAGCGTCCCACGACTCGGTGCCGCTCCACGCGACGCGCTTGATCTCGGCCATCGCCTCGGGGTTGTAGCCCGCGAGACGGCGCGCGAGCGTGTCGAGCTCGGCGTCGAGTTCGGCCGTGCCGGGCACCAATCGCGCGAACAGGCCGTGGCGGTGGGCCCACGCGGCGTCGCGCCAGTCCGCGTCGACGGCCATGGCGCCGTACGCGGCAAGCCCGATCTTGCGCTCGATGACCGGACCAACGACGAACGGCCCGATGCCGACCGCGAGTTCGCTGAGGCGGCACGCGGCGGCCTGAGTGCCGATCGCGTAGTCCGACGCGGCGACGAGTCCGACGCCGCCGCCGGCCACGCGGCCGTGCACTCGCGCGACGACGAACTTGGGGCAGCGGAGCATCGCGAGGATCACGCGGGAAAACCCGCTGAAGAACTCGCGGCCGGCTTCGGCGTCGCCGCGCTCGCTGATGGCGACGAGTTCGTCGAACGAGGCGCCGGCGCAGAACGGGCCGCGGTCGCCGCTGCGGAGAACGACCACGCGCACGTCGTCGCGCGCGCCCGCGTCGCGGACGGCGTCGGCGAGCCCGCGGAGCAGGGCGGCCGGCATCGAGTTGCCCTTCGGGTGCTCGAAGCGAACGGTCGCGACGGCGTGGGCGACCTCGGTCGAGACGCGGCCGTCGGCAGGGACGGCGCCGTCGGCGGCGTTGCGGGATGGCGGAGGGCTTGTGATCGACACGGGTGTCCGAGGGGAGTGGTCACGGCTGGGACGGCGCGAACCGGGGCCGCACGGCCGGGCGGACGATCGCGGCCCGCCGCGTGCTATGGATCGGCCCCGCGGGTATATTACAGGGCGCACGGATCGTCATGTGCCATCAGCAGTTACCTGATTCTCTCCGTGTGGTTTGAGGTCCGGCCATCGATGTCGGCCCCGGCGGAGATTCGAGCTTCGTTCTTCCCGGAGTTGCCGCCCATGACCGCTTCCGAACCGCAGTCGATGTCTGCCACGCCGGGCCCAGCCGTCCACGACGCGGCGCGCCTGGCCGAGTTCGAGGCGCGCATCGCGCGCGGCGAGAGCATCGAGCCGAAAGACTGGATGCCGGAGCGCTACCGGCGCCAGCTCGTGCGGATGATGGGGCAGCACGCGCATTCCGAGATCGTGGGAATGCTTCCCGAGGGCGCGTGGGTGACGCGCGCGCCGTCGCTCCGCCGCAAGCTGTCGCTGCTCGCCAAGGTGCAGGACGAGGCCGGTCATGGCCTGTACATCTACTGCGGCGCGGAGACGTTAGGCGTCGACCGGCACGACCTCGTGCGCGAGCTGCTCGCGGGCACGGCCAAGTACTCGAGCATCTTCAACTACCCGACGCTCACGTGGGCGGACGTCGGGGTGATCGGGTGGTTCGTCGACGGCGCGGCGATCGTGAACCAGACGGCGCTCGCGAAGCACTGCTCGTACGGACCGTACGCGCGCGCGATGATCCGCGTCTGCAAGGAAGAGAACTTCCACAAGAAGCAGGGCTTCGAGAGCATCGCGACGCTCGCCGCGGGCACGCCGGAGCAGCACGCGATGGCGCAGGACGCGGTGAACCGGTGGTGGTGGCCGTCGTTGATGATGTTCGGGCCGCCGGACGGCGATTCGCCGAATTCCGCGGAGCTCATGCGTTGGGGTGTGAAGAAGTACACGAATGACGAGCTGCGGCAGCGCTTCGTGAACCTCACCGTTCCGCAGGCGCAGGCGGTTGGCCTCACGCTGCCGGACCCCGAGCTGCGCTACGACGACGCCTCGGGAGACTGGCGCTTCGGCGCGATCGACTGGGACGAGTTCTGGGCGGTCGTGAAGGGGAACGGGCCGCTCAATCGCGAGCGCCTCGCGGTGCGAAACGCGGCACACGCCGAGGGCGAGTGGGTGCGCGAGGCCGCGACCGTGCACGCCGAGAAACGCGCGCGCCGGGCGCGCACTGGCGCGGCGGCGCGCGCGGCCTGACGGCGCGGACGGTGGAGGAGCGCACCGGCGCACCCGCGCCGTCGCCCGGCGACGCGCCCGCCGATTCGATGTCGGCCGGGGCGGCGGACGCGCCGGCCGACGCGCTGTTCGCCCCCGACTCGCAGTGGGAGTTGTGGGAGGTGTTCACGCAGGAGTCGCAGGGCGCCCCCCACGAACACGCGGGGAGTGTGCGCGCGACCGACGCCGCGCACGCGATCCAGAATGCGCGCGACGTCTACGGGCGTCGCGGACGCGTGCTGTCCATGTGGGTGGTACCGACGGCCGCGATCGCAGCCACCACGCCGGACGACGCCGAACCGTTCTTCGACCCTGCGGCCGACAAGCCGTACCGGCATCCCCATTTCTACAAGGTGCCGCGCGGGGTGCGGGGCCTGTGACGGCGCCCGCCGCAGCGATTGGGGCCGCCGTCGAGACGCGGCCGCGGGTCGTCGAGTCGCTGCTCCGGCTCGGGGACGACCGCCTGGTCCTCGGCCACCGCCTGTCGGAGTGGTGCGGGCACGCTCCGATCCTCGAAGAGGACATCGCACTCGGCAACATCGCGCTCGACCTGCTCGGGCAGGCGCAGGGCGTCCTCAAGCTCGCCGGCGCGCTCGAAGGCCGTGGACGCGACGAGGATGCGCTGGCGTACTGGCGCAACGCGGACGAGTTCCGCAACGCGCAACTCGTCGAGCTGCCGCGCGGCGATTTCGCGCACACGATGGTGCGGCAGTTCCTCTTCGACGCCTTCGACGTGCTCGTGACCGAGCGCCTCACGGCGTCACCGAACGCCGACCTCGCGGGGATCATGGCCAAGGCGCACAAGGAAGCGCGCTACCACGTGCGTCACAGCGGCGACTGGGTCGTGCGGCTCGGCGACGGCACGGACGAGAGCCACCGTCGCGCGCAGCGGGCGCTCGACGCGCTCTGGCCGTACACGGCCGAGCTGTTCGCGAGCGATGCGGCCGACGCAGCGGCCGTGCACGCGGGCGTAGGCGTGGACGCGGGGGAGCTGCGCGGCGCGTGGTACGCGGCGGTCGCGGACGTTCTCGACGACGCGACGCTTGCCGCGCCGCCGGCGTTGACCCTGGCCGGGGGAGGTCCGCCTGCGCCGGGCCTCGGGCGCGTCGGGGAGCACACGGCGCATCTCGCCGACATGCTCGCCGAGATGCAGTCCGTCGCGCGCGCCCACCCCGGCGCGGGCTGGTAGGCGCGGGCGCGTCGAGCGTGTCGCGACCCTCGCCCGCGGAGCTCGCCCGTCTGTTAGGCGACGGCTGGGACGTCCCGTCCCCGTCGCCTGACGCGGTTGCCGGCGTGCCGCCCGGCGTGGGCGGCCACGATCCCGTGGCGCGGCCGACCGAAGACGCGGTCTGGGCGGCGCTCGGCGGGGTGCCGGACCCGGAGGTGCCGGTCATCTCGGTCGTCGAATTGGGGATCGTCCGCGGGGTGGCCGTCGCGGCGGACGATGCCGTCACGGTCACGATCACGCCGACGTACTCGGGGTGTCCGGCGATGCGCGAGATCGAGCGCGACGTGCGCGCGGCGCTCGTTCAACGCGGGTGGCGCGACGTGCGGATCGAGACGGTGTACGCGCCGGCGTGGACGACGGAGTGGATGAGCGACGCGGCGCGCGAGAAGCTGCGCGCCTATGGGATCGCGCCGCCGCGTGCGGGCGGCGCGAGTCTCGTCACCTTGCGCCGCGCAACACGCGGGGCGCACCCGGCCGCGGAACTCTCGGCCGTCCCGTGTCCGCGGTGTGGTTCCGCCGACACGCGGCTCCAGAGCGCGTTCGGCTCGACCGCGTGCAAGGCGATGCACACGTGTGTCGCCTGCGGCGAGCCCTTCGAAGAGTTCAAACCGATCTGACCGCGGCCCCGGTCAGGTACGACCGGGGCCGCGCACGGGACGTCACCGGACGAAGGTGGTGCTCTGCCGAAGCTGCTGCTCGATGTTGAACTGAACGACGCTTCCACGGCGAACGTTCAGCATCCCCGTCGAGGCCCGGCCGAAACCGCCGACGGGGACCGCGACGACGCGCAGGTCGTGGATGTCGAACTGCTGCGGGTCGATGACGAACGTCTGCAGGTCCGGCCCGCTCACGTCGCCGAGCCGGGTCGCTACGCCCTCGCTCACGAGGTACAGGTCGAGCGGTCCGACGTAGTTGCTCCGCACCTGCACCTGCACGACGTTGGAATCGACGTAGACGCGTGGCCCACCGCCGGAGCCCCGTCTGCCGCCGGCACCGCCCGAGGCGCACGCGGCCAACACGGCGAAGGCAAACAGGGCGACACAACGGAAGACGGCGGCACGCATGGCTGATCTCCTGGGGGAATGGGAGCGTCCGCGTTTTGCAGGACGAAGGCCAGTGTCGCGCCACTCTTCGATCATTGGGCACCAAGTTTCGACGATGTGCCGCGTCCGCTGCCGGCCACGACGTCGCGGTCGGGACGCTGCGCCCTCAGTGCCTCGCGCGTCCTGTCACACCGTCAGGGCGCGTCACGTCGCGAGCAACGCCTCCGCCCGCGCGACGATGCCGCCTACCGATGGGAGCACCGCGTCGAGCAGGGTCGGGTGGTACGGCATCGGCACGTCCTCTACGCAGTAGCGCTCGACGGGCGCGTCGAGCCACCAGAACGCGTCGCGCGCGAGAACGGCGGCGATCTCGGCCCCGAAGCCCGCCGTGCGCGTGTCCTCGTGCACGACGAGGCAGCGGCCGGTGCGCTGAACCGACGCGAGTACCGCCTCGCGGTCCCACGGCGCCACGGTGCGCAAGTCGAGCAGGTCAACGGCGTCGTCGCCGTGGCGTGTGGCGAGTTCCTCGGCTGCTTCGACGCACCGGTGCGTCAGCGCGCCCCAGGTGACGACGGTGAGGCGCGAGCCTTCGCGCAGACGCGCCGCACGGCCGAACGGCAGGACGTAGTCATCGCCCGGGTAGGGCGCGCTGCCGTCGCTCGTCATGAGCAATGCGCGGTGCTCGAAGAAGACGGTCGGGTTGGGCGAGCGCATCGCGGCCCGCAGGAGGCCGACGGCGTCGGCCGCGTTGGACGGGATCGCGACCTGCCAGCCGAGTGCGTGGGCGAACCGGACTTCGTCCGAGAGCGAGTGCCACGGGTCGCCGACGTCCTTCCCGAAGCCGCCGGGCATCCGGACGACGATGGGGGCGCAGAACTGGTTGGCCGTCCGCCAGCGTACGGTGCCGCAGTTGTTGAGCTGCTCGGTCGCCGGGTCGGCGTACTTGCGGAACTGGATTTCGGCGACGGGCACGAGGCCGCTGTACGCCATTCCGACGGCGCGCCCGATGATCCCCTCTTCCGAGAGCGAGGTGTCGAACACGCGTTCCGCGCCAAACCGCTTCTGCAGCCCCTCGGTCACGAGGTGGACGCCGCCCTTCACGCCGACGTCCTCACCGAACACGAGCAGCTTGGGATTCACCTCGAGTTCGTGCGCGAGCGTCCGGCGGACAGCCTCCGCAAAGCGCAGCGCACCCCCGGTCGGCGCGGCGACGTCGGTGCCGACGAGTGAGGCCCGCTCCACCTCGCTCATCCCGCCAACCGCGACGGGATCGCCGGGGCCGGGCGGTTCGGCGACGACGAACCGCGTAACGCGCGCCGGATCACTCACCGGACGCGCTCGTGCCGCCGCGAGCGCGTCGACGACGTCGTTCGCGACGTCCTGCTCGAGTCGTTCCCACTCGGCCCCGGTCATCCCGTTGGCGAGCGCGTGCGCGCGGAGCCGCGGCAGCGGATCGCGCGCCTCGTCCGCCGCGATTGCCTCCGCCGTGCGGTACCCCTTCTGGTTATCCGGCCCGGAGTGGCTCGACAGGCGCGGCACGGTGAGCCGCACGAGCGCCGGTCCGGCGCCGCGGCGGACGTGGGCGACGGCGTCGGATAGCCGCGCGGCCGCGTCGGCCGGGTCGGTGCCGTCGCCGTCGATGACGTGGAGCCCTGCGAACGAGGCCAGATTCGCGGCGATGTTGCCGCCCGGAGTCTGGAAGCTCGACGGCACGGAGATGCCGAGTCCGTTGTCTTCGACGTAGAAGAGCATCGGGAGCTTGAGCGTGGTCGCCATCGTGAGGGCCGACCAGAACCCGCTCGTGGCGACGCTCGCTTCGCCGCCGAGCGCGACGCCCATCGCGCCTTCCCAGCGGGCGTCGCGGAGTACGTCGCGGTGGTAGAGGATGCTCTGCGCCCAGCCGGCAATCGGCGTGTACTGCCCGCCGACGTCTCCGGCCATGGGCAGCACCTGCGGGCCGTCTGCGCGCGGAAGGTTGCACACGACGCCGATGTCGCGCCCGTCGCTGAACCCGCCCGAGCGCCCGAGCGGGCTGGCGAGCGCGTCCTCGACGGACAGCCCGAGAGAGAGGAGGAGCGGGCGCGAGCGGTAGTATGCACCCGCCGCGTCCCGGGGGTGGTCGAGCAGGGCGCCGAGGATGCATTGCGCGACGTCGTGTCCGCGTGCCGAGAACTGGTAGAGGACGACGTGCTCGCGCGGAACCGTGGCGCGGTTGCGGTTCGTCGCTTCCTCCGCCTCGTCGAGGGCGCGCGAGACGAGCGCATGCCGCGCGACACGGGGCCAGTCGATGGACGGGCGGGTCTGGATCGCGTCGCCCGCAGGCGGGCCGGCGGGCGCGGCGGGGCGTCCGCGTGCCGGACGTTCGGTGCGGGGGACGGGGCGGACGGTGTCGCGAACGGTCATGACTGGGTGCGTCTCGTGCTGGGCCGGTAACGTGCGGACGCCGTGGAGTGACGGGAAATTGCCTCCGCGCCGGGCGGCGTCGCGAGCGAAGGATAGCTTTGGGCCGCCGCGCCCGTCGGGCGCGCAGCCTGGGTTCCCTCGTACACCGCTCGCCATGTCCGAACCGTCCATCGTGTCCGAAATCGCCGATGGCGTGCTGACGATCACGCTCAATCGGCCCGAGGTGCTCAACAGCTTCGATCGGGCGATGGCGCTGGGGCTGCAGGGAGCGCTCGGCCGGGCGGCGGCCGACGAGGCGGTGCGCGCGGTGCTGCTGACGGGTGCCGGCCGGGCCTTCTGCGCCGGGCAGGACCTCGCCGCCGTCTTGCCTGCGGACGGGGGCGAGCCGACCGACCTCGGTGCGATCGTGCGCGAGTGTTACAACCCGATCGTACGGGCCATCGCGATGCTCGAGAAGCCAGTCGTCGCTGCGGTCAACGGCATCGCGGCGGGGGCGGGGGCGAATCTCGCGCTGGCGTGCGACTTCGTGGTCGCGTCGGAGGAGGCAAGCTTCGTTCAATCGTTCGTCCACGTCGGGTTGATCCCCGACTCGGGGGGGACGTGGATGCTGCCTCAACTGGTCGGGCGTGCGCGGGCCGCGCAGCTGGCGATGCTCGGTGAGAAGCTGCCGGCGCCGCGGGCGCTCGAATGGGGGATGATCTTCGCCGTGGCGCCCGCGGCCGAGGTGATCGGTGTCGGCGGGAGCGCTCGCGCGCCGACTGGCGGGGATGGCGACGCGCGGGATCGGGCTCACGAAGCGCGGGTTCCTGCGCGCCGCGTCGGGGACGCTGGACGAGCAGTTGGCCTACGAGGCGGGGTTGCAGGGCGAGGCCGGGCGCACGCGGGACTATGCGGAAGGGGTGCGGGCGTTTGTGGAGAAACGGAAGGCGGGGTTCGTGGGCGCGTGAGCGGGCGCCGGGTTGGGGGCGTGCGTCGGCCGCGCCAGCGTTCCGATGTATGCGTGACCGCCCGCTCCGCTGCGCTGGGCGTCGCCGCCGTCGCCGTGACCGGTCCCGTGTGAGCGCGGTCGCTCGTAATGGTGCCTATCGATACTAACTCCTTCTATCGTGCATCCGCTTTCTCCTTCCACCCCCGTCGGCGTCCTCGGCGCCGGCGCGATGGGGACCGGCATCGCCCACGTCGCGCTCCGCGCGGGCCACCCGGTCGTCCTCGGAGACGCGCGGGCCGACGCCGCGGTCCGCGCGCGCGAGGTGCTCGCGTCCGCGCTGGCGCGCGACGTCGCGCGAGGACGTCTCACGGAGCCCGCGGTGGACGCCGCGCTCGCCGGCCTGACGACGGTGGACGGCGGGGCCGAGGCGTTCGCGCCGTGCGGGCTCGTCATCGAGGCCGTCGTGGAGGAGTTGGGCGTGAAGCGCGCGCTGTTCGCCGCGCTCGAGGCGCACGTCGCATCCGACGCGGTACTCGCGACCAACACGTCATCGCTCGCCATCGCCGCGATCGCCGGTGCGTGCCGCCGCCCCGAGCGCGTGCTCGGCGTGCACTTCTTCAATCCCGCGCCGGTGCTGCCGCTCGTCGAGATCGTGCCCGGGTTGGCCACGGACCCCGACGTCACGCGCCGGGTGCGTGCGCTCGTGGACGTGTGGGGAAAGACCACGGTGGTCGCGAGCGACACGCCGGGGTTCATCGTCAACCGCGTCGCGCGGCCGTTCTACGGTGAGTCGCTGCGCGTGCTCGACGAGCGGCTCGCGGACGCGGCGACGATCGATTGGGCGATGCGCGAGCGCGGCGAATTCCGGATGGGGCCGTTCGAACTCATGGACTTCATCGGGCACGACGTGAACTTCGCCGTCACGCGCTCGGTGTACGAACAGACGTTCCACGACCCGCGGTACCGGCCGTCGCTCACGCAGCAGCGACTCGTCGAGGCGGGGCGCTTGGGGAAGAAGGCGGGGCGCGGGTTCTACGACCATGCGGACGGCGCGCCGCGGGCCGAGCCGGTGCGCGACGTCGCGTTAGGCGACTCGGTGGTGCGGCGCGTGGTCGCGATGCTCGTGAACGAGGCGGCCGATGCGGTCCACTGGGGCGTGGCGTCAGCCGCTGACGTCGAACTCGCGATGACCGCCGGGGTGAACTATCCGCGCGGACTGCTGGCGTGGGGCGACGCGATCGGACCGGCGGCGGTCGCGGCGGAGATCGACGCGCTCCGCGAGCGTTACGGGGAGGACCGGTATCGCGTGTCGCCGCTCGTGCGCCGGGCCGCGCGCGAGGGCGGGCGGTTGGCGCCGTGAGTGCGGCCGATTCGGCGCCCGACGCGATAGCGGACGCGCCCGAGGGCTCGTCAGAGGGCCCGATCGCGGTCGCGCGGCGGGTGCTGGCGGAAATGCTCGCCGCCGACGCGTTTACGCGCTGGCTCGGAGCGGAGGTCGTCGACGCGGGTCCGCGGCGGTGCGTGCTGCGCATGACCGTGCGCGCCGAGATGCTGAACGGGTTCGGCACGTGCCACGGCGGGGTCACGTTCGGGCTCGCCGACAGTGCGTTCGCGTTCGCGTGCAACTCGCACGGGACCGTCTGCGTCGCGCTCGACTGCACCGTGAGCTACCCGAACCCCGCGCGGGTGGGCGACGTGCTCAAGGCGACGGCCGAGGCTGAACTCGAACCGCGGCGGGTGGGGTTCTACCGCGTCACGGTAGCGAACGCGGCGGGCGACGTCGTCGCGCTGTTTCGCGGGACGGCGTTCGACACGCGGCGGGCGCGCCCGGGCACGTCGTGACAGGGGCCGGGGTACAGGTGCGGGCGATCGGCTGCCGCGCGGCGCCAGGAAAGCGGTTCCCGTCGCCCGCGCACGCTGTAGGTCCAGCGTCGTCTTGCCCGCTTCCACGGTCCGGTAGGCGGAGGAGCGGCGCGGCGTCTTCGCGGTCAACGAAGTGATTTCTCACCGCGCGCCGGCTCGACCGGCGCGCACTTGCGTCGAATTGTGACCACTCCTGCATACATCGTCGACGGCGTGCGGACGCCGATCGGCAGCCTCGGCGGCGGGCTGGCCGAACTGCGGCCGGACGACATGGCCGCGCACGTCGTGCGTGCGCTGATCGCCCGCCATCCAGCACTCGACCCCGCGCGCGTCGCCGACGTCGTGCTCGGCTGCGCCAACCAGGCGGGCGAGGACAACCGCAACGTCGCGCGCATGGCCGCGCTGCTGGCCGGGTTGCCGGAGAGCGTGCCGGGCGAGACCGTGAACCGCCTGTGTGCGTCCGGGATGGGTGCCGTCGCGCACGCCGCACGCGCGGTCATGACCGGCGACGGCGACGTCTACGTGGCCGGGGGCGTCGAGAGCATGACGCGCGCGCCCTTCGTGCTCTCGAAGGCCTCGAAGCCGTTCGGGCGCGACGTCGAGCTGTTCGACACCTCCTTGGGCTGGCGGTTCGTGAACCCGCGGATGCGCGACTGCTTCGGCGTCGACTCGATGGGGCAGACCGCAGAGAACGTCGCGGAACGGCTCGGGATCTCGCGCGACGACCAGGACCTGTTCGCGCTCCGCTCGCAGCAGAAGGCCGCCGCGGCGCGCGACCGTGGGCGTTCCGAGCGCGAGATCGTTCCGGTCGACGTGCCGGCGGGCAGGAAGGGGACCGTCCGGGTCGAGCGCGACGAGTTCCTGCGCCCCGACACGACACTCGACGCGCTCGCGAAGCTGCGGCCGGCGTTCCGGACCGACGGTCAGGGCACCGTGACGGCGGGGAACGCGTCGGGGCTGAACGACGGCGCGTGCGCGCTGCTCGTGACGTCGGAGGATGGCGCGCGCGTCGCGGGGACGGAACCGCTCGCGCGGATCGTCGCCTTCGGCGTCGCCGGCGTGGAGCCGCGGGTGATGGGGCTCGGGCCGGTGCCGGCGACGCGGCAGGCGCTCGCGAAGGCGGGGCTCACGCTCGATCAGATGGACGTGCTCGAGCTCAACGAGGCGTTCGCCGCCCAGGTGCTCGGCTGCCTGCGCGAGCTCGGCGTCGCGGACGACGACCCGCGCGTGAACCCGAACGGCGGAGCGATCGCGTTAGGCCACCCGCTCGGGATGAGCGGCGCGCGTCTGCTGCTGACGGCGGCGCGCGAGCTCCACGCGTCCGGCGGGCGGTACGCGCTCTGCACGATGTGCGTGGGTGTGGGGCAGGGGATGGCGACGGTGCTGGAGCGGGTGTGACCGGGCCGGGCACGCCGCCGGCGGAGTCGTCGCGCGCCCGACCGGGTGGCACGGGAGGTAACATCTTCGCCTTCGACGACTACGTCCCGGTGGTGCACGAGAGCGCGTACGTGCACCCGAACGCGACGGTGACAGGCAACGTGACGATCGGCCGCGATGTCTACGTTGGGCCCGGCGCGGCGATCCGAGGCGATTGGGGCGGTGTGGTGATCGAGGACGGATGCAACGTGCAGGAGAACTGCACGGTGCACATGTTCCCGGGCGTGACCGTGGTGCTCGAAGCGGGCGCACACGTCGGGCACGGGGCCGTGATCCACGGCGCGCGCCTCGGCCGCAACTGCTTGATCGGGATGAACGCCGTCGTGATGGACCGGGCGACGGTGGGAGCGGGCTCGGTGGTGGGCGCGCTCTGTTTGGTGCCGGCGGACATGCAGATTCCGGAGCGGAAGGTCGTGGTGGGCAACCCCGCACGGATCGTGAAGGACGTGAGCGACGAGATGCTCGCGTGGAAGACGGAAGGGACGGCGCTGTACCAGGCGCTGCCAGGGCGGCTTCACGCGACGCTGCGGCCCGTGGACCCGCTTCGCGAGGTGACCGCCGGGCAGGCGCAGGCGCGCGCGCGACAGACCGCGGCGTACCGGACCTGGGCGGAGACCCGAGAGGGTTAGTGCGCTCGAAGCCTCGCGCTGCAGCGGTGTCGTCCCGAGCGGAGCGAGGGACCTACCTTCAGGCGTGGCGCGGGTTGCTGACCGTGACTCGGAGCGCGTGCCCCGTCACTTCGGACGGTAGGCGCCTCGCTCCGTTCGGGACGACAGCCTGCCGTCACTTCGTTTTCCCACGCCCATGACCATCCGCTTCGACAACTACGCCCTCGACCACTGGGTCGCGGGAACCGGCGACTTCGCCACGTTGACCAACGCCGTCACCGGCGAGGTGATCGGCGAGGCGTCCAGCCGCGGGCTGGATTTCGCCGCGATGGCCGAGCACGCGCGGCGCGTCGGCGGGCCGGCGCTCCGCCGGATGACGTTCCACCAGCGAGCGCGCATGCTCAAGGCACTCGCGCTCGCCCTCACCGCGCGCAAGGAGGAGTTCTACCGCGTGTCCGCGTGGACCGGCGCCACGTCGACCGACCACTGGATCGACGTCGACGGCGGGATCGGGACGCTGTTCGCGTACGCGAGTCGTGGCCGGCGCGACTTCCCCGACGAGCCGTTCTTCGTCGACGGACCGGTCGAGGCGCTGTCGAAGGGCGGCGGGTTCGTGGGTCGCCACGTGTGCGTGCCGCTCGAGGGCGTGGCGGTGCACATCAACGCGTTCAACTTCCCCGTGTGGGGGATGCTCGAGAAGCTTTCGTGCGCGCTGCTCGCGGGAGTGCCGGCGATCGTGAAGCCGGCCACGGTCACCTGCTATCTCACGCAGGTGGTGTTCCGCGCCATGATCGACACGGGGCTGCTGCCGGCGGGGAGCGTGCAGCTGATCTGCGGCTCGGCCGGCGATCTGCTCGACCACCTGCGCGAGCAGGACACCGTGGCGTTCACCGGGAGCGCGGCGACGGGTCTCATGCTCCGCCGCACGCCGGCGATCATGGAGCACAACGTCCGGTTCAACCAGGAGGCCGACTCGCTGAACTATTCGATGCTCGGCCCCGACGCGGCGCCCGGCACGCCCGAGTTCGACCTGTTCGTGAAGGAGGTCGCGCGCGAGATGACCGTCAAGGCGGGGCAGAAGTGCACCGCGATCCGACGGAGCTTCGTGCCGGCCGCGATGGTCGACGACGTGGTGCGTGCGTTGGGCAAGCGGCTCGCGGGCACGCGCGTCGGCGACCCGGCCGTGGACGGCGTGCGCATGGGGCCGCTCGCCGGCCGGTCGCAGGTCCGCGAGGTCGGGAAGGCGCTCGCCGCGCTCGCCGACGGTGCGGAACTGGTGTACGGCGGCCGCCCCGAGGCGGACTTCGAGGTGGTCGGGGCGAACCGCGACGCCGGCGCGTTCTTCCCCATCACGCTGCTCTACAACGACCGCCCGTTCGAGCGCACGACGCCGCACGACGTCGAGGCGTTCGGCCCGGTGAACACCGTGATGCCCTACGCGTCGGTCGACGAGGGCGTCGCGCTCGCGAAGCGCGGCCGCGGCTCGCTCGTCGGCTCGCTGTTCACGGCCGACGACGGCGTGGCGCGCGAGGTCGCGTTAGGCACGGCCGCGTACCACGGGCGCCTGCTGCTCGCCAACCGGCACTCCGGCAAGGAGAGCACCGGCCACGGCTCGCCGCTGCCGCAGCTCGTGCACGGCGGGCCCGGCCGCGCGGGCGGCGGCGAGGAGATGGGCGGCGTGCGCGGCGTGCTGCACTACATGCAGCGGACGGCGATTCAGGGTTCGCCGACCACGGTGGCCGCGGTGACGCGCGAGTGGACGAAGGGCGCCGCCGCGCACACCGACCGCGTGCACCCGTTCCGCAAGCATTTCGAGGAGCTCGTCGTGGGCGAGGTGTGGACGACGCACCGGCGGACGATCACGGAGGCCGACGTGGTCAACTTCGCCGGGCTGTCGGGCGACTTCTTCTACGCCCACACCGACGAGATCGCCGCGCGCGATTCGTTCTTCGGGCGCCGCGTCGCCCACGGGTACTTCGTCATCTCGGCCGCGGCGGGGCTGTTCGTCGATCCGGCGCCGGGACCGGTGATCGCCAACTACGGCCTGGAAGGGCTCCGCTTCGTGAAGCCGGTCTACATCGGCGACACGATCCGCGTCCGCCTCGCGTGCAAGAGCAAGACGGCGAAGGACGATCGCGAGGGGGAGGTGCCGCAGGGTGTCGTCGCCTGGGACGTGGAGGTCACCAACCAGGACGACGAGCCGGTGGCCGTGTATACCGTCCTGACGCTCGTTAGACGGCTGCAGCGCCTCGGCGCGGGCGACGCGAACGGCGTCGCGGTGCGCGATCTCGCCGACGAGGCGCCGGACGCGCTCCGACCCGCCGAGGTGCTCGTCCGCGAGCAGCGCGGTGACGCGCCCGCGCGGATGAACTGATCCCGATGTAACGCGTCGTTGCGGAGCGTCGACGCTCCGCAACGATGGCATCAGCGCGCCATCGGCACCCGGCCGCGCAGCCGGGCCGCCAGCAGCGCGGCCCGGCGCGACGAGAACCCCGAAAAGCAGGGCGCGCGCGCGACGCCCCAGCGGGCGTCGCGCGAGATGGGGATCTCGCGCGCGCACTCGCGGTCGCGTGCGTCGACCCACGCGCGCTGCTCGGCCCGGAGCGCGCGCACCGTGGGCGGCTCCGCCGCGCCGCCCGCGCGCTGGCGGAGGCTCCGAATGAGCGCGTCGTACGTGCGCTGCAGCGACGCGTCCGACCGGTAGATGAGGCTCATCAGACACCGTCGCTGGTCGACGTTGGCCGTCGATCGGCAGGCGTCCTGCGACGCCGGGCGCGGCGCGGCGCGCCCGGCGGTCGCACGGGGCACGGCCGCGACAGCCCCGGCGGCTGTGGCGGCCGCGGCCGCCGCCGGGACGCGCACGGGTGCATGGCTCGGCGTCGGATTGGTGAGGGCGAGCGAATCGGGCGCGTCTGCGGCGACGGCGCCGGACGCCGAGTCGCGGCGGAACGAGTCGCGCGCCGCGGAATCCTGGCGCGGGCTCGCCGCGCTCGGGATCGTGGCGCCCCCGGCTGCGCGCCGAAGTGTGTCGCTGACCGTCGAGTCGGGAGCCGCGCTGGCCGCGCCCCGCGGCGCCCCGCGCGCCCCTGGGGGCGTGGCGCGCGCGAGCAGCGAGTCGAGCTGCGGGTCGCCCGACGACGGGGGCCCGGCGTCGTGGGTGATCGCCAGTGCCGCGCCGGCGAGTGCGGCCGCGGCGACGATTGCGCCGATCCAGCGCCGGCGCTGTCGGGGCCGGGCGGGGAGTCGCGCGACGGCCGCACGATCTCGCAGGTAATCCGCGGTCGACACCGCGAGCCCGGGCTCCCCACGCTCGCCCGTGGGGACCGCGACCGCGTCCACCTCGCCGCTGTGAAACCGGATCGTTGCACCGGTGACCGCTTCGGGAGCGTTCGCGGCGGTCAGCGCCTCGGACGGCTGCGCGTCGGGCAGCTGCTCCGGCTCTGGCGAGAGCTGCGCGAGCATTTCCTGGGCATCGCGCCACCGGGCGGCCGGGTCCTTGGCGAGCGCGCCCGCGATGGCGCGGTGGAGGAACACGGGCACGTCCGGGCGGAGCCGCGCGAGGTCGGGCAGCGGTTCGGTCTTCTGCTTCTGGAGTAACGCGTAGAGCGTCTCCCCCTGCCACGGGCGCCGGCCGGCGAGCATTTCCCAGCCGAGGAGGCCGAGAGCGTAGACGTCCGTGCGTTCGTCGACCTGCAGTCCGTCGACCTGCTCGGGCGCCATGTACGCGGGCGTGCCGAGCGATGCGCCGTCGTGCGTGAGCAGTGCGTCGGCGTCGATCGAGCGCGCGATGCCGAAATCGCCGAGCAGGGCGCGCCCGGTGCCCGTCTCGATGAAGATGTTCTCGGGTTTGACGTCGCGATGGACGATGCGGGCCCCGTGCGCGTGGGCGAGGGCGCTGGCGACGTCGCGCAGGATCGCCGCGGCGCGGCTGAACGGGAGCGCGCCGCGGTCCTGAAGGAGCGCACGGAGCGTCTGCCCGCTGATGTACTCCGTGATGATCGCGACCGCATCGCCCGAGGTCTCGATCGCGAGCGTGCGGACGATGTTCGGGTGGCTGAGCGCGGTCGCGGTGCGGGCCTCGCGGGCGAACCGCCCGGTGGTCTCCCGGTCGCCCGCGTGCGGAGGCGCGACCACCTTCACGGCGACCTCGCGTCCGGGCACACCCGCGGCGTCGCCCGACGTGCCCTCGCGCTCGCGGGCGAGATAGACCACGGCCATCCCGCGCCCGAGTTCTCGCACGAACTCGTACCGCGGCGTGAGCCACAGCAGATCGCGGGGGATCTCGAGCGGGAACTCGGCGGACGGCTCGGGGGACAAGTTTGGGGTCGGCACGGGCGATCTGCCGTTTCCGGCGTCAGGCATGCGCGGCGGAAGTGCATTGGCCGTGCCCCGTCGTGGGGGGCGGTGCGCTTGCAGTGGCCTGGGCGTGCGCCAACTTACGACGCGGTGCGGCCGGTCCGATGGCCCGCGGTACGACCCGACGCACGCCTTCTTTCATCCGGAGCTCCACGATGGCCACGATGATGCCCCTTCCGGACGCTGCCACGGCGGCGGCGCCCGCGACGTCCTTCGCCCCGCTGGCCGAGGGCTCGCACGACACGTTCCCGATCAACGGGACGGACTACGTCGAGTTCTACGTCGGCAACGCGAAGCAGGCGAGCCACTACTACCGCGCGGCTTTTGGGTTCCAACTCGTCGCGTACCGCGGGCCCGAGACCGGCGTGCGTGACCGCGCGAGCTACGTTCTCCAGCAGGACAAGATCCGCTTCGTGTTCACGACGCCGCTCCGCCCCGACGCGAGCGCGGAGGCGAAGGCGATCGCCGACCACGTGTACGCTCACGGCGACGGCGTGCGCGACCTCGCACTCTGGGTGGAGGATGCGCGTGACGCGTTCGCGAAGGCGGTCGAGCGCGGGGCCGTGCCGGTGCACGAGCCGCGCGTCGAGCGGGACGAGCACGGCGAGGTCGTGATCGCCGCCTTCCGCACCTACGGCGAGACGATCCACTCGCTCGTCGAGCGGCGGAACTACCGCGGGCCATTCCTTCCCGGGTTCCGCGCGGTGACGCCCGCGTACCAGCCGGCCGGCGTCGGGCTCAAGTACGTCGACCACTGCGTCGGTAACGTCGAGCTGGGCAAGATGAACACGTGGGTCGAGTTCTACGCGCACGTGATGGGGTTCCGAAATCTGCTCACCTTCGACGACGAGGACATCAACACGGAATACTCGTCGCTGATGTCGAAGGTGATGGCCAACGGGAACGACCGGATCAAGTTCCCGATCAACGAGCCAGCGTCGGGGAAGAAGAAGTCGCAAATCGACGAGTACCTCGACTTCTACGGCGGCCCGGGCGTGCAGCACATGGCGCTGGCGACCGACGACATCGTGCGCACCGTGACCGAGATGAAGGCGCGCGGCGTCGAGTTCCTGAGCACGCCGACGAGCTACTACGACCAGCTCGAGGCGCGGATCGGGACGATCGACGAGCCGCTCGAGGTGCTCGCGGCACACGGGATCCTCGTCGACCGCGACCCGGACGGGTACCTGCTGCAGATCTTCACGAAGCCCGTCGAGGACCGGCCGACGGTGTTCTACGAGATCATCCAGCGCAAGGGCGCGAAGAGCTTCGGGAAGGGGAACTTCCGCGCGCTGTTCGAGGCGATCGAGCGGGAGCAGGCGCTGCGCGGCAATCTCTGACCGCGTATAGGTTGCGCGAGTGGGACGGCGCGCCCGCCGGTCTGGCGCGCCCGATGGGGCGTAGCTGAGCTGGCAAAGCGTCCGACTGTTAATCGGAAGATCGGTGGTTCGAATCCACCCGCCCCAGTCATCGCAGGTCGACGGACGCGGCGCCGCCCCGAACGCGGCGTCGCCACGAGCGCGGCGCCGCCCGTCCCCACCTCGGCGCCCGGACCCGAGGGTCCAAGCGGTGTCGCGCGACGGCCGTGCGCCGCGGTTCGACGCGGACCGTTCCGCGCCGCGCTCCGGACGACCCCACGCCCTACCCCGCGGAGCCCCACGCCATGCCCATCTACCACACGTTAGGCCGCGTGCCGCAGAAGCGGCACAGCGCGATGCGCAAGCCCGACGGCGGCATCTACTCGGAGCAGCTCGTCGGGCACGAGGGGTTCACCGGCACCTCGGCGCTGCTCTACCACGTGCACCCGCCCACGACGGTGAAGAGCGTGCGCAAGCTGCGCGACCTCGTGTGGGAGGCGTCGGACGACGACACGCTCAAGCACCGGCATTTCCGCACCGCCCAGCTGCGGAAGGGCGGCAGCCCGACGCTCGACCGGATCCCGATGCTCTTCAACGCCGACGTGGCGATGCTCTACGTCGAGCCCGACGTCCAGGACGCGCACTTCTACCGAAACGCGCAGGCGGACGAGGTCGTGTACGTGGCGAAGGGGTCGGGCGTGCTGGAGTCGCAGTTCGGCAACCTGCCCTACGCCGACGGCGACTACGTCGTGATCCACCGCGGCATCCTGCACCGCTGGCGCATGGACGCGGACGTGCCGCAGAAGTTCCTCGTGATGGAGAGCCGCGGGCACGTGCGCTGGCCCAAGCGCTACCGAAACGACTACGGCCAGCTCGTCGAGGGCGCGCCGTATTCGGAGCGCGACATCCGGCGTCCGGCGGAGCTCGTCACGCACGACGAGATGGGCGACTTCCCGATCCTCATCAAGCAGTACGACGCGCTCTCCGAGTATGTACTCGACCACCACCCGTTCGACGTGGTCGGGTGGGACGGGCATTTCTATCCGTGGATCTTCAACATCCGCGACTTCGAGCCGATCGTCGGCCGGGTGCACCAGCCGCCGCCGGTGCACCAGACGTTCCAGGGCGACGGCTTCGTGATCTGCTCGTTCTGCCCGCGGCCCTTCGACTTCGGCGAGAACGCGATCCCCGCGCCCTACAACCACAGCAACGTCGACTCGGACGAGGTGATCTTCTACGCGTCCGAGGAGTTCATGAGCCGGAAGGGGATCGAATTCGGTTCGGTGACGCACCACCCCGACGGCATCCCGCACGGCCCGCACCCCGGTCGCTACGAGGCCAGCATCGGGCAGAAGTGGACCAACGAGTACGCCGTCATGATGGACTCGTTCCGCCCGCTGAAGGTCGCGAAGGCCACGTTAGGCGCCGAGGACCCGGCGTACCACCGCAGCTGGATCGAGGCGCAGCACGCGCGCGTCGCGGCGACCGGCGGCGGCGCGAACGGGAACGGGCACGAAGCGGCCGACGTTGTCGCGGACGACGAGGCCAACCGCGCGCGGACCGGCGCGGCCTCGATGCCGCTCACCGACTGACGCCCCACGTCGTCCCGGCACGACCCCCACGACCTCGACCGAATGCCACGCCCGGCCGACCGCTTCCGCACGCTCCCCACGTACCCCATGGCGCACGTGCCGGTGCGGAAGCGCGAGCTGCTCGCCGCCGGGCGCGACGTGATCGACCTCGGCCCCGGCGACGCCGACCTCCCGCCGCCCCCGGCCGCGGTCGAAGCGCTCCGCGCCGCGCTCGAGAACCCCGGGATGCACCGCTACGGCTTCGGGCTCGGCCACGTCCCGTTCCGCGAGGCGATCGCGCGGTGGATGCAGCGCCGCTTCGGGCTCGTCTTCGACCCGGCCGCGGAGGTCTGCCCGCTCATCGGCTCGAAGGAGGGGATCGTCCACCTCTGCACCGCGTACCTTCAGCGCGGCGAAGTGGCCGTCGTGCCCGAGCCCGGCTACCTGGCCTACGTCGGCGGCACCCTGCTCAACGAGGCGGAGGTGTACCCGTACCAGATCCGCCCGCGCACGCAGTACCTGGTCGAACTCGAGGAGCTGCCGCCCGACGTGCTCCGGCGCGCCAAGGTCGTCTTCCTGAACTACCCCAACAACCCGACCGCGGCGGTCGCGCCGCGCGACTACCTCGAGCGCACCGTTAGGCTCTGCCGCGAGCGCGACGTGCTGCTCGTCTACGACAACGCGTACTCCGAGATCGCCTTCGACGGCTACGTGCCGCCGAGCATCTTCGAGATTCCCGGGGCACGCGAGGTGGCCGTCGAGTTCCATTCGCTCAGCAAGACCTACAACATGACCGGCTGGCGGCAGGGCTGGGCCGTCGGGAACGCGGAGGCCATCGGCGCGCTCGCGAAGGTGAAGTCGTTCATCGACACCGGGTCGTTCATGGCGATCCAGGCCGCGGGCGTCGCCGCGCTCGAGAGCTGGGCCGAGTTCGTCCCCAAGAACGTCGCGACCTTCCGCGAACGGCGCGACGCGGGGGTGGAGGCGTTCCGCGCGGCGGGCTTCGCGTGCGAGTCGCCGAAGGCGGCGATGTATCTCTGGCTCGAGGTGCCCGACGGTATTCCGAGCCGCGAGTTCACCGACCGCCTGATGGACGACGAGGCGGTGATCACGATCGCCGGCTCGAGCTTCGGTGCCGGCGGGGAGGGCTTCTTCCGCGTATCGCTCATCGTGCCCCCGGAGCGGCTCCGCGACGCGGCCGCGCGCGCCGCACGCGTGCTCGCGGCGATGCGCGCGGAACGCGCGGCGGGCGCCGGCGTCGCGGCGCTCGCCGCCTAACGCCCGGGCGATGGCCGACGGGGGCGCCGGCGGGGACGCCGAGACGTGTGACGTCGTCGTGCTCGGGGCCGGGGCCGCCGGACTGGCCGCGGCGCGCGCACTCGCCGACGCGGGCCGGCGGGTCGTCGTTCTCGAGGCGCGCGACCGCATCGGCGGGCGCATCGACACGGCGCACGTGCCCGACGTCGGCGCGCCGATCGAACTCGGCGCCGAGTTCGTGCACGGCGACCCGCCGGAGTTGTGGGAGATCGCCGAAGCGGCCGCGCTGCACGTGTGCGACGCCGAGGAAGCGCACGTCGCGCGCGACGGGGACCGCCTCGTGCAACGGGCAGACTTCGGCGGCGAGATGGGCGAGGTGCTCGCCGCGCTCACCGCCGAGGCGACGCGTGCCGGCGGACGCGACGTGAGCGTGGCGACGTTCCTCGCGTCGCACTTCGGCGGCGTCGAGCACGCCGACGCTCGCCGGATGGCGACGGCATACGTCGAGGGATTCCATGCCGCGGACGTCGCCGACGCCGGAATCCAGCCGCTCGCTCGTGCCGAGGGCGAGGCGTCGGGGAACGACGCGGCGTACCGGATCGTCGACGGCTACGCGCGCGTGCCCGAGTGGCTGTACGACGGCCGCGCCACGCGTCCGGCGCTCGACGTGCGGCTCGGTCACGTGGTCGAGGAGGTGGCGTGGGGCGCCGCGGGCGTGCGGGTGCGCGCCTCCGTGCCGGGCGGCGCGCGCGAGGTGCGCGCGAGGTGCGCGGTGGTCACGCTGCCGCTCAGCGTGCTCGGCGCGTCGGTCGACGGCGCCGCGCGAACGTCCGACGCGCTCACGGGTCATGCGCCAGTGTCGGGCGCGCCGCGGCGCGCCACGGGCGACGTGCGCTTCGACCCGCCGCTCGACGCCAAGCGCGGCGCCCTGGCCGGGCTCGCGATGGGACAGGTCGCGCGCATGGTGCTGCGTTTCCGGCGGCGATTCTGGGAAGACCCGAAGACCGTTCCCGCGCTCGCGCAGGATGAGGCGGGCGTGACGCTCGCCTTCATGCACACGCCCGAACTCGACGTCCCGGTGTGGTGGACGCTTCGTGCCCTTCGCGCGCCCGTGCTCGTCGCGTGGTCCGGCGCGAGCAAGGCCCGCGCACTCCTCGCGCTCGAGCCCGGCGCGCGACGGGAGTGTGTGCTCGGCGCGCTCGCGACCGCGCTCGGCGTCGCGCGCTCGACGATCGACGCCGAGTTCGTGGCCGCGTACGAGCACGACTGGTCGCGCGACCCGTTGGCGCGGGGCGCGTACAGCTACGCGCGGGTGGGCGGCCGCGACGCGTTCGCCGCGCTCGCGCGCCCGCTCGGCTCGCTCGTGTTCGCAGGCGAAGCGACCGCGGCCGACGGGAATTGGGGCACGGTTCACGGTGCGATCCACAGCGGCCGCCGGGCGGCGGACGAGGCCCTCGCCCTGCTCGCGCGGCCGGCGTAACGTTCGCGCATGTGGTCTGATCGTGTTACCGCGCCCGCGGCGCGCTCCGTCGTGCGCCGCGCGGCCGCGCTCGCGGCTGTGGTTCTGCTCGCCGCGTGCGGCCGCACGCCGCCGCCCCCTGCCGAGGCGCCCCGCCCCGTGCTCGTCGCCGCGCCCGAGCCGCCCGCCGTCGCGCGCGAGTTCCGCGCGGCGTGGGTCGCCACGGTGGGCAACATCGACTGGCCATCCAAACCTGGGCTCAGCAGCGCGCAGCAGCGGGCCGAGATGGTCGCCCTGCTCGACCGCGCCGCGGGGCTGCACCTGAACGCGATCATCCTGCAGGTGCGCCCCGCGGCCGACGCGTTCTACGACTCGCCGCACGAGCCGTGGTCCGAGTACCTGACCGGGCAGATGGGGCGAGCGCCCGCGCCGTACTACGACCCGCTCGCGTTCGCGATCGCCGAGGCGCACAAGCGCGGGCTCGAGCTCCACGCGTGGTTCAACCCGTACCGGGCGCGGAACGACGCGCCGCGCGGCGCGGCCTCGGCTTCGCACGTCACGCTCGCGAAGCCCGAGATCGTGCGGAGCTATGCCGGCTTCCGCTGGATGGACCCCGGCGAGCCCGAGACGCGCGCGCAATCGCTGCGCGTCATCACCGACGTCGTGCGGCGCTACGACGTCGACGGCGTGCACATCGACGACTATTTCTACCCGTACCCCGAGAACGACCCGGCCACCAAGCGGCCGGCGCCCTTCCCCGACTCGGTGAGCTACGCGCGGTACGTGGCCGACGGCGGGACGCTCGCGCGCGACGACTGGCGTCGGGCCAACGTCGACGCGTTCGTGCACGCGATGTACGACTCGGTGCACGCGGCGAAGGCGTGGGTCAAGGTCGGCATCAGCCCGTTCGGCATCTACCGGCCGAAGGAGCCGGCGAACGCGTGCTGCTTCGACGCGTACGCCAAGCTCTACGCGGACTCGCGGCGGTGGTGGCGCGAGGGGTGGGCCGACTATTTCACCCCGCAGCTCTATTGGAAGATCGCGGCGCGTCAGCAGAGCTACCCCGAACTGCTGGCGTGGTGGGCCGCGGAGAATCGGCGCGGGCGCAATCTGTGGCCCGGCAACTACCTGTCGCGGGTGGGAACGCGCCCGAGCGACTGGCGCGTCGCCGAGATCGACTCGCAGATCGCGGTGACGCGCGCGCAGCGAGGCGCGGGCGGCAACGTCTGGTTCAGCATGCAGACGTTCATGCGCAACACCGCGGGCGTCGCCGACTCGCTGCGCGCGGGGCCGTACGCGGCGCCCGCGCTCGTGCCGGCGTCGCCGTGGCTGCCGGGGCGGGCGCCGACCGCGCCGGCGGTCGCGATCGCGCGGAGCGGGCGCCCCCACGTCACGCTCGAGCCCGGCGCAGGCGACCCGGAGCCGTGGCTCTGGGTCGTGCAGCTCCGCGAGGGAGACCGGTGGGACACGGTCGTGCTCCCCGGGAGCGCGCGCGAGTACGTGCCCGTGCGGAGCGCGTACGCGGGCGGCGACGCGCCCGGGCCCGACGAGGTGCGCGCGTACGGCGTCGACCGTACCGGGCGCGACGGCCCGGCGGGGCGCGCGGGTTCGGCGACGCGCGTCGCCGCGGGCGACCGTTAGGCGAGAACCATGGCGTCGTCCCGGCGTCCGCCGTTCTTCTACCGCGAGACCGAGGGGGTCCGCGTCACCGTGCGCCCGTCGTACCTCCGCGAACAGTCCCGACCCGCGGCGGGGCAGTACGTGTTCGCCTACCACATCCGGATCGAGAACGTCGGGCCAGTGGCGGCGCAACTCCTCGCGCGGCGGTGGACGATCACCGACTCGACGGGCGAGGTGACAGAGGTGGAGGGCGAGGGCGTCGTCGGCGAGCAGCCGGTCCTGCACCCCGGCCGCGTGCACGAGTACCGGAGTTTCTGCGTGCTGAAGTCCGAACGCGGGCACATGGAGGGGCGCTACCGGTTCGTGCGCGCGGACGGCGACCTGTTCGACGTCGACGTCCCGCGGTTCACGCTCGACGCCGCCATCGAGTGATCGCGTGGCGCCCTGTCGCGCGTAACGCGCCGTGTCACGCGCCTTGTCACGCGCCTTGTCACGCGTCGAGGGCGCGGATGGGGATGGTCGCCTCGAACGGGGCGTAGAGCGCGGCGAACGCGCGCGGCGGCAGCACGTCGCGGACGACGAGCGCGAGCAGCGCGGCGAGCGCCGCCTCGGCGACGGGGTGGAGCGCGTCGTCGTCGCGCCGGACGAGCTGGGCGAGCGGACCGAGCACCGCGTCGCGCTCCGCGGTGCGGCCGGCGCGCTCGACGGCGCGGGCGAGGTCGCGGTCGGCCGCGACCGCCGCGACGGTTCCCGCGACGGCCGCATAGGCGTCCGCCGCCGCGTCCCACTCGCCCGGGGCGAGGGCGGCGAATCGCTGCAGGAACCGGCGCACGGCGGCGGTCTGCGGGCCGTACGGGGCGGCGGACACGGGCGCGGGGCCCTCGGGCGTGCCGGGTGCGGTCATCCCCGTTATCTTATCGGGGTGTGACGATTGGGCGTGCGCGCCCCACGTCGCCCGTCACGCGCGAGCGCGCGGGGCGGCACACCCGTTCTCCCGACACCCCACGCCCCACCGTATGGCAAAGCAAGACGCGATCGAGCTCGAAGGCACCGTGGCCGAAGTGCTGCCCAACGCCACCTTCCGGGTCGAGACCAAGGCCGGTCACCAGGTGCTCGCGACGCTCGCCGGCAACATGCGCCGGTTCCGCATCCGCGTCCTGCAGGGCGACCGCGTGACGCTCGAGGTCTCGCCGTACGACCTCACCCGCGGACGCATCACGTTCCGTCACAAGGTCTGACCGACCGCTCCCGGCGGTCCCGACGTCCATCGTGCCCGGCGGCCACACGGCTGCCGGGCACGATCCGTGTACGGAAGCCGCCTTCGGTCCGGCGCGCCGCACGCCTCGCCGCCGGCCGGCACACCACACACGGGAGACAGTAATGGCAGACACCACGATCACGAAGATCGATTCGCGCCACTCGCCGCACGGCGCGATGGGGCAGAAGTACCTCGCGACGGGCAAGCGCCTCGGCATGCGGCTCTGGGAGAACGAGGAGCCCTCGGAGCCGAAGCCCCCCGCGGCCCGCGCGTACGAGACGATCGGCTACGTGGTCTCGGGTCGCGCCGAGCTGCACTCCGAGGGGCAGGTCGTGATCCTGGAACCCGGAAACTCGTGGGTCGTGCCCGAGGGCGCGTCACACACGTACAAGATTCTCGAGCCGTTCACGGCCGTCGAGGTGACGGCGCCCCCCGCGCAGGCGCACGGCCGCGACGAGCCGGCCTAACGGTCGGCCGGGCGCGGCCCGCTCGGGCGGCCGGCGTCGCTCAGCGCCGGATCAGGCGGCGGAGCCGCGCGGCGAGGCCGCCGGTCGCCCGTTCGCGGTCGCCACTCTGGGCGAGCGCTACGGCCGCATCGACCGCCGCGATGCGCGCGCCCGGGGCGGGCGCATCGTGCGTCGGCGCGTCGCCGGGGACGGCGGTGTCGGACGCTGGCGCGTGCTCCGCGGGTACGTCCGACGCCATGGCGTCCTGGCCGGCTGCGTCGGTCGTGCCGGTGGTGTCGAGCCAGCGGAGGCCGCCCGCGAGTTGCTCGAGCGCCGGGTCCACGGACGTCGCCGCGGTGGGGTTCGCGGGGTGCTCGGGCGCGCCGAGTGCCGCGTCGAGGTCGGCGATCGCGGCGACGAGGTCGGCGGGGAGTTCGGGTAGGTCGCGAACCCCGGCGCGCACGCGGGCGAGCGCAGCGTGTGCGCCGTCGAGGTCGCCCGCCGCGACGCGCACGGTCGCGAGATCGCTCCACGCGCGAACCGCGACGATCGGTCCCGCGACGCCGGCGGCGACGAGCCCGTCCCGCATCCCGGCCGAGCGCTCGAACGCCGCGCTCGCTTCGGCCCACGCGCCTGCGACGGCGTGCGCGTGGCCGTCTCGGGTCGCCGCGAGGGCAGCCGCGACCTCGGCGGCCATGCCGTCACCCGGCTCGACCGTCGGTGCGAAGTCGAGGGCGAGGTCCGCCGTCGAGACCGCGTCGGCGGCGAGACCGTCGACGTCGGGGAGGAACAGGAGAGAGTCGATCATCGGGGTTGGCTCGTTGTGGGCAGGACGCCACACCTCGCCCGGACGTCACCCTCGATCGACACTCCCGATCGTGCGGTGCGGCCCCGCCGAGCGCGCGGTACGCCCCCGGGGCGGCGGGCGCAAGCGGTTGATGCCGCGGGCGCGCGTGCGCATCGTACGCCCCCGCCCGCAGCCCGCGGCCGTGTTGCCCGGCGCTCCCGCCGGTGACACGCCCGGGCGATCCCGCCGTGCATGCCGCAACCGCCGAGTCCGAACGCCCTCCCGTCCGCCACCACGTCGCGAGCAGACGCGCACGTACAGCAGGTCGCCGCGGAACTCGCGCTCGCGCCGCGCCAGGTCGCGGCCGCGCTCGCGCTGTTCGACGAGGGGAACACGCTTCCGTTCGTCGCGCGCTACCGCAAGGAGGCCACGGGCGGCCTCGACGAGGTGCAGTTGCGCGACGTCCGGGAGCGAACGGAGTATCTCCGCGAACTCGACGACCGCCGCGACGCCGTGCTCGCCTCCGTCGAGTCGCAGGGCAAGCTCACCGACGCGCTGCGCGCGCAGTTCACCGGCGCGACGACGAAGCAGGCCCTCGAAGACCTGTACCTGCCCTTCAAGCCGAAGCGCCGCACGCGGGCGACGATCGCGCGCGAGCGCGGACTCGAGCCGCTCGCCGACCTTCTGTGGGCAGGACGCGCGACCGACGCCGACGCCGAACGCGAGGCGGTGCGCTTCGCGGACCCGTTGGGCGACGTACCCACGACGGCGGATGCGCTCCAGGGCGCCCGCGACATCCTCGCCGAGCGCGTGGCGGAGGACGCGACGCTGCGCGGCGCGGTCCGCGACCTGACGCGCACCCGCGGCGTCGTGCGTGCGCAGGCCGCGGCCGGGAAGGAGCGAGAGGTCTCCAAGTTCCAGGACTACTACGACTTCTCCGCGCCCCTCGCCGACCTCGCGTCGCACCGCGTGCTGGCCATCCGACGCGGCGAGGCGGAGGGGTTCCTCGCGTGGAGCATCGACGCGCCGGCCGAGCAGGTGGCCGCCCGGATGCGCGCCGCGGTGGTCGACGGACGTCGCGCCACGGCGCAGCTCTCGCTCGTGGCCGGGGACGCGTACAAGCGGCTGCTGGCGCCGGCCGTCACGGTCGAGCTGCGTCTCGAACTCAAGCAGCGCGCCGACGACGAGGCGATCCGCATCTTCGGCCAGAACCTCGAACAGCTCCTGCTCGCCGCGCCGGCCGGCGAGCGCACGGTCATCGGCCTCGACCCGGGCTTCCGCACCGGCGTGAAGGTCGCGGTCGTCTCGCGCACGGGTGCGGTGCTCGAGACGGATACCTGGTTCGTGCACCAGCGCGACCGGTTCGGCGCGGCGCTCGTCCGGCTCGCGGTGCGGCACGGCGCGGAGCTGGTCGCCATCGGCAACGGCACCGGCTCGCGCGAGACCGAGCAGCTCGCCCGCGAGGCGTTCGGCGCGGCCGGTGATTCGCTCGGCGAGCTCCGGCCGCAGGTGGTCGTGGTGAACGAGAGCGGCGCGTCGGTCTACTCGGCCTCCGACCTCGCGCGCGACGAACTGCCGGACCTCGACGTGTCGCTGCGCGGCGCGGTCTCGATCGCACGCCGTCTACAGGATCCGCTCGCCGAGCTCGTGAAGATCGATCCCAAGGCGATCGGGGTCGGCCAGTACCAGCACGACGTGAACCAGCCGCAGCTGAAGCGTCGCCTGGACGAGACCGTCGAGAGTTGTGTGAACCGCGTCGGCGTCGAGGTGAACACGGCGTCGGCGCCGCTGCTCGCCTACGTGGCGGGCGTGGGACCGTCACTCGCCCAGGCGATCGTCGCGACGCGCGATGCGCGCGGCGGCTTCCGGTCGCGCCGCGACCTGCTCGACGTGCCGCGGCTCGGCGCGAAGGCGTTCGAGCAGGCGGCGGGCTTCCTGCGCGTGCGCGGCGGTGCGCACGCGCTCGACGGCTCGGCCGTGCACCCGGAACGCTACGCGCTCGTCGAGCGAATCGCCGGCGACCTCGGCGTCGGCGTCGGGGCGCTCGTCGGCGACGAATCGCTCGCGGCGCGCATCGAGCCGGCGCGGTATGTTTCGGACGCGGTCGGACTCCCCACGCTACGCGACATCGTGGCGGAGCTGCGGAAGCCCGGGCGCGATCCGCGGGCGACGTTCGAAGCGCCCACGTTCCGCGACGACGTGAAGGAGCCGAAGGACCTCGCGGTGGGGATGACGCTGGACGGCGTCGTGACCAACGTCGTCGCGTTCGGCGCCTTCGTCGACGTCGGCGTGCACCAGGACGGGCTGGTGCACGTGTCGCAGCTCGCGGACCGGTACGTCGCCGACGCGAACGCCGTGGTGCGGGTGGGGCAGCGCGTGCGCGTGACCGTCACGGCCGTCGATCTGGAGCGCGGCCGTATCGCGCTGTCGATGCGCTCGAAGCCTGCGGTGGCCGGGCCGGGTGCCGCCCACGAGCGCGACGGCGCCGCGGCGGGGCGGACGCCGAAGCCGCAGACGAAGGCACCCGCGAACGCTCCCGCGAAGGCGCCCACCAAGCCGGCAGCGCCGGCGTTCGTGCCGAAGTCGGGTGCGGTCGCGCCGAACGGGATCCGGTTCCGGTAGCGCGTCCGACGCGACGATCGACCCCCGCGTTCGCGGGGGTGACTGCACGACGTCCGTTCCCGGTCATCCCCGCGCACGCGGGGATCCACCCGTCCTCGGGCTGACTCGCGTTACGACTCGCGCAGCGCCGCGGCCGGCGTCCCGCGGTACGCGTCGCGCCCCGTCAGCAGGCCGATCGCCACCGTCACCGCCGTGAGGATCGCCGCCACGCCTAACGCCGAGCCGTAGTCCGGCCGGAACGGCTGGTGAAAGATCCACCGCGCCAGCCCCCACGCCCCCGCGAACGACAGCAGCATCCCCGCGAGGGCGCCGAGGACGCCGAGCGTCGCGTATTCGGCGAGCAGGATGCGCGTGATCTGGCCGCGGGTCGCGCCGAGCGTCTTGAGGAGCACCGCGTCGCGGACGCGCTCGCGCCGCGTCGCGGCCACGGCACTGAACAGCACCGGTATGCCCATCGCGAGGCAGAACGCGCCGAGGAAGCGGATGGCGGTCCCGACGCGGTCGACGATGCGCCCGACGGTGCGCTGCACGAGCGACAGGTCGATGCTCGACACGTTGGGGTAGCGCGCGACCACGTCGCGCTGCAGCCGCGCGATGGCGTCGTCGGTCGGCACGTTCGTCAGCAGTACGAACTGCTTGGGTGCGCCGCGGAGCGCGGCGGGCTGAAAGACGGCGAAGAAGTTGGGCTCGAACCGCGCCCAGCTCACGTCGCGCAGGCTCGTGAGGCGCGTGCGCACGGGCACGCCCGACACGTCCCAGGTCAGCGTGTCGCCGAGCTTCGCACCGAGGTCGCGCGCGAGGCTCGTCTCGAGGCTCACCTCGGGGACGGCCTCGTTCGTGCCGTCGCCCTGAAAGAAGCGTCCCGCCGTCACCCGCTCGGCGCTCCCGAGTGCGGTGCGGTAGGTCGACCGATACTCGCGGCGTAAGGTCCACGGCGCGCGCGCGCGGCGCCCGGTCCCGCTGTCGGCGAGGAGCTGCGCGGTCGTGCGCCCGTTGATGGCCGCCACGCGCATCGTGACGATCGGCGTCAGGCCGCCCGGCGTCGTGTAGCCGCGCGCGCGCACGATCGAGTCGAGCGCGGGCGCCTGGTCCTCCTGGACGTCGAAGAAGAGCACGTTGGCCCGCGCCGCCGCCGACCGCGCGTCGAGGTCACGCAGCAGGTTGGAGCGCACCAGGTACACGGTCGATACGAGGAACGCGCCGAAGCCCAGGGCGAGCGTCACGGCCCGCGTCTGGCTCCCCGGGCGGTACAGATTCGCGACGCCCTGACGCACGACGTACGGCCACCCGGCGCGGATCACGCGACGCGCGATCCAGACCACGGCGGCGGCGCTGAGCCAGAGCACGACGAGCGCGCCGGCGATGGCGGCGGTGACGCCGACGCCGTTGCGTCGGCTGCCCGTGCGCGCGACCGCGAGGGCGAGCACGCTCGCGATGATCGCGACGTCGACGAGCCGCGCGGCCCAGTCGATCGCGAAGCGGCCGCGATGCTTGGGGCGGAGCGCGGCCGAGTCCACGTCCCGCCGGATCGCTTGCAGCGGGCTCACGTTTCGGAGGGCGAGCAGGGGGCGGAGGGCGAAGACCATCGCCACCCAGACGCCGACCAGCAGCCCGGAGCCGATCGCGCGCCACTCCGGGCGCACGACGACGTCGACGGGGAGGAAGTCGGCGAGCGCGCGCGGCAGCCCGAACTGCAGGAGTAACCCGAGCAGGACGCCGGCCGCTGCGCCGGCGAAGCCCATGATCGCGGCCTGCGCCACGTAGACCGCGAGGATCTGTCCGCTCGACGCGCCGAGGCAGCGCAGGACGGCGACCGTGTCGAGCTTGCGCGCGACGAACGCGCCCACGCCGCTCGCCACGCCCACGCCGCCCAGCAACAGGGCGATCAGCCCGACGATCGACAGGAAGTCGCTGAGGCGGTCGACGGCCTCGGTCAAACCGCGCTCGGTGTCGATCACGGTGCGCGCGCGCACGCCCGCGCGGTCGAGCGTCGCGCGGTTGGCGCGCACCCACCCCGCGGGGTCGACGCGCGCGGGCAGCTTCACCACCGCCGAGTACTCTGCCCGGCTGCCGAAAACGAGCAGCTGCGTTTCGGCCAGGTAGCGGGCCGGGATGTAGACGCGCGGCCCGAGCACCGCCGAGATCCCCGCGTCGCCCGGGACGTTGACCAGCATCCCGTCGATCGCGAACCGCCCGAGGCCGAGCGTGAGCGTGTCGCCGACGCGCGCGTCGAGCGCGATGAGGAGAGAGCGGTCGACGAGCGCGTGCGGCGCGGAGCCTAACGCGGCCCAGCGCCCCGCGGGCTCGGTGGTCACCGTGCCGTAGTAGGGGTAGCCCGGCTCGACGGCACGCACCTGGACGAGCCGGGTGTTGCCCGTGCGCGGCGCGACGGCCATCGACGCGAATTGCGTGTTGCGCGCGACCGGTGCGCCCGCGCGCGCGAGCGAGTCGAGCAGCGCCTGCGCCGGCTTCGTCCAGGGTCCGCGGGACGTCAGCTGCAGATCGCCGCCGACGAGCGAGCGCGACTGTTCGCGCACGGAGCGCCCGACGTTTCCGGCGAACGAGTCGATCGCGACGAGCGCGGCGACGCCGAGCGCGATGGACGACATGTAGAGGAGGAGGCGGCGGCGCGCGGTGCGGCTCTCGCGCCACGCGAGGCGGAGCAGGCTCCGGCCGAAGAAGCGCGCCATCAGGCCGCCTGCCGCACGGCCGCGCGGTCCTCGACGACGACCCCGTCGGCCAGCCGGATGACGCGTTGCGCCCGTTCGGCGAGCGCGAGGTCGTGCGTCACGAGCACGATGGTGGTGCCGTCCTCGCGGTTGATCTGTTCGAGGAGCGCGATGATGCGGGCGCCGGTGGCGCCGTCGAGATTGCCGGTGGGCTCGTCGGCGAAGAGCACGCGCGGGTGGTTGACGAGGGCGCGGGCGAGGGCCACGCGCTGCTGCTCGCCGCCCGAGAGCTGCTGAGGAAAGTGGTGCCCGCGGCCGCCGAGGCCCACGCGGTCGAGCAGGTCGGCGGCGCGGCGTTCCGCGCCGCGTTCGCCGCGCAATTCGAGCGGGACCGCGACGTTTTCGAGGGCGGTGAGCGTCGGAATGAGCTGGAAGCTCTGGAAGACGAAGCCCACCTTTTCGCCGCGCAGGCGGGCACGCGCGTCCTCGTCGAGGGTATGAAGCGCGGTGCCGTCGAGGTGCACCGTGCCGCCCGACGGCACGTCGAGGCCCGCGAGCAGGCCGAGGAGCGTCGTCTTGCCGCTCCCGGACGGGCCGACGATCGCGGCGAAGCTGCCGCTCGGCACCTCGAACGAGACATCGCGCAGGACGGCGAGCGGACGGCCGCCGCTCATGTATTCCTTGGTCAGATCACGAGCAACGAGCATGCGGGCAGCGGAGAAGGGCAGGGCGGAGAACGGGAGTGCGGTCGCGGCGATCGGCGCCGTGGGGGCCGCGATGGCCATCGCCGCGGCCGCGTGCGCGCGGACCCCGGCGGCTGATACCCCCGAGCGCGGCACTTCGCCCGAGACGTCGACCGCGACGGGCGCGTCGCTCCCGGCGGCACCGGCCGCCGCCGCGGGCGGCGCGGCGCGGGTCGGTGGTCGTCCGCGGGTCGTGTTCATTGGCACGAGTCTGACGGCCGGGCTCGGGCTCGATCCGGACAGCGCGTACCCGGCGGTGGTCGGCCGTCGAGCGGCGGCCGCCGGCACACCCGTCGACGTGGTGAACGCGGGTGTGAGCGGCGAGACGAGCGCGGGCGCGCTCCGGCGCGTGGACTGGGTCCTGCGCGAGCCGGCCGACGTCGTGGTGGTCGAGACGGGCGCGAACGACGGCCTCCGCGGGCAGAGCGTGGACTCGCTGCGCGCGAACCTCGACGCGATCCTCGCGCGCGTTAGGCATGATCAGCCGCGCGCGCGCGTCGCGCTCGTTCAGATGGAGGCGCCGCGGAACTTCGGCGCGAAGTATACGGCCGGCTTTCACGCCGCGTTCCCGACGGCGGCACGGACCGCGGGGGTGACTCTCTTTCCGTTCCTGCTCGACGGTGTGGCCGGGGTGCCGCGGCTCAACCAGGTCGACGGCGTGCACCCGACGGCGGAGGGGGCGCGGATCGTCGGCGAGCACGTGTGGCGGTCGCTGCAGCCGCTCCTCACGGCGCAGACGGCGGCTCGCTAGCAGGCCCGGAGAGGGCCGGCAGGGGGCCCGTAGCGGGGTGCGTCTCGGCTTGCCGGGGCCGCCGCCATCCGGCAATTTGTGAGGCTGGACGCACTTCGGCCCAATTCCCTCGGGGCCGGCGCGTGCGGCGCGGGGAGCGCCGGCGTCGGTTTCACCGCTCTTTACCGCGAGTCATACATGGCAGTACCGGCCACACAGATCCGCCGCGGCATGGTCATCGTCTTCGAAGGCGATCCCTGCCGCGTGATCGAGTTCCGCCACCACACCCCGGGCAACCTGCGGGCGATGGTGCAGACCAAGATGAAGAATCTCAGGAGCGGTGCGAACTTCGAGCACCGGTTCCGCGCCGCCGACGCGATCGAGAAGGCGGACATGGAGACGCACGAGCTGGAGTTCCTGTACCAGGGTGGGGACACGTACCACTTCATGAACTCGGAGAACTACGACCAGCTCGAGCTCGACGCCGAGACGCTCGGCGACAACGCGCAGTGGATGCAGCCGGGGATGAAGATCCTGGCCGAGTACTACAACGGCCGGCCGATCGGGATCGACCTGCCGGCGTCGCTCACGTTCGAGATCGTCGACACGGCGCCGGTAATGAAGACGGCGACCAAGACGGCGTCGAACAAGCCGGCGAAGCTCGAGAACGGCGTGACGATCAACGTTCCGGAGTTCGTGAGCACGGGCGAGCGGGTGCGGGTGAACCCGGCCACGGGCGAGTACCTGGACCGCGCGAAGGACTGACCGCGGGCGCCGCGAGCGTTCCTCTTGAAGCGCTTCGCGGGAGCGACTAGCTTCAGCGGTCCGTTCGGACGCCCTCACGGGGCGCTCGGCGGGCCGTGCCATGGTGACTATAGCTCAATCGGTTAGAGCACCGGACTGTGGCTCCGGGGGTTGCGGGTTCAAGTCCCGTTAGTCACCCCTCCGTCTCGTGAGATACAGGTGGGTGTAGGTCCGTAGCTCAATTGGTAGAGCACCGGTCTCCAAAACCGGCGGTTGGGGGTTCGATTCCCTCCGGGCCTGTCGTTCGTCTGTCGAGTGCCGCTGCATGACGGCGGTAGCGTGATGCTCGGTGAGCTGTTTGCCAATCGAAGTGCCCGCGCTTATGTTGGTCTGCTCGCCCGGACCGAGTTCTGGTTCATGGCGAGGACGCGGCGGTATCGTCTAGAGGCCTAGGACACAGCCCTCTCAAGGCTGGAACACGGGTTCGAATCCCGTTACCGCTACTGTGCACCGCTGTCGTACGCGGCGGTACGCTGTTGTACCACGACTGGTCGTCATCGCGGCCCTATCGTCTATCGGTTAGGACGCTACCCTTTCAAGGTGGAGAGACGGGTTCGATTCCCGTTGGGGCTATCGACGCGGATTGCTGGCGTTGAGGGGTAGTGCGGCAGGTGTAGGACCGTCGCTCCGTGCGACGTTTGGGGGCCGTAGCTCAGTTTGGTTAGAGCACTCGACTGTCACTCGAGAGGTCGCGGGTTCGAGCCCCGTCGGCCCCGTTGGTGTTGTGTGGTGCGGACCTCGGAACAGCGAGGCGCTGCAAGCCCTGGTGGTGAAACTGGTAGACACGCCATCTTGAGGGGGTGGTGCCGAAAGGCGTCGCGGTTCGAATCCGCGCCAGGGCATCCCGGAAGTTCTCGTAGTCGCTCGACAGTTCGGCCCTCAGTCGAGCTGCTTCGGCGCCACAGTAGCTCAGTGGTAGAGCACTCGATTCGTAATCGAGCGGTCGTCGGTTCAATCCCGACCTGTGGCTCTTGCACCGGCGGGCACCCGATTCGCACGCGCCGGTCGGTGTATGCGGCTGGGCTCGTTGAATTGGTACGTCATGCGGGAGTAGCTCAGTTGGTAGAGCGCCAGCTTCCCAAGCTGGATGTCGCGGGTTCGAACCCCGTCTCCCGCTCTTCGATCACCACGCGGTACGCGCGAACGGCCCCGACCCTGCCCAGGGTCGGGGCCGTTCGGCGTTTCCGGGGTACGAACGCTGGGGGCGGGTCGCGGCGTTACACCGGCGCAGCATGAGTACGCCCGCGCTCCGTGGCTCGGGTCGGCGGAGCGCCGGCGGCATCACATCGCGACGACTCGCACCACGTCAGATCGCACTCAGATCGCACCACGTCAGGAGGCACGCATGCAGGGTACGTCCGAAACGCTCACCATGCGCATCGAGGGAATGAGCTGCGCCCACTGCGTTCGCGCCGTGCGCGACGCTCTGGCCGAGGTACCGGGCGCGACGGTCGAACGCGTCGAGGTCGGCGGCGCGACGGTCGCGTTCGATCCGGCCCGGACCTCGCCCGCGCAACTCGCGGACGCGGTCCGAGACGCGGGCTACGAACCGGCGGGCGTGTGACGCCGACGACGGCTGTTCCGAGCGATGCGTCGGCGGTGCACGTCCCGACGGTCACCGCGCCGAGCGCGGAGGCCGTCCCGGCCGCGCACCGCCCCGAGCGTGCCGAGCACGGACGCGGGGAGCATGGGCCGACGATGGGCACGTCTCCCGCCGCGTACCCGCCGCTCACGATCGAGGGGTGGTACGCGCACCACCAGCTCGTCACGCTCGACCGCGAACGGTTGCGGGCCATGCCTGCGACGGAGCGAGCGCAGGCGGCGGCCGGTCTGGCGGACGCGCTCACCGCGCTCCGCGCGCCGGACGCGGGCGGCTGGACGGCGCCCGCATTGCTCGTCGGGTCGAGCGCGGACGCGATGATCGTGCACTTCCGCCCGACGCTCGACGCGCTGGGTGACGCGCAACGCGCGGTGCTGGACGCGCCGCTCGGCGACCTGCTGCGACCGACCGTGACCTACCTCAGCGTGACCGAGGCGGGGATGTATCAGGTGGCCGGACAACTCGCCAAGGCGGCGCTCGCGCGCGGCGGTTCGGTCGGCGACGCGACGTACGAGGCGGAGGCCGCCGCGCGACTCGCGGTGGAGCGGGAGGAGGCGCGGAACCTCAAGCGGCTCTACCCGCCGCTCCCGTCCGACATGCCGTACGTGTGCTTTTACCCGATGAGCAAGCGACGCGCGGTGGGGCAGAACTGGTACGAGCAGACGCTGGAAGAGCGGAACCGGCTGATGTGGGCGCATGGCAAGACGGGCCGCCGGTACGCTGGGAAGGTGTTCCAGATCATCACCGGCTCGGTCGGGTTCGACGCCTGGGAGTGGGGCGTGACGCTGTTCGCGGCCGACCCGTTGGAGATCAAGCGGATCGTGACCGAGATGCGGTTCGACGAAGTGAGCGCTCGGTACGCGGAATTCGGCGCGTTCTACGTGGGGCGGACGATGGAGCCGCGCGAGTGGGTGCGCGCGCTGATCGGCGCGTGACGCGCGGTTGGTTGTCGCGGCCCGGCTGAGGGGTTATACTGGCAGCTTCGGCGCGCCGGGTCGGTGACGGCGCGACGGGACGTAGCGCAGCCCGGTAGCGCACCTGAATGGGGTTCAGGGGGTCGCGGGTTCAAATCCCGCCGTCCCGATGAGGTAAGTAGCGGCCCGCCAGCGTATTCGCTCGGCGGGCCGCTGCGCGTTTCGCGCTGGTCTCTCGCGTGAAGCGCCGGTGACCACGCGCGACGCACTGGCACGCTCTTGCTGAGGTCGATAGGAACCTGGCACGGCGGGGCCTCGCGCGTTCGTCGCGCGTACTGCGCTCGCATCTGTGTGTCGCCGCGACGCGTTCGCGCGCGCTCCAGCGCCAGCGCACACGACACGCAGTCGAACCGTGCGGCCGTGCACTCGACCACCGCAGGCGTGGCCGCGGAGCCGCTCTCGCGCGACTCGGCGAGTGCGCGGCGAAGCGATGCGCACGCGGATCGACCGGTAGCTCTCGCCGGCCAGCACCGGCCTCGCGTCGCTGACCGGAGATGAGCTCGCCGGCTCCGTCCTCGAGCCGCTTCCGGACAGGAAAGGAGTAGAGTCAGGCGGCTTCGACGTCCGTGGTCGCGCGGCGCGGGCAGCCGTATTCCCGCCGCGTCAGGTGCCCGAGCGAACTGTGCGGCCGTTGCTCGTCGTGGTCAACGCGCCACGCGTCGAGCCCGGCACGCACGGCGGCCCGGCCCACCCGCCGCCGCGAATGGGCCGGCGTGGCCGCCGGCGCGCGTGGGCCGGGAGACAGTGCGCCGATGACGCACGCGGCTCATCTTCGCCGGATCTACACTCCTCCCTCACCTCACTCCCATGTCGCGGTCTCGATGGCTTGACTCGCGACGCTGCCCGCAGCGCGCGCTCGCGAGCCTCGCGGCGCTGGCGTTCGGCGTCGGCGCGTGCTCGACGTTCCCCACCCAAGGAGAGATCGAGAGCAGCCTGGATGCCCAACTCGCGTCGGTAACCGGGGATTGGACCGGGGCCGCCATTCCGGATCCGGCTCTCACGCTTCGCTTCCACCTCGCCGAGGCAGCCGACGGCCAGGTCACAGGGACGGGAAGCATGCAGGAGCGCGGCGCCACGGCGCCCGCGCCCCTCAGCATCACCGGCAGTTATCGCCGGCCCGATCTCGCACTGGCGTTCGATGGAATGATCGTGGCAGGGCACGTCGTCCACGGTACGTTCCACGGGCGGTACACGACCGTCGGCGGCGTGGGAGACACCCTGGTGTTGACCGGCGTGAACGGGGACGCGTATACGCAGCGCGTCTCCGTTCTACTCCAAGAAACCGGGTCCTGACGTCGGGACGCGCCAGTGACGCGGCGAGCGTCGTCACTCCCGGACTAACGGCCCCGGCGGCCTTGTCGGCCCCCGGGCCAGAAATCCGGCTACTTCGGCCGCGCGCGCGGTTAGGCGCGCCGCCGTAGTCCGTCGCGGCGGGCTGGTCTCGGGACGCGTGAACGTCACGCGCGCGGCGTCGGTCGGGGGCGGCATCCCATGTCGGGCATTGACGGTCCGGTCGGCGACGCGTACCGTGGGCGCGCTCGTGCCCGATCCTGCGCCGCTTTGCTTGTCATCGCCCGGAACGCCCGTGATGCCTATCGGTGCTGCGCTTCGTCGCTCCTCTTCGTTGCCCGCTGTCGCGCGGCACCCGACCCGTGGCGCTCCGGGGGCGCGCCTCGTCAGGATGGGAGCGCTCGCAGTCGGCCTCGCCTGTGCACGCGCGTCGGCGGCTCAGGCAACGACACACGCGCCGCGCGCGCCCGCGGACACCGTTGCCCTTCTCGCGGAAGCGCGCGCGTTCATGGATGCGTACGGCCGCGACCTGCGCGCCGGAAACCGGGCCGCGCTCGGCGCCCGCTACGACACCTCGGGCGCCTATGTCGTGGGCATGGGGCACCGCGCCTTGCGCCGGTACGCCGACATCGCGGCGGGGTACGCGACCGTGCCCCCGCAGCGCATCACCTTCCGCGACCTAGCGTACGAGGCGCTCGGGCCGAGCGCGGTACTCGTGACGGGGCTGTTCGACGTCGCCGCCGACGACGGGGTGCGCGCGCCGCTCACGTTCGCGTACATCGGCGTGCTGCGGGGCGGCCCGGGTGGGCTCCGCATCCGGCTGGAGCACGAGTCGCCGGACCCACGGGCCCTCGGGTGGCGGCCGCCGGACGCGTCCAAGCCCGCGCCGCACGACAGTACGCGGCCCTAGCGGTCCGGTCGCGAGACGTCGTCGGCCGTGTCGCCTACCCGTGTTGCCTCGCGCATGATCGCCCGAACGAGCGAGGTCGCCCCGGGTCGGTCAGTCGGCGCGCCTTGCGGTCCGTGGTCACGGCGCCGTTCGCGGAGCCGCCGGCGTCGCGACTCGATTCGCTCTGGCGCGGTATCCTGCTGCTGCCATCGGTGCGCAGCATCCCGCCGGACGGAAAACGGGGCCAGGCCTCCGGACACGGCTGGCGAGCGCACGGGCGAAGTCGTAGTATCGGGGCGCTGTGCCGACCGAGTCACGCGGAACTGATGGCGATCCCTACTACCGACACGCCCACTGCGTTCCTGGCGACGCTCGCCGGACGGTACGCGATCGAGCGCGAGCTCGGGCGCGGCGGCATGGCCACGGTCTACCTCGCGCGCGACACGCGACAGGACGAGCTCGTCGCGATCAAGGTCCTGCGCCCTGAACTGGCCGCGTCCATCGGCGCCGAGCGCTTCCTGCGCGAGATCGCCCTCGGCAGCCTGCTCCGCCACCCGCACATCGTCGGAGTGCTCGACTCGGGCGAGGCGGCGGGGCAGCTGTTCTACGTCATGCCCTACATCGAGGGCGAGTCATTACGCGAGCGCATCGCCCGCGAGCGGCAGCTCTCCGTAGACGACACGATCGCGATCGCACGGCAGGTCGCCGACGCGCTCGACCACGCGCACGCGGCGGACGTGGTGCACCGCGACATCAAGCCCGAGAACATCATGCTCTCGGGGGAGCGCGTGTGGGTGACCGACTTCGGGATCGCGCGCGCGGTCACGGAAGCGGGCGGCGAGACGTTGACGAAGACGGGCATGGCGGTCGGCACGCCGCTGTACATGAGCCCGGAGCAGGCCCTCGGGAGCCGCGACGTCACGCCGCGCAGCGATACCTACAGCTTCGCGTGCGTCGTGTACGAGCTCCTCGCCGGCGATCCGCCGTTCACGGGCGGCAACATGATGGCGCTCCTCGCGAAGCACACGCTGGAGCAGGTGCCGAGCCTGTCCATCGTCCGGCCCGGGATCCCGCCGGCCGTCGAGGAAGCGATCTTCATCGCGCTCGCGAAGACGCCAGCCGACCGGTTCCGCACCGCGGGCGATTTCGTGCGCGCCATGGCCGGCGAGATCCCGCTCCCCCGTCACACGCCGACCGGTGGATCGGCGCGGCGGACCCATCCCGGTGGG
This sequence comes from uncultured Gemmatimonadales bacterium, assembly GCA_963851265.1. Lineage (GTDB taxonomy): Bacteria > Gemmatimonadota > Gemmatimonadetes > Gemmatimonadales > Gemmatimonadaceae > BPUI01. The sequence continues at coordinate 870,279 of CAWKNZ010000002.1, forward strand.
GAGCCGGCGGTCGCCGCCCCACCGCCGCGGAGCATGCCGCGCCTCGCGTGGGCCGTCGGGGCGCTGTGCACGGCCCTCGCGGTGGCCGGCGGGGCGTACTGGGCGCACCGCCGGAACGGTCCTGCCACGCCCGGCGGCTCCGACGCGGCGCGGGTCGCGGTGACGTACTTCGCCGACCAGAGCGACGGCCACACGCTCCGCGCACTCGCCGACGGCCTCACGGAAGGACTCATCGACCGGCTGTCCGCGGTGCCGACGTTGCACGTCGCGTCCCGCAACGCGGTGGCGCCACTGCGCGGGGCGGCGACCGACAGCGTCGCACGCGCGCTCGAGGTGGGAAGCGTGGTCACGGGGGCGCTGCGCCGTACGGAGACGGGCGTCCACCTCGACGTCCGGCTGATGGACGCCGGGTCGAACACGGAGGTCGGCGCCGAGGGCTTCGATGTCCGAGACGCCGACGTCGCGTCGCTCACTGACTCTGTCCCGGAGCGTGTCGCCGAGTTCCTGCGTCGGCAGCTCGGGACGCGCATTCAACTCGACGAGCGTCGCGGCGGGACCGCGGACCCGCAGGCCTGGCTGGCGCTCCAGCGCGGCGAGCGCCGGCGGAAGGACGCCGACTCGCTGGCCGCGTTCGGTGACGGAGCGGGCGCCCTCGCCGCGCTGGCGGCCGCCGACTCGTCGCTCGCGGTCGCGGAGGGGCTCGACGCCCGGTGGGCCGAAGCGCCGGCGCTGCGCGCGGCGGCCGCGGCGCAGCGCGCGCGCATGCTCCGGGCGCGCGGGGCCGACGCGCCCGTCGTCCTGGATTCAGGCCTCGCAGCCGCTGAGCGCGCGCTCGCCGTGAATCCGCGCAACGCGGCCGCCCTGGAGGCGCGGGGGACACTACGGCTCCTGCGGTCACAACAGCTCGCAACGACCGACCCGCGCGCGTCCGAGCGCGACCTGGCGCAGGCGGAGAACGACCTCGTGGCCGCGACGACCGCCGACCCAGCGCGTGCGAGCGCGTGGGCCACGCTGAGCCAGCTGTACTACCGCCGCCAGTCGGTGTCGCAGGCCAACCTCGCCGCGCAGAACGCCTACCGCGCCGACGCGTACCTCACGAACGCAGACGCCGTCCTGACGCGCCTGTTCTGGACGTCGCACGACATGGAGAGCTTCCAGGACGCGCGGAAGTGGTGCGCCGAGGGGTTCCGTCGCTTCCCGGCGCGGCCGTTCTTCACCGAGTGCCAGCTCTGGCTGACAACGACCAAGCTCGAGGCCCCCGACCCGGCGCGCACGTGGGCGCTGTTCGGCAAGCTGAAGGCGGTCACGCCGGCCGCGCGCTGGACGACTGACAGCCTGCGCGCGGAGCTCATCGTCGGGATGGCCCTGGCGCGCGACCCGGCGCTGCACGACAGCGCGCGGCGCGTGGTCGAGCGGGTGCGGCCCGCTCCCGAACTCGATCCGCACCGTGAAATCGCCGGCATGCAGGCCGTCGCCTACGTGTTCCTGCACGACTACGACGCGGCCATCAACGACATCGAGACCTACTTGGCGAGCAATCCGGAGCACGCGCGCGGATTCAAGACGAACACCGCGTGGTGGTGGCGCGACCCCGGGCTCCAGAACCACCCACGGTTCCGACGGCTCATCGCCGGCATCCCCTGACGCCCCGACGTCCCGCCCCTCGACTGTCCCCCTCGTCCCCCCGCCGAAGTCCCATGCCGCGTCGTCTCCCCTCGTATCTCCTGCTGCTCCCGGTCGTTCTCACCGCATGCGGCACGGCCGATACCGTTCCGCGTGCGGAGCCGACCGCCCCGCCGAGTGCTGCCCGCCAGAGCGCCGGCGCGCCCGACACCGACGCCGACCAGCGCATCCGAGCGCTGATCATCCAGATCTGGCCGACGGGTCTCGAGACGTCCGTGACCGCCCGGTGGACGACGATCACGCGTGAGGTCGCCCGGTCGAGCGACGCCGCGCAGCAGGCGCTCGCGCGCCAGAACCTCACGGACCTCGTCTCGTGGATGCAACAGCATCAGTCGGCGATCATCCCGCCGTCCGGCGACACGCGGGGGAGCGCGCTCACGCGGCTGGTGCTGTACATGTCCGCGTACGTCTACGGGCAGACGATCCCCGACGTGCCGCCGGGAACGGACGCCGCATTCGCCATCGTCAACCCTGGCCAGGATCCGCCGCCGATCGTCACCCCGACCGGCTACGCCGGCGTGGACCTGCCCGCCAACGCCGTCAACCAGGCGACCATAGTCGTGGTATCGCAACGGACCGCGACGTACGCCCTCTGCGCAGGACCGCTGCAGACCACGCTCTGCCAGCTGCCACGATATTACACGTTCGACGAGTTCCCGCATGTGCGCCTGAACGCGCCGGCGGCGTTCGCGGTGTGCCATCTGCGCCCCGCGGGCCTGCCGTGGGACACCGACCCGGCGTTCGACGATGGGTTGCGGTTGGCACACACGCGCCCGGTGAACACGGCTGACTACACGCCAGGCGGAACCCAGGTCGACAGCGTCGAGCTCCTTCCGCTGGTCGAGGGGCTCTCATTCATCAACTGCGCGGCGCCCCCGACGACGACCGGCGCGCGCGGGCCGCTGCGGGCGGTTAGCGCGCTGCTCGCCGACGCGTGGTCGCTCGTCGCGCCGCGGACGGCGTGGGCCATCGACCTCGGCGGCGGTGGAGGGCTGTCGCTGTCCTTCAGTGATTTCGAAGTCGTCGACCCGCGCCGGACGTACACGCTCTCGGAAGTCCGTCTGGACGCCTGCAACGCTGTCACGTTCGGATACTCCGTGAACGGTGTCGCCACGGATGTGGCACGAAAGGCGGCCGGCTGCGCCGCCCAGACCTTCCCGGGCGCCACCCTTCGGGTTCCGGCGACCGCCGACGTGCAGCTGTACCTCCGTGACGAAACGTGCGGGCGGACGTTCACGCAGGCCGGATCACACGGCGCCGTGACGGGGGCGAACCCGTACCGGATCGCCATCACGGACGCGGGCGGCGATTGCGAGTTCTCCCCGACGTCCTCGCGGCCGCCGGGCCAGGTGGGGAACCTGACCGTGACCGAGACGATCGGCGGACCTCCGTGATTCCGCTGGGCTCGGGCCACGTGTCCGAGCCCGACCGTTCGCCGCGCCTGGCGGGCGCGGTCACATGACCGCGCTTGACCACCGTGCCACCGGCCGGCCCCGGTCCTACGAGAGGGCGGCGCCGACCCACGCCCGCCGTCGCTGACCGCCGCCGACCGGAAACGCTTCTCCGGACGGCGCTCGCTTCCGTCCACGTGAACCCGATGCCCATCACGCTTTCGCCATCGCCGCTCGGTCGCACCTTCGCCGCGGTAGGCGGGGTCGTCCTTCTGGCCGCCGGTGCTTGCAGTCCGGACCGCGTCGCGTCGCCCTCGCCGGTCGCGGCGGTCCGCGCCGCCGCCAGCCGAGCCGTAGCGGGCGCGTCGGCGCCGATGGTCGTGAACGTCAGCGACGACACCACGGCGCAGAACGAGACGCCGCTCGCCGTGAATCCCCGGAACCCGGACAACCTGCTGACCGGCGCGAACGACTGGAACTACAACGACGGCTGTGCGGTCAGCGCCAGCTTGGACGGCGGGAAGACCTGGACGCGCACGCTCCCGAACGGCTTCCTCCCAGGCGTTACCCGGTACACGAACGACCCCGCCGTCGCCGGCACGGGCGCGTACGACTCCGGCGGTGACCCCGCCGTGGCATTCGGGCCCGACGGCACGGCGTACTTCGCGTGCTTCGGATACCAGGCCGGCGCCCCGCACAACGTGGCCCTCCTCGTCAGCCGGTCGGTCGACGGCGGCCGCACGTGGCTCGCAGGTGGCAGCGCGCAGCCGCTGGCCCACGCGGCGGTGTGGCAGGGGCAGGGGATCTCGCGTGGGTCTACGGGGCAGTTCCCCGACCACGACGCGATCCACGTCGCGGGCGACGGCACGGTCTACGTGACCTGGGCGCAGTTCAACGGCCAGGGCACGCACTCGCCCGTGTACGTCGCGACCTCACGGGACGGCGGCCGTACCTTCTCGACCGCGCTCCAGGTCACGAGCGGCTCGGTGCGCAGCGACCAGGACCAGCGCATCGTCACCGACCCGCGGAGCGGCGTCGCGTATCTCACGTTCGACAACTCGGTGCAGGGCGGAAAGGGCACGGCGATCTTCGTGAGCACGTCGGCCGACCGGGGGCGCAGTTGGAGCGCGCCCGTCCGGCTCGGCGCGTTTCAGAATCCGGTCTGCCTCTTTCCCCCCGGTTGCTTCAACATCAGTGGCGCGCCGTTTCGCGGCCCGGGCTCGTACCCAGTGCCCGCCGTCGACCCGACCCGCAACCGGCTGTACGTGGCGTACACCGACATCGTCGGCGTGCCGGCGCGCGCGCAGATTCTGCTCACGTACGCGGACCTCGGGAACCTCGCGGTCTGGAGCACTCCGGCGGTCGTGGCGCCCGGGGCGGGGGACCGCATCAACGTCGAGATGAGCATCGAGCCGGGCTCCGGGCGCCTCGACGTCATGGCGAACGACCGGAGCTGGAGCCACAACACCCTGTTCGACGTGACCTACCTCGGCAGCCGCGACGGCGGCGCGACCTGGGCGGCGCAGCGGGTCACGAGCGCGAGTTGGGATCCGGCGCAGTACGGCGTGCCCGACGGATCGGCCGTGCGCCCGTTCATCGGCGACTACGACGGCATCGTATCGTTGCCGACGAGCGTGGGGATCGCGTGGACCGGGGCGGGACGGTCGACCGGCGCGCTCCCGACGAACCTCGAGATCTACTTCGGGCGCGTCACCCCTTGATGCCGCTGCGGCGGTAAGACTTCACCCGGCCGTCGCACCGGTGCCCAGCGCCCGAAGACTGGCCGCCAGCGCGTGGTCGAGGAATCGGCCGAAGAGGGCGAGCGCCGCCTCGACGTCCACTTCCGGGCCCCCGCTCACGCGGCGGCGAACCGCGGCGGCCAGCTCCTCGTGTAGAATCTCGAACTCGCGCCGCACCTCGGCGGCCGACCATCCGAGCCGCGCGCGCTGCGCCCCGTGCCGCTCGGCGATGAGGCGCTGGATCGCGGTCCCGTCGCGAAGGTCCGCCGATGGCGCGCCGCGTGCCGCCTCGATCGCCGAAAGGCACTGCGCCATGTCGGCGAGGAACGTCACCGTATGGTCCTCGAGTTGGGCGTCGTTCAACGCGTGCGCACTCGGCACGGCCGGATCACGCCGCAGTCGCTCTGCGTAGCCGGTGAGCACCCGCTCGACCTCGTCCAGCGCGGCGTCGCCGATCAAGCCGAGGCCGCGGGCGTACCGGCTCGGGCCACGCCGCTCGGTGGCGGGCACCGGCGGGAGCGCGTCCGGGTCGGGCGCGGGGAGCCAGACGAAAAACGTCGATCCTTCACCCGGCGCGCTGCGCGCAGTCACATCGCCGCCCATCAGACGGGCGAGCTGGCGCGTGATCGCGAGCCCGAGTCCCGTGCCACCAACCGGATTGTTGCTCCGGCGCCCCACCTGCACGTACGGCTCGAAAGCCTCGGCGAGGTGCTCGGAGGCGATACCGATGCCGGTATCTTCGACGCGGAAGTAGGTCCACCCGTGCGGCGCCGCCCCGGGGCGGACCGCGGCGTCCGGGGTCGCGTTCCGCGCCCCGCCGCAGGTGAGCGTGACGCGCCCGCCGGGCGCCGTGAACTTGACCGCATTCGTGAGCAGGTTCACGAGCATCTGCTCGACCCGATCGGGGTCGCCCACGTACGCGTCCGCCGCGTCCAGTGGGCAGGCGTTGGTGACCCGGACCCCGCGCGCCTCGGCCTGTGGCTCGACGAGCGTGCCCGCGGCCGCCGCGGCCGTCGCGGCGCGCGCCGGGCGCGGACGAAGCTCGACCTGCCCGGCCTCGAGCTTGGCGAGGTCCAGAACCTGGTTCACGACGCCGAGGAGGTGCCGCCCGCTCAGCCGCACGCGCTCGAGGTACAGGCGCTGCTGCGACGTGAGCGGGCCCGGGATCCCGAGATCGAGGAGGTCGACGTAGCCGATGATCGCATTGATCGGCGTACGGATGTCGTGGCTCGTCGCGGCGAGCGCCTGGCTCTTCGCTCGGTTGGCCGCCTCGGCGGTTGCCTTGGCCTCCGCGAGCGCCGCTTCTGCACGTTTTCGCGACGTGACGTCGCGGAGGATCGTGGCCGCGCTCACAGGGCGCCCCGTTTCGTCGAGCACCGGGGAGACCGTGAGGGAGACTTCGATCCGGCGGCCGTCCCGGCGGAGCCGCACCGTGTCGTACGACGCGACGCGCTCGCCGCGCCCGACGCGCTCGAGAATGCCGCGCTCCTCCTCGTGGAGTTCGGGCGGGATGATCAGCGCAACGGGTCGGCCGACGGCCTCGGCCGCCGGGTAGCCGAGCAGGCGCTCGGCCGTGGCATTCCAGCTCAGGATGCGCTCGCCGTCCAGCGCCTTGGTCAGAATTGCGTCTTCCGACGACTCGACCACGGCCGCGAGGCGCGCCCGCTCGGCCTCGAGCGCTTTCCGCTCCGAGATGTCCTGCACGACGCCGATGAAGTAGGCCGGTCGGTGCTCCGCGTCACGTACGAGGGACACGGTCAGCGCCGCCCAGACGAGCGATCCGTCGGCCCGGACGTAGCGCTTGTCCATGCGGTAGTGCTCGACCTCGCCGGCGAGCAGGCGCGCGACGTGCCGCTCGTCCTCGGCGAGGTCGGGCGGGTAGGTAACCGCCTGAAAGGTGAGCGCCGCGAGCGCGTCGGGCGGGTAGCCGAGGATCTCGGCCAGGCGGAGGTTGAAGCGAAGCCAGCGGCCGTCGAGCCCCACGTGCGCCATTCCGACCGGCGCGCGCTCGAACGTCGCCCGGAAGCGCGCCTCGCTGTCCGCGAGGGCGTGTAGCGTGGGCGAGCCGTGCGGCGGGTCCTGGCCCGCTCTCACGCAGACACTCGCGAAACGCCGTCGCGCGGCGGGGTGGGGCGCCCGGGTGCTCGCCCGTCCTGCGGCCGACGGAATACAGATACCGCGTCGATGGCTCGTATCACGAACACGCTCCCGATTCGATGAGCGGGGCCGGAAATGCAGACCGCTTGCCACCGCGCCGCAGTCCGGCGCCGCGCAGTCCGGTCGCGTGTGACGCGGATGCGTGCGGGCGCGAAGTGCCGTTGCCGTCGCCCCAGCCGTCTCGGTGACGCTCCGCTGCGCCGCCGCGTCTTGTGTCGGGTGCCGCCTCTGGTCGATACGTTCGACGGCGGGGTGCGCGGGTCCGGCGTGGCTTGGGTGTGGGCGGGTGGCGGGATGGGGCAACGCGGGTCGTTTGGGCCGCGCAGGTTGCCCCGCCGTGATCGGCGCCGTGCGGTGGGAGCGCACGGCGCCGACGTCATGGTCCCCCGCCATCCCACCACACTGTCGCATGACGAGCCTCCCCGCCGAACCTGTCAGCTCCGTGACCACCACGCGACCCGCGCTCGCCGGCCGCGTCGATGCGTGCCCCGATGCCCGCATCGTGGTCGATGCCGATGCCGTGTTGCGCTTCGCGAGCCCCGCAATGCTCCGAACGTTCGGCTACGAGCCCGAGGCGCTCGTCGGTACACGGGCGGACACGCTGGTCCACGCCGATGACTGGCCGGCGGCACTCGCGGCGATCACGCACGCCCGGCTGCAGCCGGGGACCACCCAGACCGCCGAGGTCCGCGTGCGCGACGCCGCGGGCGTACTGGCGACTCTGCGAGGCCGTCGGCCGTACGGGCGGCCCGGGCGTGTCGCTCTCCGGAGTCGTCGTCACGCTCCGCGACGTGACCGCGTGGCGCGAAGCGGAGTCGGCGCTCCGGACGAGCGAGGCACGCTTTCGCGCGCTCATCGAGCATGCCCAGGACGTGGTGGGAATCGTGGGCCTCGACGGCGTGGTGCAGTATGAGAGCCCCGCCGTCGAGCGGGTACTCGGCGTCACACCGGAGGCGCTCGTCGGTCGTGAGGTGACGGACCTCGTGCACCCCGACGACCTGCCGGCCGTGACGGCCGCGCTCGCGGCGCTGGCGCGAGCTCCGGGGAGCACGGTACCGGTCGCCTATCGGACCCGGCACGCGGACGGTTCGTGGCGCATGCTCGAGGGCGCGGCGTGGAACCTGGCGAACGACCCCGCCGTCGGCGGGGTGGTGGTCAACGTCCGCGACGTCACGGACCGTGCGGTTTCCGAGGCCGCGCTCCGTCGCAGCGAGGAGCGCTTCCGCGCGCTCAGTGCGTCGTCGCCGGTCGGCATCTTCGAGGCTGACCACGACGGCCACCTGACCTACGTGAACCCCCGGATGGAACAGATCTGGGGCGTGTCGGACGTCGAGCTGTTAGGCGACGGCTGGACGGTGCGCGTGCACCCGGACGAGCGACCGACGGTGGTCGAGGGCTGGCGGGCCGCGCTGGCCGCGCATTCGGAGTACGAAGTCGGCTTCCGGGTCCTGCACGCGAGCGGGGAGACCCGGTTCGTTCGGGGTCACGCCGCGCCACTCCGGGACGCCACCGGCGCCGTGGTCGGCGCGGTCGGTACGATGAAGGACCTGACGCCTCGGTGCCGCGCCACGGAGGCGCTCGCGGAAAGTGAGGCGCGCCTCCGGCTCGCGCTGAGCGCCGGTCGCATGGCCGTCTGGGAGTTCGATCTCCAAACCGAGGCGATGCGGCCGGATGTCGCGTGCGAAGACCCGAACCCGGCAACCGGCGAGGTTCCCGACGACTTGGGGATTCCCGCGACGTTCGCCGCGTTCCTGAACGGCATCCATCCGGACGACCGCGCGCGGATCGAGAGCGCTGGCGCGCACGCCCTGGCGACCGGGGCGGACATCGAGGAAGAGTTCCGGGTCGTGCTCCCCGACGGCGCCGTGCGGTGGCGTCACATTCGGGGGCGCGCGGTGGCGGGACCGGGCGGCGGGCCCGCGCGCCTGGTCGGCGTCGGCACCGACACGACGGACCGGAAGTCCCTCGAAGAGTCATTGGTACATCAGGCGCGCCACGACGCGCTGACCGGATTGGCCAACCGCACGCTCTTCCGGGAGCGCGTCCTGCGCGCGCTTGCGGACACGTCGGCGACCGGCGCACCGGTGCACGGCCGCGGAGGCGACCGGTTCCCGGCGGTGCTGCTCGTCGATCTCGACAACTTCAAAACGGTCAACGATTCGCTCGGGCACGCGGCCGGCGATCACCTGCTCACCGTGGCCACGGCGCGGCTGCTCGACGCCACCCGCGGCTCCGATACCGTGGCCCGGCTGGGCGGGGATGAGTTCGCGATCCTGCTCGACGGCGTGCGCGACCATTCCGAGGCGGCGGTGGTATCGGACCGCGTCGTCGCCGCGCTCACGGCCCCATTCGCGCTCGACGGCCGCGACGTCCGCGTCGGAGCCAGCGTGGGCATCGCGTTCGCGCGCGCGGGCGACGACCCCGAAGCGCTCCTCCGGAACGCCGACCTCGCGCTGTACCGCGCGAAGGCGGCGGGGAAGGGCCGCTCCGCAACGTTCGTCCCGGCGATGCACGCCGCAGCCGTCGAGCGCCTCGAACTCGAGGCCGAGCTGCGGTGCGCCGTCGCTAACGGCGACCTGACCGTACACTACCAACCCGTCGTATCGCTCGAGACGGGCGCGGTGACCGGTGCCGAGGCGCTGGTCCGGTGGCCGCATCCGGAGCGCGGGCTCGTCCCGCCGTCGACCTTCATCCCGATCGCCGAGTCGGCGGGGCTGATCGTGCCACTCGGCGGGTGGGTGCTCGAAGAGGCGTGCCGCGCGGCCGCGGGGTGGGCGACGGCGGGCATCGCCGGCGCGGATGCGTTGACCGTCGCGGTGAACGTCTCGGCGCTCCAGTTCCAACACCCGACCTTCGTTCGGGACGTGGAAGCCGCCGTCGTGGCCTCGGGGCTCCCACCATGCCGCCTGGTGCTGGAGGTGACCGAGAGCGTCGTGCTTTCCGACCTCGACGCGGCGATCTGCCGGCTGGAGGAGCTGCGCGCGCTCGGCGTCGGCCTCGCGCTCGACGATTTTGGGACCGGGTACTCCTCGCTCGCGTACCTCCAGCGGCTGCCGCTGGATGTGCTCAAGATCGACCGCGCGTTCATCGCCGAGCTGTGCGCGGACGGCAAGAGTGCAGCGCTCGCGCGCGCTGTCGTCACGTTCGCCGACGCGCTGGAGCTGCGCACCGTGGCGGAGGGGGTCGAAACAGCGGCCCAGCACCTCGAGCTCGCGCGACTCGGCTGCGGCTTCGGGCAGGGCTACCTCTACTCCCGGCCGCTCGAGCCGGCGGCACTGGTCGAGTACATCCGGGCACACCATCCCCGCGTCCTCACCAAGTGAACGCGCGTTGGGTCGGCGATGCGCCGGCCCAACGCGCGTTCACGGGAGCGGTCTGGAATAGGCTGTTCCGCCCCGGCTCGATCGAGGTAGCCCGGTGGCTCGGCACCGCTCAGTTCGACCGCGCCGGCCGCGAGTTCCGCCGCGCGCGCTCGCTCCGGAGAGCGGTCATGCCGCGCCCGGCGCGCAGGCACGCCTCATCACCGTCGCCTGCCTCCTGCGGCGCCCGACCGTCCGACGGTGCGGAGCGCCGCACGGTCGGACGGGGGTTGCTCGAAACGCGGAGTCGGTCAGCCGAACGTCCTAGGTTCGCAGCCGGCTCGGGCTCGGGGTGAAACGAGCACCGGCATCGGCGAGCACGCCGGTGCGACGGCGCGTCCGGCCCGGGACGGCGGCCGGTGCTGCGACCACCCGGCCCGCGGTCTCGGGCAGCGCCGTGATCGGCGCGACCGCGATCGCCGCGGCCGCGGTCTGGGCGTCCTCGATGATGAACTGGTCGACGAGGCGGCGGAGCGTCTCCGCCTCGCTCGAGAGCGCGGCACCGGCCGCGGCCGACTGTTCGGCGTTCGCGGCGGCCTGCTGTGTGACAGCGCTCACCTGCTCGACGGCGGCGCTGATCTGGGCGACACCGTCGGCCTGCTCACGCGCCCCGGCCGCGATCTCCGCGACCACCTGTGAAACCCGCTCCATCCGCCCATCGATTCCGCGCAGCGCCCCGAGCACGTCCGCGTTGAGCGCCACGCCGTCGCGCGCCCGGTCCGCCGCCGTGCCGACGAGCGCCGCGGTCCGCTGTGCAGCGTCCGCGCTTCGCCGCGCGAGGGCGCGGACCTCGTCCGCCACCACGGCGAAGCCGCGCCCCGAGTCGCCCGCGCGCGCCGCTTCGATCGCGGCGTTGAGCGCGAGCAGGTTCGTCTGGAACGCGATCTCGTCGATGGTCTTGACGATCGCCGCCGACGCGTCGGTCGCCTCGCGGATACCGTCGACGGCGTGGGCGAGGGCGTCCACCGCGGCCACGCCGCGCACCGAGTCGGCCCGCGCCTCGTCGGTCAGGCGCTGCGCGGCGTCGGTCCGCAACGCGCTCTCCTTCGCCGTCGCGGCGAGTTCGTGCAGGCCCGACGCGATCTCCTCGACGCTCGCCGCCTGCTCCGACGCACCCGACGCCAGAAGTCCGCCGCTGCTCGCGACTTGCGCGCCCGCAGTGCTCACCCGCTCCGCGGAGGCCGCCACGCCGGTGAGTGCATGCTGGAGCGCCGCGCCCGCGGCGTTCACGGCTTCCGCGACGCGCGCGAACGCGCCGACGTACGCGCCGGTCATACGCGCCGTGACGTCCTGCGCGGCGACGCGCTCGAGAACGGCGGTCGTGTCGCCGAGCGGAGTCGCGACGGCCTGAAGCAGGGCGTTGGTCCCCCCGACGAGCGCGGCGTAGCTCCCCTCGAAGCGCTCGTCCGTGCCGCGCGCGTCGAGGTGCCCGTCACGGGCCGCGGCGACGAGCGCGTCGGTCTCGCGCAGCACGCCGGCCACCGCGTCCTGCGCCCTGGCGAACGCCGCGACGGTGGCTTGCGTCTGGGTGATGATGCCGTCCACCGCGTGCGCGAGCGCGGCGACCTCGTCGCGACCCGTGTCGTGGAGCTTCGGCGTTCGCGCGGCGAAGCGAACCGTCAGGTCGCCGCGTGCCATGGCCTCGCTCGCCTCGCCGAGGTGTGTGATGCAGGCGCGGCGGAGCTGCTCCGTGCGCTCCACCAACTGGGCGAGCGGCCGAGCGATGCTTCGCGTGCAGACGACGGCCGCGGCGATCGCGAGCAGGAGCGCGAGTGCCGTGAACGCGGCGACCGCGGCGACGCCGGACGTCGCCGTCGAGTCGGCAGCTGCGGCGGCGGTGGTCACGCGTGCGGTTACGGTCGCCCGAAATGCGTCAATCGCACTCTGGTAGGTCAGGAGCGTCGGGACGACGCGTTCGGCATAAAACGAAGCCGCGGCAACGTCGTGTCCGGCAGCGTGCAGCTTGAGAACGCTGTCGAACGCCGCCACGTGTGGTACGCGGGCCGCCGTGATGCGCGCGAGCGCCTGCCGGTCCGCGGGGGTGGTGGCCAGTGTGTCGAGCCGCGCGAGGGCCGCGTCGATCCGGGCGCGCGCCTCGCCGGCGCGGGTGCGGGCCGCGCCGACCTGGGCGGAATCGCGGATGACGAGGAGCGAGAGCTTGGTCCGCGCCGAGGCGTTCGTCGCGGCGGTCAGGTCGGCGAGCGCGACCGACGTCTTCCACGTGCGGCCGCTGAGCTCTCCTGTGAGGTTGCGCAAGGCCGCGAGCCGGCCGGCACTGATGCCCGCGACGGCGAGGAGAAGCGCGGCGACCAGGGCGAAGCCGCAGGCGAGGCGCGGCCCGATCGGGAGCGCCCGGAGCGAAGGGCGGGGCATGACGGGGGATTGAGAGGCGGGAGCGCCCACCCGTCACCGTGCAGGCGCCGGTCGATACGGGGCACCGCCACCGTGCGCACCCCGTCCGACCTCACCTCAGGACGAGCGTGGTCGTCCCGAGGTCAACGCGCCGGGCACGTCAGTCACGCACTCGGCCGGTCGCGCGCGGTTACGCGACGTCGCGGTCAGCGGGCGCCACGCGGTACGGCGCGCTGCCGTCCGACGCCGGGCGGCGCCACGGCGCCGGTATCGACGGCTCCGGGGCCTCCGCGATTCGGACGTCGGCGGCCGTGGGCTGCGGCGCGACGTCGCGCAACGCGGGAGCTACCAGAGCGGAACGGCGGAAGTGCTGTCGTTCGGTCCGTCGGTCCTGCAGACGGCCGGTGAGTGGTCGGCGCACGCTATAATCGAGATGCGAATAAACTCGGCGCCACCCTGTGTGGCACCGGACCGAACGCGGCGGCGGGCGCCGCGTGCGAGACATACTCATGTTCACGGCGCGTGCCACCGGAGTGCGCGGCCGAAGGCTCCGCCCACCGAGCGACGGTCGCGACACGGTGTCGCGCGCGCGCTACGTACGCGATCGCATGCGAGCGCCGCGGAGTCGCGCGAACGCGGGTGATATCGTTGCATGATGTAGCAAAAGAGCCACGCCCGCGGTCGAGGTACGCGACCGCACGACGCGCGATGAGCCGCGCCCCGATCGCGCCCGGGACGGACCCGCCCGCCGCGGATCCCGGCGGTAGGCTGGGCGCGCCGCACGCCGACCGTCCGAGCGCGGCACGCATGCATGAAGTCGCACCGCGCCCCGCGCCCCGCGCACGCCGTGCGTGGCGAGCGCGGATCCGACGCCGTCGTGCGTGAACTGCCCGTCCGAGATCGGAATGTTAGGCCCAATGATGACCGGCTCGACCGCAGGCGGTTCCAACAGCTCCGCCCGCGGCCGCTCGCACGCGTCGGACGGGAGCGTGCACGGCAGCCGGTTCGATTCGGCGTGGTGCGCCGAGCGCACGACGTGGTGCGTGCCGGCGTACCGCGCGTACGGTAGCGTACGCACCGCGGCGTTCGGCTCGACGTCGCACGATCGGTACGCAGTCTGCGATGCCGCCGCCCGTCCACGGACCTGCACGGCGGGTCCTGGCGCCGCGGCCGTGCGGTCGCCGCGCCAGGACGCGCGATCGTGTATTACCCAGCCTGCATCACCAGAGGAGAGCGGAGTATGACGGAACTCGGGAAGGACGGCGCCACGCCGAACGCGATGGACAGGATCGGCGGCGACGGCACGGCGACGTTCCTCGGCTGTTTCAGCATCGCGCTCGGGCTCGCCGAGTTCCTCGCGCCGACCGCGATGGCCCGCGTGATCGGTGTGGCACGACCCGACGACCGCGTCGAGACGACGATGCGGACGATGGGGCTGCGCGAGATCGGCGCGGGCGTGGCGATCTTCAGCACCAACCGCTCGGCCGCGTCCGTCTGGTCGCGCGTTGCGGGCGACGCCCTCGACCTCGCGCTGCTCGGGCGCACGCTGGCGAACGCGGACAACGACCGCGGTCGGACGCTCTTCGCCACCGCGAACGTGCTCGCGATCGCGGCGCTCGACGTGCTGACGGCGCGGCGACTGTCGCGAGCGTAGGCCGCGCACGAACTCGATCGGACGGGCGCTTGCGAGCCGTCGTCATCACGCGTCCCGGCGACCCCGACGTCCTCGCCGTCGAGGACCGCCCCGCGCCCGAGCCGGGCACCGGCGAAGTGCTCGTCCGCGTGCACGCCGCCGCACTCAACCGCGCCGATCTCATGCAGCGACGCGGGGCGTACCCGCCGCCGCCGGGCGCTCCCGCTGATGTGCCCGGCCTCGAGTACGCCGGCGAGATCACGGCGTCAGGTCCGGGCGTGTACGATCGGGCCGTCGGCGACCGGGTGTTCGGACTCGTGGGCGGCGGAGCCTATGCCGAATACGTGGTGGCGCACGAACGAACGGCCGTCGTAGTGCCGGACGCGCTCGACTGGATCGGTGCGGCGGCGACGCCGGAAGCCTTCATGACGGCGCACGACGCACTGGTGCAGGCCGACGCGCGTCCCGGTGACGTCGTGCTCGTGCACGCGGCCGCGAGCGGGGTCGGGCTCGCCGCCGTGCAACTCGCGCGCGCGTTCGGCATGACCGCGCTCGGTACCGCGCGCACCGTGGCCAAGCTGGATGCGGTGCGCGATCATGGCGCGTCCGCGACCCTCGCGGTGCCGCCCGACGCCGCGCGCGATGACGCCGCGCTCCGCACGCTACTCGGCGAGTTCGTCCGCGCGCATACCGGCGGGCGCGGCGCGGACGTCGCGCTCGACCTCGTCGGCGGTCCGTACGTGAACGCGACCCTGCACGCGCTCGCGCCGCACGGGCGCCACGTGCTCATCGGCCTCGTGGCCGGACGCGAGGGGGTCGTCGACTTCGGGCGCGTGCTCTCCGCGCGGCTCACGCTCCGCGGCACGGTGATGCGCGCCCGCCCGATCGAGGAGCGCATCGCGACGGCGCGGCGCTTCGCACACGACGTCGTCCCGCTCCTCGCGCGCGGCGCCGTCCGTCCGAGCGTGGACCGCGTCTTCGATCTGGCTGACGTGGCCGCGGCACACCACCACTTGGAGAGCGACGCGACGACGGGCAAGGTGGTGTTGCGCGTGAGCGCCGACGCCTGATGAACGCTCAGGACCCGCCCGGTCGCGGCGGCGGTGCCGCGACCGTCCCCTCGAGCGCGTCGACGGTCGCGGCGAGGTAGGCGAACGGGGCGTTCCAGTTGATCGCGATCTCGTTGGCGGCGTAGGCGCACGTGCTGTCGACGTACGAGAGCGCGGGGACGCGCGACGGGTAGCCGGGGCAGTGGTCCTGCTGCCCCGGGTTGGGGCCGCCGACGAGCAGCCCGGGGATCGGTTCGGCGATGCCGTCCGCCGCGGAGGGGCGGTGGTGCGGGAACCGCGGCGGGCGCACGCCGACGCCGGTCACGAACGAGTAGCCGGTCGCGTTCCGCCCGAGGATGTAGTCGAGATTCGCGACCGCCGCGTCGAGCAGCGCGCGGTCGCGCGTGAGGCGGTAGGCCTGGATCAGCAGCATGCCCTGGTTGGCCGCGACCGCGTTACTCCCCCAGATGAAGTCCCGCGGGTCGTCGATCGCGACGCCGTACGCCGACGCGCCGGCGCGCGCGGCCAACGCGCGCGCCGGCGTGAGGACGCGCGCGGCCAGCGCCGCCGTGTCGAACGCCGCCGGCAGCTCGGCGCGGTGGTCCAACAGCGAGTAGACGCCTAACATCGCGACCGAGCCCCAGCTCGGCACGCCGGGCGTCGGCGCGGCGAGCGGCGCGGCGGCGACGAGGAAGCTGTCGGCGTGTGTCGCGACGTACAGCTCCGACGCCGCCCAGCGGACCTCGTCGCGCACGTCGCCGTCGCCATACGTCCCCGTGGTCACCCGCGGCGCGAACTGCGCGTTCATCCGGTCCTGGTCGTAGATCGCGTCCGGGTGGCGACGCGCCCACGTCCACGCCGCGAGCGCCTCGCGCACGAGCGAGTCGGCGAGGCCGGACGGGGCCGCGTGGTACCGCCGCAGCACGACGGCCGCGTGCGCCGCGGTCGCCGAAAAGTCGAGCGCCGCGGCGGTGCTCTTCTGCACGACGTAGCGCGGCGTGGTCGCCGCGGCGGGCATCACGAACGGGTCGAATACCGCGTTCGTCAGCTTGTGGTACACGCCGCCGTCGGCCGGGTCCTGCATCGTGCGCATCCAGCCCAGGTTCCAGAGCGCCTCGTTCAGCACGTCGGGCAGACCGTTCCCGCTTTCCGGGATGTGCGTGTCGAGCGCGGCCGCGTACGCCGGGACGTGGTCGGCGAGCGCGAAGAGCGTGTAGGTGCTGATTCCGGAGTTGACGACGTACTTGTTGTAGTCGCCCGCGTCATACCAGCCGCGCGGCGACGAGACGTGCGCGCCGACGGCCCGCGTCGGCCCCGCGGCCGACGGGTGTACGAGCACGGCCGTGTCGGGGTGGCCAGCGGCGCGCGCCCAACGCCCCGCATAGCGCGCCGGCAGGTCGGTCGAGGCGCGCTGGTAGTAGAACGCCTTCACCGCGGCACGCGCGACCTCGCGCGCCGCGCCCGGCTGCACCACGAACGGCGCCGACGACCCCACGCCCGCGACCGTCAGCACGTAGCGCCCCGGCCGCACGAGCGCGCCGAACTCGGCGCGGCGCACGACCTCTCCCGACGGGACCCACGCGCGCGGCGGCGTGAGCGTGCCCGCGAACGCGGTATCGCCCCGTGCCGCGTCGACGACCGCGAATCCCCGTGCCGCGTCACCGGCGACGACCACCGCGGTCTTCGGTTCGCGGACGTCGAATCCGACCTGATTGAGACGGATGCGAGGCGACGGCACGGCGCCGGGCGACGAGCCGCCGGCCGGAGCCGTGCCGGCAGGCTGCTGAGCATGCGCCCGACCGCCGAGCGCCGCGAGCGTGAGAACGATGCGAAGCGCGCGTGTCGCGCCCGGCGCAGGAACGGCGTGGACACTCATGGTGGCCTAACTCAGGGTCGGAGCCGTACGACGGTGACGGAGTAACCGGGAAGCAGGAGGGAGTCGGCGGCCACGCGTCGCGCAGTCGGGTAGCCGCGCCACACGGGCCGCCCGGCGCGGCCGCGGCCGCGCCACGCGTACTCGGCGGCCGACAGCTGCCACACGTCCCACCGGCCGAGGGCGGCCCGTGGGATGGCTGCCGCGATCCCGCCCGCCAGATCGGTGGCGTTGGGCACGTGCAGGTGCGGGCGCACGGTCGTGAGCGAGTCCTTGTTCACGAGCAGCACGGCCCACGTGCCTCCGGGCTGCCGCAGCGGGTACGCGCTCACGACGGCGTCGCCCGCCGAATCGCGCCAGTTGGTGTTGGCGCGGAACAGCGTGTGCGCGCCGCCGGCCGGGTCGGTCCACGCCTGCGTGAGCAGTCGCGTCGCCCAGTACGCGGCCGTGGTGTCGCGGACCACGGCGGCCCCGTCGCCCAGAAACAGCGCGTTGTTGCCCCAGAGCGGGCACTCGGGTTCGCGCTGCAGCTCGGTCGGCTCGTAGCCGTACAGGTACGCCTCGTCCCCACCCGCGGTGAGGAATGCGCCCACGAAGTCCGCGACGAACAGCGCACCGGCGAGTTGCACTTCGGCGGGTGACGCGAACGCCGAATAGCCGAACTCGGTCGCGATCCAGGGCACGTCGTGCGCGAGTCCGCCGCGGGCGAACCGCTCGACCGTGCTGGTCAGCATCGCCGGTTGCTGGCGCAGGTACGGGCCCGTCGGCGCGCATACCGAATCGAACGGGTACCACTCGAACGAGAAGAACCCGAAGTCGCGCGCCCGCCCGCGGGCGACCAGATACTCGCGCATCGCCGTGATCCACGGTCGCGAGGTGGGCTCGGCGGGCACGAGATGGAAGTCCACGAGCACGGTCTGCAGCGACGGACCGCCGGTGACGAGTGCCGGATCGGCCGCGTGCAGCGCGTCGGCGACCTGCACCGCCAGCGCGCCATAGTCTGCAGCGGGGGCGTCCTGCCCGTCCGGCTCCTCGCCGAGTTCGGCCCGGGCGGCGCGCAGGCCGCGGGCGCGCAGGTACCGCACGAGCGCGGCACCGTTTTCGGGCGTGTCGTAGAGTACCCCCACCGAGAGCATCGGCGGTCCCGCCGCGGCGAGTCCGCTCGTGAACGCCCGTTCCACGCTCGGCTGCGCGAGTTCGGGGTCGCGGTCGGTGGCGCGGTGCCACGGGTCGGTCGACGACGCCCACGTCGCGCTCTGCGCGTGCGACGGCGCGTGGCGCACGGCGTCGACGAAGTTTCCGCCAGCGCCGATCGTCCCCACGCCGATCTCGCGGATCGCGTAGCCGAGCGAGTCGCGCGGGTCGACGGCGTTGGCCGGCGCCGTGTGCGAGCTCTCGGTCATCGTGACGCGGATCCAGCGAGCCGGGCGCGCGCCGGGCTCCACGCGCGTCAGCGCGATGCCGCCGCGCCCGTCCGTCACGGCGCCGCCCGAGAACGCGCGCCAGTGGCCGACCGGAGACGGCCCCTCGAGCGATTCTGCGTTGTTGCCGTCCCAGTACTCGACCGTGTACCGCGCGGCCCACGGCGCGCCCCACGCGATGCGAACGGCGTTCACAGGGTGCGCGGCGCCGAGGTCGACCACCACACGCTGCGGGTGGAGCGCGTCTGGCTCGCCCGTGTAGCGCGCGCTCAGGTACGGGTTGCTCTTCCAGAACGTCGCGGCGTCGCCGTCGGTCAGGCGCGAGTAGCCGTCGTTGTCGCCCTGGTCGATGGTCGTGCCGCGGCGCGGCAACCGGTACCCGTAGCCGAGTGGCAACGGTGCGCCGTCGGGCGCCGGCCGGTCGTCGCCGAGCCAGTAGCCGCGCGAGTTGGCCGCGTCGCTCCACCGCCCGCGATTCGTCCAATGCCAGGCCTCGATGCCGAGCTCGGTGCGCAGCCGGTAGGAAAGGCGCGGCAGCCCGGCCGATCGCATCGCGGCCACGTTGCGCGGGTCGAACGTGGCCCGGGCGTCCTCGGCCGGGCGCCCGTCGATTCCCGCACCGAACACGTCACGCGGCACGAAGCGGCGCACGGGGTGGACGGTGTCGATCGTGACCTGTACGTCGCGAACGTGGGCGGCGGGAGGTTGCGCGACTGCCGCACGGCTCGCGACCGCGGCGGCGAGCCCGGCGCGGAGCGCGCGGACCGCGCGCGGCCATCGAATGGTCGAATCTGGCATCTCGTCCGGCCATGTTGCGCGAGCACCCGAGCCGTCGCAAGGGGGCCCGTGGTGGCGCCTGGCGCGCCCGTCAACGACCGTCGTTCGGCGAGCGTACCCGTGCTGGCCGCGCGATCCTTCCGCGGCCGTTTCGTGTAGAGCTGTGCACACGTGACGCGCCTCCGCTTCATCGCCGGGGCGCCGGTTCGCACTCCCGCCTCTTCTCATGCCCTCCACCCGTTCCGTTCGTCACGCCGCGTCGGCACTTGCCGCGGTCGCGCTGTCGGTCGCCGGCGCCGCCCTGGGCGCTCGCGCCGCCCGCGCCCAAGCGCCCGGTCACGCGCTCGGCGTCGACACGACCAACTTCGACCGCTCGGTCCGCCCGCAGGACGATTTCTTCCGGTTCGTCAACGGCGGCTGGCTCAAGCGCACCGAGATCCCGGCCGACCGTTCCAGCTGGGGCGCGTTCCTCGAGTTGCGGGAGCGGAGTGCCGTCGCGCTGCACGGCATCCTCGACAACGCGGCCCGCACGCCGGCCGCGCCCGGCACCAACGAGCGCAAGATCGGCGACTTCTACGCGAGTTACATGGACTCGGCCCGCGTCGAATCGCTCGGCCTGACGCCGCTCCAGCCGGAGTTCCGCGCGATCGCGGCGGTCACCACGGCGGCGCAGCTGCCCGCCGCGTTCGCCCACTTCGCCCGACTCGGCGTGGCCGGTCCGGCCGGCGTCTTCGTCGGCCAGGACGCGCGTAAATCGGACGCCTACATCGTCTCGATCTCGCAGTCCGGCCTCGGCCTTCCCGACCGCGACTACTACCTGCGCGCCGACCCCAAGCTCGTCGCGGCGCGTACCGCGTACGGCGCGTACATCACGCGCCTCCTCACGCTCGCCAAGCAGCCCGACGCGGAGGGTGCGGCGGCGCGCATCGTCGCGCTCGAGACTGCGATCGCCGGCCGCCAGTGGGACCGCGCGCGCAACCGCGACCGCAACGCCACGTACAACCGGATGACGGTCGCGCAGCTCGCCGAACTCGTGCCGTCGTACGGCTGGCGTCAGTACTTCGCGGCCGCCGGGCTCGACGCGGCCACCGAGGTCGTGGTCCGGCAGCCCGACTACCTCCGCGCGCTCGACCCGATCCTCTCGAGCACCCCCGCGTCGACGTGGCGCGAGTACCTCACCTTCAAGCTGCTCGACAGCTACGCCGACGAGCTGCCGGCCGCGTTCCAGCAGGCCCGCTTCGAGTTCCGCGGGCGCACGCTCAGCGGCCAGCAGGCGATGGGGCCGCGCTGGAAGCGCGCGGTGCAGGAGGTCGAGGGCGCGATGGGCGACGCCGTCGGGCAACTCTACGTGCGCCAGTACTTCGCGGCGACCGCGAAGGCGCGCATGGACTCGCTCGTGCACAACCTGCGCGAGGCCTACCGGGTCGGCATCGACAGCCTGCCGTGGATGAGCCCCGCGACCAAGGCGGAGGCGCAGCAGAAGCTCGCGCACTTCACGGTCAAGATCGCCTACCCCGACCGGTGGCGCGAGTACGCCGCGCTCGAGGTCCGGCGCGACGACCTGTTAGGCAACGCGATGCGCGCGAACGCGTTCGAGTACGCCGACAACACCGGCCACCTCGGCAAGCCGGTCGAGCGCTGGCGCTGGGGCATGACGCCGCAGACGGTCAACGCGTACTACAACTCGACCAACAACGAGATCGTCTTCCCGGCCGCGATCCTCCAGCCGCCCTTCTTCAACGTCGACGCCGACGACGCGGTCAACTACGGCGCCATCGGCGCGGTGATCGGCCACGAGATCGGTCACGGCTTCGACGACCAGGGGCGGAAGAGCGACGGCGCGGGCAACCTGCGCGACTGGTGGACCCCCGCCGACGCGCAGGCCTACGAGGCCCGCACGGCGAAGCTCGCGGCCCAGTACGAGGCGATCACGCCGATCGACAGCATCCACATCAACGGCCGCCTCACGCTCGGCGAGAACATCGGCGACGTCAGCGGCCTCGCGGCGGCGTACCGCGCCTACCACGTGTCGCTGCACGGCCGGCCGGCTCCCGTCATCGGCGGCTACACGGGCGACCAGCGCTTCTTCCTCGGCTTCGCGCAGATCTGGCGCACCAAGTTCCGCGACGACGCGCTCCGCCAGCAGCTGCTCACCGACCCGCACTCGCCTGGGCAGGTGCGCGCGCTGGTCCCGCTCGTCAACAACGACGCCTTCGAGACGGCGTTCAACGTGAAGCCCGGCGACAAGATGTACCGCGCGCCCGAGGACCGCGTGAAGATCTGGTAAGGCGAGGGCGGCGCGCCGGCTCACCCGGCGCGCCGCCCTCAACGAAAGTCGTGCGATCGGAACGTCAGCCCCGCGCCGTCGCCCGACGCCGCGTTGCCGCCGTTCGCGGCCACCACCGCCTCGAGTGGCTCCACCGCCCGGGCCACCACGTTCACGAGCGCCCCGTCCTTCTCCGCGCGTCCGTACACCACGGCGAACAGCGCCCGGTGCACCGCCTCGCGGCTCTTCTCGGCGAGCTGCTGGTTGACGATCACGTTCACCGTCCCGTGCTCGTCCTCCAGCAGCAGGAACACCGTGCCCTTCGCCGTCGACGGCTTCTGCCGCACGATCACGAGCCCCGCCACCACCACCTGCGTTCCCGTGCGGCACCGCGCCACCCCGGCGCTGTGCAGCGCCCCCACCCGATCGCACCATGCGCGGTACCGCGCCATCGGGTGTCCGTCCACCGACAGCCCCACCGCGCGGTAGTCCGCCACCACCGCCGCGTGCTGGTCTAACGCGTCCGGCGCGTGCCCGTCGTCCGCGTCGCCCGCCCCGGCGTCGCGCGCCGGCGCCAGCGGCAGCGTGTCGCCCACCACGCGCAGCGCCGCCCACCCCGCCCGCCGCCGGTCGGGCTCCCACACCGCGAACGCGTGCGCCCGCGCCAGCGCCGTCGCCTCGGCCCGCACGAGCCCCGCCCGCCGCACCACGTCGGCCACCGAGCGGAACGGCCCCCCCGCGCGCGCCGCCGTCAGCCGCGCCAGCGCGCCGTCGCCGAGCCCGCGCACGTGCCGCCACCCCACGCGCAGGGCCGGCGCGTCGGGCGCGTCGTCGCGCTCCTCCACGGTGCACTCCGCCGCCCCGAACGCGAGGCACGGCAGCCGCACCTCCAGCCCGTGCCGCCGCGCGTCGTGCACGAGCGTGCTCACCGAGTAGAAGCCCATCGGCTGCGCGTTCAGCAGCCCCGCGTAGAACGCCGCCGGGTGGTGCCGCTTGAGCCAGCACGTCGCGTACGCGATGAGCGCGAAGCTCCACGCGTGGCTCTCCGGAAACCCGTAGTTGCCGAACGAGCGCAGGTCGTCGGTCAGCTGCACCGCGGCCGCCTCGGGGATGCCGTGCGCGACCATCCGCGCGCGCAGCGTCTCGAGCGCGGCCACGAGCCGCGCGAGCTTCCGCTGGTTCCCCATCGTGCGCCGCAGCTCGTCGGCGTCGGCCGGCGCGTAGCCGGCGAGCGCGATCGACAGCGCCATCGCCTGCTCCTGGAAGATGGGCAGCCCCTGCGTCCGCCCCAGGATCGGCTCCAGCCGCTCGCGCAGCCCGTCCGCGTACGCGACCTGCGCGCGCCCGCGCCGCCGCTCCACGTACGGCCGCACGAACTTCGCGACGATCGGCCCCGGCCGGATGAGCGCCACCTGCACGACGAGGTCGTAGAGCTTCTCGGGCCGCGTGTGCACGAGCGACGAGATCTGCGCGCGGCTCTCCACCTGGAACGTGCCGAACGTGTCCCCCGCCGCGATCATCCGGTACGTCGCGGGGTCGTCCGGCGGCAGCCGGTACATCTGCGGGCGCTCGCCGCTCCGCGCCTCGATCACGTCGAACGCGCGCCGCACCATCGAGAGCGCGCCGAGTCCGAGGAAGTCGAACTTCGGCACGCCGAGCGCGTCGAGGTCGTCCTTGTCGTACTGCAGGATCGTGCGCCCCATCGTCGTCGGCTCGACCGGGGCGGTCGCACCCAGCGGGTCGGCGGAGAGGACGAATCCGCCCGGGTGCGTGGAGCGCATCCGCGGCACCCCCTCGAACGCGGCCACCGCCCGCAGCAGCGCGTCGCCGCGCGGCGTCGCCGGGTCGAACCCCGCCGCGCTCAGTCCGTACTCGGCCGCGAGCCCGCCGCGCAACGCCTCGACCCCGGCCTCGGGGTCGGTATGGTGCAGCCGCTTGGAGAGCGCGAACGCCACCGCCGGCGCCACCCCGTACGCCCGGCAGACGTCCTGCACCGCCGTGGGCGCGCTGTACGTCTGCACGATGCACGCGATCGCCCCGTGGGACCGCCCGTAGCGCGCGTACACGTAGTCGAGCAGCTCCTCGCGCCGGTCGTGCTCCACGTCCACGTCGATGTCCGGCGCCTCGGTCATCCCGTCCGCCCGCGCCGCCGACAGGAAGCGCTCGAACAGCAGCCCGTGCGCCACCGGGTCGACCGCCGTGATGCCGAGCACGTAAGCGACCGCCGAGTTGGCCGCCGACCCGCGCCCCTGGCAGAGGATGCCCCGCGCCCGCGCCTCGCGCACCGCGTCCCACATGACGAGGAAGAACCCCGAGAAGCCTAACGTGCCGATCACCCGCAGCTCGTGGTCGAGCTGCTGCCGCTGCGCCTCCGAGAGTGTTGCGCCCCACCGCTCGTGCGCGCCGTCGAGCACGCGCGCGCGCAGGAACGCGTCGGCGTCGTCCGCCCCGCCGGGCAGCGGAAAGCGCGGCATCGGCGGCCGCGCCCACGGCAGCTGGAAGTCGCACGCGGCCGCGACCGCGGCCGTCGCCTCGACCCCCGCCTCCCGCCCCGCCCACCGCCCCGCCACGGCCTCCGGGCTCGGCAGCCCCCACAGCTCGTTGGGCAGCAGCAGCCCGCGCGCGGCCGCGTCGTCGAGCGTCGTCCCGTGCCGCAGCGCGACGAGCACGTCGAAGGCGCGCCGCCCGGCCTCGCCCACGTAGCGCGAGTCGTTCGCGACGACCCACTGCACCCCCTCGCGCTCCGCGAGCGCGGCGAGCGCGCCGGCGAGCGTCTCCTCTCGTCGCCCCGCGTGGTGCAGCTGCACCTCGACCGCCAGATGCGCCCCACCTCCCGCGCCCGCGAACGCCTCGCGCCACTCGGCGAGCAGCCGTGCGGCCTCCGCCCGCCGCCCACGCCGCAACAGCGCCCCCAGGTGCCCGCGCGTGGGCCCGGTGAGCAGCGTGAGCCCCGCCGCCCGCTCCGCCACCTCGCGCCAGCGCACCTGCGGATGCCCGCGCGGCGGCGCCTTCGCGGCGCGCCCGGCGTCGTCCCGCGACCATTCCGCCAGCCGCCCCGCGCGCGCCCGGGTGACGAGCGCGGCCAGGTGCCGGTACCCCTCCGCCGTGCGTGCGAGCAGGGCCAGCGGCCGCCCGTCGACCATCAGCTCCACCCCGACCACCGGCCGGACCTCGTGCCGCCGGCAGGCGAGCGCGAATCGCACCGCGCCCCCGAGGTCGCTCGCGTCCGTGAGGCCGAGGCTCGTGTATCCCAGCTCGGCCGCGCGCGCGGCGAGCTGCTCGGGCGTCGCCGAACTCGTCCCGAACGAGAACGCGCTGTGCGCGCGCAACTCCACGAAGCGCTCCACCCGGGCGCTCGTCAGGCCGGGGGCGCCGCGCTCAATCCCACCATCCGTGCAGGAACCACGGAGCGTCGTCCGCCGGCGCCCCGAGGTCGCGGTAGAGCAGCACCAGCTCGCCGCCCCCGGTGAGACACTGCCAGTACTCGCGCGAGAGGGGCGCCCCGGTCTCCGCCCCCGCCGTCACCCGGTCGGGCCCGACTGCCGTGACCACCTCGACGAGCGGAATTCCGCGCGGTGCTCGCACCCCCTCGGCCAGCCGCTCGCGGTAGCGCACCGGGACCAGGTGCCCGCGCTCGGCGCGCGTCGTCACCGCGAGCGGACGCGGGCGCGGGAGCACGCGCAGGTTCATCGGCTCCTGCACGCCGGTGGACGCGTCGCCGGGCGCCTCGCCGGGCGCCTCGCCGGGCGCGTCGGGTGTCGCCGCGCGGACGAGGCCTAACGTCACGCCGCCGCGCCCGCCTGGCGCCGCCCGCCGCGCGTCGGCCCCGCCCGGATGTAGCGTGAGCCGCGGCGTCTCGGGGGACACGGCGGGGGAGACGGCACGCGGCCGCCCCTCGCACACGACCGGCGCGGCGCGCCCCGCCCGCAGCGCGGCCTCGACCGTCGTCGGCTCCCAGGCGAGGCGCCGCTCGGGCAGCGCGTGTGCGCCCGCTACCGGCCGCACGGGGCGCCCGGCGCCATCCTCGATCAGCCGCGCGACGGCCGCCGCCGCCGCGCCCGCCGTCTGTCCGCCGCGGTCGAAGAGGTCCGCCTGCGGCGCTGCGGCCGCCCGCGCGGCTTCCACCCGCAGCGCGAGCCCGCACACGCCGTCCGGGAGCTCGACGCGTTCCAGCTCCGCTCGCAGCAGCCGGCGCCACGCGGCGGGGTCGGCGGTGTCGCGCGCGGCCCGCACGCGCCGCTCCACCGCACCGCCGCCGGCGAGCTGCACCACGAGCGTCATCGCGCCCGCTCCCTCGCCGCGCGCGTCCAACGCCTCGCACACGCGCGCAACGAGCCGGCCCGCGACGAACAGCAGTCGCTCGGGCTCGCGCAGGTCGAACTCGGTCCACTCGAGCGACGCCGACGGCAGCGCGTGCCCGGCGTGCCGGAACACGCGCCGCGCGTCGTCCGCCCGCGCGAGCTTCCAGAGGGCGACGCCTGCTGCCCCGAGCCGCACCTCCACCGCCTCCCGCGCGATGCGGGCGAGCGCGCCGCACGTGACCACGCCCACGTCGGCGAGCGCCGCCACCGCCCGCGCCACCGCGGCCGGCGATACGGCGGCCGGCGATACGGCGGTCCCCGTGTCGCCGGCCGCGTCGGCCGTCACCGAGGGCAGCAGCGTGCTCAGCGCGTGCGGGGCGAGGAACGCGCGCTCGGCGTTCGGCGCCACCCCGGTCAGCGGCGCTTCCTGCCCGCCTCCCCCGCCTCCGTGCGCCCCCCAACGCGCCCCCCAACGCGCCGCCACCTCTGCGGCCACCGCGACGCGCGCGACCCCCACGCGCGGCCGCGCGACGTGCTCTGCGCGCGCATGGCGCAACACTTCACGCGCCACCCAACGCGCCGGCAGCCCGCGCCCGTCCGCCCAGACGTACGTCCCGCCCTCGGCCGGCACCACCACCGCGTGCGGCGTCACGCCGAGGAGTCGCGCGAGCAGCGGGGGCAACGCGCCTGCGTTAGGCGTCGTCGGCGCAGCCCCCGGCGGAGTCGCCTCCGCCGCCGGCTCCGCGGCGGTCGGCCGGTCGGGGGTCCAGAGCGTCACGAACGTCATACGCGGCCACCGCGAGCGTGACCTCCGCCCGCGCATTCCACCCCAGCGCGCGCGCGCGCACCTCGGCACGCACCTCCGCCGGCGCCGCGGCGCCGAACGGCCCGCGCTGCCACCGCACCGCCCCCGGCAGCAGCCGCGACGTGATCCGCAGCGCGGCCATGCTCCCGCGCTCCGTGAGCACGACGAGCGCCGCCCCGCCGTCGCGCGTCGCCCGCGTGAGGCGCACCGTCTCGGTCCCCGCCGGCTCGCTCCCCGCCGCCATCTCGAGCACCACGAGCGCGAACGCCCCCGACCGCAGCACGAGCTCCGCACAGCGTAAGGCGTTCATCCGGTCGTTGGGCTGCACGACGAGTGGCAGCCGGTCCCCGCCGGGCGCGTCCGCCGCCGGCCACCCCCAGCCGTACGTCAGCGTCTCGGTGCCGTCGATCCAGGCGGCCCGCTCGCCGTCGGCGATCGCCGCGCGACACGCCGACCGCAGCACCGTCGCCGCCCCGGCCGCGGGCGCCCACGCCGTGAGCTTGCCCCGCGGCAGCCCGCCCCCCGGCAGCGCGCGGTCGAGCGCCGGGATGTTGGTCGACACCGGGCGCGCCAGCCGCTCCGCGTCCCGCTCGACCAACGGCCGCGCGTCCGGAAACTGCTCGGCCAGCAGGCGCCGGACGTCCTGAATCGCGCGGAGCGGGGCGGCAGGCACGGTGCGAGGTCCGGTGGCGGGGCGCGGGTGACGGGGGCATCCGGGTGGGCAGGGGTTAGGCAGCCGCGTCGGAACCCGCTCGGCGCGAGCGGCGGGCGGCCAATGCTATCCCGAACGAATACCGAAAGCAAGGAACGCGCTCGCGCGTCCGTCGCGCCAGGCCGGCCCAACGCATGCGGGCCCCGCAGACGCCGAGGTCTGCGGGGCCCGCGCCCGCGTGTCGCCGTTAGCCCGGCCCTACGGCCGGGTCACCGCCGCCTCACGGGTCGAACTGCGCCGCCACCGCCGACACGCCGTTCGCCGGGACGAGGCAGGTACCGTCGGTCTGGACCGCCGGGCACCCGAGCCAGCGCGTGAAGTGGTACCCGCTGGCCGGAATGGCCGTCAGGACCTCTCCCCTGGCGGGAACGCGGCTCGGGACCCACGGCGCGATGCAGGTGCCGCCGTCGGGGCTGTTGGCCTGCGACCGGTCGCACGGGGCCGAGATGACCAACGTCGTGATCGTGATCGCGCCGAGGCCGGCGCCGGTCGGCGCGACCGTGACGCCGTTCGCCGACGACAGCGACGCGAACGTCGCGACCGGGGTCGCACCGCCCGCCCCGATCGTGAACACGCACGTCGTCCCGCTCGACGCGCACGACACCCCGCTCCACCCGGTGAACGAGCTGAGCGCGTCCGGCGTCGCCGTCAGCGTGACCTGGGTGCCCGCCGTGTACTGCGTCGTGCACGTCGCGCCGATCGTGATGCCGCCGAGTTGGTGACAGCTGATCGTGCCCGCGGCCCCCGCCGGCGAACTCGTCACGTACCCGCCGCCGTTGGCGGTGCCGACCGTGTTGAGCGTGAGCGAGACGGCCGCCGCGAAGGCCACGCCGACCGTCTTGTTCGTCGTCACCGAGGCGAGCGTACACGCGCCCGAACCGCTGCAGTCCCCGCTGAACGAGAACGCCTGCGCGGACGGGTTGGCGCGGGTCACGTTCACCGTCACCGTCGCCCCGAAGTCGACCGACCGGGGGCACGTGACCGTCGTCTGGCCCGAGGCGAGCGTGCACACCGTCGCGTCCACCGCGCCGCCCGTAGCCGACAGCGTCGCGGAGCCGCCGGTCCCGGTCGGGTCGGTCAGCGTGAGCGTGAGCGTCGACGCGCGGTCGTGCGCGGAGAGGAACTGCACCGTGGCGTTCCGCGCGGCGCTCGGCGTGACCGTGCAGGTCGCGCTCGTGCCGGCCGTGCTGCAGTCGCCGCCCCAGCCCCCGAACGTGCTGCCGGCGTCGGGCGCCGCGGTGAGCGTGACCGCCGAATCGCTCGGGAACGGGCGCGAGGTGCAGCTCGAACCCGACGGCGTGCCGTTCACGATGCGGCACGCGAGACCCGCCGGGCTCGACGCCACCGATCCGGTGCCCGTCGCCCCGCTCACGCCGGCGATCGTGACCGTGTTGGCCGTGAACACCGTGACCGGCAGGGTCGCCGTCTGGCCGGCCACGCTGGCGCTGACCACGGTGTTGCCCACCGTGACCGGGGTGAGGAGCCCCGAGGTCGCGTCGACGGTCGCCACCGAGGCGGTGTTCGACGACCACGACACGGCCCGGCCCGCGAGCACGTTGTTGCTCGCGTCGAGCACCCGCGCGGTGAGCTGGAGCGGGGCGCCCACGACGGCGCGCGCGCTCGGCGAGGTCCCCGTCGGGGTGAGGATCTGCACCGACGCGACCTGAACGAAGCTCACGGCCGGGCTCACCGTCAGCGTGGCGCCGCCCGCGAGCGTGTACGGGCCGACGCTCTGCGCGTCGACGGCCGTGCCGCCCGCGAGGAGCGTCAGCTGCAAGTGCACCCCGCAGGTCGTCGCCGACGAGCCGCCCGCGCGCGCGGCGTCGTTGAGGCAGGGCGCGAGGTCGAGCGTGAACGGGACGTTCTGCGACCCGCCCCCCGAGACCGCGACGGTCTGCGTGGCGAGGGCGCCCGCCGCGCCGCTCGCGCGGTCGTACGTGGCGACGACTTGGACGCCGAGCGAGCCGGCGTTTGGGGCGACGGAGATCTGCGTCGGAACGGTGACGGCGACGGTGGTGACGGGCGATTTGACGCCGGTGCCGCTGTCACTGCCACCGCCGCACGCGCCAGCCGCCGTGAGGACGGCTGCGACGGCGAGCGTGCGGCGCAGGGTGAGAACGCTACGAGGCTGCAGCATGGATAGGCGCGAGGGGCTCGCCGGGCGGGGCGCCACGTGCGCCCCGCCCGGCGGGCTCGATTTGCCAGTACAGTAGTCGCGCGTACACCCGGCGCGGAATGTCGGGAATGTGCAACAGTGCGATCGTAGCACGCGCGCCACGGGCGTCCGGCCCGGTGGCGGGTGGGCGCCGTGCTTCCGTTAGGCGCGGCACGGCGCGCCGACCGGCTACGTTTCGACGCCCGTCGACCCCTCCCACTTTCGCGCCCGTGTCCACACCCGACGCCCCCGACCTCGCGTTCCCGCGGCCCCGGCCCGCGTCTGCGGCCGACCCCGCCGCTCGGCCAGCCGCCTTCTCCGACGGCGGGGCGCCCGGCGCGGGCCCCGCGGCCGCGGCAGTCCCGAGCCGACGCGCGGCCGACGCACCCGCGCACGGTCTCCGCACACGGCCCGTCGACCGGATGCTGCACATGCTGCTGCTCGCCGCGGAGCGCGACGTGCGGGTGGGCCTGACGGTCAGCGTGGGGGACGTGCTCGTGACCGGCAACCTGATCGGCACCGTCGCGTACTGCCGCGCCGTCGCCGACCAGTTCGCGACGGCCGCCGGGGGGACCGGAATGGACGAATCCTTTGCCGAGGCGTTCCGGGGACTCGTCGACGACGCGTACGGCGCGGCGCACGGCGACCGGCGTCAGCCAGCCGACGCCGCCGCATACGAGCGTGCGGTCGAATTCGTCCACCTCGAGGACGCGCGATACATGACCGGAGCCGGGCTCCTCCCCATCACGCGGCGCGGCGTACTCTGGTGTTGTCGCGCCGACGACGTCACGGCGTGGAGCATCGGTGATCTGACCCACGGCTGACCGGGCCCGACCTCCGGGCCCGGCGATTGGGGCCGGGATGGAAGGGGGAGAGAGGAGCGCGAACACGATCTCGCGGCCGCCTGTCACGCGTCCTCGCCGAACACGGGCGAGCCTGTTACGATGGGCGTGTAGCAAAGATGTGACCTGGCTCACCAAATTGTGGCCGGCCACGTCCGCGGGCCTCGACCGACTCCCCAGCACTCTCCCCTCCCAATCCCCCCCCGTTCCATGCATCGTTGGCTCTCGACCGCTGTGATCGCGACCGCTCTTCTCGCGGCTCCCGCCGCCGCGCAGATCACGCCGGGCAGCACCTTCACGTTCAGAGGCGTTGCGAACGCCTCCGACATCGGACTCGGTGGCGTGATGCTCGATTTCTCTCCGAAGGTGATCGCGGCCGCGTCGGCCAACACCGGCTCGTTCGGCGTGTTCAACACGGACGCCGATGGCGGGATGTCGGGCGACGTCGCGGGCATTCGCGTGGGGAACGGCGACAACCCGGTCGCTAACTTCCTCACGCTCGGGGGCTTTCGCTTCAGCATCGCGTCACTCCCGAGCGGGATGTACGCGCAGGACGCCTGCTACGTCGAACCGGAGCTGGGGCAGACCTGCACGCCGTTCCAGTCGGTCCAGGGTGATCCTGCGGTGAACGCCGGGATGTCGCCGTTCTACGTTGCGAATCTCGACTCGGGTGATCCCGACGCGCCCATGAACTCGACGGCGGCGTTCGCACTGCTCGGTACCGTGACCGGCCCCGACGGTTACGTCTCGACGTTCACGGGAACGGTCGCGTCGTCATTCGTCGGGCTGCCGTACCAGTACGTGCTCTACACGCTCGAGCAGGACGGACTGCAGGACGTGACGTTCACCGGCCGGTTCGTTGCCGGCCCCGTGATCGGCCGCACCGACGCCGTGCCGCCGATCGACACCGCCGTTACGCCCGAGCCCGCGACGTACGCCCTGCTCGGCTTCGGGCTCGCCGGCGTGGCCGGCGTGAGTCGCCGGCGCAAGGCACGCACGTAACGCGGCGCACGCGCAGCGATGACGACGTAAGGCGGAGCGGCCACTGCGGTCGCTCCGCCTCTTCGTTGAGCGGAATTCGGCGTGCGTCGCGCCGACGCCACACGCTCGCGACATCTGTTTGCGCGGCGTGTACGCGCGACCTGACGCTGTCCGAACCAGATCGATCACGTTCGAACCATGTGCGAACGTCGACCCGACGATTGTGGCAATTGCTGTAGCACTCACACTACGCATTCGCGGGCACGTCCACTACGAAACGAGCGCGAGTGCAGTTCGCCCCGCGTACGGTCCGATCGGGTGCGCCGGCACGCGGTGTGCTTGTAGCTGCGGCGAACGTCGTGGTGCAGTGGGACGGGCGAGACCGCGATGTAGCAGGTGTGTGACTAATTGATATCAAGTGTGATTTCAGAGTCATTCGACCTGGCATATAGCATCTGACGGCAGTACGTTGGGGCTGTTCGGTGGCGCTCCCGGTTCAACCAGGTGCGACACTGTCACAGGTCCACACTCAGCACGGGGGCTGCGTGTGGACGGTTAGTCCAGAGATCCACCTTCAGGGGGGCAGGATGATTCGTTCGTTCACGTTCAAGGCCGTGACGGCAGCCACGCTGTCGTTTGCGGTGGCGTCGGTTGCATCGGCGCAAACCCAGAGCCGGCTCAACTTCAGCGGCTCGGTCAACATTCAGGACGCGCCCAACAGCGGCGGCGCGAACCTGCTGCTCGACTTCCTCGCGGGCCCCAACCAGAACGTCGGCGGCACGCCCACGGGGAACGTGATCGCGGTCCCGACGATCAACGGCATCTTCACGCCGGCGATCGCGCCGGGCACGCAGGGCATCATCTCCGACCTCACGATCTCGCCCGCGGGCGTGGTCGGGCTGCCGGTGAGCCCGTTCCTCACGATCGGCGGCTACACCTTCACGCTCCAGGGCACGCAGAACAGCCCGGGCGCCGTCACCTTCGGGCCGATCGCGCTCAACCCGGCCGGCACGCAGGGCTCGACGGCGACGTTCTCGGTGTTCGGCACCGAGACCGGCCCGGTCGGGGGCATGCAGACGTTCAGCGGCGTGTTCACGGCGCAGTTCGCCGGCCTGACGCCGACGCAGGTCTTCAACACGATCAACTCGGGCGGCGTGCTGTCGGCCGTGTCGATCTCGGCGGAGTTCCTCGTCCCCGCGACGGTCACCACGCCGGAGCCGGCCACGTACGCGCTCCTGGCGACCGGGCTCGGCGCCCTGGGCCTCGTCGCCCGCCGCCGCCGCCAGGCGTAACAACACGGCCCCGCCGGTACGCGGAGCTCGCGGGACTGAGTCCCGCGTACCCGACGGGCCTTGAGTGCACGACGAAACGAGTGGGGCGGCGCACCGTGCGCCGCCCCACTCGTTTCGTCGCGTCCGGCCGTACGTTAGGCCGCGCGGGACGCGCCCGGCCGGGCGCCCGGCGATTCGTTAGGCGTCACCGCGGCCGCGCGTTCTGCAGTTGACGCACGCTCGCCCTCGGCCGACGGCTGGCCGCGGCGGTGGGCGAGGGCGGCGCGGGCCTCGGCGACGGCGTCGGCGAGGCGGGCGGCGGCGTCGGCGCACTGGGCGGGGGTGTGGTCGGCCTGGGCCTGGAGGCGGAAGCGCGCGGCGCGCACGCCGACGGCGGGGAACTCGACCAGGTTGGCGAAGAGCCCGCGGCGCAGCACGCCGCCGCTGGCCAGGCGCGCCAGCGGGGTGTGGCCGATGAGCACGGGCACCACGGCGGCGGGCTCGCCGAGGCACGCGAGCCCGCGCGCGCCGAGCGCCGCGCGCAGCGCCGCGACGTTGGCCAGCAGGCGCTCGCGGCGCGCGGCGCCCTCGGGCCCGCGCACGATGGCGAGCGCCGCGCGCACCACGGCCACCTGCAGCGGCGAGAGCGCGTTGGAGAACGTGTAGGGGCCGCCGTAGGCCTCCAGGTAGGCGCGCACCCCGGCGGAGCGCGTGGCCACGAAGCCGCCGTTCGAGGCGAAGGTCTTCGAGAACGCGCCCATCACCAGGTCCACCTCGCCCAGGAGCCCCGAGCGCCCCACGTGCCCCGTGCCCCCGGGGCCGAGCGCGCCGAAGTCGTGCGCCACGTCGACCAGGAGCGTCGCCTGGTACTCGCGGCACACCGCGCGCATGGCGCCGAGGTCGGGCGAGTCGGCGTCCATCGAGAACAGGCCCTCGGTGAGCACCAGGATCCCGTGGCGCGCGTCGGCCGCGCGGATCTGGGCGAGCGCGCGCGCCAGGGCCGGCACGCTCAGGTGCTCCACGCGCGTCACGTTCGCGGTGGCCGCCTGCGCCCCGGTCTGCAGCGAGGCGTGCGCCAGGCGGTCCATGACCACGTGGTCGTCGGGGCGCACCAGCGCGGTCACCGCCGCGAACGCCGCGCCCCAGCCGCTGGAGAAGAGCACCACGTGCTCCACGCCCAGCGCCTCGCCCAGCTCGCGCTCCAGCGCGCGCGAGGCCGCCGAGCGCCCCTGCAGCGCGCCCGAGCCCCCGGAGTGCACGCCGAAGCGCTCGAGCGCGTCGGCCGCGGCCGCCCGCACCGCCGGGTGCGCCGCGAGCGAGAGGTAGTCCTGCGTGGCGAAGTTGAGCCCCTCCACGTAGCCCGCCCCCGCCGCCGCGTCCCCGGCCGCCCCGGGCGCGAACCGCGCCCCCTCGGCCCGCGCCACCGGGCCCACGCCCCCCTCCACCGCCCGCGCGTACGGCCACACCTCGGCCGCGCGCCGCGCCGCGATCCACGGCGCGATCCCCGCCGTGCGCGCCACCAGGTCCGGCCCGCTCGGCCGCGCGAACTCCGCGAAGCTCCCCCGCAGCGGGTCCACCCCCGCCCACGCCCCCGCGTCGAGCGCCCCCGCCGCGACCCCGGCCGCCGACGCGCCCGCGGCGGCCGCGGGCGGCGTAGACGGATCAGAGGGAGGAACGAGCGACGGATGAAGCGGCACGAGGAACGCGGTTCGGGACAGCGGAGCGACGAAGCCAGACAGGATCACGCACGAGGACCCCTACGAACGACGGCGCGCCAGGTCGACCAACGGGCGGAACGATCTCATCTCCTGAGATCGTGTCGCCCGAGTCGCCCTGAACGCGCCCGGTCCTACGATGTCATGTTCCGTCATGTGCGTCGACCGGGAGCGTGACCGGCAGACGAAACGCGCGGCCGATCGTGATCGGCCGCGCGTTCACACAACCTGCTGCAGCCTAGCGGCGGGCGACGTGTGAAGCGAAGTGCGGCGCCGACGACGAGAAGAGCGCGACCATCCAGCGAACCGGAACGCGCGGCACCGACGCGCGCTGCATCCGGGAGCTCAGCATGATCGAACGCAGCACGATGGAACGCAGCATTGGTAGGACTCCTAGAGGGAAGGCGGCGGTGTGGAACCGGCGGGGCGGCGGGGAGCCACTCGAGGACGCACGACTGCGGTGTGACGTCACACCGGCACTGCGCGAATCGCGGCGCGTGCACACAGCGTGAGTTACAGGGCCGCCGAGGGTCCTTCAACCCTGGGATGTGCTGCACCTCACATCACGCATGCGATCCCGAACGCGGCGCGTGTTAGGCACCACGACGCCGGCCGCACCGGCTTCCAAACCGCCTACTCATCTGGCGGGAAGTCGGCCCCCACGGTCACCCCCTCCCATGCGTCGAAATCGCTACGAAGTTCGTCGAGCTTGCGCCGCGCCCCGTTGAGCGCGGCGCGGCCGAGCAGGAGGTGGAGCGGCGGATTCGGCGCGAGCACCGCGTCGATGATCGCCTGCGCCGCACGCACCGGGTCGCCGGGTTGCTTCCCGCTCGCATCGCGGATGTTGCGGCGGTTCCGGCCGGCCGTTTCGTCGTAGTCGCGAATATGTACCGTTGCCTCGTCCGCCGAGCGGCCGGCCCAGTCGGTGCGGAAGCCGCTCGGCTCGACGACGGTCACCTTGATGCCGAGTGGCGCGACCTCCTGCGCGAGCGCTTCGGAGAATCCGACCACCGCGAACTTCGTCGCGTTGTAGTATCCGACCGCCGGGAAAGCTCGGAGTCCGCCGATGGACGCGACGTTCACGACGTGACCGCGGCGGCGGCGGCGCATGCCGGGGAGAACCGCGCGCGTCATGGCCGAGAGCCCCCAGACGTTGATCTCGAACATGCGACGGACGGCCGCCTCGTCGCTCTCCTCGATCGCGCCGAAGTAGCCGATCCCCGCGTTGTTCACGAGCACGTCGACGCCGCCGAACACCTCCTCGGCGGCCTGCGCGACCGCCTGCACCTCCGGGCCGTCCGTTACGTCGAGTTGCTGCACGTGCACCTGATCGGCCGGCCGGTCCGCGGCGAGATCGCGGATGGACCCCGGGTCGCGCGCCGTGACCACGGCTCGGTGCCCTCGGTCGAGCACGGCCTTGGCGAGTTCGCGGCCGAAGCCGGTCGAACAGCCCGTGATGAGCCACACGGGAGTGGGCTGTTGCTGTTCTGTCATGAAGCGGTGGTGGTTAGAGGGAGTGAACTACGCGCGGGTGCGCATGGCGGCGTCGTGGCGCCCCCCCGGCCGGGGCGCCTCCGATTGCGATGAGGGCTGGGAAACGCATGTCGCGCGGCGAGTCGTGCACGCCCGTCACGGGTTCCGGGTAGAACCCGGACCTCGCCGACGTCTCGTGCCCGCCGCCGGGAACGCCCGGCGCGTCGGTGACGACTGCGGGCTCGGGCATGAACGGCACGGGAAGAAGCCAGCCGGATCTGCCGAGCCGCCCGCGCAAGAACGGTGCAGCGGTGAACTACAGGACGCGGAATGCGGGGCAGCTCAGCCGATCGTCTCGAGCACGCGCGCCAGCGCCGCGCGGTCGTCGCGGGAGAGCGCCGCGTCGAACCGGCGCGTCAGTCGCGCGAGGTTCCGCTGACCGACGGCGTGCCGCTCCGCGCCGAGCGGGGTGAGCACGGCGCGCACGCTCCGGCGGTCGTCGGCGTCGTCCACACGGCGGACGAGGCCGTCGGCTTCCATCCGGTCGGTGAGCTGCGTGATGTTGGAGCGCACGCAACGCTGGCCCGCGGCGAGCTCGCCGAGCGGGACCGGCGCGCCGGCGCGCGCGAGCTGCGCGAGCACGCCGAACTTGGCGCGGGACAACCCGAGTTCGGCCATCGCCGCCTCGACCTGATCCTGGAGCAGCTGCGCCGCGTCCAGGAACCGGAGCGCGAGCGCGCGCCCGGCGGTGGACTTGTTCATCTATGCAAGATACAGAAATGTCGTGCGACGCGGCATCGGCTCGACGCGCAACGGGGCGGCTACGCCGCGCGCCCGCTGCGCGTCGGCGGACGCCTCACGCCGCCCGGATGCGGCGCGCGAGCGGCGTGTAGTCGAGCGCGCGCGCGTGCACCAGCGACCGGTGCAGCATCGCCTCCGCCACCGGTCCGACGCCGCGCAGCAGCGGCGCGCATTCGGCTGCCAACCAGAGCGCGGCGTACGGGTCGTACCGTTCCGCGCGCTCGATGCGCGCGAGCAGCAGCTCCGCCACGTCCGCGCGCGAACGGCCGGTCGCCGCCGCAACCCGGACGTGGAGCGCGTCGCACAGCTCGCGCCCCTCAAACCACCACTCCGCCCGCTCCGCAAACCGCAGGTCCACCACGGCCTCCCGCTGCACCGCCCCACGCACCGCGCCGAGGTCGAGCTCGGCCAGACCGCCGCCCGCGAGCGCGCCAAGGTGTACCCCGGATTGGCCGAGCG
Organism: uncultured Gemmatimonadales bacterium; assembly: GCA_963851265.1. GTDB lineage: Bacteria > Gemmatimonadota > Gemmatimonadetes > Gemmatimonadales > Gemmatimonadaceae > BPUI01. The sequence continues at coordinate 907,494 of CAWKNZ010000002.1, forward strand.
CCTCGGCGGGTCCGAGGCATGCAGCGTACAGCTCCAACGCCCCGGCCGCGTCGCCCTGCGCGCGCGCGAGGTGTGCGAGGTTGTACAGCGTCACGAGCCGCTGCGGTTCCATCGCGAGGGCCGTGAACAGCTGCCGCGCCTCCTGCAGCGACTCCTCGGCCTGGGTGAACCGGCCGGTCTTGAGCATGAGGATGCCGAGGTTCCCGAGCGCGGTGGCGATCGTATTGCGCGTCCCGAGCTCACGGCCAATGGCTAGGGCCGTGCCGTACGCGACTTCGGCCGCGGCGTGGTTCCCCGACCGGTCGCATGCGATGCCGATGTACCCGTGCGCCCGCTCCTGCCCGCGCCGGTCGCCGAGTCTCGTGTACAGGTCGAGTGCGCGCCGGTAGTGCGGGACCGCGTCGGCCGGACTCGTCTCGTGGCGCCCGGCCGAGACGACGTCGAGGACGGTGACGCCGACACGCATCGCTGCTGCGGCGTGCAGCTCGAGGTTGGGGAGGGGGGCCGCCGCGGCTACCGCCTCCGCGGCATAGCGTTCCGCGTCGCCTGAGTCGCCGAGCGCGGCGTGCGCTTCGGAGCACATGATGAGCAGCCACACGACTTCCTCGGTCGCGCCCGCGGCGCGCGCGTCGGCGAGCAGTGCGACGCAGCTCGCCAGCACGTCGCTCGCCGGTGCGCCGCGCTTGAGAAGTAGCCGCTGTTGCATCCGGCGCGCGGCCCAGAGCACGCCGAGCGTTTCGGAACCGTCGACGAGTTCGGTGAGCAGCGCCGTACATTCGGTGTCCGCCGCGGCGTGGTCGCCACGCACCTCGGCGATCCCGGCGAGGCGCCATGCGACCGCGGCCATGTCGGAGCGCGCGCGGGCGTGCCGACGCGCGACCGCGAACAGCTCGGCCGCACTGTCGTACGCGTGCGCGGCCGACGCCCGCGCTCCCGCCTCGAACGCCGTTCGGAACGCGTCGGCCGCGCAGCCGGCGCGGTCGAAGTGCCGGGCCACGTCCGCCGTGGTCACGTCGCCGCGCGACTCGAGCGCGCGGCCGACCCGCTCGTGCACGCGCCGGAGGCGCAACGGATTGACGCCCGCCTGCAGCACCCGCGGCAACAGCGCGTGCGCGAACGTGAGGGACGTGGCCGCCCGCGGCGACCGCTTGACCACGGCGGTGGCGAGGCCGGCGTCGAGCGCGTCGAGCACCTCGTCCTCGTCACGGTCGCAGGCGGCCGCGAGCGTTTCGGCGTCGAAGTCGCGGCCCAGGACGGCCGCGACGGCGAGGATGTCGCGCTGTCCGCGGCCGAGTCGCGCAATCCGCCGGGCGAGCAGGTCGTGGACCGCGCGTGGCAGAGGCGCCTCGTGTGGGCTACGCGCGGCCGCGGCGTCGAACACCCACCGCCCGTTCACCGCGCGCAGCTGACCGGCGTCGGTGAGGGCGCGGAGGGTGTGGGCGACGAACAACGGGTTGCCCTCGCTCTGCGCGGCCACGTACGCCAGAAGGGCGGGGTCCGCAGGCTGTCCGCCGAGCGCGGTGCGCAGCCATTGCGCGAGGACGTCGGAGCGGAGGCGGCCTAACGAGATCTCGGTGTACCGCTCCGACCGCGACAGGCGCGCACGCCGCGCATCCGCCGCCTCGTCGAGGTCGTCCGCGCCGATCGCCAGGCAGACGAGCAGCCGCTGCTCGCTGGTGCGCACGGCGAGAAACTCGAGCGCCTCCCACGTCGCGGCGTCGGCCCACTGGGCGTCGTCGATGATCACGGCGAGGGGACGCGTGGCGGTGACGAGCGACAGAAAGTGGTGCAACTCGTCGAGCAGCACGTACGGGGACCCGCCCGACGCGGGCAGCGGATCCACGACCGCGCGCGGTCCATCGGACGGATCGGCGAGTTCGGGGACGAGCCGCGAGAGCTCGCGCCACGCGCGGCGCGGCGCGAGGCCCGCGCGCCAGGCCGCGAGCACGATGTCGGCCCACGGGCCCAGCGGCGGGCGCACGTCGGCTTCGAGACAGCGCGCCACGAGCAGCGACCCGGCGCGCACGCCGACGTCGGGGGCGAGCTGCTTGAGCAACGCCGACTTGCCTGCGCCCGCCTCGCCGACGACGGCGACGAGTTGCGGTTCGCCGCGCGCGGCGGCATCGAACAGGCGGCGCAGGCGCTGCCGCTCGTCCACACGTCCGACGAAGCACTCGAGAACGGCGTCGGCGTGCGCGGCGGTGCCGGACCCCGCGCGGGTGACCGCGTCGCGCCCGGCGCGCTTGGCGCCGTACAGCGCACCGTCCGCAGCGGCGAAGAGAGCCTCGAGCGTGTCGCCGTGTTCGGGAGCGGTCGCGACTCCGATCGACAACGTGACGCGAACGGTTTCCCCCGTGCCGTCCCGCCGCGGGCACGCCGACGCCGCGACCGCGGCTCGCAGTCGCTCCGCCACGACGCACGCCTCATCCAGCTGCGTGCCGGGGAGCAGGACGACGAATTCGTCGCCCGCGTATCGCGCCGGCAGGTCGCTGGGCCGGGTATTCGCGCGCACGTGGTCGGCGACGAGGCGCAGCACGCTGTCGCCCTGCAGGTGACCGAAGGTGTCGTTGACGAGCTTGAAGTGGTCGACGTCGATCACGAGCAGCGACACCGCACGGCCGGTCGTGCGCCGCGCGTCGAGGATGCGTTCGGCGGTGTCCCGGAACGCGCGTCGGAGCGGCAGCTGCGTGAGGTCGTCGGGTGGCGCCGACGCGCGCTCGAGTTCACCCCCCGCCATTCCGGCCAACTCGGCGACCACGACGTCCGAAACGGTATCGTCCGGCACGTCGTCGCGAGCGGGCGCACCCGGCGACTCGTCCGACGGCGCCCAGCGCGCCGGAGCACTCGGTTCGTGATCGTTGCGCGCGGCCCACTCGGTCGCGAGCGCCTCGAACCACCCGAACACCGCAGGATCGAAGCGCGAGCCGACGTCACGGCGCATGACCTGGAGCGCGTCGTCGTGCGAGAGTGCGCGCTTGTAGCTGCGTACCGTCGTGAGCGCGTCGTATACGTCGGCGACGCCGAGGATGCGCGCCGCGAGCGGGATCGCGTCGCCGCGTAGCCCGCGCGGGTACCCGCACCCGTCCCAGCGTTCGTGGTGCGACTCGACGACGGCGCGAACCGCTCTCGGGAAGTCGAGCTCCTCGAGCATCTCGGTTCCGGCCGCCGCGTGGCCGCGCATCAACGCCCATTCTGCGTCGCTCAGCGTCCCGGGTTTGTTCAGGACCTCCGGAGGAACCGAAAGCTTGCCGACGTCATGGAGCAGGGCGCCGATTCTGAACCAGTACAACCCAGTTCGGTCGAAGCCGTGCGCCGAGCCGGCACGTTCCGCGATCATGCACGCGAGTTCGGCGACTCGCACGCAGTGCCCTTGCGTGTACCGGTCCCTGGCTTCGGCCGACTCGCCCCAGCGGCGGGCGACGTGAAGGATGTGCTCCTCGACGCTGCGGAGCTGCGGGGCGACGTCCAAGGCGTCGCGGCGCGCGTCCAGTCGCGAGAAGAGCCGGTGCGCGCGGTTGAGCTGGCGAAGTACTTCGCCGTTCTTGCCGCTGCGCTGGGCCAACTCGGCACGCTCGCGCGCGACCTCCGCCTGCACGAGCACGTCTCCGCACGCGGCGGCGACTTCGTCCGCGCGGAGCAGGTGGCGTTCGGCGTCCTCAGCGTCCCCGGTCTCGCGGGCGATCACGCCGAGGACCTTGGTCGCCTGGCCGATCGCGGCGGCGTCGCTGACCCTGGCCGCAGCGTCGAGTGCGCGTCGGGCGGCGTTCTGCGCCTTCCCGAACTCGCGCCGTGCGACCCAGAGTTCGGCGATACGCACGTCGACCCGAACGCGTGCGCGGAGGTCGCCGGCGACGTCCGTCAGCCGGGCGGCTTCCAGTAAGGCGCGTTCGGCGTCCGTCCACTCCCCGGCGTCCGTGTGCAGCGCGCCCTGGCGTACGAGCACTGTCGCGGTATCGCGCACGAGTCCGAGCCCGCGAAACTCGCCGAGGGCGGTGGCGAAATGGCGGTGCGCGACGACGACGTCGCCGCGCGAGGCCGCGAGCACGCCGCTCCGTTCGGCTGCCTGCGCGGCGAGCTTCGGGCGGCGTGCACGCTGCGCGAGCGAGCGGGCCTCCACGTACAGCTGCTCCGCGTGGTCCGCGGCGCCTCCGCGGTGCACGGTCGCGGCCTGAAGCATGAACGCTTCGGCACGCGCGTCGTCGTCGGCGACCGATTCGGCGACCGCAACCGACGCCGTCAGGCAATCGAGTGCGGCCGCGTCGTCGCCGCGGTCGTGCGCGTTCGCCTCCGTCTGATACGTGCGCGCGATCCAGCGCAGGATGTGCGGCGCCTCGCGCGAGGCTTCTTCGGGGTCGCGGAGCGCGTAGAGCGCCTGTTCGAGCGCGTCGCGCGTTGCGCGGATGCGTCCCTGTTCCTCGTCGTGACGCGCCCGCTCGAGCAACGCCGCGACCGCCGTCGATCCTGCCGGGCCGCCGTGTGCCGGCGTCGGCGCGTAGGCAGCCGTGAGAGCGGGGACGGTCGGGGGCGGGACGGGGATGCGCACGTTCGGGGCTTCGCGCCGGGGCGCTGGTCGAACAGACGGGAGCCGGCCGTTGCGCGGAAGACGATCGTGCGTGGCGCGCCGGCGCGTGCTGCTCGCGGGTGTTGGGGGCAGGACGGGTGCGAGCGATGCGACGTCACACCGCCCGCGATCCGCCCGGACGGAGGTGTTGGCGAGCGCGCGAACGGCGGCGGTGCCGACCGGGCACCAACCGCCGTTGGGTGAAGTTCTCCTGCGGCGGTTGGGACCGTCGCAGGGCAATGATGCGGTTCAGGCGGCCGCCGAGCGTGTGGCGACCGGCCGCCCGCGACGCGCGTGCCTCGCGCCGTCAGCGAGGCGCCATCAGCGACGCGCGGTCAGCCGCGCGTCGCTGCGACGTCAGCGAATCCCGCGTCGAGTGCAGCCTCGGTCGCCGCGAACGTCTCGTCGTCGTGCGCGATCGAGAGGAAGTTGGCTTCGTAGGCCGACGGGGCGATGTAGACGCCGTGTCCGAGCAGCGCATGGAAGAGCCGCGCGAAGGCGGCCGTGTCGGACGAGCGCGCACCCGCGTAGTCGACCACTGGGGCGGGGTTGAGAAAGAACCCCCACATTCCGCCGACCGCGGCGGTCTGCGCGGCGACGCCGTGCCGCGCGGCCGCGCTGGCGACGGCGGCCGCGAGGCGGGCGCCCATCGCGCGCATCGCCTCGTAGGTGCCGACGGTCGCCATCACGCCGAGCGAGGCGAGGCCCGCCGCCATGCCCAACGGGTTGCCCGAGAGCGTGCCGGCCTGGTAGACCGGGCCGGAGGGTGCGACCGTGCGCATCACGTCGGCGCGGCCGCCGTATGCCGCGACGGGGAGTCCGCCGCCGATCACCTTGCCGAGGCAGGTGAGGTCCGGCGTGATCCCATAGAGGATCTGCGCGCCGCCCCACGCGACGCGGAAGCCCGTCATGACCTCGTCGAAGATCAGCAGGGCGTCGTGGGCGGTCGTCAGGCGGCGGAGTCCGGCGAGGAACCCGGGCGCCGGGGGAACCAACCCCATGTTGCCGGCGACGGGTTCGACGATGATGGCGGCGACCTGGCCGCGGTTGGCCTCGAGCGCCGCTTCGGTCGCCGCGAGATCGTTGAACGGGACGACGATCGTGTCCGCCGTCGCGCCCGGCGTCACGCCGGGGCTGTCGGGAAGTCCGAGCGTGGCGACGCCGGAGCCGGCCCTGACGAGCAGCGCGTCGGCATGCCCGTGATAGCAGCCGTCGTACTTGATGAACTTGGGACGGCCGGTGAACGCGCGCGCGACGCGGATCGCGCTCATCGTCGCTTCGGAGCCGCTCGACACGAACCGGACCATCTCCACGCTCGGGAGCGCGTCGACGAGCACGGCCGCGAGCTCGGCTTCGGCTTCGATCGGCGCGCCGAAGCTGGTGCCGGACGCGACCTGGCGTCGGATGGCCTCGACCACCGCCGGATTCGCGTGACCCGCGGCAAGGGCGCCCCACGACATCACGTAGTCGACGTACGTCGTGCCGTCGACATCGGTCACGTACGCGCCGCGCCCGGAACGCATCACGCGGGGGGTGCCGCCGACCGCGCGGTAGGCACGCACGGGGCTGCTGACGCCGCCGGGGATGACGGCGCGCGCGCGTTCGAGCACGGCCGCGGAGCGCTCCACGGGCGTCGTGTCGATGCCCGCAGTTGGTGCGATCGTCACGCGGCGTCTCCCTCGCGGATCCAAGCCGCGGCGTCCTTCGCGTAATACGAGATCACGAGATCGGCGCCCGCTCGGCGGATGGCGATAAGCGATTCGAGCGCGGCCCTCCGACGGTCGAGCCAGCCGCGCTCGGCGGCCGCCTCGAGCATCGCGTACTCGCCGCTCACCTGGTACGCGACGAGCGGGAGCGAACTCTTTCGCCGCACGCGGTGAATGACGTCGAGGTAGGCACCGGCGGGCTTCACCATGAGCATGTCGGCGCCCTCGGCTGCGTCGCGCATCGACTCGCGCACGGCCTCCCGCGCGTTGCCGGCCGGGAGCTGGTGGCCGGCGCGGTCGCCGAACGACGGCGCGGAGGCGACGGCCTCGCGGAACGGTCCGTAGAACGCGGACGCGAACTTGGTCGAGTAGGACATGATCGGCACGTCGCGGTGGCCGGCCGCGTCGAGCGCGGCGCGGATCGCGGTGACCTGGCCGTCCATCATCGCGCTCGGCGCGACGATGTCGACGCCTGCATCGGCGTAGGCCACGGCGGCCGCGGCGAGCAGCGGGAGCGTGGCGTGGAGGTCGACCACGCCGGAGTCGTCGAGGGCGCCGCAGTGACCGTGCGCCGTGTACTCGCACAGGCAGACGTCCGCGACGACGAGCAGGTGCGGCGCGCGGGCCTTGATCGCCCGAATCGCGCGGGGCACCGGGCCGTGGGGTGCGTACGCGCCGGTCCCGCACGCATCCTTCGCGTCGGGGATGCCGAACAGGAGCACCGACGACAGTCCGTGCGCGACGACCGCGTCGATCTCCTGCTCGAGCCGGTCGACCGTCCATTGCGCGTGCCCCGGGAGGGACGCGATCGGCTGCACGATGTCGACGCCGTCGCGGATGAAGAGCGGGAGGATCAGGTGCTCGGGGCGGAGCGACGTTTCGGCAAGCATGCGCCGCGCGGCCGACAGCTGGCGCAGGCGCCCGATGCGGCCTGCCGCGGCGGCCGGCGCGCTTGGGGCGGGCTGGCCGCGGTCGCGTGACGGCGGCGCCGGAGTGGCGCGGCGATCGAGTACGGAAGACATACGAGGGGCAGCGAGGGTCAGCCGGCCGGCTGTGGGTGCCGGCCGCGCATCAGATGATCGAGTGTAGCGGCAACGAGCGCGTCGTCGTGCGGCGCGGCGGCGACCGCCGACACGCGGAGGCCTCGAACGGCGCACGCGTCGGCGGTGGTCGGGCCGATGCAGACCGTCGCGCACGCGTCCGGCGGGACGCCGGCCGCGACCAACGCGCGAATCAGCGCGCCTGCGGCCGACGGACTCGCGACGAGCACGGCGTCCAGCATCCCCGCCGCGGCCGCTGCCGCGAACTCGGCCAGCGCGTCGGGCGGCGCGTCGAGTGTGCGATAGGCGACCACGCGGTCGACCCGCGCGCCTCGTGCGGCGAGCAGCGACGGGAGCGCGTCGCGTGCGCGGTCGGCGCAGGGAAACAGCACTCGCGCACCCCACATGCTGGGAAGTGCGCCTGCGAGCCCGTCGGCCGTCTGGAGCGGCGGTATCAGATCTACCCGCCCGAAGGCGAGGCGTGCCGCACGTGCGGTCGCCTCGCCGACGACAGCGACCCGCGTGCCGCGCGCGACCCTGGCGTCACACCCGACCTCGTGCGGCGCGCGCAGGCCGAACGCGTCGAGGCGGGACACGATGGCGTCGACCGCGGCGGCACTGGTGAGCGCGAGCCAGTGGTAGACCGGCTCGGGCGTGCGCGCCGCGAGTTGATGGAGTGCCAGATCGAGCGCGTGGTACGAAGCGGGCGGAGCGACGGCGATGGCCGGCGCCACGATCACGGTCGCGCCGAGCGCTTCGAGCCGGGTGACGAGCGCGTGGGCGCGCTCGCGCGGGCGGGTGACGGCGATGACGCGACCGGAAAGCGGCGCGTCGCCAGCACCCGCGTGCGTCACACCGCGCCCGCGCGACGCACGCCCGCGACCTCGAGCAGCACGTCTCCGCCGTCGGCGATGAGGCGCTCGGCCAGCGCGTGCCCCAGGGCGGCCGCGTCCGCGGCGGCGCCCTCGATGCGGCTGCGGACGGGCGCCTGGCCGAGCGTCGGGTCGAGCACCCCGATCATCCCGTCCACGCGCAGCGCGCCGCCTGGCAGGAGAGTGGCGTGCGCGCCGGTGGGGGCGGTACACCCTGCGCCGAGTCGGGCGAGAAACGCGCGCTCGGCGGTCACCGCGGTCCGGGTGCGCGCATCGTCGAGGGGCGCGACCGCCGCGAGCGCCTCGGCGTCGTCGGCGCGAACCTCGATGCCGATGGCGCCCTGGCTCACGGCGGGGAGCATCACGTCGGTGCTCAGGTACTCCGTGATGCGCGCGGCGAGACCCAGGCGGTGCAGCCCGGCGGCGGCGAGGAGAATCGCGTCGTACTGCCCCTCGTCGAGCTTGCGGAGTCGCGTGTCGACGTTCCCCCGCACGTCGCGCACGTCCAGGTCGGGGCGCAGTGCGCGGACCGCACTCGCGCGGCGCGGGCTGCTCGTGCCGAGCACGGCCCCGTGCGCGAGGTCGGCGAAGCGCGGGCCGCGGGTCACCACCACGTCGCGCGGGTCCTCGCGCGGCGGGAACGCGCCCAACGCGAAGGCCGGCGCGAGCGTGGAGGGAAGGTCCTTCGCGCTGTGGACGGCGACGTCGATGTCGCCACGGCGGAGCGCCTGCTCCAGCTCGACCGCGAAGACGCCGCGCCCGCCGATCGCGGAGAGCGGGACGTCCGTCCGCACGTCGCCCTGCGTCGTGATGATCTGGATGTCGAACGTGTGGTCGGGCCAGCGCGCGCGGAGCGCCCCGGCGACCGCGGTCGCCTGCGCGAGCGCGAGCGCGCTGCCCCGCGTGCCGATGCGGAAGGTGCGACCGGCCGCGGCCGCGTGCCCGTTCGTCACGCGGCGGCGTGCGCCGCGGCCGACGGCGCGCGGCCCGGCTCGGTCGCCCCGTCTCCGGCGCCTTCGACGCGCTGCGGAACTGGTCCGCGCTCCGCGTGGATCGGCGACGCGCCTTCGGCCAGTTCGGCGCGACTGCGCGTGGTGGGCGGCGGGACGTCCACGCGCACGGTGTTCTCGCCCGCGACCGCGCGCGCGGCGATGTCGACGAGCGCGGCGACGAAATCTGGACGCACGTTAGGCAGCGCCGTACGCCGGTAGGTGATGCCGAGTTCCTCGGCCTTGTGCTTCGCCTCGATGTCGAGATCGTAGAGGATCTCGAGGTGGTCGCAGACGAAACCGATGGGCACCTGGAGGACGTGCTCGACGCCTTCGGACCGCAACTGGGGCAGGAAGTCGAGGATGTCGGGACCGATCCAGGGCTCGCCGGTCATGCCGGCGCTCTGCCACGCGCGGCGGTAGCCGGGAAGCCCCGCGCGCTCGGACACGAGCCGTGCGCTCTCTTCGAGTTGCGCCTCGTACGGGTCGCCCCAGGTGCGGATGCGCTCGGGCAGCGAGTGTGCCGAGAACACGACCGTGACGTCGCCGCGCTCGGTGGCGGGCCACTTCGCGAGCTCGTCGCCGACCACGGTCGCGATCGTGCCGATGAAGCCGGGGTCGTCGTGCCACTGCTCGACGAAGTCGACCGTGAATTCGACGCCGTGCTTGTGCATGCCTTCGAACAGGTAGCGCTGGTACCCGCCGACCGAGAAGCGAGAGTAGTGCGGCGCGAGCACGAGGCAGACGACGCGCTCGACGCCGTCGGCCGCCATCTGCGCGACCGCCTCGGCGATCCACGGCGTCCAGTGCTTCATACCGACGTACACGGGCACGTCGAGGCCGCGCGCCGCGAGGCCGGCGGCGACCGCGTCCCGCACCTCGTTCGTGAGGCGCGTGAGCGGCGTGCGACCGCCCACCGCCTCGTACCGGTGCCGGAGGTCGTCCATCCGCTCCTGCGAGGGCGGGCGTCCGCCGCGGATGTGCGTGTAGTACGGCTCGATGTGCTCCGGCGTCTCGGGCGTGCCGTATGCGAGGAGCAGCAGTGCGGTCTTCATGCGGATGCGGCGGGTCGGACGGAGGTGGAGCGGTGCGTGTGGACCACCTCGACCACACGTTCGATGGCGGCGAGCGGCGTGTGCGGCAGCAGGCCGTGGCCGAGGTTGAACACGTGGCCCGGTCGCCCGGCGGCGCGGTCGAGGATGTCGCGCGTGTGCGCCTCGACCACGTCGAGCGGCGCGGAGAGCGCGGCCGGGTCGAGATTGCCTTGCACGCCGAGGTCGTGGCCGACGCGGGCCCATGCCTCGTCCAGGGGAACCCGCCAGTCGAGGCCGATCACGGTGCCGCCATCGTCCTTCATCATGTCGAGCAGGTGCGCGGTTCCGGTACCGAAGTGCACGAGCGGCACGCGGAGTTCCCGCAGCTCGGCGAAGATGCGCCGCGTGTACGACCGGACGTGGCGATCGTAGTCGACGGCCGACAGCGCGCCGACCCAGCTATCGAACAGCTGCAGCGCGTCCGCACCGGCCGCGGCGTTGGCGCGCAGAAAGGCGACGACAATGTCGCAGAGCCGGGTCATCAGCGCGTCCCACACGTCGGGCGCGCCCAACATCATCGCCTTCGTGTGCACGAAATCGCGCGTCGGGCGCCCCTCGATGAGGTAAGAGGCGAGGGTGAACGGCGCGCCGGCGAAGCCCAGCACGGCGCGGTCGGGTTCGAGCGCGCGGCGGACGATGCGCACCGCGTCGAGCAGGGCGGGGAGATCGGCCTCGGCGTCGAGCGGGCGCAACGCCTCCACGTCGGCCATCGTGCGCACCGGGCGTGCGATCATCGGCCCGACCTTCTCGACGATGTCGAGGTCGACGCCGATCCCGACGAGCGGGAGCATGATGTCGCCGAACATCACCGCCGCGTCGAGCGGAAGCCGACGCATCGGTTGCAGGGTGACCTCGGCGCAGACTTCCGCGATCTCGCAGATCTGGAGCAGCGTGTAACGCTCGCGGACCTTGCGGTACTCGGGAAGGGTGCGCCCGGCCTGGCGCATGAACCACACCGGGGTGCGCTCGACGGCGAGTCCGTGTGCAGCGCGAAGGAACGGGCCGGTCGGCGCGGCCGGCGCGTCGAGGGGCACGGTCGGGATCGGAGACACCCAGGCGGTCATCGAGCGGGCGGGAGCGGGCGGGGGACGGTCAACGCGCCGTCACGACGCCGCCGCGCGGCGCGCGATGCGGGGGTGACGCGGGCGGGGCGGGGTCGCAGCGGGCTCCTCCAGCATATCGACCGGACCGTCACCCGGCCCTGCCGATTCATAATAGAGCGGCACCGCCTCCTCGCGATCGAGTCCGAACAGGCGTCGCGCGGCGGCTTCGTGCGCGCGCGGCTCGGCGGCGAGCGCCGCGAGCGGCGCGTGCAGGAGCTTGTTGACGAGGCGTCCGGCGAGCGCCCGAACGACCTCCTGCTCGCGCGCGTCGAGTCCGTCGAGGCGGGTGAGCGCGCGGGCGAGTTCGCGTTCCCGCACGGCGTCGGCCGTGGCGCGGAGCTGCGCGATGGTCGGCACGACGTCGCGCGCGCGGAGCCAGCGCGTGAAGCGCCGGGCCCACCGGTCGACCTCGGCGTCGGCCGCCGCCGTGTCACCCGCGGCGCCGGCATGAACCGGGGCGAGCCCGTCGACGTCCCAGACCGTCACATGCGCCAGGTCGCGCACGTCCAGGTGGACGTTGCGCGGGACGCCGAGGTCGACGACGGTGACCGGGCGAGGCACATCACCCGCTCGGCGGCCGCGCGCGCCGTCGGCGAACTGGCGGCCGACGAGGACCGGCGCGGCGGCCGCGGTGCACGCGAAGACGACGTCGGCGTGCGCGATGGCCGCATCGAGCCCGCTCCACAGGGCCTGCCCCACGCCGTACCGACTCGCGAGCTCGGCCCCGCGGTCGGTCGAGCGGTTGACGACCGTGACCCTGCGTGCGCCGGCGCGTGCGACGAGGGCGAGGACGTCGCGCGCAGTATCGCCCGCGCCCACCACCACGACGTCGCGTTCGCGGAGCGCGTCCCCTCCGCCGACCGCACGGACGGCGGCCTCGACCATCGACAGCGGGCCCGGGGCCGCGGGATCGACGGTGCCGACGAGCGGGCGCGCCCGGCGCCCGGCGGCGAGCGCGGTGCTGCCAAGACGGTGCAGAACCGGCCCGAGCACGCCGTCGGCGCGCGCGTCGGCGAGGGCCCGGCGGAGCTGCCCGGTGATCTGGGTCTCGCCGAAGATCACCGAGTCGAGGCCGGCGGCCACGCGGCAGAGGTGCCGCGCGGCGTCGGTGCCCACGTGCACGTCGGCGAGCGCGCGGACGTGTTCGGGGGTGAGCTCGCTGCGTTCGGCTAGCAGCCCGACGAGGGCCGCAACGGTCGCGGCGCGCGCCCCCCGTGGCGCGACCGCGTATAGCTCGATGCGGTTGCACGTCGAGAGGACGAACGCTTCGTCGACGTGCGCGCGCGCGGCGAGGTGGGCGGCGGCGCCGCGGCCCGGCGCGAACGCCGCGCGTTCGCGAACGGCGAGCGGCGCGCCGCGCGCGTGTAGCGTGACGGCGACGACCGGAACGAAGTGGGCACGCACGGCCGCGCGATCGGCCGCGGCCGTGCGCCGCCCGTGGCGCTGGTCACGCCCGGAAGCGGAAGTACCGGAAGACATCAGGACGGGAAACGACACCGCGGGCGGGGTCACGCGGCCGCGGCGGCGTGCGCCGGGCGGAGCGCGGTGAGGACGCGGTCGGCCGCGGCCTCGCCCGAGCAGATACAGTCGGGAATGCCGACACCCTGATAGGCGTTGCCGGCGAGAGCGAGCCACGGATGGTCAGCCACGCGATCGGCGACGCGCGCGACGCGCGCGCCGTGGCCGAGCGTGTACTGCGGCATCGCGTCGATCCAGCGTGCGACGCGGGTGAAGCGTGGCGCGGCGTGCACGCCCAACACCTCGCGGAGTTCGGCGCGGGCGAGGGCGATCAACCGCTCCTCGTCGTGGTGGACCAGTTCGGGGCGGTGCGCGCCGCCCAGGAACAGGCGGAAGAGGGCCGCGTCGTTCGGGACCCGGCCCGCCCACTTGCTCGAGAGCCACGTGCAGGCCATGACGGCGCGCCCTTCTGCGCCCGGCACGACGTACCCCGTGCCGTCGAGGGCGCGGGGTACGTCGGCGAGGGCATACGCGAGCGTGACGGTCGCCGTCGATCCGTGAGTGACCGTGGCGAGGTCGGCCGCGAGCCGCCCGTCGACACCGCGCAGCAGCGGGACGGCGGCAGACGCGGGCGTCGCGACGATCACGGCGTCGGCGTCGAGGACCACGTCGTCGAGAACGACACGCGCGCGGGGACGTCCCCACGCGTCGACCGCGTCGGGCGCCTGGAGTGCACGGACGGGCGCACCCCGAACGATGCGCACGCGCGCCGACGCCAGGAGCCAGCGTTCGAGCGCCTCGATCAGCTCCGCCAGTCCCGTCGGGAGCGACAGGAACGGCGACGGCGCCGGCCCGCCCGACGCGGTCGCGGCGGCGCGAGCGCGCAGCCCGCGCAGGAGGCTCCCGTGCGCGCGCTCGATCGCGCGCAGTTGCGGGAACGTCGCCTCGATGCTGAGTTCGGCGCCGTCGCCGGCGTAGATGCCCGTGAGGAGCGGCTCGACGAGCCGGTCGTACGCCTGGCGGCCCATGCGCCGCACGACGAAGGATCGGATCGACTCGTCGCCGGACTCGTGGCGCGCGCGGAGCCACGGTTCGAGGGCCACGCGGGCGAGGCCGGTCCCGGACAGGATGCCCGACGTCGCGAGCGGGCGGAGCTGCGTGGGCATGAGCCCCGAGAGCCCGGCCGGGAGTCGGCGGAGGCGGCCCGCACGATACACGTAGGCGCCGCGCGCGCTCGACCCGTGGAGGCGATCGGCGAGCCCGAGCCGTGCGCAGAGCGCGCGCGTCGCCGGCTTCGCCGCGATCACCGAATCGGCCCCCACCTCGAACGTGTACGCGCCCGACCGTTCGGTGTGGATCATCCCGCCGAGTCGCGGGGTGGCCTCGACCACCGTCACCGTCGCCCGGGGGTCCGACCGGATCACGCGCTCGGCTGCCGCGAGCCCACTCACGCCTCCGCCGACCACCACCACATGTGGTGCGACGGAGTCGAACGTGACATCGGAGCGGGCGCGCATGTGGTCGAACATACGACGGGTTATGGGCGGAACCATTCGGAGTGGTGCGGAGTCGTGCGGACCGGACGACCACGACGCATCCGAACGATTACGTAGACGGCGCGTGACACGGACCAAGCGCGGGCGCGCTTGTGGCGCGGGAACGACGGAGCGCGGCGACGGCGCCGCGTCATGCGGCGCCCGCGGTCGCGTTGGGCGCGGGCGCCGAGCAGGACGCAACTGTATGCGGCATCGAGAGTTCCGGGTTCTGTATCGGCGACGTCGTGGGGCGAGCGGCGCGGCACGTCCCACGGTCCGGGGCGTGCAACGTCGCGAGCACGCCGGCCCTGATCTCCGTGCGCACGGCGACGAGCCGTACGTGATTCTCCGATCCAGCCTACAAGCGAACACCCGATGGGCATTGTTTCCCTATTCGCCGCGGCGTCGGTCTTCGTGGCGGTTGCCGCCGCTCCTCCGACGTCGGCGAACGTGGCTGGCGTGTGGGCGACGGTCGTCGACTGCGACGCGGTGCGCGTCGAGCTCGACACGGGTGGCGTCGCGCACGGGCCCGAGGCTCGGCAGCGGGCGACGGCCGAAGGCCCGCTTCGGGCGCGTCTGCGCTGGACGCTCCGCGACGCCGACGTGAGCCCGTCGGCGTGGGCACTCGGGGTCCGGACGACGCTCGACGATCTCGACGTCGACTGCGCCTCCGGTTCGTCACGAACGGTGGCGTCGCGCGCGTTCACCGCGGGCGGCGAATTCGTCGAAGGGGCGAGCGCGGCCGTCGAGGCGCCCGCCTGGCGACGACACGCCGCGGGCAGCGTCGGCGCGCTCGTGACCGCGGCCGTGTGTCGCGCGGCGGGACGGGCGGTCGGCGCGGCCGCTGCCTAACGGTGCCGAGCGGGGCGGGCGTCGCCGCGCGCAGTCGCCCGGGCGGTCCGGCGCCGGTGTGCGCCGCGCGACCGACCCCCTGCCTGCCCGCGGCACGGGTCGGCTATCATCTGTGATGGTCATCTCGGGACGCTCCGCGCGAGCGCCCGCCGCGCATCCGCCCCGCCCGCCGTGTCAGTCGTCAACCTGCCCGAATCGCCCGCCGCGCTCACCGACGCGACCTGGGACGACGTCGCCCCGCTGTACGCCGCGCTCGCCGAGGCGCCGTTGACGACCGACACGGTCGAGGCGTGGCTCGCCGAATGGTCCGCGGTCGAATCGATCGTCGGCGAGGCCGGCACGCTCGCGATGATCGCGTACACCGGCGACACCGCCGATCCCGCGAAGGAGGCGGCGTACCTGCGCTTCTCGACCGAGATCTTCCCGAAGGTCGACGAGGCCGGAGTCGGGCTCGCGCGCCGACTCCTCGCGCTCGGCTGGTCGCGCCCGGACCTCGACACCACGCTCCGGAGGTTCCGCACGGACGCGGAGATCTTCCGTGAGGAGAACGTGCCGCTCTTCGCCGAGATCGAGGAGCTGTCGGCGCAGTACCAGAAGCTGACTGGGAATCTGGGCGCCGACTGGGACGGGGTGCGCAAGACGATCCCGCAGCTGCAGCCCTACCTTCGGTCGGCGGATCGGGCGGTGCGCGAGCGCGCGTTCCGGCTCGGGGCCGACGCGTATGCGAGCGAGCGCGACGCGATGGCGCAACTGTTCGACGCGATGTACGAAAAGCGCGTGCGCGTCGCGCGGAACGCCGGGTTCGGCGATTATCAGCAATACGCGTTCGCCGCGAAGCACCGGTTCGACTACACGCCCGACGACGTCGCGCGCTTTCACGACGCCGTGGAGGCGACGGTCGTCCCCGCCGTCGAGCGACTGATGGCCTACCGGCGCGAGGCGCTCGGCGTCGACACGCTGCGGCCGTGGGATCTGGCCGTCGACCTCCACCGCGACCGGCCGCTCGTACCGTTCACGTCCGTCGACGAGTTCGTCGGAGGCGCCCGGCGCGTGTTCGCGGGCGTCGACGCCGCGCTCGGCGCGCAGTTCGACACGATGGCGAGCGAGGGGCTGCTCGACCTCGAGAGCCGCGCGGGGAAAGCGCCGGGCGGGTATTGCACCAAGCTGCCGTGGCGCGGCCGGCCGTTCATCTTCATGAATGCCGTGGGCGTGCCCGACGACGTGAACACGCTCGTGCACGAGGCCGGGCACTGCTTCCACGACTTCGCCGCACACGCGCTGCCGCTCGTCTGGCAGCGCTCGACGGGACACGAGGCGGCGGAGCTGGCGTCGATGAGCATGGAGCTGCTCGCCGCGCCGTACCTCGCCAAGCCGGCCGGATACTACGAGCCGGCCGACGCCGACGCCGCGATGCTCGAGCACCTCGTGGACGTGCTCACGACGCTGCCGCACGTGGCGAGCGTGGACGCGTTCCAGCGGTGGATCTACACCGACCCGGACGGCGCCGACGCGTCGGCGCGCGACGCGGCCTGGCTCCGCATCCGCGCGCGCTTCGACCGGGGCGTCGACTGGTCGGGGCTCGCGCGCGAGCGGGTCGCGCGCTGGTACCGTCAGCTGCACATCTTCGAGCTGCCGTTCTACTACATCGAGTACGGCATCGCGCAGCTCGGCGCGCTGCAGGTGTGGCGCGGCGCCCTCGACGACCAGGCGGACGCGGTGGCGCGGTACCGCGGCGCGCTGTCGTTGGGCGGCACGCGGCCGCTTCCGGAGATCTACGCTGCGGCAGGGGCGAAACTCGTCTTCGACGCGCCGACGATGCGCGAGTTGGTGGCGCTCGTCGAGACGCACATCGACCGGCTGCAGTCGCGCCTCGCGACGGCGCGCTAGCCCGCACCTCCGAGGAATACACGCATGGCGGAGATCCAGTTCGAGCGGCGCGGGCGGCCGCTCTGGCTCGCGGTGTTGGTCGTACTCGTCGTCGGCGGCGGCGGGTACTACGAGTGGACGTCGTGCGCGACGCTCCAGCACCAGCGCACCCTCGCACCGTCCAACACGCCGGCAACCGCGCCCGCGGCGGCACCCGGCGCTGCGCCCGCGGCCCGATCGCCGTAGTCGCCGCGAGCGTCATGGCGGCGAACGCAGCCACTCGGCGCCCGGCGTCGGCCGGAGCGCCGCCGACGGGTGCGGCGACCGGACTCGGCGCGGACGGGTGGGCGGCGGGCGACGGCGTTCGTCTGCACTACGTCTCGCGCGGCGACGGCCCGCTCGTGCTGTTGCTGCACGGGTTCCCCGATTTCTGGTACGGGTGGCGACACCAACTGGCGCCGCTGGCCCGGTCGGGTTTCCGGGCGGTGGCCGTGGACCTCCGCGGGTACAACCTGAGTCAGCGCCCGGCGCGGGTCGCGGCGTACGTCCTCGACCGCCTCGCCGGCGACGTCGTCGGGCTCGCTGTCGCGTTAGGCGGCGGCCGCGCGCACGTGGTCGGGCACGACTGGGGCGGGGCGATCGCGTGGCGCGTCGCGACGCGGCACCCCGACGTCGTGGACCGGCTGGCGATTCTCAACGCGCCGCACCCGCGCCGGTTCGCGGAGCTGTTGCAGACGCCCGCCCAGGCGCTGCGGTCGTGGTATGCCGGCGCGGTGCAGGTGCCCGCCGTGCCGGAGCTGCTGCTGGCGGCACGCGGGCGCGCGCTGCTGCACGCGACCTGGACGGCGATGCACCGCCGCCCCGGCGCGTTCACGGCCGAGGACCACGCGCGCTACGACGCCGCGTTCGCCTCGCCGGGCGCGCTGCGCGCCGCGCTGGCGTACTATCGCGCCGCGGCCCGACACGCGCGCGACACGCTCGGCCGCGACGTTTCAGCGCGCGACGACGTCGTGCGCGCGCCGACGTTGGTGGTCTGGGGCGACGAGGACCCGGCGCTCGTGCGCGCGAACGCCGAGGGGCTCGAGCGGTGGGTGCCCGATCTGCGGGTCGAGCGGGTGCCGGGCGCGGGACACTTCGTGCAGGCCGACGCGCCCGAGTCGGTTAACGACGCGCTCCGCCGATTCCTGAGCTGACTGCGCGTCGGGCGGACGGCGCGACTGGGATCGCGTAGTCGTTAGGCGCGTGGCGTCGCGCGTCCTACCGCGCGCGCCGGCGCCGCCATCCGCGTCACGCCGCCCGACACGAGGAAGGCCATCACGTCCGCGCTCTCGGCGGCGACCGGGCGCACGCGCTCCGCGGGGAAGAGCACGACGTGCCCGGCCACGCTGTACGACATCGGCAGGTAGACGGCGACGCGGCCGGGGAGGCCGAGGTGGTCGAGCGCGGTCTGGGTCACGAAGCCGAGCGCCTCACCGCCCGCGTCGGGGTAGAGTGCGACGATCACGGGGCGGTCGAATCGGCGCTGCTCGCCGACGAAGGCGTTGAGCAGGTCCTTGGTCGAGCCGTAGAGCAGGCGGACGAGCGGCAGGCGCGTGAGCACACGCTCGATCAGGCCGAGTACCGCGCGTGCGATGAACGTCGAGGCGAGGAAGCCGACGACGACGACGACCGCGATCGTGATGACGAAACCCGCGCCCGGGACGCTGAGCCCGAGCCACGAGTCGACCGCGGAAAAGAGCCGCCAGCAGACGTAGAGGGTGACCGCGAGCGGCGCGATCACGGCCACGCCGCGAAGAAAGTAGTTGAGCAGGGCGCGCATCCCGGAACATACGCGTCCCCGCTCGCCCTACGCGCGCGGCCCCGCGGACGTCGGCGTGTCGCTCACGCGCTCGCAGCGACGGCGCCGCTCATCTCCGCGACGAGCGGCATGACCTGCTCCGAGAAGCGCTCCATCTCCTCGAGCTGCGGGCTGCACTGGATGAGGAGCAGGTCGACGCCGGCCTCCGACAGCGCCTGCACGCGGGCTGCGACCTGCTCGGGCGTTCCGACGAGTCCCGTGCGCAGACCGCGGTTGGACACCGAGTAGTCTTCCAGCGAGAGCGCCGACTCGAGCTTCGTGTTGCCCACCCAGTCCTGATAGTTCTTGTAGCCCGGCGTGCCAGGGGCGACGTTCGTGATGCGCGCGATCTCTCGCTTCACGTCGGCGTCGCTGTCCCGCACGATGGTGTACGCGGCCACGCCGAACTGCATCGGGGCGAGGCCGTCGGGGCGACCCGTGCGCTCGACCGCCGCCTGCTCGCGGCGGCGCTGCATGTCGGTGACCTTCGGCGCGATCTGCTCGGGTCCGTCGCCGTGCATGACGAATGCGTCGCAGTCGCGACTGATGAGCGTCTTCGCGGCCTCGCTCTCGCCGCCCGCGTAGATCGTGGGGCGCGGGCGGCCGGGCAACGCGAGCGGCTTGGGCTCGAGCACCGTCTCGTCGACCTCGTAGTACTTGCCCTTGAACCGCACGCCCGTCTCGCGCCACGCCGCGTCGAGCACGTGCAGCCACTCGGCGGTGCGCGCGTACCGATCGTCGTGCGCGTCGAAGCGCACGCCGTACCGCCGCGCCTCGTCGGCCCACCACGACGACACGACGTTGAGCGACAGCCGTCCGTTGCTGATGCGGTCGATGTTGGCGGCCTGCTTGGCGAGGATCGCCGGGTTGTGGAAGGTGGGGCGTACCGCGACCATGAGCTCGAGCCGCTCCGTGACCGCGGCAAGCGCCGCCGCCGTCGTCCACGCGTCGAGCGACGGCGCGTCGATCCCCTTGATGTCGTTCAGGAACAGCTCGGCGACGAGCGTGAGGTCGAACCCGATCGCCTCGCTGCGCTGGGCGAGGCGCTTGGCGTAGGCCCACGACGTCTCCATCGCTTCGTCGGGAACGTTGCGCAGCCAGCCGCCGAACACGGGGAGCCAGTAGCCGTAGCGCATCACGCGGCCCCGGCGTGCACGAGTCCGGCGCGCTCCTCGAGATAGTCGGCGAGGCGCGCGAACGGGTCGAAGCCGACCACCCGCGGCGCGTCGGCGACGAAGTTGGAGAGCGCGTTGACGTCGTAGTAGTAGACCTTGCCGTCGCGGTCGTCGACGAGGTACTCGACGCCGCCGACGTCGATCCCCGCCGCCTGCACGATCGCCTCGACCGCCGCGATCACGTCGGCGGGCGGCGTGGAGCCCTCGACGCGCATCCCGTTCTTCGGCGCGTCGAGCGCGCACGCGGCGCGCGACAGTTCCGCGCCGCCGGTGGTCTGGCACGCGTCGGCCGGGCACAGGTTGAAGTCGCCCGCGGGGTACACGTTGATCGCGTACAGGAACTTGCCGCCCAACGTCTCGACGCGCGTGATGCGGCCGTCGCGCAGCGGGGCGCGCTCCTGGACCAGAGCGGTGCCGTCGACGCCGAAGTCGAGCGCGTCGGTCGCGACCGCGGCCGCGAGCTCGTCGCGCGAGCCGTACTCGACGATGCCGGCGCCGCTGCCTCCGACGTTGGCCTTGACGAGCACCGGGTAGCGCAGCGCGTCGGCGGCCGCGAGGGCGGCCTCGCCGCTGTTCACGACGCGTGCGCGCGGGTAGCCGAGCCCCAGCGAGGCGAGCAGGTCGAGCTGGCCGGCCTTCGTCAGTTCCATCGCGTACGCGCGCGAGCCGTTGACCACGGGCACCCCGATACGCTCGAGGTGGCGCATCCAGTCGAGCGTGTAATACGTGGTGTTGATGCGGCCGCGCAGGTACGCGGACGGCGACGCGCGGTTGAAGACGGCCGCGTACGGCGCGTCGGTCTCGCCCGGATCGTACGAATGCGACGCGGCGTCGAGGCGCACGTACGGCGTCCCGCGCCGATCCAGTTCGGCGAAGAGCGGTCGGAACCAGTCCGGGTGCTCGTGAAAGATCGCGATCGGCTTGGGCGAATCGGACGAAGCAGACGCGGACGGCGCGAAAGAGTCGGGCATCGGTCGGCGGGGTGCGGCGCGGGTGTGATGGACGCGGGACGCGACGTACGCAAGAAGCAAACGCAAATCGCCCGGGCGCCCGGTGGCCACCGGGCGGTTCGGGCGTCGGGTGCGAGGCGTCGACGGCGCGGCACGGCGCCACGCCGAACGGTCGATAAATCTTAGCTCTGAGAGGAGTGCGCGGTCAACGGCGCCAGCGCGACGGAGCCCGGCTGCGTAAGCGAACCGTCGCGCGCCGTGCGTGCGGATTCCCACGCCGTCCGGCGCGCCGCCGTCTCACCCGGTTCATCCCCCGCCGCCATGTCACGCTCCGCCCGGCGCCGTCGCGCCGACCACCTGCGCCTTCTCGCCGCCTTCGCGTCCGCCGTACCCGCCGTGACCGCGCCAGCCGCGACGCGCGCGCAGACGGCGCCGCCACGACCGGCGGCGACGCGTCCGACAGCGCCGCGGCCGCTCACGCAGGCCGACTACGACCGTTGGGTGACGGTCCAGGGCACGACGCTCGCCAGGGACGGCCGCTGGGTGGCGTACACGCTCGTGCCCGAGGTCGGCGACGGGCCACTCGTCGTACGCGCGACGCACGGGGCGACGGAGTACCGCGTGCCGCGAGGTTTCGTCGGGCGGCCGCAGCTCACGGTCAACGTCGATTCGGGGTTCACGGCCCCGCCGCCCGCGTTCTCTGCGGACGGCCGCATCGCGGCGGCGCTCGCGTACGCGCCGCAAGCGGAGTTCGACCGCGCGCGCCGGGAGAAGCGGCGCATCCCGCCCGCGCCGTCGCTCGCCGTGGTGTCGCTCGCCGACGGTCGGATCGAAACCATTCCGCGCGTGCGCAGCTTCGCGATGCCGCGCGACGCGGGCGGGTGGCTCGCCTACCTGCTCGAACCGGCGGACAGCGCCGGGCGGCGCGCAGCCGCCGCGCGCGACAGCGTCGTCCGGCCGAGCGGGGCGCCGCCGGGCGGCGGCGCGCCGGCGGGTGCCGCGGCCCAGACGCCGGGCGCGACGCCGCGGCCCGTGACCGACACCACCGGGACGCGACGGCGAGAATACGGATCCACCCTCGTCGTGCGCGACCTCGCGACGGGTGCGGAGACGCGCATCGCGGACGTCGCGTCGTACGTGATCGGCGACAGCGCGCGATGGCTCGCCTACGCCGTGTCGTCGCGCACGCCGGGGCGCGACGGCGTCTACGCGCGCGCCCTCGGCCCCGCCGCGTCGTCGGGCGCACTCGGCCCGGAGGTCGCGTTCGCCACGGGACGCGGCGAGTACAAGGCGCTCGCGTTCGACCGGGCGGTGCGCCAACTCGCGTTCGTCTCGAACCGCGACGATTCGCTCGCCTCGCGGCCGCGCTGGTCGCTCTTCCACGCGCGGCTCGACGGGCGCGGCGCCGAGTCGCGCGCGGTGGTCGCAGCCGCGGCCGTCGAGCGCGGACTGGGCGTGCACGACCGCGGGGTGAGCTTCGTGCGCGACGGGTCGGCCGTCGTGTTCGGCCTCGCGCCGACGCTGGCCGATTCGATTCCGGCCGACTCGCTCGCCGACAAGGCCGTGCTCGACCTCTGGCACTGGCAGGACGCGCGGCTCCAACCGCAGCAGCGGCTCGAGGCCACGCGCGACCGCGCTCGGGCCTACACGGCCGTGTATACGCCCGCGACGGGCCGCTTCGTGCGGCTCGGTTCGGACTCGCTGCCGCAGGTCACCGTCAGCGACGACGGCCGCGTGGCGCTCGCCGTGACCACGCTCCCCTACGCGATCGCGCAGATGTGGGGCGAGGGCGGCAGCGACGTGTACCTGCTCGACGCGCGGACCGGCGCGCGCACGACGGTCGCGCGCCGGGTGCCTTTCGGCGCGCAGCTCTCGCCTGGCGCGCGCTACGTGACGTGGTACGCCGGAGCGGCGCACGGGGGCTGGCAGGCGTACGACGTCGCGGCGCACCACGCCGCGCCGCTCGCCGCCGACGTTCGCGGCGTGCGCTTCGACGAGGAGACGTGGGACACGCCGAGCGAGCCCGCGCCCTGGGGCCAGGCGGGATGGACCGCGGGCGACCGCGACTTCCTCGTCTACTCGCGGTACGACGTGTGGGCGCTCGACCCGAGCGGGCGCCGCGCCCCTCGCGTGGTCACGGATTCGGCCGGAGTACGGAACCACGTCGTGCTGCGCGTGGCGCGGACCGACCGCGACGAGCGATTCCTCGACGCGCGCGCGCCGCTGCTCCTCAGCGCGTTCGACGACGAGACGAAGGCGAGCGGCTTCTACCGCGACCGCGTGGACGGCGGCGGCGCGCCCGTGCGGATCGTCATGGCCGACGCGCGCTTCGGTGCGCCGGTGAAGGCGCAGGGCGCCGACGAGTACGCCGTCACGCGGCAGACCTTCACGGCGGCGCCGGACGTCTACGTGGGCGAGCGGCTGGACGCCCTGACGAAGGTGAGCGACGCCAACCCGCAGCAGGCGCAATACGCGTGGGGCACGGCCGAGCTCGTGCACTGGCGGAACACGGACGGCGTACCGCTCAACGGCGTCCTCTACAAGCCGGCGGATTTCGACGCGTCGCGCAAGTATCCGATGCTCGTCTACTTCTACGAGCAGCTGTCGGACAACCTGTATCAGTACCACCCGCCGGCGGGGCGCAACGTCATCAACCCGACGGTCTACGCGTCCAACGGCTACCTCGTCTTCTTCCCGGACATCGCGTACACGACCGGCTTTCCGGGGCAGAGCGCGCTCAAGTCGATCCTCCCGGGCGTGCAGGCCATCGCCGCGCGTGGCTTCGTCGACGAGCAGCGCGTCGGGATCGCGGGGCAGAGCTGGGGCGGGTACCAGAGTGCGTACATCATCACGCAGACCCCCTACTTCCGAGCCGCGTTCCTCGGCGCGCCGGTCGCGAACATGACCAGCGCGTACGGCGGGATACGATGGGAGACCGGCGTGGCGCGCGCCTTCCAGTACGAGAAAGGCCAGAGCCGGATCGGGCGCTCGTTGTGGGACGCGCTGCCGCGCTACGTCGAGAACTCGCCGCTCTTCTACGTGGACCGCGTGACGACGCCGTCGCTCATCATGAGCAACGACGGCGACGGCGCGGTGCCGTGGTACCAGGGCATCGAGCTGTTCGTCGCGATGCGGCGGTTCGGAAAGGAGGCGTACCTGCTGGACTACAACGGCGACGGCCACAACCCGCGCAAGCGCGCCAACCAACTCGACGTCGACCGCCGGATGCAGCAGTTCTTCGCGCACCACCTCAAGGGCGAGCCCGCGCCGGACTGGATGCGGGTCGGCGTCCCCTTCCTGCTGAAAGGACGCGACCAATTCACGGCGCCCGCGGTCGCGGCCGAACCGGGGACTGGAGGTCGGCCTTCCGGCGCCGCGGGCGCGCGGCCGACGAACGGGACGGGGACCGGGACGGGGACCGGGACGGGCGCCGGCAGCGCGACCGCGACGGGCGGCGGAGTCCCCGCGCCGGCCGGCGGCACGAGCCCGTGACGCGGAGATCGGCGCGGCGTGCGCCACCGCGGGCGCGACGGTGCGCGCGAGGCGAGCGCGTCCGGGCGGGTCGGGCGTGCGTGTTCGCGCCGGCACGCCGCTCGCACCGGGGCCTGCGTCCCGCCGGATCGCCCCCGCACCGTCGCACTCGTGCACACACGCCGCATCGGATCGCTCACCGTCTCGGCGGTCGGCCTCGGCTGTAACAACTTCGGGGCCCGCCTCGACGCGGCCGCGACCGCCGACGTGGTGAACGCGGCGCTGGACGCCGGGGTCACGTTGTTCGACACGGCGGACGTGTACGGCGGGACGCGGAGCGAGGAGTTCCTCGGCCGTGCGTTAGGCGCGCGGCGCCGCGACGTGGTCGTGGCGACCAAGTTCGGCATCAAGCTCGACGATGCGCGCCCGGGCGGCGGGGCGCCCGCGTACGTCCGCCGGGCCGCGGAGGACAGTCTGCGGCGCCTCGGGACCGACGTGATCGACCTGTACCAGTTGCACCGCCCGGACCCGGCGGTGCCGATCGGGGACACGATGGGCGCCCTCGGCGATCTCGTGCGCGAGGGGAAGGTGCGCGAGATCGGCTGTTCCAACTTCTCGGTCGAGCAGATCCGGGAGTCGAACGCCGCGCAATCCAGCACGACGCGCGACGCCGTGCGTTTCGCGAGCGTTCAGAACGAGTACAGCCTGTTCCACCGCGAACCGGAGCACGACGGCGTGCTGGCCGAGTGCGAGCGCGAGCGGCTCGGGTTTCTGCCGTACTTCCCGCTCGCGAGCGGGCTGCTGAGCGGCAAGTACCGCCGCGGTGCGCCGGCGCCGCCCGACACGCGGTTAGGCTCGGGCGGGTGGGGGAGCGACCGGCTGAGCGACGACAATCTCGCGCGCGTGGAGCGCCTCACGGGCGTGGCCGAAGCGCGCGGGCACAGCGTGCTCGAACTCGCGATCGCGTGGCTGCTCGCGCGGCCTGCGGTGGCGTCGGTGATCGCGGGTGCGACGCGTGCCGAGCAGGTGCGGGCCAACGCGGAGGCCGCGAACTGGCGGCTGACGGAGCACGACCTGACCGCCGTCGAGCAGGCGCTCGCCGCATCCTGATCGGCCGATCCCGTTCACCTCCGATCGGCGACCGACCCAGGCCCCTCGGTTCCCACTTTCCGACCCGTGTCCGATCCGACGACCGCCGGCGCGCAGCCGCCGCAGCCCGAGCAGCAACAGTCCGCGCCGGGCACCGAACGTGAGATGACGCCGACCGCCGATCACGGCGAACACTCGTACCGGGGAAGCGGCAAACTGACCGGCAAGGTGGCTCTCATCACCGGTGCGGACTCGGGCATCGGCCGCGCAGTCGCGATCGCCTTTGCCCGCGAGGGGGCGGACGTCCTGATCTCCTACCTGAACGAGGAGGAGGACGCGGCGGAAACGCGCCGCCTCGTCGAGGCCGAGGGGCGGCGCGCGGTCGCCGTCGCGGGCGACATCGGCGAGGAGGCGCACTGCAAGGCGCTCGTGCAGCGCTGTGTCGCCGAGCTCGGCGGGATCGACGTGCTCGTGAACAACGCGGCGTTCCAGCGGACGCACGACAGCATCACCGAGTTCTCGACCGAGGAGTGGGACCGCACCTACCGGACGAACGTGTACGCGATGTTCTGGCTCTGCCGTGAGGCGGTACCGCGGATGAAGCCGGGCAGCGCGATCATCAACACGACCTCGGTGCAGGCGTTCACGCCGGTTCCGATGCTGCTCGCCTACGCATCGACGAAGGCCGCGATCCGGAACTTCACGCAGGGGCTCGCGCAGGGCGTGGCGGACAAGGGGATTCGCGTGAACGCCGTCGCGCCGGGGCCGGTGTGGACGCCGCTCATCCCGGCGACGATGCCGCCGGAGAAGGTGAAGACGTTCGGCCAGGACGTGCCGCTCAAGCGTGCCGCGCAGCCGCGCGAACTGGCGCCGATCTACGTGCTGCTCGCCTCAGACGAGGGGAGCTACATCACGGGGATGGTCTACGGCGCGACCGGCGGCGACCCGATCGGTGCCTGACCGGCCCGCCGCTCACGCCTAACACTTCTCCGCCGTGCCCCCGTACCAGACGCTCGCAGAGCTGCCGGAAGCGCAGGTCGCCCGCTACGACCACCACGAGAAGCGCGCGTTCCTCGAGGCGTTCAACCACGCGTACGAGGAGTACGGCCACGACGAGCATCGGGCCTTCGCCGTCGCGCACGCGGCCGCGCAGCGGGCGGGTGCGAAAGCGCGCGAGGATGCGGACGCCCCGTAACGCGCCGCGCCGAGCTGCCGGGCCGAGCATCAGCGCGTCCGGCAGCGCGCGGCGCAGCGCGCCGCTCAGTTTGCGGTGAGATCCCGCCGGAAGACGACCAGATCGCGGACCTCGATGCCGTTCTCGTAGATCGGGGTGCGGTGGTAGCGGAAGTAGTCGTGGCGAACGTGGTCGAAGCGGAACCCGCACTTCTGGTAGAACGCGAGGTTGCCGATGCTCGCGTTGCCGGTGCCGACCTCGATGGTGCGCTTGCGACGACGCAGCGCCTCCGCACATAGCGCGTGCACGATCGCGCGGCCGACGCCGCGGCCGTGAAGCGACTCGACCACGCCGAGCTCGACGATCTCGCACGGGTCGCCGCTCCAGCGCATCGTCGCCGCGCCGGCGAGTCGGCCGCCGACGGTCGCGCGGTAGACGGCGTCGCTGAGGTGACCGAGGCTCCACCGCAGCGCGCGTTCGCTCGGTTCGGCGAGCAGGAGAATCGGGACGAGCGCCTCGATGTCGGCGCCCGTGACTTCGGCGACTTCGACGGGCGACGCGGCGCCGCTCACTCGTCCCGGATCGACGCCGTGACGTCGCGGAGCCACTCGCCTAGGTCGGCATCGAGCGCGTCGCGGCAGCCGTCGAGACCGTGGCGGCAGTCGGGGTAGAGGATGATGCGCTTCGGCTCGCTGGCGCGCGCGTAGATGTCACGCGAGCACTGGAACGGCAGCACTTCGTCGGCGACGCCGTGCGCCAGGAGGAGCGGGCGGGGCGCGAGGCGCGGGACGCCGCCGGTCCCGGCCGTCTGGCTGCTGAGCGCGGCGACCGCGATCACGGCGTCGCTCGCCGCCCCGGCGGTGATGACCACCGCGCCGCCGAACGAATGTCCGACGAGCACGACGCGCGTGCGTCCGCGCTCGACGAGGTAGCCGACACCGACCAGCGTGTCGAGCACGCACTCGAGCAGGTCCGCCGGCCGGCGATACGCGACCTGGAGCGAGGTGACACCCTGCGGCGTGAGTGCCGCGCCGAGCCGATCGTAGAGGCCGCCGGCCGGACCATGGAAGCCTCCGCCCGCGCCGAACACCCAGACGACGGCCGCGTCGCCCGGGGCACCGGATTGCAGGCGGCATGCGATCACTCCCCGGTCGGTGACCAGGTCGACGTGCTCGGTGCCGGCGTCGCCCGGCGCATGTCGGACGTCGAGCAGCGACAGTTCGTGCGGCGTTTCGGTGGGCGGCATGGTGGCGTGGCGGGCAATGGGCATTCCGGCGTCGGGCGTCGGTCCCGGGTTTGCGACGCGTGCGGGCAAGCGCCGCGCCCGCGCCGGGCAGCGGCCGACCGGTCGAGTGCGCCGTCGACGACCGTCGACGATCCGCACAGATTACACGCCCACCACGCACCGCCCTCATGGAACGCCGCAACCTCGATCTCGAAGTGCCCCTCACGCGCGAGCAGTGGCAGCAACTCGGCGAATCCGCCAACCTTCGCGAGGACATGGGCGTCCTGCGCTGGGCGATCGCGGACTTCGACGTCATTCGGGTCTCGATGCACGATGACGACGCCCCGGCGGGGTGGGAGGGCGTCGCGACGCGCACGAATTTCGCCGCCGACGACCGGGAGGTCGCGCGGTTCGTGTACAACGACGGTCGCCCGTACGCGCAGCTCGAAACGCCCGCGGCGCCGGCGCCGCCGGCGATCACCGGCGCGCAGGACCGCGCGCTCGACGTGGCGCTCGAGCGCTGGGTGCGGGACAAGTGGCGCGGGCTGATGCGTGATTCCGGGCTGCACGACGACGCGGGCGCGCTGCCGGTCGACGAGCCGAATCCGCCGCGATGACGACTCGCGCACGATGACGGCGCCGGGACGCGCCGCGGGAGATCCGGTGCCGTCGATCACGACGCGCGGCCTGCGGAAGGTGTACGCCGCCCCGCCGGCCACGCGCCGCGGCGGGCGGGGTCCCGGAGGTCCGCGGCCGTTCGGACCGCCGCCCGTCGGCGGGTCGCCTCCCCGCGGCCCGGCCGGCCCCGGCGGCGACGTCGTCGCGCTCGCCGGCCTCGACCTCGACGTGGCCGCCGGCGAGTGCTTCGGCCTGTTGGGGCCTAACGGGGCGGGGAAGACGACGACGATCGGCATTCTCACGACGCGCGTGCTCCCGACCGCGGGGGAGGCGCGCGTCGCCGGCGCCGACGTGGTGCGCGAGTCGGTGCTCGCGCGGCTCCGGCTCGGCGTCGTCCCGCAGCGCCCCAATCCCGACCGTGCGCTGACGGTCGAGGAGAACCTCCTGTTCCACGCGGCCTACTACGGGCTGGACGCGGCCGCCGCGCGGCGGCGGGCGGCCGCGCTCCTCGAGCAGTTCGGGATTGCGGACAAGGCGGCCAACAAGGTCGACGCGCTCTCGGGCGGGCAGCAGCAGCGGCTGATGATCGCGCGCGCGCTGATCCACGAGCCCGACGTGCTCTTCCTCGACGAGCCGACGGTCGGCCTCGACCCGCAGGCGCGACTCGCGCTCTGGGACGTGCTTCGCGAGCTGCGCCGCGGCGGGCGTACGGTCGTGCTGACCACGCACTACATGGAAGAGGCCGACCAGCTCTGCGACCGGCTCGCGATCGTCGATCGGGGGACGCTGCTGGCGCTCGACACGCCCGGCGCGCTCAAGGCGCGCGCGCCGGGCGGCACGCTGCTCGAGCTGACGCTCGACGGCGACGCGTCCGATGCGGCGGATCGTGCGCGCAGCGTCGGCGGGGTCCTGCGGAGCGAGGCGGCGGGCGCCATGTTGCGCGTGTATGCCGAGCACGGCGGCGCGGCACTGCCGCCGCTGCTCGAGATCGCCGAGGCGAGCGGGCGGAGCGTCCGCGACATCCGCCTCGTCCCGCCGAGCCTCGAATCGCTGTTCGTGTCGCTCACCGGGCGCGCGCTGACCTGACTCCCGACCGCCTCCTCCGCGATGCTCCTGCAATGACTGCCGCGACGCTGCCCGCCCCCACCGCCGTCGATGGGGGCACCGTGCCCGCGCTGGCGCCCGCGCGCGCAATGGTGTTCGCCGCGCTGATGCGCCGCGATCTGCGCGCACTCCGGCGCGAACTCCCGTTCTTCCTCCTGCGCACGATCCTGCAGCCACTGCTGTTCGTGATCGTGTTCGGCGCGCTGATGCCGCGGATGGGGCTCGTGAGCAGCCGCTACGGCGCCGCGATGCTGCCCGGGGTGCTCGCGCTCACGCTCGGCCTCGCGGCCGTGCAGAGCGTCGCGCTGCCGCTGGTCCAGGATTTCGGCTGGACGCGCGAGATCGAGGATCGCCTCCTGGCGCCGATTCCGATGGGGCTGCTCGTCTCGCAGAAGATCGCGAGCGGCGCGCTCCAGGCGCTCGTCAGCGCGTGCGCGGTGCTGCCGATCGCACGCCTCGTCATGGGCCCGATTCCGGGGCTCTCGCCGACCAATCTCGGCGTGGTGGCGCTCGTGGCCGTCCTCGGCGCGCTCACGTTCTCCGCGGCCGGCCTCGTGCTCGGGACGGCGATCAGCCCGCAGCAGATCGGGTTGCTGTTCAGCGCGATCCTCACGCCCACGATCTTCTTCGGGTGCGCCTACTACCCGTGGCGCGGACTCGACGCGGTGCCGTTCGTGAAGTACCTCGTGCTCGTCAATCCGCTCACGTACGTGAGTGAGGGCATGCGCGCGGTGCTGACGCCCGGGATGCCGCACATGCCGCTAGGCGCGGTGCTGTGCGCACTCGTCGTGCTCGGGACGGCGTTCTCGGTGCTCGGGATGCGGGGCTTCCGGAAGCGCGCCTTCGGCTGACGCGGCGGCACCGCGCCGCGTGCACCTGGATTCGAGGGGGCGCGTGCACCGACCGGCGCGATCGGGGTACGAGGACGGGACGGTGTGGGTCGTGAACGCGCGTGCCCGCGTTTGCCCGCGCGTTGCAGGGTTCACGTCGTCCGTCGCACTCGTTACGCAGCCCCACGCGCCGCGCGGCGGTCCGCGCTGGCGGCGCTCACTACTTTTTATCGCATGGCGACTCACCTCGATCCCGAGCCGGCGACGTTGCCCGGCCGTTCGCCCGCCCTGCCGGCGGAGCACGACCTCTCAGCGATCGTCGTCGGTGGCGCGCCCGAAGCGGACGCGTGGACGATCGAGGACGCGCGCGCCCTCTACAACGTGGAAGGGTGGGGCGCGGGCTATTTCGACGTGAACGAACGCGGACGCGTGGTCGTGCGGCCGGACCGCGACCGGCCGGAGCTCGAACTCGACCTGCTCGACTTCGCGCGCGACCTCGAGGAGCAGGGCGTCGCGCTTCCGGTCCTGCTTCGGTTCAGCGACATCCTCCGCTCGCGCATCTCGCAGCTCAGCGAGCGCTTTCAGGCCGCGATGCGGGAGTACGAGTACGACGGCGGCTACACGACGGTCTACCCGGTCAAGGTGAACCAGCAGCGGCACGTGGTCGAGGAGATCCTCGAGCACGGGCGCCCGTACGGCGTCGGGCTCGAGTGCGGCTCCAAGCCCGAGTTGCAGGCCGTCCTCGCCGTCTCGGAGGACGCGGACCACCTCATCGTCTGCAACGGGTACAAGGACCACGAGTTCATGCGCCTCGCGCTCATGGGGCAGAAGGTCGGACACGAGGTGTTCCTCGTGATCGAGCAGCTCTCCGAGCTGGACGTGCTGCTCGAGGTCGCGGCGGAGCTGGACGTGCGACCGACGGTGGGCGTGCGCGTGAAGCTCGCGACCGAGAGCGCGGGGCGTTGGGCGCAGAGCGCTGGCGAGAAGAGCAAGTTCGGGCTCAACCCCTCGCAGCTCGTCAAGCTCATCGACCGCCTGCGTGACGCCGGGCAGCTCGACATCCTCAAGCTCGTTCACTTCCACCTCGGCTCGCAGATCCCCGACATCCGGTTCATCAAGTCCGGGCTGCAGGAGGTCGCGCGCTTCTACGTCGAACTGCGCAAGATGGGCGTGGAGCTGTCGCACGTCGACGTGGGTGGCGGGCTCGGCGTTGACTACGACGGGACCGGTTCCTCGCAGAGCAACGCGAGCGTGAACTACTCGCTGCAGGAATACGCGAACGACGTCGTGTACACGATGGCGGAGGCGTGCCGCGAGGCGGAGGTGCCGATGCCGCACCTGATCTCGGAGAGCGGGCGCGCGCTGACGGCCCACCACGCGATGCTGCTGCTCAAGGTGATCGACGTGGAAAGCCAGGCCGAGCCGCCGGTGCCCACGCTCACCGACGACGATCACGGCATCCTGCACGAGATGATCGACGACTTCGCGCTGCTGCGTGGGGAGGGCGGCGGGCGCCCGCTGACGCCGCACAAGGTCATGGCGATCTACCACGACGCGAGCTTCGCGAAGGACCGCTCGCGCCAGCTCTTCAACAGCGGCGTGCTCGACCTGCGCGGTCTCGCGCTGGCCGAGCAGATCTACTTCGCCGTGATCAACCGCATCGCGGCGATCGTGAACGCCGACCCCGAGGAGTACGAGGAGATCCACAAGGAGCTCGACGCGACGCTCGTGGACCGCTACTTCTGCAACTTCTCGCTCTTCCAGTCGCTGCCCGACAACTGGGCGATCGACCAGCTCTTCCCGATCATGCCGGTGCACCGGCTCGACGAGCGTCCGACGCGGTTAGGCACACTGCAGGACGTGACGTGCGATTCGGACGGCAAGATCGACCGATTCGTCGGTGACCGCACCGGCCGTCCGTCGCTCGAACTGCACGAATTCCGCGACGACGAGGAGTACGTCCTGGGCATCTTCCTCACCGGGGCCTACCAGGAGATCCTCGGCGACCTGCACAACCTCTTCGGCGACACCAACGCGGTGCACGTCAAGCTGACCGAGCGCGGCGCCGAGATCACGGACCTCGTACACGGCGACACCGTGACCGAGGTGCTCAACTACGTACAGTTCCACGCGCCCTCGCTCCTCACGACGTGGCGTCGGAAGGTGACCGCGGCCAAGTCGCTCTCGCGCAGCGAGGCCAACCAGTTCGTCGCGGATTACGTGGCCGGCCTCGACGGGTACACCTACCTCGAAGGCGAGGCCGCGCGGTGAGCGAACAGACGGCGCCGGCCGCGCAGGCGAGCGCCGGCCCGGCCGCGCTCTGGGAGGACTTCATCGACGTGTTCGCGAGCCCGTCCGAGGTGTTCGAGCGGCGGCGCGGCGGCGCGTACGCGGGCGGCCTCACGCTGTACGGTGTCGTCGCGGCGCTGATCTTCGTCGCGTCGCGTTCGTTCTGGCAACCGTACTTCGCACACCAGATGGAGTTGAGCCTCGCGGCGCAACAGGCCGCGGGGAAGCTGACGGCCGCCCAGGTCGAGCAGGCACGCGGGGCCTTCGCGGGGTTCGCCGGCGTCTTCACCTGGATCGTCGGCACGCTCGGTACGCCCTTCATCGTCATGTTCGTCGCCGTCCTGGTCCTCGGCGCCGCGCGCGTGATCGGGGTGCGCCTCTCGTACGGACAGTCGCTCGTCGTCGCGACGCTGGCGTACGTGCCGCGGCTGCTCGGGACCATCGCTGGCGCGGGCGTGCTGGCGGTCAAGGACCCCGCGACGCTCGCCCCGGGTGCGCTGCCGTCGAGCCCCGCCGCCCTGCTCGGCCCCGACGCGTCACAGGTTCTCGCTGCCCTGCTGGGTCGCCTCGACCCGTTCGTTCTCTGGGGTACGTTCCTGATCGCGATCGGCGTGGCCGTGCTCGGGCGCGCGCCGCGGAGCAAGGGCTTCACGGCCGCCGCACTCGTCTGGGGCGTCGCGACGCTGGGCGCGGTGCTGAGCGCGCTGCGTGCCGCGGCTGCCGCCAACCCGTAGCGCGTTCGAGGCACCGGCGCGGTGAAGCGCGAAGCGGGGCGGCCGGATACCCGGCCGCCCCGCTTCGCGCTTCACCGTTCGATGTGCCGGGCTCGGGTCAGGCCTGGCCGTAGCGCTTCGCGACCTCGCCCCAGTTGACCGTGTTCCACCACGCGTCGATGTAGTCGGGGCGGCGGTTCTGGTACTTCAGGTAATAGCTGTGCTCCCACACATCGAGGCCGAGCAGGACGGCGCTGGGACTCATACCATCCATCAGGGGGTTGTCCTGGTTAGGCGTGCTCGTGATGGCGAGCTTGTCACCCTGACGGACCAGCCACGCCCACCCCGAGCCGAAGCGCCCGACCGCGGCCGCCTTGAACTGATCGCGGAACGTGCCGAAATCGCCGAAGCTCGACCTGATGGCCGACCCGATCCCGTCGGCCGGTTCGCCGCCCGCGTTGGGGCCCATCAGCTGCCAGAACAGCGAGTGGTTCCAGTGGCCGCCGCCGTTGTTCCGGATCGGTCCGCGGACCGCCTCCGGGGCGGTGTTGAGGTTCGCGAGTAGTTGCTCGATCGACTGACCCGCCAGCTCGGGCGCCTTCTCGATCGCGGCGTTCAGGTTGGTGACGTACGCCTGGTGGTGCTTGTCGTGGTGGATCGACATCGTCTGCGCGTCGATGTGCGGCTCGAGCGCGTCGGGCGAATAGGGAAGCGGCGGCAGCGTGAAGGCCATCGTAGCGATTCTCCGGAAGGGCGAAGGACAGTAGATCAGGTCGGTCTCAGCTCACTGTCGAGACGCGAGTTGCGCGCCGCGCGCGCCACCAACTCACGATGGCCGGGCTGACGGAGAGCAGAACGATCGCGATGATGAGCAACTCCAGGTGCTTCGTCAGTGCCGGGAATCGCGAGCCGAGCACGTAGCCGGCGGCCAGCATGCCCCAGATCCACGCCACCCCGCCGATGACGCTGAAGGTCAGGAACGTGGGATACCGCATCCCGGCGCCGCCGGCCACGAGCGGCGCGAAGGTCCGGATGATCGGCATGAAACGCGCAAGCACGACCGTCTTCGCGCCGTGGGTGGCGTAGAAGTCCGCCGCGCGCTGCAGGTGCTTCTTCTTGAACAGGAGTGAGTCGTCCCGGTTGAAGATGCGCGGACCCGAAAGTCGCCCGATCCAGTAGTTGGTGTTGTCGCCGAGAATCGCCGCGGCGCTCAACGCCAGCCCCATCGTCGTGATGTCGAGGGGCAGGTGTTGCGGGCCGGGCGCGGCCAACAGGCCGGCGGTCACGAGCAGCGAGTCACCGGGGAGAAAGAACCCGAAGAACAGACCGGTTTCGGTGAAAATGATCGTGAAGAGCCCGACGTAGCCCGCCCATTGCACGAGGGCGGGAAGGTCACGGAGCCGGTCGAAGAAGTCGCCGAGGGAGGGCATGACGGAGATCAGAGACGGTCGGAACAGGGACGGCGGGGTGCAACCTCGCCCGCGCCGGACGACGGCGCAATCGGCGCGTCGTACGTCCGGCGCCCCGCGCGCCGCGGAGCCGGTCACGTGACGGCGCCGGCAGCGCCGAACGGCCGCGCGTCGTCGGGCGCGGCGTCGGTGCACGACGCGGTCGTCGCGCTCGAGCAGCTGTTCCGGCCGCCGCCACGCCTTGCAGGGGGCCTGTTCGGGGCCGGGCTGTCAGCGCGCGGCGAACGCTGGTTCGAGCGTGTGGCGTATGCGGTGGTCGTGCTGTTCGCGCTCGCGTGGGCGTGGAGCATCGCGGAGGCGCGCGGTCGCCGCCTGCGGAGCGGAACGCACGATGTCGCGACCGTGGTCACGCCGGCCACGGCGAGCGTGACCGCGGCGCTGACGCATGCCGACCGGCCGTCGACGGCGTACCTCACCGACGCGCTCATGAATCGACTGGCCACGTTGCGAGGTGCGAGTGGGAAGGTTCGCGTCGTCGTCCACGCGCCCGGCGAGCCGGTCGACGCGACCGCGCCGGCGGTGACCACTGCCGACGGAACGCCGTCGTCGGCGGTCGAACGTCTCGCACTGCGGATCGGCAACGCGATCCGGCCAGTGGCCGACATCAACGTGTTGACGCTGACCCCGCTCAGTGCGCGGCGGCACGGGCGGATCGGGCTGTACTTCGTGGGAGCCTGGCCGACCGAGCGCGGCGCGTCGGCCGCGCGCGGCAACTACGCCCCACCGCGCGGGCTCTTGCAGGTCACGCCCGAGACGCAGGACACGCAGCTGTCCGACCACCTACGCCTGCGCGACTTCCTGACCCACGATCAGGCCGCCGTGTGGCCCAAGTACGTGGTCGTCGACCCGCGCATCATCGACAAGGACGAACTCGTCCTCGCCGACCTCGCCGCGCGCGGCATCCCGGCCCGTGGTCTGCACGTGTTGAGTGGCTTTCGGACGCCGCAGTACAACGCGGCCGGTGGTGATCCCACCGGGCGTGCGGGCCTGAGCCGCCACATGTACGGCGACGCGACCGACATCTGGATCGACAATACGGGGGGCGGGCAGATGGACGACCTCAACCACGACGGGCGCCGGACCGTCGCCGACGCGCAGGTGATCTGCGACGCCGTCGAGCGGGTCGAGCAGGCGCACCCCGAACTCGTGGGCGGCTGTGGCGTCTATCCCGGTAACGGTGCGCACGGCCCCTTCACTCACATCGACGCCCGCGGGTACCGTGCCCGCTGGACCGGCTCAGGAGACGGCGGATGACCGAGATCACGACTGCCCCCACGACCGAGCGCTCGGGCGCGCGCGGCGAGGCGCCCGACGCGCTGCCCACGGCCGATATGGGCGCGGACGACGCGCGCGGGTCCGGCCGCGACCCGCGCGGCCGCGACGCGTCCGGCCGCGACGCGACCGGCCGTGACGCCGCAGCCCGCGATGCCCAGCGCCGCGGCCTCGACCCGTTGTTCGGCGTTCGCACTGCCGACATCGAGCCGTACACGGGCCTGCGCTACCTCTCGAAGCTGTTCCGGATGATCGCGGTCGTGCTCGTCCTGCTGCTGATCGCCGAGGTGGTGACCGGGCTGATCACGCAGGGCACCGATTCGATCTCGACTCTGCTCGCCGAGGTGAGCCGGCTCATCGTGCTCGCGGGCGCCCTCTGGGGCGTCGGCGACCTGGCGATCCTGCTCATCGACGTGGGGCACGACGTGCGTGCCGCCCGCATCCTGATCGGCCGACAGACGGCGCACCTGTCGCACCACCCGCACGAGGGGCAGGTCGCAGGTCCGCTGGCCACCGCTCCGGTCACGATGCCGGTCGCCGTGCCGGTGCGCGAGCCGCGCGTCACGCCGCGCACCTGACGCGCGCGCCGCGGGCGTGTTGGTGTTAGGCGCGGGCGTGCCGCCTCCGCCGGACGTCCTCGTTCTGCCGCATACGCACTGGGACCGCGAGTGGTACCACCTGGCGGGCCGCTTTCGGCAGCGCCTCGTCGCGCTCGTCGACGAGGCGCTCGACCCGTCGGAGGGCGACTCGCCTCGGAACGACGCCGCGACGGGCGAGCCCGCGACGCGCGACACCGCTGACGACGCAGGAGCCGGCGCGCCGTTCCTGCTCGACGGACAGAGCGTCGTACTCGACGACTACCTCGCCGTCCGACCAGAGCGACGCGACGTGCTGGCCCGGGCCCTGGCCGCCGGGCGCGTCGAGGCAGGGCCGTGGTACGTCCTCGCGGACGGCTTGATCCCCGGCGGCGAGTCCCACGTCCGGAACCTGCTCGCGGGGCGGCGCACCATCGCCCGACTCGGCGCGACGCCGCCGCCGGTGCTCTACGCGCCCGACGCGTTCGGACACCCGGCCGCGTTCCCGACGCTCGCCCGCGGATTCGGCTTCGACGTCGCGATCGTCTGGCGCGGTTACGGCGGCGCGCGCTGGCCGGCCGGTGACGCCGCGTGGTGGATGGGCGACGACGGCAGCCGGGTGCTGTTGTATCACCTACCGCCGGACGGGTACGAAGTCGGCTCGCGACTCCCGCCCACGCTCCCGGCGGCGCGCGAACGGTGGGCCGCGCTCGCCGCGACCCTGGTTCCCCGGGCCCGTCTCGGTGTCGTGCTCGTGCCGAACGGCGCGGACCACCACGCGCGGCAGGAACGGTGGGGCGAGGCGGTCGATGCGCTCAGGCGCGCGGCCGAGCCGGCGCGCGTCGACGTGGTGTCGTTGCGAACGTTCGCGGCGCGTGTGCGCGAGGCCGCGGACGCGCGACCGCTCGCGACGGTCGCGGGCGAGTTGCGCGATTCGTACGGGTACACGTGGACTCTGCAGGGCACGTTCGGCACGCGCGCGGCGCAGAAGCGCCGGGCGGCATCGGGCGAGCGCGCGCTCGTACGCGACGTCGAGCCGTGGATGGCACTCGCCACACTGGGGCGCCCGACCGCGGTGGACGGCGCGGACGGCACCCGCCGCGCGTTACTCGACGCGGCGTGGCGCGACCTTCTGCTGTGCCAACCGCACGACACGCTTTGTGGCTGCTCCATCGACGGCGTGGCGCGCGCGATGGACGGGCGCCTCGCCGAGGTCGCGTCGCAGGGCGACGGTCTCCGCCGCGAAGCGCTCGACACGCTCGTCGGCCACGACGTCGTCCGCGCGCGTGGCCTGCGCACGCTCTGGCGCCCGCACGTGCTCGTCCGGAATCGCACGCCGCGGGCGCGCGGCGGCGTCGCGGAATTGAGCGTCGCGACCCTCGTCCGCGACGTGGGGGTCGGGCCCGGCTCGGCCGGCACGTGGCGCACCGTCCGCGCACCCGGCGCGCCGGTCGCGCTGACGCTAGGTATCGGCGGCGCGCCCGTCGCACTCCAGGTGCTCGGTCGCACGCTCGCGCACGAACGGGTCGAGTCGCCGCGGCACTATCCTGACGACGACCTCGTCGAGATCGCGCGCGCGCTCGCGTGGGTGCCGCCGGTCCCAGGGTACGGAATCGCCGCCCTCGCGGCTACGCCCCCACGGGCCGGCGATTCCGCCGAGCGTCGGCCCGAGGCGCGAGACGCCGGCCCTCCGACGCCGGTGCGCACCGCCGACGGCCGGCTCGACAACGGACGCGTGCAGATCGGCGTCGACGCGCGCGGTCGCGTGTCGCTGCACGACATCGCGACCGGACACACGATCGATGACGTGATCGGCTTCGAGGATGTGGGCGATGCGGGCGACCTCTACACGCACAGCCCAATCGGCAACGTGCTCACGTTCGCGCGGTGCGTCGGCGTGCAGACGGTCGCGCGCGGCCCGCTGCGCGCGACCGTCGAGGTGCGCTTCGAGTTTCGCGTGCCCGAGGGACTCGCGCCCGATCCCGACGACGTGCTCTCGCGTCCGACACGCCGCGGCGGCCGCGCCGTGAACGTTCCGCTCACCCTAAGCCTCAGCCTCGACGCCGGCGCGCCATTCGTGCGCGTGCGCGTCACGGGGAACAATCGCGCGCGTGACCACCGGCTGCGCCTCACGATTCGCACCGGGCTGGCCGACGCCCGCGTCGTGGCCGACGCGGCCTTCGGGCCCGTCACGCGCGCGCCGCTCGACGTTCCACCCGCCGACCGTGTGGCGGAGCGACCCACCCCGACCGCGCCGTTGCACCGATACGTCTCGCTCTACTCGGGCGCGTGCGGCGCGACCGTGGTGGCCGATGGACTTGCCGAGTACGAGGCCACCGAGGACGGGGTGGTGGCCGTGACGCTCGTTCGCGCCGTGGGCGAGCTCTCACGTCCCGATCTTCCCGAACGGCCCGGGCACGCGGGGTGGCCCGCGCACACGCCCGAGGCGCAGTGCGCCGGTCCGTTCGAGGCCACGTTCGGCGTCGCGCTCCACGGGCCCGATTCCGACGACGCGCGCGCGCACGTCGAGCGCCTCGTCGACGACGTCCTGCTGCCGCTCGCGGGCGAGACGATCCGCTCCGCGCTGCACCCGCCGGTGAGCGAGGCCGCCTTGGAGTTGTGTGGCGACGCGTTCGCGTTCGGCGCGGCCAAACCCGCGGAATGCGGCGATGGGTGGATCGCGCTGCGGGCGATCAACGTCACCGCCGCGGCACAGCGCGGCGCGTGGCGCATCACGGCGTCCGACGGAAGGCGCGTGCGTGAGGCGCTGCGCGCGCGCCTCGACGAAACGCCCGCCGACGCGCTCGCCGTCGCGCGCGACGGCGACGTGGCAGTGATCGAGTTCGACGCCGGACCGCGCGAGGCGGTGACGATCGTCGTGCGCTGAGCGACCTCACGAGTCGCGACGGTGCTCCTGCAGCACGTCGCCGATCTGCGTACACGCGAGAACCGTCACGACGAGCAGCAGGCCGGGTACCAACGACACCCACGGCGCGACGATCAGCAGGTCGCGCCCGCCGGCGATGAGGTTGCCCCAACTCGGCGCCGGCGGCTGCACGCCGAGCCCGAGGAACGAGAGCCCGCTTTCGAGCAGCACCGCGTTGCCCACGCCGAGCGCCGTCGCGACCACCGCGGCGCCAAGCGCGTTCGGCACCACATGCCGCCAGAGGACGCGCGCCGGTGCCGCGCCGAGCGCGGCCGCGGCGGTCACGTACTCGGCGCGCACCACGCCGAGCGCCTCGGCGCGCACGAGCCGCGCGACGCCCATCCACCCGGTGAGCGCGAGCACCGCGACGGTCGTTCGGACCCCGGGGCCCCAGAGCGCGGCCACGACGAGCAGGAGCACGATGCGCGGGACGGCGAGTAGCACGTCCGCGACGGCGGTCACGGCGCGATCCGCCACGCCGCCGCGCCACGCCGCCGCGGCGCCTAACACCGTGCCCAACACCCCGGACAAGACCGACCCGCCGACGCCCACCGCGAGCGACAGCCGCGCCGCGGCGAGCGCCCTCACGAGGAGGTCGCGGCCGAACGCGTCGGTGCCGAGCGGGTGCCAGAGCCCGAGCGCGTCACGCGCGCCGGGCGGCACGAGTCGGCGCGCGAGCACGTCCCCGATCCCCTGCGCGTCGGCCGGGGCGAGCACCGGTACGACGAGCGCGGCCGCCGCGAGCACGCCGAGTGCGGTGGCCGGCCACGCGATCGCCCGGATCCGACGCGTCCGCACGCGCGGTTCCGCCCCCGCGCGGCCGTCATCGACGCGCATCGCCCCGTCGGCGCGGGTCTACCCACGGCAGCACGACGTCCGCGGCGAGGTTCGCGAGCACGGTCGCGACCGCGTACAGGAGCGCGGCGCCGAGCACGACCGGATAGTCACGCGCGGCGATCGCCTGCACGACCACGCGTCCCACGCCCGGCCACGCGAACACCGTTTCGACAAACACCGAGCCGGCGACCACGCCCGGCAGCGCAAGGGCGAACAACACGATCAGCGGCGGCAGGGCTGCGCGGAGCGCGTGGAGCCCGTACGTGCGGGCCGGCCCGAGTCCCTTCGCCCGCGCGGTGCGCACGAAGTCTCCTGCCAGTACTTCGCCGACCGCGCCACGCGTGTACCGCGCGACGCCGGCCGCTCCGACCGCGCTGAGCACCGCGAGCGGGAGTACCGCGTGCCGCACGCGGTCGCCGACGGCGGCCCACCCGCGCACGAGCCCCGACGGATCGCTCGCGCCGAAGCTCGGCAACCGCCACGCCGGCGGCACTCCCCAGCGCGCCGCGCCGACTGTCGCCGCCGCGATCAGGCCCAACCCGAGCCAGTAGCTCGGCGCCGCGTACGCGACGGTCGTGAGCGCGGTCAGCGCGGCGTCGGCGCGCTGCCCACCGCGATCGCCGCGTGCGCGCAGCGTCGCCTGCCAGGTACCGACGCCGACGCCTATCAGGTAGCTCAGCACCAGCGAGCCGAGTCCGAGCGCCACCGACGCGGGCAGCGCGTCGGCGATCACCCGCGCCGCGGGCCGTCGTTGGGCGAAGCTCTCGCCGAGGTCGCCGCGCAGCGCGCGCGTCGTCCACCGGACATATTGATCGGCGATGGGACGATCGATGCCGAGCTCCGAGCGAAGGCGGGCGACGTCGGCCGCGCTCGCGCCGGGCGGTACGAGGAACGCGGCGGGATCGCCTGGTGCGGCGTGCACGAGCACGAACAACAACGTCGCCACGGCCCAGATCAGCACGCCGGCGGCGGCGACTTCGCGCGCGAGCCGCGCGAATGGCGCGGGGGCAGGCGGGGTCGAACGCTCGGACGCGGGCACGGCCGCATGATGCGCGCGCACGCGGGGAAGGGAAGGGCCGTACTCCTCGCCCGTCGGTCGTCCGCGGTACGCGTCGGCTCGCTGGGCATCGGCCTGGCGTGCGTCGACGCCGCGTGTGCCGCACCCCCGCGGCCGGCCGACGTCGCGGTCATCGCATCGGGCAGCGACCTGGAATCGCCCGACCCGCTCGTGACCGTGCACCCGATGTCGCGCCAGGTACAGCGACACGTGCTGCTCGTGACGCTCGCGCGCTACGACGAGCGGTTCGCCCCGATCCCGTACTATGCGCGCCGATGGCGTTGGTCGCGCGACCGGCGCACGGTCACGTTCGCGCTCGAGCCATC
This sequence comes from uncultured Gemmatimonadales bacterium, assembly GCA_963851265.1. Classification (GTDB taxonomy): domain Bacteria; phylum Gemmatimonadota; class Gemmatimonadetes; order Gemmatimonadales; family Gemmatimonadaceae; genus BPUI01. The sequence continues at coordinate 949,507 of CAWKNZ010000002.1, forward strand.
GCTCCGCTGGCACGACGGGGTGCGCACGACCGCGCGCGACGCGGTCTTCACGTTCGCCCTCGCGCGCGATTCCGCGCTCGGCTCGCCCCGGCGCGGCGAACTTACCGCCGTCGACGCGGCCACGGCGCCGGACGACACCACGCTCGTGCTGCGGTTCGCGTCCGCGCAGCCCTCGCTTCCGCGCTTCGTCTGTGAGCTGCCGATCGTCCCGGAGCACCTGCTCCGCGCCGCAAGTAGCGGCGCGCTTCGGCGGACGCGATTCGAGCACGTCCCGGTCGGGAACGGGCCGTTTCGGTTCGTCGAACACGTGCCGGGCGCGCGCTGGGTGTTCGCCCGGAACGGTGGCTTCCCCGCGGCGATGGGCGGGCCGCCGCGACTTGCGCGCCTCGTCGTCGCGGTAGTCGACGAGCCGACGACCAAGTTCGCCGGCCTGGTCACGGGCGAGCTCGACGCCGCCGGCATCGCGCCGACGAGTGCCGCCCGGCTCGCGGGCGACCGCGTAGCGCGCGTCGTTTCGTACCCGGTCGCGTTCTCGACGGGCCTCGTGTTCAACACCCGGCGGCCGCCGTTCGACGACGTGCGCGTCCGTCGCGCCGTGAACGCGTCGCTCGACCGCCGGCGGATCGTCGACGTCGCCCTCGCGGGGTTCGGCACGCCGTCGGCGGCGTCGGTCCCGCCAGGCTTCCCCAATGCCGTCGCAGTCGCCGACCCGCGCGACGCTCGCGCGGCTGATTCGCTCCTCGACGCCGCCGGGTGGATGCGCGGGGTGGACGGCGTGCGCCGCCGCGCCGGTCGGCCGCTCGCGGTCGATCTGCTCACCGTCGGCTCGGGCGACAACGCGGTCGAGCAGCTCGTGCAGGCGGACCTCGCCGCACGCGGGATCCGCCTGTCGATTCAGCCCCGCGAATTCGGCGCGTTCCTCACCGCCGCCCGCGCGCCGCGCAAGACGTTCGACGTCCTGCTCACGGGCGTGCCCGGCGATCTCGATCTCACGCACCTCGTCGCGATGTTCGCGTCGAGCGCCGCCGGAGGCACCCTCGACTACGCAGGTTACCACCGCGCGGTCCTCGACTCGGCCTTTGCCCGCGTCGCGGTCGCGCCCGACTCGGCCGCGCGCGCCGCCGCCTGGGCCGCGGCCCAGCACACGCTCGCCGATTCGGTCCCGGTGGCGTGGCTGTACCACGCGCGCGGCGTGCAGGGCGTGGCGCGGCGGCTGACCGGTGTCGTGATGGACCTGCGCGGCGAGCTGGCGACCGTGCACGACTGGCTCGGCGAGCGCCCGTGAGCACGTTGTATCTCTCGCCGTCCGACGTGGCCGCCCGACGAGCCGTTGTCGCCCGACCGGATGCAACCCTCGGTCTGCTGGCCGAATCGCTCGCCCGGGAACTCGCGCCGGTGGTCGCGCGCTCCGTCTCGCTGCCGCCCAACAAGGCCCGGATGACGCGTCGCGGCGGCATCTGTCCACGAGACGGCGCCCGCCTCGCGTTCGACCCGTTCGCCCCGCGTGCGCATCGATGCGACGCGTGCGGCACGGTGTACGACCGAGACGAGGATTACGAGTGGTGGACGTTCGGGTATCAGCTCTGGCTCGCCGAGCGGTCCGTCCACGCCGCGGCCCTCGCGCTCGTCGCCGGCCGCGACGCGGGTACGCCGGGTGGCGCGTTAGGCGTCCCCGAGCTGGCCGCCTTCGCCGCGCGCGTGCTCGACGCGCAGGCCGACGCCTATCTCACGTATCCGAACCGCGACAACGTCCTCGGCCCCACGCGCCCCTTCTTCAGCACGTACCTCGAGTCGCTCTGGCTCGTGCACGTCTGTACCGCGCTGGACCTGCTGCGGGCCGCGGTGCCGCGCGCGTACGACGCACTCGCCGCCCGCGTGATCGATCGAGTGGTCGAGCCGAGCCGCGTCCTGATCGCGGGTTTCCCGGAGGGGACTTCGAACCGCCAGGTCTGGCATGCCGCGGCGCGACTCGCCGTTGCGCGCGTGGTCGGCGATGGGCGAGCGGCGGCGGACGCCGTATACGGCCCATCCGGGATCGCCGACCTGCTGCGCAGCGCCCTGCTCCAGGACGGGAGTTGGTACGAGGGCGACAACTACCACCAGTTCGCACACCGCGGTTTCTGGTACGCCCTGCGTTTCGCCGAACGCGCCGGCCTCGAGATCGCCCCGGAACTCCTCGATCGGTTCCGAGCCGGTTATGCCGTCCCATTCCGCGTCGCGCTCCCCGATGAAACGCTCCCGGCGCGACGCGATTCGCAGTACGCCGTCTCGCTCCGGCAATGGCGTTGGGCCGAGTGGTGCGAGCTTGGCCTGGGCGAGCACGTCGGCCCGCCACTTCGCGGTGCGCTCGCGAAGCTGTACCGCCCGACCGACCCGCCGCTCCCATCCGCGACGGGCCGTTGGCGAAGCACGGGTGAGAGTGAGCGGAACGAGCCCGCGAGCGCGCTCTCGCGTGCCGACCTCGGCTGGAAGTCACTGCTCTTTGCATTGCCCGAGCTGCCGCCGGCGCAGGCCGACGCCATGCCCCGCTCGGTGCTGCTCGCGGCGCAGGGATACGCGGTGCTCCGCCCGGCAGGCGGCCGCGTCTACGCCTCGCTCGATTTCGGCGGCGGCGGCGGTGGGCACGGGCATCCAGACCGGCTGAACGTCCTCGTCCAGGACGGCGTCTCCCGGTGGCTCGACGACCCAGGTACGGGGACGTATGTGGAGCGCACGCTGCACTGGTACCGGAGCACCCTCGCGCACGCGGCGCCGCTCGTCGACGGCCGTTCGCAGCAGCCGGGGCGAGGCACGCTCGAAGCGTTCGACCCCGGTCCCGACCAACCCGACGCACTCGAACGCATCGTCCCGCGCTTCGCCGGCGTTGCGGCGTGGACGGCGGTCGACGGCGTCGTCGCGCGCCGAGCCGTCGTCGCGACGGACGCGTACGTCGTCGACCGGTTTGCCTGGCGCGCGCCGCGTTCGCGGCTCGTCGACCTGCCCCTGCACGTCGACGGCACCATCGACGGGTCGGCGTCGGAATGGTTGCCGTTCGAGCCGGGCGGCGCGGGCGGGCTCGAGGACGGTTTCGATTTCGTGCGGGCCGCCGAAGCGACCGTGCCCGACAATTCGCCGGTCCGCCTGCGCCTCGTGAGCCGCGGTGGGCGCGCTGAGCGGCCGCCCGCGCTCTGGCTCGCGTCGCCGGAGATGACGCTCTGGCGCGGGATCGCCCCGGGGCCGCCCGGATTCGGCGAACGGCGGTTTCACGCCGTCCGCATGCGGGGCGCGCGTGGGACGGTCGTCGCGATCTGGGATCTGAGAGGCGCGATCCAGAACGTCACGGTGGAACCGGACGCAATCACGATCGTGCTCGCCGACGGCACCGTCGATCGCCACGCTCCTCCACCGCGGTGGCGCGCCGGCGGCGCGCCGACCGCGGCGGGCGCGCCGGCCGGAGGGCGCTCGTGGCGCGTCGAACGGACGCGAACGGACGGCATGCGGGCCGAGCGGCAACTCGTGCTCGCGCGCTCCGCCGCTCCGCGGCGAACGCGCGCGGGCGACCGCACAATCGTCGACGCGCTCGCCGTCGCGCTCGCCGGGGCCACCTACACGCTCGCCGACGGAGAGGCCGCGCTCACCTTCCGACTCGGCGCATCGCACTACCTGCGCTCCGAGCCGTCGTGGGAGGATGCGGGCAGGCCGACGGCCACCGTCCGCGTCCGCGTCGTCGGCTCGGCCCTGACGATCGACGTCGACGTCGGACTCGGTCGCGCGCCTTCGTTCGCGGCCGCCGGGTCGGAAAACCCCCTCGACAACGAGCGTGCAGACGTGAACAGTGACGGACTGCAGCTACTCGTCAGTCCCGCTGCAGCCCCATCGAGGAGCGCTGCGTGGCTCCTCGTTCCCGACGTGCGCGCGCCGGACGTGCGCGTGACGCCGACCGCGGGCCACCCCGCCGGCGACGCGCGCGCGGTCCGACTCGACGCACGGTGGAACCCGCGCGCGGACGGGTGGAGCATGCACTGTAGCGTCCCGCGCGACGCCATCGACGGCGATCTGGTCGCGGTGGACCTCGCGATCAACGAGAAGCCTCCCGATCGAGACCGCCGCCGCGGGCAGCTCACCCTCGGCGAACCGGACGGCGCGTTCGTGTATCTTCGGGGAGACCGCATGAGCGCCGCCCGCGCGCTGCGGTTCGTGCTCCCGCCGGCGTCCGCGCCCGCGGTGTAATTCCGGGCGCGGGCGACCGCGCCGCATCCGCCGTCCGCATGCCGTCGCTGCTCGACCAGGTCCGCGTCGTTCTCTACGAACCGCAGAAGCCCATCAACATCGCGGCGACCGTGCGCGCGATGAAGAACATGGGCGTCGGCGAGTTGCGCCTGGTCCGGCCCTGCGCGTACGACGCCAACTACATCGAGGTGATCGCGCACCACACGCGCGACATCGCCGACCGCATCGCGCACTTCGACTCGCTCGAGGCCGCGCTCGCTGACTGCGTGCGCGTGGCGGCGTTCACCGGACGCCGCCGGGCCGCCAAGTGGCCGATCGCCACGCCGCGCGCCGCGGCCGCCGACCTCGCCGGGTACGCGACGGACGGTCCCGTCGCCGTCCTGTTCGGGCGCGAGGACGACGGGCTCCCGGCCGACGCGATCGACCGCGCGCACTTCGGCGTCACGATTCCGACCACCGCGCACGCGTCGCTGAACGTCGCCCAGGCGGTGCTCGTCGCACTCTACGAGCTGCACCTCGTCGCGGACGACGCGACCGTGCCGTTAGGCCGTCCGCGTCGCCACGCCGGCCCGCCCACCACCGCGCAGCTCGAGGAGTTCTTCGGCGACACGCAGCGCGCGCTCGCCGCCCTCGACTTCTTCCGGACGCGCAGCATCGAGCACGTGATGCGCGGCATCCGCTCCCTCGTCTTCCGCGCCTCGCCCGACGAGCGCGAACTGGGCCTCACGCGCGCGATGGCCTTCGAGGTGATCCGGACGATCGAGCGCGAGCGGACGCGGGCGTACGCCGCCGGCTTCGACGCGGCGCGCGCCGAGCGCGCGGCCGCCGCGCCCGACGACGGCGCGCGCGACGCCGCCGTCCACTCTCCGTGACCCCGGCGTCGGCGAATTGGCGAGCGCGCGCCGCGGACGCCGTGGCGGCCGACGCGAGCACCGGGAGCAAGCGCCCGGCCGCGCTCTACGGCGCGTCCGACGCGCCCGATGCGCCGCTGCACTACATCCGCGCCGAGGGCTGTCGCGTCGTCACCGCCGACGGCCGAACGCTGGTGGACTGCACGAGCGCGCTCGGCGCGGTCGCGCTCGGCTACGCCGACCCCGACGTCACCCGCGCCGTGTGCGACGCGGCGCGCGCGGGCCCCGTGAGCGGGCTGACGTCGACGCTCGAACCCGCGCTCGCCGAGCGGCTCGCGGCGACCGTGCCGTGCGCCGAGCGCGCGCTCTTCCTCAAGAGCGGCGCCGAGGCGACCAGCGCGGCCGTGCGCGTCGCGCGCGCGGCCACGGGGCGCGACGTGGTGCTCGCGAGCGGCTACTTCGGTTGGCACGACTGGGCGAGCGACGCCGACACGCGCGGCGTCCCGGCGGCCGCGCGGGACGCGGTCGTGCGCCTAACGCGCGACGACGTCCCCGCGCTCGCGCGAGCGGTCGACGCGGTCGGCGCGTCGCGCGTCGCGGCGATTCTCGTTGAGCCCGTCGTCGAACGGTTCCCCGACACCGCGTGGCTGCACGCGCTGCGCGACACGGCGCGGCGCATCGGCGCGGTGCTGATATTCGACGAGGTCAAGACGGCGTTCCGCCTCGCGCCCGGCGGGTATCAGCAGCTCGCGGGCGTTTGGCCCGACCTCGCGGTGATCGGCAAGGCGCTCGCCAACGGCTACCCGCTCGCAGCCATCGTCGGACGGCGCGACGTGATGGACGCGGCGCGCCGCACGTGGATCTCGTCGACGCTCGCGAGCGAAGCCACCGCCCTCGCGGCCGCGCACGCCGTACTCGACCGGCACGCCGCGGCCGACGTGTGCGGCGCGGTCGCCGCGCGCGGATGCGCATTCCGCGCCGCGGCGTCGCGCGCCCTCGCAGACGTGGCCGCGTGTGAGGTCCTCGGCCTCGACGCGATGTGGTTCGTGCGCTTCGGCCCATCGGCGCAGGCAACCGGCGGCGCGCGCGAGGGCGCGTTCCTGCGCGCGGCGCGCGACCGCGGCGTGCTGTTCAAGCGTGGCGCGTACCAATATGCGATGCTCGCGCACGACGCGGCGGCGCTCGCCGCCGTCGCCGCGTCAGCCGATGCCGGCGCCGCGGCCGTGCGCGCGCTCGACGAGGGCGGCGCGTGAACGCGACGGCCATGTCGGCGGCCGCGGCGGCCGCGGCCGGGCTAGCCGACGCGAGAGCCGACGCGAGAGCCGACGCGGCGGGCGCGGCACCGCTGGCCGGGCCGGCGCCGCTCATCGACGTGCACGCGCACTGGTACCACGCCCGCACCCCGCGCGGCGACTGGGCCGCGGTGAACGCCGCCCGGCTGCGCGCGGGCGAACGCATCGGCATCACCTGGCACGTCGCCTCGGTGCTCGGCACGTGGGGCCAGACGTCGCCCACGTACTTCGCCTCGCCGGCGGACGTCGCGCTTGGCAACGACGTCGCGTACGCCGTCGCCGACGCGTGCCCCGACCGTGTGCGCGCCTACGTGCACGTGAGCCCGAACGCGCCCGGGCAGGCGCTCGACGAAATCGCGAGGGGCGTCGACGCGGGCGCGATCGGTGTGAAGCTCGCGGCCGCCCGGCGCGCCGACGACCCGCTGCTCGACGCCATCGCGGCGCAGGCCGGCGCACGCGGGCTCCCGATCCTGCACCACGTTTGGCAGTGGCGGCGTCGCGACTGGCCATCCCAGGAAGCGAGCGACGGCGTCGAACTCGGGCGTCTCGCCGCGCGCCATCCGCGCACGCAGTTCATCCTCGCACACATCGGCGGCGGCGGCGAGTACCGGCACACCTTCCACGCCGTCGCCGACCTGCCCAACGTGCATCTCGACCTTTCGGGCAGCGGCATCGACCGCGGTATGCTCGACGACGCGCTCGCCGCCGTCGGCGCGCGACGCCTGCTCTGGGCGTGCGACGTGACGATCTGCACCGGCCTCGCCAAGTTGCGTGCGCTCGAACACGTCGGCCTCGACGCGGACGGGCTCGCGGACGTGCGATGGCGTAACGCCGTGCGGCTGTTTCCGGCCGGGAGCTTCCCCGGTTTGCCGTCCGTGCCGGCATGATCGCCGCCGACACGGTCCCGTTGGACGTGAACGCGATGATCGGCGCCTATCCCTGGCGTCCGGTCCCGCACCCGGAGCCGGCGGTACTCGCCGGCGTCCTCGAGCGTGAGGGAATCGCGGCCGCGTGGGTCGGGCACTTGCCGTCGGCGTTCTGGCGCGATCCGGTGCCGGGCAATGCCGAGCTCTATGCGGCGCTCGAGCCGTTCCGCCAGCTCCACCCGGCGCCGACCATCCGTCCCGATTGGCCCGGGTGGGAACGCGCCCTCCGCGACGCCGTGGACCTCGGCGCGCCCGCGATCCGTGTCTATCCCACGCTCTGGGGCTTGGGAGCCGGCGACCACGCGCTCGCGTCGCTCGCGGAGGCGTGCGCGGAGGCGCGGCGCGCGGTGCTTCTCACGGTGCGGTTCGAGGACTCGCGCCAGCGCCACCCGCTCGACGTCGCCCCCGACCTCACCCCGGCGTACGTGCGGGCCCTCGCCCGCGCCACGCGGGCCTCGCTCGTCGTCGTGAACGCCGGGCGCGAATTCATCGAGGAGGTAGCCTGGGCGCTCACCGACGCCGAGCGCGCGCGCGTGTGGTTCGACTTCTCGTGGGTGTGGGGGCCACCCGAGGACCACTTCGCCGCACTGCTGCGCTCGCTCGGCCCCCGGCGCTTCGTCTACGGCACGGGGTGGCCGCTGCGGCTCGCGCAGAACGCGCGCGCGAACCTCGACCTCCTCCCAGCGGACCTTCGCAGCGCGCTTCGGGATGGTGGGTTGGCCACGGCCGCCCACATGTTCGCGGTGGAACGACCGCACGGCGGCGTCGCGCCGGAACACCGCGGCGCGTAGTGTGCGTTCGCCGCGTTGGAACTATTCCCGACTCCGTAGTCTTGCGTCCGTTGCATCCCTTGCAACGCCTCTAGTCGGGGACCATCTTACGCCCGCCTCGCGGCCAGGCACGCACGCGCGTTCTCCTCGTTCGGTGACGACGGTGTCGTCCCGAGCATGTTCGTTTCGGGTGTCTCGTGGTCCACGCGCGCACTCGATCGGTGTCCTTACCGGACGCTTCTACATCTCACGCCACAGGTCGCAGCGATGACGATGAGACGAAAGTGGCAGGCCATCCCGGGCTTCCTCGCCCTGGCGGCCGCCGCCACCGTGGTCTCGGCGTACAGCGGCGCATCGTCGTCGCAGTACCGCTCTCCCGAACAGCCCATCCACTTCCCGCACCCGCGACATGCCGGCGCGGTGAACCTGAAAGACCCCAACCACAGCGGATTGGGGATGAACTGCTTGTATTGCCATTACGCGTCCAACAAGTCGCCCGACGCGGGCATGCCGGCGGTCGGTACGTGCATGGGCTGTCACACGGTCGTGCTCGGCAAGGCGGATAGCTCCAAGAAGCAGATTGCGAAGCTCACGGCGTATTGGAACCGCCGGCAGCCCGTCGCGTGGGTCCGCATTCACAAGGTGCCGGACTACGTGAACTTCCCGCACATGCGCCACGTCAACGCGGGCGTGACCTGCCAGACGTGCCACGGCAAGATCCAGGGCCAGTGGCAGGTGCAGCAGGCCGCCTCGCTCAACATGGGGTGGTGCATCAACTGTCACGTGAACGGCTACCGGCCGGGCGAGGGCGCTCGCCTCGCCGGCGCGCCCGACTCCGTGATCCAAGCCGCCGACAAGCTGCCGGTCCACAAGGCCCGGTACGACTGCTCGTCGTGTCACTACTGAACCGGCCCCGCATGACCACCGAAGCTGGGACCGCGCGCAGCGCTGAAAGCGGCGTCAAGCGCCGCGACTTCCTCAAGATTGTCGGCGCCGGCACGGCCGCCACGGCCGCCGTCGGATGCACCTCCGAAAACGTCGGCCGCCTCCTGCCGTACGTCGCACAGCCCGACCAGACGGTCTCGGGCGTCACCAACTACTACGCCACGGTGTGCCGCGAGGGCGGCGGTGCCGCCGGCGTGTACGCCGCCGTTCGTGACGGCCGCGTCTACAAGCTCGAGGGGAACCCCTCGCATCCGGCCAACCGCGGTGCGATCTCCGCGCGCTCGCAGGCCGCGCTGCAGGGCGTGTACAATCCCGACCGGTACCGCGCGCCGTTGATCCGCCAGGAAGGCCAGCTCCGGCAGACCACCTGGGACCGCGCGCTCAGCGTGCTCGCGCAGCAGTTAGGCACGCTCCGCAGCCGCGGCCAGGCCGGCAACGCGGTGTTCATCAACCAGGCCGAGCTCGGGTCGTTCCCCGGCTTCCTCGATCAGTGGCTGGCAGCCTTCGGTATGCCGGCGCACCTGAGCTACGACGCGGAGGCGCCGCTCGCGGTGATGGCGGCCAACCGCGCGTCCTACGGCGGCGTGGCGTGGCCGCGCCTCGACTTCAACGCGTCGCGGCTCATCGTCTCGTTTTCGGCCGACTTCCTCGACCACTGGGGGAACGTCGTTCCGCAGCAGCTCGACTGGGCCGACGCGCGGGCGAAGCTCGAAGGCGCGCCACGCATGATCTACGTCGGCCCGCGCCGCTCGCTCACCGGACTCAACGCCGACGAGTGGATCCCCGCGCGCGCGGGCAGCGAGCTCGCGATCGTCGGCCTGCTCCGCGGCCAGCTCGGCGCCGCGGCCGCGGCGCAGCAGAGCGGTGTGTCGCAGGCCGTGCTCGAACGGCTCGCGCAGGAAGTCACGGCCGCGGGCAACGGCTTCGTCGGCCTCGCGGGCTCGACGGCGAGCAACGCGGGCGAGCTCGCGACCGCGGTCAATGCGCTCAACGCGAGTGCGGGTGCCGTCGGGCGCGCCGTCCGCCCCGACCAGGCGCATCCCGCGTACGCCCGCGTCGCGTCGCACGCCGAAGTGCGTGCCCTCGTCGACCGCATGAACGCGGGCCAGGTCCCGCTGGTCATGGTGCGCGGCGCCAACCCGGCGTACTCGACGCCCGCGCAGCTGCAGTTCGCGGCGGCGTTCAAGAAGGTGCCGTTCAAGGTCTCGTTCTCGAGCTACCCGGACGAGACGAGCGAGCTGGCCGATCTCGTGCTGCCCGACCACCACCCGCTCGAGGCGTGGGGTGACGCGGAGGCCGGGCCCGGCCAGGTCGCGATCCAGCAGCCCACGATGGACCCGGTGTTCGACACGCGTCAGACGGCGGATGCCCTGCTGGCGCTGGCGCACTCGGACCAGACGACGGCCGCGCGGTTCCCGCAGGCGAGCTACCGCGCGTTCCTCATGAGCCGCTTCCCCGGCGGTGTCACGGGGTGGACGGCCGCGTCGCCGAAAGGCGTGGTCGCGGGCACGGTGCTCGCGGCGAGCGCGGCGACGAGCCCGGCACGACCGGCCGCGCGCCCCGCGCCCGCCCTCGCCAGCACCCAAGGGGACTACGACCTCGTCGTCTACCCGCACAGCCTGTTCGGTGACGGGCGTGGGGCGAACAAGCCGTGGCTGCAGGAGCTGCCCGACCCGGTCAGCAAGATCTGCTGGCAGAGCTGGGTCGAGGTCCACCCGACCACCGCGAAGAAGCTCGGCGTCGAGTCCGGCGACGTCCTCCGCGTCGAGACGGCCGCGGGCCGCATCGAAGCGCCGGCGTACGTCTACATGGGCGTCCGCCCCGACACCGTCGCGATCGCGTTAGGCCAGGGCCACACGGCGTACGGTCGCTACGCGAAGGACATCGGGACGAACGCGTACGCGCTGCTCGGCTCCGTGGACGACGCGGCCGGCGGTCTCGTGCTCACCTCGAGCCGGGCGCGCGTGACGAAGACCGGCGACCACCACGACCTCGTCACGACCGAGGGATCGGCGCGCCAGCACGGGCGCGGTATCGGTCAGGCGCTGCTCGTCGGCGACGTCGGCAAGCTGCAGGAAGCGCGCGGCGGGGAGAACGCGGGTGGCCTCACGCCCGAAGGCGGCGGCCCCAACACGACGAGCGCCGGAACCGGCGTCGGCGCGAACGGCGGCGGCCCCACCACCGGCTCGACCGGCCCCGGCGGGCAGGGGATGACGGGCACCGCGCCCGGCTCGTCCGCCCAGCCGGCGAAGCGCGAGCCGAACGGCGAACCCGCGGGGGGCCGTCGCGAAGCCGGGAACGAGGAGCACATCCCCGGCGAGGCGAAGACCACGTTCCTCCCCGGCCTCCGCTCGCCGGTCGCGAACGACGCGCAGGGCAACTACGGCGACCCGTCGTCGAAGGACCGCGGCCTCTACGATCCCAAGAACTCGCTCGGCGCCGCGAAGCGCCGCTGGGCGATGACAATCGACCTCGCGCGCTGCACGGGTTGCTCCGCGTGTGTGACCGCCTGCTACGCGGAGAACAACCTCCCGACCGTCGGCGCGCCGTGGCAGGGCCGCGCGCTCGCCCCGGGCGTCTGGGACACGAACCCGGGTGCCAACATCATCAAGGGGCGCGAGATGAGCTGGATTCGTCTCGAGCGCTACTACGAAGGCGCGATGGACTCCGAGAACGCGTTCGACCCCGCGTTCGACGTGCGCTTCGTCCCGATGATGTGCCAGCACTGCGGCAACGCGCCGTGCGAGCCGGTGTGCCCCGTGTACGCGACGTACCACTCGCCGGACGGGCTGAACGTGCAGGTCTACAATCGGTGCGTCGGCACGCGGTACTGCAGTAACAACTGTCCCTACAAGGTTCGCTACTTCAACTGGTTCGGATACGGCGAGCCCGACCGTCGCCAGTACGCCTGGCCCGAGCCGATGAACTGGCAGCTCAACCCCGACGTGACGGTGCGCGGCAAGGGCGTCATGGAGAAGTGCACGTTCTGCGTGCACCGCATCCGCGAGGCCGAGCATCGGGCCAAGCTCGAAGGGCGTGAGTTGCAGGCGGACGAGTTCACGACGGCGTGCTCGCAGGCGTGTCCGTCGCGCGCGATCACGTTCGGCGACGCGGCCGACCGCGAGTGGACGGTCGCACAGCTCGCGTACGACCGCCGCGCCTACCACGTGTTCGAAGAGCTCAACACCTATACGGCCGTGGTCTATCTGAAGAAGGTCATCCACCCGGCGCCGGGCACTGCCCCGGCCGTCGCCTGACGCGGAGGACGTAGTACCTATGGCGACGATCGCCCGCCCGGTCCCGGGCGGCTTCCCCGGGGACGTGCCCCGACGGCCGAACATCGCGAGCGCCGACGTCCAGCTCCCGGGCGTCCGCGACTACGAGCAGGTCGACAACGAGATCATCGGCACGATGACCCCGACGGCCGGCTGGTTCGGCGCGCTCGGGGTGGCCATCCTCTGCATGCTGATCGGCGCGTCGGCCTGGATCTACCAGATCTTCTGGGGTCTCGGTCAGGCCGGCTACGCCCCGCCCCTCATGTGGGGCGTGTACATCATCACGTTCGTGTTCTGGGTCGGCATCGGGCACGCGGGGACGCTGATCTCCGCGATCCTGTACCTCTTCCGCGCCGGCTTCCGGACGACGGTCTACCGCCTCTCCGAGGCGATGACCGTGTTCGCGGTCATGACGGCCGGTCTGTTCCCGATCATCCACATCGGGCGGCCGTGGAAGTTCTACTGGCTGCTGCCGTACCCGAACTGGCGGCTGATCTGGCCCAACTTCAAGTCGCCGCTGGTCTGGGACGTTTTCGCGATCTCGACCTACCTGACGATTTCGACGACGTTCCTCTACGTCGGGCTCGTTCCGGACATCGCGGTGCTGCGTGACCGCGAGACCAATCCCGTTCGCAAGCGGATCTTCTCGGTCCTCTCGTTAGGCTGGCGCAACTCGGACCGCGAGTGGCGGCACTTCGCCCGCGCGTACCTGTTCCTCGCGGCGTTCGCCACCCCGCTGGTGCTCTCGGTGCACTCGGTGGTGTCGTTCGACTTCGCGATGGCGCTCACGCCCGGCTGGCACGCGACGATCTTCCCCCCGTACTTCGTCGCCGGCGCCATCTACTCGGGCTTCGCGATGGTGTGGACGATCGCGATCCCCGTGCGCCGCTGGTTCGGGCTGAAGCACTACATCACGCTCAACCAGCTCGACGCGACCGCGAAGGTCGTGCTCTTCGTCTCGCTCGTCGTCGGCTCGGCGTACCTGATCGAATTCTTCATCGCCTGGTACGGCGGCAACGGCGCGGACATGGAGTACTTCTACAACCGCGTCTTCGGGCAGTGGTGGTGGAGCGCGTGGATCCTGCTGATCTGCAACATGGTGCTCCCCATGTCGCTCTTCTCGCAGAAGCTCCGCCGCAACACGACGTGGCTCTTCATCCTGAGCCTCTTCATCAATCTCGGGATGTGGTACGAGCGCTTCGTCATCGTCGTGCCGTCGCTGACGCACGAGTTCGAGCCCTGGCAGTGGACCCATTACATGCCGAGCTGGATCGACATGAGCTTCCTCATCGGCTCGTTCGGCTGGTTCTTCATGTGGTTCCTGCTCTTCACGAAGCAGCTGCCCCTGTTCGCGCTCGCCGAGATCAAGGAGATCGTGCCGCCGCGCATGGCGAGCGGACACGTCTCGGCTGACCAAGCGCTCGAGCACGGCGGCATGGCCAACCCGCTCACGGCGGGTGGCCCGCACACGGCCGGGGGGGCTGCCTGATGCAGGGCGTCGTCGCCTCGTTCAAGGAACTCGACTCGACCGTGCACGCGGTCGAGGAGCTGCGGAAGGCTCGGCTGGGCGAGATCACGGTCTACACGCCCACGCCGCGCCACGAACTCGAAGACGCGCTCGGCGCGCCGAACTCGCCCGTGCGCCGCTTCACCCTCGTCGGCGGCCTCCTCGGCGTCACGTTCGGCTACTGGATCGCGATCTGGACGTCGACGTACTGGCCGCTCGTGACCGGCGGAAAGGCCATCGCGAGCTGGATCCCGTACACGATCATCGGCTTCGAGGTGATGGTCCTGATCGGCGCACTCTCGACGGTGTTCGGCATGTTCTACGTGAGCCGCATTCCGCGACTCACGATGACCGTCGGGTACGACCCGCGGTTCAGCCACGGCAGCTACGGCGTGTTCGTCGCGACCGACCAGACCGGGCGCGCGGAGCAGCTGTTGCTGCAGCACGGCGCGTCCGACGTCCGCGGGGAGCGCTGAGCCCATGCCGTCTCGCATCTTCATGACGCGCTCTTCGCTTCGCCTCGCGGCGGCGGTCGCCCTCCTGCCCACGCTCGGGGCCTGCGACTGGTTCACCGACTTCAAGAACCAGCCGAAGATCGAGCCGTGGGAGCCCGTGTCGCAGCTCGACAGCGACACGACCCACGCGCCGCGGCCGCAGCCGCAGAACTCGGTGCCCGTCTCGGGCACCTTCCTCGCCGCGTACCAGATCTCGTACAACCCGGTCCCTGGCGTCATCGACTCGATCGCCAATGCGGTCACGAACCCGACGCCCGTGAGCCAGGCGTCGCTGACGAACGGGCGGAAGTACTTCCAGATCAACTGCGCGGTGTGCCACGGCGACCTCGCCCAGGGCAACGGCCCCGCGACGCTGTATGGCATGCCGGGCATCTCGCTCGTCAACGAGCGGGTGCGCGGGTTCAAGGACGGCTACATCTATGGCATGATGCGCAACGGGCGTGGGCTCATGCCCACGTACAACCGCATCGAGGAGATGGATCGCTGGGACGTGGTCAACTACGTCCGCGCGCTGCAGGGCATCGTGCCGAACACCGCGGGCACGGGTCCGGTCGGGTACCCCGGTCAGAATGGCGCCACCGTGCCGGGTTACTCGGCCACTGCGCCCAGCCTTCCCGCGCCGATGTGGCGTGAGCCGCGCGGCGCGGCGAGCGGTACGAACGTCGCGAACCACTTCAACGGTGGGGCGGGCGAGGTCCGGTCCCCGGCCATGGTGCTCGGCGAGCTCGGTCGCCCGATGCCGGCCGGCGTCAACGATTCCGGACCGGCCGCGCGTCGCACCGCCAACACCGCCCCGGTTCGCCCCGTTCCGCAGGCGCCGGCCGCCGCAGAGGCGACGCCAAGCCTGACTCACTCGACGCCCGGCACCGCGGTGCCGAGCAACGGCCGTCCGACGGGTACCGTCCGCGGCATCCAGACCACCCCGGGAGGCCGCCCGTGAGCGCGCATGCCGCACCCGCGCTCACGCGCGAGGAACTCGTCCGCGTCATCGCGAACAAGCCGGTCAACCCCGCGCTCAAGCTCGCCGCGCTCGCGATCGGCGTGCTCGGGACGGTGCTGTTCGTCGTCGGCGCCGTGACGGGCAACGACCGCGCCTGGCTCGCGCTGCACTTCAACTGGCTCTTCTTTACGATTACCTCCTCCGCGGCCGTGACGTTCGCCGCGGTGCAGCGCCTCACGACGGCGCGCTGGTCGCGCTCGATCGTACGTATGCTCGAGGGGTTCGTAGCGTGGCTGCCGGTCGCGTTCATCATCCTGCTCGCCATCCTGTTCCCAGGCGCGTCGCACATCTTTGCGTGGGCCAAGGAGACGGTGCACGTGCACCAGAAGGCGATCTACCTCGATCCGACCTTCTTCCGGCTTCGCGGAATCCTGCTGTTCGGCGCGATGACGCTCGTCTCGCTCTGGTTCGTTTATTCGTCCGTCCGGCTCGACGTCGGGCTCGTGCCCGACGAGGGCGCGGGGTGGGCGGCCGGAATCCGCGCCGGCATGCGCCGTGGCTTCCAGGCGGAGCGCCGCGAGCTACACAGCACGCATTCGCTGCTCGGTAAGCTCGCCGTCGCCCTCTGCATGCTCTACGGCTACGGGTGGGTGATCCTCTCGTGGGATTACTCGATGTCGCTGTCGCTGCACTTCCAGAGCACGATGTACGGCTGGCAGGTGTTCATGGGCGCGTGGGTGGTCATGCTCATGGTGCTGTCGGTGCTGATGCGTCTGTGGCGGTCGCACCTGGGCGCGCAGTCGCTCATCACCGACAACCACTACCACGACGTCGGGAAGCTCTGCTTCGCGTTCACCGCGTTCTGGGGCTACGTCACGTTCAGCCAGTACCTCGTCATCTGGTACGGCAACCTTCCCGAGGAGACGCACTTCTTCCGGCTCCGGCTCATGAACCCGTGGGGATTCCTGACCACGGCGGCGTTCGTGATGATGTTCGTCGTTCCCTTCTTCACGCTCCTGAGCAAGTCGGCCAAGCTGTTCTCGCCCGTGATGGCGACGGTGGCGTTCACGTCGATCCTCGGTCTCTGGATCCACCGGTACATCGAGGTCTACCCGTCGGTGTTCGGCGAAGTGGCGAACATGCCGTTCGGCTTCTACGAGGTCGGCGTCGGCCTCGGGATGCTCGGCCTCTGGGGATTCTGCTACATGAGCTTCATGGATGCGTTTCCAAAGATGCGCGTGGCGTTCATGACCTCGCCGTACCGCGACGAGGTGCAGGTGCCCGTCGACGCGCGCACGATGGAACCGCTCCCCGCGCACGAGTAGCACGGCCGCAACCCCGGCGGATATATTGCGCCCGCCGGGGCGTTAGCTCAGCTGGGAGAGCACCTGCTTTGCAAGCAGGGGGTCAGGGGTTCGAGCCCCCTACGCTCCATGTACGAACAGGCCCGCAAGCACCACCGCTTGCGGGCTTTATGCGTCGGGCCCGAGCCCTCGGGTCGCACGCCGACCAACGCGTTCCCTTCCACCCCCGCCGCGCCATGGCCACCTCCGTCCCGCCGGCTACGACGCCCGCCGTGGGAACCCCCGCCCCGGACTTCACGCTGTCGAGCACGAGCGGTGAGCCGGTCACGCTTTCGGCGCTGAGGGGGCAACGCGTGCTGATCGCGTTCTTCCCGCTCGCGTTCACGAGCACGTGCACGGCCGAGATGTGCGCCTTCAGCGACGATTACGACGCGTTCGCACAAGAGGGGGTGACCGTGCTCCCCATCAGCGTCGACTCGATCCCGACGCTGACGGAGTTCCGGGCGAAGCACGGCCTCAAGTCGGCATTCCTGAGCGATTTCCGGCGCGACGTCTCGCGCGCGTACGGCGTCCTCCTGGAGCACACCTTCTTCTCGACGCGGGCGTACTTTCTCGTCGACGCGGACGGGCTGATCCGCTGGTCGCACGTCGAAGAGAACCCCGGGCTCCGTCGGGACGACGCGGAGTTGCTTGCCGCGATCCGAGCGAACGCGTGAGCAGCACGGCGGCCCGGGCGGGCCGGTAGCGTCTGTGCGACTCGCGCGGCCGCTTGCTTCGCGTGACCAGGCCCGTCGCGGTGCGTCGTGGGTGAGCGCAACCAGGTCCGCCCCTGCGCTGCGCCTCACCGCCTTCACCGCCTGACGTGAACCCCGCCGCCGTCTCAAGCTCCTACCGCGCCATTGAGGCGCGGGCCGACGCGCTCCTCGCGCGAGTGGCCGCAGCCATCGCCGCGGCGCCCGACCCGGATGACTTCGGGCCGGCCGTGCTCGACGCCATCGCCGATGCGGCCGGAGCCGTCGGCGCTGCCATTCTCGACGTGGGTGCGGGCGCGCCCCTCGCTCGCTGGCGCGTGACCCGCGAGGGAGCGCCGGAGGCGCCGCCCGCGGGCGGCTGCCTCCGTCCGGCGCGGTATGCGATAGGACACGCCGGGCCCGGAACGGCGCGGTGCGAGTTGGAGCTGATGTCGGCGGCCGAGTCGATCGACGAGGACGATCTGCGCCCGGCGCTCGCCCTCCTCGGGGCCGTGCTCGGCCCATCGGATCGTGCGCGGGCCCTCGATGCCGACATGGAAGCGCACGCACGCGCGGCCGCGGACGAGCGCGACTTCGCGGCCGCCGTGATCGACGCACTTCCAGTCGGTGTCTACGTCACCGACCGCGAGCACCGCGTACGGCTCTGGAACCGAAAGCGCGAGGTCGACACCCTCGGCGTCGCGCGCGAGGCGGCGATCGGCCGCACGGTATTCGACGTGCTGCCGCGGCAGGACGCCGGGCTCGTCCGGCGCGAACTCGATGACGTGCTCGCGAACGGCGTCGTGCGACAGATCGACACCGAGAGCACGGCTTCCGGCGAGGCTCGCATATACCGACTTTCCAAGATCCCCATGGCGTTCGGGGACGCGGAGCCGACTCACGTCATCACCCTCGGCGAGGACGTCACGGAATGGCGGTCCGCACTCGAGCGGTCTGCGCAATCCGAGAAGCTGGCTGCGGTCGGGCAGCTGGCTGCCGGTGTGATGCACGAGATCAACAACCCGCTCGGCACGATCGCGGCGTGCGCCGAAACGATGACGCTCGGCCTCAGCGAGTTGCCGCGCGAGCAGCAGCCGGCGGGCTTCGCCGAGTACCTTCGGATCGTCGACCACGAGGTGCACCGGTGCCGCCGGATCGTCGACGGCCTCCTCAACTTCAGCCGCGCCCGCGAACTGCGGCGCGCGCGCGTGTCGCTCGATACCGTCGTCGAGCAGACACTCGGATTGCTGCGCCACCACGCGCGCTTCAAGCGGTGCTCGGTGCGCCTCGATCTCGCCGGATCGAGCGGCCCGCAGGCCGCCCCCGACGTGCTCGGCGATCCCGACCAGCTGACCCAGATCGCGATGGCCCTGCTGCTCAATGCTGCCGACGCCGTTGCTGAGGCGGAACGGGCCGACCACGGCGATCCCGAGCGTGCGGGGGCGCGGCGCGGCATTACGATCCGCACGCGCGCCGGGAACGTCGACGATGAACTCGCCGCGGCCGTCCTCGAGATCATCGACGAGGGAACCGGGATGTCGCGCGACGTGGTCGCCCGCGTGTTCGATCCGTTCTTCACCACCAAGGCGCCCGGCGACGGCACCGGGCTCGGCCTCGCCATCTGCTACGGGCTCGTTCGCGACCTCAACGGCCGGATCGAGATCGACAGCTCGCCGGGCAACGGGTCGACCTTCCGCGTCGTCATACCTGCGGGGTAAGATCTACTGCATGCCGGGCGCTCATCAGTGACGGTCGCCGATTCGCAGGCTCACGCGCCCGGCCGTGTGCTCGTGGCCGAGGACGAGGAGCACCTCGGGGCGCTCCTCGCGCAATTTCTGCGCGGACGCGGGCTGGACGTGACCCTCGTCCGCGATGGCGCGGAAGCGGTGGCCGCGTTATCCAACGGCGCGTTCGACGCCGCGGTGATCGACGTCCAGATGCCGGGCGCGGACGGGTTCGCGGTACTGGCCGCTTCGGCCGCGCTGGCTCGACCCGCCGAGGTCGTCATCGCGAGCGGCAACGGGACGCGCGAGACCGCGCTCGCCGCGCTGCGCGGCGGCGCGTACGGAACCGTGGCGAAGCCGTATCGGATGGCCGAGGTCGAACTCCTGGTGCAGCGCGCCATCGAGACGCGACGACTGCGCGACGCGGTCGGCCGACTCGAACGCGAGTGCGCGTGGTTGCGCGCGAGTCTGCGGTCGGCACCCGTGACGCACGCGGGGCACGAAGGAACGATCGATGCGCGCGACGAGCCGGCATGAAGCTGCTCGTGATCGAGGACGATCCCACCGTCGGGCAGTTCGTGAAGCGCGGGCTCGAGGAGCAGCGCTGGGGGGTGGAACTCGCCACGGACGGTGAGGCCGGCGAACGGCTCGCCGCCAGCGGCGCGTACGACCTCGTGATTCTCGACATGCGGCTGCCGGGCAAGTCCGGGCTCGACGTGCTCACCGCGTTACGCGCGCGCGGGTTCGAGCGGCCCGTCCTCGTCCTCACCGCGCAGGACGCCGTGGACGCGAAGGTGACCGCGCTGCGCGCCGGTGCCGACGACTACGTCACGAAGCCGTTCGCGTTCGAGGAGTTGTTGGCGCGGGTCGAGGCGCTCGCGCGGAGGCCGCGCGCGCTCGCGTCTCCGGTGCTTCGGGTCGCGGACCTCGAACTCGACCAGGCCACACGCGAGGTGACGCGGTCGGGCGAGCGGATCGACCTGACGCCGAAAGAGTACGCCGTCCTCGAGTACCTCATGCGGCACGCGGGCCGGGTTATGAGCCGCACGCTGATCACGGAGTACGCCTGGGGGTATCATTTCGACCCCGGCACGAACATCGTCGACGTCGTGATCACCCATCTTCGGAAGAAGGTCGACGCGCGGCACGCGCGGAAGCTGATCCAGACGGTGCGCGGCGTCGGGTACACGCTCAAGACCTGACCCGATCTTCAAGGCTCGCACCTCGTGGCCACCGTTCGCGCACGACTCGCTTCGGCGTACGCCCTCGCCCTCGGTGGAACGATCGTCGTACTCGCCGGCACGCTGTGGACCGCGCGTGGGGCCGCCGGTGACCGCGAGTTGCAGCGGTACGTGACGGAAGAGGCTGAGGTCGCGACGCGGCTGCTCCGGCAGGCCGCGGGGCCGGGGCTGCCGCTGACCGAGGTGACGGACCGGCCGATCGGCCCGCAGGTGGTGTCGCGCGTCGCGCTGCTGCTGGACGCGTTGCCCAACATCGTGATCGTCCTCGACAGCGCCGACCGGATGGTGTACCGATCGACCGACGCGCGGCTCTTGGACGTCGGCGAAGCGGACCGGATCGTCGACGCGTCGACGCTCCTGAGTCCCACCGTGTCGGGGAAACTGGACGTCGAGCGGGACACGACGGGCGCCGCGGGCGCGTACCTGCGCGCGCGCGGTCTGCCCGCACAGGAGGAAGTGCTCGTCGTGCGTCGTGACGCGCCGCGCGACCTCACGCCGATCCGGCGCATCGTGGTCGGCACGCCCACGCGCTCGGCCATCGACGCGCGGCGCGAGCTCTTCACGTCGATGCTCGCGGTCATGCCGCTCGTTCTCGTCGCGTCCGGGGGCGTCGGCTGGTGGCTCGCGGGCCGCGGCGTCCGCCCGCTCGAGCGCGTGATCGACGAGATGGAGGCGATCACGGACGGGCGCAGTCTGCACCGCCGCCTCGCCGCGGGCGAGGCGGCGCCCGAGGATGGCGACGAACTGACGCGCCTAACGACGACGCTCAACGCCATGATCGGGCGCCTCGAGTCGTCGTTCGGCGCGCTGCGGCGGTTCACGGCCGACGCGAGCCACGAACTCAAGACGCCGCTGACGGTGCTGCGGGCGACCGTCGAGCGCGCCATGAGCGCACCGCCGCAGTCGAGCGAGCAGATGGTCGCCTTGGAGGAGGCGCTGCAGGAGGTCACGCGCATGGCGGCGCTCGTCGACAGCCTGCTCACGCTGGCGCGGTTCGACGAAGGGCGGTTCGACCTGCACCGCGAACCGGTCGCGCTCGAGCCGCTCGTCCACGACGTGCTGGAGACGGCAACGATCCTCGGCGAGGACGCGGGCCTGACGATCGAGCTGGCCGCGCTCGAGCCGGCGACGGTGCTCGGCGACGCGACGCGGCTCCGCCAGCTGTTCCTGAACCTGATCACCAACGCGATCAAGTACACGCCGCGCGGCGGGCTCGTGGAGTTGGCGCTGCGCCGCGGGGCCGGGCTGGCGAACGGCGCGGAGGGCGTGCAGCTCACGGTGCGCGACACCGGAATCGGCATCGCCGCGGCCGACCTGCCGTACATCTTCGACCGTTTCTGGCGGGCGGATCGCGCGCGGTCGCGGCGGAGTGCGCTGGGGACCGCGCTCGGCGCGACCGAGCGGGGCGGGTTCGGCCTCGGGCTCGCGATCAGTCAGTGGATCGCGCAGGCGCACGGCGGAACGATCGCCGTCACGTCGCGGCTCACGCGCGGCACCACGTTCACCGTGACGCTGCCGACCGTCGTGGCCTCGGTCGATGCCGTCCGCGACCCGACGTTGGGCGATGCCGAGCGCCCGGCCGGCGAACTGCGACCGGTGACGGCCTGAGCGGTACGACCGCGCGGCCGGCTCCGATGTGACGCCGCGATGGTGACGTGCGTCCGCGCGCGTAATGGAATCCTAATCCGGTGTCCATCCCGCGTTCACGAACCTTGCGTAACATTGCGTTCGTGACGACCGGGCAACCGGCCGTTTCGTCGGGCCGTGAGTCGTCACGGTCCGCGCCCCAATCGCCGCTCGCCCCGCCGCCTCATGTTCAACAACCTGATCGAGTCGAAGGCGAAGAGACAGCGCAGCCCGGCCGGCACGGCCATGAGCGTCATCATTCACGCGGCCCTGATCAGCGGGGCGGTCTACGCGACCGCGCACGCGACGATCGCCGCGGAGAAGCCGAAGGAAGAGAAGGTGACGCTCGTCGAGATGAAGAAGAACGATCCGCCGCCGCCGAAGGAGCCGCCGCCTCCGCCGCCCAAGAACGTCGTCGTCGCGCCCCCGGTCGCGAAGGGCTTCCAGGTCCTCACGCCGCCGATCAACATCCCGGACATCATCCCGAAGGTCGACCTCTCGAAGCGTGTCACGAGCGAGTCGGACTTCTCGGGTAAGGGTGTGGCCGGTGGTCGGGCCAACGGCGACCCGAACGTGAAGTCGGCGCCCACGATCCAAACGGACCAGCCGTACTTCGAGTTCCAGGTCGAGAAGCAGGCGGCCACGGTGCCGGGCTCGCTCACGGCGCAGTACCCGGAGGCACTCCGCTCGAGCGGTGGCGGCGACGGCAAGGTCACGGCGCAGTTCGTGGTCGACACCACGGGGCGCGCAGATATGGGCACCTGGAAGATCCTCGAGTCGACGAACGACCTGTTCGCCTCGGCGGCCAAGGACGCCACACGCAAGGCGCGGTTTTACGCGGCCGAGATCGGCGGGCACAAGGTGAAGCAGCTCGTGCAGCTCCCCTTCTCGTTCAGCCTGACCAAGTAGTTCCGGCCACCGCCGGATCCGGGATTACCCGCGCCTTCGGGCGCATCCTCCGCGTCGCGCGTGTGCCGGCGCCTTCCACCCCTGCGGGAGATTGTAAGCGATGAACATGGACCTGTTGAACCTGTGGTCGACGATGGGCGCCTTCGCCAAGTTCATCGTCATCACGCTCGCGATCATGTCGATCTGGTCGCTGACGATCATGTTCCAGAAGTTCTTCCAGATCCGCGCGGCGCAGGCCGAGACGCGCCGCTTCGCGCCGGAGTTCAGCCAGTTCCTCGACGAGGACAACCTCTCCGAGGCGATCAACCTCGCGCAGAACTACAAGAAGTCGCACGTCGCCCGCGTCCTCGGCAACTCGCTCGAAGACGTGAAGCCGCTCATCTCGGACGGCTCGGTCACGGTCGCCGACATCAACTCGGCCGAGCGCGCCGTCGAGCGTGAGATGCTGATGACGATCGTCGACCAGAAGCGCGGCCTCGGCGTGCTGGCGACGGTGGGCGCGACGGCCCCGTTCGTCGGGCTGCTGGGCACCACGATGGGCATCGTGAACGCGTTCACCGGTATGGCCGCGTCGGGCTCCGGCGGTCTGTCGGCGATCTCGGCCGGTATCGCCGAGGCGCTCATCACGACGGCGTTCGGCCTCATGGTCGCGATCCCGGCGGTGTGGATGTTCAACTACTTCTCGACCAAGATCGACAACCTCACGGCCGAGATGACGTACACGTCCAAGGAAATGATCGACTACCTGATCAAGGGCGTCTCGGGCGAGTTCGGCCGCTCGCGCTTCACGCGCGAGTTCAGCACCGGGTCGTCGGGCACGATCTCGCAGTAATCGCGGCCCGGCGCGCGACGCCGGCCGGGATTACACCCGGCCGGCGGTCGCCTCGGGCGCGACGGCATGGCCACGGCGAGTCGCGCCGCGATCCGCGTCGGCAGTCGATCACTCGTTCACGGACACTAGGAGGGAGCAGATGGCGATTTCCACCGGAGGCGGGGGCGGCGTAAAGGCCGAGCCCAACGTGACGCCGCTCGTCGACGTCATGCTCGTCCTCCTCATCATCTTCATGGTGATCATCCCGACGCTGACGTCGGGGTTGAACGCCACGCCGCCGCAGGGGATCAACCTCAAGAAGCACCCCGAGGAGAACGGCGACCAGTTGCTCGGCATCGACCGCAAGGGGCAGTACTACCTCAACCGGCAGCCGATCCCGAACAACAATCTCGAAGCGCAGCTGCGCAACATCTACGATAAGCGCACCGAGGACAAAATCCTCTACGTGCGCGCCGACCGGAACCTCGAGTACTCCAAGGTGCAGGACGCCGTCGACATCGCCGGCAAGGCCGGCGTGCGCGTGACCGGCCTCATCTCGGAGCAGACGCCGGGATCGGAAGGCAAGTCGATCGACGCGGCTAGCGACTCCAAGGTCGGCAACGTGGGCGGAGGAAAGCAGTAATGGCCATGTCTTCAGGCGGTGGGAGCGGCGGCCTCACGAACGAGCCGAACGTGACCCCGATGATCGACGTGCTCATGGTGCTCCTGATCATCTTCATGGTGATCGTGCCCTCGAGCCGCAAGGCGATCGACGTACAGGTCCCCGACCCCAACCCGCCGCAGCAGACGACGCAGCAGGACAACACGTCGATCGTGCTCACGGTGCAGAAGGGCGGGAAGTACCTGATCAACAAGGAAGCGGCTGACCTCAACTCGCTCGGGCCCCGCCTCAAGTCGATCTACGAACCGCGTCCCGACAAGGTCATCTTCATCAAGGGCGACCCGACCGCGACGTACCAGGACGTGATCCACGCGATGGACGTCGCGCGCGGCTCGGGCGTCAAGGTGATCGGCTTCACGCCGAAGGGCGCCACCTAACCGGCGTTCGCTTTACACCGCTGCCGGCGTCATCGCCCCGGTGCGCGTGACGGCGGACGGGCCCTCGTGGCTCGTCCGCCGCTGTGTTGTGTACCACCGGTGTGTCTGACCGTCGCCGGCGCGCGCCGTCGCGCGCCATGCGCCCACGCTGCCGTCCCACGCGCTACCCCGGATGTCGTACGAGTCGCCCCCCGTTCCCGAACGGCCGAAGCTCCGGCCGCCCGTCGGCATCCCCGTCCCGGCTACGCCGCGCGTCCGAAGCGTGCTCGCGTCAGTCGGGATTCACGCGCTCATCATCGCGCTGCTCGTCGTCCCGTTCGCGGCTCCCGAGGTGATCCGCGTGATCACCGGGTCTGGCGGTCCGACGCCGGCCGGCGGTGGCGGCGGCGGCCTACGCGGGTCTGGAGGCGACCGCGGCGGGCCGCCGATCGTCGAGCGCTTGCGGTACGTCCAACTCGCCGCACCGCCGGTTCCGCCCCCCACCAAGGCGGCGGTCAGCGCGCCGGTCGTTACACCACCGCCGGTCGTGAAACCGCCGGTCGCACCGCCGGTCACGCCCCCCGTGTCGAAGCCCGCGCCTGCCGCGACCACGACGCCCGCCCCGGCGACGTCGAGCGTGACCGCGCCCGGCGCCGGCTCCGGCGGCGGTACGGGAGCGGACGGGACGCTCGGATCGGGGCCCGGTACGGGCGGTGGCGTGGGAAGTGGCGCCGGAAGCGGTCGCGGAAGTGGCGTCGGGCCGGCCACTGGCGGCGGCACGACGGCCAACCCGGCGCCCACGTTGGTCGAGATGTTCATTCCGCCGCCGGGCACGCCGAAGCGGGACAAGGGGAAAACCATCGTCGCGGTGTTCGACGTCGACAGCACGGGCCACGTCATCAAGGTCGACTTCACGCAGGTGAGCGACGGGGGCTACAACCGAAAACTGCGGGAAGCGTTCGAGTCGTTCCGGTTTCGGCCCGCCGTCCGTCCGGACGGCACGCCCATACGCGCCACGGCTTCGGTCGAGTACGTGCTCTGAAGCGCCCGCGAAGTTCGCGGGCGCTTTTTCGTGATGACGCGTGGTGGGGCGCGACGCCGGTTCGGCTGGCACTCGTTCGTACCGGACCCTATGTTGCCGCGCTGTTGCCCGGGCCGAGCGCGCACGCGTCTCAGTCGCGGTCGCCGCCCTTGACCCCAGCCCCGAGCGAGCGCGCATGTCCAGCGTGGTCGACGCGTCATCCGCGCGCCCGTCCCAGGTCGCTGTGCCACATGCGGATGGCGCGGCGGACGACGACGGCTCCGACGAATTCGTCAAGGCGCTGACGCTGACCGACGCGACGATGCTCGTGGCCGGCTCGATGATCGGGTCGGGGATCTTCATCGTTTCGGCCGACATCGCGCGCACCGTCGGCTCGCCCGCCGTCCTCCTCGCGGCGTGGGGACTGACGGGAGTCATCACGTTGCTCGGCGCGCTCGCGTATGGCGAGCTCGCCGCGATGTATCCGCGGGCCGGCGGCCAGTACGTGTTCCTGCGCGAGGCGATGGGCCCGGTGATGGGCTTCCTCTACGGCTGGACACTCTTCGTCGTGATCCAGACCGGCACGATCGCCGCGGTCGCGGTCGCGTTCGGCAAGTTCCTCGGCGTACTCGTGCCGTCGATCACCGCGGATCGGTACGCGTGGTTCCCGCGGGCCGATGTCTGCGTGGCGTTTCTCGGTTGTCGCGACGCGTCGACGCAGGCGATTCAGCTCGGGCTCACGCCGCAGCGCCTCGTCGGGCTGGCGAGCGTCTGGGTGCTCACGCTCGTGAACCTTCGGGGGGTGCGCGAGGGCAAGCTCGTCCAAACGACACTCACCGTGCTCAAGGCCGGCGCGCTCGCCGTGCTCATACTGCTCGGGCTCACGTTAGGCCGAAACGCGACGGCGCTCGCGGCGAACTTCGGCCCCGGGCGGTTTTCCCACCCGGTCGAGTACGCGGCCCCGTTCGCGCTCGTGTTCGGCTCCGCGCTGGTCGGCTCGCTGTTCTCGAGCGACGCGTGGAACAACGTCACGTTCGCGGCCGCCGAGGTGCGCAACCCGCGTCGGAATCTGCCGCTCGCGCTCGTGCTCGGCACCGGCCTCGTCACCCTGCTGTACGTGCTCGCGAACGTCGCCTACCTCAACGTGCTGCCGATGTCGGGCGTAGCCGAGGGCGCGACGGCGCTCGCGCGCGGCGTGTCGCACGCCACGCAGGACCGCGTCGCGACGGCGGTGGCGGAGGTGATCTTCGGCACGGCGGGCGTGACGATCATGGCGGTCGCGATCCTCGTGTCCACCTTCGGCTGCAACAACGGCCTCGTCCTCGCCGGGGCGCGCGTCTACTGGGCGATGGCGCGCGACGGCGTGTTCTTTCGCAAGGCGGGCGAGTTGAACGCGAAGGGCGTTCCCGCGTTCGCCCTGTTCGCGCAAGCGGTGTGGACGACGCTGCTCTGCCTGACCGGCACGTACGGGCAGCTACTGGATTACGTGATCTTCGCGGCGCTCGTGTTCTACGCGTTCACGACCATCGGGCTGTTCGTGCTCCGCCGCACCCGCGCGGACGCGGAGCGGCCGTACCGCGCGATCGGCTACCCGTTCCTGCCGGCGCTCTACATCTGTCTGAGCGCCGGCGTGGCGGTGTTACTCCTCCTCGCCGAGAAGACGCGCACGCAGGCCGTGTCGGGTCTCGTGCTCGTGCTCATCGGCCTGCCTGTGTACTGGCTCTGGCGCGCCCGCGGCGGCACGCCGGACCGCATCGCGGCCCGCTGATCGACGATCCTCCCGTCGTCAGGTCGGACCGCGCGTCGTCCCATCACCCCAGCCGCCTCGTACATGGATCCCTCGCAGTCCACGCTCGTCGTTCTCGTCCTCGCCGCGAGCGGCATCGCGCTCGTCGCGGCGGTGTTGCTCGCCCGTTGGGTGCTCGCCCTCAGCCGGGGCGAGCCCGCGATGCAGCGGATCTCGAACGCGATCCAGGAGGGCGCCGAAGCGTACCTCGCGCGGCAGTACAAGACGATCGGCGTGCTGTCCGTCGTCGTCGCGGCACTCATATACATCGGCTACGCGTTCTTCCGCCCGGCCGAGACCGGCGCGAACGCGCTCTCGGCCGGCACGCTGGCCGGCTACACCACGATCTCGTTCCTGTTAGGCGCGGTGTGTTCGGGGATCGCGGGCTACATGGGGATGTGGGTCTCGATCCGCACGAACATCCGCGTCGCGGCGGCGGCGCGGACCTCGCTCAACGCCGCGCTCCAGGCGGCGCTGCGGGGCGGGGCAGTGTCGGGGCTCTTCACCGTGGCGATGTCGCTGATCGGCGTGTCGGGGCTCTTCGCGGCGTTGCACGCGATCGCCCCGGCGGGCGTGTCGTCCGACGAGTGGACGCGGCGCATCCCGTTTCTGATCGTTGGATTCGGCTTCGGGGCGTCGTTCGTGGCGCTGTTCGCGCAACTCGGTGGCGGCATCTACACCAAGGCCGCCGACGTCGGCGCCGACTTGGTCGGTAAGGTCGAGGCCGGCATCCCGGAGGACGATCCGCGCAACCCCGCGGTGATCGCCGACCTGGTCGGCGACAACGTCGGCGACTGCGCCGGCCGCGGCGCGGACCTGTTCGAGTCGACCGCCGCCGAGAACATCGGCGCGATGATCCTCGGGGTGCTGCTCTATCCGTTCTTCGGCGTCCGGGGCGTGTTGTTTCCGCTCGTCGTCGGCGCCGTCGGGTTGCTCGCGTCGATCGTCGGCGTGGTGGTCGTGCGCACGAGCGGCGACGAGGACCCGATGAGCGCGCTCAACCGCGGCTTCTACGTGACGTCCGCGATCGTCGCGGTCGCGCTGTTCTTCCTCTGCCGCGGCCTGCTCGGGACGTCGAGCGCGCCCGACGCGTGGTGGCACTACTTCGCCTGCGGGATGGTCGGCCTCGCGACGGCGTTCGCGTTCGTCTACATCACGCAGTACTACACCGAGTACCGCTACCGCCCGGTACTGTCGATCGCCGAGGCGAGCCAGACCGGCCCGGCCACCAACATCATCGCCGGCCTCGCGGTCGGGATGGAGTCGACCGTGCTGCCGGTGATCACGGTCGCCATTGCGATCGTGGCGAGCTACTACCTCGGGCGCACGAGCGGGCTCGTCGACGGCTCGGGGCAGCCCGTCGGCGGGCTGTTCGGCACGGCGGTCGCGACGATGGGCATGCTCGGGACCGCCGGATACATCCTCGCGATGGACGTGTTCGGACCGATCACCGACAACGCGGGCGGCATCGTCGAGATGAGCGAGCAGCCGGAGTCGATCCGCGACAAGACGGACCGGCTGGACGCGGTCGGCAACACGACGAAGGCGCTCACGAAGGGGTACGCGATCGGGTCGGCGTCGCTCGCGGCGTTCCTGCTCTTCTCGGCGTACCTCGACGAGGTGCGCGGGCTGACCGGGCAGGAGCTGTCGGTGAACCTCGCGAAGCCGCAGGTCTTC
This sequence comes from uncultured Gemmatimonadales bacterium, assembly GCA_963851265.1. Lineage (GTDB taxonomy): Bacteria > Gemmatimonadota > Gemmatimonadetes > Gemmatimonadales > Gemmatimonadaceae > BPUI01. The sequence continues at coordinate 978,605 of CAWKNZ010000002.1, forward strand.
GTCGCGGGGCTGCTCGGCGCGATGCTCGTGTTCTGGTTCTCATCGCTCGCGATGACCGCGGTGCGGAAGGCGGCGCAGAGCGTGATCACCGAGGTGCGGCGCCAGTTCCAGGAAATGCCTGGAATCATGCAGGGCACGCAGCAGCCGGACTACGGACGGTGCGTGGACATCGTCACGCTCGGGGCGCTCAAGGCGATGGTCGTGCCGGGTGCGCTCGTGGTGTTCTTCCCGATCGTCGTCGGCCTGCTGTTCAAACTCGTCGGGCTGGGCGCTGAGGCGGTGGGCGCGTTCCTGATGGTGGCGACCATCACCGGCATCCTCATGGCCGTGTTTCTCAACAACGGCGGCGGCGCGTGGGACAACGCCAAGAAGTACATCGAAACCGGCCACTACGGCGGGAAGCGGTCGGAGGCGCACAAGGCGGCGGTCGTCGGCGACACCGTGGGTGATCCGTTCAAGGACACGGCCGGCCCCTCGCTGCACGTGCTGATCAAGCTGCTCGCGACCATCACGCTGGTGCTCGCGCCGCTGTTCATCTGACCTGACGCCATCGCCCCGCCACGTCACGCCTGCCGTGCCCTCGCTCTTTTCGCGCAAGCCGATCGCCGATCACATCACCGACGAGCACGACCCGAACGCGCTCCGGCGCTCGCTCGGGGCGGGCGACCTGATCATGCTCGCGATCGGGGCGGTGATCGGGGCGGGGATCTTCGGCTCGATCGGGTCGGCCGCGGCGGGGCAGCTCGACGCGGCCGGGCACGTCGTCCGCGTCGGCGCGGGGCCCGCGCTGGTCCTGTCGTTTCTGTTGCTCGGGGCCGCGTGCGCGCTGGCGGGACTCTGCTATGCGGAGCTCGCGTCGATGATCCCGCAGGCCGGCAGTGCGTACGCGTACTCGTACGCGACGCTCGGCGAGATCGTCGCCTGGATCATCGGGTGGGACCTGATTCTCGAGTACGCGGTCGGGAACGTCGCGGTCGCGATCAGTTGGGGGGACTATTTCAAGTCGCTGTTCGGCGGCGCGTTCACGATCCCGGCGTGGCTCAGCACGGGCTACCGGACGGCGCTGCTCTCGAACGACCCCGCGGTGCACGGGCTGCTCGACAGCGCGCCGCGGCTCTTCGGATTCCCGGTGCTCGTGAACGTCCCCGCGTTCGCGATCGTCGCCGCCATCACGGTCCTCCTGCTGCGCGGCGCGCGCGAGAGCGCGCGGGCGAACAACGTGATGGTGGTCGTCAAGCTCATCGTGCTCGCGCTGTTCGTCGTGGTCGGCGCGACCCACATCCACCCGCAGAACTACCACCCGTTCGCGCCCAACGGCTTCCGCGGCGTCCACCAGGGCGCCGCGATCGTCTTCTTCGCGTACATCGGCTTCGACGCGATCTCGACGGCGGGCGAGGAGACGCGGAACCCGCAGCGCAACCTCCCGATCGGCATCCTCGGCGGCCTGGCGATCTGCACGGTGATCTACATCATCATCGGCGCGGTGCTCACGGGGATGGTGCCGTACACCGAGTTGGGCAAGGCGGCCGACCCGCTCGCCTACGCGCTCAACGTCTCGGGGCTGACGTGGGTCTCGAAGGTCGTCGCACTCGGCGCGGTGTTCTCGATGGCGGCGGTGCTCCTCGTCTTCCAGTACGGGCAGCCGCGCATCTTCTTCGCGATGGCGCGGGACGGGCTGCTTCCGCAGTGGGCGGCGAAGGTGCACCCCGTGCACCGCACGCCGTGGGTGACGACGATGCTCACCGGCGCGTTCGTCTCGCTGTGGTCACTGATCGGCGACGCCAACGAGACCTACGACCTGACCAACATCGGGACGCTCTTCGCGTTCACGCTCGTGTGCATCGGCGTGATCGTCCTGCGTCACACCGACCCGGACCGGCACCGGCCCTTCCGCGTGCCTGCGGTGCACTTCGTCGGGATCGCCGGCGCTGCACTCTGCGTGTTCGTGATGCGCGGACTGCCGCCGATGGCGTGGGAGCGGTTCGGCTACTGGCTGCTGATCGGGCTGGTGCTGTACTTCGTGTACGGATACCGCAACTCGAGGCTGCGCCGCCCCGGCGCGCTCGCCGCGTCCAGCGGTCGCTGACGCGTGAACGAGCGGTCGAACGCACGCGCGACCGCCGGCGCGCCGACGCGGCGCCGTGGGATCGGGCGCGTGACGCTCACGCAGTGGATCGTCGTCAGCATGGTCGTCGGCGTCCTGATCGGCGTCGTCGCGCCCGCGGCCGCGGTCCAGCTCAAGCCGTTGTCGAACATCTTCCTGCGGATGATCAAGTCGCTGATCGTCCCGCTGCTGTTCAGCACGCTGGTGATCGGCATCGCAGGACACGGCGACGACATGAAGCGGGTCGGCCGACTGGCGCTGCGCTCGATCATCTACTTCGAGCTCGTGACGACTGCGGCGCTCGCCGTCGGGCTCACCGCCGTGAACCTCGTGAAGCCGGGGGTCGGCATCACGCTGCCGGCAGAGGCGGGCAAGGACATCGCCGACCTCGCGACCAAGCAGCCGACGTTAGGCGGCGTCCTGGAGCACACCGTTCCGCAGAGTTTCTTCGAGGCGGCGGCGAACAACGAGGTGCTCCAGGTCGTCTTCTTCGCGATCCTCTTCGCGGTCGCGCTCGCGCGCGTGGAGGGGCGGCCGAAGCAGTTCTTCCTGGAGTTCTGCGATTCGCTCTCGCAGATCATGTTCAAGTTCGTCGGCCTCGTGATGGCGTTCGCGCCCGTCGGGATCGGGGCTGCGATCGCCGTGACGGTCGGGAAGAGCGGAATCGGTGTGCTCAAGAATCTCGCGCTGCTCGTCGGCACACTGTACGGCGCGCTCGTCGTGTTCCTCGTGTGCGTGCTCGTTCCCGTCGCGCTCGCCTTCCGCATCCCGCTCGCGCGCTTCGTCCGCACCGTGCGCGAGCCGGCGCTGATCGCGTTCTCGACCGCGAGCTCCGAGGCCGCGCTGCCGCGAGCGATTCAGGCGATGGAGGCGTTCGGCGTTCCGCGGCGGATCGTCGCCTTCGTCATCCCGACGGGCTACTCGTTCAACCTTGATGGCAGCACGCTGTATCTCGCGCTCGCCTCCGTGTTCGCGGCGCAGGCGGGTGGGATTGCGATGCCGATCGGCACGCAGATCCTCATGATGATCACGCTGATGCTGACGAGTAAGGGCGTCGCTGCCGTGCCGCGCGCGTCGCTCGTCATCCTGAGCGGTGCGCTGACGCAGTTCGGGCTACCGCTTGGCGCGATCGCCGTGATCCTTGGCGTCGACGCACTGATGGACATGGCGCGCACGTCGGTCAACCTGATCGGCAACTGCCTGGCGACGGCGGTGATGGCGCGCTGGGAGGGCGAGCTAGGCGCCGAGCCGGCGCTCGCGACTGCGCAGGGCGCTGAGCTGGCGAGGCAGGAACGGCCGGCGGCCGATCCGGACCTCCTTACCGCTCGTAGATGACGATCTCGCGTTCCTTGTACGTGGTGCGCGCGACCGGGCGATAGCCGCACTTGTCGGCGACGCGGATCGACGCTCCGTTCTCGGGCGTGATGATGCAGGCCGTGCGCGCCGGGCGGGGCAGCCGGTCGTCGCCCCACGCGAGTGCGGCGGCGACGGCTTCGGTCGCGAACCCGCGCCCGTGCGCGCGAGCGCAGAGCGCCCATCCGACCTCGGGCGTTCCATCGAGCGGTGGCGTGAGGGCCCGCCGGAAGTCGGCGAACCCGACCTCGCCCACGAACGCGTCGGTCGCGGTCTCCCGCACGATCCAGTACCCGTAGCCGAGGAGCGACCAGAGACCGGCGTACCGGAGGAGACGTGACCAGGTCTCCTCTTCGGTCGCGCGATGCCCGCCAATGTGGCGCGTGACGACCGGGTCGGCCCACATCGCGGCCGAGTCGGCCAGATCCTCCGGAACGTGCGCTCGGAGCGTCAGGCGAGCGGTCTCGATGACGGGGGCACAATCGCGTGAGATGGGCATGAGACCAGGCTAGCGAAGCGCGGCGCGAGCCGGAATGCGCTGAAGAGTTCGCGAGCACGAGGAGATCCGGGACGGTGGCATCACCCGTGCTCGGTGAGGCGCCGTACACTCCTTCTACGCTCTGAGGATCCCATGGCGACTGCCACAATCGACACCGAGTCGAAGTCCGGCTCCAAGCAGGACAACAAGGCTGGAAAGAACGACGCGAACGGCAAGGCGCCGTCCCGCCCGGTCGAGCCGACGCGGAACGATCTCCCGGCGGAGACGCGCGGCGAGATGATCCAGCTGTGCAACATGCGCCTGGCTGATTGCATCGACCTACAGACGCAGACGAAGCAGGCACACTGGAACGTCCGCGGTCCGCACTTCTGGGGCTTGCACAAGCTGTTCGACAAGATCAACGAGGCGGTCGAGGAGTACGTCGACCTGATCGCGGAACGCGCCGCTCAACTCGGGGGCGAGGTCGAGGGTACCGCGCGTATGGTCGCGTCGCGCTCGACGCTCCCCGAGTTCCCGAAGGGGATCCACGGCGGCATGGACAGCGTCAAGGCGCTCTCCACCGCGCTGTCGTCGTTCGGAAAGGTTGCCCGCGAGGCGATCGACACGGCGGACGAGGCGAACGACGCCGACACGTCCGACATGTTCACGGAGATCTCGCGCGGCATCGACCAGTGGCTGTGGTTCGTCGAGGCTCACCTGCAGGCCGACAACTGACGGCTCGGCCGGCACGCGCGTGAACGGGGCGGCCCCAAAGGGCCGCCCCGTTTTTGCGAGCTTTGTTCGGCGCGTGACCGTGCCAGGAGCGCGTTGAGGAGCCGCCCGCCACTACGACGGGGCGAGCTCGATCCCAAGCATCCGGAGCGCGCCCCGGACGGCGCCGCGCGCCGGTTCCACGTCGGCTTGACGCAGCTGCGCACCGGGGACGGCCGTCTTGAGCCGGTGTTCGAGCCGCCGCCGAAGCGCGCCGCGCACGAGGAGGCCGCCCGCGAACGCGAGCGGGACCGCCGCGCGCTCGTCCACGAACAGTGCGCGCGCGAGCGTCCGCACGTGGAGGACGAGTTCCTCGACGCCCAGGGCCAGCAGGGCGTTGGCCCGCAGATCTCCGTCGCTCGCGACGCGGACGACCACGGGTGCGAGCGTCGCGAAGTCGGCCGGCGTCGCGCGCGCCGCCCACGCGATCATCGCGCTCGGGTGGTCGCCGTCGATCGCGCCGAGCAGGGCGGGGACGAGGGCGGTCTCGGGCTCGCGTCCGTCAGCGGCCGCGGCGGCGATGTTGAGCGCGCGACGACCGAGCCAAGCGCCGCCACCCTCGTCGCCGATGACGGGCCCCCACCCGCCGCACCGCTCGAACCGACCGTCCGGCGCGCGGCCGTACGCGATCGAGCCGGTGCCCGCGATGAGGAGGATGCCAGGACCCTCGCCGAACGCGTCGTCCAGCGCGATCGCCGCGTCGGTCGTGACGTCAACGGCCGCTGCGAGCGCGCGCGCGGTGAGCGCGTCGGCGAGGGCATCGCGTTCCGCCTCGCGCCCGACGCCGGCGACACCCACGACTAGCGCGGCAGGGCGCGTGAGTTCGTCTCCGGCGGCGCGAAGCGCGTCGCGCACGCAGGCCGCGATCACGTCGGCTGCGTGCGGCACGCCGCCCGGACGGACCGCCGAGGCCGGACCGTCCGCCGTACCGAGGACCGTGCCGTCAACGCGCGCGACGACGGCGCACGTCTTCGACCCACCGCCATCCACGCCGACCACGATGCGTTCCGCACGCGCCGGTTCGGCCAGCCCCGGTTCGGCGAGCCCCGGTTCGCGCGCTTCGGCGTGCGGCGCGTCTTCAGCAGGGACGGAGTCGCGCGTGAACTCACGCGGTGCGTTCGGGCCGGAGTCGGACTCGTCGCCCGTGTCGCTGACCGAAGTTTCCGGCGCGATCTCGCGCGGATCGCTCATGCCGGCTGAGGGCGCGCTACGTCCGGCGCCGGGTGCGTGAATGACGACACGACTCCAGTCGTGAGGGTGAGGGCCGTGCCGATCAGCACGAACCACGGCCAGGCGATGCGCGCGAACGGCGCGAGCGGTTGCGCGAGGGACGGGACTACCGCCCCGATCTGTTTCGCGAACACGATGAACGCCATCGCCGCGATCCCGACGCTCATGCCGAGGAGCGCATCGCGCTGCACGGCGCGGGGCCAGAACACGCCGAGGAAGAACCCGCCGAGCAGGCCGCCATAGGTGAACGACGCGATGCCGAGGGCGACCACCACGACCGGCGTCCCGTTGTCGCGAAACAGCAGCGCACCGGCCGTGAGCGCGACGCCCCACGCGAGCGCGAACAGCTTCCCCGCGCGCAGCGTCCCGGGATCGTCGGCGCGGCGCCCGGTGAGCGGGAGGTAGAGGTCGTGGGTGGTCGCCGCGGCGAGCGAGTTGATGGCGCCAGAGTGCGTGCTCATCGTCGCCGCGACGATCGCCGCGACGATCAAGCCGACGAGGCCGGCCGGCATGTGGTCGACGATGAACGACGGGAAAATCGCATCCGTCGCGGCGAACGCTCGGCCACGGTAATACGCCCAGAGGCCGAGTCCGATGAAGAGGAACAGCGTGAACTGCGCAAACACCGCGAAGCCGCTGCCCACGACGGCACGTTGCGCGTCGCGCAGCGAACGCGCGGAGAGCAGTCGCTGCACGATGAGTTGATCGGTGCCGTGCGACGCCATCGCGAGGAATGCGCCGCCGAGCAGACCGGCCCAGAGAGTCTGCGCGCGGTCGAGACCGGCGTAGGTGTCGATCACCCGCAGCTTTCCCGCGGCGCCGACCGTGTGCACGATCGCGCCCCAGCCGCCGGGCACGGCGCGACCGAGGAGGACGAGCGCGCACAGGCCCCCGAACACGTACACGGCCGCCTGCACGAGCTCCGTCCACACGACCGCCTTCATGCCGCCCTTGTACGTGTAGACGACGGTGAGCGCGCCGAGGGCGAGAATCGCCGCGGGCATCACGCGCGACGAATCGCGAACGGTCGGGCTGATGATGAGGGCGATCGGGATCGCCGTCGCGAACACGCGTACCGAGTCGGCGAGCGCCCGCGTGATCATGAAGACGATCGACGCGAACCGTCGCGTCGCGATCCCGAACCGCCGCTCGAGGAGCGTGTAGGCCGTGACGAGTTCGCCCTGGAAGTAGCGCGGCAGCAGGACTCGCGCGACCACGACGCGACCGACGATGTAGCCGGCCACGATCTGGAGGAAGCCGAGGTCGCCCGCGCCGGGCTTGGCGCCGTACGCGAGTCCGGGCGTGCTGATGAAGGTGAGCGCGCTCGTTTCGCTCGCCACGATGGAGAAGAGCACGGCCCACCACGGAATCGCACGGTCCGCGACGAAGTAGTCCGTCGCATTCTGCTGCCGCCGACCGAGCCAGATACCGAGTCCCGTGGTGCCCGCGAGGTAGGCCACGAGCACGAGCGCATCGAGCGCGGTGAATCGCGTGCTCACGCGTCGGGGCGCGCGGTTGGGACTGCGCCGCGCCAAAGCGCGAAGGCCCGCGGTCCGAGTGGACCGCGGGCCTTCGGGTCGAGCGCGGCGCCGGGTGGGGCGCCGGTCGAGCGAGACGCCATCAGGCCGAGAACGAGCTGCCGCAGCCGCAGCCGCCGGTCGCGTTCGGGTTCTTGAACGTGAAGCCGGAGCCCTGCATCGACGAGACGTAGTCGATCGTCACGCCGCTGATGTACTGCGCGGAGAACGGGTCGATGAAGACCTTGAACTCGCCCTGATCGAGCACGAGATCGTCCTCGGCCGGCTGGTCCTCGATGAGGAGTCCGTACTTGAACCCGCTGCACCCGCCGGGCTGAACGCTCACGCGCAGGCCGCCCTGATCGTAGGCGACGCCCTCGGCGTCCATGAACTTCTTGACCTCAACGCCGGCCGTCGGGGTAACCGATAGGGCCAGCTCGGGCTGACTTGCAATGCTCATCCGAACCTCCGGTGAGAGTCGCGCGCGAGCACATCCCGCGCGTGGTAGCTGCCGCGCAATCTACGGGCGGCATTTCTGCAGAGCTATACCCGCGCCGTGCCCGCCCGGTTCAGTCCCCGGCGTACGCCTGCGCCGGACGCCCGACGGGCTCCGGACGCGGCGACTCGGTCCGGAACGAGCGCGCGATCCACGCGAAGGCGAGCGCGGCGACTCCGAGCATCTCGAGCCCGAGCGTCGTATCGCCGAAGATCACCTTGCCGATGCCGAAGAGCGTCGCGTACACGGCGATGATGCCGGCAATCCAGTTGGTCCACGCCAGCGCGCCACCGGGGATCGCTTCGCGGCCGAAGCCGGCGCGTTCGCTCACGCGCGCCCAGCCGGGGCCCCCGGGTCGGACGCGTCGGTAGAACGCCTCCAACGTCGCCTCGGTTTCGGGCGCGGTGGCGAACGTCGTCGTCACCCACACGATCGTACTGACGGCGACCGTGACGAGCATGACGGTCGCGTCGGCGCGGAGGTCGCCTTTCGGGAACATCGGCGGGATCACCTGCAGCGCGACCGCCGACGTCACGAGCGAGCCGAGCATGGCGGAGATCTCGCTCCAGGCGTTGATGCGCCACCAGTACCAGCGCAGGATCAGCACGAGACCGGTGCCGGCGCCGAGCGCGAGCAGGAACTTCCACGCCTGCTCGACGCTCGACAGGTGCATGGTCACGAACACGGACGCCGCGAACAGGCCGACGGTCGTCCAGCGCGACACCGTCACGTAGTGCTTCTCTTCCGCGTCTCTGCGCAGGAAGCGCTTGTAGAAGTCGTTGACGATGTACGACGCGCCCCAATTGAGGTGCGTGCCCACCGTGGACATGTATGCCGCCGCGAACCCGGCCATCATGAATCCGCGCCACGGCGTCGGCAGCAGGTCGACGAACGCCTGCACGTAGGCGGCCTCCTTGTCGCCCGTCGGGCCGATCCCGTGGGGGTAGAGCAGCACGGTGCACAGGCCGGTGATGATCCACGGCCAGGGGCGCAGCGCGTAATGCGCGACCTGGAAGAAGAGCGTCGCGAGCACGCCGTCGCGTTCGGTGCGCGCCGAGAAGATTCGCTGGGCGACGTAGCCGCCGCCCCCGGGCTCCGCGCCCGGGTACCACGCGGCCCACCACTGCACCGAGAGGAAGACCCCGAGCGCGAGTAGCGGCATCCACGCGTACGCCTCGAGCCCGGTCGGCCCGAGCCTGACCGGCAGGACCGAGATCGCGGCGTCCTCCGAGCCGAAGTGCGCGGCGAGCCCGCGCTTGAGCGCGTCCATCCCGCCGACCTTGTCGACGGCGTACAGCGCGAGCACGATCACCGCGCTCATCTTGATCACGAACTGGACCAGGTCGGTCCAGAGCACCGCCCACATCCCGGCGGCCGCGGAGTAGGCGACGGTCGCGACGAAGCAGAGCCCGACCGCGATCACGTCGCCCGACACCGTCGTTCCCGCGATGGTGACCGGGTGCAGGCCTAACGAGATCGTGAGGATTTTGATCATCGCGCGCGTGACCCAGCCGAGGATGATCAGGTTGATCGGGATCGCGAGGTAGAGCGCGCGGAACCCGCGGAGCACCGCCGCGGGCCGGCCGCTGTACCGCACCTCCGCGAACTCGACGTCGGTCATCACGTTCGCGCGGCGCCAGAGGCGGGCGAAGAAGAACACCGTGAGCATCCCGCTCATCACCATGTTCCACCAGAGCCAGTTGCCCGCGACGCCGTTCGCCGCGACGAGCCCCGTGACGACGAGCGGCGTGTCGGCGGCGAAGGTCGTCGCGACCATCGCGGCGCCGGCCAGCCACCAGGGCACGGCGCGTCCGGCGATGAAGTACTCGCTGAGCGACTCGCCGCCGCGCTTGGTGAAGACGAGGCCGATGACGGTTGACAGCAGGAAGTACGCGGCGACGATCAGCCAGTCGACCGCACTGAGGTTGGCTCCGGCAGACATCGTCAGCGCGCGGTGAGGGGCGTGGGGGAGGACACGGTCGGGGACGCGCCGAGCGCGCGCATGACCGCGTCCGTGAGCGCGACCCGCACGCCCCCGATCTTGGTGTTCATGCGCGTCGGGTTGACGCGGTTGGTGAGCAGAATGATGTACGTGCGGCGCGCCGGGTCGATCCAAATCGACGTCCCGGTGAATCCGGTGTGCCCGAATGCGCGCCGCGAGAGGTAGTGCCCGGCCGAATTGCCGCCGGTCGGCGTCTCCCACCCGATCGCGCGGCGAGAGACGGTGGTGTCCTGCGCGCGGGTGAACAGGGCGACCGTCGCCGAATCGAACACGCGGCGGCCGTCGACCGCGCCGCCGTTGAGGTACGCGCGCGCGAGCCGCCCGAGGTCGGCGCCGGTCGAGAACAGCCCCGCGTGCCCCGACACGCCGCCTAACGCCGCGGCGTTCTCGTCGTGCACCTCGCCCCGCAACTTGCGCTGGCGCCACGGGTCGAACTCGGTGGGCGCGATCCGCGCGAGCTCGGCGGCCGGCGGCAGGTAGCGCGTGTCGCGCATGCCGAGCGGGCCGAACACGTGCCGCTGCAGGTACGCGTCGAGCGGCTCGCCCGTGACCCGGGCGACGAGCGCGCCGAGCGTGATGAAGTTGAGGTCGCTGTAGACGTAGCGGACGCCGGGCCCGGTATCCGGCTTGGTCGCGAGCGCGAGGGCGAGCGCGGAGGCGGGGTCGGTCGCCTCCTTGTACAGCGGCCGCCACGGCGGCAGCCCCGAGCTGTGCGTCATGAGTTGGCGCACGGTGATTCGCGCCTTGCCGGGGGCGTCGGAGGGGGCGAACGCGGGGAGGTAGCGGACGACCGGACTGTCGAGCGCGACCCGGCCCGACGCCACGAGTTGCAGCATCGCCGACGTCGTGCCGACGACCTTCGTCAGCGAGGCGAGGTCCCAGAGCGTCGTCGAGTCCGGCCGCGGCGCCGTCGGGCTCCAGTCGATCCGCCCGGCGCCGAAGCCGACCGTCTCACCCTGCGCGTCGCCGACGACCGCGTACGCGCCCGGGAAGGCGCTGTCCGCGACGGCGCGTGCGAGGACGGCGCGCATACTGTCGAGCACCGCGCCGCGCGTGCGCTCGCTCGCGAGCGCCGGCGTGTGGACCCGCTGCGCGCCCGCCCGCCCGGCGAGAAGCGCTGCCGCCGTCGTGATCGCGGCCGCGATCGCCAGCGCGCGTGCGCGCGTCCCGTACGCCGCCCGCGGTCGCGGCCAGCGCGTTCCAGACCGCGTCATTCGCGGGCTCCTCCGGGCGCGGCTGCCGCCGCCGTGGCCGTCATCGCCTCGCGGGCGATCCCGTCGCCCCGTGCGAAGTACCCGGGCAACGAGACCGGCGCGTGCCCGGTGATCGCCGCACGTCCCAGCACGGCCCGCGCGGATGCACGTTCGAGCGCATCGCCGCGCCCGTAGGTCACGAGGTACGTGCCGACGTGCGGAAACTGCCGGATCACGTACGGGTTGCCGCCCGCGACGACGATGACGCGCCGCGTGGCCTCGGCCTGGCGGTCGATCCACGCCGCCACGTGCGCGGGGATCGCGAGCCGGCCGTTCCCCTCGAACGTCCGCGTGTAGGTCATCACGACCAGCCGATCCGAGGCGCGCGCCGCCGCGCCGATGCTGTCCAGCGCCGCGGGCGACGAGCGCGGCGAGATCCGGTACGTGCGGACGCGCGCCGCGCCGGCTCCGAGTTCGGCGAGGAAGCTCTGTCCGGCCGTGATCTCGTTGTCGGGCGCGTACACGACGGCCGTGATCGCGCGCACTCCCCGGGCCGGCACGAGTTGCGCCGTGTCGCGCAGGAGCGTGACCGCGCGCGCGGCGATCTCGCGCGCAATCGCCCAGTGCGCCGGCGCTCCCACGACGTCCCGCAGCGCCTCTAGATCCGTGATCGGCTCCGCGAGCGCGCCGGTGCGCGCCTTCAACGTCAGGAGCCGCCGAAGCGCCGCGTCGATGCGGGCCGGCGCGATCGTCCCGCGGTCGACGGCGGCGACGACGCCGTCTACGCAGCGCGGGACGTCGGTCGGCATCAGCAGGATATCGTCGCCCGCAGCGACGGCGAGCGCGCACGCGCGGTCGACCGGGTAGCCCTGTCCGATCCCTTCCATCGTCAGGGCGTCCGTCACCGTGAGGCCGGCGAAGTGCAGCGTATCGCGGAGCAGCCCGGTCATCACACGTGGCGAGAGTGTGGCAGGGACGTAATTCAGGCGCCCGGTGTCGCCCTGAACCGCCGGAAGCGCGAGGTGTGCCGTCATCACGCCGGCCACGCCGGCGGCGATTGCGGCGCGGAAGGGCACGAACTCGACGCTGTCGAGTCGCGCGCGGTCGCTGCGGACGACGGGCAGCGCGACGTGCGAGTCCGCGTCGGTGTCGCCGTGCCCCGGAAAATGCTTCGCCACGGCCGCGACGCCCTCGCCCTGCAGCCCGCGCACGAATGCGGCCGTCATGCGCGCGACGGCCTGCGGCTCCTCGCCGAACGCGCGCACGTTGATGACCGGGTTCGCCGGATTGTTGTTCACGTCCGCGTCCGGGGCGAACACCACCTGGACGCCGGCGGCGCGCGCTTCCTTCCCGATCACGCGCCCGACGGACTCGGCGTCCTCGGGGCGCTCCGTCGCGCCGACGGCCATGTTCGTCGGCAACACGGTCGCCGTACCCGCGCTCCACAGCTGGGGGGTGAACACGCCGCCTTCGAAGCGGCCGAGTCCCGGTTCGAGGTCGCTCGAGACGAGCAGTGGGATGCGAGACGGGGTCGCGAGCGCCAGGCGCTGCATCGCATTCACCTTGGCCGCCACCTCCAGGGGCGACCCGAGCGACATGATGACGCCCCCGACGTGATCCGCGCCGATCCAGCGGCGGATCTGGACGAAGCTCGGATCGTCGCGGTTCACGTAGTCGCCGAGCACCCAGACCGTGACCAGCTGCGCGACGCGGTCGCGGAGCGGGAGCGCCGCGATCGTACTGTCGACCCAGCGCGCTTCGGCCGGTGACAACGGACGTGCGAGCGCGCCCCGTGCGGGCCCGCGCCGTCCCGGCGCGCCGGCGAGCGCGCTCGCGGACGGTTGCGGATCGGCGCCGACCGGCCCGCGCACGGCCGTTACCGGCGCGGGCGGTCGCGCGCCGGCCCCGGACGACGCGCAGGCCGCGCCCGCGAGCGGCGCGGCGAGGGCGGCAACACGGGCCACGCGGGGCAGCGCCGGGCGCGGCGGACGAGAGGGGAGCGGCATGCAGGCGGGGCGAAGAGGTGGGGACGGCAGTATACGGGCGGCGCACAGCTCTTGCACCCGCCGCGCTCGCCTCGCGTGACGGCGCGCGCCTGCTCCGGCCCGTCCTTTCGTACGTTCTCTCGCTCGCTTCGATGCCTCTCTTTCGCTCGCGTCGCGCCGCGACGCTCGTCGGCGCACTCGCCATCGGCGCTGCGGTTCTCCCCGGCACGGCCTGCGCGCCGCGCGCGATCCAAGTGTCGGGCGCGCAGGAACCGCCGGCGGCCGGACTCTCGTTCACAAACGGTTTGCGAACGGCGGTGAACGTGTACGTCCGCCCGGCGAGCGGCACCGAGATGTTCGTTCGCCAGGTGCCCGCGGGCGCGACGGAGGCGCTGGTCGTGCGCGGCGTGAGTCCGGGCGCGCTCGTCTCGCTTCGCGCCGCGCCGGTCGACGGCGGGGCCACCTACAACCGCGACAACGTCGCGCTCGGCACGGGTGCGGCCTGGAGCATTCCCTGATCCGCACTCGCGCGAGCGCAGGATCCGCCGCGGCGCGTCCGGGCGCCTCGGCCGGCCTGCGGTTGCTCCGCGCCCGAACGCACGGCTAGCTTGGCGGGACCGGCGTACGGTCCGTACGCCGGCCCCACTCGCGTCCGCCCCGCTCCGTCGTCCGCCCGCTCATCGAGCGCCCCGCGCGGGGCGCCCGCGCGCCGGTCATGGGTGGGGCGGACGCGCGTACACCGTGGTGGACATGCACCAGTCCTGGGAATGGATCAAAACCGTTTACCTGCGGATCATTGATCCACTCGCGGCCTGGCTCGTGCGGCACCGCGTCGGTCCGAACACGATCACGACGATCGGGACGCTCACGTACATCGTCGGCGGCGCGATCTACGCGAGCGGGCACATCCGGACCGCGGGCTGGTGGGTGGGCCTCACGGCGATGTTCGACGTCCTCGACGGTAAGGTCGCGCGCGCGAGCGGCCGCAGCACGGTGTTCGGCGCGTTCTACGATTCGACGCTCGACCGCGTCGCGGACGGTGCCGTGCTCGGAGGACTTGCCGTGTTCTTCGCCCGCAACAGCACGCTGCACGAGTTGCCGCACTGGGCCGGCACGCCGATGGTCACGGTCACCATCCTCGGGATCATCGGAACGTTTCTCACGTCATACACCCGGGCCCGCGCGGAATCGCTCGGTCTGGACGCGAAGGTCGGCCTCATGCAGCGGCCGGAGCGCGTCGTGCTCCTGTCCGCGCCGCAGGCGTTCTTCGGGCTGGCGCTGGACGGCTACGTGCTGATGGGCATCGTCGCGCTCCTGTGCGTCACGGCGTGGATCACGGCCGTACAGCGGGTGGCGTACGTTCACCGGGTGACGCGCGCGATCGACCGCGCGGTCGCCGCGGGAGAGCCGTCGCCGGTGCCCGTACCGCCGGCGCTCGCGGTCGCGCCGCGCGGTCCCGGGCAGCGGGCGTGATCGACCGCTGCACCTGACGGACGACCGCCGACGCATCTACTTCTCCACACTTTCGCCGGTTCTCATACAGTGACTCCTTCGTACTCCGCGACTCCCGCCCCGACGATCGCCCCGGCGACCGGGAAGCTCGGCATTCTGACGCCCGGCCTGGGCGCCGTCGCGACGACGTTCATGGCCGGCGTCGAGAGCGTGCGCCGCGGGCTCTCCGCGCCGATCGGATCGCTCACGCAGATGGCCACGATCCGCCTCGGCAAGCGCACCGACGGCCGGGCGCCGTTGATCAAGGACTTCGTGCCGCTCGCCGCGCTCGACGACATCGTCTTCGGCGCGTGGGACCCGATTCCCGACGACGCGTACACGGCGGCGAAGCACGCGGGAGTGCTGGAGGAGCGTGACCTCGAGCCGGTCAAGGATTTCCTGCGCGCCATCAAGCCGATGCCGGCCGCCTTCGCCAATCGGTACGTCACGCGCATCAACGGCACCAACGTCAAGCCGGGCACGAAGCGCGAGCAGGCCGAAGCGCTGCGGGAGGACATCCGCCGCTTCAAGACCGAAAACGGGTGCGACCGCGTCGTGTTGGTGTGGTGCGCGTCGACCGAGGTGTTCGTCCGCCCCGGCCCGCAGCACGAGAGCGTGTACGCCTTCGAGGCGGCGCTCGACAACGATGACGCGGCGATCGCGCCGTCGATGCTCTACGCCTACGCGGCCATCATGGAGGGTTGCGCGTTCGCGAACGGCGCGCCCAACCTCACGGCCGACATCCCCGCGCTGCTCGACCTGGCGCAGGAGAAGGGCGTGGCGCTTTCGGGCAAGGACTTCAAGACCGGCCAGACGTGGATGAAGACGATCATCGCGCCGGGCCTCAAGGCGCGGATGCTCGGCCTCGCCGGTTGGTACTCGACCAACATCCTCGGCAACCGCGACGGCGAGGTGCTCGACGACCCGGCTTCGTTCAAGACGAAGGAAGAATCGAAGCTGTCCGTCCTGCACAACATCCTGCAGCCGGAGACCTATCCCGAGCTGTACAAGGACTTCAGCCACGTCGTGCGCATCAACTACTACCCCCCGCGCGGCGACAACAAGGAAGGCTGGGACAACATCGACATCGTCGGGTGGATGGGGTACCCGATGCAGATCAAGGTGAACTTCCTTTGCCGCGACTCGATCCTTGCGGCGCCGCTCGTGCTCGACCTCGCGCTGTTCTCGGACCTCGCGCAGCGCGCCGGGATGAAGGGCATCCAGGAGTGGCTCTCGTTCTACTACAAGAGCCCGATGACCGCGCCCGGCCTGTACCCCGAGCACGACCTCTTCATCCAGCAGACGAAGCTCAAGAACACGCTCCGGCACCTGATGGGCGAGGAGCCGATCACGCACCTCGGCCTCGAGTACTACGCCGATGCGTACGCCGAGCAGGACTGAGCGCCGCGCGGCGGCGCTCGCCCTCGGCGCCGTCACGGTGTTAGGCGCCGCGGCCGCCTGCGGTCCCTCGGGGCCGCCGGCGCTCCGCGCGTGGACGGACGCGTACGAGTTCCGCATCACCGCGGACCCGTCGCCGCCGCACGCGCGCGAGGCGACGCTCTACCACATCGTCGTGCTCGACAAGAAGTCGCACCAGGTGATCGACCGCGGCGAGGGCCAGATCTTCGCCACCAGCCAGGACCACGCGAACGTGTACGACTCGTTCACCCCCGCCCCGGAAGCGGGGACGTACACGGCGCGCCTGAACTTCATCACCGCCGGCGACTGGCACGAGGCCGTCCGGTTCCGCCGCGACTCGACCGCGAAGCTCGAGAAGACCGACGACTGGGTGCAGACCGTCTACGGCGCGCGCCCGATCGGCGAGCGCCCGATCCAGTAGGCCGGCACCACCGACCCGCCAATTTCGTTTCAGCGTCATGCGCCATTTCCACCGCACGAGCGGGCCGCCGGACGGCGTTCTTCGGAACGCCGACGCGTTCTTTGCGGCGCTCGGCCTGTCCGCCACGAACGTCGCACCGCGCGGTCGCGACTACGCCGGCCCACTCGGCGCGATGCGCATCGCGGTGCGGATGGAGGGCGGACACTACACGCTGGTCGAGGTCTACACCGACCAGATGGGGGAGAGCCGGCTCGACAAGAACGTGAAGAAGTTCTTCGTCTCGCTCCACCGCGCTGCGGACGCGCGGCACGCGCTCAAGTCGGGCTTCTGACCGGGCCCGTGGCGACGCGTACCCGACCGCGCGCGGCCCGACGCGCGCAGACCGACGAGGCAGTGCCCGCGCCGGCGGCCGAGCCGTCCGCGGCGCTCTCGCGCGCGCAGCTGGTCGAGCTGTATTACTGGATGCGCCTCACGCGCACGCTCGAGGAGCGGCTCGTGGCCCTCTACCGCCAGACCAAAGTCGTCGGCGGGCTATTCCGCTCGTTGGGCCAGGAAGCCGACGCCGTGGGCAGCTGCTTCGCGCTCGAGCGGCGTGACATCATGTCGCCGCTCATACGCAATCTCGGCGCGATGCTCGTCAAGGGCGCGACGCCGGTCGAGGTACTCAAGCAGTACATGGCGAAGGCCGACTCGCCGACGCGCGGGCGTGAGCTGAACATCCACTTCGGCGACCTCGAGCGCGGGTTCGTCGGCCAGATCTCGCCGCTCGGCGACATGGTCCCCGTCATGGCCGGGGTCACGCTCAGCTTCAAGGTTCGGGGCGAGCCGCGCGTGGGGCTCGTCTACGTGGGCGACGGCGCGACGTCGACGGGCGCGTTCCACGAAGGGATCAACTTCGCGGCCGTGCAGGGCTGCCCGCTCGTCGTGATCGTCGAGAACAACGGGTATGCCTACTCCACGCCGACGAACAAGCAGACGCGGGCCGAGCGCTTCGTCGACAAAGCCGTCGGCTACGGCGTGCCAGGTGAGCGCGCCGACGGCAACGACGTACTCGCCGTCTACTCCGCGACGAAACGCGCGGTCGACCGGGCGCGCGCCGGCGGTGGCGTTACGCTCGTCGAGCTCCTGACGTACCGCCGCAAGGGGCACGCCGAACACGACAACCAGAGCTACGTCCCGGCGGGGGAGATCGAGCGCTGGGCCGCGGACAACGATCCGATCGATCGCTACCGCGTCCGACTCACCGGCGAATTCGGGTTCGCGCCGACCGTGGTCGACGACGTGGACGCGCGCGTCCGCGTCGAGGTGGACGCCGCGACCGAGGTGGCCGAGGCCTCGCCATTTCCCGAGGCGCTCGACTGCCTGACCGGCATCTACGCCGAGCCCGCGGCCGAGCGACCGCTCTGGTTTCGCGAGGGTGTCGAGCGCGCGGTGGAACGCAACGAGCGCGCGGACGGCTGGGGCACCTACGCGGGCGCACCGGCGGTCACCAACGGCCGCGCGCCGGAAACGCGCGTCGCGGCCGGCAACGATTGATGTCAGCGCCCGCCGCCGAGATCACGTACCTCGAAGCGATCCGCGAGGCCCTGTTCGAGGAGATGGCGCGCGACGCCGACGTGCTCTGCTTGGGTGAGGATATCGGGGCGTTCGGCGGCGCGTTCAAGGTCACCGAGGGCCTCCTCGCGCGATTCGGGGAATCGCGCGTGATCGACACGCCGATTTCGGAAATCGGCATCGTCGGCGCGGCCGCGGGCGCGGCGCACATGGGGATGCGTCCCGTGGTGGAGATGCAGTTCATCGACTTCATCGCCAACGCGTACGACATGCTCACCAACTACGTCGCGACGGCACGCTACCGTGCGTTCCTGCCGTGCCCGATGGTGGTCCGCGGACCGAGCGGCGGGTACGTGCGCGGCGGCCCGTTCCATTCGCAGAATCCGGAGGCGGGGTTCGTCCACACGCCCGGACTCAAGGTCGTCTATCCAGCGACCGCGGAAGACGCAAAGGGGCTGATGAAGGCGGCAATTCGCGACGACGACTGCGTGCTGTTTTTCGAGCACAAGTACCTGTACCGTCGCGTCAAGGCCGTGATGCCCGCGGGCGATCACGTGGTGCCGATCGGCCGCGCGCGCGTCGCCCGCGAGGGGACGGACCTCTCGATCATCACCTACGCGGCGACGGTGTGGAAGGCCCTCGACGCGGCCGAGCAGCTGGAGCGCGAGGACGGGCTGTCGATCGAGGTGCTTGATCTACGCACGCTTGCGCCGCTCGACGACGCAGCGATCCAGGCGACGGTGCGGAAGACGAACCGCGTGCTCGTGGTGCACGAGGACACGCGCACCGGCGGACTCGCGGGCGAGATCACGGCGCGCATCAGCGAGACGTGCTTCGAGTGGCTCGACGCGCCGGTGCTGCGCGTGACCGCGCACGACGTGCCGCTCCCGTACGCGCCGGCGCTCGAGGACTTCGTGCTGCCGCAGACCGCCGACCTCGTCCGGGCCGCGCGGCGGCTCGCCGCGTACTGAGCGGCGCATGGCCCGAAACCCCGATGTGAAGCGCAACGCGGCAATCGGCTGCTTCGTCACGCCGTTAGGCTTCTTCAGCGGCGCGATGATCGGCGTCCTGCTCTCGATGGTCGCGGCGTACTTCACCCGCGCCCCAGGCTGCTCGGAGCTGCCCAGCTGCAACTGGTACGTGTACGCCGGCTACGGCGGGCTACTCGGCGCGGTTTCGCTCCCGTTCCTCGTGCTGCGGCAGCTGCTGCGGCCACCCGCCGACCCGTCGCGACGCGACGAGCCCGCGTCGGCCCCCGACGCCAACTCGTCGTTCTGACCGCGCGGCGGCCGTTCGACTCCCTTACGTGAGGTTCCCGCAGTGGCACGCATAGACGTCATCATGCCCCAGATGGGCGAGTCGATCGCCGAGGGCACGCTCTCCCGGTGGCTCAAGAAGGTCGGCGACGAGGTGAAGCGCGACGAGGCGATGTTCGAGATCTCGACCGACAAGGTCGACGCCGAGATCCCGTCACCCTCGGCGGGGATCCTCGCCGAAGTGAGCGTGATCGAAGGGCAGACGGTCGCCGTCGGGACGGTCGTCGCGCGGATCGAGAGCGACAAGGCGGCGTACGTTCCGGGCGGGGCGGCGCCCGCTGCCGTGGGCGCCGCGGGCGCGGGGCTCGCGGCGACACCGGCCGCGGCGAGCGCGGACGCGGGCGCCGGCGGAGCCGCGGTGTGGAGCGGCGTCCCGGACGCAGCGGCGCCAGCATCAAACGGGAATTCGTTCGAGGACCGCGTGCGCACCAAGAGTTCGCCGCTGGTACGCAAGATGGCCGCGGAGCACGGAATCGAGCTCGGGGGGCTTCAGGGCACCGGTATCGCCGGGCGCGTGACGAAGCGCGACCTCGTCGGCCTGCTGGAGAGCGGCGCGGCGATGACGACGGCGGCGCCCGGAACCTCGCCGGCAGCGGCCTCGGCAGCGCCCGAGGTGCCGGCGCAAGCCGCCGTCGCGAGCGCCGCGGTCACCGGCAAGGGCGCGAACGGCGCCGCGGTACCGGCTGGCGCCGGCGCGCTCGCCGGAGACCTGCACGCGCCCGCGGTCGAATCGATGCCGGGCGACGTGGTCGAGCCGATGAGCCGCATCCGCCAGCTCACCGCGGAGCACATGGTGCTCTCGCGCCGCTGGAACGCGCACGTCACGAGCTTCTTCGAGGTCGATCTGACCCGTGTCGCCCGCATCCGCGCCAAGCAGCGCAACGAGTTCGAACGGGCGACGGGCGAGAAGCTCACCTTCCTGCCGTTCATCATCAAGGCGGTCGTCGACGGTCTCAAGCAGTTCCCGACGATGAACGCCGCCGTGCGCGGCAACGAGATCGTGCTTCGCAAGCAGTACAACGTCGGCATCGCCGTGGCGCTCGACTGGGGGCTGATCGTGCCGGTGATCAAGAACGCCGACGATCTCTCGCTCACCGGACTCACGCGCAACCTCAACGACCTCGCGAACCGGGCGCGGTCGAAGAAGCTGCAGCCGAACGAGGTGCAGGGCGCGACGTTCACGATCACCAATCCGGGCGTGTTCGGCTCCCTCATGGGCACGCCAATCATCCCAGTGCCCACGTCGGGAATCATGGGCGTCGGTGCGATCGAGAAGCGCCCGAAGGTCATCACCGGCCCGGATGGCGAGGACACGATCGCGGTGCGCACGTGCAGCTACTTCTCCAACTCGTTCGACCACCGGATCGTCGACGGCGCGGACGCCGACAAGTTCATGGCGTACGTGAAGAAGTCGCTCGAGACGTTCCCCGAAACCGGTCTCTTCTAGGCTCCGAGGGCGCTGCGAATGCCGATCCGCACGATCACCGTGGGCGGGCGCGCCTGGCGCGTCCTGCCGTCCGGCTTCACGACCGCCAACGGCGACGACGAGCACGGCGTCCTGTTCATCAACGGCGAGGGCGAGGCGCGCGAGGTGCGCGTGAGTCGCTTCTCGCCACAGGGCGTCCGCTCGCGCGAGCGCGCGCTCGCGGGGCTGAGCGACGCGTACCTCGCGCAACTCCTGGCCGAGTCGCAGCCGAGCGCGACGGCTCCGGAGACGGGCTACCGCAAGAGTCCGCCGAATTCCGCCGCAGGCTCCACGCCGGGCGCCCCGCCCGGGACTCCGCCGCGCACGTGAGCGACGCGTCTCCTTCCGCGGCCGACGCCGCGGCGCCGGTCGACGACGTCGCGGGCACGGTCGACCTGCATACGCACTCGACCGCGTCCGACGGCGTGCTCCCGCCGGAGGCTGTGGTGTCCGCCGCGCACGCGGCGGGACTCGCCGCGATGGCGCTCACCGACCACGACTCGGTCGCCGGGGTCGCCGAGGCGCGCGCGGCCGGTGCGCGGCTCGGCGTCGACGTGGTCGCCGGGGTGGAGCTGTCCGCGCACCTCGGCGGCGACGAAATCCATCTGCTCGCGCTGCATCTGTCCGACGTGAGCACGATCGCCGGCGAGCTCGCGCGCTTCCGTGACGACCGCGTCTCGCGCGCCGAACGAATGGTCGCGCGGCTCAACACCCTGGGCGTCCCCGTCACGATGGACGACGTGCTGCGGGAAGCGGGCAACGGCGCGGTCGGTCGCCCGCACGTCGCGCGCGCGGTGGTCGCGCGCGGCGGCGCGCTTGATGTGCGCGACGCGTTCGACCGATTCCTCGGGGACGGCCGCCCTGCGGCGGTCGAGAAACCCCGCCTGGACGTGCGCGACGCAATCGCACTCGCTCACGCCGCGGGGGGGATCGCGGTATGGGCGCACCCCGGCTCGGCCGGCCGCCGTGATCGCGTCGAGCCGCTGGTCGCCGCCGGGCTGGACGGGCTCGAGGTGCTCCACCCGCGGCACTCCGGTGAGGATCGGCTGCGCCTCAACGCACTCGTCGACTTCTTCGGCCTGGTCACCTCGGGTGGTTCCGACTGGCACGGGCCGACGGACTCGTGGCGCACGCTCGGCATGATGCGCGTGCAGCCGTCGGTGCTCGAGGCACAGCGCGAGCGGGTCGCCCGGCGCACGACGGCGCGCGCCGCCTAACGGTCGCACACCCGCACATGGAACTGGCCGGACGGGTCGCGCTGGTCACCGGGGCCGGCCATCGCGTCGGCCGCGCACTTGCCGTCGCGCTCGGCGCGCGCGCGATGCGGGTGGCCGTCCACTACCGGAGCGATCCCGTCGAGGCCGCCGAAACGTGTCGCCTGGTCGAAGCGGCGGGCGGTCGCGCGGAGCCGTTTTCGGGCGACCTCGCCGAGCCGGCCGTACCGGGAACGCTGATCGCGGCCGTCGTCTCGCACTTCGGCGCTCTCGACGTGCTCGTCAACTCGGCCGGTGTGATGGAGCGAACGCCCGTGGGAGAGGTCACGCCCGCGGCGTGGGACGCAATGTTCGCCGTGAACCTGCGCGCGCCGTTCTTCTGCGCGCAGGCCGCCGCGGCCGTGATGCCCGACGGCGGCGCGATCGTGAACATCGCCGATCTCGCGGCGCTCGAGACGTGGCCCGCGTACGTGCCGCACGGTATCAGCAAGGCCGGCGTGGTGCAGATGACGCGCGGACTCGCACGCGCACTCGCGCCGCGAATCCGGGTGAACGCCATCGCCCCTGGTACCGTCCTCCTCCCGGCGGGATGGGACGAGTCGAGCGGCGAGCGGCTGCGCGACACGACCCCGCTCCAGCGCAACGGCACCCCCGACGATGTCGCGCGCGCGATGCTCTACCTGCTCGACGCCGACTTCGTGACCGGCGACCTGCTCGTCGTCGACGGCGGGCGGCACGTTCGCGTGTAACGCAGCCCGCGTTCGAGTGGGCGGTGTCCAGCCGCGCGAGAACTGATTCGTAACGGATGCGTCAGTGCGGATGACGCCGCATCAAGAGCGCTGGCGCGAGCGCCGCAGACGGCGCATCTTCGCGCGCACGTGACGTTCCGGGCGGCTCGTGGCTCCGGTGGCCTACGCCGCCGGTCAGCCGTTTCTCAACCGTCGAGAGGGTTCAACGATGGCAGGCTCCACGCCCATGCGGATGTGCGCGACCGTCGCATTGCTGATTGCGGGCTCCGCGGCGACGGCACGCGCCCAGGAGTATGAGCTGATCATGCAGGGCGCGCTGGACGGACGCTCGGGGATCATGTCGGGCGGCACGATGACGCCGCTCTCGGGTTCGACGGAGTTCACGATCGAGGCGTTCTTCGATCGCGCGGGCCGGAACCTCGTCGCACCGGTCGGCATGCCCGGGTTCGTCGCGTACACGCCCAGCTCGATCTTCCTAACGATGGGCGGTCGCACGTACACGGTCGACGCCTACGACGCGACGCATCCGACAGGCTTCTCGGTCGCGGTCTTCGACGGCACCACGCCGTTCGGGCCGCCCGGCCACTACGCCGTTGGAGTGATTCAGAATCCCCTCGCCGACGGGGCGGGGATCGTAGCAGACTACGTCGGCGCGTCGCCCGCGTTCATTCTCGGGTCGACCGGGGTGGTCCCGGCGACCTTCACCGGGTACTTCGGCGTCGGACTGCAGAGCGGCGTGTGCACGCAGGGTTCGGGCGGTAACTGCCAGGAGAACGCGGTCACTCCGGTTCCACTGACGTGGTCGGGCCAGAGCTTCGGCCTCGTCCTCGGCAACTACGACGAGGACGCGTCGCCGACGACGCCGACGTACACCGCGAGCATCCAGGCCGTACCCGAGCCGGGTGCCGTCGCCCTCGTCGCTGCCGGGCTGCCCGCGGTGATCATGCTGGCGCGGCGGCGGTCACGGCGCGGCTGAGCGGTTCGCGCCGGCGCGACCAGACCGGCGCGTGACGGCGCGCGCGGCGGCCCGCATGAGGGGGCCGCCGCGCGCGCGTGGTCGACTCGATGTCGTGAACTGCTCTCGGCCGCGCGATGGGATCTCCGCGCACTTTCGGGCCTAGATTACGGGCAGCAACGCGGCCGCCCCGCTGTTACAGCCCGGCCGCCCACGACAGGAGATCCAGTGGCGACAACGCACGAGTACGAGGTAGTGGTCGTCGGCGCCGGCCCGGCCGGCATGACGGCGGCCATGTACGCCGGCCGCTCCATGCTCAAGAGCGTGATCATCGAGAGTGGCGAGCCCGGCGGCGAGCTGCTCAAGACCGAGGTGATCGAGGACTATCCGGGTTTCGAGCACGTGCTCGGCCGCGACCTGGCCGAGAAGTTCGCGAGCCACGCGAAGAAGTTCGGATGCGAGTTCCACGAGTTCACCGACGTGCTCCACGTGCGGCGGATGGCCGACGGCTCGTTCGAGACGACGGCGCAGAGCAAGATCACTGAGGAACTGCACGTCTATCGGTCACCCACGGTGATCGTCACGGCGGGCGGCACGCCCGTGTACCTCAACGTGCCGGGCGAGAGCGAGTACGCGGGGAAGGGCGTCAGCTACTGCGCCATCTGCGACGGCGCGTTCTTCCGCGGGCAGACGATCGCCGTCGTCGGCGGCGGCGACGCCGCCGTCGAGGAGGCCGATTTCCTCACGCGCTACGCCGAGAAGGTGTACCTCGTGCACCGCCGCGGGGAGCTGCGCGCCTCGAAGATCCTGCAGCAGCGCCTGTTCGAGAACCCGAAGATCGAGATGGTCTGGAACAAGGCCGTCGACGAGATCGCCGGCGAACTTCCCGATGGCGTCAAGTCGCTGCGGCTGCGCGACACGGTCACCGGCGAGAAGAGCACGCTCGACGTCACCGGCGTGTTCATCTTCGTCGGCTTCAAGCCCAACACGGGCGTGATCGACATGCACTACGATCACGACGAGATGGGCTACGTGAGGACCGACGTGAACATGATGGCGTCGGTACCGGGCCTCTTCGCGGCCGGCGACCTGCGCTCGCAGCTCGTCCGGCAGGTGACGACGGCGGTCGGCGACGCGACGACCGCGGCGATCGCCGCCGAGAAGTACCTGAAGGCGTTGGAGGACACGCACGGCGACACCGAGCAGGCCGCGCACGAGCCGCAGGTCGTCGTCGGCACCGGCGGGTACGCGGTCTGACGGCCCCGGCGACCGTGACACCGCGCGTCGAGTCCTGGGTACTCGGCGCGTTCCAGGAGAACGGCTACCTCGTTTCGGACCCCTCGACCGGGGCGGCCGTGCTCGTCGACCCGGGCGACGACGGCGAGCGCCTCGTCGCGGCCGTGCGCGCATCGCTCCGGGCGCACGACCTGCGGCTCGAGGGGGTGTGGCTCACGCACGCGCACCTCGACCACGTCGGCGCGCTCGCGGACGTCAAGCGGGCGTTCGACGTGCCCGTGCACCTGCACCCGCTGGACCGACCGACGTTCGACTATGCGCCGCGCGCGGCCGCGATGTACGGACTTCCGTGGACGCCCCAACCCGCCCCCGACCAGGACTTCACCGAGGGCCAGGAGCTCGCGCTCGGCGACCTGCGCTTCCACGTGATGCACGCGCCGGGGCACGCGCCCGGGCACGTCGTGATCCACGGTCATGGCATCGTGCTCGGTGGCGACGTGCTGTTCCAGGGCTCCGTGGGGCGCGTCGACCTGCCCGGCGCGGACCCGCGGGCGTTCTCGCGCACGCTCGAACGCGTGGCCGCGCTGCCGCCCGAGACGGTCGTTTACCCGGGGCACGGGCCGCCGACGGCGATCGGCCGCGAGCTCGCGTCCAACCCGTTCCTGAACGGCGGCGCGCGCGTCCGCGGCGGATGACGACCGCTGCGTCCGCGACGGCCCCGGTCGGCCGACTCATGCTGTCCGGCACGGTGCTCGCGCTATGGCTCGGCGCGGCGCTGCTCACGGCCGCGGTGGTTGCCCCGGCGGCTTTCGCCGTGCTGCCCACGCGGGCACTTGCCGGCGCGCTCGTTGGGCGCGTGCTGCCGACGATATTCGTCGGCGGCGTTGTCGTCGGGATCGCGGGCGCCGTGCTCGCGGCGGGGGCGGGGGGCGCGTACGCCCGCGGCCGCATCGCGTTGCCCGCGCTCTGCGCGGTTCTCTGCGGCGCGGCCCAGTTCGGCGTGACGCCCCGCATTCAGACGCTCCGCGCGCAGATGGGGCCCGACATCGAAGCGCTGCCCAGGGACGACCCGCGCCGCGCGGAGTTCGGCAAGCTGCACGGCGTGTCGGTGCTCTTCATGGGGGCCGCCGGGCTCGCCGCCGGCGCGGCGATCATGCTCACGGCCGTCGCCGCGACGCGCGACCCGTGACGCGCGAGCCGTGACGCTGCGCGGCTGACGACACGCACCTCGTCATCGGTCGCCGCGCGTCGATTGAAGGATCGCCTCCCGGCGAACGCGCGCCCGGCGCCGCGTTTGCGGGAGGTTCGCGAGCGGCGCCGACCCGCAGCCGCGCTCGGGACGACCGCTCGTACTCCACACACCTCCGCATCATGACGACCACGACTGCCACCCGCACCGAAAAGGACCCCCTCGGCGAGCTGCAGGTGCCGGCCGACGCGCTATACGGCGTTCAGACGCTGCGCGCCCGCCAGAACTTTCCGATCAGCGGACTCCAGCCCCTCTGGCCGTTCGTGCAGGCGCAGGTGTGGATCAAAAAGGCAGCGGCACTCACCCACAAGGAAACGGGGCGCCTCGACGCGGAGCGCGCCGACGCGATCGTGCGCGCGGCCGACGAGGTGCTCGCGCATCAGTGGGACGACCAGTTCGTCGTCGACCCGTACCAGGCGGGCGCGGGCACGTCGCACAACATGAACGTGAACGAGGTGCTCGCGAATCGCGCGAACGAGTTGTTAGGCGGCGAGCGCGGGACGTACAAGCCCGTGCACCCCAACGACCACGTCAACATGGCGCAGTCGACCAACGACACGATCCCGACCAACATCCGGTTGGCCGCGCTGTCGCAGCTCGGAGGGCTCGTCGGGGCGTTCGAGGCGCTGCGCGACGCGCTCGCGGACAAGGGGCGCGAGTTCGACCACGTCGTCAAGGCCGGTCGTACCCACCTGCAGGACGCCATGCCGATCCGCCTCGGGCAGGAGTTCACCGCGTACGCCGGATCGATCGACCGCGCGCTGCGCCGCGCGGTACAGGCGGCAGACTATCTGCGCGACCTCGGCATCGGCGGATCGGCCGTCGGGACCGGAGTCACGGTCGAGGAGCAGTACCCGGCGCTGATGAATCGATATCTGCGCGAGATCACCGGACTCGAACTTCGCGTCGGCGAGGATCGCATCCAGTTGATGCAGAGCATGGGCGACGCCGCCGCGTTCAGCGCAACCCTGCGCGGGCTCGCCATCGACCTGTCCAAGATCGTGAGCGACCTGCGCCTCATGGTGATGGGCCCGCGCACCGGAATCGACGAGATCAAGCTTCCCGCCGTTCAGCCGGGCAGTTCGATCATGCCGGGGAAGATCAATCCGTCGATCCCCGAAATGGTCAACCAGGTGTGCTTCCAGGTGATCGGGTGCGACACGACCGTCGCGGTGGCCAGCGAGCACGGGCAACTCGAGCTGAACGTGATGATGCCGGTCATCGCGCACAACCTGCTGCTCAGCATGCGGATCCTGACGAACGCGGCCGCGGTGCTCACCGAACGCACGGTTCGCGGGATCGAGGCGAACGAGGACATGTGCGCGTACTGGGTCGAGCGATCGGCCGCGCTCGCGACCGCGCTCATGCCGCACATCGGTTATGCCCGCGCGGCGGAACTCAGCAAGCAGTCGGTCAAGGAGGGCGTGCTCATCCGCGAGATGGTCAAGCGCGATCGGATACTGCCCGACGCCCAAGCGGACGACGTGCTCGACCTTCGCAAGATGACCGAAATCGGCGTCCCCGGGGGTGCGCACGGCATGGTCGCCGGCGGTTGACGCGCTCCGTGGACACCGTCCGTCCGGAAGTTGGGACGGGCCGGGCGACGCGGTTCCGGCGTTGAGCCCGTAACTCCGCGTAGCCGTTGGAGTTCGCCGGCCGCCGGGGCGGCGCCCGGCCCGGGTATGGACGGTGCGAGTGGTAGGACCGTGGGCCGAAGCCTTGGCCCTCGGTCGTCCCTCACAGCCCCGGAGTTTCCCATGCGTGCTCGCGCGTATCTCTCCCTACTCTCCCTCGCCGCCGCGGCGTCGACCGCCGCCGCGTCGGTCGCGGCGGCGCAGCCCGGCCGCTCCGCATTCGTCTGCCGCGATGGCGCGCGTGTTTTCGGCCGCAACCCGAGCGCGTGCGCTGGACACCACGGGTTCGACGCGCGCGCCACGCAGGCGCTCCGCGACGGGGTGTTACGTCGTGACGCCGGTTATCAAGCCGGGCGCTACCCGGACGGCCAGCGGACGGACGGCGTGTACGATCAGCGCCGCACCGACGTCGACTCTCGCGGCCGCGATGCGCGTCGCGACGAGACCCGTCGCGACGATCGCCGCGATGCGCGCCGCGACGACCGGCACGATGACCGCCAAAACAACCGGCACGAACGCGACGGCCGGCCGTAGCTCCGCGGCGGTGCACTCGGGGTGATCTGTGCCCGCTCGACCGCGTCGGGGGCTGACCCACGTGTCGCCGGGCGTCTACCTTGAACGGGTGCGCATCACCACCTGGGCCGAATACGGACTGATCTGTGCTCTCCACCTCGCGCGCCGGGCCGACGACGGCCCGGTGACCGGGCGCGACATCGCGGCGAAGGAGCGGCTGCCGGCGGACTACGTCGAGCAGATTCTGCTTCGGCTCCGACGCGCCGAGATCGTCCGCAGCACGCGGGGCGCGCGAGGCGGCTACGCCCTCGCGCGCCCCGCGGACGAGGTCACCGTTCGCGAGATCATCCAGGCAAGCGAACTCTCGACGTTCGACCTGCACTGCGTGTCGAATCCGGTCGAGGAAGGGCGCTGCGCCGAGTCGCACAGCTGCAGCATCCGCCCAGTCTGGCAGATGCTCCAGCGGCGCATCGACGACGTTCTCGAGTCGGTCCGCCTCTCAGACCTGCTCATGGAGGAGGCGGCGGTCCGCGAGCGCGTCGGCCTTCCACCGCGGGTCGCCGTGCCCGACCTGGCGGGCGTCTCCGGCGGCGTCGACGCTGAGGATCCACGCCGGCTCCCGGTGCTCCAACGCTGACGCCCCGCCGCGGCGATCAGGCGCGCGGGGCGCGGGCGTTCGTCGCGGGCGCGTTCGCCGAGCCGGACGAGTCGGACGTGCAGCAGCTCGCCGAGCTGGCGACGCGCGGCGATGTGGATCACGCGCGGTGGGAGCTCCGCTACGCGAGCCGCGCGCTGGCGGTGCTGGTGGCCGAGCGCCGCGGCCACGACGATCGAACACCGTCGCTCGTGGCTGCGGCGGTCCACGACGCCTTCGTGATCGATCCGCGCGTTGCCGCGGATGCGCGCCCGCTCGCCGAGCGCCAGTTCAACGACAGGCTCGCGGCGTACCGCGACGAGTTCAGAGCGCGGACGCGTGAGCCGGCCGCCACCCGCCTCGCGCGCGTGCTCCTCGTGTTCGCCGGCGCGGTGCGCGTGGCGCGCGGGCAGGGGCTCGCCACCATCTCCGGTCTCATGGCGCGGCTGCTCGACCACACCGCCGCGGAGTTCGATCGGACGCTCGGCGTCTCGGCGAACGCGTAGCCGCAGCAGCGCGCGGCGTCGAAAACGTCGACGAGGGGCGCACCGCTATGGCGCGCCCCTCGTCGTCAGTGCTCGGGGGGGGACTTGAACCCCCACGTCGTCTCCGACACAGGCTTCTGAGACCTGCGTGTCTACCAGTTCCACCACCCGAGCGGCGGTCGCCGCGCGTGACTTCGCCGACGAGCTCCGTGGCGGGTCGCGATGCACCGGGCCGCGGAGAGCGGGGTAACGTAGTCGCGGCCGTTCGGAGCGTCAACGGAACCGCCGCGGCCCCACTCGATGTAGCTTCGCCGTAACGCGGCCGCGGTCGCGTCAGCTTCCCTCGTAATCGTCCGAACGTTCTCATGGCCAAGTCGTCGCCCGCGGGCAAGACCGCCGCCGACAAGGCGCGCGCACAAGACGGCCCGATCGCGCGCCACAAGCGGGCGCGGTTCGACTATCACGTCGTCGAGACGTGGGAGGCGGGCATCGTGCTGACCGGCACGGAGGTCAAGGCGCTCCGAGCCGGCAAGGCGACGCTCACCGACGCGTTCGGCATCGTCAAGGACGGCGAGGTGTTCCTGCTCAACCTGCACATCGGGCAGTACGAGCAGGGGAACGTGTTCAACCACGAGCCCACGCGCACGCGCAAGCTGCTCCTGCACCAGAAGGAGATCCGCCGCATGATCGGCGCCGTCGAGCGCGAGGGGCTCACGCTCGTCCCGCTCGACCTCTACCTGAAGGGGGGGCGCGTCAAGGTCACGCTGGCCCTCGCGAAGGGTAAGAAGCAGCACGACAAGCGCGAGGACCTCCGCCGCAAGGACGACGAGCGCGAGATGGCGCGCGTCGCCCGCGCCCGTTAGGCACGTGGCGCGCGCGGGGCGCGTACGGGGGTGTGGCGCCGCGTTCGCAGTCGTGGCGCTCGCGGCGGCGGCGCCGCGCGCGCGCGCGCAGACGACGCCCGACCTCGTCGTGCGCACGCCCGCCGGCGCAGAGCGGCGCGTACCGGTCGTGAGCGTCGAGACGGCGGCCGGACCGCGCGACTTCGTTCGGCTCGACGCGTTCGCGACGGCCGTCGGCGCGCAGGTCACGCTGCGCGCTGATGGCGAGAGCGCGCGCTTCGAGTTCGGCGGCGCGGCCGTCGAGGTGCGTGATGGTCTGCCGTACGTCCGTGCGGGGACGACCGAGTTGCCGCTCGCCGCGGCGCCGACGCGTGACGCGCGTGGCCTGCTCGTCCCGACGCAGTTCGCCGTCGACCTCGTGCCGCGGCTCGTCCGGTCGGTCGCCTATGACGCGTCCACGCGTACGCTCGCGCCGGTCCGGATCGCCGCGCGCGCGACGGCGCGGGGCGCGCGCTCGGGCGCGCGCACGCCGACGGTCGCGGCCGCACCAACGCATGCCGCCGAGAGCGCGGCCGACTCGACCGCCCCAGTGGCGGCGGCCGTGCGCCTCGCGTCACCGCCACCCCGCGCGCGCCCCGCCGCGGACGCGAGCACGGCCGTGACCGCGGACGCGACCGCCGACGCACGACTCGACGCCGTCGGCGACGCCTCGGCGCGCGCGCATCGCATCGTAGCGGTGGACGCCGGGCACGGCGGTCCGGACGCCGGCATGCGTGGCGTGCTCGTCGACGGCACACCGCTCGTCGAGAAGGACGTCACGCTCGGCGTCGCGCGCGCACTGCGTGGCGCGCTCATGGCGCGCGGCATCGGCGTGGTGATGACTCGCACGACCGATACCCTCATCTCGCTCGGCGACCGGGGTCGAATTGCGAACGCACGGCACGCCGACCTGTTCGTCTCCGTGCACGTGAACGCGGCGAACCCGGGCTGGCGCGACCCGTCGGCCGCGCGCGGCTTCGAGACGTATTTCCTGTCGGAGGCGCGCACCGAAGAGGCCCGCCAAGTCGCGGACCGGGAAAACGCCTCGACGCGCTTCGAGACGGGGCTGGCTCCCAACGGCGTTGCCGACCCGCTGCGGTTCGTGATGAGCGACCTCGCGTCGAACGCGCACTTACGCGAATCCAGCCGACTCGCCGCGGACGTGCAGACGCAACTCGAGCGCGTGCATCCGGGCCCCAACCGACGCGTCCATCAGGCCGGCTTCAAGGTGCTCGTGACCGCCGCGATGCCCGCGGTGCTCGTCGAGGTCGGGTTCGGCTCCAACCCGGAGGATGCCGCGTACCTCGCCAGCGTGCGCGGCCGCCGCGAGCTCGCCGAGGCGATCGCGAGCGCGGTCAGCGACTTCCTCGTCCGGTACGTCCGGAAGCCCGCTGAATGACGACGTCGTCCGACGCACGCCTCCGCGTCAGCGCGGCCGGACTCGAATTCCGAAACCCGATCGTCCTGGCCTCGGGAACGGCCGGCTACGGGCACGAACTTGCCGACGTCATGGACTTCGCGCGGCTCGGCGGTATCGCGACCAAGGCGGTCAGCGTGGCCCCACGCGCCGGAAACGCCGCGCCGCGCGTCGCGGAGTTTCCGGGCGGTATGCTCAACGCCGTCGGACTGGCAAATCCCGGCCTCGACCGGGTGCGCGCCGAGCACTTGCCGCGGCTCGCGGCGTGTCGCGCCGGCATGCGCGTTCTGGTCAACGTCGTCGGATTTGCCGTTTCGGATTTCGCGACGGTCGTGTCCGGGCTCGACGGCGTGGGCGCCGTGGACGCGTTCGAGCTGAACGTGAGCTGCCCGAACGTGAAGGCGGGTGGTCTCGAGTTCGGGGCCGACCCGACCGCCCTCGCGCAGGTGGTTCGGAGCGCGCGCGAGGTGACGCGACGACCGATCTTCGTCAAGCTCTCGCCCACGCTTCCCGACGTCGCGCGTGCCGCGCTCACGGCGGCCGAGGCCGGGGCGAACGGAGTCACCCTGGTCAATACGATGCCTGGTCTCGTCATCGACACCACACGCCGGCGTCCGGCGCTCGGGTATGGAAGCGGCGGCGCGAGCGGGGCGGGGCTCCTGCCGGCCGGCGTGCTCGCCACGTGGCGAGTTCGCCGCGCGACCGAGGGACGGCTGCCGATCGTTGGGCTCGGGGGTGTTCGTTCGGCGGACGATGCGCTGCAGTACCTGCTGGCCGGCGCCGCGCTGGTCGGCGTTGGCACGGCGTCGATGCAGGACCCCCGCGCGCCGGAGCGAATCGCCCGCGGGCTCGAGGCGTGGGCCGAACGGGAGGGGGTTCGGTCGATCGCGGACGTGGTCGGGACCGTCGAGTGGCCGACGTCGTGACCGAGCGCGCGTCCCCGGTCGACTTGATCGTCGCGCTGGACCGGCCGACGCTGGCCGGCGCCCTCGAGATCGTCGACGCGCTCGGCGACGCGTGCCGGTTCTACAAGGTCGGACTCGAGCTGTTCACCGCGAGCGGGCCGAGCGCGGTCGACGCCGTGCGGGCGCGTGGAGCGGAGGTGTTCCTCGACCTCAAGCTGCACGACATTCCCGCGACGGTGCGTGGCGCGGCGGCGCGCGCGGCCGCGCTTGGCGCACGGCTTCTGACCGTGCATGCGAGCGGCGGGACCGCGATGGTCCGCGCCGCCGTCGATGGCTCGGCGTCGGAAGGCGGCGCGTGTGACATTCTCGCGGTCACGGTCCTGACGTCGCTCGACGGGCCCGCGCTGGCGACGGCTTGGGGCCGGCCGGATGTGCAACCGCCCGCTGAGGTCGTGCGACTCGCGGGGCTAACGGCCGAGGCTGGTGCGCACGGCGTCGTGTGTTCCGGGGCGGAGGTCGCCGGCGTGCGGGCCGCCGTGCCGGGCCTCGCGACGCTCGTTCCCGGGCTTCGGATGCCGGGGGATGCGGCGAACGACCAGGCGCGGGTCGTCACGCCAGCGGCGGCGTTCGCGTCGGGTGCTCGGTACCTGGTGCTGGGGCGGGCGGTCACGGCGGCGGCCGAACCACGCGCGGCGATGGCGCGGGTGCGGGCGTCGTTGGGGGCGAGCGCTCCCGCGACAATTTGACGCGCCGGCCCCTTGCATGTGGGGCCTAACTCCCGTTAATTGCGGGACTTGGCCGCAAATCTCCCTCGCATGGACGGAGCGTTACTGTGAAAGTCCGCAGCAGCGTGAAGCCGATCTGCGAGCACTGCAAGGTCGTGAAGCGCGACGGCGTGACTCGCATCATCTGCTCTCGTAATCCCAAGCACAAGCAGCGTCAGGGCTGACTGGAATGGCTCGTATCGCAGGCGTCGATCTCCCTCGTGACAAGAAGGTCGAGATCGGGCTCACTTACATTTTCGGCATCGGCCGCACTACGGCGCTCAAGATCCTCGAAGGTTCGGGGGTGAGTGCCGACCAGCGCGTGCGTGACCTGAGCGACGCGGACGTCGCCCGCCTGCGCGCCGAGATTGAGCGCAGCCACAAGGTCGAGGGGGCGCTTCGGACCGAGGTGTCCATGAACGTCAAGCGGCTCATGGACATTGGGTCGTATCGCGGCATCCGCCACCGTCGCGGGCTGCCGGTGCGCGGCCAGCGGACGCACACGAACGCCCGGACGAAGCGTGGCCCGCGCCGCGCCATCGCCGGCAAGAAGAAGGTCACGAAGTAACCATGGCTACCGCGAAGAAGACCAAGAAGGTCGTCGAGGCGGAGGGCGTCGCCCACATTCAGGCGACGTTCAACAACACGACGATCACCATCACCGACCCGCGTGGCAACACCGTGTCGTGGGGCTCCTCGGGGAAGGCCGGCTTCAAGGGCTCGAAGAAGAGCACGCCGTTCGCCGCGACCGTCGCCTCCGAGCAGGCCGCGAAGGAAGCGATGACGGCCGGCGTTCGCCGCGTGCACGTGCGCGTGCAGGGTCCGGGCTCGGGCCGCGAGAGCGCCGTGCAGGCGCTCGCGGCGGCCGGACTCACGGTCAAGTCCATCAAGGACGTGACGCCGATCGCGCACAACGGTTGCCGGCCGCCCAAGCGGCGGAGGGTCTGACCGATGCGTTACACGGGTCCCAGCTGCCGGCAGTGCCGGCGTGAAGGCACCAAGCTGTTTCTGAAAGGGACGAAGTGCTTCACCGAGAAGTGCCCGGTCGAGCGTCGTCCCTACGCTCCCGGCCAGCACGGCCAGGCGACCGCTCGCCGTCGTAAGGTGAGCGAGTACGCCAAGCAGCTGCGCGAGAAGCAGAAGATCAAGCGCATCTACGGGCTGTCCGAGCTGCAGTTCCGCAACACGTTCGAACGGGTCGCGACGCAGCAGGGCATCACGGGCCACAACCTGTTGGCCGCGCTCGAGAGCCGGCTCGACAACGTGATCTACCGCATGGGCTTCGCGCCGAGCCGAAAGGCGGCGCGTCAGCTGATCCGGCACGGGCACGTGGACGTGAAGCAGCGCCGCATGGACGTGCCGAGCTATCAGGTACGCCCGGGTGAGGAGATCCGCGTGCGCGAGTCGGCGCGTGAGATGCCGCTCGTCGTCGGCGCGATGGACCAATCGTCGCGCGGGGCGCCGCTCGCCTGGATCGCGGTCGACAAGGAGTCGTTCTCGGGGCGGATGCTCGAGAAGCCGCAGCGCCAGAGCATCCCGATCGCCGCGCAGGAGCAACTGGTCGTCGAATTGTACAGCAAGTAACGGCCGTTGCAGGGCTGCGCTCCGGAATGTCGTTCCGAGGGCATGCAGCGACCGAAGGATCGCTGTCCCTGCACGCAGTTCCGCGCGGCGTCGTCCGTGCCGGCGCTGTGAGCCCGGGCAGCGATCCTTCGCTGCGATCGGGGCGAGGGGTTTCAGAAGCACACATTACGCACGACCGTCGGACTGCACGACCGTAGTACCTGATTCACAGGTCGGGACCTTCACTCCCCAACGAGCCTGCCGCGCGTGAAGGGCGGGGCAGGGCGTCGCCTGGTCGTACAGACCGGGTGAGACCAATCCACGAGACATCATGGCAGCAATCGATCTTCGCGGGCTCGTTCGCCCGCAACTCGTCGAATCGACGAAGCGCGACGACCAGCCCAACGTGGCCGAGTTCCGACTGCAGCCGCTCGAGCGCGGCTTCGGTCACACGCTCGGTAACGCCATGCGGCGGCTCCTGCTGTCGTCGCTGCGCGGCGCCGCCGTGTGGGGCTTCCGCATCGACGGCGTCCTCCACGAGCACCAGACCATTCCGGGCGTCGTCGAGGACGTGCACCAGATCATCGGTCAGCTCAAGACGCTCGTGCTCGCGCTCGACGCCGACGTTGACACGTCGGTGCTGCGCATCCGCAAGACCGAATCGGGTCCGGTCACGGGCGCGGACATCCAGCAGGCGCCGGGCGTGCGGGTCGTCGACCCGTCGCACCACATCCTGACCCTGCAGGAGGACCGCGAGCTCAACGTCGAGCTCTACGTCAACAAGGGCCGCGGCTACGTCGAGAGCGACCAGCACCCGGTCGACCGCGGACTGCCGGTCGACCTCGTGCGCATCGACGCGATCTACAACCCCGTGCGCCGCGCCAATTTCTCGGTTGCCGAGACTCGCGTGGGGCAGCGGACCGACTACGACCGCCTGACGCTCACCGTCGAGACGAACGGCACGCTCTCGCCCGAGGAGGCCGTGAGCTACGCCGCCGCCCTGGCGCAGACGCATTTCCAGTACTTCGCGAGCTTCGGCCCGCACGGCGGGAGCAGCAACGGGACCGCGCTCGAGGGCGGCGACGCCCGCCGGACGGCCGAGCTGCTGCGCACGCCGATCGACGACCTCGAGTTGTCCGTGCGGAGTGTGAACTCGCTCAAGAACTCGAGCGTCCGTACGCTCGGGGACCTGGTTCGTCTCAACGAGAGCCAGATTTTGCAGGTCAAGAACTTCGGCAAGAAGTCCCTCCAGGAGATCGCCGACCTCCTCGAGCGCGAGGGACTCAACTTTGGCATGCGCTACGAGGAGACCGGCGAAGGCGTGCGGATCACCGATTGGGGAACCGCACCGAGCCGCGCCGCCGCGAACGCGCCTGAAGACGACGAGGATTAGGAACCACCATGCGTCACCGGAAGGCCGGACGGCAGCTCCGCCGCACGAGTGAGCAGCGCCTCGCGCTGCTCCGCAACCTCGCGACCTCGCTCATCGAGCAGGGCGCCATCGAGACCACCGAGGCCAAGGCCAAGGAGCTCCGTCCCTTCGTCGAGAAGCTCGTGACGAAGGCGCGGCGCGGTACCCTGCACGCGCGCCGCCTCGCGGGCCGCCACGTGCAGAAGCGCGAGGCCGCGGACAAGCTGTTCCAGGAGTGGGGCCCGAAGTTCGCGGCCCGGCCGGGCGGCTACACCCGCATCCTCAAGACCGGCCACCGTCGCGGCGACGGGGCCGAGATGGCGCGGATCGAGTTCGTCAGCTGACCGGAGACGCATTCCATGGCTATCAACCGCAGCCGCTGCTACGTCTGTGACAAGGGCGTCGCATATGGCAACAACGTGTCGCACGCGAACAACCGCACGCGCCGCGTGTGGAAGCCGAACCTGCAGGTCGTTCGCGTCGCGGCGGAAGGCAAGGTCATCAAGGTGAAGGTGTGCACGGGCTGTCTGAACGCGGGCAAGGTGCAGCGCGCGCCCCGCGGCGTGGCCGCCGCCGTCTGACGACTCCCGGTCGTTCGTGGTAGACGAAGGGGAGCCCCCGCGGGGCTCCCCTTCGTCGCGTTCCGCGGGTCGTGGCCGATCGGCTACATTGGCCGCGATGCCAACCGCGTTGATCACCGGAATCACCGGCCAGGACGGTTCGTACCTCGCGGAACACCTGCTCGGCAAGGGCTACCGCGTCGTCGGGGTCGTGCGTCGCAGTTCGACCTCGTATTTCGAACGGATCGGGCACATACTCGACTCCGTCGAACTCGTCAGCGCCGACCTGCTCGACCAGCACTCGCTGACCGACGCCGTGCGCGACGCGCACCCCGACGAGGTCTACAATCTCGCCGCGCAGAGCTTCGTCCAGACGTCGTGGACGCAGCCCGTGCTCACCGGCGAGTTCACCGCGTTAGGCGTCACGCGGATGCTCGAGGCGGTGAAGAAGGCCGCGCCCGGCGCACGCTTCTACCAGGCGAGCTCGAGCGAGCAGTTCGGGAAGGTGGTCGAGACGCCGCAGCGCGAGGAGACGCCGTTCTACCCGCGGAGTCCGTACGGCGTGGCCAAGGTCTACGGGCACTGGATCACGGTGAACTACCGCGAGAGCTTCGGCCTGTACGCGGTGAGCGGAATTCTGTTCAATCACGAGAGCCCGCGCCGCGGGTTGGAGTTCGTCACCCGCAAGATCTCGGACGGCGTCGCGCGGATCGTGTGCGGGCTCTCGCGCGACCTGCTGCTCGGCAACCTCGACGCGCGACGCGACTGGGGGTTCGCCGGCGACTACGTCGACGCGATGTGGCGCATGCTGCAGCAGGACGCCCCCGACGATTACGTGATCGGCACCGGCGAGACCTGGAGCGTGCGCGACTTCTGCGAGGCGGCCTTCACCGTCGTCGGGCTCGACTACCGCGACTACGTCCGCCAGGACGAACGCTTCTTCCGTCCGGCCGAGGTCGACCTGCTCGTCTCGAACCCGGCCAAAGCGCGCGCGAAGCTCGGCTGGTCACCGACGGTCGGATTCTCGCGGCTCGTCGAGATGATGGTCGAGGCCGACCTCGCCCGCTACCGCCGCATGGCACGGCCGTGAGGACCGCGTGACGCGCTCGGCGCTCGTGACGGGCGCTGCGGGGTTCGTCGGCACGCGGCTCGTTCGCGCGTTGTGTGCGGCGGGGTGGCGCGTCACGGGGACGGCGCAGGGCACCGATCAGATCGCCGTTCGCGATCCGGACGTGGAGTGGTTGACGGGCGACGTGCGGGACGTCGCGCACCTGGGGACCGCGTTGGACGTGGCGTCTCCGGACGCCGTATTCCACCTCGCGGGCGTGTCGTTCGTACCGGCGGCCGCGGCCGACCCGGGATACGCGGCCGAGGTCAACGCGGTGGCCGCAGCGCGGCTGGTCGGGCTCGTCGCCCAACGGCGGCGCGCGGGGACGCTGGACCCCGTCGTGGTCGTCGTCGGGAGTGGCGAGCAGTACGGCCGGCACGATCCTGCCGAGTTTCCGCTGACCGAGTCGGCGGAGCAACGGCCGCACACGGTGTACGCGGCCACCAAGGTGGCGCAGGAGACGCTCGCGATGCAGGCGTGGCGGGGCGAAGGCGTGCGAGTGGTCGCGACGCGGAGCTTCAACCACAGCGGTCCGGGCCAGGCGTTCCGCTTCCTTCTCCCCGGCCTCGTCGGGCGAACGCGCGCGCTCCGCGCGCAGCCGCTAGGCGCGCCGCTCGTGTTGGGCAATCAGACGACCGTCCGCGACTTCCTTCACGTGGACGATGTCGTTGCGGCCTATATTGCGCTCGCCGAACGCGGCCGGCCCGGTGAGGCGTACAACGTTGCGAGCGGGGCCGGCCACTCCGTCGTCGACCTTGCGCGACGCGTTCTGGCGCGTGCCGGGACCGACGCCGACCTCCGGAGCGATCCGACGCTCGTCCGGCCGGCCGAAGTTCCAGCGCTCGTCGGGAGCGCGGCGAAGCTCGCCGCAGACACCGGTTGGGCGCCCCGCCGCACGCTCGACGACCTCATCGATGACCTGATCGCGGCGGCGTGACGACGCCGCGGTCGTGTACCGCGCCCAGAAACCGCTATGCCCCGCCGCACCGACCTGCACCGCATCCTCGTCATTGGCTCCGGCCCGATCGTCATCGGACAGGGTGCCGAATTCGACTACTCGGGGACGCAGGCCGTGAAGGCGCTGCGCGAAGAGGGATACGAAGTCGTCCTGGTGAACTCGAATCCGGCGACGATCATGACCGACCCCGAGATCGCCGACCGGACGTACATCGAACCCGTCACGCCCGATTTCGTCGAGCGGATCATCGCGCGCGAGCGTCCCGACGCCCTGTTACCGACGATGGGCGGCCAAACGGCGCTCAACGTCGCGATGACGCTTGCCGAGCGCGGAGTGCTCGCGCAGTACGAGTGCGAGCTGATCGGTGCGAACGCGCGCGCGATCAAGATGGCCGAGGATCGGCAGGAGTTCGATCACGCGATGCGCAGGATCGGGCTGCGGACGCCGGCGGGTCGGATCGCGACCACGTGGGACGAGGCGGCCGCGATCGCGGAGTGGGCGGGCTTTCCGGCGATCGTGCGTCCGTCGTTCACGCTCGGCGGTTCGGGCGGCGGCATCGCATACAACCGAGACGAGTACGAGCAGATCGTCCGCCGCGGACTCGATCTCTCGCCGGTGTCCCAGGTTCTCATCGAGCGGTCGCTGATCGGCTGGAAGGAGTTCGAGCTCGAGGTCATGCGCGACTCGGCGGACAACGTCGTGATCGTCTGCTCGATCGAGAACTTCGACCCGATGGGCGTGCATACGGGCGACTCGATCACCGTCGCGCCGGCGATGACGCTGACCGACCGCGAGTACCAGACCAT
Organism: uncultured Gemmatimonadales bacterium; assembly: GCA_963851265.1. GTDB lineage: Bacteria > Gemmatimonadota > Gemmatimonadetes > Gemmatimonadales > Gemmatimonadaceae > BPUI01. The sequence goes on from CAWKNZ010000002.1 coordinate 1,018,442, forward strand.
GCGCGATGCGGCCGTGGCGATCATCCGGGAGATCGGCGTCGACGCCGGCGGGTGCAACATCCAGTTCGCGGTGAATCCCGCGGACGGCGAGCTGGTGGTGATCGAGATGAACCCGCGCGTGTCGCGATCGTCCGCGCTCGCGTCCAAGGCGACCGGCTTCCCGATCGCGCGCATCGGCGCGAAGCTCGCGGTCGGGTACCGCCTCGACGAGATCCCGAACGACATCACCCGCACGACCCCGGCATCGTTCGAGCCGGTGCTCGATTACGTGATCGTGAAGTGCCCGCGATTCGCGTTCGAGAAGTTCCCGGGCGCCGACGCGCGGCTCACGACGCAGATGCACAGCGTCGGCGAGAGTATGGCCATCGGGCGCACGTTCAAGGAAGCGTTTCAGAAGGCGCTCCGCGCGCTCGAAAACGGGCGCTCCGGCTGGACCACTGGCGAGACGTTGGGCGACGATCGCCTAGCGGATGCCGAGCCGGCGACGCTGCGGTCGGCGCTCCGGCAGCCGACCCCTGAGCGCGTGTATCAGCTCAAGCGCGCGTTCCTCGCGGGGATGACCGTCGAGGAAATCGCCGAGCTGACCGGCATCGACCCGTGGTTTCTCGCGCAGCTCGACGAGATCGTCGCGGCCGAGCGCGCATACGCGGCGTCCGACTCGGCCGCTGCCACGAGCGCGGCGACGCTCCGGCGGATGAAGCGGCTCGGTTTCTCCGACCGGCAGCTCGCCGCGTTGAGTGGGACCAGCGAGGACGCAGTGCGCGCCGCGCGCCACGCGGCCGGCGTGCGGCCGGCGTACAAGATGGTCGACACGTGCGCGGGCGAGTTCCCGTCGGCCACGCCGTACCTGTACGGCAGCTACGACGAAGAGGGCGAGGCGCCCCGCTCCGAGCGCGCGTCGGTGGTGATCCTCGGCTCCGGGCCCAACCGCATCGGACAGGGCGTCGAGTTCGACTACTGCTGCGTGCGCGCGGCGCTCGCACTTCGCGACGCGGGCTACGAGACGATCATGGTCAACTCGAACCCCGAGACCGTCTCGACCGACTTCGACACGTCGGACAAGCTGTACTTCGAGCCGCTCACCCTCGAGGACGTGCTCGAGATCGTCGAACGCGAGCGGCCGCTCGGCGTGATCGTGCAGCTCGGCGGGCAGACGCCGCTCAAGCTCACGCGCGCGCTCGAGCGCGCGGGCGTCCGCATTCTGGGCACGCCGCCCGACGCAATCGACATTGCGGAGGACCGCCGCCGCTTCGACGCGGTCGCCCGCGAGCTCGGGCTGGAGCAGCCCCCCAACGGCACGGCGACGAGCGTCGAGGAGGCGGTCGGCGTCGCGGAGCGCGTCGGGTACCCCGCGCTCGTCAGGCCGTCGTACGTGCTCGGCGGGCGCGCGATGGAAATCGTGTACGACGAGCCCTCGTTGCGCGACTACTTCGTGCGCGCGGTGCGGGTGAGCGAGGATCGCCCGGTGCTGATCGACCGCTTCCTCGAGGACGCGGTGGAGGTCGACGTCGACGCGATCGCGGACGGGCACGACGTCGTGATCGGGGCCGTGATGCAGCACGTCGAGGAAGCCGGGATCCACTCCGGCGACTCGGCGTGCGTGCTCCCGCCGCCGACCATCGAGCCCGCCGTGCTCGACCGCATGCGCGAGCAGACGGTCGCGCTCGCGCGCCGGCTCGGCGTCGTGGGGCTGATGAACGTGCAGTACGCGGTCCGCGACAACCGCGTCTACGTGCTCGAAGCGAACCCGCGGGCCAGCCGCACGATCCCGTTCGTCAGCAAGGCGATCGGCGTCCCGCTCGCGGCCCTCGCCGCGCGCGTCATGCTCGGCGAACGGCTCGCCGACCTGGGCCTCGCGCATGAAATCGTTCCGCCGTACGTGAGCGTCAAGGAGGCGGTCTTCCCCTTCAACAAGTTCCGCGCGTTCGACCCCGTGCTGGGCCCCGAGATGCGGTCGACCGGTGAGGTGATGGGTGTCGCGGCGACGTTCGGCGCGGCGTTCTGGAAGTCGCAGCTCGCAGCCGACAACCGGCTGCCGTCGCGTGGCGCCGTGTTCATCTCGGTGAACGACCGCGACAAGGGGAACGTGGTCGCGGTAGCGCGCCGGTTCCACGACATGGGCTTCGTGCTCCACGCGACCGAAGGGACCGGCGCCGCGCTGGCGAGGGCCGGCGTGCCGAGCGAACGCGTGTACAAGTTGAGTGAGGGGCGGCCGAACGGGATCGACCTGCTCGTCAACGGCACGGTGGGGCTGCTGGTGAATACGCCGCGCGGGAAGTCGGCCCAGGAGGACGACCTCTCGCTCCGTCAGGCCGCCGTCTCGCGACGTGTCGCGTACACGACGACGCTGGCAGCCGCGATGGCGGTCGCCGACGGGATCGAGGCGTCGCGGGCCGACGCCGTCGACGTGCGGTCGCTGCAGGAGTGGCACGCGGGACTCGGCGCGGTCGCGCCGGCCGAGGCCACGGCATGAGCGCGGCGCCGGAGAGTCCGGACGTGCACCCGACGGCGTGGGTGCACCCGTCGAGCTACGTCGATGCGGGAGCGCGAGTGGGCGCGCGATCGAAGGTGTGGCACTTCTGCCACCTCATGCCAGGGTCCGAGGTCGGCGAGGACTGCTCGTTGGGCCAGAACGTGGTCGTGATGTCGGGCGTGCGCGTTGGGCGCAACGCGAAGATCCAGAACAATGTCAGCCTCTACGAGGGCGTCGAACTCGAAGCAGACGTGTTCTGCGGCCCGTCGATGGTGTTCACGAACGTGCACAACCCGCGAAGCCACGTCTCGCGGAAACACGAATACCGACGCACGCTCGTAGAACGCGGCGCGTCGATCGGCGCGAACGCGACCGTCGTGTGCGGCAACTCGATTGGTGCCTACGCGCTCGTGGGTGCCGGCGCCGTCGTCACGCGCGACGTGCCGGCGTACGCGGTCGTCGCGGGCGTGCCGGCGCGACAACGCGGCTGGGCGTGCGCATGCGGCGAACTGCTCGATGCGCCGCTCGCGGCGGTGGACTCGGAGCTGGCCGTCGTGTGTCCGGCGTGCGGTGAGCGGTACCTCCTGGTCGGCGACGTGCTCCGCCCCGTCGCGCCCGACGTACCGCGCGACGTCGGGGTGGCCGCGTGACGCCGCTCGCTCACGACGCCGTCGTGCGCGTCGGCCTCGTCGGCTGCGGACGGATCAGCCGCAACCACGTCGATGCGATCGCCAAAGTCGACGGGCTCGAACTCGCGGCGGTGAGCGACATGGTCGAGGCCCGGGCGCGTGAGGTTGGCGCCGCGAACGGTGTTCCGTCGTACACGTCCCTCGACGCGATGCTCACGGGCACGCCGTTCGACCTGCTCGCGGTGTGCACGCCTTCGGGGTTGCACCCGGCGCACGGGACGGCCGGAGCCCGCGCGGGCAAGCACGTGTTGAGCGAGAAGCCGATGGCGATCTCGCTGGCCGGCGCGGACGCGCTCGTCCGCGCGTGTGACGACGCCGGCGTGCAGCTGTTCGTCGTCAAGCAGAACCGGCTCAACCCGGCCGTGCAGCTGCTCAAGCGCGCGATCGACAAGGGGCGGTTCGGGCGGCTCTTTCTCGCCAACTCGACCGTGCGTTGGACCCGCCCCCAGGACTACTACGACCAGGCGCCGTGGCGTGGCACGTGGGAGTTCGACGGCGGCGCGTTCATGAACCAGGCATCGCACTACGTCGATCTCGTGCAGTGGCTCATGGGTCCGGTCGAGAGCGTGGTCGCGAAGACCGCGACGCTCGCGCGGCGCATCGAGGCCGAGGACGTCGGGGCCGCGGTGATGCGCTTCCGGAATGGCGCGCTCGGCGTGATGGAGGTTTCGATGTTGACGTACCCGCGCAACCTCGAAGGCTCGGTCACGTTGATGGGTGAACGCGGCACGGCGAAGGTCGGCGGGACCGCCGTCAACAAGATCGAGACCTGGCAGTTCGCAGACTACGACGACGACGACAAGCTCGTCGACGCGACCGCGACGAATCCGCCGACCGTCTACGGCTTCGGTCACGAGGCGTATTACCGCAACGTGCTCGCGGTGCTCCGAGGTGAGGCACCGGCCGAAACCGACGGGCGCGCCGGGAGGAAGTCGCTCGAATTGATCCTGGGCATCTACGAGAGCGCGCGCACCGGGCGCGAGGTGCCGCTGCCGTTGCGAACGGGCTGAGCGTCGGCGTCGCGTTGACATGATCTCGGGGCGGGCGCAGCTTTGGGGGTTCCGGCGCGGTGGCGCGCCGGCGACCCGCCTCGACCCTCCCCGTATGGCCGTTCCCCTCCTCGACCTCCGCGCGCAGCACGCGACCATCCGCGACGCCGTTGTCGCCGCGCTCATGCGCGTGGTCGACGATCAGGCCTTCATTCTCGGCGAGCCAGTGGCGCAGCTCGAGGCCGAGGTCGCGGCGCTCTCGCACGCCGCCCACGCCGTGGGCTGCGCGAACGGCACCGACGCGATTCTGCTCGCGCTGCGCGCGCTCGATGTCGGCCGTGGCGACCGCGTCATCACCACGCCGTTCACGTTCTTCGCGACCGCGGGCACGATCCACAACGTGGGGGCGACGCCCGTGTTCGTCGACATCGACCCCGACACGTTCAACATCGCGCCCGACGCGATCGCGGCCGCACTCGCCCCCGACGTGCGTGCGGTGGTGCCGGTCGATCTGTTCGGCCAGATGGCGGCGATCGAGCGCGTGGAAGCGGCCGCGCCGGGGGTCCCGATCATCGAGGACGCCGCGCAGTCGATCGGCGCGCGGCGCTTCATCGACGGCGCGTGGCGCATGGCCGGCGAGGCCGCGACCATCGGCACGTTCAGCTTCTTCCCGTCCAAGAACCTTGGCGGGTATGGCGACGGTGGGATGCTCGTGACGCAGGACGCGGCACTCAATGAGCGCCTGCTCCGGCTGCGCACGCACGGATCACGCAAGACGTACTACCACGAGGAAGTGGGGTACAACAGCCGGCTCGACGCGTTGCAGGCGGCGGTGCTTCGCGCGAAGCTGCCAAACCTCGCCGCGTGGAGCGAGCGGCGACGCGAGAACGCCGCGTATTACGACGCGGCGTTCGCCGACATGGCCGACGTCCGCACGCCGACCATCGATCCGGCCAACGAGTCGATCTACAACCAGTACACGCTACGGGCCGAGCGGCGGGATGCGTTGCAGGCGCACCTCAAGCAGTCTGGCATCGGCACGTCGGTGTACTACCCGCTCCCGCTGCATCTGCAGCCGTGCTTCGCTTATCTCGGGTATCGCGAAGGGCAGTGTCCCGAGGCCGAGCGCGCGGCGCGCGAGGTGCTTTCGTTGCCGGTGTTCCCGGAGCTCACTCGCGATCAGCTGGACGAGGTCGTCGGGGCCGTGCGCACGTTCTACGGACGCTGACCGACCGATGTGCGCCGGCGCGTCGGCGCCGCGGACCTCCCAATCCCTCGTACCACCCGCGCGGCCCACACCACGCCGCGATTGCATGAAAGATCAGTTGCTCAATCGGATCGCCGGCCGTACGGCCACGGTCGCGGTCGTCGGACTCGGCTACGTGGGGCTCCCGCTCGCGATCGAGTTCGCGCGCGCCGGATTCCGCGTCGTGGGGTTCGACGTGAGTCCTCGAGTGGTCGACTTGCTCAACGCGGGCGAATCGCACATTCGAGACGTCGCGCGCGAGACCGTCGCCGAACAAATCGCCGCCGGACGCTTCGTCGCGACGACTGACGAGGCGCGCCTGAGCGAGTGCGACGCGATCTCGATCGCCGTGCCGACGCCGCTGTCGAAGACGCGCGACCCCGATATGGCGTACGTGATCTCGGCGGCGGATACGATCCAGCGGCAGGTGCGGCCGGGCACCGTGGTGATCCTCGAGAGCACCACGTATCCCGGCACCACGCGCGAACTGCTACAGCCGCGGATGGAGGCGGCCGGGCTCACTGTGGGCGGCGATGTGTTCCTCGCGTTCAGCCCCGAGCGGGTCGACCCGGGGAATTCGACGTGGCACACCAAGAACACGCCGAAGGTGCTAGGCGGCGTGACGCCGGCGTGCGTCGAGGTCGCGACGGCGCTCTACGAGTCGTGCATCGACCGCGTCGTGCCCGTCACGTCGCCCGAGGCGGCGGAACTCGTCAAGTTGCTCGAGAACACGTTCCGCGCCGTGAACATCGGACTCGTGAACGAAATCGCGATCGTCTGCGACAAGCTCGGCGTTGACGTCTGGGAGGTCATCGAGGCCGCAGCGACGAAACCGTTCGGGTTCATGAAGTTCACGCCCGGACCCGGGATCGGTGGGCACTGCATTCCGCTCGACCCGCACTACCTCGCGTGGAAGATGCGCACGCTCAACTACAAGACTCGCTTCATCGACCTCGCGAGTGACATCAACTCCTCGATGCCCGACTACGTCGTCGAGAAGGTCGCGCGCGCGCTGAACGACGACCGCAAGGCCGTCAACGGCAGCCGCGTGCTCGTCATCGGCGTCGCCTACAAGAAGGACATCGACGACATGCGTGAGAGCCCGGCGCTCGACGTAATCCGACTTCTCGAGCAGCGTGGCGCGTCCGTCGTGTACCACGACCCCTACGTGCCGCACTACCGTGAGGACGGCGAAGTGCGGGACGGTGTCGCGCTCACGCCCGACGAACTCCGCTCGGCGGACGCCGTGGTGATCGTGACCGACCACACGTCCGTCGACTGGTCACTGGTCATGGACCACGCCGGGCTCGTCGTCGACACCCGCAACGCGATCGCGCGGTGGCGTGGCGCGACGCCACGCGAGGGTGGACGAGCGCGCGTCGTGCCGCTGGCCGCGACCGACGGGAGAGGGCTTCGCTCGAATCCGCGGGATGCCCACAGCCACCAGCCGGCGTGACGCGTCCGACGAACGCGCGAACCCTGTTCGGGGCGGGCGGGTATAGCTCGGCCATGACGTCGATCTTCGCTTCACACGTCGCCGCGTGTTCGTCCGGCGGCCAGGTCGCGCGGCCCGCACGGCGGCTTGCGCGTCTCGCGATCGCCGCCGTCGGGCTCGCCGCCGCTTGCGCACCGGGCTTCGAGGCGGCGAAGTACACGAATCCGGTCGACCTGTACCGCGCGGCCGGGAACCGGATGCAGCGCCACAAGTGGGGTGACGCGCTCGCCGGGTACGACCGGCTCGCTTCGCAGCTTCCGGCGCGCGATACGCTGTTGCCGCGCGTCTACTTCGCGCAGGGGCAGGCGCACGCGAAGCAGGGCGAGCACCTGCTCGCCGCGCAGGCCTACGCTCGCATCCAGGACGCGTTCCCGGACGACTCCCTCGCGCCCGAGGCGCTGTTTCAGGAAGGGCGGGAGTATCAGCGGCTGTGGGACAAGCCGTCGCTCGATCCGCAGTACGGCCAGACCGCGCTCGCCACGTTCCGCCAGTTGCTGCAGCTCTACCCCGACGCGCCGCGGGTTCCCGATGCGACGAAGGCCGTTGCCGACGTCAACCAGATGTTCGCGGCCAAGGACCTCGAAACCGGGATGCATTATCTGCGGCGGAAGGCGTACGACCCGGCACTGATCTACTTCAAGGATGTCGTGCGCCTCTACCCCGGCACGCCCGCGGCCCGGACGGCGTATCTGCGAATGGTGCAGTCGTACAAGGCGATCAACTACAAGGAAGAAATCGCCGAGGCGTGCACCGACATGCGGCGGGCGTACCCGACAGATGTCGACATCACGACGACATGCGCGGGCGCGCCGACGACGACCGCAGCGACAACGGCCGCGACCACCGGCGCGGCCCCGAGCGGAGCTGCGGCACGCGGTGCGAGCACAGGTGCCGCGGCGGGCTCGGCCTCCGCTCCGTCCTCGCCGACGACCTCATCGCCGACCACGTCGGGTCCAGGCACCGCGGCGCCGGGTACGGCGGCACCAGCCGCGCGTCCGAGTGCGGGAACTCCCGCATCAGCACCCGTGCCGACACGGCCGCCGGGTGCCCCGCACTCGGCGGAGTCGCCCACGAGCGCGGGTGCGAGCAGCCCGTGACACGGCGGGCCCGGCAGGGCCGGCACGCGTCGGGATCTTCGGCGGTAGTTTCGACCCTCCGCACGTTGGACACCTGCTCGCGGCGTCGGACGCATCCGACGCTCTCGGGCTCGACCGCCTGCTCTTCGTTCCGGCCGCGGCTCAGCCGCTGAAGCACGGGACGCGGGGTGCCGCCCCTGCCGCCACCCGCGTGGCGATGGTCGAAGCGCTCGTCGGCGACGATCCGCGCTTCGCGGTCGACGCGCTCGAAATCGCCCGCGGCGGATTATCATATACCGTCGATACGCTGGAAACCCTTGCCGCGCGCTGGCCCGGTGCGCAGCGGATGCTCCTCGTCGGCGCCGACGTGCTCGACACGTTCGTGCGGTGGCGCGATCCGCTGCGAATTCGTGCGCTTGCCACCCTCGTCGTGCTCGTGCGCGCCGTGGACGGGGCGGTTCCCGGCGCCGTGCCGTCGGATTTCCCCGGTGGGTTGCCTCAGCTGTTGCCCACGCGTCGCATCGATCTGTCGTCGACCGAGGTGCGGGAACGCGTAGCCGCCGGGCGACCGATCCGCGGATTCGTCCCCGACGCGGTCGCGACGATCATTCGCGACGCCAGATTGTATCAGTAGGACCGTCCGCCCGCGCTGCGTCCGCAGCGTTCCGTCAGGAGACCCGATGCTCAAGTCACTCGTCAACCGCGTATTCGGCACCCGGCACGACCGGGAGCGCCGCCGTGTTCAGCCCATCGTCGACGAAATCAACCGCGAGTACGAGCGGCTGCAGGGCGTGTCGGATGAGGAACTGCGCGGGCAGACGGCGAAGTTCCGCGGGACGCTCCGCGAACGGACCGCGGAGCTCGAGGCGCGAGTCGCCGAGTTGAAGGCGTCGAAGCACGCCGCGGCCGACTCTGCCGAGCGCGAGGCGATCGACGCCGCGCTCTCGGGCGTGGACGGGCGGGGCGGCGCCGAGCGCGAACTGTTCGACGCGATCGGCGAGGTGCTCGACGAGATCCTCCCCGAGGCGTTCGCGACGGCGCGCGAGGCCGCGCGGCGGTTGTGCGGGTCCACCGTGCGCGTGACCGGGCGCGAGTTCGCGTGGGACATGGTGCACTACGACGTACAGCTCATCGGCGGCTTCCAGCTGCACGACGGCAAGATCGCGGAGATGGCGACGGGCGAGGGCAAGACGCTCGTCGCGACGCTGCCGCTCTATCTCAACGCACTCGCCGGGCGTGGCGCGCACCTCGTCACGGTCAATCCGTACCTGGCGCGCCGCGACTCGCAGTGGATGTCGCACCTGTTCAACTACCTCGGGCTGACCGTCGGCTGCATCGACGACACGGAGCCCGGGACGCCCGAGCGACGCGACGCCTACGAGCGCGACATCACGTACGGCACCAACAACGAGTTCGGCTTCGACTACCTGCGCGACAACATGGTGACGTCGCTGGACCAGAAGGTCCAGCGGCCGCACTGGTTCGCGATCGTCGACGAGGTCGACTCGGTGCTGATCGACGAGGCGCGGACGCCGCTGATCATCTCGGGCCCGGTCGGTAACGACGGCGACGTGCTCTACGGCGAGCACAACGAGAAGGTCGCGCGCCTCGTGCGGAAGCAAAACGAGCTCGCGAACGTGCTCGTCGGGGAGGGCGAGCGCGCGCTCGCCGCGAAGGACACCGCGACCGCGGCGCTGGTGCTCTACAAGGCCCGGTTAGGCGCGCCCAAGAACCGCCGCCTGATGAAGGTGATGCAGGGCGAGGGCGTGCAGCAGCTCGTGCAGCGGATGGAGCTCGACCACATCGCCGACCGCAAGCTGCCCGCCGCCAAGCAGCAGTACCGCGACCTCGAGGACGACCTGCTGTACGTGCTCGACGAGCGCGGCCACACGGTCCACCTGACCGACCGCGGAGTGGACGCGCTCTCGCCCGAGCGCCACGACGAGTTCATGCTGCCGGACATCTCGCTCGAGGTGCACCGCATCGAGCACGACCCGGACATGGAGCCCGCGGAGAAGCTCGAGGCGCGCCGCGCGGTGGAGATGGAGTACGCGCGCAAGAGCGAGACGCTGCACGTGATCCACAAGCTGCTGCAGGCGTACTCGCTATACGAGATCGACGTCAACTACGTCGTCACCGACGGGCAGGTGCTCATCGTGGACGAGTTCACGGGCCGCACGATGCCGGGCCGCCGCTGGAGCGAGGGGCTGCACCAGGCGGTCGAAGCGAAGGAGCACGTGCAGGTGAAGGGCGAGACGCAGACGCTCGCGACGATCACGATCCAGAACTACTTCCGACTCTACGAGAAGCTCGGCGGGATGACGGGCACCGCCGAGACGGAGGAGAACGAGTTCCACGAGATCTACAAGCTCGGCGTCGCGGTGATCCCGACCAACCGCGACATCGTCCGCGACGATCGCCAGGACTACATCTACAAGACGCGACGCGAGAAGTACGTCGCGATCGTGGAGGAGACGCGGCGCCTGCACGGCATCGGGCTGCCGGTGCTCGTCGGCACGACGAGCGTCGACGCGTCCGAGACGTTGTCGCGCCTCTTCCGGCAGGCCGGCCTGCCGCACGAGGTGCTGAACGCCAAGCAGAACGAGCGCGAGGCGGAGATCGTCGCGCAGGCGGGCCAGCCGGGCGCGATCACGATCGCGACGAACATGGCCGGCCGCGGCACCGACATCAAACTCGGCGCGGGCGTCACCGAGCCGCGCCCGAGCGTGGTCAAGGACCTCGATGGGAAAGACGTGCCGGTGACCGAGGTCGGTGGTCTGCACATCATCGGGAGCGAGCGGCACGAGAGCCGGCGCATCGACCGGCAGCTGCGCGGGCGCGCCGGACGCCAGGGCGACCCGGGCGCGTCGCAGTTCTTCCTGTCGCTGGAAGACGACCTGATGCGCCTGTTCGGCTCGGACCGCATCGCGAAGCTGATGGACCGGCTCGGCGCGCAGGAGGGTGAGGTGCTCACGCACCCGATGATCACGCGCTCGATCGAGGGCGCGCAGAAGCGCGTCGAACTGCAGAACTTCCAGAGCCGCAAGCGCCTGCTCGAGTACGACGACGTGATGAACCAGCAGCGCGAGGTGGTCTACTCGCTCCGGTCGTTCGCACTCGACGGCGGCGAGGAGCTCAAGGGCGAGTCGCGCAAGATGGTCGAACGCGCGCTCGCGCGGCGGGTCGAGACGGCGTTAGGCGAGTTCGATCCCGAGAACCCGGAGTCGTGGGACCCGGCGCTCCTCCGCCAGGAGCTGCTGATGCACTACCTCGTCTCGGTGCCCGAGTTCGAGGCGGGCGAGGACGGGACCGAGCCGGAGCGGCCGGGCGCGGTCGCGGACGCGCAGGAGTTCGCGCGGGTCGCGGGCCTCGCGGCCTTCGACCGGAAGCTCGGCGAGCTCGACGAGGTGCAGGACGAGGCCGGCGTCGGGTTCAGCGAGCGCCTGCTCTCGCTCGTGATGCTCAACGTGCTCGACGAGAAGTGGAAGGACCACCTGCACGACCTCGACCAGCTGCGCGCCGCGATCCACTACCGGTCTTGGGGGCAGAAGGACCCGCTCGTCGAGTACAAGCAGGAGGCGTACACGATGTTCGTCGACCTGATGCACGACGTGGCCGACACCTTCACCGACCGCTTCCTCAAGGCGCAGCTTTCGTTCGACGGACCCGAGGATTTCGGCGGCGGGTACGGCGGCGGCTATCAGGACTTCTCGCCGCCGGCGCAGGCGCCGACCAAGCGCTACAACGCGTTCGGAATTCTCGAAGACATCCCGACGGACGAGCTCAACGGCGCGGGGAACGGGACGGGCAGCAACGGGTCGAACGGCGACGGACTCGTGCTCGAGGCGACGTACGACGGCGAGGGTGAGATCGAGCCGGGAACGGTGCCCGCGGGTGACCGGGTCGACACCGGACCGAGTGAGCCACCGGGGGTGCGCCCGGTGAGCCGTCCCGACCCGACGGGCTGACCCGCGCGGCGCGCAGCGCAAATCGGCGACGACGCGAACGGCCCGGCGCTCACGTGAGCGCCGGGCCGTTCGCGTCGTTTGCGGCCATGGTCGGTAGCGGCCCACGCCGGTGCGAGCCCCGCGGCATAATGGACCAGTTCGCACGATTCTGCGGCCGTGCGCGCCTCATTGCGCGAGTAACGTCGTGTGCCGGCGGAGCCCGTCCGTGCCGGCGCGTTCTCGCTTGAATGCCCGCTCATGCCTTCGTTTCTCCCGACCGACCACGCGCCGACCGCCGCCCGGATCCGCGAGATGCCGCGCACCGAACGTCCTCGGGAGCGGTTGCGCGCGCATGGCCCGCACGCGCTCAGCGCCGCGGAGTTGCTGGCGGTCGTGGTCGGATCCGGCACCGGGACCGGGTCCGCGCTCGACGTGGCGCGGACGGTGCTGGGCCGATACGACGGGTCTCTCCGCCGCCTGGCCGGCCAGCCGATCGCCGCACTGACCGCGGTGCGTGGCGTCGGTCCGGCGCGGGCGGTCGCGATACACGCGGCGCTCGAACTCGGGCGGCGACTCGCCGCGGAGAGTCGCGACGAGGGTGCGCCGATCCGAACGCCGCGTGACGTGTATGAGATGTACGCGCCGCGGCTGCAGGACTTGGCGGTGGAGGAGTTCCACGTCGCGGTGCTCGATGCGCAGCACCGGCTCGAGCGCGACGTGCTGGTCACGCGGGGGATCCTGAACTCGTCACTCGTGCACCCGCGCGAGGTGTTCCGCGAAGCGATCGCCGAGCGTGCGGCGGCGCTGGTCCTGGTGCACAATCACCCGAGTGGCGACCCGACGCCGAGCGTCGAGGACCGGATGGTCACCGAACAACTCGTCGCGGCCGGGCGCTTGCTCGACATCCCGGTCCATGACCACGTCATCGTCGGCCGCGGACGGTACGCGAGCTTCGCGGAAGCCGGCCTGTTGTAGCGACGCGTCTCGCGGACCATCTCGCGCCGTCTCTAGCGAGTTTCGTGGCCGCACGTCGACCGATGCGCCGCCGCGCGCGCGCGGAGTTCGTATTTTCCAGAGGCGGCGGCCCGCGGCGGGCGCCCGAGCGGCGCGCCTACACAGGCGGCAGGAGGTTAGCGCGTGGGCACGACGGCGGACCCGACGGTGAGCACGACCGTGAGCACGAGCGTGAGTACGAGCGCGCTGAGCGACGTCATCCCCGGGTGGGATGGCGTGCCCGAGTCCGCGCGCGAGCGCCTCGACCCGGCGCTCCTCACGCGCGCGTACCGCTTCAGTGAGCGGGCGCACGAGGGGCAGACACGGTCGTCGGGCGAACCGTACGTGACGCACTGCGTCGAGGTCGCGAAGATCCTCGCCGACCTGCAACTCGACACGGTGACCGTAGCCGCCGGGCTGATGCACGACGTGGTCGAGGACACGCCCACCACGGTGGCCGACATCGAGCGTGAGTTCGGCGGCGAGATCGCGCAGATCGTCGACGGGCTGACCAAGATCGGCAACCTGCCGATGCACTCGAAGGAGGAGCGGCAGGTCGAGAACTACCGCAAGCTGCTGCTCTCGGTCGCGAAGGACGCGCGCGTGATCCTCATCAAGCTCGCGGACCGGCTGCACAACATGCGCACGCTGGACTATCTGCCTCCGGAGAAGCGCCGCCGCATCGCCCAGGAGACGCGCGACCTGTACGCGCCCCTCGCGCACCGCTTCGGGATGGCGCGCCTCCGGTGGGAGCTGGAGGACCTCGCGTTCAAGCACCTCGAGCCCGACGACTACAAGGCGCTCGCCCGCCTCGTCGCGACCAAGCGCGGCGAGCGCGAGTCGCTGATCTCGCAGCTCCGCGAGCCGCTCGAACGGCAGCTGCGTGCGGCGGGGATCGACGTCGTGGAGGTCTCGGGCCGGCCGAAGCACCTCTGGTCCATCCACAAGAAGATGGCCAAGCGCGACAAGTCGTACGAAGACATCTACGACCTGCTGGCCATCCGCGTGCTCGTCACGTCGGTGCCCGAGTGCTACCACGCGTTAGGCGTCATCCACGAGTGGTGGACGCCGCTGCAGGAGCGCATCAAGGACTACATCGCGCAACCCAAGTCGAACGGCTACCAGTCGCTGCACACGACCGTGTTCGGGCCGGGGCGGCAGCTCTTCGAGATCCAGATCCGCACGCGCGAAATGCACCGCACGGCCGACTACGGCATCGCGGCGCACTGGCTGTACAAGGAATCCGGCAAGGAGCAGGGCGCGCAGGACGAGCTGGACCGCCAGCTCGCGTGGTTCCGCCAGGTGCTGGAGCTGCAGCTCGACGCGGAGGACCCGAAGGAGTTCCTCGAGTTCCTGAAGCTCGACCTGTACCAGGACGAGATCTTCGTGTTCACCCCCACGGGCGACGTCATCCAGCTCCCGAAGGGCGCGACGCCGATCGACTTCGCGTTCGCGGTGCACACCGAGGTCGGCCTGCACTGCGCGGGCGCGAAGGTGAACGGGCGGATCACGCCGCTCGCGCGACATCTGAAAAACTCGGAGACGGTCGAGATCCTCACGGCGCCCGTGGCCAAGCCGAGCCGCGACTGGCTGGCCCACGTGCGGACGAGTCGCGCGCGCCACAAGATTCGCGGGTGGCTCAAGCAGGAGGAGCAGAAGACGGCCGCGACGGTCGGCCGCGAGATTCTGGACCGGGAGCTGCGCAAGCGGAAGCTCCCGAAGCCGGACGACGCGCAGTTGGCGGCGGCGGCGAAACAGTTCAAGCTCACCGACCCGGCGCACCTGATCGCGTCGATCGGACAGGGTGACGTTCCGGTCCTGCAGGTGTTGCGCGCCCTGCATCCGAGTCTCGAGCAGGCGCCCGATCCGAAGCCGGCGGGCGCGCTGGACCGCCTCGTGGACCGCGTGCGCGGCACCGGCAAGGGCGTCCGCATCCACGGCGCCGACGGCTTGATGGTTCGGTACGCGCAGTGCTGCCAACCGGTGCCCGGCGACCCCGTCGTCGGCTACGTAACGAAAGGGCGCGGCGTCAGCATCCACCGCTCGGATTGCGCCAACCTGCTGACCCTCGTGCAGGACCCGGAGCGCCGCCTCGACATCGACTGGCAGCAGATGGCGGGGGAGCGCTTCACGGTGCGCCTGACGATGGAAGGCTTCGACCGTCGCGGCCTCTACGCCGACGTCGCGTCCGCGGTCACCGCGACGGGCACCGACATCCGGCACATGGAGTTACACACGACGGACGGACGCGCGACGGGCTCGGTCGTCGTCGAAGTCGAGAACCTGGACCATCTGCAGAAGATCATGCGTGCCGCGCGCCGAGTGAAAGGAATCAACGAGGTCTCGCGCCGCGAGCGCGTGGACGTGGTGGATGAATAGCGCCGGGCAGGTCGGCGGCGCGGATGGGGGCGCGTCCAACCGACATCGGCCCGTGGACGTCGCGGACGCGAGGCTCTCGAGCGCGAGCCGCTCCGACGTGCGCGCGCACGGGCGCGGGGCGCTGATCGCACTCGGCGTCGCCGCGGTCGGCACGGTCGCGTTCGTCGTCGGGCTGCGCGTCGCGCTGCAGCACCTGCCGCCGGAGCGGCGCGCGGCGGCCGTGGACACGGTCCGCCAGCGACGGTTCGCCCCGCCCGCGCCCAACCAGCCCGACGAGTATCCTCGCCTCCGCTGAGACGCGGCGGAGGACGCAGCGGCGTGCCGGAGCGCCCGAATACAGACCGGCAAGGCGTTAGATTGTGAGCATGACCGAGCGCGCCCATTTCGACCTGCAAGCCCCGTTCGCGCCGGCCGGCGACCAGCCGCGCGCCATCGAGGAACTCACCGCCGGCCTGCGCCGCGGCGATCGCTTCCAGACCCTCCTCGGCGTCACGGGCTCGGGCAAGACGATGACGGTCGCCAACGTCATCGCGCGGCACGGCAAGCCCGCCCTCGTGCTGTCGCACAACAAGACGCTTGCGGCACAGCTGTACGGGGAGCTGAAGAGCTTCTTCCCGCACAACGCGGTCGAGTACTTCATCTCGTACTACGACTATTACCAGCCCGAGGCGTACGTTCCGTCGAGCGACACCTACATCGAAAAGGACGCGTCGATCAACGAGGACATCGACCGGCTGCGGCTGCGCGCGACCTCGTCGCTCATGGAGCGCTCCGACGTGATCATCGTGTCGACGGTGAGCGCGATCTACGGCCTGGGCGATCCGGTCGAGTACCGCAAGCGGATGGTG
Source organism: uncultured Gemmatimonadales bacterium (assembly GCA_963851265.1). Classification (GTDB taxonomy): domain Bacteria; phylum Gemmatimonadota; class Gemmatimonadetes; order Gemmatimonadales; family Gemmatimonadaceae; genus BPUI01. The sequence goes on from CAWKNZ010000002.1 coordinate 1,034,577, forward strand.
CAGCTCGAGCGCGGGCAGCGGGTTTCGCGCGACGACGTGCTCCGGCAACTCGTCGGCATTCAGTACCAGCGCAACGACGTCGCGTTCGAGCGCGGCACGTTCCGGGTGCGCGGCGACACGGTCGAAATCCTCCCCGCGTACGAGGAGCAGGGCGTACGCGTCGAGCTGTGGGGCGACGAGGTCGAGCGCCTGTCGAAGATCAACCCGCTCACCGGCGAGACGATCGCCACGCTCGAGCGCGCGGCGATCTACCCGGCCAAGCACTTCATCACGAGCCGTCCGTCGCTCGAACGCGCCGTGGGCGCCATCCGCGAGGAGCTCGCCGAGCGACTCGCGGTGTTGCGGTCGGAGCAGAAGCTGCTCGAAGCGCAGCGGCTCGAGAGCCGCACGAATTTCGACATCGAGATGATGCTCGAGATCGGGACGTGCGCCGGCATCGAGAACTACTCGCGACAGCTGGCGGGACGCACCGTCGGCGAGCGCCCGGCCTGCCTGTTCGACTACTTTCCGGACGACTTCCTCGTCGTCGTCGACGAGAGCCACGTCACGCTGCCGCAGATCCGCGGCATGTACAACGGCGACCGCGCGCGGAAGCTCACGCTCGTCGATTACGGATTCCGGCTCCCGAGCGCGCTCGACAACCGCCCGCTCGTGTTCGACGAGTTCCTCGCGCTCACGCCGGAGATGATCGCGGTGAGCGCGACGCCGGGCGAGCTCGAGTTGCAGCTGTCGGAGGGGGCCGTCGTCGAGCAGGTGATCCGCCCGACGGGGCTCGTCGACCCGGAGATCGAAGTGCGGCCGGTCCGCGGGCAGGTGGACGATCTCCTGCAGGAAATCCGGATCCGCGAGCGGAAGGGGGAGCGCGTGCTCGTCACTACGCTCACCAAGCGCATGTCGGAGGACCTCACCGACTACCTGCAGCAGGTCGGCGTGCGCGTGAAGTACATGCACTCGGACATCGAGGCGATCGAGCGCGTCGAAATCGTGCGCGGGCTGCGCCTGGGCGAGTTCGACGTGCTCGTCGGGATCAACCTGCTCCGCGAAGGGCTCGACATGCCCGAGGTCTCGCTCGTCGCAATCCTCGATGCGGATCAGGAGGGGTTCCTGCGGTCGGACCGTTCGTTGATCCAGACCGTCGGACGCGCCGCCCGCAACGTGAACGGCCGCGCGATCTTCTACGCGGACCGCATCACCGGATCGATGCAGCGCTGCATGGAGGAGACCGCGCGGCGCCGCGAGATCCAAACGCAGCACAACCTCGACCATGGCGTCACTCCCCGCGGCGTCGAGAAGAGCGTCGAGCACGTACGGTTCGTCACGCGCGTGGCGGACGCGCGCGAGGAGCGGGACGAGGCGGCCGATTCGGGCAAGAAGGGGCGCGGAAGGGACCGCAAGCCGGCGAAGGTGTCCGAGGCGAACGCGCCGGCGTACGGCGTCGCGGCGCCGTACGACACGTCGGACCCGGTCGCGCTGGTCGCGCGGCTCGAGGGCGAGATGCGCGAGGCGGCGAAGGCGCTCGACTTCGAGCAGGCCGCCCGCGTGCGCGATCAGCTGTTCGAGGTGCGCACGCGTTTCGGCGCGCAGCTCGCCGCCCCGGGCAACGCGACCGCGCCGGGCGCGCCGACCGGAGCTACGGGCGGCGCGTCCGGCGCCCCCGCCGGCGGCGACGCGGGGAAGGGCGCGGCGCGCCGAGGCGGCAAGAAGGCGGCCGCGAGCGGGCTCGCGCGGTTGCGCGCCGAGCGCTGATCGAGCGCCCGCGGTGCGCGTCCCACCGGCCGCCGCGCGCTCGCGCATCGCGCTCACTCGCGACGAACTCGTCGCGTGGGGCGAGGCGTTCGGGCGGTCGGCGCAGGCCCCGCTCGTCGTCGCGTTAGGCGGCGACCTCGGCGCGGGGAAGACCACTCTCGTGCAGGCGATCTGCCGCGGGTACGGCGTCGCCCAGGCGGTGACGAGTCCGACGTACGCCCTCGTCCACGAGTACGACGCGCCGCGCGGTCGCGTGTGGCACGCGGACCTGTACCGTCTCCGCGGCCCCGAGGACCTCGACGCGTTGGGATGGGACGAACTCGTCGCCTCGGACAGGGTCGGGCTCGTGGAGTGGCCGGCGCGCGCGGGCGAGCGGCTTCCTTCGGGCACGGTGCCAATCGACCTGGAGCACATCCCGGGCGACCCGAGTCGACGCGTCCTCCTCGCGGGATGATCGCGGTGCCGACGCGGGCCGGCCGACTCCTGCTCGCGCTCGACGCGGCGCCCGGGGTGGGGTCCGTCGCGCTCGTCACGATGCTCGACGGGGGCGAGCCGGCGACGGTCGTCAGCGCCCGCGCCGTCGCGATGCGAGCGCCGCCGAAGCACGCCGGGCACGCGGCCCCGCCACCCGACGACGATCCGCTCATGCTCGCGCTCGTCGCGCTGCTCGAGGAGGCGGGCGTAGCCGTTCGATCGCTCGCCGGCGTGGCGTGCGGCGCGGGCCCGGGCGGATTCACGAGCCTGCGCATCGCCGCGGCGCTCGCGAAAGGAATCGCGCACGGTGCGGGTTGCCCGCTGCTCAGCGCACCGTCGCTCGCGTGGGCCGCCGCGGTGCGCGCGCCGGCGCCTGGCCGTTGGCTCGTGACGCTCGACGCACTCCGCGGTGAGCACTACGTCGCGGCCGTGACGCTCGTCGGTGCAGGCGAGCGCACACGCCGCGTGACGTCGTACGAGTACCTCGGCGTGCACACCGGCGAGGCGCTGAGAGCTGTAGGTTCGCTACACGGCGCCGCCGAGGTACTCGAAATCGGTCCGGGCTCGAGCGCAGCGCCGATCGCGGCGGGCGCGGTCGCGCTCGCGCCGACGCCGGTCGACCTCGCGCGCTGGGAGCCCGTGTACGGTCGACTCGCGGAGGCGCAGGTGCGTTGGGAGGAGACACACGGCCCGTTACCGGCCGATCCGCCTCCCACGGACGCGTCCTCCGTGCGGCCCGTGGTCGAGTCGCGGTGACGTCGATGCCGGTCGAACTCCGCGCGGCCCGCCACGCCGACGTCGACGCGGTTGCAGCGATCGAGCGAATCGCCTTCTCGGATCCGTGGAGCCGGAACGCGTTCGCGACGCTCGTCGCGAATCCGGCCGTCCTGTTCCTCGTCGCGCGGTCGGCCGATGGAGCCTTCGAATCGGTCGTGGGCTACATCGTCGCGTGGTTCGCCGCGGACGAATCGGAGATCGCCAACGTTGCCGTGACGCCAACGGCTCGCGGCCGCGGGGTCGGCGCGATGCTCCTCGACGCCGCTCTCGACGAGGCGGTGCGTCGCGGTGCAGCGATGACGTACCTCGAGGTTCGCGAGTCGAACACGGCCGCGCAACGGCTTTACACCTCGCGGGGATTCACCACGCTCGGACGCCGGCGCAACTACTATCACGATCCGCTCGAAGACGCGCTCGTCCTCGGCCGCCCGACCGCCGGTGCGCTGCCGCGCGCGACCGGCGGCGGCGTCGAATCAGCCCACCGCGCGTAGATTCGATACGGGCGGAACAACCGACCCGTGCTAGGCTGCCCGGCGTGGCCGTACCATCACGGCCGCGGCATTCCGGGTCGCCGCACGACAACCTGGACTGGACCCTTTCGGACGGAGGATGATCATGAGTCGGAGCCTGAACAAAGTCACGCTGATCGGTAACCTGGGGAGCGACCCCGAAATTCGCTCCACGCCCGGCGGCGGGCGCGTCGCGCAATTCTCGCTCGCCACGAGCCGTACCTGGAACGACCAGACCGGCGGGAAGCAGGAGAAGACCGAGTGGCACCGTTGCGTGGTGTGGAACAGCAAGGGGTCCCAGCTCGCCGACATCGTCGAGAAGTACGTGAAGAAAGGGGACAAGCTCTACCTCGAGGGTCGCATCGAGTACCGTCAATGGCAGGACAAGGACGGCCAGACGAAGTACTCGACCGAGATCAACGTCCGCGAGCTGATCCTCCTCGGCGGCGGCAAGCGTGACGGGATGGACGCCGAAATGGACGCGGGCGCATCGTCGTTCGGTGGTGGAGGTGGTGGAGGTGGTGGAGGCGGCGGGATGGGCGGTGGCGCACGCCGCAACGCGCCGCCCCCGGCGCGCGCCAAGCAACCGGCCGGCGCCAACAACGCGGGTGGGAACGAGGATTTCGAAGACTTCCCGGGCGCCCTCGCGGACGACGACGACGACCTTCCGTTCTGACGGTCGCCAGGGGGTGACACGCGCCGGCTGCTCGGACCGGCGGCGCGTGTCACCCCCGGCCGGTATCACCCCCGGCCCGTGTCGGGCCGCGCCGCGCGGTCCCGCGCCGGCGTCGCGGCCCATATCGGCGGTCCCATGTCGGCCGGGTTCGCGTAGATTCCGCGGCCCGACCGCGCCCGGGGCCCTCCCGACGCGCGGCGATCCGCACCGATCATCGCTGCAATGCTCTCACGCGCGCTCGTCACCGGTGGCGCTGGCTTCATCGGCTCCCACGTCGCCGACCTCTGCCTCTCACACGGCTGTGAGGTCACCATCGTCGACAATTTCGCGACGGGTCGCCGCGAGAACGTCCCGGCGGCCGCCACGCTCCAGGAGGCCAGCATCGGCGACCCGTCGACGCGTGCCCTCATCCGCGACGGCAACTTCGACGTCGTGTTCCACCTCGCCGCCCAGATCGACGTCCGCAAGAGCGTGACCGATCCGGTGTTCGACGCGACGCAGAACGTCCTCGGTTCGCTCAACGTGCTCGAGGGCGTGCGCGAGGCGAAGGTGAACCACGGGCGCGCACCGCGCGTCGTCTTCGCGAGTACGGGCGGCGCGCTGTACGGCGACTTCGTGCAGCCGCCCAACGTCGAGACGTACCCGAAGGACCCGGAGTCGCCGTACGGCATCGCGAAGCTCAGCGTCGAGCTCTACATGGGATACTACGCGCGCCAGCAGGGCCTGGAGTGCGCGACGCTCCGGTACGCCAACGTCTACGGTCCGCGCCAGGATCCGCACGGCGAGGCGGGCGTCGTCGCGATCTTCTGCGACCGGATTCTCGACGCTCGGGCGATGACGACGTTCGGCGACGGGACACAGACGCGCGACTACGTGTTCGTGAAGGACGTCGCGCGCGCCAACTGGCGGGCGGCGACGACTGCACTCCCGCCGGTCGGGACGGTCGACGCCCGGGCGTTCAACATCGGCACGGGCATCGAGACGTCGGTGAACGACCTCGCCGAAGCGCTGCGCCACGTCGCCGGAGCGAGCACGCCGATCGAGCGCGCGCCCGCGCGCGCAGGCGAGCTCCAGCGAAGCGCGGTCGTGATCGACAAGGCGCGCGACGTCCTCGGGTGGACGCCGCAGGTCGCCCTGCACGACGGGCTCCGCGAAACGTTCGAGTTCTTCGCCGCGCGCCGCGGAGCCGCGCCGGCGGCCGCCTAACGCGACACGCATGTCCGGTAGTGTGGTCGACCTCGTGCTGGCCGGTTCGCCGGCCACGCGCGCGGTGCTCGTGCTCCTGCTGGTTCTCTCGCTGCTCAGTTGGGGCGTGACGTTCGCTAAGACGGTCGAGTTTCGTCGCGTCGAGGCGGCGGGGCGCGCGTTCGTCCGCTCGGTCGAGGCGTCGGCCACGCTCGCCGGGGCCGAGGACGCCGCCGCTCGCGCCACCCCGACGCCGTTCACGGACGTGTTCCGCCGCGCGCGACGGTTCCTCGCCGAAACGCGCCCTGCGCTCGGCGGCACCGCCGACCGCGCGCCGCGTCTCAGCCAGTCGCAGGTCGAAGCGCTCCGCCTCGTCCTCGACGCCGAAGCCGACCTCGGCCGCGACCGACTCGGCAGGTTCGTGGGCTGGCTCGCCACGATCGGCTCCGTGAGTCCGCTGATCGGGCTGTTCGGCACCGTGCTGGGCGTCATCTCCGCGTTCGCCGGGATCGCCCGTCAGGGCTCGGGCAACCTCGCGGCGGTGGCGCCCGGCGTCGCCGAGGCGCTCGTTGCGACGGCGGCGGCGCTCGCCGTCGCGATTCCCGCGGTCTTCGCGTACAACGTCTTCGCGACCCGGCTCAACCGCGTTGCGGGCGAACTCGATGGGTTCGGTTCCGAACTCGTCGCGCTCCTCGTACGCGAGGAACGAATTTGACGCGCCCCCCGCCGCAGCCGGTAGCACGGCCCGGCCGGGCGATGCAGCCCTGACGTGGCGACGCGACGCCGGCGCGAACGCGCCTCGCTGAACGCAGACATCAACGTCGTCAGCCTGATCGACGTGATGATGTTGCTGATGATCATCTTCATGCTCACGGCGCCCATGATGCAGGGCGGCGTCGACGTCGCGCTCCCGCGCGCGGAGGCGCGCCCGCTCACGACGCGCTCGGGCGTCACGGTCACGCTCGCGCGCGACGGTCAGGCGTACGTGGACGAGGCGCCGGTCGCCGCCGAGCGACTCGCGGCGGTCCTGGGGACGCGCGCGGATGCGCGCGCGGGCGGCGTATTCCTCCGCGCCGACAGCGGCGTCGCGTACGGCGCGGTGGTGCGTGTCCTGGCCGGCCTCCGCGCGGCCGGACTCGAAAACGTCGGACTCGTCGCCACCACCGACGCGGCGCCGTGAACACGGCGACTCTCGCCAGCGCCGACGCGCCGGCATATCGCGCGCGCATCGCGCGCGGCATTTCGGTTTCCGGCGTCGCGCACGCGTGCGTCATCGTGGGCGCGGTCCTCGTTGCGCGCGCGCATCCGGCACGCACGGTCCCACCCGTCTACCGGGTGTCGCTAGTCGCCGCACCGGCGGGGGGCCGCGGCGCCCGAATCGCAACGGGCGCGACCGCACCCGCACGAGACGTCACCGCGCGGAACTCCGGGACGGCGATCGCGGCGCCCACGGCGCCCGACCTGGCGGGAGCGCGGCCGAAGGCGGCGACCGCGACGCCGCACTCGCTCATCGCGGAGCCGAAGGCCGCGGTGCGGCCGAGTACACCGCACCCTGGAACGCATCCGACGTCGGCCGCGCACCCGCTCGGGGCGGCTCCGCACGTGCCGGCGCCGTCGCTCGCGCCGTCGCACGGAGCTCGTACACCGGCTCCGAACTTGGCGGCGTCGCACGCGTCCTCGGCGCGCATCGCTCCGTCGCGCGCGCCGGCAACGCCCGAACGACCTGCTCCGGCGCCCACCGCGCCCCCTCGGTACGTGGCCGCGACTCCGCGCGCGACGCACGCGGCGCCGTCACTGCCGCACACGAGCCCTGCGCCGTCGATTAAGCCCGCGTCGCGACCGAGCGCGTCGACTGCATCGAGCGCGTCGACCTCGCGCGACGCGTCGACTCGTACGCGACGGGCTGTCGCGAGTTCGGCAACGTCGGAGACGCCCGAGGAGAACTCCGGATCGCGCGGGGCCACGTCGTCCCGCGCGGCACCCGCGCCGCAGACCGCGGCCCACCCCGCGGGCTCCGGCACCGAACATGGGGCGGGTACGGCAGCGGCCCGCGGACACGACGTCGCCGACGCCCGCGTCGTCGGACTCGAGTTTCCGTATCCGGGGTACCTCGCGAACCTCGTGCGGCAGGTGCGGCTTCGCTTCGCGCCGTCGGAGGCGCGTGCCGGACTTCACGCCGACCTCGCTTTCATCGTCGCCCGCGACGGGTCGATCACTGACATCCGCGTCGTGCGAAGCTCGGGCAACTACGCGTTCGACCTCGAAGCGCAGGGCGCCGTCGAGGCCGCGGGGTCCGCGCGCGCCTTCGGTCCGCTCCCCGACGCGTTCCGACCGTCCTCGCTTCCCGTGAATTTCAGCTTCGATCCGCGCACCGCCCCGTGACGTCCGACGTTCCCTCGATCGCGCGCCGCGGCCGGCGCTACGCCCGCGCACTCGGGGCGTCGGTCTCGCTGTGCGCCGCCTTCCGCGCAGCCGCACAGGACACCACGACCACGCCCGCGGGCGTGAGTGTGCGCCTCGCGTACGACGCGCGGACGCGCCCCACCATTCTCGTCCCTCGTGTCGCCGGCCCCGGCGGCGACTCGCTCACCGCGATGCTGCGTCGTGACCTGACGTACGGCGGTCGTGTGGTCGTCGCACCGTCGGCTGCCGCGGACGCGGGCGGCGGCGTGGCAAATGTGGACTACGCAGCGGCGGCCCGCGCCGGCGCAGCGGGGATAGTTCGGGCGACCGTCGCCGGCAACCTGCTCCACCTCGTCCTGGCCGACGTGAGCGCCGGTCGCGTCACCGCGACGCGCGACGTCACGCTTCCCGCGAACACGCTCGGTCCAGAGTGGCGACTCGCGGTCCACTCGGCGGCGGACGAAGCGGAGCGTTGGGCGACGGGCGTGCGCGGGATCGCCGCGACTCGCGTGCTGTTCGTGCGGGCCGGGCGGGTGTGGAGCGTCGACGCCGACGGCGAAAACGTCCGCCCGCTCACCCCGTCGGGCGCGCTTTCGCCCGCCTGGGTGCCGTCGGGGCGCGGCATCGTCCACGGCACGCTCGACGCTGACGGGGCGCAGCGAATCGTCGCGCGCGCGTACGACGGCGCGACCGCCGGCCCGCCACGCACGATCGCGTCCGGCGGCGTGCTGAATCTCACGCCGGCCGTGTCGCCGGACGGCGCGACTGTCGCGTACGCGCACGGCGAGGAGGACGGTACCGACCTATACGTGGTCGGCATCGACGGCGGCGGCGCGCGTCGCATCACCGTCGGGCGCGGGACGGACAACGTGTCGCCCGCGTACTCGCCCGACGGGCGGCGCATCGTGTTCACGTCAGGCCGTTCCGGACACCCCGAGGTGTATATTGCCGACGCGGACGGGACGAATGCGGAGCTGCTCACCGACTTCGATTTCTCGCCCCGGAACTACCGCTCCAACCCGAGTTGGTCGCCCGACGGCCGCCTCGTCGCGTTCCAGTCGCTGATCGGCGGCCGTTTCCAGCTCTGCACGATCGAGGTGCGTGGGCGATCGGCGCGCTGTCTCTCGACCGCGGATCGCACCGAGGATCCGTCGTGGGCGCCCGATTCCCGCCACCTCGTCGCGACCGTCAGTCAGGGCGCGCCGCGTCTCGTCGTGCTCGACGTTGAGACCGGTCAGTCACGTACGCTCGTCGGCGGGCGCGCGCCTCGCATGCCCGCGTGGTCGCCGCCCCTGCGCTGAGCGCGCTACGCACCCTGTTCCGGCGCGGACGCGCCAGCCTTTTCCCGCCTGCATGACGACGTTCACCCCGCGGCCTCGCGTCGCGCTGTTCACCGTACTCGCCCTCGTCAGTGCAGGGGCGTGTCATCATGCCAAGCCGACAGCCGGCGCGCCGAGTCCCACGCCGGACGGCCCATCGGCGGCGCAACTCGACAGCATCGCCCGGGCGCGGGCGCGCGACTCGCTCGACGCCGCGCAGCGCGCGCGCGCCGCGCGAGACTCGGCCGCGGAAGCGCGCCGCCGCGCCAGCGCGCGGCAGGGTGCGGTCGACAGCGCCGTCGCGTCGAGGCGCTCGGTGCTGCTCGCGCCCGTGTATTTCGATTACGACCAGTCGGAGCTGCGCGACGACACGCGGGCAGCGCTCGAGGCGAAGCTCGCCATCCTCTCGCAGATCCCCGACCTCCGCGTGCGCGTGGCGGGGCACACGGACGACCGCGGCGCGGACGAGTACAACCTTGCGTTAGGCGGACGGCGCGCGGCCGCCGTGAAGCGGTTCTTCGCCGAGCGCGGCATCGGCCCGGAGCGGATCACCGTCGTGAGCTTCGGGAAGGAGCGTCCGACCTGCGAGACGGACGACGAGTCGTGTTGGGGCCGGAACCGGCGCGCGGAATTTTCGGTCGTGCGCGGCGGCGCGACGTTGGGCACCGAGCAATGATCGGACGCGCCCGCCTGACCCGCATCGGACGCGGCGCGCGGGCGTGCGTCGTGCTCGCCGCCGCGGCGGCCGGACCGACAGGCTGCCTGGCCACGCGCAACGACGTACAGGCGCTGCAACTCGACCTGGCCAACGCGCGACGAGACGCGTCGCGTGCGGACTCGACACGCGCGGCGTCGCTCGATGCGCGGATCGCGGCACTCGACGGCGCCCTCCGCGCCCTTTCCGACACCGTCGCCGGGGCGGGGCAGCGCGCGGCCCGCTTCGAAGGCGACGCGCGCGAGCAACTCCGCGCCGTCCGCGAGCAGCTCATCCAGGTGCAGGAGCTCACGGGCCAGAGCCAGCGGCGCCTGCAGGACTTGCGCGCGTCTCTCGACGCGCGCGCCGATGCGGGCACCCCTGCGGCCGCCGCGCCCACCGCGCCCGCGCCGGCGCCGCGCCCCGCCGCGGCGCCCGATAGCGACGCTCCGCGGCCGCGCACCGGGCCGAGCGCGGCGGAGCTGTACCGGATCGCCTCCGATCAGCTGCGACGCGGTAGCTACGGCGCCGCACGCACCGCGTACACCGACCTGCTCCGCCGGTACCCCGACTCCGATCTCGCCGCCGACGCGCAGTACGCGCTCGCGGAAGCGTACGCGGGAGAGCGCAATTCCGCCGTCGCCGATTCGGCGTACGCCGCGGTGGTCGCGCGCTACCCCGAGTCCCACCGCGCGGCGACCGCGCTGTACAAGCGCGCGCGCATGCGGCACGAGGCCGGGCGCAAGGCCGACGCGCGCGCGCTGTACGACGAGTTGCTGCGTCGCTACCCACGCGCGGACGAGGCGACGCTCGCGCGCGACGCGCTGCGCTCACTCGGCACGACGACGCGGAGAGGCCCGTGACCGCTCCGGCCCCTCGCCGCGGCACTTCCGACGAGATGCCGTTCCTCGAACACCTCGAGGAACTGCGGTGGCGCCTCGTCTGGTCCCTCGGCGCGCTCGGGGCCGGATTCCTCGTCGCGTTCGCGGTCGTGTCGAAGGTCGACATCATCCGCATGCTCGAGCGTCCGGTGCTGCCGTACCTGCACGGGCACAAGCTCGTCTACACGCATCCGGGCGACCCATTCACGATCGTTCTGAACGCGGCCCTCGTGCTCGGCGTGCTCATCGCGTCGCCGATCATCGCGTACCAGGTGTGGGCGTTCATCTCGCCCGCGCTGCACCGCCACGAGAAGCGCATCGTCATCCCGGTCATGGTCGGCGCGGCCGGGCTGTTCGCCGCGGGCGTCGCGTTGGCGTTCTTCGCGGTGCTGCCGTTCACGCTCGGCTTCCTACTCAACTTCCAGACGGCATCGCTCGACCCGATGCTGACGGCCAACGAGTACTTCGGGTTCGCCATCAACCTGGCCCTCGCGTTCGGCGTCGTCTTCGAGCTGCCGATCCTGATCCTCGCCCTGACCGCGCTGGGGATCGTGACACCGCCGACGCTCAAGCGGTTCCGGCGGCATTCGCTGGTGCTCTGCGTCATCGGCGCGGCGTTCGTCACGCCCGGCGCGGACCCGACGTCGCTTTTCGCGCTCGCGATCCCGCTGTACCTGCTGTACGAGGTGAGCATCCTCCTCTCGATCGTCGTCTTCCGCCGCCGCGAACGCCGCGCGGCCGCCGCGGCGCAGGCCGAGGTGTCGGCGTCGGGGCAGGCGGACGCTCTGGTGTCCACTCTGGGGCCCGGGTCGTCCGAGTCGGTGGGGGCGCCGCGCTCGCTCGTGGCCGCCGCGCCCGCCGCCGCGAGCCCGACCCGACTGGACCAAGACGGACTGTGACCGAGACGCACTCCCGTGGAACCCTCGCGCCCGCGCGCTCGCGCGCGGATGCCGCGCGCGGGTGTGCCGTCGCGGTGATAGTCGTCGTCGCGTGCGGCAGCGCACCCGGCGCGCTCGCGGCACAGCAGCCCTCGGCCGTGCCGGTACCCCCGCGGGTGCCCCGCGCCGCTGCGGCGCGCGACTCCTCGCTGCCGCGTGACACCACGGTGCGTGACACCTCGGTGCGTGCTCTCGTAGCGCGCGACACCGTCGGACGTCGCGACAGCACCCGCCGCGCACCGCGCGACAGCACGGGGCGCGACACCTCGCTGTTCGTCTTCGCGCCCGAAGATTCGATCATCAAGGCGTTGCGCGCGCGGCCCAACTACAACGTCGTGCGATATCAGGGCGACACGGTCCGCTTCGGCGCGCGCGACCACGTCCTGACGTTGCGCGGCAAGCCGAGTGCGGTCGAGCGGGACAAGGCGCTCCTGGTCGGACCGACGATCCGGTACGACGACTCGACCCAGGTCGTGACCGCGAGCGCCGACAGCGCGGGCCGTGACAGTGTCGTCCTGCGTGACCCGACGCAGGGCTCCGACGTCGTCGTTCGCACCTCCGTCCGCTACGACCTCAATGAGCGGCGCGGCATCGTGCGCGGGTTCAGCACCTCGGCCACGCAGGGCGAGACGTGGTACGTGGTCGGAGGCACCGGCGCGATCGCCGCGGCCGACAGTCTCACCACCCCCAACGTGCCGCGCGGCGCCGAGGGGCAGCGCGTGTTCTACGCGCACGACGCTTCCGTGACGAGCTGTAACGAGGAGCGGCCGCACTACCACTTCGTCGCGCGCGACGTGAAGATGGTGAGCAAGCGGCTGCTCGTCATCCGCCCCGCCACGCTTTACATCGGCGACGTGCCGGTGCTGTGGCTTCCCTTCGTGTACCAGGACACGCGGCCGGGTCCGCGCAGCGGCCTGCTGCGCCCCGTGTTCGGCCCCGCGGAGCTCCTCCGCAACAGCCCGACGTACCAGCGTTCGGTCCGCCATTTCGGGTACTACACCGCGATCAACGACTACGCCGACGCGAGCACGTGGATCGACTACCGCAGCGGCGCGCGCCCCGGCGGCTTCTACGGCTTTGGCGAGTTCACCGTCAACGCGGAGACGCGGTACCGCTCGATCGACCGCCAGCTGAGCGGCGACCTCGCGATCAAGCGCACGTCGCTCTCCAACGGGCAGCGGAGCTTCGACGTCTACTTCAACCACCAGCAGCAGTTCACGCAGGACCGCAACCTCCGCGCGTCGATCAATTACTCGCAGAATACGACGATTCAGCGGATCAACCAGTTCGACCCGAACGCGGTGCTCGGCAGCATCCGGTCGAACGCGTCGTACAGCGACCGCTTCGGCCCGGTCTCCGCGTCGGTGAGCGCGGCGGCGACCGAGTACGCGGGGCGCCCCGACCGGCAGCTCGACTTTCCGACGCTGACGCTCAATTCGCGGACGATCAGCGTGACGCCGTGGCTCGACTGGACGCCGACGCTGTCGCTGAACAACTCCCAGCAGTTCAAGATCCTCAACCCCGGCGCGTACTCCTACAACTACTCGGTCAACGCCGCCGGCACCGTCGACAGCACGCGCATCAACGCGTCGACGCGCCAGACGACGCTGGCGTTCGGGACGCCGATCAAGATCTTCGGCTTCCAGATCTCGCTCCCGATCAACTACAACGAGCAGGTCACGAGCGCGCCCACGCGTCTCCAGATCTACACGAACATCCGCGACACGAGCTCGCGGCAGTTCCGCACGTTCAACCAGACGTTCAACAGCAACTTCGACGTCCAGCCGAGCATCTCGCTCCCGGCGGCGTTTCAGGGCACCTGGAACCTGTCGCCGAACGTGAACCTCGTGAACGTCGACCAGGGGGGCCTGTTCTACCGCTCGCAGTACACGGGCGGCCGGTACGTGTCGGGCGCCAAGCGTTTCACGTACGGCCTCACGGCCACGCCGACGCTGTACGCGTTCCTCCCCGGGTTCGGGCCAATCGAGCGCATTCGAAATTCGATCAACCCGACGCTCTCGTACACATACTCCCCGACGAAGACGGTGAGCGACGAGTATCTCTCGGCGATTGGCGCCGCGCGCCAGACGTACCTCGGCTCGCTCAAGCAGAACCGCGTTACGCTCGGCTTCTCGACCAACTTCGAGGCCAAGATGCGCGCGCGTCCCGTGTCGCCGGTGACACCGGGGCCGGCGCCGGAAGCGGGCGTCGGCACGGTGGGCGTGACCGCGGGCGCGTCGCCCGCCTCACCGCCCGCGTCGGACAGCACGTCGGCCAACGCGGCGCTCGCGGGTGGGCCGCCGATCCCGAACGCGCCCGTCATCCCGACGAGCGGCGGGTCGGCGAACGCGGAGCAGCGCAAGGTCAAGTTGCTTTCGCTGCAGTTCTCGTCGATCAGCTACGACTTCGCGCGCGCGGACTCGACCGGCCGCGGGTTCGTCGACCCGAGTTTCAGCTATACCGCGACCACCGACCTCATCCCGGGGTTCACGTTCCGCAGCGACTACTCGCTCTACCGCGGCGACCCGACGGCTGACACCGCGGTGTTCAAGCCGTACCGCACCGGCACGAGCGTGACGTTCCAGCTCGATCGCAACAGCGCGGTGTTCGGCGCGCTCTCGCGGCTGTTCGGGTTGCGGAGCGGGAATACCGCGCCCGTGCCGTCGCCGACGCAGAATACGGCCGAGCAGGTCGCTGGCGGCGACCCGTTCTTCGGGAGAAACGCGGTCGCGTCGCGGGTGGCCGGCAGCGCGCCGTACGACGCGCGCAACACGCTCGCGCCGCAGAACTTCACGATGAGCGTGACGTACACGGAGTCGCGGCAACGCCCCGACATCGTCGGCGCGACGCAGCTGCTCAACCCCGCGGCGCAGTGCGTCGGGTACGCCGGCCTCGCCTTCGCGTACGACCAGTGCGTGCTCAACGCGCGCAACAACCCGGTCGGCAACGCGACGCAGCTCGGGTCGACCGTCCGCGGCTCGTCGATCTTCATCGCGCCCCCGCAGCGGTCGCTGTCGCTCAGTACCGGGTTCCACATCACGCAGAAATGGGCGGCGACGTGGCAGACGCTGTACGACGCGGAGCGCAAGCAGTTCGCGAGCAACACGGTCTCGCTGCAGCGCGAGCTGCACGACTGGCGCGCGAGCTTCAACTTCACGCAGTCGCCGAACGGGAACTTCGCCTTCTCGTTCAACATCGCGCTGAAGGCCGAGCCCGACCTCAAGTTCGACTACAACCGGCAGACCGTGCGCGGCGCGGTGCCCTGAGGCGATGCGCCGAGGCGGGGCGCGGCTTCGGGGCGGGTCGACTACACTCCGCCCCATGCTCTCGGCCCGCTTCAAGCCGTACCACGTCCCGCTGTTCATCGCGAAGTACGCGTACCTCAAGGCCCGGCGCCGGCCGGTACTCGTGCACTTCGAGGTGACCGAACGGTGCAACGCGCGTTGCGGGTTCTGCGACTACTGGAAGACGCCGGCGGCGGCCCGCGATGCGGAGTTGGCGAGCTTCGTCGATGCGGCGCGCTTCTTCGACCCGATGCTCGTCACCTGGACGGGGGGCGAGCCGCTGCTTCGGCGCGACCTCGAACGTCTCGTCGCGGGCGTCGGGGCGGCGGTGCGGCTCAAGTACGTCACCCTGATCACGCACGGCGGACTGTTGAACGTCGAGCGCGCGCGGTCGTTGTGGGACGCGGGCGTGCACCAGTTCAACATCTCGCTCGACTACCTCGATGCTCGGCACGATGAAGCGCGCGGCATCCCCGGGCTCTCGGCGAAGATCCTGCGCACGGTGCCCGCGATGCGGGAGGCCGGGATCGACAACGTCCGGTTCAACACCGTCATCAAGGACGACAACCTCGACGCGATCCTGCCGATCGTGCGGACGGCCGAGGAGCTCGGGTGCGGCGTGAACCTGAGCGTCTACACCGACGCGAAGAACGGGAACCGCGAGCACCTGGTCGCCGACGACCGGCACGCGGCGGTCGACGCGCTGGTGGCGGAGTTGCTCGCCTTCAAGCGGCGGCGGCGCGGCGTCATCACGAACTCGGACTACTACCTCGAACAGTTGCCCCGCTACGTGCGGGGCGAGATGCGCGAGCCCTGTCGGTCCGGGCGCGACACCGTGCACATCAACCCGACCGGGCACGTCCGGCGGTGCCCGGACTTCCCGGCCGACGGCCACTGGTCCACGTACCGAGGCTACGACCCGATCGCGTGCAACGCGTGCTACTACGCCTGCCGTGGTGAAGCGCAGGCCCCGCTCCGCCTTTCGCGCGTCGCCGACGTGATGGGATCGACCGCGCACCGCGCGTGAGCGGCGTGGCGTCGGTGGGCGGGCTGAGAGGATGCCCACGCTGACGTTTTGGCGGGCGACGCGTCCTGCGAGGGACGGGCGTGCGGCGCCGCGCGGGAACCGCGGCCACGCTGCCTGCGCTTGCCTGTGGTCGCGTCCGACGCGGACGAGGGCGGCGCGGCGGCTCGCTTGTCCGTGATTTCAGCGAGGGGTAGTATTCGCGGCGCCCGCCCCCGACGCCGCGGTGCCCCTCCTCCCTCGGAGCTCCGCACCCGGTGATGTCCGCCCTCGCAAAGATCAAGAAAGCCGCGGCTCAACACGAACAGGATCGCCACTACGACAAGGCGCTCGCGCAGTACGCGCGCCTGCTCGACGGCGCAGCCGATGCGGACGAGGACGTCGATGTCACGCTCTACAACCGGGCGGGTGACCTGGCGTTGCGCGCGGGCGACGTGCCGCGCGCGGTTACGTATTTCGAGCGTGCGATCGACCTGTACGCGGCGGGCGGATTCCTGAACAACGCCGTCGCGCTCGCGGTCAAGATCCTTCGCCACGCGCCGGGGCACCTCGCCGCCCACCACACGCTCGGTGTCCTGTACGGGCGGAAGGGATTTCGGGCGGAAGCACGGCAGCACCTGGCCGACTACGCGGCCCAGATGCACCGCGCGGGGCGCGCGGACGAGGTCCGTCGCACGCTCGGCGAGTTGGCGGCGCTCGGGTCGGGGGCCGACGAGGTCGCGGCGGTCGGCGAGCTGCTGACAGCGCGCGCTGCGACGCCGGACGATGCCGGCGCGCTCGTCAAGGCTTTTGCCGCGGCCGTCGGTGTCCAGGAACCTCGCGCAGCCGCTGACGCAGCGCCCGCCGCGGGAATCCCGCTGTCCGAGCTCATCGAGTTCGAGATCCGCGGCCCGCGCCTCGCGCCCGTGTCGGCGGATGCGGCGTCCGCCGCGGTTCGCTGGCTGACCGCGCTCCCGGGCGACCCGGCGCCGCTGCGCGTTTCGACGCTGCGCAGGACTGCTCCCCCGCGCGAGCTCGAGTTCTCGTCGTTTGCTCCACCCGCTCCGGTGGGCGCGGATGAAGGCTCGAGTCAGCTGGCGCTGCTCGATCTGACCGGGTTCGAGCCAACCCCGGATGCGCCGACGCGAGCGGACGCGTTCGACCCGACCGGATTCGCGTTGGGCGATGGTGACCCCCACGCGCCCGCACACGAATCGCGCGACTTCGCCGCGACGGTGCTTGCAACGTCTGGTTTCGAGGTCGGCGGGTTCGACGTCGGAGGGATCGACGTCCCGATGTTCGACGCGCCGGTCACTCCGACGTCCCCGCTCACGGGCCCTACCCGCGCGGCGCCGCTCTTCGACGCGCCCGAGATCGACATGGTCCCGGTCGGCGCGGAGTTGCCGGCGGAGGTCGAGTCGCCGCACTTCGATCTGCTGGAGCCCGAAGCGGCCCAACTCGCGACCCGAACGACCGACGACGAAACGGCCGCCCTCGGCGTCGTGATGCTCGACGTCGAACCGGCCACGACAACGCCCGCGCCGGCTCCCGCCTACGTCGCGCCGGAACGCGACGCGCCGACTGACCTCGGCGAGTGGCTGCGGAGCACGGAATTGCCCGCGTCTACCCGGCTCGTCACGCAGGCCCCGCGCGAGACCGGGGACGAGGATGCCGACTTCGACGCGGCGTTGCACGCGTTCACCTCTGGCCTCGCGCAGGCGGTGGACGCCGGCGACCGCGAGAGCCACTACGACCTCGGCGTGGCGTTCCGCGAGATGGGGCTGCTGACCGACGCGGTGCGCGAGTTTCAGCGCGCGCTCGCTGCCCCGGGTAGCGGGCTCCGCGAGCGTGAAGCGCTCGCCCAGTGCTTCCTCGACCTGAACCGCCCGGAGCTGGCCCTCGCGACGTTGGAGCCGGCCGCCGACGCTGCGGCTGCGGCCGGCGTCCCGCCCGAAACGCTCGTCGGCGTGCACTACGTGCTCGCCGAAGCCGCACGCGCGGTCGGGCGAGTCGACGTGGCGCGCGCGTGGTACGTCCGTGTGCTCGCTACCGATTACGGTTTTCGCGACGCGGCGACCCACCTGGCCGCGCTGCCACCGCCGATTCAGCGCGCCCCGTCCCGATGACGTCTGGAGCGTTCGCTCGCGGGCCGTCGACGCGCACGACCGTCGTGACCTTGCAAGACGTGCAGGCGCCGATCCGCGCCTCGCTCGACCGCGTGGTCGACGAACTCGGGCGCATCCTCGCGACGGACGACGTGGTCGCGGCGGAAGTGACGTCGCATCTCGCCGCGTTGCGGGGCAAGCTGTTCCGTCCCACGCTACTGCTGCTCGCGAGCGGCGTGATGGACCGGCCGGAGGCGCGTGCGGTGTCGGTCGCGGCGGCGCTCGAAGTGTTGCACCTCGCGAGCCTCGTGCACGACGACGCGGTCGATCACTCGGTGATGCGCCGCGGCATGCCGACGATCAATGCCCTGTTCAGTCACCAGACCGCGGTGCTGATGGGCGACCTGCTCTACGCACGCGCGCTCACCGAACTCGTGCGGCTGGGCGATTGGGACGTCGCGCGGGTGTTCGCCGACGTGTCCACGCGGATGACCGTCGGCGAACTTCGCCAACTCGGCGCGGCCGACGCGCTCGCGTTCAGCGAAGCCGACTACGACCAGTTGATTCGCGCCAAGACGGCCTCGCTGTTCCGGGCCGCGTGCGACCTCGGCGCGCTCTGCGGCGCTCCCGCCTTCCGTGGTCAGCTCGCGCGGTACGGCGAGCGACTCGGGATGCTGTTCCAAGTCATCGACGACCTGCTGGACTATACCGAAGTGCAGGAAGTCACTGGGAAGCCGAGCGGTCTCGATCTACGCGAACACAAGGTGACGTTGCCGCTCATCGCGGCGCTCCCGGCCCTCGACCGGGCCGGACGGCGGCGCGTCGACGAGCTCTTCACGGCCGCGGATCCGGATGATCAGCTCGTGGCGGAGGTCGTGGCACTCGTCGCGCAACACGGCGGGCTGGATTACGCGCGCCGACGAGTCGATCGCCTCGCCGCGGAGGCCGAGGACGCGCTCGTGACGCTGCCCGACACCGCCGCGCGTGCGGCACTTGCCGACGCGATCGCCTACGCTCAGGAGCGTCGCTCCTGAGCGCCATCCCGCCACCGCTCGAGTTCGTTCCGTCATGTCGCCCCGCACATCGTCCCGGCCGTCGCGATTCTACGTCATCGTTCTCGCGACGGGGTTCATCGCCGGTGGCGTCCTGACGCAGGTCGCGCGGCTGTTCATGCCCCCCGGCGCTGTGAAGCAATTCTTGACGACCGGCGTGACACCGTCGGTCGGCCCGCTGCAGATCGATCTCGTTATCTTGAAGTTCGCCGTTGGGCCCGTCGCGCTCGATGTGTCGTTGCTGAGTCTCGTGGGCGTCCTGCTCGCGTACCTGATCGCGCGGTCCCTCTTCTGACGCCGCGCCGGCTCGGCCGCACGGCCGCGGCGATCACGATCGGAGGCGCATGTTAGGAAATCTGGGGCTCGGCGAGATTCTGATCATCCTGGTGATGATCCTGGTGCTGTTCGGGCCCAAGAAGATCCCCGAGCTCGCCGGCACGGTCGGCCGCTACGTCAACCAGTTCCGGCGGCAGATGCAGGAGGCGCAGCGCGCAGTCATCGACCCGCTACGCGCCGACCTGACGGGCGGCACTCCGCCCGACGGTGGCTACCCGCCGAACGGGTACACGAATGCGCCGCCGTACGTCCCGCCGCCATACGCGCCCGTCCCGCTCACCGAGGAAGAAGAGCGAGCGCGCCAGCCGAAGCGGTTGCTCGACTGACGCGCGGGGTAACGCCGGGCCGGCGACGCGCCGGCCCGGCGCTCGGTCAGCCGTTGGCCTGTCGCCGCTGCGCGGCCTCGACCTCGGCGCGGCGGTCGTCGATCTTCGCCGTCGAGCGCAGGTCGGCGAGGAATTCGCGCACGCGGGCCTGGCGGAGTGCCTGTGCGACCTGCTGGCGCTGTACGGCCTTCTGCGCCTGCCACGCGCCCTTGTCGGCAGCGACGCGACGGTCCACGCGCAACACGTACACGCCGTCGCGCGACGTGACCGGGGCGGTGAGCGTCCCCTGCGGCACGCCGAACGCGGCCCCGATAGCCTCGGTGTACTGACCGAGCCCCGGCACGAGCATCCCGCGGGTGAACGGACCGGCGTGCTGCACGGCAAGGTGCTGTGCCGCGGCGGCCTGCTCGAGCGTCGACGTCGCGGCCGCCTGCCGGAGTTGCTGCGCGCGCGGCACGAGGGCTTGGAGCTTCTTGTCCGTGAGCAGGCGCTGCTGAATCTCCCCGCGTACTTCAGCCAGCGGCTGCGGCCCGCCCGGGGTAAGCGAGTCGAGCCGCGCGAGGTAGTACGCGTCGGGTGCGTCGAACAGCTCGCTCGTTTCGCCCGGATGCACCCCGCCGAACGCCCACGCGCTCACGCTCGGGACCGGGCGGCCGTTCACACTGAGGGGCTGGTTGGCGAACACGGGCACGCGCCGGGGCGTGAGGCCGAAGCGCTTCGCGGCCGCGTCGAACTTGCGCGGGTCGTCACTGGACCCCGCCGCGCTCGCGAGCGCATCGGCCTCGCGGTCCACGAGCTTGGCGTTCGAATCGCTCTGTGCGATCGGGATCAGGATGTGCCGCAGCGCGAGTGTGTCGCCCTTACGCTCGTCGACGCGGATGATGTGATAGCCGAACTGTGTGGCAACGGGCTCCGAAATCTGACCCGGCTGCAGCGCGTAGGCGGCCCGTTCGAACTCCGGCACGAAACGTCCACGCCCGCCGCGCCCGAGCGCGCCGCCCTGTGCCGCGGAGCCCGAGTCGGAACTCTCGCGCTTCGCGACGTCCTCGAACTTGGCACCGCCCACGAGTTCCGCGCGGATGCGGAGCGCGCGATCGCGCGCCGCGGCGCTGTCCTGCGCCGTGATCGCGCGCGGGAGCGTGAGCAGCGAAACCAGGGCGCGCCCGGGCCGTTCGAACGTCTTGCGGTGCGCGTCGTAGTACGCCTGCACCTCGGCCGGACTCACCGAGACGGCGTTGTCGGCGACGAGGTCGGGGCGGAACACCACGTAGGACACCTGCGCCGAGTCGTGCTCATCCTGGTAGAGCTGCCAGAGCCGGGCGTCGGACGCGTATGCGCCGCTCGCGACCTCGTCCAGCAGCTTCTCGCGCGGGATCCCGGTGCGGTAGTAAGCCTCAAGTTGAAGCAGGAGTCCCCCTCCGCGAGCGGTCGGGCTCGAGAGGAAGCGGCGGTACTTTTCGGGGTCGAACTGCCCGTTTGTCTGCAACTCCGGGCTGTCCCGCAGCTCCGGCGGGGGCTGGTTCTGCGCCGCGGCCCGGATCTCGTCGTCGGTCACGCCGATGTTGCGCTTCGCGATTTCCTGCGAGACGAGGCGATCGCCGATCATCTGATCGAACGTCGCCTGCTCGACCTCGCGGCGCTCGTCGAGCGTCAGGGCGCGGCCGAGGCGCTGGCTTTCCTGTTGCGCACGGGCCTCGACGGCGCGAAGGTAGTCGGTCGCGAGGATATCGTCGCCATTCACCTTGGCGACGACGGAGTTCGTCGTCAGGCGGCTGGCGCCGCCGCCGAGCAGCCCGGAGGTCTGACCGAAGAGGAAGACGGCGACGAAAGCGGCGGCCATGATGACGACGAAATACTTGCCGCTGCTTCGCATCTGTTGCAGCACGGGGCGGAACTCCTCGCGGGGTAGAGCGGATGGTCGATGGGGCGCGCGACGGCCCCGAACGCGCGCGGCGCGCCGACGGCGGTATCGACCGTGGCGCGCCTCGGGCCGGAACGGAACCTCGAAACGTACGAGTCGCCGCGCGCTAAAGGCAAGGGAACGTGAGACTTCGGCACCGGCGTTCGCGGGGCGCGCGCGTTGACGCGTCCGTTCACGAGCGCGTATTCTTCCCGCTCGTCTTCACCGTTGCCCGCCTCTGCCGCCGCGTGCCGTTTGCCGCGACGGCGCCGCCCGCCTCCCATGGCCGCCCCTGTCCGGATCGACGAGTTGCGGCATCGCTACGCCGCGCAGCCGCGCCGGTATCTCGCTCCACTTGCGAACGCGCTGCGGCAGGCGGGTGCGCTCGAGGAGGCGGTGACGATGTTGCGCGCGCAGTTGGCGGAGTACCCCGATCACCTGACGGGCCACGTCGTGCTCGGGCAGGCGCTCTTCGATACCGGCGCCCTCGCCGACGCTCGCGTCGCGTTTGAGGCCGCGCGTGCGCTCGACCCGGGGAACCGCGTCGTGCTGCGGCAACTCGGCGAAATCGCGAGTCTCGCAGGCGATCGTGAGGCCGCGCGGCGGTGGTTCGAGCGGCTCCGGGCTGCCGAACCGTATGCCGACGACGTCGGCGTCCAGCTCGGCGGCGCGTCGTTCACGCCGCCCGAAGCCGAGGACGTCGACGGTGTCGCGGGCGCGATCGAGCCGGATCGCGAGGTGCGCGGGCAGGTGATCGCGGCAGAGGTGCCGACGCTGGTGGCACCAGGACCGGAGCCCGAGGACGCCCGTGGTCCCGAGCTACTCGGCACCGACGCGTTCGAACCGCTCGAGTTCGCGCCGCACGAGTTCGCCCTGCACGAGCTTGCGCCGGTGACGACCGACACCGCCGCTTCGGAGCGCGTGGCGGTCGGAACGACGCAGGCCGACGCGGCTCCGCTCGATCCGGTGGTCGGGCTCGACCTCGCGCCGTCGGAAGCGCCAGCCGTCCTGGCCGACGCCGACGTGGCCAACGCCGACGTGGCCAACGCCGACGTGGCCGATTCGCGCGCGTCGCGCGACGTCGGCCAGCTTCACGACGACGCCGCGGGGTTCGAGCACATCACCAACGGGCCGTTCGCGACCGAGACGATGGCCGGATTGCTCGCCGCACAGGGACACACCGACCAGGCGATCGCGCTGTACGAACGCCTGACAGCCGATCGCCCCGGCGATGCGGGGCTACGCGCCCGTCTGGGCGCGTTGCGCGGCGACGGGCCGAGCGACGCGCCCCCACCTGTGTCGCCGAGTTCGGCGCCCGTGAGCGGCACCAGCGACGCCGAACGGGGCGCGGTGCTCGCGGCCGCATTCGCGGACCCCTACGCGGATCTGTCGTTCGACCGGTTTTTCGCGGCCGCGCCTGCGGAGGCCGCGGGGCTCCCGCCATCGCCGCCGGCAAGAGCGGCGACGCCTTCGCCGCCCACGGGAGCGGCCGCGGCATCGAACGGCGACGATGCGTCGCTGGACACGCCGGACCCGATGCCTAACGGTGCGTCGGAGGATGCGGACCTGGCGCGGTTCGACACGTGGCTCCGCGACACGGCGGCGTGACGGACCGCGCGATGCGCGGCCGATGAGCGCGCCGTGGCGGGTCGCGGTGTTGAACGGCCCCAACCTGAACCTCCTCGGACGGCGCGAGCCGCAGCTGTATGGGCGCGAGACGCTGGCGGACGTCGAACGGCGGATGCGGATGCTGGGCGGTGACCTCGGCGCGGAGCTGTCGTTCGCGCAACACAACGGGGAGGGGGAACTCGTCAGCGCCGTGCACGCGTTCGCCGGCGCGGTCGACGCCGCAATCGTGAACGCGGGCGCGTACAGCCACACGAGTCTCGCATTGCGCGACGCGCTCGTCGGTGTCGCGGTCCCGTTCGTCGAAGTGCACGTCACCAACGTCTACGCCCGCGAGCGCGAGCGGCACCGATCGGCCCTCGCACCGGCGGCGGTCGGGACGATCGTCGGATTCGGAATCTTCGGCTACGAACTCGCGCTCCGCGCGGTCGTCGCGGTTCTCGAGCGGACGCGCGGGTCGGCCGGCGCCGCACCGGCCTCATCGCCCGACCACCGTTCATGACTGACCACCGTTCCGCGCGCGTCGCGGCGCTCGTCGCACAGCTCGAGGTCGCGCACTTCGACGCGGTGCTGTTGACCGGACTCGCGAACGTGCGCTACCTGACCGGGTTCAGCGGCACCAGCGCGCTCGCCGTCGTCACGCGTCGTGCCGACGTCCTGCTCATCACCGACTTCCGCTACCAGACGCAGGCCGCCGAACAGGTCGGGGGGGCCGCGCGCGTCGTCATCGAACAGGCGAGCCTCTGGAGCGGGCTCTGGCAGCAGCTGCCGCAGCTCGCGTACACGGAGGTCATCGGGTTCGAGAGTGCTCACCTCCTGCACCGCGACTTCCAGCGCCTGCTCGAAGCCGGGTCGCGCTGGTCGTGGCGCCCCACCACCGACCTCGTTGAGGCGTTGCGGGAGCGTAAGGACGCCGACGAGGTCGCGTGCGTACGGGCCGCGGGCGAGGTCGCGATGGCGGCGCTCGCGCGCACGCTCGACGACGTGAGGCCTGGGATGACGGAGCTGGGCGTGGCGGGGTTGCTCGAAGGGAACCTTCGCGCTGCCGGCAGCGAGGGGTTCCCGTTCGAAACCATCGTCGCAAGTGGGCCGCGTTCGGCGCTGCCGCATGCCCGCGCGTCCAATCGGGTGCTCGCGCGCGGCGACCTGCTGCTGGTCGACTTCGGAGCCGTGGTCGACGGCTACTGCGCGGACGTCACGCGCACGGTCGTCCTCGGGCCCCCGGACGACCGGCAGCGTGAGGTGCACGGGATCGTTCGAGCTGCCAACGAGCGCGCGTCGGCCCTGGTGCGCGCCGGCATGAGCGGGCGACAGGCCGACGCGCTGGCGCGCGACTTCATCGCCGCGCACGGTTTCGGCGACGCGTTCGGTCACTCGCTCGGGCACGGCCTCGGCCTCGAGGTGCACGAGGCGCCGCGCCTCGCGCGTACGGCTGACGCGGTCCTTCCGCCACAGGCCGTCGTCACGATCGAGCCGGGGATCTACCTGCCTGGTTGGGGCGGGGTTCGCGTCGAGGATGACGTGCACCTCGCGGCGGACGGTCCGGTGCTCCTGACCGACTTCTCGCGCGATCTGTTGACGATTTCGTAAGCGGGCACGGGTGGTGGGGGCCGCCCGGCGCTCCCGTCCGCGTGCTCGTCGTGCTACCCTCCCCGGTCTTCCGCGGATTGGATCTCCGCGGGCCAGGCTTCCGCGCGCCGGGCGTTCGCCCGACCGCCGCGGCGTTCGCCGTCGCGCGTCGCGCTTCCTTCCTCGCTCCTGATGATCGACCTCCGCTACGTCAAGAAGCTCATCGAGATGCTGGACGCGTCGTCCGTCGATTCGATCGAGATTTCGTCCGACAAGGGGATGAAGCTGCGCATCGCGAAGACGCCGACGCAGCGCGGCGCGCCGATGGTCGCCGCGCCCTTGCCCGCGGTTCCCGCGGTGCTCGCGGGCGGGGCGGTTGTTTCGGGCGCGCTGGGCGCCGCGACCGGCGCGGCACCGCTCGCGGCCGCTCCGGTCGCGGCGCCCGCGCCCGCCGCGCCCGCGCCGCCGACCCCGAGCGGAGTCGAGATCACCTCACCGATGGTCGGCACGTTCTACAGCTCGGCGGAGCCTGGCGCGCCGGCGTTCGTCACCGTCGGCCAGCGCGTGAGCAAGGGCCAGGTCGTGTGCATCATCGAGGCGATGAAGATCATGAACGAGATCGAGAGCGATCACGACGGCGTGGTCACGGCGGTTCTCGCCGAGAACGCCCACCCGGTCGAGTACGGACAGGCGCTGTACCGCGTCGATCCGAACGGCTGACGCGTCGCGCTTCGTGTTCAACAAGGTTCTCATCGCCAACCGGGGCGAGATCGCGCTCCGCGTCATCCGCGCCTGCCGCGAGCTCGGCGTCGACGCCGTTGCGGTCTACTCCGAGGCGGACCGTGAATCGCTGCACGTGCGCTTCGCGGACGACGACGTGTGCATCGGCCCGGCGGCGGGTCGCGAATCGTACCTCAACATCCCGCGGCTGATAGCGGCCGCGGAAATCACCGGCGCCGACGCGATCCACCCGGGCTACGGATTCCTGGCCGAGAACGCGGAGTTCGCCGAGACGTGCGCGGCGAGCGGCATTGCGTTCATCGGTCCGACCGCGTCACAGATCCGCACGATGGGCGACAAGTCGGCGGCGCGCCGCGCGATGGCCGACGTGGGCGTTCCGATCGTGCCCGGCACGCCCGGCCCCGTCGAAGACCCCGCCGAGGCGCTCGGCTTCGCCGAAACGATCGGTTTTCCGGTCATCATCAAGGCGGCGGCCGGCGGGGGCGGGAAGGGGATGCGCGTCTCGCACGACCCGGACGACTTCCTGCGGGCGTTCCAGCTCGCACGCTCGGAAGCGTTAGGCGCGTTCGGGAACGGCGACGTGTACATCGAGAAGTACCTCGAGCGCCCGCGCCACGTCGAGTTCCAGATCCTCGGCGACCAGTTCGGCCACGTGATCCACCTCGGCGAGCGCGACTGCTCGGTGCAGCGGCGGCACCAGAAGCTCGTCGAGGAGGCGCCGTGTCCGGTGATCACGCCCGAGCTGCGCGAGGCCATGGGCGATGCGGCCGTTCGCGGTGCGAAGGCGATCGACTACGTCGGCGCGGGCACGGTCGAGATGCTGCTCAACGCGGACGGCGCGTTCTACTTCATGGAGATGAACACGCGCATCCAGGTCGAGCACCCGGTCACGGAGATGCTGACCGGCGTGGACCTCGTGAAGGAGCAGATCCGCGTCGCCGCCGGGGAGCCGCTCTCGGTCCGTGCGATGCCGCCGCTGCGCGGGCACGTGATCGAGTGCCGCGTGAATGCGGAGGACCCGACGCGCAACTTCCAGCCATCGCCTGGTCACATCACGACCTTTCACCCGCCCGGCGGGCCGGGCGTGCGTCTCGACACGCACGTGTACGCGGGCTACACGGTGCCGCCCTACTACGACTCGCTCATCGCCAAGCTGATCGTCCAAGGGAGCGACCGGGAGGAGGCACTCCGGCGCATGCAACTCGCGCTCGAGACGTTCATCATCGAGGGCGTCGCGACGACGATGCCGTTTCTCGCCGTGGTGATGCAGGATGCGCAGTTCCGAGCGGCGGACGTTGACACGAAGTGGTTGGAGCGCAATTTCGACCGCCTCCGCGGCGAACTCGCGCAGGCCGAGCAGGCCCGCGCCGACGCGGCGCGCGTCGAGCCGCGCGCGATCACGCACGTCCCGCGGTAGCGGGGCGCGTCACAGCGGTCGCGTGCCCGGCGCCCGGTTCGGCGTCGGCGCCGCGCCGAGGTGGGCCGTGCGGCGCGACACGCCGCGCGTAGATTCGTGGAAGGGTTCGGACCGCGCGTCGCGCACACGAGGATGATGACGGCTTTGCGGGGATGGGTGGCGGCCGCGTTTGGGACGGGCGCGGCTCACGACGCGGGGGTCGCGCTCTCCCCCGAGCGTGCGCGGCGGCGCGAGTACGAGCGCTCGGAACTGGCCGGGCTGGCGTGGCTCGCGCTCGGGCTGTTCCTCGCCGTCGCGCTCGGGCTCAAGGCCGTACAGACCGCCTTCGGCCACGCGGGCGGCGGCTTGGGTGCGGTCGGCTCGTTCGCGGCCGGCGCGCTCGTGACCGCCCTCGGCTGGAGCGGCGCCGTGCTCGTGCCCGCGGCGCCGCTCGCGCACGCGCTGCGCGGCTTCGGGCGCCTCGCGCCGGCGGACGACCGGCGCTGGCTCGCATTGTTAGGCGGCCTCGCGCTGCTCGTCCCAGTCGCCGTGGCCCTCGCCGTCGGTGCGGGTCGCGGCGAACTCAGCGCGGCGGCCGGGCTCTGGGGCGGGTTCGCCGCGTTCTCCGCGCGCGAGTTGTTAGGGACGGCCGGCGGCTGGATCGTCGTGCTGTTCGCGTCGTCGGCGCTCCTCGTGCGCACCGTGGCGTGGAATCCGGTTCGCGCGCTGCTCCGCCCGCGCCGGCGCGGCGCGCCCGTGCTCACGTATGCGGAGGTCCTCGGCGATGAGACGCCCGCGGATCGCGGGCGACGCGGGCGCAGGAAGTCGCTGCCGCTGGACCTTGCGCGTGCGCTCGAACCCGCGCCGGAGGAGATGCCAGCCGCGGATCGCGCGATGCTCGAAGCCGCCAGGGAGTTTCCGCGCCCGGCCGCGGCCGGAGACGGGAGCGGTGTCGCGTCCGCGGTGGCCGAGGTCGAGGGCGCGCGCCGCGGCAAGAAGGTGCGCGGTGGCACGCTGGGCGTCGCGCAGCCGGTGCTCGAACAGATCCGGAGCGACGTGGCCGCCGAAGCCGCCGCGGAGGCGGGCGGCGCCGAAGTGCTCGCCGAACGGCCGCCGCGCGAGCTGCTGGACGCGGCGCCGCCGCGGAACTCCGAGGTGAGTCGGCGCGAGCTGGACCTCGCGGGCGCGCGGCTCGAGGAGGTGCTGCGGACGTTCCGCATCGACGGCCAGATCACCGGGCGCACGGTCGGGCCGACGGTGACGCAGTTCGAGTACACGCCCGCGGCCGGCGTGAAGGTACGGCAGATCGCGTCGCTCGCGGACGACCTGGCGCTCGCGATGCGCGCGCCGAGTATCCGCATCGTCGCACCGATTCCGGGCAAGGGAGCCGTCGGCATCGAGGTGCCCAACGCGACGCGCGAGATGGTCGCGTTCCGCGACCTCGTCGAGAGTCGCGAGTTTCAGGACGCGAAAGCTGCGCTGCCTGTCGCGTTGGGCAAGGATCTCGAAGGGCGCACGATCGTCGCCGACCTCGCCAAGATGCCGCACCTGCTCATCGCGGGCGCGACGGGCGCCGGGAAAAGCGTGTGCGTGAACACGATCATCACGTCGCTCGTCTACCGGCACACGCCGCGGACGCTGCGCTTCCTGATGGTAGACCCGAAGATGGTCGAGCTGTCGGTGTACAACGACCTGCCGCACATGCGGCACAAAGTGATCACCGACAGCAAGGACGCCGCCGCCGTTCTCAAGTGGGCGCTCATGGAGATGGAGGAGCGCTACGCGCTGCTGGCCGAAAACGGCTGCCGCAACCTCCAGGACTTCAACCGGCGCGTGCGCCAGCACGCCGACGGTGCGGGCGCCCCGTTGAAGGCGAAGGTCCCGTCCGACACGGGCTTTCTGTACAACGAGTACACGAAGGGCGAGTTGCCGTACGTCGTCGTGGTGATCGACGAGATGGCCGACCTGATGATGACCGTGCAGGGCGAGGTCGAGACGCCGATCGCGCGCCTGGCGCAGAAGGCGCGCGCGATCGGGATCCACCTCATCATCGCGACGCAGCGGCCGAGCGTGAATGTCATCACCGGTCTGATCAAGGCGAACTTCCCGAGCCGCATCGCGTTCCGGGTCGCGTCGCAAATCGACAGTCGCACCATCATCGACGGCGCCGGGGCCGAGTTGCTGCTCGGGAACGGCGACCTGCTCTTCATTCCGCCGGGCAGCAGCGCGCCGTCGCGCATCCAGGGCGCGTACCTGTCGAGCGAGGAGACCGAGCGCCTGATGGGTTGGTACCGCGACCGGGCCGAAGGGACCTCGGCGGAAGGGCGCGCGCGGGCCGCCGGTGTGGACGCGGAGATCGCGGCGCGCGACGGCGACGAGGAGGACATCCTCGAGGTCGTGCGCCGTCGCGAGGCGCTCGACGCCGGGTCCGGCGCGGGCGACGACGAGCCAGCGGCGGGCGAACGCGACAAGCTGTTCTACGAGGCGGCAGAGGCGTGTATCCAGCACCAGGGCGGGTCCACGTCGTTGCTCCAGCGCCGGCTGAAGATCGGGTACGGTCGTGCCGCGCGGATCATCGATCAGCTGAACGCGGCCGGCGTACTCGGGCCGCCCGACGGTTCGAAGCCGCGCGACGTGCTCGTCGGGCTCGAAGACCTGCACCGGCTCCCCGCCGGGCGCGAGTGAGCGTCGCACGCGACGACGATCGGTGAGCGTGTGATCCTGCTCGACCCCGACGCCCGGCTCGTCATCGCGCATCGCGGGGATTCGGCGCACGCGCCGGAGAATACGATCGAGAGTTTCGCTCGGGCCGTCGAGTTGGGCGCGCACGCGCTCGAATTCGACTGTCGCGTGTCGGCGGACGGCGTCGCGATGGTCGTGCACGACGAGATGCTGGACCGGACCACCGACGCGCGCGGCCTTGTACGCGCGCTGACCGCCGACAGGTTAGGTGAGGTCGACGCGGGCGCGCGCTTCGTCGCCGACCGCGCCGGCTCGCGTCCCTTCGCCGGGCGCGGGATCGGGGTGCCCACGCTCGACGCGGTCCTCGGTGCGTTCCCGGGAGTCCCCGTGCTGATCGAGGTCAAGGAACTCGCCGCGTGTGACGCCGTGCGCGCCACGCTGGATCGTCATGCCGCAGTCGATCGCGCAGTCGTCGCATCGTTCCGCGACGACGTGGTGGCCTACTTCCGCGGGACGGCGTACCCGACGGGCGCGGCGCAGGGGGACGTGGTCCGACTGCTCCGTGCGGCGGTCACGGGCGGACGCATCGTCCCGGCGTACCGCGCGGCGTCGATCCCACCGTCGTACCGCGGGCTTCCGCTGCCGCTCGGACGATTCGCGCGGCTACTCGCTCCGTTCGGCGTACCCGTGCACGTGTGGACGGTCGACGACGCGCGCGCGGCCACGCGGCTGTGGGATGTGGGCGTGAGCGGGATCGTGTCGAATGCCCCGGGCGTCGTGCTCCACGCGCTGCGCGGGCGCCAACCGACCGGCCGCGAACCGTCCGGGCGCGGTGGGCAGGCGGTCGCGCGCGAGGTTTGAGCCCACTTTGACACGTTCTGATGCACGCGGAACGGGACGTCTCGCGTAGCCTGGGCCCGTGCTCAACATCTCAAGCGCCCGAGCGCAGGCCGCGCTCGCAAGACGACCGACGGTGGACGCGTCGCGACCGGCGGCCGACGTCGAGGCTTGCGTCGACCCGCGGCAGGCGCTCGGGATCGCCGGTGAGCGCGTCGCGGAGCGGTGGCTGCGGGCTCGCGGATGGACGGTCGTGAGTCGTCGATTCCGATCGGGCCACCGCGATCTCGACCTCGTGGTCGCGCGTCCGGGGCTGGTCGCGTTCGTCGAGGTGAAGGCGCGTCGGGGCCCCGCGTTCGGCGGTCCTCTGGAAGCCGTACACTGGCGGAAGCGGCGCGAACTGGTGCGGAGCGCGCACGCATGGATCGCGCGTCACGGGGGCGGCGCGACGGCGTACCGATTCGACGTGATCGGGGTAGTGTTCGGCCGTGGCAAGAGGCCCGTCGTGCGGGTTCGACACGTCGCGGACGCGTTCCAAGTGCCCACGTGACAACACGTTACAACGCACTCGCGGCGCTTGCGCCTGCGGTGACTTCTTCGTATTTTGTTCGGGTGCTTCACGTCCTCGTCCTGTCGTCCGGCAGGCGACGTCGTGCGGGCAGTTGCGGCCAGGACCCTTCAACGACTTGAGGCGAGTATGGCGACGACGGTGCAAGGCGACGACAAGAAGAAGGCGTTGAACCTGGCCATTGCGCAGATCGAGAAGAATTGCGGCAAGGGCTCGATCATGCGCATGGGGACGGACACGAAGGTCAAGGTCGAGTCGATCCCGACGGGCGCGATCAACCTCGACGCGGCGATCGGGATCGGCGGCGTGCCGAAGGGTCGTATCACGGAGATCTACGGGCCGGAGTCGTCGGGGAAGACGACGCTCTGTCTGCACGTCGTCGCGAACGCGCAGAAGGCGGGAGGCGTCGCGGCCTACATCGACGCGGAGCACGCGCTCGACACCGAGTATGCACGGAAGCTTGGCGTCGACATCGAGGCGCTGCTGATTTCGCAGCCGGACACCGGTGAGCAGGCGCTCGAGATCTGCGACATCCTCGTGCGCTCGGGCGCCGTCGACGTGATCGTGATCGACTCGGTGGCCGCGCTCGTACCGAAGGCGGAGATTGAGGGCGACATGGGGGATAGCCACGTCGGGCTGCAGGCGCGCCTCATGAGTCAGGCGCTCCGGAAGCTGACCGGTGCGATCGCTCGCTCGAAGACTTCCGTGGTGTTCATCAACCAGCTGCGCGAGAAGATCGGCGTGATGTTCGGCAACCCGGAGACGACGACGGGTGGCAAGGCGCTCAAGTTCTACGCGTCGGTGCGCATGGACATTCGGCGTATCGGACCGGTGAAGGACAAGGAGGACGTGGTGGGCTCGCACGTCCGCGTGAAGGTGGTGAAGAACAAGGTCGCGCCGCCGTTCCGTCAGGCGGAGTTCGACATCATGTACGCCGAGGGGATCAGCCACGCGTCGCTCGTGCTCGACATCGCGAGTGAGGCGGGGATCATCGAGAAGTCGGGCGCGTGGTACAGCTACCAGGGTCAGCGGATCGGGCAGGGGCGTGAGAACGCGAAGATGTTCCTGAAGGACAACCCGACCCTGATGGCCGACGTCGAGGAGAAGGTGAAGGGCATCCTCGGCATTACGGGCGAGGTTGGCGCGGAGACGGCGGAACCCGGCGAGGAGTGATGCGTCGCGCGCCGGCGCGTGCCGAGTCGCCGGCGCAGCCGCCGGTTCGGGCGGGGGTCATCACGGAGATGGTCCCCGCGACCCGACGCGCCGGCCGGTGGGAGCTGTCCATCGAGGGGAGGTCGGTCGGCGTCGTGTCGATCGACCTCGTCGAGCGCATGGGCGTGCGGGTCGGTCGGGCGCTCGACGACGCGGCAGCGGCGCAGCTCTCAGACGGCATCATGGAGCTGTCCGTGTACGACAGCGCGCTCGGGATGCTCGCGGCTCGTGCGCGATCGTCGCGCGATCTGCGTCACCGGCTGATTCGCGGGGGCGCATCGCCGGTCCACGCCGACGCCGCGATCGCGCGGTTGCAGGAGGCGGGCTTCCTCGACGATTCGGAGTACGCACGGCAGGTGGCGAGAAGCCGCGTCTCGACGCGCGGGGATTCGCGGAGGCGCGTGTCGCAAGCGCTCGCGCAGGCGGGCGTCGCGCGGTCGACTGCCGACGAGGCGGTTGCGGAGGTCTTCGTCGACGAGGCCGTGGACGAAGTCGCGCTCGTCGAACAGGCGGCTCGCAAGCGCGTCCGGAGCCTGGGTGGGCTCGATTCCGCGGTGCGACGGCGACGGCTGTACGGCTACCTGGCGCGGCGAGGGCACGACGGCGCCGTGATCCGCGACGTCGTCGATCGCGTGCTCGGCGAGAAGTCAGAGGGCGCGGACGATGAGTCCGACCCGTTCGGGTCGGCCGAGACCGTGACGGAGTAGTATGCGCGACTCGCGCCGGACAAAGGGGGACGCCGGCCTTGATATCGGCCTTCGTATGGGCCATCGCTCGGCATGCACGTTCGGCCGGGCGCCTCATCGCACTGTCGCAACGCTGATCCTCGAACGCGCGAACGAGGGAATGTTTTCAATATCTGACACCTTTCCCTCGGTAAACGAGAGCAGAACGAAACCGATTGCGCAGACTCACCCGGCGTGCATAGGTCGACCACGGCCTGCCGCCGAAGCCCGCCGTGTACCACCGTCGCACACCATAAAGCCCACACGCGCGAACCGATCGCGCCTGATCGGAACCGACTCACCATGGACAGCGCCTCGCACTTCAGCTTTGTCGCGCGTACGGACACCGCGGACCTGCCAGAACGCACGGGCGCGACCGCGGTCGAACGCATCGCCGTGCGGACGGTCGCCCGAGAGATTGCCGCGATGCCGGCGTCGATGGTCGTCCAACTCGCGCTCTGGCCAGATGAACTCGCGCGGTGGTCGCGCAGCACACGCACGGATACTTCGGTCGTGTACAACGCCCTCGCAGGTCGGAAGCCGTACCGCGCGGTGCGCGAACGACTCGCCGCACGGCTCGGTGTCTCACCGGGCGTGCTCGGGCAACTCATCGACGCGGCGCGCCCGCTCCCGACGAGCCAGCGCGACCCCGACGCGCCGCCCCCGGCCGAGCCGAGCGCCAGCTGGGACGAACCGCCGTACCCCGCCCACCGCACCGGATCCAATCCGTCGAGCGCCGCGCCGCGGCAACGGTCGCGCGCGAGATCGCCGCGCTGCCGGCTAGCACGGTCGTCGGGCTCGCGCTCTGGCCCGAAACGCTGGCGGCGTGGTCACGCGAGCGGAAGCTCGCGGCTTCCGTCGTCTGGGCCGTCCTCGCCGGCACGCCGAGTGCGCCCGTGCGCGACATGCTCGCTCGACGGCTCGGCGTCTCGATGCGCGATCTCGGCGCGCTCATAGACGCGCGACGGCAGGAGCCGGCGGGGCGTCGCGCGTCGGCCGGCGGCGCGGACACCGGAACGTCCGAGACGCCCGACGAGGTCCTGTCCGTCGACGCGACCTCCGAAGGCGCCCCACGTCCGGATTAGATTGCCGCAACATGCACGCCGCCGACATCCGATCACGGTTCCTCGAGTTCTTCGCGCGCCAGAACCACGCCGTCCGGCCGAGCGCCTCGCTCGTGCCCGCGGACGACCCGACCCTGCTGTTCACCAACGCCGGGATGGTCCCGTTCAAGCGCGTCTTCCTCGGTCAGGAGGAGCCGCCGACGCCCGCGCGACGCGCGACGACGGCGCAGAAGTGCGTGCGTGCCGGCGGCAAGCACAACGACCTCGAACAGGTGGGGCACACGGCCCGGCACCACACCTTCTTCGAGATGCTCGGGAACTTCTCGTTCGGAGACTATTTCAAGCGTGACGCGATCCGCTTCGCGTGGGACTTCGTCACCGGCGACCTCGGGATCCCGCGCGAGCACCTGCGCGTGAGCGTGTTCCACGAGGACGACGAGGCGCGCGCGCTCTGGCGGGAGATCGCCGGGCTGCCCGACTCGCGGATCTACGGCCTCGGCGCGAAGGACAACTTCTGGCAGATGGCCGACACCGGGCCGTGCGGCCCGTGCACGGAGATCTACGTCGACCTCGCGGCGGTGGCGCGCGACTACCGCCTCCCGGACGGCGCGGCCGGCGAGTGGGCGGACCTCGGGCGCGCGGAGTTCTCGACCGATGCGTTCGCCGAGGGGGCGGAGGCTGGCCGGTTCCTCGAGATCTGGAACCTCGTGTTCATGCAGTACGACCGGCAGCTCGACGGGACGCTCGTGCCGCTCCCGCGGCCGAGCGTCGACACCGGGGCCGGCCTGGAGCGCATCGCCGCCGTGATGCAGGGCGTGACCAACAACTTCCACACCGACGTCTTCGCGCCGCTGATCGCAGCCGTCGAAGCCGCCGTAGGGAAGTCGTACCGAGGGCGCGAGTCCGACGCGGTCGTCGAGGGCGTCGATCCGGCGTCGTTCCGCGTGCTCGCCGACCACGCCCGTGCGGTTGCGTTCCTCCTCGCCGACGGCGTCTTCCCCTCCAACGACGGGCGCGGATACGTGCTGCGCCGCATCCTCCGGCGCGCGGTCCGGCACGCGTATCTGTTAGGCAGGACGAGCGAGCCGACGCTCTACCGC
This sequence comes from uncultured Gemmatimonadales bacterium, assembly GCA_963851265.1. Lineage (GTDB taxonomy): Bacteria > Gemmatimonadota > Gemmatimonadetes > Gemmatimonadales > Gemmatimonadaceae > BPUI01. Next base: position 1,069,705 of record CAWKNZ010000002.1, read on the forward strand.
GTGGTCGAGGCGGTGGTCGCGTCGATGGGCGACGTGTACCCGGAGCTGCGCATGCGCGCCGAGTACCTCGTGGCGACCACGCGCGCCGAGGAGGAGCGCTTCCTCGCGACCATCGCCGGCGGGCTCGCGCGCTTCGAGGAGCTCGCCCCGGTGCATTCGACGCAGGGCTCGACGTCCCTGCGCGGAGAGATCGACGGCGAGGAGGCGTTCCGGCTGTACGACACGTTCGGGTTCCCGATCGACCTGACCGAACTCATGGCCGGCGAGCGCGGGTACCGCGTGGACGTGGCGGGCTTCGAGCGTGCGCTCGGCCGCCAGCGCACGCAGTCGCAGGAGGAGCGACGCTCGCGCAACATCGCCGTTTCGGCCGACACGCTCGGCGACCTCGCGGCGTGGCAGCGCGACGGCGTGCCGATCGAGGAGGCCGGCCGCTTCGTCGGGTACCAGCGCGTGAGCGTCGAGACCGATGTGGCCGCACTTCGCGACGTGGGCGGCGGTCGCGTGGCGGTGCTGCTGCGCGAGGCGCCGTTCTACGCGGAGAGCGGGGGGCAGGTGAGCGACCACGGCGAGATCGTCGGCGACGGGTGGCGCGTGGACGTGGACGAGGTGCGCAAGGTCGACGGGCGGATCGTCGCGTTAGGCGTCGCGCGCGGAACGCCGACCTTCGGCCGCGTGTTGGCGCGCGTGCCGGCCGACCGGCGCCGGGACACCGAGCGGAACCACACGGCGACGCACCTCCTGCACGCCGCGCTGCGCCAGGTCCTCGGCGAGCACGTGCACCAGGCCGGGTCGGTGGTCGAGCCGGACCGGCTCCGCTTCGACTTCACGCACCACGGGCCCGTCCGAGCGGCCGAGATCGACGAGGTCGAGGCGATCGTCAACCGCGGGATCTGGAGCGATGCGCCGGTCGGGATCACGGAGAAGGCGTACGCCGACGCGCTCGCGCAGGGCGCGATGGCGCTGTTCGGTGAGAAGTACGGCGACGTCGTGCGCGTGGTCGAGATTCCCGAGCTGTCGACCGAGCTCTGCGGCGGGACGCACGTCCGGCACACGGCGGAGATCGGGCTCTTCCGCGTCGTCCAGGAGACCGGCGTCGCGGCCGGCGTGCGCCGCGTCGTCGCACTCACGGGCCCCCGCGCGTACGAACATCTCCGGGCGCGGGAGCGCACGCTCGACGAGGTCGCGAGCGTGCTCAAGACGCCGGCCGACCAGGCCGTGCGGCGCGCGCAGGCGCTCGTCGACGAGCGACGGCAGCTCGAACGCCGGCTGGACGAGGCGCAACGCGGCGGCGGCGCGACGCAGGTCCAGACGCTCGCAGCAGCCGCGGCACCGCTCGGCGTCGGCGCGCGGTTCGTGGCGCGCGAAGTCCAGGCCGGCGACGTCGACGCGCTCAAGTCGTTGGGCGACGCGGTGCGCGAGCAGCTTCCCGACGGAATCGGCGTGCTTGGCGCGCGTACCGACGACGGGAAAGCGATGCTGCTCGCCGTCGTGGGCGACGCGTTGCGCGAACGGGGGATTCGCGCGGACGAGGCCGTGCGGCGCGTGGCCGCGGCGGTCGGTGGACGCGGAGGCGGCAAGCCGCACATGGCGCAGGCCGGTGTGCCGGATCCCGCGCGCCTTGGTGAGGCGCTCGCGGCGGCTGAAGCGGCGCTCGGACCGCTGGTCGACGCGCGGTGATTGCGTGAGCGAGGCGAGTCGCGCGGACGTCGCGCCCGAGGCACTCGAGCGGCGCGTTCGGCAACTCCTCGAGTCTTCAGGCGGCCCCGCGACGTCACCGGTCGAGCGACACCTGACGGCCGCCGAGCAAACGGTCGCGCGCCTGTTACGCGATCAGTCCACGTCGCGTGCGTCGGCGCTCGACCTGCTCGCGGCCGACGCACTCGCGACGTACGCGTTCGAACTTGCCGCCGACGACCCGGACACGATCCCGGAACTCGCCATCGCGGCGATGGCGCGTTTCGCCGCGCTCGCCGCTGCCGCACCGCCCGACGTCTGACGCGGTGCGGCTCCCCGCGGCGAACCCCTTCCTGCTCCTTCGATGACGTCTGCACATTCTCCCTCCGTTGCGTCCGCCGCCGTGTCACCCGCCGAGGTCGTCGGCGCCCTGCGCGAGCTCGCCGACCTCGCTGCGCGCACGGCGGATACTCTGGCGGACGATGTCGCGGTTGCCGCGACGCTCGTGCGCGACACCGTGCGCGGTGGCGGAACGCTGTATTTCTGCGGCAACGGCGGGAGCGCTGCCGACGCGCAGCACATGGCGACCGAATACGTGATTCGCTACCGTCGCAATCGGCGGGCGTATCCTGCTGTCGCATTCACGACCGACTCGTCGCTCCTCACCGCGTGCGGCAACGACTTCGGCTTCGACCAGGTGTTCGCGCGGCAGGTGGAAGCGTTCTGCCGTCCCGGCGATCTGCTGGTCATCCACTCGACGAGCGGCAACTCGCCCAACGTGCTGCGCGCGGCCGAGGCGGCGCGAGAGGCGGGCGTGCGCGTGCTCGCGTTCTCCTCGCGCGACGGTGGTGCGTTGCGCGCGCTCGCGGACCACAACGTCGTGATCCCGACCGACCGGACGGAGCGCGCGCAGGAGCTACACATGTGCATCGAACACCTGATCTGCGACCTCGTCGAGGCCGAGCTGTGATCGACCTCCGCGGGCGGCGCGCCGTGGTGAGCGGGGCGTCGCGCGGCATCGGCGCGGCCGCGGTTCGGCTGCTCGCGGGCGCGGGTGCCGACGTGGTCGTGGGCTACCGCGCGCGCGCGCACGACGCCGAAGCCGTGGCCGCGGAGGCGCGCGCGACCGGGGCGCGCGCGGTGACGTGCGCCGCAGACCTCGACACGCGGGCCGGGTGCGACGCGCTGGTGCAGGCCGGCGTCGACGCGTTCGGCGGGATCGACATCGTCGTGATCAACCATGGCGTGTGGCCCGCCGAGGAGGTCGCCGTCGCGGCGATGGACGACGCGCGGTGGAGCGCGACGATGCGCGCCGACCTCGACTCGGTGTTCTGGCTCTCGCGCGCGGCGGCCGGCGCGTTAGGCGCGGGCGGACGGCTCGTGCTCGTGTCCAGCACGGCCGGGCAGCGTGGCGAGGCGTTCCACGCCGACTACGCGGCGGCGAAGGGCGCCATGATCAGCTTCGTCAAGTCGCTCGCCGTCGAACTTGCGCCGCGCGACGTGACCGTCAACTGCGTCGCGCCGGGGTGGGTCGACACCGAGATGACCGACTCGGCGCTCCGAGGCGGCGGCCGCGCGCGCATCGCGGGCACGATCCCGATCGGACGCGTCGCGAGCGCCGAGGACGTCGCGGGCCCGATCGTATTCCTCGCGTCGCCGCTCGCGCGCCATGTGACGGGTGAGGTGCTCAACGTGAACGGCGGGAGCGTACTGTGCGGCTGAGCGCGCCCGGCGCGGCAGACGCGCCGGGCACCGATGCCGGCGCGCGCCGCCCGCGCGTCGTCGCGCTGTTCACCGGCGGAACGATCTCGATGCGCGTGGACCCGACGGCGGGCGGCGCCGTCCCGGCGCTCTCGGCGGACGAGATCCTCGCCGCGGCGCGCGGCGTCGATGGCGTGGCGGACGTGCGCGCCGAGGGCTGGGGCCGCTTTCCGGGGCCGCACATGACCGTCGAGCGCCAGTGGGCGCTTCGGCACCGCATCGCCGTGCTGCTCGACGACGCCGAGGTCGACGGGCTCGTGGTCACGCACGGCACCGACACGCTCGAGGAGACCGCGTACCTCGTCGCACGCTCGATCGCGTCTCCCAAGCCGGTCGTATTTACCGGGGCGATGCGCTCCGCGAGCGACCTCGGGTGGGACGGGCCGCAGAACCTGCTCGACGCCGTGCGCGTTGCCGCCGCGCCGGCGAGCGCGGGTCAGGGAACGCTGGTCGTGATGGGCGGCCGCATCTTCGCCGCGCTCGAAGACACGAAGGCGCACACGCACCAGCTCGACGCGTTCGAGGCGCCCGGCCTGGGACCGTTAGGCGTGATCGACGAGGACCGCGTGCTGTTCCGCCGAAGCCTCGTCAACGTGCCCGCACCGCTCAACCCTGCCGCGCCGGGCGACCCGGTCGACATCGTCGGGAGTTGGGCGGGCGCCGACGCGCGGCTGCTGGATGCGTCGCTCGCGAGCGGCGCACGCGGCGTCGTGATCGCCGCGATGGGGCGCGGCAACCTGCCCCCCGCGATGGTACCGGGCGTCGAGCGGTGGCTCGACGCGGGCCGACCGGTCGTGATCGCGTCGCGTGCGCCGCGGGGGCGCGTCGGACAGACCTACGCGTACCCGGGCGGCGGCCGCAAGCTGTGGGAGATGGGCGCGATGTTCGCCGGCGCGCGGCGCCCGGCGCAGGCGCGGATCGACCTCATGCTGGCGATCGGCGTGTCGGCCGATGCGACCCGGCTGCGCGAGCTGTTCGACGCGCGTTAGCCCCGTCGCACCGTCCCGTCCCGAGCCGGTGTGAGCGAGCCGCCCCCCACCTCGGCGCGCGCGCTCGCCGGGCGCCTGCGCCCGCCCGAGGGCGTGCTCGAGATCGCGGGCCGCCTCGAGCGCGCGGGGTACGAGGCGTGGTGCGTCGGCGGGGCCGTGCGCGACGTCCTGCTCGGGCACCCGTCGCTGGACTGGGACCTCGCGACGTCCGCCGAGCCCGCGGTCGTCCAGGAGCTGTTCCGGCGAACGGTACCCAAGGGCGTCGAGTTCGGTACCGTCGGTGTGTTCGACCGCACCGGCGTGCTGCACGAGGTCACGACGTTCCGCCGCGACGTGCAGACCGACGGTCGGCACGCGGTGGTCGCGTTCGGGGCCTCGCTCGTGGACGACCTCGCACGCCGCGACCTCACGATCAACGCGATCGCGTTCCGACCCGCGACCGGAGAGATCGCGGACCCGTTCGACGGCGTCGGCGACGCGCGGCGTCGCCTCGTCCGCGCCGTCGGCGATGCGCCGACGCGTATGCGCGAGGATCGGCTGCGCGCGCTGCGCGCGATCCGATTTGCGGCGCGATTCGAGTTCGAGATCGACCGGGATACCTGGCTGGCGATCGTCGCGAGCGCGCCGCACCTCGGCCGGCTCTCGCCGGAGCGCGTACGCGAGGAGATCGACAAGACGATGCGACAGGTTCGTCTGCCGTCCGCGGCGCTTCTCCGGTGGCGCGACGCCGGCGCGCTCGCGGTTCTCGTGCCCGCACTCGCCACACAATCCGAGATCGCGTTCCGAACGGTCGACTGTCTCGCCGCGCCCACGCTCGCCGGCCGGCCGCAGCGACTGCCGAACCGGCTCGCCGCGGCCTGGCTCGGCATCCCGCGGGCCGACGTCGAGCGGGGCCTGCGTGCGCTCCGCGCCAGCAACCACGAGGTGCGATGGACCGCTGATCTGACGCAACGCGCCGCGGCGTTGCTCGATCGCGCGCGCGTCGAGCTCGTGTCTGAGCACGGCGCATCGGACGCGGAGCTGCGGCGGTGGGCGGCGATCTGCGGGCGCACGCTCGCCGCGGCGACGTTTCGGCTCGTGGCCGCCCGGTTCGCGGCGGAACGTGCGCCCGGGGCAGATTCCGCAGGCGACCGCGCGGGTCCTCCGATTCCTGGTGCCGCGCGTGTGCGGTCGACCTACCGCCGGCTCGTGCGGATCGCTTACCGTGACCCGATCGAGCTCGCCGACCTCGCCGTCTCGGGAAGCGACCTGCCCGGCGTTGGTGTGACGGCGGGGCCGGCCGTGGGCGCTACGTTGCGACAGCTTCTCGACGACGTGGTCGAAGACCCGGCGCGCAACACGCGCGCGTGGCTGCTCGCCCGAGCGGCCGCGCTCGCCGACCGCGCGTAGGCACGTAGGCCGTTCGGTCCGACCAGCCAGGTCCACGGACTCGTCCGGCTTCACCCGCTCCCTCTACGCGATGCTCTTCCGCGGCCGACAGCCCGCCGCCAGCGTGTGGCGCCGCTTCCGCTCCGACGCCGACGAATTCACGGCAGTCGAGGCGGACGGATATATGGAGATTCGCGTTGACGCCAATGCGGACCGCGCGGTCGACCTGCTGAACGCGCTCGCGGAGCAACTTCCGCCTGCGGTCGACGTCTACGTCGAGGATGTGCGTGGCCGTCGCGCGTGGCGCGGCACCGACGTCGCACTGCCCGACGTGCGTGAAAGCATTTCGCGCCTGAAGGTGCCGCTCGCCGCGTACGGCGGAGTTGAGTTCGCGATCTACACCGCGGACGACCAGATCACGCTTGCGGCCGATCTCACGCTATACGTCTACTCGCGGACCGACCGCTGGATCTACGTCCTCCAGAGCTTCGGACTCATCGAGTCGCGGACGCCGTCGCGAGACAGCTACGAACTGCTGCGCGACGAGCTCGGCGACGCGCCTGAACTCGCGGACGCCCTCGTCACCGTCGCGGACCGTATGAGTTTGCCCGCCGTCGGATCGACCGTGGCGACGCGCGCGTGACTGCCCGGCGCCGCGGTGCGCCCGCCGCGCCGGGCGACTCGCTCTTCGGGACGGCGCGCGAGGCGGCGGCTCCGCTCGCGTCGCGCATGCGGCCTCGCACGCTCGAGGAGTTCGTCGGACAGCAGCACCTGTTGGGGCCGGGCCGACCACTCGGTGACTCGATTCGGCGAGGGACCGTGCGTTCGATGATTCTCTGGGGTCCGCCGGGCACCGGGAAAACAACGCTCGCCCGCCTGGTCGCGGGGTACACCGATCGGATGTTCGTGCCGTTCTCGGCCGTGACCGAAGGCGTTCCGCGTGTGCGCGAGATCGTCGGGGAGGCTGCGGAGCGGTGGCAGCGCGAGGGGCGGGGAACGATTCTGTTCGTCGACGAGATCCATCGCTTCAACCGCGGACAGCAGGACGCGTTCCTTCCGCATGTCGAGAGCGGTACGGTCACGCTGATCGGCGCGACGACGGAGAACCCGTCGTTCGAACTCGTCGGCGCGTTGCTGTCGCGCGCGCACGTGTTCGTGCTCGAGCCGCTGGGCGCGGACGCGCTCGTGTCCCTCGTTCGGACCGCGCTCGCCGACGCCGAGCGCGGCCTCGGCTCGCTCGCGTTGCGGGCCGACGAGGACGCGGTCGCGCTGCTGGCCGAGCTCGCCGACGGTGACGCGCGGCGCGCGTTGACGACGCTGGAATCGGCCGCGGACCTCGCGGGAGCGGGGGGGCAGATCACGACCGCGCTCATTCGCGACGCACTCCAGCGGCGCGTGCCCCGGTACGACAAGGCGGGCGAGGAGCACTACAACATCATCTCGGCGTATCACAAGGCGCTGCGGGGTAGCGATCCGCAGGGGGCGTTGTACTGGCTGGCCCGGATGATCGAAGGCGGCGAGGACCCTATGTACATCGCGCGGCGAACGGTGCGCTTCGCCGTCGAGGACGTCGGACTCGCCGACCCCAACGCGCTGCGCCTCGCAATCGCCGCGCGTGACGCGTATCAGTTTCTCGGTTCGCCCGAAGGCGACCTGGCTCTGGCCGAGGCCGCTGTCTACCTGGCGACCGCGCCGAAGTCGAATCGGGTGTACGCGGCGTGGAAGGCTGCGCTCGCGGCGGCGCGCGAGTCCCCGGCCGAGCCGGTGCCGCTGCACATCCGGAACGCGCCGACGGGCCTGATGCGCGAACTCGGGTACGGCGCGGGGTATGAATACGCGCACGATGTGCCCGAGGCGTACATCGCGCAGGAGTATCTCCCGGATCGACTCCGCGGCGCGGCGTTCTACGAGCCCGGGCCGCACGGCTTCGAGCGGGACGTGGCGCGACGCCTCGCGTGGTGGGCCGACCTCAAGGCCCGCGCGGCGGGAGACGCCGAAGGGCCCGAATCGACGAACGACCCTACGACCAGCCGCGACGTCGGCAAGGAGGCATGATGCGACATATCACGCGTGGGACCGCAGTCGCCGTCGTGGCCGCCGCGGCGATCGCGGCGACCGGATGCGCCAGCCTCGGGCACTCAGTGTTCGCGACACCAATCGTCTCGTTCAACACCGTCGAGGTGAACGGGCTCGGCCTGCAGGGCGGCAGTCTCGACGTCGTTCTGAGCGTGTACAACCCGAACCACTACGGGCTCAGCGCGCAGCGCATGGACTACCAGGTGCTCGTCGATTCGGTGCCGCTCGGGACGGGCGCGATCACGCGCAAGTTCGACGTGCACGGCGGCGACTCCACCCAGGTGCGGCTTCCCGTCACGTTCACCTACGCCGGCCTCGGCAGCGCCGGCCGTGCGCTGCTCGCACGCGGCGTCGTCAACTACCGCGTGCTCGGTAACATTACGGTCGGCACGCCGGTCGGCAATTTCACGCGCCCGTTCGACCGCACCGGGCAGTACAACAGCATCGGCGGCTTTCACTAACCGCCCGCGTCGCGGCGATCGTGCCGCTTCGTTCCGTTAGTCATACCACGTCACACACGCAGACAGAGGCCATCCCATCGCACGCGATCTGATCACGCTCGCGCCGCCTACAGAACGCGCGATCCTGGTCGGCGCACCGCTCAAGCGGTCGCACGACCGACACAACGTCGACGAACACCTCGAGGAGCTCGGCCGCCTGGCCGATACCGCGGGGGCGTCCGTCGTCGGCACGCTCACGCAGCAACTCGACCGCCCGCACCCGGGCACGTACCTCGGCAGCGGGAAGCTCGAGGCGCTTAAGGAGCGCGCCGGCGAGCTCGACGCGTCGCTGGTGCTGTTCGACGACGAGCTGTCGCCCGCGCAGGGCAAGAACATCGAGCAGGCGATCGGCGTGCGCGTCATGGACCGCGCCGAGCTGATCCTCGACATCTTCGCGACCCGCGCGCGCACCAACGAGGCGAAGCTGCAGGTCGAGTTGGCCCAGCTCGAATACATGCTGCCGCGTCTGACGCGCATGTGGACCCACCTCGAGCGCACGCAGGGCGGCATCGGCACGCGCGGCCCCGGCGAAACGCAGCTCGAAACGGACCGGCGACTCATCGGCCACCGCATTCGCGTCCTCAAGGAGCGACTCGAAGCGGTGCAGCGGTCGCGCGAGGTGCAGCGGGCGTCACGGCGCGACAGCTTCCGCGCGGCGCTCGTCGGCTACACGAATGCGGGGAAGTCGTCGATCCTTCGTGGCCTCACCGGTGCGAACGACGTGTTCGTCGAGGATCGCCTGTTCGCCACGCTCGACCCGCTGACGCGCGAGGCGCAAGTCGGCGCGCACGCGCGCGTCCTCGTCACCGACACGGTCGGGTTCATCCGCAAGCTGCCGCACCACCTCGTCGCGTCGTTCCGCGCGACGCTCGAGGAGACGCGCGAGGCGGACCTGCTCCTCCACGTGATCGACGCGAGTCATCCGGGCTGGGAGGAGCAGCGCGCCGTCGTCGAGGACGTGCTCGCCGACATCGGCGTGCGCGAAACACCCGTGCTCTACGTGTTCAACAAGATCGACGCGCTCGAGGCGGACGTGGTTGACGCGATGCGCACGCGCGAAGCGCACGCCGACGTCGAAGCGGTTTTCGTCTCCGCGCAGACTCCGGGCGGATTGCAGCCGCTTGCCGACGCCCTCGCCGCGTGGGAGCAGAAGCGCTACAGCGTGGTCGACGTGTGCCTCGCGGCCGGCGATGGGCGCGAGCTCGCGACGCTCTACCGCGAGGCTGAGGTGCTGGAGCAGCGGTCGGACGAGGGGATGCTGCACGTACGGGCGCGGGTCGGGTCGCGGCTGCTCGGGCAGCTCCGAGACCGCGGGTTGGTGACGTAATCCCGCCGGTACGGCACACGGGTGCGACGGCCGGTGCGGCGGCCCTGCTTCCGTCTGCATGCTCGAGCGGCCACATTTGACCGCTGGACTGCGTAGCCGGGGTTCCGGCGCGCGCGCTTCGCGCCGGCTCGACGCGCGCTGCAGCGGTGACCCGGGATGAGGATCTGAGTGCACGGAGCGGGGCAAATCGGTTTCGAAGTTGGTTCCAAATCCGTCCGCATTCGTGCGCAGCGGTGCCTGTCGCGCGGCCGGCGCGCCGGGCCGATCGTCAGGAGCGTTGGCGCGGTCGTGTTCGCGGTCACACTGGCCAGCACGGCCCACGGGCAGGCAGCGCCGCCGGCCCGGCCGACGACGGCGCCAAACACGGCGGCCCCGCCGCTCGGTACCGCGGCGTCAGCAGCATCGCCCGGTGCCGTGCCACTCCCGACCGGCGGCCCCCTTCTCGACGCACCGGTCAGTCGCACGCAGTACCGAGTCGGGCCGGGCGACGTGCTCGACGTCGCGCTCCTCGGCGATCTGACCCGCGTGTTCGCGGTCGGCGTCGCGCCCGAGGGAACGGTGCTCGTCCCAGGGGTCGGCCTCGCGCGCGTCCTCGGCCTCAACATCGACGAGGCGGAACGGCGCATCCGCGACCTCGTGCTTCGGTACTACCGCAACGTCGACGTTCGAGTCTCGCTCGCGCAGGTGCGAGCGTTCAAGGTGTTCGTCGTCGGCGACGTGGCGGCGCCCGGCGTTCGCAACGCGACCGCGGCCACTCGGGTCAGTGAAGTACTCCCGGACGCTCCCACCGATGGAAGCGTGCGGCACCGGAACGTGATCCTCCGGCGCTCGTCCGGCGACTCGCTCTCGATCGACCTCCTCCGGTTCCGCCAGACCGGCGACCTGAGCGCGAATCCAACGCTCCGCGAGGGAGACGCGATCATCGTCCCGATCATCGATCGCACGGTTCAGGTTTACGGTCGCGTCGCGTTCCCGGGCACGTACGAGTACCGGCGCGGCGAAACGCTGCAACAGCTCCTCGCCGTAGCCAACGGCGCCGGACCGTTCCCCGCGGACGCAGCCGACACGCTCCGCGTCGCGCGGTTCGTCGGCGCGGAGCGCCGCGAATTCCGCGTGTTCTCGCGGACGCAGGCCACCGGTCCGGAAGGTGACCGGTTCGTACTCGAGCCGTCCGACGCCATCTTCGTTCCGGCGGTCGCCAACTACAAGGTTCAGAAGACGGCGGCGATCACCGGACAGGTCCTTCGGCCGGGGACGTACCCGATCCGACCGGAGACGACGACCGTTCGTGAACTCGTCGCCCTGGCCGGCGGATTCACGCCGGACGCGTCGCTCGCCGACGCCACCCTGCGTCGCGTTCCGCCGGCGAGCGAACTCCAGGGCGCGCGACAGCTCGCCAGCGTCCCACAGGATCTGTTGACGAGCGAGGAGCGGCGAGTCCTCCAGGCGCGGTCGCAGGCCGACCCCGCGCGCGTCGTGATCGACTTCCAGGCGTTGTTTACGGGCGGACGCGATGCGCTCGACCAGTCGCTCGAGGCCGGCGACTCGCTCACGGTTCCGGTCCGGCGCACCGGCGTGACCGTGATCGGCGCCGTCACGAATCCAGGGATCGTTCCGTACGCGTCGGGGCAGGGCATCGACTACTACGTGAATCTCGCCGGCGGCTACGCGCGGCGCGCCGATCGCGGCGGACGCACGGTGCTGCGCGCTCGACTCGGCGGTCGCGCGGACGCGACCGACGCGCGCGACATCCGGAACGTCAACGCGGGCGATCAGATCGTCGTCCCGTTCCGCGAACGGTCGCGCGTTCTGCAAAATTTCCAGACCGCGGCGGCGATCGTCGGTACCGTCACGGGGACGCTCTTCTCGCTGTACACGATTCGCCAGCTGGCGCGCGGCCAATGACCGACCACGGCGCAAGCCTCGGGAACGGCGCGGGCGCGAACGGGCAGTCCCTCCCGCGGGTGGTGGCCGACCCTGTCGGGGGAGGAACCTCCGGCAGCGTGCCGACCGCGCTCCGCGTCGCTGCCATTCTCGCGCGCGGCTGGCGGCGCGTACTCGCGATCGCACTCGCCACGACGGTCGCGGCGACGGCGGCGGCCGCATTCTTCCCGCAGACGTACGTCGCGGGGACGCTGCTCGTGCCGTTCGCGGGGTCGTCGCACAGTTCGCTCGCGAGCGCGGGCCTGCCGAGCGGAGTCGCGGGGCTGCTCGGGAGCGTCGGGAGTTCCCCGGGGGAGCGGCTCCTCAGTTCGGTGCTCTCCTCGGTGCGGCTCTTCGAGGCCGTGTCGCGCCGGGCGGTTCGCGCACCGCGTGAGTCGGAGATCGTCGACCACGTGCTGCGGAAGGGTGTGCGGGTGGTGCACAACCCGGACGGATCGATCGTGATCCAGGTGAGCGCGCCGACGCCCGAACTCGCCGCTCGCATCGCGAACACGTATCCGCCAGTGCTCAACGCCGTGCTCGCGCGGCTGAGCGCGGAAGGGGCGGCGGTGAAGCGTTCGTATCTCCGGACGCAGCTCGACACGGCGGACGAGCGCCTAACGTCGTCGGAGCGGAAGTTCGTCGAGTTCGCCCAGCAACGAACCGCCCCGGCGCCCGAACAGCAGGCGCAACGCACGCTCGACGCGGCCGCGAGCCTGCAACAGCAGATTTTCGAGCAGGAGGCGGCGATCGCGCAGCTGCGGCGCACGGCGACTGTCGACAACCCGGAGCTTCGAGCTGCCGAGGCGCTGCTCGCGACGCGCCGCGGACAGCTTCGCGAACTGACCAACGGCGGTGGACCGCAGCGCTCGGTGTTCGTCCCGGTCGAGCGCGGTCCGGCCCTCCGCGTCGCGTCGACCCGCGTCGAGCGCGAGTACCAGCAGGATCTGCGCGTCTACGCATCGCTCGCGGCGCAGCTGACCGATGCGGAGATCGACGAGACCAACTCGCTCCCGGTGTTGACCGTCCTCGACCCGGCGCGCGAGCCGGGCGATCCGACTCTCACCGTTCCGGTGGCGGCGCTGCTCGGGCTCGTCTTCGGGCTCGTGCTCGGCGCCGCCGTCGCGATGGTCCGTGATGCCTTTGCGCGCCTGCGGGGCCGCCCCGACGCCGCGCCGTATTTCGCCGCGTTCACGCGCGGCGGTACGCGCGAGCCGGCTGCGGTGCAGCGCTCGTGAGCCTGTCACACGGATCCGCCGCGACCGCGACGCCTGCCCGCGATCCGCTGAACGGCGCGCCGCGCGTGGCCGAACCCGCCGCGGACGGCGCGCCGGTGTCGCGCGCGACGCGCGACGCTGGTTTGGAGACTCACGCGGGCCACGTTCCGGTGCTCGTCACGATCGACCCGCGGCGCCGGCTGACGTGGCCGAGTCCGCGCGAGCTGTGGGCACACCGCGAGCTTCTGTATTATCTGGCGTGGCGCGACCTGAAGGTGCGCTACAAGCAGACGCTGCTCGGCGTATTGTGGACCGTCGCGCTGCCGCTCGCGACGGCGCTCGTGTTCACCGTGTTCATCGGCCGCGTCGCGCGTGTGCAGTCGAACGGGATGCCGTACACGCTGTTCGCGTATAGCGGCCTGCTGCCATGGAATTTCTTCTCGGCGGCGGTCTCTGGCTCTGCGGGAAGTCTCGTAGGAAGTGCGAACCTGATCACGAAGGTGTACTTCCCGCGCACGATCGTGCCGGCGGCGCAGATCGCGGCGCGACTCGTCGACTACGCGATCTCGTACGCCGTTCTCGGCCTCATGATGGCGTGGTACCACGTCGCACCGTCGCGCAACCTCTTCCTGCTGCTCCCGCTGACGGTGCTCGCGACGCTCTGCGCGCTCGCGTTCGGGCTTTGGGTGGCCGCGGTCAACGTGCGGTACCGGGACGTCGGCGTGATCGTCCCGGTCGCGCTCCAGCTCTGGCTGTTCGCGTCGCCCGTGATGTATCCGATGGAACTCGTCTCGCCGCGCTGGCGCATCATGTACTACCTGAATCCGCTTGCGGGAATCATCGATGGATTCCGCGTCGCGATAGGCGGCGGCCGGCTCAACTGGACGGCGCTCGGTATCTCCACGGCCGTCACCTGCGCCGTCCTGGCGTATTCGCTCCGAACGTTCGTGCGATCCGAACGCAGTTTCGCCGACATCATCTGAATTCTGCATGCCGACGGTCGTCTCAGTAGACCGCCTCGCGAAGGTGTACCGCCTCGGTGGGCGTCCCACCTCCGACACGCTGCGCGACGCCGTCGTCCAGTTCGCGCGCGCGCCGCTCGGCGCGCTCCGACGCCGCCAGTCGGACGACCCGCTGCAAGAATTGTGGGCACTCCGCGACGTGTCGTTCGACATCTCCGATGGCGACGTGGTCGGCTTCATCGGCCACAACGGCGCCGGGAAATCGACGCTGCTCAAGGTGCTCGCGAGGATCGTCGAGCCCACCTCGGGACGCGTACAGATCCGCGGGCGGGTCGGCAGCCTGCTCGAAGTCGGCACGGGCTTTCACCCCGACCTCACCGGTCGCGAGAACGTCTACCTGAACGGCGCGTTGCTCGGCATGCGACGTTTCGAGATCGCGCGCCGCTTCGACGAAATCGTCGCATTCTCGGAACTCGAGCGGTTCCTCGACACGCCGGTGAAGCGTTACTCGAGCGGGATGTACATGCGCCTGGCGTTCGCCGTCGCTGCGCACCTCGAGCCGGAAGTGCTGATCGTCGACGAGGTGCTGGCGGTCGGCGACATCGCGTTTCAGAAGAAGTGTCTGGGGAAGATGATGGACGTCGCGAAGCACGGGCGCACGGTGCTCTTCGTGAGCCACAACCTGCAGGCGATCGCGAACCTGTGCTCGCGCGCGCTCTTACTCGCGGGCGGTCGCGTCGTGGAAGACGGCGCAGCGGCCGGCGTGATCGACCGGTACTACCAGGCGTTCCAGACGGGGCAGACCGCGCGTTCGTTCGGCGACCGCGCGGATGGCGACAACCGAATCGTGCTCAGCGCACTTTCGGTCGACCAACCCGGGTCGGAACTCGCGAGCTTCCGATCCGAAGCGCCGGTCGAGGTCGCGATGCAGGTACGAGTCACCGCCGAGCCCCCGTTCGATGGCTTGGTGATCGGATTCTCGCTCTTCAACTCGGACAACGTTGAAGTGCTCTCGTCGTACTACGATGACCTCGAACGCTCGCCACCGGGCGCGGCCGAGTCAGGCGTGTACGACATGCGGTGCACGATTCCCGGCCACCTGTTGCAGGAAGGGACGTACCGCCTGATCCCAAACATCGCGATCGCGGAGATCAAGCGGTTCGCGGGTGACGAGCACGCGGTCGAGTTCTCCGTCAGCAACGTGCGTGGCGTCGGCAGCCGCTGGCAGTCGCACCGCTGGCGGCGGAGCGTCGTGCTCCCGTACCTCCCCTGGATCGTCGAAGGCGCGGAGTTGCCGGCGACGGTCGACGTCGGACTATAGGTCCGAAGGGGCACTACCGCGGCGCGACGGTCGGCCGTCACCGGCCGTCGCGCGCGCGTTACGCGTGCGCTGCCGCGGGCTCGACCTCGATCGTGTTCGGCTGGTTCCCGCGACGACGCGTACGCTCGGCGCGCGTGAACGTCGCGGCGAGCTCCGAATCGTCGGAATGAAAGAGGCAGAGGTCGACGTAATAGATCGAGCCGTCGCGTCCGTTGGCGTAATCGTGAAGGTCACGGATGAGGTCGATCTCGTCGAGCGTCGTCGAAAGGAGCATGCGCCCGCTCTGGTCGAAGTAGACGATCGCGGAGTACCCGGCATCGCGCAGCCGCAGCAGCGTGTCGAGGCCGTTCTCGCCGATCGCGTCCATATTCTCCCGATTGTACTCCATCAGAATGAGCGGGCGGACGCGCTCGATGTACGACAGTCCACCGCGGATCACGCGACAGTCGAATCCCTCCACGTCCACCTTCAAGACGCGATACCGGTCCAGATCGGTCAGCTCCCGCGTGCATTCGTCGAGCGTGGTGAGCGACACCGTCGTCGACGTCGGCCCGGCGTTGGGCACCACCGTCAGGTTCCACCCTTCCTTCTGGAACACGACGGGGAGGTCTTCGACCCGCTCGCCCAGCAGGACGTTGCGCGCCGTCACGTCCGGAAATTGCCGCATGTTCTGCTGGAGTATCTCGAAGACGCGTGGATCTCCCTCGATGCAGAAGATTGCGACATCGCCGGCGGTCTTCACGACCGCCGCGGTATCGCCGAAATTCGCTCCGACGTCGATGACGGCGAGGTCCGGATACTTGGTGAGCGCGAGGGCGACGAGGCGGCTCAGCTCCCCGTTGTGCTTCTCGTCCCAGGTCCGGTGTGGGTAAACGGTCCCGTTCTCGAACAGCAGGATGGTGTGCGCGCCGACGCGCGTCGGCACGAGCGGAGTCGGGGTGGGCGGCGCCGGTTTGCGCTGAAGCCTGTACCCGAGGCGATCGAGCGTGTTGGACGCAGCTCGAAGCGTCATTCCCTTCAAGTTCATGCCGAATTTCCTTGGTGGACGTGGATGACTAGGTCACGTCGGGGAGTCGCTGCACGACGACCCGAGCGACGTAGATCACCCGATTCCTCGCCGTCCCGCAACGGTCAGCGCGCGAGACGCATGTCTCACGCTGCGGCGGATTCTGCACCTTCGTGATGATACGACTCGGACGCGGCGGCGTCGGGCGTCGAAGCCGTCGCGTGGGGGTCGGAGCGCCGGAACGCCTTGACGGGGAGTTCGCGTCGATTGCCGTATAAATCGGTAAGCGTCACAAACCTACGTCCGTCCGGTGTCGTCCGAGCCGGCGCAGTGGCCGGGAGCGACGCGATGTCGGTGTCGACCGGGAGCGGCGTGCCGTGCCGGGCCACCTGCCGTGTCACTGCATCGACTACCTCATCGGGCATGATGGCCCGCATACATGCCATCGCGTGCCCGCAGGTGTTGAGCTTCCAGCACGGTGAACACGGCACGGGCGCGTACAAGTTCTCGTTACACCCGTAGCCCGTCTGCCCCGGGTGCTCCCGACCCCCGTACACGATGACCGCGCGACAATCGACGGCGCGCGCGAGGTGCATCGGCATCCCGACCTGGCCGACGAACAGGAGCGAATTGGCGAGCACGGCGGCCGTTTCACGCAACGAGGTCTTGCCGCGGAGGTCTACGGCGCCGTCAAGCGGCGGGTCGTTCGGTGAGCCGATTTGCACGAATTCGAAGTCGTGTTTGAGCGCGTCCACCACCGCCTGAAAGCGCTCGGGAAACCACTGCTTCGTTTTCATCGAGAATCGCGCAGTCAGCCCGGCGCTCTGAATCGCGATCTGGTTGGGTCGCACCACGCCCGCGGCGCGCTCCTCATCGGTCAGGTCCAGGCGCGGCTTGAGCGAGATCGGCCCGACGATCCCGACCGCCTCACACATCAAGGTGAGGATGTGCTTGCGCGGGGACACGTCCCGATCACCCCAGCGCATGTACCGCGTGTAATGCGGGCGCAGAAGGTCCCAGCCGAACGCGTCGGCCCAACGCATCTGCCGCCAACCCCACTTCAGTAGCAGGGCGGGGTCGTCGTTCCCGCGCCAGACATCGGGAAACTCGCTCACGACCCAGGTCCCGTCGAACCCGCGGTTCCGCAGCTCGCGGAGCACCACGGTCAGCAGCAACTCGTCCCCGATCCCGCCGAAGTAGCCGAGGAGCAGGTCGGGGGCGCCGTGGGCACGCCGGACGGCGAACGCCTCGGGTGCCGCGGCGGCAACCATCACCTGCTCTCGCGTCCACCGATACCCGGGAACGACGCGCGGAACGTAATGCCGCTCGAACGCCTGCAGTACGCCCGCGGGCCCTTGCTTGCGGGCGATCCTGCGGGCCGTTTCGAGCTTCCGCTCAACTTTCCGCGCGAGGCTTGGCGGTTCCATGTCGTCGTCGTCGGTGGAGCGACCGGCGCCGCGCACGAGCCCGCTCAGCAGCGACGCGCGCGGTGGCGGTCACGCGAAGCGTATCGAAAACCCGGCTGCGCGACCAGTGCCGGACGTCACACAGCGACGCCTTGTGCTCGTCACCGCGCCGGCGAGCGACGGCGGTGAAGCGCGCCTCACCGCGGCGCGGTGAGGACGCGTGTCGGGCGCTTACGCGCCCCCATCCCGGAGCGGGAGCCAAGCGCGGATGTCCCGTGCCGTGCCGTTCGGGTATGGCACTGTCAGCAGCGTGCGCCCGTCGGCCGTCTCGCGCGACGGCACCCGAGATAACGCGATGGAATCGGTGTCGACCGCGAGGGGCTCATGACGGCGGGCCACCTGCCGGTCGAGCGCTCGGACGACGTCGGACGGACCGATCGCATCCATACAGCGCAGGCCATAATCGCACGTGTTGAGCTGCCAGCACGGCGAGCACGGCACCGGAGCGTACAGGTTTTCGTTGCAGGAATATCCCGTCTGGTCGGGGTGTTCGCGTCCGCCGTAGACGATGACGCTCGGGCAGTCGACGGCGCGCGCCAGGTGCATCGGCATTCCCACCTGGCCCACGAAGGCCAGCGCGTTGGCAAGCAGCGCCGCGGTCTCGCGGAGCGTCGTGCGCCCGCGCAGGTCGATGGCGCCGTCGAGCGGCGGGTCGCTCGGCGAGCCGATCTGTAGGAACGTGAACTCCGCCCGCCGCGCGTCGACGACCGCCTGATATCGCTCCGGGAACCACTGCTTCGTGCGCATCGGATGCCGAGCCGTCAGCCCTGCGCTCTGAATCACGACCTGGTTCGGCGCGAGGACGCCGCGGGCGCGCTCCGCGTCGGTGAGGTGCAGGTAGGTTCGGCGCGCGATCGGGCCGACGATCCCGACCAACTCGCACATGATGGTCAGGATGTGCCGCGGGGGCGGAACGTCACGATCCTCGGCCGGACGATTGGTCGTGTAGTGTGGAAGGAACAACGACCAGCCGAACAGCTGGACCCACCGGAAATAACGTTCATCCCAATCGACGACGAGCGCGGGATCGGTGTTCCCTCGCCACAGTTCCGGCCGCGTACTGAACACCCACGCTCGTTCGACGCCGCGGCGCCGTAACTCGTGCGTCACGCCCGTCATCAGCAACTCGTCGCCGATCCCGCCCCAAAACGCCAGCGTGAGATCCGGGTCGCCGTAGCGCAGCCGCACCATCAGCGCCTCCGGTCCCGCCGCGGCAGCCTTCAGGCCGCGCTGCGCCCGCGCGAGTGCGGCCGCGAGGCGAGCCCGCCGCGAACGGGTCGGGTGCGCCGCGGCGCTCTCGGGCGGCTGGCGCACGAGCCCCGGGTCGGTCGTAGCGATGTCCAGTCCTGCGGTTTCGAGCATGCAGAGCGGTCGGGGGGCGGAGCGAGCCGCCGTCGCGCGACGGCGCTGAGCGGACACTCACGCGTCTGGCCCCAAGCTATTCCGGCCGGAATGCTCCCGCGAACGGGACGCGGTGCCACGCGTCGGTCCATTCGTGGCTACGTTCCGGGGCGATGGAACCGTCGCCACCGCCGTACGCGAGCCCGGGAGCCGGATCGGGCGAGACGCCGTCGAGAGCCGCGTCCGTCACGCGGCCGCTCGTGACCGTGCTGATCACGGCCCATAACCGGCCCGACGAGCTGGGCGAGACGTTGCGCGCGATTCGCGCGCAGAGCTACCCCGCAGTCGAGCTGTTGGTCATCGACGACTGTTCGACGGAGAGCCTGGCCCCCGTCGTCCGGTCCGAGGCGCCCGAGGCGGTACTGTGGCGGAACCCCGCGAACCTCGGCCTCGTTGCCAGCCGTTCCCTCGGCATGACGCGCGCGCGCGGGGAATACATCGTGACGCTCGACGACGATTCGCACCTCGTCGCGCCGGACGCGCTGGAGCAGGCAGTCAGGCGCATGGAGCGCGAGCCCCGCGTGGGCGTCGTCACGTTCCTGCTGCACGAAGGGTTGAACGCGCCCGCGGACTGCCCGGCCGGTGACGAGCATTACGCGCACACGTTCCTGGGCGGCGCGAACATGATGCGCCGGCAAGCCGCCCGCGACGTCGGCGGGTTTCGCGACTTCTTCGAGTACTACTCGGAAGAGTCCGAGTATGCGCTGCGCTTGATCGACCGCGGGTGGCGGATCCTGCACTTCCCGCGCGTCGTCGTCCATCATCGGGTGTCCCCGATCGGGCGCTCCGCCGCGCGAATTGCCGCATACAGCGCGCGGAACTCGATCTGGACCGTGCTGCTGAACATGCCGGCCCACGTGGCGCTCGTCGAGGCGCCGTGGAAGTTCATGGTCGGGTTCGCAGAGATCGCGCGGCGCGGGCAGCCGCGATGGGCCGCGTGGGCACTCGCGTCGACCGTGCGCGGCCTTCCGCGCGTGCTGCGGGCTCGGACGCCGATCTCGCCCGCCGCCGTCCGCACGCTCCGGACTCTCCGCTTTCGCGACGTACGCACGGCCGAGTTGCTCGACGACGCACGTCCGCCGAGTGCGCGTGAGCGTTGGCGGTGGTTCACCACCGTCTGGCTGCGACGGCGCCGCCCGCGTGCGTTCTGGGACCGTCGCGAGGGGCACCTCGGCGCGTCCGCGTGGATGACCAGGCCGTCTCGCGACTGAGCTGGTCGGCGTTCCGATAGATTCGAAGCCGTGGCCACCGTCGAGCGTCCTCCGATCCGTCGGCTCGGTAGCTCGCCTGCGTTCGGGGTGCAGCTAGGGCTCGCCGCGCTCGTCGGCGGCACGCTGGTCGCCGCCGGTGGCGCGCACCTCGGGATCGAGATCGCGGTGTGTCTGCTGCTCGGCGTCGTGACCGCGGCGCCGGTCGTGCTCCGTGTGTGGGCCGGCGAGTTCGACCTGTTCGAGCCCGCCGTGATCGTCGCGACCGTGTACTTCGTGTACTTCGTGTTCGCGCCGCTCGCCCGGTTCGCCACCGACGACCTCACGTTCATCGGGCGAAACTTCGAGCCCGACTACCTGCGCGCGCTCGTCGCCGCGCTCGTCGCGGCGCTCGCGCTCTGGCTCGGCTACGCCGTGCCGGTCGGGCCGGAGCCGGCCCCGGCAGACGCCCGTCCGCCCGTCACGTCCGCCGCGGCGCTCCGCCGAGGGCGCCAGCTCGGCTGGATGCTCCTCGTCGCCGCCGTATTCTGCCTCGTGGTCTGGGCGCGGCTCGCGGGTCGTTCGCTGCTGACGTTCTTCCTGCCGGGCGTCTTCCATGCGGCGGACGAAGGCGGCGGGACGGACATCGCGTACCTGTTCCTCGCGATCGAATGGTTCATCCCGGCGCTCGTGTTGATCATGGCCGGCGGCGGCCTGCAACGGACCAGTCGTCGCGTCGCGGCGGTCCTGGTCGTCACCGTCGTCTACGTCTCGATCGGCTTCCGCTACCGTATCGCCCTGCTGTGGCTCGCCACGGCGATGCTGACGTACATCCAGCGCGGCCAGCGGCCTCGAGTACTCCGGCTCGTCGTGCCCGGGGCGGTCGCGTTCGTCGCCTCCGGATGGCTGACGGGTGCGCGCCTGTACTTCCGGACGGCGGGGGCGCTCGGGACGCTTCGGTTCGACTTACGCGGTGCCGTGCTCGGCGGGCTCTCGGACACGCGAATTTTCGAGACGTTCGCGGCGGTGCTCAGCACCATCCCGCGGTACATCTCGTACAGCGGACCGACGCCGTTCACCTACGTGCTCCTGCTCCCGATCCCCCGATTCATCTGGTCGGAGAAGCCGTTACCGACCTCGCTGGCTGACGTCGCCGCGAGTGTCGGCACGGCCGAAGCGCCGGGCGGCGGCCTGTTCGTGCCACACTTCGGCGAGTACTACCTCGCGTTTGGCTGGCCCGGCATCGCGGTCGGCGCCTTCCTGTTCGGGATGGGCGCGAAGTGGCTCTGGCGGTGGTACCGCGCTGCACCGCAGGACCCGTGGCGGCAGACCCTGTTCGTGCTCAACAACGCGCTTGTTGTTCCAGGCGATCATCCGCGGGTACACACCGCAGATCGTGATGGAATGGTGCTTTCTCGTCCTACCGGCGATCGTGATGACGCGCTCCGCGCGACGCAGATCGGCGACCCCCGCGCCGTTCGTGCATGCGTAAGGTGCTCGTCGTCAGCAACATCCCGACGCCGAACAACGACGCCCTGTTCGCGCGCGTGACGTGTCAGCCCGGGGTCGAGTTGCGCGTCGTGTACGCTGCGCTCGTCGAGCCCAATCGGAAGTGGCACCTCGCGGCCGACAAGGCCTACGCGTATGACGTGCTCCCGGGGTGGACCGTAGCGGGAACGGCTCACGTCAACCCTGGCGTGCTGCGCGCGGTTCGGGCGTTTCGGCCGGACGTGGCCGTGCTCACCGGATGGTACGGCATGCCCACGGTGCAGCTGGCCGCCGCGGCCCTGCGGACGCGTCGTACGCCCTGGGTCTACTGGGGTGAGGAGCTCGCCCACGACACCGCGTCTGCGACCGTGCGGTTCGGGCGCGCGGGCCTTCGCCGGATCCTGTCGCGCGCGCGCGGTGTGCTCGCGGTCGGATCGCGGGCGTGCGCGTCGTACGTACGTGCGGGGGTCGCCAGCGAACGTGTCGCGGACTTCCGGTATTACGCCGACACGGACCGGTTCGCGCTTCCCGATCACGCGCGGCACGAGGCGCGCGCCGCGGTCCGGACGGCGCTCGGCATCGCGCCAGACGACTTTGCGGTGCTGTACTGCGGACAGCTCATCCCGCGGAAGGGGGTCGACACGCTGCTGCGTGCCGTGGCGCGTCTCTCCGATGGGCCGGCTCCGACGTCGGTCCTGCTGGCGGGCGAAGGCCCGGAGCGGCCGACCTTGGAGGCACTGTCGATCGAGCTCGGGATTCGCGACCGCGTGCACTTCGTCGGCTTCCGCCAACCGTACGCGCTGCCAGAGGTGTTCGCCGCCGGTGACGTGCTCGTGCTGCCATCGCACGCCGAAGGCTGGGGGCTCGTCGTTTCGGAGGCGCTGGCTGCCGGACTGCCCGTATTCGCATCCGATCGCGTGAACGCCGCGGTCGACCTCGTGCGCGACGGCGAGAACGGAGGCCTGTTCCCCGCCGGCGACCACGTGCGACTGGCGGAGTTGCTCGACGTCGTCGCACAGGATCCGGTCCGGCGTCGGGCGATGGCGGACGCGACGCGCCCCGCGGTCCGGTGCGAGACGCCCGCGTTCGCGGCACGGCGCCTCATCTCGTTGCTCGAAGCTGCAGCCGCGTGCGAGCCCTTGCGCGGCCTGTGACACGACGCGCGCCGGCACGCGGGTGACGCGTTCTTGCGCGCGCTGTCATGCGCCTTTTGGGCGCACTATCTTGCGACGTTCGGACGCGGGCGGTCCGGCTCGCCTTCGCGCGCCGCGGCGTGGAATCGCCGCCGCCCGCTGCCCGCCCGCACAGGACGTTTGGTGGCCCACGTTCGAGACGCCGTCGACATGCACGCGCAGAAGACGGAGCGCTCGGACGCGGCGCTCGCGCCGGGCACCCGCCTGTGCTTTGTCGCTGACGGCCGAAGCCCTATCGCACGCAACTGGATCGCCGACTACGGCGCGCGTGGCTTCGAGGTTCACCTGATCTCGACCTATCCTTGCGACGGTGCCGGGCTCGGCCTGGCGAGCGTCACCGTCATCCCGGCCGCGTTCGGTCGCCTCGCCGGGTCCGGAGCGAGCGTCTCGACCGCCTCGGGGCCTGGCACCGCGCCGCACGGCGCGCCGACCGTGTGGCGTGCAGTCCGTCGCGTCCGGGCGGCCGCGACGAGCGCGCTCCTCCCCGCCGTCCTCGGCTGGCTCGCGCCGTTCGACCTCGCTCCGCACGCGCGCAGGCTGCGCGACGTCATCCACCGCATCGATCCGGCGCTCGTCCACGCGATGCGTGTGCCGTACGAGGGCGTTCTCGCCGCGCTCGCGCTCGAACATTCCGACCGGCCGCTGGTGGTGTCGATCTGGGGGAACGATCTCGAGCTGTGGGCGGCGCGCTACCCGCTCGTCGCGCGTCTCACGCGCCGCGCGCTGCGGCGCGCCACGGCGCTACACCCGGACTGCGTGCGCGACCTGCGACTTGCCGCGGCGTGGGGGTGGGACCCTGCCCGACCCGCGTCGGTCATCCCCGGCAATGGCGGCATCCGTGAGGACGTCTTCCACACCGGACCGGCCGACGCCGCGCTTCTCGCGCGCTACGACCTGCCGAGCGCGGTGCCGCTCGTGCTCAACGCGCGCGGGTTTCGCGGATACGTCCGAAACGACACGTTCTTCCGCGCGATTCCGCTCGTGCTCGAGCGCCGCCCCGACACACTGTTCGCCGGTGTCGGCATGCGCGGTCATCCCGCCGCGCTTCGCTGGACGCGCAGCCTCGGGATCGAGCGCGCGGTGCGCCTGCTCCCGCCGGTCCCGCCCGCGGACATGGCGGCGCTCTTCCGGTCGGCGACTGCCGCGGTGTCGCCGGCCACGTTCGACGGGACGCCCAACACGCTGCTCGAGGCGATGGCGTGCGGCGCGTTGCCGGTGGCGGGCGACATCGCGTCCGTGCGCGAGTGGATCGACGACGGGCGCAACGGACTGCTGTTCGATCCGGCGAGCCCGCGCGCGCTCGCCGACGCGCTCGTGCGCGCGCTCACCGATGCGCCGCTGCGCGCGGCCGCCGCGGCGACCAACGCAGCCCTCGTGGCCGAGCGGGCCGATTTCCGAGCCGGGATGCGTCGCGCCGACGCGCTGTACGCGGCGGCGCTCGGGGACGCGGGTCGATCGCCCGTCGCCGCCCGCGCGCCCGCGGCGGCCTGACGGAGCGCGCGATGTGTGGCCTCGCCGGGTTTGCCGGCTCGTTCGACTCGACGCTGCTCGCGGCGATGAACGCGTGCGTCGCCCACCGCGGTCCGGACGGCGGCGGCGATTTGGTGCTGCGTGCCGGTGCCGGACGTGGACGGGTCGGGCTCGCGCACCGGCGGCTGTCGATCATCGACCTCTCGGCGGCCGGCGCGCAGCCGATGGGGGTCGCGTGCGCGCGCTGTGGCGTGCGCCACGACGCGCCTGCCGACGACGCGCTCTGGCTCGCGTACAACGGCGAGATCTACAACTTCCCGGCGCTCCGCTCCGAGTTGGAAGCGGCCGGACACCAATTCCGCAGCCGGACGGATTCGGAGGTGCTCCTGCACCTGTACGCCGAGTGCGGACCGGCCATGCTCGAACGGCTGAACGGCATCTTCGCGTTCGCGCTCTACGACGGACGGCCGACGGGGCGCCCCGACGGCGTCGCGCGTGGAGATGTGGTGCTCGCGCGTGACGGGCTCGGGACGAAGCCGCTCTACTACGCGAGCATTGCGGACGGCGTGTTGTTCGGCTCCGAATTGAAGTCGCTGCTGCAGAGCCCGGCCGTCTCCCGCGACGTGGACGCCGCGGCGATCCACTTCCACCTCGCGTACCTCTGGTCGCCCGCGCCGCATACGGTCTTGCGCGACGTCCGCAAGCTGCGACCGGGGCACGCGCTCGCGCTGCGGGACGGCGCGGTCGTACGCGAGTGGTGCCACTACGACCTGCCGTATGGCCGCACGCCGCTCGGCGGCTCGCGAGACGAGATCGCCGCCGAACTTGCGGCGCAGATCGAGGCGGCGGTGAACCGGCAGATGGTGGCCGACGTGCCGGTCGGGGCGTTCCTGTCGGGCGGGCTCGACTCGAGCGCCGTGGTCGCCATGATGCGCCGCGCGCGCCCGGACTACCGGCCGCGCTGCTACACCATCGGTTTCGCCGACGACCGCGACGTCGAGGGCAACCCCGCGGACCTGCCCTACGCCCGGCGCGTCGCGGCGCACCTCGACGTCGACCTCCGGGTGCTCGAGATCGCCCCCGACGCGATCGGCCACCTCGGCCGCATGCTCTACCACCTCGATGAGCCGCAGGCCGATCCCGCGCCGATCAACGCGTTGCTGATCGCCGAGGCGGCGCGCGAGGACGGGACGAAGGTCCTGCTGTCGGGCGCCGGCGGCGACGATCTGCTGAGCGGGTACCGGCGGCACCGCGCGTTGGGCGCCGAACGCGCGTGGCGCTGGCTGCCGCGTCCTGTCCGCCGCGGGATGGCCGCCGGCGCGCGCGCGGCGAGTGAAGGGCGGGGCGCCGTCGCGGTGATGGACCGTCCGCTGGCCCGCCGCGTGGCGAAGATGTTCGCGCACGCCGACCTCGCGCCCGACGCCCGGCTCGCGAGCTACTTCTGGTGGAGCGGGGAAGCCGTGCGGCGCTCGCTCTACACGCCCGCGTTCGCCGAGGCGACGCGCGCGCTCGACACGGCCGGACCTCTTCTCGATTCGCTGGCCCGCATCCCCGCCGAACGCGACCCCCTCAACCGGATGCTGTACCTGGAAGGCAAGCACTTCCTGGCCGACCACAACCTGAACTACACGGACAAGACGGGCATGGCGGCGGGCGTCGAGGTGCGGGTCCCGCTCCTCGACCGCGAGCTGGTCGACTTCGCGACGCGGATCCCGACGCGCATGAAGCAGCGGGGCGCCGTGGGTAAGGCGATCTTCAAGCGAGCGATGGAGCCGTATCTACCGCACGACGTGATCTACCGGCCCAAGAGCGGATTCGGCGCGCCCCTCCGCCGCTGGATCCACGGCGAGCTGCGCGATCAGGTGCAGGATGCGCTGAGTCCGGCCGCGCTCGTTCGCCGCGGGTGGTTCGAACCTGCGGCCGTCGCGCGTCTCATCGAAGCGGACCGCCGCGGCGCGGTCGACGGCGCATACACCATCTTCGCGCTCGTGTGTCTCGAACTGTGGTGCCGCATGTTCATCGACGTGCCGGCGCCGTCGCGCGCGCGCGCGTGACCGCCGGCGTGACACGCGGCACGCCGGCGACCGATCGCGGTCCGACGCTGCTCTGGGTGAACCAGTTCGCGGTCACCCCGGCGCAGCAGGGCGGGACGCGGCACTTCGAGTTGGGCCGCGAACTCGTCCGCCGCGGCTGGGGGGTGACCGTCGCCGCGTGCGACCTCAACCTGCACTCCCGCGAGTACGCGCGGCGAGCCGACGCGCGTGCCACGGGCGCCGTCGACGACGTGGTAGACGGCGTGCACTTTCGGTGGCTCTGGGCCGCGCCGTACGCGCGCAACGACTGGCGCCGCGCGCACAACTGGCTGTCGTTCAGCCGTCGCGTGTGGCGCTGGCGCGGCGCGCGCCCGAACGTCGTGATCGGGTCGTCGCCGCAGCTTTTCGCGGCGCTCGCGTCGGAGCGCCTCGCGCGGCGCTGGCGGGTGCCGTTCGTCTTCGAGGTGCGCGACCTGTGGCCCGAGAGCCTGCTCGCCGCGGGCGGGCGTCGCGGCCTTTCCTACCGCGTGCTCGAGCGCATCGCGCGCCACCTCTACGCGCGCGCGGAGCGCATAGTCGTGCTCGCGCGCGGTTCGGCCGACTACCTCGTATCGTTAGGCGTCGATCCGGCGAAGATCGTCTTCGTGCCCAACGGGGTGGACGTGTCGGCGTTCGCGGCGGTCGACCGGCCGCCGCGCGAGACGCTCACGTTGGTGTACACCGGCGCGCACGGGCCGGCCAACGGGCTCGACGCGGTGCTCGACGCCGCGGAACTGCTCCGGGACCGGCGCGACGTGCGCTTCCTCCTCGTGGGCGACGGCCCGCTGAAGGGCGCGCTCGTCGCCGACGCGGCGCGGCGGGCGCTCGGCAATGTCGAGTTCCGCGACCCGGTGCCCAAGTCGGCGATGCCGGCGCTGCTCGCGAGCGTCGACGCGGGGCTCATGGTACTCCGCGATTCGCCGCTGTTCACGTTCGGCGTCAGCCCCAACAAGCTGTTCGACTACCTCGGCGCGGGACTGCCGGTGGTCTGCAACGTCCCCGGCGAGGTCGCGGCGATCGTGCGCGACGCGGGCGCGGGCGAGCAGACCGCGGACGCGAGCGGGGCCGCGCTCGCCGCCGCGGTCGCGCGGCTCGCCGCCCGGGCGCCCGCGGAACGCGCGGCGCTCGGCGCGGCCGGGCGGGCGTGGGTCGCCCACGAGCACGACCGCCCCGTGCTCGCCGATCGTCTGGACGCTGTGCTCCGCCCCCTCGCGCGTTCCCGTGCTGCCCGTTAGGCGCTGGCCCGCGGCGGCCGGCACGCTCGCGCGCACCTTCGGCGTGCGCGGAGCGGCGTTCCGCGCCGTGCACGAGCTACGGCGCGCCGCGAACCGGTTCCGCGCCGCGCCGCGACACCCGCTCGTGGTCGACCGGCTGCGCGCCGACGCGACCTTCCGCGTGGACGCGGCGCGCCTGGCCGCGGCCACCGACGCGGCGGCCGCGATCGCGCGCGGCGACCGCGTCCTCGCCGGCGAACACGAGGCGTACCGGTGGACGTGGATGCCGCTTCCGACCACTCCCGCCGCGTGGCTCCGGCATCCGCGCACCGCACACGTCCACCCGGGCCGCGCGCCCTGGTGGACGGTGGCGCACCTCGACGCGTCGGCGGGCGACATCAAGGACGTGTGGGAGCCGGCGCGCTTCGGCTGGGTCTACGATCTCGTTCGGGCGTCGCTCGTCTCGGGGGACCCGCGGTACTCGGCGGCGTTCATCCGCGAGTTCGAGCGTTGGGCGGCGAGCAGCCCGCCGTTCGCCGGACCGCACTGGTCGTGCGGCCAGGAGACCGCGATTCGTGCGGTCGCGCTGTTGTACGCCGAAGCGAACCTGCCACTCGCGCCCGACGCCGCGGCCGCGGTCCTCGCCACGCTCGCCGCGTCCGGGGAACGGATCAACGACGCGCTCGGCTACGCCGTCTCGCAGCGCAACAATCACGCGATCTCCGAGGCCGTAGGGCTGCTCGCGATCGGGGCGCGGTTGCGTGACGCACACCCCGAAGCGGCCCGGTGGGAGGCGCGGGGGCGTCGATGGTTCGCGCGGCTCGTGTCGGAGCAGTTCGCCGACGACGGGTGGTACGCCCAGCACTCGTTCACGTACCTGCGACTCGCGCTCGACCAGTGCATCGTCGGCGCACGGGTGCTTCGCGCGGCCAGCGGCGAGCTTCCCGACGTCGCCGTGCAGCGGCTACGCGCAGCCGTGGCGTTGCTGCTCGCCGTCGTTGAGCCCGAGTCGGGCGATGTGCCCAACTACGGCGCCAACGATGGTGCGTTCGTGCACCCGATCACGACGGCTGCCTATCGCGATTTCCGCCCCGTGATCACCGCCGCGTGCGCGACGTGGGACATTCCGCTCCCCGAGAACGTCGTGTGCGACGCCGAAGCGCTCGCCTGGCTCGGCCTCCCCGCGCCAAGCCCCGCCCCGCCGCTCGTCGACGGGGTGCAACACGGCGCGTCCGGCTGGGCGGCGGCGCGCGTCGGGAACACGCGCGTGTTCGTTCGCGCGGGCCGCTACGCGAGCCGGCCAAGCCACGTCGATCCGCTGCACGTCGACGTGCGGTTCGGGCGCGAGCCGGTGATCGTCGACGCCGGCACGTTCGCGTACAACGCGGCGGCCCCGTGGCGGAATGGGCTCGTGACGGCGCACGTGCACAACGGCCCACTGCTCGATGAGCGCGAGCCGGGCGTACGCGGTCCGCGCTTTCTGTGGTACGCTTGGCCCGACGCGCGGTTGGCGGCGGTCGGGTGGTCCGGCGGCGTCGCGACCATCGTCGCCGAACGCGGCGGTGAGGTGCGGCGCACCATTCGTGTGACGCCGGAGCGCGTCGAGATCGAGGATCACGTCGAGCCGGGTATCGCGGACGAAGTGGCCGTACGCTGGCTTCTTCACCCCGACGCGATCGACTCGTCGCTCCACGTCGACATCCTCGAGCGCGAGGACGGTCCCGCGCAGACGGAGGTCGTCCGCGCGATCGAGGGCAGGGTGGATGGCTGGTACTCGCCGGCGTATGGGGTCCGCCAGCCGTCTCGGACCGTCGTCGTCCGGCGCGCCGCGCGACGCGGTGGCACACTGGTGACGACCATCTGCCCGCGCGATGGCCGGCCAGGTGGTACATCGTCCAGTGTCCCGGCCGCCGAACGCCTCCTCGCCATCGCACCCGCATGAAGCAGTTGCTGCAACAGCTCGACACGGGGGTGACCCGGCTCGTCGACGTCCCCGCGCCGAGTGCCGGCTCCGCCGCGCTCGTCGTCGAGACACGGGCGACGGTCGTCTCGGCAGGCACGGAGCGCATGCTCGTCGAGTTCGGTCGCGCCAACCTGCTCGACAAGGCGCGCCAGCAACCCGATAAGGTCCGTCAGGTGCTCGACAAGGTGCGCACGGACGGGCTCGCGCCGACGCTCGAGGCGGTACGCGCCAAGCTGGATGCGCCCATCCCGTTAGGCTACTGCCACGCCGGGGTGGTCGTCGAGGCCGGCGACGGCGTGCGCCAGTTCCGGCGCGGCGACCGCGTCGTGACCAACGGCGCGCACGCCGAGTACGTGCGCGTGCCGCAGACGCTCGCGGCCCGCATCCCCGACGCGGTCGGCTTCGAGACGGCGGCGTTCACCCCACTCGCCGCCATCGGCCTGCAGGGAGTGCGGCTCGCCGCCCCCACGCTCGGCGAGACCGTCGTGGTCTACGGGCTCGGTCTCATCGGCCTGCTCACCGTGCAGTTGCTCCGCGCGAACGGGTGCCGCGTGATCGGGATCGACCGCGACGCCGCGCGCCTCGCTCTCGCCGAGCGCTTCGGAGCGACGGTGATCGACGGCGGGGCGGGGGTGGCCGCGGAGCACGTGCTCGCGCATACGCGTGGCGTGGGAGCGGACGCCGTGTTGCTCACACTCGCATCGCAATCGGACGAGCCGGCACACGACGCCGCCGTGATGAGCCGCAAGCGCGGCCGGATCGTGCTCGTCGGCGTGACGGGACTCCACCTGCGACGCGACGACTTCTACCGCAAGGAGCTTTCGTTCGCGGTGTCGTGTAGCTACGGACCGGGCCGCTACGACCCCGAGTACGAGGAGGCCGGGCGCGACTATCCGCTCGCCTTCGTGCGGTGGACCGAACAGCGGAACTTCGACGCGGTCCTCGCGCTCATGGCACAGGGAGCCGTCGATCCGCTCCCGCTCGTCACGCACCGCGTCGCATTCGACGACGCGCCCGCCGCGTACGACGTGATTGCGGGCGGAACTCCGAGCCTGGGCGTCGTGCTCCAGTATCCCGACCGCGGTGGCGAGCGCCCGACGGCCGCCGCGCGACTCGTCGCCACACCCGGCGCGGGCGCGGCCGGGCGCGCCCGCAAGCCGACACCGGGAGTGGTCGGCGTGATTGGGGCAGGCAATTTCGCGGTTCGCACCCTGCTGCCCGCGTTACAGGCGACCGGTGCGCGTCTACAGACCATCGTATCGTCGGGCGGAACGACCGGTGCGATTGCGGCTCAGAAGTTTGGCTTCGCGCAGACGAGCAGCGACGTCGATGACGTCCTCAACGACAGCGTCGTCGACACCGTGTTCGTGCTCACTCGACACGATTCGCACGCGCGGCTCGCCGAGCGCGCGCTCGGCGCGGGTAAGCACGTGTTCGTCGAGAAGCCGCTCGCGCTGACCGAGGACGCGCTCGAGCGCGTGCGCGAGGCGCAAGCGGCATCGGGCCGACTGCTCACGGTCGGCTTCAACCGCCGGTTCGCGCCGCTGACGCGGGAAGTTCGTGCGCTTCTGCGCGGCCGCGCGGGACCGGTGTCGGTGATCGCGACCGTGAATGCGGGCGCGATCCCGCGCGATCATTGGACGCAGGACCCGGAGGCGGGTGGCGGCCGCATCGTCGGTGAGGCGTGCCACTTCATCGACCTCTGCCGCGCGCTGGTCGGCTCACCGATCCGCGAACTCCAGGTCGCCACGGCGCGCGATGCCGCCGGCCGGCCGATCGACGACATCGCGCACCTGTCGCTCGGCTTCGACGACGGATCCACGGCGGCGGTGCACTACCTCGCGACCGGGGCACGCGCGTTCCCGAAGGAGCGGATCGAGTGCTTCTGGGATGGGAAGACGGCCGCAATCGACAACTGGCGTCGCGTGCACCGGTACGGCGTACCCGGCCCGATGTGGGAGCGATCGCGGGCGATGGACAAGGGCCACGCAGAGGAGCTGCGGCGCTGGATGGCAGCCGTGCGGGGTGAGGGCGCGCTTCCGATTCCGCTCGACGAGCTGTTCGAAGTCTCGCGCTGGTCGGCGTACGCGGGACGCGTCGCACGCGCGGGCGACGCCGGCGGCGCGCCTGCGTGTTGAAGCGGATCGTCGACGTCGTCGGCGCTGCACTGGGACTGGTCCTGCTGTCGCCCGTGATGCTCGGCGTTGCTCTCGTCGTCGCACGGCGAATCGGACGCCCCGTGCTGTTTCAGCAGACGCGTCCGGGGCTGCACGGTCGGCCGTTCACGATCTACAAGTTCCGCACGATGCGGGACGCGGTTGGCACCGACGGCCAGCCGCTGTCCGACGCCGAGCGCATGACGTCGCTCGGCCGGATCCTGCGCGGCGCGAGTCTGGACGAGCTGCCCGAGCTGTACAACGTGCTACGAGGCGAGATGAGCCTCGTCGGCCCGCGCCCCCTTCTGATGCAGTACTTGCCGCTGTACACGCCGAGGCAGGCTCGGCGCCACGAGGTGCGGCCAGGGATCACCGGTTGGGCGCAGGTAAACGGCCGCAATGCGATCACGTGGGAAGACAAATTCGAGCGCGATGTGTGGTATGTGGAGCACCACTCCGTCGCGTTGGACCTGCGTATACTCCTTCTGACCGTCGCCCGGGTGTTCTCGCGCCACGGTGTGAGCGCAGCGGGAGAGGCGACGATCACGCCGTTCACGGGCTCTCACGCAGTGGTCGCTCCGGAGCCCGTTCGGCGGCAGCACGAACCGTCCCCTACGTAGGCGCACAACTTCCGCTCGCGGCATGTTGATCGTCCGCATGGCGACGCCCAGCGGCGTCCGCGCCCGCCTCGGCTTCGGATCGCGCCCGGGCGCGATCTCGATATTCGACAGCGCCGCGCCGGCATGACGGAATTCGAGTTCGCCGCATCGCCGCTTCGCGCCCGGACGCGTCGGCTGCTGATCTGGGGTGCCGGCGGTCACGGCCGAGTCGTCGCCGATCTCGCGCGCGCACTCGGCTACACGATCGTCGGGTACATCGACCGCGACGAGGCAAGAGTCGGAGACGCCGTCGAGCCCGGCGGGGCGCGCGTCGTGATCGGCGAGCGCGCGTTCGTCGAGGCCGTTGCGGCTGGTGCGGAGTACCCCGGGCACGACGCGGACGTCGCCGTCGCGATCGGCGACAACGCCGTCCGTCTCGCCTGCGTCGCATCGCTCGGTGCGCACCACGTTCCGGCGCTCGTCCATCCGACGGCCGTGTGCAGCGATTCGGCGACCGTCGGTGCTGGAACGGTGGTGCTTCCGCGCGCGGTCGTGAACGCCGCCGCGCGCGTCGGAGCGGCGGTGATCGTGAACTCCGGCGCCATTGTCGAGCACGACTGCACGGTCGGCGACGGCGCTCACCTCTCGCCCGGGTCGATCCTCACGGGCGGGGTGCGTGTGGGTGCGCGCGCGTGGGTCGGCGCCGGCGCGACCGTCATCCCGCTCGTCACGGTGGGGGACGACGCGGTCGTCGGCGCAGGCGCGGTAGTGATCCGCGACGTTCCGCCCGGTGCCACGGTCGTGGGGAACCCCGCCCGCGTGCTCACG
The DNA here is from genome assembly GCA_963851265.1 of uncultured Gemmatimonadales bacterium. Classification (GTDB taxonomy): domain Bacteria; phylum Gemmatimonadota; class Gemmatimonadetes; order Gemmatimonadales; family Gemmatimonadaceae; genus BPUI01. The sequence goes on from CAWKNZ010000002.1 coordinate 1,102,866, forward strand.
CCGAAGCGGCGCGCGTAGCGCCGGAAGGCGCCACGCGCGAGCGCGGCGGCGTCTCAGTCGCCGCGTGCCCCGGGGACCTGGCGGCCGATGGAGGCGTAGCGGAAGCCTAGTGCGGCCATGCGCGCCGGATCGTAGAGATTACGGCCATCGATGATCACGGGCTGCCGCAGACCGGCCTTGATCCGGGCGAAGTCGGGGTTCCGGTACTCACTCCAATCCGTGACGATCACGAGCGCGTCGGCGCCGTGCGCCGCGTCGTAGTTCGTCTCGGCGTACTCGATGCGGTCGCCCAGCCGGCGTCGCGCCTCCTTGATGGCCTCGGGGTCGTGGGCGACGACGGACGCACCGCGCGCGAGTACGCCTTCGATGAGCGTGAGCGATGGAGCCTCGCGCATGTCGTCGGTCCGCGGCTTGAACGCGAGGCCCCAGACCGCGATCCGGCGCCCTTCGAGTGGGCCGTCGAGCTCGGCCGCGAGCTTCTCGAGCAGCCGCGTCTTCTGGCGGTCGTTGGCCGCCTCGACGGCCTCGAGAACCTGCAGCGGCGATCCGGCATCGTGTGCGGTGCGCACGAGCGCCTGCACGTCCTTCGGGAAGCACGACCCGCCGTAGCCGGGTCCCGGGAACAGGAACGACCGGCCGATGCGGGAGTCCGTTCCGATCCCCTCGCGCACGAGGTCGACGTTCGCGCCGACCTGATCGCAAAGGTTGGCGATCTCGTTCATGAACGAGATGCGCGTCGCGAGCATCGCATTGGCCGCGTACTTCGTCATCTCCGCGGACGGGATGTCCATGAAGATGATCGGGTTGCCGGTCCGGACGAACGGCGCGTAGAGCGTCGCCATCACGCTCCGCGCGAAGTCGCTGTCGACGCCGAGCACGACGCGGTCCGGCTTCATGAAGTCGTCGACCGCCGCGCCCTCCTTCAGGAACTCGGGGTTGCTGCATACGTGGAACGGCACGCTCGAGTGCCGCGCCACCGCGGCGCGCACCTTGGCCGCGGTCCCGACGGGGACGGTGGACTTGGTGACGATCACCGCCTCGCGCGTGAGGCGGCGTCCGACCGTGTCGGCCACGGCCAGCACGTGCCGCAGGTCGGCCGAGCCGTCCTCGTCGGGTGGCGTGCCGACCGCGATGAAGACCACCTCCGCGTGCTCGACCGCGGCGCCCACGTCGGTGGTGAACGCGAGTCGCTTCTGCACCTGGTTGCGCTCGACGAGCGCGTCCAGGCCCGGCTCGTAGATCGGGAGGACGTTGTTCCGGAGTCCCTCGATCTTGGCGACGTCGAGGTCGGCGCAGACGATGTCGTTGCCGGTTTCCGCGAGGCAGGCGCCGACCACGAGTCCGACGTAGCCGGTGCCGATGACAGAAATCTTCACGTTAGGAGGAGCGGGGGTGGCGGGGTGGGGGCGACGAGACGCGCCGATGGTCAGACGGCGGCGGGGTGGAGCTCCGCGGCGCCTAACGTAGCCCTGACGGCCGCGGTGACGCGTGCTTGGTCCCGAGCGGTGAGTGACGACGACGACGGTAGGCACACGCCGGTGCGGTACAGGCGCTCGGCGACGCCGCCGCCGATCACGCCGCAGCCTTCGAACATCGGCTGCATGTGCATCGGGCGCCAGACGGGGCGCGCCTCGATGTCGTCGGCCCCCAGTCGCGCGACGAGCGCGGTCGGCGTCGCCGCCGCGACGTCGGGGTCGAGGAACATGACCGTGAGCCATCGCGAGTGCGTGCCCCAGGCGGCCTCGCGCTGGAACTCGACGCCGGGCAGCGAGCCGAGCGCGTCGCGGTAGCGTTCGAACACGGCTCGGCGCTGGGCGACGCGCTCGGCGAGCACGGTGATCTGCCCGCGCCCGATCCCGGCGAGGACGTTGCTCAGCCGGTAGTTGTAGCCGAGCTCCGCGTGCAGGTACTCGACCGCCGGCTCGCGCGACTGGTTGGCCCACTTGCGCATGCGCGCGAGGGCGTCGGCGTCGCGCGTGACGACCATCCCGCCGCCGGTGGTCGTGATGATCTTGTTGCCGTTGAAGCTCAGGATGGCGTAGTCGGCGGTGGTCGCGGTCGGGCGGCCGCCGTACGTCGCGCCGAGCGACTCGGCCGCGTCCTCGACGAGGGTCACGCCGTACTCGGCGCACGCGTGCGCGATCGCGTCGACGTCGGCGTGTTGGCCGTACAGGTGCACCGCGACGAGCGCCTTCGGCAGCGCGCCGCGCCGCGCCGCGTCGCGCAGGTACTCCGCGACGAGATCCGCAGAGACGTTGCCCGACTCGGCCTCGCTGTCGACGAATACCGGCGTCGCGCCGAGGTACAGGATGGGCCACACGGAGCCCGCGAACGTGAGCGACGAAACGGCGACCCGGTCGCCCGGGCCGACGCCGACGGCGCGCAGCACGAGGTGTAAGGCCGCCGTGCCGCTCGCAGTCGCCAGGGTGCGCACGCCGTGGCCTAACGCAGAGGCGACGTCGGCTTCGAAGCCGTCGAGGCTGGGCCCGGTCGATGACAGCCAGTTCGTGCGGAACGCCTCGTCCACGAACGAGCGCTCGAGGCCGCTCATGTGTGGGACGGAGAGGTAGATGCGATCGGACATGACTGGCGGGACGGCGCGCGAACCGGGGCCGACCCGTCGCCCCCGCCCCAGGGCGGTCGCGCGGGCCGCGAAACCGACTCGTTATACTTCGCGGGCTAACACGTTAACCTTGTTCGGGTTACCTGCGCCACGGTCGAGTACGTGATGGTCCGTCGGCGCGGCCTCGCGACTCCCCCCGCATGCTCCAGATCCGGAACCGCCACCTGATGACGGCCGACGCGCTGCTACTCGGCGCGGCAGCGGCGCTCGCGTTCGTGGCGCGATTCGAGACGTGGTCGCTGCCGCGGGGTGTGGCCGTCGTGCTTGGCGTGTATCTCGGCGTGGCGATGCCGCTACGGCTGCTCGCGTTCGTGCGGCTCGGGCTGTACTCGCGGCTCTGGCGGTACGCCGGCCCTGCAGACCTCAGGTCCCTCGTCGCCGCCGCGGCCACGTCCGTCGTGATCTGCACCGGCACCGGGCTGCTGCTCCCGATCACGGGGCTCGCACGGGTGCCATACGGTGTTCTCGCCCTCGACGGCCTGTTGAGCGCGCTCTTCCTCGCGCTGCCTCGCGTCGCACTCCGGATGCACGCGCCGAGCGCGCCGCGGCCGCGTGCCAACACGAGGCGCGTGCTCGTCGTCGGCGCCGGCTCGGCGGGCTCGTTCATGGTGCGCGAGCTACGCGCCCATCCGCAATTGCACCTGACGCCGGTCGCGTTCGTCGACGACGACCCATACAAGGCGCACCGCACGCTCCAGGGCGTTCCCGTGGTGGGACGCGTGGACGAGATTCCCGGCATCGCGCGGCAATTCGAGATCGATGAGATCGTCATCGCGATGCCCTCGGCGCCCGGCGCGGCGCTGCGGCGCGTGATGCAGGCCGCCGCCGACGCGGGCGTACCGGCGCGCACCGTCCCGGGGATGTTCGAACTCATCTCCGGCGCGAAGTCGGTCAGCGCGCTGCGCAAGGTCGCGATCGAAGACCTGCTCCGCCGGGCGCCGATCAAGACCGATCTCGCGCGCGTTCGCAGCCTCGCCCAGGGAAAGACCGTGCTCGTCACCGGCGCCGGCGGGTCGATCGGGTCGGAGCTCTGTCGGCAGATCGCGCAACTCGGTCCGAGTCGCATCGTCGCCGTTGGACGTGGCGAGAATTCGGTGTTCGAGCTGCTACAGGAGTTCACGCGCACGTTTCCCAACGTTCCCGTCCACCCGGTCATCGCCGACGTGCGCGACCGGACGCGACTGGAACCCGTGTTCGACGCGTTCGAGCCGGCGACGGTGTTTCACGCCGCCGCGCACAAACACGTCCCGCTCATGGAGCAGAACGTGTCGGAAGCGGTGCTCAACAACGTGCTCGGCACGCACGTGCTCGCCGAACTCGCGGCCCGTCACGGCACGGAGCGGTTCGTGCTCGTCTCGAGCGACAAGGCCGTGCGTCCGTCGAGCGTGATGGGCGCCACCAAGCGCATCGCGGAGGGCGTGCTGCAGGACGTCGGACGCGACGGCACGTGCCGCTTCGTCTCGGTGCGTTTCGGCAACGTGCTGGGGAGCCGCGGAAGCGTGATCCCGACGTTCATGCGCCAGATCGCCGCGGGCGGCCCGGTCACGATCACGCACCCCGAGATGACGCGCTACTTCATGACGATCCCCGAGGCCGTCCAACTGGTGCTCCAGGCGGGCGCGATGGGCACCGGGGGCGAGGTCTTCGCACTCGACATGGGCGAGCCGATCCGCGTGATCGACCTCGCGCGCGACCTCATCCGGCTTTCGGGAGTGAGCGAGCAGGACATCGAGATTCGCTTCACAGGGATGCGGCCGGGTGAGAAGCTCTACGAGGAGGTGTTCTTCGACGAGGAGAACGCTTCGCCGACGGAGCACCCCAAGGTCCTCCGCGCACGGAACGCCGAACTGCACATCGCTCGGCAGGGCTCGCTCTCCGCGCTCATCACGCTCGCCCGCCGTAACGGCGACGCCGACGAGATCCGGCGCGCCATCAAACAGTTGGTGCCCGAATACACCGGCGCGGCGAGCGAGAAGATCACCCAGACGCCGAGCACGGCGCACCAACCGGACGCGAGCTTGATCGGGCTCGCCGCCGCGAGCTGACGGCGCCCCCGGCCGCCGCCCTGTCCGCCGGCGATATGGGAGGCGTCGCGAGCGGCCCCGCGCCTCGGCGCGTCGCGATCGTGCACGAATGGCTCGTCAACTACGCCGGGTCGGAGCGCGTGCTCGAGCAGCTGCTCCTGCTGTTCCCGCACGCGGACCTGTTCGCGGTGGTCGACTTCGTGCCCCCCGACGAGCGCGCGTTCCTCGGCGGCCGCCGCGCGCGGACGACGTTCGTGCAGCGGCTGCCATTTGCGCGCACGCGCTACCGCACGTATCTGCCGCTCATGCCGCTCGCCATCGAGCAGCTGGACGTGTCCGCATACGACCTCGTGATCTCGAGCAGTCACGCGGTGGCGAAAGGCGTACTCGTCGGGCCGGACACGCTGCACGTGTGCTACTGCCACACCCCGCTCCGCTACGCCTGGGAACTGCAGCACGCGTATCTGCGGGATAGTGGGCTCGCGAATGGCGTCGCCGGGTGGGCGGCGCGGTGGATGCTTCACCGCCTGCGCATGTGGGACGTCCGGTCGTCGACCGGCGTGGACGCGTTCGTCGCCAACTCGGCGTTCGTCGCTCGCCGCATTCGCAAGGCGTATCGGCGCGATGCGGGCGTGATCTATCCGCCGGTCGACGTCGAGCGGTTTCGTCCCGCGGGCGCTGGACGCGGGAATTACTACGTGACCGCGTCGCGCTTCGTCCCGTACAAGCGCGTCGGGATGATCGTCGACGCGTTCCGCGCGCTACCGGATCGCGAGCTGGTCGTGATCGGCGACGGACCGCAGCGCCGGGAGATCGAGCGCCTGGCGGGCCCGAACGTGCGCGTACTCGGGCACGTGCCCGGGGCCGAGTTACGGGGCTGGATCGCGGGGGCGCGCGCGTTCCTCTTCGCCGCCGTCGAGGATTTCGGGATCGCGCCGGTCGAGGCGCAGGCTGCCGGCACGCCGGTGATCGCCTACGGCGAGGGCGGCGTGTGCGAGACGATTCCGGGTCTCGATGCGTTGGAACCGTGCGGGGTTCTGTATGCCGAGCAGACGGCCGCGTCACTCGCCGACGCGGTGCGCCGGTTCGAAGCGACGGGGGACCTCATCACCGCGGCCGCCTGCCGCAGCAACGCCGTGCGCTTCTCCGCCGATCGGTTCCGGGCGGAGTTCGCCGCGTTCGTCGACGCGGCGCTCGCGGCGGAGCGAACGGCGGCGCGCGCCGCCGGCGCCTAACGCGCGACTGTCAGGTCGCGCCGCGCCGCTGGAGTACGGCGCCGACCGTCTTGAGCAGGATGACGGCGTCGTGCCGGAGCGACCAGCCGCGCACGTAGGCGACCTCGATCGCGGCGCGTTGCGGGTAGACGACCCGGCTGCGGCCCGCGACGGCCCAGGCGCCCGTGATCCCGGGGCGCATCGAGAGCAGGACCGCGCGGTCGGCCGCGCCATACTGGAACAGCTCCTGCGCGACGATCGGTCGCGGGCCGACCAGCGACATGTCGCCCCGCACGACGTTCCAGAGCTGCGGCAACTCGTCGAGGCTCGACACGCGAAGTAGCCGTCCGATGCGCGTCACCCGCACGTCGGTCGACGACGGCAGCTTGAAGTCGCTCGCGACGTATGCGGCGCGGAGGCGCGGGTCGGCATGGAGACGCGCCTCCGCGTCGGCGCACATCGTCCGGAGCTTGTAACACGTGAAGAACCGGCCGCCCCGGCCGATCCGTTGCTGCGAGAATAGCACCCGCCCGGGCGACTCGAGGCGGACCGCCGCCGCGAGCACCAGCAGCAGCGGGGCGACGAGCAGAAGCGCCAGCGTTGCGATGACGACGTCGACCACGCGCTTGACTCGAAGGCCCCAGACCGCCGGGTGCGGAAGGTCGACGAGTGCGACGACGCGTCCTTCGGGTTGCGCGCGGGCTCCGCGCCCCACCGCACCACGCGCCGCGGCGTCTGCGCGTGCGCGTACCATCGCGCCGCGGCGACGCCTTACCGGTCCTGCGGGCGTGCCGAAAGGAGTCGCCGGTCCCGGCAGCACGGCCGGAACGGCGCCAAGCCGGTGGTCTCGTCCCGCGCGCGTCTCGCCGTCGTGCGCGTCGCGCTCGACCGCGGCGTCGTCAGCTCGGGCACGCCGGCCCGCTCGGCCCTTGGACCGATCGGGCGGGACCACAGGCTGCTCGACCGCGTTGTCGACGCGCTCGGGGCGACTCGGCATGCAATGGGAGTGACGGGTGGCTTGGGTGGAGATCGTGGCGATCCGGACGCCGCCGCTCCCAACGTAACGCGTACATCTCGGGGCAGGTAGCAGCCCAGGCGCAGGTGCCGCAACTGCGTGCCGGTCGCGCCGCCCCCAGCCCCCGCCGCGGGGCAGGGGTCGGCGCGTGCGTCACAGCGACTGCGTCACTTCTCGTCCCGGCCGCGGTCGACACGTCTACACAGGGCACGTGACCGCGTTCCCCCAGAGGCGGACGGCTCTTGATCCTTGCGCCGCGACGGGGGTAGCATGCACGCCGGAAACGCGGTCGTTCGGCCCGCCGCCGAGTCAGGTCCGGGTCCGACGCCCGCTTCCCTCTCACTTTTTTTGATGTTTTTCGTCCGACGTCCGCCCGCCGCCATGCGGCGCCTGGGCCTGCGCCGCCGGTTGTACACGCACTCCGCCCTTGTACGCGTCGCGGTTGTGCTACTCGCGTGGCCCGCTGCAGCCTCGGGACAGCGCGCCGCGGGCGACACCGCCGCGCCTGTTGTCGGCTCCGCGCGCGCGTCCCTGGGCGCCGACTCCACCGCGGCGGCCGCGCGCCGCGCTGCCGCGGTTGCGATCGCGGTGGGAGATCGCATCCGCGTGCGCGTGTGGCGCGAACCGACGCTGGGCGACACCGTGACGGTGGACGAGCGCGGCGAGGTCGTGCTGCCGCGTCTCGGCAGCGTGCGCGTCGAGGGCCGGACGATCACCAGCCTGCAAGACACGCTGCGGGCCCGCTTCTCCGAATACCTCCGGAACCCGAGCGTCGAGGTGACCGTGCTCCGGCGGGTGAGCGTGCAGGGCGAGGTCCGGTCGCCCAACGTGTACTACGTCGACGCAACGGAAACCGCTCGCGAGGTACTCGCCCACGCGGGTGGGATCACGGAGATCGGTGATCCGAACAACATCGTGATCTCGCGCGACGGTCGGACGATCCCGCTCGGGCGGTGGCGCGACGGCGGCTCGCTGTCGGCCGATCTGCGGTCGGGCGACCAGCTGATCGTCGGGCGGACGAGTTGGTTCTCGCGGAACGCCCTCGCGGTCGTCAGTACGGTCGGCCTGATCGTCACGGTGGCCATTCAGGTGATCAATGCCCGTCGGAACTGAAGACGGCGCGCGCGTCGCGGTCGCCGACGCGATGCGTGGCGTGCCGCACGCACCGACCGGGAGCGACGCCGACAGCGTCGACCTGGTCGAGATCGGTCGCGGCATCCGCCGGAACTGGGCGACGGTGCTGGCGACAGCCGTCCTCGGTGTGCTCGCGGCGCTGGCGGTGGTGGTCTTCGTGCCGCCGCGTTACCACGGCGCCGCCACCGTGCTCGTCCGGAGCGCGAACGCGAACGGCGCGTCGCTGCTCTCCCGGCTCGGCTCCGCGGGCGACCTTGCCGCCTCGGCCGGTGCCGGCGGCATCGGCAACGCCTTGTCGACGCCGCTCGAAACCGAGCTGCGCATTCTGGACAGCCGGGACGTCCTCGGGCAGGTCGTCGACTCACTCGGGCTGCAAGCGCGCGTGCTCTCGCCGCGCGGTGTCGCCGCCGCGCGGCTGCTCGCGCCCGCGCGATATCCCGGAGCGTTCAGGCCCGTCGCGTACACCTTCACGCCGTCGGGCGCGTCGACCTACCAGGTCAGCGGACCGACCGGACCGCTCGGATCGGTGCGAGCCGGAACGAACATCACGCTCCCGCAGGTCGGCGCGGTCACGGTCGTGCCGACGGCCGCCGCCGTAGCGGGTCCGTTTCGCGTCGACTTCGAGGACCGTGAGGACGCGATCACACGACTCGCCAAGCGGGTCACGGTCGACAAGAAAGGGGGAGAGCTCGCGAGCGTGGATTACTCGGGGCCGGATTCGCTCACCGCGGCGGACGTCCCCAACACGCTCGTCGCGGTCTACCTCCAGCGGCGCCGCACGGTGGATCGCGGCACCAACCAGCGCCGGTTCGAGTTTCTCACCACGCAGGCCGACAGCCTGCAGCGCGCGCTGCGTGTGGCGGAGGACGCGCTTCGCGCGCAGCAGGATGCGAGCGGGCTGTACGATCCGGACGTCGTCGGAAAGTCGGAAATCGAGGCGCTGCAGGCGTTGCAGACGCGGCTGAGCGATGCCGAGACGGAGCGCTCGTCGGCGCGGCGCGCCGTGGAGCAGGCGGAGCGGGGTGCGATCGCGCCGCGTCAGCTGACGGCCTTCCCGACCTTCCTCCGGAGCCCGGCGATCAACTCGCTGTTGACCCAGCTCACGCAGCTCGAGACACAGCGCGACACGCTGCTCGAGCGGCGGACCGAGCGGGATCCGCAGGTGATCGCACTCGCGCAGAGCATCGCCCAGATCGAACGGCAGTTCGTTCCGCTCGCCCGGACGTACGCCGCGTCGCTCGATCGGCAGGCCGCGGAGCTCACGCGAGAGTCGGGTGTGCTCGAGAGCCGCCTCACCGCGCTCCCGGGCCAAGCTCTCGCAAACGTGCGCCGGCAACGCGAGGTCCGCCGGCTTTCGCAGACGGTTCTCGGTCTGCAGTCCGAACTCATCGACGTCCGACTCTCTGCGATGGGGGAGGGAGGGCAGGTCCGCCAGGTGGACGTCGCGTACCCGCCGAAAGACGTCGGATTCCCGCGCCCTCTGCTGACCGTCGCCGCGGGATTCGTGGCCGGATTGATCGTCGGCGCCTTGATCGCGGCCGTGCGAGCGTTGCTCGCGACGCGTCTGGTCACCGCGGCCGACGTCGAACGTGCGACGGGGCTGCCAGTCTACGAGTTCGACGACCGTCGTCCGCTGCTCGCGGTTGCGCGCTGGCGCGGCGTGCTCACGCTCGTCCCCGTCCCGGCCGGTGCGCCCCTCGCGGTCGACGCGCTAGCGCGTGCGATCGCCGAGCAGGCGCGCACGGCGGGGCGCGACGCCGTCGCCCTGGACCACATCGCCGCCGTGGCGCGTGTGACGGGAACCCCGGTCGGCGACGCGCCGAACGCGTCGTCGGCGCGTCCGGGTCTGCTCGTGGCGGGTGGCGTCGCACTCGATGACGCGCGCGCGCTCGCGCTGCTGGATGCCACGGACGCGGTGCTCCTGTGCGCGTCGCCCGGCCGCACGCGCCGCGCAGCGCTCGTCGACGCCGCGACGACACTGGCGGGCGCCGGCATCCCGTGCGACGGCGTCCTGCTCGTGTTGCGCCCACCGGCCGCGCGTTCGTCGGTCGGCGACGGTGAGCGTTCGGCCGAGTCGCCGGGGCGGCGATCCGTTGAGGTGAGCCGCACGCTCGCGGGCAACGGCGCGGCAAGCGATCCCGCGACGAACGGCGGCTCGCACGTCGGCGGTCGGCACTGATGCCGTTGCCGCGCGTCGCCGAATGCCCGCGCCCGCGGCATCGCGCGTGACTACCGCGTCGCTCGCGCCGCTCGGGCGGCCGCTGTCGCTCCCGGCCCTTCGCACGCGCGCCGGGATCCGGCCGATCCGCCTCGTTCACTTCTGCATCGTGATCATGGCGGCCGGCAATCTCGGCCGCTTGCCTGCGCTTTGGGTGCTCGGCCGAGACACGCCGATCCTGCCGCACGAAATCGTGCTGCTTGGAACGCTGCTGGTCGCGGCGCTCGCGTGCGTCCAGGCGCGCGCGCTTCGCGTCGACGGCGTGATCGGTGCGGCGGCCGCGTTCGCCGTGGTCGGCCTCGGCTCCGCAGTCGCGACTGCGTTACGCCTCGGGCTCGGTGCGGCCGACCTGTTGTACGCGCTCGCGTACCTCGCCCGGTGGCTGGCGTACGTGGCGCTCTACGTCGCGATCGTCAACGTGGGCCGAGGCGCCGACGCCGAGGCGCTGTGGACGACGGTCGAACGCACCGTGCTCGCCTTCGCCGCATTCGGCGTCGTGCAGGCGCTCGTGATTCCGGGCTTCGCGCAGCGCGTGTTCCCCACCGGCGGTGACACGGCGGGGTGGGACGTGCAGGGCCATCGGCTCGTGTCGACGCTGCTCGACCCCAACTTCGCCGGAGCGTTCATCGTCCTACCGCTCCTGGTCATGCTCGGGCGGCTCTCGTTCGGCGTGCCCGTTCGCGCGTGGAAGCCGCTGCTGCTCATCACGAGCGTGCTGCTGACCGCGTCGCGCAGCAGCATCCTCGCGCTGATCGTCGGCGGAGGCGTCATCGTGCTCGCGCGCGGTATCTCGCGTCGACTCGTTCGGTTCGCCGCCCTCGCGCTCGCGTTGACAGTGCCGTTCGTTCCGCTCCTCGTGCAGTTCGGGCAGCAGTACAACAAGTTCGGCATCGACGGCTCGGCGTTGTTGCGACTGGTCGCGTGGCTGCGCGCGCTGGTCGTGCTGTCGGACTACCCGGTGTTCGGCGTGGGCTTCAACACGTACGGATACGTGCAGGCGAGCTACGGCTGGGCGTTGATCGGGCGCGACGGATTCGGCCTCGACGGCGGCCTGCTGTTCATCGCCGTGCTGACCGGTGCCGTGGGACTGACCGCGTACGTCGCCATGCTCGCCGCCGTGGTACGTCGGTCGCGCCGCCTCTGGCGCGACTCGAGTGCTCCGCTCGCGGTCCGCGGGACGGCGCTCGGCGTCGGCGCCGGCGTTCCGGCCATCTGTGTCCACAGCATCTTCGTCAACAGCATACTGCTGCCCTGGATCGTCGCGATGCTGTCCGTGCTGTGGGGGATCGTCTACCTGATGAACCGCCGGCAGGCCACCGCGCGAACGCTCGCCGGCGTCGGGGCCGCGTTCGCATGACGCGCGTCGCGCGGGACATCACGGTGGCCGTCGACGCACGCGCGCTGCACTCGTCCGGCATCGGGCGGTACCTCCGTGAGCTGCTCGGAATCTGGCTCCGCGACGCGTCGTTCGATCGCCTGACGCTCCTCGGCGAGCCCGACGTGCTCCGGCCTTTCATCGCCGAGCGCGAATCCGCGATGCGCGTCGACATCGTTCCGCACCGCGGCACGGCGTACTCGCCGGTCGGGCAGTGGTCGTGGGTCGCCGGCGGGCGCGGCGCGGCCGCGCAGGCCGACGTCACGTTTTTCCCGAACTGGGACGCGCCCGCAGTCGGGCTGCCGCGCCGCAGCGTCGTGACCGTGCACGACCTGACGCCGTTCCGCGTTCCCGACGCCTTCGGGGCCGCGCGCCGCGCGGGCGGCCGGGTGCTCCTGCGGCGCGTGCTGTCGCGCGCCGCTCGCGTCGTGTGCGTGTCGCAGGCGGCCGCGGCGGACGTGCGCGCCGACTTCCCCGCGCTGACGTCGCCGATCGACGTGGTGCCTAACGGCGTCGATCCGCGGTTCGGCGAACCGGCCGGTCCACCGCCGGTGGCGGGGCCGTACCTGCTGTGGGTCGGGAATCTCAAACCGCACAAGAACCCTACGGCCGCCCTCGACGTGCTCGCTCGCGCGCGAGCCGCCGGATGGCCCGGGCTCCGGCTCGTGTGCGTCGGGCGTGCGTTCCCCGAGCTCGAACTCGCCGATCTCGCCGCGGCGCGCGGGCTGGGAGACGCGGTCCTCGCGCTCGGCGAGGCCGACGACGCGACGCTCTGCGCGCTCTATGCCGGGTGCGTAGCGCTGGTCTTTCCGTCGCGCGCCGAGGGGTTCGGGTTGCCCGTACTCGAGGCGATGACGGCGGGCGCGCCGGTGATCGCGTCGGGCCTGCCTGCCCTGCGCGAGGTGGTCGGAGATGCGTGGCCGCTCCACGCGCCCGACGACGTCGATTCGATGGCGCGCGCCGTGACGCAGCTACTCAGCTCGCCCGAGGCACGCGCGGCCGGGATCGCTCGGGGCCGCGCTCGCGCCGCTCACTTCAGCTGGACGGCGAGCGCGGGCCGGACGGCAGCCATCTTTCGAGACGTCGCGGGGCCCTCTCGCGCCGAGCGCGGCCGGATCGGCGCGGCGCACCGGGCGGCGGTGGGCTGAGGTGTCATTACAGGTGCATGCAACTTTGCGGAAGTCGATCGGGCGCGAGTCAGCCGTCTCGAACGTGATTGCGAACGGGACGCGGCGGTACGCGCCCCGACTGTCGGCCGTGGCGAACGCGCTGGCGGTCGCGGGCGGCGCGTTCGTGATCGGCGGCTGCGGTCCTTGCGACGGCGTGATCGGCTGCAACCGGAACCCCCGCCTCGACATCAGCGGTCAGTTCATCGACCGCGACGCTCCGGGCACGCCGCCGCTCGGCGGCGTGCGCGTCGAGGTGATCCGCATCTCCGGCGTCGGCCTCAGTGCGCCGTCGGTGGTCGGGGTGAGTGACGCGACCGGCTGGTGGTCGGTGTCGATCGGCGCGGGGGCGCCCAACGCATTCGTCAACGTCGACCTGCTCGTCACGCCCCCGGCGCCCAACGCGCCATACCGTGTGCGCGCGGTCCAGTTCGCGACGACGTCGACGTACGGCGCTGGCGCACAGGTCGGGCGCTGGGTCGCGCACCCGTACATCACCTACGTGGGCCTGCTCCTCGACGCGGCCAGCGGACGCCCGATCGCGAACGCGAACGTCACCATCGTGCCGCGCGGCGGCGTGGCGATCACGCCGACGCCCGCGACGAAAATGTCGTCGCTCACCGACGAATCGGGCCAGTTCGTGTACGACGTTCGCCCGGCGGACCTGCAGCCACTGTTCGTCGACTTCTACGTCGACCGGCCCGGACTGCCCCGGGCCGTGGTCACGAACGCGCAGCTCGACCCCAGCTACGAAGACACGCCCCCGCGCGCGTTCGCCGCGAGCACCTTCACGATCGACAGCGCCGGACGGGTGTCCGGCGGGCTCACGCAGTCCCGGGCCGCCGCGCGCGCGCGCGGCTTGCGTTAGGCGCCGTCGTGCTCGGGACCTCGAACGAGCTCACGCGAGGCCGCCTCCTCGCGGCGAACGTCGGCCTGAACCTGGCGGGGTGGTTCCTCCCGGCACTCTCCGCGCTGGTCGCGATCCCCGCGCTCGTCCACGGGATGGGCGCGGAGCGGTTCGGCCTGCTCTCGCTGGCATGGACGATCGTCGGGTACTTCAGCGCGTTCGACCTCGGCATCGGCCGGGCGCTGACCCAGGCGCTCGCCGAACGCGTCGGAGCAGGCGACCAGTCAGACTCGCCCTTCGTGACCTGGACCGCGTTCTGGCTGCTGCTGCCGATCGGAGGCGTGTGCGGCGTCGCGCTCGCGCTCGCGGCCCCGAGCCTGGCCGCCCGCGGGCTGCACGTCACGCCTGCGCTGCGCGGCGAGGCCGCGAGCGCCGTCGGCCTGCTCGCGCTCGCCGTCCCGTTGATGGTGATGACGTCCGGGTTGCGCGCAGTTCTGGAGGCGGGACAGCGGTTCCGCACGATCAACGCGCTCCGCGTGCCGCTCGGCCTGCTGACGTTCCTCGGACCGCTCGCGGCGCAACGCATCAGCCACTCGCTCCCGCTCGCGATCGGCGTCCTCGCGGCCGCGCGCGCGCTCGTCTTCCTCATGCACGTGCTCGCGGTGGGCCTCGTGCACCCGGAGCTACGCCGACCGCGTCCCCCGCGCACCGCCGACCTTCGCCGCCTCTGGCGCGTCGCCGGATGGATGACGGTCAGCAGCATCATCAGTCCCGTGCTCGTCTCCGCCGACCGGTTCGTGATCGGCGCCGTGCTGCCCATGGTGGCGGTCGCGCACTATGCGACCGCCAGCGAAGTTGCGACCAAGATGTGGCTGTTCACGGCCGCGCTGCAGCCGGTCATCTTCCCCGCGCTCGCCGCGACCGTCGTCGCGGCCCCGCAGCGCGCGGTCGTGCTCTTCGACCGCGGCGTGCGCGCGACCACGCTCGCGCTCGCGCCGGCGACGCTCGTCCTCGTGCTCTTCGCGCCCGAGTTGCTCGCGCGCTGGCTGGGCGGAGACTTCGCCGCGGCGAGCGCGCCGCTCGTGCGCTGGCTTGCCGTCGCGGTGTTCGTGAACTCGCTCGCCGGAGTCCCGCACGCGGTCTTGCAGAGCGCCGGGCGCGCCGACCTGCCGGGCAAACTGCACGCGCTCGAACTGCCGCTGTATTTCGGCGCGCTCTGGCTGCTGCTGCCGCGCTTCGGGCTGAACGGCGTGGCGTTCGCCTGGCTCCTCCGCATGGCCGCGGACGCATTCGCGCAACTCGCCGTCGTCCCACTCGTGCTGAAGCAGGCGCGCACGGCCGTCTGGCGCGCGGCCGGGATCATGGCCGGCGGTATGGCGTTCTTCGGCGTGCTCACCATCCCGATGCCGCTCGTCGCCCGCGTCGCGGTCGGTGCGTGCGCCGTCGCCGTGTATCTGGTTGGTGCGCCGCGTTGGCTCGTGACGAGCGGCGAGCGACGCGAAGCGCTCGCGTGGTCGCGGCAGCGGCTCGCGACGCTCCGGCGGCGCGGCACGGACGGCGAGGCACCGCCGGTCGTCGCGTAAGCCGGTCACGGCCTGCCCCGATCCCCGTACGATCGGGATGCGGGGCTTCGTAAGCCGCGCGGCGGCCCCGTGCGGTGACGCGCGGGGCGCGCCGTGCGGTCAGGCGTGCGTCGGGCCGGTGTGCACGACGCGCGCGTTGCGCGGCGCCTCGGTGAACGACGGGCTGTACCCGAGCCGCCGGCGCAGCGCGTGGAGCAGCGCATCGGTACGTTGGCTGCCGAGCAGGCCGACGCCCGCCGCGTAGGCGTGGAAGAGCGGGTACCGCCAGAAGCCCATCTTCCAGAGATCGCGGTACAACCCGAAATACGCGCGGACTCCCTCGCCGGCGTGCTGCGCGAAGGTCGGATAGATGTTGCGCCCGTGGTCGCGGTGAATGCGCGCCAGGAGCTGCGTGCCGTACACCTCGTCGGCGTGGCTCGCGATGTCGAGGTGCGCGCGCAGGAACCGCACGCTCGCGCCGGCGCGGTGGCCTCCGGGCGTGAAGCGCCCCCGCTCGCGGCGGCTCGCGCCGAAATCGGGGATGCCGCCCATGCGGTACCAGGCGAGCACGTCCGGCAGGAAGAGCCCCGGGCGGTTCATCAGGATGTGCGCGGCGAGGTGCAGCTGATAGAACAGCGTTCCGTCGAAGCGATCGGTCGCGTGGCGCAGCGCCTCTTCGCGGTGGAAAACGAGGCCGGACATCACGACGAGCCGCCGGTAAAACGTGACCACGGTGTCGGGGCCGGGCGGGAAGAGCAGCGCGTCCTTGTAGTACCGCGTGACGGTGTACAGCTCGTCCGGTCGCTCGCCGCGGAAGCGCGCGAACGTGCGCAGCACGACGCCGACGTCGGGGAACTGCGTGAGGGCGTTGGCGACGATGCCCAACGCGCCCGGCGCGACCAGGTCGTCGTTGCCGATGATGAAGCAGTAGTCGCCGTGCGACTGGCGGATCAGCTCGCGGAAGTTGCCGTCGTAGCCGAGCGTCTCCGGGTTTTCGACGTACGTGAACTTGCCCGGGTGCGCGGCCTCGTAGCGCGCGACGACCTGGCGGATCTGTTCGCGCTGCGGCGAGTTGTCCTCGCAGATCACCACCTCGTAGTGCGGGTAGTCCTGCGTGACGATCGAGTCGAGGAGCGCGGGCAGCTCGGCCGCGCGATTGTACGACGGGATGCAGACGGAGATTACGAGCGGAGCCGCGGCAGCCGCGGCGGGAAGTTCCGAAGTCACTGGCGTTGTCGGGCCGCGCGTGGCGAGAGAGAGAACCTCAGCGCGATGTTGCTGACGTCCACGGTGCCGAGCGCGAAGATGTTGGACTGTCCGTTCTGGAACAGGTAGTTCAACCGGTTGGTCGCGGCGAGCTCGCCGCGCACGTCCAACGCGGGGAGCCGAAGCCCGCCGCGCACGCCGCCGCCGAGCGTGACGTCGTGGCGCGCGAGGTTGGCGGCAAACTGGCGGTACAGCGCGTCGTTCTGGTTGCGTACGCGCTCGGCGAAGGTTCCGAATTGCCAGGTACGCGCGTAGTAGTCGACGCCGAGATACTGGCTCTGCGACCCGGGGCCGATCGCCGCGCCGAGCACCTGCCCGCGGTTGGTGAAGCCGCCCGGCGCCGCACGCCCCGTGTAGTAGTCGGGCGGCGCGGGTAGGTCGCTGAACTTGCGCGTCTGCTCGAGGTCGGTCAGCTCGGCGCGGACGATCACCGACGCGCCCTGCGGCGCGCGCCACCCGTGCGCGACTCCGAGCGTGTACGCGCCGGTGTAGAGCGGCGCGATGAGGAACTGGCGGACCGAGCGCGGAAGTTCGGAGCGCGAGAATTCCGCATACACCTCGGAGCGGGCGCTCGGCAGCAGCCACCGCGCGAACGCCCCGGTCAACTGATCGCTGCTGCGCGGCGTCGATGGCGTCGTGCCGGACCCGAGATTCTGATTCCGGTACAACACGTCTAACGCGTGCCCGAACACGTCGAAGCCGGAGTGGACCGGCGTGAGCACCATCCGCTCGAATCCGACGGTCACCGTCGTGTCCGCCGACGGGCGGAGCGTGACGACGGCACCGCTCAACGCGCGGCCACTCGGCGAGCCGGCCGGCTGGCGAAAATAGAGCGACGGCGTGAGCGACCCGATGATGGCGCGCCCCTCGACATCCCCGATCCGCGTTCGTAGCGGACGGGCCGTCTGGACGAACGCGTGCATCATTCCTTCGGCCGAGTTGCCGAGCAGGAGCGCGTTCCGAACGCCGGGGCCCCACCACTGATTCTCGCTCGACACGCCGGCGACGAGCGGGCCCGCGTCGACGCTGACGCGGCTCTGTCCCCAGCCGAGCGTCGCGTAGGGCAGGTCGCCGAACCGCAGCGGAAGGTCGGCCGAGTATGCGCCGGTGTACCACGGCGCCGCGTATGGACCCGTCGTCGAAGTCTGTCCGGTCAGTCCGGACGCCACCGTCTGAAATCCGCGGTTTTGCGCGTACGTGAACTCCGGGTCGAAGACCAGGGTCACGCGCGACGCGCGAAGCGCGATTCCCGCGCGCACGAGCGTGCTCACGCCGCGGCCTGCCCAGAGCGCCCCATCGTTCGCCGGCGTCGCGATCGCGGAATTGGTGCTCACGAGCGCCTCGGGCGCGATGAACCAGACGGCGTACGACGTGCCGACGCCGAGGCGTAACGGCACGAGCGGCGTCGGCGTGCGCAGGAGGTAACCCGCCGCGGCGGAATCGCCGCTCAACTGTCGGACCCGAGCGCGTTCGTCCGACGGACTACCGACCGTCGCGAGCGCGGTGGCGTTCACGCCGACGAACGGCGCCGACGCGGGCGCTTGCGCGGCCGCGCGCGCGAATGGGACGAATGGGACGAGCGCCGACGCGAGGCCGCCTGCGCGCACGAAAGGGCGGGTAGATTGACGGCGGGCCGGCCGCGTCCGCGAGCAGAACGGTCCGTTCACGATATCGGGACAGGGATGAACTTCTTGCTGGGCGTTCGCCGGTGCGCGCGGATCGCGGCGTGCGCCGGTGGCGCGCTGACCGTGACCGCGCTCGACGTGCAGCGCGGCGTTGCGCAGGGTACGACCGTGGTCATGGGCGGCCGACCAGCAGACTGGTCCGACGCCGCGGTGGCGAGCGAAGAAGAAAACTACCTGCGCGTGCTGCAGGTGGCTGGCCTCGCGAAGTCCCGCCCCTGGTCGTTGCGTCCGTTCGGCCCAGGCGAGGTGCGCGACCTGCTGCCGGCGGGCACGAAGCACCCGTGGTCGCGCCGGTTCGCCGCCGACTCCGTGCCGAGCGGTGCATTCCGGGTCCGCTCCGTCGGATTCGACGCCGGTCTGGCGGTGAACACGGGGTTTCCGTTGAGCATGAACGACGGTGCGATCTGGACGGGTCGAGGCCCGACCGTGTACGCACGCGGCGGATACGTCCTCGAATGGCGCGCCGTGCGCGGGATCACGTTCAGCGCGCGCATCGAGCCCACGGCGTTCTGGGCGTCGAACCTCAGCGCGTCGATCGCGCCCAACGGGCAGACGGGGCCGCGTCGCTTCGGCGACGCGCTCGAGCCGTTCTACATCGACAACCCGCAGCGCTTCGGAAGCACCGCCTATGCGCGGCTCGATCCCGGGCAGAGCGACGTGCGTCTCGACGTCTTCGTCCTGACGGCGGGAATCTCGACGGCAAACGCGTGGTGGGGGCCGACGATCACCGATCCGCAGATCCTCGGCAGCAACGCGGCGGGGTTCCCGCACGCGTTCATCGGCACCAGCCACCCCGTGAACCTCGGGTTCGGGACCATTCACGCGCAACTGATCGCGGGGAAGTTGTCGCAGTCCGCGTATTCGCCGATGCCGGCCGATTCGGCGGACCGAACGGCGACCGGCGGCGTGGTCGTGTTCTCGCCTGCGGGTGCTGCCGGTCTCGAGCTCGGCGCGACTCGCTTCATCCACACGCCTTGGTCGGGAACGTCGCACGCGCTCTCACGCATCACCGCGGGGATCGCGTCCGGTGTTCACGCGAGCGATCAGACCAACTCGCAAAACCAACTCGCGAGCGTCTTCGGGCGGTGGGTGTTCGCGCCGGCGCGCTTCGAGGTGTGGGGCGAATACATGCGGAACGACGCGGTCGCGAATTCGCGCGACCTCGCGGTCGAGCCGGACCACGACGTGGGGTTCACGGTGGGCGCGCGACGCGTCTGGACGCGCGCCGACGGCGGGCTCGGCGCGCTCCGCGTCGAGTGGCTGAACGACGCCATCACGCACCTCGACCGCGTACGTGATCAGGTCCGTCCCTACCAGCACACGCAACTGCGTCAGGGCCACACCGAACTCGGGCAGGTCCTCGGCTCCGAAGGCGGGCAGGGCGGTTCGAGCGTGACTCTCGGCTACGATCGCTACGCGCGCGACGGCCGCTGGACCTTTGAGGCCGCCAGACGCGTGGTGCAGTCGTCGCTGGTGGAGGCCGCGCCCGTCTCGTCGTACGACGTGCTCCTCTGGCTCCGCGCCGAGCGGCTGCGGTTTGGGAAGCGACACGACCTGTTCTACGGTGCCGCCGTCGCGCCCGAGCTCAACCGAAACTTCGGGTCGGACGCCTTCAACCTGCGCCTCGACGCCGGCTACCGCTTCTAAGCGCGGACGGAGGGGCGGACTGCGCGACGGGGTCACGGCGCGCCTGCGCCGTGACCCCGTCGGATAATCAGAGTGGACGCGCAGGGACTCGAACCCCGGACCTCTGCTGTGTGAAAGCAGCGCTCTAACCAGCTGAGCTACGCGTCCTCGCGCCGCCGTGTGGCGGCTCGTGGATCCTAACCAACACCGATCCGGCGCGGAAGTCCGACGGCTGATGGGCCCTGTGGGATTTGAACCCACGACCGAGCGATTATGAGTCGCCTGCTCTAACCGCTGAGCTAAGGACCCGGCGACGGCGGCGGCCACGAGCCCCCACCGAACGCGGAGGAAGATAACGCCGACCGTCCGTCAACGCGGATCGGCGGTAAGGGGCCGATTAGAATCCGGGGTTACACGGAGCGTGGGGACCGGGCGTTGCGCCGTACTGGGCGCAACAGCACGGCCAATAGACGTGAACGAGCGGCGGCATCGGTGAAACCGGCCGCGCGACAGGGAGGTTGCGTCAGGGATGGGATACAGGGATCAGCACGGTGAGCGGTGCCCGAGGGCGGCGATCGCAGAGGCGAGGGCCGCGCTGCGTACCCGATCGCGGGTCGACCGGCGGGAAATCGGCGGCAGAGGCGCTGCCCTGCGATGAGCACGCGCTCGCCCGAGTCGGTCGTCGTGGCGCCGCACCCGGACGGCGCCCGCGGATTCGCGAGCGCGACGGACCTCCCCGGAGTGGTTCTATTCTCTCCCCCGGTCTACCGCGATCCGCGCGGGTTTTTCCGCGAGGTGTGGCGTGCCGACCGGTACACGGCCGCGGGAATCCGCGAAGCGTTCGTGCAGGACAACGTGTCGTACTCGCAGCGCGGCGTGTTGCGCGGGCTCCACTTCCAGGAGCCGGAGGGCCAGGGCAAGCTCGTCAGCGCCCTCATGGGTGCGGTGTGCGACGTCGTCGTCGACGTGCGCCTGGGATCACCGACGTTCGGCCGCTCGGAATGCTTCGAGTTGTCCGAGCAGAACGGACGTCAGCTGTATGTCCCGCCCGGGTTCGCTCACGGTTTCGTCGTGCTCTCCGAGGTCGCGCTCTTCGCGTACAAGTGCACGGCGTACTACTCACCGGCGCATGAGCGCGTGGTGATGTGGAACGACCCCGAGCTGCGCATCGACTGGCCGGCCGACCTCGAATTCACCGTCTCGCCTCGTGACGCGGCCGGGCGGCCGCTGCGCGAGTTCGCGCCGGACGAGCTCCCGCGCTGGCGTTGATCGCGCGTTCCGCGGGCGACGTGAGCATCGGGGAGCAGTCGCCTGTGGCGTCCTCACGTCCGCCGATCGTCGTGGTCGGAGCCGGCGGTCAGGTCGGGTGGGAGTTGGTGCGCGCGTTCGCCCCGCTCGGACCCGTCATGGCGCTCGACCGCGCCCGACTCGACCTAACCGACCTCGATGCGGTCTCGGCGTGCATCCGGCAGATCGCGCCGCGCGCCGTGGTCAACGCGGCCGCGTACACCGACGTGGACGGCGCCGAGCGAGAGCCCGCGCTCGCCCGGCGCATCAATGCGGAGGCGCCGGGCGCGCTGGCCGCCGCGACGGCGGCTCTCGGCGTGCCGCTCGTGCACTACTCGACCGACTACGTCTTCGACGGAACGGCTGTCACGCCGTATCGCGAGAACTCGCCGACCGCGCCCCTGGGCGTCTACGGCCGGACGAAGGTCGACGGAGAGACTGCGATCGCCGCCGCGGACGGGCCCCATCTCATCATCCGCACGAGTTGGGTCTATGGCGCACGTGGGCGCAATTTCCTGCGCACGATGCTGCGCCTCGCGCACACGCGCCCTGCGCTGCGCGTGGTCGCGGACCAGCGCGGCGCGCCGACGTGGAGCCGGGCGATCGCGGAGGCAACGGCGTGCATGCTCGCGCGGCTCGCGCAGCCCGACGGGCGGTTCGTGCTCGACGGCGACCGCGCGGGCGTGTACCACGTGACCGCGGCCGGGGAGACGACGTGGCACGAATTCGCCCGCGCCATCCTCGCGGCGGATCCGGCGCGCGACGCCCAGAGCTGTCGGGAGTTGGAGCCGGTCACGTCTGCGGAATACGGCAGCCCGGTCGCGCGCCCCGCGTATTCGGTGCTCGCGTGTGACCGCGCGCGCGAGGTATTCGGCGTTCAGCTTCCCACGTGGGACGAGCAGCTCGCGCTCGTCATGGCCGAGGTCGCGGAGCGGGCGAGCGGGGCCGGGGCCGCGACCGCCGGCTCGCCGCGTTAGGCTCCGCCGGCGCGCTCCGCCGGCGGGTGTTCCTCGAGCAGCATGTCGTACGCGCTCACGACCTCGTCGGGCGCGACCGATTGCGCGCCGAGCTTTCCGACTTCGACGCCCGCCGCGAAGTTGGCGATCACCGCCGCCTCGCGCGGGGTCGCGCCTGCGCCGAGCATCACCGCGAGGTACGCCGTCACGGTGTCGCCCGCGCCGACCACGTCGTACACGTCGCGCGCCGCGGTCGGGATCCGAAATGGGACGGCGTCGCCGGTGAGCAGCGCCATCCCGCGCTCGCCCAGGGTGAGGAGGAGCTGGTCGACGCCGAGCCGGGCGAGGGTCGCGGGGAGGGCCTGCGGGTCGTCGAGGTCGACGGCGGCGCCGAGCGCGGCTTCGAGTTCGCGCCGATTCGGCTTGAAGACGGTCGCGCCGCGGTACTGAAAGAAGTTGCGGTACTTCGGGTCGACGACGATCGGGATGCCGCGACCGCGGGCGACGGCGATCGCGTGCGTGATGACCGCCGGCACGAGCACGCCCTTGTTGTAGTCCTCGAGCACGAGCGCGGTCGCGCCCTCGAGCGCCGCGGATACGGCGCCGAGGACGCGCGCCTCGTCGTTGGCCGCGAGATCGGCGTCGTCTTCCTCGTCGAACCGGACGACCTGCTGCGCGCGCGCGAGGACCCGCGTCTTCGTGGTCGTCGGGCGGTCGAGCGTGACGAGGGCGGTCGGGTCCGCGCCGATCGCGACGAGCATCTCGCGGAGCCGGCCGCCGGCGAGGTCTGCGCCGACGGTGGCGACGAGCGCGCACCCCGCGCCGAGCGCGGCAACGTTCTGGGCGACGTTGGCCGCCCCGCCGAGCGCGTCGCGCCGTTCCCGGACGCGTACCACGGGGACCGGCGCCTCGGGCGAGATGCGTTCGACGTCGCCGCGATAGTAGACGTCGAGCATCGCGTCGCCGACCACCACGACGCGCTGCGCGGGCGCGTGGGCGAGCAGTTCGAGCAGGCGCGCGCGGGGCAGGGCGGCGAGTGCCACGTCGTGCGCCGGGCTGTGTGCCGGGGGCGCGAATTCGGTGCCGGTGGCGGGGACCGCCGGCGCGTGCGCCGGCGGCGATGACGCTCCTGCCGTCTGCGGCGCGGGCTCGGTCGTGGCGGTGACGGGGACGGTGGTCACGCGCGATACGGTAACCCGGCGGGGTGCGCGGGGCAACGCGCGGTCGCGCCCGGCACGACGATTGCCCACCAGCGGGACGCACGTGGGGGCGCGTCCGACCCGCGCCCCGCCCCGACGCCACCGTGCCCGCACTCACCACGCGCCTCAGCGCGTTCGCTCTGGACACCGCCCAGGGCGCGCAGAATTATTCTCAGCTCGCGTGGAAGTCCGCGCGCTTCGTCTTCGCGCGCCCGTTCTACACGGCCGACCTGTTCCAGCAGATGGACGCGATGGGCGTCCAGTCGCTCGGGATCGTGTTGCTCACCGGGTTCTTCACCGGGATGGTCCTCGCGCTGCAGTCGTCGGTGCAGCTGAAGACGTTCGGCGCCACGCAGTACATCGGCTCGCTCGTGTCGGCGTCGATGATCCGCGAACTCGGGCCCGTGCTCGCCGGGCTGATGGTCGCCGGGCGCGTCGGGTCCGGCGTCGCCGCACAGATCGGCTCGATGAAGGTGACCGAGCAGATCGACGCGCTCAACACGCTCGGCACCGATCCGATCAAGAAGCTGGTGACCCCGCGCGTACTCGCGGCGGTCGTGATGCTTCCGTTGCTGACCGTGATCAACGACCTGGTCGGCATTCTGGGCGGCAACCTGATCGCGAAGATCTACGTCGGGCTGCCGACGTCGTTCTACTGGCAGACCGTGTGGCAGCAGATCGCGCAGGGTGGATTTTCGTTCGGCGTCATCCCGAACGATTTCATCCAGGGGCTCGTGAAGCCGATCGTGTTCGGCGCGATCATCGCCGTCACCGCGTGCTACTACGGGCTCGGCACGTCCGGCGGGACCGAGGGCGTCGGCGTCGCGACGACGCGGACCGTCGTTGCGGCGAGCATCTCGATCCTCGTGGTCGACTACTTCCTGACGCAGGTCCTGCTCGCGGTGTTTGCGGTATGACTGCGCGGCACGGGGAGCGTCCGCGATGAGCGAGACGGACGATCGCCGGGCGGCCGCGCCCGACGCGACGCGGCCAGAGCCGGACGAGCGCCGCGTGCGCGCCGCGATCCGCCGCGCGCTTGCCGACGACGTGGAACCCGGCGGCGAACGCCCCGACGCCGCCGACCCGGGACCCGCGGAGGGCGCGGTGATCGAACTCGAGCACGTGCACCTCGGGTTCGACGGGCGGACGATCCTCGAGGACGTATCGTTCCTCGCGATGAAGGGCGAGACGATCGTCGTAGTCGGCGAGTCCGGCACGGGCAAGTCGACGACGCTCAAGCTCATCCTCCGGCTCCTCGTCCCCGACCGCGGCTGCGTCTACATCAACGGGCGCGAGATCGGCGGGCTGTCGTTCGAAGAAGCGTTGGACATCCGCCAGCGGATGGGCATGGTGTTCCAGGGCGCCGCGCTGTTCGACTCGATGACGGTGTACGAAAACGTTGCGTACCCGCTCCGCGAGCACACGGACTACGACGAGGACGAGATCGAGCGGCGCGTTCGCGAGAAGCTCGCCTTCGTCGACCTCGACCCGGAGGTCGTGATGCCGCTGCTCCCGTCCTCCCTTTCTGGCGGAATGCGCAAGCGCGTGGGCATCGCCCGCGCGATGGCGAACGACCCGCACGTGATGCTCTACGACGAGCCGACCTCGGGGCTCGATCCGCTGACGACGGGGACGATCACGCGCCTCATCCTCAAGCTGCAGCGCGAGCTCGGCGTGACGAGCGTCGTCGTGTCGCACGACATCCGCTCGGTGTTCCGCATGGCGAGCTACGTCGCGCTCTTGGCGGACAAGCGGATCCGGTTCTTCGGCACGCCCGAGGAGATGGCCGCGAGCGACGACCGCTACATCCAGGACTTCCTCGGCGGGTTATAGCCCGCGGCCCTCCAGCGCCCTGCCACCGCCCCGCCCATGCGCCGCAGCAATTTCGTCACCGTCGAACAGCTCCGGGTCGGCGCCGTCGTCGTCGCCGCACTCGCCATCCTGCTCTTCGGCGGCTACCGACTGGGCCAGGCCGCGCACCTGTTCAGCAAGCGCTACCATCTGATCGCGTTCGTCCCGAACGCGAGCGGGCTGCGCGTCGGCGGCACCGTCAGCGTCGCGGGGCAGCTCGTCGGAACGGTCGAGGACATCAGCTTCCTCCCCCCGGACGCCGACACGACGCGCAATCTGAGGCTGACCGTCAATATCGACGAGGACGTCCGGACCCAGATCCGCGGCGACTCGCGCGCGCGCCTTCGCACGCAGGGGCTGCTCGGCGACAAGGTGTTCGACATCAGCCCCGGCACGCCGCGCTTCGCGCCGCTGCGGCCCAACGACACGATCCCGATCGCGCCGTCACTCGACTACGACGAGATCGTTCAGCAGGCGTCGGGCGCCGTGAGCGACGTGGTCGGCCTCACGCACGACCTGCGCAACGTCACCGGCGGCATCGCGCGCGGCGAGGGGACGGTGGGCCAACTCGTCACCAACCGTGCCCTGTACGACCAGCTCACGGGCACGCTCGACCGGACCAACCGGCTCATCGCCCGCATGCAGAACCCGAACGGGACCGTCGGCCGCCTGCTCGACGACCCGCAACTCTACCGCAACCTGGTCCGCGTCACGTCGTCGGTCGACTCGCTCACCCGCGAAGTCGCGAGCTCGCAGGGCACCGTGGGCAAGCTGCTCCGCGACGACTCGCTCTACGTACGCCTCGTGGGAGTCGCCGGCGGCGCCGACTCGCTCGTGCACCTGCTGACGCGCGGCAACGGCCTCGCCGCCCGCGTGCTCACGGACCAGCAGTCGTACGACCAGTTGAACAAGACGCTCACCGAACTCAACGCGATTCTGGTCGACGTCCGGCGCAACCCGCAGAAGTACACGAAGGGGCTCATCAAGGTCTTCTGACCTCCAACGCGGTCGTCCGCCACGCGCTCGTGCCGTCCGAGCCCTCCGGCGGTGTAGCTTGCGCGTATGCGGACGCTCTCTCTCGACGTGGTCGCGACCCGGGGCGCGCTGGTCGAGTCGCGCCACGTCGTGCACGCGGCCGTGGTCCGCGTGGGCCGCGGCGGCGACGAACTCGTCGCGCGCGCCGGCGATCCCGACGCGGTCAGCTTCTGGCGCTCCTGCGCCAAACCCTTCCAGGTGCTGCCGCTGCTGCGCGACGGCGGGTTCGACCGCGCGCGCTGGGGTGACGACGAACTCGCGCTCGCGTGCGCGTCGCATGGCGGCGAGCCGGAGCACGTAGCGCTCGCGGCGAGCATGCTCCGCTCGCTCGGGCTCGAAGAGGGCGACCTCGCCTGCGGTCCGCAGGAGCCACTCTCCGCGCGCGGCGCCCGGCTCCTGCGCGAGAGCGGGCTGCGCCCCACGCGGCTGCACAACAACTGCTCGGGCAAGCACGCGGCGATGCTCGCACGCGCCGCGGCCAAGGATTGGCCGGCGGCGGGATACGAGCGCGAGGATCATCCGGTGCAACGCGCCTGCACCGCCGAAGTCGCCCGCTGGTCGGGGCTTCGCGAACCCGAGATCGGGACGGCCGTGGACGGGTGCGGCGTGGTGGTCTACGCGCTCCCACTGGTCGCGATGGCCACGGCCTACGCCCGGCTGGCGGCAGCGGCGCACGCTGGCGAGGACGAGCCGGCCCGCGTGCTCCATGCCATGCGGACGCGCCCGTTCCTCGTCGGAGGCACCGACCGGTTTGACACGGTGATCTCCGAGGCGACGGACGGGCGCGTGGTCGCCAAGATCGGCGCCGAAGGCGTTCACTCGCTCGCCGTGATCGACGCCGGGATTGGCGTCGCGATCAAGGTCGCCGACGGCGCGACCCGCGCCCAATTTCCCGCCGTCGTCCGGCTGCTCCAACACCTCGGCGTACTCGACGACCCCGTCCCGCCGCCGCTGCAGGATTGGCTCGTCCGCCCGGTCCGCAACACCCGCGGCGCGGCCGTCGGCGACGTCCGCCCCGCGGCGTGACCCCGCGCGTCCGCACCACTTCGCCCCACTCGGCGTGAATTCGATACACCCGACCGCGAGCGACGCCGGTACGCTCTCCGATGTCGAACGCCTGCTCGTCCGAGTGGCCGCGGTGGTCGCCGTCGGCGACGAACAGGCAGTGCGTGCGGTGCTCGCGTCCGCCTCCGCACGCGACGTCCCCCCGCGCTGGGTCGAGGAGGTCCTCCTGCAGTCATACATGTTCGCGGGCTTCCCGCGTGCCCTCAACGCGATGCGCGAATGGCGGCGCCTCTCTGGCCGCGCCGCTCCAGCCGACGACCCGGACGCTGACGTCGCCGACCACCTCGCGCGCGGCGAGGCGACCTGCGCCCGCGTCTATGGCCGCTTCTACGACAAGCTCCGCCGGAACGTCGCGGCCCTCCACCCGGCGCTCGACCGGTGGATGGTCGACACCGGGTACGGACAGGTGCTCGGACGCCCGGGCCTCGACCTCGGACGCCGCGAACTGTGCGTGATCGCCGTGTGCGCGGCCGCGGGCCAGGAACGTCAGCTGCATTCGCACCTGCACGGCGCCATCCACGTCGGTCTCCCGACGGCGGCCGTGGACGACACGCTCGCCGCCGTCGCCGACCTCACGCCCGACCGCGGCGACCGCGCCGCGCGCCTGTGGGCGCGCGTCCGTGAGTCCGCCTCCGCGACGGCCTGACGTCGCGACCATCTACGTACCGGCGGCGCCGCACGGCGCCCCCGCCCCCAACGCAGCTCAGCTCATGTTCATCGATCGCGTGGTCGTTCGCGTGGAAGCCGGCACCGGCGGCTCCGGCGCCAGCTCCTTCCGCCGCGAGAAATTCGTCCCCATGGGCGGCCCCGACGGCGGCGACGGGGGGCGCGGCGGCGACGTCGTCATCCGCGGCGACCGCAACCTCGCCACCCTGCTCGACTACACCTACCGCGACCACTGGCGCGCCGAACGCGGCGAACACGGTAGCGGCTCGAACCGCACCGGCGCGTCAGGCGCGGACGTCATCCTCCCGGTCCCGCCTGGCACGGTCATCCGCGACGAAGCCACAGGCGAGTTCCTCGGCGAGATTCTCGACGACGGCCAGGAACTCACGATCGCCCGCGGCGGACGCGGCGGACGCGGGAACGCCAAGTTCACCTCCCCGACGCACCAAGCACCCCGTGAGTGGGAGCCGGGCGACGAAGGCGAACAGCGCAACCTAGAGCTGGAACTCAAACTCATCGCCGACGTCGGACTGGTCGGCCAGCCCAACGCGGGCAAGTCGACGCTCCTGTCCGTCATCTCCGCCGCCCGCCCGAAGATCGCCGACTACCCGTTCACGACGCTCTCGCCCAACCTCGGCGTCGTTCAACTCTCCGACCACCGGACCTTCGTCGTCGCCGACATCCCCGGCATCATCGAAGGCGCGCACGAAGGCCGCGGACTCGGCCTCCAGTTCCTTCGCCACATCGAACGCACCCGCGTCCTCGCGTTCCTGATCCCGATCGACGCGATGGACTGGCAGGCGGAATACGACCAACTCCGCCGCGAGGTGGAAGAGTACTCCCCCGACCTCGCCGCCAAACCGCACTGCGTGGTCTTCACCAAGCTCGACCTGCTCGGTGAGGACTACACGCCGCCGATCGAGGCGCCGGCGAGCTTCGGGAGCTTCGCCGTCTCGGCGGCCGGACGCACGGGAATCGACGCCCTGCTCGCCGGCTGGTGGTCGCAGCTGCTGCGCATGGAGACCGCGCTCGCTACGACCAGGGCAGACGCCGCACTCCCCTGATCGGCGTGCCGACCGCGCAACGCGGCCACGACGCGACGGTCCGCCGCGACCCGTTCCCGACCGACGTTCACGCCCTGTTCGATCGCCCGCTCGTCGACCGCGAGGCGGCGGCGGCCCTCGCGCTCGTTCCAGGCGTCGGCCCAGTCCGCTGGCGTGCGCTCCTGACCCGCCACGACGGCGACGGCGCGCGCGCGGCGCTCGCGCACGGCGTCACGGCACCGACGTGGGCACGCGCGTTGCGCGACGCAGCCGCGTACCTCAGGTCGACCGACGCGGACACCGCGGTCGCGATCCCCGGCGACGCGCGCTACCCGCGCGCGCTGCTCGACCTGCCGGATGCCCCACCCCTCCTCTGGATCCGCGGCGATCGCAGCGCGCTCGCGCACGCACCGCGCGTCGCACTCGTGGGCACGCGTCACAACACGTCGGCCGGGGCAGTGACTGCACGCCGGCTCGTCGGCGCGCTCCGTGACACCAACGCGTGCGTCGTCAGCGGCATGGCCCGCGGCATCGACGGCGTCGTACACGACGCCGCCCTCGGCGCGGATCTCCCCACGATCGCGGTCCTGGGCACCGGAGTCGACGTGCCGTACCCCGCGCAACACCGCCGACTCTACGAGCGCATCGTCGCCGGCGGCGCCGTCGTGAGCGAGCAACCGCCGGGGACCGCACCCGTGCCCGGCGCCTTCCCACGCCGGAACCGGATCATCGCGGCCATCAGCCACTGCACCGTCGTCGTCGAAGCGGGGGAACGCAGCGGCGCGCTCATCACCGCCGACATCGCGCTCGAACTCGGCCGTACCGTCGCCGCCGTTCCGGGCCCGATCGACGCGCCGGCGTCGCTCGGCGCGAACTCCTTACTCCGGGACGGCGCACACCTGCTCGCAACCGTCGACGACCTCGCTCCGCTCCTCGCGGCTCCGATCACGCGTACGACACCCGGTCCGCCGCCGAATCGGCGGCGGCCGGTCGAGCCGCGGCCCGAGCCACGGCCGCGCCGGCCCGACCTCGCGGGCGACGAACTCGTCGTGTGGGACGCGCTCACCGAGCCGGCGCCGGATGCCGACGCGCTCGCGGCCCGGACCGCACTGTCGGCGCGCCAGTGCGCCACCGCGCTCGCCGGGCTCGAGATCCGCGGCGTCGTCGCGACCGAACTGACCGGCGCCATCCGGCGCGTGTGAGCAGCGCGCTCGCGCATGCCTCGCCCGAACGCACCCGCTCGGAGCGGGTATGAACGGCGTGCCCACGCCGTTCCGCCACGTCTACGTTCACGTCCCATTCTGCGCGCGTCGATGCGTGTATTGCGATTTCTCGATCGCGGTTCGCGCGCGCGTGCCCGTCACCGAGTACGTGGGCGGCGTTCGGCGAGAACTGCGTGCCCGGTTCGGGCCGCCCCCGGCGGCTACCGACCGGACGCCTATCACCACGCTGTACTTCGGCGGGGGAACGCCCTCGCGCCTCGGCGGCCCCGGTCTCGCCTCGCTCGTGACCGAACTACGCACGTGGTTCGCGTGGGATGACCGCGCGGAGGTTACCGCGGAGGCGAATCCGGAAGACGTGACCGAGGCGAACGTGCACGCGTGGCGCGATGCCGGAATCACGCGGCTTTCGATCGGCGCTCAGACGTTCGACCCGGACGCGCTCGCCTGGATGCGGCGTACTCACGCGCATGACGCGGCGGCGCGCGCGGTCGCGGTCGCTCGCGATGGCGGCATCGCGGACCTCTCGCTCGACCTCATCTTCGCGCTGCCGAGCGAAGTGCCACGTGATCTCGACGCGGACCTCGCGAGCATCGTCGCGCTCGAGCCGTCGCACGTCTCGATCTACGGACTCACGGTCGAGCCTGGGACCCCGCTCGGGAGGTGGGCCGATCGCCACACGGTCGCCGAAGCGGACGAGTCGCGCTACGAATCCGAGTTTCTCTCGGCGCACGATGCGCTCGCGGCGGCGGGGTTCGACCACTACGAGGTGTCGAATTTCGCGCTGCCCGGGCACCGCGCGCGGCACAATTCCGCGTACTGGTCGGGTGTGCCGTACCTCGGACTCGGGCCGTCAGCACACGGCTTCGACGGCGCGGTCCGACGTTGGAACGAGTCCGCCTACGCGCGCTGGCTGCCGCGCGTCGACTCCGGAAATGATCCCGTCGCAGGCTGCGATCCGCTCGATGACGCCGCCCGTACGACCGAAGGTGTATACCTGGGCTTGCGCACCGTCGACGGTCTCGCGCTCCGCGACGACGAGCGGGCGCGCGTCGGGCGGTGGGTCGAGGCGGGTTGGGCGTCGGTCGATGACGCGCGCGTGCATCTCACGCCGTCGGGCTGGCTGCGCCTCGATGCCCTCGCCGCCGACTTGACAGCGGTCCGAAGTCGTTCGTAGGATTGGAGTTACCATGCATTCAGAACTCTCCGACCGCGAGCGCCGCGTGCTCGCGGCGGTGATTCAGAGCTATGTAGCGACCGCGGAGCCCGCCGGGTCGCGAACGATCGCGCGAAAGTTCGGGCTGAACGTGTCGCCGGCGACCATCCGGAACACGATGAGTGACCTGGAAGAAAAGGGGTTCCTCTTCCACCCACACACGTCCGCCGGGCGAGTGCCCACGCACAAGGCTTATCGGGTGTACGTGGACGCCCTCATTCACGTCCCCGCGCTCGCCGCGGCCGACGAGGACCGGCTGAACGAGCACCTCGCGACTGCGCCCGGCGCAGGGCGCGTCGACACGATCGAGGCGATCCTCCGGCGCGCCGCGCAGTCCTTGGGGGTCCTCACTCAGGAACTCGGCGTAGCGGTCGGCCCGCAACTCGACGCTGCCGCGCTCCGCCAGATCGATCTCGTCCGACTGGCGAGCGACCGCCTCCTCGTGGTGTTCACGCTCGACCGCGGTGCCGTGCGTACGGTGTTCGTCGAGGTGCCCGGCGAGATTGCAGACGACGCAGTGCGCGAGGTCGCGCGCGTCCTCAACGATCGGCTCGCCGGCCGGACGCTCGCCGAGTTGCGCGGAACGTTGGCCGAGCGCCTGCGGGACGCGCCACCGACGGCCGACGCCGCCGATCTGCTGAACATCTTCGTCGCGGGCGCCGCGCCGCTCATCGAGCCCGACGCGGCCCTCGTCATGGGGCAGCCCTCGCTGCTGGCCGACAAGCCCGAATTCGCGAGCGGCCCCGAAATGCGGCGTCTGCTCGAACTCACCGAGACGCGCGAGGACCTGGCCCGGCTGCTCACACGCCGCGCCGGACACACGACCGGGCTCTCGATCACGATCGGAAGCGAACACGACGACCCGCGTCTCGCGCCCTTCACCGTCGTGACCGCGGAGTACCGCGCGGCCGGGTTGACCGGCGTGATCGGCGTGATCGGCCCCACCCGCATGCCCTACGAAAAGGTGATCGCGCTCGTCAGCCACACGTCCCGCCTCGTGTCCGATCTCCTGCACTGACGGTTCCGCGCGTGATGCACGCGCCAACCCTGCCGTCCCGAGCGTAGCGAGGGACCTCCTCTCCTTGGCGGTGGGCCGGTCCCGAGCGGATCGCGCCCGTCCGCCCGCATTCTCGGTTCCCCGCTGCGTTCGGCACGAAACGGATCATGGCTGATTACTACGAAACTCTCGGCGTCGCGCGCGACACGTCGGACGACGACCTCAAGAAGGCCTATCGCAAACTCGCGATGCAGTGGCACCCGGACCGCAACGGCGGGTCGGCCGAGGCCACGGAGAAGTTCAAGGAGATCACCGAGGCGTACGACGTGCTGCGCGACCCGCAGAAGCGCGCCGCGTTCGACCGCTACGGTGAGGCGGGACTGCGGAGCGCGGGCGGCGGCGGCGCGTACCACCACGTCGACCTCTCCGAGGCGCTCAACATCTTCATGCGCGAGGCCGGCTTCAGCGGCATCGGCGATCTGTTCGGGCCTGCCGGGCGCGGAGGGGCGAACGGGCCGCGCACGGGCTCGGACGTCAAGATCGACGTGCCGCTCACGCTCGCAGAGGTCGCGACCGGGGTCGACCGCACGCTCACGGCGAAACTCCTCGACGCATGCGACCGCTGCGAGGCGACCGGGGCCGAACCGGGGTCCAAGCCGACGACCTGCACGACGTGCGGCGGTACGGGCGAGGTGCGCCGCGCGCAGCGCTCGTTCTTCGGCCAGTTCGTCAGCGTCGCGCCCTGCCCGACCTGCGCGGGCGAGGGCACCGTCATCGCGACGCCGTGCAAGAAGTGTCGGGGCGAGGGGCGGGTGCGTGCGGAAAAGCAGGTGAAGCTGTCCGTGCCCGCCGGTGTCGCGACCGGCCAGTACATGACGCTCCGCGGGCAGGGCAACGTCGGCCCGCGGGGCGGCCCGCGCGGCGACCTGATCATGCTGTTCGACGTCGAGGAGGACCCGCGCTTCGACCGCGACGGCGAGGACCTCTACTGCGAGCGCCTCGTCAGCTATCCGCAGCTGGTCCTCGGTGCCGACGTCACGGTTCCGGGCGTGACGGGCGACCTGTCGCTGCGGGTTCCGCCGGGAACACAGAGCGGGGAAGTCTTCCACCTGCGCGGCCGTGGGCTTCCGCGCGTGAACGCGACCGGCGTCGGTGACCTGCACGTACGCGTGCAGCTCTGGACGCCGGACAAGCTCACCGAGCGCGAGGAGGAACTCATCCGCGCGCTCGAGGACGCATCGGCCACGCCCCCGCAGAAGTCGCACGCGAAAGGGTTCTGGGGCAAGATGAAGGAAGCGTTGGGCGCATGACCGGGCCGACGACGGACGCGACCGCGAGCGGTTCGGCAGCCGGAGGTTGGACGGCGGTGCGTGTGCGCCCGCGCGGTGGCGCCCAGGCGGTGGAACGCGTCGCTGCCGCCCTCTTCGCGGCCGGCTCGATGGGATTACACGAGGACGGGCCGACCCTCGCGACGCAGTTCCCCGACGGCGTCGACATCGACGCGGTGCGCGCAGCCGTACTCGCCGCCGACTCGACCGCGGACGTCGAGATCGCGCCGGCCGCACCGGTCGACTGGTCGGAGCGCTGGCGCGCCCTCATCGGCGCGCACGACCTCGGCGCACTCGCGATCGTGCCGCCGTGGTTGGCGGACGGCCGCGATCCGGCGCGCACGGTGGTGATCGATCCGGGGATGGCGTTCGGTACGGGCGATCACCCGACCACGCGCGGCGTCACCCGACTCCTTCCAGGCGTCATCCGGTCCGGGGACGTGGTCGCCGATCTCGGCGCGGGTAGCGCGGTGCTCGCCATCGCGGCCGCGAAGCTCGGCGCGCGGCGCGTCGCGGCGGTCGAGTTCGACCCGGACGCGATCGGCAACGCCGAGGAAAACGTCGCGCGCAACGGGGCCGCGGACGTGGTGACCGTCATCGAGGGCGATGCGGGTGTCCTGCTCCCACTCATCGCACCGGTGCGCGTCGTGCTCGCGAACATCATCTCGAGCGTCCTCGTCGACCTGTTGCCGGTCATCGAGCACGCGCTGGCCCCCGACGGTGACGTCGTGCTGAGCGGGATCCTCTGGGAGGAGCGCACGGCGATGCTCGAGATCCTCGACGTCCGCGGCTGGCGCGTCGCGGCGGAGGATCGCGAAGACGCGTGGTGGAGCGTGCACGTGCGACGGGTGTGAGGGCGCCGCCCGGCACGGGCGCCCGCCCGACGGTCGCGTCGTTCGTCGCGCGGGGCCCGCTCGTCGTCGGTCACGTCGTGCTCGACGCGGATGCAGCGCACCACGCCCGCGTCCGCCGCCTCGACGACGGCGATCCCGTCACGGTGCGCGACGGCGCCGGCGCGGTCGCGACGGGGCAGATCGCGCGGCTCGGGAAGCACGCGCTCGAGGTCACCATCGCCGCCGTCGACCACGTGCCCGCACCGGCCCCCGTCCACGTACTCGTCCCCGCGGGCGATCGGGACCGCATGCTCTGGCTCGCCGAAAAGGCCGTCGAGATTGGGGTGACGAGTTGGCGCGCCGTGCGCTGGCAGCGCTCGCGCAGCGTGTCGCCGCGAGGCGAGGGGGAGGCGTTCGTCGCCAAGCTCCGCGCCCGTATGACCCAGGCGCTCGCGCAGTGCGAGGGCGCGTGGTTGCCGGAAGTGCACGACGCACGCGAGGCCGACGATGTGGTGCGCGACCTGCCGTTGGGCGTGCGCCTGCTGCTCGACGGCGACGGTGTCGACCTCGTCGCGATCGAGTCCGAGTGTTCGACCGCGTCCGATCGTCACCGCGGGGCCGTCGTCGCGGTCGGGCCGGAGGGCGGCCTCGAAGCCGACGAGATCGCGTGCTGCGAGGTGGCGGGCTTCCGCCGGATGCGGCTCCCGGGCAATGTGTTGCGATTCGAAACTGCCGGCGTGCTCGGCGTCGCGTTCGCCCGCGCGCTGGTCGAGCGCGCGCGGCCGAGCGCGGCCGCCGCGACCGCGTTCACCCCTCACGACGTCGCCCGTGGCTGACACCTGTCTGTTCTGCCGGATCGTCGCCGGTGAGATCCCCGCGACCATCGTCGCCCAGAACGACGCGTGCGTCGCGTTCCGGGACGTGTCGCCTCGGGCGCCCCTGCACGTGCTGGTCGTGCCGCGCGCACACGTCGCGTCGCTCGGCGAGGCGACCGATCCGCTCCTCGTGGGACAGGTCGCGCTGCTGGCCGCGCAGGTCGCGCGCGACGCGGGCTACGGCGACCGCGGATTTCGGACCGTGATGAACGACGGCCCCGACGCCGGTCAGACGGTGCGTCACCTCCACATGCACGTGTTGGCCGGTCGCCCGCTCGACTGGCCGCCGGGCTAGCACGGCGCGCTTCTGCGGGCGACGATCGGTCGTCCCATTCCTTTTCACCTCCCGCCGGCCGATGTCCGAACTCGCTGATCGCCTGCAAGCCGACCTCAACGCCTCGCGCAAGGCGCAGGACAAACCGCTGACGCTCGTGCTCGGGACCGTGCTGTCCGAGGTGAAGAACCGCCGCATCGAATTGCGCCGCGATCCCACCGACGAGGAAGTCGTCGAACTCGTGCGGCGCGGCATCAAGCGGCGCCGCGAGTCGGTCGAGATGTACCGCGCCGGCGGGCGCGAGGACCTCGAAGCGAAGGAGGCGTCCGAGATCCTCCTGCTCGAGCGCTACCTTCCGCCGACGGTGGACGAGGCCGAGATCCGCGGCGTCGCGCGCGCCGCCGTTGCCGGGGGTGCGGGCAACCTCGGCGCCATCATGGGGAAGCTGATGGCGCAGTACAAGGGACGCGTCGAAGGGTCGGTGCTCAACCGCATCGCGCGCGAGGAGCTGGCCGCGGGAATGAGCTAGCGGCGCGGCGCGATCCGTACGCGCGGCGCGGGGTAGTATTCGGCGATGAATTCGCACGCGCTCACCGTCCTTGAGTATCCCCGCGTCCTGGCCGTCGTCGCCGACCGTGCGACGTCCACGCTCGGCGCCGCCCGCTTGCGGGCGCTCTCCCCGTCGTCGGACATCCCCTGGCTGGAAGGGGAGCACCGGCGCGTGGCGGCGGTGCGCGCGCTCGTCGCGAGTGAGGGCGGGTGGTCGCCAGAGCCAACGCCCGACCTGACCGAGCCGCTCGCGCGCCTGCGCGTCGTGGGCACCGTGTGGAGCGGGCCCGAGCTGGTCCAGGGCGCGACGTTGCTGCGCTCGTCGCGGCGCACGCGCGACGCGCTGTCGGACGCCAAGCGTCCGGCCATCGTCGCGGCCGTGCTCGCGCCATTCGCCGACCGCCTGCCGAGTGCGTCGCGCATGGAGCAGCAGGTCGAGCGGGCCGTCGCCGAGGACGGCACGGTGCGGGACGACGCGAGCGCGGTGCTTCGCGGGCTGCGGCGCGAGCTGCGCGGCGCGCAGGGCGAGCTGATCGCGTTGCTCGAGCGCGCCATCGGTCGACTCGAAGCGCACCAACAGGTGCCGGATGCGTCGGTCACGGTGCGCAACGGGCGCTACGTCATTCCGGTGCGTGCCGCCGCGCGCGGCGTGGTCGGCGGGATCGTGCACGACGCGTCGAGCACCGGCGCGACGCTGTTCGTCGAACCGCCGGCCGCGGTCGAGTTCGGAAACCGCATCCGCGAGCTCGAAGCGCGCGAGTCGGCGGAGGTCCAGCGTATCCTCGCCGAGCTGACCGATGAGCTTCGGCCCCTGCGCGAGGCGCTGCTCGCCGCGCTCGACGTGCTGGTCGCGCTCGACACGCTGTACGCGCGCGCGCGCTTCGCGACCGAGTTCGGGTGCGCGCCGTGCGACATCGTGCCGGCCGGCGAGGGCTTCGCGATCGTGAACGGTCGCCACCCGCTCCTGCTCGCGCAGGGGGTCCCCGTCGTGCCGTTCGAGCTCGCGATGGACCCGAACGAGCACACTCTGCTCGTGTCCGGGCCCAACACCGGCGGCAAGACGGTGCTGCTGAAGGCGCTCGCGCTCGTCTCGCTGCTCGTCCAGAGCGGGATCCCGGCGCCGGTCGGCGACGAGAGCCGCGTCGCGGTCTTCGACGACTTCTTTGCCGACGTCGGCGACGAGCAGAGTCTGCAGGCATCGCTCTCGACGTTCTCGGCGCACCTCAAGAACCTCACCGAGATCGTCGCCGCCGCGACGCACGCGTCGCTCGTGCTCATCGACGAGCTCGGCTCCGGCACCGACCCGGTGGAAGGAGCGGCGTTAGGCGCCTCGGTGTTGGAGGAGTTGACGGGCCGCGGCACGACGACGATCGCGACCACGCACCTCGGCGCCCTGAAGGAGCTCGCGACCGAAGTGCGTGGCGTCGTGAACGCGTCGCTCCAGTTCGACGCCGTCGCGCTCGCGCCGACGTACCGGCTGCTCAAGGGCGTGCCGGGGCGCTCGTACGGCCTCTCGATCGCCCGCCGGCTCAACATGCCGGAGGCGATCGTCGCGCGCGCGGTCGAGCGCATTCCGAAGGGCGAGCGCGACGTCGACGCGCTGCTCGCCGACCTCGAAACGCGCGAGAAGGCGCTCGAAGATCGGGAGAAGCTCGCCGACGAGCTCGTCGAGAGCGGCCGGGCGCGTGCGCAGCGACTCGCCGAGCGTGAGAAGGCCGTGCGCGACCGCGAGCGCACGGCCGAGCGCGAGGCGCGCTTGGAGGCGCGCCGGCACCTTCTCGACGCCCGGAAACAGGTCGACCGTCTGCTTCGCGACCTCAAGACCGCCGCGTCCGAGTTGAGCGGTGTGCCGGCATCCGAGCTCGACGAGCGCGCGCGCGCCGCGCGGCGCCGTGCGGAGGAACTCGCCGCCGGACAGCAGGAGCACCTCGAGCGGCTCGCGCGCGAGGAGCGGAACCTCGCGCGCCGCGACACGCCGCGCGCCCGCCCGAACGGTGCCGCGCAGACGAGTGCGGCGAGCCCGCCCGCCGCGGGCGACACCGTCATCGTCCAGACGTTGGGCGGGAAGCTCGGCAAGCTCCTCGAACTGCGGGGGAAGGACGCGGTCGTGGCGGTCGGCGCGTTGAAGCTGACCGTTCCGCTGGACGGCGTCGCGAAGACGTCGCAGCAGATTCCGAAGCCCGAGATCGTCGTGCCATCGCTCGGCGCGCTCCCCGAGGTGCGCGCCCAGAGTGAGGTGGACCTGCGGGGCATCCGCGCGGACGAGGTCGACGACGCGCTCCTGCCGGCGATCGACGCGGCGGTGCACGCCGATCTGCGCCACCTCCGCATCATCCATGGCAAGGGAACCGGCGCGCTGCGCGAGCGCGTGACGGAGTTACTCCGCAAGGACACGCGCGCGCGCTCGTTCCGCATGGGGCTGTGGAACGAGGGAGGCTCCGGCGTGACCGTGGTGGACCTCGAGTGATCCGGGCCCACCGCGCGTGATCACCCCCGAGAGCATCGAGCGCGTGCGCGAGGCCGCCGACATCGTCGACATCGTCGGCGAGCACGTGAAGCTCAAGCGGAGCGGGTCGAGCTTCCGAGGCCCGTGCCCGTTCCACCACGGTACGGGTCCCAACTTCGCCGTCACCCCGCGCACGAACGCCTACTACTGCTTCGTCTGCCACGCGAAGGGCGACGTGATCGGCTTCGTGCGCGACCACCTCGGGCTCGATTTCGTGGAAGCGGTGAAGTACGTCGCGGACCGCGCCGGCGTGGAGGTGCAGGAGACGCGGAACCGCCCCACCGAGGAGCGCGACGCGCGCGAACCGCTCTGGGAGGCGAACGCTGCTGCCGCGGAGCTCTTCCGGACGACGCTCTGGGAGGACGCCGAGGCGCAGGGCGCGCGCGAATACCTCGCCTCGCGCGACGTCTCGCGCGACGACGCGGACCGGTTCGGACTCGGCTACGCGTGGCGCGACGGGTCGCGGTGGGTGCAGAAGCTCGGCGCGTTAGGCCACGACCCCGCGCGGTTGCTCGACGCGGGGCTGCTGGGGCGGCGCGACGAGCGCCCCGACGAGCCGTACCCGTACTACCGCGGGCGCCTCATGATCCCGATCCAGGACGCCGCGGGACGGACGGTCGGGTTCGGAGGCCGCGCGCTCCGCGCCGACCAGCAACCGAAGTACCTGAACTCGCCGCAGGGCGCGCTGTTCGACAAGGGGCGGCAGCTCTACGGCCTGTCGTGGGCCAAGCACCCGATCCGCAAGGCCGAGCGCGCGCTCGTGGTCGAAGGCTACTTCGACGCGTTGCGGCTCGCGCTCGCGGGAATCGAGGAGACGGTCGCCGGCCTGGGCACCGCCCTCACCGAAGATCAGGCCGCGATCGTCGCCAAGCTCACGCGCAACGTGTTCCTCGTCTACGACGGGGATGGCCCGGGGCAGAAGGCGACCGTGAAGGCTGGGCACGCGCTGCTCCGGCTCGGCGTCGCGCCGCGTGTCGTATCGCTTTCCGGCGGCGAGGACCCGGACACGTACGTCCGCGCGCACGGCCGTGAGGCGATCGAGGCCGCCCTCGCGCAGGGGCTCGACGTGCTCGACTGGCAGATCCTGCTGCTCCAGCGCCACGCGTACTTCACCGACCTGCACCGCACGCGTCGCGCGATCGACAAGCTCTTGCCCACCGTGCGCGCCGCGGCCGACCCGGTCACGCGTGACCTCTACATCGCGCGGCTGGCCGAAGTGGCGAAGCTCGACCGCGACGTGCTGCAGCGAGAGGTCGACGCGCCCCCACAGCGCGGGACGGGGGCGGCACCGCCCCCGGGATCGCAAGCGCCGACGGGCGGACCAGCCGCGCCGCGCGGCGCGGTCGCCGAGCCCGCTCGGGGAGCGCCGCGCGGCGCCCGCGAGGTGAGCGCGGACGGCGTCGAGTACGTGACGGCCGCACCCGCCCGCGAGGATCGCCCCGGATTCCGCCCGTTCGAGCGACGCACGCTGCGCGGGCGTCGGGCCGAGGAGTGGGTGAGCGTCCGCGCGGTCCCACGCGTCCCACTGGACGCGATCACGCGGCGCGCCGAACGCGAACTCGTGCGGGCGATGGTGCAGGATCGCCGGCTCGTCGAGGCGGTCGCGGAAAAGTGGCAGCCCGAGGCCTTCCACGAGGATGCGTTCCGCGAGCTGTTCGCTCGGCTCCTGCACGACCCCGACCAGCCGCTCGACGACGCCGCGCGCGGCTTCCCCGAGCAGGCCGTTCGCCTCATCGACGAAACGCTGAGCGAGCGCGACCCGTCGCCCGAACTCACCGTGGCGAGCTGGCTGGTGAAGCTGCAGGTGCGCGCGCTCGACAACGAGAAGGCCGAGATCCTGCGCAGGCTCACGGTGAATACGCCGCCGGTGCTCGACGGCGAGAAGGATCTGCTGATCACGCGCATGCAGGCCCTGCAAGCGGAGCGCGCGGCGCTCTCGCCGACGTACGGGCGGGTGGCCGCGTCGCGCGAGTCGTACGCCAACGAACCGGGCGCCGACGAGCGCCGCTGACGCGCGATGGTCCGCGTCGGCCGGTATACCCGCGGTCGCCCGGCTTCGTAGATTGGGCCTCGTGCCCGCACACGCCACCGCTCGTCCGGCCGTTCGCCCGCGCCCTCGGCCTCGCTGGACCATCGCTCCCGCGCCGGACGCCGCGACGGTCGCCGCGCTCGCCGCCGGGTTGCAGCTGCCCGAAACCGTGTGTCGGCTGCTCGTCGTGCGAGGACATCGCGCGGTGGACGGTGCCAAGCACTACTTGCGCCCGCGCCTCGACCAGCTCCACGCGCCCGACCGGCTGAACGGCGTCGCGCGGGCCGCCGAGCGGCTCGCCACGGCGGTGCGGCGGGGCGAAACGGTGCTGGTGCACGGCGATTACGACGTCGACGGGATGTGCTCGACTGCGATCATGGTGCGCGTGCTGCGCGCCGTCGGCGGCGTCGTGGTCCCGTTCATCCCCGACCGCCTCACGGACGGCTACGACCTGACCGGGGCGGGCGTGCGCGCGGCCAAGGCGGCCGGCGCGGCAGTGGTGCTCACCTGCGACTGCGGAACCAGCGCGCACGGTCCCGTCGAGGCGCTCTGCGAGGCCGGGGTCGACGTGATCGTGAGCGACCACCACCTCCCGGGTCACGGGCGCGACGTGCCGGCGTGTCACGCGGTGCTCAACCCGAATGCGCCCGGCACCGACTACCCCGACGCGGACCGCGGGCTGTGCGCCGCGGGCGTCGCGTTCAAGCTCGCGCTCGCGCTCGTCCAGACGTTAGGCGCGAGCGACGCGATCGTCTGGCGGCAGCTCGACCTCGTCGCGCTCGCGACCATCGCGGACGTCGCACCGCTGCGGGGCGAAAATCGCGTGCTGGCGCGCTACGGCCTCAAGCTCATGGCCGATTCGCCGAATGCCGGCCTGCGCGCGCTCGTTCGCGCGGCGGGGCTCGACGCGAAGCCGCTTACGGCCGGGCGGGTGGGCTTCATCCTCGCGCCGCGGCTCAACGCCGTCGGCCGGCTCGGGTCGGCGCTCCGCGGCGTGGAGCTGCTCACCACCGACGACGCGCACGAGGCGAACGTGATCGCGCGCGAGCTCGAGGAGCTCAACCGGCGGCGTCAGGATCTGGACCGCGCGACGCTCGACGCGGCACGCCGGCAGCTCGACCGGATCGACCTCGACGCCACCTACGGACTGGTGCTCGCGGGCGACGGCTGGCACCCGGGGGTGATCGGGATCGTCGCCTCGCGCGTCGTCGAGGAGACCGGGCGACCGGCCGTGCTGGTCGCCGTCGAGAACGGGGTCGGGAAGGGCAGCGGCCGCTCGATCGCCGCGTTCGACCTGCACGACGCGCTCTCCGCGTGCGACGCACGCGGCCTGTTCCACCGCTTCGGCGGCCACAAGGCGGCCGCCGGCGTGACGCTCGACGCGGCCAAGGTGCCCGCCTTCGCCGAGGCGTTCGCCGCGGTCGCGCGCGAGCGGCTGACGAAGGACCAGCTCGTCCCCGAGCTGCGCGTCGACCTCGAGTTGCCGTTAGGCGCCGTCACCGACGCGCTCGAGGCCACGCTCCGCCACCTGGAGCCGCACGGCCTCGGCAACGCGGCGCCGGTCCTCGCCGTACGCGGCGCGCGGCTCGCGACGCCGCCGCGTCCGGTCGGCACGGACGGCGTACGGCTGAGCTTCCGCACGCCCGACGGCGGCGAGATCGGCGCGATCGGGTGGGGGATGCTCGACCGCGCCGAGGGGCTGGACGTGCACACGCCGGTCGACGTCGCGTTCCGGCTCGAGCGCGACGACTATCGTGGCGCCGACCGGCTGCAGCTACGGCTCGCCGACGTCACGCCGTCCGCGCGCACGGGCGCGCTCGCGGAGTAGGGCGGACCGCATGCGGATCGTTGCCGGTCGCTGGCGCGGGCGCCCGATCGACGCGCCGCGCGACGCGCGCGTGCGCCCCACGTCGGACAAGGTGCGCGAGGCGTGGCTCAGCATCGTCGCGGCCGAGGTGGCTGGGGCGGCAGTGGTCGACCTGTTCGCCGGCTCGGGCGCGTTGGGGATCGAGGCGCTCTCGCGTGGTGCCGCGACCTGCGATTTCGTCGAGTTAAACGCGGCGTCGCTGCGCGCGCTCGGCGCCAACCTCGAGCGCGTCGCCGCGGGTGACGCGGCGCGCGTCCGGCGCGGCGACGCGTTGCGGTTCGTCGAGGCGCTGCCGGCCTATGCGTACGACCTCGCCTTCGCCGACCCCCCCTACAGCACCGACGCCGCCATTCGCGTGGCCGAGCGATGGCTCGCGGTCCCGTTTGCGCGCGTACTGGGCGTCGAGCACGACGCGCGCGTCGCGTTGCCCGAGGCTGAAGACTCGCGCAAGTACGGCACGACGCGGGTGACGTTCTACCGCGCCGACCCGGTGATCTGGTCGGCGGATCCGTGACGCGCGCGGCCGTCTTCGCCGGCAGCTTCGACCCGATCACGCGCGGGCACGTCGACCTCGTGCGGCGTGCCGCGGCGCTGTTCGACCGCGTGACGGTCGCCGTCGCCGTGAACTCCGGAAAGCAGCCGTTGTTCACGCTCGACGAGCGCGTGCAACAGGTCCGCGACGCTCTCGCGGGCGCGGGTGTCGCGGCCGACGTCGCGCGACTCGACGGGTTGCTCGTGGCGTTCGCGCGGAGTGCGGGCGCGACGTTCCTCGTGCGCGGCGTCCGCAGCGTCGCGGACTTCGAGTACGAACAGCAGATGGCGCGGATGAACCGGCACGTCGCGCCCGAGATCGACACCGTGTTCCTCTCGCCGGCGCCCGAACTCGCCTGGGTGAGTTCGACCCTCGTCCGCGACGTCTCGCGCCTCGGCGAGTCGGTCGACGCGCTCGTCACGCCGAAC
The DNA here is from genome assembly GCA_963851265.1 of uncultured Gemmatimonadales bacterium. GTDB lineage: Bacteria > Gemmatimonadota > Gemmatimonadetes > Gemmatimonadales > Gemmatimonadaceae > BPUI01. The sequence goes on from CAWKNZ010000002.1 coordinate 1,146,377, forward strand.
GTCGCGACCGCGCTCCGTGCGCGGTTCGCGCGCGTGGACGCGGCCGCGCGCGCGTGAGCGGCGCGTGAGTCGCACGTGAGCGGTACGTGACGCAACCCGGCGGCGCGACCGAACGCCCGGGCGGGTCCGCGTTTCTGCGCGACGTTCTACGCCGCGCGGCGGAGTCGCCTCGTCGCATCGCGTTCGCCGAGGCGGGCGACGAGCGGACGTGCGCGGCCGTCCGTCGCCTGCTCAAAGAGCGCGTGGTCCACCCCGTACTCGTGACCGGCGACGACGGCGCTGCCGCCGACGTGGGCTTGGCGGCACTGCGCGAGCTGACGGCGGCGGGCGCAGAAGTCGTCGACGCGCGTGACCCGGCGATCGTCGATCGCGTTGCGGCCCATCTGCTCATGCGCCGTGCCGCGAAGGGGCTGACCGAGGATGCCGCGCGCGCGCTCGCCCGCCGCCCGCTCTATGCGGCCGATGCTCTCGTCGCGCTCGGCGAGTGCGACGGGAGCGTCGCCGGTGCGGTGAATACGACGGCCGACGTGCTGCGTGCCGCGTTATGGACGATCGGCGCGGCGAGCGCCGGCGGCACCGTCTCGAGCGCGTTCTACATGGCCGTCGGCGATTTTCGCGGCGCCGGGGACGAGGTGCTGACCTTCACGGACTGCGCCGTGGTGCCTGAGCCGAACGTGGCGCAACTCGTCGACATCGCACGCGCCGCCGCGGTCGATCGGTCCCGCGTCGTCGGCGACACACCGCGCGTCGCATTCCTCTCGTACTCCACCTACGGGAGCGGCGGCGCCGCCGAGTCCGTGGAGCGGGTGAGGCGCGCGGCCGCGCTCCTGCGCGACGCGGCGCCCGGCCTCGCCGTGGACGGAGACTTGCAAGCCGACGCCGCGCTCGTCCGCGACGTCGGGCAGCGCAAGGCGCCCGGAAGTCGCGTCGCCGGCGACGCGAACGTGCTCGTGTTTCCGTCGCTCGACGCCGGCAACATCGCGTACAAGCTCGTGCAGCGGCTCGCCGGCGCGGCCGCCGTCGGGCCCATCCTGCAGGGATTCGCGCGGCCCTGTAGCGACCTCTCCCGCGGCGCGTCCCGCGACGACATTGTTCACGTCGCCGCGATCACGGCCCTGCAGGCCGGATCCGCCGTCAGCTCGCACCCGAACACACCAGCCTCATGAGTTTTACCATGCACCGCGAGCGCGACGTGCTCGTCGTGGACGTCGACGGCCAGCTCATCGTCGGCAACCGTCAGGAGATGAAGCAGAAGGTTCTCGACGCGCTCGAGGGCGGCGAGCGCAAGTTCCTGATCGACTTCGAAAAGACGGGCTACATCGACAGCTCGGGGCTGGGCGTGCTCGTCTCGCTCAGCAAGAAGATTCGCGAGCAGGGAGGCGAGCTGCGCCTCGCGAACCTCAACGAGGACCTCAAGACGCTGTTCGAGCTCACCAAGCTCGACACACTCTTCCAGATCTCCGACTCGCGCGAGCGGGCGCTCGAAAGCCTCTGACCGTCCATCCGCGTTGAGCCCCGACCGGCTCGACCTCGCGATCCCGAGCGACGTCGGGCACATCGAGCGCGTCGTCGACGCGGTGGTCGCGCGCTGCCAGGCGCACGCCTACTCGCGCCGTGCGTGCGCGCTCAACGTGCCCGTCGCGCTCACCGAGGCACTCGCGAACGCGATCGTGAGCGGGAATCGCGAGGACGCCGCGAAGCGCGTGCACGTGCGCGCCTCGGTCGACGACCTCCAACTCGTCCTCGAAGTGCGCGACGAGGGCGCGGGGTTCGACCTCAGCGCACAGGTCTGGGGTCCGGACGCCTCCGACGTGCACGAGCGCGAAGACGGGCGGGGGCTCTTTCTCATGCGGCGACTGATGGACCACGTCGAACAGTTCGCGGTGCCCGGTACCGGCAACGTCGTCCGGATGACCCTCCGGCGCTCGGCGTGACGATGGGCCGCGCGAGCACGCGCGCGGCGACCGAACTCGGCGCCGTGCTCCGGGCGTTCCGGGCCGCGACCGGTTGCGGCGCCGCACTGTGGGCGGCCGACGCACCCGACGCGGCCCTGCGGCTCGTCGCCGACGACGGGCAGGCGCACGCGTCGGGCCCACCGAACGTCGCCGACGCGACGGAAGCGCAGATCGCCGGTGGGCAGCGTGCCGCGGCGGTGCCGGGCCTGCCCCTCACGTGGCTCGCGGTGGGCCCGTGCGCCGACGGCGCCGCGCCGTCCCCCGAACAGGTCCAGCTGCTGCTCCCACTCGTCGCGGGTCAGCTGCACGCGATCGGTGAGGTCGAGCAGGCCGCGCTCGAGCTGTCCGAGCGCTACGAGGAGATCAACCTCCTCTATACCATCAGCGAGATCCTCGGTCGCGCGGTCACGCTCGAGGAGACCGCGGGCGTGATCCTCGACGAGGTCTCGGAGACGGTCGGCGCGCGCCGAGGCGCGATCTACCTGCACGAGCCCGCGGGCGGGGTGCTGCGCGCGATCGCGACGTTAGGCGTCGCCGGCGCCGCCGTCCCGGCCATCGACGCGAGCGACCCGCAGAGCACGGCGGCGCGCGTGTTCCGCACGCTCAACCCGACGATCGACGACCGGGACGGCGTTGCGTCGGACGCCGACGGGCCCGTCCGCGACGGCGCGCTGCTCTGCGTCCCGATCGTGTGGAGCGGGCCCGAGCGTGGAGACCCGCTCGGCGTCGTCGCGCTCTCGGACCGCCGCGCCGGTCAGCAGTTCACCGCCGGCGACCTCAAGCTCGTGACGGCGATCGCGTCTCAGATCGCGGCCGCGATTCAGAATGCGCGCCTCGTGCGCGCCTCCATCCAGCAGCAGCGCCTCACGCAGGAGATGGCGCTCGCGCACGACCTCCAGATGTCGCTCCTGCCACGCGTCGACGTCGTCGCGCCCGCGGCCACCGTCGCCGCGCGCGTCGAGCCCGCCGACAGTGTGGGAGGCGACTTCTACCAGCTCGTCCGGTTGCCCGAGGGGAGGACCGGCGTGATGGTCGGCGACGTGTCGAGCCACGGCTACCGGGCCGCGCTCATCATGGCGCTCACGATGAGCGCCGCGGCGATCCATGCCCAACAGTCGGCCGACCCGGCCGAAACACTCGGCGCCGTGCTCGGCTCGCTCGGCGACGAGCTGGCGAACACGGAAATGTTCATCTCGACCGTGTACGCCGTGGTCGACCCTCGCGCGGGAACGCTCCTGTACGCGAACGCCGGCCACCCGCACGCGTTCGTGCTGCGCGCCGACGGGACGGCCGAGCGGCTTCCGGCCGGCGCGCCGCCATTGGGGCTCGTCTCCGTGACGCCCGCGTGCGCGCAGACCGAGTGGCACGCCGGCGAGGACCTGCTGCTCGTGTTCACCGACGGGATCAGCGAGGCGACGAACGCCGACGGCGAGATGCTCGGCGAGGAGCCGGTCCTCGCGGCCGCGCGCCGCGCGCCACGGCGCGAGCCCGCCGCGGTCGTGGCCGCGGTTTTCGACGCGCTGCACGCTCACACGGGCGGTTCGAAGCCGCGCGACGACCTCACGCTCGTCGTCGTCCGGAGCTGAGCGCGTGCCGCGCCGCGAAGGCGGGCTGCCCGCGCCCCGCAAACGATTCGGGCAGCACTTTCTGCGCGACCGTGCCGTGCTCGCGCGCATCGTCGACGCGCTCGCGCTCACCGGTACCGAGACCGTGATCGAGATCGGCCCGGGTCGCGGCGCGCTCACCGACCTGCTCGCGCCCCGCGCCGGCCGGCTCGTCGCCGTCGAGATCGACCGCGACCTCGCCGCGCACCTGCGTGCGCGCTACGCGGCCGATCGCCACGTCGAGATCGTCGAGGGCGACGTGCTGCAGCTCTCGCTCGCGGCGCTGGCGGGCCCGGAGTACGTGCTCGCCGGCAACGTGCCGTATTACATCACGACGCCGATCCTCTTTCACGCGCTCGCCGTGCCGCGCCCGCGGCGCGCGGTGTACCTCGTACAGCGCGAAGTCGCGGACCGGCTCGTCGCCGAGCCCGGCGGGAAGACGTACGGCGCGTTAGGCGTGAACGTGCAGGCCGTCGCGTCGGTCGAACTCGTCGTGCGCGTGCCGCCCGGCGCGTTCGCGCCTCCTCCGCAGGTGGATTCGGCGGTCGTCCGCGTGACGCCGCGCGCCGACCCCGTGGTCGCGCCGGATGAAGAGGCGCGCTTCCGGCGCTTCGTCCAGGCCGCCTTCGCGCTCCGCCGCAAGCAGCTGCGGCGCGTGGTGCGCACGATCGGCGGGCTCGACGCCGAGGCCGCCGACGCGATACTGAACACCGCCGGGGTCGACCCGGACGCGCGCCCCGAGACGTTGACGGCTGCCGAGTTCGCCGCGCTCGTGCGCGCCGTCGCGGCCGGCGGTGGTGCGACGGGCACGCCCCTTCCGGCGCTGCCGGGCGGACCCTAGGTTCTCCGACAACACGACCGGGGTGCCCACGCGACTCGCGCACGATGCGAGGCTCGCGCCGGGCTGAGAAAAACCCGTAGAACCTGATCCGGTTCGCACCGGCGGAGGGAGTCGCGTCATCGCGTCGAGCGGGCACACGTCGTCCGCGCGCGCGATCGCAGGGGAGCCGTCGCGCCCCGGCCGTGTTCGCGTCGTTCCGCGCGCCCGCATCCGGCGGACGTGCAGGACGGCGGCGTCATGTCCGGACCTCTGTTTTCGTGTCGCTCCGTCGCCGTCCTCTCACACCGCGCCCACCTCATGGCGCGACGCTCCTGCTCGCCTGCCTTGCCGCCCCGTGCGCCTTGCGCGGGCAGGGCGCGCCCGCCGGCTCGGTCGCGCGCCCCGACAGCACGCCACGGGACTCGTCGCGCGCGCGCAGGCTCGAAGGCGTCACGGTGCGCGCGGTCCGCTCGGGCGCCGCCGTCGCGCAGACGACGCTCGACGCGCCCGCCATCGCGCGCACGTACACCGGACAGGACGTTCCGCTCGTGCTGCAGCAGGCCGCGAGCGTGAGTACGTACAGCGAGAGCGGATCGCAGAACAACTACTCGTATTTCCGGCTGCGCGGCATCGACCAGTCGCGCATCAACATGACGCTCGACGGCATTCCGCTCAACGAGCCGGAGGACCAGGAAGTGTACTTCTCGGACTTCCCCGACCTCGCGAGTTCGTTGCGCAGCGTCCAGGTACAGCGCGGCGTCGGAACGAGCAGCTTCGGCCAGGCGTCGTTCGGCGGGTCGGTGAACCTCGAGACCGTTCCGTTAGTCGCGACGCCGCGGGGCGGTGAGGTGCAACTCGGCGGCGGGTCGTTCGGCGCCGCGCGCGCGAACGCGTCGTACGCCACCGGGCTCCTCCCCAGCCACTTCGCCTTCGCCGGCCGGTTCTCGAACCAGAAGGAGACCGGGTATCGCTACGGGTCGGAGCACTCGGGGAACAGCCAGTTCCTGACCGGCGCGTACTTTGGCGCGCGAGACCTCGTCAAGCTGACGCTCCTCACCGGCGTCGAGTCCAACGGGCAGGCGTACGAGGCCGTTCCGCTCGCCGAACTCCAGGTCGACCCGCGCGTCAACCCGCTCGCGGGCGTCGGCGACCGGTTCCGCGAGAGCATGGCGGCCCTCACATACACGCGCGTGCTGTCGTCGTCCGCCACGCTCTCGACGACGGCGTACGGATTCCGCGCGGGCGGCACCTACGACTACCCGTCCGATAGCGCGCACGCGCCGTACCGCTACGGGCTGCAATCGCGCTGGGGCGGCGTGCTCACCACCCTGCACGCGACGCGCGGATCGGCCACGCTCGATGTGGGGGCGCACGCGAACGCGTACTCGCGCGACCACACGTTCGCGGACCGACCGGACCTCGACGCGCCAGCGTACGCGAACCGCGGCTACAAGTCGGAACAGAGTGCCTTCGGCAAGGTCTCGTACGCGCTGGGCAACGCCACGCTGTTCGGCGACCTGCAGCTGCGTGAAGCGGCGTTCCGCTACCGACCGACGGCGGGCAGCACCGTGCCCGACGCGACCGCCGCGTGGCGGTTCGCGAATCCGCGCGTTGGCGCACGCTATCGAGCCGCGCCGGCGCTCACCGTCTCGGCGAGCTACGGCACATCGGGGCGCGAACCGACGCGCGCGGACCTGCTCGCCGGCGCGGACGACGTCTCGCCGCAGGACGTCGATTCGCTGCTCCCGCTCACGCGCGTCCGCCCGGAACACGTCGGCGATCTGGAGCTGGGCGCCGACGTTCGCACGGGCGGACTCGTCCTGCACGTCGGCGCGTACGACATGCGATTCCGCGACGAGATCGCCCTCACCGGCCGCACCACGCCGCTCGGCTACGACATCCGGACCAACGTCCCGTCGAGCTCGCGGCGCGGCGTCGAGATCGAGGGACAGTACGCGATCACGACGACCCTGTCGGTTGGCGGCTCCCTGGCGCGGAGTCGTAACCTGATCTCGCAATACCGCGACGATGCCACCGGCGACGTCTTCACCGACGTGCCGCCGACGCTCACGCCGGCCGCCCTCAGCACGCAGCAGGTGACGTGGGCACCGGCGCACTGGCTCATCCTCACCGGCGACGGGCGGTATCAGGGCCGCACGTTCCTCGCACCGTTCGGCGACCCGCGTCTGACGACGCCGCCGTTTTTCGTGCTCGCAGGTGGTGCCACGCTCCGTATCGTGGGTCGCGAACTGCTCGTGCAGGGGCGCAACCTGCTCGACCGGCGGGCGTACCCGTCGGGCGACGTGAGCGGCGACGGCGTCCCGCGCTACTACATTCTCGCGCCGCGGAACGTGGTCGTGAGCCTGCGCCTCGGCTTCGGTCAGTAAGACGGAGCGAGCGGGGGGTCGAACATAGTCGCCACGGCCGCGAGCACCGCGTGCACGCGCGCGTCGCCCAGCCCGCGAATCAGGAGCCAGCGGCAGTCGAGCGAGTCCAGGGTGCGCGCGAATGCGTCGCGCAAGCCCGCGCGTGCGTGCGGTCGGTCGCGCTGTTCGTCTGCCTCCCATGCGACGTCGACGTCGCAAAGCAGGTAGAGATCTGCGCGCCGCCGTGACGCGGCGTCGACGATCCACGGCGGGCAGGCGCCGTAGTAGTGTCGCGCGTACACGACGGTGCTCACGAGGTCCGTGTCGCGGACGACCAGCGTGCACCCACGCCCCTCCGCGCGCGCGGCGGCGGCGTCCTCGCACGCGATCTGCGCGCGGGCAATTGGCTCCACGTCTCGCGCGTCCAGTAGGGCGTCGGGCGGTGCCGCCGGGCCCAGTTCGGCGCGCCGAGCCGCGGCGTACGCCCGCGCAGCCTCGGGCGACAGCTCGCCGCCGTACGCGCGGGCGAGCGCGACAGCTAGCGTCGATTTCGCGGTGCTCTCCGGTCCGGTGAGCGCGACGACACGCCGCCGCGCCGGCCCGACCGCGCTCGCGTCAGTCGTCGCGGTTCCGGAGTGCGTAGCTCAGCCCCTCGAGCTCCATCGCCATGTTGACGTTCTTGAGCGTCACGCCCGCGGGTACCTGCACCTGGGCCGGCGCGAAGTTGAGGATCGCGCTGATGCCCGCGCGCACGATCCGGTCGACCTCCGGCTGCACGTCGTCGGCCGGGATCGCGAGCACGGCGATGTCCGGGCGGTCGCGTGCCGTGTCCGATTCGAGATCGGCGATCGGGCGGACCACCTGATCGTCCCACCGACTCCCGATCTTACGCGGATCGTTGTCGTACACCGCGACGACGCGGAACCCGCGTTGCGCGAAGCCGCGGTAGGCGGAAAGCGCGGAGCCGATCTTCCCCGCGCCCACGATCACCACCTTCCACTCGCGCCCCAGTCCAAGGATGTCCTGGAGCTTGGCCGTCAGCTCGGCGACCGAGTAGCCGAGGCCGCGCGTGCCGAACGAGCCGAAGAACGAGAGATCCTTTCGCACCTGCGCCGACGTCGTACCGGCGTAGTGCGCGAGATCTTCGCTCGAAGTCGTAGCGCCGCCGCGAGCGGCGTGCTCTTCGAGGTACCGGAGGTAGACCGAGAGTCGGCGGACGGTCGAGTCGGCGATGTGCTTCACGAGAGGCTGGCGGTCGAAGCGGCCGCGGTCGCGCGTGGCCGCGCCGAGCTTGTGAAATCCTTCACAAGATAGCCCGGATGGCGCGATGCTTCTACCCGCGCGCGTTCGGCGCACCGTTCGACGGCGCGGGCGAGCGCCGAATCGCGCGCGAACCCGCTTAGCTTGCAGCCGATGTCCGTGTCCGTCGGCTCCGAAATTGGCGCGCTGCGACGCGTGCTCGTGCACACTCCCGGGCCCGAAGTGCTCGCGGTGACGCCCAGCACGCGGGAAGATTTCCTCTACGACGACATCATCGACCGCGAGAGCGCGCGGCGCGAGCACGAGCAGTTGGCCGCGGTCCTCGCGCGGTACGCCGAGGTGCACCAGCTCCGCACGCTACTCGGCGAGGTGCTACGCGACGCCGACGTACGCACGGCGTTGCTCCGCGAGGCGCTCCGCGCGTTGGTCTCCGGTCCGCCCGCGGACGAGCTCTGCGCCCTTCCGCCCGACGCGCTCGCCGACGCGCTCATCACGGGGTACGCCGCCGAACCCGGCCCGCTCGCGCGCGCCCTCAACGAGCCCACCTACGCGCTTCCGCCGCTTCCCAATCTGTTCTTCACGCGTGACACGGCGATGGTCGTCGGAGGCCACGTCCTGCTCGGCGCCATGCGCTACGGCGCGCGGTGGTCGGAAGGGCTCATCATGCGGTACGTGTTCGCGCACCATCCGGCGCTGGCCAACCGCGGGCTGCTGTACGATGGGTCGGTCGAGCGGCGACACGGCCACACGCTCGAAGGCGGCGACGTGCACGTGCTCACGGACGACACCGTGATGATCGGATTCTCGGAGCGGTCGAGCCCCGCGGCCATCGACCATCTCTGCGAGCTGCTCTTCGCCGAGGGCGGCGTCGAGCGCGTCATCGTCGTCGTCATGCCGGCCGAACAGACGGCGATCCACCTCGACATGATCTTCACCCAGGTCGGCCGCGGCACGTGCGTCGTGTACCCGCCGCACTTCGTCGGAGCGAAACGGTTGCCCGTACTGCTCCGGCACCGCGGCGATGCCACTCTCGCGACGATGCCCGACGTCTTCGCGGCGCTCCGCGCGTGCGGGCTGTCGCTCGACCCCGTGCTGTGTGGCGGGCCCCGGCGCGCGTCGCAGGACCGTGAGCAGTGGGCGTCCGGCTGCAATTTCGTCGCGGCTCGCCCCGACGTCGTGCTGTCGTACGAGCGGAACGGGGAGACGCTGCGTGCCCTCGACGACGCCGGATTCCGCGTCGTCAGCGCAGCGGACGTGATCGCGTCGTCCACCGCGCCGCCGGAGGGCACGCCGACCGTCATCACGATCGCCGGCGGTGAGCTCGTCCGCGGCGGCGGCGGTCCGCGCTGCATGACGTGCCCGATCGAGCGGGACGCGCTGTGACCCGTGGCGTTGGCGTTCGCCCGTCGGACACACTCCTGATCGAACGGGCGCGCGACCTGCTCCGGGGCGGGCCGGCTTCCTCGACCGAGCTCGTCACGCGTGTCTGTCAGCTGCCGTCGGTAGCGCCGGCCATCGCCGAACGCCTCGCGGATGAGCTCCTCGGGGCGCACCCGGACTTCGTACGCGGCGCCGACGGGCGCTGGGCGAGCGCTGCGGGTGGCGTACCGGCGGTCCCGACCTTCGACGAGTGGCGCGCGGCTCGGGCCGCTGCCCCCGCCGCGGACCGCCGCTCGCCGCGCCCGGCGCGCTCGGCGGCTGGCACGCCGGCGGTGGCCGCACCCACGCCGGCGTTGCCGGGCGACGACGACGCGCTCGACGCGCTCCCCTACATCGTCGTGGACGTCGAGACGACGGGCGGCAGCCCGGATCACGGGCACCGGATCACCGAGATCGCCGCGGTCGTCGTCGAGCGCGGGGAGGTGCGCGACGTGTACGAGACGCTCGTCAACCCCGAGCGCGGCATTCCCCCCGAGATCATGCGACTCACGGGGATCTCGTGGGAGATGGTGCGCGACAAGGCGCCGTTCGGCGCGGTCTGTGACGACGTGGTCGGCGCGCTCGAGGGGCGCGTGTTCGTCGCGCACAACGCCGCGTTCGACTGGCGGTTCGTGACGGCCGAGGTCGCGCGCAGCTCCGGCCGGCAGCTCGACGGCCGGCGACTCTGCACGGTTCGGCTGGCGCGCAAGCTGCTGCCACAACTGCGAAGCCGGTCGCTCGGGTACGTGGCCGAGTGGTATGGGGCGACGAAGTTCGCCGAGACGTACTTCGAGGCACGTCACGGGCGCGAGCGCCCGTGGCGTCACAGCGCGGCCGGGGACGCCGTGGCGACCGCGCACTGCCTGCTGCGACTGCTGAGCGACGCGGCCGACCACGGCGTGACCACATGGGGTGCGCTCGACCGGTGGCTCGCGGGCGGCACCGGCACCGCCCGTCGCCGCCGCCGGAGCGCGATGCCGACCGGAATTCGACGCGACCCGGAGGCGTGACGGTGTGACGACGAATCCCACCTTTCCTCCCGCCAGCACCCGCGTCCAGACGCGCCGCGTCGGGCGGCTCACGGTGCACGCTATCCACGCCGGCGTGCAGCAGCTCGACGGCGGCGCGATGTTCGGGGTGGTGCCGAGGCCGCTCTGGGAACGCAAAGTTCCGCCCGACGCACGCAACCGCATTCCACTCGCGATGCGCTGTCTCCTCGTCGAGCACGACGACGGGCTCGTGCTCGTCGACGCGGGCATCGGCAACAAGGACGACGCCAGGTTTCGCGAGATCTACGGCGTCGCGAACGCCGGTGCGGGCGGCCGGACCTGGCTCGAGGATGGCCTGCGAGCGTTAGGGCACGCGCCGGAGGACGTACGACTCGTCATCAACACGCACCTGCACTTCGACCACGCGGGCGGGAACACGTACCGTGACGAGGACGGGACCGTGCGCCTCGCGTTTCCCAACGCGCGCTACGTCGTGCAACGCGGCGAGTACGTCTATGCGACGCATCCGAACGAACGGACCGCGGCGAGCTATCTGACGCCGAACGTCGCGCCGGTCGAAGCGGCCGGGCGCTTCGACCTGATCGAGGGCGAGGTCGTGATCGTGCCCGGCATCCGCGCGCTCCCCACGCCCGGTCACGTTCCCCACCATCAGAGCGTGCTGGTCGAGAGCGAGGGCGAGGTCGCGTGCTTCCTCGGCGACGTGGTGCCCACGTCGGCACACCTGCCGCTACCCTGGATCATGGGCTACGACGTCGAGCCGCTCGTGACGCTCGAAAGCAAGCGCTGGCTGCTCGCGCGCGCCGCGGCCGACGATTGGGCCGTGGTGTTCGAGCACGATCCCGTGGTGGCGTGGGGTCGCGTGGTACACGACGGCCGGCAATACGCGCTGCGTGACGCCGCGGGCTGAGCATCGGTCGTGACGCGGATAGGCCTTGACCGGCTCGGCGCGCTCGGCTAACCTCTTGGGTCACAATGCGCGAAGTGGGGCGACGCGCGCGCTCGTGCGTCTGCCCCCACCCTCCGGCCCCGCGGCGATTCCGATCGCGGGTGTGCTGTAGGAGTTCTGGCGACTGCCACGCGTTCTGCCCGTGCCGTCCTGAAGCGAATGCGACGGGGCGCGTCGTGGCAGGGCGCGTGCGCTCCGCGACGCAACGCGGCCCGTACGAATTCGTGCGGGCCGCGTGCATCGACGAGGCGCGAGCTCCGGGGGTCCGGAGCTCGCGCCGTTTGCGTTTTCCCCCTCGAGGAGCACGGCGTATCCAGGACACGACGAAGCGCGTCCGCGTCAACCGGCAGATTCGCATCAGCCCGATCCGCGTGATCGCGGCCGACGGCAGCCAGCTCGGGATTTTGGAGGTCGAAGCCGCCCTCCGCATCGCCGAAGAACAGAGCCTTGACCTGGTCGAGGTGGCACCGCTGGCTCGTCCGCCCGTGGCCCGCATCATGGACTACGGGAAGTTCAAGTTCGAGCAGGCGAAGCAGGCGCGCACGGCCAAGAAGAAGCAGCACGTCATCCAGCTCAAGGAAGTCAAATTCCGGCCGGGGATCGACGAGCACGACTTCGAGACCAAGACGCGTCACGCCCGCCGCTTCCTCGAGGAAGGCAACAAGGTCAAGGTCACCCTCATGTTCCGTGGCCGCCAGATCACGCACCCCGAACTCGGGCGCGCGGTGGTCACCCGCGTCGCGCAGGAGCTCGCCGACCTCGCGAAGGTCGAGAGCGACGCCCGCCTCGAGGGCAAGGCGATGACCATGATCCTCACCCCGAAATAATCAAGGAGCCGGCGTAGCCATGCCGAAGATGAAGTCGCACCGCGGCGCGAAGAAGCGCTTCTCGGTCACCGGGACCGGGAAGGTGAAGCGCGCGAAGGCCTACAAGAGCCACATCCTCACCAAGAAGTCGCCCAAGCGGAAGCGCAACCTGCGCCGCAACACGACCGTGGGCACCAACGGCGAGGCGAAGGTGCTCAAGCGCCTGCTGCTCGCCTCCTAACGCCACCGTCGCGACGCGAATCACAGGAGCCTAGACGATGCCACGCGCAGTCTCGAACGTCCCGCGCCTCAAGCGCAAGAAGCAGATCATGGAGGCCGCGAAGGGCGCGTACGGTGCGCGCTCCAAGCTCTGGCGGCCGGCCAAGGAAACCGTCGAGCGCGGCTGGCGCTATGCCTACCGCGACCGCAAGAACAAGAAGCGCGACTTCCGCCGCCTCTGGATCGTGCGCATCAACGCCGCCGCACACCAGCACGGCATGAGCTACTCGGTGTTCATCAACGGGCTCAAGGCCGCCGGCCTCGAGATCGACCGGAAGATCCTCGCCGACGTCGCCGTCCGCGATCCCCAGGCGTTCGGCGTGATCGCCGACCAGGTCCGTGCGGCCATCGAGCGCGGCGATCGCGAGGGGCACGCCGCGAACACGATCCAGGCGTCGGCCGCGTAGGCCGCGCTCCCGTTCCGTTGATCCGCCGCGGCGGCGGTGCGACCTTGCGAACTTCCGCGAGGCGCACCGCCGCCGCGCGGCGTTTCCAGCTCCTGCCCCGACGTGACCCTCTCCGACTACCTCGCCCGCGGTGACGCGCTGCTCGCCGACGCCCGGGCGCTGCTCGACGCCCTCGACCCGGCGACCCGCGTCGACGACGCCAAGGGTCGCCTGAACGCGCTCAAGGACGCGCGACTCGCCGAACTTCAGGGCGCGCTCCGCACGCTCGCACCCGACGAGCGCCGCGCGGCAGGACAGGCGTTCAACTCGCTCAAGACCGGCATCGCCGACGCGCTCGCCGCCTTCGAGGCGCGACTCGCCGCGGCCGCGCGCCCGCAGGATGCAGTCGACCTCACGATGCCCGCGCGTGGCACGTGGGTCGGCGCCGTCCACCCGGTCACGGCAGTCATCGACGAAATCTGCGGCATCTTCCGCGAGCTCGGCTTCACCGTCGCGAGCGGCCCCGAGGCGGAGCACGCCTGGTACAACTTCGGCGCGCTCAACTTCCCGCCCGACCACCCGGCGATGGACATGCATGACACGCTGTACCTCGCCGGCACGCCCGACGCGGTGCTGCGCACGCACACGTCGCCCGTGCAGGTGCGCACCCTCCAGCGCTTCCGCCCGCCGGTGCGCGTGCTCATTCCGGGCAACGTCTTCCGCCGCGACTTCTTCGACGCGACGCACGCCCCGGCGTTCGCGCAGCTCGAAGGACTCGCCGTCGACGAGGGCATCTCGTTCGTCGACCTCAAGGCGACGTTGATGACGTTCGCCCGGCGCTTCTACGGTTCGTCGCGGCGCGTCCGCTTCGGCCCGTCGTACTTCCCGTTCACGGAGCCCTCCGCACAGATGGACGTCGAGGTCGACCTGGGCGACGGCCGCGGCGCGCGCTGGGTCGAGATCCTCGGCTGCGGCATGGTCCACCCCGCGGTGCTCGAAGCGGCCGGCGTCGACAGCGAGCGGTACACCGGCTTCGCGTGGGGCATGGGACCGGCCCGCATCGCGATGAGCCGTCACGACATCCCCGACATCCGCCACCTCTACGATTCCGACGTGCGATTCCTCGCACAGTTCGCCGCGGGTGCAACGTCGTGATCGTCTCGCACGAGTGGCTCCGGGCGTTCGTTCCGCACGCGCTCTCGCCCCAACAGGTCGGCGACTTGTTGAGCGCGCACGTTGCGACGCTCGAAGGCGTCGAGGCGCTGCGCGCCGACCTCGCGCCGTTCGTCGTCGCCCGGATCGTGGCGAGCGAGCGGATTCCCGACACGAAGCTCTCGTTCAACCGCGTCGACGACGGGTCGGGCGAACTGCTCGACGTCGTGTGCGGCGCGCCCAACGTCGAGGTCGGCGCGAAGTACCCGTTCGCGCGCACCGGCACCACGATGCCCGGCGGCGCGCTCACGATCGAGCGGCGGAAGATCCGCGGACACACGTCCAACGGCATGCTCTGCTCGGCACGCGAGCTCGGACTCGGCGAGAACCACGACGGCATCCTCGCGCTCGCGACCGACGCTGCCCCGGGAACGCCGCTTCTCGACGTGCTGCCGGTCGGTGACGCCCGGATCGAGCTCGACGTCCTGGCAAACCGCCCCGACCTGTTGTCTCAGCGAGGGATCGCGCGCGAGGTCGCCGCGCTCACCGGAGTGCCGCTTCAGGCGCCGCCCGAACTGCACGCCGCCGCGCCGCCTCGGCACGCGGCGCGCGGCGCGCCCGCCGCTACGGCGGATGGTGTCACGGTTCGGGTCGCGGACGCGGAGGGCTGTCCGCACTACTGCGCCGCCGTGGTGCGCGGGGTCCGCGTGGGCCCGAGCCCGGATTGGCTCGTCCGGCGACTGGAAGGCGTCGGCGCGCGCTCGATCAACAACGTCGTCGACGTCACGAACTACGCGCTCCACGGACTCGGCCAGCCCATGCACGCGTTCGACCTCGCGCGCCTGGCCGGCGCGAGCGTCGTCGTGCGCCGCGCGCGGGCCGGTGAACCGATCACGACCCTCGACGGCGTCGCGCGCACGCTCGACGACGAGACGCTCGTGATCGCCGACGCCGAGCGCGCCCAGGCGGTGGCCGGCGTGATCGGCGGTCGCGACAGCGAGGTCACCGCGGCCACGGTCGACGTGCTGCTCGAGGTGGCGTACTTCGACCCGCAACGCGCGCGCGTCTCGCGGCGGCACACGAACGTGTCGACCGACGCGAGCTACCGCTTCGAGCGAGGCGTCGATCGCGCGGCGACGCGTGCGCTCCTCGACGCCGGGGCCGCGTTGCTGACGTCGGTCGCCGGCGGCGCGGTCACGGCGGTGATCGAAGTCGGGAGCGCGCCGGGCCCGCTGGCGCCGGTCGTGCTGCGGGCCTCGCGCGTCACGCGCGTGCTCGGAACGCCGATCGCGGCGGGCGAGATCGAACGGCTGCTCGCGGCCGTGGGCTTCGTGCTGACCGCGGAGCCCACCGGCGACGACCGGGTCTGGCGCGTCGAGCCGCCGTCATGGCGGCAGGACGTCACGCGTGAGGTCGATCTGATCGAGGAACTCGCCCGACTGGTCGGGTTCGACGCGTTCCCCGACGAACTCCGACCCGTTCGCCCGGGCACCGCGCCGGATGACCCGCTCGTCCTCGCGACGCGGCGCGTCCGCGATGCACTCGTCTCGGCGGGCCTGTACGAAGCCCGGCCGTTGCCGTTCGTCCGCGGCGCCGACGCGACGCACGCGCGGGTCGCCAACCCGCTCGGCGACGACGAACCGCATCTGCGTCGGTCGGTGCTCGAGACGCTCGCGCGACGCGCCGAGGACAACCTGTCGCGCATGCAGGGCGACGTGCGGCTGTTCGAGATCGGCAGCGCCTTCACGCCCACGGCGCCCGGCAATCTGCCGACCGAGACGTTGAGCGTCGGTGCGGTCGTCATGGGCGCGCGCCGTCCGCCCCACTTCACCGAACCGAAGCCGCCGGCGTTCGATCTGTGGGACGCGAAGTGGCTCGCCCAACTTGCCGCGCGCGCCGCACACCCGCACGGGCGCGTGACCTGCGAACCGGGCGATGGGGCCGACCTCTGGCGCGTGGTGTTCGAAGGGCGGACCGTCGGGCGCGTGACGCGCCTCGACTTGGACGCGCCGGTCTGGGCGGCGCCCGCGTTCGGCGTAGAGGTCGTGCTCGGCGTGATTTCGTCCGAGCCGGAAGCTGCGCGCGGCGAGAACCGTTGGGACGCTCCTCCAGGAGCGCCGGGCGACGACACAGCGCACGGCGCGCCGCCCGCGCGTTTCCGACCGCTTCCGATGACGCCGGCCGTCGAGCTCGATCTCGCGCTCGTCGTCCCGGACGGCGTACAGGCTTCCGCCGTCGAGGACGCGATCCGCGGTGCGTCGGGGGCTCTGCTCGAATCGGTGAGTGTGTTCGACGAATTCCGCGGCGGCGAGCTTCCGCCGGGGACGCGCAGCCTCGCGTGGCGACTCGTGCTGCGCGACGCGACGCGCACGTTGCGCGACAAAGAGATTGAAGGGCGCCGTCGACAGATCGTCGCGGCGCTCGAGGCGCAACTCGGGGTGCGCGTCCGTGGACTCTGAGCCGCGGGCCGCCGCTCCGGATCCGCCCGACGCGCTCGGCGAACTCGAGCGCGTCGTCCACAGCCTCGGCGACGAACTCGCGTTTTTTCGCCGACGCGCACTCGAGGCAGAACGCCGGGTCCGCGAGCTGCTCGCGCACCAAGCGGGTGGCGCGCCCGGTTCGGGACGGAATGCGGAAGCGGACCGCGGACGTATCACCGACCTTGAGGCCGAAAACGCGATGCTGCGGGCGCGCATGGCCGAGGCCGCGGAGCGGGCGCGGTCGGTTGCGAGTCGCATGCGATTCGCGCGTCAGCAGGATGAGGCCGCCGCCGTCGACGGCCCCCGATGAGCGGGACGTGAGGAGCGTGTGACCGAAAGAAGATCCGTCCGCGTCCGCATCGTCGGCGAGGAGTACGCGTTACGCAGCGATGCCGACCCGGAGCATACGCGGGAGGTGGCGTCGTACGTCGACCGCGTGATTTCGCAGGTGCGCGCGAGTGGGACCGTCATCGAGACGCACAAGCTCGCGATTCTCGCCGCGCTCCAGATCGCCGACGAGTTGCTGCGGCTCCGGGCGTCGGTCGCGGACCGCGATGCCCGCATCCACGAACTCGGCGAGGAAGTATCACGATGGTTACCACCGGCGAAGCGCGCGCCCGACTCGGCGGGCTGAACGGCCGGAGTGGTGCCGGGTCGCGTTGCCTTTCGCCCGTCCGGTACGTAGCTTGGCGAGGCGTCGCCGATCCGGCTATACGCAAGTCACGTCGTCACTTACGCCCCTAGCGCCGGATCGCGCGCGCTCGGCGGCGGCGCCTCGGCGGTCCTGACGGACTCGCCGCGCCGGACCGTCTGACTGCAGTCCGACCGCGCGCTCGGCGCGCTGGCATATAGAGATCGACATGGCAGAGTTTGCGGTCCTCGCCCTCGCGGGCGTGCTCGCGTGTGTGCTCGCGGGCGCGACGTACGTGTGGGGACGTGGTGTGGGCCGCGTCGCCGGCGACGCAGCCGGGCGTGCCGACGAGCGTGCGAAGCAGGTCGCGGCACAGGCCACCGCAGAGGAGGTCTCCCGTCGCGTGATCGCCGACGCCGAGCGCGAAGCCGAGCGGATGAAGCGTGATGCCGTGATCGCCGGGCGAGAGGAAGTTTTGAAGGCTCGCGAGGCACAAGAAGCGGAGGCGCAGAAGCGCCGCGAGGATCAGGTGCGTGAGGACCGGCGCCAGCAGGAGCGCGCCGGCGACCTCGAGCGGCGGGCCGACGCGGTCGAGCAGAAGGATCGCGAGATCGCGCGCCGTGCGAGTGAGATCGGGCGTCGCGAGAAGCTGGTCGCCGACCGCCAGGCCGAGATCGAGCGTTCGGAGCAGGACGCGTCACGTCGCCTCGAAGAGCTCGCCGGGTTATCGGCCGAGGACGCGAAGAACGAGCTCATGCGTCGCATGGAAGAGCAGGCGCATGCGGACGCGTCGAACCGCGTGCGCGAAATCCGCGAAACGGCCCGCCGGAGCGCGGAACGCGAGGCGAAAAAGATCGTCGCCCTCGCGGTGCAGCGGATCGCGGCCG
The DNA here is from genome assembly GCA_963851265.1 of uncultured Gemmatimonadales bacterium. GTDB lineage: Bacteria > Gemmatimonadota > Gemmatimonadetes > Gemmatimonadales > Gemmatimonadaceae > BPUI01. The sequence goes on from CAWKNZ010000002.1 coordinate 1,164,378, forward strand.
AACACACGGCGGAAAGCACCGTGTCGGCCGTCGCGCTTCCCAACGACGAGATGAAGGGGCGCATCATCGGGCGCGAGGGGCGCAACATCCGGGCGTTCGAGCTCGCGACCGGCGTCGACGTGATCATCGACGACACGCCGGACACGGTGGTCGTGAGCGCGTTCGACCCGGTGCGGCGCGAGGTCGCGCGCCTCGCGCTCGAGAAGCTCGTCGCCGACGGGCGCATTCATCCCGGGCGGATCGAGGAAGTCGTGGGGAAGGCGCGCCAGGAGGTCGACCGCTCTATCGTCGAGGGTGGCGAGGCCGCGGCGTACGAGGTCGGCGTGAACGGGCTACACCCCGAACTCGTCCGCCTCGTCGGGCGCATGCGCTACCGCACGAGCTACGGGCAGAACATCCTGCAGCACTCGAAGGAGGTGGCCTGGCTCGCGGGGATCATGGCGGCCGAGCTCGGTCTCGACGTCGCGCTCGCCAAACGAGGCGCGCTGTTGCACGACATCGGAAAGGTTCTCACCCACGACCACGAGGGCACGCACGTTCAGCTCGGCGTCGAGATGGCGACGCGCTACGGAGAGCACCCACTCGTCGTGAACGCGATCGCGGCACACCACGACGACGTGCCGCACGAGAGCGAGGTGAGCGTGCTCGTCCAGGCGGCCGACGCGATCAGCGGGTCGCGGCCGGGCGCGCGCCGCGAGGCGTTCGAAACGTACGTGAAACGGCTTGAGGGGCTGGAGCGCATCGCGTCCAGCTACAACGGCGTCGAGAAGGTCTACGCGATCCAGGCCGGGCGCGAGATCCGCGTCGTCGTCCTGCCCGACGCCGTCGACGACGGGCGCATGGCCGCCCTCTCCGACGAGATCGCGCGCCGCATCGAGGCGGAGCTGCAGTACCCCGGACAGATCAAGGTCGTCGTGATTCGCGAGACGCGGTCCGTCGACTTCGCACGATGACTCGACCTGCGAGGTTCGGCTGAGGTGACCGCGAACATGACAGCTACGGCAGAAGCCGGCCTGATCGACGGCGCGGCGGTGGCGCGCGCCGTCCGTGCCCGCGTCGCGGCGGAGTGCGCTGCTCTCGCGACCGCGGGCGTGGTGCCCGGGCTCTCGGTGGTGCTCGTCGGCGACGACCCCGCCAGCGCCGTTTACGTACATCACAAGGGAAACGACGCTCGGGAAGTCGGCATGCGGAGCGAGACGATCCGCATGCCGGCGACCGCGAGCGAGGCCGAGTTGTTGGACGTGCTCGACCGGCTCAACGCCGACGCGAGCGTCCACGGCATCCTCGTCCAGATGCCGGTTCCGAAGCAGATCGACGCCGAGACGGTGATCCGCCGCATCGATCCGAGGAAGGACGTCGACGGATTTCACCCGGCCAACGTCGGCGAGCTGCTGATCGGCACCGGCGCGGGCTTCGCCCCGTGCACGCCCGCGGGCGTCGTCGAGCTACTTCGGGCGTACGACGTCGAGACGAGCGGCCGCGACGTCGTGGTGATCGGGCGCAGCAACATCGTCGGGAAGCCGATGGCGGCGCTCCTCGTCCAGCCGGGCGCCGACGCGACCGTCACGGTGTGTCACAGCCGCACGCGCGATCTCGCGGCGCACACTCGCCGCGCGGACATCCTCATCGCGGCGATCGGTCGCGCGCGTTTCGTCACGGCCGACATGGTCAAGCCTGGCGCGGTGGTCATCGACGTCGGCATGAACCGGATTGACGACCCGAGCACCAAGTCGGGGTCGCGACTCGTCGGCGACGTCGACTTCGCGCGGGTGCGCGAGGTCGCGTCGCTCATCACGCCTGTGCCCGGCGGCGTCGGGCCGATGACGCGCGCGATGCTGCTCGCCAATACCGCGCGTTCGGCGCGCCGCGCGCTCGCGGCGGCGTGACCCGGGCGTGATGCGCGCGTGAGTCCGCGCCGACGTACCCCGGGCGAACAGGTGCTGGAGCTGTTCGGCGACGAGGCGGCACGGGCCCTGAGCGCGCCGCCACGCGCGCGGCCGCCGACGCCGCGCGACGTCGAACTCGAGATCCCGGGCGCATCGCCCGCGGCGGCGGTCCCGGTGAGCGCGCTCGCCGAGACGGTGAAGGACGTCGTCGAGGGCGCGTTCGTGCCGATCTGGGTTCGCGGCGAGGTGAGCGACTTCAAGGCGCACCGCAACGGGCACTGGTACTTCTCGCTCCGCGATCACGCGGCGCAGCTCCGATGCGTCGTCTGGGCGCGCGACGCGCGCCGGCTCCCCGCGGCGCCCGACGACGGCATGCAGGTCGTCGCGCTCGGCCAACTCGGGGTGTACACGGCGCGCACCGAGGTGCAGTTCACGGTGCGCGCGCTCGACGCGCGCGGCGACGGCCTCTGGCGCAAGGCGCTCGAACGCACGCGCCTGGTACTCGCCGCGGAAGGATTGCTCGACGCCGAGCGTAAGCGGCCGCTGCCGCGCTTCCCGCGGCGGGTCGCGATGGTCACCAGTCCGGATGGCGCGGCGCTGCACGACGTCGCGGCGGTGCTCCGGCGGCGCTGGCCTTGCGCCGAGCTCATCGTCGTGCCGGCCAAGGTGCAGGGGGACGGCGCGGTCGAGGAGCTGTGCCAGGCACTCGAGCGCGTAGGCCGTTACGGACTCGTGGACGTCGTGATCATCGGACGCGGTGGCGGCGCGGCAGAGGACCTCTGGGCGTTCAATGACGAGCGCCTCGCGCGGGTCGTCGCGGCGTGTCCCGTGCCGACCGTATCGGCCGTCGGCCACGAGGTGGACGTGACGATCTGCGACCTCGTCGCGGACCTTCGCGCGCCGACGCCGTCGGCGGCTGCCGAGGCGGTCGCGCCGCTGCTCGACGACCTCCGGGCCGAAATGGCCGACGCCGGACGCGCGCTCGGCGACGCGATGCACGCGCGTGTGGACGAGGCCCGGACCTCGCTCGGCGACGCGGCGCGCGGGCTCCGGCGCGGGCTGCAGGCCGTCGCCGATCGGCATCGGCACACGGTCGCCACGCGCGCGGCGCAGTTGCACGCACTTTCGCCACTCGCCACGTTGGGACGCGGATTTGCGTACGCGCGCGCCGCGGAGTCCGGCGCGCCGCTCACCCACGTGGCCGACTTCTCCGCGGACCGCGACTTCGATTTGTTGCTGCGCGACGGAAGCGTGCGTGCGCGCACGCTCTCCGCGACGCGTACGCCGCCCGCCCCGACTCCGCCCGCGTCGTGAGCTTCGAACACACCCTGGACCGCCTGCACGCGATCGTCGCCGCGCTCGAGAGCGACGGGCTGCCACTTGACGACGCGCTGCGCCTCTTCGAGGAGGGCGTGACGCGCCTGCGCGACGCCGGCGGAGAGCTTGACCGCGTCGAGGCCAAGCTGTCACTGCTCGTCGAGCTGCCCGACGGCACGTTCGAACTCGCGGACATGGGCCGATGACGGCGGTCGACCGCGCGCGGGACGCCGCCGCTGCGGCGGCGACACCCTCGCCCGACGTGAACGCGACCTTCGCGCGTCAGCGCGACGCGGTCAATGCCGCGCTGACGGCGGTTTGCGACGGCCACCTCGCGCCCCTCGACTCGCGGACCGCCGCGGCGGTCCGTTACGGGCTCCTGAGCGAGGGCAAGCGACTGCGCCCCCTGCTCACCCTTGCAGCCTACTCCGCCGGCGGCGGAACCGGCGATGCCGTCGCCCTCGCCTCGTCGATCGAGATCGTGCACGCGTATTCACTCGTCCACGACGACCTGCCCTGCATGGACGACGACGACGTGCGGCGCGGGCGCCCGACCGTCCACCGCGTGTACGGCGTCGCGGCCGCGACCGCCGCCGGCCTTGCGATGGTCCCGCTCGCGGCGCGCTGCGCTCTCGAGGGCGCGCGCGCGATGGCGCTGCCATCGTCCGTCGGCGGGGCGATCGTTCGGGAGCTGATGCGGGCGTCTGGTGCGGTCGGCATGATTGGCGGCCAGCAACTCGACCTCGACGGGGAAGGGCAGGCGCATTCGCTCGACCAGCTCGAGCGCATCCACACGGCCAAGACGGGCGCGTTGATCACCGCGGCCGCCCGCATCGGCGGGCTCGCCGCGGGCGTGTCACCGGCCCGTCTCGACGCGCTCGGTCGCTACGGTCGCGCGGTCGGCCTCGCGTTCCAGATCGCCGACGACGTACTCGACGTTACGGCGACCTCGGACGAACTCGGCAAGACCGCGGGCCGCGACCTCGCCCTCCAGAAGAGCACCTATCCGGCGCTCCTCGGCGTCGACGGCGCGATGCACCGGGCGCGCTCCCTCGTCGACAGCGCGTGCGCGGCGCTCCGCGAGGTCGGCCTGCTCACCCCGGCGCTCGCCTACGTCTCTGAGTTCTCGGTCGCCCGACGGTCGTAGCTCGGCGCTCGGGGCGCGGTTGCAAGCCGCGCGCGAGCGGGAACGGCCGCGAACCGGAACGGCTCGCCATCCGTTCGGTATGCTTCAGACGTAGATTCGTGACCGGCTGGTGACGCGATGGCTGCCGCGCGCGCCACGCCCTTTCTCTCTCGTCGCACCCCCATGTCCCTGCTCGCCCGCGTCCAGTCGACCGCCGACCTGAAGCGCTTCTCGCGCGACGAACTGCGTGCGCTCGCCGCCGAGATGCGTGAGCGCCTCATCGCGGTGTGCGCGACCACGGGCGGGCACATTGGCGCCGGCCTCGGCGTCGTCGAGCTGACGATCGCTCTGCATTACGTGCTCGACACGCCGCGCGACCAGCTCGTCTGGGACGTCGGGCATCAGGGCTACCCGCACAAGCTGCTCACCGGCCGCAACACGGGCATGGAAACGCTGCGCCAGGAAAACGGCGTTTCGGGGTTCCTGAAGCGGACCGAAAGCGAGTACGACGCGTTCGGCGCGGGGCACGCCGCGACGTCGATCTCGGCCGCGCTCGGGATCGCGGCCGGGCGCGATCTCACCGGGCAGGATTTCAAGGTCGCCGCGGTGATCGGCGATGGCGCACTCTCGTCCGGTCTCGCGTACGAGGGCCTGAACAACGCTGGCAGCGCGGAGCGCGACGTCATCGTCGTCCTGAACGACAACGAGATGTCGATCGCGCCCAACGTGGGCGCGATGCACAAGTACCTCGTCTCGGTCCAGCGCAACCCGCTCTACAACCGCCTCCGCACCAAGGTCTTCGAACTCGTCACCGCGCTCGGCGGCAAGGGCGGCGTGCCCAGCGCGCTGCTCCGAAAGTGGGAGGAGAGCTTCAAGGCGTTCGTCACCCCGGGCATCCTTTTCGAGGAGCTCGGGTTTCGCTATTTCGGTCCCATCGACGGACACGACGTCGACGCGCTCGTCGACACCCTCGCGGCCGTGCGAGACATGAAAGGCCCGCGTCTCGTGCACGTGATCACGCAGAAGGGCAAGGGGTTCCCGGCCGGCGAGAACATCGAGAAGTGGCACGCCCTGCCGCCAGGGCACGACCCGACCACGGGCAAGCTCCTGCGCGCGAGCACCGCGAATCCTGCCTACACGGCCGTCTTCGGCCGAGCGCTCGCCGAGCTCGGAACGCTCGACCCGCGTGTCGCCGTCATCACCGCCGCGATGCCGACGGGGACCGGGACCGCGACGTTCGCGAAGGCGCACCCGGGCCGGTTCTTCGATGTGGGAATCGCGGAAGGGCACGCGGTCACGTTCGCTGCCGGCCTCGCGACGCAGGGCGTGAAGCCGGTCGTCGCCATCTACTCGACATTCCTGCAGCGCGCATACGACAACGTCATCCATGACGTCGCGCTGCAGCACCTCCCGGTCGTGTTCGCGATGGACCGCGCCGGCCTCGTCGGCGAGGACGGCGAAACGCACATGGGGCTGTACGACATCGCCTACATGCTCGCCGTCCCCGACATGATCGTCGCGGCGCCGAAGGACGGCACCGAGATGCTCGCGCTGCTTCGCGCGGCGGTTGACTACGACGCCGGCCCGTTCTGCTTCCGCTATCCGCGCGACGCGACGCCCGATACGGTGCCCGCGATCTCCGAAGTCGAGCCCGCCCCGATCGGCACGTGGGACGTGCTTCGCCGCGGCCGCGATGTCGCGATCCTCGCTGTGGGCACGATGGTCGGCCAGTCGCTCGCCGCGGCAGATACGCTCATCGCCGAGGGCCTCGACGTCACGGTCGTGAACTGCCGCTATCTCAAGCCGTTCGACGAACTCACGCTGACCGCGCTCCTCGCCGACCACCGCCAACTGCTCGTCGTCGAGGAAGGGACGGTGGTGAACGGGTTCGGCGCGTACATGGCCGAGATCGTCGCGAAGCGCGACCCGGCGGTCCGCGTCATCGCTCACGGCGTGCCCGACCGTTTCATCTACGCGGCATCGCGCACGCGGCAGCTCGCGCAATGCGGTCTCGACGCTGCGGGCATTGCGGAACGCGTCCGCGCGCTACACGACACACGGCAGGCGAGCGAGGCGTTCGCCGGATAGCCCAGACCGCGAACCCACGCCGCGAGCCTTCCGGCCATGGCCTCTTCCTCGCCGCCGGTCGCGCGCGTTGGCGTCGTCGGTCACCCGCGGTATGACGGGTTGCCCGAGGTGCTGCGGCAACTTCGGGCGATCGCGGCCCCGCTCGGCCTCACGCTCTCGCCCGAGTCGGCGCTGCTCGCGGCGCTCCCGGGCTCGCAGCCACTCACCGAGCACACGCCCGTCGACGCGCTCCTCAGCCTCGGCGGTGATGGCACGTTGCTGCGCGCGGCTCGTTTCCTCGCCGGCCGGCCGATCCCGATTCTCGGTGTGAATCTCGGGCGCCTCGGATTCCTCACGAGTCTGGGGGCAGACGGGCTCGAAGCCGGCGTGCGCCGCCTCGCAGCGGGCGATTACCTCGCCGAAGCGCGACTCGCGCTCGCCGCTCGCGTGATCGCGGCCGACGGCACGGTTCGCCATTCGTGGCGTTCGCTCAACGACGTCGTACTCCACAAGGGGGGATTCGCGCGGGTCGTCCGGTTCATGGTCGAAGTCGATGGGGAACCGCTCGGCGCGTTCGCCGCGGACGGCGTCGTCGTGTCGACGCCCACGGGATCGACGGCGTACAGTCTGAGCGCCGGCGGCCCTGTCGTCGTGCCCACGGTCGACTCGATGGTCCTCACGCCGGTGTCGCCTCACACGCTCGCGATCCGACCCATCGTGCTGCCCGCGACCGCCGTCGTCCGCCTTCGCGGTGAGTGCGAGCCGGAATCGCTGCTCGCGACGTTCGACGGCCAGGTCGGCGCGCGTTTCCATACGGCCGAGACACTCGAAATCGAGCGATCGTCTTCCCCGGTGTTGGTGGTCCGGTTCAGCGACGGATCGTTCTTCGGCAGGCTACGCGAGAAGATGGGCTGGGGCGGCCTTACGGAGCGGGACGGGGTGTAGCACCGGATCGCGCGAGCGCCTCGCTACGCGCGCCGAGCCACCGATGACGGGTCCTCGCGCGGTGGCGCGGGGGTGAGACGTGCCGCCATTTCGGGGAGTCGTCCGCGTGTCGAACGGTCCCATGGGCGGAGCGGCGGAGCCCCCGACGGGGTAGAATGGAACGAGCGGTCGTCCGCGCTGCGGCGGCGGTCGTTTCTACGTCCCACGCTGCATGCTGACAGAGCTCCGCATCCGGAACTTCGCCATCATCGACTCGCTCGCGCTTCCGCTCGCGCGCGGGTTCAACGTGTTGTCCGGCGAAACCGGGGCGGGGAAGTCGATCATCGTCGGTGCGCTCGGCCTGCTACTCGGTGAGCGCGCGAGCACCGAGCTGATCCGCACCGGCGCCGACCGTGCGACGGTCGAGGGCACGTTCGACGTGGACGGACGTGACGACCTCGCCGCGCTGCTCGACGCACGCGGAATCGATGTGGACGCGCGAACGGTCGTGCTCAAGCGCGAGGTTGCGACCGGAGGGCGCACCCGCGCGTGGGCCAACGGCACGCCGGTGACGGCCGGCGTGCTGGCGGAGATCGGGCGCCTGCTCGTCAACCTCCACGGCCAGCACGAGGCGCAGACCCTGCTCGACGCCGAATCGCAGCGCCGCACGCTCGACGCGTTCGCCGGCGCGCAGGGGCAGGCCGAGCGCGTGCGCGCGGCGGCGGCGGCGCTGGATGCGGTGCGCGCCGAGATTCGTGCGCTCGACGCGCGGCGCGCCGAGGCGGAGCGCCGCGCCGACTACCTGCGCCACGTCGCCAAGGAGATCGAGGACGCGCGCGTGGTCGTCGGCGAGGACGAGCGGCTCGAAGAGGAGGCGCGCCGCCTCGAGCACGCCGACGAGTTGCGGACGCTGGCGGCCGGCGCGTCGGCGCTCCTGGACGGCGCCGAGGACGCCGTACTCCAGCAGCTCGCTGCAGTGCATCGCGCGTTAGGCACGCTGGAGCGCATCGACGCGTCGCTCGCGCGTTTCGGGGAGCTGTACGACGCGGCGTTTTACGCGCTCGAAGAGTTGTCGCGCGAACTCGTCGACTACGAGCGAGGCGTGGAGCTCGACCCCGAGCGGCTGCAGGACGTTCAGCGCCGGCGCGACCTCCTGTTCCGGCTCACCAAGAAGTACGGCCCCACGCTGGCGAACGTCGTCGACCAGGGTCGTCGCGCGCGCGAGGAGCTCGACCTGGTCGACTCCGCCGACGCCGACCTTCGCGCACTCGAGCTCCGCGAGGCGGCGGCGCGCGACGAGCTCGCGCGGGCGGCCGCCGAGCTCACGGCACGCCGCACGGCCGCGTCCGACCAGTTGAGCGAGGCCGTCGAGCGCGTCTTCCCGGACCTCGGGATGGCCGACGGGCGGTTCCGGGTCGCGCTCACACCCCGCGCCGAGCCGGCGGCGACCGGCGCCGAGGACGTCGAGTTCCGCGTCGCGCTGAACGTCGGCCACGACGCACGCCCGCTCGCGCGCGCGGCCAGCGGCGGCGAACTCTCCCGGGTGATGCTCGCGCTCAAGACCATCCTCGCGCGGCTCGACCGCGTGCCGACGCTCGTGTTCGATGAAGTCGACGCCGGGATTGGCGGCCGCGTCGGCCTGCTCGTCGGTGAGACGATGCGGCGCGTCGCGGATCACCACCAGGTGTTCGCGATCTCGCACCTGCCGCAGCTCGCGGCGCGCGCCCACCACCACATCCTCGTCAGCAAGGGCGCGCGCGACGGCGTGACGACGGCAGACGTGAGGGTGCTCGCGGGCGACGCGCGGGTGACGGAAGTCGCGCGGATGCTCGGCGGGGACGCCGAGAGCCCGGTGAGCCGCGCGCACGCGCGCGAACTGCTCGACGACGCGGTTCGCACCTCGGCGAGCAACGGCGCGGCCGCGCCCGCCCCGGCACCGCCCTCCAGTCCTGCGCCCGGCGTGCCCGGGACTAACGGCGCCCGCGCAGCCCGCCGTACACCCGCAGCGAGAGCACGTCCGAGCTGAGCCGCGGCTGGGTGCCGCCGCCGCCCGCGGCGGTGACCGCGTGCAGGTAGCTCAGCTCGATCGGGAGTCGAGCACGACCTCGCGACCACGCCGTCATCGTCGAGTACGACAGCCCAAGCCCGACGCGCGCCTCCCGCTGCGCCGTGCCGATGCCTAACGAAGAGGCGTCGAACGTCACCGGCGGCCCGCCCGTCTCGTCCGCGGTGGCCGTGTACTGGCCGGTGTAGCGATCCGCCGCGCGCGCGCGAACGAGCGCCTGCCCCCACACGGCGAACGTCTCGCCCGTCGCGTATCGCGGATTCAGTTCGACCTGGACCTCGCGCCCGAGCTGTCGGCTGACCTCTCGCTCGCGGAAGAGCGGGACGTAGCCGGAGTCGAACGCGGCCGGCACGCGCAGCCGGCGCGTGTCGCCGAACGGCGCGGCGAGGCGGACCGCGCCGGAGATCGACACGCGCGGATTGAACACCACGTCGGTGATCGAACGCAGGAGCAGCCCGTACGCACCGGTCGCGGGCGGCACGTCCAGCAGGATCCCCGGTACTTCGTACCGCCCGGTCCCTAACCGAACTCCGGCGACGATCGTGCTCCGCACGCGCCGGCCCGCCGAGGTCGCACGCGAGCGCGCCATCCCACGCGCGTCCCGCGCGTCGTCGAACGTGTTCAGCCATTGATACATCGCGGTGAGCTCGACGTCACCGATCCCCCAATGGCGGAAGCCGCCGCCGAGCGAATCGGCTGCGGCCAGCCCGAACGACGTGTCCGCGACGGCGACGTGGTAGCCGGCGATCCCGATCCGCGCCTGCGCCGCGTACGGGACGGCGGTCGTGTCGAGCGTGACGCCGTCCGCGCGCGCACTGGCCGCGAGCCGCCCGAGTCGTTGGATGACCGCGGCCTGCGCGGCCGACCCTACGAGCGGGACCGCGTTTGCGCCCGGTGCCGTCCCGTTGCCGTAGACGCTGGCGAGCGCGGTCGCGAAGCGCGCGAGCGAGTCCGCGAGCGCGCTCGCGCCCGCGCTCTTGAGCGCCGCCGCGGCGGTCGTGAGGGCCTGCTGCGCCCGCAGGTTCGCCGCGTTCGCGGTCGACACCGTCGTCGCGTCGGCGTACCGAGAGTTGGCCGGGTTCAGCCCGAAATTCCCGTCCTTGCCCCCGGGGTTGACCGTGGGGGCGATGGACGTGCGCGTGCGCGTGATCGGCACCAGCACGCCGAACGCGAGCCGGCGCGAGAGCCCGACCTCGAGCGACAGTGGCACACTCAGCGTCTGGGCGTATCCGCTCACCTGCACCCGCCCGAGTGACAGGGCGAGCGCGCTGTTGCCGGTGATGGCGCGCAGCGTGTCGCGCACGGCGCGCAGTCGTGGGAGCTGCGTCACGCCGAACGAGTCGGTCGAGAACGCGCTTCCCACGCCCGCGCGCGCGCCACCGGCGAACGTCGATCCCCACGCCGTCACGTTCGGCGTCGCGCGAGCGCGCACCTGGCCGGGGGCGGGCAGCGTAGCGTCTTCGCCGCCGCCGAGGACGGCCTGGGCGGCGAGGTCACGCGCGCCGGCCAGCGACGCCGTGAGGGCGGCCGCTGCCAGGAGACCGGGCGCGCGGTGATTACGGAACGGCAAACCTTTGCTCCACAACGCGTTAGACGATGCGCCGTGAGCCGGGCGCGCGGGGGCTAGATTAGCCGCGCCGCGGGGGAGCGTCAACGTGGCGCCCCGCACGCGGTCCCCTTTCGTCCAACCGTGCCAACACTCCCGCCCACGCAGGTTCCCTGGCAAGTCACCGGCAATCACTGGCTGTCGCTGCCGTGCATCCACCCGGCGGACGGCGCGGTTCACGCGGTCGGGGTACTTCACCGCGGGGCGCGCGCGGCCGTCGAGTTCGCCGGCGACGCCGAGTTCCTCGCCGGGACCGGGCCCGCGTTGCTGCGCCCGGTGCTGCGCGTGGACGGCGTGGTGCGCGAGGTCGGCGGTGAGGGCGGAGCGATCGCGTGGGAGCGGGCCATGCACTGGCTGCCGACGTTCACGTCGACGCTCGCCGATTCCCTCGTCGTGCGCGGAACGATCTTCGCGCCGCACGGGCGCGACGCCGACCTGTCCGGCGCGGTGTACACGATCGCCGTCGAGAACCGGGGCGCCGCCGCCGTCGACATCGAACTCGCGCTCGAGGGCACGCTCGGGCACCGGCAGCTGCGCGTCCGCTCTCCACGCCCGTTCGACGACGCGCCGCGCGTGCACCGCGGCGCCGACGACGTGCTGGTGCTTGAAGGCGCGGCGCTCCCGGGACTCGTCGCAATCGCACTCGGGGCGGACGGCGAGGCGCGCGTCGAGATCGACGACGCCGGAGCGGGTGGCGCGCCGCGGTACGCGGTCCGACGCGCGTTCCGGGTCGAGCGGGGCACGACGCAGCAGGCCGCCTTCTATCTCGCCGCCGGCCCGGAGCGCGACGGCGCCCAGGCGACGGTCGCGGCGATGCGTCGCCGCGGATGGCGTGAGCTGCTCGCCCGCACGCGCGACGCGCTGCGCGACCTCGAGCAGACCACCGGCAACGCCGCCATCGACCGGCTGCTCAATCGAAACCTGCTGTTCGCGTACTTCTACGGCTGCGGGCGCGCACTCGACGACGCGCATTTCTACCTCGCGCGCACGCGCTCTCCCGCCCACGGACTCGGAGTCACGGTCCGCGACTGGGAGGCACTCACGTGGACGCTGCCGGCCGTACAGTTGGCCGACCCGGGCCTTGCGCGTGAACTCCTGCTGCGTGCGTGCGAGCTGCTCGGCTACGCGCCCGGCGACGGCGTGCGCTACCTCGACGGCACCTTGTTCGAGCCCGGATTCTCGCTCGAGGGTGCGGCGGCGTATGCCCTCGCCGCGGATCGCTACGTGCGCGATACCAACGACGACCAGGTGATCGAGGAGGGCGTGCTCGCCGACACTCTCTACGCGGCCCACGACGACATCGCGGCACGGCGCGACGAGCGGCAGCCGCTCTACTCCACCGCGGTCGGCGTGTCGGGCGACCCGGTCGCGCATCCGTACACGCTGCACGGGAACGCGGTTGTCGCGCAGGCGCTCGCCGTCTTCCGGCGCACGCTCGACGAGGAGACCGCGAAGTCGGTCCAGGACCCGGAGGCCGTGCGCGCCGCGCTCGCGCGTCAGTTCGGCGTCGAACGCGAGGGGAAGACGGTGTTCGCCGCCGCGATCGACCTCAAGGGCGCGAGCGCCGAGCGCGACGACCCGGTCGGCTCGGCGCTGTGGCTCCCGCTGTACGACGCGGTGGAACGCAGCGACTCGACGTACCGCCGCACCGCGCGCGCGTTAGGCCCCGAGCACGCGGGCCAGCTCGCCGCACAGATCGCGCGCCTCCTCGGGCCCGACGCGCCACAGATGCTCCAGTGGCTGCGCCGCGCGCCTCTCGACCAAGGCGTCGCGGCGGAGTTCGTCGACGAGGAGGGGCGCGCGACGGGAAACGGCGGCGACGCCGCGCTCTCCGGGCTGCTCGCCGCGACCGTGTGGCACGCCGTGCACGTCCTCGGGGTCACGCCGTAACCGGCTTGCCTGTCGGGGCGGGCGCGGCTACGTTCGATCGACCGCGCGGGAATAGCTCAGTTGGTAGAGCACAACCTTGCCAAGGTTGGGGTCGCGGGTTCGAGTCCCGTTTCCCGCTCTCGTACGTGGCGCGGACGTCCTCCATGGACGTCCGCGCTCGTCGTTTCTGCGCGCGGTACGCGCCGCACCAGCGCTGCCGCGAACGGCCCGGATGGCGAAATCGGTAGACGCATGGGTCTTAAAAACCCTGGCCCTCTGGGCGTGCGGGTTCGAGTCCCGCTCCGGGCATGACGCAGGGGGCCCGCGACGATGTCCGTCGCGGGCCCCCTGTTCACGTCGGCGTGCGCCGCCGACGAGACCGCGCGGTCCACGCCATCAGAACGGCAGGTCGTCGCCGTCGATCGGAGAGCCTAACGGCGCCGCGTCGAACCGCGGCTCGGGCGATGCCGCGGCTGCCGCGCGCGCACGCGACGGTGCGCGACCGTTCGCCCGCGCCGGCGGAGTTCCGGCGGCTGCCGGCGAGGCTGGCACTTCGGCCGGTTCCCCGGGGCGCGGCGGCCAAACGACGCCGTCACAGCTTCGATCGCGACACTTGAAGTCAGGCGCCTTCGGATTGCGCTTGGTGAGCCGGTTGTCCCACATCCGTCCGCTGCACTTCGGGCACGTCGGGTCGTCGGTAGCCCCCGCGCCGGACTGGGCGGCCGACGCGAACTCATCATCGTCGGCGGGGATCGGCTCGACACTCGGCTGACGCGCGGTGACCGGCCGTCGCGTGTCGGCCGCAGCGGTCCGTCGAGCGTCGGCAGCGGCCGGCTCGTCGACGGGGCGCGGCACGTCCGGGCCGTCGACGACCACCCAGTTCGGCTCGCGCCCGTTGAGCTCGTGACCGATCCCGAAGCGCACCGCGGCGCGCGCGAGCGCGTCGTTCGCCGCGCTCTTGTAGTCGGGACCGGTGCCGACGTCTTCCCGGATCACGCCGAGGATCTGAAGGCGAGCCTTGAACGCGCATTCCGGTGTGTCACCGGCACGCGTTGGCAGCGAGGGGAGTAGCTCGAGCGTGAGATCCCACTCGCCGGGAACGACGCGATCGAGGCGCTCGCGGACGGCATTCGCGCCGGGATGCGCGACGTAGCGCACGTACCACGCGCCGTCGCGCGCGACGGGTCCGCCGTCCTGCCGCCACGCGGTCGCGTCGGCGTCGAGGGGCGCGGCGAGCGCGGACCAGAGGTTCGGCTTGTCGAGGGAGGTGGGGGCGTCGTGGCGTGCAATCATGCGACTCTCATCCGTCCAGTCTGAGGCTGCCCCGGTCGAGGGGGCGTGAGGTGAACCGCTACCGCGCGGAACGTGTGCGTCGGGTGCCGGCCGCCGCGCGCGACGTGCACCCCAGGTGCGACCGCGAAGTCGCCGTACGTGGTGGTCAGCGCCCGCGCGCGTGTCCCGCGCGTTGCGCCTTGAGCTCGGCGTGCACGTCGCGCACGGCGACGCAGGTCGCGCCGTGCACGCAGTACCAGCCGTGGCGGTCGAAGAACACGAGATGCACGGTCGCCGTCCCCGCGACCTGCTCGTCTACCCGGTACAGCTGTTCGACGCACGTGCTCGGGCCGCAGCGCGCGCACGGGTCGAGCGCCTTGATCCGCACGAGCCGCGTGCCGGCCGTTGTTCCGGTGGCCGGTTTCCGACCGCCACGCCCGCGTGTGCCGGTCGACGTTGCGAGTCGCGCGGCAACACGGCCCAGCGGCTTCTCGTCGGCCACCGCCCGCCGCGCGAGCTTCGAGCGCGCCGACGAACCGGAAGCGATTTCCTTCGATGCGCCCCGCACGGGCACGCCTCGCACCTGCACCCCGAGCGCCGATTTCGATGCGTTCGTTCTGCCGGGCGCGACGCGAGCGGGCTCGCTCACGCGAGCTGACGACTTGCGCCCGACCACTTTCGGGGGTTGCAAAATCGCGGTCGCCGGCCTCGGCGCGACGGCGCGTGAGCGCGCCGTCGGCGGTTGAGCGCGGTCGGACGCGGCGCGCGTCGTCGAACCCGCGCCCGCGCGCGCGTTGGAAGGCGCAGACGCGGGCGCGGCGCCACGCGTCCGCGCTGTCTTGGCCGGCGCACCGACATCGCGCGCGCGCGGTGATCGCGGCGAGCCGGTGCTCGCCGCCGGGCGCGTCGGGGTCGGCACCGCGCGCGATACGGCGGCCTTCGTCGTCGCGACGCGCCCCACCCCCTTGCCGCCCTGCGCGCGTGTCGAGCTCGGCGACGCGCCGCGCGTGGCCACGACCGCAACGCTCTTCGACGCCGGTGCGCGCTTGTGTGCGGCCGCTCCGGTCTCTCCAGAACGCGACGGCGCGGCCTTGGCGATCGGCGACTTCGTGGGGGTACGGCGTGACGCAGAACGCGTGGACGGCACGTCGGCGGGGGCAGGAGAACGGGCGGCGTATCGGACCGAATATTACCCGAAAGTCGCGGTTCGGTCAACGCGCCACGGACCCGCCGGACCGATCCGGCTAGTAGACGCTAAGTCGCTGCGCCGTAATGTTTTACACGGGATGGCGGCGACGAGTTCCGGCGGTGGATCCGCGGCCGCTCGCGAGCCCAGTCGCGCCGGACCACGCCGGCCGCCACGCCGCGTCCGTCGATTCGCCGATTGCCGACCGGCAGGGCGCGAGAGTCGCGCGCCCGCATCGCCGCGGGGGGCGATCCGCGACGCGGTACGTGGCGCGCGACGTGCAACCGCGCCCCGACGACCACCCCTACCACGAGGATCGACATGGACCGCGGACGAGACTTTTTGAAGAGCCAGGTCAACAACGCCGTCATGCAGCACCAGACCTTCCTCAAGAATCTGGAGGACCACGAGGGCCAGGCCGAAGACCAGCGCTTCCGCGACCTCTGCAGCCGGTACATCCCGGAGATGCGCGAGCACCAGCGGATGCTGGAGCAGTACCAGCAGTCGATTGGCGCCGAGGTGGGCGCCGGCAAGAAGGCGCTCGGCGCCGCGCTCGGCATCGCGCGCGACCTCGCCGACGCCACGCGCGAGAGCGACTTCCTCCGCCTCGTAGGTGACATCGTCACCGCGCGGCAGTCCGAGGACACCTTCGGCACGTTCGCCGCCGTGGGCGCGCAGATCGGCGAGCCGCAGCTCACGCACCTCGGCGAGATGGGGCAGCGGCATCACGAGCAGTACGTGCGTGACGCGAACAACCTCGTCGCGCAGCTCTTCGTCGACCACGTCCGCGACACAGCGCCCGGCGCGTCCAGCACGAGTTCGCTCGGCTCCGAGCCGCGCGCCGCGTACTGAGACGTCGACGCCCCGCGCGGAGGCGCGCAAAGCTAACGGTCCCGCGCGTGGCACCCCACGCGCGGGACCGTTAGCTTTGCGCGCCATGCAACCCGCCGCCGACGTCGTCTCGCTCGCCGCCGAGCTGCTCGCCGCGCAGTCGTCGACCGGCGCCGAGGGCCCGGCGGTCGATTTCGTATCAGGGTGGCTCATTCGCCGCGGATGGGACGTCATGCTGCAGGAGGTCTCGCCGGGCCGCAGCAACGTCTGGGCGACCCGCCGCGGCGGCGGCGTGACCTTCTCGACGCATCTCGACACCGTTCCGCCCTACTATCCCCCGCGGCTCGAGGGCAGCCGCCTGTACGGGCGCGGGTCGGCCGACGCCAAGGGCATCGCGGCCGCGATGATGGTCGCCGCGGATCGACTCGCCCGCGCGGGCGAGGAGCGCATCGACCTCCTCTTCGTCGTCGGCGAGGAGAAGGGCTCGGACGGCGCGCGGGCGGCGAATCACCTGCCGGCCACGAGCGCGTGGCTCGTCAACGGCGAGCCCACCGAGAGCAAGCTCGCGAGCGGGGCCAAGGGCTCGCTCCGCGTGACGGTTCGCACGCGCGGCCGCGAGGCCCACTCCGCGTACGCCCACCTGGGCCGGTCCGCGATCGACCCGCTCGTCGACCTGCTGTCGGGCCTGCGCACCCGGTCGTGGCCCGCAGACGACGCCCTCGGCGCGACGACCTACAACGTGGGCGTCATCCGCGGCGGGTCCGAGGCCAACATCGTGCCGGCCGCGGCGGAGGCGGAACTCATGTTCCGAGTCGTCGGCGACCCCGCTCCGGTGCGCTCCCAGCTGACGGAATGGGCCGACGGCACGGCCCAACTCGAATGGGGTTCGTACATTCCGGCCCAACGATTCCACACGATCGACGGGTTCGAGATCGCGCCGGTGTCGTACACCTCGGACATCCCGCTGCTCGGGCGTTGGGGAACGCCGTTGCTGTTCGGGCCCGGATCGATCACGGTCGCGCACACGCCGGACGAGTACGTGGCGGTCGGCGAACTGCGCGAGAGCGTCGACGCGTACGCGAGCATCGCGCGCGCGCTGCTCGCCTAACGCTCGCCGGTCCGTGTCGTCCCGCGATCCGGTACCCCTCGCGCGCGCGGACGCGTACCCCGTCCCCGTCGGCGGCCCGTGGCCGGTCGCGATCCTCGGCGCGACCGGCGCGGTCGGGCAGACCTTTCTGCGGTTGCTCGCCGGACACCCGTGGTTCCGCGTGACGGAGCTCGCCGCGTCCGAGCGCTCGGCAGGACGCCGCTACGCGGACGCGACGCGGTGGCTCGAAGGCGAGCTGCCCGACGCGCATCGCGACGCGACGGTGCTGCCGTGCGACCCCGCGGCCGTGACCGCACCGATCGTGTTCAGTGCGCTCGACAGCGGCGCCGCGGAAGCGGTCGAACCGGCGTTCGCCGCCGACGGCCGACTGGTGCTGAGCAACGCGAAGAACTACCGCATGGCGGCGGACGTGCCGTTGCTCATCCCCGAGGTGAACTGGCCGCAGGCCGCGCTGCTCGACGCGCAGCCCGCCGTTCGCGGCTGGCCGGCCGGAGGCGCGCTCGTGACCAACGCCAACTGCTCTGCCACCGTCATCGCGATGGCGCTCGCCCCACTGCAGGCGGCCTTCGGCGTGGAGCGGGTGTTCGTGGCGACGATGCAGGCCGTCTCCGGCGCGGGATATCCGGGCGTGCCGTCACTTGACATCCTCGGGAACGTGATCCCGTACATCGGCGACGAGGAGCCGAAGATCGAGGCCGAATTGCGCAAGCTCCTGGGCACGACCGAAGGGAGCGTCGCGCGCGACGCCTCGGTTCGCGTTGCGGCGCACGCGAACCGCGTTGCGGTGGAGCACGGACACACCGCGTGCCTCTCGGTCGGACTCGCGCGGCCCGCGTCGCCCGCCGACGTGACCGAGGCGATGCGCGCGTGGCGCGGGCCGGACGGGGTGGGCGCATGGCTCGCGCGCTGCCCGAGCGCGCCCGCGACGCCCCTCATCGTCGCCGATGCAGCCGACCGGCCGCAACCCCGGCGCGACCGCGACGCGGGCGCCGGGATGGCCGTGACGGTGGGCCGCGTCCGTGAGGACCCGCTCCTCGACGTGCGTCTCGTCGCGATGGGACACAACACGATCCGCGGCGCGGCGGGCGGCTCCGTGCTCAACGCCGAACTCCTCGCGTTGGGCGCGCCGCCGTGCGGCGGCCCGGTCGGGCCGTTCCGCCGGTGACGGTCGTCGCGCTCGTGACCGCGCCGGCGTCCGCCGGCTTGCCGCGCGCCGCGGCTGGCCGACCATGATCGTCGTCAAGTTCGGCGGCACCTCCGTCGGTGACGCCGACGCGATCGCGCGCGCCGCCGACATCGTGCGCGGGCGCGTCGTCGCCCGTCCGCTCGTCGTCGTCTCGGCGATGGCCGGCGTGACCAACGCGCTGCTCGCACTCGCGGAGCAGGCCGCGCGCGGACACCTCGTCGGTGCGCTGAGCGGGGTGTCCACGCTCCGGGAGCGCCATCTCGCGGCGGTTGCCGCGCTGGCGCCCGGCGACGACGGGCACGAGGTGGCCGCCGACGTGAGCGCGTCGTTCGACGAACTCGCGCGACTGGCCGAGGCGCTCAGCGTGTTCGGCTATCTCACGCCGCGAACCCTCGACGCGATCGCCGCGCAAGGCGAGCTCCTGTCGGCGCCGATCGTCGCCGCCGCGCTCCGCGCCCGCGGCGTCGCGACCGAGGTCGTCGACCCGCGCCAGCTCATGATCACCGACGACGCGTTCGGGCGCGCCGAGCCGCAGCACGAGGCGATCGCGGCGGCCGCGCGCGAGCGCGTACTGCCGCTGCTGCGCGAGGGCCGCCTTCCCGTGACCGGCGGATTCGTCGGCGCGACGCGCGACGGGATCACCACCACGCTGGGGCGTGGCGGCTCGGACTACAGCGCGTCGCTCCTCGGCGCCGCGCTCCAGGCCGACGCGATCGAAATCTGGACCGACGTCGACGGGATGCTCACGGCCGACCCGCGCGTGGTGCCGCACGCGCGCCTCATCGACCGGATCCGATTCGACGAGGCATCGGAGCTCGCGAGCTTCGGCGCGAAGGTGTTGCACCCGAGCACGATCACGCCCGCGGTGCGGCGGGGCATCCCCGTGTACGTGTACAACTCGCGGCACCCGGAAGGAACCGGCACGTTGATCACCGCGGACGCGCCGCGCCGCGCCGTAAGCGCCGTCGCCGCCAAGAGCGACGTCACGGTGGTGAAGTTACGCTCCGCGCGCATGCTGCTGGCGCACGGGTACCTGCGAAACGTGTTCGACGTGTTCAATCGCCACGACACCTCCGTCGACGTGATCGCGACCTCCGAGGTGTCGCTCAGCGTCACGCTCGACGACGCGTCCCGCCTCGACGCGCTCGTGGCGGACCTGCGCGCCTTCGGCGACGTCAGCGTCGAGCGCGGGCGCGGCATCGTCGCCGTGGTGGGCGCGGGGCTGACCGACGATCCGAGCGCGCTCGCGCGCGCCTTCGCCGCACTCGGGCCGGGCGTACGCGTCCACATGGCCACGGTCAGCGCGACCGGGATCAACCTCACGCTCGTCCTCGATTCGGACCACGTCGGGCCCGCGATGCACCGGCTGCACGATGCCTTCTTCGAGACGCCGGTGAGCGCGCCCGCGAGTGCGCCGGCGACTGCGCCCGCGGTGGCCGCGTGATCGGGGAAGGGCGGGTGCGCGCCGCCGTCATCGGACGCGGGCGGATGGGCCGTTCGATCGAGGCGCTCGCCGACGAGCACGGCGTGGAAGTCGTGGCGAGCCTCGGACGGGGCGATCCGGTCGGGCGCGAGACGTTAGGCGGCGCCGCCGTGGCGATCGAATTCACCGAACCCGGTGCGGCACTCGCGAATCTGCGTGCCTGCGCCGCCGCGGGCTGTCCCGTCGTCGTCGGGACGACCGGCTGGGGCGCGCCGGACGCGGCATTGCGCGCGGAACTCGCGGCCGCGGGCGCGCGCGCACTCGTTGCCGCTAACTTCTCGCTGGGAGTCAACGCGTTGCTCGCGGCGGTGGGCCCCATCGCCGCGGCGCTCACGCGCGCGGGGTTCGTGGACCACCTCGTCGAGACGCACCACGCCGCGAAAAAGGACGCGCCGTCGGGTACGGCACTCGCCATCGCCGACGCGGTCCAGCGCGACGCGGCGCGGCCGCCGATCAGCAGCGTGCGCGTCGGCTTCGTCCCGGGCACGCACACGCTCGTGTTCGACGCGCCGTACGAGCAGGTTCGTATCACGCACGAGGCGCGTGACCGGCGCGTCTTCGCGTCCGGCGCACTCGTCGCGGCGCGCTGGCTCGCGGCGGGCCGGCCGCCGGGACTCTACACCATGCAGGACGTGATCGCGCCCGCGGCCGACGCGTCGGAGGCACCCCGATGAGCGACCCGACATCCGGACGGCCGACCCCGGCCGTGCTCGACGCCACGCCGCACGCGCGTCCCGGCGCGCGGCTGCGCGGCTGCGGCACGGCCCTCGTCACTCCATTCACCCGGGACGGTGCGGTCGACGTCGCCGCGCTGCGGCGCCTCGTCGCGTGGCAGCTCGCCGAGGGCGTGCACTTCGTCGTGCCGTGCGGGTCGACGGGCGAGGCGGCGACGCTGACCGCCGACGAGCACCGGCGCGTCGTCGAGATTGTCGTCGACGAAGTTGCCGGACGCGTGCCAGTGCTCGCGGGCGCGGGATCGAACGACACGCGCAAGGCGATCGAGGTGTCGCACGCAATGCGCGACGCCGGCGCGACCCACCTGCTGCACGTCTCGCCGATGTACAGCAAGCCGCCCCAGCGCGGGATCGAGGCGCACTTCCGCGCGATCGCCGACGCGGTCGCGCTTCCGATCGTCCTCTACAACGTGCCGGGTCGCACGGCGAGCAACATGGAAGCGGCGACGACGCTCCGACTCGCCGAGGTCGAGAACATCGTCGCGATCAAGGAAGCGTCGGGCAACCTCGCGCAGGTCGACGCGATCCTCCGCGACCGCCCGGCCGACTTCACCGTGCTCTCCGGCGACGACGCGCTCACGCTGTCGATGATCGGACTCGGCGCCGAGGGAGTCATCTCGGTGGTGTCCAACGCCACGCCGCGCGCGATGGCACAGCTCTGCGACATGGCCGCAACTGGCGAGGCGGACGCCGCGCTCGAGACCCACCGACGTCTCGCGCCCTGGATGGATGCGGCATTCGTCGAGTCGAACCCGATCCCGGTCAAGGCCGCGCTCGCCATGTTGGGCGTTTGCGGCGACGCGGTCCGCTTGCCGCTCGTTCCGCTCGCCGATGAGCACCGGGCGCCCGTCGAGCGCGCGCTCCGGGCGGCCGGTGCGTTCGAACACGCGCCGGCGCGGTCGGACGCCCGCGAGGTGCTCGCGAGTGTCTGACGCGCACACCGAGCTCGAAGCACGCGTGCTCGCGTCAGCAAACACGCCGCCGGCGGAACCGCTGCCCGGCGACGCCGGCGAGACGGTCGAACAGCTGCTCGCCGCTCTCGAGGCGGGCGGCCTGCGTGCCGCCGAGCAGGACGCGGACGGAACGTGGCGCGCCGTGCCCTGGGTGAAGCGCGGCATCCTGCTCGCGTTCCGTCTCGGCCGCGTCGTCGACATGTCGCCGGCCACCGACGGCGGCCCGGGGTTCCGCTTTTACGATAAGAACACCGTTCCGCCGCGCGACATCGCGATCGACGCGGGCGTCCGCCTCGTTCCCGGCGGCTCCGCGGTGCGACGCGGCGCCTACCTCGCCGCGGGCGTCGTCTGCATGCCGCCGATGTACGTCAACGTCGGCGCATGGATCGGCGCCGGCACGATGGTCGACTCGCACGCCCTCGTCGGCTCCTGCGCGCAGATCGGCGCGCGCGTGCACCTGAGCGCCGCGGCGCAGATCGGCGGCGTGCTCGAGCCGGTGAACGCTGCGCCTGTGGTGATCGAGGACGACGTGCTCGTCGGCGGCAACTGCGGCGTTTACGAAGGCACGGTGGTCCGGCGCGGTGCCGTGCTCGCCGCGGGCGTCGTGCTCACGCGCGGCACGCCCGTGTACGACCTCGTGCGCGAGACCGTCTACCGGGCGACCGCCGACGCGCCACTCGAGATCCCACAGGATGCCGTCGTCGTGCCCGGAGCGCGGCGCGTGCGCGGCGGCTGGGCCGAGGCCGAGGGGCTGATGCTGCAGACCCCCGTGGTCGTCAAGTACCGCGACGAGCGCACCCAGCTCGCGACCGCGCTCGAACAGTGGCTGCGTTAGGCGCCGGGCGGACGACCGTGGCCGGCACGGTTCGCGTGCCCGGCGACAAGTCGATCAGCCACCGCGCGCTCATGTTCGCCGCCCTCGCGTCGGGCAACTCGCGCGTTCGCGGCCTCCAGGACGGCGCGGACGTTCGCGCGACGGCGGGCGCGTTGCGCGCGCTCGGCGCCGAGATCGCGGACGACTCCGACGGCACGCTCGTGCGCGGCGGTGCGCTCCGGCCCGCGACGCAGGCGCTCGCGTGCGAGAACAGCGGCACCACCGCCCGACTGCTGGCCGGCGTCGCCGCTGCGCAGCCGTTCACCACGCGCTTCGTCGGCGACGCCTCCTTGTCTCGCCGCCCGATGGCGCGGGTGGCGGAGCCGCTACGCGCCATGGGCGCGTCGCGTCGAGTTCGACGGCTCGCAGCCGCGACTGCCGATGACGGTCGCCGGGGGCTCGCTGACGAACATCGAGTGGACGATCGCGACGGCGAGCGCACAGGTGAAGAGCGCGATCCTCCTCGCGGGTCTGCTCGCGGGCGTCGAGGTCGTCGTGCGCGAGCCGCACCTTTCGCGCGACCACACCGAGCGCATGCTCGCCGCGCGCGGGGGCCAGGTGTACGTGCGCGACGGCGCCGTCTGGCTGCCGCCCGGCCAGCACCTGGTGCCGCTCGACGTCACCGTCCCCGCCGACCCGTCGTCCGCCGCGTTCTTCGCCGCGCTCGCCGCCCTCGCCGCGCGCGGCTCGCTCACGCTTCCTGGCGTCTGTCTCAACCCTACGCGTACCGGCTTCTTCGGCGTGCTCGCGCGGATGGGTGCGCAGCTCGAGTTCACCGACCGTGCGAACGACGGCGGCGAGCCGGTCGGCACGCTCATCGCGCACGCCGCGGCCGGGCTGCGCGGCGTCGAGGTCGACGCGGCGGAGGTGCCGTCGATGATCGATGAACTGCCGCTCCTCGCGTGCGTCGCCGCCTGCGCCGAGGGCGAGACCACCGTGCGCGGCGCGTCGGAGCTGCGCGTGAAGGAAAGCGACCGGATTGCGACCGTCGTCGCGAATCTTCGCGCGCTCGGGGTCGAAGCCGACGAGCTGCCCGACGGCTTCGTCGTCCACGGTGGCGGGCCGCGCCGACTCGACGGCGCTGTCGCGGCGCACGGCGATCACCGGCTCGCCATGGCGTTTGGCGTCCTCGGCGCGCTCGACGGGAACGACGTGAGGGTCGACGATCCGGCGTGCGTCGAGGTGTCGTACCCGGCGTTCTGGCGCGATCTCGCCGGCGCGGTCGGCTCGGGATGAGCGCCGCGTCCGTTCACCGGCGACCGATCGTCGTCGCGATCGACGGCCCGGCCGCGAGCGGGAAGTCGTCGACCGCTCGATGGGTCGCCGAGCGATTGCGCTTTCATCACGTCGACTCCGGCGCCCTCTACCGTGCGGTGACCCTGCTCGCGCTCCGCGAGCACGGCGCGGCGGCCGAGCGGTGGACCGGCGATGCGCTGGTCGCCGAAGCGGCCCGCGTCGGGCTTCTTCCCGTGCCGGCCGGCTTCGACCCCGCGATCGACGGGGCGTCGGTGGCCGAGGCCGTCCGCGGGAGCGATGTCACGCGCCACGTTTCGGCCGTGGCGCAGATGCCGGCCGTTCGGTCTTGGGTCAACGAGCGCGTGCGCGCGGCCGCGACGGCTCACCCCGTCGTGGTCGACGGCCGCGACATCGGGACGGTGGTGTTCCCAGACGCTGCGCTCAAGATCTTCCTGGTGGCGGACCCGTGGGAGCGCGCGCGGCGTCGCCTTCTTCAGCAGCACGGCCGCGCGCCCGATGAGGCGGAGATCGCGGCCGAGACCGACCGGCTGGTCCAGCGGGATGCGCTCGACGCGACACAGACGGTGCAGGCGCGTGACGCGATCCTGCTCGACACCACGTTTCTGACGCAATCCGAGCAGGTGGACCGGATCGTCGCCCTCGTCCAGGCGCTGCCCGCGGCCGGGCGCGCCGCCCCGGAGCCGAGCTCGAGCGTGTAAGTGTCGCTCGGGTACGCACTTCCGTGCGTCGCTGCGTTGACGCGCGAGAAGGGACGCGCTATGATGCAAGGTTCGCGCTGCGTGACCGGCCTTCGGTCGTGGCGTCCCTTCCTTCATGACTCGACGCGGCGAGCCTAAAGACCCCGCGGTTCGGAGAGCAGCTTCGGTATGACCGAGCTCGACACCAACACCACCGAGGACGCGGCCATGTTCGCGTCCAACGGCTCCACGAACGGCTCCAACGGATTCGGCATGGGCAGCGGGCTCACGGCGCGCGAAAAGCGCGACCTGCAGCGCGCCCAACTGCGTCCGCTCGCGAACCGTCGCCCCGAGCTCTACGACGAGGACGAATACTCGTCGGACGAGTACGATGCGATGGTCGACATGTACAACGGCACGCTCGCGTCGATCGAAGAGGGCGAGATCGTCAAGTCGACGGTCCTCGAGATCCGCGACAACATGGTCGTCCTCGACATCGGCTTCAAATCCGAAGGGACGATCCCGCTCGAGGAGTTCAAGGACCTCCCCGACCTGAAGCCCGGCGATGAAGTCGAGGTGCTGCTCGAGCACCTCGAGGACAACGAGGGCTCGGTGGTGCTGTCGAAGAAGAAGGCGGACTTCATGCGCGTGTGGGAGCGCATTCGGGTCGCCTACGAGACCGACCAGCCGGTGACCGGCACGCTGACCAAGAAGATCAAGGGCGGCGTCGTGGTCGACCTCATGGGCGTCGACGCGTTCCTCCCCGGCTCGCAGATCGCGCTGCGCCGCGTGCCGAACATCGACGACCTGCTCGGCCAGACGTACGATTTCAAGATCATCAAGCTCAACAAGCGCCGCCGCAACATCGTGGTGAGCCGCCGCGTCATCCTCGAGCAGGAGCGGAGCGGCAAGCGCGAGAAGCTGATGAAGGAGCTGTCGAAGGATCAGATCCGGAAGGGCGTCGTCAAGAACATCACCGACTTCGGTGCGTTCATCGACCTCGGCGGGGTCGACGGCCTCCTCCACATCACGGACATGTCGTGGGGCCGCATCCAGCACCCGACCGAGATGGTGCAGATCGGCCAGGAGCTGGAGATCAAGGTCCTCGACATCGACTGGGATCGCGAGCGGATCTCGCTCGGCCTCAAGCAGCTCCAGTCGTATCCGTGGAAGGACGTGGCGGCCAAGTACCCGGTCGGCACGCGTGTCCAGGGCCGCGTCGTCAGCATCACGAACTACGGCGCGTTCATCGAGCTCGAGCCCGGCATCGAGGGCCTGGTCCACATCTCCGAGATGAGCTGGACGCGTAACGTCCGGCACCCGTCGAAGCTCGTCAGCATCGGCGAGAGCATCGAGGCGGTGGTGCTCAAGGTCGACCCGGACGAGGAGAAGATCTCGCTCGGGATGAAGCAGACCGAAACCGATCCGTGGACCGTGCTGCCGCTCAAGTACCCGGTCGGCACGCGCATCACCGGCAAGGTTCGCAACCTGACGTCGTTTGGCGCGTTCGTCGAGATCGAGCCCGGCATCGACGGCCTGATCCACATCTCCGACATGAGCTGGACCAAACGCGTCCAGCACCCGTCGGAGGTCGTGAAGAAGGGCGATACCGTCGACGTCGTGATCCTCAACATCGACAGCGAGAACAAGCGCATCTCGCTCGGCCTCAAGCAGGCCGAGGCGGATCCGTGGCTCACGATCGCGGAGACGCTCCCGGTCGGAACGGAACAGCGCTCGACTATCGTGCGTTTGATGGACAAGGGCGTCGTCGTCGACATGGGCGACAACCTCGAAGGCTTCGTCCCGCTCTCGCAGCTCAACATCACGGGCCGGATCGTGAGCAACCCGGCCGACGTCGCGTACGAGGGGATGTTCCTCGACACGCGCGTGATGGAGGTCGATCCGATTCAGCGCCGCATCGTGCTCTCGGTGACCAACATCCCCGACGAGCAGCCGCCGCGCCCGGAGGCGCCGTCGGTCGTGCACTCGAGTGAAGAAGAAGGGATGCTATAAGGCGATTCGTCGCCCGTAGCACCACGCCGCCCGCGCCAGCCCCCGTGCTGTCGCGGGCGTCGTGCGTTCGACCACCCGCGCGCCGGCTACCCGCCCCGGGAGCCCGCCGCTAGGTTGGCGCGCACGATGTCCATGCGCGCGAAACTCGAAACGCTCGCCGCGCGCCGCGCGGCCTCCGAACTCGGCGGCGGCGCGGCCCGCCTCAAGGCCCAGCACGACAAGGGCAAGCTCTCCGCCCGCGAACGGCTCGACGTGCTGCTCGACGAGGGCACGTTCGTCGAGGTCGATCGTTTCGTCACCGCGCGCGCCGCGTCCGACGGCAACGGCGCCGACGGCCCCGTGTACGGCGACGGCGTGGTCACCGGCTCCGGCCGCATCGACGGGCGCCTCGTCTACGTGTTCTCGCAGGACTTCACCGTGTACGGCGGCTCGCTGGCCGAGGCCCACGCGCAGAAGATCTGCAAAATCATGGACCTCGCCGTGCGTAACGGGGCCCCGGTCGTCGGCCTCAACGACTCGGGCGGCGCGCGCATCCAGGACGGCGTCGTCGCGTTAGGCGGGTACGCCGACATCTTCCTGCGCAACACGCTGGCGTCGGGAGTCGTGCCGCAAATCTCCGCCATCCTCGGCCCGTGCGCCGGCGGCGCGGTGTACTCGCCCGCGATCACCGACTTCATCTACATGGTGCGCGGCTCGAGCTACATGTTCGTGACCGGGCCGAACGTGGTGAAGACGGTCACGCACGAGGACGTGACGATGGAACAGCTCGGGGGCGCCGACACGCACGCGGCCACGTCGGGCGTCGCCCACTTCGCCCACGACTCCGAGCTCGCGTCGCTCGCGGCGATCCGCGAGCTGTTCCGGTACATCCCGAGCAACAATCTCGACGACCCGCCGCGCGGGCGCGGCGCCGACCCGCGGGACCGCCGAGACGAAGCGCTGCTCGACGTCGTGCCCGACAATCCCAACCGCCCGTACGACATCCACGACGTGATCCGCCGCGTGATCGACGACGGCGAGTTCTACGAGGTGCAGGCCGAGTACGCGGCGAACATCGTTTGCGGCTTCGCACACCTCGGCGCGCACTCCGTCGGGGTTGTCGCCAACCAGCCGGCGGTGCTCGCCGGCGTCCTCGATATCAACGCCTCGCTCAAGGCGGCGCGCTTCATCCGGTTCTGCGACGCGTTCAACATCCCGATCGTCACCTTCGAGGACGTCCCCGGCTTCCTGCCCGGCGTCGCGCAGGAGCACGGCGGCATCATCAAGCACGGCGCGAAGCTGCTGTACGCCTACTGCGAGGCGACCGTGCCGAAGCTGACCGTCATCACGCGCAAGGCGTACGGCGGCGCGTACGACGTGATGAGTTCGAAGCACATCCGCGGTGACTTCAACGTCGCGTGGCCGACCGCCGAGATCGCGGTCATGGGGCCGAAGGGCGCGGTCGAGATCATCTACAAGCGCGAGATCGCCGAAGCCGACGACGCGGCTGCCGCGACCGACGCGCGCGTCGCCGAATACACCGAGCGGTTCGCCAATCCGTATGTCGCGGCCGCGCGCGGGTACGTCGACGACATCATCGACCCGCGCGACACGCGCCCGCGACTCATCGAGGCGCTCGACGCGTTGCAGGGCAAGCGGGATCGCAACCCGGCCAAGAAGCACGGGAACCTGCCGCTCTGATGTTCTCCAAGGTCCTCATCGCCAACCGCGGCGAGATCGCCCTGCGGGTGGTCCGCGCCTGTCGGGAACTGGGCGTACGCTCGGTCGCCGTGTACAGCGACGCGGACGCCAACGCCCCACACGTGCGCGAGGCGGACGAGGCCGTGCACGTCGGCCCGAGCCCGTCGGCCCAGAGCTACCTCGTCGGCGACCGACTGCTCGACGCCGCGCGTCGCACCGGGGCCGAGGCGGTCCACCCCGGGTACGGCTTCCTCTCGGAACGTGCCTGGTTCGCGCGGGCCGTGCGCGACGCGGGCCTCGTCTGGGTCGGTCCGCCGGCGGAGGCGATCGAGGCAATGGGGAGCAAGACCGCGGCGCGACAACTCGCGATACGCGCCGGCACGCCCGTCGTGCCCGGCACGACCGAGGCGCTTCGCGACGCGGCCGAGGCGCGAGAGGTCGCGGATCAGTTCGGGTATCCCGTGCTCCTCAAGGCGGCCGCGGGCGGCGGCGGGAAGGGGATGCGCGTCGTGCGCGCGCCCGGCGAGATGGCCGATGCGTTAGGCGCGGCGCAGCGGGAGGCGAAGAACGCGTTCGGCGACGACGCGGTGTACGTCGAGAAGTACGTCGAGGGCCCACGCCACGTCGAGATCCAGGTGCTCGGCGACCAGCACGGCACCATGCTTCACCTCGGCGAGCGCGAGTGCTCGGTGCAGCGGCGCCACCAGAAGATGATCGAGGAGGCGCCGAGCGTGGCCGTTACGCCGGAACTGCGCGCGCGGATGGGCGAGGCGGCGGTCGCGGCGGCGCGCGCGGCCGGCTACGTCAACGCGGGCACGTGCGAGTTTCTGCTCGCCCGCGACGGCGCGTTCTACTTCCTCGAGATGAACACGCGCATTCAGGTCGAGCACCCGGTGACCGAGCTCGTCACGGGCATCGACCTCGTGCAGTGGCAGCTCCGGATCGCGGCCGGTGAGCGGCTGCCCTTCGTGCAGGCGGAGATCGCGCCGCGCGGGTGGGCCATCGAGTGCCGGATCACGAGCGAGAATCCGGCGAACGGGTTCCTGCCGTCGACCGGCCGGATCTCCTACCTCCACCTCCCGGCGGGCCCCGGCGTGCGGTGGGACGCAGGGATCGAAGCGGGCAGCGACGTCGGCCTGTTTTACGATCCGATGCTCGCGAAGCTGATCGTGCACGCGCCCGACCGCGCGCGCGCCATCGCGCGGATGCACCGTGCGCTCGGCGAGCTCGCGATCGAAGGCGTCGACACCTCGCGCGAGTTTCATCTGCGCGTGATGGAGGACGACGAGTTCCGTCGCGGGGACATCTCCATCCAGTGGCTCGAGCAACGGCTGCCGTCGCTCGTCACGGCCGAGCGGTCGCCCGCGGAACGCCGACTGGCCGCGATCGCCGCCGCGCTCGTCGCCGACCGCGACCGATCCGTGCGGAGCAGCCCGTCCGCGGCGCGGACCAACGCGGCAGACACGCACGTTGCGCCCGTTGACGCTCAGGCGACCGTCGCCACCAACTGGCGCGCGACGGCCCGACGAGAGGCGCTGCGTCCGGCGTGAAGCGGGCTGGCGGTCAGCGGCGCGGGCATCCGCGCGGCCGCACGCGGCCGGTCGCGGCGGCACCGGGCGGCCCCGCCCGCGAACTGGAAGTCGACGCGATCGCCGCCGGTGGCGACGGCGTCGGGCGTCACGACGGACTCGTCGTATTCGTGCCGCGCAGCGCGCCCGGCGACATCGTGCGCGCGCGCTGGACGCCGTCCGGGCGCTTCGCACGGGGCGCGCTCGTCGACGTGGTGCGTCCATCCCCCGAACGCGTCGAGCCGGCGTGTGCGCACTACACCGACGATCGCTGCGGCGGCTGTCAGCTGCAGCACCTCGCGCTGTCGGCGCAGCACGCGGCCAAGCGCCGGCTCGTCGCCGACGCGCTCGCCCGTATCGGGCGACGCGACGTGGACGTCGCGCCCGTCGTCGCGAGCCCGCGGGCATGGCGGTACCGGCGCAAGCTCACGCTTGCGCTGCGCCGCGGCGTGGACGGCAGTTGGATCGCCGGACTACACCCGTATGACGCGCCAACGGCGGTTTTCCGACTCCGCGACTGTCCCATCACCGATGAGCGGGTCGTCGCCGTCTGGCGCGCCGTGCTCGCGACGGCCGCGCTGCTCCCGGGTGATGCCGCGGCGCTCCGTGGCGCCGTCCGGCTGCTCGATGACGCGTCGGTCCCCGATGGAGGGGCGAGCGCGACGTTCACGCTCGAGGGCGGAACACGCTGGGATCGCGCCGACGATTTCTTCGAGCGCGTTCCCGCGCTCGCGGGGCTCTGGTGGCGGCGCGAGGGCGGCGATAGACGGCTCCTGCACGCGCGCGGGCGGGCGGACGCCGGCGCGTCGTTCGCGCAGGTCAACGCGGGCGTCGCGCGCGTTCTGTACGCGGACGTGGTCGAGACGCTCCGGGATCTCCACCCGACGACGCTGGTCGACGCGTACGCGGGCACGGGCGACGTGGCACTCGCCCTCGCGCGTGAGGGCGTGCGCGTCACCGCGATCGAACTCGATCGCGACGCGGCCGCGCTCGCGGCGGAGCGTCTCGCGCCCTATGGTGGCCGCTCGATCCGGGCGAGTGTGGAACACGCGCTCGCCGGCGCGCTTCCGGCTTCCGCCGTGCTCGTGAATCCACCGCGCACCGGGCTCGACGCAGCGACGGCAGACACACTCGAACGCGCGGCGGGAGGCGCGTTCGGTCCGCCGCCCGAGGTGCTGCTGTACGTGAGCTGCAACCCGGCGACGCTCGCACGCGACCTCGCGCGCATGCCCTCGTACACGATCCGGCGCGCGACGCCGTACGACATGTTCCCGCAAACCGCGCACGTCGAGACGCTCGTCGTGCTCGACCGCGCGGCGCGACCCATCACGGAGGAGTCGGCGTGAAGTACGTGGTCGAAATCGACGGACACCGCACCGAGGTCGAGATCGTCGGCGACGAGGTCCGCATCGAAGGGGAGACGGTGCGCGCCGCGCTTACCGAGGTGCGCGGCACACCCGTGAGCGTGCTCGTGGTCGGCGACGCCGTGCACCGGGTCATCGCGCGGCGCGGCGCCTCGCGCGGGAGCTACGAACTGACCATCGACGGACGGAGCTACGCGGCCGACGCCGTCGACGAGCGCACGCGCGCGATCCGCGACCTGTCGGCCGCGAGCGCTGCGGCGGTCGGGCCCGCGCCGCTGGTCGCGCCGATGCCCGGCCTCGTCGTACGGGTCGACGTATCGCCCGGCGACGTCGTCGCGAGCGGGCAGGCGCTCGTGGTGATGGAGGCGATGAAGATGGAGAACGAGTTGCGCGCGCCGAGCGGCGGAACCGTGAAGCGCGTCGCGGTCGCGCCCGGTACCGCGGTCGAAAAAGGGACGGTGCTGGTCGAGCTCGATTGAGCGCGAGGCTCGCGGTCGAATCGGCGCTAGCCGTTCATTGACAACGACTTACGTCCCCACTAGCATCCGAGACTGCGCGAAAACGCCTTCTGCACGGACCGGAGGGCGGCCGAGACCCGGGTTGCGATACGCACCGGTGAGGCGCCGTCGTCCCAGAGACAGCACATGCGTTCCACCTACACCGCGACGCCAGCGGACATTGAGCCGCGCTGGTACGTCGTGGACGCCGAGGGCATGGTCCTCGGGCGTCTCGCTTCGGAGGTCGCCAAGATCCTCCGCGGCAAGCACAAGCCGATGTTCACGCCCCACATGGACACCGGCGACTTCGTGATCGTTGTCAACGCGAGCAAGGTGCGCGTGACGGGCCGCAAGGCGGAGCAGAAGACGTACTTCAAGCACACCGGCTACATGGGTCACGACCGGCAGATCCCGTTCGCGACCATGATCGCCAAGCACCCCGAGCGCGTCATCGAGAAGGCGGTGTTCGGGATGCTGCCGAAGTCGTCGCTCGCCAAGCAGGAGATCCGCCGCAAGCTGCGTGTCTACGCCGGGGCCGAGCACCCGCACGTGGCGCAGCAGGCGACGCCGCTCACGTTCGACGCACTCACCACCGCGGGGGCGAAGTAAGATGGCCGAAGGAACTCTGCACGCGATCGGCCGCCGCAAGGAAGCGGTGTGCCGCGTGTACATGACGCCGGGTTCGGGCAAGTGGGAGATCAACGGTCGCCAACTCGGCGACTACTTCCCGCGCCCGGTGCTCGTCAGCTCCATCCAGCTGCCGTTCGTCGCGACCGAGAACCTCGGCAAGTACGACGTCAAGGCCAACCTCGACGGCGGCGGCCAGGCGGGTCAGGCCGGGGCCCTTCGTCTGGCCATCGCCCGCGCGCTCGTGATGACGGACGAGACGTACCGCCCGAAGCTGCGCGAACTCGGTCTGCTCACGCGCGACGCGCGCGCGGTCGAGCGCAAGAAGCCCGGCCGTCCCAAGGCCCGTAAGCGCTTCCAGTTCTCCAAGCGCTAGTCGCACCGGTCCACATCTCGCACGCCTCCCGAGCGCCGCGCGGGTGCCCGCCCCACGAGTCCGACTCCGGGGCGGGTCGCGCGGCGCCGCGACGGGGGCGGACGACCAACCCACGTTAGGCACACACCACCATGGCCACGACCGTCACGCCCGACCAGCAGCAGTCCGAGGGCGGCGCCCAGCCGCCCCGCATGCTCGACCAACTCCTCGCCGCCGGCGTCCACTTCGGGCACCAGACGCGCCGGTGGAATCCCAAGATGCGCCGCTTCATCTTCGCGGAGCGCAACGGGATTCACATCATCGACCTGCAGAAGACCCTGCGCCAGCTCGACCTCGCGCGGCAGCTCGTCCGCGAGACCGTCGCGCGCGGGGAGCAGGTCCTGTTCGTCTGCACCAAGCGCCAGCTCGCCGCGATCGTCCAGAGCGAGGCGGAGCGCGCGGGTTCGTACTTCATCACCGAGCGCTGGCTCGGTGGGCTGCTGACGAACTTTTCCACGGCCAAGAAGCAGATCAAGAAGCTGAAGGAGCTCGAAGCCGGTTCGGAAGAGGGCGGCGACTTCGCGAACTACACGAAGAAGGAGCAGCTCATGATGACCCGTGAGCGCGACAAGCTCGCGAAGAATCTGTCGGGCATCAAGAACATGGGTCGTCTTCCGGGCCTGCTCTTCGTCGTCGATTCCAAGAAGGAGCACATCGCCGTCGAGGAGGCTCGCAAGCTCGGCATCCCCGTCGTCGCGATCGTCGACACCAACGCGGATCCGGACCTCATCACGGTCCCGATCGCCGGAAACGACGATGCGATCCGCTCGGTCGAGCTGATCGCGCGCACGATCGCCGACACGATCGCCGAGGCGCGGCGCGAGGCCCCGCAGCGGCAGGAAACGGACGAGGCGCAGGACAGCTACACGTACTCGTCCGACCGCGGCAGCGAGCGTACGGACCGCGGCGGAGATCGCGGCGGCGACCGTGGGCCGCGTGGTGGCCAGGGCGGCGGCGAGGGCGGCGCGGGTGGCGCCGGCGGCCCCGGAGGCGGCGATCGCACGCGGCGTCCGCGTCGTCGTCGCGCCCGCCCGGACGCCATCGCCGCCGCGCGCCGGCCCGGTGCGCCCGGCGAGGGTGGCGAGGGTGGTGACCTGCCCGCCGAGGGTGGCGAAAGCCCGGTTCGCGACAGCACGAACACCGGCGACGCCTGAGCCGGCCACCCGTGAACCGCCGGCGCCCCCGGCGCCGCGCGACGGGCCGCCCGTCCTCGTTCCCCCGCTAGATTCGATGCGCCGCCGGCCCGTGCCGGCGGCGTTTCCACGACAGCCCCGCGTCGTCCGCGACGCGTTCGGAGATACATGAGATGAGCACCGCCACCTTCACCGCGAAGGACGTCCAGGAGCTGCGCCAGCGCACCGGCGCGGGCATGATGGACTGCAAGAAGGCCCTGGAGGAAAACCAGGGAAACATGGAGGCCTCGGTCGACTACCTGCGCAAGAAAGGCATCGCGAAGGCCGAGAAGCGCGCCGGTAAGAGCACGAGCGAGGGCGTGGTCCGCGCCGAGATCGGGCAGAACGGGTCGACGGGTGTGCTCGTCGAGATCAACTGCGAGACCGACTTCGTCGCGCGGAACGAGGGGTTCCAGGCGATCGCGAAGACCGTCGCCGACCAGGCGCTCGCGACGTCGACCGCCAGTGACGCCAACGCACTCCTGAGTTCCACGATCGCCGGTGGCCAGTCGGTCGAGGAGTACGTCAAGGAGAGCTCGGCGAAGATGGGCGAGGCCGTGAACGTGCGTCGCGTGGCGCGCTTCGACGCGCCTAACGGCGTCGTCGGGTCGTACGTGCACTTCAACGGCAAGATTGGCGTGCTCGTCGAGGTAGAGGCAGCCAACGGGTCGAAGGACGAGGCCCTCACGACGCTTGCCCGCACGCTCGCCGAGCACGTGGCGGCTGCAGCGCCGGTCGGCGTCGATCGCGATACCGTCCCGGCCGACGTCGTCGAGCGCGAGCGCGCGATCTTCATCGACCAGGTGCGCGCGAGCGGCAAGCCCGAAGCGATGATCGACAAGATCGTGACTGGCAAGGTCGAGGCCTACTACAAGGACGTCGCGCTCGTCCACCAGGCCTGGATCCGCGAGCCGAAGACGACGATCCAGCAGGTCGTCGATCAGGCCGCCAAGCAGGTCGGCGCGCCGGTCACCGTCAAGCGCTTCGCACGTTTTCAGCTCGGGCAGGAGTGAGCCGCGCGTGAGCGACCCGGACCAACGCGTCGCGTCGGTCTCGGCACTGCGTTACCCGCGGGTCCTCCTCAAGCTGTCCGGGGAGGCGCTCGCGGGTGAGCGCGGGTTCGGGTTCGACTTCGACCGGCTGAGCTTTTTCGCCGAACAGATCGTGGACGTCGCCCGCGCGGGTGCCACCGTCGGCCTCGTGATCGGGGGCGGCAACATCGTACGCGGCGCGCAGCTCTCGCGGATGGGAATGGAGCGCGTCGGCGCCGATTACATGGGCATGCTCGGCACGGTGATCAACGCGCTCGCGCTACAGGACGCGCTCGAGAAGCGCGGCCTCGACACGCGCGTGATGACGGCGATCCGCATGGAGGAACTCGCCGAACCGTTCATCCGACGCCGGGCGCTGCGACACTTCGAGCAGGGGCGGATCGTCATCTTCGCGGCGGGTACCGGAAACCCGTACTTCTCGACCGATACGGCCGCGGTGCTGCGCGCGATCCAGATTAAGGCGGACGTGATCGTGAAGGCGACGAGCGTCGACGGCGTGTACTCCGCCGACCCGAAGCTCGACCCGAACGCGACGCGCTACGACACGATCAGCTACCGTGACGTGATGCTCGGCGATCTGCGGGTGATGGATCAGACCGCGGTGACACTCTGCCGCGAGAACAATCTGCCACTCATCGTGCTCAACATCCACGACGCCGGCGCGGCGCTTCGAGCCGTGCGTGGCGAGAAGGTCGGAACCCTCGTGAGCTGAACCGAATGGCCACCATCAAGGACATCCTGCAGCAGGGCCGCACGGCGATGGAGAAGGGCGTCGACTCGGCCAAGCGCGAGTTCGCCACCGTGCGCGCTGGCAAGGCGAGCGCGAACATGCTCGACGCGATCCGGGTCGACGCGTACGGGTCCGAGCTGCCGCTCAACCAGGTCGCGTCGGTGAGCGCGCCCGAACCGCGACTCATCCTCGTGACGCCGTTCGATCGCGGGCAGGCGAAGGCGATCGAGAAGGCGATCCGGGACAGCGACCTCGGGCTCGAGCCGTCTAACATGAGCGGCGTGATCCGCGTTCCGCTGCCGCAACTCAACGAGCAGCGCCGCAAGGAGCTGGTCAAGGTCGCGCACAAGTACGCCGAAGACGGACGCGTCGCCGTGCGTCACGCGCGTACCGAGGCGCGTGACCGCATCAAGAAGCTCGACGGCGTGTCCGAAGACGAGAAGTCCCGGGCCGAGAAGGAGCTGCAGAAGCTCACCGACGATCACATCGCCAAGGTCGAGGCCCTTCTGAAGACGAAGGAAGCCGAGATCCTCGCCGTCTGATCGCGCCCACCCCCGCGTCCGCCCTGCGCGCCGTGGCCGCCGAGCCGTCCGTCGACGATCTGCTGGCGCGCGTGCGCTCGAGCGGCGACGTGCCGCGCCACGTCGCGGTGATCATGGACGGCAACGGCCGGTGGGCGCGTCAACGCCTGCTGCCTCGACCGTTGGGCCACCGATCCGGCATGAAGTCCGTTCGCGACGTGGTCACGGGCGCGCTCGAGGCCGGAGTCGAGTTCCTGTCGCTCTACGCGTTCTCGCAGGAGAACTGGCAGCGGCCCGCGCCCGAGGTCGGCGCACTCATGTCGCTGCTGGAGGAGTACATCGCGCGCGAGGTTGACGAGTTGCGCGAGCGTGGGGTCCGCGTGCGCGTACTCGGCGACCTCGCGCGCCTCACGGGCGCGCCGGCGCGGGCCGTCGAGCGCGTGGTCGCGGAGACCGCGCACAACCAGCGGCTCGTGCTCAACCTGTTCATCTCGTACGGGTCGCGCGCCGAACTGCTCGGCGCCATCCGAGCGATCGCCGACGACGTGGCCGCCGGCCGCGTCTCCGCCGCGGATTTGCGCGAGGAACACGTGTCCGAGCGTCTTTACACGGCCGGGATCCCTGACCCCGACCTGCTGATCCGCACGTCGGGTGAGCAGCGGCTGTCCAACTTCCTGCTGTGGCAGATCGCGTACACGGAGCTTTTCATCTCGCCCGTGCTGTGGCCCGACTTCGGGCGCCGCGAGCTGTTCGAGGCGATCACCGCCTATCAGTCGCGCGAGCGGCGATTCGGGCGCGTCACGGCGTGAGCGCGCGCTCCTCGGGTGCGCGGTCGTGAGCGGGCGCGCGTGAGGCGGCGCCGGTGAGCGAACTCGCGCAACGCGTGGCGTCGGCCGTGGTCGCCGTCCCCGTCACGCTCGCCTGCGTGTGGTTCGGAGACGCACCGCTCGCGACGCTCCTCGCGGCGGCGGCCGCCGTTGGCGCATGGGAGTTCTACCGCATGGCCGACGCGGCGAGCGGCGCGCAATCGCTCTCGCGCACCGGGATCGTGCTCGCGGCGCTGGTTCCGATCCTCGTGCACGCGGCGGCGCGCGGACTCGGCCAGCCTCCGCTCGCTGCCGCCGTCGTCGTCGTGCTCGCCCTTCTCGCCGCCGCCATCTGGCGTCGCGGTGCCGACGGCCGTCCGCTCGTCGCCGTCGCGACGACCGTTCTCGGTGTTCTCTACGTCGGCGTGCCGCTCGCCTACGGCTACGCGCTCCGGAACTTCGACTACGTCGTGGGGCGCGCGGCGGGAAGTGCGCTCGTGATGCTTCCCCTGCTGTGCACGTGGGCGAGCGACATCGGCGCGTACGCGGCCGGACGCACGATCGGCGGCGCCAAGCTGATCCCGGCGGTGAGTCCTGGGAAGACGATCTCGGGCGCGGTCGGCGCCCTCGCGGCGTCGGCCGCGGTCGCGGCCGTGTACGCGCCGAACGTGTTGCGGCCCGTCGCCAACCTGGGTTTCGCTCCGGGGCGGGCCATCCTATTCGGGCTGCTCGTGTCGATCGCCGCGCAGATCGGCGACCTGGTCGAATCGCTGCTGAAGCGCGACGCCGGGGTCAAGGACTCGTCCCACCTGATTCCGGGACACGGGGGCGTGCTCGACCGCGTCGACTCGCTCCTCTTCGTGCTGCCCGCGAGTCACCTGCTGCTCGGGTGGCTGCTACTGCCGGCGTTCGGCGGGTGAGCACCGGCCGCGCGTTAGGCGCCGCGCCGCGCGGCGTCGCCGTGTTGGGCAGCACCGGCTCCATCGGGACGGCCACGCTCCGCGTGCTCGCGCGGCACGCCGACCGCTTCGCGGTCCGCGCGGTGACCGCGCATCGGAACGCCGAACTCCTCGCGCAACAGGCCGCGGAGTTCGCCCCGGGCTATATCGGCGTGACGGATCCGGAGTCGGCCCGCGATGGCTGGCATGCTGGCGCTGACGTGCTGCTGGAGGCGGCGACGCGCTCCGACGTCGACGTGGTCGTCAACGCCGTCGTCGGCGCTGCCGGCCTCGACGCGACTCTCGCGGCGCTGCGAGCGGGACGTCGCGTCGCGCTCGCGAACAAGGAAACGCTGGTCATGGCGGGCCGACTCGTGCGCGCGGCCGCTCGCGCCGGATGCGGCGAACTCGTGCCCGTGGACAGTGAACACTCCGCGATCCTGCAGTGCATCGCCGGGCGGCCGGGTCAGGCCGTGCGCCGACTGATCATCACTGCGTCGGGCGGCCCGTTTCGCACGTGGGACGCGGCTCGCCTCGCGGGCGCGACGATCGCCGACGCGCTCCGGCATCCGACGTGGACGATGGGCCGAAAGATCACGGTCGACAGTGCCTCGCTCGCGAACAAGGCTCTCGAGGTGATCGAAGCGCACGAACTCTTCGGCGTTCCGTACGACAGGATCGAGGTCGTGGTCCATCCGCAGAGCGTCGTGCATTCGATGGTCGAGTTCGTCGACGGCAGCGTGCTCGCGCAGCTTGGAACCCCGAGCATGGAAGTGCCGATCCTGTATGCCCTGACGCACCCGGAGCGGGCGGCCGACACCGCACTCCCGCCGTTCGATCCGGTCGCGCACGGGCGACTCGACTTCGAGCCGGTTCGGCGCGACGCGTTCCCGATGCTCGATCTCGGGATCACGGCGGGGCGTAGCGGCGGCGCCGCACCGGCCGTGTACAACGCGGCGAACGAAGCCGCCGTCGCGGGGTTCCTCGAAGGCCGCCTCACCTTCGGTCAGATTCCGGTCGTGGTCGAATCAGCGCTCGACGCGCTCGGCACCCTTCCGGGCGAGACGCTCGACCACCTCCGAACGGCCGACGCCACCGCGCGGCGTCACGTCCGAGAATACCTCGCGCGCTGAACCACGCGCGTCCGCGCCAGACGGACGCGACGGCGACCAACGCACCACCGTACCCCCATGCTCGCCATATTCGCGCCGCTCCTCGTGTTCGGGCTCGTGGTGTTCGTCCACGAGTTCGGGCATTTTCTCGCGGCCAAACTGACCGGCGTGTACGCCCCGCGCTTTTCGATCGGATTCGGGCCGGCCCTTCTGAAGAAGCGCATTGGCGAGACGGAGTACGTCCTCGCCTTGTTGCCGCTGGGCGGGTACGTCCGGATGGCATCGCGGGAGGACGACGCCGTCGCGTTCCTCGAGGGCGGCGCCGAGCATCCGGCGGGTGCGGTGCCCGTCACTGGCGGGAACGCGGCCGGGCGCGTCACCGACGACCACACCGGGGACCCGCACCGCGGGCGGGATTGGGACCCGAACGCGCTCGCGCCATTCGGACCACGACCTGTCCCGGCACACCGGTGGTTCGAGTCGAAGCCTCTGGTCGCGCGGCTCTTCATCCTGCTCGCGGGCGTGACCATGAACATCGCGCTCGCCTTCACGGTCTACGCGACCAACTACGCGGTCCGGGGTCGACCGTACGTGCCGCCGGTCGTCGATTCGGTCGTGCCCGGGCGCCCGGCAGCGCTCGCGGGCTTGCAGGGGGGCGACAGCATCACCGCTGTCGACGGCCGACCGATCCGCACGTGGACCGAGCTGGTCGCGCGCGTGAGCGCGGTTCCGCCGAGCACCCTGACCCTGCGCGTCGTCCGCCGGACGGGGACGACGGACGTTCGCATCACGCCGGTGCTCGCCGAGGCGCCCGACCCCGCGACCGGCGCACCGAGGACGGTCGGACAGATCGGCGCCTACGTCCGTCCGACGATCGTGCGCGAGCCGATCGGCGTCAGCACCGCGATCCGCGAAGGTGCCCTCAACACGTGGCAGGACGCGACAGCGGTGGTCGACGTGTTGCGCGGCCTCTTTGGCGGGAAGGTCGCGGTGTCGAATCTTGGCGGGCCGATTGCAATCGCGCGTACGTCCGTCGCTGCCGCGCGCGCCGGGTTCGAATCGCTGTTGCGACTCGTCGCATTCCTCAGCGTGAACATCGCCGTCCTGAACCTGCTCCCGGTCCCCGTTCTCGACGGCGGCCAGGTGTTGCTCAACGTGCTCGAGGCGGCGAAGGGGAGTGCGTTCAGCGCGCGCGTTCGCGAGCAGATCCTCCGCGTTGGACTCGCGGCAGTCGCGTTGCTCTTCGTGACCGTCATGTGGAATGACCTGTCGCGCCTCGTCGGCGACTGGCTCCGGTGAGCGGAGGCCGCGTCGGCGCCGCCCTCGCCGGCGCGGCGATTCTCTGCTCGGCGTGCCATCGCGCCGGCCCGGCGACGACGCCGTTTCCTAGCCCGCCGGGCGCGCCGCCGGAGGTGCAAGCGCCCGTCGGCGCGGCGCCGATCGGAGGCGTCGCGACGCCGGCCGCGGTGAATTCGCCCGACCCGCAGACACGGCGGTTCGACGTCGTCGCGGTCGAGGACACGACGTTCACGATCCTCATCGGCGCTGATCGGTGGGTGCGGCGCGGCACCGTCGGCGTCACCGTCGATCCCAGGCGCCGCGACGCGCTCGTCGCGAAGTTCCGCGTGCTGTCGCGCGCCGGAGACAGCGTGACCGCGCTCATCACCGGCCAAACCACGCGCGTGTCGTTGACCGACGTCGCGCTCATGCGTGAACCCGTTCCCGGCCCGCTGCGCCGCCCGGTATTCTGGGGCGGCCTGTTCGTTGGCGCAGCTCTTGGCGCGGCAGCGACGTTGCTCGTGCGCCACTGATTCGGCCCGCGGCACTGCCGGCGGGCTCAGCGCCGTTCGAGCGTCGAGCTACTGAGAGCCCCGGCCGAGCTACTGACAGAGCAGTTTGTGCGGCTCGCGACGCGTCTTGCCCGCGACGACCGGGAGGCGGTCGTCGCTGTACGACGCGCAGGCGCTCGCCTCGACCGTTAGGCGATACGTACCGTCTGGGAGAACGAGCGGTTCGGAGAGGGGGAGCACACCCTCGCGTGTCGGTCCGCCGCGGAGCGGGACGAGCGTGTAATGCGGGGTCGACGTGGCGCTGAAATCGAGCAACAACCGGCCACACGGGATCGGCTCCAACGTGATGGCCCGTCGGGTTCCCGGGACCACGTCGACCGCAACCGCCGTGTCGGCCGAGGAGCAGCCCGGGAGTCCCCCAACGCTCGCGCGTACCGTATAGCGGCCGGCCGGTATCGGCCCGCTCCGCCATGGCCCGCGCCCGACCGACTCGCCGTCGAGGTACACGTCGGCCTCGGACGGTACCGAGACTGAAACCGTGCCGGCGCCGACGGCCTTGGCCGGTCCGCCGCGCGCCGCGGCTGACCGCACTCTGCCGCCCATTACCGTGGCGACATCGGCGCTGCCCGGGAGGGCCGCGCTCGCCATCGATGCGAGTTCGGCGCGACGGGCCGCTGTGGCGGCCGCAAGACGTAATGCCGAGTCGCTCGTTGAGCCCGGCGACCGGTTCGACAGGTCCGTGCCGGGCGCGACAGCCGGACGCGCCGAATCGGCGCCCAGCGACGTCACCGCGTGCGCGTCGAGGGTCGTCCCGAGACCAGTCGCGGGGCGCGGCGCCGCCGTCGGCGCGACCGGACTTCGTGTCGGCGTCCGCTCGGGCGAGCCGCGGACCGCGAGCAGACGCCCGCCCACGATCGCGATGCTTCCGGCCGCGAGCGTCGCCGCAGCCCACCGCCAGCGCTTCGGCGCGCCGCGCGCGGCGGACGCAGCGGCGACGCGCGGAATCTCGGTGGTGTTCAGCCGGTTACCGGCCGCGCCGCGCAGGGCGTCGAGGGCGTCGGCCAGCGCGTCGCCTGTCTGGTACCGCGCCGCGGGATCCTTGGCGAGCGCACGCGCGACCACGGCATCGAAGCGCCCATCGAGGTCGCCGTTCACGCTCGACGGCGGCGGTGCGGTCTCTTCGACGTGCTGCCGCATGACGACGTACCAATCGTCACCGGCGAACGGCACGACACCCGTTGCCGCGCGGTACAGTGTGACGGCGAGCGAGTACAAGTCGCTCCGACCATCGAGCGCGAGTCCTCGGGCCTGCTCGGGCGAGAAGTACGCGGGCGTTCCGAGGAGGACTTGACGACTCGGCCCCGACGGCGCGGCGCTGAGTGCGCGTGCGATCCCGAAGTCGGTGACGACTGCGCGCCCGTCGCGGGCGAACAGCACGTTCTCCGGCTTGACGTCGCGGTGTACGATGCCCTGACGGTGGGCGTATGCGAGACCGCGCGCGACCTCCGCACCGATCCGCGCCACGTCGGACTCGCCGAGTGCCCCGCCCGCGTTGAGACGGTCGGCGAGCGAGTGCGGCAGGTAGTCCATCACCAAGTACGGCGCGCCGACCGGGATACCGTCGAAGGGCTCGGTCAGGCGCCCGACCGTCAGGACGGTGATGACGTGGGGGTGTCGGAGCTTCGCCGCCGTCGTTGCCTCGCGCCGGAACCGTTCGACGACTTCTGCGTCGTGGGCGAGCTCCGGGCGGAGCACCTTGATCGCGACGTCGAGCTCGAGGTCTGGGTCGACGGCGTGGTAGACGCGGGCGAATCCGCCGACGCCGACCGACCGCACGACGCGGTAGCGGCCGAACAATCGGCCGCCAACCTCGGCGTCGGTCGGGGGGGGCGCAGCGACGAATTCGGGCGCGTCTGACAGGGGCGGGACGGCGAAGGATGGACGCGGGCTGGCGAGCGCCGGCGCGCACGACGCCAACGGCCGCTGTCGCAGACTTGTCACGGCGGGGTTGCGGGAGTAAGCTTATGTGCTTACGAGCGTTGCGCGCTTGAGCGCCGCCGGACGTGCCGAGAATATACATCCATGGCTTTCGAGAAAGCACCGACCATCACCAAGTACCAGACGCACGAGTCCGACACGGGTTCGACGCGCGTCCAGGTCGCGGTCCTGACGGACCGCATCAACTACCTGACCGATCACTTCCGAACCCACCAGAAGGATCACCACGGACGGCTCGGGCTTCTGAAGATGGTCGGTAAGCGCCGGCGGCTGCTCGACTACCTGAAGCGTACGGACGTCGCGGGATACCGCACGCTCGTCACGGAGCTCGGGCTTCGGCACTGAGTGGTTCGCAGGATCAATCGCGCGGGCGCAGCGACTGCGGCCGCGCGTTTTG
The DNA here is from genome assembly GCA_963851265.1 of uncultured Gemmatimonadales bacterium. GTDB lineage: Bacteria > Gemmatimonadota > Gemmatimonadetes > Gemmatimonadales > Gemmatimonadaceae > BPUI01. The sequence continues at coordinate 1,207,479 of CAWKNZ010000002.1, forward strand.
TGTTTTGCACGTGCGGCTCGCACGTGGCGTCTCCCCTGCCGTCAGCTTGTTGCGCAGCGGGTCTGTTGTGGCCGCCGGATGTCGTCGTCTCCGGTCGCCTGCCGTTCTCCGGGCTCCACGATTGGCTAGCGGAGCGCTAGCGGGCCCCGGACGGCTTCCTCCATCGCGCCTGGCGCGCGAGAGTACCTCTTTATGATGCAACGCGTAGAACGCACCTTCGCCGGCCGCCGCCTCGTGATCGAGACGGGCCGCATGGCGAAGCAGGCGGCCGGCTCGGCCCTCGTCCAGTACGGCGACACGATGGTGCTCGCCACGGTGACGGTGAGCGACAACCAGAGCACGCTTCCGTTCTTCCCCCTCACGGTCGAATACCGTGAGAAGACCTACGCCGCGGGCAAGATCCCCGGTGGCTACATCAAGCGCGAGACGCGCCCCGCCGACGCCGAGATCCTGTCGGCCCGGATCATCGACCGGTCGATCCGCCCGCTCTTTCCCGAGGGCTTCAAGAACGAAGTCCAGGTCTTCGTCTACGTCATCTCCGCCGACCAGGAGAACGACCCCGACGTTCTCGCCCTGGTCGCGACGAGCTACGCGCTGAACGCCTCACGTGTGCCGTTCCTCGGCCCGATCGCCGGAGTTCGCGTCGGGCGCGTGCAGGGCAGCTGGATCCTCAACCCGACGTTCCAGCAGCTGCAGTACAGCGACCTCGAACTCGTCGTCGCGGGCTCGCAGGACTCGATCGTGATGGTCGAGGGCGGCGCGCTGGAAGTGAGCGAGGACGACGTCGTGCAGGCCCTCACCGTCGGGCACAACGGAATCCGCGAGCTCATCGACGCCCAGCGCGAACTGCTCGGCAAGGCCGGGCAGGTCGAGAAGATGGCGTGGAGCAAGGCCGAGATCCCCGAAGCCGTCACCGCCCGCGTGAAGGAGCTCGCCGAAGGCCGGATCGCCGAGGCGATCAATCAGGCCGACAAGGCGAGTCGCGTGCAGGCCGTCGACGCTGTCAAGAAGGCCGTGAAGGAGCAGCTGCTCCCCGAACTGCCCGACAACTCGAAGGACCTCGGCGCGATCCTCGGCGATATCGAGTACAACGCGCTCCGCGGTCAGGTGCTCGACACCGGCCTTCGCGTCGATGGGCGCAAGCCCAACGAGGTCCGCGCGATCTCGATCGATACGGGCCTCCTCCCGCGCGCGCACGGGTCGGCGCTGTTCACCCGCGGCCAGACGCAAGCGCTCGTCGCGGTCACGTTAGGCACGGCCAACGACGTCCAGCGCCTCGACTCCGTGAACGACGCGGCCGAGACGACCAAGTCGTTCATGCTGCATTACAACTTCCCGCCGTTCTCGACCGGCGAGGTCCGCCCGGTGCGCGGCACGAGCCGCCGCGAGATCGGGCACGGCAACCTCGCCGAGCGCGCCCTGCAGGGCGTGCTCCCCGAGTTCGAGCAATTCCCGTATACGGTACGCATCGTCTCCGACGTCCTCGAGAGCAACGGCTCGTCGTCGATGGCGTCGGTGTGCGGCGGTTCGCTCGCCCTGTTCGACGCCGGCGTGCCGATGCGCGCGGCGGTCGCCGGTGTGGCGATGGGCCTCATCAAGGAAGGCGAGCGGTACGCGGTCCTCACCGACATCCTCGGCACCGAGGACCACCTCGGCGACATGGACTTCAAGGTCGCGGGGACGGCGGCGGGCATCACCTCGATCCAGATGGACATCAAGATCGAGGGGCTCGACCTCCAGATCCTGACGGAAGCGCTGACGCAGGCCAAGGAAGGTCGCCTGCACATCCTCGGCGAGATGGACAAGGCGCTCGCGGCACCGCGCGCCGAGATGTCGGCGTACGCGCCCCGCATCGTCACGATCCAGATCAGCCCCGAGAAGATCGGCGATCTCATCGGTCCCAAGGGCAAGACGATCCGCGGCATTCAGGAAGAGACCAAGACCGAAGTCACGGTCGACGACACGGGCCTCGTCACGATTGCGGCCGTCGGCGCCGAATCGATGGACCGTGCGAAGCAGATGGTCGTCGCGCTCACCGCGGAGCCGATCGTCGGCGACGTGTACGAGGGGACGGTCAAGAGCACGACGGCGTTCGGCGCGTTCATCGAGATCATGCCGGGCACCGAAGCGCTGCTGCACATCTCCGAGATGAAGCACGGCCGCGTCGAAAAGACCGAGGACGTGGTCAAGAAGGGCGACACGGTGAAGGTGAAGCTGATCGAGCGCGACGAGCGCGGGCGCCTGCGCCTTTCGATGAAGGCACTCGAGCCGAAGCCGGAAGGGATGACCGAGTCCGACGGCAACGGGAACGGCGCGGGCGGCGACGCCGACGGCCGCGGCGAGCGCCCGGCACGGTCTGGGAGCGACCGCGGCGGCCGCGACCGCGGTCCGCGCGGAGAAGGCTCGCGCGGGGAAAGCTCGCGCGGCGAGGCCCGCAGTGGGGGCCGCGATCGCGAGTGACGCTTCTCACGGCACGGGGCGCGTCGGCTGACGCCGACGTCCCCCCGCGCCGCACGACGCTGCCTAACGGACTGACCGTACTTTCGGCCCGCGTGCCGAGGGTGCGGTCGGTTGCGTTCGGCGCGTTCGTGCGCGCGGGATCGCTGCACGAGAGCCGCGCGACGATGGGCGTGGCACACCTGCTCGAGCACATGGTCTTCAAGGGCACGCCGACGCGCACCGCGCGGCAGCTCTCGCTCGACGTCGAAACGCTCGGCGGCTCGCTCGACGCGTACACCACCCGCGAGTACACGTCGTATCAGGCGCGCGTGCTCGCCGACGACGTGCGCGTAGCCGCCGATGTGATCGGGGACCTCGTCTTCCGCCCGCTGCTGCGCGACGAGGACCTCGCGCTCGAGCGGAACGTGATCCTCGAAGAGATCGGGACGATGGAAGACACCCCCGACGACCTCGTGTTCGAGCTGCACAACGCCCTGCTCTGGGGCGACCACCCGCACGGCTACTCGATTCTCGGCACGCGCGAATCCGTCGGGGCGCTCACGGGAGACGACCTGCGCGCGCTGCACGCGCGGGCGTACCACCCCGGCCAGATAATCGTCGCCGCGGCCGGTGCGGTCGAGCACGACGAGCTGGTGGAGGTGCTGCGTGCGACCGGGTGGGGCGACGTACCGGCGGGCGACCCCGCGCCGCTCGTCACCATCGCACCGCGATTCGAGCCGCCCGCGTACAAGCACGTGCCGAACCGCGAGCTGACGCAGACCCACGTCGTCTTCGGCGCGCCGGGCGTGTCACACGCCGACCCCCGTCGCGATGCGCTGGCGCTGGTCAGCACCGTCCTCGGCGGCGGGATGAGCTCGCGCCTGTTCCAGACCGTTCGCGAGGAGCTCGGGCTCGCGTACACGGTCCAGACGACCCAGTCGGTGCACGCCGACGCCGGTACCCACGGCGTGTACTTCGCGAGCGCGGCCAAGACGGCGCGGAAGGCGGCCGACGCCGTGCGTCGCGAGTACGCGCGGTTACACAGCGAGGGGCTGCCGGACGCGGAACTGGACGCAGCCAAACGACAGATCCGCGGACAGGTGCTCCTGAGCGCGGACAGCGTGACGAACGCCATGTACCGGGCGGCCGAGACCGCGCTGTTCGAGGAGCCCTACCGGTCGCTCGACGAAGTCGTCGCGCGCATCGACGCCGTGACGCCCGACGACGTGCGGGCACTCTGCGCCGAGCTGTACGACCCCGAGCGCCAGACCGTCCTCAGTCTCGGCCCGAAGCCCGTCGCCTGAGCGCCGCGGCGCGCCCGCCGGCTCGCGCCGCGTGGCTAAGTTGCGCTGGAATCGACCCACCTCCGACCCTGTTTCCGTTCCGCCCCATGCTGATTGGCGTCCCGAAAGAGATCAAGACCAACGAAAACCGCGTCGCCCTCGTCCCAGCCGGGGTCGAGGCGCTCGTGAGTGCTGGCCACGACGTGCTGGTCGAGACGGGCGCGGGAGAGGGGAGCGGGTTCTCGGACGACACGTACACCGCGGTCGGCGGTCGAATTGGCGCCGATGCGGACGCCGTGTGGGGCGAGGCCGACATGATCATGAAGGTGAAGGAGCCGATCGAACCGGAGTGGAAGCGCATTCGGCGCGGGCAGGTCCTCTTCACGTACTTCCACTTCGCGGCCGACGAACGGCTCACGCGCGCGCACCTCGATAGCGGCGCGACGTGCATCGCTTACGAGACCGTCGAGCTCCCGACGCGCGAGTTGCCGCTACTGACGCCGATGTCCGAAGTGGCGGGGCGCATGGCCGTCCAGGAAGGGGCGAAGTACCTCGAGAAGCTGTACGGCGGCCGTGGCGTGCTGCTCGGCGGCGTTCCCGGCGTGGCGCCGGCGAAGGTGGTGATCCTCGGCGGCGGCATCGTCGGCATCAACGCGGCGAAGATGGCCGCGGGGCTCGGCGCCAAGGTCCTCGTGCTCGACATCAGCCTCGACCGCCTGCGGTACCTGTCCGACGTCATGCCCGCCAACGTGCAGCTGATCTATTCGAACCGGCAGAACGTGCTCGAGTCGATCGCCACGGCGGACCTGGTCGTTGGCGCCGTGCTGATTCCGGGCGCGAAAGCTCCGAAGCTGATTCGCCGCCCCGACCTCGCCCACATGCGTCCGGGGTCCGTGATCGTCGACGTGGCCATCGATCAGGGCGGCTGCATCGAGACCATGCACCCGACGACGCACGAGAATCCGACGTTCACGGTGGACGGCATCATCCACTACGCCGTGGCCAACATGCCGGGCGGGGTGCCGCGCACCTCGACGCTCGCGCTCACGAACGCGACGCTGCCGTACGCGCTCCAGCTCGCGAACAAGGGGTGGCGGCGCGCGCTGCAGGACAATCCCGCCCTGCGTCGCGGTCTGAACGTCGCCGACGGCCACGTGACGTATGCGGCTGTGGCGGAGGCGTTCGGGCTCGAGCACACGCCGGCGGACGACGTCCTCGCGCTCGAACCGGCTGGAGTGTGACGCGCCGCGGGTGAGCGCCGCGCGGGCCGGTTGAACGGGCCGTCGGCGCGGGCTACGTTAGGGGGTCAGCGGGCCGCTCTCGGTTGCGCCCGCCTCTCCCCCGACCGCGTCTGCGCGGCGGGTCATCCCCGCGCCGTCGCCCCCGCGGCTCCCCGCACCGGGCGCGGCGCGGTCCTCGTTCCGCACTGACGCGCTCCTAATGCGCTGGCCTTTCTCGAAGTCCGGGTCGCTGTTTCCCGCAAACGCAATCGCCGTAGACCTCGGCACCGCGAACACGCTCGTCTACGTCAAGGGCGAAGGGATCGTCCTCAACGAGCCGTCGGTCGTCGCGATCGACCGCGACACGAAGCGGATGCGTGGCGTCGGCCTAGAGGCCAAGCGCATGCTTGGCCGAACGCCGGAGGGCATCATCGCGGTACGCCCGTTGAAGGACGGCGTGATCGCCGATTTCGACGTGACCGAGAAGATGCTGCGCTACTTCCTCACGCTCGTGATCGAGAAGCACGTCTTCAAGGTCAAGCCGCGCGTGATCGTCTGCGTGCCGTCGGGCATCACGGAGGTCGAGAAGCGCGCGGTCCGCGATTCGGCGATCGGCGCCGGCGCGAAGGAGGTGTTCATGGTGTCCGAACCGATGGCTGCCGCGATCGGCGTCGGGCTCCCGGTCGAGAGCCCGACCGGCAACATGGTGATCGACATTGGCGGTGGCACGACCGAGATCGCGGTCATCGCGCTCGCGGGAATCGTCAGCGACACGTCGATCCGCACGGGCGGCGACGAGCTCGACGTCGCGGTCGTGCAGTTCATGCGCAAGAATTACAACCTGCTGATCGGCGAGCCGACGGCGGAGCAGATCAAGATCCACATCGGGTCCGCGTATCCGACGGGCGACGAGAAGGAGATGGACGTCAAGGGGCGCGATCTGGTGTCGGGGATCCCGAAGACCGTGCGCGTGCATTCGGCCGAGATCCGCGAAGCCATCCAGGAGCCGATTCAACAGATCGTCGACGCCGTGCGGCGGGCGCTCGAGATCACGCCGCCCGAACTCGCGTCCGACATCGTCGATCGCGGCATCGTGATGACCGGCGGCGGCGCGCTGATACGCGGGCTCGATCTCATGCTGAGTCAGGAGACGGGGCTGCCGATCCACGTCGACGGCGATCCGCTCACGTGCGTCGTTCGTGGCACGGGACGCATCCTCGATGACGAGGAGAAGTACTGGTCGGTGCTCACCACCTGATCGGGAGCTGACGAATGGCGGTCTCGCTGCGCGCCGGACGTCTCGAAGAACCGTCGAAGTCACGCTCGACGCGTCGCACGCGGCTGCCCGGTTCGGCACCGGCGCGCGCGCGGAGTTCGGCCGCGGTCGATTCCGTCGTGCTCGGGATCTGCGTCGGCGTTGCGCTGCTCGCGAATCTGTTGCCGTCCGTGATCCGCGACCGGACCTCGGCGGAGCTGCGTCGGACGGTGGCGGCGCCGCTCGCCGTGCTCGAACAGTGGACCGAGCTGCGCCGCGCTGCGTTCCTCTCGTACGACGACCGTGTGGCCGCGCGAGGAGCCATCACGCGCGACGTTCAGGAGGCGGCCGCACTGCGGGAGGAGAACGCGCGCCTTCGCCAGCTCCTGGCCCTCGGCGCGCGCCTGCGGTGGGGCTTCGTCACGGCAGAGGCGGTACCGAGCCAGCAGGCGGGTGAACTGGGCAGCGCGCAGACGCTGCAGGCTTTCAAGGTGACCGTGGGCAGTCGCGCCGGGGTCGCGCTGTTCACGCCGGTGATCGCGCCGGCAGGCCTCGTCGGGATGGTCCAGCAGGTCGACCCCGTGCGCAGCCAGGTCATCTCGTACGCACACCCCGACTTCCGCGTCAGCGCACAGGCGGACTCGGCGTACGGCATCGTGCAGCCGCACCTCGGCTCGGGCGCGGAACGTGGACTGCTCGAGTTGCACGGCGTCGCGTTTCGGAGCCCGCTCAAAGCCGGCCAGGCGGTCATCAGCTCGGGGCTCGGCGGCACGTATCCGGCCGGGATTCCGATCGGGACAGTCATCCGCGAGATCCAGACGCCCGAGCGCTGGGCGCGAACGTACCTCCTTCAACCGGCGGTGAACCTCGCGGAGGTCGGCCCGGTGCTGCTCCTGCTGCGCGCGCGCGCCGACGCCGGGCTCGATTCGGTCTGGTCGTCGGTGCACGCCGTCGACGTGACGTCGCGTCGCGTGGCCGCGGCGGGCGACTCGATCCAGCGCGAGGAGCTCGCGCGCGAGGCGGCGGCGCGGCGTGCGGCGCTCGACTCGACTCGTGGCGACAGCGCGCGCCGCGACTCGACCGCCGCCGCGACGCGAGACGGCGCCACGCGCGTCGACTCGGCCGCGCCGGCGACGCCGGCGCGGTCCGAGGGCGACGTGCGTCCGGCGGCGCCACGCCCGGTCGCGCCGCGCACGGCGGCGCCGCGCTCCGGCGATGCAGCCACCGGCGATGCGCGGCCCAACGACGGGCGAGGTGAAGCGGGTACGGGATCCGACGCGGCGTCGCGCACCGCGACCGCGGGTGCGAGCGGCGCGCGCGCGGACTCCGGTCACGCCCGGCCGCCGCGCCCAACGGTTCCGCTTCTCGGCGCGACTCCGTCGGGTGCGGGCATCGGGACCGCGTCGAGCGCGCCGCGTTCCCGGCCGCGTACGTCGCCCGCGGGCTCTGCGGCGCGGGCACGCGGTGACAGCGCCGCGCGCGGACCGCGTCCGTGAGGAACGCGGCGTGAGAGGCCTGCTTGCCCTGCGAGTGGCGTTCGTCGTGCTCGTGCTACTCGTGTTGCAGTTCACGGTGCGACCGTTCCTCGGCTGGCGCGCGCCGATCGACTTCCTCACGATCGCCGTGCTGCTCGCGGCGGTTCGCGTGCGGCCGGGCGCGGCGGCGTTGATCGGGCTCACCCTCGGGCTACTTGCCGATGCGTTGACGCCGAGTGCGTTTGGGAGCGGTGCGCTGGCACTCACGCTCGTCGCTTACGGGGCGTCGACCCTCAAGGCCGTCTTCTTTGCAGACAACGCCGCGCTCAGCGCGCTGTTCGTGTTCGCCGGGAAGTGGATCTTCGACGTCGTGTACTTGGTATCAGAGCGCCGGGTCCGCGGAGCGGAACTGCTCGTACAGCTGCTGCTCTGGTCGCCGCTCGCCGCGACCGCGACCGCCGTGACGGCCCTGCTCCTGCTGGTCGCTTTACGCCCGGCGATCGGCCGCGCGACGGTCTGAGCGCGTCGCCGTACGGCGACGGCCACAGTTCGCTTCCTGATGCTTCGGCCGTGACGCACTCGTGAGCTTCCTCACCAGCGACGTGGTCCGGCGCGCCCGCGCGGCGCGTCTGGTCATCCTCCTCGCGTTCCTATTCCTGGGCGCGGGCTTTTACCGCGCCCAGGTGCTCCGTCACGCCGAGTACGTGACGCAATCCGAGGAGAATCGGCTGCGCGAGATTCCGCTCCCCGCGGCGCGCGGCACCATCTACGACCGCAACGGCAAGGTCATCGCGGAGAACCTGCCGGGCTACACGGTCTCGATCCTCGCCCCGAGCGCGGATTCGCTGCGCTCCGCGCTCCGTCGTCTGCAGGAGATCGTCAACGACAGCTCGCGCGGTCGCATTCCGCTGTCCGACGACGACATCGAGATCGCCGTCAAGAGATTCAATCGCGCGCCTAACCGTCCCGCGGTGGTACTGGCGGACGCCGGGTTCCAGCCGGTCTCGATCCTCGAGGAGCACCGGAGCGAGTTTCCGGGGCTGATCATCCAGAGCACGCCGAAGCGCTGGTATCCGGACGCGGCCGCGGTGGCGCCGTTCGTGGGCTACACCGGCGAGATATCGGAGACCGAGCTGTCGTCCCCGCGCTTCGACGGGTACAAGGCCGGGATGCGCGTCGGCAAGCGCGGGCTCGAGGAGCAGTACGAGCCGACGCTGCGCGGCCGAGAGGGGTATCGCTTCGTCGAGGTCGACGCGCGCGGACGCGTCGTGCGCGAGGCCGGTGCCCGCGCCGACCAGGAGCCGGTGCCCGGCCCCGACCTGCAGACGAACATCGACATCGACCTGCAGCGCTTCGTCATGCACTACTTCGCCGATTCGTTGCAGGGCGCGGTGGTCGCGCTCGAGCCGAAGACGGGCGGAGTCCTGGCGCTGTACTCCGGGCCGAGCTACGACCCGAATCGGTTCACCGGAGGCATCCCCAAGAGCTACTGGGATTCTCTCAACACGAATCCCAAGCGGCCGCTGTACAACAAGGCGGTGCAGGGCCGGTACCCGCCCGCGTCGACGTTCAAGCTCGCGACCGCCGTTCTCGGTTTGCAGAGCGGCGTGGTGAAGCTGACCGACCACATGCCGCAACCTTGCACGGGCGGGTTCACCTTCGGGCGGTACTGGCGATGCTGGAACAAGCATGGCCACGGCGATCTCAACTTGTCGCGCGCGATCGAAACGTCGTGCGACGTCTACTTCTACCAGCTCGGGCTCAAGATCGGGCTGCGCAACCTCGTCGCGGGTGGAGTCTCGCTCCGGTTCGGCGATCGGAGCGGCATCGACCTCCCCAGCGAGACCAAACCCGAATTTCCATACGCGCTCGACTACTACCGGCGCAAGTTCCCGCGCGGGTTCGTTCCGGCTTCCGAGGCACTGAACATCGCGATCGGCCAGGGCTCGGACGCGCAGACCGTCGTGAACATGGCGAAGTTCTACGCGGCGCTCGCGAACGACGGGACGATGCCGCAGCCGTCGCTCGTCCGGCGGGTGACGCCGCGGCAGCGAGTGTTCCAGCTTGCCGACACCGACATGGCGGGTGTGCGCAACGCACTCGCTGGCGTACTCGAGCGCGGCACCGCACGGAGTGCGCAGCTGCAGGGCGTCGCGATCGCCGGCAAGACCGGGACGGCGCAGAACCCGCCTAACCCCGATCACGCGTGGTTCGTCGGGTTCGCCCCGGCCGACGACCCGAAGATCGTCGTGGCCGTGTTCCTCGAGTACGGCCTGCACGGTGACCACGCCGCGCGCGTGGCGAGCAAGATCATCGAAGCCTACCTCAAGAAGCCGATGGTCACCTCCGACGCCGTGGTTCAGGGCGAATGACGGCACGTTCGGGTGGGCTGACGGCGCGACGGGGGATCTCGGACTGGACGTTCGTCAGCCTCGGCATCCTGCTCTCGATCTACGGGATCGCGATGGTGTACTCCGCCGGCCAGACCGACGTGCCGATCGCGGTGGTCGCGGGGGCGTGGAAGCGTCAGATGCTCTGGTTCGCGCTGTCCCTCCCCGCGGCCTACATCGTGAGCCGCGCGAGTATGCGGCTCATCGAATGGATCTCCTGGCCGGCGTACCTGTTCGGACTCTTCCTCCTCGCGGTCACGCTCGTGTTCGGCTCGGGCGCGGGAACCGCGGCGAGCGTGAAGGGGTGGCTCACGATCGGGGGCGTCCGGCTCGGTCAGCCGTCAGAGCTGGCGAAGCCGCTGACGGTACTCCTGCTCGCGCGCGTCCTCACGGAGCGGCGAGAAGACCCGAAATGGATCATGGACCTCTGGCGACCGCTGCTGGCCGTCGGCGTTCCGTGGCTGCTGATCATGCTGCAGCCGGACCTCGGCTCCGGACTCGCGTTCATCGGCATCCTGTTCGCGATGCTGTTTTGGGCGGGCGTACCGTGGCCGATGATCATCCTGCTCGCGAGCCCCGGCGTGAGCCTGGTGCTGTCGTTCAACACGACGTTGTGGGGCGCGTGGTTCTTCGTGTTGATCGCGATCGTGTTCTACTACAAGCCGTACCTGCTGGAGGGCGTGGCCCTCATGGTCCTGAACATCGGGACGGGGCTGGCTTCGCAGCCGTTCTGGGACAAGCTGAAGCCGTATCAGCAGAAGCGCTTGATGGTGTTCCTCGATCCGCAGAACGATCCGCGCGCGTCGGGCTACCACGTGATCCAGTCGCAGGTCGCGATCGGCTCGGGCGGCTGGGTCGGCAAGGGGTGGACGCAAGGCACGCAAAAGCGACTCGCGTTCCTCCCGGCGCAGCACACCGACTTCATCTGGGCGGTCGTCGGCGAGGAGCTCGGCTTCGTTGGCGTGACGGTCGGGCTCGCGCTGTTTCTGGCGCTGCTGATGCGCGGCACGCGCATCGCGTCACGCGCCACCGACCCGTTCGCCTCACTCGCGGCGTTCGGGCTCGTGTCGATCTGGTTCGTGCACATCCTGGTGAACGTCGGCATGACGCTCAACCTGATGCCGATCACCGGAATTCCACTGCCCTTCTTCAGCTACGGCGGCTCGTCGCTGCTCATCAGCTGGTTGATGATCGGCCTGCTGGTACGCATAGCGAGCGAGGGCAGGGGGCGCACGGACGCGGTGACGGTGTAACGCAGACGCCGCTCTCGATCGGCTTAGATTGTGGTATGGCTTGGTTCAGGAAAGAGAAGAAACCGCGGCTCCCGCAGCGCGAACGGCTCGAAATTCCGCCGGATGCGTGGGAGAAGTGCGAGGCGTGCGGCCACACGGACCTGCGGGAAAAGTTCGTGCGGAACCTCAACGTGTGCCCGAACTGCGACTACCATCGTCGCATCCGCGCGCTCGACTACTGCAACATCCTGCTCGACGAGGGATGGTCGGAAACCGAGACGTCGCTGCGCTCCGCCGACCCGCTCGGGTTCCCCGAGTACCAGGCGCGGCTCGCGAAGGCGCAGACCAAGGTCGGTGAGTCCGACGCGATCCTGACGGCGACGGGCACGGTCGGCGATATCCCGGTCAACCTCGGCGTGATGGACTTCGCCTTCATGGGCGGCTCGATGGGATCGGTCGTCGGCGAGAAGATCGCCCGCGCGGGGCAGCGCGCGCTCGAGAAGAAGCAGCCGCTCATCATCGTGTCCACGTCGGGCGGCGCACGCATGCAGGAAGGTGTGCTGTCGCTCATGCAGATGGCGAAGGCGGCCGCCGTGCTGTCGCAACTGGCCGAACGGCGCATTCCGTACGTGTCGCTGCTGACCAATCCGACCACGGGTGGCGTGAGCGCGAGCTACGCGATGCTCGGCGACCTCATTCTCGCCGAGCCGGGCGCGGTGATCGGGTTCGCGGGGCCGCGCGTGATCAAGCAGACTCTCGGGCAGGACCTGCCGGAGGGCTTTCAGACGGCGGAGTTCCTCCTCGAGCACGGGATGCTCGACGCGGTGGTGCATCGCCGGCAACTCAAAGGCACGATCGGGCAGATGTTGCGACATATGACCGGCAAGCCCGCGGCCGCGGGCTACGCGGCAGACTGACCGCGGCATCAGCCGTGAGCGCGTACCGGGCCACGCTCGATGCCCTGTTCGCGCGCACCGGCGGCGCGAGCCGGTACGGCCTCGAGCGCGTGCACGCGCTGCTCGCGACTCTCGGCGATCCCCACCAGCGGTACCCGGTCTTTCACGTCGCCGGGACGAACGGGAAGGGGAGCACGGTCGCGCTGCTCACCGCGCTGCTTCGCGCGCAGGGGTTGCGAGTCGGTACGTACACGTCGCCGCACCTGGTCGACTTCCGCGAGCGCGTCGTCGTCGACGGTCGTGCGATTGCGGAGCACGAGGTGCTCGACTTCCTCGCGCGCTCCGACGCGGACGGCGTGGCGCTTGGCGCGACGTTCTTCGAGGTCACGACGGCGCTCGCCTTCGACCACTTCGCGCGCGAGCGTGTCGACGTCGCGGTGATCGAGACCGGACTCGGCGGCCGGCTCGATGCGACGAACGTCGTGACGCCGGTGGTCGCCGGCGTGACCGAGATCGGGCTCGACCACACCGAGTTGCTCGGGACGACGATCGGCGCGATCGCGCTCGAAAAGGCGGGGATCTACAAGGCCGGGATGCCGGCCGTCGTGGGCGCGTGGGGTGCCGACGCGCGCGACGTGCTGAGTGCACGGGCGCGCGCACTCGGTGCCGATCCGGTTCGCGTCGTGGCGGACGAGTGCCGGCTCTCGGACGTGCAGGTTGGCGCTGACGGGACGCGGTTCGTGCTGCGCCACGCCGGAGTCGAGCGCGCGTTGCGCGTCCCGCTGCGTGGGGCGTTCCAGCCGCGCAACGCCGCGACCGCGTTGACGATGCTCGATGCCGCCGGGCCCGCGTACGCGCTGGACGCCGAGGCCGTCGACGCGGCGCTGGCGCGCGTGCGCCTACCCGGGCGCGCGGATCGGCGCGGGCGGTGGCTGTTCGACGTCGCGCACAACCCCGACGGGGCGCTCGCGCTCCGCGACACCGTCGACGCGCTGTCGACGGACGGTTTCGGATTACCCCGACCGATCACGGCGCTCGTCGGCGTCCTCGCCGACAAGGATTGGCGGGGCGTGTTGGACGCGCTCGCGCCGGTCGTCGACACGTTCGTGCTCTCGACGCCCCCGACCGCGCCGGCGGGCCGCGTGTGGGATCTGCGCGAGGTTGGTGCGCACGTCGCCGCGCGCGGGTACGTGGCGGAGATCGAACCGGACTTCGATCGCGCCCTCGCCGTGGTCGACGCTCGCCCCGGGACGGCGCTGGTGACGGGCTCGTTCCACACCGTCGGCGACGCGATGGCGCGCTTGCAGGCGGATCCGCTGGCCGCGTAGCTTAGCCTGATGTCCGCCAAGCCGCTCCCGGGATTTCGCGACTTCTACCCGCAGGAGTTCGCCGAGCGCGCGTACATCTTCCGCGTGTGGCGCGAGGTCGCGGCGCGGTACGGCTTCGTGGAGTACGACGGGCCGCCGTTGGAGCCGCTCGATCTGTACACGCGCAAGAGCGGCGACGAGATCGTCACGCAGCTCTACAACTTCACGGACAAGGGCGGCCGCGACGTCGCGTTGCGCCCCGAGATGACGCCGACGTTCGCGCGGCTCGTCGGCGCGAAGGCGAACGCGCTGCGCAAGCCTGTGCGCTGGTTCTCGATTCCGCAGCTGTTCCGGTACGAGCGGCAGCAGCGGGGACGGCTCCGCGAGCACTTCCAGCTCAACGTCGACCTCGTGGGCGAGGCCGACGTGACGGCGGACTCGGAGCTGCTCTCGGTCGCGGTGGACATCATGCGCGGCTTCGGCCTGACGCACGAGGACGTGCGGGCGCGCGTGAGCGACCGCCGGCTGCTCGCGGCGCTGCTGCGCGGCATCGGCCTAACGGACGAACAGCTTCCCGCGGCGTACGCCGCCGTGGACAAGGTCGAACGCGACCCGCGCGACGTGCTCGTCGAACGGCTGACCGCGGCCGGCGTCGGCGCCGAGGCCGCCGGGCGCGTGCTCGACCTCGCGCGCGCCACGACCGTCGACGCGTTGCGCGCCGAGCACGGCGCCGACCCCGCGGTGACCGAGGCGCTCGACCGCATGGCGCGGTACGTCGAGTACTGCGACGCGCTCGGCATCGCCGAGTGGGTATCGATCGACCTGTCGATCGTGCGCGGGCTGGCGTACTACACGGGCGTGGTGTTCGAGCTGTTCGACGCGAAGGGCGAGTTCCGGGCGATCTGTGGCGGCGGCCGCTACGACGCGCTGTTAGGCGCCCTCGGCGGTGCGGAGATGCCGGCGCTCGGCTTCGGGATGGGCGACGTCGTGCTGGGCGAGCTGCTCCGAGATCGGAAGCTGATGCCCGCGGCCGAGCCCGCACTCGACTACTGGGTCGAGGTCGATCCCGCGGCGCCGGATGCCCAGCCACGCGCGATGGCGCTCGCGACGCGACTGCGTGCGCGGTGGCGCGCGCGTCGAGTATCCGCTCCGGCGCGCAGGCGGTCGGCAAACAGACAGAAGGCGGCGTTCGCACGCCGGCGCTTGCCGCATCGTTCGCGCGCTCGGGCCGAACGACTCGGCGCGATGAGTACGAGATCGAAGTCCTCGCCGACGGCGCGCGCACGAAGTCGTGCGCGGCGATGCCTGGATATCCGAGCCGTCCGGCGAACCCGCTCGCGCGACGACCGACGAACACTCGCAAACCGAACTGCATGGCCGACGACAAGAAGCTGACCACCCGCGCCGCCGACTTCAGCGCCTGGTACAACGAACTGGTCGTGCGGGCGGAGCTCGCCGACTACGCGCCGGTGCGCGGCTGCATGGTCATCCGACCCAACGGCTACGGGATCTGGGAGCGCATGCAGCGCGCGCTCGACGACATGTTCAAGGAGACGGGGCACGTCAACGCGTACTTCCCGCTCTTCATCCCGCAGAGCTTCCTCAGCAAGGAGGCGCAGCACGTCGAGGGCTTCGCGCCCGAGACGGCGGTGGTCACGCACGGCGGCGGGAAGGAGCTGGAGGAGCCGCTCGTCGTCCGGCCCACGTCGGAGACCATCATCTACTCGATGTTCTCGAAGTGGGTGCAGAGTTACCGCGACCTGCCGCTGCTCTACAACCAGTGGGCGAACGTCGTGCGCTGGGAGATGCGCACGCGGCTGTTCCTGCGGACGCTCGAGTTCCTGTGGCAGGAGGGGCACACCGCGCACGCCACGCACGACGAGGCGGAAGAGGAGGCGCGGAAGATGCTCGGTGTGTACCGCGACTTCATGGAAGGGTGGATCGCGATGCCCGTGGTCACCGGGCAGAAGACCGAGAGCGAGAAGTTCGCGGGCGCGCTGCGCACGTATAGCTGTGAGGCGATGATGCAGGACGGGCGCGCGCTGCAGGCGGGCACGTCGCACAACCTCGGGCAGAACTTCGCGAAGGCGTTCGACCTCACGTTCCAGAGCGAGGCCGGCACCGTCGAGCATGCGTGGAACACGAGCTGGGGCGTGTCGACGCGGATGGTCGGCGGCCTCATCATGACCCACTCGGACGACAACGGCCTCCAAACGCCGCCGCTGCTCGCGCCAATCGAGCTCGTCATCGTGCCGATCTATCGGACCGACGAGGACCGCGCGCGCGTGGTCGAGGCGGCCGAACGGATACGGCGGGCACTCGCCGACTGGGAGCGGCGCGACCCCAATCGCTTACGTGTGCACGTCGACGTACGGGAGGGCCTCAAGCCCGGCGCGAAGTACTACCACTGGGAACTGCGGGGCATCCCCGTCCGCATGGAACTCGGGCCCCGCGACCTCGATGCGAATCAGGCGGTGCTCGTCCGGCGGGATACGCGTGCGAAGAAGACCGTCTCGCTCGACGCGATCGGCGAAGAAGTCGAGGAGCTGCTCGAGACCATCCAGAACGACATGCTCGCGGCGGCCCGCGCGCGTCTCGACGCGCGCTCGTATCGCGGCGTGACGAGCTACGACCAGTTCAAGGAGATCGTCGAGGCGGGTGGGTTCGTGTACGCCGGCTGGAACGGCGACCCGGCGGTCGAGGCGCGCGTGAAGGAGGAGACCAAGGCCACCATCCGCGTGATCCCGGACGAGGAGTTCCGGAGCGCCGAAGCGCCGACGCGCTGCCTGGTCACCGGGGAGCCGGCGCGGCACGAGGTGCTGTGGGCGCGGGCGTACTAGCGCCGCGCGACGCGGCGGTCGCGGACGCGCCGGCCGCGTTCGCGCACCTGGACGGCGTCCTCCACGCCGGCGGAGTGTCGCTCCCCGCGATCGCCGACGCGGTCGGGACGCCGACGTACGTGTACGACGTCGCGACCGTGCGGGCGCAGTACGCGCGGCTCGTGCGCGCGTTCGCCGGCGTTCCGCACCGAATCCACTACAGCGTGAAGGCCAACTCCAACCTGTCGATCCTCCGCGAATTCCAGGCGTTAGGCGCGGGGGTGGACGTGGTGTCGGGGGGCGAACTGTTCCGCGCGCGCGAGGCCGGGTTCGGGCGGGGCGACGTGGTGTTCAGCGGCGTCGGAAAGACGGCGCGCGAGCTCGGCGAGGCGCTCGACGCCGGCGTGCTGTTCGTCAACGTCGAGAGCGAGGGCGAACTGCTGCTGCTCGACGCGGTCGCGGCGGATCGCCGCGTCGTCGCGCCGCTCGCGCTACGCGTAAACCCCGAAGTCAGCGTGGACAGCCCGCACGAGTACATCCGGACCGGCGAAAAGGGGCACAAGTTCGGCATTCCGTTCGACGAGGTGCCCGCCGCGGCGGAGCTTGCCCGCTCGCTCGACCACGTGCGGCTCGTCGGATTGGACATGCACATCGGGTCGCAACTGGCGACCTTCGACCCGTACGGCGCCGCTCTCCTACGCGTGATCGGGTTGCTGACACGCCTGCGCGCGGACGGGGCCGACACGATCGAGTACCTCGACATCGGCGGCGGCCTCGCCGTCACGTATCGGGACGAGCCGGCGGCCGACGTCGACCGTTTCGCCCGCGGCGTCAGGGACGCGATTCGCGGGCTCGGCGTCTCACTGGTGCTCGAACCGGGGCGCTTCCTCGTCGCCGAGTCTGGCGTGCTGCTCGCGCGCGTGCTCTACCGCAAGCGGAGCGGCGGCAAGGAATACGTGATCACCGACGCCGGAATGAACGACCTCGTGCGGCCGTCGCACTACGACGCGTACCATGCCATCACGCCCGTGGTCCCGCGCGGCGGCCGCGTGCTCGCCGACGTCGTCGGACCGGTGTGCGAGAGCGGAGACTTTCTCGCGCTCGACCGCGAACTCGACGACGTGCGGCCCGGGGACCTCCTCGCCGTGCACACGGCCGGAGCCTACGGTTTCGCGATGTCGTCCAACTACAACTCGCGCCCGCGCGCGGCGGAGGTCGTCGTCGACGGCGGCGCGTGGCGCGTCGTGACGACGCGCGAGTCGTACGAGGACCTCGTGCGGCACGAGCGGGACGGAGGTGCGCCGTGAAGGTCGGGCTGATCAGCGACACGCACGACCGGGTGCCGGCCGTGGAGGCGCTCGTCTCGCGGATGGCCGCGGCCGGTGCCGAGTTCGTGCTGCACGCGGGCGACTACTGCGCCCCGTTCTCGCTCGCGCCGTTCCGCACCGCGGGGCTGCCGCTGCTCGGCGTGTTCGGCCGGAACGATGGCGACCGCGACGGACTACGTGCGATGGCCGCGGCGCTCCCGGCGGGTGGCGAGCTGTTCGAGTCGCCGCACTCCCTCGAGTTGGGCGGCCGGTCGCTACTGCTGGTCCACGACCTCGGGGACGCGCTCGCGCGCTCGGTCGAGGGCCACGCGGTCGTGATCCACGGGTGTTCGCACCGCGCCGAAGTGCGCCAGCGCGGCTCGACTCTCGTGGTGAACCCCGGCGAGGGGTGCGGGTGGCTGACGGGGACGTGCACCGCGATGGTGCTCGACCTCGACGCGCTCACGGTGGAGCGGCTCGCGCTCGACCTTCCGCGTACGGCCTGACGTACGGCCTGACGTACGGCCTGACGGGTTCGCGGTCGCCGCGCTCGGGAGGCCGGCGTGCCGGCGTCTTTCGTCTTCTATCTCCACGATCGTGTCCAGCCGCATCCTCATCCTCGACTACGGGTCGCAGTACACGCAACTGATCGCGCGCCGCGTGCGCGAGGCGCGCGTCTACTCCGAGATTCACCCGCCGACGCGCACGATCGAGTGGATCCGGGACTGGGCGCCGACGGGAATCATCCTGTCAGGCGGCCCCAACTCGGTGTACGGTGAGAACGTCCCGACCGCGGACCCCGCGCTGCTCGACGTCGCGCCGATCCTCGGCATCTGCTACGGGATGCAACTCGTCGCGCACCTCTCGCGCGGTGCGGTCACGCGCGGCGGGCGGCGCGAGTACGGCCGCGCGGAGATGCGCGTCGACGAACCCGCCGGACTCTTCGCCGGATTCGACGCCGGCGAGACCGCGACGGTGTGGATGAGCCACGGGGATCACGTCGACGTGGTGCCCGAGGGCTACGTCGTCACGGCCAGCAGCGCGACGAACCCGATCGCTGCGATGCGCCACGTCGCGAAGCCGATCCACTGCGTGCAGTTCCACCCCGAGGTCGCGCATACGCCGCGCGGCACCGAGCTCATCGCCAACTTCCTCTTCGCCGTGTGCGGGGCGGACGCGACGTGGACGCCGGGCGCGTTCGTTGCCGAGGAGGTCGAGCGCGTGCGCGGGCGCGTCGGCGCGTCGCGCGTGATCTGCGGACTCTCCGGCGGCGTGGACTCGGCCGTCGCCGCGGCGCTCGTGCACCGTGCTGTCGGCGACCAGCTCACCTGCATCTTCGTCGACACGGGACTGCTGCGGCGGCACGAGCGCGATCAGGTCGAGCGCACGTTCCGCCAGCACATGCACGTGGATCTTCGCGTCGTCGACGCGTCGGAGCGCTTCCTTACCGCGTTGGCGGGCGTCGACGACCCGGAGCAGAAGCGCAAGATCATCGGGCACACGTTCATCGACGTGTTCGAGGATGCCGCTGCGTCGGTCGGCACCGACGTCCGATTCCTCGTGCAGGGAACGCTGTATCCCGACGTGATCGAGAGCGCGTCACCGACGGGCGGCGCGAGCGTGACGATCAAGACGCATCACAACGTGGGGGGCCTCAAGCCCGACATGCAGTTCCAGCTCATCGAGCCCTTGCGCGAGCTGTTCAAGGACGAGGTGCGGAACGTCGGGCGTGAGCTCGGGCTTCCCGAGGAGATGGTAGGACGGCACCCGTTCCCCGGGCCGGGCCTCGCCATCCGCGTGCTCGGCGCGGTCACGCCCGCGCAGCTGGAGGTGCTCCGCGCGGCCGACGCGATCTACCTCGAGGAGATCCGCGCCGCAGGACTGTACGACGAGATCTGGCAGGCGTTCGCGGTGCTCCTCCCCGTGCGGAGCGTCGGCGTGATGGGGGACGAGCGAACGTACGACTACGTGCTCGCGCTGCGCGCCGTGACGAGTACGGACGGGATGACGGCCGACTGGTATCCGATGCCCCACGACGTGCTCGCGCGCATGTCCAATCGGATCATCAACGAGGTGGACGGCGTCAACCGCGTCGCGTACGACGTCAGCTCCAAGCCGCCCGCCACGATCGAGTGGGAGTGAGGCCGTGCGGGCGGCGCGGCTGCGTTACACGCCCTTCTCCTTCAGCAGCTCCATGAACTGACTCGGCTGCGTCAGCTCCAACAGCCGCTGCGGTACGTCGGGCTCCTTGCTGAACTGCGCGATCTTGCCGAGCACCGGTAAGTACTGGTTCGAGACCTCGAGCGGCGGCGCGACGATGAGGAAGCAGAAGTGCACCGGCTTCTCGTCGATCGCCTTGAAGTCGATCCCGTCCTTCTTGCGCCCGAAGGCCACGCGGAGCTTGTTGACGACGAGCGATCGGCAGTGCGGGATTGCGATACCGCGGCCGATGCCCGTGGAGCCGAGGTTCTCGCGACGCTTGAGCATCTTGAAGAGCATCCCCTCGGACTTATCGTCGAGCTTCAGCAGACTGATGAGTTCCTTGAGGACGTCGTCCTTGCTGGTCGCCTCGAGGTCGAGTCGGACGGCGTCCTCGGAGAAAAACTCGCGCAGTTCCATGGCACGTACGGGAGGAAGGCCGCGCGAGGCGAGACGTGGTGCTGCAGCGCGGCGGAGCACGCCAAGCTAGGAACGGCCCGCTCGAGCGGCAAGCGCGGTCCGGGGCGGCTAACTTCCCTCGTATGCCCGCGTTCCCTTTCCCCGTCACCGCCGCGGTCCCGCTCTACCTCGCGCCGATGGCCGGAGTGTCGGAGTCACCGTTTCGGCGGCTCTGCCGTGCGCACGGCGCCGACGTCGTCGTGACCGAGTTCCTCTCCGCTGAGGGGATCCGGCGGGAGAACGAGGCGACGCTCCGAAAGCTGCGCTTCGGACCGGACGAGCGGCCGATCGGCGTGCAGATCTTCGGCGCCGATGCCGGTGGCGATGGCGGACGCAGCCGCGCTCGTCACCGACGTGTTTCAACCCGAGTTCGTCGACATCAACTTCGGGTGCCCGGTGAAGAAGGTGGTCCGGCGGAACGGCGGGTCCGGGTGCCTCAAGGACATGGACCTCGTCGCCTCGATCATCCGCGCCGTGGCCGCGGCGACGCACCTCCCGGTGACGGTGAAGACGCGAAGCGGCTGGAGTGAGGACACGCGCGACCCCGTGGGTATCGCGCTGCGGATGCAGGACGCTGGGGCGCGCGCGTTCACGTTGCACGCGCGCACGCGGACGCAGATGTACACCGGGCACGCACGCTGGGAGGAGATCGCGGCCGTGGTCGAGGCGCTCGACGTCCCGGTGATCGGGAACGGCGACATCAAGACCCCGGAAGATGCGCTCCGCATGTTGCAGGTGACCGGCGCGGCCGGGATCATGATCGGGCGCGGCTCGTACGGGCAGCCGTGGATCTTCGATCAGGCCAAGGACCTGATCGCCGGCCGGGAGATGCGGGCGACGCCGCCGGTCGAGGAACGGTTCGCGGTCGCGCTCGGGCATGCGCGGATGGTGCGGGCGTACGAAGTCGACCCGGTCGGCGCGGCGCTCGAATTCCGCAAGCACCTGGGGTGGTACGTGAAGGGGCTGCCGAACTCGGCCGACCTACGGCGCCGGTTGCACACGGTCAACTCGTTCGACGAAGTCGAGGGGATCTTCGCCGACTACCTCGACCGCCGCGCGCGCGGAGAGTTCGCCGACACGCCCGCCGCCGTCGCGGCCGGCGGTGACGACGGGCCCGAGTTCACCGACCCCTGCTGCGCGGTGGACTGACGCTGGCACCTCCGCCGGTCGCGCGTGTATACTGTGGGAACGGGGGTGACTGGCTTCGACGGGGTCGGTAACGCCGTGGTTGCGTGTCCAGGTGCTGAGCCCTGGTGAAACACTCGGCAAAACACTACACGCCAACAACAACCTGGCGCTCGCTGCCTAACCCTTAGGGGTTAGCGTGGCAGTGCTCACGGAGTAGCCCGCCCGGGGCGACACGTGAGTAACGCAAATCTGGGCTAGTCCTGCGGTGTGTCGTCTATCGCGGGGCGAAACTCTAGACGACTTGTCTGGGCGTGGGCGGCCTGCCGGCCAGCGACCAGAGACCTCAATCGGCAGGATACACACGTAGACGCTGCGGTATAGCTCATCTCGGACAGGGGTTCGACTCCCCTCACCTCCACTGTCGTGACGCGGGCCGGTGTGCATTTCTGCACACCGGCCCGCGTCGCGTTCGGCGCGCCGGTCGCCGCTGGCGCTCAGGGCACCCGCCGGAGGCTGGCCGCGCCCGCGCGCTCGCCGCCATCGCGGCTCGCGAGCGCGGCGTGCGCTGCCGCGAGGCGTGCGACCGGCACGCGGTACGGCGAGCACGACACGTAATCGAGACCGCTGCGGTGGAAGAACTGCACCGACCGCGGCTCGCCGCCGTGCTCTCCGCAGACGCCGACCTTGAGCGTCGGGCGCGTCGCCCGTCCGTCGTAGATCGCGCGTCGGATGATCTTGCCGACTCCGGCGACATCCAGAACCTGGAAGGGGTCGTCGGGGAGGATACCCTTGGCGACGTACTGAGGCAGAAACCGCCCGGCGTCGTCGCGCGACAGGCCGAGCACGGTCTGCGTGAGGTCGTTCGTTCCGAACGAGAAAAACTCGGCGGTCTGCGCGATTTCGTCGGCGGTCAGCGCGGCGCGCGGCAACTCGATCATCGTTCCGACGAGGAAGGGTACGTGTTCGCCCATCGTGCCCATGACATCGTCGGCGACCTTCCGGACGATCGCATTCTGGTGCTCAAACTCGCGGGCGGTCGCGACGAGTGGGATCATGATCTCGGGCCGAACGTCCACCCCGCGGCGCGCCGCGCGCACGGCGGCCTCGAAGACCGCCCGCGCCTGCATCTCGGTGATTTCGGGGTAGGTGATTCCGAGGCGGCAGCCGCGGTGACCGAGCATCGGGTTCGACTCACGCAGGTCGTCGACCGTGCGGTGCAGCTCGTCGCGCGAGATCCCGAGCGTGCGGGCCAGCATCTTCGTCTCCTCGCCGCCGTGCGGGAGGAACTCGTGCAGCGGCGGGTCGAGGAGGCGAACGGTGACCGGGTAGCCGTCCATCGCTTCGAAGATGCCTTCGAAGTCCGTTCGCTGCATGGGGAGCAGCTTGGCGAGGGCGCGCCGGCGGCCGCCCTCGTCGCGGGCGACGATCATCTCGCGCATCGGCGTGATGCGGTCGCCCTCGAAGAACATGTGCTCCGTCCGGCACAGGCCGATCCCCTCGGCGCCGAACGCCCTCGCGACGCGGGCGTCCTTGGGCGTGTCGGCGTTGGCGCGGACGCGGAGCGTGCGCACCTCGTCGGCCCACGCCAGTAGCTGGCTAAACGCGCGGTACGTCGGCGAGGATGCCGCGAGGGCCTGGCCGCTCACGACGCGCACGACCTCGCTCGGGACCGTCGGGAGGTCACCGAGGTAGACGTTCCCGCTCGAGCCGTCGAGCGTGACGAAGTCGCCCTCGTGGACGATGGTCGAGCCGACGGTGAAGCGGCGGCGGTCATCATCGACCGACATCGCGGACGCACCGACGACGGCGCACTTCCCCATCCCGCGCGCGACCACCGCCGCGTGACTGGTCATCCCGCCACGGGCGGTGAGGATTGCGCGCGCGGCGACCATGCCGTGGAAGTCTTCGGGCGTGGTCTCCTCGCGCACGAGGATCACCGCCTCGCCCGCGTGCGCCCGACGCTCGGCGCTGTCGGCGTCGAACACTGCCGCGCCGCTCGCCGCGCCGGGGCTGGCCGGGAGCCCGGTCGCGACCGGGGTCGCGCGTACGGCCGCATCGATCACCGGGTGCAACAGCTGATCGAGCTGCGCGGGCTGCACGCGCGCGACGGCCTCGGCGCGCGAGATCAGTCCCTCGCGGACCATGTCCTCGGCGATTCGCACCGCCGCGGGCGCGGCGCGCTTTCCGGTCCGCGTTTGCAGGAGGTACAGCTTCCCGCGCTCGACCGTGAACTCGATGTCCTGCATGTCGCGGAAGTGCGATTCGAGCCGCTGCTGCGTGGCGAGCAGGTCGTCGTAGGCCTTCGGCAGTCGCTGCGCCATGTCGTCGATGCGGAGCGGCGTGCGGATGCCCGCGACCACGTCCTCGCCCTGCGCGTTGACGAGGAACTCGCCGTAGAACCGCCGCTCGCCCGTGGACGGGTCGCGCGTGAAGGCGACCCCCGTCCCCGAGTCGTCGCCCATGTTGCCGAAGACCATCGCGACGACGTTGACCGCCGTGCCTAACGAGTCGTCGATGCCGTTCACGCGCCGGTAGTCGACCGCCTTTTTGAGCGTCCAGGACGTCCACACGGCGCGGATCGCGCCCCACAGCTGCGCCTCGGGGTCGGACGGGAAGTCCTCGCCGGTGGCCGCGCGCACCAGCGCCTTGTACTCGGCGACGAGCGCGCGGAGCGCGTCGGCCGGCAACTCGGCGTCCGACTCGACCCCCACGCTCGTCCGCTTGGCCGCGAGCTGCGCCTCGAACCGGTGCTGCGGCACCCCGAGCACGACGTCGGCGTACATCTGGATGAACCGCCGGTACGAATCGAAGGCGAAGCGCGGATTCGCGCTCTGCCGCGCGAGGCCTTCGACCGCGGCGTCGTTCAGTCCGAGGTTGAGGATGGTCTCCATCATCCCCGGCATCGACACCGGCGCGCCCGAACGCACGCTCACGAGCAGCGGATCGTCGGCATCGCCGAACCGCTTGCCCGCGTCCTGCTCCAGACGTGCGAGGTGATGCGCGACGGCGTCCCGGAGATGGTCCGGGACGCCGCCATTCGCGAGGAAGTCGCCGCATGCGCTGCAGGCGATCGTGAATCCCGGGGGGACCGGCACGCCGAGATTCACCATCTCGGCGAGGTTCGCGC
Source organism: uncultured Gemmatimonadales bacterium (assembly GCA_963851265.1). Lineage (GTDB taxonomy): Bacteria > Gemmatimonadota > Gemmatimonadetes > Gemmatimonadales > Gemmatimonadaceae > BPUI01. The sequence continues at coordinate 1,232,015 of CAWKNZ010000002.1, forward strand.
CCTTGCCGCCGAGGACCGCTTTCATGCCGCGCGTGCCGTCGGCGCCGCCCGGGCCAAAGCGGTAGACGAGCCGCGGCGGAGCTGACGGCGCGGCCGCCGCAGAGCCGTTCGACGCCGTCCCGGCTTGCCCGTGCGCGTCGGCGGGCTCGCCCGGACGGACCGGGTCCTGCTCGGCCGCATCGATCAGGGCGTCGGCGGCCTCGTTGGCCGCGTTGTCGCCAACGTCGGCCGAGCTGGTGTCGTCGACCTCGGTGGGCGCGGGGAGGTCGGCCGGCGCCGACTCGATGAGCGGGTCGCCGGCCAGGGCGGGAGGAAGCGCGGTTTCTGCGTCAGACGTCATGAGGGACGGTCGTTCGGCACACCGCGCAGCGGACGCAGCGCTAGGGGCGGGTGCCTAGCAGCCGCACCCCTCGCGCAGCTTGACGGGGTCGGTGGGGGGCGGGGTGGGGTAGTCACCCGAGAAGCACGCGTCGCAGAAGCCCTTCGGTCCGGTCGGCACCGACTCCAGCATCGCGTCGATCGGAAGGTAGCCGAGGGAATCGGCTCCGATCGCCGCGGCGATGTCGTCGAGCCCGAGCTGCGCCGCGATCAACTCGTCGCGGTTGGGCGTGTCGATGCCGTAGTAGCACGGGCCGGTCACCGGAGCGGAGCTGACACGCATGTGGACCTCACGCGCCCCCGCCCCACGCACGAGTGCGATCAGCCCACGCGTGGTCGTCCCGCGCACGATCGAATCGTCGACCATGACCACGGAGCGGCCTTCGAGCACCTCGCGGACCGCGTTGTACTTCACGCGGACCTTCAAGTCGCGCTCGTCCTGCGACGGCTGGATGAACGTGCGCCCGACGTAGTGGTTCCGGATGAGTGCGAGTTCGAAGGGCAGTCGGGCTTCCTCGGCGTATCCGAGCGCGGCCGAGTTGGACGAATCGGGGACCGAGAACACGAGGTCCGCACCGGGCGCCGGCGCCTCGCGAGCGAGGCGGCGGCCCAGGGCGCGCCGTGCACGGTCGACCGAGCCTCCGAAGATGTGGCTGTCCGGGCGCGCGAAGTAGACGTGCTCGAACACGCAGCGGCGCAGCTCCTGACGCGGGAGCGGGAACGTGGAGCGCTCGCCGAGTGCGTCGATCGCCACGACCTCCCCGGCCGCGATCTCGCGGACCGCCGTCGCGCCGACGATGTCGAGGGCGCACGTTTCGGACGCGAACACGGTCGCGTCGCCCAGCCGACCCATCACGAGCGGCCGCCAGCCGCGCGGATCGCGCGCGGCGACGAGCGTGTCGCCGATGACGATGAGCAGGCAGTACGCGCCCTCCACGCCTTCGAGCGCCGCGGCGACTCGCTCTTCCGGCGCGGCGTCGAGCGGGGCGCGCGCGATCCGGTGCACGATGACCTCCGAGTCCATCGTCGACTGGAAGATCGCGCCCTGCTCTTCCAACTCGAAGCGGAGCTCGGCGGCGTTGGTCAGGTTGCCGTTGTGGGCGAGCGCGATGTGGCCGCCGCGCGACCGCGCGAGCACCGGCTGCGCGTTCTCGAGCGTCGAGGATCCCGCCGTGCTGTAACGGGTGTGGCCGATCGAGACCGGGCCCGCGAGCGCCTGGAGTTCATCCGGGCGGAGTCCCTCGCCGACGAGCCCCATGCGCTTGACCGCGTGTGCGTGCCCGTCGAGGGTCGCCGCCGCGATGCCGGCCGACTCCTGGCCCCGGTGTTGGAGCGCGTACAGCCCGCGCTGGACGAGGTGTGCCGCGTCACCGCGACCGTGGACGCCGAATATTCCGCACATGACGGGACAGCTCGCGAAGGCTCGAGGGGGTGCCGATCAGGACGTGCCGATCGTGCAGATCAGGATGCCGCGGCGCCGGACATGGCGGCGGGGATCGTATCGTGATACCCGCGCGCGAGCGCGTCGGTCGGTGCCGACCAGATCGCGTCGCCGACGCGTACGCGGAATCCGGCGTCGGCCCCGGTGACGCGGCCGATGACAGCCGCCGGAACACCGTGCTCGGCCGCGTGGCGAAGAACCTCGTCGGCCGCCTGGGTCGACACGATCACGCGCCCGTGCGCCTCGCCGTACAGGAGCGCACGGATCGGCAGGTGCGACCACGCCGTCAGGTCGATGTCGACGCCTGTTCGCACGTCGGGGTCGGCCATCGTGCATTCGGCCAGCGCCACGGCGAGGCCGCCGTCGCTCGTATCGTGGGCCGACCTCACGACGCCGGCGCGGATCGCGGCGAGCAGCGCGTCGATGAGCCGTCGCTCCCCATCGAGGTCGACGCGCGGCGGCGCGCCCGCGACGCGGCCGTGGACCCGCGCGAGGTACTCGCTGCCACCGAGCGCGTCGGTGTTGTCGCCGAGCAGGACGACGGCGTCGGCGGACGCGCCCTCGGTCGGCGCGCGGAACGCGGCACGCGTGACGTGGGCGAGCGAGTCGATCAGTCCCACCATGCCGACGACGGGCGTGGGGTAGATCGCGCCCGTCGGGTTCTCGTTGTACAGCGACACGTTGCCGCCCGTGACCGGCGTGCCTAACACACGGCACGCCTCGCCCATCCCGCCCACCGCCTCGCGGAGCTGGTGATAAACGTCGGGGCGGGTGGGATTCCCGAAATTGAGATTGTTCGTGATCGCGAGCGGGCGCGCGCCGGTGCACGCGACGTTCCGCGCGGCTTCGGCGACGGCTCCCTTTGCACCCTCGCGCGGGTCGAGGTAGCAGTGCCGACCGTTGCAGTCGGTTTTCACGGCGACGGCGCGGTCGGTTCCGCGGAGCCGCACCACGGCGGCGTCGCCTCCCGGCCCGATGACCGTGTTGGTGCGGACCATCGTGTCGTACTGACGGTAGACCCACCGCTTGCTCGCGATGGTCGGGCTCGCGAGCAGTTCGCCGAGCGCCCAGAGCGGGTCCGCTTCCTCGGCGCGTTCGGGAATCCCGGACACATCGGTCGTGCGGAGCGCCCGGACGACTTCGGACTCCGCCGCCTCCGGCGTGTACATCGGGCAGTCGGTGACGAGGCGCGTGCCGGGGAACTCGGCGACGATGCGCTCGCCCTCTGTCACCCGGTACACCGGCTCGGCGATCACCTCGCCGATCACCGCCGCCGTCAGATCCCACTTTTCGAGCACCGCGCGCACGGCGTCCTCGCGCCCGCGTTTCGCGACGACGAGCATCCGCTCCTGCGACTCGCTGAGGAGGATCTCGTAGGGCGTCATGTTCGGCTCGCGTACCGGCACCTTCGTCACGTCGATCGTGACGCCCACATCTCCACGCTCGGCCATCTCGGCACTCGACGAGGTCAGGCCGGCCGCGCCCATATCCTGGATGGCGACGATGTCGCCCGAGGCGATCAGTTCGAGCGATGCCTCCAAGAGCAGCTTCTCGGTGAACGGATCCCCAACCTGAACGCGCGGCCGCTTGGCCTCGGTTGCGGCCGAAAGGTCTTCGGACGCGAACGACGCGCCGTGGATCCCGTCGCGCCCTGTGCGCGCGCCGACGGCGAGGATGGGATTGCCGACGCCCTGCGCGACCGCGCGAATGAGTTCGTCCTCGCGAAGCAGGCCGACGCACATCGCGTTGACGAGCGGGTTGCCCTCGTACGCGGCGTCGAACGCGACCTCGCCCGCCACCGTCGGCACGCCGACGCAGTTCCCGTAGTCGCCGATGCCCTTCACGACGCCTGCGAACAGGTGTCGCACGCGTGGCGAGTCGAGCGACCCGAAACGCAGGGAGTTGAGCATCGCGACGGGGCGCGCGCCCATGGTGAACACGTCGCGCAGGATACCGCCGACGCCGGTCGCCGCGCCCTGGTACGGCTCCACGGCGGACGGGTGGTTGTGCGACTCGATCTTGAACGCGACGGCGAGCCCGTCGCCGACGGCGATGACGCCCGCGTTCTCGCCCGGCCCCTGCAGCACCCAGGGCGCCTGTGTCGGCAGCGTGCGGAGGAGCGGGCGCGAATGCTTGTACGAGCAGTGCTCGCTCCACAACGCGCTCACGACGCCGAGCTCGGTGTAGGTCGGGGTGCGACCGAGCATCGCGAGCAGGCGCTCGTACTCGAACGGCGTGATGCCGTGTTCTGCGACCAGGTCCGGGGTGATCTCGGGGTCTCCCGGGCGGGGCAGCACGGCGGCGGGAGCGGTGGGCGTCACGGCCGTAGCCTCAGCGCGGGAGACCGAACAGCGAGTTGATGTAGCGCTTGACCTCGCTCTCCTCGACGTGCTCGAGCAGCTCGAGCTCGCCGCGGTTGAGCCATGTCCCCCCGCAGTCGGGGCAGAGGTCGATCGTCACCCCGTGGTGCGAGCGCGGCGCGAGGTGGCCGCCGCAGTTGGGACAGCGCATGACGTGCGACTCGCGCTCGCGTCGCTCGCGCTCCTCGTCGAGCTTGCGCCGGCGTTCGGCGAGCAGCTCGGCGTTCTCGCGCGCGAAGTAGACGCCCTCGTTGCGGCGCAGCGGGTCGCTCATGTGCGGTGGTGGTGCAAGAGTGGAGGTGTCGAAAGGTGGTTACGCCGCGACCGTGGCGAGCAGCGACTCGAACAGGCGCAGGCCGTGATCGCCGCCCACGAGCGGGTCGACCGCGCGCTCGGGGTGCGGCATCATGCCGAGCACGTTGCGCCGTTCCGAAAGGATGCCGGCGATGTGGCGCATCGAACCGTTCGGGTTGCCCTCGTCGCCGGGGGCGCCGCGCTCGTCCACGTAGCGGAACGCGACGAGTCCGTCGCCTTCAAGGCGGTCGAGCGTTTCGGGGTCGGCGACGTATCGGCCGTCGCCGTGTGCGATGGGAATGCGCAGCAGCTCGCCGGAGGCGTAGGCGCCCGTGAACGGCGACGCGGTGCTCTCTACGCGGAGGGTGCGCCACTCGCACACATACCTGAGCGACGCGTTACGCAGCAGCGCGCCCGGCAGGAGGCCCGCCTCGCAGGCGATCTGAAATCCGTTGCAGATCGCGAGCACCGGCGCGCCGCGCTTCGCGTGCTCGGCTACGGCGGTCATCACGGGGCTGAAGCGCGCGATCGCGCCGCACCGCAGGTAGTCGCCGTAGCTGAACCCGCCCGGGAGCACGACGACGTCCGCGCCGCCGAGCGAGGTCGCCTTGTGCCACACGTACTCCGCGCGCTCGCCGAGGCCGTCGACGACCGCGTGGTAGGCGTCGTAGTCGCAGTTGGAGCCGGGGAAGGTGACGATGCCGACGCGCATGCGGCCTCCGTTAGACCGCGGCCTGCGCCGCGACGTGCTCGACGACGTAGTCCTCGGTCACCGGATTGGCGAGCAGGCGCTCGCACGCGGCGACGGCCTGGTCGCGAGCGGCCTGCTCGTCGGCGGCCGCGAGGTCGAGGACGACGTGACGGCCGACGCGGACGTCGGCGACGTCACGGAAGCCGAGCGCGTGCAGCGCGTCGGACACGGCCTTTCCCTGCGGGTCGAGGAGCCCGCGACGGGGCACCACGCGGATGTCGATGCGATAGGTCTGCACGGAGTGATTCGGGGCCGGGGCGATCACGGTTGGACGGGCGTCGCGGACGCAGGACCGTCGTCCGCGCCGCTACGGCGCGCCCGCCCGAAGCGGCGACGCGCGCGGTCGCGCTCAAGCGGGTGCGAACCGTACGCCTCGAGCGGGTCGACGTAGTCGTCCCTCCGGCGCCGCGGCGCGACGTCGGTGAGCGGAAGATCGAAGAGGCCCAGCACGAGTGCACGAGCGAGCCCGTACACGAGATAGCTGATCCCGAACAGGAACAGGAAGTAGCGCGGGAACCCGATCGTCCCGACGATGATCGCGAGGATCAACAGCAATGCGCCGACCTGGCGCGGCGAACGCACCCCCGGCCGCGGCCAGGCCGGGTACGGCACGTTGCTGATCATCATCGCCGCGAGGAGAACCATCAGGATCGGCATGATCTCCTGCCACGGCAGGTCGACGATGCGCGTCTGCTTGTAGAGCGGCGTCTGCGTGAACCAGTAGTACGTCGCGAGCGTCCCGCCGGCCGCAGGGCTCGGCAGGCCGACGAAGAACCGCTTCGACCCCCCAGCCTGGGTGACGTTGAAGCGCGCGAGCCGCATCACGGCGCACGCCGTGAAAAAAAACACCGGGAAGCGCGCCCACCCCTCGCGCGGGAGAACGCTGAAATACACGATCAGCGCGGGCGCGAGCCCGAACGAAACGGCATCGACGAGCGAGTCGAGCTCCTCGCCGAACCGGCCGCCCGTACGGGTCGCACGCGCAACGGCACCGTCGAACGCGTCGCAGACGCCGCCGAGTACGATGAAGAGCACCGCGTTCGAGAAATCGCCGTTCGCCGCGGCGATGATCGAGAAGATGCCGAAGAGCAGGTTGCCGAGCGTGAGTCCGTTCGGCAGCGCGGGCGCGGCGCGGCGGAGCCGGCGCCGCCGGGCACTCGGCGGCAGTCGGTCGTCGAGGTCCGTGTCGACGTTCGCGTCGCGCATCGCCCGATCCGACCGCGCGCGCCTCAGGCGCGCAACTCGGCGATGACCGTCGCGCCCGCGGCAGTCTGCTCGCCGAGGGCCACGCGGAGTTCCGCGTCGGGCGGCACGAACACGTCGACGCGCGAGCCGAAGCGGATCAGTCCCATGCGATCGCCCTGGTGCACCTGCTCGCCGTCGCGGCTGTACGTGATGATGCGCCGCGCGATCAGGCCGGCGATCTGGCGCACGAGCACCCGTCCATTCGGCGCGTCGATCCCGACCGACATCTGCTCGTTCTCCGCGCTCGACTCGGGAGTGACCGCGTTGCGGAACTTGCCTTTCGCGTACCGGACGTGCCGCACGGTGCCGCTCACCGGGTAGCGGTTGACGTGCACCGAGAACACGTTCATGAAGATCGAGACGCGCCGGGCGCGCCCCCCGATGAACGATGGCTCGTCGACGTCGGTGATCAGCACGACCTTGCCGTCGGCCGGCGCGACGACGAGGCGTTCGCCCCGATCGCCCGCGCGCTCGGGATCGCGGAAGAAGTAGGCCACCCACCCCGCGATCAGCACCGCGACCAGCGCGACGGTCCAGCGTCCGGGGCCGCCGAAGCCGATTCCGCCCGCGCCCGCCGCCCAGAGTACGAGCGCGAGCGCGACGAACGCGCTGATGGCGATGAACGGGCGACCCTCGCGGGCAAAACTCACGGCGCGGCTGATCCTCGGCGGGCCGGCGGCTACGCCGCTAGCTCGAGGGGCGCTCCGGTAATCCGGCGGAAGGCTTCAAGATAGCGCGCACTGGTCGCCGACACGACCTCGGGCGGTAGGTCCGGGCCGGGGGCCTCGCCGTTCCACCGCCCCGCCGCCTTCTCAGCGGCGAGCCAGTCGCGCAGCGGCTGCTTGTCGAAGCTCGGCGGGGCGCGGCCCGGCACGACCGCGTCGGCCGGCCAGAATCGTGAGCTGTCGGGCGTGAGCACCTCGTCGACGAGGATGATTTCGTCGCCCGCGCGCCCGAACTCGAACTTCGTGTCGGCGATGACCAGGCCGCGCGCTGCCGCGTGCTCGCGCCCGAATTCGTACACGGCCCGGCTCGCGCGTTCGAGCGCTGCGGCGGTCGCGCCGCCGATCCGCTCGGCGACGACCGCCGGCGTGATGTTCTCGTCGTGCCCCGTTTCGGCCTTCGTCGCGGGGGAGAACAGCGCCGGCTCGAGGCGATCGCTCTCGCGGAGCCCACGCGCGAGCGGCTCGCCGGCGAGCGTTCCGCGCGCCGCGTATTCCTTCCACGCCGATCCGGCGATGTACCCGCGCACCACGCACTCGACCGGAAACACCTCCGCGGCGCGGCCGAGCATCGCGCGCCCGCGCAACTCCGCCTCGCGCCCGGCGAGCGTCGGCACCGCGGCGACAATCTCCGCGGCGTCGGCCGCGAGCATGTGGTGCGCGACGACGCCGGCCGCGCCGAGCGCGCGCAGCCACCACGCGGTCAACTGCGTGAGCACCGCGCCCTTGTGCGGGATCGCGTTGGGCATGACGACGTCGAACGCGCTGACCCGGTCCGACGCGACGAGCAGGACGCGGCCGTCCCCGGCGTCGTACACCTCGCGCACCTTCCCGCGTCGCAGCAGTGGAAGTGGAAGCGCGCTCTCGCGCATCGGCTCTCGTGCGGTCATACGCGCACCTCGTCCGCCACGTCGTGTTCCGCTCCGGCCAGCAGCGGTTCGACGACCTCGGCGAGGAACTCATCGACCTGCTCGGGCGCGCGGCCGACGAACCGGCGCGGGTCGATCGCCGCACGCATGTCGTCGAGCGAGATGCCGAGCGCGGCGAACTCGGGGTCGGTCGCGAGCCGTTCGAGCAGGTCGTTGCGCTCGCTCTCGCCGTCCTTGAGCGCACGGGAGGCTTCGACGCTGTGGCGGCGAATCACCTCGTGCACCGCCTGACGATCGCCGCCCGCGCGAACCGCGCGAACGAGCAGTTCCTCGGTCGCCATGAACGGGAGTTCGTCCATGACGCGGCGCCGGATGCGCGCCGGATGCACTTCGAGCCCGCTCGCGACGTTTCCGTACAGGACGAGAATCGCGTCCGTCGCGAGGAACGCCTCGGGGATCGCGAGGCGGCGGTTGGCCGAATCGTCGAGGGTGCGCTCGAAGTACTGGACGCTGTGCGTCGCGTTGGCGTTCGGCTCGATCGAGAGGACGAAACGCGCGAGCGCGTTGATCCGCTCGCTCCGCATCGGGTTGCGTTTGTACGCCATCGCGGACGAGCCGATCTGCTCCTTGCCGAACGGCTCCTCGACCTCGCCGAACGCCTGCAGCATGCGAAGATCGGACGCGAACTTGGCCGCGCTCGCCGCGAGGCCACTCACCACTCCGAGCACCTGCGCGTCGAGCTTGCGCGAATAGGTCTGTCCCGACACTGGGATCGTTGTGGCAAACCCCATCTTTTCGGTGACCATCCGGTCGAGCGCTCGCACCTTCTCGTGGTCCCCGTCGAAGATGGCGAGGAAGCTCGCTTGCGTACCGGTGGTGCCCTTCACGCCCCGGAACGGGAGCGTTTCGATGCGCCGGTCGATCTCGGCTACGTCGAGCACGAGGTCCTGCATCCAGAGCGCCGCGCGCTTGCCGACGGTCACGAGCTGCGCGGGCTGCAGGTGCGTGTAGCCCAACGCGGGCTCCGCGCGCCAGCGCCGGGCGAACTCCGCGAGTGACGCGAGCACGCCGAGGGTCTTGCGGCGCAGCAGGTCGAGGCCGCGGCGCATCAACAGGAGATCGCCGTTGTCGGTGACGTAGCAACTAGTCGCACCGAGGTGGATGACGCGGCGCGCGGCCGGCGCTCGGTCGGCGAACGCGTGGACGTGCGCCATCACGTCGTGGCGGAAGCGCGCCTCGTACGCCGCGACCGCGGCGAAGTCGATGTCGTCGAGGTGCGCGCGCATCTCCGTGATCGCCTCGTCCGGGATGTCGACGCCGAGCGCGCGCTGCGATTCGGCGAGCGCGAGCCAGAGTCGACGCCAGAGCGCGTGCCGCTCCTGAGACGACCAGAGCGCGAGCATCGCGGGCGACGCGTAGCGCGCGCTTAACGGAGAGCTGTAGCGGGCGTGGGCTGCGTCGGGGGCGGTCTCGGGCGGCGTCACTGGCGGATGAGGAAGTCGGTGAACGCGTAGCGGCCGCCGCGCTCGAACACGAGGCGGATCGGGCCGCGCCCCGCGTAGACGTCGAGCGCGCGCGCGACCTCGTCGGCGGTCTGCACGGGCGTGCGGTTCACCTGCACGATGACGTCGCCCGGCTCGATGCCGAGGTCGGCGGTCACGCGCGATGATGTCTGAAACACGAGCGCGCCGGCGGTCGACTGCACGCGGCGCTCGGCGCGGATCGTGGGCGTGAGCGTGACCAGTTGCAGCTCGCGCAGCACGGTCACCTTCGGCGCGGAGACCTCGGGCACGTCGCTCGGCTGCAACGTCGCGGTGCGCTCGACGCCCGCCCGTCGGAGAACGACCGGGGCCGTTTCGCCCGGGCGCAATTCGAGCAGGGCGGCCTCCCAGTCGAACGGGTTGCGGAGCGCGCGCGTCCCGACGCGGCGCAGCTGATCGCCGGCGCGGATATCGGCGCGCGCGGCGGGCGAGCCCGGGGCGATCGAGCGGACGACGACGCCGATGGTGAGCAGGTCGCGCGGGTTGGACGTCGCGGGCGCGGCGAGCGTGAGGCCGACCCACGCGCGGCGGACCACGCCGTGCGCGAGCAGGTCCTCCGCGACGCGGCGCGCGCGATTGATCGGGATCGCGAAGCCGAGACCCACCGACCCGCCGCTCGGCGTGTAGATCGAGCTGTTGACGCCGATGACCTCGCCGGCGCCGTCGACCAGCGGCCCGCCCGAGTTCCCCGGGTTGATGGCCGCGTCGGTCTGGAGCATGTCGACGTACACGCCGCCGCCCTCGACCACGCCGACGAGGTTGCGCCCGGTCGCGGAGATCACGCCCGCCGTCACGCTCGGCTCGGTGTTGCCGAGCACGAAGCCGTACGGGTTGCCGATCGCGACGGCCCATTCGCCAATCATGAGCTGGTCGGAGTCGCCGAGCGGCGCGACGGGGAGGCCGCGCGCGTCGATCTTGAGGACGGCGAGGTCGTTGGCCTCGTCGGCGCCGACCACGCGGGCCGTGTAGGTCGTACCGTCACGCAGCGCGACCGACACGCGCTGCGCGCCGCTGACGACGTGGGCGTTGGTCACGACGACTCCGTCGGCGCGCACGATGAATCCCGACCCGATTCCGGAGCGACGTTGCGCGCCGCCGGGCTGCTGGCCGAAGTAGTCGAACGGGTCGACGGGCCGTTGCTCGACCGATTCGGTCTGCACGGTGACCACCGCTGGGGCGATCCGGGCGACGGCCGTGACGATCGCCGTCCGACGGCCGGCGGTGATCTCCGCGTCGGCCGGCGCAACCGCCTGCGGCAGTCGTGCCGCCGCGGGCGTGCTGCTCGGTGCCGCGCCGCTCGCCTGCGCGTGCGAGTCCGACGGCGCGCCCTGGCACCCCACCGCGAGAAGCAGGGCGGCAGACGTCCACCGGCCTGCCGCGCGGCGCCGGCGGCGCGCGGCGCGGTCGCTCACGCCGGCGCGAGGCGCGGGCGTGGGCGCGCGCTGAGCTCTTTGAGCAGCCCGTCCACTCCGCGGTCCGTAAGCGGGTGCACGAGAAACGACCGCAGACTCGCGACGTCGAGGATCACGGCGTCCGCGCCGGCGAGGCCGCACGCCGTGAACGCGGCGGAGCTGTGCGGCAGCGCGGCGGCCACATCGCATTCGATGCCGCCGCGGTCGAACAGCTGGCGTACCTCGCGCACGACGGCGAGGCTGTCCTGCCCGAGCCCCTCGAGCTGGTCAACCGGGACGACCACCGTGGTCGCACCGGCTTTGGCCGCGAAGAGCGCCTGCGCCGCGCTGAACACGAGCGTCGCGGCGACCCGAACGCCTTCGCTCTGCAGCCGGCGGATCGCCGTGACCGCCTCGTCGACGAGGGGGACCTGCACGACGAGGTTGTCCGCCACGCGGGCGAGTTCGCGCCCGTCGCGGTGGATGTCGGCGATGTCGACCGACGCGACGCCGGCGTGCACGGGGACCAGCACGCTCCGCGCGATCTCGCCGAGCAGTTCGCGGTGCGCCTGGGCGTCACCGGCACGCTCCTCCGCGAGGCGGGCCGGCGACGTCACGATCCCGTCGACGAGGCCGTGCTCGGTTGCCCAGCGGACGTCGGACGGAGAGGCGGAGGCGAGCAGGATCTTCATGCGGCGTCGGCGAGCACGGTAGGGGGCGGAGCCGGGATGGCGCGTTCGGCGTCGACGCGCGCGGCGTCGGCGGGCGGGCCGTCCGCGTAGAGCGCGGCAGGATAGCGAACCGCGTCGAGGTACAGCGCGTGCGGCGGTGCGGGCGGAGAAACGCCGCGATTGTCCGGCGCGTCGAGCAGGCGTCCGACGTCGTCGGCCCCGCGCCGGCCACTGGCGCAGTCGAGCATCGTGCCGACGAGGAATCGCACCATGTGGTGTAGAAATCGATTCGCCTCGACGGTGAACGCGAGCCCGCCGGCCCGCGTCGTCCAGGCGGCGACGTCCACGCGGCAGCGGTGATCGTCGGCCGCCGGCGCGGTGCCCTTCACCGCGTAGCCGCGGAAGCCGTGCTCGCCGAGGAGTGCGGCCGCCGCGCGCTCGAGCGTCGCGAGGTCGAGCGGCGTGCCGTACGCGTACTCCCGCCCGCGCCGAAATGGCGACGCGGCGGCGGCGTCGGTTCCGACGAGATACGTGTACCGACGCGCGACGGCGCCGTAGCGGGCGTGGAAGGCGGGTCGCATCTCGTGCGCCTCGGCGACCCACACGTCACCGGGGAGCACCGCGTTGAGCGCGCGGCGGAGTGTCGCCGCCGACCAGCGCGCCGGAACGCGCACGCCGGCGGCCTGCCCGCGGGCATGCACGCCCGCGTCGGTGCGTCCGGCTCCGAGCACGGGCACGTGACGGCGCGTGAGGCGCTCGAGGGCGAGCTCCAGTACGCCCTGGACCGTGCGCGCCTCGCGCTGCCGCTGCCAGCCCGCGAACTGCGCGCCGTCATATTGCAGCACCAGCTGCAGTGAGCGCTCGGAGGCGTCGGTCGTGTCGAAGGCCATCGCGGGCTGAAGCTAGCCGTGCCGGGAACGGGCGAGCAACTTACGCAGACCAGACGCCCATGCCCGCACCCGCCCGTACGCTCGCCTCCCTCGCCCACGCGCTCGGCGCTGCCGCCGACGCGGACGCCGCGTTGCTCGCGTTCGCCGAGTCGATAGCCGAGCTGGACCGCGGCGCGCAGCCTGCCCTCTTCACCTACGACGGGCGTCGTCAGCTGCTCGTCTCGCGCCGCACGGTGGCGGAGGGGCGCGTGCTCGCGGCCGAGACCGAGGTCAGCCTCGAACACCTCCCCGCGGCCGCGCGTCAGCATCTGACGCTCGGCGGCCGCTTCACCGATCTGGGTGACCGATCGCCGGAGTTCGCGCGGCTGTTCGGGATGGCCACGCCGCTCGACGGTTCGCTCGCGCTGCGCGGAATGCGGGCCGAGGGCCAGCTCGTCGCCGTGCTCGCACTGCGCGAACCCCGGCGCATGTTCGGCGCGCGCGTCGTCGAGCGCGCCGAGCCGGCCGCGGCACTGTTCGACCTCGCACTCGCCCGCTTCGCGGAGCGCGACGCGCGCGTCGAAGCGGTCGAGACGCTCGAGACGGTCACGCGTCGCGTGCACGGCGAGTACGTTCGCAAGTTGAATGGGCTCGAGAGCGAGCTGGCGGCGCTCCGCTCGGCCGGCGTGGACCCGCTCCGACGCCCTGCGCCGCCGGCCGAGCGCCTCGGCGCCGAGCGCGCCGTCGCGCAGGCGGCAGAGCAGGTGCGCCGGGCCGAGCGCCGGACCGAGCTGCTCGAACAGCAGCTCGCCGCGAGCGGAGGGCAGCTCGCGCAGGCGCAGCTCGAATCGCACCGGCGCGGCGAGGCGCTGCGTCAGACCGAACGCACGCTCTACCTCCTCGACCGGGTGCTCGGGCTCGACGCGGCAGCGACCGACCCCCAGCAGCTCGCCGACGGCCTGCTCGCGCTCGTCGGCGACGACATGCAGGCCCAACGTTGCTCGCTGGTCCTCCGCGCACCCGACCCGGGCTGGCTGTACCTCGCGGCGGCGCGGGGCGTGGCGCCGCACGTGCTCGACGGCGTCCGCATCCGCATGGGCGAAGGGGTCGCGGGACGCGTCGCGGCGGCACGCGAGCCGCTGCTCGTGCGCGACGTGCGTGACGCGAGCGCGCACCCCCTGCTGCACGATCAGTATTTCACGATGGGCAGCTTCATCAGCTTTCCGCTCGTCTACCACGACGACCTCGTGGGCGTCGTGAATCTGACGAACCGGTCGTCGGCCACGTCCTACAGCGAGGACGACGTGGATCGCGTGCGCCTGCTCGCGCTCGTGATCGCGCTCGTGGCCACGCACGCGCGGCTCCCCGAGCGCCTCGCCGCGGACAATCCCCGGCTCGCGTGGACGCCGGCGGGCGCCGGCGAGGCCGCGGCGGTGCCGGCGGTCGGCGTTTGAGGCGGGTCGGCGTGCGCGATCGCGCGACGGCGGGCGGCCGATGAGCTCCGCGGCTGCGGTCGCGGGCGGCGCGCCCGCCGCGCCTCCGGACGCGCCGGCGGCCCCGCTCCGCGCGGCGCTGCGCGAGCTGGCCGCCGGTCGCGCGGTCCGACCGTCGGACGTCACCGACGCCTTCGAGGTCGTGATGCGCGGCGAGGCGACGCCCGCCCAGATCGCCGCCCTGCTCATGGGGCTCCGGGTGAGGGGCGAGACTGCGCCGGAGATCGCCGCCGTCGCGCGCGCGCTGCGCGCCGTGATGGTTCGGTTGCCCGCGGACCGCCCGGAGGCGCTCGTCGACACGTGCGGCACGGGCGGTGGCGCGATCAGCACGTTCAACATCTCGACCGCCGCTGCACTGGTCGCCGCCGGGGCCGGCGTGCGCATCGCGAAACACGGGAACCGCTCGTTCACGTCCCGCTCGGGGAGCGCCGACGTGCTCGAAGCGTTAGGCGTACCCGTGGATCCGACGGTGCCGGAAATGCAGCGCGCGCTCGCGTCGGCGGGCATCGCCTTCATGTACGCGCCGCGGATGCACCCCGCGATGCGGCATGTGGGCGCGGTGCGGCGGGAACTCGGCGTGCCGACGGTGATGAACGTCGTCGGCCCGCTCGCGAATCCGGCGATGGCTGGGCGTCAGGTGGTCGGCGTGGCCGATGCGCACCGCGCGCCGCTCATCGCGGGCGCGCTCGCGGACCTCGGCGCCGTACACGCGCTCGTCGTGCACGGTGAGCCAGGTCTGGACGAGATCTCGCCACTCGGACCGACGCACGTGTACGAGGTTCTCGCCGACGGCGGCGGAGGTGATCCCGCCGCGCGGCCGGTCGCGCGGGAGTGGACGATCAGGCCCGAGGCGCTCGGGCTCCGCGTGAACGACGCGTCGGACCTGGCCGGCGGCGAACCGGCAGAGAACGCCCGGGTCGTGCTCGACGTGCTCGGCGGCGGCGGGAGCGCGGGAGCGCGCGCCGCGGTGTTGCTCAACGCGGGCGCCGCGGTCTACGTGGCCGGACTCGACGCGACGTACGAAGCCGCCGTCGAGCGCGCACGGGCGGCGCTCGACGGCGGCTTGGGGTTACGAACGCTGGAGCGGCTGCGGGCGGCGTACGGCGCGTAACCGCGACGGCGGCGCGCCCGCGCCGTGCTCTCAGAAGCGACGGAGCACCCCGACGACGACGCCCTGGATGCTGATGTCGTTCTCGTGCACGTAGATCGGCTCCATCGTCTCGTTCGCGGGCTGCAGGCGAATGCGGCCGTCGCGCTCGCGGTAGAACTTCTTCACGGTCGAGGACCCGCCCGCCGCGCCCTGGGTCATCGCGATCACCATCTCGCCGTTGTCGGCGCTGCGACGCTCGTTGACGACGACGAAATCGCCGTCGTGAATGTGCGCGTCGACCATCGACTGCCCGCGCACCTTGAGCACGTAGTGGGAGCCGCTCTTGCGAAGGAAGCTCTCCGGCACGGTCATCGTCTCGCCTGAGGCCATCGACTCGATCGGCACGCCGGCCGCGACGGCGCCGAGCACCGGCAACTCGACCGCGCGCGGATAGACGTCCGTCTCGAGGATCTCGATCGCGCGGCTCTCGTTGTAGCTCCGCTTGATGTAGCCCTTCCGCTCGAGGTTGCTCAGGTGTTCGTGGACCGTGGCCAGCGAGTTATAGTTGAACGCCTCGGCGATTTCTTCGAAGCTCGGCGCGAAGCCGTTCGTCTGCGAGTAGCTGCCGAGGTAGTTGAGGATCTCGCGCTGGCGCTTCGTGAGCGGCATGGGGGCTCCCGGGCCGAGCGGCCCGTCGGTCCGCGGCCCGAAGGTCGCGGTAGGTGCAGTCAGACCCGGCTCGGGGCGATCCGTCGCCGGCGGGGCAGGGCGAGGACGGAAGCCAGTGGATGGCGTGCGTCCGCGTGTCACCCGAACAGTCGCCGAAAACGCTAGCCGAAGATCGGCCGAAGTGCAAGGAAGCCGTGGACGCAACGCGAGCAGCTGACATTCCGACCTCCTCCGCGCGCTCGGCGCGCTGGACGCCGCCCTCCGGGACGCTCGCCGCGCTGTGTGCGTCGGCGCGCGCGCATGTGGACGCCATGCGCGACGTGGCGCACGCGCTCGAGGCCGCGGCCGCCGCGCGCGCGGCAGGGCCGAGCTTCGCGGGGGCGCTCCGCGGCGCACGCGTGGCGGTCATCGCCGAGATGAAGCGCGCGTCGCCGTCCAAGGGCGCGATCGCGACGGGGCTCGACGCGGGTACGCAGGCTGCGGCGTACGAGGCGGGCGGCGCCGCCGCGCTCTCCGTGCTCACGGAGCCGACGCGCTTCGGCGGTAGCATCACGGACCTCGACGCGGCGGCCGACGCGGTCGCGGGGCGTATCCCGCTCCTCCGCAAGGACTTCATCGTCGACCGGCTGCAGATCGTCGAAGCGAGGGCGCACGGCGCATCGGCGGTCCTGCTGATCGCGCGCGCGCTCGCACCGGACGAACTGCGGGCGTTGGCCGGCGAGGCCGCCGCCCTCGGACTCGACGTCCTGGCCGAAGTACGTGACGAGTGGGAACTCGAGGCGGCCCTCGCGGCGGACGCGCGCGTGATCGGGGTGAACAACCGCGATCTCGAGACGCTCGCGATCGACCTCGCGACCGGCGAGCGGCTCGTCCCGCAGATTCCCGCCGACCGCATCGCGGTGTTCGAGAGCGGGATCGAGTCCGCGGCCGAGGTCGCACGTGCAGCGGCGGCCGGCGCCGACGCGGTGCTCGTCGGCTCGAGTGTGTCGCAGGCGGCCGACCCGCGCCGCGCGGTCGCGGCGCTCACCGGCGAGCTCACGCGGCGCGACCGGCGGCCCGTCGACGGCCGCGCGAGCGAGTTCGCGAGCGGCGGCCGCGCGTGACCCCGGCGATCAAATTCTGCGGGCTCACGCGCCCCGAGGACGTGCGGCACGCCGCGCGGCTCGGCGCCGCGTACGTCGGCTGCATCTTCGCTGGCGGGCCCCGGCTCGTCACCGCGGACCGCGCGCGCGCGATCACGGCGGGCGTGCAAGATGACGACACGCACGCACCGCGCGTGGTCGGGGTGATGGGCGCGATCGACGCCCGCGCGGTGGCGAATCTCGCGCACGCGGCGGCGCTCGACGTCGTGCAGCTGCACGCCGATCCGGACGTCGCGGACGTCGCTGCCGTTCGGCGACACTGGGCCGGCGAGGTCTGGGCCGTCGTGCGCGTCGCCGGGACCGACCTGCCCGAGCGCACCGCGGCGCTCTTCGACGCGGCCGACGCCGTGGTGCTCGACGCCCGCGTCGACGGCGGCATGCTCGGCGGGAACGGCGTCGCGCTCCCGTGGGCCGCGCTCGCGGACGCGCTCGCGCCGGTCCGCGGTCGGGTCCCGCTCGTGCTCGCGGGTGGGCTCCGGCCAGAGAACGTTGCTGCGGCCGTCGCCGCGCTCGCGCCCGACGTTCTCGACGTGTCGTCGGGCGTGGAATCCGCGCCCGGTATGAAGGACCACACGCGCATGACCGCGTTCGCCGCGGCCGCGCGACCACTCGCCGTCACATGACCCTGCTCGACTCCACGTCCGGCGCGTCCGCGCCGGCGACGACGGACCGCTTCGGCGCGTTCGGCGGCCGCTACGTCCCCGAGACGCTCATCCCCGCGCTCGACGAACTCGAACTCGCGTTCGATGCGGCGATGCGCGACGCGGGGTACCGCGCCGAACTCGACGACCTGCTGCGCACGTACGTGGGCCGCCCGTCGCCGCTCAGCGCCGCGCCGCGCCTCTCGGCTTTGGTCGGGGCGCCCGTCTGGCTCAAGCGTGAGGACCTGAACCACACGGGCGCGCACAAGATCAACAACACGGTCGGGCAGGTGCTGCTCGCACGGCGCATGGGCAAACGGCGCATCATCGCGGAGACCGGGGCGGGGCAGCACGGCGTCGCGACCGCGACCGTGTGCGCGCGGTTCGGACTTCCGTGCGTCGTCTACATGGGCGCGGCCGACATGGAGCGGCAGGCGCTCAACGTGTGGCGCATGCGGCTGCTCGGCGCCGAGGTCGTTCCGGTCACCGCGGGGACGCGCACGCTCAAGGACGCGACGAGCGAGGCGATCCGCGACTGGGTGACCAACGTCGAGTCGAGTCACTACATCATCGGGTCGGTCGTCGGGCCGGCGCCGTACCCGCGGATCGTGCGCGAGCTGCAGTCGCCGATCGGGCGCGAGGCGCGGGCGCAGATGCTCGAGCGCGCCGGCCGGCTTCCGCACACGGTGGTGGCGTGCGTCGGCGGCGGCTCCAACGCGATGGGAATCTTCGCCGGCTTCGTCGACGACGCCGACGTCGAGCTGGTGGGCATCGAGGCGGCGGGCGAGGGCGTCGAGACGGCGCGTCATGCCGCTTCGCTCGCGCGCGGCACGCCGGGCGTGCTGCACGGCGCGTTGAGCTACCTGTTGCAGGACGCGCGAGGGCAGGTGGTCGACGCGCACTCCATCTCGGCCGGCCTCGACTACCCGGGCGTCGGGCCCGAGCACGCGTACCTGCGCGACTCCGGGCGGGCGCGCTACGTGCCGGTGACCGACGCGGCAGCGCTCCGCGGCTTCGCCCTGCTCAGCCGCCTCGAAGGCATCATCCCCGCACTCGAAACGTCGCACGCGGTGGCGTGGGTGGCGGACCAGGCGGGCGCGTGGGCCGCCGACGCGCCGGTGCTCATCTGCGTGAGCGGCCGAGGCGACAAGGACGCCGCGCAGGTGAGCGCGTTAGGCACGCTGCCCGACGTCGGCCCGCTGCCGCCCTACCCCGAGTCCGACGCGTGACGGCGCTCGCAGGCGCGCTCGCGAGCGGCCCGCGCGTCGGCGCGATCGCGGCACGGTTCGACCGACTGCGGGCCGAGGACCGCGCGGCACTCGTGTGCTACGCGACCGCCGGGCACCCGGATCCGGATCGGTCCGTCGCGCTCCTTCGCGGGCTGGAGGCGGCCGGCGCCGACGTGATCGAGCTCGGCGTCCCGTTCTCCGAACCGCTCGCGGACGGTCCGGTCATCCAGCACAGCTCGAGCGTCGCACTCTCGCACGGCATCGACCTCGCCGGCGCGCTCGCGCTGCTCGAGCGTGCCGCGCTCGCGGTGCCGGTCGTGCTCTTCACGTACCTCAACCCGTTGCTCGCGGCGGGCCCCGACGTGCTCGCGCGGGCGGCGTCGGCGGGCGTGTCGGGCGTGCTCGTCACCGATCTGCCCGTCGGCGCCGACGCGGCCCGCGAGGCGTGGATCGGAGAGGGCCCGCTCGACTTCGTCCGGCTCGTCGCGCCGACGACACCGGCCGCGCGCATGGCGCTCATCGCGCGACACGGCCGCGGCTTCGTCTACCTCATCAGCCGACTCGGCGTGACGGGCGAGCAGAACGAGCTCGCGGCGTCGCTCCCGGCGACGATCGCGCGCCTGCGCGGCGTGACCGAGCTGCCGATCTGCGTGGGGTTCGGCATCGCGCGCCCCGAGCAGGCCGCCGCCGTCGCGCGCCTCGCCGACGGCGTGGTCGTGGGCAGCGCGATCGTGCGGGCGGCCGACCGGAGCGTCGACGAGGCAGTCGCGCTCACGCGGGAGCTGCGCGCCGCCATCGACGGCGCCGACCGGAGCGCGATCGGTCGCGAGGTGCCCGGCACCACATCGCGTTGACCCCCGCGCCGGCCGATCCTACGTTCCCGCCGTGACCACCCCCACGCGCCAGGCCGCGCTCGACGAGCAGACAGTCTCGCTCGTGGGCATGCGCTTCCATACGCTCGTCGGCGTGCTGCCGCACGAGCAGGAGATCGCCCAGCCGCTCGAGGTCGACGTGTCGGCGGTGCGCGCGCGCACGGCGGCGGGCTACGCGGCTGGCGACGTGCTCGACTACCGCCGCCTGTACGCGGTGGTGGCCGATGTGGCCTCGCGGCGCGTCGCGTGGCTCGAGGACGCGGCCGACGCGATCGCATCGCGGCTCCTCGCCGAGGAGGCCCTCGCCCGTGTGCGCGTGGCAGTGCGCAAGCCGCACGTCGCGCTCGGTGGCCCGCTCGCCTACGCGGAAGTCTGCGTCGAGCGCGCCGCCGGCATGTCGGGTCGCACCGCGACGCGCGACCTGGCCGTCGACTCGCCCGCGGAGCCGCTCGCGTGACCGCGGAGGCATGCGCGCCTGTGGCGGTGTACGTCGCGCTCGGCTCCAACCTCGGCGACCGCGAGGCGCACCTCGCGGCGGCGCGTGCCGGACTCGCCGCGCTCCCTTCGACGCGCGTCGTCTCGGCGTCCCGGATCGAGGAAACGGCGCCGATCGGGCCGGCCGGGCAGGGCGCGTACCTCAACCAGATGCTCCACGTCGAGACGGCGCTCGCGCCGACAGCGCTGCTCGCCGCCGCGCAGGCGATCGAGCGCGAGCAGGGCCGCCGGCGCGATCCGGCCGCACGCTGGGGCCCGCGCACGCTCGACATCGACCTCGTGCTGTTCGGAGATCGACCGATCGGGTCGGCGTCCCTCCAGCTTCCGCACCCGGAGCTCGCCCACCGCGACTTCTGGCAACGCGAACTCGCCGAACTCGGCGTCGACTGGCAGGTCGCACTCGCGGCGGTGCACGCCGGGGCCGCCGCGTGACTCACGGCGCGGGCAGCGCGCCAGGTCGACGCCTCACGCCGCGCACCTTCGCCGCGGCCAAGGGCCGCCCCGAACCGCTCGTCGTCGTGGCCGCCTACGACGCACTTTTCGCGCGCCTGGCCGAGGACGGGGGGGTCGACTGCGTGCTCGTCGGCGACTCGTTAGGCAACGTCGTCGCGGGGTACGAGTCGACGCTCCCCGTGACGCTCGACATGATGGTCTACCACGGCGCGGCGGTACGCCGCGGCGTGTCGCGCGCGCTCGTCGTCGTGGACATGCCGTTCCTGACGTACGAGGTCACGACGGAACGCGCACTGCTCAACGCCGGGCGCGTGATGCAGGAAACCCGCTGCGACGCGGTGAAGCTGGAAGGCGGCTCGGAGCAGACCGCCGACACCGTCGCCGCGCTCGTGCGCGCGGGGATTCCGGTGATGGGCCACCTCGGGTTCACGCCGCAGCGCGTGAACACGCTCGGAGGTTTCCGCGTCCAGGGCCGTGACGCGGACGGCGCGAACCGGATCGTGGACGAGGCGAAGCGCCTCGAAGCCGCCGGTGCGTTCTCGATCGTCCTCGAGCTCGTCCCGGGTGAGGTGGCCGAGCGCGTAACGCGGGCGGTCGCGGTCCCGACGATCGGGATCGGGGCGGGCGCCGCGTGCGACGGTCAGGTGCTGGTGCTCGCCGACCTGCTCGGCCTAACGGACGGGTTCAAGCCGAAGTTCGTGAAGCGGTACGCAGACCTCGCGGGCGACGTGCGCGGCGCGGTGACGCGCTTCACGGCCGACGTGCGGGCCCGCGCGTATCCCGACGCCGACCACGCCTTCTGAGCGGCGACGCATGCAGACGGTGAATACCGCGCGCGAGCTGCGCGAGGCGATTGCGGGCGCGCGCTCCGGCGCCGCGGCGCGCGTCGCGCTCGTCCCGACGATGGGCGCGCTGCACGACGGACACCTCGCGCTCGTGGACGAAGCTCGGCGGCACGCCGACGTCGTCGTGATGAGCATATTCGTCAACCCGCTGCAGTTCGCTCCCACGGACGACTTCGCGCGCTACCCGCGCGACCCGGTGGGCGACGCCGAAAAGGCTGCCGCGCAGGGCGTCGACGTGCTCTTCACGCCGGACGTCCACGAGTTGTACCCGCGCGGCGAGCCGCGCGCGCGCGTCGTCCCAGGTGCGGTGGCCGACCGGTGGGAAGGCGCGGTCCGGCCGGGGCACTTCGCCGGCGTGCTCACCATCGTCCTCAAACTGCTCAACATCGTGCGGCCCGACGTCGCGGTGTTCGGACAGAAAGATGCGCAGCAGGTGGCCGTGGTGCGCGCGATGATCGAGGACCTGAACGTGCCCGTCGAACTCGTGGTCGTTCCCACGGTGCGAGAGGACGATGGGCTCGCACGGTCGAGTCGCAACGTGTACCTCGACCAAGCATCGCGTCGGCGCGCGCGCGCGATCCCGACCGCGCTCGCCGCGGCAGAGCGCGCGTTCGCGGCGGGCGAGCGCGATGCGAGCGCGTTGGAACATCGCGTGAGAGATTCGCTTCGCGACGCGGGCGACCTCACCGCCGACTACGTCGCGTTCGCAAATCCAGAGACCCTCGAACCCCTGGCGCGCGCGGACGTCGGGACGCTCGTGATGGTTGCCGCACGCGTGGGACCGACGCGTCTGCTCGACACGATCGTGCTCGGCGCCCCGCGTTTCGGGACGGGCCGAAGCACGCGGAGCGCGGCGTGAAGCCGGCCGAGCACGCGATCTCGCTTCCGCCGTGGGCACAGGTCGGCGAGAAGCGCCGCGCGCACATCGCGCGGGTCACGGCCATGCTGGACGGCTGGGCCCAGGCGATCGCGGGCGACGCCGACGAGGCGCGCGCCCTGCACGACGTCGGCGTGCTGCACGACGCGCTTCGCGACGCGCCCGAAGACGAACTCCGCCAACTGGCCGCAGCGGACGACTCGAGCACGGTCGCGAACGCGCCCGTCGACCTGCTGCACGGGCCCGCGGCCGCGGCCATGCTCGCACGCGTGGGCGAGACGCGCGCGGCCGTGATCGACGCGGTCCGCTGGCACACGCTCGGCTCGCCCGCGTGGGGGCGGGTCGGTCGCGCCCTCTACCTCGCCGATTTCCTCGAACCGGGTCGGAAGTTTGCGACCGCCGACCGCGCGTACCTCGCCGCGCAGGTGCCGCGCGACTTCGACGGCACCTTCCGACAGGTCGTGCGCATGCGGCTGCAGTGGTCGTTGAACGAAGGCAAGCAGCTCTACGCGGCGACGGTCGAACTGTGGAATGCCGTCCGGTGAGCGCGCGGCGCGCCGCGTGTTCAGCGACTTGAGCCGGCCCTCGCGATGACCGGGATGCCGCTGCCCGTCGACGCCGGCACGCCGGAGCCGCGACGGCGTCGCGGCCGCGTGCGCGTCGCGGCGGCGGCCGTCGTGATCGCCGCTGCGTTAGGCATCGGCGGGTGGTACGGCGTCCGCGTGGTGCGGGCGCGCCGCGCGGCCGCGCTCCCGCCCGCGCCGACCGCCGGGCGCGGCGTCACGTCTGACTCGCTCGCGCGCGCGCCGAACGGCGTCCGGGTGAAGGTGCAGGTCGTGAACGCGACGCGTGTGCGCGGGCTGGCGCGCCGGGCAACTCAGGCGATCCGCGACCGCGGGTACGATGTCGTGGAGATCGGCACCACGGGGCAGCAGCGCGACACCACGCTCGTGCTCGACCGCTCGGGGCACCAGGACTGGGCGCGTCGGCTGGCCCGGGCGATGGGCGGGGCGCGCGTGGAAGCGCGCCCCGACAGCTCACACTACCTCGACCTCACGGTCCTCGTCGGCCGGTCGTGGCACCCGCCGGCCGAGCCGTTCTACCCGTAGCTGGCCGCAGGCGGCGGCGATGTCCGTGCCGCGGCTGCGACGGACCGCGACCTCGACGCCGCCGGCGCGCACCGCGCGCGCGAAGCGCTGGATCTGGTCGGCCGGTGTGGGCACGAACTCGCCGGCACCACCCGGGTGGAGCGGAATGAGGTTCACGAACGCGCGACACTCGCGCGCGAGCGCCGCGAGCGCGCGCGCGTGCTCGGGCGCGTCGTTCACGCCGCCAAGCATCACGTACTCGAACGTGGTACGCCGGTCGAACGCTTTGGCGGCGTCGAGCACATCCGCGAGCGGGTACTTGATGTTGACCGGCATGAGCGCGCCGCGGAGCGTGTCGTCCGGCGCGTGGATCGACAGCGCGAGGCGGAACTGCTCCGGGCGCTCGCCGAGCGCGACGATGCCGGGGAGCACGCCCACGGTCGAGACCGTGATGTGACGCGCGCCGATGCCGAACCCGCGCGGGTCGTTGAGGATCGTGAGCGTGGGCGACACCGCCCCCCAGTTCATGAGCGGTTCGCCCATGCCCATGAACACGATGTTGGTCGGCCGGATCGGTCCGTCGTCGAGCAGCGCGAGCTCGCGCACCTGCCCGGCGATCTCGCTCGGGCGAAGGTTGCGCTGGAACCCCATCGCGCCCGTCGCGCAGAAGGCGCACGCGAGCGCGCACCCGGCCTGCGACGAGATGCAGAGCGTGAGGCGGTCCGCGTCTGGAATGGCAACGGTTTCGATCAACTGACCGTCCGACAGGCGGAACAGGAACTTCTGCGTCCCGTCGGCCGAGCACTGCCGTGCAGCGAGCTCGAGCCGGGGCAGCTCGAAGCGCGCCGCGAGCGTCGCGCGAAGCGACGCGGGCAGCTCGCTCATCGCGTCGAAGCTCGCCACGGGCCGCTGCCAAAGACGGCGAAGGACCTGTCCCGCGCGGTACGCCGGCTGACCGAGGTCGGCCATGGCGGCGCATAGCTCGCGCTCCGCCGCGGCCGGATCGACGTCGAGCAGCGTCGGCGGCGCGTCGCGACGGGCGCGCGGATCGAGCGTGGGGAGCGTCAGGGTCACGAGACGGAAATCTAAGCCAGCCAGGAACTTGCGTGCCGCGTGTCACGCCACGTGGGACGCGGTTCTCCTACCTCCACCCCACGGCGTCCGTTAAGATCCTGTGTATAGTCCGCGCCGGCGACAGTCGGGCGGTTCGACCTCTCGTCTGCCTTCGTGTCCGACCCCGCTTCAAGTACGCCGCTTCCGCCTGCGGGTCTTCCCGCGACGTCCCTCCGCACCCACGCGTGCGGCGCGCTCCGGCCGG
This sequence comes from uncultured Gemmatimonadales bacterium, assembly GCA_963851265.1. Taxonomy (GTDB): domain Bacteria; phylum Gemmatimonadota; class Gemmatimonadetes; order Gemmatimonadales; family Gemmatimonadaceae; genus BPUI01. Next base: position 1,256,759 of record CAWKNZ010000002.1, read on the forward strand.
CCGACGCCGGCACGGCCGTCACCCTCGGCGGCTGGGTGCACCGCGTTCGCGATCTCGGCGCGCTGGTCTTCGTCGACCTGCGCGACCGCACCGGTATCGCCCAGCTCTCGTTCGACCCGGAGTGGTGCGACCTCGGCACGATCACCGCGGCCGCGGCGCTCGGCGTGGAAAGCGTCGTGCTCGTCGACGGAGCGGTCGCGCTCCGCCCGGCCGAACGGCGGAATCCCGAGATGGAGACCGGAGACGTCGAGGTGCGCGCGCGCGCCCTGCGTCTCGTCGGACCGGCGGCGACGCCCGCGATCCCGGTCGCACGCGGACGGTCGGACAAACTCCCGGCCGAGGACCTGCGCCTCCGCCACCGCCAGCTCGACCTCCGCCGCCCCGAGTTGCAGCGGAACCTGGTGCTGCGCCACCGGTTGCTGCAGACGACGCGGCGATACCTGAGCGCGCACGGCTTTCTGGAGCTCGAGACGCCGATCCTCACGAAGCCGACGCCTGAGGGTGCGCGCGACTACCTCGTGCCGAGCCGGCTGCACGTGGGCGAGTTCTACGCGCTACCGCAGAGTCCGCAGCTCTACAAGCAGCTGTTCATGATTGCGGGATTCGACCGGTACTTCCAGATCGCGCGCTGCTTTCGCGACGAGGATCTCCGCGCGGACCGTCAGCCCGAGTTCACGCAGATCGACGTCGAAGCCTCGTTCGTCGCGCAGGCCGACATCGTCGCGCTCACGGAAGGGCTGCTCGTCGAGCTGTTCGCGGAGGCCGGCTTTCGGGTTGCAGCGCCCTTCCGACAGATGACCTACGCCGACGCGATGGAGCGCTACGGCATCGACCGGCCGGACTTGCGGTACGGGCTCGAGCTGTCCGACGTCAGCGACGTCTTTCGCGGCTCGGAGTTCAAGGCCGCGGAATCGGTGTTCGGGGCCGGGGGTCGCTTCCGCGGGTTCGTCGCGCCGGGCGGCGCGCGGTTCTCGCGGAAGGAGCAGGACGAGTTCACCGCGCTCGCGAAGGGCGCCGGCGCTCCGTACGCGATCGTCTTGAAGCAGGTCGACGGGAAGCTCGATGGATCGGCGGCGAAGTTCCTGCGCGCGGACGCGGCCGAGCGGCTCGGGCTGGTGGACGACGCGGCGGCGGTGATCGTGCCCGGTCCGGACCACGTGACGAGCCCCGCGCTCGACCGGCTGCGGCAGGACGTCGCGCGCCGACTGGATCTGGTGCGCGCCGACGTGCTCGAGCTGTTGTGGGTGGTCGACTTCCCGATGTTCGAGCGCGATCCGTCCACCGGCGCGCTCGCCGCGATGCACCACCCATTCACCTCCGCGCAACCCGAAGACCTGCCGTTGCTCTCGACCGAGCCGTGGCGCGCGCGCGCGCGCGCCTACGATGTCGTGCTAAACGGCACCGAGCTCGGCGGCGGGAGCATCCGCATCAGCGACGCCGCTCAGCAGGAGCACGCGCTCTCGCTGCTCGGGATCGACGCGGCCACGGCCGAAGCGCGCTTCGGGTTCCTGCTCGAAGCCCTCCGGAGCGGCGCGCCGCCGCACGGTGGCATCGCGCTCGGCTTCGACCGGATCGCGATGCTGCTGTCCGGCGCGACGTCGCTTCGCGACGTGATCGCGTTTCCGAAGACGACGGCCGCCCGCGCGCTGTTCGAGGGGGCGCCGAGCGTCGTCCCCGTGCAGGACCTCCGCGACCTGCGATGGGGCGGCGACGAAGTGACGGTGAACGAGGGAGGGGCGGAGTGACCGAGGACGGCCTGTACCGCGCGCCCGACGCGGCGATCACGCAACGCATCAGCACCGAGGGAGCGGATCTCCTCACGCTTGCCGGCGTGAATGACCAGAATCTCGTCGAGCTCGCGCGCGTGACGGGCACGCGCGTCGCGCTCCGCGGCGAGTCGCTCACGTTGGGCGGGAGTACCGACGCAGTCGCGCGTGCGACCGCGATCGGCCAGCGGATGTTGGAGCTGACGCGGCAGGGCGTCGTGCTCAGCCCGGACGACGTGTTGCGGATCAGCCTCGAGTCGGGGCGCGACGCGGACGGCGCGGGGCCGAGCAACGGGGTGGCGCCCGCGGCCGCAGGCGGCGGCGGTGCGGACGGGCGGCTCGCTCTCCCGGGCGTCCGCAAGATCATCCAGGCCAAGACGCCCGGGCAGGCCGAGTACATGCGCAAGATCGCCGAACACGACGTGGTGGTCGGGATCGGTCCGGCGGGCACCGGCAAGACGTATCTCGCGGTGGCAATGGCCGTCGACGCGCTCGTGCGCAAGCGCGTACGCCGCATCGTGCTCGCGCGGCCCGCGGTCGAGGCGGGGGAGTCGTTGGGCTTTCTCCCCGGTGACATGCAGGCCAAGGTGGACCCGTACCTGCGGCCGCTCTACGACGCGCTCGACGAGATGATGCCGCAGGAGCGCGTGCAGAAGGCGCTCGAGACGCGGACGATCGAGATCGCGCCGCTCGCGTTCATGCGCGGCCGCACGCTGGGCGACGCGTTCGTGATCCTCGACGAGGCGCAGAACGCGACCAACCTGCAGATGAAGATGTTCCTCACGCGCCTCGGCGTGAACTCGAAGATCGTCATCACCGGCGACAAGACGCAGATCGACCTGCCGCGGCGGGAAGATTCTGGGCTCATGCAGGTGGAGCGCATCCTGCACGGCATCGAGGGTATCTCGTTCCACTATTTCGGCGAGGCAGACGTGGTGCGGCACCGGCTCGTGCGCGAAATCATCAAGGCGTACGCCGACGACGCCGGCGACTGACGCCGGCGTCGCACGACAGGCGCGCCGCGGTACCGCGAAGCGGGAGACGGACTGTGGGACTCTGGGGGTTGTCGGGCGTCGGTCACGGCACCGCCGGACCGGTCGAAACGGCCGGCGCGGTGCGCGAGCACGCGCTCCGCGCGGGTGTGGCCGTCTTGCTCGCGGTCATTCTGTACCTGCTGTTCCCGAGCGCGCCCGTCGCAGTCGCGCCGCTGTACGACGTCGGGACCGTCGCGCCCGAGGCGGTCGTAGCGCCGTTCGCCTTCGACGTGCCGAAGTCCGCTGCGGCGCTCGCGGGCGAGCGCGCGGACGCCGCGAAGGCCGTGCCGCCCGTGTTCGTCCGCCGTCCCGAAGGACTCGACACCGCGCTCGTACGCCTCGCCGCGCTCGATTCGGCGCTCGCCCGGCCCGCCGAGGCCGACGCGCGTCTCGCCGCGGACGGTTTCCGGCTCACCGCCGGCGAGCTCGCGATCGTCAGAGATCCGCGCCGGAAAGCGGCGGCGGTCGACACGGCGCGCCAGCTGCTCGAGCAGTGGTTGCCGCGCGGCGTGGCACAGACGAGCGCGCTCCGCGACGTCCGCGGCGCGATCGCGGTCAGCGCGCCGGGCGGCGCCGGCCACGCGGTTGCGACCGCCGACGCCGACAGCGTCGCGACGTTCGCGACGTTCCTCACGCGCGCGGTACGAGCCGGCGCGGCCGACCCGGCGTCGACCCTGCGCACGAAGCTGCTGAGCGCCAGCTTCGCCCCCACGCTCGTTCCGGACCGGACGGAAACCGACCGCCGCCGCACGATCGCCGCGAGCGGCGTGGCGGCTACGCGCGGTGCGGTTCGCGCGGGCGAGCGCATCGTCGGCGCGCGCGAGGTCGTCGGCCGCGACGAGTACGAACGTCTTCGAGCGCTCCGCGCCCTCGAGGAGCAACGCGGGAGGCGCACGGCGGGCGCCCAGGTCGCGCGCGTGTTCGGTGCGGTGTTACACAACCTCGTCCTGCTCGCGATCGTGGGCGTCACGCTCTTCCTGTTCCGGCCCGCGCTCTACGCGTCGTTCCGGACCGTGTCGCTCTTCGGGATCGGCTTCGCGCTCGTCGCGTTGGCCGCCGCCGCGGTCGCGCGCTGGGGCGACGGGCGACCGGAACTCGTCCCGGTCGCGTTCGCCGCGATGCTCTTCAGCACGCTCTTCGACGCGCGGATCAGCACGGTCGCGGTCGTACTGCTCTCCATTCTGTTAGGCGGCCAGGGTCCGTTCCGCGGCACGAACGCGACGTTCATCTTCCTCGTCGCGGGCACGGCCGCGGCGGTGAGCGTGCGCACCGCGCGGCGTCGGAGTCAGGCGTTCGTGCCCGTGCTCGTCGTCGCCGCCGCGTACGCCGTCGCGGCGGTCACGCTCGGGCTCGCGCTCGGGTCGTCGTGGGTCGCCGTCGCGATCACGGCTGGAGGCGGCGCCGCAGCCGCGCTCGGGTCGATGGTGGTCGGGATGGCCGTGCTCCCGCTCGCGGAGGACTTCACCGGGGTGGACACGTACCTGCGCCTCCTCGAGTGGTCGGACCTCAACCGGCCGCTGCTGCGCCGGCTCGCGGTCGAAGCGCCCGGCACCTTCGCGCATACGATCGCCATGGCCAACCTCGTCGAGTCCGCGTGCAACGCGATCGGCGCCAACGGCCTGCTCGGGCGCGTCGGGACGTACTACCACGACATCGGGAAGCTCGAACGCCCGCAGTACTTCGTCGAGAACCAGGGACGCGGGCGGAACCCGCACGACAAGCTGAAACCGTCGGCGAGCGCGGCGATCATCCGGAGCCACGTGCGCGAGGGCCTCGCCCTCGCCGACGAGTACAAGCTGCCGAACGCCCTGCGATCGTTCATCACGCAGCACCACGGGACCAACCGCATCGTCTACTTCTACGAGCGCGCCCGGGAGCGGGGCGACGCGAACCCGACGACCGCGGAGTACGCGTACGGCGGTCCGCTGCCGAACACGGCGGAGACGGCGGTCTGCATGCTCGCGGACGGCGTCGAGGCGGCCGCGCGCGCACTCCCCGAGCCGACGGCCGACCGTATCCGCGACCTGGTCGAGCGGATCGTGCAGCAGCGACTCGAGCAGGGGCAGTTGCGAGACGCGCCGCTCACGATGCGGCAGCTCGAAACGGTGAAGGAGGAGTTCGCGCGGGTCCTCCTCGGCATGTACCACGGCCGGATCGACTACCCGCCGGCGCCCGCACCCAACGGAACTCCGACCGGGAGCGGCGCGGGTGACCCGCTCGCGCCGGCGTCGCCCTCCGCGCCCGAGCCGGTCGCGGTCGCCGCGGGCGACCGCGCGTGAGCGTCGAGGTGCACGTCACGGCCGAGGGCGTTCGCGTGCCCGTCGCCCTGGCGCGCGTCGACGCGCTCGCGCGCGCGGTGTTGCGCGGCGAGCGGGTGCGCGATGCCGCGCTGTCGTTCACGTTCGTGACGCGCCGCGCGATCGCCGGGCTCAACCGTCGCCACCTCGGGCACCGCGGTCCGACCGACATCATCACGTTCGAGCTCGCGGGCGCGCCGGGCGTTCCGCTGGGCGGCGACATCTACATCTCGCCCGAAGTCGCGCGCGAGCACGCCGTCGCGTTCGGGCGCCCGGTTCGTGAGGAACTCGCACGCGTGGTCGTCCACGGAACGCTGCACGCGATCGGTTACACGCACCCGGAGGACGCCGGGCGCGAGGCGTCGTCGATGTGGGCGCGCCAGGAGCGCTACCTCGCCCGGTTCCATCGCAGCAGCGCCGGAGCGCGCGCGTGATCCTGCTGCTGGTCGCCTGCGGGGCCCTCGCCCTCGGCGCGGCGTTCGCGTGCGGGCGCGCGCTCGCGGTGCTCCGACACGTGCACAGCGACACCCCTCCCGCGAGCCGCGTCGAGGCGGACGCGCGACTCTACCGCGCGCTCGGCGTCACGCGGCTCGCGGCGCACACCATCGCGGGCGCCACGGTGGCCCGCGCCGGTGCCGACGCGGAGCTCGGGTCCGGCGGGTTCGCGCTCCTCATGGCGGCAGGCGCGATCGCGAGCGCGTACGCCGAACTCGCCGGCCGTGAGGCCGGAGACGCAGCCGCGGCCGCGCGCGCGAACGCCGAGGCAGGGGCGCGGCGCGTCGCGCGGCTCGGCCGGATCGCGGTCGCGCCCTGGGTCGTGCTCACGGACGCGCTCGACGGAGCACTCGCGCGCATGTTGCCCGCGACCGACGTCGACGACGCGGCCCGGGACGAGGCGACGGAGCAGTTCCGCGAGATCGTGACCGCCGAGGCCCAGGTCGGGGCCGGCGAACGCGCGTTCCTCGCGGGCGCGTTCGCGCTCAACGACACGCCGGTGTCCGACGTGATGGTGCCTCGCGTTGACGTCGTCGGCGTGCCACACGATGCGCCATGGGCCGAGGTCGTCGCGCGCGTGCGCAGCGCGCGGCACTCCCGACTCCCGGTGTACGACGAAACGATCGACAACGTGGTGGGCGTGATCTACGCGAAGGACCTGCTCCCCGCGATCGTCGCCGACGAGCCGCCCGAACGGTGGGACCGTCTCGTGCGTGCGACGAGCTTCATTCCGACGACGAACCGGGTCGACGACCAACTTCGTGACTTCCGCGCGTCGCGCAACCATTTCGCCGTCGTCGTCGACGAGTACGGCGGAACCGCCGGGATCGTCACGATCGAAGACCTCCTCGAGGAGATCGTCGGCGAGATTCGAGACGAGCGCGACGACGAGACGCCGCCCATCGAGTCGGAAGGGGCGGATCGCTTCTGGGTCTCGGCGCGGCTCACGCTCTCCGAGCTGTCCGAAGCGATCGGCTACCCCGTCGAGCACGACGAGGTGTCGACCGTCGGCGGGCTCGTCTACGAGTTGCTCGGTCGCGTCCCGCGCAACGGCGAGCGGCTGACCATCGGGCCGTTCCGGGTCGTCGTCGAACGCGTGGTGCGGCGGCGCATCCAGCGCGTGTACTTCGAGCGACAGCGCGAAAGCGCGGCCGCGGCCGAGGCTGGCGTGGCCGTCGCCGCGACGACGGCCGACGACGCGGGCGCATGACCGGTCTGGTCGTCACGATCTGTGTGGTCGTCGTCGCGCTGTGCAGCGGCGGTGCGTTCGCGCTACGGATGGTGAGTCGTATCTGGCTCCGGCACCTGCTCGAGCGGCATCCGACGGGCGCGGGCGTCGCCGAGCAGTACCTGTCGCGGCCGCAGCGGTTGCACGCGGCCGCTGGCGGCGCGACGGCGATCGCGGCGTTCACCGCGGGCTCGCTGGCCGGCGGTGGCGGTAGCGCGCTCGGCGCGTTACTCGGCGTCATCGGCGCGTTCACCGCGCTGTGCGTGTTCGGGATGGCGATTCCGCGCGGGCTGGCGCGACGGTTTCCGACGCACGCGGTCCCGATCGGCCTGCCGGTCCTGCGCGCGGCCGACGTCGTCCTCGCCCCCGTCCGCGCGCTTGCCGAACGCACCCTGGGTGCGGCGGCGCGGCCGGGTGTGACGCCAGAACCGTCGGCGCTCGCGCATTCCGAGCTGGACGACGTGTTGCGCGAGGGCCGGCTTGAAGGCGTCGGCGACGAGACGGAGCTCGCGATCATCAGCGGCGTGGTGCAGTTCGGCGGCAAGCGCGCACGCGACGTGCTGACGCCGCGCGCGCAGCTGTTCGCGATCGACGTCGCCGCTCCGCCTGCCGAGATCGCGCGGGCCGTCGCGGCGTCCGGGTACAGCCGCGTGCCGGTCTACCGCGGCGCGCTCGACGACATCGTCGGCGTGGTGCTCGCGTTCGACGTCCTGCAGACCGGCGCGGATCAGCCGCCGTCGGTGCACCCCGTCTTCGCGACCACGCCCGACGTGCCGTGCACCGAGCTGCTCGCCCGCATGCTCCGGGCGGGGCTGCACCTCGCCGTCGTTCGCGACGCGGCGGGCGTGACAGAGGGCATCGTGACGCTGGAGGATTTGCTCGAGGAACTCGTCGGCGACATCCGCGACGAGCACGACGAGCCCGGGCCGCCCGAGGACAACGCGATCGCTTGACGGGGTGCGTTAGCTTCGCTCGCATGACTTCGCCCGTCGCGACGCGCACCGACCCGATCGCCCGCGTGCTGGCCGACCTCGACGCGGGCCGCACCGCGGCCGTCGCCCGTGCGGTCAGCATCGTCGAGAACCACCGGCCCGGGTTCGACCGCCTGCTCGCCGCGCTTCACCCGCGGCTCGGACGCGCGGAGCGCGTCGGCATCACGGGTCCGCCCGGGGCGGGGAAGAGCACCCTCACCACCGCGCTCGCGCGCGCGCTGCGCGCCGCGGGCAAGCGCGTCGGCATCGTGGCCGTCGACCCGACGTCGCCGTTCACCGGCGGCGCACTCCTCGGCGACCGGGTGCGGATGGAGGCGGTCGCGCTCGACCCGGGCGTGTACATCCGCTCGCTCGCGACGCGCGGATCGTTAGGCGGCCTGTCGAGCGCGGCGCGCGAGGTCTGCGACGTGCTCGACGGCGCGGGGTTCGACGTGATCCTGCTCGAAACCGTCGGCGTCGGGCAGAGCGAGCTCGACGTCTCACACGCGGCCGATACCACGCTCGTCGTGCTGGTCCCAGAGAGCGGCGACTCGATCCAGACGCTGAAGGCGGGCGTGATGGAGATCGCCGACGTGTTCTGCGTGAACAAGGCGGACCGTCCTGGCGCCGACCGCCTCCGCAACGACATCGAGCTGATGCTCGGCCTCCGCCGCGGCGGCACGGGCGAGGCACCCGGGATCATGGGCGGCCATCACGGCATCGATCTCGCCGCCCTCGCCGAGGACCCGGCGCACCGCGACCACGTCCGCGATCTGCTCAATCCGGCGCGCGCCGCGCGGCGGGCGGCCGGGGGCGACGGCGACGGCCCGTGGACGCCGCCGGTACTGCGCAGCGTGGCGTCGAAGGGTGAAGGGGTCGACGAGGTTCTGGACGCTCTGGCGCGGCACCGGCGCTATCTTGAAGCCAGCGGCCAACTTGCAGAACGGCGGCGGGCGCGGTTCCGCGAGCGGGTCGTCGAGATCACGGAAGAGAAGTTGCGTCGTCGGTTGTGGACCGACGCCGACACGACGGCCTGGCTCGACGGCCAGTTGCCGTCGGTCCAGGCCGGCGACGCGACACCTTTCGCGGTCGCCGACGCGCTCATCGCGCGGAGCGGCACGCTGCTGGGCGGCGCGGCAGGCCGGGCGGCGCGCGGCGACGTCTGACAACGAGCTCGGGCTCGACACGGAGACCATGACCATGGCGACAGCACAGGAACTCGAAACCGCCGTCCGCGACCGCGACGACGAGATCGCGCGGCTTCGGGCCGAGGTCGACGCGTGGCGCGCGCGCTACGCGAAGGGCGTCGTGCGCGACGTCGCGTACACCAACTCCGCCGACGAGGTCGAGCCGCTGTACACCGCCCTCGACGCGGGCGAGCGCGTCGACGCGGAGGTGCCCGGCGCGTACCCGTTCACGCGCGGCATCCACCCGACCGGCTACCGCGGCAAGCTGTGGACGATGCGGCAGTTCGCCGGCTTCTCGACGGCGCGCGAGACGAACGAGCGCTTCAAGTTCCTGCTCGCACAGGGGCAGACCGGGCTCTCGGTCGCGTTCGACTTCCCGACGTTGATGGGCTACGACTCCGACCACCCGCGGTCGGAGGGCGAGGTGGGCAAGTGTGGCGTCGCGATCTCGTCGCTCGCCGACATGGAGACGCTGATGGCCGGCATCCCGTTAGGCCGAGTCTCGACGTCGATGACGATCAACGGTCCGGCGATCATCCTGTTCTGCTTCTACGCCGCCGCGGCCGAGAAGCAGGGCGTGCCCCTCGCGGCCATCCAGGGGACGGTCCAGAACGACATCCTCAAGGAGTACATGGCGCAGCACGCGTGGTGCTTTCCGATCGAGCCCGCGCTCCGCCTCGTCGTCGACATGTTCGAGTGGTGCTCGGCGAACACGCCGAAGTGGAACACGATCTCCATCTCGGGCTACCACATCCGCGAGGCCGGGAGCACGGCCGCGCAGGAGCTCGCCTTCACGCTCGCGGACGGCCTGACGTACGTGGAGCGCGGCATCGCGCGCGGCCTGAAGGTCGACGATTTCGCGCCGCGCCTGTCGTTCTTCTGGGACGTCCACAACGACCTGTTCGAGGAGGTCGCGAAGCTGCGCGCGGCGCGCCGGATCTGGGCGCGGCGGATGCGCGACGTGTACGGCGCGAAGGATCCGCGCTCGTGGATGCTGCGCTTCCACTCGCAGACGGCCGGCGTGACGCTCACCGCACAGCAGCCCGTCAACAACGTCGTGCGCGTCGCGTACCAGGGGCTCGCCGCCGTCCTCGGCGGCACGCAGTCGCTGCACACGAACTCGATGGACGAGACGCTCGCGCTTCCGACCGAAGAGGCGGTGCAGGTCGCGCTGCGGACGCAGCAAATCCTCGCGTACGAGACCGGCGTCCCGAACGTGATGGACCCGCTTGGCGGGTCGTATTACGTCGAAGCGCTTACCGACCGCCTCGAAGCGGACGCCGAGCGGCTGTTCGAGGAGATCGAAGCGCAGGGCGGGGTCGTCGCGGGGCTCGAGGCCGGGTGGTTCCAGCGGCGGATCGCCGAGAGCGCGGCGCGTCAGCAGTGGGAGTTCGAGCAGCGGCGCAAACTCATCGTCGGCGTGAACGAATTCGTGACCGACGAGCCCGAACTCGGGATTCCGCTGTTGAGGATCGGCGAGGACGCCGAGCGCGAGCAGCGCGAGAGCATGGCTCGCATGCGGGCGTCGCGGGACAACGCGCTCGTCGCGGCGCGTCTCGACGCGCTGCGCGAGGCGGCGCGCGGGACGACGAACGTGGTGCCGCTCATTCTGGACTGCGCGCGGGCGTACTGCACGCTGTATGAGATCCGCGCGGCGCTTGAGGACGTGTTCGGCGCTTACCGCGAGCCGGTGTTCTTCTAAGCGCGCCGGCGCCGCCGACATGCCGCCTTCGAAATCGCGTTCCGCGCCCAAGCCGCCGGGCACCGCCGACTGGTGGGCGACGTATTTCGACGCGCACTACCTCACCGAGTACGAGCCGCTCTTTACCGAGGCGCGCGACCGTCGAGAGGTGGCGCGCCTCGTCGATCTGCTCGCGTTGCCGGCGGGCGCGCGCGTCCTCGATTGCCCGTGCGGGCAGGGCCGCCACGCGCACCTGCTCGCGAACGCCGGCTACGACGTCGACGGCCTGGATTACTCGGCGGACCTGCTCGCGCAGGCCACCGCGCGCGGCACGAGTCCGTCGCTTCGGTTCACGCGCGGCGACATGCGCAAGCTCCCGGCGCGCTGGACGGGCCGGTTCGACGCGGTCGCGAACCTCTTCACGTCGTTCGGCTTCTTCCTCGATCCCTCCGACGACGCGCGAGTCGTCGCGGAGTTCGCGCGCGTGCTCAAGCCCGGCGGCGTGCTCGTGTGGCACGGCGGCAGCCGCGACGGCGTGATGGCCCGCTTCCTCGACCGTGACTGGTGGCGTTCGGAGACCGGCACGATGATCGGGCACGAGCGATCGTTCGACGCGCTCTCCGGCGTGCTCACCGTCCGGACGTCGTGGCAGGGCCCCGACGGCGGCGGGGAGCGCGAACATCGCATCCGCCTCTACACTGCCACGCGCCTCGCGGAACTCTGCGCCGCCGCGGGGCTTATCGTCGAGCAGGCGTACGACGGATGGCGCGACCGACCGCTGCGGCGGCGGTCGTCCGAGATGCTCCTCGTCGCGCGTCGCGAGGACGCGGGCTAGCTTCTGCAACTTATGACGCGCCCCATCCGAGTACTCGTCGCCAAGCCCGGTCTCGACGGCCACGACCGCGGCGCCAAGGTTGTCGCGGCCGCGCTACGCGACGCGGGCATGGAGGTCATCTACACGGGCCTGCACCAGACGCCCGAGATGATCGCCACGGCGGCCGTGCAGGAGGACGTCGACGTGGTCGGTCTGTCGATCCTCAGCGGCGCGCACATGACGCTGTTCCCGCGCGTGCTCGACCTCCTGCGCGCCGAGGGGCGCGACGACGTGCTGCTCACCGGCGGCGGGATCATGCCCAAGGAGGACGTCGAGCGGCTCCGTGCGTTAGGCGTCGGCGAGCTGTTCGGCCCGGGGACCCCGACGAGCGCGCTCGTCGACTACATCAAGCGCTGGTTCTCGGAGCGCGAGGCGGCGGAGTCCCGCGAGGCGAGCGAGGCGGGGGCGTGACCGCGCCCGCCGCGGCCCGGCCGCACGCGGCCGGCGCCGCGCGCCCGGCCGGCCGCCTGCGCGTACTGGCCGACGAGGTGCGTGCGCTCGAGGCGCGGCTGCGCGAGGGCGGCGGACGCGACCGGGCCGCGCGCCAGCACCAGCAGGGGAAGCTGACCGCGCGCGAGCGCGTCGTCGAGACTCTGCGACGCCGGCGCGCCCTTCGTCGAGATCGGCCTGCTCGTCGCGTACGACGAGTACGACGGCCAGGCGCCGGGCGCGGGCGTCGTCACCGGGCTCGGGGTGGTGCACGGTCGCGAAGTCGTCGTGGTCGCGAACGACGCCACCGTGAAGGCGGGCTCGTGGTGGCCCGAGACCATCAAGAAGATCCTGCGCGCGCAGGAGATCGCGATGCGCTGCCGCGTGCCGATCGTCTACCTCGTCGACTCGGCCGGCGTGAACCTGCCATACCAGGGCGGCGTGTTCCCTGGGCAGTACGGCGCGGCGCGGATCTTCTACTACAACTCGATCATGCGCCGGTATCTCCGCGTACCGCAGCTGGCTGCGGTGATGGGGCCGTGCATCGCGGGCGGCGCGTACCTCCCGGCGCTGTCGGACGTCATCGTGATGACGAGGGGTACGTCGTTCATGGGGCTCGGCGGCGCCAATCTCGTCAAGGGCGCGACCGGGCAGACCACCGACAACGAGACGTTAGGCGGGGCGGTCACGCACACCGAACGCTCGGGCGTGGCACATTACGCGGTCGACGGCGACGAGGCGTGCCTCGACAAGCTGCGCGACCTCGTCGCCCGCCTGCCCGCCGCGCGCGAGGTGGCCACCGCGCCCGCGCGCGCGCCGGCCGCGCCGCCCGAGTCGCTGTACGACGTGCTGCCCGCCGACCACCGCATGTCGTACGACATGCACGACGTGCTGCGCGCCGTGGTCGACGCGGGCGAGTTCGACGAGTTCCAGGGCAACCTCGCGCGCGAGATCATCTGCGCCGACGCGCGCATCGACGGCATCGCCGTCGGCGTCATCGCCAACCAGCGCGGGCTGATCAAGGGGCGCGCGGGGGAGCGGCCCCGCTTCGGTGGCATCCTCTACGCCGAGAGCGCGGAGAAGGTCGCGTTCTACATCGACCGGTGCGATCGACAGGGGATCCCGCTCCTCTTCGTGCAGGACGTGTCGGGCTTCATGGTGGGGCCGGACGCCGAGCACGAGGGGATCATCCGGTCGGGGGCGCGCTTCGTCGAGGCGATGGCGACCGCGCGCGTGCCGAAGCTCGTGCTCACCGTCAACCACGCCTCGGGCGCCGGCTACTACGCGATGGCGGGGCAGGGCTTCGACCCCGACTTCATCTTCTCGTGGCCGACCGGACGCATGGGGGTCATGGAAGGCGAGAGTGCCATCCAGGCGGTGCACGGTCCGACGATCGAAAAGGCGCGCGCCGCGGGGGAGCCGGTCGGGCCCGACGTCGCCGCGTCGATGGACGAGATGCGCGCCGACTACGAGCACCAGCTAGACGCGCGATACGCCGCGGCGCGCGGGTTCGTCGACGCGATCGTCGCGCCGGAGGACACCCGCGCGGCGCTCGCGCGCGCACTCCGCGCCGCCCTGCAGAACCCGGGGCCGCACCTCGGCGCGTTCGTGCTTCCGCCCGGCGTGTGAACGGGGCGCGCGTGCAGACATTTATTGCCAACTCGTGACTGACCCGCACTCTTCCGACCGCGTCGTGCGCGTCGCTTCCGGCCAGGGCTTCTGGGGCGACTCGCTCGACGCCCCGCGCCAGCAGGTCGACGGCGGACCGGTCGACTATCTCATGCTCGACTACCTCGCCGAGGTCACGATGTCCATTCTGCAGAAGCAGAAGGAACGCGACCCGGCGATGGGGTACGCGAGGGACTTCCTCGGCGCGATCGAGAGCGTGCTCCCGGCGATCACCGACCGGGGCGTCCGCGTCATCGCCAACGCGGGCGGAGTGAACCCGGAGGCGTGCGCGCACGCGGTGCTCGGCGTCGCCGAGCGGCACGGCGTGCGGGGCAAGCTGCGGGTGGGCGTGATCACCGGCGACGACCTCCTGCCGCGCCTCGACGCACTGCTCGCGGGTGGGCACGAACTCCGGAACATGGACACCGGAGCGCCGCTCGACACGGTGCGCGACCGCGTGCTCTCGGCGAACGCCTACATCGGATCGACGCCGATCGTCGAAGCGTTAGGCCGCGGCGCGAACGTCGTCGTCACCGGCCGCTCGACCGACACCGCGCTCACCATGGCGCCGCTGCGCCACGAGTTCGGGTGGGCCGCCGACGACTGGAACCGACTCGCCGCGGGTATCGTGGCCGGCCACATTCTCGAGTGCGGCGCGCAGTCGTCGGGCGGCAACTGCCTCTACGACTGGCGCGAGATCCCTGACCTCGCCGACGTCGGCTACCCGATCGCGGAGGCGTCGTCGGACGGGTCGTTCGTCATCACGAAACACCCCGGCACCGGCGGGCGCGTGTCGTTCCACTCCGTGGCCGAACAACTCGTGTACGAGATGGGCGACCCGCACGCCTACATCACGCCCGACGTGGTCGCCGACTTCACGTCCATCCGCCTCGAAGAGGTCGGCCCCGACCGCGTGCGCGTGCACGGCATCACGGGCGGCCCCGCGACGGACAAGCTGAAGGTGTCGATCGCGTACCGCAGCGGGTGGAAGGCGGTCGGGACGCTCGTGTACGCCTGGCCCGACGCGTACGAGAAGGCGCAGGTCGCGGATCGCGTGCTGCGCGAACGCCTCGACCGCCTCGGACTCCGGTTCGACGAGGTGCTGACCGAGTACGTCGGCGCGAACGCGACGCACGGTGTGCTGGCCGGCGCGCCCGCGCCGGACCTCGCCGAGGTGCAGCTGCGGGTGGGGGTGCGCGGCGACGACCGCCGCGCGGTCGAACGCTTCACGCGCGAGCTCGCGCCGCTCGTGCTCAACGGACCGCCGAGCGTGACCGGGTTCGCCGGTGGGCGGCCGAAGGTCGAGGAGGTCGTCGCGTACTGGCCGGCGCTGGTCGACAAGACCGTCGTCCAGACGCGGGTCGAGGTGCTCGCGTGAGCGCGGCCACGGTCCGGGTTCGCCTGCTCGACATCGCCCACGCGCGCTCGGGCGACAAGGGCGACACGGCCAACGTGGGGCTCATCGCCCTCCGCCCGGAGTGGTATTCCATCCTCGCCGAGCACGTCACGCGCGAGCGCGTCGTGGAACACTTTCGGGGCGTCATCAACGGCGACGTGGTGCGCTTCGAACTCCCGAACCTGCTCGCTCTCAACTTCCTGCTCCACGGCGCGCTCGGCGGCGGCGGCACGCTGTCGCTGAAGACCGACGCGCAGGGCAAGGTGTACTCGACCGCGTTGCTCCGGCTCGTGCTCGACCTCGACGCGGACGCCGCGGCACGCCTAGGCCTTCCGGTCCGGTAAGCAGAACTCGTGAACGCCGTCACACGGGCGAAGCTGGCGCTCGCCGTCATGGCCGCGGTGTTTTTCGCGGGCTCGTTGCGCTCCGGCGCAGACTGGCCGCGGTGGGTCGCCATCGCCCTGCTCGCGGCAGCCGTCCTCCTCCGCTTCATCGGCCCCCGCGCTGGGAACCGCACGTGATTCTACAATCTGAAAGCGCCACGCTCGATTGGGCCGGCATCGGATCGCAGTTCGTCACCTACCTCGGCAATTTCGCGCTCTACGGCGCGCTCGGCGCCCGCGCAGTGGCGCCGCGCATCGCAGCCGCCGGGGCGGACGCCCCGTCGCGGACGCGGAACTGGGCCAGTCGGGCCGGCGCACGCACCGCGACGATCGGCATCGTCGGCGCGGGCATCCAGCTCGGTGCGACGCTGCTCGAAGCCGCGAAGCGCGCCGGCGAGCAGCAGCACGCGCCGGGGGGGCCTCCGCACGGCGGACCGTCGATCGTGCTGCCGCTCGCGCTCCTTGCGGCGTCGCTCGTCGGGTTCGTACTCGCGCGCTTTCGGGTGCGCGCAGGATGGTGGCTCGCGGGCCTCGCGGCCCTGGCCCTCGCCCTCGGTCCGGCGGCACAGGGGCAGTGGACGCGGCTGATCAACCCGCTGCACATCCTCGCCGGCGGACTGTGGCTCGGAACGCTCGCCGTGCTCGTCGGGGCGTTCTTCCCGCTCTTGCTGCGCGGAGACGCCGTGGGGAGCGATCCCGACGTTCGACCGGGCGGGTCGCGGCTCGACGCCGTGGTGCGCCGCTTTTCGAAGCTCGCGCTCGCATCCTCCGCGCTGCTCGTCGTGACCGGCGTGACCACGGCATGGCGGCACCTCGGGTCGCTCGACGCACTCTGGACGACGCCGTACGGGTGGGCCCTCGACGTCAAGCTCCTCGTCGTGGCGAGCATCGCCGCATTCGGCTTCTACAACTGGCGCGTCGCGACGCCGGCATTGAGCGCCGGATCGGGCGACGCGCGCCTCGCGCGCGCGTCGCTGCGCGAGGTCTCGCTCGGAGTGCTCGTGCTCGTGGTGACGGCCGTGCTCGTTTCGTTACCCGCGCCCGCCGAGGAGCGCGCCCATGCGCACAACGCGCACGCGGCGCCGGACGGCCACGCCGGTCCCGCCGCGTCGCCCGGCGCCAGCGGGCACGACGACGCGCACTGACACGCGGCGAGGCGCGCGGTCAGACGCGACGTACGAACTCGCGCGGACGATCCGGGTAGTGCTGAGGGCCGGCGGTGCGTGACACCGCCGGCCCTCGCGCGTGCGTACGCGCGCTGCCCACGCGCGGACCACGCGCGTGCGCAGCACCCTAAGTCGTTATAGGTTGGGATGTTATGAGCGTGAACCCGGTTCCCGAACTCCTCGCGCCAGCGGGCACGCTGGACGCCGTGCGCGCCGCCGTCGCGAACGGCGCCGACGCGGTGTACCTCGGCGCGTCGCGGTTCAACGCGCGCGACGACGGCGCGCAGCTCACGCTCGACGAGCTCGAGGAGGCGTGCGCGATCGCGCATGCGCGCGGCGCGCGCGTCTACCTCACGTTCAACATCCTCATCAAGCCGGCCGAACTGACTGACGCGCTCACATACCTCGGCGAGTGCGTCGATCGCGGGATCGATGCGGCGATCGTGCAGGACATCGGGATCGTTGGCCTCATCCAGCGCGTCTACCCCGAGCTGGAAGTCCACGGGTCGACGCAGATGACCGTGCATGACGCGAGCGGGGCCGCGGTGATGGAGCGCCTCGGCGTGCAGCGCGTCGTGCTCGCGCGCGAAAACACGCTCGACGACGTGCGTGCCATCCGTTCGGCGGTTCCGGACCTCGGGCTCGAGACGTTCGTCCACGGGGCGCTCTGCATCTCGTACTCCGGGCAGTGCTTCATGTCGGGCATGATCTCGGAACGTTCGGCCAACCGCGGCGCGTGCGTGCAGTCGTGCCGCAAGGACTACACGCTCGACGACGTGCTCACGGGCCAGGAACTCGATCGCGGCTACCTGATCTCCGCGAAGGATCTCGCGGCGCACGACCACCTGCCCGCGCTCGCCGAACTCGGGGTCGGGTGTCTCAAGATCGAAGGGCGGAAAAAGCGCCCCGAGTACGTCGCCACCGTTACGCAGGGGTACCGCACGTGGCTCGACCGGATCGCGGCGGGCGCGTGGACGGCGGCCCCGAGCGTCGACGAGACGCAGCCGCTGGTGCAGATCTTCTCGCGAGGGTTCACCGGCGGGATGTACGGCGGCCGAGCCGGGCGCGGGTACATCACGCGCGACCAACCGGACAACGCCGGCGTGACGTTAGGCGTGGTCGTCGGTCGTGACCGCGGGGATCTACTGGTGGAGGTGAGCGAGGCGTTCGCACCCGGCGACGGTATCGGTCTGGAGCCGCCGCCGGGCACCCGCGCACGCAGCACCGGGTTCACGATCGACGCGGTGCGCACGCTCGCGACGCGCGGCGGCGTCACGCGCCAGGCGCTCGGCGCGCGCGCGGCCGCCGGGAGTACCCAGGGCGGATCGCTCCTCGGCTGGCGCGTGGTGCGCACGTCGCACGCCGCGCTGCTCGAACGCGCGCGCGCGAGCTACGCCGCGCTCCCGAGCGACGCGCGGGCGCGGAAGGCGCGTCTGGACGTGCGTGTGTTCGGCGCGGCGGGTGCGCCGCTCAAGGCCGTCTTCACGAGCGGCGATGACTCCGTGACGGTGCGCAGCGAACTGCCGCTCGCGCACGCCAGCAAGCGGGAGCTCGACGCTGCGGTGCTCCGCGAACAGCTCGGGCGCCTCGGCGAGACGCCGTTCGCGCTCGGGGCGGTCGACACGGCGGCGCTCGCGTCGGGTCTCTTTCTCCCCGTGAGTGAACTCAACCGGCTCCGTCAGGCCGCAACCGACGAGCTGATGACGCACCGCGATTGGGCGCGCGCGTCCGATCTCGCCGACCGCGCCGAGCGGATCGCGGGTGCCGTGCGCACGGTCGCGGTCACGCGTCAGGCGCACGCGGCGAGCGCCACTGAAGGACTCGCCGGAGCTACCGCGGCACCGTTCGCGCTCCGCGCCTCCGTCTACGATCTCGGCGATGCGCGCGCGGCGGCCGCGGCGGGCGCGACCGAGATCG
The DNA here is from genome assembly GCA_963851265.1 of uncultured Gemmatimonadales bacterium. Taxonomy (GTDB): domain Bacteria; phylum Gemmatimonadota; class Gemmatimonadetes; order Gemmatimonadales; family Gemmatimonadaceae; genus BPUI01. The sequence continues at coordinate 1,275,251 of CAWKNZ010000002.1, forward strand.
TCCTCGACCCATTCCTCCGCCACCCCACGCCCCCGCTGGCGCGCGTGCGGGCGCTCGCCGACGATCTGCGAGCCGAGGGCGTCGGACTGCGCCTGCGCACGCCGACGATCGTACGGCCCGCCGAGCGGCGCGTGGTCGACAAGTGGCTCGCGCTCGGCCTCCCGACGCTCACCGGGCACCTCGGCCTGCTCGCCGAACTCGGCGCGGGCGGAGCGGACGTGATCGGTGATTACGCGCTCAACGTGTTCAACGAGCACACGGCGGCGGGGCTGTTCGCGCTCGGCGCGACCGGCCTCACGCTGTCCGTCGAACTCACCATGGACGAGATGACGCAGCTCGTCGCGCCGTGGAGCGGGGCGGGGTTCGACGTGTTCGTCTACGGCCGCCCCGAAGGGATGACCATCGAGCACTGCGTGCTCTCGGCCGCGTTCGATCGCACGCCGACGACGTGCCGCGATCTGTGCGTGCAGAAGCACGCGAACGTCGCGATCACCGATCCGCACGGCTACACGTTCGCCGTGGCGACGGATTCGGCGTGCCGCAACCGACTGCTGCATTCGCGACCGGTCGATGGCTCCGAGTACCTCCCGCGCCTGTGGCGTGCGGGCGTGCGCGGTTACCAACTCGTGTTCAACGTTCCGGGCGCGCCGGTCGGCGACGTGGTCCGGGCGACGCGCGGCGCGCTCGACGCCCTGGTCGGTGCTGAACGCCCGGACCTCGCCGCGGTTCGCGCCGCCGTCGGGCCAGAATTCACGCGAGGGCACTTCGCGCGTGCGGTTTGAAGATCGTCAGGTGAGACGCACGCGACGGTGCAACGGAACGGGCGAGTCAGCGACGTCGGACCCTCGTTCGCGCGCGGGCTCGGCAGTAGCGTCTCGGGCATGACCGCCGCTCCAAGCCGCGCGGGTTCCACCGCGCCGACCCTCGACGACGCGCGCGCACTGCTCCGCGCACGCTTCCACTTCGAGGAGTTCCGTCCCGGACAGGAGCGCGCGCTCGCCGCAGTCCTCGACGGCCGCGATGCGGTCGTGATCATGCCGACCGGTGGCGGGAAGTCGCTCTGCTATCAGGTGCCCGCGCTCCTGCTGCCCGGGCTGACCGTCGTCGTCAGCCCGCTCATCTCGCTCATGAAGGACCAGGTCGACGCGCTCACGGCGCGCGGCCTCCCCGCCGCGTTCGTCAACAGCACACTCACGAGCGCGCAGGCATCGGAGCGCTTCCAGCGAGCGGCGCGCGGCGAATTGAAGCTCCTGTACGTGGCGCCCGAGCGGTTCGACTTCGGCAACACCGCCGACCGCCTGCGCGACATCGGGGTGTCGCTGCTCGCCGTGGACGAGGCGCACTGCATCAGCGAGTGGGGACACGACTTCCGCCCGAGCTATCTGCGCATGCGCTCCGTGCGCGAGCGACTCGGCGACCCCACCACGATCGCGCTCACGGCGACGGCGACGCCCGAAGTGCGGCGCGACATCGAGGCCCAACTCGGGCTGAACGATCCCGAACGCGTCGTCACCGGCTTCGACCGCACCAACCTGCATTACCACGTCGTGCGCGTGAAGAACGACGCGGAAAAGGACGCCGCGCTCGTGGACGTGCTCGATCGCAACCCCGGGCTCGCGATCGTGTACGCGGCGACGCGGAAGGCCGTCGAGCGCGTGACCGGCGTGTTGACGCGCGCGCGTGTTGCGGCCGTGGGCTACCACGCGGGTCTCGATGACGCGCACCGCCAGGACGTGCAGGACGCCTTCATGAACGAGAAGGTGCGCGCGATCGTCGCGACCAACGCGTTCGGCATGGGCATCGACAAGCCGAACGTTCGCGTGGTCGTGCACCACGCGATGCCGGGGTCGCTCGAGGCGTATTACCAGGAGGCGGGCCGTGCGGGGCGCGACGGACAGCCAAGCGAGGTGTTCCTGCTCCACTCGTTCCCGGACCGGTTCACGCACGAGTTCTTCATCAAGGGTGCCTATCCCGAGCGCCCGTTCGTCGAACGCGTGTTCGAGAAGCTCCGGCGCGAGGCCGACCGCAGCGGCCAGATCGGCGCGGTCGACACGGGGCGAATCGCGAACGCGCTGCCCGACAAGGCGGGCCCGCGTGACGTCGAGAGCGCGATCCGGCTGCTCTCCACGGCGAACGCGCTGCGCGCCGAGTCGGAGTCGCCGTCTCGGGTGTGGGTGCGGCTCCTCGCCACACCCGACCGCATCAAGCGCGAGCTCACCGAGCACGGCGAACTCGAACTCCTTCGCGCGATCTGGCGCGCCGCCGGCAAGCAGCTTGAGACGGGTGCGACGGTCGAACTCGACGCGTTGCCGCCGGGGTTCGGCGGCGGCCAGGGCGCGCTCCCGATCCTCGAAGCGTTGCAGTCGCGCCAGTTCGTGCACGTGGAGCGCGCCGGCGGCGGACTGCGCCTCGCCGACCCGCAGCTCACCGCGGCCGAACTGCGCATCGATTGGACCGCGCTCGACCGGCGCCGGCGCGGCGAGTTGGGCAAGCTCGACGCCGTGCAGAAGTACGCGTACCACACGCGCTGCCGCCGCGAGTTCGTGCTGCGCTACTTCGGCGACCCGGCCGCGCGCGCGGAGTGCGCGGGGTGCGACAACTGCCTCGGGATCACGCACACGGTCGAGGCCGCGGCCGCCGCACCGCGGACCAAGCGGCGCGCGCCGGCGCCCGCGTTCGGCGAGACGGTAACGGCGGGCGCGGGGCGCGCGCGTCCGGCGTCGGATCCGTCCGCGCCGGCCCCGAGCGACATCGTGTTGAGCGCGGCGGACAGCGCGCTGCTGGCACGGCTCAAGACGCTGCGCGGCGAGATCGCGCGCGCGGACAAGGTGCCCGCGTACGTCGTGTTCCCGGACCGCACCTTGGCCGAGTTCGCCGTCCGCCGCCCCCGCACACTCGCCACGATGGGCGACGTGCGAGGCGTCGGACCGGCCAAACTGGAGAAGTACGGCGAGCGATTCCTCGCCGCAGTGCGCGACGGCGCTGGCGTCGATGACGCGGCCTGAGCGCGCTTCCTAACGCGCCGAAGTCCCCTCGGCGACCGGCGCGGAGGGCGACGGCGCGCCGCGATCGACTCTCGTCCCAGCCGCGCGACGGGGATGCCGCCGCGCCGTCCCCGGCGAGAACCTGTCCGCCGCGTTGCCTCCGAGGGTGGTGCCGAGACCGTCCGGCTCGCGTCGGCGTTAGGTGGCCCGAGCGCCGCTCGACATCTCCTCCGGGCGCGTCAACGCGCCGACGACGAGCCCCGCGACACCGATCGCGACGAACGTGTTGCGCGCCCGCGCGTCTTCGGCGAACCCGAACAGCCACGGCGCGGCGACCGCGAGGGCACTCACCGCCGCGTCGAGCCCCAAGTGCACCCTGAATGGGATCACGCGCACGACGCCCCACTCGGCGCGCGTCAGGAGCGTCGACAGGAGCACGCCCGCACTGAGCGCGCGCGCGAGTTGCGCCGGAACGCTGTCGGCGTCGAAACCGACGGCGGCCGGCGCGGCGGCAACCGCCGGGATGTACGCCCAGTCGACGGCGCCGTGTTGCTCGCGGGAGAGCGGCTGTTGCATCGGGATAAGTGGCAGCGATGTGGAAGGAGGTCTGGTCGCGGCGGCCGGTCGCGGCGCACGTTGCCAACGTGCCCGTCAACCGCTCGCAGCGACCGGCACGGCGGTCCGCCGTGAAGCGGTCCCGTCATCCGGGGGTATCATCATCCGACAACCGGGCGATCGCAGGCCCGGGCGGCGCGGAGCGATCCGGACGACGTGGCCGTGCTTCGGCGGTGTTGCGACCGTGCGAGCGGGTGCTGGAGGTGGCGCGTGCGCCGCTCGGTTCAAGTCGCCCGCACGCCGTCCAACGCGCGCCCGCGTTGCAATACCGCCGCCCGTACGGCGCCAGCTGCACGAGAACCCGTTCCCGCGCGGCCGAGCGGCACGGCCGAGCCCCCGCTACCGTTGACCAGACGCTCGGGGCGGTCGACAGGCGTCGGGCCGTGCTGGTGCGCAGCCCTCGCGCTGATGAGCTTTCCCCCGCGCGACACGCGCGCCTCGTCTCTCGATTTCGTATGGAAGATTCGCTGTACTTCAACGACCAGCACCTCGCCGTCCGCGACATGGTCCGCAGCTTCGCCCAGAGCGAGGTCGCGCCCGTCGCCGGGCACTTCGACGAGGTCGCGCAGTTTCCGTGGGAGAACGTCAAGCGCATGGGCGAGCTCGGCCTGCTCGGCGTTCCCTGGCCGGAGGACGTCGGCGGCGCGGGCCTCGACCTCACGAGCTACATCATCGCGATTCACGAGATGGCCAAGGTCGACGCCTCGCACGCGATCACCATCTCGGCGCACACCACGCTCGGCACGTCGCCGATCTACTACTTCGGAAACGACGCACAGCGCGCGCGCTACATCCCGATGCTCGCGACCGGCCGCGTCCTGGGCGGTTTCGGCCTGACCGAGCCCGATGCCGGGAGCGACGCTGGGGGAACGCGTACGACCGCCGTACGGCGCAACGGGCACTACGTCCTGAACGGGTCCAAGCGGTTCATCACGCACGCGTCGGTCGGCGAAGTGTTCGTCGTCACCGCCGTGACCGACCCGACCGCCGGGACGCGCGGCATCAGCTCGTTCATCCTGACGAAGGAGACGTCGGATCTCGACAAGGTTCGCGGGCTCGGTATCGGCCACGACGCGTCGCTTCCGGCGCTGCCCGGGTTTCGTGCCGGAAAGAAGGAGGACAAGCTCGGCTGGCGAGCGTCCGACACGGCGGAGCTGATCTTCGAGGACGTCGAGGTACCCGCCGAGAATCTGCTCGGCACCGAGGGGCTCGGCTTCGTCAACTTCATGAAGACGCTCGACGCCGGTCGGATCGGGATCGCCGCGCTCTCGCTCGGCCTCGCCGAAGGGGCGTTCGACCAGTCGCTGCGCTACACGTCGGAGCGCAAGCAGTTCGGGCAGGCGATCGTCAACTTCCAGGGCGTGTCGTTTCCGCTCGCCGACATGGCGACCGAGATCGAGGCGGGACGGCACCTGCTGTATTCCGCGACGAAACTCGCGCAGGAAGGACGCCCGTTCGGGAAGGAGGCGGCGATGGCCAAGCTCTTCTGCTCGGAACTGTCGATGCGTGCGTCGATCAAGGCCATCCAGCTGCACGGCGGCTACGGCTACACGAAAGACTACCCCGTCGAGCGCATGATGCGCGACGCGAAGATCTGCGAAATCGGTGAGGGTACGAGCGAGGTGCAACGCCTCGTCATCGCGCGCCACTTGCTGCGGGAACTCGCGCACGCCGAGGGCAACGCTTGACCGATGCGACGGGCGCTCCAGAGCGCCCGAGGACCGCGCGCGCGAGCGCCGAACGGTCGAGCAAGTCGTGGCTCCAGCGCGCGCGTGTCCCGCTCGGATTCGTGGTCGGCGGACTCTACCTCTGGTTCGCCCGTCCCAACCCGACGACGCTCGGCCTCGGCGCGGTGATCGCGCTCGCGGGGGTGCTGATGCGCGCGTGGGCGGCCGGGCACATCGTCAAAAACGGACGCCTCGCGACGACCGGCCCGTACGCGCACACGCGAAATCCGCTCTACGTCGGCAGCTTTCTCATCGCGTGCGGCTTCGCGGTGATGGCGCAGCCGTGGCTGTTGCTCGTCGTGGCAGCGTTCTGGGCGTTCGTCTACGGACCCGTGATGCGCCGCGAGGCCGAGCACGTCCGCGCGCTGCACCCGGAGGCGTATGCCGCGTGGGAACGCGGCGTCCCGATGTTCATGCCTCGTGTGACCCCGTGGCGCGCCGCGACCGAGACGCCGTCTCCGCGGTTCGATCCTCGGCTCTATCTCTATCATCGGGAATGGCAGGCCGGGCTCGTGTACGTGCTGGCCGTCATCTGGATGACGTTCCGCGTACGCCGCGGCTTCTGAGCCGCGCCGCGACGCGAGGAGTGTACTACTGGTGAAGCGGGAGATCCTGATCAACGCGGGGACGCGCGAGATGCGCGTCGCCATCATCGAGGACGGGCAGTTCGTCGAACTGCTCGTCGAGCGGCCGGACAGTCGGCGGATGGTCGGTGACATCTACCTCGGCAAGGTCGAGGCGGTGCTGCCGGGCATCCAGGCGGCGTTCGTCAACATCGGGACCGACAAGAGCGCGTTCCTGCACGCGTCCGACGTCGTGTTCGACGAGAGTGGCGATCCCGACGAGGACGACGACGAGGAGGAGGGTGCCGATTCCGACGCGCCCGATGCCCCGCCGCGTCGCCGTCCTGGACGTGCGAAGGCGCCGCCGATCGAAGACGTCCTGAAGAAGGGGCAGGAGCTGCTCGTTCAGGTCACGAAGGAGCCGATCTCGACCAAAGGGTCGCGGGTGACCGCGCAGGTCTCGCTCGCGGGACGTTTCCTGGTCTACATGCCGCACGCCCCGTCGCGCGTCGGCGTGAGCCGCAAGATCACGGACCGCGACGACCGCCGGCGGCTCAAGGAGATCGTCGCGGCGGTGTTGCCGGCCGACGCGGGGGGCGTGATCGTCCGAACGGTGAGCGAGGAAGCGTCTCAGGAGACGTTCGGGCGCGAGCTCACGACGCTGGTCAATCAATGGAAGCGCATCCAGCGAAAGACGCGCTTCATGCGCGCGCCTGCGCTGATCCATCAGGAAACGAGCCTCGCGCGGAGCCTCGTTCGCGACCTGTTCAGCGACAAGGTCGACGCGCTCGTCATCGATTCGCGAGCCGTCCAGGGCGAGATCGTCGAGTACCTGCAAGGATTCGCGCCCGAACTGACCGACCGCGTCCGGCTCCACGCCGACCCGGCCCCGCTGTTCGATGCGTTCGGCATCGAGCCAGAGATCCGCGACCTGTTCAAGCGTCGCTGCGACCTGCCGTCCGGCGGCTACCTGATCGTCGAACCCACCGAGGCACTCGTCTCGATCGACGTCAATTCCGGACGGTTCGTCGGCAAGAAGGATCCGGAAAAGACGGTTCTCAAGACCAACGTCGAAGCGGCGCGCGAGGTGGCCCGGCAGCTCCGGCTCCGCGACGTCGGCGGCATCATCGTCTGCGACTTCATCGATATGGAGACGCAGACGAATCGCGATCGCGTGCTCCAGGAACTGCGGCAGGCGCTCGGCCGGGACCGCGCGCGGACCAAGGCGTACGCGGTCAGCGAGCTCGGGTTGGTCGAGATGACGCGCCAGCGCGTCCGGCAGAGCCACTTGCAGAGCATGACGGCACCGTGCCCGACGTGCAACGGAACCGGGAGGATCTTCACCCCCGAGACGGTGGTCCGCCGGATCGAGCGGTCCGTACGGCGCATGGCCGCGGAGGGACGCCGTGACGCCGTGCAGGTCCGGCTCCACCCCGAGACGGCGCTCCACGTCCTCACCGAGGAACAGGACCTGGTTGGCAAGCTCGAGCGTGCCGTCGGGTTCGATCTCGAGCTCCGCGACGATCCGCTGCTGCGCCCGGACGAGTTCAAGCTCGTCGTCCGCGGCGCCGAGCAGCGGGACGTCACGGAACGGTACGCAGTGGCCTAGGGAGGGACCACGGGCGGACTGGCTCCCTCGCGGCGCCGACGGTTGACGCCTAAGTCGTGATCCTGTATAGTGCTACGCTCTTCCAGCTATGCTACTCATCCGCTCATGAACTACGCCATCATTCGCACCGGCGGCAAGCAGTACCGCGCCGAGCCGGGCAAGACGCTCCGAATCCCCTCGCTCGTCGGCGAGGCCGGGACCGACGTCGAGTTCAACGAAGTGCTTCTCGGCTCCGTCGACGGTTCGGTGCGCGCGGGCGTTCCCACGCTTGCGGGCGCGAAGGTCACGGCGGAAATCGTCAAGCACGGGCTCGGCGACAAGATCATCGTCTTCAAGTTCAAGCGCCGTAAGAACTACGCGCGCAAGCAGGGCCATCGGCAGGGGTACACCGAGGTCCGCTTCAAGGACATCACGCTCGGCTGAGGACACTCTCTCATGGCACATAAAAAGGGCGTTGGCTCGACCCGCAACGGGCGCGACTCGAACCCGCAGTATCGCGGCGTCAAGAAGTTCGGCGGTGAGCAGGTCATCGCGGGGAACATCATCGTCCGCCAGTGCGGCACGAAGTGGCACCCTGGCCGCAACGTCGGCATGGGCCGCGACTACACGCTGTACTCGCTCGTCGATGGCGTGGTCACCTTCGAGCACCGCAACAAGTCGCAGCTGCGGGTGAGCGTCTACCCGGCGGCCGTTCCCGCGTCGGTCACGATCGACCAGCCGGCGCCCGACGCCGAGCCCGCGTCGGTCTGAGCCGAATCCTGGCACGTTAGGCACCCGGACCGGGTGCGCGAACAACGCGAGAGGCCCCCGCCGTGATGGCGGGGGCCTCTCGCGTTCTGTCGCGCGCTGGTCAGCGACGCCGATTACGGACGCGTGTAGCCCGGCGGCAACGTCCGGTACCGCCGCGCCAACTCGTCCTGCCGCGAATCCCCCGTGACCTCGCGCCCGCGGATGAAGACGTGCTCCGCACGGCTCGCGAACTCGAACGGATCGCCCGTCCACACCACGACGTCGGCGTCGCGCCCGGGCGCGAGCGAGCCCACGCGGTCGGCCACGCCGAACAGCTCGGCGGGCGTGAGCGTGACGGCACGCAAGGCGGCGTCGTAGCGCATCCCGTACGCGACGGCATTACCCGCCTCGAAGCGCACGTTGCGTACGTTGAACGCCTCCTCGTCCCCCTCGCCCGCGTTCCCGATGATCGCCACGGGGACGCCCGCCGCCGCGAGCAGCCCCGCGTTCTCCTGCCGCTGGCCTAACGCGGCGAAGCTCGACGGGATGTTGTTCATCGCACCGGTCACGACCGGGACGCGGTCAGCCGCGAGTTGCTCCGCCACCTGCCACGCCTCGGCGCCGCCTAGGATCATGAGGCGAAAGCCGAATTCGCGGCGAAGCCGGAGCGCGGCGTCGATGTCGGACGCGCGATCCGCCGCGATCAACATCGGCAGTCGCCCGGTGAGCACCGGCTGGAGCGCTTCGAGGTCTGCCCGTGACGCGGTGAAGGTGCGCGTCTGGTTCCGCTCGAATGCCGCACGCGACCGCCCGAACGTGCGCGCATCGCTGAGCAACTCGCGCAGGCGACCGATGAGTTCACCCCGGGCCCCCAGTCCGGCCGCGCGCGCGTCGCCGACCTCCGCGACCATCGCAGCCGAGGCCCGAAGCACCGCGTCCGCCGCGCTCCGGCCGTCGAGGTGGACGACAGCCGCCTGACCGGCCACGAGTCCGCCGGCGGGGAGGACCACGGCGGTAGTGACGCCGTCGTTCCGGGCCGGCGGGATCAACGCCGACGCGGGGTTGAAACCCTCCCACACCGCGAACGCGGCGGCTACCGCGTCTCGCCCGCGCGCGCTCGCGTCTCGCGTGTCCCGCACGGCTCCGATCTCGACGACGCCCAGCTCCGTCGCCGCGTTGACGAACCCGGGGGTGACCACGCGCCCGGTCGCGTCGATGCGGCGCGCGTCCGCGGGGATCGGCACGTCCGCGCCCACCGCGAGCACGCGCCCGTTGCGCAGCAGGACCGTGCCGCGCTCGATGCGCGGTCCCGAGACCGGGTAGACGGTTCCGCCGACGATCGCGATCGTCTGAGCCGACGCCTCGCGCAGCGTGGCCCCGATGAGAACGGCTACTGCGACGGCGCGCGCGAGTTTTCGGCTGCGAAAGCGGCGCATCAGCGCGGTCCTCCGGACGATGGGGCACCCGACGGCGCGCCCGTGGTTGGAGCGGGTGGCGAAGACGAGGCGGCCACGGTCGAGGGAGGGGCGACGAAGCCGAGTTCGAAATCGGTGCGCCACTGGCGGCGCGGGTCGGTGCGGTCGTAGAGCATGGCCCCGTCCACCCAGACCTTCTCGACTCGGGTGTAGACCGAGAACGGGTTGCCCGACCAGAGTACGACGTCGGCGTTCTTCCCGGGCTCAAGCGACCCGATCCGGTCGTCGAGGCCTAACGCCCACGCCGCGTTGATCGTGAGCCAGCGCACCGCCTGATCCTCGGTCACCTCGATGCCGACCGCACGCCCCGCGGCCATCGCCTTCGCGGCTTCCTGGTTGAGTCGCTGCGATCCGGACGGGTCGTCCGAGTGCACGATCGCGCGCGCCCCGGCCTGCTGGACGAGCGCGAGATTCGCCCGCACGCCGTCGATCGCTTCCATCTTGAATCCGCCCCAGTCGGCCCACAGCGCGCCGCCGACCGAATCGCGAGCGAGCAGGTCGGCGACCTTGTACGCCTCCACACCGTGGTGAAACGCGCGGATGTGATAGCCGAACTCGCGTGCGATGTCGAGCATCTGCGCCATCTCGTCGGCCCGGTAGCAGTGGTTGTGCACGAGGATGTTGCCGCGCAGCACCTCCGCGAGCGTTTCGAGCCCGAGGTCGCGCGCGGGGGGGTCGGACTGGCGGTTGCCGGCGAGCCACGCGTCCCAACGCCGGCGATACGCTTCGGCCTGGATCCACGCCGTCCGGTACCCGGCCACGTTCCCCATCCGGGTACTCGGTCCGCGATTGGCGTACACGCGCTTCGGATTCTCGCCGCACGCCATCTTCAGCCCGTACTTCGCGCCGGGGAACTTCATCCCTTGCACCGTGCGCGACGGGACCACCTTGAGCACGACGCTCCGCCCCCCGATCAGATTCGCCGAGCCCGGGAGCACCTGAAGCGTCGTCACGCCGCCGGCGAGGTTGCGCGGGAACTGCGGGTCCTGAGGCCACACCGAGTGCTCGGCCCAGACATAGGGCGTCGTCGGGTTGGTCGCTTCGTTGCCGTCCGACAGCGCGTCGCCGCCCGGCGCGGCGTACACCCCCAGGTGCGAGTGCACGTCGATGATCCCCGGCGTGACGTACTTCCCGGCGCCGTCGATCACGGTCGCTCCCGCGGGCGCGTCGATGGTCGCGCCGATGCTCACGATCTTTCCGTCCCGGAGCAGGATGGCGCCGTTGCGGATCGACGGTCCCGCGGCGGTCATCAGCGTGACGTTGCGGATGAGCGTCGGCGTCGACGGAGCCGGCCGGTACGTGCTCGGGAACGGGTCGGCGAGCGGTAGCGAGAGCCCACCGCTGCCCGGCGCGTTGCGACCCGTGCTGTTGGGCGGCGTCGACGCCGCATTTCCGAGCGGCCCGGTGGTCCCGCCCGCGGTGGTGGGGCCGGGCGGCGTTCGCGGTCCGGGCGCGGGCGCACTTGGGGTCTGTGCGCGGACGATGCGCGCCGCAGGAACGAGCGTCGCGAGCGCGGCGACGCCGGCGGTACGCACCAGCGCCGTACGCGTCGCATTCTGGCGAGGTGACATGGGTGGAGGACTCGGGGAGGCGGGAGACGTCGCGCGGCTTACGGTGTGAGTCGCGCCCGCGTTGATCGGACGCGTCGACGGGGTACGGAGGCGATCAGCCGGCGAGCCCCTCGCGGAGCAGAGGGATGTCGTCGGTACAGAGCGCGTCGACCCCGAGCCGGACGAGCGCCCGCGCGCGCTCGGGGTCGTTCACGGTCCAGACGAGCACTCGCCCGCCGGCCGCGTGCACGTCGGCGACGAGCGCCGCGTCGACCTGTGACCAGTGCTGCCACAGGTCGCGCGCGCGAGCGGCGTGCATCGCCGCGCGCGTATCGACGAGGTAGCTCTCGCTCAGGATGCCGGTCGGAACGTGGGGCGAGCGGCCGGCGAGCCGCTTCGATATACGGTGGTCGAACGAGTGCACGGCAAAGCGAAGCGCGGGTGCCCCCACCTGGACGGTGTCGAGGAGCACTCGGAGATCGGCATCACTCGCGGCGGCCTTGACCTCGACGTACAGGATCGCGCGAGCGCCGACGAGCGCCGCGACCTCGCGCAGGAGCGGGACGCGAAGGGAGGGATCCTCGGCGGCACCGACGATCTCGTCGGCGCGGAGGGCGGCGAGCGCCGCGCCGGGGCGCCGTCCAACGGCGCCGAACGCGGGGTCATGGTGCACCACCGGCAGGCCGTCCCGCGAGAAGTGCACGTCGAGTTCGACGCCGTCCGCGCCATGCGCGAGGGCGCGCGCGAAGCTCGCGAGCGTGTTCTCGCGGCACTCGCGCGGCGCGCCTCGGTGCGCAATGAGTTCGACAGGTGGCATGATCGGGGGGAACGCATCGAACGACGGTCGGCAGAGCGATCGCGCGCCAGCTTAACATTCGATCGCGGACCGCGTCCACCTGCTGGGATGATCACCGTGAGTTCCGCCCCCCTGGTCGACGAACATACCGACGACGCGCTCGACGACGCGCTCCTGGCACGCTGGCGCGCCGGCGACGAGCGCGCGGCGACCGCCCTCGTGGAGCGCCACGCGCCAGCGCTCTGCCGGTACGTGTCGACGCTCGGTGCGCGATTCGAGGCCGAGGAGATCGCGCAGGACACGTTCGTCCGCGCGTTCCAGGCCCTCGACAGCTTCCGCGCGGAGAGTTCACTGCGCACGTGGCTGTTCACGATCGCGCGTCGGCTCGTGCTCGACCGGCGTCGCGCCGGCGGCCGGCGTGCGCGGCACGAAGTGGAAGCGCCCGAGGGCCTCGACGCGGCAGGCGAGCACACCGCGCTCGACGACCTCGTGGCCGGAGAAACCCAGGCCAGGCTGCGCGCGGCCGTCGAGCGACTCACGCCCACACAGCGGGAAGTCTTCCTCTTGCGTGTAGTCGAAGGACGCGCGTACAAGGAGATCGCCCGAATCGCGGGGACCACCGAGGGGTCCGCCCGCGTGCACTACCACAACGCCCTCCGCTCGGTGCAGGAGTTTCTCGATGTCTGATTTCGGAGCCGCCACCCCGCACGAGGAGCCGCACGACGCGGCGCACGAGGCCGTGCGCGACGCACTGCCCGCGCTCCTCCACGGGCGCGTCACGGCGTCAGCGCGCGCGGAACTCGACGCCCACCTCGCCACGTGCGCGGCCTGCCGCGCCGATTTCGCCACGCTCGGCGCGATCCGCGACCTGTACACGATGCAGTCGCCCGCCGCGGCGTCGCCCGCGGTCTCGGTCGACCGCATCGCCGACGCGGTGCGCGCACGAACGGCGGTTCGGCCGGCGGAACCCGTACCCTCGCGCCCGACGAGGGTGCCGCCCCGGCGCGCGCCGGCGTGGGCGCGCCGCGGCACCGTTCGCGCCGTCGCCGCGAGTGCGCTGCTCGCAATCGGTTCTGGCGCGATGCTCATCTCGCGGACGCCGCGAACGCCGGCAGTGCAGGGGCCGGCCGCGAGCGCGGTCGCGCTCCGCTCCGACACGCCGGCAGTGCGCGCGACCGGCGCGAGTGGTTCGCTCCTCGGTGCTAACTTCTCCGACCTCGATGACGGCGAACTCGCCGCCGTCGTGGCCGCGGTCGACGACCCGGCCTCGCCGACCCCCGCCGCGGAGCCCACGCCGGTGACGCCCAACGTGCTGGTCCCCGATGGCGAATGAGCGGTGCGCGTGGGCGCGCGCGCTCCGGGCCGCTGCAATGGTCCCGCTCGCGCTGGCCGCGGCGGCAGCGCGCGCCCAGCTGCCGGGCGGCGCCGACTCGGCCACGCGGCGTCCGGGCATCGAGCGGTTGAGCGCGGTCGTGCAGCAGCGGCTGCAGCTCACGGACGACCAGACGGCGCGGCTGCGCGAGACGTCGCGGCGGTACGCCGAACAGCGCCAGGCGCTCCTGCGTGACGAGCGCGACGCGCGGCGCACCGTGCGTGACGAGGTCGGGCGCGGAAACGCCGCGGACCAGTCGCGCGTACAGGGCGCGCTCGACCGGCTCTACGCGATCCAGCAGCGCCGCGGCGAACTCGCCGCGAGCGAACAGCGCGAGCTGGCCGAGTTTCTCACGCCGACGCAGCGCGCCCAGTACGCCGGGCTGCAGGAGCGCGCGTTCCGCGCCGCACAGGCCATCCGACAGCAGCGCGCCGCCGCCGCGACGGGCGGCCAGGTTCTGCCCGCCGACGCCAACCGGGGCGCCCAGGCGCTCCAGGAGCAGCGCCGCGCCGAGCGTCAGCAGCAACAGATGGAACGCCAGCAGCAGCGCCAGGCCAACCGGGCGGCGCGTCGGGCGGCACGGCAGGGCGCGGCGCGTATCCCCTGAGTGCCGCCGGCGCGACCGGGGCGCCAGCGTAGCGTCGTTGAGGCGGGTCTCGCGCCGGGCTACATTCCGCCCCGCATCGGATCCCGGTCCGGCGCGCCGGGGTGGCGGAATGGTATACGCGGAGGTCTCAAAAACCTCTGTCCGCGAGGGCATACGGGTTCGAGTCCCGTCCCCGGCATCGAGCCGCGGCGCCGAATGAGCGGCGCCGCGGCGCTCGCGTCGACCCGTCCTCCCGTTCACGCCCCGCTTTCACCCGATGGCGAATTACAAGTACGCGCAGATCCCCGCAGCCGGCGAGCGCATCGATTACAGCGCCGACGTACTTCGTGTCCCCGACCGTCCGATCGTGCCGTACATCGAGGGCGACGGCACCGGCCCGGACATCTGGCGCGCGTCGGTTCGCGTATTCGACGCCGCGGTCGCGCGCGCGTACGGCGGGCAGCGGCAGATCGCCTGGATGGAAGTCTTCGCGGGCGAAAAGGCCGTCGCGACGACCGGCGAGTGGCTGCCCGACGAGACGGTCGAGGCGCTGCGCGAGTTTCGCGTCTCGATCAAGGGCCCGCTCACGACGCCCGTCGGCGGCGGCATCCGCTCGCTCAACGTGGCGCTCCGTCAGATCCTCGACCTCTACGCGTGCATCCGGCCGGTGCGCTACTTCGAGGGCGTCGGCGCGCCCGTCAAGGAGCCGCAGAAGCTGGACATCGTGATCTTCCGCGAAAACACGGAAGACGTCTACTCGGGGATCGAGTTCCGCGCCGGGACGCCCGAGGCCGACCAGCTGGCGGGCTACCTGGCCGACCACTTCGGCAAGCGCGTGCGCGAGGGCTCGGCGATCGGGATCAAGCCGATGAGCGAGTTCGGCTCGAAGCGTCTCGTGCGCATGGCGCTCGACTACGCCGTGAAGAACGGCCGTCCGTCGGTGACGCTCGTGCACAAGGGGAACATCATGAAGTTCACCGAAGGCGCGTTCCGCGACTGGGGGTACGAGGTCGCCCGCGACAGCTTCGGCGGCACGCTCATCGACAAGGGGCCGTGGACGCAGGTGCCTAACGGGCCCGTGGTCAAGGACGCGATCGCGGACGCGATGTTCCAGCAGTTGCTGCTGCGCCCCGACGAGTACTCGGTCGTCGCGACGCCGAACCTGAACGGCGACTACATCTCGGACGCGGCGGCCGCTCAGGTGGGCGGGCTCGGCATCGCGCCTGGCGGCAACATCGGCGACGGGCTCGCCGTGTTCGAAGCGACGCACGGCACCGCACCGAAGTACACCAACCTCGACAAGGTCAACCCGGGCTCGGTCATCCTGTCGGGCGTGATGATGCTGCAGTACATGGGCTGGAACGAGGCGGCGGACCTGATCGTACGCGGGATGGAGCGTGCGATCGGCGCGAAGACGGTCACCTACGACCTCGCGCGCCAGATGGACGGGGCGACGGAGGTGTCGTGCTCGGGATTCGGCGAGGCGATCGTCGCCGCGATGGGCGCCTGAGATGACGGTCGCTCTCACCCTCGACACGAGCGTCGACACGCTGGCGACGCCGCTGCTGGTCGTCGCACTCGCCGCCGGCGAGCCGCTGCCCGTCGCGCTCGGCGGACTCGATGCCACACTCGACGGCGCGTTAGGCCGCTCCATTTCGCGGCGCGACTTCCGCGGGGCGCGCGACGAGACGCTGCATCTCGCCGGGCGCGAGTCCGGCGTAGAGCGGGTGCTCCTGGTCGGCCTCGGCAAGGCAGACGACCGCCGCAGCGCGCTGCGGCGCGCGGGGGCGGTCGCCGCGCGCGCCGCCGCGAAGCTCGGCACGGGCGCGCTCGCGTTCTACGCGGCCGACCTCGACGCGGACGGCGCGGAGCAGGCAGCCGTCGGGATCACGCTCGGTGCGTGGCAGTATGAGGATCTGAAGACGGCGCCGCCCGAAGGCGAGCGTCGAGCCCCACTCGCGCGCGCATCGGTGGTGGCGGGAGTCGAGGCGCAGCCCGGGATGGCCGCGGCCGAGGCGATCGGCGCCGGTTACGATCTGGCCCGCCGCCTCGCGATGATGCCCGGGAACGTCTGCACGCCGGACACCTTCGTCCAGACGGCGCACGACATCGCGGGCCGCTTCGGCCTCTCGGTCACGGTGCTCGGTCGCGCCGAGATGGAAGCCGAGGGGATGGGGTCGTTCCTCTCGGTCGCGCAGGGCGTGCCCGAAGATCCGAAGCTGGTAGCGATCGAGTACCGCCGTGGCGGCGACGCGAAGCCGCTCGTGCTGGTCGGCAAGGGGCTGTGCTTCGATTCCGGGGGCATCAACCTCAAGCCCGGCGCAGGGATGTTCAACATGAAGTTCGACATGTGCGGCGCGGCCGGCGTGATGGGCGCGATGGAGGCGATCGCACGTCTCGGACTTCCCGTGAACGTGATTGGCGTCGTCGGATCGACGACGAACATGCCGAGCGGCACGTCGATGAAGCCGGGCGACGTGGTCCGCAGCATGTCGGGCAAGACGATCGAGAACCACAATACCGACGCCGAAGGACGCCTCGTCCTCTGTGATCTGCTGCACTGGATCAAGAAGTATGAGCCGGCCGCCGTGATCGATGCGGCGACGCTCACCGGCGCGATCGTGATCGCCCTCGGCCACGCCGCCGTCGGCGTGTTCGGGAGCGACGCCGCGCTCACGCAGGAAGTGCTCGGCGCGGGCCAGCGGGCGGGCGAGAAGGGGTGGGAGTTGCCGATGTTCGACGAGTACAAGGAACAGCTGAAGAGCGACGTCGCCGACCTGAAGAACGTCGGCGGCCCGGCCGCGGGGTCGATCACGGCGGCGTGGTTCCTCCGCGAGTTCGTCGACGGCGCATACCCGTGGGTGCACCTCGACGTCGCCGGGACGGCGTACTCCGAGACGGACCTCGGCTGGATCCCGAAGGGACCGACCGGGACGCCCACCGGCACGTTCGTCGAGTTCGTTCGGGCGAGGGCGCGCTGACCCTGACTCCCGCGCGGCGCGCGGCTGCACGCGCCCGCGTGGCGCGCGCGGCGGTCACCTGGCTCGCCCGCGTCGCGGCCGCGCTCGCGATTCTGGCCGGCGCCGCCGCCGCGCGGCGGCTCGGCGCGCAGAGCACGCCGGCGCCGCCGACGCCTAACGTTCCGGCGCCGATCGGCATGCCGGACCGGGTGCGCGCGCGCGCGGACTCCGCGCGCCGCGCGGCGGGTGACACTCTGCGGCGCCGGCGCGACACGACCGGCGTGGCCGCGCCGGCCGCGGCCGACACGTCGCGCCGTACGGCCGCCGACTCCATCCGTGGCACCCCCGACTCGCTCAAGACGCCCCGGGTACGGCGCGACAGCATCAAGGCGCCGCTCGCGCGCGCCGAGATGCCCACACAGGGCGTGATCGCCGGGCCCGCGTACCGGTTCCGCGGCGATACGATCCTCGCGACCGGGTCGCTGACCGTTGCCGACTTGCTCGAACGCGTGCCGGGCGTCGTCGTCTACCGGAGTGGGTACATCGCGTCCGCGCAGACCGCGTCCTACCTGGGGGACTTCCGCCGGGTCCGCGTGTTCCGCGACGGCGTGGAGTTGGACCCCGTCGATCCGCGCAACGGCGGCGTGCTCGACCTCACGGACGTCCAGCTCTGGCTCGCCGAAGAGGTCACGATCGAGCCGACCGCGGGCGAGGTGCGGGTGTTCATTCGGACGCGCGCGCCGAACAACACCACTCCGCAGACGCGCGTCGACGTGTATACGGGCGACCAGGAGACCAACCTGTATCGCGCGTTCTACGGGAAGCGGTTCACGAACGGCGGCTTGATCCAGGTGAACCTGCAGGAGTACGGGACCGGGCGCGCCAACCGCACCGGCGGCGGCGGCGACGCCACCAACGCGCTCATCCGACTCGGCTGGGCGCGTCGCAATCGCAGCATCGATCTGACGTTCACGCGGATCGACCGCCGTCGGAACCGGGGCAACGATTACTTCAACCTGGATTCGGTGCTCGTCGGCTTCCTCGGCCGGCGCGACGAAGCGTACCTGCGGGCCGCGGTCGGTGACCCGGAGCAGGGCGTGTGGGCGCAGGCGATCGCGAACGTGCTGCGCTTCCGGCTCGAAAACCCGCAGCGCGCGCCGCGTGCGGCGACCGACACGACGACGCCCGTGTACCCCGACTCGAACGTCTACCGCAATCAGTATGTGCTCACCGGCGGGTTCACTCGCTGGGGCGTGCGGTTCACCGCTACGGATCGCTACCGTGTCGGAAGTGGGCACGCGTACCACGCGCCGTCGTTGCGCGCCGCGTATGAGATCAACCGGCTGTCGCTGTCCGCGCTCGCGGAACGGGTCGGCACGGACTCGACCAAGCGGCTTGATGCGTCGGCGCGCTTCGCGCTCCTGCCGCGTG
The DNA here is from genome assembly GCA_963851265.1 of uncultured Gemmatimonadales bacterium. GTDB lineage: Bacteria > Gemmatimonadota > Gemmatimonadetes > Gemmatimonadales > Gemmatimonadaceae > BPUI01. The sequence continues at coordinate 1,293,648 of CAWKNZ010000002.1, forward strand.
TCGCCGTGTTGGGCGGCGTGAGTAGCACGACCGGCGACTCGTCCGTCGGCGGCACGCGTCGCGTCGTACGCGCGCAGATCGCCGCGCGGGTGTTGCACGACGCGTGGGTCTCGGTCGGCCGCGTGATCCGCGACGGCGGCATCTTCGCGCCGCCGCGCCTGTACGCGGTCCCGGAGGGCACGCCGGTCGCGGCGAGCGAAGGGAGGGCGTCGGGGTTCATCGGCGAGTTCCGCGGCGCCGTCCTGCCGTTCATCACCGCGAACTTCGGTGGGACGGCGTGGAACGACGCGGGGCTGTATCGGCCGCGGTATCAGGGCAGGGGCGAGCTGCGCTTTGCGAGCGACTTCCTGCGGCGTTTCCCGACGGGCGAGTTCGGGCTCGCCTTCGCGCTGTCCGACGAGTACCGGAGCCGCACGGAGTTCCCGCTCGCGCCGAGCCCGAGCATCGCGGGGACGCCCACCACCGGCACCCCCGGGACCGTCACGCTCGCCAGTGCCGGTGCGAGCAACGTCATCGGCGCGCAGCTCGAGATCCGCATCCAGCACGCGGTCGTGAGCTACCAGATTCGGAACCTCGGATCCCGGTTCTACCAGGAGGTGCCTGGCGTACAACTCCCGCGCGGCGCGACGCAGTTGTATGGCGTGCGATGGGAGTTCGGGAACTGATGGCAGCCGCGGTCGTTTTGACAAAGTGCTTGTCCCACAATAGGTTGCGCCGCTGCACATGATCCGGAGCATGACAGGGTTCGGCGCGGCCGACGGAACCGTCGGGCCGCTGCGCGTCGAGGTAGAGGCGCGGAGCGTGAACCACCGCTTCTTCTCGCCGAGTCTCCGGCTGCCCGCCGCCTTCGCGCGCTGGGAGGCGGATGTCCGCGACGTGCTTCGCGGGCACGTCGCGCGCGGACACGTGACCCTGTCCATTCGCAGCGAGCGCGATGCCGACGCCACGGGCCGCGTTCGCCTCGACGGCGGACGCCTGGCCGACTATGCGGCCGCGTATCGCGAGATCGCGACGTCGTTCGGTACGACGCCCGTCGTGAGCTTCGCCGACGTGCTCCGGCTGCCCGGCGTGCTGCTCGGCGAGGACGACGAGGCGGCGGCCGGACCGAGCGGGACGTCCGACGATCTGGCGGAGCGAGATGCACTGCTCGCGCTCGTTGCGGCGAGCGCCGCCCGGCTCACGGCGGTGCGCGCCGCGGAAGGCGAACGGATCGCGACGGTGCTCCGGGAGCGCGTTGCAATCGTCGCGACGGCGTTCGAACGCATTGCCGCCCGCGCGCCGGAGCGCCTGACCGAGCAACGCACGCGACTTCAGGACGCCGTTCGCGAGCTCACGGGGGGCGCCACGTTGAGCGAGGAGCGCATGGCGCAGGAGATCGCCATCCTCGTGGACCGGGTCGACGTGAGCGAGGAGATCGACCGCTTCCGCGCACACGTGGCCGCCTTCCACGCGGCGCTGGACGCGACCGACGCCGAGCCGGTCGGCAAGCGGCTCGGCTTCCTGCTCCAGGAGATGCTCCGCGAAACGAACACCACCGGCAGCAAGGCGAACGATGCGGGCATCGTGCGCGACGTCCTGCTCGTCAAGGAGGAGTTGGAACGTATCCGCGAGCAGGTGGAGAACGTCGAATGACGGTGGCCGGCCGCGGCGTTCCGTTTCCCGTGATTCTCTCCGCGCCGTCCGGTGGCGGGAAGACGAGCATCGCCCGACGCCTTCTCGCCGAGCGCGATGACGTCGGCTACTCGGTCTCGTGCACCACGCGCGCGCCGCGCGAGGGCGAGATCGATGGCCGCGACTACTACTTCCTCACGCCGGCGGCGTTCGACGCCGCCGCGACGCGCGGGGAATTCGCGGAGCATGCCACCGTGCACGGCAACCGGTACGGCACGCTCAAGCGCGAGGTGGAGCGCGTCATGGCCGACGGCCGCCACGTGTTGATGGACATCGACGTGCAGGGAGCGCGGCTCTTTTCGGTGGCGTTCCCGGGCGCGGTCCGCGTGTTCGTCCTTCCGCCCTCGGGCGGGGTACTACTCGAGCGCCTCGCGATGCGGGCGAGCGAGAGCGCCGCGTCGTTCGCGCTCCGCGTCCGCAACGCGCGCGACGAGGTCGCCGCCGCGCACGAGTACGACTACGTCGTCGTCAACGACGCGCTCGAACGCGCGGTCGCGCAGGTCGGCTCGATCCTCGATGCCGAAGGTACGCGCCGCGACCGCCTCCGCGAGCTCGACACGCAGATCGACGTCGTCGTCGCGGAGCTCGACGCCGCGGTCGCGGGCGTCTAACGCGTAGCCAACAGCAGCACCACACCAGGAGACAACGCCATGCAGGTTTTCACGCCCAACGAGATCGCCGAGCGCGCCACCAACAAGTACCTCGCCGTGCTGGTCGCGGCCAAGTACGCGCGCCTCCTCAACGAGTTCCCCCGCATCCCCGGCCGCTCGGGCGAGAAGAAGCTGACCACGCGCGCGCTCGAGGAGCTGTCGGCGGGCAACATCGGCTTCGACGTCGTTCCGCGCCGCCGCGGCGCGCCGGCGCCCGCCGCCGAGGGCTGACGCCCGGGCTCTGCCCACCAACCCGGCGGGGCGAGCACGCCCGTGCGTCCGTTCGACGGCCGCCACGTCCTGCTCGGGATAACCGGCGGCATCGCGAGCTACAAGGCGGCCTGGGTCGCTCGGCTGCTCGCGCAGGCGGGCGCGGTCGTCGACGTCGTGATGACGCGATCGGCGACGGAGTTCGTGGGCGCGGTCACGCTCGAGGCGCTCGTCGGGCGCCCGGTTCATACGGACCTCATCGCGACCGGCCACGCGCTCGATCACATCAAGCTCGCGCGCGCGGCCGAGGCGATCGTCGTCGCCCCGTGCACGGCCGACTTCCTCGCGCGCGCGGTCCACGGCCAGGCCGGCGATTTACTGAGCGCTTGCCTGCTCGCCACGACGGCGCCCGTGCTCCTCGTGCCGGCGATGAACGACCGCATGTGGGCACACCCGCAGGTGCGCCGGAACGTCGAGCACGCGCGTGAGATCGGCTACCACGTGCTCGAACCGGCGAACGGCCCACTCGCGGCGGGCGAGGGCAGCGGCCCGGGTCGGATGCCGGAGCCCGACGCGATCGTCGCCTGGGCGGGGCGAGTGCTCGAAGCTCCGGGCGCGCTCGCAGGCCGGCACGTGCTGGTGACGGCCGGCCCGACTCGCGAGGCGCTCGATCCGGTGCGCTACATCTCGAACCACAGCACCGGAAAGATGGGCGTCGCGCTCGCGACGGCGGCGTGGCGGCGCGGGGCCGCGGTGACGCTCGTCGCGGGCCCGCTCCAGGTTGCCGTTCCCGAGTTCGTCGCGCACGTTGAAGTCGAGACCACGGCGGAGATGGCGCACGCGGTCGCGGCCGCGCTGCCCACGGCCGACGTGGCGGTGATGGCCGCGGCGCCGGCGGACTTCCGTCCGGCCGCCGTCGCACCCGAGAAGATGAAGCGGCGCGGGGACGGGATCACGCTCGACCTCGCGCCCACGACGGACATCCTCGTGTCCACGCGCGCGCATCGGCGACCTGGCGCCGTGATCGTCGGGTTCGCGCTCGAAACGTCCGACGGCGAGGCGCACGCCCGCGCCAAGCTCGCCACGAAGTCGCTCGACCTCATCGTGCTCAACGACGCGACCGAACCCGGCGCCGGCTTCGGCGTCGATACCAACCGTGTGACGATCTTCGGCGCCGACGGCACCGCGGACGTGCTCGCGCTCATGCCGAAGCGCGACGCCGCGGACGCGATCCTGGATCGAGTGGAACGTCTGCTCGCCTCGCGCGCGGTGGCCCCGTGAGCGCCGGCGGACCGGACGCGCGAGATCGGCTGCGCCAGTACCTCGAACAGCGGCGCGAACTCGGCGAACGCGAACTCGTGCTCGACTCGATGAGCGTGGAAGACGTGTTGCGCGTGATCGGCGTCGACCGGGGCGGGGCCGCGCTCAAGCCCCCACGTCCGCGCGCGCCAGCGCCCACCGAGATCCCGGCCGACGCGCCACCGGCGGTGACCGAGGCCAACGTCGAGCCCGACGCGGCCGCCGCCCCGCCGCCTTGGCGGCGGCGAGGACGACGACGGCGCGCCCGCGCCGCACCCCCGGTTACGCGGCGAGGGAGTTGCGGGAGTGCAGGACGCTCTCCCGCCCGCCCCGCCGGCGGAACCTGAGGCGGCGCCCGACCGGGTCGGCCAGGCGTCCGACGCGGCGCTCGATGCCGCGTCGACCGGCGACTGGCGCGCCACGCTCCTCGCCGCGGCGACCGGATCTGAACCGCCGAACGAGCCAGCCCCGGACCCCGCGCCCATGTCCAGCCAGTCCCCGCCTGCCTACGTCTCCGGCGCTCTGTTCCCAGGCCTCGACGTGCCCGTCGGGGTGATCGCGACGGGTGCCGGCACCGAACTCTTCGGCGGCCCGAGTGAAGGGCTCGATTCGCTGGAGCACCTCGCCGACGCCGTGCGTGCCTGCACCCGCTGCCAGCTGTACCGCACGGCGACGCACGGGGTGCCCGGCGAGGGCCCGCCGGACGCGGATTTCGTCGTGGTCGGAGAGGCGCCGGGTGCGGACGAGGACGCCAGCGGGCGTCCGTTCGTCGGAGCCTCGGGCCAGCTTTTGACGAAGATCCTCGCGGCCATTAACCTCCGCCGGGAGGACGTCTTCATCGCGAACGTCGTGAAGCACCGGCCGCCGGGGAACCGCAACCCCGCGCCCGACGAGGTCGCGGCCTGCAGCCCGTACCTCGTGCGGCAGCTCGAACTGGTCCGCCCGAAGGTCATCCTCACGGTCGGTAACTTCGCCGCGCAGACGCTCCTCGGCACCAAGCTCGGAATCAGCAAGTTGCGCGGGCAGGTCCACCTCTACCACGGGGTGCCGCTCGTCGCGACGTACCACCCCGCCGCGCTCCTCCGCAACCCGACGTGGAAGCGGCCCACCTGGGAGGATGTCCAGCTTGCCCGTCGACTTCTCGATCGCGCCGCCTCCCAAGGTTGATCCGTACAAGGATCGCCGGCCGCCGTACTCGCTCGACGCCGAGGTGGCGGTCCTCGGCGCGATGCTCCTCGACCAGGACGCCATCCTGCGCGCCGGCGAGCACGTCGACGACACGATGTTCTACCAGGAAGGGCACCGCCGCGTCTTCCGCGCCATGCTTTCCCTGTCGGAGCGGGGCGAGGTCGCGGACCCGCTCACGCTCGCCGAGGAGTTAGGCAGGCGCGGCGAGCTCGAGGCGAGCGGCGGCAAGGAGTACCTCGCGTTCCTCATCGACGCGGTCCCGACGGCGGCGAACGTCGAGTACCACGCGAAGATCATTCGCGAGAAGGCACTCTTGCGCCGCCTGATCGAGGTGTCGACGAGCGTCGTGACGGAGGCGTTCGACGGCCGCCGGCTCGCCGCGGAGCTGCTCGACGAGGCGGAAGCCAAGATCTTCCAGATCGGCGAGGCGCAGAACGCGAGCAACTTCACGCGCATCAAGGAGCTGCTCTGGCCGGCGATGGAGCGCATCGAGGCGCAGAGCCGGTCCGGCAACGCCGTCACGGGCGTGCCCACCGGCTACAAGGACCTCGATGAGATGACGAGCGGGTTCCAGCCGTCGGACCTCATCATCGTCGCGGCCCGCCCGTCGATGGGGAAGACGGCGTTCACGCTGAACATCGCGCAGCATGTCGCCATCACAGAGCAGAAGTCGGTCGCGTTCTTCTCGCTCGAGATGAGCAAGGACTCGCTCGTCCAACGCATGCTGACGAGCGAGGCACGCATCGACGCCCAGACGTTGCGGCGCGGCAAGCTGCGCGACGACGACTTCCCGCGCCTCGCGCGCGCCGCGGGCATCCTGTCGCATGCCCCCGTCTTCATCGACGACACCCCGGGCATTACGGTCCTCGAGATGCGCTCCAAGGCGCGCCGCCTCAAGAGCGATCACGGGCTCGACCTCGTGATCGTCGATTATCTGCAGCTCATGGCCGGGCCGAGCGCGGAGAACCGGCAGCAGGAGGTCTCGCAGATCTCGCGCGGCCTCAAGGCGCTCGCGAAGGAACTGCACGTCCCCGTCGTCGCGCTGTCGCAGTTGTCGCGCGCGGTCGACCAGCGCGCCGGGGCGGAGAAGGGGCGCCCGGTACTGTCGGACCTCCGCGAGTCGGGCGCGATCGAGCAGGACGCCGACCTCATCATGTTCCTCTACCGCGAGGAGGTCTACGCGGAGCGCGAGAACGGCCAGCTCAAGGACCCGAGCGTGGAGGGAAAGGCCGAGGTGATCGTCGGGAAGCAGCGCAACGGGCCGATCGGCAACGTGCCGCTCTTCTTCCACAAGCAGTACACGCGGTTCGAGTCGGTGTCGCGCCGCGAGTACGAGGGCGGACCGGCCTAACGCGTGGCGAAGTCGAAGACCGTCTACCGCTGCACGGAGTGCGGCGCCGAGTACAGCAAGTGGCAGGGCCGCTGCGAGACGTGCGGCGAGTGGAACACGCTCGTGGAGGAAACGGCGGCGCCCAAGGTCGCTGCGGCGAAGGGCGGCGCCGGCGCGGCTCGCCGGATGGGCGGGAGCGCGTCGCTCTCGGAAGGCGGGACCGTCGTCGCCGCGCCGCGACTGCGCGAGATCGGCGGCTCCGAGAGCGAACGCTGGCGCACCGGGCTTGGAGAGTTCGACTTCGTGTTGGGCGGCGGGATCGTGCCGGGCTCGATGGTGCTCGTCGGCGGCGAGCCCGGCATCGGCAAATCGACGCTCCTGCTCCAGATCGCCGCGCGAATGCAGACCGAGGGCCGATCCACGCTCTACGTCTCGGGCGAGGAATCGCCGCTGCAGGTGAAGCTCCGCGCCGATCGTCTCGACGAGAGTGCCGCGGACGTGACGCTCCTGTCGGAGACGCTGCTCGAGACCGTCATCGCCACCGGCACCGCGAGCGCGCCCGACCTGATGGTCGTCGACTCGATCCAGACGGTGTTCACGCAGGACCTCGAGGGCGCGCCTGGCAATGTCGGCCAGGTGCGGGAGTGCGCGGCGCGTCTGATGCGCTTCGCCAAGGAGACCGGGACGGCGACCTTCGTCGTCGGACACGTGACCAAGGGCGGCGGGATCGCCGGCCCGAAGACGCTCGAGCACATCGTCGACACGGTGCTCTACTTCGAGGGCGAGAGTACGCTCGACCATCGCATCCTGCGCGCGACCAAGAACCGCTTCGGCTCCGTCGACGAGATCGGCGTGTTCCGTATGACGCAGGGCGGACTGGTCGCGGTCGAGAATCCGTCGGAGTTGTTCTTAGGCGACCGCACGAGCACCGCGAGCGGCAGTGCGGTCACCGCCCTACTCGAGGGCACCCGCCCGGTGCTCGTCGAGATCCAGGCGCTCGCGGCGAAGGCCGGGTACGGCACGCCACAACGTGTCGCGACCGGCTACGACGGCCGGCGCCTCGCCCTCCTGCTCGCCGTGCTCGACAAGCGAGCCGGACTCAACTTCTCGCAACTCGACGTGTTTCTGAACGTCGTCGGCGGCGTGCGCCTGACGGAACCGTCCGGAGACCTCGCCGTGGCGGCCGCGCTCGCGTCGAGCGTGTACGATCGTGCGCTCGCGCGCGACGCCGTGTTCCTCGGCGAGGTCGGCCTCGGCGGCGAGATCCGCCCCGTGTCGCAGACCGAGCGCCGGCTCGCCGAAGCCGCGAAGATGGGCATGCGCACCGCCTACGTCTCCGAGCGCGGCGTACCCCGGCGCGACGTCGCAGGCATCCGCGCGGTCCCCGTGCGCACCATCCGCGAGCTGTTCGAGCGCACGTTCTCATGACGCCGAACACTGGTGAGTGATTACTGGACGCCCGGCGACGACGCGAACCTTCCGCGCCCACGTCGGATCATCCCGCCGCGAGAGGTCACGCACGCCGGACGCCGCGACCCGACCGCGCCGACAGACTCCGTCGTGCGCGACGTGGGCGTCGTCATCGTCGCTGCCGGAAGCGGGACGCGAGTGGGCGGTTCCGAGCTGAAACAATTCCGCTGGGTTGCCGGCCGCCCCATGCTCCTGCACAGCGTACAGACGTTCATGGCGCGCCGCGACGTGCACACCGTCGTCGTCGTGCTGCCACGGTCCCACGCGGCCGACCCGCCGCCCTGGCTCTTTCAGTGCGACGTCGACCGCCTGCTCGTCTCCGTGGGCGGGCGCGAACGTGCGGAAAGCGTGGCGAACGGGCTCGAGGATCTTCCGGAAGAGGTCTCGACGGTGCTCGTGCACGACGCGGCGCGCCCGCTCGTCGACGACGCGCTCATCGGCCGCGTGATCGACGAGGCACGTCGTGGGCGCGGCGCCGTTCCGGCGCTCCCGGTGGTCGACACCATCAAGGAGGTCGACGCGGATGGGCGCATCGTCCGCACGGTCGACCGAACACGGCTCTGGCGTGCGCAGACTCCGCAGGGCTTCCCGCGTGACGCGCTCGCGCGCGCCCACGCGGAGGCACGCCGCGACCGCCGGCCGGCGACCACCGACGACGCGGCGCTGTTCGAGGGGAGCGATCTGCCGGTCGTCGTCGTCCGCGGCAGTGAACGCGCGCTGAAGGTGACGGACGAGGCCGACTTCGCCCGTGCCGAAGCGCTCAGCACGCTGACCGAGTGAGAAGCATCGGACGCCCGACTCGTCGCGTCGCGTTCGACGTCCTCCCGGCGTGACGCCTCGCCCCATTCCGTTCTGGTCGCCAGCTGAGGTCGAGTCGTCGCTCCGCGGGACGATCGCGCACCTGGACGGCGGCGGCGTGGTCGCGTACCCGACCGAGACGGTGTACGGCTTCGGCACGGCCCTCGACCACGCGAGCGTCGAAACGCTGGTGCGGATGAAGCGCCGCCCGCCTGGGAAGCCCTTTCTGATCCTCATCGACGGGAGCGCGATGCTCGACCGACTCGGCCTGCACCTCACCCCGGCCGCGTCGCGACTCGCGGCGCGCCACTGGCCTGGCCCACTGACCCTGGTGCTTCCCGGCGGCGAGCGTCGCGTACCCGGCAGACTGCGAGGACCGGAGGGCGGCGTCGCGGTGCGCTGGACCCCGCATCCGAGCCTGTCGCGCCTCATCCGCGCGTACGGCGAGCCGATCACCTCGACGAGCGCCAACCGCCCCGGCGTCCCGCCCGCGATGCGAGCCGGCGAGATCGTCGCACAGTGGTCAGACGCGATCGTCCGCGGCACGCTCCGCGTGCTCGACGGCGGTCTCATCCCCGACTCCGCGCCGTCCACCGTCGTTGATTGCATGGGGCGGTTCCCGCGCGTCATCCGCCCGGGCGCCATCGCGGCGGCGACGTTGCGCGAGAGCGTCCCGGACCTCGTGGGCGACGCGTGAGGTAACACACGTTATGCGCCTCCTCTTCGTTTGCACCGGGAACACCTGCCGTAGCGCCATGGCCGAAGGGATCGCGCGAGCGATCGCGGCGGAGCGGGGCATGCACGACCTCGTCGTCGAGAGCGCTGGGACGGGCGCCGCGCCGGTTCCGCGGGATCCGTCGGTGCCCGGTCCTGGTGCCTCGGACGGGGCCCTGCTCGTGGCGCTCGAGCACGGCGTCGATATCAGCGAACACCGCGCGCGCGCGCTCACGCCAGCACTCGTCGCGCAATCGGATCTCATCCTGGCGATGGGCGGGCGACACGTCGAGCGTGTCGTCGAGATGGGCGGCGCGCGGAAGGCCCACCTGCTCACGGCGTTCGCGTCGGACGGCGCCTCGCGACGCGCGATCGAGGACCCGTTCGGCGGACCACTCGAGGCGTACCGTGCGACGTTCACCGACCTCGATCGCGAGATTCGTCGCGCGCTCGATCGGCTCGGCGTCGTGCGCGGCCCGGACGGGAGTTCGCCCCCGAGCTGACGCCGGCGCGCGACGTTCGGGCCCTCGCGGCAACGATTTGGCCGCGCGGGAGCCCCGATACCATGTAGGATCCGTGCATGCCCGACCGCGTGCCCGCCGATCGCGTCGTCCCGCCCGCCCGCCGCCCGACGCGGCTCGTGCTCCTCGGGCACCCCGTGGCGCACTCGCTGTCGCCGACGTTCCAGAACGCGGCGCTCGACGCCGCGTCGATCCCGCTCCGCTACGAGATCCTCGACGTGCCGCCGCGAGACCTCGCTCGCACGGTCGATCGGCTGCGCGCCTCCGGCGCCGCGGGCAACGCCACGGTGCCGCACAAGGCGGGCGCGCTCGCCGTCTGCGACCGCGTCACGGACGTCGCGGCCACGCTCGGCGCGGTCAACACCTTCTGGTGCGCCGATGACGGCGCGCTCGTCGGCGACAATACCGACGCGGCCGGTGCCGTCGCCGCGCTCTCGACCGTCCTGCGGCGCGCCGGCGAACGCCCGCCCGCACGCGTCGCGGTGCTCGGCGCGGGCGGCGCGGCCGCGGCCCTCATCGCGGCGGTCGGAGTCGTGCTTCCGCGCGCGGCGGTCGGCGTGTGGGCGCGCGGCGCCGAGCGCGCCGCCGCGTTGGTCGCGCGGTTCGACGAGCGCGCGACGGTCGCGCCGACGCTCGACGCCGCGTTAGGCGACGCACAGGTCGTCGTGAACGCGACCCCCCTCGGACTCGCGGCCGGCGATGTCTTCCCGTGCCCGATCGAAGCGCTGGCACCGGGCGCGATCGTGCTGGACCTCGTGTACGGCGCCGCCGAGACTGCGTGGGTCCGTGCGGCGCGCGCCGCCGGGTACGACGCCAGCGATGGGCTGGTGATGCTGGTCGAGCAGGGGGCTGCCGCGTTCACGCGCTGGTTCGGGCGCTCGCCCGACCGCGCGCGCATGTGGGCCGCCGTACAGCTGCGAACGGGCCGCACGCCCCCGAACCCGCCCGCCGCGTGACACACGGCGGGCTCACGCTCGACGGAGCCGGTAGGATCGGGCGGCGGCTTGCCGGGCATCTGGTCGACTTCGTGCTCCCAGGGGCGTGCATCACCTGCGATGCGCCGATTCCGATCACGACGGCAGGTGGGATCATGTGCGGACGGTGTTGGGCCGGAGTTCCCTGGCTGCCGCACCCCCGATGTGACCGGTGCGGCCATCCACGCCGCGTCGGCATCGCGTCCGGCTCCGCCGCGTGCGCCTGGTGCGCCCTGCTGCCGCCCTACGTGCGGGCGTGCCGCTCCACGTGCTGGGTTCCCGATGGGGCCGGCGGCGAGATCGTCCGCGCGCTCAAATACGGAGGATGGCGCGTGGCCGCGCACGCGATCGGTACGCGGGTCGGTGCGGTCGCCTGGCCGGACGACGTCACGACCGAACGTGTCGCCGCCGTTCCCGTTCCGCTCGGCGCCGGGCGCCTGCGCGAACGCGGCTACAACCAGGCGAGCCTCGTGGCGCACGCGGCCGCGCCGCACTGGGATGTGCCCGTGTGGGACGACGTCCTGATACGTGCGCGTGCGACGCGCGCACAAGCGCGGTTGACACCGGGGGACCGTTTGACGAACGTTGCCGGCGCTTTCCGGGTTGCGGACGGTGTTCAGGCCCGAATCCGCGGCGCTCATCTCATACTCGTGGATGACGTGGTCACCACGGCCGCCACGCTGAACGCCTGCGCCGCCGCGCTCGTCGCGGGCGGCGCGCGCGTGGTGAGTTACGCGACGTTCGGGCGCGCCTGGTCCTGAACCGTTCCGCGCGCCACCCACCCGGTCGTCCGTCACGTTCCCCGACTGCAGGAGTGTTCCGCGATGGCTATTCGCGTCGGCATCAACGGTTTTGGCCGCATCGGCCGGCAGGTCCTCCGCGCTGCCAAGCAGCAGGGCGTCGCGGACCTCGAGTTCGTGGCGGTCAATGACCTCACGGATACCAAGACGCTCGCCCACCTCTTCAAGTACGACTCGGTGCACCGCACCTACGAGGGGCAGGTCGAGGCGGGTGAGGGGAGCGTCACGATCGACGGCCAGGCGCTCAAGATTTTCGCAGAACGCGACCCGGCCAAGCTGCCGTGGGGCGACCTCGGCGTCGACATCGTGCTCGAGTCGACCGGCCGGTTCACCGACGCCGACAAGGCCGAAGCGCACCGGCAGGCCGGCGCGAAGAAGGTGATCATCTCGGCCCCTGCGAAGGGCGAGGACATCACCATCGTGATGGGCGTGAACTCGGACAAGTACGACGCCGCGTCGCACAACATCATCTCGAACGCGTCGTGCACGACTAACTGCCTCGTGCCGATGGTGAAGGTCCTGCAGGACGCCGTCGGCATCCGGCACGCGACGATGGTGACGATCCACAGCTACACGAATGACCAGTCGATCCTCGACCAGCCGCACAAGGATCTCCGGCGCGCCCGCGCCGCGGCGTTGTCGATGATCCCGACGACGACCGGGGCGGCGAAGGCGACGTCGCTCGTCCTCCCCGAGATGAAGGGGAAGATCGACGGCGTCTCGATTCGCGTGCCGACGCCGGACGTGTCGATCACGGAGCTCGTCGTCGAAGCCGAGCGCGCGACGACCATCGAGCAGGTCAACGCCGCGTTCCGGGCCGCGGCCGACGGCGCGCTCGCGGGCATCCTGCAGTACTCGACAGAGCCGCTGGTCTCGAGCGATTACATCGGCAACCCGCACTCGTGCATCGTCGACGCGCTCTCCACCAACGTCATCGACGGCACGATGGTGAAGGCGTCGGGGTGGTACGACAACGAGTGGGGCTACTCGTCGCGCTGCGTCGACCTGCTCCGCTTCGTCGGCGCGCGGCTGAGCTGACCGGCCGACCGCGATGAAAAAGAAGACCGTCCGCGACCTGACTGACGCCGACCTGCGCGGACGGCGCGCGCTCGTGCGCGTCGACTTCAACGTGCCGCTCGACTCGGCCGGGCACGTGACCGACGACACGCGGATCCGCGCCGCGATCCCGACGATCGATTACCTCCGGGACCGCGGCGCGAAGGTCGTCCTGCTCTCGCATCTCGGCCGGCCAAAGGCGGCGCCCGAGGCGAAGTACTCGCTGCAGCCCGTGGCGAATCGGCTCGCCGAGCTCATGCCCGCCGCTCGCGTGGACTTCTGCGAGACCACCGATACGGACGACGCCGTGCAGGCGTCGGAGCGGGTGCCCGACGGCGCGGTGCTGCTGCTCGAGAACACGCGGTTCCTGCCCGGCGAGGAATCGAATGACGAGCGCCTCGCGCGCGAGCTGGCCAAGCTCGGCGACGTGTACGTCAATGACGCGTTCGGGGCGGCCCACCGCGCCCACGCCTCGACCGAGGGTGTCGCGCATCTGGTGCACCCGGCGGTGGCCGGCCTGCTGATGGAGAAGGAGCTCGCATACCTCGGCGCGGCACTCGCCAACCCCGAGCGTCCCTTCGTCGCGATCCTGGGCGGCGCGAAGATCTCCGGCAAGCTCGACGTCATCGCGCAGCTGCTACCCAAGGTCGACAGGCTGTTGATCGGCGGTGCGATGGCGAACACGTTCTTCCGCGCGATGGGCCTCGAGACGGGCGGCTCGCTCGTCGAGCCCGATCGGGTCGACCTCGCACGCGAGCTCTCACGCACCGCTGGGGAACGGCTCGAACTCCCCGTCGATGCGATGGTCGCCCCCACGCTCGCGGCCACCGCCGAGGCGCACGTGGTCGCGCGCGACGCCATTCCCCCGGGCGAGGCGATGTTCGACGTCGGCCCGGCGACGGTGCGCGAGTTCGGCGAGGCCGTCCGCGGCGCTCGCACGGTGCTCTGGAACGGCCCGATGGGCGTCTTCGAGACGCCCCCGTTCGACGCCGGTACGTTAGGCATTGCGCACGCGCTCGCCGACGCGACGCGCGCCGGCGCGACCACGATCGTCGGCGGCGGAGACTCCGCCGCCGCGATCGTGCAGGCGGGACTCGACTCGGCCGTCACGCACGTATCCACCGGCGGCGGCGCCTCGCTGGAGTTCCTCGAAGGCAAGACGCTGCCCGGCGTCGCCGCGCTCGACGACGCGTGACCTGAGATGCTCAAGCCGATCTTCGCCGCCAACTGGAAGATGAACCACGGGCCGACCGACGCCCGCGCGTTCATGCGCTCGTTCCTCGCGCAGGCCCCACGCGGCGACGGGCGCACCATCGCGTTCTTCCCCCCGGCGATCACGCTCCACACCGTGGTGAACGCGCTGCACGACCGCCCCGAGATCCTCGTCGGCGTGCAAAACGTGCACGAGGAGGCCGCGGGCGCCTACACCGGGGAGATCTCCGCCGGGATGGCACGCGACGCCGGCGCGCGCCTCGTCCTTGTCGGACACTCCGAGCGGCGGCACGTGTTCGGCGAGACTGACGCGCAAACGGCGAAGAAGTGCGAGCTCGTCGCACGCGCGGGGCTGATTCCGATGCTGTGCGTCGGCGAAACGCTGAGCGAGCGCGAAGCCGGATTGACGGACCAGGTCGTCGTCCGGCAGCTCACGGCCGCCATCGCCGGCCTCGATACGGCGCACATCGGGACGATGCTTGTCGCGTACGAGCCGGTGTGGGCCATCGGCACCGGGCGAAACGCCAGCGCGGAGGACGCGGCCGCGGTGCACGCGGCGATCCGAGCGGCGCTGCGGGAACGCGTCGGCGACCGCGCGGCGGTGATGCCCATTCTGTACGGCGGAAGCGTCAACCGTGGCAACGCCCGCCTCCTCATCGGCGCCCCCGACGTCGACGGGCTGCTCGTCGGCGGCGCCAGCCTCGACCCGGGGAACTGGGCGGCGATCGTCCAGGACTGAACCGACTCGCGATGGGGCGGTTCGGCTCGGCGCGGGGCACGCGGTTGGTCGCGCGTCCCGCGTCGCGTAGCTTTCGGAGGCGCGCCGCCCGGCGTGCCCCCTAATACCGACTCGGGACCCCGATGTATACGCTGCTGTTCACGTTGCTGGTTCTCGTTTGCCTCGTGCTGATCGCTGCCGTCCTGCTGCAGGCGGGGAGGGGCAACGGCCTCGCCTCGAGCTTCGGGGGCGCCAGCTCCACCGCGGAGTCGGTCCTCGGGACCCGGCAGGCGGGAAACCTGCTCACACGTACGACGTGGTGGGCCGGCGGCCTGTTCGTCGGTCTCGCGTTTCTGCTCAGCGTGATGGGCGCACGTCAGCGCGCGCCACGTTCGGTGCTCGACAATTCGTTCGCGCCCGCGCGTTCGAGCGCGCCCGCGTCCACGGGCCCGGCGGGTTCCCCTGCCGGCGGGCCCACCGCCGCGCCGGCCGTTCCGCTGACGCCGGCTGCCCCGGCCGCGCCAGCCGGGTCGCCGGCGGGCGCGACCGCGCCGAGCGGCGCCGCGCCGCGCCGCTGAGCGGGCCCGACGTGGCCGAAGTGGCGCGCGAGGGGGTTCTGCTCCTCGAAGACGGGACGCAGTTTCGCGGCGAGATCGTCGGCCCGGACGGGCCGACCGTCGCCGAGGTGGTGTTCACGACCAACATGACGGGGTATCAGGAGGTGTTCTCCGACCCGTCCTACCGCGGGCAGATCGTCGTGATGACCGCGCCGATGATCGGGAACTACGGCGTGAACGCCGACGATCCCGAGTCGGCCGAGCCGCAAGTCTCGGGTGTCGTCGTGCGCGAACTCTCGCCCACGTACTCCAACTGGCGCGCCCGCGGCTCGTTAGCGGACTGGCTGGCCGGCGCGAACGTGCCCGTGTTGACCGGGGTCGATACGCGGCGCCTCACACGGCACCTGCGCAGCGTCGGCGTGATGCGCGGGGTGATCGCGCTCGGGCGCGACGCGAACCCGGAAGCGCGCGCGGCGCTCGAGGCGTGTCCCTCGATGGAGGGCCTCGACCTCGCGAGCCGCGTCAGCACGCGCGCGCCGTATGTGTGGGGCAACCCGCGCGCCGACCGCCACATCGTGGCGTACGACTACGGCATCAAGCGCAACATCCTGCGTCTATTCGACGACCACGGCTGCCGCGTGACGGTCGTGCCGTCCGACACGCCTCCCGAAGCGGTGCTCGAGCGTGATCCCGACGGTGTGTTCCTCGCGAACGGGCCCGGTGACCCCGCGGCGGTCGGATACGCGCCGGCGGCCATCCGGACGATCGCCGAACGCGGCGTTCCGGTGTTCGGCATCTGCCTCGGACACCAGCTGCTCGGCCTAACGTTCGGCGGCAGCACGACCAAGATGCCTTACGGTCACCGCGGCGGGAATCACCCGGTCAAGGACCTCGCGACGGGCAGCGTGCTCATCACCTCGCAGAACCACGGTTTCGCGGTTACCGGCGACGAGCACGGTGTCGCGGGCGCGACGGCGTTACGCGTCACCCACGTCAATCTGAACGACGGCAGCGTCGAAGGGCTCGCGCATCGTGAGCTGCCCGTGTTCGGCGTCCAGTACCACCCCGAGGCCGCGCCCGGCCCGCACGATGGACGTCCGGTGTTCGACGATTTTCTGGCGGCGGTGCGCGCCCGACGTAGCGGCTGAGCCACCTCCGGACGAGCGCCCGACGCGAGCCAACCTCTTGACCTACAACGAGTAAGCTCGTACGTTCGGGGCGTGTCCGGGCTTCGCCGTCGCGACCCGGCGCGCCGTTCCGGCGGTTCCGACGCGGGTGTTCCCTGGTCGGGACTGGCACCGCGTGTCGGCCGCGAGACCGTAGCCAGAGAGCTGGGATGACCAAAGCCGACCTCGTCGAGTTGGTGACCGCCGCGATGGCCCGTACCGCGGGCCCGACGATCTCGAAGAAGGACTGTGCGCGCGTGGTCGACACGTTCCTCGACGCGATCAAGGACGCGCTCCACGAGCAGCGCAACATCGAGGTCCGCGGCTTCGGCACGTTCAAGATCCGTCAGCGTAAGACGCGAATGGCGCGAAATCCTCGGACCGGCTCGCCAGTCGAGGTGTCCGCCCGGCCGGTGCCGGTTTTCAAGCCGTCCAAGGAACTGCGCGCACTCGTCGCTGGCGTCGACGTGTCCGTGATCGAACACGAGATGGAGCACGAGACCGAAACGGTGGACTGACGCACGCGTCGACGCCGTCCACCCGAGCCCGCTCGATCGCGTAATACGAGCGATGCGCGTCGACGGGATCGCGCGACCGTACGGCTGAGCTGCACGTTCGCACGAGGCGATGCGCGAAGATGTGCGATGAAGGGAACGGCCCCGCACTCCGGGGCCGTTCGTCGTGTGTGGCCGTGCGGCGTCCGTTGCTGCCCCCCAGCACGGCCGATAGCTTGGCGAAGCTGGCCGCGCACCCTCACACGCCTCGCCTGACATGGTCAACAAGATCACGGTCGTGGGCGCCGGAAACGTCGGCGCCACGACCGCGCAACGCATTGCAGAAAAGGAACTCGCCCGCACGGTCGTGATGGTCGACGTGGCCGAGGGCATCCCGCAGGGGAAGGGCCTCGACCAGTACCAGAGCGCGCCCGTCGAAGGCTTCGACACCCGCGTCATCGGGACCAACGGTTACGAAGAGACCGCCGGCTCGGACGTCGTCGTCATCACCGCGGGCATCGCGCGAAAGCCCGGCATGTCGCGCGACGACCTCCTCAACACGAACGCCGGGATCGTGAAGTCGGTCGGCGAGCAGATCGCTGCGACCTCGCCCGACGCGATCGTCATCGTCGTATCCAACCCGCTCGACGTGATGTGCTACGTCGCGAAGCAGGCGACGGGCTTCCCGCGTGAACGCGTGATCGGGATGGCCGGCGTGCTCGACACGGCGCGCTATCGCGCGTTCCTCGCCGAGGCGATGGACGTGAGCGTGCGCGACATCCAGGCGATGGTGCTCGGCGGGCACGGCGACACGATGGTGCCGCTCATCAGCTACACGTCGGTGAGCGGAATCCCGGTCACGCAGTTGCTCGCGCAGGACAAGCTCGACGCGATCGTCGACCGCACCCGCAACGGCGGGGCGGAGATCGTGAAGCACCTCAAGACGGGGTCCGCGTACTACGCGCCGTCGAGCGGCGCGGTGCAGATGGTCGAGGCGATCGTGCAGGACCAGCGCCGCATCCTCCCGTGCGCCGCTTGGCTGCAGGGCGAGTACGGCATGTCGGACCTCTTCCTCGGCGTTCCCTGCAAGCTCGGCAAGGGCGGATTGCAGCAGGTGATCGAGGTCCAGCTGACGGCGGACGAGCGCGCGGCGCTCGAACGGAGCGCGCAGGCCGTGCGCGAGCCGATGGCCTCCGTCAAGCTTTGAACGTTCACCCGACCTGATCGATGCAGCTGGTCCGCAATTTCTGGCAGTCGCAACTTGGGAAGAAGGTCGTCATGGCCGTCACCGGCCTGATCGGCGTCGGGTTCGTGATCGGCCACATGGCCGGCAACCTTCAGATGTTCGAGGGGCCGGACAAGATCAACGGCTACGCGCACTTCCTGCACGGTACCATGGGGAACGCCCTCTGGATCGTGCGGCTCGTGCTGATCAGCGCGGTGGTCGCCCACGTGGTCGCCGCGGTGCAGCTGACGCGGCAGAAGCAGGCCGCTCGGCCCGCGGCGTACGGGTACAAGAAGTGGGAGCCGCAGGTGTCGACGTTCGCCTCACGCAGCATCCGGTGGGGCGGGGCGTACCTCCTCGTCTGGCTCGTGTTCCACATCCTGCACTTCACGGCACGCGCGATCTTCCCGAACTACAGCGAGACCGACGTCTACGGGAACGTGGTGAAGGGCTTCAGCCACCCCTGGGTGGTCGCCCTGTACGTCGTGGCGATGTTCTTCCTCGCCCTGCACCTCTATCACGGCGCGTGGAGCTCGGTGCGCACGTTAGGCCTGAGCCGCCCGAAGCCGCGGCCGACCTCGCGCAACGTGGCCACCGTGGTCGCGGCCGTCGTGGCGCTCGGCTTCATCGCGGTGCCGCTCGGCGTGCTGTTCGGGGTCGTGCGGCCGCGCGCCGACTCGATCACCGCGGGGGTGCCGGCCGGCGAGGCCGGCGCGCCCAACTCGTCGGCGCACGCGCCGCACCCCGCCGACTCGGCCGGCGCAGCGGCGCGCTAGCAGCACCGCTGCGGTTAGTTCGGCATCACGCGCTAGGGACCACAGGCATCCGACGATGGCAACCCTGATCGAACCGGCCGCGGCCGGGACCGTCACGCTCGACTCCAAGATCCCGGCGGGCCCGCTCGCCGAGAAGTGGTCGCGCCACAAGTCCAACATCCGGCTCGTCAACCCCGCCAACAAGCGCAAGTACGACGTGATCGTCGTCGGCGCCGGGCTCGCCGGCGCGAGCGCGGCGGCCACGCTGTCGGAGCTCGGCTACAACGTCAAGTGCTTCGTCTATCATGACTCGCCCCGCCGCGCGCACTCCATCGCGGCGCAGGGCGGGATAAACGCGGCGAAGAACTACCAGAACGACGGCGACTCCGTCCAGCGCCTGTTCTACGACACCATCAAGGGCGGGGACTTCCGCGCCCGCGAGGGGAACGTCTACCGCCTGGCCGAGGTGTCGGTGAACATCATCGACCAGTCGACGGCACAGGGCGTCCCCTTCGCGCGCGAGTACGGCGGCCTGCTCGCGAACCGCTCGTTCGGCGGCGCGCAGGTGAGCCGCACCTTCTACGCGCGCGGCCAGACCGGCCAGCAGCTGCTGTTAGGCGCGTACCAGCAGCTCGAGAAGGAGATCGCCCGCGGCGGCGTGACGATGTACACGCAGCACGAGATGCTCGACGTCGTCGTCGTCGACGGCGTCGCGCGCGGCATCGTCGTGCGCGACCTGCGCTCGGGCGAGCTGACGACGCACGCCGCGCACGCCGTGCTGCTCTGCAGCGGCGGGTACGGCAACGTCTTCTACCTGTCGACCAACGCGAAGAACTCGAACGCGACCGCGATCTGGCGCGCGCACAAGCGCGGCGCGCTCTTCGCCAACCCGTGCTACACGCAGATCCACCCGACGTGCATCCCCGTCAGCGGCGAGCACCAGTCGAAGTTGACGCTCATGTCGGAGTCGCTCCGCAACGACGGGCGCGTGTGGGTGCCACTCAAGAAGGGCGACAAGCGCCCGCCGGCGCAGATCCCCGAAGCCGAGCGCGACTACTTCCTCGAGCGCCGCTACCCGAGCTTCGGCAACCTCGCGCCGCGCGACATCGCGAGCCGCGCCGCCAAGGCCGTGTGCGACGAGGGGCGGGGCGTTGGCGACACCGGACTCGGCGTTTACCTCGACTTCGGCGACGCGATCCAGCGACTCGGCCGGAAGACCATCCAGGAACGGTACGGCAACCTCTTCGAGATGTACGACCGCATCACCGACGAGGACCCGTACAAGCAG
Source organism: uncultured Gemmatimonadales bacterium (assembly GCA_963851265.1). Classification (GTDB taxonomy): domain Bacteria; phylum Gemmatimonadota; class Gemmatimonadetes; order Gemmatimonadales; family Gemmatimonadaceae; genus BPUI01. The sequence goes on from CAWKNZ010000002.1 coordinate 1,313,744, forward strand.
CCGATGCGGATCTTCCCGGCCGTCCATTACACGATGGGCGGGCTGTGGGTCGACTACAACCTCATGACCAACATCCCGGGACTGTTCGCGCTCGGGGAGGCGAACTTCTCGGATCACGGCGCCAACCGGCTCGGCGCGTCGGCCCTGATGCAAGGACTCGCCGACGGGTACTTCGTGGTGCCTTACACTCTCGGCGACTACCTCGCCGGCGTGAAGCCCGCGCCCGTCGATACCAGCGCCCCCGAGTTCCGCGCCACCGAGGAGGCGGTGCGGCAGCGCGTCCACAAGCTGCTGTCGATCAAGGGCCGGCGCACGCCCACGTCGTTCCACCGGGAGCTGGGCCACATCATGTGGGATAAGTGTGGCATGGCCCGCAACCGCAGCGGGCTCACGGAGGCCATCGAGCGGATCCCGGCGCTCCGCGAGGAGTTCTGGGAAAACGTGAACGTCATCGGCGAGACGGGCGGCCTCGCGCAGCAACTCGAGATCGCGGCCCGCGTCGCCGACTTCCTCGAACTCGGTGAGCTCATGTGCCGCGACGCGCTGCACCGCGAAGAGAGTTGCGGCGGGCACTTCCGCGAGGAGTACCAGACGGGCGACGGCGAGGCGCTGCGCGACGACGAACACTTCGCGTACGTCGCGGCGTGGGAGAACGGCGGCGAGAACGGAACGCCGCGCCTCCACCGCGAGCCGCTCGTGTACGAGAACGTCAAGCTCGCCACCCGTTCGTACAAGTGAGGCAGCACCCGTGAAGATCACGCTCCACGTCTGGCGCCAGGCATCGCCCACCGCCGCCGGCAAGCTCGTCACCTACGAGGTGCCCGGCATCACGCCGGACATGTCGTTCCTCGAGATGTTCGACACGCTCAACGAGACGCTCGTCGAGCGCAACGAGGAGCCGGTCGCCTTCCAACACGATTGCCGCGAGGGGATCTGCGGCTCGTGCGGGATGATGGTGAACGGCGCCGCGCACGGCCCGCTCAAGGGCGTCGCCGTCTGTCAGCTGCACATGCGTTCGTTCAAGGACGGCGACGAGATCGTCGTCGAGCCGTGGCGCGCGCGCGCGTTCCCGATCGTCAAGGATCTCGTCGTCGACCGCGGGGCGTTCGACCGGATCATCCAGGCGGGCGGCTACATCTCGGCGAACACGGGCGGCGCCCGCGACGCGAACGAGATCCTGATCCCGAAGCCCGACGCGGACGCCGCGATGGACGCCGCCGCATGCATCGGATGCGGCGCGTGCGTGGCCGCGTGCCCCAACGCGTCGGCGTCGCTGTTCACGGGGGCCAAGGTGAGCCACCTGGGTCTGCTGCCGCAGGGCCAGCCGGAGCGGTTCCGCCGCGTCGTCGAGATGGTCGAACAGATGGACCTCGAGGGCTTCGGCCACTGCACGTGGTACGGCGAGTGTCAGGAGGCCTGCCCGAAGCTGATCTCGATCGACGTGATCAGCCGGATGGACCGCGACTACATCCGCGCGTCGCTTTCGGCCAAGCAGGAGTCTGCCGCCGAGTACGCGGGCTGATCACGGCCTGAGTCGGCCGACCGGACGGGCCAGCGCCGACCACCTTCGGCGCTGGCCCGTTTGCTGCCTCCACGGCCGGTGGACGCGTCACATTAGCGGAGCAGACCAGAATGGCCGACGACATTACCCCGGGCGAAGCGAGCCTTCTGCGCGGCGGGCCGCAACTGAACATCCAGGAAGCCCGCGCCGTCGCAAACGACGCCGGCACGGTCCGGGGCGAGGCGCCCCACGACACCGCCGACCGCGAGGTGTTGGAGACCGGTCCGCGCGCGAACGTCGCGACGTCGAATCTCGCCGGCACCGCGGGCGCGAGCGCCGGGAGCAGTCAGCAGTCGACCGAGCGGCCCCCCGACGATCGCCCGTACACCGACTCCGAGACGGCGCTCGGCGGCGCCGACGCGGTGCAGAAGACGACGTGGGGCGTCGGGCACGGTACCGAACCGGACGGGCGGCAGGAGTACGCGCCGGTGGGCCAGGGCGACCTCAAGAAGGGCGACAAGGGGCCGGTCGTCGCTCGCGTGGGCTCCGGCGGCGGCCTGAGTCCGGTCGCGCTCGTCATCATCGTGCTCGCCGTCTTGGCCGGCTTGGTGTACGCGTTCGGGATCTTCCGTTAGCGCTACAGCTTGGGGAGCGTCACGCCGACCTGCCCCTGGTACTTCCCGGCCTTGTCACGGTACGAGACCTCGGGCGGTTCCTCGCCCTTGAAGAACAGCACCTGCGCGATCCCCTCGTTGGCGTAGATCTTCGCCGGGAGCGGTGTCGTGTTTGAGATTTCGAGCGTGACGAACCCTTCCCACTCGGGCTCGAACGGCGTCACGTTGGTGATGATCCCGCACCTGGCGTAGGTGCTCTTGCCGACGCAGATCGTGACGACGTCGCGCGGGATGCGGAAGTACTCGATCGAGCGCGCGAGTGCGAACGAGTTGGGCGGCACGATGCAGACGTCGCCTTCGAACTCCACGAACGATTTCGGGTCGAACGCCTTCGGGTCGACGATGGAGTTCAGCACGTTCGTGAAGATGCGGAACTCGCGCGCGACGCGCATGTCGTACCCGTACGAGCTCACGCCGTACGAGATGACCCCCGATCGCACCTGACGGTCCTCGAACGGCTCGATCATGCCGTGCTCGCGGGCCATGCGGGTGATCCAGCGGTCGGACTGAATGGTCATGTGCGGCGGTGCAGGGGGCGGGGTAGGCGGCCACGGCTGGTTCGTGTCGGCGCGACGCGGCAACGGCGTGGCGCGGGAACATAGGCGCGCCGCGTGCATGCAACCACCGCCGCATGCGCCCTCGTGCGATGCGCTCGTTCGGGTAGCAGGGGGGGCACGTTTCGACTACCTTACGACGTGTTTGTGAATCTTTTCACGAGCCCAGCATCGCCTTCGGAACAGCCTCAGCCGTGACGCGCGCGTACCTGCCCATTCTGCTGCTGATCGGCGTCGTGACCGCCATGGCCGCGACGTTCATCCTGCTCAGCGCGATCACCGTCAAACCGCAGCGCAACGCGGTCAAGCAGCAGGCGTACGAGTCGGGGATCGCCCCACTCGGCGACGCGCGCGAACGGTTCAGCGTCAAGTTCTACCTCGTGGCGATGCTGTTCATCGTCTTCGACATCGAGACGGTCTTCCTCGTCCCGTGGGGCGCGTTTTACCGGCAGCTGTCGTGTTCGGTGCCGCTGGTGGCCGCGGGCTGCCCGGCGGGGCAGGCGTCGTTCTTCGGCCTCGGCGAGATGCTCGTTTTCATGGCGATCCTCGTCGTCGGCCTCGTTTACGTTTGGCGGAAGGGAGCGCTCCAGTGGGACTGATCACCAAGCCGGAAGCCGGCGTGAGGACGCGCGGCGTGGCGGATGCGTCGCCCGATTCGTGGGTCACGACGCGGCTGGATTTCCTCGTGAACTGGGCGCGGTCGAACTCGCTGTGGCCGATGCCGTTCGGCACCGCGTGCTGCGCGATCGAGTTCATGGCGACGGCCGCGAGCCGCTTCGACCTCGCGCGATTCGGTATGGAGCGGCTGAGCTATTCGCCGCGCCAGGCGGACGTCCTGCTCTGCGCGGGGCGCGTCCCGTACAAGCTCGCGCCGGTGATCCGCCGCATCTACCAGCAGATGCCCAACCCGAAATGGGTGATCTCGATGGGCGCGTGCGCCTCGACCGGCGGCATGTTCGACAACTACGCCGTCGTGCAGGGGATCGACACGATCATCCCGGTCGACGTCTACGTTCCGGGGTGCCCGCCGCGGCCCGAGTCGCTGATGTACGGCATCATGCTCCTGCAGGACAAGGTGAAGAACGAGCGTTTGCGCGACGGCGCGCGCCACGTCGAGATCGACCCCGACCCGTCGAGCCAGCTCTACATCCCGCCCTCGGCGATCGACGAGATCGCGCAGAACTTCGGGAACTCGGTGCACCAGACGCGCTCCAGCGTCTGAGCGCGCCGGATCCCGACTCGCATCGCGACGCGTTAGACATGGCCGTCACCTTCCGCCCGTACACCGTCGGCTCGGCGCTCCCGAACGGCAGCCCGGGGCCGACCACGCCGGTCGCCGTGCCGCACCGGGGCGGCGAGCCGAACCCGACTGCGGCCGCGCTCCGGGCCCGGTTCGGCGACGTCGTGCGCCGCGTCGACGTCGTTTGGGGAGAGACCACCGTCCAGATCGACGGCGCGCGCGTGCTCGACGTCGTGCGCTGGCTGCACGACGACGACGCGCAGCGCTACGACATGCTGATCGACCTGACCGCGGTCGAGTACCGCGACGCCGAGCAGCCGCTCGAGGTCGTGTGGCACCTCCGGTCCCTGCCGTTCCGCCGCTTCATCCGACTGAAGGCGGAGCTGGAGAAGGGCGCCCCGCTCTCGGTGTCGAGCGTGTGGCCCGTGTTCAAGAGCGCGGACTGGCTCGAGCGGGAGTGCTACGACCTGTTCGGGATCCGCTTCGACGGGCACCCGGACCTGCGGCGCATCCTCACGTGGGACTCGTACCGCGAGGGGCATCCGCTGCGGAAGGACTTCCCGCTGCGCGGCCGGTTCAGCCGCTCCGAGCAGTTGCGGCAGGCGCTCACGACCGAGCCGGAAGCGAACTACTCGATGGAAGAGTTGACCGTGGCCGAGGCGTACGCGCAGCTGCCCGCCGACATGCGGCAGCGGCTCGGCGCCGGCAAGAAGGGCGGCCCGGCCGAATCGACGGAGATGTGACGGACTGAGATGGCGACCACCACGCGTACACTCGAAGTCGCGCTCGCGACCAACGGCGTCGGGCCGGACGGCCGCCCGCAGCGCATCCCGCTCGCCGTCGACGGGCACGCGCGCGCGGTCTCGCTCCCCGACGCGCTCGCCGACGGCTCGGCCGCCGCGCCCGAGCTCGAGGGCGAGCATATGCTCATCAACATCGGTCCGCAGCACCCGGCCACGCACGGAGTGCTCCGGCTCGTGCTCGAACTCGATGGCGAGACGGTGGTCCGCTGCGTGCCGCACATCGGCTACCTGCACTGCGGCTTCGAGAAGATCGGCGAGTACCGCCAGTACAACCAGATCATCCCCTGGACGGATCGCGAGGATTACCTCAATTCGCCGGGGAACAACGTCGCGTTCGCGCTGGGCGCGGAGCGGCTGTTCGGGATCGAGATCACGCCGCGCTGCACCGTGCTGCGCGTGATCGCGATGGAGCTGTCGCGCATCATGTCACACCTCGTCTGGCTCGGGACGACGGCGGTCGACATCGGCGCGTTCACGCCCTTCCTCTGGACGTTCCAGGAGCGTGAGGCCATCTACGACCTGCTCGAGCAGTGGTGCGGCGCGCGGCTCACCACGTCGCTCACGCGCGTCGGCGGCATGGCGGCGGACCTGCCCGACAACGGGTGGCTCGACGGCCTGCGGCAGCTCACGGAGCGGCTGCCGAAGACGCTCGACGAGACCGACCGCATGCTCACGCGGAACGCGATCTGGGTCGGGCGGACGATCGGCCTCGGCGTGATGAACCAGGAGGAAGCGCTGAACTACGGGCTCACGGGGCCGCTCCTTCGCGCCTCGGGCGTCGCGTACGACGTGCGCAAGGACTTCCCGTACCTCGGCTACGAGACGTACGACTTCGACGTTCCGGTCGGGACCAACGGCGACGTGTACGACCGGTATCTCGTGCGCATGGAGGAGATGCGTCAGAGCGTGCACATCCTCACGCAGGCGCTCGAGCGGTTGCCCGAGGGACCGGTGAACGTCGACGATCCGCGTGTCATCCTGCCGCCCAAGCACAAGGCGCAGAGCGAGATGGAGAGCATGATCCATCACTTCAAGCTCGTGATGGAGGGGCCGCGCCCGCCGGTCGGCGAATGCTACGTCGCCGTCGAGAGTCCGAAGGGCGAGAAGGGCTACTACATGGTGTCGGACGGCACGTCCAAGCCGGTGCGCTGGCGCATCCGCCCGCCGTCGTTCGTCAACCTGTCGGCGATCCCGAAGATGGTCGAGGGGCACCTCCTGTCGGATGTGATCGTCGTGAACGCCAGCATCGACATCGTCATGGGAGAGATCGACCGGTGAGCCACGGCCCGATGACGCCGATGGCGGCCCCGAGCGAGGCGCTGCTGCGGCACGGCAACGAGCACGGGCACGCGCCGTACGCGCCGGTGTTCACGCCTGGCACCGCCGAGCGCGCCGAGCTCGACACGCTCCTCACGCGCTACCCGACCAAAATGGCGGCGCTGCTCCCGGCGCTCTGGATGGTGCAGCGCGCGCGCGGCTGGGTGAGCGACGAGGCGATGGCCGAGGTGTCCGCGGTGCTCGACCTCACGCCCGCGTACGTGAAGGGCGTCGTGACGTTCTACACGATGTACCATCAACACCCGGTCGGGGCGCACTTCATCCAGGTGTGCACGACGACGCCGTGCAACGTGTGCGGCGCAGAGGACGTAGTCGACGCGTTCCTGACGCACACGGGGTGTGGCGAACTCGGCGTCACGTCGCCCGACGGCCGCTACACGGTGATCGAGGTCGAGTGCCTCGGCGCGTGCGGCTTTCCGACGCCGGTGCAGATCAACGACACGTACGTCGAGTCGGTGACGCCCGAGCGCGTCCCCGAGGTCCTCGCGGCCCTCCGCTAGCTTCCGTTAGGCACACGCACCATGGGCTACCCAAACGCGCCGCACCCGCGCGAGACGCAGGTCCTCTCGAAGTACTTCGGCGACGCGGAGGCGCGGACGCTGGCGGGCTGGCGCGCGCGTGGCGGGTACGTCGCGCTCGAGAAGGCACTCCGCATGGACCCGGTCGAGGTGCAGAACGTCGTGAAGGACAGCGGCCTCCGCGGCCGCGGCGGCGCGGGCTTCCCGACCGGCGTGAAGTGGAGCTTCATGAAGCCTGACGGGAAGCAGCACTACCTGTGCTGCAACGCCGACGAGAGCGAGCCCGGCACGTTCAAGGACCGAGAGATCATGCGCTGGACGCCGCACGCGCTCGTCGAGGGCGTGGCGATGGCCGCGCACGCGATCTACGCGACGGTGGGCTACATCTACGTGCGCGGCGAGTACACCGAACCGATCGCGCAGCTCGAACAGGCCGTGCGGGATGCGTACGGCGCCGGCATCCTGGGCGACAACGCGATGGGCACCGGCAGGAGTGTGCACGTGCACGTGCACCGCGGCGCCGGCGCGTACATCTGCGGCGAGGAGACCGCCCTGATGAACTCGCTGGAAGGGCGCCGCGGCAACCCGCGCATCAAGCCGCCCTTTCCGGCCGTCGCCGGGCTGTTCGCGCAGCCGACGACCATCAACAACGTCGAGTCGCTCGTCGCCGCTACGCACATCGTGGTCAACGGGGCCGATTGGTACAAGCAGTACGGACGGCCCGACAACCCGAAGAGCACGGGCACGAAGCTGTTCTCCGTCTGCGGCAACGTCGCGCGACCGGGTAACTACGAGATGGCGATGGGCTTCCCGTTCGGGGAGTTCCTGTGGGACGTGTGCGGGGGCGCGGCGGGCGGGCGCGAGATCAAGGCCGTGATCCCGGGCGGGTCGTCGGTGCCGATCCTCACGCCCGACGAGTGCCGGACGGCCGTGATGGACTACGAGGGGATGGTCGCGGCCGGCTCGATGTTAGGCTCGGGCGGCGTGATCGTGATGGACGATCGGCAGGACATGGTGCGCCAGATCGCGAGATTGGCGCGCTTCTACGCGCACGAGAGTTGCGCGCAGTGCTCGCAGTGCCGCGAGGGCACCGCCTGGACGACGAAGATCCTCGAGCGCATCCGCGACGGCAACGGGACGGCGCAGGACCTCGACACGCTGCTCGCGATCGCGGACGGGATGACGGGCAAGACGATCTGCGTGCTGAGCGACTCCTGCGCGACGCCCGTGGTGTCGGGGCTCAAGAAGTTCCGGCACGAGTTCGAGGCGAAGCTGAAGGCGAGCCCCAACGTGGTCAGCTTCGCGGACGCGCAGCAGGCGTCGCAGCGGGCGGCCAGGGGCGGGTCGAGCATGGCCGCGCGCGTCGCGGCCTCGATGGGGACGTGACGGAGACGATGCGCGATGTCTGATGCGAAGCCGGTGAAGTTGGTCACCCTGACGATCGAAGGGCGCCCGGTCACGGTGCCCGACGGCACGAGCATCCTGGAGGCCGGAAAGGCCGCCGGGGTGCTGATTCCGCACTACTGCTACCACCCGGGGCTGCCGGTAGCGGGCGTGTGCCGGATGTGCCTCGTCGAGGTCGAGAAGTTCCCGAAGCTCGCGCCCGCGTGCGCGACCGCCGTCGGCGAGGGGCAGGTGGTCCACGTGCACTCGGAAAAGGCGCGTGAAGCGCGCAAGAGTGTGCTCGAGTTCCTGCTCATCAATCATCCGCTCGACTGCCCGATCTGCGATCAGGCGGGACAGTGCGAGCTGCAGGACTACACGTTCCAGGAAGGGCGCGCCGAATCGCGCTACCTGGAGCCGAAGCGGTTCAACCCGGCCGAGGACTTCGGCGGGGACGTGCTGTACGTGACCAACCGCTGCATCCTGTGCACGCGCTGCGTCCGCTTCATGGACAGGGTGGCCGAGCAGCCGGTGCTCAACGTCAGCGAGCGCGGTGACCGCGCGGTGATCGGCATACACCCCGAGCACGACCTCGGGGATCACGCGTGGGCTGGGAACGTGATCGAGCTGTGCCCGGTCGGCGCGCTGATCTCGAAGGACTTCCACAACAAGGCGCGCGCGTGGGAGCTGGACCGCACCGCGTCGGTGTGCCCCAACTGCTCGCAGGGGTGCAACATGGTCGTCGAGACGCGGGACGACGTGGTTGTGCAGCTACGCCCGCGCGGCAATCCCGACGTCAACCAGTTCTACATGTGCGACCCGGGCCGCCTCAACTACCGGTGGCTCAACCGCCGCGATCGCGCGGAAGTGCCCTACGTGCGCGCGGGTGGGTCGGCGCCGGGACCGCGCGGGCGCGACCTCGAGCCGGCCGATTGGGACGACGCGGTCCGCACCGCGGGATCGCTGCTCGGCGGCGGGCGGGCGTACGTGCTCGCATCCCCGATGCTGTCCAACGAGGCGCTCTCGCTGCTCGCCCGGATCGTCGAGCGGACGGGCGGCGTCGGGGTCTACACGGTGCGCACCGGCGAGGAAGCTCCGCTCCCGGGCGTGCCCGATCTCGCGCTCCGCGCCGACCGCGCCGCCAACGTGCGCGGCGCCGAACTGCTCGGCTTCCGCCGCGTCGCGGCGCGCGACGCGCTGTCGGGGCTGCGCGCGGGCGACGTGCTCGTCATCGCCGACGAGGAGCTCGCGGGCGAGCGCGTGACCGCCCCCAACGGACTGCGCACGATCGTGATCGGGACGACGGTGCCCGCCTGGGCCGCCTCGGCGGACGTCGTGCTGCCGATCGGCAACATGAGTGAGGAGGACGGAACGTTCACGAACGTGCGGGGCCGCGTGCAGCGGTTCCAACAGGCGAAGTCCGCGCCGGCCCTCGCGCGGCCGAGTTGGGCCGTGCTCGGCGACGTGCTCGCGGCGATGGGCGACGGCGCGGGGTACTGGGCTCCCGCCGACGTGTTCGCCGCGCTCGCGGGCTCTCACGCCGCGTTCGCCGGGCTCTCCTACGATGCGTTAGGCATGCGCGGGCTGCCGATCGTCGACCAGGCCTCCGCGGAGCCGGCCGCGATGGCGGAGGCCGCGCCGTGACCGTGCCGTTCCTGCCGTTGTTCCAGACCGCGACGGTGACGCTCGCCGAGCCGGCGAGTCCGGTCGCGTTCGTGGTGTACGCGCTCGTCAAGATCCTCGCGGTCGTGGTCGGCGCGCTCACGCTCGTCGCGCTGCTCACGCTGGCCGAACGGCGCATCGCGGCATGGATCCAGGACCGGCACGGTCCCAACCGCGTCGGGCCGGGCGGGCTGCTGCAGCCGATGGCCGACGGCCTCAAGAACTTCATGAAGGAGGCGGCCGAGCCTGCGGCCGCGAACCGCGCGCTGTTCCTCATCGCGCCGGCGCTTTCGTTCATACCCGCGCTCCTGACGCTCGCCGTGATCCCGCTGGCGTCGCCGCTGCCGGTGACGCTTGCGTTCCTCCCCGCCGGTTGGCAGGGCCTCGTCCCGATGCAGGTCGCCGACCTGCCGATCGGGTACCTGTACATCCTCGCGATCACGTCGTTGGGCGTGTACGGCCTCACGCTCGCGGGCTGGAGCTCGAACAACAAGTACGCGCTTCTGGGCGGACTCCGGTCGAGCGCACAGCTCGTCAGCTACGAGCTCGCGATGGGCCTCTCGACCATCCCGGTTCTCCTGCTCGCGGGCAACGTCACGTTCAACCAGATCATCGCGCAGCAGGCGCGCGGCGGATTCTCGTGGAACATCGTGCTGCTCTCGGTCGCGTTCTTCACGTTCCTCGTTAGCGCGTTCGCGGAGACCAACCGCTTGCCGTTCGACCTCCCCGAGGCGGAGTCGGAGCTCGTGGCCGGGTACCACACCGAGTACAGCGGGATGAAGTTCGCGATGTTCTTCCTCGCCGAGTACTCGAACATGATCACGGCGAGCGCGTTCGTCACGACCATGTTCCTCGGCGGGTGGGACATCCCGTTCACGACGTGGGACAACGTTCCCCCGTGGACGCTGCTGAAGACCGTGGTGACGTTCGCGTTCTTCGCGGCGAAGGTCCTGTTCTTCCTGTTCCTCTACATCTGGATCCGCTGGACGCTGCCGCGCTTCCGCTATGATCAGCTCATGGCGCTCGGCTGGAAGTTCATGCTGCCGGTCGCGCTCGGGTACGTCGTGGTCGTCGCCGCGGCGGTGCTCGCGCTCGACGTGGTCGGGATCCGGCAGGGGACGCTCCCGTTCACCGCGTCGCTGTTCGTGATGAACCTGCTGCTCGTTGCGGTGCTGTTCGTCGTCGTCGATCGCGGCCGGCTGATCTCCCCGGCGAGTGCCCGCACGCGCACCCGCGAGATCGAGCGCCTGCGCGGCCTCGCCCGCGCCCGCGTGGCCGCCATGCGCGACCCCGCGTTCCGCGACCCTTCGTCCGTACCGACCGTCTAACGACGGTCATCCGACATGGCAATCTCCGTCAAGGTTCTCGACCGCCCGGTCGAACAGGTGAGCTACGTGCGCGCGACGCTCACGGGCATGGCGAACACCATGCGCCACCTGCTCAACCCGCATAAGGTCACGACGCAGTATCCGGAACAGAAGGAAACGCTCTCCCGCCGGTGGCGCGGCACGCACCGCATGCTGACCACCGAGACCGGGAAGGCCAAGTGCGTGGCGTGCGGCCTATGTCCGACGGTCTGCCCGGCCAACTGCATTAAGCTCGTCCCGGGTGAAGACGAGGACGGCAACCGTTACCCGCTCGTCTTCGAGATCGACGAGTTCCGCTGCATCTTCTGCGGGTACTGCCAGGAGGTGTGCCCGGAAGAAGCGATCCACGTCGGCCGGCATTACGAGAACTCGGAGTACAGCCGCGAAGGCTTCGTCTACGATCTGGAGCGCCTCATCGCGCAGACGCATCCGGTGAGCGAGCTCTGGGATCCCGCCGATCCGCGCGGCGAGTGACGACCGTTCAACTGCGCCCGCGATGACCGGCTTCGAGCAATTCTTCTTCTACCTCTTCGGCCTCACCGCGGTCGCGTCGGCGCTGCTGTTCGTCACGCGCAAGAGTCCGGTCGCCGCGGCGCTCTGGCTCGTGAGCACGATGTTCTCGCTCGCCGCGCTCTACATCCTCATGGACGCGCAGTTCGTCGGGGCGGTGCAGGTGCTCGTCTACGCGGGCGCGATCATGGTCGTGTTCCTGTTCGTCGTCATGCTGCTCAACCTCGGGCAGGCGGACGCGGCGACGGAATTTCGGGCGAACGGGACGCGGATCGCCGGCCTCCTCGTCGGCCTCGCGCTCCTCGCCGAGTTCCTCGTCGTCGCGCTCGGCAAGTTGCCGCCCGACCTCGGGCTCGGCATCGCGAGCGGCACGACGGCGGTGGTCAACGGCGACGAGAACGTGATCGCACCCGTCGCCGGCGAACTCTTCACGCAGCACCTCGTCGCGTTCGAGGTCACGAGCCTGCTGCTCCTCGCCTCCGTCGTCGGCGCGGTGGTGCTCGCCAAGCCGCGGAGGGACGCGTGATCGCTCAGGCGTTGCTCATCGCCGCCGCGCTGTTCGTGATCGGCGTGGTGGGCGTGCTCACCCGACGAAACGCGCTCGTGCTGTTCATGTGCGTCGAGCTCATGCTCAACGCGGTGAACCTCACCTTCGTTGCCCTATCGCGCCTGCACGGCGGGACGCTGGGCCAGGCGTTCGTTGTGTTCGTGATGACCGTGGCGGCGGCCGAAGCGGCGGTCGGCCTCGCCATCGTCATCGCCGTCTTCCGCCACTTCGGGACCGTGGACCTTCGCAACATCAACCTCCTGCGCGGCTGATGGGCGCCGTCTCGACCCACCCGCTCGCTGGCGGTCCCGCCGAGCTGATCTGGCTGCTCCCGCTGCTGCCGCTGCTCGGCTTCCTCGCCAACGGTGCGCTGTCGTTGCTGCCGGCCGCGCGCACGCATGGCGCCGCGGCACCCGAGGGCGCTGGCGGTACCGACGACATCCACGGCGGGCCGCCGCGCGACGCACCGCCGCCGTACGCCGGGCTCGTCAGCCTCATCGGGCCGACGGCCATCGGGCTCGCGTTCGCGCTCGCCGCGACGGTGTTCGCCTCCATGCTCGCGGTGCCGCGCGCGACGCTCGTCGCCGCCGGGCCGTACGTGGCGCGCTACGCGGAGTGGATGCCCGCCGGCGACCTGCGCGTGGACTGGGCGTTCCAGCTCGACCAGCTCTCGATGCTCATGGTCCTCGTGATCACGGGCGTCGGCACGCTGATCCACGTCTTCAGCATCGGCTACATGCGGCGCGACCCGGGGTACGCACGCTACTTCGCGTACCTGAATCTGTTCGTCGCGTTCATGCTCGTGCTGGTGCTCGGCGCCAACTACCCCGTGATGTTCATCGGGTGGGAAGGCGTGGGGCTCGCGTCGTATCTGCTGATCGGGTTCTGGTTCGCGGAGTCGTCCAACGCGACAGCCGGACGCAAGGCGTTCGTCGTCAATCGCGTCGGCGACTTCGGCCTGCTCATCGCGATGTTCCTCCTGTTCGCGAATTTCGGCACGCTGGACTTCGCGCTGCTCAACCGCTCGTACGCCGGGCTCGCCGTGGGCAGCCCGCTCGCCACGCTCGTCTGCCTGTTCCTCTTCCTCGGCTGCGCGGGCAAGAGCGCGCAGATTCCGCTCTACATCTGGCTGCCCGACGCGATGGCCGGCCCGACGCCGGTTTCGGCGTTGATCCACGCCGCGACGATGGTCACGGCCGGGGTCTACCTCGTCGCGCGAAGCGGCGTGCTGTTCGCACTCGCGCCCGCGGCCTCGCTCGCGGTGGCGCTCGTCGGCGCGCTCACGGCGCTGTTCGCGGCCACCGTCGGGCTCAAGCAGTGGGACATCAAGAAGGTGCTCGCGTACTCCACGATCTCGCAGCTCGGCTACATGTTCATGGCCGCGGGCGTGGGCGCGTACACGGCCGCCGTCTTCCACCTCGTGACGCACGCCTTCTTCAAGGCGCTGCTCTTCCTTGGCGCGGGCTCGGTGATCTACGCGCTGCACGAGGCATATCACGCGACGCATCGCGACGACGAGGACGCGCAGGACATGCGCAACATGGGTGGGCTGCGCCGCGCGATGCCGATCACCTTCGTCCTGATGTGGGCTGCCACGCTGGCGATTGCCGGAGTCCCGCCGTTCGCTGGATTCTTCTCGAAGGACCAGATTCTCGGCGCCGTGTTCGAGCGCGCGTCGGATTCGGCCGCGTTTCGGGGCGTGTCGTTCCTCGGTGTGAGCGGATCGGTGTGGCTCTACATCGTGTACGCGATCGGGCTCGTCACCGCGTTCATCACGGCCGTCTACATGACGCGCATGATGCTGTACACCTTCCACGGTGCGAACCGCACCGGCGACGCCGAACGGCCGCATCTGCGCGAGGCGCCATGGGTGATGACCGCGCCGCTCGCGGTGCTCGGCGTGTTGACGGTCTTGGGCGGCTGGCTGAACATCCCGGCCATCGCCAGCTTCGCGGGGCCTGTGGGCGCGCTCGACCGGTGGCTCGACCCGGTAGTCGGCGCCGCGTCGGCGTCGCTGGCGAGCGGCGCGACGGGCGCCGAGCGGCATGCGGCGTCCAGTCCCGAAGCGATGCTGATCGGCGCGGCCGTCGCCGTCGCGATCGCGGGCATCGCGCTCGCGGTCGTCCTGCTGAAGCCGGCGCGGCTCGTCACCAAGTCCGCGTACGACGTGCCAGAGTCCGGGGTGGAGCGGGCGCTCCGGCACGCGTACTACGTGGACGACGCCGTCGACCGCGGCCTCGCCCGCCCGTTGATGACCTTCGCGCGGAACGTGCTCTGGCGCGGCGTGGACGCGGGCATCATCGACGGCCTGATCATCCGCGGGTCGGCACTCGCGGCCCGCGGTGCGGGGTGGCTCGGCTCTCGCGCGCAGTCGGGGAGCGTCGGTAACTACGCGTGGGTCGTCGCGGTGGGCGCGCTCGTCGTCATCGGCGTGGTCGCCTTCGGATGATGCGCGCCTTCCTGACGAACCTCGGCTTCGGCACGTGGGTGCTGCCCGCGCTGCTCACCTGGCCCCTGATCGGGGCCGCGCTTATCGCGCTCTTCGCGGAGGCGCAGCCGTACGGGGACGACGGTGACGCGGCGGGAGGTGCGGCCGGACGTCGCACGGGCGACACGATCCGTACGCCGCGGGTGCTCGGCGCCGCGGTACTGATTGGCGAGGCGGTGCTCGCGCTCGGACTGTGGGCGTACTTCGACCCGGCCGCGACGACCTGGCAGGCGCGCGTCGAGCTGCCGTGGATTCCGGAATGGGGCGCGCACATCGGCCTCGGAGTGGACGGGCTCTCGCTCGTCATGGTGATGCTCACGGCGTTGCTCATGCCGCTCGCCGTGCTCGGCTCGTGGCGGAGCGTGCGCGAGCGACCGGCGTCGTACTACGCGCTGCTGCTCGCGCTCACGACCGGCATCATGGGCGTGTTCGTGTCGCGCGACCTGCTGCTGTTCTATCTCTGCTGGGAGCTCGTGCTGATCCCGATGTACTTCATGATCGGGATCTCGGGCTCCGGTGAGCGGACCGCGGCGAGTCTGCAGTACTTCATCGTCGCGACGCTCGGGTCGCTGCTGATGCTGGCGTCGATCGTGGCACTGTGGAACGCGGCCGGGCGGCACACGTTCGACATCGATCAGACGATCGCGGCCGTGCGTGACACAATGAAATTCTCGCAGCAGCGCTGGCTGTTCCTCGGCTTCTTCGCCGCGCTCGCGATCAAGAGCGCGTACTTCCCGCTGCACAGTTGGCTCCCCGCGGCACAGCGGAGCGCACCGACCAGCGCCGCGGTCGCGCTCGGCATCAAGGTCGGAACGTACGGGATGCTGCGCTTCGCGCTCCCGCTGTTCCCCGGCGCGGCCATCGACCCGACGCTTCGCACGACGATCATCGGCATCGCGGTCGCGGGCATTCTCTACGGCGCGCTCGTCGCCGCGGTGCAGCCCGATCTGCGCCGACTCGCGTCGTACGCGTCGGTGAGTCACCTCGGGTTCGTCGTCCTCGGCATCTTCGCGCTCACGGCGGAGAGCATCCAGGGCGCGATGCTCGTCATGCTCAGCCACGGCATCTCGCTCGGCGCGCTGTTCGTGCTCGCCGGCATCCTCGAAGACCGGACGGGCACGTCGACGCTCGACCGTTTCGGCGGGCTCGCGCGCACGCTCCCGGTGTTCGCGGTCGCGATGGTCGTCGTCGCGCTCAGCGCGCTCGGGCTTCCAGGGACGAACGGCTTCGTCGGCGAGTTCCTCGTGCTGCTCGGTGCGTTCCGGACCTACCCCCAAGCCACGCTGATCGCGACGATCGGCGTGATCCTCGCCGCTGTCTACCTGCTCGGCGCGTTGCAGCGCGTGCTCTTCAGCGCCCGCCGCGATCCCACGGCCGACGTGCCCGACGTGTCGACGCCCGTGACGCGCGTCGTCGACCTCGACGCGCGCGAGCTCACCGTGCTCGCCGCATTCACGCTCGCCATCGTCTGGCTGGGCGTCGCGCCCGCGCCGGTGCTGCGCCGCATGGAAGGTCCCGTGCGTCGCATCGTCGACCAGGTCCAGAGCGGCGGAATGCCGCAACCCCTGACGGCCGCGATCGCGCCCGTTCGCCCCCGACTGATCGCCCCGTGAACGGCTCGCTGACCGGCTTCTCGACCGCCGCGCTCCTCCCCGATCTCATCGTCGGCGTCGGCGCGTTGCTGCTGCTCCTGTGGAGCGCCGCGCGCCGCGACGACGACGTGGACGCATCGCGGGCTGCCGCGCTGGGTGTCGTCGGCGTCTGCGCGACCGCACTCGCGGCGGTGATCGCACTCGCGACACAGAGCATCGCGGCCGGTGTCGTGCCCGGTGTGGCGACCGACGGGTTCCGGTGGGGAATCGACGCCGTGGTGCTCATCGGCGCGGCGCTCAGCGCGCTGCTGGCCGGCGACGACGCGCGCCGACCGGGCGCGGCGCAACCCGAGGCGTTCGCGCTGATGCTGCTGTCGGTATCGGGGATGCTGCTCCTGGCGGGCGCGCGCGACCTGATCCTCGTGTTTCTCGGCATCGAGCTGATGTCGATCCCCGTCTACGTCCTGGCCGGCATCAACCGGCGCAGCGCACGCTCGGCCGAGGCCGCGCTCAAGTATTTCCTGCTCGGCGCGTTCTCGACGGCCTTCCTGCTGTACGGCGTGGCGCTCGTGTACGGTGCGACCGGCGCGACCGACGTCGACGCGATCGCGCGGGCCGTCGCCGGTTCGACGGGCGCGCTGCCGCCCGTCGTGCTCTGGCTCGGTATCGGGGCCGTGATGGTCGGGCTCGGATTCAAGGTCGCGGCGGTTCCGTTCCACATGTGGACGCCCGACGTCTACGAGGGCGCGCCGACGCCGTACACCGCGTTCATGGCGGTGGGCGTCAAGGCGGCGGCGTTCGCGGCCTTCGCCCGCGTCCTCGTGGAGGGGATGGGCGGCGCGGTCGAACACTGGCATGCGACGCTCTGGTGGATCGCCGTGCTCACGATGTTCGGCGGCAACCTCGTCGCGCTCACACAGCGGGGCGTCAAGCGCATGCTCGCGTACTCGAGCGTCGCGCACGCCGGATACCTGCTCGTCGCGATCGTCAGCAACTCCGCGCTCGGCAGTTCCGCCCTCGTGTTCTATCTCGCGGCGTACACGCTCGCGACGGTCGGTGCGTTCGCAGTCGTGCAGGCCTTAAGCGGCACGCCAGCGGGCGACGCGCTCGAACGCTGGGACGGCCTGTTTCGCGTTCGCCCTCACCTCGCGGTCGCGATGGCGGTGTTCATGCTCGCCCTGCTGGGCTTTCCGATTGCGGGCGGTATGGGATTCTTCGCCAAGTGGTACGTCTTGCAGGCCGCGCTCGCGCCGATCGCCCCGCAGTTGCCCCAGTCACGGCTCGCCGTGCTGCTCGTGGTCGCGAGCGTGATTTCGGCGGGGTACTATCTCAACGTCGTCGCACGGATGTTCATGCGAGGCCGCGACGAGAACGCGCCGCCGATCGGCCCCACCGCGTCCTGGACGCGGGTCGTGATCGGCGCATGCGCGATCCTTCTCCTCGTGCTCGGCGTCTACCCGACGCCCGCGGTCGACGCGGCGCAGTCGGCGGCGCTCCGGCCGGCCGGGCGCCAGGCCGGTTCGCGCGTGGTGAACGCGCCATCCGTCGCCCGCCCGCCGCGCGACACGACTGTCGCGGTCGTTCCCTGAGCACCCTCCCCGCACACCTCGCCGCCGCGTCCGTCCCGGGCGGTCCCTCCCACACGCAACGCATGACCGCCGTTCCCGCCCTCAACCAGCAGATCTTCCGACAGTACGACGTCCGCGGCATCGTCGGCCGTGACCTCAGCCCCGAGGTGGCGCGCACGTTAGGCCAGGGCTTCGCCGCCCTGCTCGACGAGCGCGGCGTGCGCGGTGCCGTCGCGGTCGGGCGCGACAACCGGCCGAGTGGGAACGGGTTGCGGGACGGACTCGTCGACGGCCTCACGTCGTGCGGCGTGGACGTGGTCGACGTGGGTGTCGTGCCGACGCCGCTGCTCTACTGGTCGCTGTTCAACGAGCCGGTGGTCGCCGGGATCCAGATCACGGGCTCGCACAACCCGCCGCAGTACAACGGGTTCAAGCTGTGCATCGGCAAGACCTCGATCCACGGGGACGACATCCAGCACCTGTACGAGCTCGCCGTCACCGGCAAGTTCCCGACGGGGCAGGGCAGCGTGCGCACGTCGCAGGTGATCGATCGGTACGTCGACGACATCGTCCGGCGCGTCGGGACGCTCTCGCGACCGCTGAAAGTCGTCGCCGACTACGGCAACGGTGCCGGCGCGGTTGTCGGACCGCAACTGCTCGAGCGACTCGGCGCGCGGGTGACCCACCTGTTCGCCGAGAGCGACGGCACGTTCCCGAACCACCACCCCGACCCGACGGTCGTCGAGAACGTGCAGGACCTGATCGCGGCCGTGACGCGCGACGGGGCAGACCTCGGCGTCGCGTTCGACGGCGACGCCGACCGCATCGGACTCGTCGACGAGCACGGGGCGATCGTCTGGGGCGACCACATCCTCATCCTGTACGCGCGCGACGTGTTCGCACGCACCGGCGCCGGGCAGTCGATCGTGTTCGACGTGAAGTGTTCGCAGGCGCTTTCCGACGCCGTCCGCGCGGCGGGCGGGGTGCCGGTCATGTGGAAGACCGGGCACTCGCTGATCAAGGAGAAGATGAAGGCCGAGCACGCCCCGGTCGCAGGCGAGATGAGCGGTCACATGTTCTTCGCGGAAGGATTTTATGGCCACGATGACGCGCTATACGGCGCCGCGCGGCTCTTGCGGATCGTGGCCGACTCGGGCCAGTCGGTCAGCGGGCTGCTGAGCGACGTGCCGAAATTCGTGTCCACACCCGAACTTCGCGTCGATGTCGACGAGGAGAAGAAGTTCGGGATCGTCGACGCGGCGGTGCGCGAGTTCCGCGCGAAGTACGACGTCATCGACGTCGACGGCGTCCGCGTGCTCTTCGGCGACGGGTGGGGGCTGATTCGCGCGTCCAACACGCAGCCGGTGCTCGTGATGCGCTTCGAGGCGCGCACGGAGGCGCGGCTCGCCGAGATCCGCGGCGAGATGGAGAGCTGGCTGCGCTCGCGGGGCATCGATCCGACGCCGGGCGTTGGGCATTGAACTGAGCGTCCGTCGACCGGCATGACGCGCGGCCGCTGGCTCGCGGCGGCGCTCGCCGCGGCGGCCGCGCTCGTGCTCGCGCGCGCGCTCGCCGTGGCGTTCGTCGAGTACCGGTGGTTCGCGGCGTTCGGGCCGGCGTGGGTCGACGTGTGGCGCGCGCGGGCGGTCGACCTCGCGGTCGTCCGTTCGCTCGCCGCGCTGGTCGCCGGCGTCTTCCTGTACCTGAACCTGCTCGGCGTCGCGAGCACGATCGACGCGGTGGCCGTGTCGAGGCGGCTCGGCGGGATCGAAATCGCCGAGACGGTGCCCGCCGGGCGACTGCGCGGCGTGTTCGCGCTCGCGAGCGTCGCGTTCGGCCTCGCGATGGCGCTGCCGATCTCCGACTGGGTCTCGGTCGACGCGCTGCTCACCGGCCGAATCTTCGGCGAGATCGAGCCATACACCGGGCGCGACCTCGCGTTCTTCGTGTACTGGCTGCCGTTCGAGAACGGGATGTACGCCTGGTCGCTCGTCGCGGTGGCGTTCGTCACCGGCGCGGTGGTCGCGCTGTACGCCCTCACCCCCGGTCTGCGTTGGGCGCGCGGCCGGGTTCGCGCGACGGTCCGCGTGCGCCGCCACCTCGCGCTGTTCGGCGTCGCGACCCTGCTGCTGCTCGCGTGGGGGCACCGCCTCGACGCGTACGCCTTGCTCACCGACGGGTCGGGCGTGAACGGCGCGTTCGCCGGCACCGACGAGCTCGCGCTGCTCCCCACGCGCTTCGGCCTCGCGATCGTGTCGGCGCTCGCGGCGGTCGTCGTCCTCCGCGCGGGCTGGGCGGGGCAGGCGCGGCTCGCGTTCTGGGCCGTCAGCGCCGTCGTCGCGGTCACGATTCTCGGTCGGAGCGTGGCCGGTCCGGTCGGCGCGGCGCTCATCGCGCCGGAGCGCCTCGACCGCGCGAACAAGGCCGCCGCGGAGAACCGCGCCCTGTACACGCGGCGCGCGTTCGCGTCCAACCAGGTGCGCGACAGCGCGTCGCCGTTAGGCGCTCTTCCGTCGGCGAGGGACGTCGTCCTGAACGCCGCCGCGTGGGACGCGGGCGCGCTCGCGCGCGCGTCGGCGCTGTCGCCGGACCCGCGCGCGCCGCACACGGTCGTCGGCTGGCAGCCGTTCGGGGATTCGATCGCGGCAGTCGTGGCCGGGCCGCGCGGCGGCGCCGAGCCGGGCGCGATCGGAGCGCTCACGGCGGGCGCCGCCGACCGCACCGTGGCTCGCGGTGGCTGGCGCGCGATCGTCGTCGACCCGCGGCTTCCCGGACCGGTAGGGGTCGCGCCGCGTGCGGCACGCGGACCGTCCGCGCCGGTCGACGTCGCCGGCGTGATCTACCCGGGCGCGGGCGAGGCTGCCGTCGTGCGCGATCCGACGGGCCAGATCGTCGGCGACTCCTTCCGCACGTGGATCGTTCGACTCGCGGCCGCGCTCGCCGCGCGCGACCTCCGCCTGTTGCGTGCGGACGACACCGAACGCGGCGACGTGCGCCTCGTTCGGTGGCGCGATCCGCGCGCCCGCGTGCAGGCGTTACTGCCCTTTTTCGCGGTCGGGCGTGACGCGTCGCCGATCGTCGTCGGCGACAGCCTCTGGTGGGCCGTCCCGGTGCTCGCGACGACCGCGGAATACCCGCTGTCGGCGCACCTCGGCGCCGACGCCGCCGATGGCGACGACATCGCGAGCTTGCGTCACGCGGGCACGGCCGTCGTGAACGCGGCCACGGGAAACGTGCGCCTCGTCGCGCCGCCCGAACCCGACGCGGACATCCGCGGCTGGTACGCGCGGTTTCCGCGCATCGCGACACGTGCCGACGCGCTCGACTCCACGCTTGTGGGCGCACTGCCGGTCCCCTACGAGGCCGCGCTCGCGCAGGCGCGGGTGTATGCGGAGTACGGACCGCGAGGGACGCACCCGCTACCAGTACGGCGCGTCCAGCTCGCCGAGCTCGTCGACTCGGCTCCGGCGAGCCCGGCCGGCGCCGCGTTCGTGCTCCGCGTAGGCTCCGGCCCGCACGTCGTCGCGTCGGCGTTCCCGGTGATCACGGGGACGGACCGGATTGCGGGCGCCGTCGTCGCGAGTGGAGGCCCCGTGCCGCGCACGGCGTTCCTTGCCGCGCCCGAACCCGGCCCGCGTTGGGCCGACGTGCTCGACTCGACGTCGACGACCGTGGCCGATGGCGGTGGCCCGCGCACGCGCGCGCCGGGCAGCTTTGACGGCGGCCTGCATGCCGTTCCGAGCGCGGGCGGGCTGATCTTCACGCGTGCACACTACGCCGCCGCGGCGGACACCCGTCCCTCGCTCACCGGCGTCACCGCCGTCCTGAGCGGTGGCGGCCCAGTCGAACGCGTGCTGCACGGCCCAACGCTCGTGGCGCTCTTCGACACGGCGGGCACGGCGAGTCGCGGCCCCGTCGCGCTTCCCGGCTCGCTCACCGCCGAGCAGCGCGTTGTGGCGGCGCGGAGTTTCTACGACGATGCGCGGCGCGCGCTCGAGCGCGGCGATTGGGGCGCGTTCGGCCACGCGCTCGACGCGATCGGCCGGATGTTGGGATCGGCGCCGTAGCGACGACGCGTCGCGCGGGCCGGTCGCCTTGCTCGGCTGTGTTCGCAGGGGTAACCTTGGCCATCTTTGCGCGCCGCTGCTGCGGCGCGACCGATACGGCGCTCCGACGGGGCGCCGCGCGCGATCGACGCGTGCGGCGCCCCTCACCCATCGAACGCTTCTGTGAATATTCACGAATATCAGGCGAAGGACGTGCTTCGCCGCTACGGCGTGCCGATCCCGCCCGGCGAGGTCGCGACCACTCCCGACGAAGCCGAGGCCATCGCGCGGCGCATCGCCAAGGCGGTCATGGTCAAGGCGCAGGTGCACGCGGGCGGACGCGGGAAGGCCGGCGGTGTGAAGTACTGTCCCACGCCTGAGGCCGCGCGCGAGAAGGCGCAGGCGATCCTCGGAATGGACATCAAGGGGCTGACGGTCGAGAAGGTGCTCGTGACCGAAGCGGCCGACATCGGGACCGAGGCGTACGTCGGCATCATCGTCGACCGCGCGTCCAAGAAGCCGGTGTTCATGGTGAGCGCCGCCGGCGGCATCGACATCGAGGAGGTCGCGGCGACGACGCCCGAAAAGATCAAGTACCACCCGGTCGACGCCGTCTTCGGGCTGCAGCCGTTCGAGGCGCAGCAGCTCGGATTCTTTCTGTACAGCGACGCGAAGCAGGCGCGCGCGGCTGCGAAGATCATGCAGGCGCTCTACCGCGCGTTCATCGAGAACGGGTGCTCGCTCGCCGAGATCAACCCCCTCGTGGTCACGCCCGCGGGCGAGGTGATCGCGGTCGACGCGAAGATGGTGATCGACGACAACGAGCTGGAGCGGCGGAGCGATCTCGAAGCGTTGCGCGACGAGAGCTCGGAGGCGCCGAGCGAGGTCGCCGCGCGGAAGGCGAACCTCACCTTCATCAAGCTCGACGGCAACGTCGGCTGCGTCGTCAACGGCGCCGGACTCGCGATGGCGACGATGGACCTGGTGAAGTATTACGGCGGCGAGCCGGCGAACTTCCTCGACATCGGCGGCTCGTCCAACCCGGAGAAGGTCGTCAACGCGCTCCGCATCATCACGGCCGACGAGAACGTGAAGGCCATCCTGTTCAACATCTTCGGCGGCATCACCCGCACCGACGACGTCGCGAACGGCATCGTGACCGCGACCAAGCAGAACCCCCTCAAGGTGCCGATCGTGATCCGCCTCACCGGCACGAACGACGCGATCGCGATCAAGATCCTCGAGGCGAACGGCTTCGCCGCGATGACCGACATGGATACGGCCGTGCAGAAGGCCGTGGAGCTCGCGACCGGAACCGCGTCGAATACGGCGGCGGGGGCGGCCCAGTGAGCGTCTTCGTCGATCGGAACACGCGCCTCGTCATCCAGGGCATCACGGGCCGTGACGGCTCGTTCCACGCCCGCCAGATGATCGAGTACGGCACGAACGTCGTGGCCGGCGTGACGCCCGGAAAGGGCGGACAGCGGTTCGAGAACAAGGTCCCGGTCTTCAACACGGTCGAGGACGCCGTACGCGAGACGGGCGCGAACACCAGCGTGATCTACGTGCCGCCGCCGTTCGCCGCGGATGCGATGATGGAGGCGGCCTCCGCCGGTGTGAAGCTCGTCGTCTGCATCACCGAGGGCGTGCCGGTCGTCGACATGCTGCGCGTGCGGCCGTACGTGATCGCGCAGGGCGCGCGTTTGGTGGGACCGAACTGCCCGGGGCTGATCACGCCGGGCGAGGCGAAGGTCGGCATCATCCCGGGCAACATCTGCACGCCCGGTAACGTGGGCGTGGTGAGCCGATCCGGCACGCTCACCTACGAGGTCGTGTACCACCTCACGCGCGCCGGGCTCGGCCAGAGCACGTGCGTCGGCATCGGCGGCGACCCGATCAACGGGACCGGATTCATCGACGCCCTGCAGGCGTTCGAGAACGATCCCGCCACCAAGGTCGTCGCGATGATGGGCGAGATCGGCGGTACGGACGAGCAGGACGCGGCCACCTTCATCGCGGAGCACATGCGGAAGCCGGTCGTCGGGTTCATCGCGGGGCAGACCGCGCCGCCGGGCCGCCGGATGGGGCACGCCGGCGCGATCATCTCGGGGTCTTCGGGCACCGCGGCGGAGAAGATCGAGGCGTTCACGGCCGCGGGCATGGGCGTCGCGCGGCGGCCGATCGACTTCGTCGACCTCGTACGCGAGCGGATGGCCTAACGCGTCGGCGGCGGGCGCGCGGGGCTGCCCCGCGCGCCCGCCGCCGCGTCCGGCCCCGACCGATGCAGCTCAGCGATTACGTCAGGGCCGACCGCGTCGTGCTGCCCCTCGCGGGCGCGACGCTCGACGAGGCGGGGCGCGTGCTCCTGCAGCGCCTCGTCGACACGGGCGCGGTCGCGCACCCGGAGCGGCTCTGGGCCCGCGTGGATGAGCGGCGCCCCGAAGACCTCGTCGCGATGAGCGATCACGCGTTCCTGCTGCATTATCGGAGCGATGCGGTGCAGGACTTGAGCGTCGCGATCGGCACGTCGCGCGCGCCGGTGTCGCGCGAGCTCGGCGACAGCGAGGAGCGGCAGGAGGCGCGCATCGTCCTGCTCGTCGCGGCGCCGCCGAAGCAGGCCGGCCGTTACCTGCAGGTCGTCGGCGCGTTCGCGCGGCTGCTCTCGCGCGACGACGTCATCGACGCCGTGCTCCGCGCGCCCGACGCGGCCGCCGTGGCGAACCTCGGCGCGTTCAGAGACGTCTCGCTCCGCGACCAGCTGACCGTGCGCGACCTGATGACCGAACGTCCGCGCTCGGTCGCGCCCGAGATGCCGCTGCGGGACGCGGCGCTCGCGATGACGCGTGCGGGCGTGGCGGGGCTCCCGGTGGTCGAGAGCGACGGCCGCGTGATCGGGATGCTCGGCCAGCGAGAGCTGCTCCAGCACCTCCTGACCGAATACCTTGACCGCGCCGGCGCGCACCGCACCGTCGCACCAGGCGACCAGCGGTCGCGCGCGGTGCGCGACGTGATGACGCGCCAGGTACTCTGCGTGTCGCCCGACCAGCCGCTCGCGGAGGTCGCGGCGATGATGACCAACAAAGACGTCGATCGGGTGCCGGTCGTGCGCGAGGGGAGGCTGGTGGGCTTCCTCACGCGAGGCGACATCGTGCGCAAGCTGATCGGCTCATAACAGACGACTGCCATGTCCAACCGCACGCTCGCCATCATCAAGCCCGACGCGTTCAACGCCGCGAAGGCCGGGAAGGTCCTCGCCCTGCTCGAGGAGAAAGGGTTCGTCCTGCGCGCGGCGCGCGTGCTGCAACTCACGGCGGCACAGGCGGGTGAGTTCTACGCCGTGCACAAGGGCCGCGGCTTCTACGACGAGCTCGTCGCCTTCATGACGTCGGCGCCGTGCATGCCGATCGTGCTGGAACGGGACGGCGCCGTGCTCGCGCTGCGCGACGCGATCGGCGCGACGGACCCGGCGGATGCCGCCGAGGGGACCGTTCGCAAGCTGTACGCGGAGAGCAAGGGGCGGAACGCGATCCACGCGTCGGATTCGGACGAGAACGCGGCGCGCGAGATCGGGTTCTTCTTCGCCGAATCGGATCTCGCCGGCGCCGCGTGACACGCGAGTCCGAGTCGCGTAAGTCACACTCGGGCTTGCACTTGAAAACATCGTCAGGGCGCTCTAGGTTGAGTGACTATGCTGTCCTTCGACCTTCGTGCCCTGGAGGTTCGGGCCGCCGTGGTCGACGGCGTGCTCGAGCCGTCGGATTCCATTTGGGATGCTGACGATCCGCGCCCGCTCGAGCCGCTCCGAGTGACCGGTCGGCTGTCGAGCGCGGGCGCCGGGCACTTCTACTTCCGCGGGACCGTGCAGGGTGTCGCGGGCGGCGAGTGCCGCCGGTGTCTCACCGACGTCACGACGCCGGTCGCGCTCGACACGCACCTCGTGTTCGTCGCATCGGACGAGGAAGGGGCGGACGAGGAGTCGGACGCCTACCTGTTCGACCCGGCCGACGGCGAGCTCGACCTACGGGCGGCGCTGCGGGAGGAGTGGTTGCTCCACGCGCCCGCGTTCCCGCTCTGCCGCGAGGATTGCCGCGGGCTGTGTCCCTCGTGCGGCGCGGACCGCAACCTCGCAGCCGACGCTGGGGGGTGCGGGTGTCAGCCGGCGGCCGATCCGCGATGGGCCGCGCTCCGCACGGCGGCCGGCGAGTAGCCGATCCGTCCGACTGAACTGCTGGTCCCGGGCCGGTCCGCGACCTGCCTTCACCAATATCACCGACCGACCCATGGCCGTCCCGAAGCGCCGTACCTCGAAGCGTAAGAAGCGTGCGCGCAACACGCACAAGACTGCGCCCGCCATTGCCATCCAGGCGTGCCCGCAGTGCCGCAGCATGAAGCGCCCGCACCGCGTGTGTGGCGAGTGCGGCTACTACGACGGCGAGCTCCGGATCGAGACGCAGCAGGACGCCTGAGTTGGCGCGCGTCGCGGTGGACGCGATGGGGGGCGACTTCGCTCCCCGCGCCCCGGTCGCGGGCGCACTGCTTGCCCTGGCCGAGCTGTCGGCCGACCACACGATCCAACTCGTGGGGCAGACGGAGGTCGTCCGCTCGGCGCTCGACGAATTGCTCGCCGGCGAGTACGCGCGGCTCGCGGCGCATCGCGCGCGCGTGAGCATCGTAGAGGCGCCCGATGTGGTCACGATGTCGGACAAGCCGACGTCAGTGATCCGCGGGAAGCGCGAAAGCAGCATGGTCGTCGGACTGCGCCGCCAGGCCGAGGGCCACGCAGACGCATTCGTGTCGGCGGGCAACACGGGTGCGCAGATGGCCGCGTCGTGGTTCATCCTCAAGCTGCACGAGGGCGTGACGCGCCCGGCGATCGGCACGATCCTGCCGACGACGAACAAACCGCTCGTGATGCTCGACTCCGGCGCGAACGTCGACTGCTCGGCCGAAGAACTGGTCCAGTTCGCTCGGCTCGGCGCCGTGTACGCCGAGGACGTGCTCGGCCGCCCGGAGCCGACGGTCGGCCTGCTTTCGATCGGCGAGGAGCCGGAGAAGGGCAACGCCGTCGTGATCGAGGCGCACCAGGCCCTGCGCGCGACGTCGGAGTTCACGTTCCTGGGGAACGTCGAGGGGCGCGACATCCCGACGGGCACCTGCGACCGCGGCCAAATCGACGTCGTCGTGTGTGACGGCTTCGTCGGCAACGTCGTGCTCAAGTTCTACGAGGCGCTCGCGCCGACGCTCATGGGCGTCTTCGCGCGGGCGTTAGGCGCGGAGCGAGAGACGCTGGCGCAGGCGTTCAAGCAGCTGGACTACTCGGAGTACGGCGGCGCGCCGCTGCTCGGTGTCAAGGGCGTGAGCATCATCTCGCACGGCAAGAGTTCGCCGCGCGCGATCATGAACGCGGTCAAGGTCGCCGTGCAGATGGTCGACGCGCACATGAGCGAGCACGTCGGCAAGCGCCTGGCCGAGGCCACCGCGGTCCGCGAGCCGACGTAGCGCGCGCCCCGCCCGCTCGACCTCGGGGGCGCGCCGGCCGACGCCGCGCGCCCCCGCCCTTCTTCCCCTCGCCCGTCCGCCTCAGTGAAGCGCCCCATCGCGTACATCGCCGGCACCGGCCGCGGCGTGCCCGCTTCCGTGATGACGAATCACGACTTCGCGGCGCGCGGCATCGAGACCACCCACGAGTGGGTCGTCGAGCGCACCGGGATCCACGAACGCCGTATCGCCGGGGACGACATCACGACGGCGGCGATGGCCGCCGACGCGGGGCGCGCGGCGATGGCAAAGGCCGGCGTGCAGGCGGGCGAACTCGACGCGATCGTGCTGAGCACCGCGACGCCGGACCGGCTGCTGCCGTCGACCGCCGTGGACGTGCAGGCCGCGCTCGGCGCCACGCGGGCGGCCGCGTTCGACATCTCGGCGGCCTGCTCCGGGTGGCTCTACGGTCTCACGGTCGCCGAGGGGATGATCGCGACCGGCGCCGCCGAGACCGTGCTGGTGATCGGCGCCGAGAAGATGAGCGCGATCATCGACTGGACCGACCGCGCGACCTGCGTGCTGTTCGGCGACGGGGCCGGCGCCGTGGTGCTCAAGCGGCACAAGCCGAGCGTCGGCGCGGGCCTGCGGTCGCCGCGCGGGATCCTGTCGTCGTTCATGCGCTCCGACGGCACGCTGGCGGAGCTGTTGTGGCGCCCGGGCGGTGGCGCGCGCGTGCCGTTCACCGACGCCGTCCTCTCGGAGCGCTCGCACTACGTCCGGATGGCGGGGCGCGAAGTGTTCAAACACGCGGTGCGCTCCATGAGCGAGGCGGCCGACCGCGCGCTCGACGCCGCCCGCCTCACGGGGAGCGACATCGACCTCATGATCCCGCACCAGGCGAACGTGCGCATCATCGAGGCGACGGCGAAGCACGCGAACGTCTCGATGGACAAGGTCTACGTCAACGTGCACCGGTACGGAAACACGTCCTCGGCGTCCATCGGCATCGCGCTCGACGAGGCGATCGAGTGCGGGCGCGTGCGCGAGGGCTCGACGGTGCTGCTCGTCGCGTTCGGCGCCGGCCTAACGTGGGCGTCGATGGTCGTCCGCTTCTGATGAGCGCTCCCCAGCCGATCGTCCTCCTCTTTCCGGGGCAAGGGTCGCAAACGCCGGGGATGGCCGCGGACCTCGCCGCCGCGTACCCCGCGGCGCGCGCGGCACTCGACGAGGTCGACACCGCGCTCGGCGTATCGCTCAGCCGATTGATGGCCGACGGCCCAGCCGACGAGCTCACGCGCACCGACAACGCGCAGCCGGCGCTTCTCGCGCACGGCGCCGCGCTGTGGGCCGTGCTGCGCGAACGCCTGGCACCGCGCGTCGTTGCGGCCGCCGGGCACTCGCTCGGCGAGTTCACGGCGTACCACGCGGCCGGCGCCCTCACCCTGCCGGCGGCGGCGCGCCTCGTGCGGCGCCGCGGCGAGTTGATGTTCGCCAGCGGCTCCGAACGCCCCGGCGCGATGGCGGCGCTGCTGGGCGAGCCGAGCGACCCGATCGAGGCGATCTGCGACGCCGCGACACGCGACGCCGGGATCGTCGTACCGGCGAACTACAACTGTCCGGGTCAACTCGTGATTTCGGGCGAGGTCGAGGGCGTCGAGCTCGCGATGTCGCTCGCGAAGGCGGCCGGCGTCAAGCGCGCGATGCGCCTGCCGGTGAGCGGCGCGTTCCACTCGCCGCTGATGCGCGACGCGCAGCCGGGACTCGACGCCGCGCTCGCGGAAGCGGAGCTCGGCGACCCGGCATTTCCCGTGTATGCGAACGTGACCGCGGAGCCCGTCCGTGCGGCCGACGACGCGCGTACGCTTCTCGCCCGGCAGCTGACCGCGCCGGTGCGCTGGACTGACACGGTGCGCGCGCTGGCCGACGCGTACCCGGACGCGCTGTACATCGAGCTCGGCCCCGGGACGGTGCTCGCGGGGCTCGTTCGTAAAACGGCGCCCGCGCTCCGGGTCGTCTCGTGCGGAACGGCGGCCCAGGTGGGCGCGCTGGTCGCGGACGTCGCTGCTTAGCAGCCTTTTTCTTCCCACGCCATGCAGATCGACCTGAGCGGGCGCGTCGCGCTCGTCACCGGCAGTACTCGCGGGATCGGGCGCGCGATCGCTGCCGCGCTGCTCGACTGCGGTGCGCGCGTCGCCGTCGTCGGCCGCGATGCGGAACGCGCTGCGGCGGTCGCGGCCGAGCTCGGCGCAGGCGCGCCCGAACGCGCGCTCGGTTTCGGCGCGGAGCTTTCGGACGCGGCCTCTGCGGCGGCGCTCGTCGCCGACGTGGAGCGCGCGTTCGGTTCGTGCGACATCCTCGTGAACAACGCGGGGCTGACGCGCGACAACCTGCTCATCCGCATCAAGGATGAGGACTGGGACGCGGTGCTCGACACGAACCTGCGCGCCGCGTTCGCGACCACGCGCGCGGCCGCCCGCGGGATGATGAAGCGCCGCTGGGGGCGCGTCATCAATCTGGCGAGCGTCGTGGGGCTCACGGGCAATGCGGGGCAGGCGAACTACGCCGCGAGCAAGGCCGGGCTGATCGGGTTCACGAAGAGCGTCGCGAAGGAGCTCGCCTCGCGGAACGTGCTCGCGAACGTCGTCGCGCCGGGGTTCATCGAGACCGACATGACCGCCGCGATGCCCGCCGACGCGCGCGCCAAGATGGCCGGTGCGATCCCGGTCGAACGGTTCGGACGCCCTGAGGATGTCGCCGCGACCGTCGCGTTCCTCGCGTCTGATCTTGCCGCCTACGTCACGGGTCAGGTGCTCGTCGTCGACGGCGGGCTCGTGATGTGACGCCCGACGCTCGGCGCGGCGCCGTTCCACCCCGGGGCCGCGATCAGTAGTTTACCGCGCCGTTTCGCCCCACCGTTCTCGCTCAGCACACACACACACCCGCCCCGACCATGGCCGACCATTCCGCGAAAGTCCGCGACATCATCGAGCGCGAGCTCGGCGTCGAGCGCGAAAAGCTCACCGACTCTGCGAGTTTCATTGATGACCTCGGCGCGGACTCGCTCGACATCGTCGAACTGGTGATGGAGTTCGAGAAGGAGTTCAACATCGACATCGCCGACGAGGAGGCGGAGAAGCTCCGCACCGTGGGCGACGCGGTCGAGTACCTGAACGAGAAGGTCCCGGCGTGACGCGGCGCCGGGTCGTCGTCACCGGGCTCGGCGCGGTGACGCCCGTCGGGAACGACGTGGCGACGACCTGGCGCGCCCTGCTCGACGGGCGCTCGGGGGCGGCGCCGATCACGAAGTTCGACGCCAGCAACTTCGCGGTGCGTTTCGCCTGCGAGGTGAAGGGCTTCGACGCGGGCGCGTACATGGATCGCAAAGAGGCGAAGCGCGCCGACCTCTACACGCAGTACGCGCTCGCGGCGGCCGTGCAGGCGATGCAGGACGCCGGCTTCGCCGACGGGATCGGTCCCGGCACGGGCTACGTGCCGGAAGAAACGGGCGTGATCATCGGCAGCGGCGTGGGCGGCCTGCGCACCTTCGAGGATCAGCACACGATCTACATGGAGCAGGGGCCGCGCCGCATCTCCCCCTTCTTCGTGCCGATGTTCATCACCGACATCGCCGCCGGCATCGTGTCGATGCGCTTCAACTGCAAGGGGCCCAACTTCGCCACGGTGAGCGCGTGCTCCACAAGCGCGCACGCGATCGGTGAGGCGTTCCGCACCATTCAGTACGGCGACGCCCAGGTGATGCTCGCCGGCGGCTCCGAAGCGGCGGTGACGCCCATGGCGATTGGCGGCTTCGCGAGCATGGGGGCGCTGTCGACGCGCAACGACTCGCCAGAGACGGCTTCGCGCCCGTTCGATGCCACGCGCGACGGATTCGTGCTCGGTGACGGCTCGGGAGTGGTCGTGCTGGAGGAGCTGGAGCACGCGCTGGCCCGCGGCGCGCGCATCTACGGCGAGGTCGCGGGATACGCGGCCACGGGCGACGCGTACCATCTGACGGGGCAGCCCGAAGCGCACGAAGGGCTGCAGCGCTCGATGCGACGCGCGATGGCCGACGCCGGCGTGAGCCCGGCCGACGTGGATTACATCAACGCGCACGGCACCTCCACCCCGCTCAACGATTCGAACGAGGCGCGCGCGATCTGCGCCGTCTTCGGCGAGCACACGGGCAACGTGGCCGTCAGCTCGACGAAGTCGGCGACCGGACACATGCTCGGTGCCGCCGGCGTCGTCGAGTTCATCGCGTGCACGAAGGCGATCGAGCACGGCGTGATACCGCCGACGATCAATCACACGGCGCGCGACCCGGAGATCGCGATCGAGGTCACGCCGAACGCGCCGCGCGAGCGCGTCGTCGACTTCGCGCTGAGCAACAGCTCCGGCTTCGGCGGCCACAACGCGACACTCGCGATCCGCCGGTACGAGCCCGGGTGACCTTCTCCTCACCCGAGTTCCGGACGGGCGTCGGGTACGACTCGCACCGGTTCGGGGACGGCGGGCCGATGCGGCTCGGCGGCGTCGATGTGCCCGGTGACGTGCACTGCGCCGGGCACTCGGACGGCGACGCGATCTGCCACGCCCTCACCGACGCGATCCTCGGCGCGGCGGGACTCGGCGACATCGGCGAGCTCTATCCGGACTCCGACCCGGCCAATAAGGGGCGCGATTCCGTCGAGATGCTCGCCGCCGCGCTCGCGCTCGTCCGGCGCGACCGATTCCGGGTGGTGAGCGTGGACGCGACCGTGATTGCGGAACGGCCGAAGATCGGCCCGCACCGTGCGGCGATCCGCGCGCGCCTCGCCGCCGTACTCGGCGTCGACGCGCGCGCCGTCGGCATCAAGGGCAAGACCAACGAGGGGATGGGCTGGGTCGGGCGCGGCGAGGGGCTCGCCGTGATCGCCGTCGCCACGCTCGCGCGCGGCTAACGCGCGGCCGGCGCACGCGCGGGCGATGGGCGCACTTCTCCGCTGGCTCGGCGGTCTGCCGACCGGCGGTCTGTACGCCGTCGCGAGCGCGTCGGCCGCCGTCGAAAACGTCTTCCCACCGCTGCCTTCGGACGTCGTCGTCGCGTTCGCGGCCTTCGCGTCGGCGCGCGGCCGAGGGAGCGTGGCCGCGGTGTTCGCCGCCGTGCTCGCGGGGAACGTGGCCGGGGCGATGCTGATGTACGCGGCCGGCAAGCGGTACGGCACGAGTCGCGCCCTCCGCCGGTTCGCGGGCGCCGGGACGCACGAGGCGCGGCTCCGCGCGTGGTACGCGCGGTACGGCGTTGCGGCCATCGCGGCGAGTCGCGTGCTGCCGGGCGTGCGCGCGGTCGTGCCGCCGGTCGCAGGCGCGTTAGGCATCGGCGCGGTGCGCGCGGCCGTCGCGATCGCGATTCCGTCGGCCCTCTGGTACGCCGCGCTCGTTTACCTCGCGTTCTCCGTCGGCGGTGACTTCGACGCGTTGACCACGCGCATCCGGTCGGCCGAGCGCTGGCTGGCGCTCGCCGCGGCGCTCATCATCGCCGCGGTCGCGGTCGCGTGGTGGCGCGGGCGTCGAGCGGGTACGTCGCGGTGAGTGGGCCGCCGCGCGGTCTGCCCGGCGACGCAGGCGCGGGAGTGCCGGACGACGCGGCGCGCGCGTTCCGGCTCGAGCAGTTTCACGACTACCTCGCGGTGGAACGCGGATCGGCGAACAACACGCAGCTGGCGTACGCGCGTGACGTCGCACGGTTCGTCACGTACGCCGCGGTCGCGGGCGTGCCCGGTCCCGACCGCGTGTCGCCGCGCACCCTGCGTGAGTTCGTCTACCACCTGAAGGACCTGGGCCTGGCGCCCGCGTCGATTCGCCGCAGCATCAGCGCGATTCGCACCTACTACCGCTTTCTGCTCGACGACGGGCACGTGCGGGAGGACCCGAGCGAGCGACTCGAAGCTCCCGCACGGTGGCAGACGCTGCCCGAGGTCCTGAGCGTCGCCGACGTCGAACGCCTGCTCGCCGCCCCGTCACTCGACGACCGCTTCGCGTTTCGCGACCGGGCCATGCTGGAGCTCGCGTACGGGGCGGGCCTCCGCGTGTCTGAATGGATCGGCATCGGCGTACGCGACGTCCGATTCGACGAGCAGCTCCTCCGCGTGTTCGGGAAGGGATCCAAGGAACGCCTCGTCCCGATCGGGCGCGCGGCGATCGGCGCGACCGCGGTCTACCTGCGGGAGCTGCGCCCGAAGCTGGAGCGCGGTGAGGGGAAGGGGGTACTCCTGCTGAACGCGCGCGGCGAGCCGCTGACGCGCATGGGTGCGTGGAAGATCCTGCGTAAGCACGTCGAGACCGCGGGGATCACGGCGCACGTCACGCCGCACACGCTCCGGCACAGCTTCGCGACGCACCTGCTCGAGGGCGGCGCGGACCTCCGGGCCGTTCAGGAGATGCTCGGGCATGCGAGCATCGCGACGACGCAGATCTACACGCACGTCGACCGCGAGTACCTTCGCGGCGTCCACCGCCAGTATCATCCACGCGCGTAGCACGCCGCGCGCGCACGCCTCACTTCCACCGCACGCCGCAGCACCGCCGCGATGATCCTCGTCGTCGACAACTACGACTCGTTCACCTACAACCTCGTGCAGTACCTCGGCGACCTCGGCGCCGACGTGCTGGTGCGGCGCAACGACGCCATCACCGTCGAGGAGGTCGGCGCGCTCGCGCCGCGCGCCGTGGTGCTATCGCCCGGCCCGTGCACGCCGCGCGAGGCGGGCGTCACCGTGCCGCTCGTGCAGCGTTGGGGCGCGGAACTGCCGATCCTCGGCGTGTGCCTCGGGCACCAAGCGATCGGCGAGGCGTACGGCGGCCGGGTAGTCCGCGCCGGTCGGATCATGCACGGCAAGACGTCCGAGCTTCAGCACGACGGCACGGGCTTGTTTCGCGGGCTGCCGCGCCCGCTCACCGTAATGCGCTACCATTCGCTCGTCGTCGAGCCGGCGTCGATGCCGGCCGGGCTGCGCGTGACCGCCCGGGCCATCGACGTGCCGGACGAGGTGCACGCCGTGCAGCACGTCATCGATCCCGTGTGGGGCGTGCAGTTCCACCCGGAATCGGTCCTCACCGAAGGGGGCCGCGCGTTGCTCGCCAACTTTCTATCGCTCGCCGACGCGTTTCACGCCCGCCCGCGCGAGGCCGGTGGGGCGGTCCGAGGCGCGGCAGCCTGACCGCCACGTCGGCGGCACGCGCGAACGTTCCACCGACCTGACGCCATGCAATCCCGTCCTCCCCGTCGTCGAACTCGCGCCCGCTGTGCCGCATTAGCCGGCATCGCGGCGCACCTCGTGATGGTCGCGCCGGCGCGCGCCCAGCGCGCGACGCCGGACACGCTGGGACAGGGCGTGATTCAGAGCGCCGAGGCGTCGGGTCGCGTGGTCGTCGTCGGCGGCGCGGGGCCTGGCATCGCTGGGCGGAGCGTGGAAGCAGTGCTCGCGCGTCCGCACCTCGTCATCGTCGCGCCGGACACCGGCCTCACACTCGGTCGCGACGCGCGCATCGACCGCGCCGTCGTGGTCATCGGAGGTCCGCTGCACCTCGCCGGGCACGTGAAGGGCGACGTCGTGGCGTTCGGCGACGTGTTCTTGCGGCCCGGCGCGGAGGTCGGTGGACGCGTCATCGCGGTCGGCGGTGGCGTGTACGGGTCGATGCTCGCGCTCGTCCGCGGCGACGTGCTCGCGTATCCCGACCTGGCGGTCACGCTTCGCCAGGACGGAACGCGAACCGTCGCGACGATCACGCGCGGGCCGGCGAAGCCCGTTCCCGCGGTGCACCTGCCCGGGGTCGTCGGGCTTCGCGTGCCGACGTACGACCGCATCGACGGCCTGTCCGTCGCGTTCGGTCCCGAGGTGGCGTTCGACACCGGGCGCGTTCGGATCGACCCGACGGTCACGTATCGCAGCCATCTCGGAACGCTCGACATCGGCGCGCGTGGGCGCGCGGAACTCGGCTCGCGCGTGGTGGTCGACGGCTACGCCGAGCGCGGGACGTTCACCAACGACCGGTGGATCCGCCCCGACTTCACCAACTCGCTGTCCTCGATCGGGAGCGGCGAGGACGTTCGGAACTACTATCGCGCGACGCGCTTCGAGGCGACCGTGGGCCGCCGATTCGACGCGTCGGCCGGCGTGTTCGAGCCGTACGTGGGCGCGCTCACCGAAGCCTCGCAGTCGGTCGCTCGCGATACCGGAAGCACGTCGTATCCGTGGAGCCTGTTCTCGCGCCGTTCGCTCGAGGGCTCGCGTCGCGCCAACCCCACGGTCACGGGCGGACGGATCACGTCGGCGCTCGTCGGTGGCCGCTACGTCTTCGAGCGCGCGCGCATCATCGGCCGGGCCGGCGCGCGCGTGGAGCGGGCGCTCGGCGTTTCGCGCGGCGAACAGTTCACGCAGGTCACGCTCGACGCCGCACTCACGCTGCCGACGAAAGACGAGCACCTGTTCGAGTTCCTCGCGCACGGCGTCGCGACCTCCGGCGGCGTGGGCGTGCCCTCGCAGCGCTACTCGTACCTCGGCGGCAGCGGGACCATCCCGTCGCTCTTCCTGCTCGCGGAGGGCGGGACGGAACTCGCGTGGGCGGAGGCGCGCTACACGGTGCCGGTGCACGCGGTCCACGTGCCCTTCGGCGTGCCGACGTTGACCGCGCGCGCGATCGCGGGGAGTGCGGGCGTGAACACGCTGCCCGGCCTCACACCCAACCTCGGACTGCGCGCGGCCGTGTCGATCCTGCGGGCCGACTTCGTGTTCGACCCGCGAGGGCGCGGGCGGCGGGTGTTCGGGCTCGGCGTCGGGCTGCGTTAGGCGGACGGTCCGACGTCGGTCTTCGCGGCGCGCGCCGGCGCCGGGAACGCCAGCGACGCGAGCGTGGCGACCGCGAGCACCCCGATCACGACTCCGAGCGACGCGAACGTCGGGACTTCCCACACGCCGGCGGCGAGCATCTTCGCGCCGAGCAGCGCGAGCACCACGGCGAGGCCGACGTTGAGAAAGCGCAAGCGAGCCAGCGCGCCGGCGAGCAGGCCGTACAGCGAACGGAGCCCGAGTACGGCGAACGCGTTCGACGTGTAGACGATGAACGGGTCGCGCGTGACGCCGAAGACGGCGGGGATCGAATCGACCGCGAACACGAGGTCCATGGCCTCGACCAGCACGAGGACGACGAGGAGTGGCGTCGCCGCGCGCCGGACGGAGCCGTCGGGTAGGCGTTCGCGCACGAACAATCGCGCGCCGACGAAGTCGCGCGTGACCGGCACGCACCGCCTAACACCACGGAGCACCGGACTGCGCGCCGGATCGAACGGCGCGTCGTCGCCCTTCACCGCGAGACGCGCTCCTGTCGCGACGAGGAACGCGCCGAAGACGTAGGTGATCCACGCGAATTTCGCGATCAGGACCACGCCGGCCGCGATCACCGCGCCGCGCAGCGCGAGGGCGCCGACGATGCCCCACAACAGCACGCGGCGCTGCAACTCGGCCGGAACGCGGAAAACGGTGAAGATCAGGAGGAAGACGAAGAGGTTGTCGACGGACAGCGCCTGTTCGACGACGTACCCAGTCGCGAACTCCACGCCGGCGCCCGGCCCCTTCCTGAGGGCGACGGCCGTCCCGAAGCCCGCGGCAGCGCAGACCCATGCCGCGCTCCAGAGCGCGGACGCGCGCATGGGCCGCGGGCGCGCGCGCGGCGCGGGGAACGCGAGGTCGGCCGCGAGCATCCCGAGCACCAGCGCGCCGAACGCGGCCCAGAGCCACGGCAAGCTCATCGCGCGAAGCTAAGCGCCGCGCGCGGCGCCGCACGATTGTCCCCATCGGTCCAACGTGTTACGTTACTGGCGTGAAATTTGCGTCCGCGCACCGCCCTCGCTCGTGAGTCTGCTCGCGGTGATCCCCGCCCGGCTCGGCGCGACGCGACTGCCGGACAAGCCGCTCCGCGAGATCGGCGGTGCGCCGCTCGTCGTCCGGGTGTGGGAGCGTGTGGTCGCGCTCGGCGTGTCCGACGCGTGCATCGTCGCGACCGACTCCGATCGCGTCGCGAACGCGGTCGAGCGGGCCGGGGGACGGGCCGTGCTCACGCACCCGGATCATCCTTCGGGAACCGATCGCGTCGCCGAGGTCGCGCGCCGCGCCGAGTTCGCCGGGTTCGACGCGATCGTGAACGTGCAGGGTGACGAGCCGTTCGTCAGCGCCGAAGCCGTGCGCGGCGCCGCCGCGATCGTAACGGCGGGAGTCGCGCCCGTCGGCACCGTGGCCGCGCCGGCCGACGCTGCGGTCCTGGAGTCGCCGGACGTCGTGAAGGTCGTGTGCGACGAACGCGGGCGCGCCCTCTACTTCTCACGCGCACCGATCCCGTTCCTGCGTGAGGCGACGTCCGCATCGGACCGCGTGGTGCGGGACGCGCTCGTGCTGCGCCACGTCGGCGTGTACGCGTACACGCGCGATGCGCTGCTCGCGTGGGTCGCGTTGCCGCCGCACCCGCTCGAACGTGTCGAGCGCCTCGAGCAGCTACGGCCGCTCGCGCATGGGATCGCGATCGGCGTGTCGCGCGTCGTCGACGCGGGCGCGCCCGGCGTCGACACGCCGGAGGACCTCGCGCGCGCGGACGCGCGGTGGCGCACCACTGTAACGCGCGTCGCACACGGCGTTGCGGCCCCGGTCGACCCGGCGCCACATTCCGCCACTGAAGGCGCGTCGTCCGGCGCGCCGTCGGCCCGTACCGAGCCCGCCCGATGACCGCCGCTGCCAGCGCTCCCGCGCACGAGCACCCGCCCGTGACGCGATCCGCCAAGTACATCTTCGTGACGGGCGGCGTCGTTTCGTCGCTCGGGAAGGGGATCGCCGCCGCATCGCTCGGCCGCCTGCTCGTCGAGCGCGGACTTGCGGTCACGACGATGAAGTTCGACCCGTACCTGAACGTCGACCCGGGGACGATGTCGCCGTTCCAACACGGCGAGGTGTTCGTGACCGACGACGGGGCCGAAACGGACCTCGACCTCGGGCACTACGAACGCTTCCTCGACCGTCCGCTGTCGCAGGCGAACAACGTCACGACCGGCCGCATCTACCTGAACGTGATCTCGAAGGAGCGCCGCGGCGAGTACCTCGGCTCCACCGTGCAGGTCATCCCGCACGTGACCGACGAGATCAAGGCCGCGCTCAAACGCATCGCGCCCGGCAACGATGTCGTGCTCGTCGAAATCGGGGGCACGGTGGGCGACATCGAGTCGCAGCCGTTCCTCGAGGCGATGCGGCAGTTCCGGCAGGAGGTCGGCAAATCGAATGCGATCTTCGTCCACCTGACGCTCGTGCCTTACATCGCCGCCGCGGGCGAGGTGAAGACGAAGCCGACGCAGCACTCGGTTCGCGACCTGATGGAGGTCGGGATCCAGCCCGACGTCCTCATCTGTCGCGCGGAGCAGCCGCTCGCCGAGGACGTGAAGCGCAAGATCGCGCTCTTCTGCAACGTCGATTTCGGCGCGGTGGTCGAGAGCGTCGACCTGCCGAGCATCTACCAGATCCCGCTGGTCTTCCACGCGCAGGGACTCGACGCGCTCGTCTGCCGCCGGCTAGGACTCGACGTCGCCGAGCCGGACCTGACTCGCTGGCGCGAGCTGGTGCGCCGCGTGGTCGAGCCGCGCACGCACGCGCCGCGCATCGCGGTGGTCGGCAAGTACACCGACTACGTGGACAGCTACAAAAGCGTGCAGGAGGCGCTCGTGCACGGGGGCGTCGCGCACGATACCGGCGTGGACGTCGACTGGATCTCGAGCGACCGCTTCACGTCGCTCGAGGTCGCCCGCGACATCCTCGCCGAGTACGACGGCCTGCTGGTTCCCGGCGGGTTCGGCGTCCGCGGCGTCGAGGGCATGGTCGAGGCGATCCGCGTCGCGCGCGAGACGGGGCTGCCGTACCTCGGGATCTGCCTCGGCATGCAGACGGCGATCATCGAGTTCGCGCGGAACGTGTGCGGCATCTCGGACAGCCACTCGAGCGAGTTCGCGCCCGAGTGCGCCAACGCGGTGGTCTCGCTGATGGAGTCGCAGCAGCACGTGACCGACATGGGCGGCACGATGCGGTTAGGCGCGTACCCCTGCCGCCTGCAACCGGGCACGCGGGCGCGCGAGGCGTACGGCGCGGACGAGGTCAGCGAGCGCCACCGGCACCGGTACGAGGTCTCGAACCGCTTCCGCGAGACGTTCGAGCGGCACGGCATGGTGCTGAGCGGGCTCTCGCCCGACGGGTCGCTCGTCGAGATGATCGAACTCAAGGACCACCCCTGGTTCGTGGGGTCGCAGTTCCACCCTGAGCTGAAGTCGCGGCTGACGCGCCCGCACCCGCTCTTCGCCGGATTCATCGGCGCGGCCGCGGCGCACGTGCGCGAACGCGCGGCGGCGTCCAACGGCCACCACGCGTTGCCGGGCGCCGAACGGCGCGCGCTGGCCGAGGCCGCCGCGTGACGGAGTCAGGACGCGCACTCTTTCCGCGCGGTGCGCTCTTCCTCGTCGCGGGCCCGTGCCAGCTGGAGGACGACGCGCTGAACCTGCGCGTCGCCGAGCACGTCGCGCGGCTGGCGGAGCGCGTCCCGGGCGGGGTCGTGTTCAAGGCGAGCTTCGACAAGGCGAACCGGTCGAACCTGGGCGCGGCGCGCGGGCCGGGGCTCGACGAGGGGCTCGAGGCGCTCGCGCGCGTGAAGCGCGAGACCGGGCTCGCGGTGATCACCGACGTGCATCTCCCGTCGCAGTGCGCGCCCGCAGCAGAGGTCGTCGATGCGCTGCAGATCCCGGCGTTCCTCTGCCGCCAGACCGACCTGCTCGCCGCGGCCGGCGCGACCGGGCGGCCCGTCAACATCAAGAAGGGGCAGTGGCTACAGCCCGAAGGCATGCGCGGCGCGGTGGCCAAAGTGCGCGCCGGCTGCCGCGGGTGCGAGCGCACGGAGCCGCCTAACGGTGACCAGGTCGCCGTGACGGAGCGCGGCACGTTCTTCGGCTACGGCGACCTCGTCGTCGACATGCGTTCGATCGCGCGCATGCGGGCCGCGTGCGACGCCCCTGTGATCTTCGACGCGACGCACTCGGTGCAGCAGCCCGGGCGCGGCGAGGGGGGCGCGAGCGGGGGCGCCCGGGAGTACATCCCGACCCTTGCCGCGGCCGCGGTGGCCGCGGGCGCCGACGGGCTGTTCATGGAGACGCACCCCGACCCGGAGCACGCCCCGAGCGACGGGCCGAACATGGTGCCGCTCGGAGAGCTCGACGCACTCGTCGAACGGCTCGTCCGCGTGTGGGAGGCCGCGCGCGCATGACGGTGGACCGGTCCGCGATCGACCCCGTCGCGGCGCGGCGCGTGCGCTGGGTCGGCTTCGACGTCGACGGCGTGCTCACGGACGGCGGCGTTTACCTCGGCGACGTCGCCGGACGCGCGCTCGAGTTCAAGCGCTACGACATCCAGGACGGGCTCGGCGTGCTGCTCCTCCGCATGGCGGGGCTCAAGGTCGGCATCGTCACCGGGCGCGTGAGCGAGAGCGTGCGGCTGCGAGCCGCCGAACTCGGCGCCGACGACCTCGTGCAGGACCCGCGCGCGCGGAAGCTGACGGCGCTGCGCGAGATCGCGGCGAAGCACGGCATCGGCCTCGACGAGATGGCCTTCGTCGGCGACGACCTGCCCGACGTGCCGGCGCTGCGGGCGGTCGGGGTCAGCGCGGTGGTCGAGAACGCGACCCCCGACGCGCGACGTGAAGGGCAGGTGCAGCTGACGCGCGCCGGTGGCGCCGGGGCGGTGCGCGAGTTCGCCGAGTTGCTGCTCCGCGCCCGGGGCGAGTGGGACGTGCTCGTCGCCCGCTACGTCGACGGGCGGACCGCCGACGTCGAGCCGGTCGGAGTCGGCGCGTGACCGCGACCGCGCCCCTGCTCGACGACGTGACGCGCGCCCCGGCGCCGGTCCAGCGCGCGCCCGACGACGGGCGCGTTGAGCCGCTCGACGACGGCGTGCTCGTCGCGATCGGCCGACGCGTGCTGACCGCGGAGGCCGAAGCAGTGCACGCCGCGGCGGCGCGGCTCGACGCGTCGTTCGCGCGCGCGGTCCGCCTGCTCGCGCGGGCGCGCGGGCGGGTGATCGTGAGCGGCGTCGGCAAGTCGGGCCATGTCGCGCGCAAGATCGCGGCGACGCTC
The DNA here is from genome assembly GCA_963851265.1 of uncultured Gemmatimonadales bacterium. GTDB lineage: Bacteria > Gemmatimonadota > Gemmatimonadetes > Gemmatimonadales > Gemmatimonadaceae > BPUI01. The sequence goes on from CAWKNZ010000002.1 coordinate 1,355,201, forward strand.
ACGTCGACCGGTACCGCGGCGAGCTTCCTCCACCCAGTGGAAGGGCTGCACGGCGACCTCGGCATCGCCGGACCCGACGACGTCGCGGTGCTCCTCTCGAAGAGCGGCGAGACGGCCGAGCTCCTCCCACTCCTCGACCAGCTCGAGCGATTCGGCGTCCGGACCGTGGCCGTGGTCGGCCGCCTCGATTCGACGTTAGGCAGGCACTGCGACGTCGCGCTCGACGCCGGCGTGCTCGAGGAGGCGTGTCCGCACGACCTGGCCCCGACGACGAGCACGACGGTGGCGCTCGCCGTCGGCGACGCGCTCGCCGTCGCGCTACTCCAGGCGAAGGGATTCCGCCGCGAGGACTTCGCGCGGCTGCATCCGGGCGGCGCGCTCGGGCGGCGCCTGCTCACGCGCGTTGCCGACGTCATGCTCGCAAACGACCTGCCGACGTTGCCGGCGGACGGGACGATGCGCGCGGCGGTCGTGACCCTGTCGCGCGGGCGCGGAATTGCCGCAGTGGTCGACGCGGGCGCGCACGTCGTGGGCGTGCTCACGAGCGGCGACCTCACACGGCTGGTCGAGCGCGTCGAATCGTTTGCGGACGTGCCAGTCGCGTCGGTCATGAATCGGACGCCCAAGACGGCGCGTGCCGACGAGTTCGGGAGTGCGGTCGTCTACCGGATGGAGCGGTTCGGGATCATCTCGATGCCCGTGGTCGACGACGAGGGCCGGATCGCCGGCGTCGTGCACCTGCACGACCTGCTGCGGGCGGGCGCCGCGTGAGCGCGCGTCGTCGCGTCCTCGTGGCGCTGCCGGCCGTGGTCGTTGTCTGCGCGGCCGCGGCGTGCAACGCGAAGGGGCCGACCTCGCTGGTCGCGAGCCGAGCGCTCCCCGATTCGGCGGAGCAGGTGATGTTCGGCCTCAAATTGCAGCAAACGAACGCCGGCGTGCGGAAGTCCGTGCTTTTCGCGGACACCGGATTCTTCTACAACGACAACACGCTCGTCGATCTCCGGCGCGTCCGCCTCGTGTTCTTCTCGAACGCGGGCGACTCGAACGCGGTGATGACCGGCCGCACGGGCCGCTACGACACGCGCACACAGCGCGTCGAGGGCTGGGGCGACGTGATCGTGACGAGCACCGACGGGCGCCGCCTCACCTCGCCGCATCTGGTGTATGAACGCGGCGTGAACCAGATCTCGAGCGACACGAGCTTCACGTTCACCGAGCCGGGGCGCACGCTCGCGGGGATCGGTTTCCGGTCGGACCCGCAGCTGCGAAACGTGCAGGTGCTCAAGAGCGCGCGCGGACGAACCGTGCTGCCGCCGTCGTCCGAATCGCCCGCGGGCGCGCGCGCGTCCGGTGCGGGCGTGCCGTCGTCGAGTCCGGGTGCTCCGGTCAGCGCGCCCGTGGGCGCGCCGGGTGCGGGCGCCGGTGTGGTTCCGAACACCCCGCCTGCTGCGGCACCGCCCGCGGCGGGTCCGCCGCCGTCCTCGGCACCGCGCTGACGATGACGGCCGTTCCGATCGCCGAGGCAGGCCGCGCGACCGCGACACGCGCGCGCGGCCGCGCGCTGTTCGCGATCGCGGCGCTCACTGCTGCCGCAGCGGCGTGTGGCGGTCGTGCGCCGCGTAACGCGCCGGCGCCGGCCGGTGCAACGAACGCACGCACTGACAGCGCGCGACGCGACACCGGCGCGGTGCTCGCGCGCATCGACAGCGCGGGGGCTGCGGTGTCGCCGATCGACGGCGCGCGACCGGTGACCGAGGCGACGCCCGCGGCTCGCGCCCGACGGACGTCGGCGCCACGCCAGCGCGCGAACGCGGGTCCGGCCGCGCAGTGTCGCGTCGTCAACTTCTACGACGACCCGCCCACGGCACGCCTCAACAGCATCAAGGACGCGCTCAACCAGAACATCGTCTACGTGGGCGGCGGCGCGGTCGCGAGGTGCGAGGGCGTCAACAACCGCCTCTCGGCCGACAGCGCCGAGTACTATCAGGCCGCCGGGCTGCTGGTCCTCATCGGCAACGTCGTATACGACGAGCCGGCCCGCGCGCACATGACGGCGTTGCGCACGACGTACTACACGCGCGAGGAGCGGATCGTCGCCGAGGGGAACGTCGTCGTCACGCTCCCGAGCGGCACGAAGATGATCGGGCCCAACGCCGAGTACCTGCGTCCGGTCCCCCCCATCCGCCTGTCCAGCCGGCTGACCGCGACCGGACGGCCGACCGTGCGACTCGTCGGGACGGGGGAAGATCAGGACGCGCGCCCGGCCGCGCGCGGCGGCGCGCGCGGGGGCGCCGCGCCGCGCCCCGACACGTCGGTGACGGTCATCGTATCGAACACGATCCTCGACGAAGCCGACAGCGTCGTTTACGCCGGCGGGGACGTCGACATCACGCGCAGCGACGTCGTCGCGAACTCGGACTCCGCGGTGTTCGAACAGGAGAGCGAGACGGCGCACCTGATCCGGAACGCGCGCATCCGCGGCACCCGCGGGCGACCGTTCACTCTCACTGGCGCGCTCGTCGACCTGTTCACCCGCGAACGTCAGCTCGCGCGCGTGTTCGCGCGGCGCGACGCGCACGTGACCAGCGACAGTCTCACGCTCACCTCCGACACCGTGGACCTGCGCCTCACGGCCGGTCTCATGGACCGCGCGTTCGCGTGGGGCCCGACGCGCGCTACGGCCGTCGCACCAGACCGCGACCTGATCGCCGACTCGATCGCGGCCTACCTGCCGCGGCAGCGCGTGCGCGAGATCCACGCACTCCGCAAGGCGGTCGCCCGATCGGTCCCCGACACGGCCAAGCTCCGCTCCACGGAACGCGACGTGCTTCGCGGCGATACGATCGTGGCCCGCTTCGACACGCTCGCGGCCCAGCGCGACACGACGCGCACGCCGCCCGTCCGGCAGCTCGTCGCCGTAGGGAGCGCGACGGCCTTCAACCAGCTCGCGTCGAGCGAAGGACGCGAGGGGCGGCCGTCGCTCAACTACGTCCGCGGTCGCACGATCACGGTCGACCTCGACAGTGGTCTGGTGCGCGAGGTGATCGTGGTCGGCCGGTCCGACGGCGTGTATCTCGAACCCGCAGACTCCACGCACAACGACAGCACGTCGCCGGCGCGCCGACCCGCGGGCCGGGGCGGCTCCGCGACTGGGCCCGCGCGTCCGGCGCGGGGCCCGCATGGGCCTAACGTCGCGACCGACGCCGACGCGGATCCGGCACGAGACGAGCGCGTCCCCGGGACCGCCCCGGCGTTGGACGTGCGGCGGCGTGCGCTCGTCGGGCGAGCGCCCCACGCCCCGAGCGCTCGCAGTGGGGGAGACGCGTGACCGACGTGGTCTCGCCGCTCCGGCCCGACGCGATCGCGCTCCGCGATCTGCTCGAGAACCTCAGCGCCGGCGACCGCTCGGCCGCCCTCGCGCTGCACGCCGTCCTGCACGAGGCCGACGACCGCGGGACCGCGTCGTTCGACGCCGTCGCACGCTGCTACTGGGACGATTACCTCGCGGCGGTCCGGCACGACGGGCGCGATTCGGCCAGCGAAGCCGGCCGCCTCAGCCTCGACGAGGTCCGCGACCACCTCGGCGCGTCGGTGCTGCCGCGGCTCGCGGCGCGGGGTGTCATCACGCTGGACTTCGGCGCCGAGGGCGGCGCGGGCGTGTCGCGCGTCCGCATCCAGGACGCGCTCTGGCAGGAGGTCGCCCCCCGGCGCGCCGGCGTCGAGGCGGCGCTGCAGCAGACGGGCGAGCACCGCGTACCGGCGCCGCGCGGACCGATGCCCGCCGCCGTGGGTGACGGGTCGCCCGCGACCGGGAGCCGACTCGCGGCAGAGGGACTCGTGAAGGTGTACCGTCGCCGACGCGTCGTGAACGACGTCGCGCTCGAGCTCCGACAGGGTGAGATCGTCGGCCTGCTCGGGCCCAACGGGGCGGGGAAGACGACGACGTTCTACATGATCGTCGGCCTCATCGAGCCCGACGCGGGGCGCATCACGCTCGACGGCGCGGACGTCACCTCGATGCCGATGTACAAGCGCGCGCGCCGCGGCGTCGGGTATCTCTCGCAGGAGCCGTCGATTTTTCGGAAGCTGAGCGTCGAGCAGAACATTCTCGCGATCCTCGAGACGCTCGACATTCCGAAGCGCGAACGCGACGAGCGACTCGAGGGGTTGCTCGACGAGCTCAGCATCCGGCACTTACGGCACAGCAAGGCGTACCAGCTGTCGGGCGGCGAGCGACGCCGGCTCGAGATCACGCGCGCGCTCGTCACGCGCCCCAAATTCATGATGCTGGACGAGCCGTTCGCCGGAGTCGATCCGATCGCGGTGCACGACATCCAGACTATCGTGGCCGGGCTGCGCCACCGCGGCATCGGCGTGCTCATCAGCGACCACAACGTCGAGCAGACGCTCGACATCGTGGACCGCGCATACATCATGTTCGACGGGCAGGTCAAGGTGGGTGGCCCCGTCCGAGACCTCGTGTTCGACGACACGGTGGCCGACATCTACCTCGGCCCGACCCTCACGGCGCGCCTCCGCGCGCGCTTTTCAGCGGACGGATCCCAATGAAGGCCGGTCTCAATCAGAGCACGCAGCTCAAGCAGGAGTTAAAGGTCAATCCGCGCCTATACCAGGCGATGGATCTGCTCTACATGCCCCTGCTCGACCTGCAGCAGCACCTCAAGCAGGAGCTCCTCAACAACCCGTTCCTCGACATGGTCGAGGCGGAGGACGAGGACGAGGAGGAGTCGACCGACTCCGAGCCCGAGCCGACGCAGCAGGAAGAAGAGCGGAAGGAAAAGGACGACGAGATCGACTGGGAAGAGATCCTGCTCGACGGCTTCGACACGGGCGGTCGGCGCGAGGAGCACGAAGAGAAGGAGTATTACGAGCCGGTGACGGTGGCCGAGCGTGACCTGGGCGACCACCTGCGCGACCAGATCACGCTCCTGGACCTGTCGCCGCGACAGCTCGTGCTCGCCGAGGAGTTCCTCGGCAACGTGAACGAGGACGGCTATCTGGATTGCCCGGTCGAGCGGATCTTGACGGGCATCAACGAGATGATCCGCGAGTCCGCGGAGGAGCGCGGGGTCGACCCGGAAGACGCACCCGTCTACTCGGCCGCGGAAGCGGAGGACATGCTCCGCATCGTCCAGGCGCTCGACCCGGCCGGCGTCGGCGCGCGCGATCTGCGCGAGTGCCTGATGCTGCAGCTGCGCGATGCGGGGCTCGAGCACTCGGTGCCGTACCGCCTCGTGCGCGACTGCTTCGACGAGCTGATCGCGCACCGGTGGAGCGAGATCTCGAAGCGCTTCGGCATCTCGCCCAACGACGTGCAGCACGCGGCCGACGAGATCGCCAAGCTCGACCCGAAGCCCGGGCTGCTGTACGCGTCGGCGAAGGACAACTACATCATCCCGGACCTCGTCGTCGAGAAGATCGACCAGAAGTACCACGTCTTCCTCAACGACGCGAACCTGCCGCGGCTGAAGCTGAGCCGCGCGTACCAGGAGATCGCGCGCGACAAGAAGAAGTTCGACGGCGAGAGCAAGGAGTTCATCTCCTCGAAGCTCAACTCCGCGAACTGGATGATCCAGGCGATCGAGCAGCGCCGCCAGACGATGCTGAAGGTGATGAACTACATCGTGGACCGGCAACGCGACTTCTTCGAGAAGGGCGTGCAGTATCTCAAGCCGCTCACGCTGCGCGAGGTGGCCGAGGTCATCAACATGCACGAGAGCACCGTCAGCCGCGTGACGAACGAGAAGTTCGTGCAGACGCCCCGCGGCGTGCTCCCGCTCAAATTCTTCTTCTCGTCGGGGCTCTCGACCACCGACGGCGAGGACGTCTCGGCGCGAGGCATCAAGGATCAGATCCAGAAGCTCGTCCAGGGCGAGGACCCGAAGAATCCGCTCACCGACCAGGCGATCGTCAACATCCTCAAGAAGAGCGGCGTCAACATCGCGCGTCGGACCGTGGCGAAGTACCGCGACCAGCTCGGCGTGCTGTCCGCGCGCATGCGCAAGCGGGTGTGAGCGCGGGCGTTCGCGTCCAGTCGGTCGCGCTCGCGCCGGCCGCCTCGCCCGCCACGAACGCGGCCAGCGCCGCGGCACACACGGGCGGCCGTCGGCGCGCCGTCGACGTTTCGGTGCTCGTCCCGGCGCGCGACGAGGCCGAGAACCTGCCGCTGTTCATGGAGCAGGCGGCGGCCGCGTTCGCCGCGGACTCGGGCGTCGGGTACGAGGTGGTCGTCGTCGACGATGGCTCGTCCGACGCGACGTGGACCGTCCTCGGCGCGCTCGAGCGGGAGTACCCGTTCGTGCAAGCCGTCAGACACCGCGTCGGCCGCGGCATCGCCGACGCGCTGCGGACGGGGTTCCTGCACGCGCGCGGCGACGTGATGGTGTTCTACCCGGCGGACCTGCAGTTCAAGCCCGAGGACATCCCGCGACTCGTCGCACCGATTCTGGCCGGCGAGAGCGACATGGTCACCGGGTACAAGCAGGGACACTACGAGAAGGCGTTCGTGTCGCGCATCTACAACCGGCTCAGCCGGACGCTGTTCCACGTCCGCGTGCGCGACCTGAACAACGTGAAGGCGTACCGGCGCGAGGTGATGGAAGGGCTCCCGCTCCGCCCCGACTGGCACCGGTACATGATCGTCCTCGCCGCGTCGCAGGGCTACTCCGTGAGCGAGATCCCGGTCCCGCTCTACCCGCGACACGCCGGCCGTTCGAAGTTCGGCATCGGGCGAATTCCCATCGGCGTGCTCGACATGCTCGCGGTCTGGGTCGAGCTGCGGTTCGGGCGCAAGCCGCTCCTGCTGTTCGGGATGCTCGGCGCGGGGCTGTTCGCGTTAGGCACGGTCGCCGGGCTCGTCGCGCTCGCGTGGCTCGCCGCGACCGGACACGGGCTGCGCGCGGTGTGGACCCTGATCCAGACCTGCCTCCTGCTCGGCGGCGTGTTCTTCACGGGCGGGATCGTCGGCGAGATGATCGCGGGGCAGCGCGCCGAGCTGGCCGAGTTGCGCCGGGAGCTCGACGCGGGACGCGACGCGCGACGCGGTGCGGCCCCGGAGAACGGCGGCTGAGCCACCCCGCGGCGGCGGCCGCCCGTCCGCTCCGCGTGCTCTTCCTCGCTCACTCGTTTCCGCGGTTCGAGGACGACGTTGCGGGGTCATTCCTGCTGCGGCTCGCGGTCGCGCTGGCGCAGGTGGGAGTCGAGGTGCGTGCCCTCGCGCCCGCCGCCGCCGGGCTCCCCGGCGCCGAGACGATCGCGGGCGTCGCCGTGCGACGCTACCGGTACGCCGCACGTCGCGACGAGACGCTCGCGTACACGGGCAGCATGGCCGAAACCGCACGCGGTTCGGCGCGCGGGATGGCCGCGCTCGCCGGGCTGCTGACCGCTGCCGCGGTGTCGACGCGTCTCGCCGTGCGCGCGTGGCGTCCCGACGTCGTTCACGCGCACTGGTGGTTCCCCGGCGGGCTCTCGGCGGCGCTGCCGGGCGTGCGCGGCGCATGCCCGCTGGTCGTGACGATGCACGGCTCCGACGTCCGGCTCGCGCGGCAGCTGTCGTCGGCCCACCGCATGCTCGATTTCGTCGCCCGACGCGCGGCCGCGGTGACGGCAGTGTCCTCCTGGCTCTGTGCGGAAGCGCGCGCCATGACGCCGCGCGTCGCGTGCCGTGTCGCACCCATGCCAGTGGACGCGCGCCGGTACGTCCCGCCGGATGATGGCGAGCCGCGCGCTGGGCTGCTCTTCGTCGGCCGGCTCACGGTCCAGAAAGGCGTGGCAACGTTACTCGACGCGTTCGCGCGGATGCGCGCGCCGACGACCCTCACGATCGTCGGCGGCGGCCCGGAGGAGACCGCGCTGCGCGCGCGTGCCGAGGCGCTGGGCGTGGCCGGACGGGTGGAGTGGCGCGATCCCGTTCCGCCCGCCTCGCTCGCACCCTGGTACGCCGGTGCGACCGCGCTCGTCGTGCCGTCGACAGAGGAGGGACTGGGACTCGTCGCCGTCGAGGCGCTGCTCTGTGCGACGCCGGTCGTCGCGTACCGCTCGGGCGGGATCCCCGACGTCGTGCGTGATGGGGTGAGCGGGCTTCTCGCGCCGGCCAATGACGTCGACGCGCTCGCGGCAGCCCTCGACCGCATCGTGGGCGACCAGGTGCTCGCGCGGCACCTCGGCGAATCGGGGCGCGCGTTCGTCGAGGCGCGCTTCACCCCTGCTGCCGCGGCGGCGACCTACCGCGCGATCTACGACGAGGTACTCGAACCGCGCGGGTCGACGCCGAGCGGGCCGTCGCGCCTGGCTCCGTGACGCAGACCGCCGGCCGTAACGCTCGTCCGCCGGGTGCGCGTCACCGCCGCCTTCGCGCTGCCGCGATCTTGGCGGCGCTCGCGACGGTCGCGTGGTTTGTGGCACGCTCCGTCGGCACGCAGTGGACGCAGTTTCGCGACGCCGCCGCCGAACTGCACCCGCGATGGTCACTGGTGATCGCGGCTTCGGCACTCGTTCTCGCCACGTATGCGCTCCTCATCCAGGCGTGGCGCGCGCTCGTCACCGGCTGGGGCGGGCGACTCGCCTTCTGGAGCGGCGCGCGAATCTGGACCGTGTCGAACCTCGCGCGGTACGTGCCCGGGACGCTGTGGTCCGTGGGCGCGATGAGTGTACTCGCGGACGACGCCGGGGTCCCACCCGCGGCGGCCGCCGGCGCCGCGATCTTCAACACGGTCCTGAACCTCGCGGCGGGGTTCGTCGTGTTGTCCGCTACGGGTGGAGAGTACGTGGCCCGGCTCGCGCCCGGCGTGCCACACCCGCGCGCGTTCGGCGCTGCCGTAGGGGTCGCGGGCGCCGTGGCGCTGCCGCTCTGCCTCCCGTTCGTCACGACGGCGCTCGCGCGCGTCCTCCGGCGAGAACGCCCGCCCGCGCCGCCATTCCGAACGTTCGTTGCCGCCCTTCTGTCCAACCTGGTCGCGTGGTGTACCTACGGCATCGCGTTCGGCTGCTTCGCGCGCGCCGTCCTGCCCGCGGTGGGTGACAACTGGGTGGGATACATCGCAGTTTTCACCGGCTCGTACCTCACCGGGTTCCTGGCGCTCGTGGCGCCGGGCGGGCTGTTCGTGCGCGAGGCGGCCATGGTCTACGCGCTCACGCGTACCGGCATGGCGTCGCCCGGCGACGCCGCCGTGCTCGCCGTCGCGCAACGCCTCTGGCTGACCGTGCTCGAACTCGCTCCCGGGCTGACGTTCCTCGCGGCGGGCGGGCTCCGGGCGCGGGCGGCACGGTCGCCGGCGACGTCCGACTGACGCGTCGCGCCGATTCGTCTTCTTCTTTCTCACTCCGTGGCTACTGCTTCCCAACCGCTGGCGCGAGCCGGCGCGCGACCGAGGTCCGGTCGGCTCGCCGACGCACGCGCCGAATACACGCCGTTCGAGCCGCGCCGCGCCGGGTGGGTCGCGTCGCTCGTGTTCGCGGCGGCGTCACTGCTCCTCGGCGCGCCGGCGTTGGTCGGCAAGTTCCTCGTCAATCCGAACAGCGACCAGTACATCGCGGGCTACGCCTTCCGCGAGTTCGCGGCATCGTCGCTTCGCCAGGGGCACGGATTCCCACTCTGGAACCCGTACCTGTTTGGCGGCATGCCGTATGTCGCGGCGATGCACGGCGACGAGTTCTACCCGCCGTCGCTGGTGCTCCGGCTGTTGCTGCCCACCGACGCCGCGATGACGTGGGAGTTGATCCTGCACGTGTTCCTCGCGGGCGCGTTCACGTATGCGTTCCTGCGCGGCGCGCTCAGGCTTTCGTTCGCGGCCGCGCTCGCCGGCGGGCTCGCGTACATGATGGGCGGAAACGTGGCCGGACTCGTCTCGCCCGGCCACGACGGCAAGCTGTACCTGGCCGCCCTGCTGCCGCTCGTGCTGCTGCTCGTGCACCGACTCGTCGCGGATGGACGTGCGTGGGCTGCGGGTGGGCTCGGCCTCGCGATCCTCTTCGCCGTGCTCGCGCCGCATCCGCAGTTGCTGCAGTATCTGCTGCTTGCGACGGGTGCGTACGCGCTGTTCGCGGCGTTCGGGCGCGCCGATCCGGACGCGCGTGCCCTCGACCGAACGTCGGCCGTCGTGCGCCTCGGCGCGGCCGCCGCGGCCGTCGGCGTCGGACTGCTCGGAGGCGCGGTCCAGTTCTGGCCCGTCCTCGAGTACACGTCGTGGTCGCCGCGCGCAGGAGGACGCGGGTGGGAGCACGCGATCTCGTACTCGCTGCCGCCGGAGGAGGTGTTCAACACGTACCTGCCCGAGTTCTCGGGGATCCTGGACCGCTACACGGGACGGAACGGGATCCACCTGCACAGTGAGTACATCGGCGCCGCGGTGCTCGTCCTCGCCGGGTGCGCGTTCTTCGCACGCGGCACCGTTCGCCGGCAGATGTGGTTCTGGGTCGGCGCATTCGTCGTCACGCTGCTCTGGGCGCTCGGCGGATTCACCCCGTTCTATCAGCTCGTCTACGCGCTCGTCCCGGGGACGAAGTACTTCCGCGCGCCCAGCACGATGCTGTACATCGTGTCGTTCTGCACGGCGGTGCTCGCCGGAATCGGCACCGACACCGTGCTCCGCGGTCGGTCCGTGGCGCGGTACCTCGCCGCGTGGAGCGCGGCAGGAGTGCTCGTCGCCCTGCTCGCGACTTCGGGGATGCTTTCGAACCTCGCGGCCAGCTTCGCACGTCCGGAGCTCGCGCCGCTCGTCGACGCGAACGCCACGGCGGTCACGCTCGGCGCATGGCGATCGCTGCTGGCTGTCGGAGTTACCTCGGCCGCGCTCATCGCTGCGGCCCGCGGCCGCAGCAGAGCGGCGGGCTGGGGAATCGCGGCCATCGTGGCGCTCGACCTCTGGGCGGTGGAGCGCCTGTACTGGCAGTTCTCCGCGCCGGCGTCACAGCTCTACGCGAGCGATCCGGTGATCGACTACCTGAAGCGCTTGCCGCAGCCCGGGCGCGTCGTACCACTCGCCACCGGAGGCGAACTCGCGCACGAGACGCGCGACCCGTACTTCGGCGGCGGAGACGGTCGCGCGGACGGGCTCATGGTGCATCGCATCCGGAGCGTCGCCGGATACCACGGCAACGAGCTCGGTCGGTACCTGTCGTTTAGCGGGTGGCCCGACAACGACATCTCCGGTGATTGGCCGCGTCAGGTCGGCAACCCCAACTTCCTGCGGCTGAGCAACTTGCAGTACATCTATACGAACTCGCCTCAACCTCCGGCGGCGGGGATGCAACTGGTGGCCGGCCCGGCGCGCAACGTGGCCGGCAACATGGTTTATCTCTACCGGATGCCTGGCCAGAATCCGCTCGCGTGGGTCACGCCGATCGCGGTCAAGGCGCCCGACGCGAGCGTGCTGGCGACGGTGCTCGACCCGCGCTTCGACGTCGGCCGCGCCGCGCTGTTCGACACGGCCGCAGCCGTCCCGGCGCAAGTCGTTCCGCAGCAACTACCTGCGCCACTAGACCTCACGACGCACGTCACGCGCTACGCTCCGGGACAGATCGACCTCGTACTGAGCGCGCCCGCGCCGGCCGGGTCCAGCCTGGTCGTCTCGGAGAACTACTACCCGGGGTGGACGGCCACCGTCGACGGGCGATCCGCCCCGATCGGGCGCGTTGATTACGTGTTGACGGGCGTCGCGCTGCCTGCCGGGGCGCGCAACGTCTCGCTCCGTTTCACGAGTCCCCGCTACGACACGGGTCTACTCGCGTCGTCGCTCGCGGCGGCGTTCTCGTTCCTGGCGTTCGGCGCCGGGCTAGTCGCCGAGCGGCGGCGCCGCGCACGACCAGCCTGATTGCCGGCGAACGTGTCCGAGACCGACCAGCTTCCGCCCGTCACCTCGCCGAGCGCTGACGTTCACCACGCACAGACTCCGGCCCATGCGTTCCGCGCGCTGCGCCCCCCCCGCGACGTCGCGCCGCGGAACGCGCGCGGTCCCGGCCTCGCACGCGGCGACGCGAGGGAACGGGGCGCGCCGGGGCGCGGCGTGGTGATCATCCCGACTTACAACGAACGCGAGAATCTGCAGCGAATCGTCTCCGACGTACTCCGACAAAGCAGCCGCCTCGATGTACTCGTCGTCGACGACGGCTCGCCCGACGGCACCGGTGAGATCGCCGACGCGCTGGCCGGCGAGTACGCGCCCCGCGTGCACGTGGTCCATCGGGCGGGGAAGCTCGGACTGGGGACGGCGTATGTCGCGGGCTTCCGGTGGGCGCTGGAACGCGACTACGCGTTGGTCTTCGAGATGGACGCCGACTTCTCGCACGACCCGTCACATCTGCCGCAGTTCCTCGCCGCCGCCGACGCGGGCGCGGACGTCGTCCTCGGCTCGCGCTACCAGGGCGGGAAGGTCACGGTCGTCAATTGGCCGATCAGCCGTCTGATCCTGAGCTATGGCGCGAATCTCTACGCGCGCGCGGTGACCGGGCTTCCGGTCTACGACGCGACCGGCGGATTCAAGTGCTTTCGGCGCGAGGTGCTCGCGGCGATGGACCTGGGTGACGTGCGGTCGAACGGCTACGCGTTCCAGATCGAGATGAGCTACCGCGCCTGGCTGCACGGGTTCAAGCTCGCCGAGATCCCCATCGTCTTCATGGATCGCACGGAGGGGCAGAGCAAGATGTCGGGAGCGATCGTGCGCGAGGCGGTGTGGATGGTCTGGCGGCTGCGCTGGTGGGCATTCCGGGGGCGGCTGTGACCGGGGCAGGGGACATCGCACCGCGCTCGCCTCACGGGATGAGCGGCCGAGCGTTCTACAAGCTGACGGGATCGGGAAACGATTTCGTCTTCTTCGACGAGCGCTCGGGTGCCGACGGGGTGACGGCTGCGCTGCGCACGCCCGAGCTGATCGAAGCCGTCTGCGACCGCCGCAACGGCGTGGGCGCGGACGGCGTCGTGTTCCTCGAACACGCGTCGGGGTCGCGTGTCCGGATCGCGTATTACAACCGCGACGGCAGTCGTGCGGCCCTTTGCGGAAACGCGACGCTTTGCACGGCACGTCTCGCAGCCGTGCTTGGGGCGGTCCCCGATCCCACGTCGCCGTTCGTTGTCGAGACGGACGCGGGGCAGATCGAGGCACGGGTCGGCCGGACCGGCGATCCAGTGATCGCGCTCGGACCCGTGCTGGACGTCGCCGACGAGGCGGCAGGGGTCGTGCGCGGTGCTGCGGAGCTCGCGATCGGATACGTGCTCGCCGGCGTGCCGCATCTGGTGGTCCTCGTCGCGGACGTGAACGCGGTGGATCTCGACGCGCGCGGCGCGGCGCTCCGCGCACCGACCGTCGACCGGCCGGAGGGCGCGAACGTGAACTGGGTGTCTCGCGCGGGCGACCGCTGGCGGATGCGCACGTTCGAACGGGGCGTCGAGGGCGAGACGCTCGCCTGTGGGACCGGCGCGGTCGCGGCCGCGACGCTCATCGCGCGCTGGACCGGTGCCGCGGCGCCCATTGTCCTTGTCACGTCGTCGGGCCGCCTGGTCGAGGTCACGCCGGCCGCAACCGACGGCGGCTCCGCATCCCTTGCGGGCGAGGGGCGTCTCGTGTTCGCGGGCGAGCTGACCTCGCTGCTCTGAACCAGCGCGGCGTGGCATCTCGCACGGGCGGCACGGCGCGGAAACAGCTCGCCCGTTCAGCCGGTTTCGTGGGGAACTCCGTAACCCGATCGCCCTGAACGAGTTACGTCGACTTCTCCACAGTTCTCCACGGTAGAAGGTTTACATAACATATATTATAAGCGAGTGGCGGACGAGGATTCGGCGGGCGCTCGCCGCCCCTCGCCAGCGTCATTTCGACGCGCCCGCCAACTCCCCGAGCCGCAGCCGCGCCTCATCGCTCGCACCGTTCACGCCGAGATCGGACAGCTCGCGCCAGAGCCGCCGCGCGTTTCCGGTGTCACCCGCGGCTTCGTAGTCCCGCGCGGCATTGCCGAGCAACTCGGCCTTGGCCTGCGGACCCGAGCTCCTCGCGAGTTGTTCGTAGGTCGCGGCCGCCGTCTTCGGCTGGCCCGCGCCCTCCTCGCCCACCGCCCGCAGGCGAGCCGTCGCGTCGCGCCACTCGGTCGGTACCGATCCGGCGCTCAGCGTCCGGAGTCCCTCGGCGTACTGGCCGCGGTCATAGTACGTCTGTGCGAGCAGGACGCGCGCGTGCGCACCCGCCGGCGTGTCACCGTACCGGGACGTCACTTGCTGGAGCGCCGCCGCGGCACCCGGATCGCCCTGGCTGAACCGCGCCTCGGCCTCGTACAACGCCCGGTCCGCGCGCTCCGCGGTCGACCGGTTCGACGCACGCCACGCGAACCCGCCCGCGACCGCTACGGCGACGACGATCGCCGCCGCTCCGACCGCACGCGCGTTCCGCTCCGCCCAGTCGCTCGCCGCCTCGCCGGACGTCCGACCCCGAACCGCCGAGACGTCGGGCGGCACGGACACGGGCTCGGCGATGTCGTAGGTCGGAACGCTGGGCGGAACGGTCATCGGGACGCGGGGCGTAAGTTGTACGCGCGCGGACTACGCGCGACGCCCCCGGCAGGACTCGAACCTGCGGCCAACAGTTTAGGAAACTGCTGCTCTATCCACCTGAGCTACGGAGGCTGGGGGCCGTATCGTGCGGCCCGGTCGCAAGTTACGCCCGCTCGAGACGACCCGCTACCGAGGCGAACGCGCCGGCGCGAGTCCGATCTCCCGGATCACTCAGCCCAACCCTGGCTGCCGAGCAACGGGACGAACCGAACCGGAGCCAGCTTCCGCGACGTCCGGCCATCGGCGACTCGCTCGTACAACGTCAACGTTTGTTCGTCGCGAGTGCCGACGGGGGCCACCGCCCGCCCCCCCGGTGCAAGCTGCTCGGCGAGCGCCGGCGGCAGGTCCGGCGCTCCCGCACTCACGACGATCGCGTCGAACGGCGCGTACTCCCGCCAGCCGAGGGTACCGTCGCCGAGGAGGAGCGAGACGTTCCGGATCTGGAGCTTCTTGAGCATCTCGCGCGCGCGTTCGAACAGCGCTGGGACGCGCTCGATCGAGAACACCTGCTCCGCCAACTGCGACAGCAACGCAGTCTGGAACGCCGACCCCGTTCCGACCTCGAGCACACGCTCGCGCCCGGTGAGGCGCAGTGCCTGGAGCGAATGCGCGTGCACGCTCGGCTGCGAGATCGTCTGCCCCGCGCCGATCGGAAGCGCGCTATCGTCGTACGCGCGATGCGCCACACCCGTCGGTACGAACGCGTGTCGCGGAACCTGATCGAACGCGCGGAGCACGGCCAAATCGGTGATGCCGTTCACGCGCAACGCGTCGATCAGTCGCCGCCGCGCGCCGCGTAACTCGGTCCTCGTGACATCGACGGCGTCGGGCCGGGGCGGCGTACTCACGACGCGCCTCTCACGACGAGCTCCTCACCGGCTGCACCTCACGGTGCGCGCCACCAGTCGCCGGCTGCCGACAGGAACTCGCGGTTCGTGAGGTCGAGGTGCAGTGGCGTGATCGACACGTAGCCGTCCCGCACGGTCTGGAAGTCCGAATCGGAGTCGCCCCGCCAGGTCGCGGACCCGCCCCCGATCCAGAAGATCTCCCGCCCCCACGGGTCACGCATCGGCGTCAGAGAATTCGAGTACACGCGTCGCCCGAGTCGCGTGAGCCGAATTCCCTTGACCTCCGACGCGGGAATCGGCGGCAGATTCACGTTCAACAACGTGTCTGGCGGCAACTCCGGGAGCGAGAGGACGTGGCGCAGCAGGTCGGCCAGCATGTCTACGGCCCCGTCGAGCGTCGACGGATCGGCCCGCAGGTCGCCGCCGGCGTACGAGATCGCGACCGCGGGAATGCCGAGCATCAGGCCTTCCATCGCGGCGGCGACCGTGCCCGAGTAGAGGACGTCTTCGCCCATGTTGGACCCGTGATTCACGCCGCTCAACACCACGTCCGGTCGCTCGGGCATGAGCGCCTCGACAGCCAGCATCACGCAGTCCGTCGGCGTACCGTCCACCTGCCAACGGCGCTCACCGCGCCGCACCGGTCGAACCGGGTGGTGCAGGGTCAGCGAGTGACTGGTCGCACTCTGCTCGCGGTCCGGCGCGACGACCGTCACCTCGCCGAGTCGTTCGGCCGCGCCGACGAGCGTGGCCAGACCGTGCGCGAGGATTCCGTCGTCGTTGGTGCAGAGCAGACGCATGAAGCGGGGCCGTAGGACAGGTCTCGCGGTCGGACCGCGTGATGGCCGCCCGCCGACTCCCGGAATCTACGCGGCCTGTCCGTCCCCGCGTCCGGAGGCGGCCGGCGAGTCGGCCGCCTCCGACTCGCCGGCCGCCTCCGACGCGCTCCGCACCGGGCGCCTCGCCTCGAGAACGTCGACGATGACGTCGAGTTCGCGCTCGATCCCGGCGAGCGTCTCCCGGCGCAGTGCGTCGCGCGCCGCCCCGCGTAGCCCGCCCGCGCGTCGGTGCTCGTCGAGCTTCTGGCGGGCGCCGTCGACGGTGTACTTCTCGGTGTACAGCAGATGTTTGACGAGCAGCACGAGCTCGACCTCGCGGCGCGCGTACACGCGGTTGCCCGAGCGGTTCTTCGCAGGGTTCAGCACGCGGAACTGCGTTTCCCAGTATCGAAGCACGTGCGCCTTGAGCCCGGTCAGCGCGCACACGTCGCCGATCGAGAAGTATTCCTGGAGGACCTCGCCGCGCCCGCGGTTGTCGACGGTCACGCGTCCACCGCCGCAACCGTCCGATCCTGCTCGCCGCGCGGCGCGCGCGACATGAGGTCCACGACCGCCCCTTCGACCGACGCGCCCTCGAACAGCACGCGATGCACGGCGTTGACGATCGGCATCTCGACGGCCGCGCGCACGGCGAGGTCGCGGGCGCTGCGGGTCGTGAGCACGCCTTCGGCCACGGTCTCGCGCTCCGCGAGGACGTCATCGAGGCGGCGACCGCGACCGATCTCGACGCCGACGGTGCGATTGCGGCTGAGCGCGCCCGTACACGTCAACACGAGATCGCCCATGCCGGTGAGACCGGCGAACGTCGCCGGCGATGCCCCGAGTGCGACGCCGAGGCGCGTCATCTCGGCGAGGCCGCGCGTGATCAGGGCGGCGCGCGAGTTGTAACCGAGGCCCATGCCCTCGAGAATCCCCGTCGCGAGCGCCATCACGTTCTTGAGCGCACCTCCGAGCTCGACGCCGAGCACGTCATCGTGCGTGTACACGCGGAACTCGGGCGAACTCAGGGCGTGCTGCACGTACGATGCGGCGGCCGCGCTGTACGAGGCCGCGACGACCGCGGTCGGCTGCCGCGCCGCGACCTCCGCGGCGAAGCTCGGTCCCGACAGCGCGACGACACGTCGGCCCGGCAGCACGTCGCCGATGACGTCCGTCATGACCGAGAGCGTGCCCTGCTCGACGCCCTTGCTCGCGACCGCCACGATCGCGTCCGAGCGAACCGAGCGCTCAGCGGTCTGTGCGACCGATCGGAGGACGTGCGAAGGCGGCGCGAAGAGCACGAGCTCGCGATCGGCGACCGCGCGTTCAAGATCGTCGGTCGCGCGGACCGCCGAGGAAAGCGTGTGACCGGCGAGGAACCGGCGATTCTCGGCGCGTGAGTTCACGTCGGCCACGACGTCCGCCTCCCGAGCCCACAGCACCACGTCGGACCCGTTGCGCGCGAGCAGGTCGGCGAGCGCCGTACCCCACGCGCCGGCGCCGACCACCGCGCAGCGCCCCGGCGCGCCGCTCATGTCGCGCGCTCCACCGGTGCGGGCGGCAGGTCGGGCGTTGCCGGGCGAGCGGCGCGGCGGCGCATCATGCGCGACTCCTCGCCACGACGCAGACGCCCGATGTTCGCGCGGTGCGACCAGACGACGAACGCGGCGACGAGAACCGCTACCGGAAAGGCCGGCGCACGAACGCCCCTCGTCAGCGCCATCGCGCCGACCAGCACGGCGGCGGCGACGAGCGAGCCGAGCGAGACGTAGCCGCTCACGGCAAGGGTTGCCGCGAACGCCGCGATCGCGACGAGCGTCGCCACGGGCGCGAGCCCGAGGAACACGCCTGCCGCCGTCGCGACGCCCTTGCCACCGCCTCCGCCGCGCCCGATCAGGAAGACCGGGACGACATGACCGACGATCGCCGCCACGCCATACGCCATCGCCCAGTGCGGATGCGCGCCGAACCAGCGGACGAAGAATGCCGCCGGCACGAACCCCTTCGCCGCGTCGATGAGGAACACCGGAACGCCGGTCCGCCATCCCAGGACGCGGAACGCGTTGGTCGCGCCGAGATTGCCCGACCCGTGCTGCCGAAGGTCGACGCCGTGCAGGCGTCCCGCGACGTACGCGGTCGGGATCGACCCGAGCAGGTACGCGGCGAGCAGGCCGACGAACGGAAGCGGCGTCATACTCAGCGACCGGGCGTCGTGCACGCGGCCGTCGCGCGCGACGGCCTAACGTTCACCGCGATCTCGCCCGCCGGCATTAGCGGGCGCGGACGTGACCGCGTCCCCTGCCCTGCCCGGCGCGTCCGCCCTGATTGCCCGCGTCGCGCTCCGCGTTGCTGCTGCGCGCCTCGCCGCGTACGCGGCGGTTGTCGGTCGCCGGCGCGTTCTTCTGCCGGAGGACGATCTTGAGCGGGTTGCCGATGAAGCCGTACTCCGCGCGGAAGCCGTTGTGCAGATACCGGATGTAATGCTCGGGCACGGCGTCCGGGTGGTTCGAGAATACCGCGATCACGGGCGGTCCGGTCTCGACCTGCGTCGCGTAATTCAGCTTGATCTCGTGGTGGCCCGCGGCCTGAGGCGGCTGTGTCCGCTGCACGAGCGACTCCAGCGTGTCGTTCACCTGGGACGTCGTGACGCGCTTGTTCCGCTCCGCCTCGACTTCCAGCAACACGTCGAGGATCTTCGGCACGCGCTGTCCGGTCACGGCGGACGTGAAGAGGAACGGGACCCACGCGAGGTACGGCGCCTTTTCGACCGCGTCCTTCTGGAACTTGGCGGCCGTCTTGTCGCTCTTCTCCTTCAGGTCCCACTTGTTGACGACGAGCACGAGCCCCCGCCCGGCCTCCCAGGCGAGCGTCGCGATCTTCAGGTCCTGGTTCTCGAGGCCTAACGTCGCGTCGATCAGGAGAACGCAGACGTCCGCGCCTTCGATGGCGCGGCGCGTGCGCAACGACGAGTAGAACTCGACGCCGTCGTCCACCTTGGACTGGCGACGCAGCCCTGCCGTGTCGACGAAGACGAGGTCGCGGCCGTGATACCGCATCGGCGTGTCGATCGCGTCGCGCGTGGTGCCGGCAACGTCGGTGACGACCAGGCGCGGCTCACCGAGGAGGCGGTTGACGAAGCTCGACTTGCCGACGTTCGGGCGGCCGATCACCGCGACGCGGAGCGCTTCGGGCGCGGCGTCCTCGCGCTCCGGCAGTCGTTCGACGACCGCGTCTAGCAGGTCACCCGACCCCTTGCCGTTGCCGGCCGACACGGGGACCGGGTCGCCCGCGCCGAGGCGGTAGAATTCGTAATAGTCCGTGCTCTTGGGATCGTCGACCTTGTTCGCGACGACGACGAACGGCTTGCCGCGGTCGCGGATGAGGTCGACGAGTCGCGCGTCGCTCGGGTGCACGCCGACGCGCGCATCCGTCACGAGCAGCATCAGGTCCGCCTCCTCGATCGCCTGCAACACCTGCTTGCGGATCTCGACGTCCATCGGCTGCGACGAGTCCTCGATCAGGCCGCCGGTATCGACGAGCCAGAACGTCTGGCCGTTCCACTCGGCGCGCCCGAAGTGGCGGTCGCGCGTGGTGCCCGCCTCGTCGCTGACGATCGCGGAATGGTCGCCGATGATGCGGTTGAAGAGCGCGGACTTGCCGACGTTGGGACGCCCGACGAGGGCGACGACTGGGAGGCTCATGGTGTGACGCGGTGCGCCGTCAGGCGGCGGTGGAAAGGGCGGGACCGAGCACCGCGTCGCCTTCGAGCGCGAGTACGTCGATGAAGTCGTACGACGGGTAGACGGGCATCGGCAGGCGCTCGCGCACGGCCACGAACGCCGAGTCGTCGAGGAAGAGGCCGTCCTGGTTGATGCACTCGGCCGGCACGAGCGCGAGGTCGAGGTCGGCGCGCCCGGCGAGCGCGCGCTCGATGTCCGCGCCGACGAGCAGCCCCGCGGTCGTCGTCGTCGGCCCGAACAGCGAGTTGTCGGCGACGATCAACTCGAACGTCGCCCCGGTCCGCTCGGCGAGTTCGGCGAGCAACGGCGGCATGAGCGGCGCCATCGAGGTGCCGGTGACCACGCCGATACGGCGGCGGTCGAGTCGCGGCAACTCCGCCGCGCCCTCCGCTACCCGTTGCCGCAGCGCCGCGACCGCGCCGACTCCGTTCTCGATTTGCGAGAAATCGCCGTAGTGCTCGGGCCCGGGGAGTGGGCGCCCGGAAAGCAAGTAGAGCTCGTCCGAGCCGAAGACCCAGCGGTCGCCGCGCTCCACGAGCGCCCGCTCCTCCCAGCGCTCGACCGCGGCGAGGACGCGCCCGGCGTTCGCCTCGTCCATCGGCCGGCCGGTGTACAGGTGCGAGAACTGCGTCACGCCCACGGGCACGAGTGCGACCGAAAGGACCGCGTTGCCTAACGCGTACAGGTCCCCGAGACTCGCCTCGAGCACGTCGCCGTCGTTCAGCCCGGGCACCACCACCATCTGGCAGTGAAACTGGATGCCGCCGGCGGCGAGCCGCGTGAGCTGCTCGACGATGTTGGGCACCCGGGGGTTGTTCAGGAGCACCTTTCGCGCGTCCCACGGCGTCGCGTGCACCGAGACGTAGAGCGGGGAGAGGCGGTACTCCAGAATGCGCGCGAAGTCCCGCTCCTTGAGGTTCGAGAGCGTCGCGAAATTCCCGTACGCGAACGACAGCCGGTAGTCGTCGTCGCGCATGTAGAGCGGCTTGCGCAGGCCCTTTGGCAGCCCCTCGATGAAGCAGAACTCGCACCGGTTCGCGCACCGCCGGACCGTCGGTGGCTCGAGCTCGATCCCGAACGGTTCGCCTTCGGGACGCTCGAGCTCGTAGATGACCGGCTCGCCCCCGGGCAGCGTCGCCTCGATCACGAGCTCGTCGTCGGCCGACAGGAACTCCCAGTCGAGGAAATCGGCCAGGTCGCGCCCATTCACGCGATGCAGCTCGGTCCCGGGCGCAATGCCGAGTTCCGCGGCGAGCGTGTCAGGGTGGATTCGGGCGACGCGGACCACGGGCGGCGATGGATGCAGGGAGGAACGCGTCCGGGCCGGACGCAGGCGTGTACATCAGAGAACGTATGATCTCAGTGACCGCAAAGCAATTCCCTGCTTACACTTACGTGAGATCGCTCACCTGACGTGAGAACGATCGCGCGGGCGCGCGTTCGAAGCGCTCAGTCGTCGGCCCGATACGATGAACCGGCACCCGTGTTGAACACGACGACCGTGTCGCGAGGTCCGAGGCGCCCGCCCGCCGCCATCTGGTCGAGCGCGGCGAGCGCGCACCCGCCCTCGGGCGCGGCATCGATCCCGCTCGCCGTGGCGAGCGCGAACGTCGCGGCGCGCGTGACCGCGTCGTCGATCGCGATCGCAGCGCCACCGCTCTCCCGCAGCACGCGCAGCACGAGCCGATCGCCAAGCGGGCCCGGCACGCGCAGCCCGCTGGCGTACGTGGACGGGTCCTCCCACGCGGTCGCACGGTCCTCGCCGGCGGCGAACGCGCGCACCAACGGCGCGCACCCCGCGCTCTGTGCGATCACCATGCGCGACAGCGGCCCGTCGGGTGAGACGCGTCCGGCGTCACGCAACTCGCCGAGCGCCTTCCAGATGCCCACGGTCCCCTCGCCGCCCCCTGTCGGATACACGATCACCGACGGCAACGCGCCGCCGAGCGCGTCGCGCAACTGGTCGTGGAGTTCGTAGCCCATCGTCTTCATTCCTTCGACGCGGTACGGCTCGCGAAACGTGCTCACGTCCGTCCAGTCACCGTCCGCGGCGTCGGCTCGCGCGAGTCGGCCCGCGTCGCCGATGTGTCCGTCGACGAGTCGCAGGTCCGCGCCGAAGGCGCGTACGGTGCGCAGGATCGGCGCGGGCGTCGTCCGCGGCGCGTACACACGAACCGGCAGTCCGGCGGCGGCGCCGTATGCGGCGAGCGCGGCGCCGGCGTTGCCCGCCGTCGGCACGACGAGTCCCGTCGCGCCGAGCGCCCGCGCCCGCGTGACCGCCGCGCTCATCCCGCGCGCCTTGAACGACGCCGTCGGGTTCCGGCCCTCGTCCTTGACCCACAGGCGCGCCACGCCGAGCCGGCGCGCGAGGGCCGGGACCTCGACCACCGGCGTGAGCCCCTCGCCGAGCGACACCGGCGACTCGCCGACGCGGAGCGGAAGCACGCCCGCGTAGCGCCACATGTCCCACCGCTCCGGCCGATCGCCGCCGGGCGCGTCGTATCGCGTGAGCAGCGGCTGGCCGCAGACCGGACACACGCCGGCGCGCACGTCACCCGCCTGTCGAAAGTCGCACGCCGAGCAGTAGAGCGTCCACGAAGCCGCGCCATCTGCCACCGGCGCGGGTAAAGTCGTCTCGAGCGTCACGCCGCGTCCTCTGCGTTCTGCGTTTCCGAAACCGCCGCCGCGCCGTTCGGCGCGGTCGACGCCGGGCGAGTCGGGTCGTTCGCGGCGAGCCCCGCGAGTACGCGCGACGCGCTCTCCTCCGTCCACCCGGGCAGCTCGGCCACCTGCGTCGGCGTCGCGGCGCGGAGCGCGGCCACGCTCCCGAAGTGCTGCAGCAACTGGCGCCGTTTCACCGGGCCGATGCCCGGGATCGTCATGAGCTCCGACGTCACCGTGCGCACGGCGCGGCGCTTCCGCTGGAACGTCACCGCGAACCGGTGCGCCTCGTCGCGCGCCTGCTGGAGCATGCGCAGCGCGGGAGATCGGCGCGAGATCCGCACCGACTCGCTGCGTCCGACGACGAACACCTCCTCCTCGCGTTTGGCGAGGGAGATCATCGGCAGATCCGGAAGCCCGACCGCGTCGATCGCCTCCTTCGCCGCGTTGAGCTGACCCTTGCCGCCGTCGATCACGACGAGATCGGGAAGCGGCCGCCGCTCCTCGACGCGCCGGCGGAAGTAGCGGCCGACGACTTCGTGCATCGACTTGAAGTCGTCGATCCCCTGCACCGTCTCGACCTTGAACTTGCGGTACTCGCTGCGCTTGGCGCGCCCGTTCTCGAACCACACGCAGCTCGCGACGGTGTCGGTGCCCTGTGCGTGCGAGATGTCGAAGCACACCAGCGAGCGCGGCACGCGTTTGAGCCCGAGTTCGCGCTGCAGTTCGTAGACCGGATCGGCGGCGCGTTCGCCCGCCTCCATGTTCGACAGCTTCAACTCCTCCAACAGGTGTCGCGCGTTCTGCTCCGCGAGGTCGACCAGCTGGCGGCGCGAGCCCCGCTGCGGCACGAGCACCTTCGTGCGCTCGAGCGACTCCTCCAGGATCTCGCGGTCGGGGAAGTCGAACGGAACGAGCAACTCGCCGGCGCGCTCCTCACTCGCGCCGAGGTAGCTGCGCGCGAGGAACGCGGCGAGCGCGTCGGCGTCGTCGGCCCCGTCGACGTTCTCCAGGAACCGGTGATCGCGCGCGAGCAGCTTTCCGCTCCGAATGCGCAGGATGGCAACGCACGCGTCGTCGCCGTCGCGCGCGTAACCCACGACGTCGCGATCTCCCCCTTCCAGCTCGACGACGACCGTCGGCTCCTGCATGCGCTCCAGATGCTTGAGCGCGTCGCGCAACTCGCCGGCGCGCTCGAAGTCGAGACGTTCCGCCGCCTCCGCCATGCGGGCCGAGATGCGACGCACGACCTCGTCCGTCTTGCCGTCGAGAAAGACGACGACCTCGTCGATCATCCCGCGGTAGTCGTCGACCGACTGGTTGCCGATGCACGGCGCCTTGCACCGGCCGATCGCGAAGTCGAGACACGCGCGCTCTGGCAGCTCGCGCGGCATGTCGTAGTTGCACGAACGCACCGTGAAGATCCGCTTGACGACCGCCAGCGCCCGCCGCATCTGCCCGACGTCCGTGTACGGCCCGAAGTAGCGCGCGCCATCGGCCTGCAGCCGTCTGGTCACGAACACGCGCGGGTACGGTTCGTTCAGCGTGACCTTGATGTACGGATAGTTCTTGTCGTCACGCAGCGCGATGTTGTACCGCGGCTTGTACTCCTTGATCAGATTGGCCTCGAGGATGAGCGCGTGCGCCTCGGTCGGCACCACGATCGTCTCGAGGTCGTGCACGTGCCGCACGAGGCCGCGCGTTTTCGGGCTTTCGAGGTGCTCGCTCGCGAAGTAGCTCCGCACCCGCGAGCGCAGCCGCTTCGCCTTGCCCACGTACAACACCTTCCCGTCGGCGTCCTTCCAGAGGTAGACGCCCGGCGATTCGGGGAGGTGGGGGAGCTTGGCGGCGACGGCGTCGGGTGTGGAAATCATCGGAGGCGTGGGGCGCGGTACGGCCCTGCGTACGGCAACTGTGATACCCCGCCGGTCCGTACGCGGTACGCGCGGGTGCGGTTAGGCCCGCGCGCCGGCCACGCGGCGTCTCAGACGCCGGACGATCGCGGCGCTCTCCCCCTCGCCGAGGGCTGCGGTCGCGCCGAGGTAGACAACCCCGTACGCCCCGCAGACCACGGCGGCGAGCGCGAGCGCGGGGAGTCGCGCGGCGATGAACTTGACGCCGAGCCCGACCGCGGCAGCCGCAAGCGCAGCGCCCCAGAGACGCGCGACGGCCGCGGCCGGGATGCCGGTCCGGCCGATCCGGCGGTTGAGCGCGCGCCGGAGCAGCACGAACTCGACCCACCCGGCCAGGCCGGCGGTCACGGTCAGCCCTGCGGTCCCCCAGCGCGGGTTGATCCCGAGCGCGCGCGGCAGCGGGACGGCCGCGACGTACCCCAGCGCGAGGGTGAGCCCGACGCGCACGAGCGCGAACCGGAGCGGCGTCCGCGTTTCCTTGAGCGCATAGAACGTCGACGAGTACAGCCGACCGAGCGTCGAGGCGAGCAGCCCGACCGCACTCCCGGCGAGCGTACCCCAAACCCAGATGACGTCGCCCCGCGTGAAACGGCCGTAGTGGAACGCCGCACCGGCAATCACGTCTCCGAGTGCGACGAACGCGACCGCCGACGGGACGACGAAGAACGCGATCCGGCGGAGTCCCGACGAGAGCCGCTCGCGCAACATCGCCGCGACCTCCTCCGCACGCCCCTGCAAGCTCGACATCGCCGGCAACTCGGCCGCCGAGATGCTCATCCCGAACAGACTGCCCGGCAGAAGGTACAGGGACTGCGCATTCGCGAACACCGTGAGCGCCCCCGGCGCGATCAGGCTGGCGAGCGTACTGTCGATGAACGCGCTGAGCTGCACGACGCCGCGGCCGACGAACACGGGGCCGAAGTTGCGGACGACGGTTCGCACGTCGTCGCGCACCCGCGCGCGCAGCTCGGGCGACAGCCCGACGCGTGAGCGGAGCCCCGGAGCGACGCGCAGCACCGTCGGCACTTGGACGAGGAACTGCACCGCACTCCCGACCACGACGCCCCACGCCAACGTGGTCGCAAGCCGGTCGTCGGCGAGGTGCCGCCCGCCCCAATGCACGAGCGTCGCGATCAGGACGACGTTCATTCCGACCGGCGCGAGGTAGGAGAGCAGGAACCGTCGGTGGCTATTCAGGATTCCGAGGCACCACGCGCTCATCACGAGCAGCCCGATCCCGGGAAACGTGATCCGCACGAGCTGCACGGCGAGCTCACGCGTCGAGCCCCGAAAACCCGTCGCGACGAGCGTGACCAGCAGCGGCGTCGCGAGCATCCCGAGCGCGACGAGCACGGCGATCGTAAGCGCGAGCAGCGCGCCGACTGCGGCCGCGACGCGATCGGCCTCGTCGCGCTCGCCGCCGCCGAGCAGGCGCGCGTAGACCGGGATGAACGAGGCCGAGAGCACGCCCTCGCCGAAGAGGTTCTGGAGGTAGTTCGGGATCTTCAGCGCCGCGTTGAACGCGTCGGCCGCGGCCCCGGCGCCGAGGTAGTGGCTGAACACCGCCGTGCGGACGAGCCCGAGGATGCGCGAGCACAGAATCCCGATCGCGATGAACGCTGCGAACCGCCCGGTGCGTTCGGGCGCGCGTGCCGCCGCGGTCGGCGGCGTTGGGTCGATCGCGCCAGGCGCGTCGGTCTGGGTGCCGTCACTCGTCGCCGCGGTGTCCGGTCCCGGCGTGGGGAGCACCGCCGACGGCGATCGCGGCGCTACCGGCGGGACGCGCACGCGCAGGACTCAGTCGGGACGCGCGGCCGCGAGTGGCCTCCCGGCCACGACGGCGTCGGCGTGCGCCCGGGCGCGCGCCAGCATGCGGTCGGTCAGTGCCGGCCCGTAGCGCGCGAGTAGCGGGAGGAAGCTGAGGACCCGCTCCTGCCGCGACCCGTTCGGCATGAGCGCGGCCTGCGCCGTCGCGAGCGTCCGCATCGCCGCGGCCTCACGCCGCTTGACGGCGGCGAGGGCGCGCCGCTCGAGGCGCGACACGCGCCCGCGCAACTGCAGTCGTGCGCCCTCGCGGGCGCGCTCGGTCAGGAGCGGGTCGCCCCCGCCCGTGACCGCGCCCAGCGCGGCGATCCGCGCGTCGATCGCGGCACCGAACGCCTCGAACTCGCGCTCGAGCGCCGCCGGCGCGAGCCGCCGCGCCAGCGAGGTCTCGACGGCGCGCGGGTCGCGGAGCGCGTCGGCGTCGATGCCTAACGATGCGAGCGCGCGCGCCGCGCGCGGCTCGACGACCGTCCCCGACCACCGCGGGACCGCGAGCGGCGCAGGCACCGCGAGCGCCTCCGCGACCGCACTCACCTGCGCGAAGTACGCGTACTCGCCCGGCCCGGCGACGTAGGCGACGGTCGGCAGGATGCCGCGCTCGACGACCGGCCGGAGCAGCACGTTCGGCGCGAGCTCGCCGGGCGCGACGAGCGGGACCAGCGTGCGCGCCTCGTCCGTCCGAAGCCGCCGCTTGCGCCCGTCGTACTCCTCGCGAAAGACGAGGGAGAGCCCCGCGACCTCGCGCACCTGCGGCGTGAACCCGGCCGCGCCGATCACTGCGGACCGGGCGGCGAGCGCGTCCGCGATCGCCGCGCTCTTCAGCAACGCCCGCCGCATCAGCTGGAAGCCGGCAGCACGAGTCGCGGGGTGCGATGCGTCGAGCACCGCGATCCCGAGCGGTCCGAGCAACTCGCGGAGGAGTCGGACGTAGGCGTCGCCCGCGGTCCGCCCCGCGGCGTACGCGCGCTCGACGGCTTCGAGCGCGGGCGCGTGCGCCGCCGCGCCGCACGCGGCCGTGAGGCGCGCGCGCAGTGCGTCGACCTCGTCGCCCAACACGGCCCGCGACACCGGCGTCCCTTCAGGTGGCGCCTGCGTCAGCGCGAGCTCCTCGACCGCTCCGTCCCCCACGACGTACGCGCGGCGGCCTTCTTCCCAGTCCGTGTCGTCGGTCGCCGCCCAGAACACCGGCGCCACCGGCATCCCGGTCGCACGCTCAAGGCGCTCGGCCAGCGCGCGCGCGCTGAGCGCCTTTGCGAGCGTGTACAGCGGGCCACCGAACAGGCCGGGTTGCTGCCCCGTGGTGACGACTACTCCGGCCCCGCCGCCGACGCGCTCGAGCGCGCTCGCGGCGGGGCCCTCAGCCGCGAACGCCGGCGCGAGCAGGTCAAGCCACGCACCGGCGCGATACTGCTCGCGTACGACCTCCGCGCGCGCGGCCCACGCCGTCGGCCCGTCGGGCACGTCCACGTACCAGCTCGCGGCGGCCGCGGTGCCGGCGAGCGCGGCGCGCACGAGCGCGCCGCCGCCGAACGTTTCGGTCCGTACGTCGAGCGCGGGCGGTCGCGCGTCCAACGGGTCCAGCGCGTCGGACGCGCTCACGGCTTACCGCTCACTCTGATCGGGTCACTTGTGGTACGGCTCCCCGCGCGCGAGCGTACCGGCGCGGTAGAGCTGCTCGACGAGCACGACTCGGGCGAGGTCATGCGGCAGCGTCCACGGCGCAAGGGCAAGCCGCACGCCCGCGCGCGCCCTCAACGCGCCGTCGAGGCCGAGCGCGCCCCCGATCACGAACGCGACGTCGCGCGCGGCGTCGCGTTGGGCCGCGAGCCACGTCGCGAATCGCGTGGACGTCCACATGTCACCGCGCTCGTCGCAGGCGACGAGTGTCGCGCCCGCCGGAACGCGCGCGCCGAGCCGCTCACCCTCGCGGGCGACGACCTGTTCCGGCGGCAGCGAGCGCGCCGACTCCTCGCGCACCTCGACGGTCCGAAGCGGCCAGTAATGCGCGGCGCGCCGTTCGTACTCCGCGGCCACGTCGGCGAGCGCCCCCCGCGCGCGCCCGACCGCGATCACGACCACCGCCATGCGACCGCGGCGAGTCCCGGTCGCGCGTCAGGCGTAGATGCCACGCAACCGGTGCACGGCGGCCACGCGGGTGATCGAGAGCATGTACGCCGCCGTGCGCATGTTGACCCGGTGCTGCCGGGAGAGCGCGAGCACGTCGTGGAAGCTCCGGGTCATGATGTCGCGCAGCCGCTCGTTCACCGTGTCTTCCGACCAGAAATACCCGCCGCGGTCCTGCACCCATTCGAAGTAGCTCACCGTCACGCCGCCCGCGTTCGCGAGGATGTCGGGGATGACGAAGATGCCGTTCGCGTCGAGGATCGCGTCGGCCGCCGCGGTGGTTGGGCCGTTCGCGCCTTCGCAGATGACCTTCGCGCGGATGCGACCCGCGTTCTTGCTCGTGATCACGTTCTCGAGCGCGGCGGGGAGCAGGACGTCGACTTCGAGCTCGAGCAGCTCTTCGTTGGTCACGTGGTCGCCGCCCGCGAACCCGTCGAGCGTCTTGTGCGTCCGAACCCACTCGATCGCCGCGTCCACGTCGATCCCCGCGGCGTTGTGCACGCCGCCGGTCCGGTCCGAAATCGCGATGACCCGCGCGCCTTCGCGCGCAAGCAGCTGCGCCGCGACGGACCCGACGTTACCAAAGCCCTGCACCGCGACGGTCGCGCCGACGACCGGCATGCCGAGCTGCTCGAGGGCCTGTCGCGTCACGATCGTGCAGCCACGCCCCGTGGCTTCACGGCGCCCGAGGGAGCCGCCCATCTCCACGGGCTTGCCGGTCACGACGGAGGTCACCGTGTGCCGCGCGTGCATCGAGTACGTGTCCATGATCCACGCCATCACGCGCTCGTTCGTGTTCACGTCCGGCGCGGGCACGTCCGAATCGGGCCCCAGCACCGAGATGATCCCCGCGGTATAACGGCGCGTGAGGCGCTCGAGCTCGCCGACGCTCATCTGCAGCGGGTCGCAGACCACGCCGCCCTTTGCGCCGCCGAACGGCAGGTTCACGACCGCGCACTTCCACGTCATCCAGGCCGCGAGCGCCGTGACCTCGTCGAGGTTCACGTTCAGGTCGAAGCGGATGCCGCCCTTCGCCGGGCCTCGCGAGGTGTTGTAGAGCACGCGGTGGCCGGTGAACACGCGCACCTCCCCCGTATCCATCATCACCGGCACGCTCACGGTGATCTGCTTCTCCGGATGCCGGAGGACCTGGTAGATCCCCGGATCGAGGTCCAGCAGCTGCGCCGCGCGGTCGAAGCGCGACATCATCGCCTCGAACGGGTTTTCCTCGTTGAGGAAACGGTCTTTGTCCGGCGAGACGATCGGTGCGTTGAGAAGGAGCTCGGTAGCGGCCATAGTGTGTTACGCATGACGGCCGCGAACGGCCGATTCGGGAACGGTCCCATGCGGCGCGCGCGCGGCCGCGGCGTCTGCCGCGTGCGCCATCGCGTCGAGCACGTCGACCAGCGCCGGGGCGCCCGTTTCGAGGGTCACGCGCTGCGTAACATACCACAGCGCACACCCGCCGCGGGACAGGAGCGGACCCAACTTTACGGCGTCCTTGAGCGTCGTGACTATGCGGTCGACGCCCCGCGCCCGCACCCGCAACGCGGCGACGTCGCTCGCGCCGTACGCGTGATGGTCCGCGAAGCGTGCGAGGTCGACCGACGCGCCGACGGCTCGGAGCTGAGCGGCGAACGCGTCCGGCGACCCGATCCCGGCGACGGCGAGCACGCGTGCACCCGCGAGGACATCCGTGTGCTCGGCCGCGCCCCGCCCCGCCCCGTCGGCGTCCCAGCGCACGAGCGACGCTGGCTCGAGGTGCACGATTCCGACGCCGGCATGCCCCGACGGCATCACGGCGGCCAATCGCGCCGCGACCGCGCGTGCCTGCGCAGCCGTCGCCGACTTTCGCGTGACGAGCACGACGGTCGCTCGCCCGAGCGCGGACAGGCGCTCGCGGAACGGACCCGCCGGCAACAATCGCGCGCGTCCGTCGAACGTTTCGGCCGCGACGAGTACGACGTCGGCGTCGCGACGCGCCCGCCTGTGCTGGAACGCGTCGTCGAGGACCAGCGCGGTAGCACCGCGCCGCACCGCCTCCGCCGCGCCACGCACCCGGTCCGGATCGGCGACGACGGGGACACCCGGGTTGAGCAGCGCGTGTACCAGCGCCTCGTCGCCGCCGACGCCTCGGAGCAGCACCGCCGGCCGCGCCCCGCGGCGCGCGAGTTCCGCGGCGACCCAGGCCGCAACCGGCGTCTTCCCGGTACCCCCGACCGTGAGGTTCCCGACGCTGATCGCCGGAAGGGGGAGCGCATGGACGCCGAGCAGACCGGCGTCGTACAGACGGCCGCGCGCCGTGACGACAGCGCCGAACAGCGCCGCGAGAGGTGCGAGCGCCGCGCGCGCCGCCCGCGCGCCCCCGCCGGTCCCGTACCATACCGACTCCGCCCACGCCTCTCGCGACACGCGACCCCGCGCCTCTACTCGCCGGCGCGCGCGCGCTCCGCCAAGCGGCCCATCTCGGCGGCGAACACGTCGGCCGCCGCCGCGGCCTCGGCCGGCGATCGTCCGGGAACCACGAACGGCGCGGAGTAGGCGACCGTGATGCGCGTGAACGGTTTCGGGATCTCGAACCGATCCCAACTGTCGAGCCGCCACGCCCGCGCGACGTGCGCGACCATGCCGACCACGGGAACGCCGGCACGCTGCGCCGCAACGAGCGCGCCCGGCGCAAACGAGTGACGCGGCCCGCGCGGTCCGTCCGGCGTGACGGCCACGTCGGTTCCTTGCTTAAGCGCGCCGGCGAGCGCGAGTAAGGCGCGGGCACCGCCGCGGCTCGTCGAGCCGCGCACGGTCGCACACCCGAACGTCTCCGCGATGCGCGCGATGATCTCGCCGTCTCGGTGTTCGCTGATGAGAATCGCGATCCCGAGGTCGCGGTGGTGCGAGAGCATGGTGAGCATCTGACCGTGCCAGAGCGCGACGACGGTGCCCTGCCCCGCCGCGCGGCGGGCGTTCCACCCGTCGCGGCCGACCTCTCGCACGCGCCACGTGCGCGCGAGCGCCCGCAGCAGGCGCGAGCCGCCCGCAATTGCCGCGCGTACGCGCCACGGCAGCGGTGCGTCGCCTTCCGCCGTCGCTGCGGCCCCGCCCGCATCGCTCACGGCGTCACGCAGCACCGAACGGACCCAGCATCCCGTCCGCGATCGCCGCGACCCGCTCCGCCGCGCCGGCCGTGCCCAACGCATCGCGCACGCCGGCGAGCGCGGCGATCATGCGCCGCCGCTCGTCGCCGTCGGCCAGCAACGGGCGCAGCGCGGCGGCCATCCCGGCCGGCTGGACGGCATCCTGCACGAACTCGCGCGCGACCTCACGGCCTGCGACCACGTTCACGAGCCCGATCCGCGGGATCTCGACCACGCGGCGTGCGACCTCGTACGTCCACCGGCTCGTGCGGTACGCGACGATGAGTGGGCACCCGGCGACCGCCGCCTCGAGCGTCGTCGTGCCACTCTTGCACAGCGCCGCCGTCGCGGCGCGCAGCAGCCGGAGCGACCCGCCCTGCACGAGCGGGAACGGACAGCGCGCCGGATCGATCGCGACGGTGGCCGCCACGCTCACGGCGACGTGCAGACCGGGCACCTCGGCCTGCAGCTGACGCGCGGTCGCGACGAACGCGTCGAGATGCCGTTCCACCTCCTGCACCCGACTGCCCGGGAACAGCGCGAGCAGCGGACCCGCAGTCGGTAGTCCGAGCTCGAGTCGCGCGACCGCCGGGTCCGCGGGCAGGTGCGCCGCACGGTCGAGCATCGGGTGCCCTACGAACACCGTGTCGATCCCGTGGGCGCGCAGCAGGGCTTCCTCGAATGGCAGGATCACGGCGGCGCGCGTGATCACGCGCGCCATGCCGGCGAGGCGATGCTTGCGCCACGCCCACACCTGCGGCGTGATGAAGTAGAGCACGGGCACGCCGGCCCGCCGCGCCTCGGCGGCGACCCGCAGATTGAAGCCCGGGTAGTCGACGAGCACGAGGAGCCGCACGCGCCCGCCACGCAGCCGCGCGCGCAGACGCCGCAGCAGCGCGTAATGCGCGGGAACGTGACGCAGCACCTCGACGAACCCCATCACCGCCATCCGGCTGACGTCCTCGATCAGGTCGACCCCGGCGTCGCGCATCGCCTGGCCGCCGACGCCGACCACGCGCACGTCGCGCCGCGCGGCCGCGAGCGCGCCGGCCACGCCGGCTGCGTGCAGGTCGCCCGAGGCCTCACCCGCGACGAACAACACCTCCGGACGGCCGTCGGCCGGACGCCTGCGGTCAGGCACCGGCGGCGTTATCCGCGCCCGGCGGAGCCGCGGAGCGCCGGCATCGTGCGCTCGATCTCGGCCACGATTTCGAGTGCGACGGCGAGCGCCTCGCGCCCGTCGGACCCCGTCACAGCAACGGGCTGCTCGCCCCGCAGCGTCGCGGCGAAGCTTTCGAGTTCGAGCCGCAACGGCTCCCCCTCCGGCGCGTCCAGCGGTACGCGCTCGACGAACGCCGCGAGGTCGACCGGTCCGGCCGCAACGCCCGGGGCCGTGCCCGCCCCCCCGGCAAGTCCGGCCGCGATCGCCGCGAAGCTCACGTCGTCGCGCAGGCGAAAGAACTCGCCCGTCCCCGCCGCGAGGTCGAGAGAGAGGTAGCCACTCTGTTGAAAGATGCGGAGCTTCCGCAACCGGTCGCGTGACACGCGACTCGCCGTGATGTTGGCAACGGCGCCGGACGAGAACGCGAGGCGCGCGCTCGCAATGTCGACGGTCGGCGTGAGCACGGGAACGCCCGTCGCGCGCACCTCCCGCACACCGCCGCCGACGAACGTCCGCACGAGGTCGATGTCGTGGATCATCAGGTCGAGCACCACGGCGACGTCGGACCCGCGCGTCGTGAACGGCGCGAGCCGGTCGCTCTCGATGAACCGCGGCGCGTCGACATACGGGAGCGCGGCGCGCACCGCGCGGTTGAACCGCTCGACGTGTCCCGTCTGCACGGTCGCGCCCGCAGATGCCGCGATCGCGAGCAGCTCGTCCGCCTCGGCGAGCGTGGTCGTGATCGGCTTCTCGATCAACAGGTGCTTGCCACGAGCGAGCGCCGCCCGCGCGACCTCGAAGTGCGCCGGCGTCGGCACGACGACCGTGAGGGCGTCCGCCGCGTCGAGCAGCGCGTCGTAGTCGTCGTGCGCGCGCACCCCCAACGCGTCGGCGACGTGCGCGCGCCGCGCCGCGTCGGCGTCGTAGAACCCGGCGAACCGCACGCCCGGCAGGTCGCGCAGGATCCGGGCGTGGTGATAGCCTAACGCGCCCGCGCCGACCACGCCGAGGCGCGGGCCGCCGTCGCGTCCCGCGGCCGACCCGCTCAGATGCTCACCCCGCGGCCGCTCGACGCGACGAAGTCGAGCAGCGTCCGGACCTCCGGGACCGACATGTCGAGCTCCTCACGCGCCCGGTTCACGGCCGCGCTGAGCATCAGATCGGACCGGAACAGGAGGCGGTAGGCGCGCTTCAGCTCCAGCAGCGTCGCCTCGCTGAACCCGCTTCGCTGCAAACCGACCGCGTTCAGACCGTAGAGCTTGATCGGGTTGCCCACGGCCTTCACGTACGGCGGTACGTCCTTCGCGACGCGCGAGCACCCGCCGATGAACGCGTGTCGCCCGATCCGTACGAACTGATGGACCGCCGACACGCCCGACACGATCGCCCGGTCCTCGATCGTCACGTGGCCGGCGAGCTGCACGGCGTTCGACAGGATCACGCCGTCGCCCACGTGGCAATCGTGGCCGAGGTGCACGTACGACATGACGAAGCTGCCCCGGCCGACGGTCGTCCGCTGCGACTCGGCGGTCCCGCGATTGATCGTCGCGTACTCGCGGATCGTCGTGTCGTCGCCGATCTCGACCCACGTCTCCTCGCCGCGGAACTTCAGGTCCTGCGGATCACCGCCTAACACCGTCCCGATCCCGACCTTCACGCGCGCGCCGAGCCGCACGTTACGTTCGAGCGTCGCGCGCGCCGAGAGCACCGACCCCTCGCCGATCACGCACCCCTCGCCGACCATCGCCCACGGTCCCACCTCGACGTCAGCCGCGAGCTCCGCTCGCGGATGCACCACCGCCGTACGATCGATCCGAACCGTCACCGGTCGCGCACCATCGCGGACATGTCCGCCTCGGCCACCACCTCGCCGTCGACCTTCGCAACACCGCGCATCCGGCATACCGGGCCACGCACCTGGACCAGGTCCAGCTCGAAGCGCAACTGGTCGCCTGGCCGGACGGGACGGCGAAACTTCACGTTGTCGAGTGTCGTGAAGTAGACGACCTTCGCCTCCGGGTCCGGCAACGATCCGAGCAGCAGCATTCCGCCCGTCTGGGCCATCGCCTCGACGATCAGCACGCCGGGCATGATCGGGTGCCCCGGAAAGTGTCCCTGGAAGAAGGGCTCGTTGATCGTCACGTTCTTGATCCCGACCACGCGCGACTTGGGCTCCAACTCGACGATGCGGTCCACGAGGAGGAACGGATAGCGGTGCGGGAGCACCTTCATGATCTCTTCGATGCCGAGCACGGTCGGTCGTGGCGAGAGCGAGGTGGCGGGTGGGTCGAGCGCCGGCGCGCTCGGGCGCGCGGCGGCGACGAGCGCGCGAACGAAGCGAATCGTACCGCGATGGCTCGGGCGATGCGCGACCACACGCGCGCGAACTCTGCGTCCCGCGAGCGCCAGGTCGCCCACACAGTCGAGCGCCTTGTGGCGCACGAACTCGTCGGGCCAGCGGAGCGTGCCGTCGACGACGCTCGTGTCGTCGAGGACGACGGCGTTCGCCGTCGACGCGCCCTGAATGAGGCCGCTGGCGCGCAACGCGTCCACCTCGCGCACGAACCCGAACGTGCGCGCCGGCGCGAGTTCCTCCGCGAACGTTTCTGGCGACACGAGGTAAGTGCCGCGCTGGGCGCCGATCAGCGGGTGGTCGAACGCGATCTCGACGTCGAGCGAGAACGCGGCGGCGGGGTGCGCCTCGTAGACGCTGTCGCCGTACGCGACACGCACGGGCGCGTCGAGCTCGAGCCAGTCGACCGCGCCGCCGCTGGCGACGATCCCAGCGGACCGTAACGCCGCGACGAACGGCGCCGCGCTGCCGTCGAGAATCGGCGGCTCGGCGGCGTCGAGGTCGACGAGAATGTCGTCGATCCCGAGCCCCGCGATCGCGGCCAGCACGTGCTCGACCGTGTGCAGCGCCGACTCGCCGGACCCGAGCACCGTATGCCGCTCGCGCTCGACGGCGACGTCGACACGCGCCGGGATCTCCGGCGCTCCCGTGAGGTCGGTGCGCCGAAAGACGACGCCCGCGCCGGGCGCCGCCGGCCGAAACGTGATCGTACACGGACGACCGAGGTGGAGCCCGACCCCGCGCAACTCGACCGAACGCGCGACCGTCCGACGCGGCTGCGTCGGCGCGGCACGGGACGCTGCGCGCCGTTCGTCCGAACGCGGCGCGGTCACGCGTCCTCCGCGCTGCGCGCCGCGAGGAGCCGCTCGAGCGGTCGGAGCATAGCCGCGAGACGAAACAGCGCCGCGTGGGCCCGGAGCGACTCGCGTTGCGGTCGCGCAGGATACCCGCCCCATGTCTCGCCGGCCGGAACGTCGCCGAACACGCCGGCCTGCCCCGCCACTCGCGCGCCGCGCCCGATCGTGACGTGTCCGCCAACCCCGACTTGCCCGGCCAGAATCACTCCGTCCTCCACGTTCGCAGAACCCGCGATCCCGACCTGCGCCATCAGCAAGCAGCGCTTGCCGATTCGGACGTTGTGTCCGACGTGCACGAGATTGTCGATCTTGGTGCCCGCGCCGATGACCGTGTCACCGACGCTCCCCCGGTCGATCGTCACGTTCGCGCCGATCTCGACGTCGTCCTCGATCACGCAGCGCCCCACGTGCGGAATCTTGCGGTGCGCGCCGTCCGCGTAGACGTACCCGAACCCGTCGCTCGCGACGCGCGCGCCGCTGTGCACGATCACGCGCTCGCCTAACACCGCGCCCGGATAGAGCGTCACGTGCGGCCGCACCTCGCTCGCGCGCCCCACCTCCACTCCGGCCCCGACGACGGCGTGCGCGCCGATCCACGCGCCGTCTCCGACCGTCGCGCCCTCGCCGATCGTCGCGTAGGGGTCGACGACCACGTCCGCGCCGAGGCGCGCGCCGGCGCCGATGCAGGCCGTCGGGTGCACACCCGGCACCCGCGGCCGCGCGGGGTGGAGCGCGCCGAGGAGGGCGAGCACGGCCTCGTGCGGCCGATCGACGACGACGCGCACCGCACCGGGCGCGCCGGGCGCGTCGGCGAGCGCCGGCGACACGAGCACTACCGCCGCGCGCACTCCGCCAAACGATGGCACGTACCGGACGTCCGCGAGGAAGGTCGCGGCGTCGTCACCGGATTCGGACAGCGCGGCGACACGCCGGACGCACACGGGCGTGCCGACATCTGCCTCGGCGACGCGCCCGCCCGTGAGGCGGACGACGTCGTCGAGGGTCAGCGCCGGCGCGTGCGCGTCGGACAGGTCGCGCGTCGCGCCTGCCGGCCGCGGCGCGGGTTCGGCCGCGTCGGGCACGGGCGCGCGGAGCTCGATCCGGCGGCCTTACGGCGTGCTGCGCGGGCGCGTCGCGCCGGCGGCCGCGGGCGCCGCGCCGGCGGTCGGACGCGCGGTTGCGCCCGCGCCGCCGGTGCGCGACGCCGCGGCGACCGTGCGAATGCGCGACAACACCTGGTCCGTCACGTCGAGGCTCTTGTCGGCGGCCAGCATCGGCGAGTTCGGCCCCGACGCGAAGATCATCGAATAGCCGCCGGTCGTCCGCACGTCCTCGATCGCCTGGCGCACGGTCGTCTCGAACCCGCCCGCGAGCTCCTGCTGCCGGCGGCCGAACCGCTCCTGCAGCGCCTGGTCCCGCTGCGTGTACTCCTGCTGCTTGGCTTCGAGCTCGCGCTCGCGCGTCTGGCGCTGCGCGGCCGTGAGCGTCGCCTGCGCCTTCTGGTACGCACCCGCCATGGCGTTCAGCGAGTCGAGCATGCGCTGATGCTCGGTGCGCATCGCCTGACCCTCGCGCTCGAGCGTCTGCTGCGCGTCGGCGCGACCGGGCACCTGGTCGAGGACCGAGGCGACGTCGACGTACCCGAACTTCAGCGGCGCCTGCGCCGCGGCCGGGCGGACCGCCGCGGCCGCGGCGGTAAGGACGAGCGCGGCCGACGCCGCGCGAACTGTAGAACGCATCACTCGAAGGGAACGGAGGAGAAACGGCGGGACCGAACGGTCAGTACTGGATGTTGCCGAACCGGAAGTGCAGCTGCCACTTCGGGGCCGGGCGCGTGCCTAACGCCTTGTTGTTGGCGTCGATGTACGCGCGCCGGTCGAAGCCGTACGCGTAGTCGAGCCCGAGGGGCCCGAGCGGGGTGACGATGCTCGCGCCGACGCCGGCGCCGCGGAACAGGCGCGTCGGGTCGAAATCCGTCGCGCGCGCGTAGCTGTTGCCGGCGTCGAAGAACGTGTTGAGGTAGAGCTGTTGGTTGAACCGCAGCCCCAGCTCCGCCGTCGACGTGAAGAAGGCGTTGCCGAACGCGTTCCGCCCCGAGCTCGCCGACGTGAGCTCCGCGTTCGGGTCGAACCCGCGCGGCGTGATCGAGAACTCGGGGTACCCGCGCAGCTGCTGACCGTACTGCACGCCCCCGACCGCGAACGCCTGCTGCGCGAAGAACGCGCCGGGGTCGCCGATGATCGCACCCCCGCGCCCGGTGAGCCCGAACACGATCTTCTTCGGCTGATCGCCGAGTCCGCCGCCGAACTGCCCGAGCGTGACGAACGACCCGGCCTGACCCGTGACGCGCTGGAACGTCGTGCGCCCGCCTAACGGACCGCCGTTGAGGTCGAACGTGAGCGCCTGGATCCCGCCGGCGCTCGGGTACGGCAGATCGATGCGCGTGTCGTGCGTGAAGTCGAACCCGAGCGCCGAACGGAAGCAGTTCTCGAGGCACGTCGTCGTCGAGTACCCGAGGTTCGCCAGCGTCGACAGGTCCGCGTTGCGGTACGAGGTCGCTTCCGCCGTGTACGACACGCCGAGCGTCGAAAAGAACGAGCCCGGCACCGGAAACCCGAGCCGAACGCTCGCGCCCGTCGTCACCGTGTTGTCGCCGAAACCCGTGATCGTGTACCGGCTCTGGCGCCGGTAGATGCTCGTCGTCCCAGACACGCGCGACTTCCGCAGCGCGGGGTCCGTGTACTGCAGCTCGAAGTCGTTGATGTACCGCCCGAAGTTCCAGTTCACCGAGCCGCGCTTGCACTGCCCGAACAGGTTCGGCTGGTCGACCCCGATGAACCCGCCGACGCCCACGCCCGACCCGCCGACCGACGCGCCGAAGTTGAAGCTCCCAGTGCGCTTCTCCTTGACGCGGAAGATCACGTCGAGGTCGCCGTTCTCGTTCGCGGTTCGCGTGTCCGGCTGCGCGAGCGGCGTCTCGAAAAAGTTCAGGTTGCCGACGTTCTGCCAGCTGCGCAGCAAGCGATCCTGGTTGAACACGTCACCGGGCAGGATCACGAGTTGGCGGCGGATGCACTCGTCGGTCGTGTAGTCATTCCCCGCGATCTCGATGCGGTTGATGATCGCGGGCGTCTTCTCGTCGATCTGCCACCGCAGGTTCACCACCGGCGTCGAGTCCGGTCCCACCTTCGCGCGCTCGACGACCGGCGTCACGCGCGCGTAGATGTACCCCTCGTTCCGATACGCGCCCTGCACGCGCTCCGTCGCCGCGTCCCAGCGCGCCTGATCGAAGACGTCCTTGTCGGGCGCGCGGAACTTGCCGCGGACCACGCCCGCGACGCGCTCCGTCAGCGTCGGACCCGCGCCGTTGAACGGGTAGTACTGCTTCAACTCGTCGGTCGAGAAACGCCGGTTATCCGTGATCTCGAAGCGGCCGATCTTGTACTGCGGGCCCTCGCGCACCGTGAGGTCGACGACGGCCTTCCCACGCTCGCGATCGATGATCAGCGTGTCCTTCAGGACCTGAAAGTCGAGGAGCCCGTTGTTCGCGTACGTCGCCGGCAACCGCTCCGCGACGTCGCCCGAGAACTTGTCCTCGTCGAACGCGCCCTTCCGCCACCACCAGAACCCTTCGGGCTTGGTCTGCATCGCGCCGACGACCTGATCGGTCGTCAGCTTCTTGTTGCCGTGCACGCGCACGCCCGAGATCGCGAGGCGGCGTCCCTCGTCGATGTGGAAGACGATTTTGAGGCGGTTGTCCGCGGTGACCGTGCTCTCCGGACGCACCCGTGCGAGGTAGAAGCCGCGGGCCTGATAGCTCGAATCGAGGCGAGCCGTCAACCCCGCGACCTTGGACGGGTCGACCGGCGAGCCGATCGGCAGATCCAGCTTGCCGCGCGCCGACCCGAGGTCGCTCGCCGTGCCCACGACGTCGACGGACTGCAACACGGGGCGCTCGCGCACCGTGAACACGATGGCCGCGCGCCGCCCCGCACCCGCGACCTCGCATCCGACACGAACGTCGTCGAACTCGCCGGTCGCGTACAGCCGCCGGATCGCGCCCTGAAGTT
Source organism: uncultured Gemmatimonadales bacterium (assembly GCA_963851265.1). Taxonomy (GTDB): domain Bacteria; phylum Gemmatimonadota; class Gemmatimonadetes; order Gemmatimonadales; family Gemmatimonadaceae; genus BPUI01. Next base: position 1,395,256 of record CAWKNZ010000002.1, read on the forward strand.
GCGGCGTGCCGACCTCCGTCCGGGGCTGGATCCCGATGTCGCCGATCGCGGTCGTCGCACTCACGCGCGACAGCCCACGCACGATGACCGTGTCCGGCGCCGCACACCGGGCGGCCGAATCGGCGGGCGCCATGGGCGCGCTCGGGGCCGTGCCGGCGGGTGCCGCGGGAGTGGGAGTTTGTGCGGCGGCCTGGCCGACCGCCGCTGCGAGCAACGCCGAGATACCGGCCGTGACCGGGGTCGCGACGCGAGGAGACACGAAACGCATGGGCCGAATATACACAGGCCCGGCACGGCGGATCCGCCGTGCCGGGCCTGCCACCGCGGGGCCGATCTGGCCCCGCCGTGCCCCACTATCGCTAGGCCTTGCTCGTCGTCGTCGGCACGCGGAACTCCAACTTGTCCTTCTCCGCGTTGGTGTCGACTTCGATTTCGTCGCCCTTCGAGAACTCGCCGAGCAGGATCTTCTCCGAGAGCGGGTCCTCGATGTAGCGCTGGATCGCCCGCTTGAGCGGCCGAGCGCCGAAGTTCTCGTCGTACCCCTTCGTCACGAGGAACTCGGTCGCCGCCTCCGTAAGCCGGATCGACATCTCCCCCTCGCCGAGGCGCTTGTGCACGTCCCCGAGCATGACGGAGACGATCTGCGCGATCTGCTCCTTCGCGAGCGGGTGGAACACGATCACGTCGTCGAGGCGGTTCAGGAATTCGGGGTTGAACACGCGCCCCATCTCTTCCTTCACCTTCTCCTGGATCCGCTCGAAGTTGCGCGAGCTCTCGTCGCCGCGCACGAACCCGAGCGAACGGTTCCTCGTGATGTCCTTCGCCCCCACGTTCGACGTCATGATGACGACCGTGTTCTTGAAGTCGATCACCCGGCCGTAGTTGTCGGTGAGGTGACCCTCGTCGAGCACCTGAAGCAGGATGTTGAACACGTCCGGGTGCGCCTTCTCGATCTCGTCGAGCAGCACCACGCTGTACGGCTTGCGCCGCACCGCCTTGGTCAGCGTGCCCGAGTCCTCGTAGCCGACATAGCCCGGAGGCGCACCGATGAGGCGCGACACGGAGAACTTTTCCATGTACTCGCTCATGTCGACCCGCACCAGCGCGCTGTCGTCCGCGAACAGGAATCGCGCGAGCGCCCGCGCCAATTCGGTCTTCCCGACGCCCGTCGGACCCGAGAAGATGAACGTCCCGATCGGCCGCTTCGGATCCTTGAGCCCCGCACGACTACGGCGAATCGAACGGGAGATTGCCTTGATGGCCTCGTCCTGCCCGATGACCTGCTTGTGCAGCTCGTCCTCCATGTTGAGGAGTCGTGCGGTCTCGGCCTCCTGCAACCGGGTGACGGGGATCCCCGTCCAGCGGCTGACGATGAACGCGACCTCCTCCTCCCCGAGCACCGGCCGGAACGACGCCCGACGCTGCTCGAACTCTTCCTGCTTCTTACGGATCTCGCCCTGGAGCTCGCGCTCCTTGTCACGCAGCGACGCCGCCTTCTCGAAGTTCTGATCGCGCACGGCCGCTTCCTTCTCGCCGTTCACGACCTCGAGCTGCTCCTTGAGCGCGGCCACCTCCGGCGGCGGCGCCTGGTTGGCCAGCCGCGCACGCGCCCCCGCCTCGTCGATGACGTCGATCGCCTTATCCGGGAGGAACCGGTCGGTGATGTAACGCTCCGACTGCTTCGCCGCGGCGAGGAGCGTCGTGTCCGGGATGGTGACGCGGTGGTGATCCTCGTACTTCCCGCGGAGCCCCTTGAGGATCTCGACCGTCTCGTCGATCGAAGGCGGATCGACGATCACCGTCTGGAAGCGGCGCTCCAGCGCGCCATCCTTCTCGATGTACTTCCGGTACTCGTTGAGCGTCGACGCGCCCACGCACTGCAGCTCGCCGCGCGCGAGCGCGGGCTTCAGCATGTTGCTCGCGTCGATCGCGCCCTCGGCAGCCCCGGCGCCCACGAGCGTGTGCAGCTCGTCGATGAACAGGATGATCTGCTTGTTCTGCGCGATCTCGTTCATCACGGCCTTGAGCCGCTCCTCGAACTGGCCGCGGTACTTGGTCCCCGCGATTACCGCCGCCATGTCCAGTGACAGCACGCGGTGATCCCGGAGCGAGTCGGGGCACTCGCCGTTCGCGATCAGCTGCGCGAGCCCCTCGACGATCGCGGTCTTGCCCACGCCCGGCTCGCCGATCAGCACGGGATTGTTCTTCTTGCGCCGCGTCAGGATCTCCATCACGCGCTCGATCTCCTTCGCGCGACCGATGGTCGGATCCAGCTGCCCCTCCGCCGCCAGCGACGTGAGGTCGCGGCAGAAATGGTCGAGCGCCGGCGTCTTGCTCTTCTTGTCGCCCTTTGCCGCGGCCGGCTCCTTTTGCGGGCCGTTGCCGCCCTTCTCCGGCGCGCCAGCGGAGCCCTGCGGCGCCTCGTTGCCGAGCAGGCGCAGCGTCTCCGTGCGCGCCGCGTCGAGGTTCACGCCCGTGTCGGTGAGCACCTGCGCGGCGATCCCCTTCTCCTCGCGCAGCAAGCCGAGCAGCAGATGTTCGGTGCCGACGTAGGAATGGTTCAGCTCACGCGCCTCGGCCATCGCCAGCTCGAGCACCTTCTTCGCGCGCGACGTGTAGGGGAGGTCCGGCCCCGTCGCCTGCGCCGCCTTACCCTTCTTGACCGTTTCCTCGATCTTCGTCTGGATCTCGTCGAGGTCGGCGTTGAGGTTTTGAAGCACCGCGGCGGCCACGCCTTCCCCTTCCCGGATCAATCCGAGGAGGATGTGCTCGGTCCCGACGTACTCGTGGTGGAGGCGTGCGGCCTCTTCTCGCGCCATGGCGAGAACCTTCCGCACGCGCTCGGTGAAGTTGTAGCCGTTCATGGTTCCCCTCGGTTCCGGATGGGAGCTCGCGTACGAGAGCTTCCGGGTGGACCCGCCCGGTTCGGCGCTTCGACCCACAGTGCGACGGTCGTGCCGGCGGGCGAATGCCCGTGCGACGTGCCGCGCCCACGAGACGCACAGCAACTACTGCACGGAACATACAGCCCCGATCGACTCGTCGCGCATCGGACGTTCGGCGGAGCGGCGCACCGGGGTTCACCCGAGCGCCGACCCATCGTCGCGCCGCCGCTACTGCGGACGGCGCGTCACGCGGTCGTCCCCGACTCGCCGAGCAGAGTCGTGCGGACGTACCGCGCGCGCGCCACGTTCGCTTCCGCCTCCGTGAGCGTCCGCGGACCGCCGGGTTCGGCGGCGGCGAGGTGCGCCGGCTGGCAGAAGATCAGAAGCTTGTTGAGGCTGTATACACTGAGGTCGCGAATCAGTTTCAGCCCGACCGCGAGCCGCACCCCGCTCAGGTAGTTCATCGCCTCGTCGAACGTGAGGCTGCGCGCGTACCGCAACGTGCCGTACGCACGCCACAGCTTGTCCTCAAGTACCATCGCCGCGTCGCGCAGCAGCACGCGCCGCGCTTCCTCCTCGCGCTCGATCACGCGCCGCACCACGCGCCCGAGATGGTCCAGCAGCTCCTCCTCCGAGCGCCCGAGCGTCGTCTGGTTCGAGATCTGGAAGAAGTTGCCGACGACCTCGCTCCCTTCGCCGTAGAGCCCGCGGTACGTGAGGCCCATCTGCTGCAGCCCACCGAGGACCTTCTGGATTTCCTTCGTGAGCACGAGGCCCGGGAGATGGATCAGCACGCTCGCGCGCATGCCCGTCCCGGTGTTCGTCGGACACGCCGTGAGAAACCCGAACTCCGAATGGTACGAGTACGGCACCTGCGCCCCGATCGCCTGGTCCATCGCCAACGCGCCCTGGAACGCGCCGGCGAGTTCGAACCCGGATCGCATCGACTGCAATCGGAGATGGTCCTCCTCGTTCACCATCACGCCTTCAGATCCGGTCAGCAGTACCGCGGCTCCCGTCTTCACGCCCTTCGGATCGTCGACGCCCGCGAGCTCCTTGCTCACCAGGTGCCGCTCGTGCAGGAGTCGCCGCTGCGGCGCATCCATCTCGTCGAGCCGGATCCAGACCCCGTCCCGAAGCCCGGGCAGCCGCTCCGCCGCCTCGCGCACCTGCGCGAGCACACGCAGGCGTTCGCCATCCCGCGCCCGCGGCGTGAACGCGTACCCTTCCACGTTACGCGCGAGGCGCACGCGCGTGGACAGCACGACGTCGGCGTGCTCGCCCGACGCGTCGAGCCATCGCGTGCCCCCGTCGGGTAACAGGCTGAGATCGACGCTCATGCGCGTGCCACGTTCGACGTGACTGGCGCATCCGTCGTGTTCCGTTCGGCATTGCGCAGGCGGTCGCGTAACTGCGCGGCGAGCTCGAACTGCTCTGCCGCGATCGCCCGGCGCAGTTCCTCTCGGAGTTGCCCGACGGTCCCCACCGCCTCTAGCACCGCGGCCGTCGGCGGCACGTACTTGCGCCCGGTGTGTTTCGCGTTCCCGTGCAGCCGCCGGAGCAACTCACGCAAACTGCGTTCGAACGCGTTGTAGCACCGCGCACACCCCACGCGGCCCGACTGGCGGAAGTCGCGAGCCGTCGCGCCGCAGAAATGACAGGCCGACTGGTCACCGGGCGCCGCAACAGCCTGCTGATTGACCGCCTGCAGAAAGTCGCTGAGCGCCGGCTTCGGCGTCGCGACCGTGGTCTCGACGCCCTGTTCCGCCGCGCACCGCTCGCAGAGGTGCTGCTGGCGGACCGTTCCGTCCTTCACCTTCGTCAAGTTGACGACGGCGTCGCGCTCCTGACAGTTGTCGCAAATCATCGTGGCACCTCCTCCCATCCCCCTTGTACCGCGGCAGGCCCCTTCGGGTGCCGTGCTCTCAACGCGTCCGACGTCAGCCCTGCACCACTCGATCCCCCAACACGTTCCGCGCACCCGCGCGAGAGCGCAAGCATCCGTCAGACGTCCGCGACGCCGGACCGTGTATCTGACGGCTCGACCGCGCCGACCGTTGGGTGCAGCCGCCCGTTCGCCAGGCGCAGCACGCGTTGCGCGCGCCCCGCCAACGACGGATTGTGCGTCACCACCACGAGTCCGAGCTGCTCCTCGCGCGCCAGCCCCGCGAACAGCTCGTGCAACCGCTCGGCGTTCGCCTGGTCGAGGTTCCCCGACGGCTCGTCCGCAAGCAGCACGGCCGGCTCCGCCGCCAGCGCGCGAGCCACGGCCGCCCGCTGCTGCTCGCCGCCCGAGAGCGCGGCCGGACGGTGGTGCAGCCGCGAGGCGAGCCCGACGCGGTCGAGTAGCGCCGCCGCTCGCTCGCGGGCCGATCGCGGGGGCTCGCCCGCGATCCGGAGCGGCATCATCACATTCTCGAGCGCGGTGAACTCGCGCAAGAGATGATGAAACTGAAAGACAAATCCCACCAGCCGGTTCCGTAGCGTCGCGAGCGCGGCGTCGCTGTGCGCGCCAAGTAACTCGCCGTCGAGGCGCACCTCCCCCGCCGTCGGACGCTCGAGCGCTCCGAGGACGTGCAGCAGGGTGCTCTTCCCGGCGCCACTCTCGCCGACCACGGCGACCATCTCGCCCCGCTCGACAGCGAGCGAGACGCCGTCGAGCACGCGCAGCCGCGTCCCATCGCCGCCGATGTAGTCCTTCTCCACGTCGCGCACCTCGAGCACCGCAGCCGGCGTCCTCGAGAGCGATCGGGCCCGCGAATCCACGTCCGCTCCGACCACTACTCGTGCCGGATCGCTTCGATCGGATACAGCCGTGCCGCCTGCGCCGCCGGGTACAGCGTCGCGAGCGCCGCGATGGCGAGGCTGGCGAGGACCGTGATGAGCACGTCGGTCGGCTCGGTCGATACCGGGAGATGATCGATGAAGTAGACCGAGGGGTCGAGCCGGATGAGCTGGAATCGCCCGAGCGCAAGCGCGCCGCCGAGCCCGAGTACGAGGCCGCCTACCGTGCCGACAAGGCCGATGGCGAGCCCCTGCAGAAAGAACACGCGGCGCACCGAGGCGGCCGGCAACCCCATCGCCTTCAGGATCCCGATCTCGCGCGTCTTGTCGGTGACGACCATCGTGAGCGTGCTCACGATGTTGAACGCCGCGACGACGACGATCAGCAGCAGGATCACGCTCATCCCGAGCTTCTCGAGTTTGAGCGCTTGGAAAAGCGAGCTGTTCTGATCCTGCCAGTCACGCGCGTAATACGGGAAGCCGAGTCGCGCCGCGAGGTCCCGCGCGACCCTATCGGCGTGCCACCGGTCGGCGGTCCGCACCTCGAGACCCGTCACAGCCGAGTCGAGGCCGGCCAGCCGCTGGGCCCGCGGCAAGGCGACGTACAGGTACGTGTTGTCGTACTCGAACATCCCGGTTTCGAAGATGCCGGTCACCTCGAACTGCTCCGCGGTCGGCACCAGCGTCCCCGTGAGCGGGTTGAGCGCCGTGCTCGCGCGCGTCACGATCGAGATGGTCTGCCCCACCACCGCGTTCAGTTGCTCGGCGAGGCGATTGCCGAGCACGGCGCCGCGCAGGCGCCCGTCGCCGCTCCGGAAGGTGAAATCGCCCGCGATCGCGTGCGCACGCACGGAGGTCACGTTCACGACGCCCGGCGCCTGCGGTTCGAGGCCGACGATCTGCGCCCCGGTGGTGTAGCCCTGCGTCCCCAACCCCACGACGCCGTACGTGAACACGACCGGCGCGACGGCTACGACGTCCGGCGCGCTCCTTACCCGCGCCATCGCCTCGCGCCAGCGGTCCATGCGCATGCTGTTGCCGACCGTGACGATGCGCACGTCCGGGCTCGCGACGAGAATCTTCTCCCGGAGGTCGTGCTGCAGTCCGTTCATCACCCCCATGATGAGGATGAGCGCCGCCACGCCGACCACGACGCCCGCGATCGCGATCGCGCTGATGAGCGACAGCAGCCCCGATCCGCGCCTGCTCCGCAGATACCGCCACGCGATCGACGCTTCGAGCGCGAGGCGCGACGCGCCAGGCTCCCCGCGCGACGCCCGCGACGCGCGCGACGTCGAAATGCGGAGCGGAACCGTCGTCACTCGGGTCGCATGAGGGGGAACAGGATTGCGTCGCGAATGTGCGCCGTCCCCGTCAGATGCATGAAGAGCCGGTCGATGCCGATCCCGACTCCGCCGGCCGGCGGCATGCCGTACTCCATCGCGCGGAGATAATCCTCGTCGACCTCGACCGCCTCGACGTCGCCCGCGGCCTTGAGTCGCGCCTGCGCCTCGAACCGTCGCCGCTGATCGATCGGATCGTTCAACTCGCTGAACGCGTTCGCTAGTTCCCGTCCGGCCACGAAGAGCTCGAACCGTTCAGTCAGCGCGGGGTTCCCGCGTTTGGGCTTCGCCAGTGGCGAGAGTTCGACCGGATAGTCCATCACGAACGTCGGCTCGACCAGGTGGCGCTCGACCAATGCCTGAAACATCTCGTCGAGCAGCTTCGGGCGGCTGAGCGTCGCCGCGCGCTCGACGCCGACGCGCGTCGCCGCCTCGCGCAGGCCCACATCGTCCAGCGCCGCCGGATCCGAGCCGAATGCGGCGCGCAGCGACTCCATCCAATCGACGCGCGCGAACGGCGTCGTCAGCACCGGTACGCGCTCGGCGAGTCCGGGAACCGCGCGCACGGCGGCTGCCGCGGCACCGATCAGCCCCTCGACGCGGTCCATCATCACCGTGTAGTCCGCGAACGCCTCATAGAACTCGAGCATCGTGAACTCGGGGTTGTGCGTGCGGTCGATCCCCTCATTCCGGAAGTCGTGTCCGATCTCATAGACGCGCTCGAACCCGCCGACGAGCAACCGCTTCAGGTACAGCTCGTCGGCGATTCGCAGGAACAGCGGGAGGTCGAGCGCGTTGTGATGCGTCGTGAACGGGCGCGCGGCCGCGCCTCCGTACACGGGCTGCAGCACCGGCGTTTCAACTTCGAGGTACCCGAGCCCATCCAGGTACGCGCGCACCGCCGCGACCATCCGCGACCGCGCGACGAACGTCTGGCGGATCTCCGGGTGGACGGCGAGGTCCGCGTACCGCTGGCGGTAGCGTTGCTCGGGGTCCGCAAACCCGGAGTACCGCACCGTCTGCCCGTCGACGGTCGCCTCCTTTCCAAAGGGCAGCGGCCGCAGCGACTTCGCGAGCAAGCTCGAAGCGCTCCACGCGCACCGAGACCTCCCCGGCGCGCGTCCGGAAACACGGCCCTGCGACGCCGACGATGTCGCCCACGTCGACCGCGCTCCTCACCAGGTCGAACGCGTCGCCTAACACGTCGCGCCGCAGGTATAGCTGCACGCGTCCCGCCGCGTCCCCCAGATGGGCGAACGCCGTCTTACCTTGCGAACGCCACGAGACCAATCGCCCCGCGATCGCGACGATCGGGCCTTCGACCTCGGCCATCGGCTCGTCCGCCGGCGCGCCGTCCGCGATCGCACGTGCTTCCGCCTCGAGCGCGGTGAACGCCGCGACCGCCTCTGCACTCGTGTGCGTGCGGTCGAATCCGTAGGCGAACGGCTGCACGCCGCGCGCCTCGAGTTCGGCGAGCTTGTCCCGCCGCGCGCGCAGCACGTGATTCAGCGCTTCCTCGCTCGGGCCGTCGTGCGCACCGCCTTCCTGCCCGCCACCGCTCATCGCGGTCCGCCGTCGCCGGCCGCGGCCGGGGCACCGTGCTCCTTGAGGTACGCCTCGATGAACGGGTCGATCGCGCCGTCCATCACCTTCTGCACGTCCGGGATCTTGAGCTCGGTGCGATGATCGTTGACCATCGTGTAGGGCTGGAACACGTAGCTCCGGATCTGGCTTCCGAAGCTCACGTCGGTCTTGGTCGCGTTCAGCGCGTCCTTCGCCGCCTGCTGCTTGTCAGCTTCGATCTGGTAGAGGCGGTTCTTAAGCATCTTCATCGCGGTCGCCTTGTTCTTGAACTGCGACCGCTCCTGCTGCGACGACACGACGACGCCCGACGGCATATGTCGGAGCCGGACCGCGGACGACGTCTTGTTGACGTGCTGCCCGCCGGCGCCGCTCGCGCGAAACACTTCCATCACGATGTCCTCGTCGCGGACCTCGATGTTGATCTCCTCGTCGACGACCGGGTACACGAAGACCGAGGCGAAGCTCGTGTGCCGCCGCGCTTGCGCGTCGAACGGCGAGATGCGCACGAGTCGGTGCACGCCGGTCTCGGGTCGCAGAAAGCCGAACGCGTACTGCCCGCGAATTTCGATCACGGCGCCCTTGATGCCGGCCTCTTCGCCCTCGGAGACGTCGAGCACCTCGACTTCGAAGCCGCGTCGCTCCGCCCAGCGCGTGTACATGCGCAGAATCATCTGCGCCCAGTCCTGCGCCTCGGTCCCGCCCGCGCCCGCGGAGATCTCGACCTGCGCGTCGCGGGCGTCGTCCGGCCCCTGCAGGAGCGTTCGAAGTTCGAAATCATCGAGCGCTCGCTCGATCGCGTCGACCTCGCTCTCGAGATCGCGCGAGAGATCAGCGTCCGGCTCGACCTCGAGGAGATCGAGGAGCTCCCGCGCACCAGCGACGCGCGTCTCGATTCCGTCGAACGGCTCGACCCAGTTACGGAGCGCCTTGACGTCCTGCACGACGCGTTGCGCGCGCTCCTGGTTGTCCCAGAAGCCGGGCTCGCTCATCTGTGCTTCGAGTTGCTCCAGACGGTCGCGCTTGGACGCGACGTCAAAGATACCCCCGCAGCTCGGCGACCCGGTCCTGCTGTCGCTCGAGCTGCCGTACACGCTCGTGATCCATTGCTTCGTTCACCGTGGGAGGCGCGGCGACGCGACACCCGCGTCTCCAAACCTCGAAGTATAACGCGGCGGTAAAGCCGGTCCGCGCCAACGGCCGTCGGTGGAACGCTCGCCGCGTCAGAACACGCGGCGCCCGCCGGCGAGCACATCGTTGAGCGCGTCCTGAAAGTGCGGCGTCGACTCCGCGACGGTCGCGCCAACCTGCTCGACGTACTCGTCCCAGCTCTTCCGGATCTCCTCCCGGAACAGCTGCCGCAGCGTCCCGTCGCGCAGACCTTGTTCGCGCTTCTGCGGATTGTACGCCACGAGGTCGGACACGAGCGCGCGCGCCAGGCGACGTGCGCGCAACTCCGGCGTGTTGTTCAGGTACGGATTGACCGGCCGCGCGCGGCCATCACTCGGCGCCGATGGCCCGACGGCGTGAGCCGGCGCCGGAGCGGCGTTCACCGACGCGTCTGGCGCGGCACGTTCCGGCGTCGCGGCCATGTCGCCACTCGCCGGCGCGGCCGAGGGCTCGTCGGCGTTCTGCGCCGGAACCACCGTGTCTTCCGAACGCATGTCCGGAGGTGCCGCGAACGCACTCGGAGCGTCCGACTGCTCGCCGACCGCACGCGGCGAGCCCGAATCCATCGCGCTACCCACGGCCGCGACATCGGGATGCGGCGCCTCAGCGTTCACCCGCGACACCGAGATGATGCCGCCGCAGACGCTACACCGCGCTTGGACGCCAACCTCCGGGACCTTCGCCGGATCGACGCGGAAAGTCGAACCGCAGTCAGGGCAGGATACGTTCACTCGATGTCCGCAAAGGGTGCGGTGGACTGGGCAGATTCTTCGCCGCGCCGGTCGAAGGCGAACACAGAACCGGGCAGCGTCTTCGCGAAGCTCTTCATCTCCGACGCGAGCCGACTCACCTCGGCGGCCGACTCGAACCGGCGCCGTTCGGTGGTCGCGACGCCCACCGAGAGCGTCATGAGCGGGACTCGGTGCAGCTGACCGCGCCGGTCCTTGCCAAGATAGTATCCGGCCCGGCGGTCCGCCGCGTTGTACTGCATGGGCGCGATGATATCGAACGTCTCGACCATCAGGGCGCACGCCGCAGCAGCTGCGTGTAACGGGAGCACGCAGAGAAAGTCGTCCCCGCCGATGTGCCCCACGAACGCGTCGTCGCCCGCAGCGCCGAGTGCAACGTCGTGTAGCAGACGCGCGACCATGCGAATTACGCGGTCGCCCTCGCGGAATCCGTACCGGTCGTTGAACTCCTTGAAGTGGTCCAGGTCCGCATAGCAGGCCGCGAACGCACGACCGGCGTCGAGGTGTGCTGTCAGCAAGGCATCGATCGCAGGCGGTCCGGGGAGCCCGGTTGTCGGTTGCGCGGCGAGATCGCGGCGCGAGCGACGGATCGCCGCGTCCAGACGCGCGACGGCCAAATCGCCACGCTCGTCGTGCGCGAGCACCTCATCGGCGCCCGCCCGCAGGAAATCCGCCGCGTCTGCACTATCGGACGCCCCGATTCCGATCACGACGCACGGCACCAGCGCAGTGTACGCATCGTGCTTGGCCGCTGCGCACGCCGCGAGAGCCGTCGAGGCATCCCGCGCCTCGAGCAGGACGAGATCGGGACGCGAACGGCGGAGGACAGAGAGCAGGTCGCCGACGTCCCGTGCGATCCGCACGTCGGCGCCGCGCAGCCACGACGACAGCCAGGGCGGTCCGGTCGCCGGTTCGCCGTCGGCGGTGGACGCGAGCCGTAAAACGGAGAGATCCCCGAGCGTTGCCGGCACGCGCGCGCCTATCGCGCGCGCTTGGCGCGCACGAGCGCGCCCCCGCCGGTCCCGCGCGGCGCCACGCACCGTTCGGCGGTCATCACGGGGACGGAATCTCGATCGCCTCGTCCACCAGCATGATCGGGATGTCGTCCCGGACCGGGTATCGAAGCCGGCACTGCGGGCAGTCGAGCGCGGCCTGGTCCTCTCGGTAAGTCAGCGGTCCCTTGCACCGCGGACACACGAGTACGGCGAGCAGTTGAGGCGAGAGGCTCATCGCTCGGACGCCGGCGGGAGATGATACCCGAAGCGCCGGAGTGCCCGACCGTCGCGTCGCCAGTTGTGAAGAACCTTTACCCACAAATCGAGATACACAGCGGCTCCGATGAACGTCTCGATCTTCGTCCGTGACGCGCGTCCGATCTCGCGCAGGCGTCCGCCTCGTGCGCCGATGAGGATGCCGCGCTGCGAATCCCGCTCGACGTACAGCGTCGCGCGAATGTATACAGGACGCCGCGACTCGCGGAATTCGTCGATCTCGCACGCGAGCGCGTATGGGACCTCGTCCTCGAGCGTCTCTAGCGCGGTCTCGCGGATCATCTCGGCGACGAAGTAGCGCACCGACTGCGTGCTGATCTCGTCCTCCGGATATAGAAACGGGCTTTCCGGCAACGCCACGGTGATGCGCTCGACGAGCGCTTCGACGCCTTCGCCCGACTGCGCGGAGATCCAGAGTGCGTCGCGGAGCTCGGCCGCGGCGCGCGCGGGATGCCCGGGCGGGAGCACGTCCGACTTGTTGGCGACGCGCAGCACGGGTGCGCGGAGCGGCGCGCTCGCGCCGGCGGCGCGCGCGAGATCGAGCCCCGCGTCGGCGAGATCGCCCGATGCGTCGACGACATGAACGATGACGTCTGCGTCGCGGAGCGCATCGCGCGCGGTCGCCTGCATCGCCTCGTGAAGCGCGTACCGGGGCTCGAGCAGGCCGGGCGTGTCGAGGAACACGAGCTGTGCGAGCGGCTCGCTGCGGATCCCGACGACGCGATCGCGCGTCGACTGCGGCTTCGAGCTCGTGATTGCGAGCTTCTCGCCGACGAGCCGGTTGAGCAGCGTGGATTTACCAGCGTTAGGCCGCCCGGCGATCGCGACGTACCCCGCGCGCGTTCGGGGCGCTAGCGCGGCCGGTGTGGACGGCGGGTCGGGATCAGGCATGGGCGAAATGAACGACGTCCCCGATTGCAGAGCAATCGGGGACGTCGTGAGGGTGCCGGCGACGGCCTACTCTCCCGCGCCCTCTCGGGCGGAGTACCATCGGCGCTGTCGGGCTTAACGACCGTGTTCGGGATGGGAACGGGTGTGGCCCCGACGCTCTAGTCGCCAGCGATATGTATTACGGATATTAAAGCGGCAATGCCGCTCGACAAACGTGTGGCAGTGAATGGAAACAATAGGGGTGACGCCTGCGCCTCATGTTGTTGCCCTTTCGCGCCTTCTGACGAAGACGGAGAGGGGAGGTCAAGCCGCACGGGCGATGAGGACCGCTACGCTCGGAGCGTGTTGCCACGCGTCCACGGGCGGCCTCGTGACGGGGTGGTCTCCCCCGGCCCTTCAGGTCTCTCAAGGAGACAGGGAGCATTCATCTTGGGGACGGCTTCCCACTTAGATGCTTTCAGCGGTTATCCGTGCCGATCATCGCTACCCGGCGGTGCCGTTGGCACGACAGCCGGGACACGAGCGGATCGTCCGACCCGGTCCTCTCGTACTAGGGTCCGCGCCCCGCAATGCTCCACCGCCCACGACGGATACAGACCGAACTGTCTCACGACGTTCTGAACCCAGCTCATGTACCACTTTAACCGGCGAACAGCCGGACCCTTGGGACCTTCTCCAGCCCCAGGATGTGATAAGCCGACATCGAGGTGCCAAACCGCGCCGTCGATGTGAACTCTCGGGCGCGATAAGCCTGTTATCCCCAGCGTACCTTTTATCCGTTGCGCGATAGCCCGCCCACGCGGCACTACCGGATCACTACGGCCGACTTTCGTCCCGGCTCGACCCGTCGGTCTCGCCGTCAGGCGGGCTTCTGCCGTTACACTCTGTAAGCGCGAGTACCGACCGCGCTGAGCCCACCTTCGCGCGCCTCCGTTACGCTTTCGGAGGCGACCGCCCCAGTCAAACTGCCCACCAGCCACGGTCCCAGGCGGGGTCTGCCCGACCTTGGTGAGCGCGCCGCATTCGGCAGGGTGGTATTTCACTGGCCCCTCCCCCAGAGCTGGCGCCCTGGGCTCGCCGGGTCCCACCTATGCTACACAGCCGAATGCAGCGAGCAATGGCAAGCTGCAGTAAAGGTGCATGGGGTCTTTTTGTCCTGTCGCGGGAACTCGGAATCCTCACCGAGACTGCCATTTCGCCGAGCGCGTGGTCGAGACAGTGCTCAAGTCGTTACGCCATTCGTGCAGGTCGGAACTTACCCGACAAGGAATTTCGCTACCTTAGGACCGTTATAGTTACGGCCGCCGTTTACCGGGGCTTCGGCTCAAGGCGTCGGGTTGCCCCTAACCTCTCCCCTTAACCTTCCGGCACCGGGCAGGCGTCAGTGCGTATACGGCGCCTTACGCGGCTTGGCACGCACCTGTGTTTTTGCTAAACAGTCGCTTGAGCCGATTCACTGCGGCACCCATCGGCTGACCGCGCGAGGCGGGTGACCTACTGGATGCATCCCTTCTTCCGAAGTTACGGGATCATTATGCCGAGTTCCTTGACCACGTCTCACTCGTGCACCTGAGGCTTCTCGCCTCGCCCACCTGTGTCGGTTTACGGTACGGTCGCCCCTACACTCCGCCCAGAGCTTTTCTCGCCCGTCGACTCCAACGCCCTCGGCCCACCCGAAGGTCGGCCTCGCCATCCGCTCTCGGTTGCCCTACAGCATTAGACGGAGAATCCACAACTCCGCGGCGTCTTCGTTCCGGTGTCCCTCTGGGGTTCAACGTGCAGGCGCGGGGCGGGACTGTTCGCCCGCTTCCCATCGGCTACGCCTCTCGGGCCTCGCCTTAGGGGCCGCCTCACCCGGCGCTGATTGCCATGGCGCCGGAACCCTTGGGCTTTCGGTGTGCGGGGTTCTCACCCGCATTTGCGCGTACTCAGTCCGGCATCCTCACTTGCCGCCGCTCCACCCCAAGGTTCCCACCGGGGCTTCTCCGCTACGGCAACGCTCCCCTACCCCTACGGACTAGCCGTAAGGCCAAGCTTCGGCGGGCCGCTTAATCCCGACCATTCTCGGCGCGTCGCCACTGGACCGGTGAGCTATTACGCACTCTTTCAAGGAATGGCTGCTTCTAAGCCAACCTCCCGGTTGTCACGGTAGCGACACATCCTTCGCTATACTCAGCGGCCACTTCGGGGCCTTAGCTGTGGCTCTGGGTTCTTTCCCTCTCGCCGCCGGACATTATCGCTCGGCGACTGCCTCCCGCGGTCCATCGGTCAGGTATTCGGAGTTTGGTTGGGGTTGGTACCGGCTCCGCCAGCCCGCGCCCATCCAGTCGCTCTACCCCCTGCCGACATTTATGCCGCGAGGCTCTACCTCAATAGATTTCGGGGAGAACCAGCTATCTCCAGGCTTGATTGGCCTTTCACCCCTACCCACAAGTCATCCGAACGGTTTTCAACCCATACCGGTGCGGCCCTCCACTGGGTGTTACCCCAGCTTCAGCCTGCTCATGGGTAGATCGCCCTGGCTTCGGGTCTACCCCCGCGCACTCCACGCGCCCTGGTTGCAGGACTCGCTTTCGCTCTGGCTCCGCGCTAGAAGCGCTTAGCCCCGCGCGCGAGGCGTAACTCGCCGGATCATAATGCAAAAGGCACGCAGTCAGACGCGACCGCCTCGCGGCGACCCGTCCTCCTACCGCTTGTCGGCCAGTGGTTTCAGGCTCTCTTTCACTCCCCGCACGGGGGTGCTTTTCACCTGTCCCTCACGGTACTCGTCCACTATCGGTCACACGGGAGTCTTTAGCCTTGGAGGGTGGTCCCCCCAACTTCCCGCCCGGTTCCTCGTGCCGGGCAGTACTCAGGCACTCCACTAGCCCCAGTCCCTCGCGTTCCGCTACCGGGCTCTCACCGTCTCTGGCCCCCCGTTCCAAGGGAGTTCGCGTCGCTTCACTGAAACCGTCCGTGGCGCCTATAACCCCTGGTCCACAAGGAACCAGGTTTGGGCTCCGCCCCTTTCGCTCGCCGCTACTCCGGGCATCTCGCTTGATTTCTCTTCCTCCGGGTACTGAGATGTTTCAGTTCCCCGGGTTCGCTTCCCTTTCGGGATGACCAACGCTACCGCTGGCCGGGTTTCCCCATTCGGGCATCCGGGGCTCTTCGCGTGTGTGCCGCTCCCCCCGGCGTATCGCCGCTTACCGCGCCCTTCCTCGCCTCCGTGTACCCAGGCATCCCCCACTGGCCGTCTGTCGCTTGACCACCGCATTCTGGGTGGGCAGGCGTCACTTGTGTAGCGTTAGCGCGCAATCGCCTAACGCGACACGTCCTTCTCGTTCCCAGCAACGCACCCGATCACCGTCACTGACGGCCGATCGAGCTGGCGTGCTCGGTTCGATTCCGTTCCCATTCACTGCCACATCGTTTGTCAAACAGCTCGCGCCGAACGGCAGCAAAGCTACCGAACGGCGTACGCCGAAATCGTACGTGAGATCGAGTATGTCGAGGCGTGCGACTACCAATTGAGGTCTTTCGTCTGCCCGGGTGGGCAGCGTACTCGACGCTCCGGTAAGGAGGTGATCCAGCCGCAGGTTCCCCTACGGCTACCTTGTTACGACTTCGCCCCAGTCACTGCGCTCGCCTTCGGCCGGTTGGCCCCTTGCGGGTTCCGACCCGGACTTCGGGCGCTCACAGCTTCCATGGCGTGACGGGCGGTGTGTACAAGGCCCGGGAACGTATTCACCGGGGCGTAGCTGATCCCCGATTACTAGCGATTCCAGCTTCATGCCCTCGAGTTGCAGAGGACAATCCGAACTGAGGCGGGGTTTCGGGATCCGCTCGCCGTCGCCGGCTCGCTTCCCGCTGTCCCCGCCATTGTAGCACGTGTGTGGCCCTGGGCGTAAGGACCATGATGACTTGACGTCGTCCCCACCTTCCTCCGGTTTGGCACCGGCAGTCGCTCTAGAGTCCCCGCCCGGCTTTCGCCTGCGCTGGCAACTAGAACCAGGGGTTGCGCTCGTTGCGGGACTTAACCCAACATCTCACGACACGAGCTGACGACAGCCATGCAGCACCTGTGCACCGGCCCCGAAGGGCCCCGCAGCTTTCACCGCGAGTTCCAGTGCATGTCAAGCCCAGGTAAGGTTCTTCGCGTTGCGTCGAATTAAACCACATGCTCCACCGCTTGTGCGGGCCCCCGTCAATTCCTTTGAGTTTCAGCCTTGCGGCCGTACTCCCCAGGCGGGGCACTTAATGCGTTAGCGCCGGCACCCGGGGGGTCGCTCCCCCAAGCACCTAGTGCCCATCGTTTACGGCGTGGACTACCAGGGTATCTAATCCTGTTTGCTCCCCACGCTGTCGCGCCTCAGTGTCAGCTACTGCGCCAGCAGGCCGCCTTCGCCCCCGGTGTTCTTCCGGATCTCTACGCATTCCACCGCTACACCCGGAATTCCGCCTGCCTCTCGCATGCTCCAGTCTCGCCGTTCGCACCGCCGACCCGGGGTTGAGCCCCGGGCTTTCACGGCACGCGCACGTGACCACCTACGCGCCCTTTACGCCCAGTGATTCCGGACAACGCTCGCACCCTCTGTATTACCGCGGCTGCTGGCACAGAGTTAGCCGGTGCTTGTTCTCCCGGTACCGTCACGGCGCTCGAAAGCGCCCGTTCGTCCCGGGCCAAAGGGGTTTACAACCCGAAGGCCTTCCTCCCCCACGCGGCGTCGCTGCGTCAGGCTTTCGCCCATTGCGCAAGATTCCCCACTGCTGCCTCCCGTAGGAGTCTGGGCCGTCTCTCAGTCCCAATGTGGCTGGCCATCCTCTCAGACCAGCTACCCGTCATCGCCTTGGTGCGCCATCACCGCACCAACTAGCTGATAGGCCGCGAGCCCCTCCCAGAGCCGCTTACGCGTTTCGCCTCGCTCGCCAACCGAGCAGGCCGTATGCGGTGTTACCCGGCCGTTGGGCCGGCTATCCCCCACTCCAGGGCAGGTCGCTCACGTGTTCCGCACCCGTTCGCCGGTGACAGGTTGCCCCGCCCCCTGACTTGCATGTGTTAAGCACGCCGCCAGCGTTCGTCCTGAGCCAGGATCAAACTCTCCAAGAGTGTTTGAAACGCTCAACCCGAACGCGGTTCCCGCTGAACGCGGTTACCCGCGTCCGGAATCACAATCGAATGTCAGGATGAACTCTCCCCGACGCCCTGACGCGTCGGATCATCGAGTCCGCCTCGCACATCCTCGATCTCACTACGATTGTCAATCAGCTCTTCGTCTCGCCTCGCGAGAGGCGACTTCTAATTCTACTGCGGTCTGGTCAGCGCGTCAAGTGTTTATCGGCGATTTCTCGTTCCAACTTCACTTGATGTCTCGCGTGCAACCCGTTGTTGCGTCTTGCGTTGCGTCGCCGTGCCGTCCGACTCCTGCATCGTAACCGCGCCGCGAATGCTCCGCAACCCCTTGTTCATTTCGAAGTGCCCGTCTCGGATTCGTCGCTTGCGCGTGACACGATCGGGGCCGTCCTCGCTGACGACGCACGTCGCGAAACGACACGCGTGGCGGCGTCGAACACCGGGGCGCAGAACGGGGCCGCTCTCGAAACGCAGAGTGGCCCCGTTGTAGTGCACCGTCTAGGACTCGAACCTAGAACCTACTGATTAAGAGTCAGCTGCTCTACCATTGAGCTAACGGTGCGAACGGAGGTCAAAAAATACCGAACGCCGGCGACGCGCGCCAGGAGGGACTCGAACCCCCGACCAGCAGCTTAGAAGGCTGCCGCTCTATCCACCTGAGCTACTGGCGCCGGATCGTGAGCCGAGGCGCTCGCTCCGCGCTTCGCGCCGCTGCCTCGTGTTGCGGTAGTCGGGGCGACTGGATTCGAACCAGCGACCTCCTGCTCCCAAAGCAGGCGCGATACCAGGCTACGCTACGCCCCGGACGTGCCAGGAGTGTACGCCGTACGCGGAAACGCGTCAACGGTCTCGCGGCCGTTCGTGGCCGCTCCGGTCACGGACTCGGACGCCACGCCCCCAGTGCGGCCGCGAGTCGCTCGAATGCCCGCGTTCGATGGCTCACGGACGCCTTCTCTGCGCGCGTCGCGTCACCGAACCCGAGTTGTAATTCGTCGCTCCAGAACACGGGGTCGTAACCAAATCCACTCGTGCCGCGCGCAGCGGCGAGGATCCGACCAGCCGTCCGGCCAACGCACACGACCTCCCGCTTTCCGTCTCGGAACGCGACCGCGCACACGAACTCCGCGCGGCGATCGGCGACATCGCGCAACTCTTCCAAAAGCCGTGCACAATTCGCATCGGACACGTCGGTGTCGCTCCCAACCGCACCGGCGTACCGTCGGCTTCGCACCCCGGGAGCACCCCCCAACGCGGCGACGCACAGGCCCGAATCGTCGGCGAGCACGGCGCGGCCGGCCGCACGCGCGGCGAAGTAGTTCGCCTTCGCGCGCGCGTTCTCCTCGAATGTCGCGCCGCTCTCGATCTCGTCCTCGAGCGGGTCCGGCTCGATCCCGGCGGTCTGAAGGTCGACCACGAAGACGCCAAGCGGTTCGAGCAACGCGCGCAGCTCCGCTGCCTTGCCGGGATTGCGCGTCGCGACGATCAGCTCGCGGGACTGGAGGATCGGCGCGGACGGCCGCATCGTCCCGTTTACCCGCGCATGGCGGTGCCGAGGACTGACGACTGCGCGCGGTCAAGCGTGCGGATACCCTGTTCGGCGAGCGCGATCAGCGCGTCCAGCTCCGCCCGCGTGAACGTCCCATGCTCGCCGGTTCCCTGCACCTCGACGAAGCCGCCCTCGCTACTCATCACGACGTTCATGTCGACACCGGCGCGGACGTCTTCATCGTACTCGAGGTCGAGCCGTGGTTCGCCGTCGACGAGTCCGACGCTCACCGCGGCAACTCGGCGCTTGATCGGCGACAGCGCGAGATCTCCCGCGCGGACGACGCTGTCAAACGCATCGACTACCGCAACCGCGGCGCCCGTGATGGCCGCCGTACGGGTTCCGCCGTCGGCCTGCAGCACGTCGCAATCGATGCGGGCCGTGTACTCACCGAAGGCGAAATCGTCGAGCATCGCTCGTACGCTCCGCCCGATCAGCCGCTGGATTTCCTGGGTACGGCCGCCGAGCTGACTCCGTTCGCGCTGCGTCCGCGTGCGCGTCGCGCGCGGGAGCATGGCATACTCAGCGGTCAGCCACCCCTGCCCCGAGCCGCGCCGCCACCCGGGAACACCTTTCTCGACGCTCGCCGTGCAGAGCACGCGCGTCTTGCCGAACGATACGAGGCACGAGCCTTCGGCGTATTCCGCGACGTCGCGTTCCAGCGTCACCGCACGTAAGGCGTCGTTGGCTCGCCCGAAACGCGGGCTCGCGACTGGCTGGGCGTCACCCAGGTTCGTTTCCACGAAGTTGCTCCACGATGCGGGTGGTCGACTGGCCCGGGGTCAGCGGGACGACAACAACCGACCCGCCCCGGGCACGAACCTCCGCCGCGCCGACGATGGTGTCGGGGTCGTAATCGCCGCCCTTCACGATCACGTCGGGGGTGATCGCCTGCACGAGCGCGAGCGGCGTGTCCTCGTCGAAGAGTACAACCGCGTCGACGCTTTCCAGACCGGCGACGACGTACGCGCGTTCGGCCTCGGTGCGGACGGGGCGTGTCGGCCCTTTCAGGCGTCGTACCGATGCGTCGGTGTTCAACGCGACGACGAGAGCGTCACCGCACCGGCGAGCCCCGACGAGTACGTCGATGTGCCCCGGGTGCAGGAGGTCGAAGACGCCGTTGGTGAACACGACACGCCCGGTCTGGCGCGCCCGCCATTCGACGACCTGCTCGCGGCGCATCACCTTGCGCGCCGGCGCAAATAACGCGGCGTTCACGCAGCGGCGCTCCTCACCATTGCGACTGCGCACCTTCGATCAGGTCGGTCACGAGTTGCTGCACGGCTTGCTGCCGGCCGGACACTTCCTGCCGCTCGGCATAGTCCGCCTTCTCGGTGAGCGCCTTGCGCTCGTACAGCGTCCGCCCCGACGACTGATCGATGATCGCCACGTCGACTACGAGTTGCAACTGACGTCGCGCCTGCGTCGACTGGCCGCCGGCGCTGTACCCGACCGGAACGTCGGCGTCGTACTTGACGATCGACCCGCGGACGATCGCATCCGCTTTCGACTCCGACGCGTCGCGCAGATTGAGACGCTGGAAGAGCTGCGTGCGAAGCGCATCGAACACGTCGCGCTGCAACTCCGGAATCGGCGTCTGATTGTCGAACGGGAGGACGGCGATCGTGCGGATGTTGGGCGGCAGGCCGCCGCCCGCGAAATGATACGGGCTCAGGCGGCATGCGTTCGCGGTGAGGAGCGTCGCGCCGACGATAACGGCACGCGCCGCGGCCCGCGCGTGCGCGGCGATCGCTTCGACGTTCGACATGGGATGGCTCGTTCGGGCGTCGCGCGGTGTGCTCATCGCGCGGCCACTGGCGTGTCGCGCGTGACGTCGATGACGAGCGATCGACGCTCGACCTCGTGCCGATATGCGACGTGTTGATCGCCGCGCACGACGCGCTCGGTCACACGCCCCTCGTCGATGCGTTCGACGAGGCGAAGAGTGTCGCGCACGACCGTCACGCGCCAGGTCGGCGCATGACCGATGTCGGCGCGCAACGTATCGCCGGCCTGGCGGAGGATGGTGTCAGCGGACGCGGGGAGCGCGAGTCGGCCAAGCGCCGCCCACAACAGTGGGGCGGCGGGCAGGAGCCGCCGAACGATGTCGCGGTTCGGGATTTGGAGGTCGTTGCCCGTCAAGCGAGCGGTCCCTCCGCCGAAGCCGCCGGCGAGGAAAAACTGCAGCTGCGCGGTGTCCGGCGGCGTGACGCGGGCGACGCCGTCGCCGCGAGCCGACACGCCGTCCTGCTCGTCGTAGCGCCACGTGAACGCGACTCGGCGCGCGACGGGCGGCAGCTCGACGCGCGGCAACCGGGCCGCGCGCGGGACCGGCGCGCCCGCTAGCGGGGACGCGCGCGGAACACAGCCGACCGACGTTGCTCCACCCACGACGGTCGCGATCGCCGCCGATCGCAGCAAGCGGTGCGCGCGGCACGGAGCGCTCACGAGTCGGCCCTCGCAGCCGTGGGCGCGTCCGGTCCGACGTCGCCCGCACGCGCGCGCTGGAACGCGTCGCGGACGGTCGGTGGGAGCGACGTGAGCTTCCCACCGCGGTCGATGGCGATGAGTCGAGTGGACGCGCTGACGAGTTTCGCCCCGGATTCCGCGTTGACGATCGCGTACTCGAACGTCAAGGCACGAGATCGTACGTCGGTGAGTCTGGTCTCGATCCGGACGCGGTCGTCGTAAGTCGCGGGGGAGTGAAATCGAAGTGACGCCTCACTGACGGCGAGGCCGACTCCGTTCGCCTCCATCTCGCGATAGGGCATCCCCACGGCACGAACGAATTCGGTCCGCCCTACCTCGCACCACACGAGATAGTTGGCGTGGTAAACGACGCCCATCTGGTCGGTTTCGGCGTAGCGGACGCGTAACTCGGTCACGTGCACAGGGATCACCCCTTCAAGATCGCGGTCGCCGGGAGGCTTTGTCCAGCGTGACGGCGGCGGCTAGACTCTCGCCGCGTGTTGCCCGCCCCCTGCTACGTGATTTCGGACGCTCACCTCGGCGTCGCCGACGCGTCCGCCGAGCGCATGCTGCTGGAGTTCCTCCGGTCGCTCCGCGACGGCGCCGGATCGCTCCTGATCAACGGCGATCTGTTCGACTTCTGGTTCGAGTGGCAGAGCGTGATGCCACGCCGGGGATACCGCATTCTCGCAGCCCTTGCGGACCTCAAGGATGCCGGGCTGCCGATCACGTGGATCGCCGGAAACCACGATTGCTGGGGTGGTGAGATCATCCGCGACGACGTCGGCGTCGATTTCCACGTCGGACCGTGGATCGGGACGTTGGCTGGGTGGCGCGCGCGCGTCGAGCACGGTGACGGGTTGCGCGCGCGCGAGGACCGCCCCTATCGCGCGATGCGTCGCGTGCTTCGGCACCCGGCCGCGATTCGCGCTTACCGCGCGCTCCATCCCGATTGGGCGACCGGGCTCGCGCTCCGGAGTTCGCACACGAGCCGTTCGCTCGGGCCGGGGGACGGCGGCCACGGTCTTCGCGCCGTTGCGCTCACGGCGCTCGCGGCCGATCCGTCGATCGACCTGGTCGTCTACGGGCACTCACACGTCCGCGCCCTGGAACGTGCGCCGGGTGGGGGTGTTTTCGCGAACCCGGGCGCTTGGCTGCTCGAACCGACCTATCTGCGCGTCACGCCCGACGCGATTGCCGCGTGCGAGTGGGACGGGTCAGCCGAGGGTAAGCGTCTCGACGTCATGGAGCGGCGCGCCTAGGAAGTGCCGCGCCGTGCGGGCGAACTGATCGGCCGCGTCGCTCACCACGTAATGCGTCGTACCCGCGCGATCGCTGGGAGCTGCCAAGCCGCGACTTCGCAACACGGTCCCGGTGTCGGCCGCGGCCTCCTCCGCGCTGTCGATGAGGCGGATGTCGGGGCCGACGACCTCGGCGATCACCGGCTTGAGGAGCGGGTAGTGGGTGCAGCCGAGGACGAGCGTGGTGACCCCGTCGGTGCGGAACGGTGCCAGGTACTCCTCCGTGACCAGCCGCGTTGCGGGGTGATCGGTCCAGCCTTCCTCGACGAACGGGACGAGGAGCGGGCAGGCGCGAGCCGTGACATTCGCCTGCGGGGCGATGGCCGCGATCGCGCGTTCGTACGCGCCCGAGCGGACGGTACCAGCAGTCCCGATGACGCCTATGCCGCCGGAGCCGGCGCTACGCACGGCGGCGCGCGCACCGGGGCCCACGACGCCGATGACCGGAACGGGAAGCTCTGCTTCCAGCATGGGAAGGGCGTGCGCAGTCGCAGTGTTGCAAGCGACGACGACGGCCTTCACGCCGCGCGTGAGCAGGAACGCGCCGATCTCGCGGCTATACCGTTGAACCGTCTCGGGGCTCTTGGGCCCGTAAGGAACGCGGGCCGTGTCGCCGAAGTAGACGATGTCCTCGGCCGGGAGTTGGCGGCGCAGTTCGCGCACGACCGTGAGGCCGCCGATGCCGGAATCGAACACGCCGATGGGAGCGCCCGCGTCCGTCATGCCCGATCGCTCACCACGTGATCGAGAGCGCGACGACCGTCCCCTGCGACGACGGTCGTGCCGAGATCTGGGCGGGCAAGTCGTAGAGGTTGGCCGAAACGAACGCCTCGGCACCGCTGATCAGGTGGTTGAAGACGAGCGCGGCGATCCAGTCCTCACGATGCAGGCGCCGCGCACGCACGAGATCCCCGGGGAAGCCGCCGAGCTGCTGCGGCGGCTTCGCCTTTGGATTCCCGAGCGAATCCAGCGGGTAGCTGCTGGGGACACTGTCGGCACGGAACGATTGGACGCTGCGCAGGTCCGCGTTGGACTTGATCAGCATCGCGATGATCCCGAACTCGAGACCGACGAAGACGGCGCCGGCCGTCGGGCGCTGGAGTTTCGATTGTCCGAGGCCCGGGACGAGCAGCGACGAGAAGAATGCCCGCCCGGGCGGGACCGGCGGGAGCAGGCCGGGACGTCGCGCGGCGACGGGGCGCCGTCGCGGTCCGCGCGCAGGGCGCGTGGAAGTGTCGGCCGCGGAGCGCGGCACGGTATCGCGCGGCGTCGCGGCGCGCGGCGCCGTATCGCGCGGCGTCGCGGCGCGCGGCGCCGTATCGCGCGGCGCGGGCACGGACGGGACGACGCTGGACGGTGTCGGTTGCGCCGGTGAGACTCGGGCGGCGAACATGCCGGCCGCCAACACCAGTCCGGTCGCGACGTGCCGCCGACGCGTCGTCACCGCGTCACCCGCCGACTGTCGCGACCACTTCGATCTCGACACGCGCGCCGCGCGGCAGGCCTGCGACCGCGACCGTGGAGCGTGCCGGGCGCGCATCGCCGAGGTGGCGAGCGTAGACGTCGTTGACGCGACCGAAATCGGCCATGTCGGCGAGGAAAATCGTCGTTTTCACGACGCTCGCCCACGACGCACCCGCGGCGGCGAGCACGGCGTCGAGATTGCGGAGAACCTGTCCCGCCTGCTCCGCGACGTCGCCTGCGACCAACTCCATCGTCGCGGGATCGAGTGGGATCTGCCCCGCGGTGAACACAAATCCGTTGGCGACGACCGCCTGTGCGTACGGACCGATGGCGGCAGGCGCGCGGCCGGTGTGGATGGCGTTGATCATGTGCGAGTTGGGACGGCGTTAGGCGGCGAACGTCGGGATCGCGCCCGGCAAGCCGAACAGGCGACGGGCGTTGTCTACGGTCTGCGCCGCGAGTTCGGCGGGATCGCTGCCGCGCAACTCGGCCAGACGACGCACGGTGCACTCGACCCACGCGGGCTCGTTGCGCCGGCCGCGATGTGGCACGGGCGCGAGATACGGGGCATCGCTCTCGACGAGCAGCCGGTCTGCCGGTACGGTGGCAAGCGCGGCCGCGTTATCCCACCGCTTGAACGTGATCATGCCGCTGAAGCTCACGTACCAGCCTACACGGACGGCCGCGGCGGCGAGGTCGGGTGGGCCCGCGAAGCAGTGCAGGACGCCGCCGACTCCCGCGCGTTCGGCGTCGTTCAGCAGCGAGTGCGTGTCCTCGTCTGCCTCGCGCGAGTGGACGACGAGCGGGCGTCCGGTTTCGGCCGCCAGCGCGAGCTGGGCGTCGAGGGCGCGGCGTTGCGCGTCCCGCGGCGCGTGATCGTAGTGGTAATCGAGACCGCATTCCCCGACCGCGACCGCCCCGGCGTCGAGGAGCGCTCGCAAGCGAGGCACGTCGCGCGCGCCGTCGAATGCGGCCGCGTCGTGGGGGTGCACGCCCGCGGTGAACACGACGAACCCGGAGTACGCGTCGGCTATGCGGCGTGCGCGTTCGGCCGCCTCCACCGACTCGCCGATGCAGACCACGGCGAGCGCGCCGGCCGCGCGGGCGCGCTCGACGACGGTCTCGCGGTCGCCGTCGAACGCGGGGTCGGCGAGGTGCGTGTGGCTGTCGACGAACGGCAGCACGACGGACGCTCCCACGCGGTCCGGGAGCGTCAGCTCGCGGCGAGCTTGCGGTCGGCGCGAACGGGTGGACGCGCGGCCGGCGCGCGTCGCGCGTCGGCGACCGGGCGCGGATACCGGCGCTCGATCCAGATGAGGATGGACGAGGCGACGTAGATCGAACTGAACGTTCCGGTGAAGATCCCGAACGCCATGACCCAGGCGAAAGGCCGGATCACCTCGCCGGCGAAGACGAGAAGCGCGAGCGTCGCGCCGAGGGTCGTCGCGTGCGTCAGCACCGAGCGGGGGAGCGTCTCGTTGACGGAGAGGTTGACGAGGTCGTAGAGACTCATCCCGCGGTGCTTGCGGAGGTTCTCGCGGACACGGTCGAAGATGATGATCGTGTCGTTCAGCGAGTACCCGATCACCGTAAGGATCGCAGCGATCACGGTAAGCGACACCTCGATGCGCATCAGGCTGATGAACGCGATCGTGGTGAGGATGTCGTGAGCGGTCGCGATGACGGCGGCGAGGCCGAACCGCCATTCGAAGCGGAACCACAGATAGACGAGCGTCAGGGCGAACGACACGAGGATCGCGATGATCGCGCCGCGACGGAGCTCGCTTCCGACGCGCGGGCCGACGGCCTCGGTGCGCACGACCTGAAACGCGCCGGCGCCGAAGCGTTGCGTCAGCACGTCAGTCACGCGTCGCGCGACCGTCTCGGCGCCGTGGGTGCCGGCATCGGCGACGGCGGCGGCGTTCTGGGCGCGTAGCGTGAACTCGCGGTCCGACCCGAACTGCGTGATCTCGGCGTCGTGCACGCCACCCGCGTCGAGCGCCGTGCGCAGCTGCGCGACGTCGGGGTGTTGCTTGAATGCGAGCTGCATGAGCGTGCCGCCCGTGAAATCGATGCTATAACGGACACCGCCGGTGGCAAGCGCGGAGCCGAGCCCGAGCACGATGAACGCGGCGGTGGCGATCGCCATCGCGCGCCACCACTTGATGAAATCGTACCGGGTGTCGTGGAAGATGCGCAGCATTGATGTGCCTTCTGGGGTGGCCGTCGCTCAGATGCTGAGCGCCTGGGCGGCGCGGTGGCGACTCAGCCACAGCAGATAGAACGTGCGCACCACGAAAATCGCGGTGATCATCGACGCCGCGATGCCGGCGAGCAGCGTGACAGCGAATCCCTTCACTGGGCCCGTGCCAAACGTGTAGAGGACGAGCGCGGTGAGCGCCGTGGAAACGTTGGAATCGACGATCGCGGGGAGCGCGTGGCGGAAGCCCTCGTCGATCGAGGTCCGGACAGACTTCCCGGCCGTTATCTCCTCACGAATTCGTTCGAAGATCAGCACGTTCGCGTCGACGGCGATACCGATCGAGAGCACGAACCCAGCGAGTCCCGGGAGCGTGAGCGTGGCGTTGAAGCCGGCGAGCGTCGCGGCCGTGTACAGCACGTAGAGGATCAGGCCGCCGACAGCGAGGATCCCGGAGAATCGGTAGTACCCGATCATGATCCCGATGACGAGCAGGACGGCCACGACGCCGGCGACGACACCCTTGTTGATCGAGTCGCGCCCGAGCGAGGGGCCGATCTCACGAGTTTCCGCGACCTTGAGCGGGACCGGGAGTGCGCCGGCCTTGAGGACGATCGAGAGGTCCTGCGCGGCCTGAAGCGTTCCGCCGCCGAGCGTGATCTGGCCGTTGGTGCTGATCGCGCTCTGGATGGTGGGCGCGGTGATGACGCGTCGGTCGAGGACGACGGCCATCTGGTCGCGAATGTGACGGGCCGTTTCGGTCTGGAAGTGGCGTCCGCCCTCACGCGAGAGCGTGAAGTCGACCTTGTTGCCTTCCGTCGGGTCGCTCATCGGGCGGGCATCGGTGAGGTATTCGCCCGTGATGATCGGCCGCGAGTCGAGGGCGTAGAGCGTGCGGAGCACCTGCGTGCCCTGCACGAGTGTGTCGGCGCCCCAGCGCAACACCTTCCCGGGCGGCATCGCCGCCTGAACGGCCGAGTCGTCCAGCAGCGGTTGCAGTCGGAGGTAATCGGCCTCCGTCATGACGTACTCACCTGGATACCGCCCCGGGGCGACCGCCTTGCTGAACGCGCCCTTGGTCGCCGGCGCCTTGGACGCGCTGTCAGTCGCGGTATCGCGACGCGCGCTGTCGCGCACGGTGGTATCGGTGCTCCGTCCGGCGGACGCGACCGTAGTACCGGCCTTCCGCGCCTGGCTCGCCGGGCGCGCGCCGGACGAGTCGCCGACGCGCTGCTTGACCGTCGTGTCGGCGCCCGGCGTCAGGAGGCCGTTCAGTCCTGTGGTCGTGCCGGTCGCAGGTGTGGCGGTCGCAGCCACGGCACCACCGGCTGTCGCCGACGCGCGTGCGACGAGTGCCGGGAGGCGCTGCGCGGCCGCTGCATCGAGCCGGCCGAGTGAGCGTTCGAGCGCCTGCGTCTTGTCGGCGATCTGGAATTCGAGGTACGCGGCCCGCTGGACGATCGCTTCCGCACGCGCAGGGTCATCGACACCGGGCAATTCGACGAGAATGCGATCCTCGCCCGCTTTCTGGACGATCGGCTCGCTGACGCCGAGTTCGTCGATGCGGTTGCGGACCACCGTCAACGCGCGCTCGAC
Source organism: uncultured Gemmatimonadales bacterium (assembly GCA_963851265.1). Classification (GTDB taxonomy): domain Bacteria; phylum Gemmatimonadota; class Gemmatimonadetes; order Gemmatimonadales; family Gemmatimonadaceae; genus BPUI01. The sequence goes on from CAWKNZ010000002.1 coordinate 1,423,619, forward strand.
GGCGTCGGGCTTATTTGCCACGGCGCCCTTGCTCTCGTCAACCTCGAGCGTGAGGTGGATGCCACCTTGCAGGTCGAGCCCGCGCCGGAGCGGAACGCGGCGGACCGTATCGGTCACGAACACGCCGTTACGCTTCACGCGCTCGACAACGGTGCGCGGGAAGAGCGCCCACAAGGACGCGAGCACGAGCGCGCCGATGACGAGCAGTCGGGTCTTCAGGTTGGACATGCGCCTGCGGAGGGAGGGGCCGCGCGACGTCGACCACGCTCAGCGGCAGAGCCGCGTCGCGGAGGGCGCAACGTGCGGTGAATTCGGAGGTTACGGTCGGGACGAGCCGACAACGTTACCGGTACCCCGCGAGGGGGTCAACGGAGCCGCGTTCGTGCGCGGCGAGTGCGAGACGGGCCGCCGCAGCGTCGCGATCGAGTTGCGCGACCAGCGCTTCGAGACCGGCAAACCGCTGGATGTCACGGAGATGCGCCAGAACCGACACGCTCACGGGAGCGTCGTACCAGTCGCCGGCCGCGTCGAACAGGTGAACTTCGGCCGAACGCCCGGTGTCGCCGAACGTCGGCCGGCCACCCAGGTTGAGCATTCCCGCGCGCTCTCCGTCGGGCAGCGATGCCCTGACCGCGTAGACCCCGTCCGGCGGCAGGAGTTTCCGCGCGTCCGCGAGGCGTACGTTGAGGGTCGGGTAGCCGAGGAGCCGACCGCGCTGGTCACCGCGTACGACCGTGCCGCGGAACGCGTATGCCCGCCCGAGTTGACCGGCTACCGCCTGCAGGTCACGGCGGCGCACGGCGTCGCGGACCGTCGTCGACGAAATCGGCGTCCCATCGGGCCCGGCGACCGGTGGTACGACGTCGACCGCGAATCCGTGCGATGCGCCGAGCGCCTGCAACATCGTGGCGTCGCCGCCGCGCCCGCGGCCGAACCCGTGATCGTGACCGACCAGGAGTTCGCGCATGTCGTAGCGATCACGCAAGATATCGAGGACGAACTGCTCGGCCGAAAGGGCGGCGAGCGCGGGAGTGAACGGGAGACTGACGACGCGATCGATCTGGGTTGCGACCGAGGCGAGCGCCTCGAGCTTCTCGACGCCGGGGGTGAGCAGCGGCGGGGCGTCGTCCGGGCGGAGCGTCTCGAGCGGGTGGCCGGCGAAGGTGACGAGCACGCTTCGGAGTTCGCGCGATCGGGCGCGCGCTTCGAGTTCGCGGAGCACGTCCGCGTGCCCGCGGTGGACGCCGTCGAACGTGCCCACGGTGATCACGGCGCCCCGGCGCCCGTTCGTGTCAGTCATGCAGGACGACGCGAGGCTGCCAGCGATCGCCGGCGCGGACGGCGACCGCGACGAGGCGTCCGGTCGACGCATCGGTGAGCGCGGCGCGATCACCGGCGATCACGGCCGGGATCGCGATGCCGGCGAAGATGCGTCGCAGGTCGGGTCCGTCGAGCGCTTGCGCGGGGAACTCCGGAACGGCATCTCGAGCCGGATGCAGTTCGGCCGCACCGTCCCGGAGCGCGTCAACGCTCACCGAGTCGGCGACGTCGAACGCACCGCTGCGGGTGCGACGGAGCGCGGTGAGGTGCGCGGCGCTGTCCACCAGGCGCCCGAGGTCGCGCGCGAGCGCGCGAATGTACGTCCCCGGCCCGCAGGTGATGCGGACGTCGAGTTCTGCGACCGGGTCGCCGGAGCCGTCGCGCGAACGCAGCAACTCCCATCCGTCGACGCGAACGCGCGCCGGCGCGAGCGTGACGGTCGTCCCGGCGCGCGCGAGCGCGTACGCGCGCTGGCCGTCGACACGTTTGGCCGAGTACGCCGGCGGCAGCTGATCCAGGTCGCCGGTGAGTTGCGCGACGGCCGTCTGGATCGCCGCCGCCGGCGGAGGTGGGGCGCGGCGTGCCACCGCGCCATGGAGGTCGTCCGTCTCCGTCTCGGCGCCGAAACGGATTGTCGCCTCGTACACCTTCGGGTCGCCGCTGACGTAGGGCAACAAGCGCGTCGCACGCCCGACGAGCAGGACGAGCAGCCCGGTGGCGAACGGGTCGAGGGTGCCGGCGTGACCGATGCGGCGCTCGCCCAACGCGCGCCGGGCGACGTTGACCACGTCGTGTGACGTGACGCCGGCGGGCTTGTCGACGAGGAGCAGGCCGTCGCGAGACATCGTGGCGGTCCGAACGCGGTTGCGAACGCCGTTGCGAACGCGGCTGTGAGCGACGCGCGCTACGCCGCCGGTTCGCCCGGTTCGGCGGTGCCGCCCTCCGTCTCCGGCTCTTCCTCGCGCTCCTGGCGCACCTGTTCGAGCAACGTTTCGATGCGCGCGGCGTAGGTCACGCTCTGGTCGTACTTGAAGGCGATCTCGGGGGCGGAGCGCAGCCGGAGCGCGCGGCCGATGTGGCCGCGCAGATGTCCGGCCATCGCCTCCAAACCGTCGAGCGTCTCGCGGCGCGCCGCGTCGTCGCCGAGGACGCTGACGAACACCTTGGCGTGCCGGAGGTCGCGCGTGACATCGACGCCGGTCACGGTGACGAGGCCGCGGACGCGCGGATCCTTCACGCCGTCCGTGAGGAAGGTGGCAATCTCTTCGCGAATGGCCTCCGACACGCGGTCGGGGCGGCGGTTATCGAACGGCATGGTCAGCTGCGGGCAAGGTGAGAAAGCGAACGCGCCGCGCGCGGAGGCCGTGGTGTGGCCCCCGTGCGCGGCGCGTTCGACGGTGGTCAGCCGGCCGCCGCGCTCGCCTGGAGCGTGCGGGCGACCTGCTCGGTGCGGTAGCACTCGATGACGTCGCCGACCTTGAGGTCGTTGTAGTTCTCGACGCCGATACCGCACTCGAATCCTTCCTTGACCTCGCGGACGTCGTCCTTGAAGCGGCGGAGCGAGCCGAGGTTGCCGTCGTACACTTCGACGCCGTCGCGAATGACGCGCACCTTCGTACCGCGGGTGAACGTGCCGCTCCGGACCGACGCGCCGGCGATGGTGCCGATGCGCGGGACCTTGAACAGCTCGCGCACCTCGGCCTCGCCGAGCACGACCTCGCGCTGTTCGGGCGCGAGCAGGCCTTCAAGCGCGGCGCGAACGTCGCTCACGGCCTCGTAGATGATGCGATACAGCTTGATGTCGACGCCCTCGCGCTCGGCGGCGGTGCGCGCCTTGGTGTCGGGGCGCACGTGGAAGCCGATGATGATCGCGCCCGAGGCCTTCGCGAGCAGGATGTCGCCCTCGGTGATGGCGCCGACGCCACGCTGGACGATCTCGACCGCGACCTCGCCGGTCGAGAGCTGACCGAGCGCGTCGGCGAGCGCCTCAGCCGGACCTCCCTGGTCGGCCTTGATCAACAGCTTGAGGTTCCGCTTCTCGCCGACGGGCGCCTCCTTCATGAACTCCTCGAGCGTGATCGCCGACTTGCTCGTACGGCGGCTCTTGGCTTCACGATCGAGGCGCTCGCGCCGCTGGGCGATCTCGCGCGCCTGTGTGGCGTCGTCGACCTCCAGGAACTGATCGCCGGCCATCGGCACGCCGGTGAGGCCGAGTACCTGGACCGGAATCGCGGGCCCCGCCGACTTGACAATCTTCCCACGCTCGTCGAGCAGGGCGCGGACGCGACCGGAGTACATGCCGCAGATGAAGTCGTTGCCGACTCGCAGCGTCCCGTTCTGGACGAGCACGGTCGCGACCGGACCCTTCCCCGGGTCGAGCTGCGCTTCGATGACGGCGCCGGTAGCCCGGCGGTCGCTGTTGGCGCGGAGTTCGAGTAGATCGGCCTGCAAAAGGATCTGCTCGAGCAGCGCGTCCACGTTGGTCCCGAGCTTGGCCGAGATCTCGGTCGAAAGCACGGTCCCGCCGAAGTCTTCGAGCACGACGTTCTGCTGCAGCAACTCCTGCTTGACCCGCAGCGCGTTGGCCTGCGGCAGGTCAATCTTGTTGATCGCGACGATCATCGGCACGCCCGCGTTGCGGGCGTGCGAGATGGCCTCGACCGTCTGCGGCATGAGGCCGTCGTCAGCGGCGACCACGAGCACGACGATGTCCGTGACCTGCGCGCCGCGGGCGCGCATGGCCGTGAACGCTTCGTGGCCCGGCGTGTCGAGGAAGGTGATCTGGCGCTTGTTGGGCAGTGAGACGTGGTACGCGCCGATGTGCTGCGTGATGCCGCCGGCCTCGCCCGCCACGACGTTCGCCTTGCGGATGTAGTCCAGGAGCGACGTCTTCCCGTGGTCGACGTGCCCCATGATGGTCACGACCGGCGGCCGCGTCGTCAGATCCTCTTCCGTGTCGTCCGGCTGCGGTTCGGTCGCGAGGTCGGCGGCGTACTCCTCCTCGCGCACGGCCTGGAAGCCGAACTCCGACGAGATCATGTCGATCTGATCGAAGTCGAGGCGCTGATTGATGGTCACCATCAGGCCGAGGTTCTTCAGCGCGAAGCCGACGATCTGCGTCGGTGGCACCTTCAGGATCCCGGCGAGTTCGCTGACCGTGATGAACTCGTTCACGCGAACCGTGGTCAGCTCGCGCTGGGCCTCCGCGGCACGAGCGGCCTCGAGTTCCTCGCGCCCGTCGTCATCGCGGCGACGTCCGCCGCGCGTCGGCGCACCACGAAGGTCGCGGAGCGTGTTGCGGATGTTGTCGGCAACGGCGCCCTGGTCGACGCCGCGCTTCCCCTTCTTGCCGCCGCGGCCTCCGCGGTCGGCGCGTGCCGGGGCGCCCGGCGCGCCCGCGAACGGGCTGCCGAACGTGGGCGTGCCCGCGCCAGGACCGCGACGTTCGTCGGGGCGACGTGCACCGGGCGAGGCCGACGCGACGGGGGTCGCGGTGCGCGGCGATCCCGGCGTGATCGGCCGCGGACGCGGCGCGGCAGGCGTGATCGGACGCGGACGCGGGCCATCGATCGGCGGTGCACCCGGCGGCGTGGCCGTCGGCGGAGCGGCCGGCGACGCAGTCGCGACCGGTGCAGGACGGACAGGCGGCGGCGTGGCTGGCCGCTGGGGCACGTACGCAGGCGCCGGGCGGTCGCCGCCGCGTGACGGCGCGCTCGGGCCGGAGTTCGGCGTCGCCGGCGCACGATCGGCGCGCGGCGCCGCAGCGGCCGCTTCGGCCGCCTGCGCCGCGACACGCATGGCCTCGACGTCGGCGCGCTCACGGTCGGCGCGCTCACGATCGGCACCGGCGTTCGGCGCGACGGCGATGATGTCGGGCCGCGAGTCGGCCGGCTCGGCCGCGGGCTCGGGAGCCGGTGGCGCGGACACGGTCTGCGCCAGCGTCGGCTCGGCGCGCGCCGGCTGAAGAACCGGAACGACGTTCGCGGGGGCCACGGGGGTCGGGCGCGGCGCTTCGGGCGGCTGGGCTGCCGGCCGCGCTGCGACCGGGCTCGGCGCCGCGGGCGGTGGCGCGTCCGCAGCAGCCGGCGTGGCGACGGCGGCCGCCGGAGCGGCGGATGCCATCGCGGTCGGCGCCGGCTCAGGCGTGGCAGCTGCGTCGACAGCATCGGCCGTGAGCGCCTCGTCGTGCGCCAGCACGCCGTTGCTGGACTCTGCCTCGACCGCGCGCACGCGGCGGCGGACGCCCGCCGCGGCCGGCGGCTCGGGAGCGACGGCGACCGGTTCGGGCGCGGCCTTACGCCGACGCGACGGCGCGGGTGCGGCGGCCTGCGCCGCAGCCGTGGCGCGCGTGCGCTTCTCGCGCTCCCATCGGGCGCGGACGCGCGAGATCTGGTCGTCCGAGAGCACCGTTTGCGGGCCGCGGGCCACCGGAATTTCCATGACTCGGAGAAGCGACAGCACCTCCTCCGAGCCAACCTTCAGATCGCCTGCCAGTTCGTCGACGCGCTTGCTCAATCCACCCTCCTGAAGTCCCGGCGCGACCGCCCGGCGTGGGCGCCGCGACCAGGGACCGTCCCGGTACGTCCGTCGTCGGACGACCCCGGGGCGCCACGCTCGGCGCCCTGGTCCTGTTGTATACCCCGGGCGAGGTTGGCGTCGGTCACGCCCACCACCGCCGTCGTTTCCCGCCCGACCGCCTGCCCGAGCACCGCGGCCGACGGTCCCTCGACTATCGGCACGCCGCGCGCGGCGAGCAGCGGCCGCACCTTATGCAAACTGTGCTGCGAAGCGTCCGGCGCAACCACCGCGAGCTGCAAGGTGCCCCGGCCGACGGCTTCGCGCACCCGCTCAACGCCGACGACCGCCCCGCGCGAACGCACGCCCAACCCGAGGAGCCGCAGCATCCGAGTAGTACGCGCGTCCGGCGGTGCGTCACTCACCCGAGCACCCGATCAGCTGCCGACTGCGGAACTGGTACCCGCGTCGTCCTCGTCCGCCTCACCTTCGGTCGTGAGTGACTCCACGAGCGCGACCAGGTGGTCAGCCTCGGCCGGCGCGATGCCCGGCAGCCGGAGAAAATCGTCGCGGTCGAGATCGAGGATGTCGTCCAGCGTACGGTAGCCGCCCGCTTCGAGAACCGCGACCACCGCGGGCTCGATGCCGGCGATGTCGCCGAGCGGCACGTCACTCACATCCTCGGACTCGGGCTGGGGCGCGACCGGCTCGGGCGCGCGGTCGGTCCACTCGCGGCTCGAGTAAAGGTCGAGCTTCCACCCGGTCAGCTCGGACGCGAGCCGCACGTTCTGGCCATTGCGGCCGATCGCGAGCGACAGCTGATCGTCGTCGACGATGACCTGGATGGTCTTGGCGGCGTGATCGCTGTAGACGCGCGCGACCTTGGCCGGCGCGAGCGCGAGCTTCGCGAAGCGCTCCGGATCTGCCGACCAGGGGACGATGTCGATGCGCTCGCCGCCAAGTTCGTTGACGACGGTCTGCACGCGAGCGCCCTTGAGGCCGACGCACGCGCCGACCGGGTCGACCGCGTCGTCGCGCGAGAAAACCGCGATCTTCGTCCGGCTGCCGACCTCGCGCGCGGCGGCGCGGATCTCGACGATACCCTGCTGGATTTCGGGCACCTCGAGGCGAAAGAGCGCCTGCACGAAGAGGGCGTCGGCGCGACTCAGCACGAGCCGCGGACCCTTGGGCGTGTCCTCGACTCGCTTCAGGACGGCGCGGATCGTCTCGCCCTGGTGGGCGTGCTCGCGGTGGTTCTGCTCGCGATATGGGATGATCGCCTCCGCCTCGCGGAAGCGGGTCAACATCAGGACGATCTTTCCGCGCTCGATCTGCTGGACCTCGCCCGACAGGAGCTCCCCGACCTTGGACGAGAACTCGTCCTTGATGCGCGTGCGCTCGCCCTCGCGAACACGCTGAACGATGCGCTGCTTCGCCGCCTGCACGGCCGCGCGGCCGAACTCGTGGAACGGCACCTCGCGCTCGTAAACGTCGCCGACCTGGAATTCCTCGTCCATGAGGCGGGCCTCGTCGAGCGAGATCTCGCGGGCGGGGTCTTCGGGCTCGGCGGCGACGGTCTTCAGCATGACGACGCGAATGCCGCCGGTCGCGTCATCGATGTCGACCTCGGCCTGCACGGTCGGTCCGTACTTCTTTTGCAGGGCGGCAAGGATGCCGTCCTGCAGAAGCGCGAACAGCTCGGCGCGGTCGAGCTGCTTCGCGTTCGTCAGCTCGCGGATCGCGGTGAGGACGTCGGGGGAGACGGCCATGGATCACTCCTTCCTTGAATTCCAGTGAAACGCGAGGCGAGCCTGCGTCACATCGCCGAGCGGGAGTTGGTGCTCCTCGCCGCGCGCGTCGCGCACGACCGCGACCTCCGACCCGGGCTCGCCCTCAAGCGCGACGAGAGTGACCTCGGCGCGCCCACCCGGGAGGGGCGCGGCCGTCACGAGCGCAGGCTGTCCGGCGAACCGACGCCAGTCGTCCGGCCGCCGAAGCGCACGTTCGATCCCAGGGGACGAGACCTCGAGGACGTAGCGATCACCGACGAGTCCGCCCTCGTCCAACCGGGCCTCGATCGCGCGCGATGCGCGGGCGCAGTCGTCGATGGTGACCGACGAGCCGTCGGCGCGCTCGACGCGAACGTCGAGAACCGGCCGGCTGCGACTGCCACGGCGGCGGAGTTCGACCAACTCGAAGCCAAGTGCCGCAACTGCTTCGAGCACAACGGGTTCGAGGAGATCGCTCACAATCGACGAGAACTAGAGGGCAATAAAAAATGTGGGGGGCTTCCCCACATTCCTTGCCGCAGCCCCTGGCTGTGGCACCTGTGCAACGTAGGCAGCGGCTCGGAGAGCGTCAATGCCACGGTTGCCACAGCCGCGCCCGCTCCCCCGCTTTCAGCCTCCTCGAATTACCCCGACCTGGCGCCCAGGATCCCCGGCGCGATGGGAGTAGAACAGGTCGTTGTCGCAGCGGGTGCAGCGGTCGGTGGTGAAACACTCCCGTACCCCCGCGGCACGTGCCTGTCGCGCGATGAGCGCATCGAGCGCGACCGTGGTGGGCACGTCGACGCTGCACCCGGTGAGCCGGGCGTACACGTCCGGGCTCACCTCATAACACGCGCCGCAGATGGCCGGGCCCGTCAGCACACGCAGTTCGGCCGCCGGGTAGCCGAACTCCGCGAGCCGCCGGATCGCAGCCGGCACGATCTCCAGCGCCGTCCCGCGCCACCCCGAGTGGAGGAGCGCAGCCGCGCCCGAAGGGTGCGCGATGTACACGGGCACGCAGTCGGCGACGGTCACCGCGAGCGCGGTCCCACGAGCGGGCGCGACGTGCCCGTCGGCCGCGGGTCCGCGCAGCCATCCCCGCCAGACGTCGCCGTGGACGATCAGCTCGGCGCCGTGGACCTGGCGCGCCGTCGCGAAACGACCCGCCTCTCCGCCCGCGGCGAACTGCTGCAGGGCTGCCCAGCGGTCGAGCACCGCTCCGACCGGCGCGTCTCCGGCGGTGGCGAACGAGCCCGCCGCGCGCGTGGTCACGATCGCGGCGACGTTCCAGTCGGTGAAGACGTCGAACTCGAGGTACTCACCCTCGCGCCCGGCGCGAGTCGTGGTCGCCACCGGCACGGCCACGGCGGACAGGTCGGCCCGCACGGCCGCGTTACGCCGTGCGCCGGTTTTCGACGCGCTGGATCTGCGCGCCGAGCGCGCCGAGCCGCTCGTCGATGCGCTCGTAGCCGCGCTCGATCTGGCCGACGTTGTTGATGATGCTCGTGCCGTTCGCGCAGAGGGCGGCGAGGAGCATCGCCATGCCCGCACGGATGTCCGGTGATTCCATCGTCGCGCCGCGCAGCGCCGACGGACCGGCGACGATCGCGCGATGCGGGTCACAGAGGACGATGCGCGCGCCCATTCCGATGAGCTTGTCGACGAAGAACATCCGCGACTCGAACATCTTCTCGTGCATGAGGACCATGCCCTCGCACTGCGTGGCCGTCACGATCGCGATCGACATCGTATCGGCCGGGAACGCCGGCCATGGCTGGTCCGAGATGGTCGGGACGTGTCCGCCGAGGTCCGATTGGATCTGGCGCGACTGCTCGGCCGGGACGACGAGGTCCCGACCGTCGACGCGGCACTCGATGCCGAGGCGCTCGAAGCCCATGAGCGTGGACCGGAGGTACTCGACGCCCGCGTCCTCGATGCGCAGTTCGGACGCCGTGACGGCCGCGAGGCCGATGAACGAACCGACCTCGATATGGTCGGGTCCGATCCGGTGCGTGGCAGACCCGAGTGTCGCGTCGCCGGCGACGGTCATCGTGTTGGTTCCGATTCCCTCGATCCGGGCGCCGAGCGCGACGAGAAAGCGGGCGAGGTCCTGGACGTGGGGCTCGCTCGCCGCGTTCCGGAGCACCGTCTGTCCGCGCGCAACGACGGCGGCCATGAGCGCGTTTTCCGTCGCCGTCACGCTCGGCTCGTCGAGGAACACGTCCGCGCCGTGGAGCGCGTCGGCTTCGAGCGTGATCTGCGCATCGACCGTGTAGCGCGCGCCGAGCTGTTCGAGCGCGAGGAAATGCGTGTCGAGGCGGCGGCGGCCGATCACGTCGCCGCCCGGCGGCGGCAGGGTGACGCGCCCGCACCGGCCGAGGAGCGGGCCGGCGAGCAGGATCGAGCCACGAATGCGGCGCGCGAGGTCTCGATCGAGTTCGGCCGGGACCACCTGCCTCGCGTGGACGTGCAGGGTGTTCCGTTCGACCCACTCGATGGAGGGACCGAGGGAACGAACGAGTTCGACGAGCGTCTCGAGGTCGCGGATTCGCGGGACGTTCTCGAGCGTGACGGGATGCTCGGTCAGAAGCGTCGCGGCGACGATCGGGAGCGCGGCGTTCTTGTTGCCGGACGGGCGAATGCTGCCGGCGAGCCGGCGCCCGCCTTCGACCACGAACTGCACCGCCGACGGCGTGTTGGCCATGTTGCGAAACGGACGAGAACGACGTTGAAGCGGCGCGCGGTGCGCGCCGCGGCGGCGCGGGCGCGGCGCCCGACGCGGAGCGGTCGCGGCGGCGGCGTCGCTTGACGCCCGCCCCGCGGCCGGCGTACGATAGCCCGACCCCGGCCGCTGCCCAAGGCCGACGTGCCACACCCGGACCGCCGCCCTACCCTTGTCATTTCTGGCTTTCGCGGCAGCGCCGCTCGCCGCGGCCGGCGCCGCCCTCGTCGCGGCTGCCCCGGGCGACACGGCGGTCGCGCGCGTGGTGCCGTTCGAGCCGGAGTGGTTCGTCCGCCTGGCCGACGTGCTGCGCCTGCTGCTCTCGGTCGTGGCCGTCGCCCTACTGGCGGTGCTGACGGTCGCGGCGTGGAAGTTCAGGAACACGTACGACCTCGTTCGGCGCCTGCTCGATCGCGCGTCGGTCGACGTCGCGCCGCTCACACAGCGCGCCACGCGGATCGCCGGGAACGTGGACGACGTCGTGTCGCGCGTGCGAAGCGACGTCGAGCGGGTCTCCGCACTGGTGTCGCGCACCGAGCAGCGCCTCGAAGAAACGCTCGCGCGGGCCGAGGCGCGCGCGCGCGACCTCGAGGCGCTGCTCGACGTGGCGGAGGCCGAGGCGCGGGAATCGCTCGTCGCCGCGGCATCGACCGTCGCAGCGGTGCGCGAGGGATTCGCCGTGCTCCGCCACGAGCTCGTCGGCGTCGCGCGCGGCGAGATCGACGCGGTGCGTGATCGAGGCCCGCGCAATGCAGCTGACCTCCGCACGGACGACGCCGACGAACACGCCGGCGCGCTCGGCGCCGACGCCAGTCACATCGACGACGCGCCATCCATCGACGCCGAAGGCGGCGAGGCGCCCGCGCAGCCCCGCATTCGGACACGTCGCGGTTGAAGGCGGCGTTTTTCGCTCAATCTTTCCGATACGATGACACACCAATCGACCACCGCTCGACCGCCCCGCGACGCGTCGCGCGAAGATGCCGACGACGCCCTTCTCGACGGCGACGACGACGCGGTGCTCCGCGACGCGAGCGCGCTGGTCGCGGCGGGTCTCGTCGGTGCGGCGCTCGGCGCCGCGATCGGCTGGCTCGCCAGCCGGTCCATCGCGGGCCATACCGACGAGCCGCTACTCGAGCGCGCGGAACGGGCCTGGGACGAGGGAGTGGCCGAACCGGTGAGGGACGCGGCACGCCGGGCGCGCCGCGGGGCCGCGCGTGCGCCGCGTGCGGCGGAGCCGTTCAACGACATCGCGACGGTGGCACAACGTGCGGCCGAGTCGCTGGAACGCTCGCGCGCGGAGGTCGAACGTCAGTTGGAGCGCGGACTTCGCGACTTGCGTCGGGCCGCGCGTCACGCCGCACGCCGGGTCGGGTGAAGGAACTCGCCCTCACCCTCGTCCTCGTCACGGCGGCCTGCGTCGTCGCCGTGGCGCTCACCCCGGCCGTCGCGCACGCGTGGACCCCGGGCACGCACGTGTTCCTCGGCGACGCGGTCCTGCGCGTGCTCGACCTGCTGCCGAACGCCGTAGCCGCGCTCCTGCGCGAGTTCCCGAACGATTTTCTGTACGGATCGATCGCCGCCGATACGAGCATCGCGAAGAAGTACGTACCGGTCGGGCGGCACTGCCATTCGTGGCAGGTCGGCCACGAGATCGCGGCCGAAGCTCCCGACGCGGCGCTCCGCGCGTTCGCGCTCGGATACCAGGCGCATCTCGCGGCCGACGCGGTCGCGCACAACTATTTCGTTCCGCGGCAACTGGCGGTCACGGCGAGCACGTCGGCGCTCGGACACAGTTATTGGGAGAGTCGGTTCGAGACGCACCTCGCGGAGGGTGCGGCGCGACGCGCGCGCGAGCTCATCCTCCTCGACCACTCCGCGGCCGACGGACATCTCGACCGGATTCTCAGCCCCACGATCTTCAGCACGCCGACCAACCGCCGAATCTTCCGCGGTATGGTGCACGCGGCCGACAGCGACTCGTGGCAGCGCATCTTCGGGCTGATGACCGAGAATAGCCGGTGGGAGCTGACCGACGAGGAAGTCGCGCCGTACATCACGCGGTCGTTCGACTACATCGTCGACTGGCTACGGCGCGGCGCAGAGTCGGAGCCCGCGCGGCTCGATCCGTCGGGGGACGACGCGCTGAGTCAGGCGAAGCGCGTGCGGCGCGCCGCGCTCCGGGCGGGTGGTGCGGTCGCGGCGCGCCGCGAGGCGGAGCGCCGCTTCGGGATGCCACCGACCACGCTGACCTACGCGGCCGACGTCCCGTCGTCGCTGCTCAGTCTGGGATCCGGGCGGCGAGTAGCGCGTTGAGGCGCTTCGGGTCCGCGGTGCCCTTCGACTTCTTCATCACGAGCCCGACCAGCACGCCCTGCAGCTTGCGCTCACCGGCGAGGTAGCGTCGGGCCTCGTCGGGGCGCTCGTCGAACACCTCGTCGATCCACTTCCGCAGCGGCGCGTCGTCGCTCACCTGGGTGAGCTTGTCGCGCTCGGCGATCCGGGCCGGTGCCTCGCCCGTGCGACGCATCACGTTGAACACCGCGGTGCCGGCCGCGCGGCTGAGCGACCCGTCGCGGACCATCCCGAGCAACGCCGCGAGATCGTCCGGTCTCACGCGGACCGCGAACTGGTGCGGCGACTCACCCGTCTCGTTGAGCGCGGTGAGCACGTCGCGCGTGACCCAATTCGCGGCGGCCTTCGCGTCGCCGTGGATGCGCGCGACCGACTCGTAGTAGTCGGCGAGCGTGGGGTCGGCCGCGAGCACGTCGACGTCCTGGAGCGACAGGCCGTGCTCCTTGCGCATGCGGGCGCGCCGCGCGACGGGAAGCTCGGGCAGTGCGGCACGCTGTGCGTCGATCCAGTCCTGCGTCAGCAGGAGCGGCGGCAGGTCCGGCTCGGGGAAGTATCGATAGTCGTGGCTTCCTTCCTTGGAGCGCGCGGGACGGACCTCGTTGCGCGCGGCGTTCCAGAGCATCGTCTGCTGCTCGACGCGGCCGCCCTCGGCGAGGAGCGCGCACTGGCGCGCGAACTCGACCTCGAGCGCGCGCTCGACACCCGAGAACGAGTTCATGTTCTTGATCTCGCACTTGGTCCCGAGCTTCTGCTCGCCGTGCCGGCGTGCGCTGACGTTCGCGTCGACACGGAGCGAACCCTCCTCCATGCTCGCGTCGCTCGCGCCGACGTACTGCACGAGCTGCTTGAGCGCGCGCAGGTATGCGCCCGCCTCGGCCGACGAGCGCATGTCGGGCTCGCTCACGATCTCGACCAGCGGCACCCCGGCGCGGTTGAGGTCGATGGCCGTCTCGCGCGGGAATCGGTCGTGGAGCGACTTGCCCGCGTCCTCCTCCATGTGGACGCGCGTGACGCCGACCGTGATCGGCGAGCCGGCGTCGGTCTCGCCGATCTGCACCGAGCCGCCGGTCGCGAGCGGCCGGTCGAACTGCGAGATCTGGTAGCCTTTGGGCAGGTCGGGGTAGAAGTAGTTCTTGCGCGCGAAAATCGAGACGGGGTGGACCGTGCACCCGAGTGCGAGGGCGGCGCGCGTCGCGAGTTCAACGGCGCGGCGGTTGAGCACCGGGAGCGCCCCCGGGAGTGCGAGGCAGACGGGGCACGTGTTCGCGTTGGGCGCGTCGCCGAACGCCGTCGGACAGTTACAGAACGCTTTCGTCCGGGTGTCGAGCTGCAGGTGCACCTCGAGCCCGACCACCATTTCGTAGTCGCGCGTCCAGTCGGCCGCGCGCGCGCGCGCCGGCGCGGTCACGCGACGCCTCCCGCGGCGACGCTCGGAACGGCGAGCGCGCGTTCGAGCGCGCCGGCCGCGCGGAACATCGTCGCCTCGCCGAAGTGCGGAGCGATGATCTGGCCGCCGACCGGCAGGCCGGCGACGGCGCCGATCGGCACGCTCATCGCGGGCACGCCCGCGAGGTTGGCGGTCGCGGTGAAGATGTCGCTGAGGTACATCTCGTACGGGTCGGACAGGGCGCCTAACGGGAACGCCGTGGTGGGCGTCGTGGGCGTGAACAGGAGGTCGACGCCGTCGAACGCGCGGGCGAAGTCGCCGGCGATCAGCCCGCGCACCTCCTGCGCCTTGCGGTAGTACGCGTCGTAGTAGCCGTGAGATAGCACGTAGGTGCCGAGCAGGATGCGCCGGGTGACCTCGGGGCCGAAGCCCTCCTCGCGCGTGCGCTCGTACAGCGCGCGGAGCGAGTCGGACGCCGCGCGCGGTCCGTAGCGCACGCCGTCGAAGCGCGCGAGGTTACTCGACGCCTCGGCGGGCGCGAGGATGTAGTAGACCGGGATCGCGAGGTCGGTGTGCGGCAGCGACACGTCCTTCACCGTCGCGCCCAACGCGCGCAGCCGGTCGAACGCGGCGTCGGTGAGCTCGCGGATGGCCGGGTCGAGCCGCTCCGGGAAGTACTCCCTCGGGCGCCCGATCTTGAGCCCGTGGAGCGGGCCGCCGTGCGCCGTCCCCTCGGCGCTGTCGAACTGCAGCGACGGTACGGGGACGTCGGCGCTCGTCGCGTCGTGCGGGTCGCGGCCGCTGATGACCTCCAGCGCGAGCGCGGCGTCGTCGACGGTGCGGCCGAACACGCCGACCTGGTCGAGCGAGGACGCGAAGGCGACGAGCCCGTACCGGCTCACGCGGCCGTAGGTCGGCTTGACGCCGACGACGCCGCAGAACGCGGCCGGCTGCCGTACCGACCCGCCGGTCTCCGAGCCTAACGCGATGCGCACCACGCCCGCGGCGACCGCGGCGGCCGAGCCGCCGGAGGACCCGCCCGGGACGCGCGACGGGTCGACCGGGTTGCGCGTCGGTCCGTAGGCCGAGTGCTCGGTGGAGGAGCCCATCGCGAACTCGTCCATGTTGGTCTTGCCGACGACCACCGCGCCCGCGTCGAGCAGGCGGGCGACCGCAGTGGCCTCGTAGGGGCTCACGTAGCCGGCGAGGACCTTCGAGCCGCACGTCGTGTGCAGCG
Organism: uncultured Gemmatimonadales bacterium; assembly: GCA_963851265.1. Classification (GTDB taxonomy): domain Bacteria; phylum Gemmatimonadota; class Gemmatimonadetes; order Gemmatimonadales; family Gemmatimonadaceae; genus BPUI01. The sequence continues at coordinate 1,438,924 of CAWKNZ010000002.1, forward strand.
CGAGGTCGGCGAGGTTGTCCTTGACGGCGACGGGAACGCCGGCGAGCGCGCCGGTGTGCGGGAGGCGCGCGGCGTCGCCGGACGCGCTACGGTCGCGGGCGGCCGACATCGCCGCCTGCGGCGTCGCGTGGAGGTCGACGAAGGCGCGGATGTCGGCGGCTTCGAGGCGCGCGGCCGCGGCGAGGCTCGCCGTGACCGCCGCGTCGCGCGCGAGGGAGCCCGAGCGGACCGCGTCGCCTAACGTGGCCGCGGGGAGGTCGAGGAGGTCGAGTGCGCTCACGCGTTCTCTCCCCCGTCGAGCGCGCTCGCGTCGTCGGCGTCGTCGACTGAACTTTCGGCCGAGGGGTCGAGCTCGCCCGCGCTCGCGCCGAGTGCCGTGTGGGTCGCGAGCCGTGGGACAAGGAAGAATCCCGCGCGCATGCTCGGGGCGAAGTCGGTCCGCGGGTGGGCGAGCGGGTACTGCGGGCCCGCGTCGTCGCGGAGCGGCATCCCGCCCGAGCCGACGCCGGCGACCGCCGGCCCGTCCGTCTTGACGCGCTGCAGCGCGTCCATGTGCACGAGGATCCCGTTGAGCTCCGCCACGAGCGCGGGTACCCGCGCGTCGTCGACGCCGAGCCGTGCGAGCGCCGCGACGTGGCGCACGTCCTGTTCCGAAACCGCCACTCAATCCCACCCGCGTTCGAGGTTCGCCTGCGCGACGACGAGCGTCTTGCGGCCGACCGCCGCGTCGTCGAAGTCGACGCGTACTTTCGCGTCGCGGCCGGTGCCGGTCACCTCGGCCACCGTCCCCGAGCCGAACTTCCGGTGCGTGACACGCGCGCCCTGCCGCAGCACGGCCGCGTCCTGCGATTCATCGGCCGGGTCGGGGTTCGCGGGGCGCCGGCGGACGACGGGCCCCGGCAGTGGCGTCGACACCGGCGTGCCGGTCTTCCGCGTGAAGAACGGCGCGTCGTCGTCCTCGTCGCGGGCCGCCGGGCGGCCGCCCAACGGGACGGCGCCGCCGCCGCCCGTGCTCGCACCGCTCCGCGACCAGCTACTGCGCCCCCAGCTGCCGCCGTCGCCGCGGCCGCGTCCCGAGTAGCCACCGCCGAGGTCGGCGAGGAACGCGCGGCCGGAGCTGCGCGCCTTGACTGTCAGCTTCTTGTCGAAGAGCTGGTCGGGAAGTCCGTCGAGGAAGCCCGACGGGCGGCCCTGCATCTTCTCGCCGTTCCGCAGGCGCTGTTCGGCGTGCAGCAGGTACAGCTTCTCTTCGGCGCGCGTGATCCCGACGTAGAACAGGCGGCGCTCCTCCTCGAGCTGCGCGGGGTCGTCGTAGGCGCGCGCGAGGGGAAACAATCCGTCCTCCAGGCCCGTGATGAACACGACGGGGAATTCGAGCCCCTTCGCGTTGTGCATCGTCATGAGCGTGACCGCGTCCGCGTCGGCCGCGAGGGCGTCCACGCCCGCGACGAGCGTGGCCTTCTGGAGGAAGTGGTCGAGCGGCGTGAGGCCGACTTCCCCGCCCTCGTCCGCGACCGTTTCGGCCGCGCCGTCGACGAGGGACTGGACGTTGAGCATGCGGTCCTGCCAGTCGGGGCCCTCGGCCTTGAGGTGGTCGCCGTACTTCGTCGCGGCGACGAGATCCTCGATGAGCTCGGGCACGCTCGCTTCGGGCGCGGCGGCGCGGAGGCGGTCGACGAGCGTGACGAATTCGGCGAGCGGGGCCCGGGCCGCGGGGCGGAGCTGCGCCTGCACCTCGGCGCGCCGCGCGACGTCGAGCAGCGGCGCGCGCTCGCGCTCGGCGATCTCGGCCAGCAGGTCGAGCGACGTGTCTCCGATGCCGCGCTTCGGGACGTTGACGACGCGCCGGAACGCCTCGTTGTCGGCCGGATTGGCGATCAGCTTGAGGTACGCCATCAGGTCGCGGATCTCGCGGCGGTCGTAGAAGCGGACTGCGCCCACGAGACGGTACGGCATCCCCCGGCGGCGCAGCGACTCTTCGAGCGACCGGCTCTGCGAGTTGGTGCGGTACAGGACCGCGAAGTGCCGCAGCACGCGCCCCTCTCCGGCGCGGCGCGCCGCGATCTCCTCCACCACGAAGTCGGCCTCGTCGCGGTCGTCGAGCGCGCCGACGAGCGACACGCGCTCGCCCGCGCCGCGGGTCGCGCGGAGGGTCTTGCCCCGGCGCGACGCGTTCGCGGCGATGACCGTGTTCGCGAGGTCGAGGACGTTCGGCGTCGAGCGATAATTCTCCTCGAGCTTCACCACCGCGGCGTTCGGAAACGTCTTCTCGAAGTCGAGGATGTTGCGCACGTCCGCACCGCGCCACCCGTAGATCGACTGGTCGTCGTCGCCCACGACCATCACGTTCCCGTGCTCGCCGCCCATCAGCCGGACGAACTCGAACTGCGCGTGGTTCGTGTCCTGGTACTCGTCGACGAGCACGTAGCGGAACCGCTCGCGGTAGTTGGCGAGCACCTGCGCGTGCTCGCGCAGGATCTGCACCGGGAGCACGAGCAGGTCGTCGAACGTCACCGCGTTGGACTCGCGGAGCGCCGGCTCGAAGTCGAGGTAGAGCTTGGCGACCGTTCGCGTGAACGGGTCGCCCGCGAGCTCCGCGTACTCGCGGGGCGGCACGAGCGCGTTCTTCGCGTCCGAGATGGCCGACAGCACCGCCTTCGGCGCGACTTCCTTGACCCCGATCTTGTGGCGCTCGAACAGCCGCTTCAGTGCGCCTAACGCGTCGTCCTCGTCGTAGATCGTGAAGTTGGGCGTGCGGCCGACGAGGTGCGCGTGCTGGCGCAGCAGTCGCGCGCCGATCGCGTGGAACGTGCCGACCCACATGCCGCGCGGCTCGAAGCCGAGGAAGCGCGCGATGCGGTCGCGCATCTCGCCCGCGGCCTTGTTGGTGAAGGTGACCGCGAGAATGCGCGCCGGGTCGACGCCGTGCTCCTGCACGAGTCGCGCGATGCGCGTCGTGAGCACGCGCGTCTTGCCCGAGCCCGCACCGGCGAGCACGAGCGCGGGTCCGTCGACGTGGAGGACGGCCTCGCGCTGGGCGGGGTTGAGGGTCGCGAGCGGGTCGGCCTGCGCGAACCGGGACGTGCTGGGGATGGGGTGCGGCATCCCCGACAAGATAGCGCGGGCCGCGGAGGGCCCGCGCGCGGAGCGGCGGCGGGTCAGCCGCGCGCGAACCGGTCCGCGCCGACGAACGCGCGTAACGGCTCGGGCACGTTCACCGCGCCGTCGGCCGTCTGGTGCACCTCGAGCAGCGCCGCGATCACGCGGGGGAACGCCAGTCCGGAGCCGTTCAGCGTGTGCACGAAGCGCGGCTTCTCACCCGGCGCGGGGCGGTAGCGGATGTTCGCACGTCGCGCCTGAAAGTCGGTGAACAAGGAGCAGCTCGACACCTCGAGCCAGCGCCCGACGCCCGGCGCCCACACCTCGAGGTCGTACGTCTTCGCGCTGCTGAACCCCGTATCACCGGCCGCGAGTAGCACCACACGGTACGGCAACTCCAGGCGTTGCAGCAGCCGCTCGGCGTGGCCGGTGAGCCGTTCCAGCTCGGCGGTGGACGCCTCCGGCGTGCTGTACCGTACGAGCTCGACCTTGTCGAACTGGTGCAGGCGCTGGATGCCGCGCGTGTCCTTCCCCGCCGACCCGGCCTCCCGCCGGAAGCACGGGGTGTACGCGACGAACGCTTTCGGCAGCTCGGCCGCGTCGAGCAGCTCGTCGCGGTACAGATTGGTCACCGGCACCTCGGCGGTCGGCGCGAGGAACAGGTCGTCGCCTGCGACGCGATACGCGTCGTCCTCGAACTTGGGGAGTTGGCCGGTACCGGTCATCGACGCGCGCGTGACGAGGGCGGGTGGCCACACCTCCTCGTAGCCGTGGTCGTCGGCGTGTGTGGTCATGCACCAGTTCAGCAGCGCACGGACGAGCCGCGCTCCGGCGCCGCGGTAGCAGGCGAAGCCCGATCCGCTCACCTTGGCGGCGCGCGCCATGTCGAACATGCCGAGCGCGGCGCCGACGTCCCAGTGCGGGCGGACCCCGTCCGGGTCGCGCGGTTCGCCCCACGTGCGCACGACGATGTTCGCGCGCTCGTCGCCGGCCGGCACGTCGTCGAGCGGGATGTTGGGCAGCTCGAGCAGGAGCGCATCCAGCTCCGCGTCCACGGCGGTCTGACGCGCGTCGCCGGCGGCGATCTCCTCGCCGAGCGTGCGTGCGGCCGCGACGAGATCGTCCGCGGGCTCCTTGGCGCGCTTGCGGCGCGCGACCTCCTGCGTGGTCGCGTTCCGCGCCGCCTTGCGCTCCTCGACCGTGGCGATGAGCGCGCGACGGTCGCGTTCGAGGGCCTCGAGGCGATCGAGGACCGGCGCGAGGGCGTCGAGCGAGCCGCGTCGGGCAAGACCGTCGCGAAGCCGGTCGGGGTGCTCGCGCAGGAGCTTCAGATCGTGCATGGGGACGGGGCGGCGCGCGGCGGTCGGCCGCGCCGGTTACGAAGTCGGCAGCCCCGCCGCGAACGACTTGAAGCCGCAGTTCTGGTCGATCGTGGCGCGGATCGAAAATGCGCCCGTGAGCGGGTCGACGCTGTCGATCACGAGCTTGGCATAGAATGGCGACCCGGCGGTGCACGCGAGGCCCGCGGCCTGCACGACGACGGTCTGGCCGACCGTCACGCGGAACGCCGAATCGGCCTGGTACGTCCCGCCCGGCGCGCTCTGGAGCGAATCGTAGAGCGTCGTCGACGTCTGGAATCCGGTACGCGGCGAGCTCAGCGCCGACGCGATGAGCTTCGGCGGCAGCAGCACGATGTGTCCCGCGCTGTCGACGTTGAATGCGACGTCGAAGTTGGGCGCGAGCGTACTCGACCCAGTCACGCTCGTGTACGTGACGATCGCGGGGCGGACGACGAGCGGTGTGTGGAGGTCGATCGCCGACCCGTAAGGCGGGGGCGCCGCGCGCAGCGGGAACACCGTGAAGGTCGTCGAGATCGTGTTGTACGACGCGATCGGCGCGTACGGGTCCCTGCCGCCGCACGCGGCGGCGACACTCACCGCCGCGGCGACGGCGCCGACGACGGCGGCCCGCACGCGGCGGGGCGCGCGGACGCGCGACGTTGCGGACCGATGAACCGGGCGGAGGTTGAGGGACGACATACTTCAAGCTTATCGCCCGCCCCGCGGCCCGAGCAACGGCGCCACGCGGCGCGGACGCGCGGCGCGGCGGGCCGCGCTTGACCGGTATCGGGCACGACCGTTAGTTGCGCCGACGTTCCGCCGTTTCCCGCCGCGCCCCACGCCATGCCATCCTTTCGCGACCAGCTGCGCGCGCTCCAGGCGCACCCCGGAGTTCGTGCGGTGGTCGCGGCGGGTCGCGACGGGCTGCTCATCGACCACGCCGTGGGCGAACACACGGCGGCGGCCTCGGATGCCCCGCAGCCGGTCGATCCGGCGGCGTACGCCGAGCACTTGGCGGCACTCGCGCCCGGACTCGTGATGGCTGCGGAGATGCTTGCGGACGCCGACGGCGTCGCGAGCGGCCTGCGGTCGGTGGTCGTCGAATCGGGCGTCGGCCTCCTCGTCGCGCTGCCGGTGACGCCGGAGGTCACGGTTCTCGCGGCGATAGATGCGGCGCACGCCGACGCGGGCGCGGCGATCGGACACGTGCGGAGCGAACGCGGCGCGCTGGCCGGATCGGTTTGATGTCGACTGCGTCGACGCCGTCCACGGGTCGCGAAGGGGCCCGTCCGGTGCGGCACGTGCTCGTCGCCGACGACGAACCGCACATCGGCCGCATCATCCAGATGAAGCTCGAACAGGGCCCGTTTCGCGTGACCCTCGTGCACGACGGGCAGGAAGCGCTCGACGCGCTGAACGACGGGCCGCACGTCGACCTCGTCCTGCTCGATCTGATGATGCCGCGGTTGAGCGGACTCGACGTGCTCGCCGCGGTGCGCGCCGATCCGCGCCACGCGTCGCTTCCATGCATCATCCTGACGGCCGCCGGCCAGGAGCAGCAGTACCGGCAGGCCATGGCTCTCGGCGCGACCGATTTCATGACCAAGCCGTTCAGCCCGAAGAAGCTGTACGCCCGCGCGGCGGAACTCGCGGGCGTCACCGAAGGGGAGGCGGCCGCGTGAGCGCGGTCGTTTCTCCCGCCACGCGCGGAGCGCCGATGGATGGCGCATGGGCCGTCGTGCTCGCAGGCGGCGTCGGGTCCCGGTTCTGGCCGATGAGCACGCCGGCGCGCCCGAAACAACTCCTGGCGCTCGTCGACGAGCATCCGCTGCTCGCCAACACGCTCGCGCGGCTCGTGCCACTGGTTCCGGCCGAACGCACGCTGGTACTCACGAATGCGACGCTGCGCGACGCCGTGCGCGCGCTCGCCCCTGAGCTGCCGGCCGAGAACGTGATCGCCGAGCCCGCCCCGGCGGGCACCTGCGCGGCGCTCGCGTGGGCGTCGCGCGCCGTCGCCACGCGTGGCGGACGCGACGCCGTGATGGTATGCGTCCACGCGGACTGGGCGATCGCCGATCCGGCGGCGTTCCGTTCGGCGCTCGCGCGCGCAGGTGACGCCGCGGCAGCGCACGCGAGCCTCGTCACGGTCGGAGTCGTTCCGACGCGCGACGATCCCGGCTTCGGCTACATCCAGCCGGGCGATCCGGTCGACGATGCCGCGCCCGCGGCGCCGGAGGGTGCGCCGGACGCGTCGCACCGCATCCGGCGCGTGGCGCGCTTCGTCGAGAAGCCCACGCGCGAGCGCGCGGCGCGCATGCGCGCCGAGGGGTACCTCTGGAACTCGGGGATCTTCGTATGGCGCGCGGGCGACTTCCTCGACGAGGTCGACGCGCTCGCCCCCGAGGTCGGCCCGGCGCTGCGCGCGGCCGGCGATGACATCGCCCGCTTCTTCGCCGACGTCACGCCCGTCGCCGTCGACGTCGCGGTCATGGAACGGAGCCGCCGCGTGCTGGTGATCCCCGGCGACTTTGGGTGGGACGACGTGGGCACCTGGGGCGCGCTCGGCCGCGTGCGGACGCGCGACGACAAGGAGAACGCGCCGAGCGGTGCGGTGTTCGCGCTCGATGCGCGGCGGAACGTGGTGCACGCGGACGGGAACGCGGTCGTCCTGTACGGAGTAGATGACCTCGTCGTGGTGACGCGGCCCGGCCTCACGCTGGTCACGACGCCCGACCGGTCGAGCGACCTCAAGGCGCTGCTCGACGCGCTCCCGGCGGCGTTCCGGGACTGACCCGGTTCGGCCCGAACCCGCGGGGTAGCATGGCAGGTCTGTACTTCTACGACGACGCGGTCGCGCGAACGTTCGCGCCATTCGCGTTGACCCGACCGGGCGCGGAACTTCGCGCGGGCGCGCTGATCGTGCGCGAACGATGGGCGCGCGTGTTCGGGCTGGACGCGGCGGGGTTCCTCTCGTCGCCCGCGCTCGCAGGATTCGAGGAGCCGGGCGCGCCGGGTGCTGCGACGGGCCTACTGCCCGCGGGCAGCATCGTCATCCACGCGCGGTGCGTGCCCGTGCTCGACGTGCGTGCCGCGCCGAGCGCCGGCGCTTGGCGCTGCAACGGCCGGCTCGCGGCGGTGCGCCTCGGGAAGCCGGTCCCGGCCGACGCGTTCGCGGACGGCACGCTCACCCTCGACGCGTTCCGGGGCGTCGGCGACGATGCGGAGCTCGCCGGCTGGTGGCACGACGCGTCGTGGGACTACGTCGGGCACCTCGCCGCACAGCTCGCGCGCGACCTCCCGACGTTAGGCGCGGAGATCGACGCGGTCGAGCACGCGGGCGTGGTCCTCGGCGCGCACGGCGTGTTCGCCGAGAGAGGCGCCGCGGTCGAGCCGTACACGGTGTTCGACACGTCGGCCGGCCCCGTCGTGGTCCGCCGCGGCGCGACGGTGCAGGCGTTCACGCGCGTCGTCGGGCCGTGCTACATCGGCGAAGGCTCGGTCGTCACGGCCGACCGCATCAGCGGTTGCGCGATCGGCGATCACTGTCGCGTGCACGGCGAGATCAGCGCGTCCGTGCTCGTCGGGCACGCGAACAAGGCGCACGACGGGTTCGTCGGCCACTCCTATCTCGGGCGCTGGGTCAACCTCGGCGCGGGGACGACGACGAGCAACCTGAAGAACACCTACGGCACGGTCTCGCTCTGGACTCCGGGCGGCGTGCGCGACACCGGGCTGCAGTTCCTCGGCACGCTGTTCGGCGACCACGCGAAGACGGGCATCGGGCTGACGTTGACGACGGGCACGGTGGTCGGCGCTGGTGCGAACGTCTACGACCGGATGCCGCCGAAGCACGTGCCGCCCTTCGCGTGGGGTGGCGGCGCGCCGTACGACACCTACGACGCGGAGCGGTTCGTGCGCGTGGCCGAACGCGCGATGGCGCGGCGTCAGCGCGCGCTCACCGCGGGAATGCGGGACCTGCTCGCGCGGGCGCACGCGCGTCGCGACGAGGGCTGACGTGCGCCTGTGGGTGTTAGGAACGGGCAGCCGCGGCAACGCGGTGCTGCTGGAGAGCGACGGCGCGCGCCTCATCGTCGACGCGGGGTTCGGGGTGCGCGCGCTGGCCGAGCGGCTCGCGGCGGCGCGCGTGCCCCCGGAGTCGATCGCCGCGTGCGTGGTGACGCACGAGCACGCGGACCACGTGAAAGGTGTGCGGCACGCGGCCGCGCGGTGGGGGTGGGCCGTACACGCGACCACGGGCACGGCCGCGGCATGCGCGGGCGTGCGCGCGGCGGGCGCGACGACGTTCGCCGCGGGTGCGACGTTCCGCGTCGGCCCGTTCGCCGTCGAGACGGTCGCGACCCCGCACGATGCGGCCGAGAGCATTGCGGTGACTGTGACGACGGACGCCGGTGCGCGCGCTGGCGTGTGCTACGACCTCGGTCACGCTTCGGACGCCGTGCGCGCGGCGCTGGCCGACGTCGACCTGCTCGTGCTCGAGGCGAACCACGACGAGGCGATGCTGCGTGCGGGCCCGTATCCGCCTTCGGTCGCCGACCGTATCGCGGGCCGGTTCGGTCACCTGAGCAACCGCGCGGCGGCCTCGCTGGCGCGGCAGGTCGCCACGCCCGCGCTGCGCCACGTGGTGCTGGCGCACCTCAGCGAGTCGTGCAACGAGCCACGCCTCGCGAGTGCGGACGTGGGTGCCGCGCTCGCGCGAACGCGTTTCCGCGGAGCGGTGACTCCAGCGCTTCAGGACGTCGTCGCGGGGCCGTTCGTCGCGCACGCGGCGCCGCGCGCTCGCGCCGCTGAGCAGCTCGCGCTCGGGCTATAGCGCGCCAACTCCGGGGTAGTACGGACTGTGAGCGGCGGGCGATCACGCTACGTTTTGCGCCGTTCCGCGCTAAGGAAGCTTAGTGCCCTACCCTGCCACGCCGGCCACTCAGTCCTCGCCCCACTCGGGAGTCGAGACGGTGCCGGCGCGTCGAATCGACCTTCGCCGAGCGATCTGCTCGATCGTTGAGGTTCCGCCATGCATGAGTACCACCGCCTACTCGAGAACAATCGCCGCTGGGCCGCCGACGCCATCGCCGCCGACCCGACCTACTTCTCGTCGATGGCGAGCGGGCAGCAGCCCATGTTCCTCTACATCGGATGCGCGGACAGCCGGGTCCCGGCCGAGGTGATGACGGGCCTCGGACCCGGCGAACTCTTCGTGCATCGCAACATCGCGAACGTGGTGCTGCCGAGTGACCTGAGCGCGATGAGCGTGCTGCAATACGCGGTCGACGTGCTCGACGTCAAGCACATCCTCGTGACCGGGCACTACGGCTGCGGCGGTGTGAAGGCGGGGATGGGCACGGAATCGTACGGCCTGGTCGACCACTGGCTCGGACCGATCCGCAACGTCGTGCGGTGGAACCGCCCCGAGTTGGACGCGATCGCGGACGAGCAGGCGCGCTTCGACCGGGTGGTCGAGCTGAACGTGCTGGAACAGATCTACCACCTGAGCGAGACGCCGATCATTCAGCACGCGTGGGCGCGCGGGAGGCGTCCGATCGTGCACGGGCTCGTCTACGACCTCCGCAAGGGCCTCCTGCGCGAGATCGCCACCAACATCGGCTCGCAGGAAGACGCCGACCGTCTGGCGATCAAGCGACTGGCCGGACCGCCGGCGGGCGCGACGCGTTAGGCCGCCGCGCGCCGGCCTCAGGGGGTGGGGGCGCGCGGATCCGCGACCGCCTTCACGGCCCGGTTGACGATCGCCTCGAGGCGCCCGGTCGTGGGGCACACGGTACGCGGACCCGCCGCCCCGGGGCGCTGCCCGGCGGCGAAGAGTTGCGTGCTGACGAGGCTCCCGGCACCATCCGGCGTCACACGCGAGAGCAGCGTCACCATCACGCGGTACTCGCCGAGTGACGGTTCCGCGTAGCTGCCGCCGCCGCAGGACACGTAACGTCGGAGGGTCGGGACGTCGATGCGGTCAGCGGCGCGGACGTCGACCGCGCCGACAATGTGCGTGGTCGTGTCGAACCGCGTCGCCGGGAATCCGGCGACGCGGTACGCATCGGTGAGCGCGGCGTACGCCGTCGCGACGGGCGCCCGCACGTGCACCTCGAACGCGGGGGCGCGGACCCCGACGAGGCGCACCCCTTCCGCGCGCACCACGCCCTCGGCGCCATTCAGGACACGCAAGTCTTCGATGCGCTCCGCGGCGTCCGGAACGGGCGCGTTGGCGGGTGAACCGGTGGCCTGGCCGGCACACGCCGCCACGCACGCCGCGCACACGGTCGCGAGCGCGGCGGCGATGCGAACACGACTTTTGTGAGGAGGCTGCATCGGGCGAAAGCTCGGCACGCGTTCGCCGCACCGCAACGACGCGCTCGAGGCTCGACACCCCCGGACGCACGACGGCGGGGGCGTCCACTGGACGCCCCCGCCGTTTCGTGCTGTCGCGTGACGAGCCGGACTTAGTACATCCCGCCCATGCCGCCGCCCGCGCCGGCGCCGGCGCCCGCGGGAGCCTTGTCTTCCTTCTTCTCGACGATCAGCGCTTCGGTCGTGAGCAGGAGGCCGGAGATCGACGCGGCGTTCTGCAGCGCGGTCCGGGTCACCTTGGTCGGGTCGATGACGCCGGCCTGAACCAGGTCTTCGTAGTTGTCGGTCAGCGCGTTGTAGCCGTACTTGCTGTCCGGGTTCGAGCGCACCTTCTCGAGCACGATCGATCCTTCGGCGCCCGCGTTCTGGACGATCATGCGGAGCGGCTCCTCGACCGCGCGCCGGATGATCTGCACGCCGATCTGCTCGTCGCTGTCCTCGAGCTTGAGGCCCTCGAGGGCCTTCTGCGCGCGCACGAGCGCGACGCCGCCGCCCGGGACGATGCCCTCTTCCACGGCCGCGCGGGTCGCGTGGAGCGCGTCCTCGACACGGGCCTTCTTCTCCTTCATCTCGGCCTCGGTCGCGGCGCCGACGTTGATCACGGCGACACCACCGGCGAGCTTCGCGAGGCGCTCCTGGAGCTTCTCCTTGTCGTAGTCGGAGGTGCTCTTCTCGATCTGGCCGCGGATCTCCTTGATGCGGCCCTGGATGCCGTCCTGCGTGCCGGCGCCGTCGATGAGCGTCGTGTTGTCCTTGTCGATCACGATGCGCTTGGCGCGCCCGAGGTCGGAGAGGACGGCGTTCTCGAGCTTGAACCCGACTTCGTCCGAGATCACCTGGCCGGCCGTCAGCGTGGCGACGTCCTGCAGCATCGCCTTACGGCGGTCGCCGAAGCCCGGGGCCTTGACGGCCGCGACCCGGAGCGTCCCGCGCAGCTTGTTGACGACGAGCGTGGCGAGCGCCTCGCCCTCGACGTCCTCGGCGATGATGAGCAGCGGGCGCCCGGCCTGCGCGACCTTCTCGAGGACCGGGAGCAGGTCCTTCATCGACGAGATCTTCTTGTCGTGGATCAGGATGTGGGCGTCCTCGAGGACGGCTTCCATCTTGTCCGGGTCGGTCACGAAGTACGGCGAGAGGTAGCCGCGGTCGAACTGCATACCGTCGACCGTCTCGAGCGTCGTCTCGAGGCCCTTGGCCTCCTCGACCGTGATGACGCCGTCCTTGCCGACCTTCTCCATCGCCTCGGCGATCAGGTTACCGATCTCGGGGTCGTTGTTCGCCGAGATGGTCCCGACCTGCGCGATTTCCTTCTTGCCGGCGGTGGGAACCGAGATGCGCTTGAGCTCCTCGGTCACGGCGGCGACGGCCTTGTCGATGCCGCGCTTGAGCGCCATCGGGTTGACGCCGGCGGTGACGTTCTTGAGCCCCTCGCGGAAGATCGCCTGCGCGAGCACGGTCGCCGTGGTGGTGCCGTCGCCGGCGTTGTCGGAGGTCTTGGTCGCGACTTCCTTCACCATCTGCGCGCCCATGTTCTCGAGCGGATCCGACAGCTCGATCTCCTTCGCGACCGTGACGCCGTCCTTGGTCACGGTGGGGGCGCCGAACTTCTTGTCGATGACGACGTTGCGGCCCTTGGGGCCGAGCGTGACCTTGACCGCCTCGGCGAGCTGGTCGACGCCGCGCTTGAGGGCGGCACGCGCGTCCGTATTGAAATGCAGTTCCTTCGCAGCCATTGGGGTGTCCCGTGGTGGAGGAGAGAGTTAGTTACAGAAGGGGACGATCAGCCGATGACGGCGAGGACGTCCGACTCGCGGAGGATGAGCAGCTGCTCGCCCTCGACGGTGACCTCGGTGCCGCTGTACTTGCCGTAGAGCACCTTGTCGCCGGCCTTCACGTCCATCGGGACGCGCTTGCCGTTCTCGTCGTACTTGCCGGGCCCGACGGCGACGATCTCGCCCTGCTGCGGCTTCTCCTTCGCGGTGTCGGGGATGTAGAGGCCGCCGCGCATCTGCTCGGTCTCTTCGAGCGCGCGGACGACGACGCGATCAGCAAGGGGCTTCACGGCGCTGGTGATGGTGGCCATGTGTATTGCCTCTGCGAGTGGGTGAGTTGTTGTGGAGCTAGCACTCAGCGTTCGGGAGTGCTAACACGGGCAACGTAGCCGTTGCGTCCCGCGACGTCAAGCGTCGGCCAGGCGCGCGATGGCGAACCGTAAGTACCGGAATTGCAACACGTTACGCGATTATCCCGGGCGTCGCCCCGTCGTCCTACCCCGCCGCCTCCATGCGTTCCGCGTAACGGACCGTCGCGGTTGGCACCGCGTGCACCTGCCCGTCAGGCGCGCGGACGCGCAACTCGCCGCCCTCCGTCAGCCCGTCGGCGCGACCCACGACAGGCGCGGCGACCTCGCGACCGCGCACCGCATCGCGCGCGGCAAATCGAGCCAGTTCGTCGGGCGTGAGGACGCCAGACGCCGCGGCGGCGGCGCGGACCGCGCGAACGACCGCGGCGAGGATGTCGGAGCGACGCACGGCGTCGCCGGTGCCGATCGCGTCGGGCAGATCGGCGGGTGCGCGGCGGTTCACGCCGACCCCGACCGCGACCCACTCCGGCGCGCGGTCACGCCACCGCGCCTCGACGAGCACGCCGGCCAGCTTGCGATCCTTGAGCAACACGTCGTTGGGCCACTTGAGCATCGTCTGGCGGCCGACCAGCGCGTCGAACTCGCGCGAGAGCTCCAGGCCGACACGCAGTGAGAGCACGCCGAGCGCGTCGAGTTCGGTCGGCCGTTCCAGGATCGTCGTCCAGACGCCCCCCTCGGCGTCCGACACCCATCGTCGGCCGTTACGCCCGCGCCCGGCCGTCTGCACGTCCGCGACGAACACGGTGCCGGCGGGAGCACCTCCGGCACCCGCGGCGTGCGCCAGGTCCATCGTCGATGTCGCGTGCGAGTACGCGAAGAGCGCGGGAACTCCGATCCGCTCTCGCAGGAGCGCGACGCGCTCCCCGTCGTACGTGTCGGTGGCCAACGCGTCCGAGTCGTCCCCCCGCGGGCTCACCTGCGCGCCGATCGGCAACGCGCCCGTCCGACGAGCGACGCGTTAGCGCGCGAGCGCGGCGACCGGGGCCGGCCCGGTCTCCTCCGCAGCCGGCGCTGCCGAGCGCACGCCCGTCGCGATCAGCGCCAGCACGGTCGCGCCCAGCAGCACCCGGTAGATGGCGAATGCGGCAAAGCCGTGGCGCGTGAGGTAGCGCAGAAGGACGGTGATCGCGATCCAGCTACTGAGCGCCGCGGTGACGATCCCGACGAGCAGAGGCGCGCGCTCGCCCGTGTCGTGCAACAGCTTCGGGAGCTTGAGCACCACGGCGCCGGCGATGATCGGCATACTCATGAGAAAGCTGAATCGCGCGGCCGACTCGCGGTCGAGCTGCAGCGCGCGGCCGAGCGTCATCGTCGAGCCCGAGCGTGAGACGCCGGGGATCAGGGCCGCGACCTGGGCAAATCCGAGGGCCCATGCGTCGCGCGAGCCCATGTCGTCGATGTGACGCGCCTGCGAGGCCCAGCGGTCGGCCACCCAGAGCAGCACGCCCATCAGAATCAGCATGCCGGCGATCAGCGCGGGCGAGCGGAAGGTGGTTTCCGCCTTCTGCTCGAGGAGCTTGCCGGCAATCGCGCCCGGAATGGTCGCGATCACGAGTAGCACGACGCGCCGGTCTTCGGCGGTCTCGATACGGCGGCGGCGGAGCAGATCGACCGCGCTGCCCGCGAGCGCGATCCAGTCGCGCCGGAAGTACCAGAGCAGCGTGATGAGCGTGCCCGCATGCAGCGCCACGTCGAAGGCAAGGCCGGGATCGGCGTTCCAGCCGAGGAGCCACGGCGCGAGTGTCAGGTGCGCCGACGAGCTGATCGGGAGGAACTCGGCGAGTCCCTGGAGGAGGCCGAGGACGAAGGCGTGCGAAAGCGGCATGCGAGCGGTAGCGTACGGCAGCGAACGGGGCGGGCGGACACACGAGTGAGACGACGCCCGTGTACGCGCCCGCGCGGACGGGCGGTAAGGTAGCCCGTTCGGGCGGGCTGTCAGCCGGCGACCGCCACCGCGGGGTCGCGGCGCGCGGCCCGGGCGACCGCACGTGCGTAGAACGCTTCGTACTGCGCGACCACCGTTTCGAGCGAGTACCGCGCGCGCGCGTCGGCGGCTGCCGCGGCGCTCATCATGCGCCAGCGTTCCGGATCGGACAGGATGTGAGCTGCCGCCTCCGCCATGCCGTCGACGTCGCCGACCGGGCAGAGCGCGCCCGTCTCGCCGTCGCGGACGACTTCTGGAAGGCCGCCCGTGTCGCTCGCGACCACGGGCACCCCGGAGGCGAGTGCCTCGAGCGCGGACAGCCCGAACGACTCGCTCTGACTGGGCAGCAGGAACAGGTCGGCCCCCGCGAGCAGGGGCGCGACCGCCTCCAGCTTGCCGAGGAAGTGCACCGACCGCTCGACGCCCAAGGCGCGCGCTTCCTGCTCCGCGTCCACGCGTTCGGGGCCGTCGCCGACCATGAACAGCACGCTCGGCACGCGCTCGGTCACGCGGGCGAACACGCGCACGACGTCGCGCACGCGCTTGACCGCGCGCATGTTGGACACGTGCATCACCACCTTGCGTCCCTTCGGCACGAGCCAGGAGAGCGCGGGCGGGTGCGCGGCGCGGTCGTACACGAGCGGGTCCACGAAGTTGGGGATCACCTCGACGGCGCAGCCCGTGCAGCCGAACGTGGCGATCGTCTCGCGGCGCAGGTACTCCGAGACCGACGTGATCCCGTCGGAGCGCTCGATCGAGAACTTCGTGATCGGGTGGAACGACGGGTCCTGGCCGACGATCGTGATGTCGGTGCCGTGCAGCGTCGTGATCACCGAGATGTCGGAGCCCTGCGCGCGGAGCATCTCGCGCGCGATCCACGCGCTCGTCGCGTGCGGGATGGCGTAGTGGCAGTGGAGCAGGTCGAGCCCCTGCGTGCGCACCACCTCGTGCATCCGCACCGCGAGCGCGAGGTCGTACGGCGGGTATTCGAAGAGCGGGTAGCGGTTGACCTCGACCTCGTGGAAGAAGATCCGCGGCAGGAAGTTAGGCAGCCGGAACGGCTGCTGGTACGTGATGAAATGCACCTCGTGCCCGCGCGCGGCGAGCGCGATGCCGAGTTCGGTCGCGACCGCGCCGGAACCGCCGTAGGTCGGGTAACACGTGATGCCGATCTTCATGGGGCGGGCGTGGGGGCGCGGTGGGCACTGCGGGGGACGGCGGAAGCCGGGCGCGCGCCGGCGCGGCCGGCGCACCACCACGCGTACGCCGCGTCGAGCGCGTCGACGCGCGCCGGGTCGACGTGGAGAACGGAAGCCGGCGGGAGTTGGTGCCGGAACCACGTGCGCTGCCGTTTGGCGTACTGCCGCGTAGCGATCACGACACGATCGCGCGCCGCGGCGAACGGCAGCGCGCCGCGCAGGTGCGCGCGCCAGACGTCGTACCCCGTGGCGTGCCACGCCGGCGCGTCGTCGGGCACCGCGGCCGCGAGCCGCTCGACCTCGGCCAGCCATCCGGCATCGAGCATCGCGTCGACGCGGCGCGCGAGCCGATCCGCCAGGATCGGACCGGGGTCGACGACGAGGTAGCGCAGCGCCAACCGGGGCGGACGCGCGGCGCGCCGCTGCCAGGTCGTGAGAGGCACTCCCGTGAGCGCCATGACCTCGGCCGCGCGCAGGAGTTGCGCGCGTTGCGCGTTCGCGCGTTCCGGGTCGAACGCCGCGACGCGCGCGCGGAGCGCCTCGGTGGGCATCGCGTCCAACGCGCGCGCGACCTCGCGTCGTCGATCGGGATCGAGCGGTGGCTCCTCGAACAGCGGTGCGGCGAGCGCCCGCACGTAGAATCCAGTCCCGCCCACGACGAGCGGCGGCCGCCCTTCAGCATCGCACGCGGCGATCCAGCACTCCGCCGCGTCGGCCCAGCGGGCGGCGCTCCAGCGATCCGTGGGCTCCGCGACGTCGAGGCCGCGGTGGGGAACGCGCGCGCGCTCATCCGGGGTCGGTTTCGCGGTGCCGACGTCGAACGCGCGGTAGAGCTGGCGCGAGTCGGCGCTGACGACGGTGGCGCCTACGCGCTCCGCGAGGGCGAGCGCAAGGGCGGACTTCCCCGCCCCAGTCGGCCCGACGATCGCGGAGACGGTGCGGAACGGGTGCGCGTCTTCAGTCACCGTCGCCCGAATCGCCGCTCGACTTCGTCCCATCCCAGGTGCACGATGGTCGCCCGCCCGTGTACGTCGTGGGCGGGCAGCGTCGTGCGCGCGAGCGCGAGGTACAGGGCGCGCATCTCGTCCGCCGCGAGCTCGTCGCCCGCCTTGATCGCGGCCTTGCACGCGACGGTGGCGGCCAGTCGCTCGTGCCGCGCGTGAGTCGCGGCATGCCGATCTCCGGTGAGCGCGGCGAGCGAATCACGCAAACATCGCTCGGCGTCGAACCGCGGGTGCGGCGCCGGCACGGCGTGCACGAGCAGCGTGGAGCCGCCGAACGGCTCCGCCGCGTACCCGAGCCGCTCGAAGCTCGCGCGCGCCGCGTCGAACGCCTCCGCTTCGGCGCCCGTCACGTGCACGGTGAGCGGGAAGAGCAACCGCTGCGACGGCGCGTCGCCCCGTTCGAGCGCACCGAGGAAGCGCTCGTAGAGCACGCGCTCGTGCGCCGAGTGCTGGTCGATGAGCACGACCCCCTCGTCGCGCTCGAACATGAGGTACGTGCGGCGGAGCTGGACGAGGGGGGGAACGACCACGTCGTCGGCCACTCCGGCGCGCATGGCGGGTGCGGCTGGAGCCGCGACGTCCGAAGGCGCGGCGTCGTCCCACGCGAGCGCGGGCGCCCCGTCGGGGATGCCGGTGTCCGTGCGCGGGTCCACCACGCCCCCCGCGGCCTCGGCCGGAGTGAAGAGCCCGACGCGCATCGGCGCCGCGGCGGCGAAGGCGGCGCGCTCGTCCGCTGCCGCAGTGGACCCGCCGGCGTCGCCGCGGAGCCCGGTCGTGAACCAGACGCGCCCGCCGATCCCGCTCGCGCTGTCGAGGGTGCCTAACGCATGCCGCACGGCGCGCAGCACGGCGCCTTCGACGGTCCACCGGTCGTGGAATCGCACCTCGGCCTTCGCGGGGTGGACGTTCACGTCCACCCCGTCGGCCGGCACCGATAGCTGCAGAAACAACGACGGCCGGAGCCCCGCGGCGAGCGTGCTGCGGTACGCGGCTTCCGCCGCGCGCAGCAGGCCGACGTCGCGGACGGGCCGTCCGTTGACGCTGACGAAGGTGCGCCGCGGTGAGCGCCCGACGTCGCCCGGGCGCTCGACGACGCCGCTCACGGCGACAGCCCCGGTCACGTCGTCGACGTCGAGAAGCACGTCGGGGTAGCGCGGCCCAAAGATGGCGCCGAGGCGGGCGCGGAAGCTCGCCGCGGCGGGCCAGCTGAGCGCGGGGCGCCCGTCGTGCGTCGCCGACACGCGCACGTCGTGGCGAGCGAGTGCGACGGTGGTGAGCACCTCGCTGATGCCTCGCCACTCGCCGCGCGCGGAGCGCAGGAATTTCTCGCGCGCGGGTGTGTTGTAGAACAGCCGGGCGACGCTGACCGTCGTGCCGCGCCGGCGGGCGGCCGCGGCGACCTGCTGCACGGCACCGCCGGTGGCGCGGATGACCGTACCGTCGCCGGACGCGTCGGCCGTGACGAGTTCCAGCTCCGAGACCGAGCAGATTGCCGGGAGCGCCTCGCCGCGGAACCCGTAGCTCGCGACGCCGACGAGTTCGTCCGCGGAGCGGATTTTCGACGTCGCGTGGCGCGACAGGCACAGCACGGCGTCGTCGCGCGACATGCCGGCGCCGTCGTCGCTGACGCGCACCAGCGCGCGGCCGCCCTGCTCCACGATCACCTCGACCGCGGTCGCACCGGCGTCGAGCGCGTTCTCGACGAGTTCCTTCACGACGGACGCCGGTCGCTCGACGACCTCGCCGGCGGCGATCTGGTCGGCGACGGCCGAGGGGAGGACGGCGATGCGCGGCACGGCGGGAATCTACAGCGGCCCGTAGCGCCGGCCTCGTCAGGGCGCCGCGTCGAGCGGCGCGACCTGCGCGGAGCGCAGCCAGCCGTCGCGATCGCCGTCGAGGCGCACGCGGCGCCAATCACCTTCGTCGGCGACGAGTTCGGCGACCTCGCCGGTGACGACCGGCGCGACCCCGTACGCGCCAGGCGCCGGCTCGGGTCGAAGCGCGGTCGGCGCGCGGACGACGGCGAGTCCGCGCACGTCGAGCGCACGCGACGCGAGTACGCCACCTCCGGCGGTCGCGATCGCTGCGACGTAGCACGCGAGCGCCCCGGCCCACAACCGCGGATCTGGCCTGCGCCGCACCGCGGCGACGACGAGCGCCAGCGCGGCGCATCCCGCGGCCGTGAGCGCCGCCCCGCTGAGCAGTCGCGGATCGACGGCGGGCGGCGCGCCGAGGTGCCCGACGGCGGCGATACTCGGCAGCCGGTCCAGCCGGGCGCGCAGGCCCGGGTACGTGGGGGCGAGATGCGCGGCCCGCTGCCAGGCGAACGATGCCGTCGCGGTGTCGGCGACCGCCCACGCCGCCGTTCCCGCGTTGAGCCACGCCGCCGGGGCGCCGGGCACCGCGCTCACGGACGCGACGAAGAGGTCGCGCGCCCGTGCGGCGTCGCCCGCCGCGTACGCCGCGACGCCCGCGTCGAACGCCGCCACGGCATCCGCGCGGCTCGTCGGCGACGACGGTCGCGGCTCGACCGGGGCGAGTTGCGGTGCCGCGACCGCGAACGCGAGCAGCGCAACGCCGATCGCGAGGGCTGCGAACCTGTGCCGGGCGAAGGGCACGCCGGTCGAGGCGGTGGGCACGCTTCGACCCACGCGCGCCTCGACCGCGCTCTGCGCGCTCGCGCCGGGGGCGTCGAGCTCGCGCGCGATGCGGTCGAGCAGGTCGCGCGGTCGCGGGCCCGGTTCGGACGGCGAGATCCTGGACGTTTCGGCAGTTCCGTACGCCGCGCGCGCCCAGGTGTCGTACGCGGCCGCGCAGTCCCCGGCCAGCGCCCGGCTCACACCAGCGCGCCGCAGACCGCGCGCGAGGGTGGCCGCGTCGAATGCTGGCACGTCGAGCGCGCCGCCGCCGAGCACGTTCGACAGGCCGGCCATAAACTCGGCGAGCGCGGCAGTCGCGCGGGCCCGCGGGGTATCCGGCGCGGAACCGTCCCCGGCGCGCGCGTGCCCCGATCGACCTCGGCGCGCGAGTGCGGCGGCGGCGAGCCAGCAGAGCGCGCCCGGCACCGGCACGGCGGCCAGCGCCAACCAGAACGGACGGCGCATCACCGGGGCTGCCGGCCGCTCGCCGTCCCACCGCACGACGACGCCGAACTCGCTCCGGGTCGCGACCTCGCCCCGACGCGCGAGCGCCGGGCCGGCGACTGCCGCTGCCGCGGCGCCGGGTGCGACGCGCACCGTGACGGCCGCCGCGTCGGTGATGCCGTACGCAGACGCCTGTGGGTCGAAGAACGCGTATCTGACGCCTGGAACGCGCAGCGTACCCTTGGCGCGTGGTGTGAGCAGCCAGTCGAATTCCTTCGCACCGCCGGCGAGGTCGCCCGACGAGTCGACCTGCACGCGCTCACCGGCCGTCGCAACGTCGGCCCATGGCACCGCGACCGGCGGCCGTGGCAGGAGCAGCACGTTGCCGACACCCTCGACGCGGAGCGTGTAGACGATCGCGTCTCCGACGCGCGCGTGGGCCGTGTCGATCCGGGCCGACGCGCGGAACCGGCCGACGGCTCCGTCCCACTCCACCGGGCGCCCATCGATCGGTGGGGCGACCGCGAGCAGACGACGAGGCGCCGTGCGCGCGGTGATCCGCTCCTCGATGCCGAACGGATCGTCCTCGGGGGTGAGCGCGTACAGCAGCTGCGCGGCGGGCACGTCCACGACGCCGGGCGCGAGGGGGAAGAGCGCGCGTCGGTACACGTGCACGTCGCCGAGCGCACTCGACGCGTGCCGCGAGCCGAGGTCGTACGAGACCACGCCTGCGACGGACGGGAAGGCGAACTCGGGGCTCCGCCGGAGCCGTGCGCGCACACGCGCGCCGACGCCGACGCGCAGTTCGAGCGTCGTCTGCGCGCCAACGTACACCCGCTCCGGCGCGACCGAAGCGTCGAAGGCGAGCCGGCCCGGGTCGGTGGCCGCCGAAGGACCGGCGATGCCGCCAGCCGCCACGTGGGGCGCGGGCGATAGCACGGCGATCGACCACGCGAGCGAACGGAACGTCGCCGGCCGGAGTCCCGGACCGGTCACGTCAGCCTCGAACGGCTCGAACGCAAATGTGCCCGCCGCTCCCGCGAGCAGCACGAACCGCCACTCGAGACGCTGGCTCCCGCGGAGCCCCGCCGTGTCGGTCGGCGTGCGGTCGGTGCGCGTGAGCGTGAACGGCGCGAACGCCGGCGGGGCGAGTCGGACGCTTGCACCTGCCGGCGCCGTGACCTCGACCCGGACGAGGACCGGCGTACGCGCGGGCACGCTTGCCGGTGCGCTCACGGCCACGGTGACCTGCGCGTGGAGCGCGCGCGGCGATGTCAGGCTCACCGCCGTCCACGCGCACGCGACGACCAGCCGTGCGAGTCTCCGCGTCCACCCCGTCGCCCATGTGGCCGCTGCGCCCACGCTCCGCACCGGAGCTACCAGTCCTTGCCGCCGGGCGGTGGGGGCGGGGTCTGCCGCTGCTGCTTGCTCTGCGTGTCGCGCTCCTCGCGCGATGCGGCCTGCAGAATCTCTTCCGCCGACGGCTGCCCCAGGTGCGACGGCTGCGACGCGGGCGGGCGCGGGGGCGCCGCACCGCCGCCTCCACCTCCGCCCCCACCGCCCCCGCCACCACTCGGCGGGCGCTGTAAGGCCAGCTCGTAATTCCATTTCGCGTCGACGTCGTTCGGGCGCATCCGGATGGCGCGGCGGTAGAGCGCGAGCGCGGCGTCGAGCTCCGGGCGGGAACTGTCGCCCACCGCGCCGCTCGCGCCGGTCGGCCCGGGTGCTGGCGCGCCGCCCGCGTTCGACACGCCACGCGCGGCCGAGAGCCCGCGCTGCAGGTGCACGAGGCCGAGGTTGAAGATCGCGCGCCAGCGGACGTCGCCGTCGTCGGAGCGGCGGGCGTCGTCGAGCGGCGGCAGCGCGGCCGCGAGCGAGTCGGCGCGCACGAGCGCGGTGCCCACGTTGTAGCGGGCGAGCGTGGACCCGCCACCCGCACCGAGCCGCCCGCGATACTCGGCGAGCGCACCCGCGACGTCCCCGCGTTGATAACGCGCGAGCGCATCGTCCGTGCGCCCGGGCCACGTCAGCCCACAGCCGCCGAGCGCGGCCGCGACGACCAGCGCCGCCGCAGCGCGCGCGACGGCCGCGACGTTCGGGGCCTCGATCACGCGTCGACGCGTACCCGGCCCGCGCCGCGCGAGCCATGTGTCCAACAGCAGCAGTAGCAGCGCCGGCGCGACGAACCACTGGAAGCGCGGCGCGAGGTCGGCCCCCGTCGATGTCGCGCGCGTCGTCTGCCGCAGCCCCGACAGCGCGGCGCGCACGCGCGCCGCCTTGTCCGGCGCGTCGGCCGGTACGAACGTGCCGCCGCCCGCGGTCGCCGCGGCCTGCAACAGCGCCGGCGTGTAGTGCGACACGACGACGTTGCCCTCGGGGTCGCGCTTCTGACGGACGGTGTTCTCTTCACGCACCGGGATCATGGCTCCGGCGACCGTCCCGAAGCCGACGGTCGATACCGTGATTCCGGCCGCGCGCGCGTCGCGCGCGGCGTCGGTCACGTCCGATTCGGGTTCGAACGACTCGCCGTCGCTCATGAGCACGATCGCACGGTCACCCGGGGAGGGCGAGACCTGCAGCAGGTCGGTCGCCTGCCGGATGGCGCGCGACATGGCACTTCCGGCCTGGCCGACCACCGACGGGTCGAGGTTGTCGAGGAACAGTTCGATTGCCCCGCCGTCGTTCGTGAGTGGCGTGAGGATGTAGCTCCGCCCGGCGAACGCGAGCAGCGCGACGCGGTTCCCGGGCGTCGTGGCGAGCAACTGCCGCACGACCTGCCGCATACGCTCCAACCGGCTCGGCGGGTCGTCGGGCGCGAGCATCGAGAGCGACGCATCCAGCGCGAGCACCACGTCCACGCCCTCGGATCGGATGACGTCGCCGCGGGCTCCCCACCGCGGCCCGGCGAAGGCGAGCGCCGCGCACGCGGACGCGAACCCAAGTCGCGCCGCGCGCCACCCGGTCCCCTGTCCCGCCGCGGCGAGCGCGGGCGCGAGCCGCGCGACGAGCACCGCGTCGCCGATGCGGGCCGCGCGCGCGGCCCGTCGTCGCGCGCGCGCGACGACGAGCGCGATCACGAGCGCCGGCAGCACGATCACGAGCGGCAGGAACCACGGCTGATCGAAGAACCCGAGCCACGCGCGGCTCACGGCAGCGGCCCCCGCCAGGCGACGAGTCCGAGCTCGAGCGCGAGCGCCGCGAGCGCGACGCCGAGCGGCCACCGATACTCCTCGGAGTAGCGGACGTAGCGCTTGGCGTGCGACGGCGTGCGTTCGAGCGCGTCGATCTCCTGGTAGATACGGCCTAACGCGGCCGCGTCCTTCGCGCGAAAGTAGCGGCCGTGCCCCGTGCGGGCGACGTCGGTGAGGAGCGCCTCGTCGATCTCGACCGGCCGCTCCTCGAAGCGCAATCCGTACAGACCGCGCCCGACGGGGACGGGGGCCATGCCCTCGGTCCCGACGCCGATCGTGTAGATGCGAATGCCGAATGCGGCCGCCGCCTGCGCCGCCGTGCGCGGGTCGATCGCGCCGCGGTTGTTCACCCCGTCGGTGAGCAGGACCATCACGCGCGAGCGCCCCGCGACGCCCCGCAGTCGGTTGGCGGCCGTCGCGATCGCGGTACCGATCGCCGTGCCGTCCTCGAGCTGCCCGGCCTGCAGGTTGTCGATCGCGGCGAGCACCACCGGGTAGTCGGTGGTGAGGGGGACCTGCGTGAGCGCTTCCGCCGCGAACGCCACGACCCCGATGCGGTCGGCCGAGCGACCCGCGACGAATCGCTTGAGCGTCGCCTTGGCGACCTCGAGACGGTTCTCCGGCTGGAAGTCCTGCGACAGCATCGAGCTCGACAGGTCGACGACGAGGGCGATGTCGATCCCGTCGCGCGAGTCGGGGACGGCGCGCGCGCCGGTGCGTGGACGTGCGAACGCGACCACGAGTCCGGCGAGCGCGAGCCATCGCAGCGTCGCGAGCGCACGCGCGACGCTGCGGCCGGCGCGCGGACCGCGCGCGAGCGCTGCCGCCCGCGAGAAGGTGATCGCCGCACGCGGTGCCCGCCGCCCGACCGCCCAGAGCAGCGGCAGGACGAGCAGGAGCGCGAGCGCCCACGGCGCGGCGAAGCTGACGCCTCCGACGTCGCTCATGCTGCCCGGTCCTCACGCGCGGCGGCGCGGGTAGCGCGGCGCCGCTCGGCCTCGTACGCCCGCCGTTCGTCGGCTTCGGCTCGCGCCCGCTCGGCGGCCTCCTCTGCCTCCCGCGCCTCGCGCGCGCGTACACCGGTCTCGGTCGCCTCGACGACGCCGCGCGCGTCGGCCGCGACGTTCGCCGCGTCGGTCGCACCGATCGGAACCGCGGCGAACTTCACGAGGTCGCCCGTGCCGAGCACGTGCCGGAGCGCCGCTTCCGGCACCTCCGGCCGAGCGGCGAGCGCGTCGGCGAGCTCGCCGCTCGTCTGCCACGCGCCAGCCGCGTCCGGAAAGCGCGCGACGAGATAGTCGCGAAGCAGGTCGACGGCGAGCGCGACGTGGCGGCCGCCTTCGCCCAACGCCACGAGCCCGCGCCGGTCGAGCGCGGCGTACCCGGCGAGGGCGCGCGCGTACGCGTCCTCGCCCGCGACGCGCACGGCGCGCCTGCGCACCCGCCGCCGCGCGACGAACACCAGGGCGGCCACGAGCGCGATGAGCGCGAGCGCGAGCAGCGCGTAGCGCAGCCACCAGAGGCCGAGGTCGGGAAGCGGGTCGCGCACCGGCTTCGGCGTACGCTTGGTGCTGTCGGCCGGGAGCACCGAGCGGACGTAGATGCCTAACGGCGGCATCGCGACGCGCCGCACGGCGTCCCCCGCGCGCACGGTCACGCTGTCCAGCGCGACGGGCACCGCCCCGGTCGTCCACGCGACGACCGTGTAGTCGGCGGTGACGTCGACGCCGCCGCCCGGCACGGCGGCGGACCGTCGCCGCGGGCCGTCGATCACCTCGATCGGCGCCGCGCTGTCGGCCGCGGCGGGAAAGTCGACGCGCGCGCCGGCGGGCGCGGCCACGCGCAAAAGCACGTGGAACGGGTCGCCCACGCGCACGCTGTCCGGCGCGCGCGACGCGCCGACGCGGACGGTCTGCGCTGCGGCCGTCGGAGCCCGGCCGGCGATGAACGCCGCGCCCGCGACGAGCGCCGCCGCGCCCGCGCGCGCACCGGCCCGCGATCGCCGCGCGGTGACGAGCGCGCTCACCGGCGGGCGACGCGCGTCTCGCGCGCCTTGAAGAAACTGAGCAGCGGCTGCACGTAGCCGCGGTCGGTACGCACCGCGATCTCGTCGACCCCCGAACGGCGCAGCGCGCGCGCCCGCGCGGCCGCGTCGGCCGCGACCGCCTCCGCGAACGCGGTGCGCACGGCAGGATCGCTCGTGTCGACCTCGATCTCCGCGCCGGTCTCCGGGTCGACGAACCGCGCGAGGCCGACGTCGGGGAGCACGTCCTCGCCAGGGTCGCTCACCGTGACGGCGATGACGTCGTGCCTGATGGACAGCCGCTTCAGCGGGCGCTCGAGGTCGGGCGCGGCGAAGTCGGACACGATGAACACGATCGCCTTCTGGTGGAGCACCTTCGCCACATGGTCGACGGCGCCGGCGAGGTCCGTTCCGCGCCCGGTCGCGTTCGCCGCGAGCAGGTCGCGCAGCAGACGAAGGGCGTGCCGCCGGCCCTTGCGCGGCGGCACCTCGTGCTCGATCCGGTCCGTGAACAACGTCAGGCCCACGCGGTCGTTGTTCCGCACGGCCGCGAGCGCGAGCACCGCGGCCAACTCCACCGCGAGATCGCTCTTGAACCGTGTTTTCGTACCGAACCGCTCCGAACCCGAGAGGTCGACGAGCAGCATCACGGTCAGCTCGCGCGCCTCCTCGTACCGGCGCACGAACGGCCGCCGCATGCGCGCGGTGACGTTCCAATCGATCGCGCGCACCTCGTCGCCGGGCAGGTACTCGCGGACCTCGGCGAACTCCATCCCCTGCCCCTTGAACACGGAGCGATACTCGCCGGCCCAGAGCGAGTTGACCGGCCCGCGCGTGCGCACCTCGATCCGGCGCACCTGCCGCAGGATCTCGGCCGGCACGCCGTGCGGCGACTCAGCCGACGCGGCGACCTGCGCGTCGCTCTGACTCACCGCGCCGCCCTCACGGGCTCGGCACGCGCGCGAGCACGCGCGCGACCACGTCGTCGCTCGTCACCTGCTCCGCGTCCGCCTCGAACGACGTGAGCACGCGGTGGCGCAGCACGTCGGGCGCGATCGCCTTCACGTCGTCGGGCGTCACGTACGCGCGCCCGCGCAGGAACGCGTGGGCGCGCGACGCCTGCGCGAGCGCGATCGTCGCGCGCGGACTCGCGCCGAACTGGATGAGCACCGCGAGGTCCGCGAGCCCCGCCTCCTTGGGCGCGCGCGTCGCGTGCACGAGGTCGACGATGTAGTCGACGATCCGCTCGTCCATGTACAGCTGCGCGATGCGCTTGCGCGCCTCCATGATCTGCGTCGGTCCGGCCACGGCGCTCACGTCGATCGGCGCACCGCCCGCCATCCGCCGCATGATCTCGCGCTCCTCGTCGCGCGTCGGGTAGCCCACGCGCAACTTCAGCATGAAGCGGTCGAGCTGCGCCTCGGGGAGCGGGTACGTACCCTCCTGCTCGATCGGGTTCTGCGTCGCGAGCACGAGGAACGGCTCGACGAGCGGGTACGTCTCGCCGCCGATCGTCACCTGCTTTTCCTGCATCGCCTCGAGCAGCGCCGACTGCACCTTCGCCGGCGCGCGGTTGATCTCGTCGGCGAGCACCACGTTGGCGAACACGGGGCCCTTCTTCACCGAAAATCGCCCGGTGCTCTGATCGAACACCTGCGTTCCGACCACGTCCGCGGGGAGCAGGTCGGGGGTGAACTGGATGCGCTGGAACGACGTGTGGATCGTCTCGGCGAGCGTGCGCACGGTGAGCGTCTTCGCGAGCCCCGGCACGCCTTCGAGCAACACGTGGCCGCCGGTCAGCAGGCCGATCAGCAATCGCTCGACCATGTAGTCCTGACCCACGACCCGGCGCCCGACCTCTCGCATCACCCGCTCGACCAGCGCGGCATCCGCCGTCGGCGCTTCGGTCCGTGCGCCGTCGCGCTCCCGCAAGGCCCCTATCCCCACGTGTCGACTCCCGATCTGATGGTGTGACCGCGTCCGCATGCCGACGCCGTCGAACGCGCGACCAGCTGTAGCGCGTGTACCCCCACACGCGGGCCCGGTTCGGAACGCTGCCGGCCCCCCCCCGCGTGCGTTCAGTCGTCCGCGAACCGCGTATCGCGCGGCACGGCAGGCATGCGGGCCAGCGCGTCGAGCGCGCGCAACTCGGTCGCGGTGAGTGGGCGCGCCTGCCCCACCGGGAGGTCGCCGATCCGGATCGGGCCGAACGAGATGCGCACGAGCCGCTCCACCTCGAGACCGAGCACCTCGCACACGCGCCGCACCTCGCGCGTGCGCCCCTCGGTGAGCGTGATCTCGAATTCCCAGCGCCGGCCGCCGAGCGCGTACGCGTCGGCGCTGACGGCGCGCACCATCCCATCCTCGAGTTCGACGCCCTGGCGCACCGCGCGCACGGCCGCCGGCGCGTTCCCGCGCACGAGTGCGACGTAGGTGCGCTCGACCTCGCGGCTCGGGTGCGTGAGTTTGTGCGCCGCTTCGCCGTCGGTGGTCAACAGGAGCACGCCCTCCGTCATGAGATCGAGGCGGCCGACGTACGTCAGACCGGGCCGCTTCGGCACGAGGTCGAACACGGTGCGGCGCCCTTCGGGGTCGTCGCGCGTGGTCATGACGCCAGCCGGTTTGTGGAGCACGAACCACTCGGCCGCGACCGGCGCCGCCACGGGCGCACCGTCGAGGAGCACCCGATCGCGCGCCGGATCCACCGTCTGCCCGAGCACCGCTACGGTTCCGTTCACCGTCACCCGGCCAGCCGTGATCATCTCCTCGGCGGCGCGACGCGACGCCACGCCCGCGCGCGCGAGCGCGCGTTGCAGCCGCATCGGCCCGACCGCGACCGGACGCCCGGGCGCGGCCGGCCGCGCGCTCTTTTTCTGTGCGGGCCGGCCCGCCGGCGCGCGGGGCGCCGATTTGGCCGCCGATTTTGGGGCGGGCGGACTGCCGCTCGCGCGCGCGGGCCGGCCGCGGGGCGCGTCGGCGCGGCGGGGTCGATCGTTGGGCATCGGATGCGGACGGGTGAGGATCAGGCCAGGTCGGCGGCGTCAGAGCGCGGCCGGATTGGCACGCAGGGCAACCGCGAGTTCGTCGGCGCGCGGCAACTCCTGGAGGTGCCGGAGCGCGAACTGCTCGAGGAAACGCGACGTCGTACCATACAACAACGGGCGGCCGAGTCCCTCCGCGCGCCCGACCACGTCGACCAGCCCGCGCTCCAACAGGGTTTTGAGCACTCCGCCGACCGCGACGCCGCGAATCTCCTCGACCTCCGCGCGCCCGATCGGCTGGCGGTAGGCGATCACGGCGAGCGTCTCGAGGGCCGCAGCCGTCAGCCGTGGCGGCCGTTCGGCGATCTGCGCGCGTTCGATCGCCTCGGCGTATTCGGCGCGCGTGAGGAGCTGCCACCCGCCTCCCTGCTCGACGAGTTCCACCGCGTGGCCGCCGTCGAGATCGTCGTAGTGCGCGCGCAGCTCGTCGAGCGCGCGCACCACTTCGTCCGCGCCCGCCGCCGGATCGAGTCGCGCGAGGTCGGCCGTCGAGACGGGACGCAGCGCGGCGAACAGCGCGGCCTCAAGCAGCTTCGCGAGCGGCGTCATCGGGTTCCCGTACGGCGCGGGCGATGCTCACGTCAGCGAACGCGTCCGCCTGCGCGAGTCGGAGTTCGCCGAGCTTGGCCAGTTCGAGGAGGGCGAGGAGGGCGCTCAACACGCGCCACGGTTCGGCGTCGGGGGCCATCACGTCGCGCCAGCGAGCCGACGCGCGGCGCGCGAGAAGCGCCCGCACGTCCCCGATCGCGCCGGCGACGTCGAGCGCGCGCGGAACGACGTCGTGCACCGTCGGCCGCCGGACGGCGTGCAACACGCGATCGACGCTGCCCAACAGTTCGCCGAGCGAGAGGGCGAGCGGGACAGGCGGGCGTTCGACAGTCGCGCCGTCGTCGCGAGCGAAGACTGCCCCGCGACCGAAGCGGTCGCGGCGCGTTTCGGCCAGACGGTCGAGGTGCTCGACGACCTCCCGCACCTGCTGATACTCGAGCAGGCGCCGCACGAGTTCGGCCCGCGGGTCTTCCCACACCTCGTCGGCGCCCCCCGGCCGCGGCAGGAGGAGCTGTGCCTTGATGCGCACCAGGCGTGCGGCCATGTCGAGGTAGTCGGCCGCGTCGTCGAGGCCCATCGCGTGCACGCGCGCGAGAAACTGCTGCGCGACCCGGGCGATCGGGATGTCGTACACGTCGAGCTGCTCGTCGCGGATGAGCGTGAGCAGCAGGTCGAGCGGCCCCGAAAAGGCTGGCAGTTCGACGACGAACGTGGCCGCGTCGAGCGTCGCGTCCGCGGCCGGCGCCTCGGCTACCGCCACCCGGTCACCGCCAGGTCGCGGCAAGCAGGAACGGCCCGACCGCGTGTTCGGCGAGCCCGGCCAGCGCCGCCGCCGGCGTCAGCCACGCGTCGATGACCGGCTCCGCGAACCAGAAGATCGCCATGAGCAGGAGCAGCCCGAAGCGCCCGGCGCGCTCGTACTGGATCGCCCACGCGGGAGGGAGCAGGTACTTGGCGACGTGCGACCCGTCGAGCGGCGGGATCGGCAGCAGATTGAACGCGGTCAGTATCAGGTTGATGCCGACGCCGTTGATCATCATGTGCTGCAGGATCGAGCACGTCGGCGCCGCGGCGGGCACCGCGCCGCCCAGCAGTCCGAGCGGCACGATGAGGATGGCGCAGACGATCGCGATGGCGACGTTCGTCGTGACGCCCGCGAGCGAGACGATGATGTCGCCGCGCTTGTAGTTGCGGTAGTTTCGCGGGTCCACGGGCACCGGCTTGGCCCCGCCGAACAGGAACGGCGCGTGCGCGATGATGAGCAGCACGGGAAGCAGCACCGTCATGAACGGATCGATGTGCGGCAGCGGGTTCCACGTCAGCCGGCCGAGGTTCTTGGCCGTCGGATCGCCCTGGCGCAGCGCCGCGTAGCCGTGCGCGATCTCGTGCGCGATCACCGAGAACAGCAGCACCGGGGCGACGAGCAGGAGCGAGTTGAAATCCACCGGTGGCCTGGAGCAGCGGGACGACGGACGAAGTCGGCCGGGCACGGCGCACGGCCCCGAAGCTTACTGCGCCCACGCGTGCGCGTCAAAGCGGTGGAACGCGACAAGTCCATGTCCCGCCTTGACATGGGCGCCTTTGGCGGGTAACCTGCGCGACTCACTTGCGCTGCCGCGCCGTGCGCGAAGCGCGCGCATCCGGACCGGTTCGCCGGCCGCATTCGTTCTCCGCAGACTCAGCTCCAAATCGATCGTGCCGAACATCGCATCCGCCAAGAAGAACATGCGGAAGTCGCGCGCCGCGGCGGTGCGCAACCGCGCGCAGCGCTCGGCGCTCCGCACCGCGCTCAAGAAGGCCCGCGCCGAAACCGCCCCGACCGACACGGTCACCACGGCCGTAAGCCTGCTCGACCGCGCCGCGCGTAAGGGCCTCATCCACCGCAACAAGGCGGCGCGCCACAAGTCACAGCTCGCCCGCAAGGCCAACGCGCAGACGGCTGCCGCGAATCAACAGACCGCCACGGTCTGACGCGTCGCGCCTAACGCGTCGCGCGACGAGGCCCGGCCCCGATACCTCGGGGCCGGGCCTCTCTCGTTCGGGCTGTCTCCGGTTCGTGCCGCGTCAGGGCGCGGTCAGAGCGCGGCGAGCTCGCCGCCGCACTTCTCGCAGTACCACTCCGTCGGGTAGTTGAGCGCACCGCAGTCCTGGCAGCGCAGCGTCTTTTCCTGCCCCGCCGCGGCCGGCTCCGGCGACTGCGGCCGCCCGCCGCCGAGCCCGTAGCTTCCCGGCGCGCCCGTACGGATCGCGTCCGTGAACGCCGGCGTGAGCGATGGCTGGCGATCGCCGAGCGCCACGCGGGCCGCGTCCACGGCCCCGTGGTCGAACGCGCCGCCTTCCGAGCCGACGGGCTCGGAAGGCGGCGCTGCAGCCGACGCAGCGTGAGCCGCCGAGTCTGTCTCGGTACCGTCGGACGACGCGGCGGGCTCCGCGGCCGCGTGGCCGGCCGCCTCGGGCGCGTCGGACGTAGCCGGCGCGGTGACCGCCGGGGGTGGACTCACGCGCGTGACCAATCCGCGCACATCCGCGAGCGCGGCGGCCGCGCCGCCGAGCTCACGCTCGAGCGCCGCGATCGCCTGTGCGGCGCCGCTTCGCCGCTGCTCCCCTTCATCTGCGGGGTACTCGCCGACCAGCGTACGCAGCTCGATCTCCGCGAGTCCGTCGCGCTCCTCGCCGAGTCGCTGCTCGACGGCCTGGTGCTGCTGCGTGAGCGCGTCCTCGTGGGCGCGCAGTGGGGCCACGTGCGCGGCGAGCTGCGACGTCACCCGGTCCAGGCGCCCGGCGTAATCCTGCCGCACGCGGTCCAGCACGTGCGCGGGCGTCATCGCTCGGCGGCCGTCGAGCGCTTGCAGCCAGCCCTCGTAGCGGGTCCGCTCGTCGACCAGCGTGCGGATGTCGTCGAGCGGAAGGGCGGCGGAGTCTTGGTGGGGGTGGTCGGGCGCGTAGCCGGTGGTCATGCGGAGCGTCGTCAACGAAATGGGACCGGTCGCGCACCGGCGCACGAGCACGCGGCCGGTCGGAAGCGGGACCGTGGGGAGCGAGTAAGCTACCCGATCACGACGCCGGCGTGCGCCCGTCGTGCACGAGCCGGCCGCCGACGACGGTCGCTATCGCGCGCCCCTGCAGCGTCTGACCCGCGTACGGCGTGTTGCGCCCCTTCGACCGGAACTGCGCAGGGTCGACGGTCCATCGCCGTTCGGGATCGAACACCGTGACGTCGGCCGCGGACCCGCGGCGAAGCGTGCCCCCGGGCAAGCCGAACACGCGTGCCGGCGCGCACGCCATCCGGTCGACGAGCTGCCCGTACGTGAGAATCCCGGGCGCCACGAGCCACGTGACGAGCACGCCGAGTGCGGTCTCGAGGCCGACGATGCCGTTGGGCGCGTCGGCGAACTCGCGCTCCTTCTCGTCGTAGTGGTGCGGCGCGTGATCGGTCGCGACGACGTCGATCGTGCCGTCGCGCACCGCCTCCTGGAGCGCGGCGACGTCGGCCGCGGTGCGGAGCGGCGGGTTCATCTTCGCGTTCGTCTGGTAGCCCTCGACCGCCTCCTCGGTGAGCGAGAGGTGGTGCGGGCAGACCTCGGCCGTGACGCGGATGCCGCGCTCCTTTCCCCACCGGATGAGCTCGACCGATCCGGCGGTGCTCATGTGGCAGAGGTGCACGTGGCCGCCGGTGCGACGCGCCAGCAGGATGTCACGGATCGCCATGATCTCCTCAGCCTCGCTCGGGATGCCGCGCAGGCCGAGGCGCATCGAGACCACGCCCTCGTTCATCGCGCCGCCCTGGGCGAGGGTGGGCTCCTCGCAGTGGTCCGCGACCGGGATGCCGAACGTGCGCGCGTACTCGAGCGCGGTGCGCATGATGTGCGCACTCACCACCGGCTTGCCGTCGTCGCTCACCGCGACCGCGCCCGCGCCCACCATCTCGCCGAACTCCGCCAGGGTCTCGCCGCGTTCGCCTAACGTGATCGCGCCGATGGGGTACACGCGTGCGGCTCCCGCGCGCTGTGCCTGGCGCACGATGAACCCGACGGCGGCCTGGTTGTCGGTCACCGGGTCGGTGTTGGGCATCGCGCAGACCGCGGTGAACCCGCCCGCGGCCGCGGCACGGGCCCCGGTCGCGACCGTCTCGACGTCCTCGCGCCCGGGCTCGCGCAGGTGGCAGTGCACGTCGATGAACCCGGGCGAGACGACGAGTCCGGCACAGTCCACGACCTCCGCACCGTCGGGGCGGCCGACGCGCTCCCCCGCGTGTTCTACGCGCCCGTCCACGAGCAGCACGTCGCCGACCGCGAGATCGAGGCCCTGCGACGGGTCGAGCACGCGCCCGCCCGCGAGCAGCAGTGGACGGCCGTGCGGCACGTCGCTCACGCGTCCCCCCGCGCCGCGTCGCCCCGCGCGGCGTCGGCCAGCTCCGGGCGGCCGCCGGCCAGCAGGTAGAGCACGGCCATGCGCACGGCCACGCCATTCGTGACCTGCTCGAGGATGACGGAGTGCGGTCCGTCGGCCACGTCGGAATCGATCTCGACGCCGCGGTTCATCGGTCCGGGGTGCAGGATGAGGAGGTCGCGCGGCGCGCGCTCGAGGCGCTCGCGCGTCACGCCGAACACGCGGTTGTACTCGCGCTGCGACGGGATGTAGCCGGCGGTCATGCGCTCCAGCTGCAGCCGGAGCACGTTGAGCGCCTCGGCCCACTCGATCGCGGCCTCGACGCGGTCGAACACTTCGACGCCGAGCTGGTCGACCGCGTTGGGGAGAAGAGACCGCGGGCCGCACACGCCGACTTCGGCGCCCAACGCCTTCAGGCCCCAGATGTTCGAGCGCGCCACGCGCGAATGGAGCACGTCGCCGACGATGCAGACGCGCCGACCGTCGAGCGACCCGAACCGGTCGCGGAGCGTGAGCAGGTCCAGCAGCCCCTGTGTGGGGTGCTCGTGCGTGCCGTCGCCCGCGTTGATCACGGTCGAGTCGATGCGTTCGGCGAGGAACCGCGCCGCACCCGACGACCCGTGCCGGATGACGACGGTGTCGATCTTCATCGCCTCGAGGTTCCGCGCCGTGTCGACGAGCGTCTCGCCCTTCGACACGCTCGACCCGGCGGACGCGATACTCACCGTGTCCGCGCTCAGGCGCTTCTCGGCGAACTCGAACGACACGCGCGTGCGCGTGGACGCCTCGAAGAACAGGTTGACGACGGTCTGCCCCCGCAGCGTGGGCACCTTCTTGATCGCCCGCTCGCTCACGGCGCGCAGGGGCGCGGCGGTGTCGAGCACGAGCTCGATCTGGGCGCGCGACAGCGACGAGAGGCCGAGCAGGTCCTTGCCTAACGAGACGGGTACCGCGCTCACGCCGCCCCCGGCGGCTCGTGCACGAGGACCGCGTCGCGGCCGTCCAGCTCCGTGACGAGCACGTCGACCCGCCCGCCGGCCGGCACCTCCACGCGTCGGCCGACCACGTCGGCGTGGATCGGCAGCTCGCGCGCGCCGCGGTCGACGAGCACGGCGAGCGCGATACGCGCCGGGCGTCCGAAGTCGGCCAGCTCGTCGAGCGCGGCCCGCACCGTGCGCCCCGTGTAGAGCACGTCGTCGACGATCACGACGTGCGCGCCGTCCACGCTCGTGGGCAGCGAGGTCGGCCCGACCACGGGGCGGGGGCCGACCGTCTGGAGGTCGTCGCGGTAGAGCGTGATGTCGAGCGCCCCGCGCGCGACCTCGACACCCTCGCTCGCGCGAATGGTGCGCGCCAGGCGCTCCGCGAGCTGCACGCCGCGGCGCTGGATTCCGACGAGCAAGAGGGCGTCGGTCCCGGCGTTCAGCTCGAGGATCTCGCTCGCCATGCGCGTCAACGTCCGCTCGAACGCACGCGCATCGAGCAGGGTGCGCTCCGATGACATGGCGCGCGAATATAGCGGCCGCGCCGCGACGGACAGGGAGGGATTCGAACCCTCGAGACGGTTGCCCGCCCACACGCTTTCCAGGCGTGCGCCTTAAACCACTCGGCCACCTGTCCTCTGTTCCACAACGCGCGGGGCCGCGGAGCGTAGGCCCCGCGGCCCCGGAACGGACAGGGTGAGATTCGAACTCACGGTACCGTTGCCGGTACGCCGGTTTTCGAGACCGGTGCCTTCAACCACTCGGCCACCTGTCCAAGTCCGGGCGGAGAGTCTAGCCCTGGCCGCCGGGGGTGTCAACGTCGCGCGGGACGCCACGCCGTCGCGCGAAAAACGCGCGCAGCAGCTCGCCGCACTCGCGTTCCAGCACGCCGCCGCGCACCGCCGGACGGTGGTTGAGGCGCGCGTGGCGCAGCACGTCGCCGACCGAGCCGGCCATGCCCGCCTTGTCGTCCCACGCGCCGAACACGACCCGGTCGACGCGCGCGAGCACGAGCGCGCCGGCGCACATCGCGCACGGTTCCAGGGTGACGTACAACGTGCACCCGTCGAGTCGCCAGCGGCCAAGGGCGGCGGACGCGGCGCGTATCGCCAGCACCTCGGCGTGCGCCGTCGGATCCTGATCGCGCATGGTCCGGTTACTCGCGTCGGCGACGACGCGCGCGTCGCGCACGATCACCGCACCGACGGGCACGTCCGCGCCCGCGCCACCCGCGACCGCGAGCGCCGCGCCCATCCACCGTTCGTCGTCGGCGGGCGACATCGTCGGATGCTAGTGCAAGTCGCGGTCGAGTGTAGGCGAAGCGGCAGGGTGCGGGGAAGCTCCAGGCCCGAGTTCCCCGACCATCCGACCGTCGTCTCGGTCGCGGTCTCTGACACCGAGCGGGACGTGAGAATCTGGCGTTCCCCGGCGCGCGGGTGCGCGGATCCGGGCGCGTCGGCCGCACGAGATGTAAGCTGGTCGGGTCACCACCCCAGCGCCGTGTCCGGGGTGTCGCGCGGCGCCCCATGCGGCGCGACCGGGCGGCACGCGCCCGGTGCCCGGCCCGTCGGTGTGCGATCTATTCGCGCGCCGCCCATCCCGAGGAGGTCCCCGGTGTCCCGTCACGTCGCGCTCTACGACACGTCCTACCGCCACTTCGCCGCGGCCGCCGAGGCGGCCGTTCGGGCCGAGACCTACGGCGAGGACCTCGGCCAGAGCAGCTGGCTCACGGCGGACGAGTGGCGCGCGAGCATCGCACTGCTCGCGCTTTCGCCCGACGCCCACGTGCTCGAGGTGGGCAGCGGCTCCGGCGGCCCGGCCGTCTACCTCGCGCGCGCCACGGGGTGCCGCGTCACTGGCGTGGACGTGAACGCGCACGGCGTGGCGAACGCCGAGGCGCTCGCGCGCGCGCAGGGCGTGCAAGGGTGCGCCGCGTTCCGCGCACTGGACGCGCGCCGGCCGCTGCCCTTCGCCGACGACACGTTCGACGCGGTGATCGCGAACGACGCGATGTGCCACCTCGCGAACCGCGGCGCCGTGCTTCGCGAGTGGCACCGCGTGGTCCGCCCCGGCGGCCGCGTGCTGTTCACCGACGCGATGGTGGTCACCGGCGAAGTGTCGGACGAGGAGCTCGCCGCGCGCAGTTCGATCGGCCAGTACGTGTTCGTGCCGCCGGGGCTGAACGAGCGGCTGCTCGGTGAGGCGGGGTTCGCCGTCGAGCGCGTCGAGGACGCGACCGCGAACGCGGCGGCGATCTCGGCGCGCTGGCGCGCGGCGCGCGAGCGGCACAGAGAGGCGCTGGTCGCGGAAGAGGGAGCGGCGACCTTCGACGGGCTGCAGGCGTTCCTCGCCTGCGTGCACGCGCTCTCGGCGGAGCGGCGGCTGACGCGATGGCTCTACCTCGCGGCCAAGCCGCCGGCGTGAGCCGGGCGACGCGGGCGGCTCGTCGAAACCCCTCGAACGGGGTGCGACGAACGCAGGCGCGTGCGCGACGGTCGTCGCACGCGTCGCCGGCCGACGACGTCCGGAACGCTCGGCGGCGAGAACGAAGATGACCGGTTTTCAGGCGAGCGAGACGGGCACGGCCGCGTTGCGCGGACGGACAGGTTCTGCAACGGGTTACGCGACGACGGACGCGCCGTCGAGAGGGCTGCGGGCCGTGACGACCGTCGCAACGCACGCGGGAATCATCGTGCTTGCTACAATCGAACGCGAACTGCTCTAACGTTCGCCCGTCGCCGCCGAGCGCCCGGCGGCGCCCGTCGCGCCGTGCGACCGAACTGCCCGAGCCTGGATCGAGAGCCCGCATGAACGGACGCGCGACGTTGATCGCAGGCCGGCTCGCGCTGGCGCTGCTCGTCCTTGCGGCCGTCGGCGCGCAGCTCGCGATCCACGTCGCAGCCGGCTACAGCGTGGTGTCGTTTTTCAGCTACTTCACGAATCTCTCGAACCTGTTTGCGGCGGCCGTCCTTACCGTCGGCGCGACGCGTCTCGCGCGGGGTCGCGCGCCGACGCGGACCAGCGATTCGATGCGCGGGGCGGCCGTCGTGAACATGCTCGTTGTCGGCCTCGTGTTCAGCCTCCTGCTCCGGAACGTCGATCTCGGCGCGCTGCGGCCGTGGGTCAACGGAGTGCTGCACTACGTCATGCCGGTCGCGGTCGCTCTCGAGTGGGTACTCGCCCCACCGACGGCGCGGCTCGGCCGTGGCGACGCGATACGCTGGCTCGCCTTCCCGACGGCATACCTCGCGTACTCGCTCGCGCGCGGCGCCCTCACCGGGTGGTACCCGTATCCGTTCCTCAACCCGGCGACGATCGGCGGGTACGGACACGTCGCGGCGTACGCGGTCGGGATTTTCGGCCTGTTCGCGGTGCTCGCGTTGCTCGTGCTCGCCGTGGGCAACGCC
This sequence comes from uncultured Gemmatimonadales bacterium, assembly GCA_963851265.1. GTDB lineage: Bacteria > Gemmatimonadota > Gemmatimonadetes > Gemmatimonadales > Gemmatimonadaceae > BPUI01. The sequence goes on from CAWKNZ010000002.1 coordinate 1,476,674, forward strand.
CGGCGGCGACCGGCCGCACCCGCATGAACGCGCCGCCTCCCGCAACGGTCGGCGGACCGCCGTGGGTGCCTCGGCCGCGAAACCGGCGGCGAGCGACGACGTAGGACGGCGTATGCAGCCCCCGCCTACGCCTACGCCTACGCCGATGCCAGCGCCGGACCCACCGTCCGCGCCGGCCCCGTTCGAAGCGAACGCCTCGACAGGCGCCGCTCCGCGGACCGTCCAGGAACTCGCCGGTCTGCGGCGGCAGCGCGACGAACTCACGCAACAGCTCGTCGCGACGCATTCCCGTCGCGGCGAACTCGTTCGTGAAATGGTCAGCACCGACCCGGGCGCGCGCGGCGTCCTGCGCGAGCAGATGGCCCAGCTCGACTTCCGGGTGCTGATGCTCGAGAAGGACGTCACGTCTGTCGATCATGCGATCGCGTCCGCGCCCCCCTCAATCGCGGCCGACGCGTCGCCGAACATTCCGGGGTTTCGCACCCTCGTACCGCCGCGCGGTTTCGTGCTCGCCGGCCCGCGCGGCCCGTCGGCGAACACCGTACCGGTGTTGCTGGTCCTCATCTTCGCGATGCAACTGTCGGCGATCGCTCGCGGGCGTTGGCGCCGCGGGCGCGCGGCCGCGGTCGACCCGATGTTGCGCGAATCGGCCGCGCGCCTGGCCCGCGTCGAACAAGCGGTCGAGGCGATCGCGATCGAGGTGGAGCGCGTCAGCGAGGGCCAACGCTTCATCACGCGCGCGCTCGGCCCGGCGCGCGCCGAGCCGGCATACCTGGACGTGGACGGGCGCTGACGCGTCCGCGGCGCGGGCCGCGGTGGTCGAGATCCGACGGGATGCGCAACCCGCGCGGGACCCTATGTTGAGCCGCACCGCGCTCCACAGCTCTTATGTCTGCGCAGCCTGAGGCCACATTGTTCCATCGACCGCCGCCCCGCTATACGCCACGCGTTGTCCTCGTGACGGCCTTGTTCGCCGTTCCCGGGTTCGCGCGCGCGCAGCCCGCGTGCGTGTCGGGCACCGTCACCGATTACGCTGGACTCGGGTCCACCGGCTGCGCCATCGGCGACGTGACGTTCAGGTACCTCGACGACATTCCCGACCGGAGCGCGATCTCGACCGCGCGGCTCACCCCATTCTCGCTTCCGCTGGTCGGCGGTGCGCGGCTCGTCGGTTTCGACTTCGCGTTCGCGACGCCAAACGTACTCACGCAGACCGTGCCTGCTGGCGCGCCCGGCACGACCGACGGGGACTCCCCACTCGTCGCGTTTCTCGCGTCGGCGACGAACGGCAGCAGCATCACCGGCGTGAGGTTGCTCGGGTACACCATCAGCGCTGCGTCGGCGACCGCGGCGCTCGGCGCAGACGCGCGCGTCGCGGCCACCGTGGGCTCGGCCACCTCGACCGACATCCATCAGGTGAGCGCACATGTCTCGTCGCCGCCGCCGTGCGTCTTTTCGTTCTGTCCGGGCAACGTCGACGCCGTCGATTTCGCCCCGATCTCCGTCGGGTCTTTCTACCTGGGGAACGGCGTCGAACTCCTCGCGACGGGTCAGCTCGATACGGCCCCGGGAACGGCCTACGCCAGGGTTGACGGTTTTCAGGCCGCGCTCGTCGTCGGCCCGGCCGTTGTCCCAGAACCGTCCTCGCGCGCGCTCGTTATGCTCGCGGTGATGAGCGGGGGGGTGCTCATAAGGTGGCGCGCGCGCCGACGCTGAGGCATGTGCGAACAGGGCGCGGACTCGCGTCCGCGCCCCGTCGCGACACTCGCGGCTCCGCGCCGCCTAGACCCCGACCGGCTCCTCCGCCTCGGCCCGCTCGAACGTCAGCTGGCCGCCCCGCTGCGCGTCGACCCGGATCGTGTCGCCGTCGCGGAACTTGCCTTCGAGCACCGCCATGGCGAGCGGGTTTTGGAGGAGCCGCTGGATGGCCCGCTTGAGCGGCCGCGCGCCGTACGCCGGGTCGTAGCCCTCGGTCGCGAGCACGCGCCGCGCCCCGGGCGTGAGCTCCAGCGCGAGTTTCCGCTCGGTCAGCAGCTTGCGCAGGCGCCCGAGCTGCAGGTCGATGATCCGCTCGATGTGCTCCTCGCCTAACGGCCGGAAGATGATGACGTCGTCCACCCGGTTGAGGAACTCCGGGCGGAAGTGCTCGCGCAGCGCGTCGTTGACCTCGGCCTCGACCGCCGCCCACTCGTCGCCCGCGCGCTCGAGGATGTGCTGCGAGCCGAGGTTCGACGTCATGATGATCACCGAGTTGCGGAAGTCGACCGTGCGGCCCTGGCTGTCCGTGAGCCGCCCGTCGTCGAGGATCTGCAGCAGGATGTTGAACACGTCGGGGTGCGCCTTCTCGATCTCGTCGAACAGGATCACGCAGTACGGACGGCGCCGGACGGCTTCGGTGAGCTGCCCGCCCTCGTCGTAGCCCACGTAGCCCGGCGGCGCGCCGATGAGGCGCGAGACGGCGTGCTTCTCCATGTACTCCGACATGTCGATGCGCACCATCGCGCTCTCGTCGTCGAAGAGGAACTCCGCGAGCGCGCGAGCGGTCTCCGTCTTCCCCACGCCCGTGGGCCCGAGGAAGATGAAGCTGCCGATCGGCCGGTTGGGGTCCTGCAGTCCGGCGCGGCTGCGGCGCACCGCGTTCGCGACGGCCTCCACCGCCTCCTGCTGCCCGACGACGCGCTGTGCCAGCTCCTGGTCGAGCTTCGTAAGCCGCTCGCGCTCGCCTTCGAGCATGCGCGTGACCGGGATACCCGTCCACTTCGCCACGACTTCGGCGATGTCGTCCGCGGTGACCTCCTCTTTCAGGAACTGCGGGCGCCCGTTGTGGGACGCGAGCTTCTGCTCGGCGTCCTTCATCTTGCGCTCCAGCTCGGGAATCCGGCCGTAGGTGATCTCCGCCGCCTTGGCGAGGTCGCCCGCGCGCGTGGCCTGCTCCGCCGCGATGCGCGCCGTGTCGATCTCCTGCTTGATGGTGCCGACCGCGCCTAACGTCTGCTTCTCCTGCTGCCACTGCGCCTTCATCGCCGACGACCGCTCGCGCAGGTCGGCCAACTCGCGCTCGAGGTTCTGGAGGCGCTCCTTCGACGACGCGTCCGTCTCCTTCTTCAGCGCGGCCTGCTCGATCTGCAGCTGCACGATGCGGCGCTCGACCTCGTCGATCTCCTGCGGCATGGAGTCGATCTCGATGCGCAGGCGCGACGACGCCTCGTCGAGGAGGTCAATCGCCTTGTCAGGGAGGAAGCGGTCGCCGATGTAGCGCTGCGACAGCGTCGCCGCCGCGACTACCGCGCCGTCGGTGATCCGGATGCCGTGGTGCGCCTCGTAGCGCTCCTTGAGCCCGCGCAGGATCGCGATCGTGCTCTCGACCGTCGGTTCGCCGACGTACACCGGCTGGAAGCGGCGCTCGAGCGCGGCGTCCTTCTCGATGTACTTCCGGTACTCGTCGAGCGTGGTCGCGCCCACGACGCGGAGTTCGCCGCGCGCGAGCGCGGGCTTGAGCATGTTGCCCGCGTCAGGCGAGCCTTCCGTCTTCCCCGCCCCGACGATCGTGTGCAACTCGTCGATGAAGACGATGAACCGCCCCTCGGCGTCGGTGATCTCCTTGAGCACCGCCTTGAGGCGCTCCTCGAACTCGCCGCGGTACTTCGCGCCGGCGAGCATGGCGCCGATGTCGAGCGAGATGAGCGTCTTGTCGCGAAGCGACTCCGGCACGTCGCCGTTCACGATGCGCTGCGCGAGCCCCTCGACGATCGCCGTCTTGCCGACGCCGGGCTCGCCGATGAGCACGGGGTTGTTCTTCGTACGGCGCGAGAGCACCTGCACCACGCGGCGGATCTCCTCGTCCCGGCCAATGACTGGGTCGAGCTTGCCGCGGCGCGCGCGCTCGGTCATGTCGGTCGAGAAGCGCTGGAGCGACTGGTACTTCTCCTCGGGGTTCTGGTCCGTGACCTTGTGCGTGCCGCGCACGGCCTTGAGCGCCTCGAGCACGCGGTCGCGGGTCGCGCCCACGCCGCGGAGCAACGCGTAGCTCTCCGTCCCCTTCACGTCGGAGAGCGCGATGAGGAGGTGCTCGGTCGAGACGTACTCGTCACCGAGCTTGCGTGCCTCCTCGTCGGCGCGATCGGTCACCTGGCTCAGCTCGCGGCTGACGGTCGGCTGCGCGTCGCTCTGCTTCGCGTAGCGTCCGGCCTCGCGCTCGGCCTTCTGGCGGAAATCGGTGGTGTCGACGCCCAGCTTCTGGAGGATGGGCGTGACGATGCCCTCGTCCTGCGCGAGCAGGGCGAGGAGCAGGTGCAGGTCGTAGACGAGCGGGTTGCCGGCGCGCCGGGCGAGGGACACGGCCTCGTTGAGCGCGTTGGAGGAGTTTATGGTCAGCCGGTCCGGATTGATCATCTGGGTCGGGCGTTGAACGTGAGAGAGTAACGGCTCGCGGGGGCGCGCCGACGGCGCTGCTCGACCCGCGCGCGGGACGCCCCAGTGTAGAGCAACGCGAGTGCCCCGCCTGTAGGACATCATGGCGCGCTCTCGCGTGGCGGCCCTGCCGGTTTCGCCGGTGTGGATGCCGAAACGACGCTGGGCATCGCCGACGCGGCGAACCCATCTTTGAAGCTACTCGCGTGCTGCCGCGCGGACCCGCCGTATCGTCCCGCGCTCGACGAGCTCCGCTACGCGCGACCGCCCTGAGCGCCGCCCGCGAGCGCGGCACCTTCCCACACCTCGAATGCCCGGAGCGGGCGCCCGTCCGTCAGGTGCTCGCGAAGGAACTCGCGCAGCAACCGCTGGTGCGCCCGCACCGTCGCGCCGTCCATGGGTACGATCTCGCGCACCAGCGTCGCGCCGGCGATGTCGTGCGGGTCCGCGCCGAGCCACACGCGGAGCGACGCGCGCGCGGCGACCGGCAGCGTGCGCGTGGTCCCGCCGAGTCGCGCGCAGCCGTCGCAGAGCGCACCGCCCAACGGCTGGCTGAACCGCGCCGCCGCGTCGGCGTCCAGCTCGCGCCCGCACCGGGCGCAGGCGTCGAGCGACGGCGTGAAGCCTAACGCGCCGACCAACGCCCACGCGCCGGCGAGCCCGGCCTCGCGCGCGAGTCCCGCCGGCACGGTCTCGATCGCGTCGAGTGCGGCGACGAGCGCGTCGTACCACGCCGGATCGGGCTCGTCGCGCCCGAAGCGCAGCACGAGTTCCGCGATCACCGCCGCGGTCGTGAACCGATCGAGGTCATGGCCGAGCGCGACCCGCGCACGCGTCACGTCGAACGCGGCGAGCGTGTGCAGGTCGCGGCCGGACTTCGCGTAGTACGCCGCCTCGCCCTGGGCAAACAGATCGACGGCCGACCCGAAGCGGCGTTGTGTCTTACGCGCGCCCTTCGCCATCACCGACACGACGCCGTGCGCGCGCGTCGCGAGCCGCAGGATGCGCGAACTCTCGGAGTAGAGCTGCGCGTGTAGCACGACGGCGTCGGTCGCGGCAAGGGCCATCTGCGAAAGCTACCCCGGCTTGCGCGCCCCCACGCGCCGCGGCGCCGTCGATCTCACACGGCGGCCGCGGAGCCCTCGAGTTGCTCCGCCAGCTGGCGCTTCAACCGCTCGCGCGCACGCGCGTACGCCTCCGCCTCGGCGTCGGACGTTTCCGATCCTGCGGCCGCCCGCGCCGAGTGTGCGTCATCGAGCGCCGCGAGTTCGGCGAGCAGCGCGTCGGCCGTCTGTGGCGCGGCCGTGCCAGCGGGACGCCCTATCGTTTCCGTGGGGCGCGACGCGGCGCGACGCCGGTACGCGGCAAGCAGTCCGACCGTCATAGCCCCGCCGACGCTCGCGATGAGCGCGGGGACCGCCCACGTCGGCCACACGTTCCCCGGCGTGGTGGGGACGTCGACCGTCACCGGCGTGCCCGCGGGCACGTCCTGCGCGAGATAGCGGTGAAACGTGTGCCCTTCGACCGCCGCCGGTGCTGCCTGCACGAGCGTTCCGCCCGTCGCGATCCCGCGCGGGTCCTCAATGAGTACTTCGAGCACCGACGTCGGCGCGTCGACCGGGACCGACATCGGGAAACGCGCGGCCGGGATCCGATACGAGAATGCCACCTGCTTGAGCCCGGGGGCGAGCGGCGCGCGCAACACCGCCCGTCCGTTCGTCAGGGACATGCCGTCAGGCGGTACGTCGGCGCTCGGGCGCACGGCAAACGCGGTCGCGCCGGCGGGGAGCGGAGCCGACCACACCCCGGCCGACGACGTGGCCGACGGTACGCCGGTTCGAGGACCGTCGTTCGACAACTCGTACACGTCCAGCACGTCGCGCGCGCCGTCCGGCGTTGCCCGCCCGATCGCGACGTGACGCCCGCGCACGGTGACGGGTACGCGCGCCGAGGTCGTGTCGAATACGGTGACCTCGGCCTTCTCCCCAGTGACGACGGCATCGCGCAGTGGCGCCGAGAAGTACGCGATGCCTCCGTACTGGACCGAGACGAAGTAGATCGCGCTGGCGACGCCCGTGGGACGGTACGTGAACGCGAACGTTCCGTCCGCCCCGGTGCGCACGGAGTCGAGCGGGCCCGCGGCGTCGGACGCGACCCGGTGGAGCGTGACCCAGGTGCCAGGCACCGGCTGCATCGCGCTGTCGCGGGGCGTGACCACGCGCCCGCGCACCCGCCGCGTGCCGTTCGGCAACACGGCCGGGCGGTCGACGCTGGCCGAGTCGAGCGCGTTCTGTGCCGCGGCCCGCGCCGGAACGGACGCGGCGCCCGCGAATGCGAGCGTCGCCGCCGGCCACGCGGCCCATGTGGCGCGCACCGCCGCCCTACAGCCCGAACTTCCCAAAATCTTCGGGACGCATGTTCTCGAGGTGCGCTTTCAGCTGCTCGGCGCTCAGGGCGTCCGGCTCGCGCGCCGCACGCGGCACGGCCGGCGGCGAGGCATACCCCTGCGAGTCGTCGTCCTCGTCGCGCTCGGCCAGCGTGGTCAGCAGGCCCTCGGGCGCGTAGATGGGTGCGCCAAGTCGGACGGCGATCGCGATCGAGTCAGACGGGCGCGCGTCGACTCGCACGGCGCCGGTCGGGCCCTGCAGGTGCAGCTCGGCGAAGTACGTCCGTTGCTGCACCTTGGTGATCTGGACGCGCTGCAGCGTCCCGCCGAGTCCGACGACGAGCGATTTGCAAAGGTCGTGGGTGAGCGGCCGTTCGCGTTTGGCACCGTTCAGGTGCATGGCGATCGATTCGGCCTCGGGGTGCCCGATCCAGATGGGCAGCACGCGCCGTCCGTTCTTCTCCTGCAGGATGACGACGTAGCTGTTCGTCGAGCTATCGAGCCCGAGGCGGGAGATTGCGACTTCGACCATCGATGAACACTCCGGCGCAACGGACGGGCCTCGCGCGACGGAAACGTGGGGCGTTTCCGTCCGGCGCGGCGACCGATCCCGCCGCGCCGCACGAGGTACCCCGGAGGTTCGTCGGCGGCCCGCGCGGTGTCAACCGGGCGCCGCGCGGGCCGCCCGCCGCCGACCGCGGATCAGCTCCGGCGCGCGACCGCGGCGAGCTGTTCCGCCCGGTCCGTGCCTTCCCAGGTGAAGCCCGGGTTGGTTTGGACCAACTCCTTCCCGTCGCGAGTCGCCGTGTGCGTGACCGCCTGCGGCGCGCGCCCGAAGTGTCCGTACGCCGCGGTCGGCGAGTAGATCGGCGTCCGGAGCGCGAGCGCCTCGGTGATCCCCTTGGGCGTGAGATCGAACACCTCGCGCACCGCACGCACGATCGCGTCGTCCGACACCGTCCCGGTGCCGAACGTGCTCACCATGATCGAGACCGGCTCGCGGACCCCGATCGCGTACGCGAGCTGGACCTCGCAGCGGCGCGCCAGCCCGGCCGCGACGACGTTCTTCGCGACCCAGCGGGCCGCGTACGCCGCCGAACGGTCCACCTTCGACGGGTCCTTGCCGCTGAACGCGCCGCCGCCGTGGCGCCCCATCCCGCCGTACGTGTCGACGATGATCTTGCGTCCGGTGAGCCCCGCGTCGCCCATCGGTCCGCCGACCACGAAACGCCCGGTCGGGTTGATGTGGTAGGCGATGTTGGGGCTGCGGAGCGAGTCCGGGATCACCGGCTCGATCACGTGCTCGATGATCGCCGCGCGCAGGTCGTCCGCCGAGATGTCTTCGGCGTGCTGCGTCGAGACCACGACGGTCTCGACCGACACCGGGCGGTCGCCCTCGTACGCCACGCTCACCTGCGCCTTGCCGTCGGGGCGCAGCCAGGGAAGCGTCTTGTTCTTCCGCAGCTCCGACAGGCGCTGCGTGAGACGGTGCGAGAGGAGGATCGGCAGCGGCATCAGCTCCGCCGTCTCGTCGGTCGCGTAGCCGAACATCATCCCCTGGTCGCCGGCGCCGCCCGTGTCGACGCCCTGCGCGATGTCGGCGCTCTGCTTATCGATCGTGCTCATCACCGCGCACGTCTTGCTGTCGAAGCCGTACGTCGCGTCGTCGTAGCCGATGCGCTGGATCGTGTCGCGCACGAGCTTCGGCAGGTCGACCCACGCGTGCGTGGTGATCTCGCCGGCGATCACCGCGAGGCCCGTCGTGACGAGCGTCTCGCACGCCACACGGCCCGCGGGGTCGAGGTGCAGGATCGCGTCGAGCACCGCGTCGGAGATTTGGTCGGCGATCTTGTCGGGATGCCCCTCGGTGACCGACTCCGAGGTGAACAGGTGGCGCGTGCCGGCCGGCGCCGCGGCGGGCGCCGACGCCAGGGCGTCGGGCATGAGCGTCGTGGACATGAGGCGGGGGTCCCTGGCGTGGATTAGTAGCGGTAGTGGGCGGGCTTGTACGGGCCGTGCTCGGGCACCCCGATGTACTCGGCCTGCGCCGGCGTCAGCTCGGTCAGCTTCACGCCGAGCTTGTCGAGGTGCAGACGCGCGACCTCCTCGTCGAGGTGCTTCGGCAGCACGTACACTTCTTTCGCGTAACGCTCGGTGTGGCCAAACAGCTCGATCTGCGCGGCCACCTGGTTGGTGAACGAGCACGACATCACGAAGCTCGGGTGCCCGGTCGCGCAGCCGAGGTTCATGAGGCGGCCTTCGGCGAGGATGAGCACCGAGTGGCCGTCGGGGAACACGTACTCGTCGTACTGCGGCTTGATGTTCACGCGCTGTACGCCCGGCATCTTCTTGAGCCCGGCCATGTCGATCTCGTTGTCAAAGTGGCCGATGTTGGCCACGATGGCCTTGTCCTTCATGCGCGCCATGTGCTGCGCGTCGATGATGCCGTAGTTGCCGGTGGCGGTGATGAAGAGGTCGGCCGTGCCGATCACGTCTTCGAGCGTGAGGACCTGGTACCCCTCCATCGCCGCCTGCAGCGCGCAGATCGGATCGATCTCGGTGACGATGACGCGCGCGCCCTGCCCGCGGAGCGCCTGCGCGCACCCCTTGCCGACGTCGCCATAACCGCAAACCACCGCGACCTTGCCCGCGAGCATCACGTCGGTCGCGCGGTTCAGACCGTCGATGATCGAGTGGCGGCAGCCGTACAGGTTGTCGAACTTGGACTTGGTGACCGAGTCGTTGACGTTGATCGCCGGGAAGCGGAGCGTGCCCGCCTTCTGCATCTCGTACAGGCGGTGCACGCCCGTCGTCGTCTCCTCGGTCACGCCCTTGATCGCGGCGGCGACCTTCGTCCAGCGGCCGGGGTTCCGCTGCTGCTCCTGGCGCAGCAGGTCGAGGATCACGCCCCACTCCTCGGGGTCCTTGTCAGCGTCGAACGCCGGTACCGCGCCCGCGGCCTCGTAGTCCGCGCCGCGGTGAATGAGCAGCGTCGCGTCGCCACCGTCATCGAGCAACATGTTGGGGCCCGCGCCGTCCGGCCACGTGAGCGCCTGTTCGGTGCACCACCAGTACTCCTCGAGCGTCTCACCCTTCCACGCGAACACCGGGATTCCGCGCGGCTCCTCCACCGTGCCGTCGCGTCCGACGGCGACAGCCGCCGCCGCGTGGTCCTGGGTCGAGAAGATGTTGCACGACACCCAGCGGACGTCGGCGCCGAGATCGACGAGGGTCTCGATCAGCACGGCGGTCTGCACGGTCATGTGGAGCGAGCCCATGATGCGCGCGCCGGTGAGCGGCTTGCTCGCCGAGTAGCGCGCGCGCATCGCCATGAGGCCGGGCATCTCCTGCTCGGCGAGCCGGATTTCCTTGCGTCCGAGCTCGGCCTGCGCGAGGTCGCGCACCTTGAACGGCGGGCGATCCGGCGTGCCGTTGGGCGACGCGGTCGCGGGCGCGGCGTCGTACTCCTTGGTCGTGGTGCCGCGCGACGCGGGGGCGTCGGCGACCGAACTCGGCGGTGTCATACGGTACGCGGGGTTGAGTGGCTGGCGAGTGGAGCGTCGATGGACGGAACGCGCGCGGCGGGGCGCGCGGCCGATCGCCGGGCCGTGGCCGCGACGAGTTGGGGCCCGCGTGCGGCCGGGTCGACCGGGAGCGGGGTGTAGCGAAGCGCGCCGAATCCGGCTTCGGCGAGCCACTCCGCGAGTTGTGCCTCGCCGAAGCCGAGCCAAACGTGGCCCATTTCCTGGCGATAGCGTTCGCGGTCGTGTGGGGCCATGTCGATCACGACGAGGCGGCCACGCGGGCGAAGCGCGCGCGCCGCCTGTTCGAACACGGCGAGCGGGTCGGGCAGGTGGTGCAACGTGAGTACGAGCAGCGCGGCGTCGAGCTCGCCGTCGCCGATCGGAAGGGCCTCGAGATCGCCCTCGCGCAACTCGACGTTCGCGCGCCCGTCCAGGCGCCGGCGGGCGACCGCGAGCATCTCGCGCGAGTGGTCGACCGCGATCACGCGTCCGACGAACGGCGCGAGCACGTCCGCTACGGCTCCGGTCCCACAGCCGAGGTCGCCGAGGACCATCTCGTCGTCGAGCAGCGCGAGAAGCGCGAGCAGGTCGGCCCGTGCCCCGAACAGCTCCACCCGCAACCGGTCCCAGGCCTCGGCCGTCGACGAGAAGAAGGCCCGCGTGGCCGACCGCCGCTCCGCCAGCACCGCGCGCAACCGTTCCGCGTCGTGCGGCGCGGCCGGTAGCGCCGCGAGCGGGTCGCGTACGGCGGCCCAGAGCGCGCCCGTCGACGACTTCCGGCCCACGTCGGCGATGTGGTATCGGCGGCTCGGACCGTCGGCGCGCGCCGCGACCCACCCAGCGTCGACCAGCGTCTTCAGATGCCGGCTGACCGTGCTCTGCGGCAGCTGGAGCGTGGCCGCGAGCTCACCGACCGCGAGCTCGTGCCGTTCGAGCGCGAGCAAGAGCCGCCCCCGGACGGGGTCGGCGAGCGCGGCGAGCGAGTCGAGGACATCCACGTTGATGATTTCCTTTCATCCGGATAGACGGATGAAAGGAACGCCCGCGCACCGGCTGCGTCAACCGGCGGCGTTCGTCAATCCCGAAGCGCCGGTGCTGCGCCCGAGTTCGGCGTCGAGCGCGGCGTGAAGGATCACCTCGGCTTCGCGCGCCGTGGCGGAGTTCAGCGCCCGCTCCGCGGCGGCGGTCGCGCGGGAGGCATGCACGCCGCGCACGATGCGCTTCACCACCGCGACGTTGCGCGGTCCCACCGAGAGCTGCCGCAGGCCGAGCCCGAGCAGCGCGTAGGCCATGAGGGGCTGAGACGCCATCTCACCGCACACGCACACGTCGAGGCCGTGGTCCGCCCCGACCTGCACGACGTGGCGGAGGAGGCGGAGTACGGAAGGGTGCAGCGGCGTGAACCGCGGCGCGAGCTGCGCATTCCCGCGGTCCACGGCGAGCGTGTACTGCACGAGGTCGTTGGTGCCGATCGAGAAGAACGCGACCTCGCCTACGAACGACTCGGCGGCCAACGCGGCGGCCGGCGTCTCGATCATGACGCCGAGCGGCACGTCGTCGCGAAACGACGCGCCGCGCGCGCGCAGCTCCGCGGCGGCTTCGCCCATGAGCGCCCGTGCGGCGCGCACCTCGTCCACGCTCACCACGAGCGGGAGCATGATGCGCACGTCCCCGTGGGTCGCGGCGCGCAGGAGCGCGCGCAGCTGGCCCTTGAACAGTTCGGGCTGGTCGAGACACATCCGGATCGCGCGCCAGCCCAGGAACGGGTTGGGCTCGGCCGGGAATCCGCCGACCGGCAGCTTGTCGCCGCCGATGTCGAAGGTCCGGATCACCACCGGGCGGCCGCGGAACGCGTCGACCACGCGCGCGTAGGCCCGGTACTGCTCGTCCTCGTCGGGCATCGTCGCCCGACCGACGACGAGGAATTCGGTGCGCAGCAGCCCGACCCCGTCCGCCCCACTCGTCGCCGCCGCGTCGGCCTCCTCCGGCAGATCGACGTTGGCGCGCAGCGTCACGCACACGTCGTCGCGCGTGACCGCGTCCAGCGCGGAGAGCTGGCGCAACTCGGCCGTCTCCTGCACTTCGAGCTGCGCGCGCGCCGCATACGCCGCGAGTTCCGTCGCGTCGGGGTCGAGCGCGAGCGTGCCCGCCGCCCCGTCGAGCACCGCGCGCTCGCCACCGCGGAGCCGCGACGTCGCGTCGCGCAGGCCGACCACGGCGGGCAGGCCTAACGACCGCGCGAGGATCGCGATGTGCGACGTGTTCGTCCCGGCGTCGGTGGCGATCGCGGAGATCGCCTCGCGGTCGAGCTGGACCGTCAGCGACGGCGTCAGGTCGTGCGTGACGAGGATCGCCCCCGCGCCCTTGGGCACCGAGATCGGGTCGTAGTCGGGCAGGTCGAGCAGCAGCGATAGGAGGCGGATCTGCACGTCCGTCAGGTCGCCGACGCGCTCGCGGAGCATCGCGTGCGGATGCTTCGCGAACTGCTGGCGCCACTCGAGCATCGCCAGGTCGACCGCCTTCTCGGCGCCGAGGTTCTGGCGCACCAGCGTCTCCATCTGGTCGACGAGCGCCTCGTCGCGGAGGATCGAGAGCTGCACGTCGAAGATCGCGGCCTCGTCGGGCCCGGCCTGGCGCTCGGCGCGCGCGCGGACGAGCTCGAGCCGGTCGGCCGCGCCGGCGATCGCGGCGCGGAGCCGCGCCAACTCCGCGGGGATCATGTCGTCGGCGACGATCCGCTGGGGCACGTCGGGCACCTCCCAGCGCAGGAGGTGCACGGGCCCCACGACGATCCCCGGCGACGCGGCGATCCCCGCGAGTTGCAGCCGCACGGTCCTACCGCTCCCCGAACTTGCCGTCGACGAGCGCTTCGAGCGCGGCGACCGCCGCGTCCGCGTCGGGCCCCGTCGCCCTCAGCACGATCGTCGCGCCGCACTCGGCGGCGAGCATCATCACTCCCATGATGCTCTTGCCGTTGACCTCCATGTCGTCGCGCGTGATGGTCACGTCGCTCTGGAACCGCGACGCGGCCTTCACCATCTCGGCCGCAGGTCGGGCGTGCAGGCCGTGCTTGTTCTGGATCTGGACTGGCCGTTCGACCGTCGGCATGGGCGTGGGTACTGGGCGACCGGGGGTGGCAGGCGGCACGGCGCTGGTCAGCGAAGGAGGCCGTAGAGCGTAAAGATGGCGAGGAGCGTGAGCGCGAGGCGCCATCCGTCGAGGCGGCCGTGCAACCGTGCGAGCACGACGGCCGCGACGACGATCACGACGAGCGCCGCGCCGAGCAGCGTACGCCCCGGCCCGATCGCGCGGTCGAGGGCGAGCGGCAGCGCCGCCCCCCCGACCAGCGCGGCGGCCTGCGACAGCCGTTCGGGCCCCTGGCGGAACAGCGGATGCGCGAGCCCCTGCGCCACCCGCAGCCCGCGCGCGAGGCCGGTCCGCAGCCCCCACACACGGAGCGCGACGTGCCCGGCGTTGTACAGGAGCAGGAAGCCGCCCACGGTCACGAGCGGCGACGCGCCGGCGCCGAACAGCAGCAGCCCGACGGCCGAGCAGAACGGCAGCCACGCCGCCCAGACCAGCCGGTCGCCGACGCTGCCTAACGGGCCGCAGAGCGCGGTGCGGAACCGCTCGATCCGCACGGCCGGCTCGCCGTCGAGCTCCGCGCGCGCGAGGGCGCCCACGGCGAGCGCGGCGAGGTACGGGTGCGCGTTGAAATACGCGCTCTCGCGCGCGAGCGCCTCCCGGTACGCGGCGCCCCCTCGCCCGCCGGGCAGCAGCGCGAGTGCGGGCTCGACGGCGTAGCCGACGCCGGTCCCGAGCAGCAGCTCGTAGTTCCACGACGCCTGGATCGCGAACAGCCGGACGAGCATCAGCGCCCGGGTCGCGAACGGCACCACCGCGCCGGACGTCGTGCCGGGCGCCGCGCCGAGCGGCAGCGCGGCGCCGCTCACTGCAGGGCGAGCCGCAGAAGGCCGGCCGCGATCCCGGCGGCGAACAGGAGTCGTGCGCGCGGTACGAGGTGGAACAGCTTCCAGACGGCGCTGCCCGCCACGGTTGCGGCCACGCTCACCACCACGGCGCGCGACAGCCGCGCGTCCGCACCCCAATGCCCGACCGCCGTCGCGAGCAGCGGGAGCGAGAGCTGCAGCGCAAGCACCGTGAGCGCGAACCCGCGCAGCAGGTCGAAGCCGAGCCCCGCGAACTGCAGACGCGACACCGTCCGCCGCGACCCGGTCTGAAGCGCCGGGGCCTGCGCGCGCGCGAACTGGCCGTTGATGCGCCGGAGCAGGATCATCGACTCGCCGCCGACCCAGGCGGTCGCGAGCGCGCACGTGACGGCGAGCACGAGTGCGCCCGCCGCGCCTTCGGGATGCAGTGCGTAGAGCGCGCCGCCGACCACCGCGGCCGATCCCCACTCGGGGTAGCGCGACGCGCCCACCGGCAGCGTCTCGAGTGCCACGAGTTCGAGCACCGCACCGACGAGCAGACCGCGCCCGGGCTCGCCCACGACCGCGCCGGCGAGCGTCGCGGCGACGAGCGGGCGCGATATCATCGCCTGCGGAAAGCTGACCACGTCGAGCCCGAGCACCGCGCCGAGGAGCGCGAAACGAAGGACGTCGAAGTTCGCGAGTCGCAGCTTTTCTAGCGCCGTGAGGGCCGTCCCCGGCTCAAACATCCACGCGCCCCGCGAGCACGTCGAACAGGGTCACCGGCTTCGCCGCGGGTACGTCCTGCGCGGTCACCTGCACGCCCGACGCGGCGAGCGCGCGGAGCGCCGCCTCCTCGTCGGGCGTGAGGAACACGTAGCGCATGCGCTGGACGCGACCGGCGCGGTGGTGTACGCCGCCGACGTTCACGCCGGAGATCTTGGCCGCGGTGCCACTCGCGCGCACCGCGTCGACGAACCGGCGCATCGTCGTGACGTCGCCGGCGAGCACGATGGCGCGCGCGCGCCCGGCGACGAGCCCCGCGTGCATGCGCGCCGCGTCGTCCACCGACGCGAACCGGACGTCCATCTCGGGAGGCACCGCCATGCGGTAGAGCTCCTGCTCCCACTCGCTCACGGCCAGCTCGTCGTCGACGACCACGATGAGCTGAACGTCGAGCGGGCGGGCCCACCCGAGCACGACCTGCCCGTGGATCAGCCGGTCGTCGATCCGGTACAGCTCAACCGGCACGTGGCGCGCCCGGGAGCGAGGTGAGCGCGACCTGTCCGCGCGAGACGGCGCGCGCCGCGGCGGCCCGCGCCCCGTCGGGCGTCTGCACGTCGCCGTCGCACCCGCCGTCGGCCGCACACACGAAGTCGAGCAGCGTGCCGAGGTTCGTCCCCGTGACGACCGTGACGTCGGGGCGGTCGCGTTGTACGCGGCGCGCGGCCATCGCGCAGCTGCCGGCCGGCAGGTCGGTGAAGATGACGAACGCGGCCGCGGCGTCGAGCTTCTCGCGGATCGCGCGTTCGATGTCGGCCCCTCCCAGGTCGCGGTTGCTCAGCACGTCGAGCAGCGCGCCGCGCCCGGTAATCTGCTCGACGGCCGACCGCAGGCCCGTCGCGAGGTCGCCGTGCGCGGCGATGAGCGCGACCGGCCGGCGTGGCGCGTCGAGCACCGCGGCCTCGCCGGAGCCGGCCACGCTCTGCATATTCGCAGCCGGTTCGTTATTCATCGTCGTCGCGCAGGTAACGCTGGATGTCGATCGTCCGGTCGCGCCGCGCGCCGTTGACGGGCGCGCCGGTGCGGGTCTGCTCGCGCGCGGCGGCCTGCGCGCGCATGCGACCGATCAGCCGCTCGTTGAACGCCTCGGCGGGGTCGACGCCGGTGCTGTAGCGCAGCAGGTGGTTCATCGCGATCACCTCGGCGATGACGGTGATGTTCTTCCCCGGGTTGAGCGGCACCCGGATGCGCGGCAGCGCCACGCCGAGGATGTCGTGCGTCTCGCCATCGAGCCCCGTGCGGTCGACGACGGCTTCCTGGTCCCACGGCTCGAGGTGTACGCACACCTCGACGCGCTTCTGCTGGCGCACGGCCCGAATGCCGAAGATCGCCGGGATGTCGATGAGACCGATCCCGCGAATCTCCATGTGGTGCCGCTGCAACTCGTGGCCGCGCCCGATCAGGACGTCCGCGCCGCGCCGCTTCACGATGAGCAGATCGTCGGCCACGAGTCGGTGGCCGCGCTCGACGAGGTCGAGTACGCACTCGCTCTTGCCGATGCCGCTCATGCCGGTGAAGAACAGCCCGACGCCGTAGACGTCGGCGAGCGAGCCGTGGAGCGTCGCCGTCGGCGCGAACTCGTCCGCGAGCAGCGGCTTGATCTGCTCGTAGAACTCGGCGGTCTTGATCGTGGTCCGGAACACGGCCACGTTCGCGCGCTCGGCCAACGCGAGCAGCGGGTCCGGCGGTTGGAGGCCCTTCGTGATGAACACGCACGGAATCGGGAACGAGAAGAACCGCTCGAGATTCCGTTCGCGCGTGTCGCGGTCGAGCGACATGAGATAGGTGATCTCGGTCTCGCCGAACACCTGCACCCGCTCGTGCGCGAAGCGGTCGACGTAGCCGGCGAGCACCAGTCCCGGGCTCGACGCCTCGGGCCCGGGCACGGGACGCGAGAGCCCCACCCCCGCCCCGAGCTGCTCGACCGGCGTCGAGTCGCTCAGCCGCTCGGCCAGCTGCCCGACCGTGAACGGCGCGCGTCCCGGGCTCACCGCGCGCCACCCCCCGCGCGCGCGCCGCGCGGGGTCGCTACGACCTCGGCCAGGTGTGCCGCGGTCTGGACCGCGGCCCGCTCCCAGGTGAACGACTCCGCGAAGTGGCGGGCGCTCGCACCCATTTCTGCGACGAGTGCGGGCCGCGCGGCGAGGGCGTCGAGGCGTTCGGCAATAGCGCCCACGTCGCCGTGGCGCACCAGGAAGCCGGTCTCCCCGTCACGAACGCTCTCCCGCAATCCGGGCGCGTCTGACGCGACCACTGGCGTGGCGCACGCGGCGGCTTCGAGGTTCGTGATCCCCCACCCCTCCTTTGGCGACGCGAAGACGAGTGCCCAAGCGCGCCGAAGCAGCGCGAGCTTCTCGGATTCGCTGACCCGCCCAAGAAACCGCACGCGCGCGCCGAGGGCAAGAGAGTCGACGAGCCGCTCGAGCGCCGGGCGATAGTCGCCGACGCCCGCGATTTCGAGACGCGCGCGCGGGTCGGCCACCCGCGCGAACGCGCGCACGACGAGGTCGACTCCCTTGTAGCGCTTGAGTCGGCCGAGGTATGCGAACACCGGCTCGGCCGCCCGGACGCTCGCGTCGGGCGTGTATGCGCGCGCGTCGATCCCGGGGTAGATCACGCGCACGCGCGCGCGCGGGATGCCGCGCGCGACGAGGTCGTCCGCCGTGCTCTCGGAGATCGCTTCGAAGGGCACGTCCCGGTACGCGCGCGCGAGCGGTCGCTCGGCGAGCCAGACCGCGGCCGCGACGGGCGGCGGCGCCTCGCGAAACACCGTCCCGCCGAACAGATGCGGCACGAGCGCGACCGAGCGCCGCGCGCCCCAGCGCGCCGTGTGCAGCGGCACCTTGTTGATGTCCTCCACGAGGACGTCGGCGTCCAACCGCGCGAGGTGCTCTCGATAGTAGCGACGTGCGACGAACGGAAAGGTGTAGCGCGTCCCCGCGCGGTGCACGGCGATGCCGTCGAGGGTCGCGCGCGGCGGGCAGCCGGGCCACCCGCCGCACAGGAGCGTCACCTCGTGCCCCGCCGCGGCGAGCCGGCCGAAGATCTCGTGCAGGTGGATCTCCGCGCCGCCGGCGAGCGGCGCCTCACGATCCTGCCAGTTGACGACGAGAATGCGCACGCGACGACCGCGGGACCGCCGCGGGCGTCAGAGCCGGCCGAGCCGGCGCGCGAGCGCGTCGACGACACCGTTCACGAAGCGAGCGCTCTGCGCGCTTCCGTAGCGCTCGGCGAGGCGCACCGCCTCCTGGATCACGACCTTCGGCGGCGCATCGTCGAGGCGCAGCTCCGCGGCGGCGAGGCGCAGCACGCAGCGCTCGATCGTCCCGAGTCGTTCCAGGCGCCAATTGGTCGTCACCGCCGCGAGCTGCGCGTCGACGTCGCCGCGGTCGCGCACGATCTCGCCGACGATCCGCGCGGCGAGCTTGCGCTCTTCCGGGCCTACGCCCAGGTCGTCCCACACGTTTTGCGCGACGCGCTCGAGCCCTTCCTCGCCGCGCACGTCCCACGCGTACAGCGCCTGCAGCGCGCGGGCGCGCGCGCGGCTCTCGACGCGGGCCATCAGCCGTCCGACGGCGCGCCGTCGAACTCGTCTTCCGCTTCCGCAGCCGCGTCGAGCATGGCGAACAGGTCGGCCATCTCGAGCGCGGCGAGCGCCGCGTCCCACCCCTTGTTGCCGTGCTCGCCGCCGGCACGTGCCTCGGCCTGCGCCATGTTGTCGGTGGTCAGCAGCCCGAGCGCGACCGGCACGTCGGCCTCGGCCGACGCGTCCGCGAGCCCGCGCGCGGCCTCGCCCGCGACGATGTCGAAGTGCGGCGTGTCGCCGCGGACGACCGCGCCGACGGCAACCACCGCGGCGTAACGGTCGCTCGCAAGTACGCGACGCACCGCCGCCGGCAGCTCCCACGCGCCTGGGACCCAGACCACGTCGACGTCGTCGAACGCGGTGCCGTGGCGGACGAGCGCGTCGACGGCGCCGTCGGCGAGCGCGCGCGTGATCGTCTCGTTGAAGCGGCTGGCGACCACCGCGAAGCGGCGGCCGTCTCCGCGCGGCGTGCCGACGAACTCGGGCATGGGGGCGGGCGTGGGGTCTACGATGGGAAGCTGGCGCGGCATGCTGGCGGCGGGACGGTCCGTGCTGTCATGCTGAGCGAAGCGCCGACGCGTAGTGCCTGTCGGCGTCGGCGATCGGTCGCCGCGCCCGGGATGACAACGTAGCGTGACCGGTCGGTGTCGCGCCCCTCACGACGCCAGCAGGTGCCCGAGCTTGGCCCGTTTGGTGTCGAGGTACGCCGAGTTCCCCTCCGTCCGCGGCGCGACGATCCGCACGCCCTCCAGCACCGTGAGCCCGTACCCTTCGATCCCGACCAGCTTCCGCGGATTGTTGGTCATGATGCGCACCGCCTTCAGCCCGAGATCGAGAAGGATCTGCGACCCGATCCCGTAATTCCGGAGGTCGGGTTGGAACCCGAGACGTTCGTTCGCCTCGACCGTGTCGGCGCCGCGGTCCTGCAGCTCGTAGGCGCGCAGCTTGTTGAGAAGGCCGATCCCCCGCCCTTCCTGGTCGAGGTAGACGATCACGCCGCAGCCCGCCTCGACGATCATGTCCATCGCGCGCTCGAGCTGCCACCCGCAGTCGCATCGGTCGGAGTGGAACACGTCGCCCGTGAGGCACTTGGAGTGCATGCGGACGAGCACCCCGTCGCCGCGCGCGACGGCAGCGTCGATGTCGCCGTGGACGAGCGCGACGTGCTCGCGGTTGTCCACGTCGTTCTTGTAGCCGACGATGCGCCAGAGCCCGCGCGCGGTGGGCAGTCGCGCGTCGGCCACGCGGTGCACGAGCCGCTCGTGCTTGAGGCGGTGCGCGACGAGTTGCGCGACCGTGATGAACGTGATGCCGTGCCGCTCACAGTACGCCTCGAGGTCGGGACGCCTGGCCGTCGAGCCGTCGGAGTTGAGAACCTCACAGATCACGCCCGCCGGCGTGAGGCCGGCGAGGCGGCAGAGGTCCACCGCCGCCTCGGTGTGACCGACGCGGTGCAGCACCCCGCCCTCGCGCGCACGCAGCGGGTGGATGTGGCCCGGCCGGCGCAGGTCGCGCGGCGCCGACGTCGGGTCGGCCGCCACGCGGATCGTCGCGGCGCGGTCGGACGCCGAGATCCCCGTCGTCACCCCGAAACGGGGCGCCGCGTCGATGCTGACCGTGAACGCCGTCCGCATCGCCTCGGTGTTGTCCTCGGTCATCAGCGGGAGGTCGAGCCGCGCGCAGTGTTCCGGGCTCAGCGCGAGGCAGATCATGCCCTTCGCGTCGAGCATCTGGTTCACCATCGCGGGCGTGACGAGCTCCGCGGCGCAGATGAGGTCGCCCTCGTTCTCCCGATCCTCGTCGTCCGCGACGACGATGAACTTGCCGGCGCGCAGGTCGGCGGTCGCCTGCTCGATGGTCCCGAAGGGCATGCTCGAACTCCTGTAGCGGGTGCGTTAGGCCGCGCGGGCCGCGAGGTACGGCGCCACGAGGCGCTGCACGTACTTCCCGACGACGTCGCCCTCGACGTGCACGGGGTCACCCGGCGCGCGGAGCCCGAGCGTGGTGTGGCGGTGCGTGTACTCGATGATCGATAGCTGCAACACGCCGGGCGCGGGCAGCGCGTTGACCGTGAGACTCACGCCGTCGACCGTCACGGAGCCGTGCGGGACCATGAGCGCGTCGAGCCCCGCGGGGAGCGCGACGTCGATGAGCCACGCGTCGCCGCGTCGCACGACGCGTTCGACGGTGCCGACGCCGTCCACGTGCCCCTGCACGAGGTGGCCGCCGAGTCGGTCGCCCGCGCGCAGCGCGCGCTCGAGATTGACCCGGCGCCCCTCGCGCCACGCGCCGAGCGCGGTGCGGTCGAGCGTCGTCACGACCGCGGCCACGGTGAACCAGCTGCGCGCGCCGTCTCCGTCGGCGCCGGCGATCGGCCCCGAACTCCTCACGGTGAGACACACGCCGTCGCACGCGACGCTCTCGCCGTCGGCGAGGGCCTCGTACGCGGTGTGGATGCGGAACTCGCGCCCCGCCTCCGTATCGTCTACGGAGGCGATGGTGCCGACGTCGTCGACGAGACCGGTGAACATGGTTCGGTTCGGGCCCGTCGCGCGGGCGTGTTAGGGACTGGGTGCGAGCGGGTCGGAACCGTCGGCCATGCGAGTGGGGACGGCGTGCACGGCATACGCGGTCATGACATCGTCGCCGAGCACGCGCCGGCGGACCACCGTCAGCCGGTGCGCGCCGCGCGCCGCGCGCGGCGGCGCACTCGCGAACGCGCCGAGCGCGCCGGCCCCGAGTACGACCGGCGCCTGAAAGGTAACCAGGCGGTCCACGAGATCCGCGCCCCAGAGCGCGCCGGCGATCCCGGCTCCCCCTTCCACCAGGAGCGCGCGTACCCCGCCGGCACGCAGTGCCGCGCACGCGTCCGCGAGCGTGCCGGCGACGATCACGCTGACGCCCTCGCGTTCGAGGGCGACGCGGCGTTCGAGCGGCGCGTCGGCCGAACACACGATCGCGGTGCGCACCTCGCGCGCGCTCCGCACGAGTGCGGCGGCGAGGGGAAGACGCGCGGCGCGGTCGAAGACCACGCGCATTGGTGCCACGCGCGGCGCGGGCACGTCGCGCACCGTGAGCGCCGGGTCGTCGGCGAGCGCGGTTCCGACGCCGACCGCGATGGCGTCGCTCCCCGCACGCATCCGGTGCACGGCGCGACGCGACTCCGCCCCGGTGAGCCACGCCGGCGTGTGCGTGTGGTCCGCGATCGCGCCGTCGATCGAGGTTGCGAGCTTGAGCGTGATCCAGGGCCGCCCGCCGCCGGTGACGTCGTGAAAGAACGCGGCGTTGAGCTCGACCGCCGCGTGGGCGAGGACGCCGACGTCGACCGCCACGCCCGCCGCGCGCAGCCGGTCGGCGCCCCCGGAGGCAATCGCGTGCGGGTCGGCCGCCGCCACCACCACGCGCCCGACGCCCGCCGCGAGCAGCGCATCCACACACGGCGGCGTGCGTCCCCAGTGGTTGCACGGTTCGAGCGTCACGTAGGCGGTCGCGCCACGCGCCGCGGAGCCAGCCGCGCGCAGCGCGGCAACCTCGGCGTGCGGACCGCCGTACTCCGCGTGCCACCCCTCGCCGACGACCAGACCGTCGCGCACGATCAGCGCGCCGACCAGCGGGTTGGGCGCGACGCGGCCCCACCCGCGCCGCGCGAGCTGCAGCGCGCGGCGCATGTGGCGCTCGTCCTCCGGGGCGCGCAGGTCGGTCACGATCCCGCGCGCGTCACCGGCCCACGCGCACCCCGACCGAGACGTAGGTGTACGCGTCGGTCGGCGTACGGCCCGAGAACCCGTTGTAGGTCGGGACGTCGCCTCCCCCGGAGACCCGCCCGACCTCCGCGACGAGCTGCGCGATCCCGCCCGCGGGGAGGCTGGCCGCCCCGTAGACGTTCGTGCGGGTCACGCGTTGCGCGTACGCCTGCGAGAAGCTGGACACGCCGGTGCCGTACCCCGGGACGTTCACGGCGACGCTCCCGGCGATCGTCGCGCGCGCGTCGTACCGGTCCTGCCCCACGCCCGCGCTGAGTCCGAGCAGCGAAACGCGCTGGTTGGCGGCGAGCCGCCACGAGTCGGTCGACACGCGCGCCCCCGACACGCCGATCGTACCGCCGTCGGTCGTCGACGCGAGAATCGACGTTTGCGGCAGCTCGCGGCGCAGGTACGTCACGCCGATTCCGGGCACGAATCGCGACCGCTCGAGCAGCCCGAGTCGAGCGCCGTAGCCGATCTGCAGCGCGCTCCCGGTCCGCGTCACGCGCACCTGCCCCGAGGAGAACGACGGGACGTAGGCGCCGCTGAGCAGCAGGTCGAGTCCGCCAACCCGCGTGAGGCCGACCGGGACGCCCCCGAACAGCCCGATTCCTGCGTCGGCGGTCGGCAGTGCGAGGGTTTGCGAGTTGACCTGGAAGTTGGTGCGCTGCGCGCCGGTGTAGCTGAGCTGCACGTTTCCGAGGTCCGGAAGTCGGCCGCCGCCGACCACGTTGGCGCGGACACCGACGCCGAAGTGCCCGAGTCCGCCTAACGTTCCGCCGCGTCCGAGCTCCGCACTCCCCCCGCCGAGGAGCGCGCCGAGCTGCGGGGCGAGGTAGTTGAAGACGTCGATCGACTTCTGACAGGCGTCCTGCTGCACCAGCGCCGCGGCGCCGGCGGTGGTCGTCGGGAGGGTCGCGCCGCAGCGCGGGTCGACTCCGCCTGTCTGCGCGGCGGCGCGGTGTGGGACGGCGAACGCGGCGGCCAGCGCGGTTGCCCATGCGGTGGGCGGAACGGCGAACGAGTAGCGATGCATGGAACGTGAACGGGTCGGGTCACGGGTCGGAGCAATCCGCAGGCCTGGAACCTCGACAGGCGCGGGCGCGATCGAGCCGCGCGGCGCGCGCACTCCACTGCATGACACGCCGCGGGTCAGGAGGCCCTCACCGGGCCCCTCAGCGCAGGACGACGCGCCCCCGGCCGGCGGTCACGTGTCCGATCGGTCGGGCCGCGACCCCGGCCCGGGCCGCCGCGTCGACGACGGCGTCGACGTCGGCCGGCGCGACCAGCGCGCACAGGCCGATCCCCATGTTGAACGTTCGGAACTGCTCGTCCCGCGCGATCTCCCCCGCTTCGGCGAGGACGCGGAACAGGTGCGGGATCTCCCACGCGCCGGTATCGATCACCGCGTCGCACTCCGCGGGGAGCGACCGGTCGAGGTTGCCGGGGAGTCCGCCGCCGGTGATGTGCGCCATCGCGTGCACGCGACCGAGCACGGGGCGTACGGCCGCGAGGTACGAGCGGTGCACGGCGAGCAGCACGTCGCCCACCGACGCGTCCGTGCCCGGGAACACGTCGCCGACGCCGAGACGCAGCCGGTCACTCACGACGCGGCGCGCGAGCGAATAGCCGTTCGTGTGCAGGCCGCTGCTCTCCAGTCCGACCACGACGTCACCTACCCGGACGCGGTCCGCGCCAAGCACGGCGTCCTCCTCGACCGCGCCGACGATGAACCCTGCGAGGTCGAAGTCCGGCGGCGTGTACACGCCCGGCATTTCCGCGGTCTCGCCGCCGATGAGCGCGCAGCCGTTCTCGCGGCATCCGGCGGCGACGCCGGCGACCACCGCCTCGACGGCCGCCGGTTCCAACTTCCCGAACGCCACGTAATCGAGGAAGAACAGCGGCAGCGCACCCTGCACGAGGATGTCGTTGACACAGTGGTTCACGAGGTCGTGGCCCACGGTGTCGAGGCGGCCCGCGTCGACCGCGACCTTCACCTTCGTGCCCACGCCGTCCGCGCTCGCGACGAGCAGCGGCGCGCGCACGCCCGCCGGCATGCGAAACATTCCGCCGAAGCCACCGAACGCGCCGCGGGTCCCGGCCGTACGCGTCGAATCGACGAGCGCCTTGAGGCGGTGCTTCGCGTCGTCCGCCGCGTGCAGGTCGACGCCGGCCGTGCGGTAATCGAGCGGAACGTCGCCCGACATCGTCACGCGGTCGCGTCCGCCGGAAGCGCGGACACCGGCATCTCCGTGTCGAACGTGACCAACCGGCGGAAGGCGGCGACGCGCTCGTCGATCTCCGCCCGCGTGAGGGCGATCGTGCGCTCGTTCGAGAACCGCTCGACCGCGAAGGAGCCCATCGCGGAGCCGTAGACGACGGCGCGGCGCAGGTTGGCGTCGCTGAGGTCGTCGGTCGCGGCGAGCCATCCGATGAACCCGCCCGCGAACGAATCGCCCGCGCCGGTCGGGTCGAAGATGCTCTCGAGCGGGTAGGCCGGCGCGAAGAACACGGACTCGCCCGAAAAGAGAAACGCGCCGTGCTCGCCCTTCTTGATGACGACGTGCTTCGGGCCCCGCGCCATGATCCAGCGCGCCGCGCGCACGACGTTCGACTCCTCGGTCAGCTGTCGCGCTTCGGCGTCGTTGAGCGTGATGAGGTCGACGTGGCCGAGGAGCGCCACGAGGTCGGTGCGGCGGCTCTCGATCCAGAAGTTCATCGTGTCGCACGCGACGAGCTTGGGGCGTGCGACCTGGCGGAGCACGTCGAGCTGCAGCCGCGGATCGATGTTGCCGAGGAAGACGTACGGCGCGTTGCGGAACGCGTCGGGGATGCGCGGCCTGAAGTGCGAGAACACGCCAAGGCGCGTCTCGAGCGTCTCGGCCGAGTTGAGGTCGTGGCGGTAGCGCGCGCGCCAGCGAAAGCTCTCGCCATCGGCCTGCTCGAGACCGGAGAGGTCGACGCCGCGGGCGCGGAGCGGCTCGAGCTTCTGCATCGGGTAGTCGCTGCCGACGACGCCGACCAACTGCACCGGGCCGAAGTGGCACGCCGACGACGCGAACATCGTGGCGGAGCCGCCGAGCACTTCGTCGGCCTTGCCGAACGGGGTCTCGACCGAATCGAGCGCGACGGAGCCTACGACGAGTACGGGCATGGCGTTGGAGAGGGGGTGCCGTGCTGGGGCGACCGACGGATCACATCCGGTCCGGCGCCGAGATGCCGAGCAAGGTGAGCGCGTTGCGCAGCACGACCTGCGTCGCCCGCGCCAGCGCGAGCCGCGCGGCCGTGAGCGCGGGCTCCTCGCCTAACACGTGGTGCTTGTGGTACCACGCGTGCGCGAGGTTCGCGGTCTCGAGCAGGTACGCGGCGACCCGGTGCGGCTCGAGCGACTCCGCCGCCTGCCCGATCACGCGCGGGAAGTCGACGAGCTTGGTGATCAACTCCTGCTCCGCGGGCTCAGCGAGCAGACCGTACTCCACGGGCGTCGCCAGGATGCCGTCCACGTCGAGCCCCTCGAGGCCGGCGTTGCGGAAGATGCCCGACATCCGCGCGTGCGCCATCTGCACGCGGTAGACCGGGTTCTCGTCGCTCTCGCTCCGCGCGAGGTCGACGTCGAACACGAGGTGCGAGTCCCCCTTCCGCATGAGGTAGAAGTAGCGCACCGCGTCGCGCCCGACCCAGTCGATCAGGTCGCGCACCGTGACGTAGCTGCCCGCGCGCTTGGAGATCTTCACCTCCTCCCCGCCGCGCATCACGGTGACCATCTGGTGCAGCACGTACTCGGGGTAGCCGGGCGGGATCCCGGCGCCTAACGCCTGCAGTCCCGCGCGCACGCGCGCCGTCGTCCCGTGGTGGTCGCTCCCCTGCACGTTCACCGCGCGCGCGTAGCCGCGCTCCCACTTGGTCACGTGGTACGCGACGTCCGGGACGAAGTACGTGTACTCGCCCCCCTTCCCGGCGCTACGCCGCATCACCCGGTCCTTGTCGTCGCCGAACGCCGTGGTCCGCAGGAACAGCGCGCCGTCCTGCTCGTACGTCGCCCCCGCCTCGACGAGCGCGTGCACCGTGCGGTCCACGCGCCCGTCGGCGTAGAGCGAACTCTCGAGGTAGTAGGTGTCGAACGCGACGCCGAACGCGCGCAGGTCGAGGTCCTGCTCGGCGCGGAGCGCGGCCACCGCGAACCGGCGCATCTGCTCGAACACGTGCCCCTGCTCGGGCCTCCGCCCCTCCGCGATCCGAATCGCGCCCTCGTACAGCACCTCGCGGTCCGGCATCCCGTGCTCGGCGACGAACGCGTCCGCGATCTCGGCGACGTACTCCCCGTGGTAGCCGCCTTCCGGCACCTCGGCGGTCGCGCCCGCGCGTTGCGCGACGCGCGCCCACACGGTCTTGGCCAGGTTCTCGATCTGCGCGCCGGCGTCGTTGTAGTAGAACTCACGGCTGACGTCCCACCCCGACCACGCGAGCAGCGCGCTGACCGCGTCGCCGAGCGCGGCCTGGCGCCCGTGCCCGACGTGCAGTGGCCCGGTCGGGTTCGCGGACACGAACTCCACGACGACCCGCTCGCCGGCCCACGCGGCGTCTCGGCCGTAGTTCGCGCCTTGCGCGAGGATGGGCGCGATGCCGCGCGCGACCAGCGCCGGGTCGAGGCGAAAGTTGAGGAACCCGGCGCCCGCAATCTCGACCGCGCGTACGCCGGCCGCCGCGAGGTCGAGCTGCCCGACGATCGCGTCGGCGATCTCGCGTGGCTTCCGACGCAGCGAGCGCGCGAGCGTCATCGCGAGATTCGTCGTCCAGTCACCGAACGCGGGATCACGCGGGCGTTCGAGGACGACGTCGACCGAGTCGTCCGCGCCGATCGCGCGCGCGGCGGCGACGAGCGCCGACCGGATCGCGTCGGGGCCGGCGAGCGGCGAGGCCGCGCCGTCGGCGTCGCGCACGGTCACGACGCGCTGCCCGTACCGCCTGAGGTCGTCGACGAGCCGCCCGAGGACGAAGAGCCGCTCGAGGAACCGCCGCCGGATGAGGTGCCCCCCGACGTGTTCGCCCCCGTGCTGCTCGACGATCCTCCGCCGCTGGTCGCCCCCCCGGTTGACGCGCCGCCCGTCGACCCGCCGCCCGTCGACCCGCTGCCGGTCGACCCGCTGCCGTCCTTCGTCCCGGAGCTTTCGCCCTTGCCGCCCGACTCCCCTGCTTCGCCCTTCGTCGACGATGCGCCGCCGCTCGTGCGGTGCGCGTTCTTCCCGTAGTCGGTGAGGTAGAAACCGCTGCCTTTGAAGACGAGCCCAGCGCCGCCCGAAATCGCGCGTTCCGCGACCGCGCCGCAGATCGGGCAGATCGCCGTGCTCGGCGCGTCGCTGATCTTGTGCATCTGATCGAACGTGTGACCGTTGCTGCAGCGAAACTCGTAAGTCGGCATCGATTCGGTACTTATGGCGAGGGCTCGAACGCGCGAAGGATACCGGCCGAATGCGTTGCCTACAAGCCGGAGACCGCGCTCGACGCGGCACGCGTCTTCCCATCGGGCGCGACACGTGACGGCGTTCCGCGGTCGCGCCCACGCCATCTGCCGACTCTCGTCATGCCGACCGCGCCGCCACCGATCGCCCCGCCGCACCCGCCAGCCGACACCGACGACCGCCGCGATCCGACTGTGTCGGATTCGGGCGAACACGCGTCGTCGTCGCAGACTCCGGCCGTGGGCACGCGCCTGTCCGCGGCCGAGATCCACGACAACGTGGTGGTCGCGGCCGACGAGGAAATGCGGCGGTCGACGACGGAACTCGCGTTTTCGGCGTTCCAGGCCGGATTGATGATCGGCTTCAGCCTGCTCGCGGCGGCGTACCTGGCGTCGCTCGTCGGCCCGGAGCACCGCGCCGCAGCCGCCGCAGCGGGCTACCCGCTCGGCTTCATCTTCGTCGTGCTCGCGCGCAACCAGCTGTTCACGGAAAACACGCTCGATCCGCTCCTCCCATTGCTGGAGCGCCGAGACCAGGAGACGCTCAACGGCGTCGTTCGCCTCTGGAGCATCGTCCTGCCCGGCAACCTGCTCGGCGCGCTCGCGTTCGCCCTGCTCGCGGCGCACACGCCGATGATCGACGGCCCGCTCCAGACGTCGCTGCACGACGTCGCCGAGCACGCGACCAGCGGCGGGTTCGGTATCGTATTCTACCGCGCGATTTTCGGCGGGTGGCTGGTCGCGCTCATGGCGTGGCTGGTGGCCTCGACGTCGTTCACCGGCGCGCAGATCCTGTTCGTGTGGCTCACGACGGCGCCGATCGCCGCGTTCGGGTTCCGCCACGCCATCGCAGGCGCGGCCGAAGCCTTTTACCAGGCCGCCTCCGGCCGCTCGACGTGGGCCGAGATGTTAGGCGCGTTTCTCGTGCCGGCCATCCTCGGCAACATCGTCGGCGGCGGCGTGCTCGTCGCGTTGCTGAACCACGGACAGGTGTTCTCGCGGCTCGCGCGCCGCATGCGACGCAGGGAAGGCGACGCGAAGCGGACCTAGAGCGCCGAACGCGCCCTTTCGCGCCGAGGGTCACGCGTCGCGCGCGGCCCGCAGCCGGGCGAGTGCCGCGTCGACGGACCGCGGCAGTGCCGGCGCGTCCCCGCACGGTGCTACGCCCACTGCCGTCGTGAACGAGCATAGCGAACGCGAACCGGGCGGTCCAACTGAGTCCGCGATTCGCTCGCCCATCGTCACCGGCGTGTGTCGGTCGGCGCCGCTGTCGTCTGCGTCGTGCGCTCAACGACGCTCGAATGCAGACTCTCTCCCAGCGTTCCTCGATCGACGTGAGGTTCTAGCGCCGGGAGGCTTGGCCGACGACCCACAGCCGCCCGCGTTCGGCATCGTATGCGAGCCGGCTCGTGACCGCGAATCCGTCGAGCGGCTCGTCGCACCCCAGATCCCAATTCCGCGACCCGCGTCGCGTATACACCGGCGCGGTCGCCGCGTCAGGCGCTCGGCCGGTAGCGCCCCCACGCGGCGGCGAGTGTGTCCGAGATCTCGCCCACCGACGCGCGGGCACGCACCGCGTCGACGACCAGCGGCATCAAGGGCGCGCGGGCCGCACCCGGAACCGCGTACGGCGGCGCGGCGGCGGCGAGGGCGCCCAACGTGCGCTCGACGGCGACGGCGTCGCGCCGACGGCGGACCGACGCGAGCGCGTCGACCTGCGCGCGTTCGAGCGCACTGAAGTCGGGAGCAGGGATGATCGGCGGCTCCTGCGCGTCCGCGAACTTGTTGACGCCGACGACGACCGTCTCGCCGGCCTCGACGCGGAGCTGGTGTTCGTACGCGCTCCGCGCGATCTCCTCCTGAAAGAAGCCGCGCGCGATCGCCTCCGCCGCTCCGCCCATCGCGTCCACGCGCTCGAGCAACTCGCGCGCGCGCCGTTCCAACTCGTCGGTGAGCGACTCCACGTAATAGCTTCCCGCCAGCGGGTCAACCGTCTGGGCGGTGCCGCTCTCGTATCCGAGGATCTGCTGCGTGCGCAGCGCGAGCGTTGCCGCCTCGGCGGTCGGCAGCGCGAGCGCCTCGTCGTAACCGTTGGTGTGGAGCGACTGCGTGCCGCCCAACACGGCGGCGAGCGCCTGCACCGTCACCCGGACCACGTTGTTGAGCGGTTGCTGCGCCTGCAGCGTGACGCCGCCGGTCTGCGTGTGGAAGCGCAGCCGCGCGCTCGCGTCGGACGCGCCGAACCGCTCGCGCATCAGGCGCGCGTAAAGGCGACGCGCGGCGCGGAACTTCGCGGCCTCCTCGAACAGGTCGTTGTGCGCGGCGAAGAAGAAGGACAGGCGCGGCGCGAAGGCGTCGACCGGGAGTCCGGCGTCCACCGCGCGCCGCACGTACTCCATCGCGTTGGCGAACGTGAACGCGAGCTCCTGCACGGCCGTCGCGCCCGCCTCGCGGATGTGGTACCCGGAGATCGAGATCGGATTCCACAACGGCACCTCGGCCGCGCAGAACCGGAACGTCTCGGCCACGAGGTTGAGCGACGGCTCGGGCGGGAAGACGTAGGTGCCGCGCGCCGCGTACTCCTTGAGGATGTCGTTCTGCGTCGTGCCCGACAGCTTGTCGCGCGCGATCCCCCGCTCCTCTGCCACCACGACGTACATCGCGAGCAGGACCGACGCGGTGGCGTTGATCGTCATCGAGGTCGAGACGCGGTCGAGCGGCAGGCCCGCCAGCAGCGCGTGCATGTCCTCGACGGTGTCGATCGCGACCCCCACCCGCCCGACCTCGCCTAACGCGCGCGGCGAGTCCGAATCGATGCCCATCTGCGTGGGGAGGTCGAACGCCGTCGAGAGTCCGGTCTGTCCGGCATCGAGGAGCAGCTTGAACCGCGCGTTCGTGTCGGCCGCGGTGCCGAAGCCGGCGTACTGGCGCATCGTCCACAGCCGGCCCCGGTACATCGAGGCCTGCACGCCGCGCGTGAACGGGAACGCGCCCGGGTCGCCGAGGTCGACCCGGTAATCGATGTGCGCCCCGCCCTCGCCCGCGTCGGCGGGTCGGTACACGGGCGCGACCGGGATGTCGGACGGCGAGCGCCGCTCGTCGCCCGACGCGGCCGGCCTAACAGGAGCGGCCACGATCCCGCCTCAGCGCCCGGCCGCGGCGAGGTCCGCGGACAGGCCAGCCGCGGGCGACGCCACACCGCGCTCCCCGTCGGAACGGGTGCCCGCGCCGCGGCCGGCCGGGGCCGCGGCGCCTCGCAGAAACTCGAGCGCGGTCTCGACCTCGCGGCGGCTTCCGATGAACAGCGGCGTGCGCTCATGCAGCTCGGCCGGCTGGATCTCCATCACGCGCCGCGTGCCGTCGCTCGCGCAGCCGCCTGCTTGCTCGACGATGAAGGCGAGCGGGTTGGCCTCGTAAAGCAGTCGCAGCTTGCCGCGAGGGCTCGCCGCGTTCGCCGGGTAGGCGAAAACACCACCGCCGAGCAGGTTGCGGTGGAAATCGGCGACGAGCGAGCCCACGTAGCGCACGCTGAGGGGTTTACGGATGCCGTCGAGCCCGCGGTACCGGCGCATCAGCGACTTCACGGGTTCCTCCCAGTGCTGCTCGTACGAATCGTTGACCGACAGGTACTTGCCGGTCTCGGGGATCCGCATGTCGGGATGCGAAAGGAGGAACTCGCCGAGCGCCGGGTCGAGGGTGAAGCCGTGCGCGCCCTGCCCCGTCGTGTAGACCATCATCGTGCTCGAGCCGTAGATGATGTATCCCGCCGCGACCTGCCGGCGCCCGGGTTGAAGCATGTCCTCCAGCTCGCCGCGCGGGCCGACGGAGATCTTCTTCATCACCGAGAAGATCGTGCCCACGGGCACGTTGACGTCGATGTTCGACGAGCCGTCGAGCGGGTCGAAGGTGAGCACGTACTTTCCGCACTTGAACGGCGCCGGGATCGGGATGATCTCGGGCTCTTCTTCGGACGCCATGGCGCACAGGCGACCGCCGTGGTCCATCGCCTTGATGATGATTTCGTTCGCGATCACGTCGAGCTTCTGCTGGGCCTCGCCCTGCACGTTTTCCGCGCCGTACTCTCCGAGGATGTCCGCGAGGCCGGCCGAGCGCACCTTGTTGGCGATCATCTTGGCCGCCAGCGCGATGTCGTACAGGATGCCCGAGAGCTCGCCGGTCGCCTCCGGGTGCTGGCGCTCCTGCTCGATGATGTAGCGCTCGATCGTGACGACGGAGGTGGCGGTATGCTTGACCACGGGACTGGGCCTCGGCAGGGGTTCAGCCGGGCAGCCGACGGGGAACAGACGGTCGGGCCGCGGCGGCCGTGCTCGCCCGTGCGAGTTGAGCACTCGCGAAGCGATCGGCCTCGGTCTCGAAACGGTTCCGGGCGTACCCGTGTCGCAGCGACTCCCAGCAGTACAGCAGCGGGAACGCGCGCTGCCGGGCAAACTGACGGACGTGCGCGAGTTCGTGCAAGAGCAACGCGGCCGACGCACCCTCGGCATCCGCGAGGAAGATCGTTCCCCAGAGTGTGATGCCCGCCACGGTGGCCTGCCCCAGGCACCACCCGCCGACGCGCAGCGGCAGCCCGCCCGTGCGCCAGCGCGCGTCCGCGAGTTCGGGATGTCGCGCCAGCAAGGCCGTCGCGAGCGTGATCGGTCGGCCGACGAGCGCGACGCGCACGCGCGCGAGGAGGGACGCGCGCCTCACGGCGCCCCAGGCTCGACGGCAACGGAGCGACCGTCCGTGGTCACGACGAGGGTTCCATCGGCATCGGTGCGTCGCACCTCCGCGCCGCCCGCGCGGAGCCGGCCGACGACCTCCGGGCTCGGGTGTCCGTACATGTTGGCTGCACCCACGCTGACGAGCGCGAGTCGCGG
This sequence comes from uncultured Gemmatimonadales bacterium, assembly GCA_963851265.1. GTDB lineage: Bacteria > Gemmatimonadota > Gemmatimonadetes > Gemmatimonadales > Gemmatimonadaceae > BPUI01. The sequence goes on from CAWKNZ010000002.1 coordinate 1,509,373, forward strand.
TCGGACGGCACCGAGAAACGCCGCGGTCGAACTGGTCGCACTTCCGTGGTGGGCCACCTTGAGCACGTCTGCGGTAAGGCTCGCGTCCGGACCGCCGGTCGCGGCGCGCGCTACGAGCCACGCCTCCTCGGGACCTTCCGCGTCGCCGGTCAGCAGAAAGCGCACCGCGCCGTACTCGACGCGTACCACGACGCTCGAAAGGTTGGGGTCGTGCAGCTCGGCCGTCCACGCCGAATCGGGCGCGAGCGCGGTCAACCGTACGCCGTCGATGGTGAGGACGTCGTCGGGCCGCACGCGGTGCCAGGTCGCGCCCGCGTCGCGCGTCGCGGCGAGCACGTCGCGGTACGTGGCGCTGCCGAGTGCGTAGCCGCCGTCCCACACGGTGGCGGGGCGCAGTCGCCGGATGACCGACGGCGCGCCGCCGACGTGATCGGCGTGCGGGTGCGACAGCACGAGGGCAGCCACGCGGCCGCCGCGGCGGCGCACGTAGGGCACGACGACGTGAGCCCCGGCATCCACGCCGATTCCGCCCGGGCCGGCGTCGAACAACACCCAATCGCCGTGCGGCGTCCGGAGTGCCACGGCGTCGCCCTGCCCGACGTCGAGCACGTGCAGTTCGAGTCGCCCGCTCCCACCCGGCCGGGCCCACGCGAGGGCCGCGCCGGCGAGCGCGATCACACCGGCGAGGGCGACGCGTGCGGACTGGCGGCGTCCGGTCGCCGCTCGCGCGACGAACGCCCCCGCCGCGATCGCCGCACACGCGGCGCCCAACAGCGTCGGCGCGACCGCGACGGTCGCGCCGGGAAACGCGCCCAGGTGTTCGGCAAGCGCCGTGAGCGCGCGCAGGAGGAGTCGCGTCCCGTCCGCGAGGAGCGTGGCGAGCGGCCGGAGCGGCGCGACGACGACGGTGAGGAACAGTGCCGGCTGCAGGAGTGCGAGCACCGGTTCGGCGGCGAGGTTCGCGACGATGCCCACGGTGCTCACGCGGCCGAAGTGCCACGCGACGAGCGGCGCGGTCGCGAGCGTCGCGACCGCGCCGACCAGCGTGTCGGTGGCGAGGCGCGCTCGCCACGCGACGCGCCCGTGCGCGGTCAGGCCGCCCCAGAGGCGCACCTGGGGCGAAGGAGCCGGAGGAGGCGCCGCATAGGGCGACGGACGGTGCGCGGCGCGCGCAGCGCGCGTCCACCGGGCCCCGAGCGCGCGAGAGGCGACGAGTGCCGCCATTCCCGACATCGATAGCTGATAGCCGAGATCGAGTACGACTCGCGGGTCGACCAGCGGGACGAGGCCGCCAGCGGCGAACGCGGTCCAAGGCGACGTCGGGCGCTGCGAGACGCGCGATGCGGCGCCCGCGGCGAGCATGACGGCGGCCCGCACCGCCGGCGCAGGCGCACCGATCAGCAGCACGTACGCCCCGACCGCCGCCGTGCTCGTGACGGCCACCGTGCCGGGCGCCAGGCGTCCCGCACGAAGCAGAAGCGTGAGCGCGCCGGCGACGATCGCGACGTGGAGTCCAGACACGCTGAGGGCGTGCACGAGCCCTGCATCGGCGTACGCGTCGCGGACCGCCGGCGGGATGTCGTCCTCGTCGGCGATCACGAGGGCCCGCGCGAGCGGCGCGTCGCGCGAACCGAACAAGGTGTCGAGCACCGCGCCGACGCGCGCGCGAGTGCGCACGAGGTGGTCGACGCCACCGATCGGCGTGATCACCGTCTCGGGCACCCGCACGCCGCGCGGGGTCGGCCAGGCGATACCGCGCGCGGCGATGCGCGCGCCCGCGCTCGCGGAGCCCGCTGCGACGTGGAGCGAGGCGCGCGCGGCGCACGGCGCCTCGACGGCGACGCGGGCGCGGTCACCAGGCCCTGCGTCGGCGAGGATCACGCCTTGGAACGCGCCCTCCTGCACGAGTCGCGCGCGACAGGCCGTGTCGGCGCGCGTCGCGAGTGCGCCCGAGAGCAGGCCGCCCGCACCGCACGCGGCAGCGAACGCGGTGGCGCGCCAGCGTCGGGCGTGGCGGTCGCCCAGCGCGCGTGCGAAGCACGCGGCGGCGACTCCGGCCGAGGCCAGGGCGAGCGCGATCGCGGCGGCAGGCTGCCGGGCGGCCACGAGCAACCCGGCCGCGGCTCCGCCCGCGAGCGCGACGTAAGTTCGGAAGAGCGGCGACACGCGCGCAGCATACCGGCGGCGCGCTGGCCACCATCCATCACGGCCTTGCATGGTGGGCTGAAACGTCGCCCGCCCGACCGTTCACTCCGTCATCCGTGTCCGACCCGCGTCCCCGGTCCGAACTGCTCGACCGCGTCCTGTCCGCGTCGGCCGCCCTCGTCGCCGCGTCGGCGCTCGCCGTCTCCGTGTACCAGGCGAGGATCATGCGCGAACAGCAGGTGATGAGCGCGTGGCCGTACGTCGTTCAGGGCAACACGGGCGTCGACCCCTATGCTCGCATCGTCCAGAACGTCGGACTCGGCCCGGCGCTCGTGCGAAGTTTCATCGTGGAAGTCGACGGCCGCCCGGTCCACTACTGGGGCGAGCTGCGCGAGGCGGTCGAGCACGGCTCCAGGCCGGCACCCATCGCGACGCGCAGCACGAGTTCTACGCTTCGCCGGGGACTGGTACTGCTACCCGGCACGCCGAGCGAGGTGCTGCACGTGGAGGGTGCCGACGCGGCGGCGCGCATGCGCGCCGTGCTCACCGACGAGCGCGTTCGGATGCGCGTGTGCTACTGCTCCCTGTACGAGGACTGCTGGACGTCCGACACGCGCGAGTACGAGCCCGTCCGCGTGGCCGCGTGCCCGTCCGACGCGACGCGCGAGTTCTACCGTTAGGCGAACGCGGCCATCGGCAGCGCCGCGCGACGCGGCTCCGCGTCGCGCACCACGCTCCCGGTGAACGTCGACCCTGTCGTTCCCGTCAGCTCCACCGTCACGTAGTCCCCGATCGCGGCGTGGTCCGACGGCAGCATCACCGTCTTGAAGTCCCGGGTCCGCGCTTGCAGCAGCCCGCCGCGCCGCGCTTCCTTCTCGACGAGCACCTCGTGCCGCGTGCCCAACAGCCGGAGATTGCGCTCTCGCGCCCCGCCGCGCACCGTCGCGATCAGCCGCTCGAGTCGCGCGCTGGCGACGTCGTCGGGTACGAAGGTTGACGCGTCCATGCGCGTCGCCGGCGTGCCGTCGCGCGGGGAGAACTTGAACGTGTACGCGTCCTCGAATCCCAGTTCCTCAACGAGCGACAGCGTCTCGGCAAAGTCCTCCTCGGTTTCGCCCGGGAAGCCGACGATCACGTCCGTCGTGAGATTGACGCGCGGGATGGCCGCGCGCAGGCGCGCCACGCAGTCGCGGTATCCCTCGCGCGTGTAGCGGCGCAGCATGCGCTTCAGCACCCGCGTCGACCCGCTCTGCATCGGCAGGTGGACGTGCTCGCACAGCTGCCGTACCTCGGCCATCGCCGCGAGGACGCGGTCGGTGAAGTCGTTGGGATGCGGGCTCGTGAAGCGAATGCGGCGCACGCCCTCGACCCCGCCCACGGCCCGGAGCAGGTCGGCAAAATCGTGCGTCCCGTCGTGGTACGAGTTCACCGTCTGGCCGAGCAGCACGACCTCGCCGATGCCGTCGCGGACGACCTGCTCCGTCTCGCGCACCACGTCGGCGAGCTTGCGGCTCCGCTCCGACCCGCGCGTGTACGGCACGATGCAGTACGTACATCGGTAGTCGCACCCGCGCTGCACCGGAATCCACGCCTTCACGCCGTCGAACCGCCGCGGCGTGAAGTCCTCGTAGTGCTCCTCGAGGTCGAAGCTCGTCGCGGTCACGCGCTCGCCCGCGCGGGCGCTCTCGAGCATGAGCGGGAGCGCGCGGTAGCCGTCCGGCCCGACGACGAGCGACACGTGCCGCGCCTTCTCGAGCAGCGTCGGCCCGAGACGCTGCGCCATGCACCCGGCGACGCCTAACACGCTCCCCGGCTTCATGTGCCGCTTGAGCTCGCCCAGGCGCCCCACCACACGCTGCTCCGCGTGGTCGCGGATCGCGCACGTGTTCACGAGAATCACGTCTGCGCCGTCGGGCGCGTCGACCGCGTCGTAGCCGTTCGCGGCGAGGCTGCCGTACATGAGCTCCGAATCGCTCACGTTCATCTGGCAGCCGTAGGTTTCGATGTAGACGGTCGGACGGGACATCACGCGCCTGAGGCAGAAGGCAGCGCCGACGGTGCGCCGGCTCCGGAAGCTACCCCGCCGTCCGCGCCTTCGTAACCGGTTGTCCCGTAACCGCTTGCGGCGTCGCCGACGGCGCGAGCGGGAGTAAGACGTGGAACGCTGCGCCCGGGAACTCGGCGTCGGGCGTCGCGCTCTGGACCCACACGCGCCCGCCGTGCGCCTCGACCGCGAGCTTGCAGAACGCCAGCCCGAGCCCGGAGCCGCGGCCGTGCGCGCGATCCACCGGCGCGCCGGGCAGCCGTGCCGTCTGGAACTTGCGGAAGATCAACTCGCGATACTCGGGCGGCACGCCGGGCCCGCGGTCCTCGACGGTGAACAGCACGCCGTCCAACGCGGGCCGCGCACCCACGCGGACGGCGAGCCGCCCGTCGGCGCCGCCGCCGTGCACGAGCGCGTTCTGCAGCAGGTTGTTGAACACGCGCCGTACGAGCGCCCGGTCCGCGGCCAACGTCGGCGTCCGGGCCGCGACATCGGTCGCGAGCGTCGCTTCCGCCGCGGCCAGTCGCACGGCCCAGTCGCGCCGCAGGTCGTCGAGCAGTTCGGCCGGCGCGATCGGTTCCGGGCGCAGCACCACCGACTCCTCCTCCACGCGCGCGACCTCGAGCAGGTCGTCGATCAGACCGAGCAGCTCCTCGGACTTCGACCTGGCGTCGCCGAGTGCGCCGCGCTGCACCGCCGACACGGTCCCATAGTCGCCATCCGACACCATCTCGAGCGTGGCGAGGACCGACGTGAGCGGCGACTTGAGGTCGTGCACCATCATCTTGAGCAGGTCGTCACGGACCTTTTCGAGCTCGCGCAGGCGGCGCACCGTATCCTCGAGCGCGTCGGTCGCGCGCTTGAGTCGCAGGAGGGACCGCACGCGCGCGCCGAGCACCTGGCGGTTGTGCGGCTTCGTGAGGAAATCGTCGCCGCCCGCCTCGATTGCGAGCACGCGGTCGTTCGTGTCGGTGAGCGCGGTGACGAAGATGACGGGAACGCGCGCGGTGCGCGCGTCCCGCTTGAGGCGGCGACACACTTCGTAGCCGGCGGCGCGGTCCGGGACGCCGAGGTCTCCCGCCGGCATGGACACGTCGAGCAGGCAGATGTCGGGACGCGCCTCGAACGCGGTCGCGAGCGCGGACGGCGCGTCCGTCGCGGTCGCGGTCCGGTATCCCAGGATGTGCAACTGGTCGACGAGCAGCTCCACATTCGCGGGCACGTCGTCCGCGACGAGAACAAGCGGGGCGTCGCTCCCGTCGGTCACGGCCGCAGCGTGAACCCGAGACTCAGCGTCCACGCGCGCTCGCGGACCCCGCTCAGCGCCGTCGGCTCGTCCACGGCGCTGCGCAGCGCGCGCTGGAGCGTGAGGTCCGTGACCGCGCGCCCCCCAGCTAACGGCAGCCCGAGCCCGCCCGTGTACGCCGTCTCCCGGATCTGCGCCCCGTCGATCGCGAACGGGAGCGTGCGCTGCCGCGCGCCGAGTCGCAGAATCACCGGCGCGGCGCCGACCGAGGGACCCAGGGCCTCGATCCCGCCCATCAGTTCGTGCGTATCGCGGGCGTCGAGGCGCGAGGAACCGAGCCCGTTCATGCTCGACCAAATGGTGCGCGCGTATGACGCAGCGATGGTCGCGCCCGTGATCCGGTCGACGCGGAGCCCGAGTCCGTAGCGGTTCGGCACGGTGCCGCGGCCGACCACGGTGTCGCCGAACTCGGCCCTCATGCTCCCCCCGCGACGGACCGAACCGGCCAGACTCAGGCCCCGGACCGGCGAGACCAGCGCGCCCGCACTGAACGCCGACCCTGTGAAGCTGAGTGTCGTCGAATCGGTGATCGAGCCGAAATTCGTGGTGTCGTAGAACTGGCGACCCGTGACGAGGCGATTGTTGCCCGTGAGCCGGTGCACCGCGACGCCGACCTGCAGCCAGCGCGTGACGACGGCCCCCACCCCGAGGCGCAGATCCGAGATGCTGCCGCGCGACTCGACCGTCTCACGCGCCGAGACGGTCGAATCGCCGACGCTCGTCGCCGTCGAATCGGTCGTCGTGAAGGAGCGGTCGAGAAAGGTCGACGCGCTGAACCCGAACGTGAACCGCTGCCGGAACGGGACGCCGATCGCGACCACCGGGAAGCGCGCGATGGTGTTGCGCGCGACGGCCGATCCGACCGTCGTGGTGCGAAACTCGGGGTCGTACTGGAAGGCGAACGCCGTGCGACCGTAGAGCGTGAGCGACGCGGGGTTGAGCGGCGACACCGGGTCGAACTCGGCCAACCCGCCGCCCGTCCCGAGCGCGCGCGTACTGAGCTGACCGGTGGGGTACCCGTAGCCCTGGCCCGACAGACTGCCCTGCGCGGCGGCAGTGCCGCCGAGAAGCCCGAGACACGTTCCGGCTACGACCGTCGCCCCGGCAGAAGTGCGCGCCGCTCGGCGCAGATGGAGCGATCGCATCACGGAACGCCGAACGAGGTGCGGGGAACGTACGTGAGCCGAAGCCGCGGGCGCACTGCGACCGGCGCTTCGTTCGAGAAGAAACGGACCTCGCTCGCCTGCGCGCCCTCGAGTGGCACGCGCAGCGCGATCGCCCGCATCGTCGTCGCCGGAAGCGACCGGAACGCTCGCACCAGGGTGACGAGCGAGAGCGAGCGCACGCCGCTGTCGGCCGGCGAAAGGGTGAGCGAGTCGGCGCTGAGGCCCGCCGGCGCCGCGAGAAGCGCCGCCTGGAACGGATCGGTCACGCTCGTGGTCGCGAGCACGGCCTCGCTCCGAAGGCGTACGGAGTCGCGCGCCGCCGCGTATCGCACCGGTTTTTGGGTCAGCTCCAGCACGGCGCGCACGACGTCGGTCGAGTCGGTGAGCTTCACCGGGATGTTGAACTGCATCAGCGCCCGGAGCCCCGGCGTGCCCCCGACGACCAGGTCGGTCCCGTTCGGCGTCCGCGGCGACACGACGACGAGCGTCTGGTCGACTGCCGCCCCCGACGCGGTCACGTCTGACGCGGGGATGGCCGAGCTCGGGTTCACGGGCACCGCCTTGTAGCCGGTGTCGGTCGCGGCGTCGAACGAGAGCGATGGGCTCAGGGCGGAGAGCGAGGTGCCGCTCCGCACGCCGCGAATGCGCAGCTGGGCCCGCCCGCTGCTGACGATGCGAAGCCCGATCCGGAGGCGAGCGCCGGCCTTCGCCTTGGCCGCGAACGCGCTATCGCTCAGCGCGATGCGAAGCGTGTCGGCATAGATCCGACCCGCCGGCAGTGCGAGCGTCCCGATCCGCCGGTCGCGCGTGAACTGCGCCGCGAGCGTCGCGGTGAGCGTGTCGGCCCCGCTCGGCGTATCGACGTCGTACGCCTCCAGCGTCGCGGGGTTCGCCAGCGAGTCCACCGTCGTCGTGTCACGGATGAGGCGCAGAAACGTGCTGTCCACTGCGGTGATCGCCACCGAGTCGCCGCCCGCCGCCGGTCCGTACTTCGAGGGAATCGTGTCGAACCGGATCACCGCGCGCACGTCGACGGAGTCCGGCGCGGGCGCGGTCGCGACGAACAGCGAGCGCGTCGCGCCCGTGAGCGGAAATCCGCTCAGCGTCGTGTCCAGCGCGACGGGGTCGAGCACGGTATCGCGGAGTTGCTCGTTGGCGAGCGGACAGAGAGTCGCACACGCCTTGCCGCTGTCGAGTTGCTCCGAACACGCGGCCGCGACCACGAGCACGACGAGGGCGAGGACGCCCGCCACGCGGCCGCGTACGGTGCCGCGCCACGAAGGGAGTGCGCGCAGCCAGAGCACTGCGCGCCTGAAGTACGAGTTCGACATCACGAACGTGAAAGAGTCGGCGCCGCCCGCGATCTGGCGGGGACGCGAGGGCCGGCAGCCGTCACGCGACGCCGAGCGAGGCGGGAACGAAGGGGCGCGGCAGCAGGTCGGCGAGCGTCCAGTCCATCGCGCGCCCGTCGGCCGCGACGCTTCGGATGGGCAGACTGGGCGCGAATTCGACGAGCACCTGGCGGCACTGGCCGCACGGCGGCGTCGGGTCGGCACCGTCGGTCACCAGCACGAGACGCTGGAACGTGCGGTGCCCGGCCGCGACGGCCGCCATCACCGCGCCGCGCTCGGCGCACATCCCGGCCGGGAACGCCGCGTTCTCGACGTTGCAGCCGGCCGCGATGGTACCGTCGGTCGTGAGAAGCGCGGCTCCGACCCGGAACCGCGAGTACGGCGCGTACGCGTTGTTCATCGCGCCCCGCGCCGCGGCCTCGACTGGGTCAGCCGCGAGCGCATCCGATGGCTCGACCGTCATCGGGCCGCGCCGCCGAGCAGCGTCGGCAGGAACGAGGTGCCGGCGCCCGTGAACGGTACGCCGAACCACGCGGCCACCGTCGCCCCAAGATCGGCGAACGTCGCCCGCGTACCCAGCGGAACGGGACGGACGCGCGGCCCCCGCACGAGCAGCGGGACGAACTCGCGCGCGTGGTCGGTAGACGGCGTGGTCGGGTCGTTGCCGTGGTCGGCGGTTATGAACAGCAGGTCGTCCTCGCGGAGCGCGGCTTCGAGCGCGGGCACCGCGGCGTCGACCGCGCGGAGCGCATCGGCGAACCCGACCGGATCGTTCCGGTGCCCGTACAGAGTGTCGAAATCTACGAGGTTGGCGAAGAGCAGTCCGTCACCGCCGTTCGCGACCCACTCCTTCACGCGCGCGAGCCCTTCCGCGTTGCCGTCCGTATGGTGGGCGACGAGCGACCGACCGGCGAACAGATCGTCGACCTTTCCGACGCCGCGGCGCGCGATCCCTGCGCTCGCGAGCGCGTCGAGCACCGTCTCGGCCGGCGGCGGGAGCGAGTAGTCCCGGCGATTGGCCGTCCGCCGGTACGCCCCCGCCTCGCCGACGAACGGTCGCGCGATCACGCGCGACACGTCATGCGGCGCGACGAGCAGCGCGCGTGCGGTCTCGCACGCCGCGTACAACTCGTCGAGCGGCACGACGTGCTCGTGCGCCGCGATCTGGAAGACCGAATCTGCGGACGTGTAGACGATCCACGCGCCGCGTGCGGCCTGCTCGGCGCCGAACGCGTCGAGCACCGCCGTTCCGCTCGCGACGACGTTACCGATCACTGGCCGGCCCGTGAGGCGCTCGAACTCGTGGATCAGCGAGACCGGAAATCCACCCGGGTAGGTGGGGAACGGGCGAGCGAGTCGAATCCCGGCGATCTCCCAGTGTCCGGTCGTGCTGTCCTTGCCGGCGGACGCCGGTTGCATGCGCCCCCACGCCGCGGCCGGCGCTGCGACCGGCGGCACACCGCGCAGATGGGCGATGCACCCGAGGCCGAGCCGTTCGAAGTTCGGCAACGCGAGGCCGCCGACCGCGTCACAGACATGAGCGAGCGTGTCGCTGCCGACGTCACCGTACGCGGCGGCGTCGGGCGCGGCACCGATTCCGACGCCGTCGAGCACGAGGATGATCGCGCGGCGACTCGGCTTCGTCACGCCGCCACCGTCACGTTCGCCACGTCACGACGCGGCGCCGACGTAGCGGCGCGGCACGCGCATCGCGAGCCCAGTCAGCAACTCGTACGGCGACAGCTCCGCACGCGCGGCCACGCCGGCCACGGTCAGCACGCCGCCGGCGGAGGTGCCGATGAGCGTGGCCACGTCGCCGATCGCGCACGGGATGTCAGTGACGTCGAGCATCGTCATGTCCATGGTCACGAGGCCGGCGACGCGGGCGAGCCGGCCGTTGAGCAACACCTCACCCCGGTTGGACAGGGCGCGGCGATAACCGTCCGCGTACCCCGCCGCGACGGTCGCGATCCGCCGCGCGTGCTCGGCACGCGACGTCGCGCCATAGCTGACGCCCTCCCCGGCCGGGAGCTCGCGCAGATCGACGACGCGCGCGCGCAGATGCGCGACGGGCGCGGGCTCGAGCAGATCGACGGCGCGACGCGCCGCGGTCGAAACGCCGTACACGAAGATTCCGGGCCGAACGAGGTCCCACGGCGAGGGCGCGACGGATTCCACCGCCGGCCCGTTCTCCGCATGCAGTAGTCGCGGTCGGGCCGGGAGTCGCGCGATCGCGCTCAGGAAGCGCGAGGTCTGCTCGTCGCGCGTGCCGTCCGCCCGGTCCGCGGAGTGGAAATGCGTGTACGCGCCCTCCGGGGGATGCGCCGCGATCGCGGCGATGAGGTCGTCGTCGAGCGCGTACCACGGCACGCCCGCGCGCGACATCCCGGTATCGATCCCGAGGTGCCACGGCGCGTCCAGCGCCGCGGCGGCCCACGCGCGGACGTCGCCCGCACGGTGGAGCGTCGGCGTCATGCCTAACGCATGCGCGTGCGCGAACTCGCACACGAGCAGCGGAGTCGTCACCAGCAGCCGAGCGGAGATCCGCGCGGCCCGCAACGCCGCGCCCTCGGCCACGCTCGCGACGCCGAATCCCCAGGGATCACCGGCCGCGCCGAGCGCGCGCGCGACCGCGACCGCGCCCAGGCCGTAGCCGTCGGCCTTGATCATCGGCACGAGCGGCACGCGCGCGCGCGCGCGCAGCGACCGCGCGTTCGCGACGAGGGCGTCGAGATCGACGTCGAGCCACGCCCGCGCCGTCGACGCATCGTCGAACCCGGCGCCCGAGCTCACGCGTCCGATAGATTCTGCGGCCATGGGCGCGCAACGTACCAACCGCTGAAGAGTTCGGGCAAGAACGAAGGCATGCAACACAAGGCCACGCTTGCGGATACGCTCGCGCTGATGCGCGACCTGCGCGCGCGCTGCGAGTGGGACCGCGCGCAAACGCACAGCTCGCTGCGACCGTACCTGATCGAGGAAGCACACGAGGTCGACGACGCGATCCGCGAGGGCGACGACGCCGCCCTGCGCGAGGAGCTCGGCGACCTGCTGCTTCAGGTCGTCTTCCACGCCGTCGTCGCCGAGGAGCGAGGGGCGTTCGACCTCGGCGACGTCGCGCAGTCGCTCGTCACGAAGATGCGCGACCGGCACCCGCACCTGTACCCGACCGACGGCGCCGACGGCCCGACCGAGCGCCCGAGCTGGGAGGGGATGAAGGCCCGCGCGCGCAAGGGCGGCATCGACCGCGGGCTGCCGGCCGCCCTCCCCGCCCTCCACCGCGCGCATCGGCTGCAGGACCGCGCCGCGGGCGTGGGCTTCGACTGGCCTAACGCGGACGGGCCGGCCGACAAGGTCGCCGAGGAACTCGGCGAGGTGCGCCAGGAGCTCGCGGCGGGCGGCGGAGCGGGCGGGCGCGACCACGGCGCGGTCGAAGCCGAACTCGGCGACCTGCTGTTCGCCGTCGTCAACCTGTGTCGCAAGAGCGGCGTGCACGCCTCGCTCGCGCTCGACCGCGCGAACGCCAAGTTCACGAGCCGGTTCAACGCCGTCGAGCGCCTCGCGGCCGAACGCGGAATCGACGTGGCCGACGCCGGGATCGAGGTCCTCGACGGGCTGTGGGACGAGGTGAAGGCCGCGGAGCGCTGACCGCGCGGCGGCCGGCCGAGCAGGTCCTACGGCCGGAGCCGCTCCATCATCCGCGGGAACGGGATCACCTCGCGGATGTGCTCGATGCCGCAGATCCAGGCCACCGTCCGTTCGAGCCCGAGCCCGAAGCCCGAGTGGACGAAGCTGCCGTACTTCCGCAGGTCGAGGTACCACCCGTACGCGTCGAGGGGCAGCCCTTCCTCGATGATCCGCGCGCGCAGCTTGTCGTAGTCGTCCTCGCGCTGTGACCCGCCGACGATCTCGCCGCGGCCTTCGGGCGCGAGCAGGTCCGAGCATCGCACGGTCCGCGGGTCGGCCGGGTTCTCTTTCATGTAGAAGGCCTTCGCCTCCTTCGGGTAGTTCACGACGAACACCGGCCGGTCGTACGCGTCGACGATCTTGGCCTCGTCGGGCGCGCCGAGGTCCTCGCCCCACACGGTCTCGCTCCCCTTGCTCCGCACCAGTTCGACCGCGTCGCCGTAATCGAGGCGCACGAAGGGCGGCGTGATCAGCGTAAGCCGCGCGGTGTCGCGCTCGAGCACCTTCAGCTCCTCGCCACGCCGCTCGAGCGTACGCTCGACGAGGTACGCGACGAGCTCCTCCTGCAGCCGCATGTTGTCGTCCTGATCGAACCACGCCATCTCGGGCTCGATCATCCAGAACTCGGTGAGGTGCCGCCGCGTCTTCGACTTCTCCGCGCGGAACGTCGGTCCGAACGTGTAGATCCGGCCTAACGCCGCGGCGAGCGCCTCGCCGTAGAGCTGCCCGGTCTGAGCGAGGTAGGCGGTGCCCTCGTCGAAGTACTCGGTCGAGAACAGCCCCGAGCGCTCGCCGATCGCGGCGGTGAGGATCGGCGTGTCGCAGCGGACGAACTCGCGCGCGTAGAAGAAGTCGTGGATCGCCTGCTCGATCTCGTGCCGCACGCGCAGGATCGCGGCCTGCCGCTGGCTTCGCAGCCAGAGGTGGCGGTGGTCGAGCAGGAAGTCGACGCCGTGCTCCTTCGGCTGGATCGGGTAGTCCGGGTCGCTCGCGCCGAGCAACTCTACGCTGTCGGCGCCCATCTCGTACCCGCCGGGCGCCCGCGCATCGGCCCGGACCTCGCCGGTGACCGCCACGGCGCTCTCGAGCGTGAGCGCGCCGAACGTGGCCCACGTCTCCGGGCTCACCGCATTCTTGACGAGCACGGCCTGCAGCACGCCCGTGCCGTCACGCACGACGAGGAAGGCCACCTTGCCCGACGATCGGACACGCGTGACCCATGCGCGTACCGTGACGCGCGATCCGACATGGCGACCCAACTCGGCGATCCGGGCGAACGGAGATGTCATTGTCTGCAAAGGAGTTAGCTGGCGCGTCCGCGCCTGGAACGGCCGTCGCAACCTACCCCGCGCAGGACGACCGCGTCAACGCGACGCGCGGCCACGCGGCGGGCACACCGCTCGCGTGCCCGCCGTGAGCGCTATCTTCGCCGGGACCGCTTTCCCGTCCGACCAACCGTGACGCTCCGACTCCGCCTCGTCCTCGGCCTCGCGGCCGTGGTCCTGTTGCTCGCGACACCGCTCGGCCTGGCGCTTCACGCGCTCCGCGGCGCGGAGTCGGCCGCGTCCAACCTCCGAACACAGGACGTGGCGGCGTCGCTGCTCCTCGGCCGCGTTCGCGCGACGACGCAGGCCCTCCGGGACAACGACCTGTCCGCGACCGCCGGCTGGCCCGGTGATCCGAGAACGCTGTCCGAGATCGACGCGAACGCGGCGACGTTGCACATGCTCGCGGACTCGACCCGTGCGTACGGGCTCAACGCCTTCGCCGCCCAGATCGCGACGACCGCCGCGATCGTCGCCGCGAACGGACCCGCGGAGTGGACGGCGTACGCCAACAAGCAGCCGCTGCTCGCCGACAGCATCTCCACCCATCGGGTGATTCCCGCTCTCGTCGACGTCGACCGCGCGCTCGCCGAGGCGACTCGCGAGATCGATGCGCGTGCGGAGCGGCACACCTCGGAGGTCGAGACGGCTGCCGGCCTCGCGCGCCAACAGGCGTTCTCGCTCTTCGTCGCGGCGCTCGCCGGCGCGCTCGCGGTCACGGTGTGGCTCACGCGAACGGTGAGCGGCTCGGTCCGCACCATCGAGCGCGGTCTCGCCGCGGTCGCCGCGGGCCGGTTCGACCACACGCTCGGCGTGCGCGCCTCCGATCGCGACGAGTTCGGCCGCCTGGCGGGCAGCTTCGAGCAGATGGCGGCGAAGCTCGCCGAGCTCGACAAACTCAAGTCCGCGTTCGTCTCGGTCGCGTCGCACGAGCTCAAGACGCCGATCAACGTCATCCTGGGTTACCTCACCCTCCTGAACGACGGGATCTACGGGCCCGTCGCGGAATCGCAGTGCGACGTGCTCTCGACCATCGAACGGCAGACGCGGACGCTCTCCCGCCTCGTCCAACACTTGCTCGACGTGAGTCGATTCGAAGCCGGCGTGGCACGCCTCGAACTCCGCCCCGTGGCACTCCGCCCGATCCTCCACGAAACCGAACAGTCGCACGCGGTGCTCGCACACCAGCGCAACATCGCGTTTCACGCGCGCGTCGCGCCCGAGCTGCCAGACGTCGTCACGTGGGACGCGGACCGCGTGCGCGAGGTGCTCGACAACCTGCTCAGCAACGCGGTCAAGTTCACCCCGCCCGGCGGATCGGTCGAACTCGAGGTCTCGTGCGACCGGCGTCAGCACCCGCCATCCGTCCGCCTCACCGTCTGCGATTCCGGCGTCGGCATCCCCGCGGAGCAGCTGCCGCGCGTGTTCGAAAAGTTCTACCAGGCGAACAACCAGGGCGGCGCCGCGGCAAAGGGCACCGGGCTGGGACTCGCGATCTCGAAGGAGATCGTCGAGGCGCACGGCGGCTTCATCGAGGTGTCGAGCACGCCGGGCGTGTGCACGGAGTTTGTCGTGACGCTGCCGGTCACGGCGCACGACGTGACCGCGCTGGTCACCGCGGACGAGCGGCCGGAGCCCGATCACGAGACGGACGCGCTGCAACGCCGCGCATCGGCCGGGGCTACGATCGCGTGAGCCGCGACGTGTCGATCGTGCCAACGACGGCGGGACGCACGTGGGCCGGCCCACGCACGCTGCTCGCGTGCGCGAGTGTCGTCGCAGCGGGTTGCGCCGGTCGACGCCCGCCGGTAGCGGCTCCGGTCGTCGACCCGGTCGTCGCGCTGTGGTCGACGACGCTCGATAGCGCTCGCGCCGCGATCGCGAACGGGCACGGACCGCACGCCGATACGCTGCTGACCACATTCCGGCAACGCTTCGCCGGTCGACCGGAAAGCGCCGAAGCGCTCTACTGGCGCGCCCTCGCGCGCGTCGACGCGCCGGCGCCCGCCGGGGGCGTCCGCCCGGCCGTGTCGGACCTCGACGCCTATCGCGCCACGCTCACGCCCGCGCACCGGGCCGAGGCGTCCGCTCTCCGCCGCGTCTTCGCGCAACTCGACTCGGCGCGCGCGGTGACGATCGTGGTCGACCGTCCAGCCGCGGCATCGCGCGCGGGACTCGTCTCGCGCGACAGCCTCCGCGCCCTCGAGGACGAGTTGCAACGCGTTCGCACCGACGCGGCGGCTACGCAGACAGAGCTCGACCGCGTCCGCCGCCGCCTCGCCGCGCCGAGCCGCCGCCCGTAGCGCCGGGTCGGGCTCGGCCGGGGCGTCTACCCGACGCGGAACAGCTCCATCGCGCGGGCGTACCGCGCGCCGAGGATCGCGCGGAACTCACGGTGCTCCGGGCGCGCCAGCTCCGGATCGCTCGCGAGCAGCAGGTCGGCCGACGCGCGCGCGCGGAGGTTGAGTTCCTCGTCGCGCACGGGGTCGGCGATGCGGAACGCGGGATCGCCGCTCTGCTGCTTGCCGAACAGGTCGCCCATTCCCCGCAGCTGCAGGTCGGCGCGCGCGATCTCGAACCCGTCCTCCGTGCCGACGAACACGCGCAGCCGTTCGGCCGCCTCGTTGCCGACGTCGCCGAGCAGCACGCAGTAGCTCTGCTCGCCGCCGCGCCCGACGCGCCCGCGCAGCTGGTGCAGCTGTGAGAGGCCGAAACGCTCAGGGTGCTCGATCAGCATCACCGTCGCGTTCGCGACGTCGATGCCGACCTCGATCACCGTCGTGGCCACGAGCACGTCGAGCTCGCCGTCGCGGAAGGCGCGCATCACTGCGTCCTTGTCGTCCCCCGGAAGCTTGCCGTGCAGCAACCCGAGCCTGCGGTGCGCGAGCGCGCCGCCGCGCAGCTCGTCGAAGGCCACGGTCGCGGCCTTGAGGTCGAGCTTTTCGCTCTCGGCGACCAGTGGGTAGACGATGTACGCCTGCCGCCCGGCCGCGACCTGCTGGTCGACGAAGGCGAGCACGCGGTCGCGCGCGTTCTCCGGGCGGAGCGCGCTCGTGATCGGACGGCGTCCCGGCGGCTTCTCGTCGAGGATGCTCACGTCGAGGTCGCCGTGCAGCGTGAGCGCGAGCGACCGCGGGATGGGGGTTGCCGTCATGAGCAGCACGTCGGGCGTGCGACCCTTCGCGCCTAACGCCTTCCGCTGCTCCACGCCGAACCGGTGCTGCTCGTCGATCGCGACGAAGCCGAGCCGCGCGAAGTGGGTCGCCTCCTGCACGAGCGCGTGCGTGCCGACCACGAGGAGCGGCTCGTCGCGCGCCATGCGCGCGGCCGCTTCGCGCCGCTCCCGCGCGCCGAGCCGGCCGGTGACGAGCACCGGTTCGATCCCGAGGGGCGCGAGGAGGCGCGCGAAGGTGCGCTGGTGCTGCTCGGCGAGCAGTTCGGTGGGCACCATCACGGCCGCCTGCGCGCCGTTCTCCATCGCGAGCAGCGAGGCGAACAGCGCGACGATCGTCTTCCCGCTGCCGACGTCGCCCTGGAGCAACCGGTGCATCCGGCGCGCGCTCGTCATGTCGATCACGATCTCGCGGAGCGCGCGCGTCTGGGCGCCGGTCAGCTCGAACGGCAACGCGGCCTTCAGCTTGGACGTCAGGTCCCGCCGGTTGACGAGGGCCACCCCGTCGCGCCCCTCGCGCGCGATCGCGTTCGCGCGGCGGTGAAGGATCTGCCACGCGAGCAGTTCCTCGAACGCGAGCCGCGCGCGCCCGTCCAGCGCCTCGGCGATCGACGTCGGACGGTGCACCATGCGCAGCGCGTCGGGCAGGTCCGGGACGCCCGCGTCGCGCAGAATCGCCGCGGGTAGGTGCTCGCGAATTTGCGGCAGGAGCTCGTCGAGGTGCGCCTCGATCAGCGCCCGGATCTGCTTGAAGCTGAGGCCCTCGGTCGCCGGGTACACCGACAGCACGCGACCGCCGACGGTGCCGGCGTCCTCGGGCCCGAGGTTGACGAACTCGCGCGGCTGCAGCTGACGACCGTGGAAGAAGCGGACGCTACCACTCAGCAGGAGCATGTCGTTCTTCTGGATCACGCGGTCGAGGAACGGCTGGCCCGGCCAGCTCGCCTCGAGCATCCCGCTCGCGTCCTGCACCACCGCCTGGAAGATGCGGAGCCCCTTCCGCGTCGGCACCACGCCCTTGGAGATCACGCGCCCGATCACCGTGCCGTCCATCCCGGGTTCGAGCGCGGCGATCCGCGTGACGGTGCTCGCGTCCTCGTAGCGGTGCGGTACGTGGAGGAGGAGGTCGCGCGCGGTGTGAATTCCGAGGCGGCCGAGCGCTTCGGCGCGCGCCGGCCCCACGCCCTTGATGTAGGTGACCGGCGTGTCCAGCGTGAGGCGCGGGGCGGCGCTGCGCGACGCGGGCACGGGTCCTCGCTACGCCTCGGCCAGCTCCCGCGCGAACGCGGCCGCGTCGAACGGCTCGAGATCGTCGGCCGCCTCGCCCGTCCCCACGAACTTGACCGGCAGGTCGAGCGCCTCGTGCACCGCGACCACCACACCACCCTTTGCGGTGCTGTCGAGTTTCGTCACCACGAGCCCGGTCACCGGCACGGCCTCGGCGAACTGCTTCGCCTGCTGCACCGCGTTCTGCCCGATGGTCCCGTCGAGCACGAGCAGCGTCTCGTGCGGCGCGCCCGGCAGGCGCTTCGCGATCACGCGATGCACCTTCTTCATCTCGTCCATCAGCCCGGCGCTCGTGTGCAGCCGCCCGGCGGTGTCGATGATCACCACGTCGACGCCGCGCGTGACCGCGGCATCGACGGCGTCGAACGCGACCGCGGCCGGGTCGGTCCCGGCCTTCGCGCCGACGAAGTCCGCCCCGGAGCGCTCGGCCCACACGCGCAGCTGGTCGATGGCGCCCGCCCGGAACGTGTCGCCGGCGCCGACGAGCACGCGCTTACGCTCCTTCCGCAAGCGGGCGGCGAGCTTGCCGATGAAGGTCGTCTTCCCCGCCCCGTTCACACCGATGACGAGGATCACCGCCGGTCCGCTCGCCGGCATGTTCAGCGCGACGTCGCTATTCCCTTCCCGCAGTTCCGCTTCGACCAACCGACGGAGCGCGTCCTGGAATTCGTGCTCGGTCCGGATGAACCCCTTCTGCGCGTAGCCACCGATCTTGTCGACGAGCGCGAGCGTCGTCGGCACGCCGAAGTCGGCGGCGAGCAGCCCTTCCTCCAGCTGTTCGAGCGATCCCTCGCGCACGCCGCCGCGCAGGATTACCCCGACGTCCGCATTCGCGATGTCCTTGAACCGCTGCCAGAGTGAGCGTTTCGGGGCGTCGCCTTCGCGACGAAAGAGCCGAGCCATGAACGGAAGGTTTGCGGGCGAAGAAGAGCGCCGTGCCGAAGCACGTGCGAGATGCGCGGCCGTGCTAGCGGAGCCCGAGCCGGCGCCGCGCGCCCCACTCGGCGCACAGTAACAGCGTCGCCGCCGCGAGGGGCCAGCCCGGAGTGATGGGCGTGGTCGGCGCGCCGGTCGTCGCGCGGGCCACTCCGACCGGGCCCGATCGCACGGACGCTCGGCGTGGGAGCAGTTCGGCCGACGCGTTCACGACGAGCAGTCCGCCACCCGCCACGTCGTACACCCCGGGCGCCGGAGAGTCGCTCCGCAGCTCGCCCGTCGCCGGATCGCGGCGCGCCGTGAGCGAGAGCGTGTCGCGCGTGTCGCGGCGCACCAGCCGAACGCGCGCGATACTGTCGGCCGGCCGTACGCCGCGCCAGCGGATCGCCGCGCCCGAGCGCACCGCCAGTTCGGCGGGTGTGACGTTCGGCGTCGCGGCCGCGGGCGCATCTGCGAGCCAGTCGAACAGCGCGCCCCAGAGGGCCGGGGCGGCGACTGCGCCCGCGCCGCCGCGAAACGACCAGCGCCAGAATCCGGCGCCCGAGACGATCGCGACCCGCCGCCCCGACGCCTCCGTTCCACCCCCGACGACCGCGCGCGGCGGGCCACGCCGCCCGGCGCGCGCGACGACGCCCGTCCATCGTTGCGCGAGGCCGCGGGTCGCCGCGAGCGCATCTCCGCCGCCCGGCGCCAGATTGAGCGGCGGGAGACTGTCCCACGACAGGTCGCTGATCGCAGCGAGCGGGCCCGAGGCGCCCGACGGTCCGGCATACCAGTCCGTCGTGGTGTCTACGGCATCGACTGCCGGGAGGAGGGCGAGCGCCCCGCGTCCGAGCGCGCGGGGGCTGCCGAGTGCGGCGGTGTCCCCATGCAACACGAGGAGACCCGCCCCGGCCGCCGCGGCACGGACGTCCGCCTCGCGAGCCGGTGCGAGCGTGCCCGCAACGCGCCACTCGCCCGGCGCCACGCGGTAGTACGCCCGCACCGGTACGGCGAGCGCGCCTCGGAGGACCGAGAGCGCCTGCCCGACGTCGTAGTCCGGCGCGGTGCTGACCACGACGGCGCGAGGCGCAGACGTCACGCCGATCGCGCGCGACGCGGTGTCGTTTCGGGGATCGCGGTCACCCCGTCCGGCGACGAAGGCCGCGAGAACGCCGGTGTGCGCGCGCACGTCGGCGCCAATCGGGACGCGAACCGTCACCGTCGCGCGGGCGAAGGCGCCCAACGCGGACAGCGGCCGCTCGATTGGCGCGCCGCCGTCGAGGCGAACACCGACGCGACCCGGCATCGCGCCCGCCGAATCGGCCGCGACGGTGACGGTGACGGTCGCGGTGTCGCCGGGCGCGACGTCCGTGGGGGCGTCGACGTCGACGACGGCCGCGTCCGCCGCGCGTGCCGGGCGCAGGACGAGCACGCGCGATCCCGCCGGAGCGCGAGCGAGCGCTTCGGGGTCGTCGACCTCGCCGTCGCTCACGAGCACCAACGCCCGTCCGGCCGCCGCCGCCGAGTCGGCGGCCCCGGCGACGCGGCTGGCGCGGTCGCGCGGTACGCGCACGCTGGCCCCGGGCGCGACGCGCAACGACTCCCCGACGGCTACGACGGGCGCACCACCGGTGGACGCGATGCGCGCCGCGCTGTCGCGGGCCGCACCGATCGCGCTCGCGTCGGTCGCCCGGGTCCAACTGGCCGAGGCGTCGAGCGCGACGAGCGGCGTGTCACGCTGCGCGTTGGGCACTGGTGCGCCGAGCGCGACGGCGGTAACGAGTGTCGTTGCCAAGGCGCGCGCGGCGGCGAGCCAGCCGAACGCGGCGCGGCGTCGGGCGGCCGGCAGGTAGCCGAGCAGCGCGACCGCGATCCCGACGGTCGCTGCCGCGAGCCAAGCCGTCACTCGGCTCGAGAGTTCGAGTCGCGCTGCGTCGTCGGCTCGCCACGAAGCCGCGCGGGCGACCGGTCGCGGCACGCCCGCCACGACCGCGGCAGGCGCACCGCGCGGCTCACCCGCCGGCGGCTGCGGCGGTGCGCACCGCGGCCACCGTCGCCGGCCGGTCCGGGCCGAGGAGCCGCGCACGCAGCGCGTCGAACGCCGCTCGGTCACGCGCCGGAAGCATCGCGGCCGCGCCATCCTGGAGCGCCGACCGCGGATCGCGCTGCGCGCCGCCGAGAAGCATCTCGAAGTGCAGGTGCGGTGCGGTGGCGAGCCCCGTCATGCCGACGAAACCAATCGTGCGCCCCATCGCCACCGGGGTGCCGGCCCGCACGCCGCGCGCGAACGCCCGCAAGTGACCGTACCGGCTCACGTATCCGTTCGCGTGGCGCACCTCGAGCACGTTGCCGTAGCCACCGTGTCGGCCGGCGAACACGACGGTGCCGTCACCGACCGCGCGGACCGGCGTGCCCGCGGCGGCGGCGTAGTCGGTCCCCGTGTGCATTTTCCAGATTCCGAGGATCGGGTGCTCGCGCATCCCGAAGGTGCTCGACACGCGTCGGAACGCGAGTGGCGCGCGCAGGAACGGCGCACGCAGCGACTTTCCGAACTGGTCGAAGTACTGCCCGGTCGTGTCGGAACGGGAGCCCGGGACGGGGCGAAAACGTACCGCCTGCACGGCCTCACCGCCGACGGTGAGCGCGACGGCGACGACGTGACCCGCGCGCGGCGTTCCGGCCGGGTCGATCTCGCGTTCGACGAGCACGCGCAACGAGTCGCCGCGCTCGAGGTCGCGTTCGACGTCGACGCGGTGTTCGAAGATGTGCGCGAGGTTGTCCACCAAGTGTGAACGCGCGTCGTGCGGCAGGCGTTCGCCGACCGCGGCATGGATGGCGTCGTAGAGCGTCGAGGCGACCGTGGCGCGCACGCTGATGGTGTCCGTGTGCCACGGCAGGCGTTCCTCGCGTGCGCGCCAGGCACCGGCGAGGAAGTCGAGGTGCACCAGGCGGTCGACGGCGGTCCGCGCGATGACTTCGGCCGCGGTCGAGTCGGCCCCGACCCGGCGCGTGGTGACCGCGACGCCGGAGGGCAACGCGCCTAGGGTCTGCGTCGCGCCGTGTGCCGCGGCCGCCGCGGCGACGCGGCTGAGGCCAGCGCGCACCAGGAGGTCGGCGAGGGTTTCTCGCTGGCCGAGGGTGTCGACGCGCTCGCGGACGAGCGGGAGCGCGAGGCGGCCCGCAGTCGGCGGCGCGGGCGCGAAGGCGGGGTGCGTGCGCGCGGGCGCGCGGCCGGTTTGCGCGACGATCGCCGCGGCCGCGAGCACGACCGTCAGGGTCACGGACGCGGTCGGGCGGCGCGGGAGCGGGGCGTTCGACGACGTGCGGCGATCAGGGTGGGACAACGAGCGGCGGGATGGGCCGCCGTGCGAGCGGCCGGGGCTGGGCCCGGGCCGTCAGTCCATCTGGCGGCGGATGAACGTGGGGATCTCCATGTCGCTGAGATCCTGCGCCGGAAGGCGCTCGGGGGGAACGTACGGCGTCGCGCGCGCGCGCGGGGCCTCGGCGGCCGGGGCGGCGCGCGGCGCCGGGGAGATGACGCGCGAACCGCCGAGCGGGGTACGGTCGCGGCTGTCACGGTTGAACGGCAGGACGTTGGGCCCCTTCACCGCGTCGCCGGCCGACGACCCGCCGAGCGCGAGCACCTTGTCGAACCCGGTCGCGATCACCGTCACGCGGATCTCGCCCTGCATCGCGGGCTCGTGCACCGCGCCGAAGATGATCTCGGCGTCATCCCCGACGGCGTCGTGGACGATCTCGTTGATCTGGTGCACTTCGCCTAACGTCAGGTCGGCGCCGCCGGTGATGTTGACGAGCACGCCCGTCGCGCCCGACACGCTCACGTTGTCGAGCAGCGGCGACGAGATCGCCTGCTGCGCGGCCTCCATGGCGCGGTTCTCGCCGCGACCCATCCCCGTGCCCATGAGTGCCGAGCCGCCGTTCTGCATGACGGTGCGCACGTCGGCGAAGTCGACGTTCACGAGGCCGGTCACCGAGATGAGCGACGAGATGCCCTGCGTCGCGTGCAGCAGGACCTCGTCGGCCTTCTTGAGCGCGTCCTGGAACGGGATCCCCTTTCCGACGACGGCGAGCAGGCGCTCGTTAGGCACGACGATCATCGTGTCCACGTGCTTGCGCATCTCGCTGATCCCCTGCTCCGCCTGGCGCATGCGCTTGCGCCCCTCGAACAGGAACGGCTTGGTGACGATGCCGACGGTGAGCGAGCCCGCCTCGCGGGCGAGCTCCGCCACCACCGGCGCCGCGCCCGTGCCCGTCCCGCCGCCCATCCCGCACGTGATGAACACGAGGTCGGTGTTCGCGACGACGCGACTCACCTCGTCGCGGTTCTCGTCCACGGCCTGACGCCCGATCTCGGGGCGCGCGCCCGCGCCGAGCCCGCGCGTGAGCTTCTTCCCGATCTGGATCTTCACGTCGCTCTTCGATCCGAGGAGCGCTTGCGCGTCCGTGTTGACCGAGATGAACTCGACACCTTCCAGGTGCTCCTCGATCATGCGGTTGACGGCGTTGCCGCCGCCGCCGCCAACGCCCACGACTTTCATGCGGGCGTTTTGCGCGGCGCTCTCCTCGAACTCGAAGATCATTCGGACGCGACTCCGGAAAACTGCAGGGGTGGTGGATGCGGCGCACAGTGGCGTCGCGATGACCGGGGTGACCGGGCGTCGATCGCGCGCGCCGCGCGTCTCACGCGCGCGGCGTCCGGCGTGTCAAGCCGCGCCTGGGAGGGGGAGGGCGGCGCGCCGGCGGTAACGGAACCGAGGCCGAATATAACGAGCGCCGTCCGCGCTGCCACCGCGGCAAGTTGTGCCCGGCACGACGTGCCGAACGGCACACACGACTGCACTCAGAACGACACGCCGGAGCTCGCGTCGCGTGGTAGTCTGTGCGCTACGCCACACGCGCCACGCGCGCGGCACCGACACACGTGCGTCGGTCGCGCGTGAACGCTGGCGCAACGCGCGCGCCGCGGTAACGTCAGAAAAAATCCTGCAGCCAAAGCTTCGCGCGCTCGCGCCACTTGTCGACGGACGGCGCGCCCGGGGACGCGCGCCGCGGGGCGACGCCGGCGGTCGTGGTGCCCAACGCCGCGCGCGACGCGCCGTAGAGCGCGAGTCCCGCGACCGTCGCCTCGCGCGGCGTGTCGAGCGTCTCGCGCAACCCCGTCACGGCGTCGAGCGGACGGCCGACGCGCACCGTCGCGCCGAAGACGTCGCGCGCGAGCTCCGCCGTTCCTGGAAGCTCCGCACCACCGCCGGTCAGGACGTACCCGCCGCCCACCTTGGCGCCAAAGCCGGCGTCGTGCACGCCTCGCACGACGAGGTCGAAGATCTCGTCGAGGCGCTGGTGGATGATGTGCGCGAGCAACTCGCGCGGCACCTCGCGGCTCGCGTGGGTCGCCGAGCCGGGAAGCGCGATCACCTCGTCGCCCGAGACCAACGTCTCGAGCGCGGCCCCGTACTGCTCCTTCAACTGCTCGGCGTCCGAGTGCGACACGTTGACGCCGTGCACGAGATCGCTCGTCACGTGCGCGCCGCCGTAGGGGACGGTCGCGAGGTGGCGGATCTTTCCCTCGTGGAACACCGCGACGTCGGTGGCCGACGCGCCCATCTCGACGAGGGTGACGCCGAGTTCTTTCTCGTCCTCCGTCAACACGGCGAGCGCGCTCGCGAGCGGCTCGAGGACGAGCTCGCGCACGCGGTGGCCCGCGCGCTCCACCGCCTTGCGGACGTTGGCCGCCGGCTGACTGCCGATGGTCACGAGATACATCTCGGTCTCGAGCCGCATGCCGTTCATCCCGACCGGATCCTGGATGCCCGCGGTGCGGTCGACGGTGTACTCCTGCGGGATCGCGTGCAGCAACTCGCGGTCCGGCGGGATGGCGAGCGCGCGCGCGACGCCGTTCACGCGGTCGACGTCGGCGCGCGTGATCTCGTCGCCGGCCACCGCGACGATGCCCTGACTGGTCACCGCGCGCACGTGCTCGCCGGCGATGCCGCAGTACACGCCGTCCGGGCGCGCGCCGGCCATCCGCTCCGCCTCATCGAGCGCGGTCCGCACGGAGCGCGTCGCCTCCTCGATGTCGGCGATCGCGCCGCGGCGCAGCCCGGTGGTGCGCGCCTGGCCGACGCCTAACACGCGCACGCCGGGGCGGCGCGGCAGCTCGCCGACGACCTCGGCGATCACGGCCGTGGTGCGCGCCGACCCGATGTCGAGTCCGGCGACGATGCGTTCCTGCTTCATGCGAAGGGGCGTGCGGGGAGGGCGCTGCTGGTACGGCGCAAGGAAGGGGGCCGCCGGGCGCTACGGCAGGCGCGCGACGACCTGGTCGCGAAAGCGGAGGTCCAGCTCGGCCGCGCGCACGCCGCGGCGCGCGAGGTCGCGCTCGACGGGGTCGAGCTCGGCGAAGCGAGCCGCGTCGACGTCGACCGCGGCTCGGACGAGCACGGGGGCGGCCGGCGCGGCGTCCGCGTTAGGCGCTGCGCCGGGCGCGGCCACCGCCGGAGGTGCGGCGGCGAGCACGAAATCGAGCTCGTCGTGCTCCCGAGCGGGAGCGCCCGGCGCGGCGCGTCGCGCGCCGAACCCGAGCGGCGTCGCCGACGGCGGCGCGGCCCTCGGCGCGCGTGCCGCCTCGAGCACCCGCGCGTACACGCGGGGCGCGTCGGCGCGCAACGCGCCGAGCGCGCGCAGCAAAGACGGGTCCGCACTGGCCGCGAGCGGCACGTCGAGCCCGCCGACCCGCGACGGGGCGAGCGGGAGCGCCGCTCCGGTCGCGTCGTACACGACCAGCGCGCCGCGCGCCCCCGTCACGACCGCCACGGGCACGCGCTCGCGCACCACGACGCGCAGCACGCCGGGCAGCCGGCGTTCGACGCGCGCCTCCGCGACGAGCGGGTCGGCCGCGATGCGGCGGGTCATCGCGTCGAGGTCGGCCCAGACCGACACCGACGTGTCGACGGCCAGTCGCGCGACGAGCGCGCGCGGCGAGGCGTAGCGCGCGCCCTCGATCTCCACACGCCGGACGCGGAAGAACGCGAGCCGCGACAGCGCGCGCGGCCCCCACCACCCCGCCGACGCGATCGCGCCGAGCGCGCCGGCCACGGCGGCCGTCCAGACCGCACGTCGCACGCGGGCGCGGCGCCGCGAGGCGGGGGCCACCGCGTCCGCGGGCGTCGGCTCCGCGCCCGCGCCGCCCTCGCGGCCCGGTGCGTTAGGCGGTGCGGCCGCGCCGCGGCGCGCCCGCGTGCTCGCCGGGGCGGGCGCGGCGTCGGGCGGCGACAACAGGCCGTTCACGCGTCCACCGACGCGCGCGTGCGCGCGGCCGCACCAGCGCGGTCGTCCGACGCCGCCGAGAGCGCGTCGAGCAGCTCGGGACCGGTGCGCGTGACGTCACCCGCGCCGATCGTGAGCACGACGTCGCCCGGGCGCACGCGGTCGGCCAGCGCACGCGCGAGCGCGTCGCGCGGCCCGCGCCACGCGGCTGGCGCGCCCGCCGCGCGCATCGCATCGCTGACCAGGTCCGCGGTCACGCCCGCGATGGGCTGCTCGCGCGCGGGGTACAGATCGGCGACGAGCGCGACGTCCGCCCCGGCGAGGGCCCGGGCGAAGTCGGGGGCGAAATCGCGCGTGCGCGTGTACAGGTGCGGCTGGAAGGCCGCCACGATCCGTCGACCCGGGTACGCGGCGCGGGCCGCGGCAAGCGTCGCGTCGAGCTCCGTCGGGTGGTGCGCGTAGTCGTCGATCACGAGCACGCCGGCGGCGTCGCCGAGGCGCTGGAACCGCCGCTCGACCCCGCCGAAGCCCTCGAGCCCGGGCCGGAGCGCCGCGAACGGCGCGCCGAGCAGCAGCCCGACCGCGACCGCCGCGAGCGCGTTCCGGACGTTGTGCAGTCCGGGAACGGCGAGCGCGAGCGTGCCTAACGTACGCCCGTCCCACACGACCTCGCACGCCGACCCGCCGGCGGCCGTCGGACGCACGTCGCGCGCGACGAGGCGCGCGTCGGAGTGCGCGTCCGCCCCGGCCGCGGCCGCGCTGTAGCGCACCACCTCCGAGTCGGCACGCGTCGGCAGCGTCGTCGCGCCCGCGTCGTCGGCGCACAGTACGACCAGCCGCGCGCGGCCGACGAACTCCGCGAACGCGGCACGGATCGCGGCCAGGTCGGCGTAGATGTCGAGGTGGTCGGCTTCGACGTTCGTGACGACCGCCACGCCAGGCGCCAGCGCGAGGAACGACCGGTCGTACTCGTCCGCCTCGACGACGAAGCGCTCGTGCCCCCCGAGGCGCAGGTTGCCGCCCCACGCGCCCACGCGCCCGCCCACGACCCCGGTCGGGTCCAGACCGGCTGCCGCGAGTGCTTCGGTGGTCATCACGGTCGTCGTCGTCTTGCCGTGTGTCCCCGCGATGCCGATGGTGAGCCCGCCCGCGACCGCCTCGGCCAGCGCCTCGGCACGACGGATCACCGGGATGCCCGCGTCGCGGGCCGCCGCGAGCTCGGGGTGCGCGCGCGGGACTGCGGAGGTGACCACGACGGCCCGGGCGCCCGCGACGTGCGCCGGATCGTGTCCGGCCGCGACCGCGACGCCGAGCGCGCGCAGGTCGCCCGCGGCTTCGGGGTGGGCGTCACAGCCCGTGACCGTGGCGCCCCGCCGCACGAACAGCTCGGCGAGGGCGCTCATGCCCGCGCCGGCGATGCCGACGAAGTGCACCGGGCGGGGATCGGTCGTGAGGAGCAGCGGCATCGGGCGGCGCAATATGCAGGCACCCCCGGAACCCCTCAAGACGCGCGCGACCCGCCGGATCGCAAGTCCACCCGCAGCCCGCCCGGTGTCCGTTACGTGCGCGACCGATCCGCCGAGGCGCGCACCACGTCGACCACGCGGCGAGCAATCCGGGCCGCCGCGTCGGGCCGTCCGCGGGCCGACGCGGCAACCCGCATCGCGGCGGAACGCGCGACGTCACCCCGAAGCGACGCGATGCATTCGGCAAGCCGCGGCGCGCTCAACTCGCGCTGCGGCAGCTGGACCGCCGCACCCGCGTCCGCCAGCGTTCGCGCGTTGCGCGTCTGATGGTCCGCAGCGGCGGTCGGCAGCGGCACGAGCACGCTCGGCAAGCCCCACGCGCACAGTTCAGCGATCGTCATCGCGCCGGCTCGCGTGACGGCGAGATCGGCAGCCTCATACGCGCGAGCCATCGGCGCGAGGTACGGGAGCGCGCGTACCCGCCCACCGTGCGCTCCGTCGAGCGCGGCGTACGGCTCGAACTGCGTCCGTCCGGTAGCCCAGATCAGCGCCACACCGTCGGGCAGGCCGCCGCGCACCCACGCCGCGATCGCCTCGTTGACCGCGCGTGCACCCTGACTGCCGCCGAACGCGAGCACGACGTACGCGTCGGACGCGAACCCCCACGCGCGCCTCGCGTCCGCTGGCGCCGCGCGCCGCACGGGCGGGGGTTCGATGGGATTGCCGAACGCGTGCACGTGCGTACCCCGCCCCGGGGTCAGGCGCGCCGCGGCCTCCGGGAAGCCGAGGAACACCTCGGCGGCGCGCCGCGCGACAATGCGCGTGGTCGCGCCGGGGAAGCTATCGGCCTCCTGCAGCATTGCTGGCACACCGTGCACCACGGCATACGCGAGCGCCGCGCCCGCGGCGTACCCGCCCGTTCCGAGCACCGCGCGCGGCCGCTCCCGCGCGAACAGCACGCCCAACGCACGCCACGCCGCCAGGCCGCCGGCGGCCGTCCGCCAGTTCTCCCACGGACGCTGCCGGTAGAGCGGGTGGAGGTCGAGCAGCAGATGCCGGAACTCCGTGGTCGGCAGCACGTCTCGCTCGATCCCGCGCCGCGCGCCCACGAACACGGGCTCGATGTCGCGGTCGAGCGCGACCACCGCGCGCGCGACGGCGAGCCCGGGGTACAGGTGCCCGCCCGTGCCGCCGCCGGTCACGACGAGGCGGACCGGACCGGCGCCCGCGCCTAACATCCGGCCGCCGCGGTGCTCACGCCGCGGGCGTCGGCCTGGCGAGCGGGTTCGTCGCGCCCTCGCCGACCACGCGCTGCCGCTCGCTCCCGATGTTGACGAGGATCGCGGTCATCAACATCGACAGGATCAGGTTGGACCGGCCGTACGAGATGAAGGGCAGCGTCAGCCCCGTCGTCGGCAGCAGTCCGATCACCACGCCGATGTGCAGATACGCCGTGAGCGACGTCATCGTCGTGAGTCCGACGGCGACGAGCTGCTGGAACCGCGTCGTCGCCTGCCGCGCGATGCGGAACCCGAGCCACGTGTACGCCGAGTACGCGAGCGTCAGGACGACCAGTCCGACGAACCCCCACTCCTCGCCGACGTTGCTGCCGACGAAGTCCGAGTATGGGAACGGGAGGAACCCGTACTGCTGCCGCCCCTGGGCGTACCCGACGCCGAACAGCCCGCCCGACCCGACGGCGAGCAGCGACTGCTTGAGCTGGTAGTTCACCTCCGCACGCGCGTCCCCCGTGCCGAGGAACGCGAAGATCCGCAGCATCACGTACTGCAGCTTCTCGACCTCGCGCCAGAGGACGGGGACGCTGAGCACGCCGAGCGCGATGAAATGCCCGATGCGCACCCCGCCCGCGAATAGGATGATGGCCATGATGAGCACGAACGTCATCGCGATCGACAGGTCCGGTTCGAGCGCGCCCATGACCGCGAGCCCGCCGACGACGACGAGGAACGGGAACAGGCCCTTCGTGAGCCGGCGAAGCTGCCCGGTCTCGAGCTTCTTGACGAGCAGCATCGCCGTCCACACGATCACGGCGAGCTTCGCGAACTCCGACGGCTGAATCGATCCCCCGAGCAGGAACCGGCGCGACCCGTGGATCGGCGGTGCGATGCGGCGCGTGAACGGCAGCACCGTCAGCATCATCGTGACGTACGCCGCGCCCATGAGCGGCCACGCCCAACGCTTCCAGCGCTCGGCGTCGGTCTTCGCGATGACGGCGAACACCACGGCGCCCGCCGCGATCCCCTGCAGCTGACGCCACAGGTAGTGCGCACTCGGCCGTCCCTCCTGCATTGCGACGATCGCACTCGCGCTGTACAGCACGACGAGGCCGAACGCGAGCAGCGTCGCCGTCACGAGGACGAGCGCGCGCGCCTCGACGCCCATCTTCCAGCGCTCGCGTACGTCCGCCCGCGGCGCCGGGCGCGCCTCCGCGGCCCCGGGCGTCTCGTCGGCACGCTGCGTCGAGCGTCGGTCGTACGCGCCGCTGGTGGCGGGCGCGAGCGGGGTGGCAATGGCGGGCATCGGAGGGCGGGGTGCGGCGGGGACGGGCGTGCGGCGGGTCAGACCGGCGAGGCGGCGAGCGCGCGGAACGCCGCGCCGCGCGCCTCGTAGTTCGCGAACATGTCGAAGCTGGAACAGGCCGGCGAGAGGAGTACGGCGTCGCCGGGCGCCGCGAGTGCGCGCGCACGCGCACACACGGCCTCGAAGTCGTCTCCGTGCAGCTCGACGGGCGCGACGTCGGCGAGGTCGCGCGCGACGATCGGCGCGGCCTCGCCGTACGCGAGGATCGCGCGCCCGTGGCGCGCGAACGGCTCGGCGAGCGCGGTGTACGGCTCGCCCTTGTGCCGACCACCCAGGAGCAGCACGTACGGCTGCCGCATCCCCTCGAGCGCGACACGAGTCGAACTCACGTTCGTCGCCTTGGAATCGTTGATCCACGTCACGCCTCCGAACGTCCCGACGACCTCCATCCGGTTCGGAAGTGCGCGGAACGTTCGCACGGCGGCCGCGATGCGCGCCCGCGCCTCCGGCGTGCGGTGCGCGAGGTCGGCCACACTCACCGCGAGCGCAGCGGCCAGCGCGTTCGCGACGTTGTGATCACCCAGCAGCGCGAACTCGTCGCGGCCGAGCAGCGGCTCACCATCGAGAGAGAGGACGCCGCGGCCCCGGTCGTAATACGCGGCGGACGACGCGTCCCGCAGCGAGAACCTGAACGTCTCGCCCGCGAAGCCCTCGCCCCGCGGAAACATCCGGAGGTGCAGTCGCGACACCTCGGCGTCGTCCGCGTTCTCGACCCAGCGCGACTCCGGAGAGGCGTTGGCGTAGATCCGCGCCTTGTCGCCGTAGTATTCGTCGACCGATGCGTACCGGTCGAGATGGTCCGGCGCGAGGTTGGTCACGACGCCAACCGTCGGCCGTATCCTCGGCGTGTCATGCAGTTGGAAGGACGACAACTCGAGCGCGGCCCACGCTGGGGGAACGGCGCGGAGCGCGAGCTCCGCGAGCGGCGTCCCGATGTTCCCGGCGTCGACGGCGTCCAAACCCAACGCCCGGAGGATGTGGCCGGCGAGCGCGGTCGTGGTGGTCTTGCCGTTGGTCCCGGTGACCGCGATGTAGCGGAGGCCGGGCAGATAGTACAGCGCGACCTCGATCTCGCCCACGATGGGGACGCCCGCGCCCCGCGCCGCGGCGAGCGCCGCCGCGTCGGGCGGCACGCCGGGACTCGCGACCACGAACGCCGCGCGCGAGATGCGGGTGAGATCGTGCCCGCCGGTCTGCACGTCGACGCCGAGTGTGCGGAGCGCGTCGGCGGCGACGCGCGTACGCTCGCCCGCGCCGGCGTCGGAGGCGTATACGCGATGGCCGTCGCGCGCGAGTAGTTCGGCGGCGGCGCGCCCGCTCTTCCCGAGACCGATGACTGCGATTTCGCCCGGCGCTCGACCGCGAAACACGAGACCGTTCATGCGCGACGCCGCAGCCGCGTCAGCGGAGCTTGAGCGTGCTGAGCGCGAGGATCGCGCACAGGATGCCGATGATCCAGAACCGCACGACGACCTGCGTCTCGGGCCACCCCTTCAGTTCGAAGTGGTGGTGCAGCGGCGCACGCAGAAAAACGCGGTGCGTCTTGGCGTACTCCAGCCCTTGCTTCCGCTTGCGGTACTTGAAGACGAACCGCTGGATGATGACGCTCACCATCTCGCCGACGAACACGCCGCCGATCATCAGCAGCAGGAACTCGCTCTTCAACAGAATCGAGACCGCGCCGAGCGCGCCGCCGAGCGCGAGCGACCCGGTGTCGCCCATGAAGACCTGCGCGGGAAACGTGTTGAACCAGAGGAAGCCGATGCACGCGCCGAGGATCGCCGCGCAGAACACCGTCAGCTCCCCCGCCCCGCGTACGTAGAAGATGAGCAGGTGCGCGCTCGTGTCGATGCGGCCGAACAGGTATGCGAAGATGCCCAACGTGCCGGCGGCGATCGCGACGAGACCCGTGGCGAGGCCGTCGAGTCCGTCGGTGATGTTGACCGCGTTGCTCGCGCCGGTCAGCACGAACGTCACCCACGGCACGTATAGCCACGCGAGCGCGGCCGTGGCCGGCGCGATCAGCACGTACTTGAAGAACGGCAGCGTCGTCGACGCTCCCGGGAGCGTCGACAGCGGGACGAGCCACAGATACAGCGCGAGCGCGACTCCGGCGCTCACCTGCCCGGCGAGCTTGTAGCGCTCGACCAGCCCTTCGTTCTTCAGCCCGAGCCGCTTCTGTCGCAGCTTGAGGTAGTCGTCGAGGAACCCGATGCCGCCCATCCAGGCGGTCACGAGCGTAACGATGACCATGTACGCGCCGCCCCGGGAGTTGAACCGGCCCCACAGCATGACGGGCACGAGCGTCGCCGCGAGGATGATCAGGCCCCCCATCGTCGGCGTCGAGCCCTTGCCGGCGTGCGTCACCGGCGTGCCTTCCCGGACCACCTGGTTCACCGACAGATCGTGCAGGCGCCGGATGATGATCGGGCCGACGACGAACGCCACGAGCAGCGCGGTGACGAACGCACCCGCCGCCCGGAACGTGATGTAATTGAGCAGGTTGAACACCGTCGCGACGCGCGCGAGCGGCTGGAGCAGGTAGTAGAGCACGGCGTCGAGCGGTCGGTCGTGGGGCGCGTCAGGCGCGCGTCGCGCCGGCGGTCGCCCACGCTTCGAGAAAGGGAACGAGCTGCTCGAGCCGCACGCCGCGCGAGCCCTTGAGAAGGATCACCGCGTCGGCCGCAAGTCGCGATTCGAGCTGCGGCCAGAGCGCGACCGGATCGGCCGCGGCGATCACGCGCGTGTCGTCGGGAGCCACGCGCGCGAGCGCGTCCGCGAACTCGCCGACCCCGGCCACCACGTCGACCTCGCGCGCGAGCGCGTAACGCGCGATCTCGTCGTGGAGCGCGACGCCGGACGCGCCGAGTTCGCGCATCGTGCCGAGCACCGCGACGCGCTGCCTCGGGGTCGCGCCGGCACGCCCCGCCGACGCGAGCAGGTCGAGCGCGGCGCGCGTCGACGGCGGGTTCGCGTTGTACGCGTCGTTGATCAGCGTCGCCTCGCCGAGCGCCGTCCACGCCGTCCGCATGCTCGGCACCGGCATGGTCGCGAGCCCGCGTGCGGCGTCCGGGAGCGGCACTTCGAGCGCGCGCGCCGCCGCGACGGCCAACATCGTGTTCCGCAGGTTGTGCGCGCCCCGCAGCGGCGAGCGCAGCTCGACGCCGTCGACGACGATCGCGCCCGTCCCGTCATCCGCGAGCGACCACGCGTCGGCGCGAACGTCGCCCGCGTCGAGCCCCGCGGTGATCACGTCGCGCGCGCGCCCGCGGGCGGCGTGCGCGATCTCGGGCTGGTTCGCCGGGACGATCGCGAGCCGCGCCCCGTCGAACGCGTCGCTCTCCTCGCGGAGCACACCGGCGAGATCGCCCAGACCTTCGAGGTGCTCCTCGCCAATCGAGGTCATCACGACGACGTCGGGCTCGGCGATCGCGCGCAGCGCGGCGATCTCGCCCGGGGCGTTGGTCCCGAGTTCGACGACGGCCACGTCGGCGGTGTCGGGAAGCGCGAGGAGCGTGAGCGGCACGCCGACGAGGTTGTTCAGGTTACCCGCCGTCGCGTGCACCGCCCGCGCGGCGCCCAACGCGGCGCGCAGCAACTCCTTCGTGCTGGTCTTGCCGTTCGAACCCGCGACCCCGACCACGACGCGGCCGGGCCGCGCCCAGGCGCGGCGGCGGTACCGGGCGAGCGCGCCTAACGCCTCGCGCGTGTCGCGCACGGGGTACACGGGAACCGGCAGCGCAGCCGCGCGCGCGGCGTCGTGCACGACGAGCGCGCGCGCTCCGCGTGCCACGGCGTCGGCGAGCAAGTCGTGCGCGTCGTAGCGCTCGCCCACGAGCGCGACGAACAGATCGCCGTCCGCGACGGCGCGGGTGTCGGTCGCGACCGCGCGCAGGGTGCCGTCGCCGCGGGGCGGCGACGCCGTCGCGACGTCGGCGAGCGCCTCGCCAGCGCGGTCCAGCGTCCAGAACGCGAACGCCTCCGGCGGCGCCGATCCCCCGCTCACGCAGGCACCGCCGAGAGTTCGCGAACGATCGCGGCCTCGTCGAACGGCAGCGACGTCGTACCGCGAATCTGGTAGGTCTCGTGTCC
This sequence comes from uncultured Gemmatimonadales bacterium, assembly GCA_963851265.1. Taxonomy (GTDB): domain Bacteria; phylum Gemmatimonadota; class Gemmatimonadetes; order Gemmatimonadales; family Gemmatimonadaceae; genus BPUI01. The sequence goes on from CAWKNZ010000002.1 coordinate 1,543,221, forward strand.
CTTGCCCGCGAGGAGGACGACGTCATCGGGCGCCGCGATCGCGAGCGCGCGCGCGATCGCGGCGCGTCGGTCCTCGATGCGCTCGTGCGGGCGCGCGAGCCCCGCCGCCACGTCGTCGAGAATCCGCTCCGGGTCCTCGGTGCGCGGGTTGTCGCTGGTGATCACGACCACGTCGGCCCCGGCCTCGGCGGCGCGCGCCATCTCCGGCCGCTTGCCGCGGTCGCGGTCGCCGCCGGCCCCGAACACGACGATCACGCGGCCGCGCGCGAACGGCCGAACTGCCGCGAGCGCACGTGCGAGCGAATCGGGCGTGTGCGCGTAGTCCCGCAACACGACCGGCCGCGCGCGCAACAACTCGAGCCGCCCCGGCACCTGCGGCAGCGTCGTGAGCCGCTCCGCGCACGCAGCCGGGTCCATGCCTAACGTCCACGCCGCCGCCGCCGCGCCGAGCGCGTTCGCGACGTTGTAGTCGCCGACGAGCGGCACGCACGCCGCGTGCGACGCGCCGGCGGCGCGCAGCGCGAAGCGCGTCGCCGCGCCGTCCGCACGCACCGAAACCGCCGCGACGTCGAGTCCGCGTGCGGCCGCGCCCGCATCGTCTGCCGCGACGCCCCAGCGCACGAGGAGCGGCGCCGCGGGCAGGGCCGTCCACGCGGGGTCGTCAGCGTTCACCACCGCGGCGCCACCGGGTGCGATCGCGCCGATCAGGCGCGCCTTCGCGGCGAAGTACGCCTCCATCGAGCCATGGTAGTCGAGGTGGTCACGCGTGAAGTTCGTGAACACCGCCGCCGCGAACTGCACCCCGTCCACGCGCCGCTGCTCGAGCGCGTGCGACGAGACCTCCATCGCCACCGCGCGCACGCCCGCGTCGGCCAGCGCGCGGAGCACCCGCTGCAGCTCGACGGGTCCAGGAGTCGTGAGGCCGGCCCCCCCGCCCAACGCGTCGCCCACCGAGCCGACCAGGACACCGAGGGTGCCGACGGACGCCGCGCGCGCGCCCGGCGCGTCCAGCAGATGGCGGAGCATCGCGACCGTGGTCGTCTTCCCGTTGGTCCCGGTCACGCCCACGAGCGTGAGACGAGACGCGGGTTCGCCGTAGAACGCGGCGGCCGCGATCGCGGCCGCGCGTCGTCCGTCACGCACGACGAGCGTGGGGAGCGTCGTCGCGTCCTCACGCTCGACGAGTGCGAGCGCCGCGCCGCCCGCCGCGGCCGACGCGAGGTGGCGGTGGCCGTCGTCCTGCGCCCCCTGGACGGCGATGAACAGGCCACCCGAGATCACGCGACGGCTGTCGTCGGCGATCCCGGTAACCACGTCCGGCACCGCGCCCGTCGTCCCCACCAGCACACCGGCGCGCGCGAGCGCGTCCGCGATCACGGCCGTCCCGACCGGCACGGGCGCGCCGTGACCTTCCACCACGGCTTCGGACATCAGGGCTGCCGGTAGAGCGTGACCACCGCGCCGGCCGCCGCGAGCGCGCCGGCCGCGGGGACCGTGCGCAACGCCGCGCGCCCGAGTGTGCGCGCCGCGCCCGGGACCGCGCCCGGCATCCCCGGCGCGACCCGTGCGTCGAAGCCGGCGCGCTCCAGCGCGAACAGCGCGTCCCGGAGCGGAAGCCCATGTACCGGCGGTACGGTCCGCGGCGGCGCGGCGAATGCGGTCGTGTCGTGCGACGCGACTCGCGCCGTGCGCGCGGGCAGGTCGAGCACCACGCGGACGGGCGCGGGATCGACCGCCGGCGCGTCGGCGTCGCGCCGCAACTCGGCCGGTACGAGCGTCGTCGGCGCGGGCGCGGCCGAGTCGCGCACAGCCGTCGCCTTCGCATCCGTCACGGTCCACGGACGCGCCGGCGTCGGGTGAGGGCGGTACGCCTCGCGCGCGCGCGGCAGCACGTCGGGCGCGAGCGACGCGCGGTCGAGCGCCGCGTCGCGAGCCGCCAGCGCGGCTTCGAGCACGACCTTCGACACAGGCGCCGCCGTCTTCCCCCCGAAATACACGCCCGCCGGGTTATCGAGCTTCACGACAATCACGAACTGCGGCGACTCGACGGGGAAGATCCCGGCGAACACCGCGTTGTAGTGGCCGGCCGCGTACCCCACCCCGCGTTCGATGCGTCGCACCGTGCCGCTCTTCCCGCCTAACGCAAAGCTCTTCAGGTCCGCGTCGGTCGCGGTGCCGCTGTCGACCACGCTCTTGAGCATCGCGCGTACGTCCGCCGCGACCGCGGGCGGCATCACGCGACGCACCACGCGCGGCCGGTGCCGGAACTCGACCGTCCCGTCCGCGTCGCGCACCTCACGCACGAGCGCCGGCTCGAGCAGTTCGCCGCCGTTCGCGATCGCGCCATACGCCGCGGCGAGCTGCAGGGGCGTCGCGGCGATCTCGTAGCCCATTGCGAGCGACGCAGGGGACTGCTTGGTCCACTTGTCCGGCGCGCGCAGGGTCCCCGACGCCTCGGCCGGGTACGGCACGCCGGTCGGCGTCCCGAAACCGACGTCGCGCAGCGCCTCGTACTGTTCGTGAGGCGTGAGGCGGCTCGAGAACTTCACGATCCCGATGTTGCTCGAAAACCGGATCACGTCGCGCAACGTCAGCGCGGCCGCCTTGTGGATGTCGTGGATCGTGCGCCCGTTCGTGGTCCACGCGCCGTCCTCGGTGTTCACGACATCGTCGAGCCGGGCCTTGCCCAACCGTAACAGCGCCGCCGCCATGAACGGCTTCGCCGTCGACCCGGGCTCGAACGGCTCCGCGATCGTCGTCGCCGCGGTCGTGCGCGCGTCGGCCCGCTGACTCGCGAGCGCGAGCACCTCGCCCGTCTTCGGGTCGAGGACGACGATGTCGCCGCCCGACGCCGACATGCGGGACACCGCGTCGGCGAGCGCGCGCTCGCAGATGTCCTGCAGCGTCCAGTTGAGCGTGAGCGCGACCGTGCGCCCCGGGCGCGCGGCCACCGACTGCACGCTCGGCGACTCGAAGCGGCCGCCGCGCGCGTCGCGCAGCAGCAGCGCCGTCCCGCGTTCGCCGCGCAGCACGCTGTCCAGCGCGAGCTCGACGCCGTCGAGGGGCTCCCCCGAGGGATCCACGCGGCCGACGATCCGCCGCACTCCCTCGGTCGCGTTCGACAGCCGGTCGACGACGGGAACCGGGTGCACTCCGCGCAGCGCGGTGGCCGCGGCAGCGTCGCTCGGCAGGTAGCGCCCCGGCAACTCGACCCACGCGCGTCCCGTGTCGGCGGCGCGCGCCACCCAGGGCGCGGGAACGCCCGCGGCCGTGAGCGCCCGGCGCAGCGCGACGCGGTCCTGCACCTCGCGCGGCGCCACCCGCAGCTGCACCAGCTGACGGCTCTCGACGAGCACCCGCCCGCTCGCGTCGGTGACGGCGCCGCGCGGCGCGGGCAGCGACGCGTCGGCCACCTGCTGCCGCGCCGCGCTCGTCCGCCAGCGCTCGGCCTGGAACAGCTGCACCTGCGCGGCTTTGACGACGATCGCGCCGACGAACAGGACGAGCGCGCCGTGGACCACGGCGGGGCGGTCGAATCGCGGAAGTCGCACGGGACGTGAAATGCCTAACTGTCTAACGTGAGCCCGGCGCCGCCGCGCCGCCGCCCGCGCGCGAGACGAGCACGAGCTGCGTGTCGCTGGGCACGCGCATGCCGAGCCGCTCCTCCGCGACGCTGCCCACGCGCGCCCGGGCCGCCGCGAGGCGCACGGCGGCGTCGAGCGACGCGCGCTCCGCGGCGAGCTGTCCCTCGCGCGCGACGAGCGTGCGGATCGCGCGCGCCCGCGCGATTCCGACGCTCCGCCGCCACACGGCCGAGGCGCCGACGACCACGAAGAAGAACAGCGCGAGCGCCACGATGGTGCGCCCCCGCCCGGGCCGCGGCGCACGCGACGACCCGCGCTCGCGCGCCGGCGCTCGGCGGCTCACGACGCGCGCTCCCACGCGCGCAGCTTCGCACTGCGCGCGCGCGGGTTGCGCGCGACCTCGGCCGCGTCCGGGACCGCGGCCTTACGCGTCACGAGCCGTCCGAGCGCCGCATGCCCGCAGTCGCACACCGGATGGCGTGGGGGACACACGCACGCGGTGCTCCAGTCGCGGAACGCGTGCTTCACCGCGCGGTCCTCGCCCGAGTGGTAGGCGAGGACCGCCATCCGCCCGCCCGCGTGCAGCAGGTCGCGAAGCGCAGGCAGCGCACGCGCGAGCGAAGCCGCCTCGTCGTTGACGGCGATCCGCACGGCCTGGAAGAGCCGCGCGAAGTCGGCGGGCCCCGTGCGCGGCCCGAACGCGCCGCGAATGGCGCCGACGAGGTCGTCGCTCGTGGCCAGCGGCGCGCGCGCGCGTCGGCGGACGATCTCGCGCGCGAGACGCCCGGCACGCGGCTCGCCGCCGTGCTCGCGAAACATCGTCGCGAGCGTGTGCTCGTCCGCCTCGTTCAGCACCGTGGCCGCGTCGGCGCTCGCCGGCTCGGCCTCGCCGCCCATCCGCATGTCGAGCGGCGCGCCCTGCCGAAACGAAAAGCCGCGCTCGGGCATGTCGATCTGGTGGGAGGAAATTCCGAGGTCGAGTAGAACGCCGTCGAGCGACTCCGTCGCGCCGAGCGACGCGAGCGCGTCCGCCGCGTCGGCGTAGTTCGCACGCGCGGTACGCAGGCGCCCCGATGCGGTCCATTCGTGCAGCCGCGCGGTCGCGGACGCCAAGGCGTCCGGATCGCGATCGAGCGCCACGACGCGACATCCGGCTTCGAGCAGGGCCAACGTGTGCCCTCCACCGCCGAGCGTGCCGTCGAGCACCAGCGGACCGGCCGCGGCCGCGGAGCGCGCAACCGATGGCGCGTCGGCCAACAATTGCACGATTTCGGACGCCATGACCGGCGCGTGATACGGAGCGTCCCATCGTGCGCCGTCGTCCATCGGGCCGGAGAAGGTACGCCCGCTGCCCCCGTCGAGCAACCACGCGTCGCTTGCCCGAGGCGTCGGACGTGGGTTGACACGGGTGAACGCGACCGCATCGGTCAGCGAACGACGAACGCCCCCGCCCGTGATGGGCGGGGGCGTTCGCGCGTGCTACGGCGCGCGACCGCGCGGTCGACGACCGCCGGTCGAACTACCGACCGCTACGTGCCGACGACGCGCTGCACTTCAGCGCGGCGCCGAGCTGGTCGGGATACGGCGAGTACTGCGCGAGCGCGGCGAGCGCCTGCTGCGCTCCTTGCGGGTTGACGCGACCGCCGGCCGGGAGGTTCAGCTGCGCGGCAGTGAACGCGGTGCGCGCGCCCGCCACCGCCTCACAGCTCCGGTTCTTCTGCGCGTCCTGCAGCAGCTGGCCGCCAAGACCGAGCGAGGCCACACCGAGGAAGAACTGGCCGCGGTCGGTGCGGTTGGTCTTGTTCGCGAATTCGAGAATCGAGATCGCGCGCTGGTAGTCGGCGACGGACTTCGAAGCGCTCGCCGCCTGGTACGCACTCGCACCGAGGTTGACCGCAGCATCGCCGATCGTGCTCGCGCTGTCGCCGTTCGCCGCGGCTTGCTGGAGCGCCTTGAAGGCGTCGTCAGGCCGCTTGAGCTGCGTGTAGAGATTCGCCATCGCCGTGTAGAGCCCCGGCGTCTTCGGATTCGCCTGCGCGGTCCGGTTCAGCAGGTCGAGTGCCTGCTGCGTCTGCCCCGAAGCCGCGAGCGCGTCGGCGTAGTCGGAGAGCAGGCCACCGTTGTTCGGGTAACGCTTGACCGCCTCGGCGAGTAGCTGCGACGCTACCTGCGGCTGGCTGTCGATGCGCGCACCGATCGCGACGCGCGAGTACAGGTCGGCGGTTGCGGACGTCGTGTCCTCCTTCGCCAGCTCCTGGAACGACGTCACCGCGCCCTTGTAGTCCTTCGCCGCGAGCTGCACGCGCGTCTGGAGCTGCAAGTAGCTGGGGTCGCCCGGGTTGTCGGTGACGAGCTGCTTCACGAGCGGAAGCGCGCTCGCGGCCTGCCCGTTCGCGGCGTACTCGTTGATGACCTGCTCACGCAGGCGCGTGTTCGTCGGGTCGGCGGCAACGAGGCGCAGCAGCACGTTGGTCGCCGAGTCACGCTGGCCGGCTGCCTGAAGCCCGGCGTACTGGATTCGCAGCGCCGGGAGGCTGTTCGCGTCCAGCGTGAGGATCTGACGTGCGACGCCCAGCGCGGAATCGTTGTAGGTCTTGACCCGCGCCGCCTTCGTCGTGTCCTGGTCGCGCTGCGCGACGTAGATGTTCGCCAGGCAGACGCGGGCGAGTGTCGACTTCGGGTACGCCGCGATGCCGCGCTGGGCGGCGGCTTCGGCCTCGGCGTACTTCTTGTCACGCGCGTTGTTGACGCAGTCGCGCTCCGCCGTGAACGCGCGCTGCGCGGCTTCGAACTCCCGCGAAATCTGCTGCGCGGCCTGATCGGGCTTGCCGACCTGATACGAGCCGAGCGGCTGCGTGAGCGAGTTGTCGCGGGTGAGCACCATCACCGCGTCGACCCTCGTCTGTCCGCCCGCGTTGCTCACCGTTCCGGTGAGGTACTCGTCGGCGCGCAACTGCTGCGCGAGCGCACGCGCATCGTGTGGCGCCAGCGCTTCGTTAGTCGGGAAGCCCGAGGCCTCGAGATTCGCGTTGACGTCCGCCTTCGGCAGCACGTACAGCTGCTTCAGGTTGAAGTCGTTGATGAGCCGATCGCGGACGGCGTCCGCCGCACGCACGCCCGAACTCTTGTCGGCGCTGCGGAACACCGCGACCATCACGCGCGGCGCATTGGCGTCCGGCGTCCCGCGCTGCTGTGCGCGTCCGGACGCAAGGGGAAGGAGAGCCGCGAGGGCGCCGAGCCCGGCGGCGGTCACTGCGGCTCGACGCGGCATTTTGATGCGACCGTTCAAAGGGGTAACCTCCAGAGCGTTAAACATCCGTACCCATCATGCCCCTGCCCCGTTCCGGCGTCTCGCCACCAGATGGCGTGAGCCACAAACGCACGGCGCGGACCGAACTCCCCGACGTTTCCAGGCACCCGGCGTGCCGCGCGATCGGCGTGCCGGTCCCGTGATGTGGGCGAAGAGGGACTCGAACCCCCGACATCCTGTGTGTAAGACAGGCGCTCTAACCAACTGAGCTATTCGCCCCGTGTGTCCTTCCGTCGTGTCAGCCGGCCGCGTGCCTCGGCAACCTCGCGCGCGTCGGCAGGGTCAGCGCAGGATCGCGAGGGGCACGAGCACGCAGTAGCCGAGCACGAGCAGGATCGGCGCGATCACGTCGCCACCCCGCGCCAGGTCGGCATAGCCGGCGATCAACGCGACCGCCGCGAGCAGCCACCACCGATAGTCCTGGACGCGACGTGCGCGGTTGGTTTCGGTCATGGGTCGTCACGTTAGATGCCGTGGGAGAGACTGTCAACGCGGCGGACCGTCCTCGCACGGCATTGCGCGTGCCGCGGCGACTCCCGTTACGGCGCGTCCAAAAATGCCGCGAGCGGATCCGCCGCCGCCTCGGCCGCTTTCGCCGCAGCGCGAGCGTCGTCCGCCGCGTCGGCCGCCCGCATCGCCGCGAGGCGAGCCTGGTCCCGCCGACGCCGCGCCAACCAGAATGGTGCGAACAGCACGAGGCTGACGGCCGTGACGAGCGACACGTTGGCGCCAACGGCGAGGGCGCCGTACCGCCGACGCGTCCGCGCGCGCCACGCGGCTTCGAACTGCGTCGCGGTCATCCCGTACGCCGCGCGTACCGCCGCGTCGAATCGCCCCGTGGTTCGCCAGGCCGAGAATAGCCCGGCCAGCCCCCGCGCCGGGTCGAGCGCGGCGAGGTCCGCCACGGCGCGGTACGACAACGCGTAGGCATCCTGCGCGACGGCGCTTCCCTCCTCGAACAGCGCGTCGAGCGAATCGAGCGCCGGCACCCCTCGCGTGAGCAACGCGACGTTCGCCGCGAGCACCTCGTCGCGGCCCCATTCACCCGCCGCATAGCCGGCATAGCCCTCGTCGAACCAGCGCGGTGGCAGGTCGTCGAGCGCCTCGTGCAGCGCCACGTGTGCGAGCTCGTGGCGGAAGACGGCGCTCGGGTCGCCGGCGTCGGAGCCGGCACGCCGGCCCTGCATGAGCACGCGACCGGTCGCCGGGAAGGCAAGTGCGCTCCCCCAATCGGGCGCGCTGGGCCCGCCCCACGCGCGGAAGTGCGCCGCGTCAGGAGCGATGACGAGCACCACGTGCCGTACGGGACGCGGCAACCCCGGGAACGTGTCGTGCGCGACCGCGTCGGCGAGCAACGCCCGAGCGAGCGGCAGATCACCGGGAAACGCGACGGCCGTGAACCGGCCGCGATCGACGCGAACGGCTCCCGAGAGTTCCGCGCTCGCCGCAGCCACGACGGGTTGCGCATGCAGGTTCGTCGCGAGCACGACACCCGCGAGGGCCGCCGCCCAGTGCGCAGCGATCGTGCTACGCGCCCGCCGCGACGGCGGCCTCGCTCGCGTCCAGCCGCTCGCGACAGCGCGCGGCCCAGGGACTGAACGTGCCCGAGGCGCCGATCCGCCACTCGACGCATGCCGCCTCGCGCGCGCCGGCGCGCCAAAGCGTGCACCCCAGCTCGTAGCGCGCCTCGACGAGGTTCGGCCCGAGCGCCAGCGCGCGGCGAAGAAATGCCGCCGAGTCGTCGTACATCTCGCGCCGTTGGTAGGCCACACCGAGATAGAACGTCGCGTACAGCGTCGCGCGACGGTCGTCGCCGTCGCGCACGACGCGCGAGAGGTGTTCGATCGCCTCGCCCACGATCTGCTTCGTGAGACACACGCGCCCGACCGCCACCCGCGCGAGCGACGCGGCGGCGCCGCGCGCGTTGGCGACGAGGACGCGCTGCGCCGCCAGGAGCGCGTCGTCGGCGGCGCCGCGCGCGGCGCGCGCCCAAGCCACGAGGGCCACCGCCTCGAGCTCGTCGGGAGCGAGTGCGAGCGCGCGATCGAACGCCGCTTCGGCCGTCGCGAAATCTGCCGCGGCGAACGCACTCCAGCCTTTCGCGAGGAACGTCGACGCGCCGAGGTGATCGCTGCGCGCGGACGTCGGCGCCGTCGCGATGGCGGCACCCCGTACGGCGACGGACGGCGAGGCGGCCGCGACATCGGGCAGCCGCTTCCACAGCTCCGGCAGCGCGCGCGCCGCGTCCGCGACCGCCTGCCACGCGTGTGCCTCGGCGTCCGCCATGCGGATGAGCGCGACGATCTCGGCGCGCAGCTCCGCCCGCGCACTCGTGTCGAGGTCGCCATGCACGGCGTGCGCGGTCAGTCGTTCGCGCAACGCCTCGCACCGCCTGGCCGCGTCGCCACGGAGCCCGTCCGTCGAGTCGCTCATACGCGTCGGAAGATCCGCTCGCGATAGTCGACCGGCGTGTACTGCGCGCGCACGCGGCCCAGCAGCGTCTCGACCTTGCCGAGGAACAGCGCCCCGCCGGGCGCGAGCACGTCGTGGAACCGCGCGAACAACTGCTCCTGCGAATCGCGGTCGAAGTAGATCACGACGTTGCGACAGATGATCAGGTCCCACGGCCCCGGTGGCGCGGTCCCGCGAAGCAGGTCGTGGTGCGCGAACCGCGTGATCGCGCGCAGTTCGGGGCGCACCGCGGCTGGCGAGCCCGGCGCGAAGTAGCGGTCGCGCAACGCGGGTGGCACCTCGTCGAATGCGGCGGGCCCATACACGCCTTCGCTCGCCGTCGCGAGACTCGCCCGGTCGACATCCGTCCCGACCACCTCGGCGCGGGCCGCCGCAAGTTCACCGTGCGCGGCAAACTCCGCATGCAACAGCGCCGCGACCGAGTACGCCTCCTCGCCCGTCGCGGTGCCCGCGCTCCACACCCGCACCGGTCGACCCGAGCCCGCGATCCGGGGGCGCACGACGCGTTCGAGCAGCACCTGCCACGCGTCCCAGTTCCGGAACAGCTTGGTGACGTTGATCGTGAGCGCGTCGATCAGGCGGTCGTACTCCGGCGTGTCGTCGTCGAGAACCCGCGCGTAGTCCGCGAACGTGTGCACGCCCACCGCGCGCATCCGCACCGCGATACGCCGGCGGAGACACCGCTGCTTGTAGCTGCTGCACTGAAACAAACGGTCGCGCTCGACCTTCCCGAGGAGCGCGTCAAAACCGGCCGGATCGTCGAGCGTGTCGTCGGGCGGAGCGAAGCGACCGGCGGGCGAGGAAAACTCGGACACGCGCGGGGTCACGAGACGGACGGCACGTCGGCGCCGGATCGGCCGAGCGCCTCCAGGTTGGCGCGCGCGGTCGGGTGGTCGGGTCGCAAGTTACACGCGCGCTGCCACGCGTGGCGCGCGGCGTCCCGGTCGCCGGCCCGCAGCGCCAGCGTTCCGAGGCGCGCCCAGGCCGTCGAGGAACCGTCGGGTGCGAGGCGCGTCGCTGCCGCGTACGCGTTCCGTGCGCGGTCGAACTGCCCGGCGCGGTAGAGCAGGTCGCCCAGGAGCCGTTGCGCGGGCGCGAGATCGGGCCGTTCGGCGAGTGCCTGCATCACGCCGCCCAACGGCTCGCCCGCGCCGCGCCCCTCAACGCGCGCGCCCGCGCCACCCGCGCGCAGCGCCGCGTCGTTGGCGAGAAGCGCCGCCGCGCGTGGGTGCGCGGCCACACCCTCCCGGGCGAGCGCGGACGCGCCGTCGATGTCTCGCACGCCAAGCGCCGCGAGCACGGCGTAGTGGTACCACACCGCGGCCGGCTGCGGCCAGTGCGCGCGCGCTCGGTCCAGGAGGTGCCGTGCGGCGACCCAGTCGCGTCGGTCGAGCGCGAGTGCACCGCGTGCGGTGAGGTGTCGCGGGTCGTCACCGAGCCCGAGTCTCGCGGCGCGCGCGTATGCCTCGTGGGCGAGTTCGAACTGTCCAAGTCGGTGAAGTGTGACCCCGAACGCATGCACCGTCGCGGCGCTCGCACCCGGAGTTGCCGCAGCTTCGCCGAGCACGGCCGCGGCCTCGTCGACACGCCCGGCCCGCAACGCCGCCGCGCCGAGATGCGCGCGGGCTGTCGCGTCCGTGGGCCGCAGTTCGAGCACGCGCCGCAACTCTCGGAGCGCCTCGTCGAGCAGGCCCGCCCGCGCGAACGCGATGCCAAGGTTGAGGTGCTCGTCGGCCCGCGCCCCCGCAAGTCGCAGCGGCGCGACGCTGGCGTCCGTCGCGACGCGCCGCGCACGCCCGTCGCGGACGAGCGCATAGATCGCGCGTGAGACGGCGTACGTCGAGAGCCCGCTCGCGTCGGCCACGCTCTGCACGTCGCGCTGGCCATCGAGCAGCGCGGTGACGCGCCCGATCTCGTCGGCGGCTACGTCAACGGCGGGGGACGCGGACCAACGCTCGCCACGTGGAACCGTCGCGAACACGCTGCCCACGCCGGGCACCTCGGTCGCGATCAGCACGCCCTCGTCGGCGCGGCGCGCGGATTCCAAGAGGAGCGATCCGACATCGAGTTGGACGGCCAGTTCGGCGGCAAACGGCGGTACGTCCGAATCGAAGCTGAACGTACCTCGCGTCCAGCCCAGCAACTCGTACGCGGCCTCGGCAGACTGCGTACGCAAGAGCGCGAGCAGGGCCGCGTGCGGGACGGCACCGCGACGGACGAGCAGCAGCCCCAAGGGGCTGTCGGGTTCGGCGGCCTGGGCGACGAGCGCGGCACGCAATTCCGAATCGGGGAGTAGTCCGGCGCGGACGAGCGCGCCGCCGAGCGGATCGCGACGGTGGGCGAGCGCCGCGTGCGCGACCGCGCCGTCGACGAAGCTGAGCGTGCCGAGCTCGCCGTCGCGCGCGACGCTGAGCCGGCCCGTCCGCCGGCCTAACGCGAGCAGTTGCACGACGTCGGGGAGCGCCGCCTCGGCGAGATTCCCGCGGAGCGCCATCAGTCGCGCGCCGCGCTCACGCGAGCTCGCCCGCGAGCAGGTCGCCCGCCTCGGGCCACTGCAACACCCAGTGTTCACCGTCCGGGTACGCGGTCGTCGCAGCCGCCGCACGCGCGCGGCGGGCGGCGACGAGTGCCGCGGCCTCGCGCACCCGCGCGGGATCGCGGAACTCGCGCGCGGCGGCAAGGCCCGGGTCGACGGCGAGCGCCTCGGCTTCGAGCGCCGCAAGCTGACGGACGGCGCGCTCGAACGTCGCGAGCAGCGCGTCGACGTCAGGCGCGACGTCGAGCGCGACGGCACGTTCGAGGAGCGACGCGTCGACGCCGCGGGCACGCCAGTCCGCTGCGGCCGCACTCACTCGCGCCCGCCACGGCGGTATGGCGTCGTCGAGCGCCGACGCGACGTCCGCAACGAGACTCGCGAAAGCGTCCGCGCCGACGTCTGTCCTGGCGGTGCTCACGGCTTCGGCCCCGTCGTCTCCGGCGTCTCGCACGCGCACACGATTCCGAGTCGACGCAGCGTCTCGATCGAGTCGCGTACGCGCGGCTCGTCGCGCCGGACGGCGCGCGCTATCGCTCCCGTGTCGCGCGTTCCGTCGACCGCGGCCAGGACGGCGAGATCGAAGGCAGTGAGGCTCGCTCCCTCGCTGTCGTCGTTCGGCACGTCGGTCGCCAGCCGCGGAACGTCGCACTGCTCACCCACGGCCGCACGAACGCGCTCGTCGCGCCGGCGCGCGGCGTCGACCAGGATGGCCGAGACGCGCACGCCCTCGAATCTGCCCACGGCCGCGTGACTGTTGCCGGCGTCTCCCGCGCCCGCGGCGTGAAACGCCCAACGTCCGGCCCCGACCGCGAGTAGCCCGGCGAACGCCTCGGCCAGGTCTTCCGGAGCGGCCGACGTGTGCGCGCCGTAGGCCGCGGACACGACGCGGCCGTCGCGCAATCGCACGCGGCCGCCCCCGAGCGGCCCGCCGTCGACCACGAGCACGCCAGTTCGCGCGCCGAGTTCGAGCAACTGCAGGACGTCGGCGAGCGCGAAACCACTCAGTTCGCCTGCCAGCAGCGGGGTTGCAGTGTCACGCGACGCGAAAGTCGCCACGGGAGCGGTCACCGCCCGGCTCGGGGTGGCGCGTTGCCCACCCGCGTGTTCGCGGCGGGTAGTCCGGCGTCCGACGCGTGCCGAGCGCCGTCCGCCGTCGCCCGACGACGGAGTCCCGCGCGGGCCCGCGCCGCGCCGGCCCCGACGGGCGCGACGCCGAGCGCGCGGCGCCACGCGTCGCGCGCGCCCGGAACGTCGCCGGACGCGGCAGCGCAGTCGCCGTACACCGCCAGCGCGAGCGGATGCTCGGCGTCGATCGCGAGCGCCTGCAATGCACTCGCCCGGGCGTCGTCGAGCCGGTCCGCGTCGACGTACGCGGCCGCGATCGTGGCGAGCGCGTCAACGTCACCGGCATCCTGGTCGACGACGCGCGCGAGGTGGGCGCGGGCTGCGGGCAGCTCGCCCTTCGCGATCGCCACCTCGGCGCGGGCGCGCCAGAGGTCGGGGAGGTCTGGCGTGCGTTCGGCGAGCGTTTGCAGGATCGCGTCGGCGGCGTCCGCCTGGCCGGCGCGCTCGAGCGCCCGCGCCAGCGCGATGGCCGGACGCGGCAAGGCAGGGACGGCGCGCGACGCCTCGGCCCATGCCTCGGCCGCGGCGTCCCAGGCGCCTAACGCTTCCCATGCGCACGCGACGTCGGCCCAGTACGCCGCGGGATCGCCGGCCGCGATGTGCTCGCGCCGCGCGTCCGCGCAGCGGGACAGCGCGGCCGCGGAGTCGTCGACGGCGCCGCGGTCCGCCGCGGCACGCGCCAGGATCGCGGCGAAGCCCGGAACCGCCGGCCACCGACGACCCGCCGCCTGCGCGCGCTCGCACACCTCGCCCAGGCGCCCCAGACGGTACAGCGCGCGTAGCACGTGGACTTCCGGCTCCGACTCGGCCGGCGCTACCGCCGCCGCGGCGCGATAGCGCTCGAGCGCGAGCGCGACGTGCCCGCTCCCCGCGAGCGCGTGGCCCGCGCGCAACAACCCGTCGACACGCGGCGCGCCGCGCGCCATCGCCGCGTCGGCCGCCGCGAGGGCTCGTTCGTACTCGCCCGACGCGAGCCGCGCGTCGACGTGCGCGTAATCGCGCGCGAATTCCATACGCGTCGCGTCCTGGTCACGCGCGGTCTCGCGCGAGGACTCGGCGACGGCGACGCGTACGGCCGAGCCGTCACTCGGCAGGAGCAGCGGCGGATCGACGACGAGCAGGAGACGCGGCGTGGGGAAGCGGACGACGGGGCTCAGCGCGGCCGCCCGCGCCAGTTCCGCACGCGCCGCGGCCGCGTCGCCGCACGCGCCGGCAGCGAATGCGAGCCCGTACCGGGCCGCCGCGTCGTGCGGAACGAGTGCGCACGCGCGTTCGTACGCGGCGCGAGCTGCCGCGTGTTCACCGACGAGCGCCAGGGCGCGACCGTGCGCCGCGTGAGCCCCGGGGTCGGTCGGGGCGAGGCGGACGCCCGCCGCGCCCGCGCTCACCGCCGGTGCGGCGGCACCGGCGTCCGCCAGCAGCAACGCGAGATCGGCGGCGACTGCGGCGCGCACGCCGTGCTCGAGCCCGCGGCCCTCGGCCGCCGCGTCGAGCAGGGTCGCGCGCGCGGTCGGGAAGTCCCCCCGGCGCCACGCGACGAGCGCACGGACGATCGTCGCCGCGCACCGCGCGAGCGGCGGTGCGCCGCTGTGCGCGACCCCGCGCGCGAGCGTATCGGCTGCGGTCGCGTCGCCGACGAGAAGGCGAGCAGCCGCGAGCGCGACGGTTTCAGCATCGGCCGGGACGCCCGCGCGCCGCGCGGATTCATACGCGTCGGTGAGCACCCGCTCGGCCGCGACGATGTCGCCACGCGCGAGATGCACGATGCCCGTCGCGTGCGCGATCGTGGCGCGTTCCCGGTCGCTCGGCGCGGTTCCGGTTTCCGCGGCCCGCGCCACCGCGTACCCGTCCAACGTCGCGAGCGCCTCGTCGTAATAGCCCTTGTGCCGGAGCGCGGTCGCGACCGCGATGGCGTGCGCCGCTGAATCCGGCGCGGCGACGGCGTCGTGATCCATCGGTCGCTCCGCCGCCGAAGCCACGCTGGAACTCGCGTCGGAGCCGACCAACACCACGCCCGGGTCCAAGCGGGTCAGTACAGGATCCAGCGCCGACGCGCGGGACCGACTCGCCGCCGCTGCTTCGTCGGCCCCGAGTTCGCCGAGCACGAAGCTTCGCAGCAACTCGGCCTCGGCGTCGTCGGGTGTGACGGCGCGGACGCGTTCGACGGCCGCGAGCGCGCCCGCGGCATCGCCACGCTGGTACGCGGCACGCGCCTCGAGGAGGTCGAGCATCGCGAACAGCGCGACGTCGCCGGCGCGTGCGTGAGCGCCCGCACCGGCCCGCGCCCGCGCGACCGCGGTGAGCGCCTCTTCCGGCTGTCCGGTGTCGAGTGCCCAACGCGCGCGCTCGACCGACGGCGCGATACCGCCGGCGTCCGCGGCGTCCCACCGCGCGAGCGCACCCGCGGCGGCGGCGAGCTCTCCGCGTGCGGCGTGGTGACGGACGAGTGCGCGCCACGCGTCCACGTCGGTCGCGTCGGCGCGCACCCGGGCGCGCAGGATCGCGACCTTGGCCTCCGCGGCTTCCGCGGGCAGCGCGCGCAAGTTCCGCCGCGCGACCGTCATCCCGGCATCGAGCGCGACCGCGCGGCCGAACGCGCGTTCCGCCTCGGCGCTGCATCCCCCACGCTGGAGGACGACGCCGAGGTTGTTCTGCGCCACGGCGTCGGCTGCGTCGGTGAGCGCGACGAGGCGCGACGCGGCGGCTTCGCCGATGCGCACGGGACGTGGGACGCGGGGGCCGCGTGGCGCGCTAGACGACGCGCGCGGCCTGCAGGATCAGCTGCAGCGACGCGGGATCGGGCAGGAGCAGGAAGAACCCGCGCAGCCGGTCGGCGACGTCCTGCACGACGAACTCGGTCTCGACGACGAACACGTACTCCGCCGTCGTGGTGAGGCGAAGGAATTCCGGCGTCAGCACCGCGGCGAGCTGGTCGATGGCAAGCGTCGGCGGCGACGGCATCACGACGATGCTCATGAAATCACTGAGCGCGTTGAGGTACGCGCCGCTCAGGATGTTCCCTGCCTCCTTCAGCGCGGACCGCTCCATCTCGCCGAGCGCGACCGACGCGCCCAGGGGCCGACGGAGCATGCGTTCCGCGAGCCGAAGCACGGTCGGCTTCGGCAACACGAGGAGCGTGCGGCCGGTCAGGTCGCCCATCACGTCCATGAGCACGGCCGCGACGAGCTCGCTCCCGGGCGCGAGTTGTGGCGCGATCTCGGGCAACGGCGCGACGTGCACAGTCGGCACGCTGATCATGATCGGGCTGCCGGTCATCTGCGACAGCGCGGTCGCGGCGTGGCCGGCGCCGATGTTCGCGACTTCGCGCAGCGCGTCGCGCTGCACGGCGTTCAGCGTGCGCGGGTCGTCGGCGCGGAAGCTGCTGCCGGTCGGAGCGGTGGGTGCGAAGGGCACGAACGAGGGGGCGTGTCGTCGAAGGCGGGAATCGCGGCGCGCGCCGCGACTGCGGGGACGTCCAGTACCAAGACGACTTCCCCGCCTTCAAGTATCGTCGCGCCCGCGGCGATCCGCGGAGCGCCGCGCGGCGTCACGACGGGCTTGAGTACGCAGTCTCGGGCGCCGATCAACTCGTCCACGCGGACGGCGAACGGCGGCGCATCCGGACCGGGCGAAAGCAGCACGACCTCGGCGCCGTGCTCGGCAACATGCCCGCGCGCCGAGCAGCCCAGCACCGCGCCGAGCGATGGCGAGCCCTCGTCGCCGGCGCCGCCGTCGCGCGTACCGCGGACGTGCGCGAGCGGGATCGCGTACGCCGCCGCACCGGCACGGACGACGAGCGCGGGTACGACCGCCCACGAAAGGGGCATGTGCAGCGTGAAGGACGTACCCACCCCCGCTGTGGTGTGCAGGGTGAGCGCACCGCCTAACGCCCGCACGCGCGCGAGCGCGGCGTCGACGCCGACGCCGCGCCCTGACACTCGGCCGACCTCGCGCGCGGTCGACAGGCCCGGCATCGCGAGACACGCGAGGAGCGTGGCGTCGTCGACCGTTCCGGCGTCGCCGCCGACGTCGAGGGACGGAGGTAGTCCGCGGGCGCGCGCGCGTGCGAGCACCGCGGCGCGATCGACGCCGCGGCCGTCATCCTCGACGCGGACGACGAGCGAGTTGCCGTCGCGCGTCACGCGGACGGCGACGCGCCCGTCCGCCAGCTTGCCACGCCGTGCGCGCTCGTCGGGCGGCTCGATGCCGTGGTCGACGGCGTTGCGCAGGAGGTGCGTGAGCGGTTCGGCGAGCGCGTCGATCACGGCGCGGTCGGCCACGACGTCGCCGCCGCTGGTCTCGAGCGTGACACGCTTCCCGGTGGCGCGCGCCGCCTGGCGGACGATTCGAGGCAGTTCCGCGAGCAGTTCGGCGAGGGCGACCAGGCGGGACGTTCGCACTTCCTCGACGAGTGCGCCCGACACGCGCCCCAGATCGGCAACCGCGCGAGCGAGCGGCGCGTCGCCCGTGTGCGCCGCCGCGCGTGCGAGGCGGTCGCGCACGTTCGTCAGCTCGCCCGCGAGTTCGAGTAGTCGGTCGAGCGTTTCGGCGTCGACTCGCACCGTGCGCGTCACGGCGGGCGCTGCCGCGCCGGCGGGGTCGGAGGGGTCGGCCGCCGACTCGACGCGGTTCGTGGGCGACGATCCCGTACCGGCAGACCTGGCCGCGGCCGCCGCCGACACTCGGTCGAGGCATGCGCGAACGTGTGGCGCCACCTCGGGGCTTTCGGTGGATGCACCGGGCGCGAGTGACGCCTCGACCGCGTCGTCGAGCGCGTCGATGGCCGCTGGCAGGTGCGGGAAGGCCGCGATGCGCCCGGCGCGCGGGGCGTCGCGCAGGCGGCCGAGCGCGTCTTCGAGCGCGTGGGCGATGGACTCGACCGCCGAGAAGCCCATCGCGGCGGACATGCCCTTGATCGTGTGCACGCTCCGGAACAGCACGTCGATCTCGTCGGCCGCCGCATCAGCGTGCATGAGGCGGACGGCGTCGCGAGCGGCGCGGAGCTGCTCGCCGGCCTCACGCGCGAAGAGCGCGGTGTACTTCGCGCTCGACAGGCCGGGCGCGAGGCCCGCGCCGTCGCTCAGGTCAGGGCCCGCTCGGCCGCTTCGATGACGCGGCCCGGTTGGAACGGCTTCACGACGAAATCGCGCGCGCCGGCCTGAATCGCCTCGACGACGAGCGCCTGCTGACCCATCGCGCTGCACATCACCACACGCGCGGCCGGGTCGTGCGCGCGGATGGCCCGGACCGCATCGACGCCGCCCATGTCGGGCATCACGATGTCCATGGTGACGAGGTCGGGGCGCAGCTCCTGATAGCGCGAGACGGCTTCCGCGCCGGTGCTCGCCTCGCCCACGACTTCGTAGCCGGCCTGTTGCAGGATGTCGCTGACCATCGCGCGCATGAACAGCGCGTCGTCGCAAACCAGAACCGTGTGCGCCATCATCGTCCTCCCTCGGACTCGTCGACCACGTCGCGGATGAGTGCCGCCGCGTCGAGGAGGGGCAGCACCGGGCCGTCGGCGGCGTCGGGCCGCGAGGCATCGTGGAGACGCACGGCGCCGGCGACCGGCAACACGCGTCCCGACCACACGCGGAGTGGGGCCGTGTTGGACGCATCGTCCGCCCCGAGCGCCGCCGTGATGCGGAGCGGCGCGCCACCCGCGAGAGCGAGCGTGAGCGGGCCCGCCACCAGCAGGACGACCGCGCGAGGGCCGCCCGCGTGGGGTGCGAGGTCGAGCACGGGGACGATCTGGCCTCGCACGGCCGCGATGCCCGGGACGTCGGCCGGTGCGCCCGGATACTCCGTGACGCGGTCGATGCGCGCCACCTCACGGACGTTCGCAGCGGGTACCGCGATCTGGGTCGTCGCGTCAGCACCGCGTGCGACGGCGAGGACGAGCACGTCGAACGCGGCGTCGGCCGTCATCCGGCGGACCGCGCCGGCTCAGTCGTCGGCGTAGAAGCCAAAGTGGTCGAGTGGGTCCGCGAGGTCCGCGAGCCCGGGGTCGTGCACGAGCGCGCCGAGTGCGCGGCGGAGGTCGTCCGGCGGTGGCGCGCGGAAGAGCATCTCGCGCCCGTCCGCCGGGTGGCGAAAGCGGAGTTCGGCCGCGTGCAGGAAATGCCGGCGCGGCGGCAGAGAGACGAGGCGCCGTCCGCCGCCGCCGCCGTACAGGTCGTCGCCGAGTACCGGGTGGCCGATGCTCGCGAGGTGGACGCGGATCTGGTGCGTGCGTCCCGTGTGCAGGCGCGCACGGAGGAGATCGCCCGCGTCGCCCCGGGCGAGGCGTGTGAAGTCGGTGCGCGCCGACTTCCCGCCGGCGACGACCGCCATGCGTTGCCGGTTCCGCGGATCACGCGCGACGGGCTTCTCGACCGTGAACCGCTCGGTGCTGACGTGGCCCCAACATGCCGCCGCGTACCGGCGTGACACCTGGCGCGCGGCGATCGCCGCCGAAAGGATGCGGTGCGCGCGCTCGTTTTTCGCGACCGACGAGAAGTCCAGACGTGTCCTTGTCGATACGATGCACCAGACCGGGCCGGTCGTCGTCGCCGCCCGCATCGCGCGACTGGCCACGGCCGACCAGCGCGTTCACGAGCGTGCCGGTCCAGTTGCCCGGCGCGGGGTGCACGACCATCCCGGCGGGTTTGTCGATCACGACGAGGTCGTCGTCCTCGTAAACGATCGAGAGCGGGATGTCCTCGCCGATGACCTCGCGGCCGACCGGCGGCGGAACGTCGACCGCCACGATCTCGCCCGCGCGCAGGCGCCAGCTCGCCTTCTCGCGCCGGCCGTCGACGGCCACGTGTGCGTTCGCGACGAGCGTCGCGGCCTGCGTGCGCGACACGGCAAGTCGTCGGGCGACGAAGAGGTCGAGGCGCTCGCCGGCTTCCTCATCGGTCACGGCGAGGCGGTCGGTCACGGGCGCTCGAGCACGCGCGGGGCGTCAGCGTGGCGCAACTTCGGCCGGTTCGACGGTCGCGTCGGCGTCGGGCGCGCCCTGCATGCGGGACTCGAATCGCCAGAGCAGCAGCACGAGCAGAATCGCGCCGACGCTCACGGCCGAATCGGCCACGTTGAACGTCCAGAAGCGGACGTCTCCGGCACCGACGTCAATGAAGTCGACGACGCCCGCGGGCGACCGGAACCGGTCGATGAGGTTGCCGAGCGCTCCACCCATCACCGCCGCGATCGCGATGCGCAGGGCGTGTTCGGAGATCGGCAGACTGCGGTAGAGGCGGACGAGGAACCCGAGGATGAGGACCGTGAGCGCCGGAAAGGCCCACCACGACGCGGGCCCCAGGTGCATCCCGAACGCGGCGCCCGGGTTGAACGTGAGGGTGAACCGGACTGCGTCTCCGACGACGTTTCGCGGAACGTGCGGCGTCAGACTCGCGACCGCGAGGTGCTTGGTGAACTGGTCGGCGGCGACGATCGCGACGATCAGCGCGCCGGCGAGCGCGACGCTGAACGGTCGCGCGGATTCGCGCCCGGGCGTCGGCACGTGCTCAGCGGCGCTCACGCGAGCCCCGCCGGCGTGCGGCCTAACGGCATTTCGGCGCGCGAGGTGCGGCGGTCGTCGGCTCCCCACAGGACGCGGCAGAGCATGACCACGCCCAGCGTGACCGCGACGTCCGCGACGTTGAAGGTCGGCCACCGGTGCTGGCCGACCCCGACGTCGAGGAAGTCGACGACGCCGTCTTCCGAGATCACGCGCGTGAGCGCGTTTCCGAGCGCGCCCGCGGCGAGCAACGCGAGCGCGACCACGCGGGAGTTCGCACGGTCCGGCGTCGCGCGGTACAACCGCCAGACGACGCGCAGCACGACGACCGTGAGCACCAGGAAAATCGCGCGCGACCACGGTCCGAGGTGGAGCCCGAACGCCGCGCCCGGGTTGTAGACGAGCGTCAGCCGCAGCCACTCGCCGGCGACCGCGTGCGGGAAGCCTGCCGGCGAGAGGGCGTAGGCGGCGATCGCCTTCGTCAGCAGGTCCACGAGCACGACGAGCACGACGACGGGCCAGAAGACCACGCCGTTCGTGTTCGCCGCGTCCGCGCGCGCCGACGCCGGACCGGCCGGCAGGTCAGCCGCCCTTCTTGCCATCTTCCTCGCGCTGCTTGCAGTCGATGCAGAAGCGCGCGTGCGGCAGCGCGTCGAGGCGCTCGAACGCGATGTTGCGGCCGCACGAATGGCAGCGGCCGAACGTTTCGGGTGACCGGTACAGGCGCCGGAGCGCCTCGTCGAGGTGCCACAAGAACCGGCCCTCCTGGCTCGCGAAGAGGAACGCCTTCTCACGCTCCATCGCGTCCGTGCCCTGGTCGGCCATGTGGAACGTGTAGGAGCTGAGCTCCCCGGCCGACTCCTGCTGGCTCGCGCCGAACGTCTCGCCGTGGTGGCCGAGCTCTTTCAGCACGCGCTTGCGCTCTTCGAGCAAGCGCTTCTCGAAGTACGCGACGTCCTTGGTCTCGAGCGGCGTGAAGGTCGCGGGCGACTCCTGGTCGCCCGCAGCCGTCGGCGCCGCCGTCGGGCCCGAATTGGCCATGCTGTTCAGTCCTCGCTGGGGGTCTTGCGGAGACTCACGTACACGGCCGCGCCGTCGACGTCCAGAGTCCGCGAAACCGCGGAAGTTAGCGGGTCCGAGCTGACGTCGTCGCCGCCGACGTCGAGCGCGGTGGCGAGTACCTCGCCCGCCACGTACGTGGCGTGTCCGCGAACGGCGGCCTCGACTTCCGCGTTCCCCGAAACCCGAAGCGCGATCCGGTCGCTGACCTCGAGGCCGATCTCCTTCCGCAACCGTTGCACGCGACTGACCACCTCGCGCGCGACGCCTTCGGCGCGCAGCTCGGGTGACACGGTAACGTCGAGCGCCGCGACGTACCCGCCCTCCTCCTGCACGGCGTACGCACCCGCCGTCCGTCGGAGGATCGTGAGGTCGCCGGGTTCGAGCGGGTGATCGACGCCGTCGACGGCGATCGAAACCGACTCGCCGCGCTCGAACGCGTGGAGGGTGTCCGGCCCGAGCGCGGCGACCGCCTGTGCCGCGAGCGGCGTCGACTTGCCGAAGCGCTTCCCGAGCGCGCGAAAGTTGGCCTTCGCTTCGAGCGTCACCAGCGCGTCGCCGCTCGTCGCCCACTGGACGGCCTTCACGTTCAGTTCGGCGGCCAGCAGCGGGGCGAGCGCGTGCAGCGCCTCGACCGCACGCGATTCGTGCAGCGGTGCTACCGCGACCAGCGCGCCGAGCGGCTGACGGACACCGATGCCGACCTCCGTCCGCGCCGCGCGGCCGAGGTTCACGATTCGGCGAATCGCGTCCATCGCCACGGCGAGCGCGTGCGCGGCGCCCGCATCGTGAGCCGTCGCGGGCGGGTCGGGACGGACGTAATCGGCGAGGTGGACGCTCGCGCCGGTATCCAGGCCGCCGGTGAGTGCGCGGTGCAACCAGTCGGCGACGAACGGCGCGAACGGCGCGAGGAGGCGCGCGGTCACGAGCAGCACTTCGTGCAGCGTCGCGAAGGCGGCGCGCTGGTCGTCGGTCGTGACGTCGTAGAAGCGGGCCCGCGAGAGGCGCAGGTACCACTTGCTGACGTCCGCGTCGAAGAATTCGACGACGCGGCGCGCCGCCGCCGTCGGGTCGAGCGCGTCGAGCAGCGCGTCGGCCTCGCGCTCGACGTCGGCGAGGCGGCCGAGCACCCAGCGGTCGAGCGCGGGGCGGTCGGCCGCGCGCGGGTCGGCTTCGGATGGCGTCCAGCCAAAGTTCGCGTACAGCGCGAAGAACGCGTAAACGTTCTTGAGCGTGATCAGGAAATTGCCCGCGGTCTGACGGATTTGTGCCTCGTCGAACGCGAGCGGCTTCCAGACCTCGCTGGAGCTGACCAGGAACAGCCGCGCCGCATCTGCCCCGTGCCGCTCCATCACGGCCCACGGGTCGACCGTGTTGCCGCGACTCTTGGACATCTTCTGCCCGTCGGCGTCGTTGACGAGGCCGTTGACGATGACCGCGCGGTACGGCGCGGGCGCCGTGCCGGCGTTGTTCGGCAGCGCGTCGCCGAGCCCGGTCGCGATCGCGAGCAGCGAGTAGAACCACCCGCGCGTCTGGTCCTGCCCTTCGGCGATGAAGTCGGCCGGAAACTGTCGCGCGACGACCTCTTGGTTCTCGAACGGGTAGTGCCACTGCGCGAACGGCATCGAACCCGAGTCGAACCACGCGTCGACCACCTGCGACACGCGGCGCATGGTCCCGCGGCCGCTCGGGGCCGGCCACGTGTACTCGTCGATGAACGGCTTGTGTGGATCGAACTCGCCGGGGAGTGCGCGGCCGACCTTCTCGGCCAACTCGGCGAACGAACCGACTACCTCCACCTCGTTCGGGTCGGCGTCGTTGACCCAGATCGGGAGCGGCGTGCCCCAGTACCGGTCCCGCGAGACCGCCCAATCGATGTTGCCTTCCAGCCACTGGCCGAAGCGACCGGTGCCGACGCTCTCGGGGTGCCAGTCGACCTCGGCGTTGCGCGCGAGCATCGCGTCCTTGTACGCGGTCGTGCGGACGAACCACGACGAGCGGGCGTAGTACAGGAGCGGCGTGCCGCAGCGCCAGCAGTGCGGGTAGCTGTGCAGGAAAGCCGACGCCTTCCAGAGCACGTCGCGGCGGCGCAATTCCTCGATGATCGCCGCGTCGGCGCGCTTGACGAAGGTGCCGCCGACCACCGGGATGCCCGCGTCGAACTCGCCGCGGGCGTTCACCGGCTGCACGAAAGCGAGCGCGTGCCGCTGCCCCGCCCCGTAGTCGTCGGCGCCGAACGCGGGCGCCATGTGCACCACGCCCGAGCCGTCGTCGGCCGAGACGAACTCCTCGGCGACGATGACCTCGTGCGCGCCGGCGCCGGGCGCGCCGTCCGCCGGGTAGGCGACCCAGTCGAGCGGCCGGCGGTACCGCCGGCCGGCGAGCTCGCTCCCGCGCAGCCGGGCGACGACGTCCCAGCGGTCCGCCCAGTCGGCGCCTAACACGCCCGCGGCACGCGCCTCGGCGAGCAGGATCGTCCACCCGTCGTCGGCCGCCGCGTCGCGCCCGCGCTTCCGCAGCTCCACGTACTCGAGCGCCGGGTTGACGGCGAGCGCCGTGTTGGAAACGAGCGTCCAGGGCGTGGTCGTCCAGACCAGGATGCGCCTGCGGCCAGCCGGCGCAGCGCCGTCCGCCGGGACGAGGTCGAGCGCGACGTACACGCTCGGGTCCTCGACGTCCTTGTAGCCCTGGGCGACCTCGTGACTCGAAAGCGTCGTCTCGCAGCGCGGGCAGTACGGCAGGACCTTGTGCCCCTGCAGGAGCAGGCCGCGCCGGTGCAGCGTCGCGAGCGCCCACCAGACGCTCTCGACGTAGTCGTTGGTGTACGTGACGTACGGGCGGTCGTAGTCGAGCCAGTACGCCATGCGGGCGGACAGCTGCTCCCACTCGCCGCGGTAGCGGAACACGCTCTCGCGGCAGAGTCGGTTGAACTCCGCCACGCCGACGCGCTCGATGTCCTGCTTGCCGCTGATGCCTAACGCCTTCTCGATCTCGATCTCGACGGGGAGGCCGTGGGTGTCCCACCCGGCCTTGCGGGGCACGTCGTACCCGCGCATCGCGCGGTGGCGGCAGACGAGGTCCTTGACCGTGCGGGCGAACACGTGGTGGATGCCGGGGCGCCCATTGGCGGTCGGCGGACCCTCGTAGAAGACGAACGGCGGCCCGCCCGCCCGGGACGCCCGCGCCCGCTCGAACAAGTGCTCGGCCCGCCAGCGCTCGAGCATGCCCTCCTCGAGCTCGCGCTGCGGGCGGTCGGGAGCGAGCGTCGGATAGGCGACGAACTCGCCCGCGGCGGGCGCGTCGACGTCGGCCGTGCTCACGCCGCGGCCTCGGCGTGCTCCGCGGTGACCGACACGGCGCCGTCGGTCAGCGCGGCGCGCGCGCGCACCGGCGGCAGGGTCCGCTGCTCGGCGACCGAGAGCTCGGCGAGCTGACGCTCGGCCAGCAGGCGAAGCTGCGCGAGGTACGTGCGGTGCACCCGGTCGAGGGATTCGGCTTCCTCTTCCAGACGGCGCAGCTCGCCGCGACGCTCCTCGGTGTGCCGGTGCGCCTCACCGCGCGCCGCCTCGACCATGCGCGCCGCCTCCTCGCGGGCCGCGCGAACGACGCGCTCGGCCTCGGTCTGGGCTTCGCGCTTGAGCAGTTCGGCCTCGCGCTCGGCCGCCTCGCGCGTCTCGGCGCGGAGCTGCTGCGCGGCGATGAGGGCCTCGCTCATGGCGCGGTCGCGGTCGCGGAAGGCGCGCAGCTGTTCGTGGAAGTTGCGCGCCTTCTGCTCCAGCTCCTGCGTCACGCGCGTGAGGCGCTCGAGCTCGGCCGCGACCTGCTCCTTGAACTGGTCCACGAGCGCGCGGTCGTAGCCGCGCATCGCGCGGCCGAACTCGTAGCGCCGCACGTCGAGCGGCGTCAGGCGGAAGGTGTCGTCGGCCATGAGGGGAGCAAGCGGGAGCGGTGGGCGCCCGCGGGGGCGCCCGTACACGGATCGTGTTAGGCGCGGACGCCGAAGAGCGCGCTGCCGAGCCGGACGAGCGTCGCGCCCTCCTCAACGGCGATTTCGTAGTCGCCGCTCATGCCCATCGACAGCTCGGCCGCGGGGTGGCCGGCCTCGACGAGGACGGCGCGCGCTGCACGCGCGCCTGCGAAGATCGTCCGCAGCGCGCGCTCGTCGGCGTCGAGGGGGGCGATCGTCATCACGCCGCGCACCACCACCCCGGGAAGGGTGGTGAGACGCTCGGCTTCTGGGCGTACGAGATCGGCATCGTAGCCGCCCTTCGACGCCTCGCCGCTGACGTTCAGTTGCAGCAGGACGTCGACGGGTCGGTGCCGCGCCACGCCGTGCTCATGCAGCGCGTCGGCGAGGCGAGCGCTGTCGCACGAGTGGATGAGCGAGAAGCCGTCGACCTGACGCACCTTGTTGCGCTGCAGGTGGCCGATGAGGTGCCACCGGACCGGCACCCCCACTGCGGTCATCTTTCCGACGGCTTCCTGGACCCGGTTCTCGCCGACGTCGTGCACGCCCGCTGCCCACGCGTCACTCACCACCTCGGCCGGGTGCGTCTTCGTGACGGCGACGAGGGTGACGTGTTGCGAGTGGCCCCCGCGCTGGACCGCAGCCGCGATGCGCGCCCTGGCCTCCGCCACGCGCTCGGCCACCGGCGACGCGGCGGGCGAGCTGTGTGGAGCTAGATGCATGTGGGGCAACGACATGCGCGGTAAGCTACCTCGCCTCGCAGGGGCCCTCAAGGGAACGCGGCCGCGGCGTCGCCCGAAGTGCAGGCGCCACCGGTCCGCCGCTGGACGCTGCGAGGACGGCCGCGGGACACGCGAGTTGGCGATACGCCCACGCGACGACACCGTCGCCCGTGCTGTCGCGGAGCCAGGCGGCGTCGATACGCGGCACGCGCGCCGCCGCTGCCGCGAGCGCGCGACGATCCCCGAGCGCCGCACCGGCCGCGGACGAGAGCGGCGGCGCGATCACAATGACCCCGGCGTCGCCGCGTCCGGCGGTCCGATCGGGTACCCACTCGACGGTGAGGCCGCGGAGCTGCCATGTGCCCCGGCCGTCCGCGATCGCGGCACGCGTCGCGTCGTCGGTCGCGAGCGTCACGGCGACGGGGCGACCGGCTCGCGCGGCGCGTGCCGCGACGGCCGCGACGGTCGCCGTCGAACCGAGCCAGACATCGACGGCGTGCCGATCGAGGAGCCCACCCCGCCGGGCGAGTTCGGCCCTGTACCAACGCGCCGGAAGGAGCGAGACGGTCACCGTCGTCACGTCGCGCCGCAAACCGAGCGCCGTCTGCGCCTGCCAGAGTGGATACGTGTCGTTATCCGCGTTGACGAACACCACGGCGCGCGCCGGCGCGTTCTCGAGCAGCGCGCGCGCGTACGCGCCCGCGGCGTACGCTGCGGGAAGGCGGGTTCGGGTCGCCGCCGACCAGTTGAGCGCGAGCGGCAGCGACGCGAGGCCGACGCCGATCGCACCTGCGGGGGCGCGCGACGGCGCGCGCGTCGACCGCGTTAGGCGGCGCGCCGAGGCGACCGCACCGATGCCCGCCCACACGCCCCACGCCCACCAGGCGAGCACGAAGAAGTAGTCGCGCTCGCGCGCCTCGTGCGGGGCGCTATCGGGGAGCACGCCCGCGCCGAAGCTCGGGCCGGCCTTCAGGTTGAGGTAGCACGCCACGCCTATGCTACCCGCGACGAGCACGAGGAGCAGCGCGACCCACGACCGGCGATCGCGGCCCCGGTGCCACGCCGAGCCATGGGCGCCGAGGAGAACGAACGCGATCGTGATCGGCGTTCGCGTCCAGCTCGGCGCCACGTCGGGCGCGACGCCGAGCGCGACCTGCCAGTCGGCCCACTCGCCGAGGTTGGCGAGCTGGAGCCACCACGGGGCCTGACGGGGCCAGAGGGGCGCGACGGCGTACTGCCGACGCGCGACCGCCGACACGAGACGCGCCCACGTCGATGGGTCGCCCTGATTGAGCCACGGATCGTGCGCGGCGCGGACCAGGAGGATGAGCGTGGCGGAAACGGCCACGGCACTCGCGAGCGCGATCGCGCCCGCGTCGATCGCGGCGGCCGGTCGGGCGGCGTCCGCGCCGGGCGTGGCGCCACGTCGTGCGCGTCGCGCGTGTACCGCGCAGGCGATCAGCCCCGCGCCGCCAAGCGCGACGAGGGAGCCGCGTCCCGTTCCGACTCCGGCGACGGACACCGCCGCGGCCGCGAGTGACGCGGCGCGCGTGCGCGCAAACCCGCGCGATACGCCTAACGTCGCGCGCTCGTCGCTCGCGGCGGCCGGCACCGACGCGAGCCATGCGGCCGCGGGGGACACGACGAGCGCGCTCAGGTGCAGCGGAACCGCGAGTGCGAGCGCGTACGCCGTTGCCGCTGTCGCGCGAGCACCCTGTTCGGCCCCGCCGCGCGTACCCAAACGCCTGCCCGCGTGCTCCGCCGCGACCAGGGCAGCGCAGGCGAGCGCGAGCGACGCGGCGTAGACCTCGGCCTCGGTCGCGTTCGCCCACACCGTGGTCATCGTCCCGGCGCAGATCGCGGCGGCGACTCCACAGCCACGGTCGCGCGTCCACCGCGCCACGAGCCACGCGGTGCACCCGCCGGCCGCGGCGGTGCACGCGGCCGAGAACAGGTTGCCGGCGAGCGCCTCGCGCGCGCCGAGCAGGCCCGCGCCCAGCACCCACACCCGGCCGATCGCCACGAAGAGCGGCGTTCCCGGGGGGTGCGGGATCCCGAACGTGGCGAACGCTGCGAGGAACTCTCCCGCATCCCAGAACGTCACGTCGGGCGCGGCGGTCGCCGAGTACACGACGGCGAGGACGAGTGTCGCGAGCACCGCGGCGGCCCGCGGCGAGCCGTCCCGCGCGGTCGACCCGCGCGCGGTCAACCGGCGAGCGGGATGGTGGCGTACTCGGACGTGCGCCCGCCGCGCCCGCGCAGGAGGTCGCGCAGCTCTGCCGGCTGGAGCGCGCGTCGGAGGCGCCCGTCCACGGCGAGCGACACGGTCCCAGTCTCCTCACTGACGACCACGACGAGGGCGTCGCTCTCCTCGCTCAGGCCGAGCGCGGCGCGGTGCCGGGTGCCTAACGACCGGTCGTCGACGCGCGCCTGCGAGAGCGGCAGAATGCACCCCGCACCGACGATCGTGTCGCCGCGCACGACGACGGCGCCGTCGTGCAGCGGCGAGTACGGCGTGAAAATCGTCGCCAGCAGGTCGCCAGAGACCTTCGCGTTGAGCAGCGTTCCCGTCTCGAGCACGTCGCCGAGCGAGACCTCGCGTTCGAGCGCCACGATGGCGCCGGTGCTCGACCGGCTCAGGCGCTCGACCGCGTCGCCGATCTCGTCGACGACTTCGTCCTCTTCGAGTGCGCGGACGAGGCGCGTGGTTCGCGGTTGCGTCAGGTGCAGCACCGTCGCCCGGAGCTCCGGCTGGAACGCGACGAGCGCGACGAACGGCAGATACCGGACCGCGGCCGCGAGGAGCGTTCCGAGCAGCGTGAGTTCGAGCGCCCACGCGACGCCGTACGCGACGGCGAGGACGAGCAACGCGACCACGAGTTGAACGGCGCGCGCGCCGCGGACGACGCGCAGCATGCGGTACGCGACCCACCCGACCACTCCGACGTCGAGCACGTCGCGCCAGCCGACGTGGAAGGCGTCGCCGAGCGCGCGGGAGAGGTCGGGGGTCGGCATGCGCCGAAGCTAGTCCCCTGGCGCGGACGGATGGACCCCCGCGCCCCCGCGCCCCTCGCCTCGGTCCCGCTACCGCCGGCGGAGGATTGCCCAGGCGACGTCGAGGGCCTCCCGGTGCGCGCGGACGTCGTGCACCCGGAACAGGCCGGCGCCACGGGCCAGCGCCGCGACGTGCGCGCCGACGGTGGCCGCCACGCGAGCGGCGGGGTCGGCGACGCCGCTCAGCTCCCCGACGAACCGCTTACGCGATGCGCCGACGAGCAAGGGGCGGCCGAGGGCGGCAATCACGGGCAGTCCCGCGAGCACCGCCACCGAGGCGTCCGTGCGTTTGGCGAACCCGACTCCCGGGTCGAGCACGACGGCTTCGGCCGCGATCCCCGCCGCGCCTGCGCGCGCGAGCGCGTCGCGCAACTCGGCCCGGACCTCGTCGAGCACGTCGTCGTAGGTCGCATGCGCGTACGTCGCCATGTCGGCCACGCGCCCGCGCGAGTGCATGAGGATCACGCCGGCACCGGCCGCCGCGCACACTCCGGCGAGCGCCGGATCGAGGCGCAGCCCCGCCACGTCGTTCACGACGTCGGCGCCGGCGTCGAGCGCGGCGCGCGCGACCTCGGCCTTCACCGTATCCACCGAGATCGCGATCGCTGGATGCGCGCGGCGGATGGCCTCGATCACCGGGACTACCCGCGCGCGCTCGTCGCCGGCGTCAACGCCGCCACCGTTGTGCGGACGCGTCGACTCGCCGCCGACGTCGATCGCGTCCGCGCCCTCCGCGACGAGCGCGTCGGCGTGTGCCAACGCGCGACCGAGGTCGTCATAGCGACCGCCATCGCTGAAGCTGTCCGGCGTGACGTTGAGCACGCCGAAGATGAACGGCCGGTCGAGTACGAGCGAGCGGCCGCGGATCCGCCACGTGGGCGCGTCCGCGGCGGCTGGTTGGTGACCGGCCGGCGTCGCGGTCACCGCAGACTAGTGCGCGTCGACGGCCACGACGGGGCCCTTGGGGCGGCGCAGCAACAGCACCGCGGGTGCCACGACGACGAACGTGAGCAGCAACAGCAGCCATGCGTCGTTGAAGCTGAGAATCGACGCCTGCGCCTGCGCCTGGCCGTCGAGCACCTTGAGCGCGGCCTGACGGGCCTCGTTCATCGAGGCGCCGCGTGCCATGAACGCGCCCATGGTCTGCTGCACCCGCGTGTCGGTAAGCACCTGCCCGGTGACGAGGTGGCTCACCACGTCGCTGCGGTGCTGGTCGGTGTGGGTCGTGATGTAGTTCGCGAGGATCGCGATGCCGAACGACCCACCGAGCTGGCGCGCTAGGTTGATGAGACCGGCCGCCTGCTGCGCCTCACTCGGCTTGAGCGCCGCGTACGCGACGTTGTTGATGGGCGTGAAGAGCATCCCCATCCCCGCCCCGCGGATCATCAGCGCGGTGCGCACGTCGGGCTCGCCGGCGGCCGTCGTGAGGTGGCCCATCTTCCACATCGACACCATGAAGAGCGCCATCCCGATCGCGATCAGGAGGCGCGCGTCGACCAGCGGCTTGGGACCGTTGAGCAGCCGCCCGCAGATGAGCGCGGTCACCGCCGTCGCGAGACCGCCGGGGAGCATCGCCAGCCCCGTCTCGGTGGGCGAAAAGTGCAGCAGACTCTGCGTGAACAGCGGGAAGATGAACGTGCCGCCGTACAGGCCGAAGCCGAGCGCGACGAACAGGAAGATGCTCGCGGCGAGCTGACGGTTCTTCAGCACGCGGAAGTTGACAACCGGATGCTTGTTGCGCGGCGTGAGCTCCCACCACAGCATCGCGATGAGCGCGACCACCGCCGTCGCGGTCAGGCGGACGATCCACTGGTCGCTAAACCAGTCCTTCGTGTTTCCCTCCTCAAGGACGTACTGCAACGAGCCGAGCCCGAGCGTCAGCAATCCGATGCCCGCCCAATCGACGGGCACCCCGGTTTTCCGCATCCCCGGTGGATCGATCAGGAACGTACTCACCAGGAACGTCGACAGGATCCCGATCGGCACGTTGATGAAGAAGCACCAGTTCCACGTGTAATTGTCGGTGATCCACCCGCCGAGCGTCGGGCCTAACGTCGGCGCGACGATGATGCCGAGCAGGAAGATGGCCTGCACGAGGCCCTGCTGCTCCGCCGGGAAGATCTGCCGGATCGTAGCCTGCGCGGTCGACAGGAGGGCCGCGCCGCCGGCGCCCTGCACGATGCGCCACAGCACGAGCTCGCCGAGCGAGTGCGAGTTGCCGCACAGCCACGACGAGATGATGAACAGGATGATGGAAAACGTGAGGTAGCGCCGGCGCCCGAACCGTTCCGTGAAGAACGCGGTCATGGGCAGGAAGATCACGTTCGACAGGATGTAGCCTGTGGAGACCCAGCTGATCTCTTCCTGGGTCGCGCCCAGATTGCCGGCCATCTGCGGCAGCGCGACGTTGATGATCGTGGTGTCGAGGACCTCCATGATGGCCGCGGTGATGAGGCCGAACAGGATGATCCACTTGTACTGGTTTTGCTCTGCCGCAAACGCCGCGGCCGCGCGGGCCGCTGCGGATGAGGCGGCGTTCGCGGCAGGCGGCCGCTGAACGGCCTCTCTGACGGTGGTTGCCATGCGCGAGTACGAGAAAACGGGTGGTGGCCGGCCGGTGACTACGACGCACGAACGGGCGCCGATGTCGGGCGCCCGTTCGTGACGTGCTGTGGTCCGACCCTGCGGTTACGCCGGTGCGACTTCCGGGCCGCCGAGGAACGGCGGAGCAACGGGCTTGGCCTGCGGGATCGCCGCGGGCGCGACCGGAGCCGGTCCGGGCGCGGTCGGAGTCGGCGGTCGCGGCGGGATCGACTCTCCGCGGCGGAGATACTCGATGTCCTGGAGCGAGAGCGTCTCGAGTTCGAGCAGCGACGCGGCGACGGCGTGCAGGAGTTGCACGTTCTCCGTGAGCACCGACTTGGCGCGGTTGTACGCCTCGTCGATCACGCGCTTGACCTCGGAATCGACGAGCTCGGCGGTCTGCTCCGACACCTCGCGACGGCTGCCGAGTTCGCGGCCGAGGAAGACCTCGTGCTCCTGGTCGCCGACGAGGATCGGGCCGATGCGGTCCGAGAGGCCCCACTGCGAGACGTAGCGGCGCGCGATGCCGGTCGCCTGCTGGATGTCGCTCGCCGCTCCGGTCGTCACACGATCGCGTCCGAAGACGATCTCTTCCGCCGTGCGGCCGCCGTAGGCCATCACGAGTCGGGCTTCGATCTGTTCGCGCGTCACGGAAACGCGGTCGTCTTCGGGGAGCGTGAACGCGACGCCGAGTGCGCGGCCGCGCGGCACGATCGTGACCTTGTGCAGCGGATCGTTGCCCTTGACGAGGATGGCGCACACCGCGTGACCCGCCTCGTGGTACGCCGTGAGCCGGCGCTCGTCGTCCTTCATCACGAGCGACTTGCGCTCCGCGCCGAGCATGACCTTGTCCTTGGCCTCCTCGAGGTCGTTCATCCAGATCTTGTCGTGTCCGCGGCGCGCGGCCAGCAGCGCACCCTCGTTGACGAGATTGGCGAGGTCGGCCCCGGACATCCCCGGCGTGCCGCGCGCGAGCGCGTTTACCGTGACGTCGTCCGCGATGGGCTTGTTGCGCAGGTGCACCCGGAGGATGCCCTCGCGGCCCTTCAGGTCCGGCGCGTCGACGACGACCTGTCGGTCGAAGCGGCCCGGGCGCAGGAGCGCGGGGTCGAGCACGTCCGGACGGTTGGTGGCCGCGATGAGGATCACGCCGTCGTTCGACTCGAACCCGTCCATCTCGACGAGCAGCTGGTTGAGCGTCTGCTCGCGCTCGTCGTGCCCGCCGCCGAGGCCCGCGCCGCGGTGGCGACCGACGGCGTCGATCTCGTCGATGAAGATGATGCAGGGCGCGTGGGCCTTGCCCTGCTCGAACAGGTCGCGGACGCGGCTGGCGCCGACGCCGACGAACATCTCGACGAAATCGGAACCCGACATCGAGAAGAACGGACGGCCCGCTTCACCGGCGACGGCGCGCGCGAGCAGCGTCTTGCCCGTGCCCGGCGGCCCGACGAGGAGCGCGCCCTTGGGCAGGCGGCCGCCGAGCTTCGTGAACTTCTGCGGGTCCTTGAGGAACTCGATGATCTCTTGCAGTTCGACCTTGGCCTCGTCCGCGCCGGCGACGTCGGCGAAGGTGACCTTGGGCGTGTCGCCGGTCAGCAGCTTCGCCTTCGACTTACCGAACGAGAACGCCTTGGCTCCGCCCGCCTGCATCTGACGGAAGAGGAAGAGCCAGAAGCCGATCAGGAGCAGGTACGGCAGGAACGCGATGAGCATCCCGCCGAGCGACGCGCCTTCCTTCTCGCGCGAGACCTGGACGCCGCGCGACGTGAGGTCGTCGACGATCTTGTCCGAGGCCGGCGCCGCGAGCTGCGTCGTGTAGTGGTCCGTGGGGCGGTTCCGGGGCCCGATCGGCAGCTTCGCCTTCAGGTCGCCCGTGATCGTCGTCGCGCCGGAGAACACGGCGGTCTTGACGTTCCCAGCGGCGGCGAGTTGGCGGAACTGCGTGTCGGTGATCTCGGTCGCGTCGCCGCGGCCGGCGCCGGTGAACTGCAGGAGCAGCACCGGGATGAGGATGACGACAAGCCAGAAAGCGATCGTCTTGGACGCGCGCCCCCAGTTGGCCGGCTTCTTTGGCGGTTGTGGCATCGACGGAGGCATGAACCTCTCACTTCCTGCGGACTGACCCGCGGTGTGCGCGCCGACCAGACACGTCCGCGACGGCGCGGGCGGCGGTGGCGTGCGATACTCGTGACGTGTGACTACAAAGTCGTGCGACTGCGGGACGAGCGACGATCCGACGTACGATTCCCCACAGAACAGCAACTGCCTCGCCAGCGCATTTGCGGTTCGTGCATCGGCCGCCCGCGCCGTCGGGCGACGGGCACCCTACGACGCGAGACTGGCCACGTACGGCACGTGCCGAAAGTGCTCCGCGTGGTCGAGGCCGTAGCCGACGAGAAACTCTTCGGGCGCGTCGAAGCCGACGAACCGAACCGGGTGCTCGAGATGCGACGCGATGCGCTTGTGGAGCAGCGCGCAGATCTCCAACGACCGCGGACTCCGCTGCCCGAGCAGCGCGACGAGCTTCTGGAGCGTACGCCCCGAATCGACGATGTCCTCTACCAGTAGAATGTGTTTACCCTCGAGCGAGGTTTCCGGGTCGTACACCAGCCGCACGTTTCCGCTCGACACCGTCGCGTCGCCGTAGCTCGACGCGACGATGAAGTCGACCTGCAACGGCCGGACGACCTGCCGCACGAGGTCGCTCAGGAAGATGAAGCTCCCCTTGAGCAGCCCGAGGACGAGCAACTCGCCGTCCGGGTACGTGCCGGTGATCTCCCGCCCGAGCGCCGCGACGCGTGCGGCGATTTCCTGCTCGGTATACACCACGCGCCGCAATTTGCGCCCGGCGAGACGCGGGTCGCGAGCGGGATCGCCGCCCGGCGCGGAGGGCGCGTCGCGCGCGGGCCAGAAGGTCGAGGCGGGATCGGTCACGGCGGAAGGTGGAAGGCGGGCGGAAGTCAAGCGGTTATGCGTAATCGGACGACACCGGACCCGCCACACCAACCGCCCGGCCGACGGTGAAGTGCCAGCCGCGCCGGCCCGGGTCGCGCGAGTACTCGAGGTCGAGGGCGCCGCGCGCGATCGGGATGCGGCACCGCTGCACGGTGCCGTCACGCACGCGGGCGACCGCGGCCCGCGTGTACGCCACGAGCCGCGCCACCGCTCGGCGGTCGAGCCGCACGCCGGCGCGCGCCGCACGCGCCGGCCAGAACACGGCGAGCGACTCCGGGTCGCACGCCGCGAGTGCGGCGACGGGGAGCTTCGCGGGAAGTCGCTCGCTCCACGCGTCCACGCCGGCACGCCACCGTGCGGCGTCGGCCGCGACCGCGACGAGGCGCGCGGCGGCCTGCGGGCGCACGCGGGTCACCGCCGGGAGCAGGTCGGCGCGCAGGCGCGCGCGCAGATGTCGCCGGTCGCCGTTCGATGGATCGACGTCCCATCCGATCGCGTGCGCGGCCGCGTACGCCGCGACGTCGGCGCGCCCGACCGCGAGGAGCGGACGCACGATGGCGAGCGACGGATCGGGCGCCCGCATCGCCGCGAGCCCACGCGCGCCCGCGGCGCGTAGCGCGCGGATCACCACGGTCTCGACCTGGTCGTCGCGCGTGTGGGCGGTGGCGATCGCCACCGCCCCGACCGCGGCCGCGGTCGACCACAGAAAGTGCCACCGGGCCTCTCGCCACTCCGCTTCGGTGCGCCCGGCGCGCGCCGCCTCGCCCGCGATCACCTCGACGCCGAGCGCGCGCGCCGTCTCGCACACGCGAGCGACGGCCGCCGAGGCGTGCGGACCCGTTCCGTGGTCGAAGGTCGCGACGGCGCGCACCGCCGCGCGCGACTCGAGCATCGCCGCGTGAAGGAGCACCATGCTGTCGCGGCCACCCGATACGGCGAGGAGCGCCCCGCACGGAGTCGTGTCGGACCCGATGCCCCGATCGTCCGCCGCGAACGGACGCAGCGCGTCGGCGACCGCGCCGGCTACCGGCGTCATGCCGCGCAACGCACGGCGTCCGCCGGGCACGCGCCGGCCCGCGTCGTGCGCCTGGACGCGACCGTCGCGTGTGTCATCGCTACCTGAGCCCCCCGGCGCTCGCTACGTTTCCGCCGCTCGCACACCCTCGGGAGAACGTCTTGGAACACAACAACTACTTCGGTACGGCGTGGGCCGCGTTGGGGATGACGGCCTACTACCTCGCGCTGGTCTGGATCAACACCCTGCTCGGGTTGTTCCTGACGCCCCTCTTCCTGATCCCGATGACGTGGCTGCAGGACCGGATGGCCGCCCGTCGCCAGCCCGTGCGCGAGCCGCAGCCCGTTCGCTAGGCGCGCGGTTGCCGGGCCCCGCACGCGGCGTGCGGGGCCCGGCGTGCGTTCGCGCCGGTCAGTCGCGCGCACCGCGCGCTACCGCCGTTGCAGGCACTGCCGCGAACGCGCCGATCTCGTCGGGTGGGAGGTAAACGCTGCCCCCGACGCCGCTGCCGCGGCCGACGAGGTCGGCGCTCTCGCCTTGGTACGCGCTCTCGCCGTGCTCCGAGATGTCGACGCCGTCGATCTCGTCGGGCACGCTCACCCGGAGCGGCGAGACCGCGCGGACGAGCGCGAGGATGCCCACCGTCAGCGTCCCGGCCCAGGCGACCGTGGCAAGAACGGCGATGGCCTGCACGACGAGCTGGTGCGGGTTGCCGGCGAGCAGCCCGTCGGCGCCGCTCGGATTCACGGCCTTCGTCGCGAACACGCCCGTCAGCAGCGCGCCGACGATGCCGCCGATACCGTGGCAGGCGAACACGTCGAGCGAATCGTCGACGCGCGTGCGCGCCCGCAGATGGAGCGCGCCGAAGCTCGCCGCGGCGGCGAGCACCCCGATGATGATCGCGCTGGCCGGCGTGACGTACCCCGCCGCGGGGGTGATCGCGACGAGGCCGACCACCGCGCCCGTCGCGGCGCCAACGGCCGACGGCCGTCCGCCCTTGAACGTCTCCAGGGCCAACCACGCGAGGAGCGCCGCCGAGGCCGCGACGTGCGTCGTCATCGCCGCGTTCGACGCGATGCCGTCGGCCGCGAGCGCCGAGCCCGCGTTGAAGCCGAACCAGCCGAACCACAGGAGCCCCGCGCCGAGGAGCACGAACGGCACGTTGTGCGGAACGGGTGGCCGACTCTCGATCGCGCGGCGTCGGCCCAACGTGAGCGCCGCGACGAGCGCCGCCGCGCCCGCGGAAATGTGGACGACCGTCCCACCGGCGAAGTCAAGCGCGCCGAGCTGCTTGAGCCAGCCTCCGTCGCCCCACACCCAGTGCGCGAGCGGATCGTAGACGAACGTGGACCAGAGGAGTGCGAACATCAGGTACGCGGCGAACCGCATGCGCTCGACGACGGCACCGGAGATGAGCGCGAAGGTGATGCCCGCGAACATCGCCTGGTATGCCGCGTAGAGCACGTGCGGCACGCCCGCGGCGTACGTGGTGTTGACCGTCGCCCCGACGCCGGTCAGGAAGCGCCAGTCGAGTCCACCGATCCAGCGTGACCCGGGCGCGAACGCGAGCGAGTACCCCACGACCACCCACTGCACGGTGACGAGCGCGAGCGACGCGATGCTCATGAGCATCGTGTTCAGCGCGCTCTTCCCGCGTACGAGGCCACCGTAGAAGAACGCGAGCCCGGGTACCATGACCATCACGAGCGCCGTCGAGACCAACACCCACGCGGTGTCGCCCGCACTGACGGTCGCGGGAGAGGGAGGCGCCTGGATCACGAACGGCCCTCCGTCACGCCCGCGGTCGCCAGGTCGCGCTCGCGGCGCTGCACGGCGCTCGCCGTCACCGGCGTGAGTGCCGCGACGTCGCGCTCCCCGGTCCGGATGCGGATCACCTGCTCGAGCGGCTGGACGAAGATCTTGCCGTCGCCGACCTCGCCCGTCCGCGCGGCGGCGAGAATCGCCTGGATGCACGGCTCGACGAACGGCTCGGAGCACGCCATCTCGAGGCGCACCTTGTCGTGGAACTCGAGCACGACGGTCTCGGCGCGGTAGCGCTGGACGACTTCGCGCTCGCCGCCGTGCCCGGCGACCCGCGAGATGGTCACGCCGGTGACCCCGACGCGGAAGAGTGCCGCCTTGACGTCGGGGAGGCGCTCCGGGCGGATGATCGCAGTGATGAGCTTCACGGGCTGGGCGGGTGGCGGGGGACCGATCGCACGACGCTACCTTCGAGGCCTTACTGGAACTCTCACCCGTCTGGCCGGTGCGTCAATCCACCCCGCCGTTCGCGCGCGCCGCGCGCACGGTGTTTGGTACGATCTTTAGCGTCTCGACCGTCGCCGCCGGCGCAGTGGCACTGAACGCCGTCACCTCGCGGCAGGCGCTGGCGCAACGCTACACGCGCCCCGACGCCCGATGGGTGACCTTCGAGACGCCGCACTTCCGCTTCCATGCACCGGAGGACCTGGCCGGGTGGACGCGTGCGGTGGCTGAGCGAATGGAGGCGGTACGCGGGGCGGAGCTTCGGACCGTCGGGTACGTCCCGACCGCGAGGACCGACGTGGTCGTCGACGATCCGTTGAACGCGGCCAACGGGTCGGCGTACCCGTTCCTCGATGCGCCAGCCGTGTTTCTGTGGCCGGTCCCGCCCGACCCGCGCTCGTACATCGGGAACACGCGAAGCTGGGGCGAACTGCTCGCCGTGCACGAGTTCGCGCACATCGCGCACCTCACCCGCCCCTCGCGCAACGCGCGGCAACGGCTCCTCCGCGCGTTGCTCCCCGGACGCATCGGCCCGATCTCCACGCGGACGACGCGGTGGGTGTGGGAGGGCTACGCGACGTACGTCGAGGGCGTGGTGACCGGGTCCGGGCGTCCGCACGCGCCGCTGCGTGCGGCCGTGTTGCGGCGTTGGGCCCTGGACGGGGCGCTGCCGTCGTACGCCGGAATGAGCGGCGCGGGCGGGTACCTCGGCGGAAGCTTCGCCTACGTCATGGGCTCGGCCTACCTCGAATGGCTCGGCGCGACGCGCGGCGATTCTTCGGTGACCGACGTGTGGCGTCGGCTCTCGGCGCGGGTGAACCGGTCGTTCGATGCCGCGTTCACAGGCGTGTACGGCGACGGCCCGGCGACGCTGTATAACCGGTTCGTCGCGCAGGTCACCGTCGCCGCCGCCGCGGACCGGGCGCGGCTCGACTCGGCCGGTCGCGTCGAGGGGGCGCTCGTGCAACGACTCAGTCGCTCGACCGGTGACCCCGCGGTCAGTCCGGACGGACGGCGGATCGCGATCGAGCTCGCGAACCCGGACGGGCCTTCGCGGGTCGTCGTGTGGCGCGCGGGCGCGGATGCCGCTCGCGACACCGCCGCCGACTCGGCGTACGCGCGCGCCCAGCGGCGCATCCTGCAGCGCGACCCCGAGGACGTCCCGGCCATCCGCGCATACCCGTTCCCCCGCACGCCCGTCGCGACGCTGCTCGCGGTCGACGGACGATCGCACCACGACCCGCGCTGGTTCGCCGACGGCCGCCGTGTGCTCCTGTGGCGGTCAGAGCCGACGGGCGAAGACGTGGTTCGTCCGGACCTGTTCGTGTGGGATACCCGTACCGGCGCACTGCGGCGCGTCACTCGCGGCGCGTCGGTGCGCGACGCCGACCCGTCTCCCGACGGACGGAGCGCGGCCGCGGTGCGGTGCGCCGCCGGACGGTGCGATCTCGTGCGTGTGGACCTCGCCTCGGGCGAGGTCCGCACGATCGTCGCGGGCACGTTCACGCGCACGTGGACGCGGCCGCGCTGGTCGCCCGACGGGCGGTATCTCGTGAGCCCCGTGCAGGACGGCGGCCGGTGGCGCCTGGCGCTCGTCAACGTGGCCGACCCGGCGGCTCCGGCGGGCGCGTACACGTTCGCCACCCCCGACGACGGGGCCGAACGGTACGATGCGGTGTTCACCGCTGACGGCGGGTCACTCGTCTACACGTCGGAACGCGGCGGCGTGCCCAACGTGACGCGCCTCGCGCTCGAGGGGCACGCGGGCGCCGCCGCGGCGGAGCGCCCGTTGACGCGCGTGACGGGCGCGGCTTTCGCGGCGGCACCGAGCGCGGCAGAGCACGCCGTGTACTTCCTCGACCTCACGCCGCACGGCCTCGACCTGCGGCGCGTGGTGCCCGACAGCACTCCGGTGCGCGGCGACGTCGTGGACCTCACGCCGCCGGCGACGCTACTGCCGCGCTCGCCGGCAGCCGCGGTGCAGGCGACGGTCGCATCGCGCCCGCCGGTTCCCGTCGACACCTTCGCCGTGACCGCGGTGCGGCAGCACGCGTACGGCGCCGGGCCGCGGCACTACGCGGGGCTGCCGTTCGGCAGTGCCACCCCCGACGGGTTCGCGGTGGGACTGCAGCTGGCGAGCCTCGATCCCGTGGGCCGCGTCACGTGGCTGCTGCAAGGGCTGGCGAGTGATCCGCGCCCGTGGCATGGCGCGTCGCTCCGGGCGGCCTGGCGTGGACTGCCGGCCACCATCACGGGCGAAGTGTTCACCGCGTCGCAGTCGCTCGACGACCGGACGCGGCTCGCGGGTCGCGCGCCCGAGGATCCGGCCATCGCGCGGCGGACGCGGTACACCGCCGCGGCACTCTTTGCCGCGGGCGAACGGTGGCTCATCGCGGCGCCGGGCGGCGGCCGCGCGCCCGACGTTCGGCTCACCGGTCGTTTGGGCGTCGTCGCCGGCCGCGCGCGGCAGGACAGCGCTGCGCCGGCGACCGACGACGACGGCCGCCGTCTCGCGCTCGCGGAGGCGGGCGTGCGCGTCGGCGGCGAGCGCGGCGACCACGGGCTGTACGGGCTCGTTGGCGGGCAGCTCGCGGCGGGGCGCACCGCCGGCGCGGACTGGCGGCGCGGCACCGTGAACGCGGCCGTCGGGGCGTACGGGGCGCGGTACGGATTGCGGCTCGATGGCACCTACGCTGCGGCCGGTGCCGCCGCCCCGGCGTACGAGCGGCCCGCGGTCGGCGGTGCCGCGCCCGGGCTGTTCGATCCGGGCGTGCTCTCGCAACGGCTCGTCTTCCCCGCCCTCCCGACCGCGTACCGCGCCGGCCGCGCCGCCGCGGTCACGCGCCTCGCGGTCACGGGGACGACGCTCGCGCCCTACGTCGCGGCCCTTACGGCTGGCGATAGGCTCGGTGCCTGGACGCGGGTGGCCGGCGTCGAGGCGCGGACCGCGACACCGTTCTTCCCGTTCGCGCGGGCGCCGCAGTCGCGGCTGGTCGCGGGCGTCGCCGAGATCTTCGACGGCCCGCTGCGCGACCACACGCGCGGTTACGTCAGCGCCGCGTTCACGCCGTGACCGCGGAGCGGGTCGCCGTGCGGCGGCTCCGGGTCGGAGGCGTCGCCCGGAACCGCGGCCTCCGCCCCGTCCAGGAGCGCGTACGCGCCTAACGTGAGGAACTCCTCGAACCGCTCGCTCAACACCAGGCGGTCGAGGAGGGAGGCGGCGTCGCGCAGGCGGTGGACCGTGCCCGCGCGTTCGGCCTCCAGCGCGTCGAGCTGGCCGGCGCGGACGGTCCGATAGTGGTCGGCGGTGATCGACGTCCCCTCGGCCGTGGTCACCCCGCGGTGAACCCACTGCCAGAGCTGCGCGCGCGAGATCTCCGCCGTGGCCGCGTCCTCCATCAGGTTGTGGATCGCGACCGCGCCCGCGCCGCGGAGCCACGCTTCGAGGTACTGGAGCGCGACGTCGACGTTCAGGCGCACCCCGGCGTCGGTGACCGTCCCGCCCGGGACGTGCAGGTCGGCGATGGCGTGCGCGTCGCGGACGACGTCGTCGCGCAGGCGCTCCTTCTGGTTCGCGCGGTCGCCGAGCTGCGCGGCGAAGACGTCCATCGCGACCGGCACGAGGTCGGGGTGCGCGACCCACGTCCCGTCGAACCCGTCGCCCGCCTCGCGCAGCTTGTCCTCGCGCACGCGCGCTACGGCCGCCTCGGTCACGGCAGCGTCCCGCCGGTTGGGGATGAACGCCGCCATCCCGCCGATCGCGTGCGCGCCGCGGCGGTGGCAGGTCTGGACGAGCAACTCGGTGTACGCGCGCATGAACGGCACCGTCATCGTGACCTGGGAGCGGTCGGGGAGCACGGGCGCGCCGGGGAGCACGCCGAGCTTCTTGATGGCCGAGAAGATGTAGTCCCAGCGGCCCGCGTTGAGCCCCGACGCGTGGTCGCGCAGCTCGTAGAGGATCTCGTCCATCGCGAACGCGGCAAGGATGGTCTCGACGAGCACCGTGGCGCGCACGCTCCCGTGCGGGATGCCTAACGCCTGCTGCGCGTACACGAACGCGTCGTTCCACAGCCGCGCTTCGTCGCGCGCCTCTAGCTTCGGGATATAGAAGTACGGCCCCGTCCCGCGCGCGAGCGCCTCCGCGGCGTTGTGGTACATGTGGAGCCCGAAGTCGAACAGCGACCCCGAGACCGGTCGCCCGTCGACGAGCACGTGCGACTCGTCGAGGTGCCAGCCGCGCGGGCGCACGAGCAGCGTCGCGGTCGCGTCGCGCAGCGCGTAGCGCTTGCCGCCCTGCTCCATCTCGAGCGTACGGCGGACGGCGTCCATGAGGTTGCCCTGCCCGTCGACGACGTTGCGCCACGTCGGGCTGTTCGCGTCCTCGAGGTCCGCCATGAAGCAGTCCGCGCCCGAGTTGAGCGCGTTGATCATCATCTTGCGGTCGACCGGGCCGGTGATCTCGACGCGGCGCCGTTCGAGGTCGGGCGGGGTGGACGCGACGCGCCAGTCGCCGGCGCGCACGCCGGCGCCGTCCGCGCCGAACTCCAGCGGTTCGCCGGCGGCGAGCCGCGCCTGCCGCTCCCGCCGCGCGTCCAACAGCTCGCGGCGCCGCGCGCCGAACCTGCGATCGAGGTCCGCCACGAAGGCGAGCGCCTCGGGCGTGAGCACGCGATCAGCGTCGGCGGGCAACTCGCCCGACGCCGGCGGACGGATTTCGACTCCCGAGGGAAGCGCGGACATGCAGAGCTCGGCTGAAGACGGGGCATGACGACGGGGCGGTCGCGCCGTCGCACCGTAGGGAATTGCCGCAGGGGAACTAACTTGCGCGCATGGCTCTCACCACCCCGACGACGCACGTGCATCCCGCGCCGGTCCCGGCGTCCGACCCCGCCGCACTGCGGGCGCGGTTCGCCGCGGCGCCGACGCTTGAGACGTTCCTTCCGACTGCGGTCAAGAACGCCGACCTGTGGCGCACGTCGGCTCGCCTCGCCAAGGTGTCCGACGACCTCGTCGCGCGCGTCGCCGCGCTCGGCACGCGATTTCACCTGCTGGTGCTCTCGGAGGACTGGTGCGGCGACGCGGTCAACTCGGTGCCGTACGTCGCACGCCTGGCCGAACTGGCGCCGAACCTGGAGCTGCGCGTGCTCGCGCGCGACGAGAACCTCGACCTGATGGACGACCACCTCACCGGAACCGCTCGCTCGATCCCCGTCGTCCTCGTCTATGACGAGGGCTGGGCGGAGCGCGGGTGGTGGGGACCGCGCCCGAGCGAACTGCAGGCGTGGGTGATGGGTCCGGGTCAGGCGCTCGAGAAGGATGATCGGTACCGGGAGGTCCGCACGTGGTACGCGCGCGACCGCGGCGGAAGCACTCTCGCCGAGGTCGTCGCGCTGCTCGAGGCCGCGGCGGCGAGGCCAGTGTAGGGCGTCGCACGTCGGTTGGAGGTCCGTCCGGCGGGGACCGCGATCGGAGGACGCGCCTGAGCCCCGTGTCGGTAGCGGTAACGTTGCAGATCGCGGCGCAAGGTGCGGAGCGGCGTCCGAAGCTGAGGCCGGAACCGGGACGGAACTGCGGCACCGGAACCCGCGCACGCCCCCGGCGTACGACGAACGTTGGATCTGCCACGGGACGGCCAGCGTTCGGGCGTGACAGCCCCGAGCGGTGCGTCGTCTCGCGGGGGATCG
Source organism: uncultured Gemmatimonadales bacterium (assembly GCA_963851265.1). GTDB lineage: Bacteria > Gemmatimonadota > Gemmatimonadetes > Gemmatimonadales > Gemmatimonadaceae > BPUI01. The sequence goes on from CAWKNZ010000002.1 coordinate 1,587,053, forward strand.
CGTCGAAGTCCGGCGACGCCGAACGTGTCCCGCCCCGCCTCATGCCCTCTGCCTCGTCCTTCTCCTCGTCAGACCCGGCCGACGCTTCGTCGGGGGCTGATGCTCGCGTCATAACGCCGTCGTCGATCCGGGAGTCGGGGCGCGAGCGCCGGAACTGGCGCACGCGCGTTCGACTCGACCTGCTCACGCGCAGTGGCGGGCCCGTCCGGTACGGTCTCCTCGCGCTCCTGATCGCGATGGTCGTCGCGGCGGTGGCGAGCTGGCGCGCGGTGCGCGTCTCGGGGCTGGCTCCCGCGGCCGTCGCGTACTCCGAGCTCGCGGCGCTGATCCAGGCACGGCAGATCGGCGACGTGATGGTCGACGCGGCGGGGACGCACGTCGTCGCGCAGTTGCGGGTGCCTGGGGTGGTCCACTTCCACGTCGCCAACGTCGTCACGGCCGCGGTGCCGGCGCACGCGCTGACCGTCGACGTTCTCGACCGGTGGGCGGCGAGCGGGGCGCGGGTGCGCGTCGCCGACGCGGACCCGATGACGGGCGAGCAGATGGTGCAGGTCGGCGGACTGTTGCTGCTCATGGGCGTGATCGGGTTCACGCTGCTGCGCCAACGCGGCGGCGCCGCGGCGCGGCGGTTCACGGCCACGCCAACCACGCGTCAGCTCACGCTGGACGACGTCGGCGGGGCGCAGGAGGCGCGTGCCGACGTGCGCGACGTGGTCGCCTATCTCAAGGCGCCGGGTCGATTCCGGGCGATGGGCGCGAAGTGTCCCAAGGGGCTGCTCCTCGTGGGTCCGCCCGGCACGGGCAAGACTCTTCTCGCCCGCGCGATCGCCGGCGAGGCGGGCGTCCCCGTGATCCAGGCGGCCGGGTCGGATTTCAACGAGATGTACGTGGGTGTCGGCGCCAAGCGGGTGCGGCAGCTCGCGAAGCAGGCCCGCGAGCAGGCGCCGTGCATCGTGTTCATCGACGAATTCGATTCGTTGGGCGGCCGCCGCGGTCGACCCAACCGATCGGGCGAGGAGGAGGTCACGCTCAACCAGCTGCTCGTCGAGATGGACGGGATGGCCGGAAGCGAGGGCGTCGTCTGGATGGCCGCGACCAACCGCGAAGACATGCTCGACCCGGCAGTGCGCCGCCCCGGACGGTTCGACCGCGTGGTCGAGGTCGCGCTGCCGAGCGCGTCGGACCGCCTCGAGATTCTCAAGATCCACGCGCGCACCGCGAAGCTCGCGCCAGACGTCGACCTGACGCGCCTCGCCCAGCTCACGGTCGGCCACTCGGGGGCGGAGCTCGCGAACTTGCTCAACGAGGCGGCGATCGTGGCGGTTCAAGACGACGCGACCCTGATCACCGCGGCGCACATCGAGCAAGCGCGCGACAAGATCCTGCTCGGCCGCGTGCGCGCCGGCGTCGTCGTCCGTGACGACGAGCGGCGGATGATCGCGCTGCACGAGGCGGGGCACGCGGTGGTCGGGCTGATTGCCTGCCCGCAGGACCGGCTGCACAAGGTGACGATCGAGCCGCGCGGGCGGACCATGGGCGCCGCGCACTTCGCGCCCGATTCCGATCGCCACCTGCACACCCGCCGGTACCTGCTCGGCGTGCTCGCCAAGACGCTCGGCGGTCGCGCGGCCGAGCTCGTGTTCGCCGGACCCGAAGAGATTACGTCTGGCGCCGGCGGCGACCTCGTGCAGGCAACGAGCGTCGCGCGACGCATGGTCGCGGACTTCGGGATGAGCGACGAGGTCGGGCTGGTGAGCGCCGACGCCGCCGCGAACGGCGGCGCCCCGTCGTCGCAGCTGCTCGGACAGATCGACAGCGCGACGCGAGCGTTGATTCGCGCGCAGGCCGACCGCGCCGAGGCGCTCGTCCGCGAGCACCGCGCCGCCGTCGAGGCCGTCGCCGATGCGCTCGTCGCGCGAGACGTCCTGAGCGCGGACGACGTGATCGCGATCGCTGCGGCGCACGGCGTGGTCGTCGCCCAGCAGCCGCTCGTCGCGGCGTAGCGTTCCGCGCGTGCGATGCGGCGGCCTACGCGGCCGTCGCCCGATTCGTGAACGTCAGCGCCAGAACGGGATCCGGACTGGCGCGGTGTCGCCCGGCGCCGGAGCGCGCCGGGCGGGGTGGACGCCGATCACGTGCTCGCCGCTGGCGAGGTTCGCCGCGGGAATCAGCATCAAGAACCCGCGACGTTCCGTGCGCGGGTTGGTGAAGAACCGGAACCGGCCGCCCGCGGGTCGGCCGTCGAGCGTGACCGCGTGGAGTCGCGCGACGCAGGCCAGGATCGCGTCGTCACCGGCCGCTACTCCCGGCGCGTCGTCGTCGTTTTCGGGCGGCCGAAGCGTCGGACAGACGCGGCGCAGGGCCACGTTGTGGGAGGCGGGCCGATACGGGACGAACAGCCGAACGTACGGGTCGACGATGACGTCGCTCTGGATGCTCGGCAGGGTGGGCGACGCGTCTGCGGCGCGCATCGAGTCGTACAGGTCGGCCGTGACCACCCCCGGGCGACGTCCGTCGGCGAAGTACGTGTAGTTGAAACGCGCGGGCGGCGCACCGGGGTCTGCCATCGCCGCGAAGGCCGCCGCGTATGCACCGATGATCCCGACCGACAGCGCCGCGTACGCGACGCGCCGGTTGAGGTTGCTGGTGAGCACGGCGCCGAGCGAACGCACGCCGTCGGGCGTTAGCGCACCCGCAGCGCGGAGCACCATGCGCACGAAGCGCTCGGGCCGTCCGCCCGGTGCGAGGTGCGCGCCGCGGCGGATGTCCGTGATCGCCGCCCCGAGCACCGCGATCAACGCGCTGGCGGTGAGGACGCCGAACACGATGAGCGCCGCCTTTACCGGGAGTGCGACCGAGAGCAAGCCCATGACGACGACGATCGCGGCGAGCAGTCCGAAGCTGGACGCCACCGCGGCCGCCAGGAAGAACCCGGTCGCGAACACCAGGCTCGCGGCGTCGTTCGCTCGCCCGATAAACGAGGGTAGGGGGCGGACGCGAGGGCGCATGATCTCGGTCTGGATGCGACCGTATTCGCGCTGCTTGTCCCATCGGACGCCGTGCGGAAACACGGCGTTCACGCCGACGAGCGCCACCCAGTAGCCACGAAGCGCGAGCGCGACCGTGAAGCAGATGATGAGCGCATAGAGCGCGGCGAGCACCGCCTGCGCCAAGGTTCGCCCGGCGACCGCAGCGGCGAGCGACAGGTGCGGCTCCCAGTGGTGCCAGATGCCCTGCAACCACGGCGGGATCTGGAACAGCCCGACGAGGACGATCCCCGTGACGAGCAGTTCGAGCTCCCACGCCGGGCTCACGACCTGCGCGTCGACGCTGACAAGCCTCACCTCGGTCGGCTCGGGCGGCGCCTCGGCGACGGTGTCGGGCGGTTCTCCCGCACCGCGCGGCGGCGCGTACCCGGCGGCGCCGCCTGGGCGCGGCGGCGCGCTCACCGCACGGGTGCAGTCGACGCCGTGCGCGCCGACGCGCCGCCCGCGAGCCAGTAGCCGAACCACTGCCGTAGACGGCCCAACCGATCGGCGAGCAGCCACGGCTCGCCGCTGCGCGACAACTCGTGCGTACTGCGTGGGTAGCGGACGAACTCGGCCGGTACACCGCGCTTGCGCAGCGACTCGAACCACATCTCCGCGTTGCCCATCGGCGTGCGGAAGTCGTCCTCGCTCTGCACCAGCAGGGTCGGCGTGCGTACGCGCGCGACGTGGCGCACCGGCGAGAGCGAGTCGTACATCGCCTGGTTGTCCCACGGCTTGCCGTAGAATTCGAATTCGGTGAGCCCCTGAGCGTCGCTCGCGCCGTACCAGTAGGTCCAGTCGCTGATCATCCGGTCGACCTGCGCCGCGCGGAAGCGATTCGTCTTCGTCGTGATCCAGGCAGTCATGAAGCCGCCGTACGAGCCGCCGGTGACGCCCATACGCGTGCTGTCGACGTCGGGCCGCCGCGCGGCCAGGTCGACGGCGTTCATCAGGTCCTGATAGTCCTCCGCACCCCACCGGCCGCGCGTTGCGTACGTGAAGTCGCCGCCGTAGCCGGTCGACCCGCGCGGGTTGATGTACAGCACCATCATCCCCGCCCCGGCCAGGTTCTGGAACTCGTCGAACCAGTTCTCGCCGTAGTTGGAATGCGGGCCGCCGTGGATATAAAGCACGAGCGGGTAGCGGCGGGTGCTGTCGTATTCGAACGGCTTCATGATCCAGCCTTCGATCGGCAGCCCGCCCACGCTCGCGAAGGTGAACCGCTCGGCGTCGCTGAACGCCACCTCGCGTCGGAGCGCGTCGTTGAAGTTCGTGAGGCGTCGTTCGCCGGTCCCGTCGGCGTTCGCCGCGAAGAGTTCGGTGGGCGTCGTCGGCCCGGTCGCGACGTAGGCGACGACGTGCGCGGCGGTGTCGACGGTGAGGCCGCTCAGTCTGCGACGTCCGCCGATCACTTCGCGGACCCCGCCGCCGCCGGAGCCGACCCGGTAGAGCGCCGTGCGGCCACCCACCTGCGCGCTCATCAGGAGCAGGCGGTCCGACGCCCACGCGAACTGCTCGGGCTCGTAGCGGAACTCGCCTAACAGATCGCGGACGCGCCCGCTCGCCACGTCGACCGTCGCGAGCCGCGCGGACTTCGTCCGGCCGGGGTGCCAGACGAACGCGACCGTCCGTCCGTCGGGCGACCATGCGAGTTGCGCCTCGCTGCCCGGGAGCGCGGCGAGCTTTCGCGGCTCGGCGCTGCCGTCAACCGGAACGACGTAGATGTCGACGTCATCGCGGTCGACGTCGTCGCGGGCGCGATCGTAGGGCAGGCGCGCGAGCGAGTCGCGCGTGGCCTGTACGAGCGAGTCGCTGCGGAGTGCGGAATCCCCCACGAACGCGATGAGGCGCCCATCGGGAGAGAGCGCGGCATCGCGATGCGCGTAGGCCGTCGTCGTCAGGACACGCCGCGCGGTGTCGCCAGGGCTCCACGCATACAGTTGCGCCGGGTGCGCGCGCGGCGATCCCGCCGGGTTGGGGACGAATCCGCGGTCGTTGCTCTTGTACGGGATTTCGTCGAAGTGACGCCCGTCGAAGCGGCGCGCGTCGATGGGTTGCGTCACCGCGCCGAACGGGGGCCGAGAGACAGCCTGCCGAGCGGCGGCGTTGGCTGGCGTCCGGCCGGCAGTCCCGGCGCGTGCGGCACCGCGCCCGGTCGAGTCGGTCGGCGGGAGCTCGGCGCGCGCCGTGTCGGAGGTCGGGCGCGTGCTGTCCGACCACACGGCGAGGCGGCCGTCGCGCGACCAACTCGCGCCCGCGGGCGGTGCCGACGCAACGCGAATCGGCGCCCCGCCGGCGCTGTCGGGCGAGACCGCGTACGTCGCGGCCACGCCGCGCCGTGGCGCGACGCTCACGTACAGGGTTCCGTTCGGGGAGAAACGCGGCGCGGTGACGTCGACGGAGTCTCCGAACCGCAGCCGCGTCGGCGTACCCGCGCCCGCCGGAACGAGCCAGACTTCGGAGCGGCGCCGGTTCTCCGCCTGGACGACGCGGGTAACGACGACCGCGACGCGCGCTCCGTCGGGCGACGCCGCCGGAGCAGCGAGCGTCGCGATCTCGTAGGTGTCCGTCGGGCGGAACGCGCGGCGTGCGAGCGACCGGAGCGAGTCGGGCGCGGCCGACGCGACACGCGGCGCGGGCGCCTGCGCGCGGACCGCGGGCGCATACGCGCCGACCGCGGCGACGGTCAGGACGGTCGCGCGAACGACACGCGAGGGGTGTGAGAAGGACGGGCGCATCGAAAATATTGCCGAGGACGGTGTCGACGAATCGACGTGCGGAACCATCTGCAGGATAGACCCGGCGCGGGCTGGAACCGCCACCCCGAACGTGTGTATTTTGCGTTGTCGCCGCGCCCTGACGTGGCGACGGTCAACGCCCCATGTACCACCCGAATCCGAGGAGGTGATCCATTGTCTACTGCCTGTAGTTTCACCCGGATCGCCCGAGTCGCGTAACGACTCAGGCAACCGCCGGCGGTCCGGGTGGACAGGCCGGAGTGAGGCATCGGAGTTCTTGACTCCGGTGCCTCACGAGGAAAGGGCTCTCGGCTTGGCGGCCGAGGGCCCTTTTCGTTCCCAGGTGCCGTTCATCGCCACCGTTCGACCGGCGGAGCGACGCCGCTACGCTCCGGCGCGCACCTCATGATCGTACGTGAGGCACGACTTCCGCCACTTATGCGCAGCCGGTAGCATTGCACCGCGAGCGCTCGCGTCGGCGCGCTCGGCACGTTCCTTCCCTGCGCCGCGCGTCCGCGCAACTCCCGGCTCCCTCGGTTGCTCCTCGGCTCGCGCGCGAACGTGCTTCGTCCGGCGGCCGCCTGGCGCCTGTGCCTCCCGGCGTTCGTCGCCGTGTCGGCCGGTCGCGCCGCCGCGCAGGGCCGTGCGCCGACCGGAGCCGCGGCCAACGCGGAGTCCGGGCCCGCGTCGCCCGCTCGCGACGCGGCGAACTCCGTATGTCGGCGGATCGAGAGTCGCACGAACTTGGCCGAACTCTCGGGACGTACGATCAGCTCGATCGACGTCACGACCGGCGGACCGCGGTCCTCGCGGCTGCCGTGGCTCGCCCGACTGAGCAGTCGTGCGCACGTGCGAACGCAGCAGACGACGCTCCGCCGGTTCATCCTCGTCGCACCCACCGACACCGTCGACACCCTGCGCGTCGCGGAGTCGTTACGACGCCTTCGGCGCCTGAGCTACCTCGACGACGTGCTGCTCGTCGGCTCGGATTGCGGGGCGAGCACGCCGGTGGCCCTCACGCTCGTCGCGCGCGACGCGATGTCGTTCAGGCCGGACGTGCGGTTCAATTCCGCGACGCCGGTCAACGGGGCGACCGGAACCGCGACGGCGTCACCGAGCAGCTACAGCGTCGGGTTCAGCGAACGGAACCTCCTCGGTACGGGACGCGACGTTCGGGCGGCCGCCGTCGGCGCCGAACGCCGGAATGGCTTCGTGCTCGCGGCCGGCGACCCCACGGTGTTGGGGTCGCTCTATGGCGTTCGCGCCCGGTTGGCGCGCAATCCGCTCGAGAACGCAACAGCGTTCAGCGTCCGCCCGCCTGACCGCGAGCTCGCCGAAGAGTGGCGCGGCGAGTTCTTCGTCGCCAGCACACGGCGCGCGGGTGCGGCCGCGCGCGGCGCGAGCTTCGCACGGGCGGGCGGACAGGGGCTGCTCGCTCGGCGAATCACGACGGACAACGGAATCGGCGCGGCGACGTTTCTGGTCGCCGGCGCGGAAGCGGAGCGGACGCGGCTACTCGCCGGACCCAACGCCATTCTCGGCGGCCCATCGAGCGTGCGGCGCGACTTCGCCGGCATCGACGTAGGCGCCGGGCGCTATGCCGAGCAGTACCGCGCGGTGTCGTGGCTCCTGCCCGATGCGCGCGTGGTCGACGTGCCACGCGGAATCGAAGGCGAGTTGATCGTCGGGCTCGGGCGTGATCGGGCACTCGGCAGGTCGACGTCGCACATGGACCTGTGGTCGGGCCGCATGTGGCTGCCGAGCGCGGGAACACTCGCGGTCGCCGACGTGTGGGGGAGCGGCTACGTGCACCCCGGCGCGACGGTGATGGGGTCGGCGGTGTCCGGCGGGTCGGCGCGCGCCTCGCTGGCCGGCGTCGCGCGTCAGCGCGGCGGGTATTTCTACACGCGCATCGCCGCGGAGCGCTTGCTCGCACCGGATCCGGACCAGCAGGCGTTGCTCGGGTTCGATCCGACGGTACGCATGGTGCCGACGCGCACGCGGCTCGCGAACACCGCTGTCGCCGCGCTCGTCGAGCGCGACTGGCGCGTCGTCAGCCGCCTCGCGCGCATCAACGTCGATCTCGCCGGGTTTGGCGCGGCTTCGTACCGCACGTCGGAACGCATGCCGAGTCGCGACGGCAACGACGACGTGAACGATTTCTCGACCGCGGTGGGCGCCGGCATCCATGCGGTGCCCAACGCCCTGGGCCGTCCGGCGCTTCGACTCGACTTCGTCATCCCTGTCACGCACGCCGTCGGAGGACGGTCGAATCCCTACCTCGCCGCGTCGGTCACACCGTGGATCCTGTTCGACCGCTACCGCGACGGCAGGCGCGGCCGGTGAGCCGCCCGGCGCGGCGATGAACGGAACCCGCCCGCCGGAGTAGCAGCTTCGATCATGATGCGTGCAATACTGAGATCCGCGGGCGGACTCGCACTGGCGAGTCTGCTCGGCGGCTGTTTCCTCATCACGGCGCTCAGGCCGGGTGCGAAGGCCCCGTTCCACCCGCCGGATCCCGCGCTCCAGCGCGCACCGCTCTACTTCTATCCGGCGCGCGACACGACCCAGCCGCCGCACGCCGTGGTGTTCTTCTTCGGCAACGACGTCGGATTCTGGGCGGCGCATCAGCGCCTCGCGGAGCTGCTGAGTCGCGACGGATATTCGGTGATCGGCTTCGACGTGAAGCGCGAGCTCGACCACCTGCCCGACGGGCCGACGCGCGAGGCGGTCTACCTCGCGCGCGTCGATTCGCTGCTGTCGCACGGACGCGCGGCACTCGGAGCGAGCGATCGCCCGCTCGTCATCGCCGGACACTCGATCGGCGCGGAGATCGCCCTCTGGACGGCCGCGCACCTGCGCGCGCCGGCTCTGGTGCCCGGGCTCGTCGGGGTCGTCGCGATGAGCCCGGGACAGCGCGGGCACCTGCGCACGGGGCTCTCCGACCTGCGGGGCGAGGAGCCGCACGAGCGTGGAAGCTTCGCGATCGATTCGCAGGTCGCGCTCCTGTCGCCGCGCATCCGCGTCGCGCTCGTGCGCGGCGAACTCGACGGATTTCGCTACGCCGACTCCGGACTCGTCGCGGCCGGGGCGAAGTTCTTTCTCGTGCCCAAGCAGCACCATTCGCTGAAGGGCATCACCGCGGCAGGGCCGGTCGTGCGCGCCGCGCTGCAGTACGCGACGCATCGGGACACGGTGGCGACCCGATGACCGCGCGTTGGATTGCCGCATTGCCCGTGGTGGTCGGTGCGCTCGTCGCGACGCGGGGCGGCGTGGCGTCGCGCGAGCGCGTCGAAGCGCCCGGGGCCGCACCGCCGACGTCGGGCTGCACGGTCACCCTGATCGACTCGGCGGCCCAGCCGGGCAAGACGGACGCGCCGCCGCCGGTGGCGCGCGAGTTCCGCGCCGCGTGGGTCTCGCCGGTCGAAGGCGGCGAGTGGCCGTCGCGCACGGGGATGTCGGACGTGGAGCAGCAGCAGCAGCTGGAGCAGTTGCTCGACCGCGCGGCGGCGATCGGGCTCAACGCCGTGGTGCTGCACGTACGACCCGCGGCCGACGCGCTCTACCCGACCGCGCGCGCGCCGTGGTCCAGCTACCTCGTCGGGAACGGAGGCGCGCCCGGGTACGATCCGCTCGCGTTCGCGGTACGCGAGGCGCACCGGCGCGGGCTGCAATTGCACGTGTGGTTCAACCCGTTCCGCGCCGCGCCGCCCGACCAACACGAGGCGCGGGGCGCACGGCAGATCGCCGCGCAGCACCCGGAATGGCTCGTGCGCTACGGCTCGCAGCGGTGGATCGATCCGGGGTTCCCCGACGCGCGCAGGGACGTGCTCGAGTCGCTGTTCGAGGTCGTCGACAAGTACGACATCGACGCACTGCACCTCGACGACTATTTCTATCCCTACCGCGAAGAAGCCACCGTCACGCACCGCGTTCGCGTCGGTCGCCGCGTTCGACGCGTGACCACGACGGAAACGATCGCGTTCGACGACTCGCGTTCGTGGGCTCGCTACGGTCACGGGGACGACCGCGCGTCGTGGCGGCGGGACAACGTCTCGGAGTTCGTGCAACAGCTGTACGCCGGCGTCAAAGCGCGCAAGCCGTGGGTCCTCGTCGGCATCAGCCCGTTCGGGATCTGGCGCCCCGGCTCGCCGGCGGGCGTGAGCGGGCTCGACTCGTACGCCGAGATCTACGCGGACTCGCGGCGCTGGCTGCGAGAGGGGTGGTTGGACTACCTGGCGCCGCAGCTGTACTGGGCGAGCGACGGCGAACAGGCGCGGTTCCGAAAGCTCGACGCGTGGTGGCGTGGTGAGAACCCGCACCAGCGGCACGTGTGGCCGGGGCTCCTCACCATGCGCGTCGCGGAGGGGCACAATCGGTGGCCGGCCGGCGAGATCGCGCACGAGATCGAACTGCTGCGCGCCGCGCGGCAGCCGACGGGGGAATCGCAGGGGCACGTGCACTTCCGCCTCAAGTCGCTGCTGGCCGACGCGATCGGCGCGCTGGGCGACCGGCTCGCCGGAACGCTCTACGCCGATCGCGCGCTCCCTCCGGCGAGTCCGTGGCTCGGGGCGGCCGCGCCCGCCGCCCCGCGTTTCGTGGGGTGCGCGGGCCCGACCGGGCCCGACGATCCGCGCGTGCTGACCGTGGCGGCGGGCGACACGACACGCGTGCGGTGGTGGCTCGCGCGGTGGCGCGACGCGCACGGCGCGTGGACGACGCAGGTGCTCCCCGGCGACACGCCGGCGGTGTCGGCACGGTTCGGGTCGGGTGACGACGCCGACGAGGTCGCGGTGGCCGCCGTGAGCTCGACGGGCGTGGTCGGTCCGTCCGTCGTGCTGCGGCCGGCGCACGCGGTCGCCGGGCTGCCGTGAGGCGGCCGACCGCGGATCGCCCGACCGCACCTCGTCGCGGATCCTAACGACCGGCGGCCCGCGCCTCGCGTTCGAAGAACTCGACGATCCGTTCGGACGCGTTCACGCCCGGAGCCGGCCGCGGCGCGAAGATGAACGGCCGGCGTCCGCCCGGCCATGCGTGCGCCTGTGCCGCGACGACGAGTTCGCGCACGTCGCGGCCGGGGGGACACGCCGTGGCGCGGATCTCGATTACCGCGGCCGAGCTGTCGCGCTCGGCGGCCGACGCGCAGCCATTGCGGCGACTCCAGTACCGCAGCGCGCCCGCGAACGAGACCGCGAACGCGTTGCGATTGCGCCGCTGGTTGTCACGGTGATCGGCGCGCAGCTCTCCGTCTTCGGCACCGCGGACGAGCATCACCGGGAGTGCGGCGCGACCCTGACACACGGTGTCGGGCATCGCGCCGGCGACGTCCGCGACGCCCGCGACGAACGCATCGGGTTGGCAGGCGAGTCGGAGCGCGAGCATGCCACCGTTGGAGAAGCCCGTCGCGTACACCCGCCCGCGCTCCGAGACGCCGAGCGCGACGAGCGAGTCGGCGACCGCGCGCGCGAAGCCCACGTCGTCCACCTCGTTGTCGGGGGCGGCGCCGCAGCACGTGATTGCGTTCCACGCGAGGTCGAAGTACCGGATGCCGCCCGTGCCGTTGAGGTAGGCGACGGCCCACCCGTGCCGGTCCGCAACGGCGTCGAGCCCGGTCGTGTGCTCCATGATGTTCGCGTTCGCCTGGTAGCCGTGGAACGCGAGGAGCAGCGGGACCACGCGTCGCGGGCCGGGCGGCAGGTGCAGCAGGTACGACCGCTCGCGCCCGGCGGCGCGCATCGTGTGAAACGTGGTCTCGCCCGGGCGTGCGACGGCGAGCGGGCGGGCGCCCAGAATCGGGGCGCACGCCGCTGCGGCCGCGACGAGTCCGCCTAACAGGATGCGGAGCGCCGCCGCGCGCCGCGCGCCGGGGTCACGCGCCGTAGGGCACCCACACGTTCTTCACCTGCGTCGCCTCCCGCAGGTACGCGCGCCCCTCGCCCAAAGCGACGTCATACCAATCCACCGCCTCCCACGCCGTCCACGTGCGCTTGAGGTTGCCCGTCGAGGCGCGCTCGACCGCCGTGGCGCCCGCGTGCGTGCCCCGATACCAGAGTGCGTCGACGTCGTCGTGTTCGGCGAGGACGAGCGCGAGCGGGTCGCGCGGCCCGGTGACGATGTTTATCACGCCGTCCGGGACGTCGCTCGTGTCGAGAACGCCGTACAGGTCCGTCGCGGCGAGCGGCGCGCGCTCCGACGGAACGGTCACGACCGCGTTGCCCATCGCGACGAGCGGCGCGACCAGCGAGACGAACCCGAGCAGCGGCGCCTCGTCGGGGCACGCGACGCCAACCACGCCGATCGGTTCGTGCAGCGCGAGCGCGACCGCGCGGACGGGCACGTCGTGCACCGCCCCGTCGTACTTGTCGGCCCACGCCGCGTACGTGAACAGCCGCCGTACCGACGCGTCGACCTCGACCGCCCCGTCCGCGGCGCCGGACATGCGGTCGAGGCGCCGCGCGAACTCGTCGGCGCGGGCCGAAAGGTTTTCCGCGACGTAGTAGAGGATCTGCGCGCGCGCGTGGCCGCTGGTGCGCGCCCACGCCTCGGCGGCCTTGTGTGCCGCCTCGACGGCGTTGCGTACGTCCTTGCGGCTGCCCTCGCCCACCTCGCCGAGCGTGATCCCGTCGGGCGCCAGAACCCGTCGCGTGTACCCGGAATCCGGGCGCGCCTGGCGGCCGCCGACGTAGAGCTTCGCCGTGCGGTCGATCGCCGGCAGCCCGTCGACGACCCGCAGTGTGCCGGCCGGGTTGGGCGGCGAGGGTTCGTGGGCGGCCGGCTGCTCTCCGACCATCATGGCGGGTCGCGTGACGCGTTGCGGCGCGAGGTACTCGTACATCCCCTCACGTCCGCCCTCGCGCCCGAACCCGCTCTCGCGGTAGCCGCCGAAGCCCGCGCTCGCATCGAACTGGTTGGTCGTGTTGACCCACACCACTCCGGCCTTGATGCGCGGCGCGACGTCGAGGGCGAGGTTGATGTTCTCGCTCCACACGCTCGCGGCGAGGCCGAACGGCGTGTTGTTCGCGAGCGCGACGGCCTCGGACGGCGTGCGGAACGGCATCGCGACCGCCACCGGCCCGAAGATCTCCGTCTGCGCCACCGTGGACGAGGGCGCGACGTTGGTCAGCAGTGTCGGCGGATAGAACCACCCGCGTTGTCGTTCCTCGACGCTGGCCCAGGACGGCTGCCAGCACGCCGCGCCCTCGTCGACGCCCCGCTCGACGAGCGAGCGGATGCGCTCGAGCTGGACGGGCGCGACGATCGCGCCGAGGTCGACGCCCTTGTCGAGGGGCGCGCCGAGCCGGAGTCGCTCCATGCGCGAGCGGAGCTTGTCGACGAGGCGGTCGTGCACGCCCTCCTGCACGAGCAGGCGCGACCCGGCGCAGCACACCTGCCCCTGGTTGAACCAGATCGCGTCGACGACGCCCTCGACGACGCTGTCGAGGTCGGCGTCCTCGAACACGATGAACGGGCTCTTGCCGCCTAACTCGAGCGAGAGCCTCTTGCCGCTGCCCGCGGTTGCGCGGCGGATCTCCCGGCCAACATCCGTGGACCCCGTGAAGGCGACCTTGTCCACGTCGCCGTGCGCGACGAGCGCGGCCCCAGTACGCCCGTCGCCGGTGACGACGTTCAGCACCCCCGCCGGCAGTCCGGCGTCGTGCGCGAGTTCGGCGAAGCAGAGCGCGGTGAGCGGCGTGAATTCGGCCGGCTTGAGCACCACGGTGTTCCCCGCCGCGAGCGCGGGCGCGACCTTCCACGCCAGCATGAGGAGCGGGAAGTTCCACGGGATCACCTGCGCGACGACGCCGAGCGGGCCGTAGCCGGGGAACTCCGCGTCGAGCAGCTGCGCCCACCCCGCGTGGTGGTAGAAGTGGCGCGCGACGAGCGGCACGTCGAGGTCGCGCGTTTCGCGGATCGATTTGCCGTTGTCGAGCACCTCGAGCACCGCGAGGAGACGGCTGTGCTTCTGGACGGCCCGCGCGAGCGCGTAGAGGTGCCGCGCCCGCCCGTGCCCGCCTAACGTGGCCCACGCCGGCTGCGCGGCGCGCGCGGCCGCGACGGCCCGGTCGACGTCGTCCGCGGTGCCCTGCGGCACGCGGGCCAGGCGCTCGCCGGTCGCGGGCTCGAAGACGTCGAACAGCTCGGCGTCCGGCGCGCGGTACCGCGCGCCCCCGATGTGGTGCGCGCCCTCGCCGCCCCGCGACGCGATCCAGCGACGCGCCTCCGCGTCCGACTCGGGCGCTGGGCCGTACGCCATAGACTGAAAGATCTCGGCGACTGTCGCGCCGGCGTCGGCCGTCGGCATCAGACCATGGCGTGGCGGTGGGCGGCGGAGTAGCGCCCGGTGACGAAGTGTTCGAGCTGCCGCTCGATGTCGGTGAGCAGCGCGCTCGCGCCGATGCGGAACAGGTCCGAGGCGAGCCACCGCGTGCCCAACTCCTCGCGCATCACGTACTGGAACTCGAGCGCCTGCTTGGCGGTGCGGATGCCGCCCGCGGGCTTGAAGCCGACCATCGCGCCCGTGCGCTCGTGGTAGTCGCGGATGGCCCGGCACATCACCAGCGCGAACGGCAGCGTCGCGTTCACGCCTTCCTTCCCGGTGCTGGTCTTGATGAAGTCCGCGCCCGCCATCATCGCGACCTGGCTGGCGCGCGCGACGTTCGCGAGCGTGGCGAGCTCGCCCGTCGCGAGAATCACCTTGAGATGCGCGTCGCCGCACGCGGCGCGCATCGCGCGCACCTCGTCGTAGAGCGCTTCCCACTCGCCGCGCAACACGTGCGCGCGCGTGATCACGGTGTCGATCTCGACCGCGCCGTCGTCGACCGACGCGCGGATTTCGGCCAGCCGCTCGCGGAGCGGCGAGAGCCCCGCGGGGAAGCCCGTCGACACGGCCGCGACCGGCACTCCCGTGCCGCGCAGCGCGTCGACCGCGGTCGCCACGTACGCGTGATAGACGCAGACGGCGCCGGCGCGGATCGCGAGCGGGGCGGCGCCGAGCGCGTCGACGAGGTCGTCGCGCAGCGGGCGCACCGCCTTGGCGCACAGGCGTCGCACGTTGGACGGCGTATCGTCACCGGCCAGCGTCGTGAGGTCGATGCAGGTGATCGCGCGCAGAAGCCACGCCGCCTGCCACGCCTTCTTCACGGTCCGGCGCGCCGGAAGCGTCGCGGCGCGCCGTTCCACCGCCGAGCGGTTCACCCGCTGTGCGCGGACCAGCGCGAGGTCGAACGGCGTCCCGGGGTTGCGCGCGAGGATCGCGTCGGCTGCGAGCGGGCCGCCGGCCGGCGTCGGCGCGAGCCACGGCCCGCGCGCACTACGCGGGCCGGGCGCGGTGACGGTTTGCGGGATCGCGTCCATGCCCGCAATCTACGGCCCGGTGCGCGCCGAGCCCTACCGCCGGCGTACGCCCGCGACGAGCAACCCGACGCCGACCGCGACGAGCGCCGACGCGAAGGGCCGCTGGCCGATCAGGTCGGTGAACCGTTCGACCGGCACCGCACGCCGTGCGGCCTCGAACCCGCGCGCCGCCTGCTTCTCGACCGCCTCGGCCCCGTCGTGCGTGCGGGCGTGGAACGTCTCGATGCCTCGGGCGACCTTGCCGACCGCGCTGTCGTCGGAGACGCCGAGCGCCTGCACCGTCATATCGGCCCAGTCGTAGTGGCGCTGCTCGTCGCGCGCCGCGCCGTGCACGAACGTCTGAACGTCCGACGGCCACGCGCCGGCGCGCTCGGCAGCGCGGGCGTACTTGTCACGCGCCTGGCGCTCGTTGGCGCGGAACGCGACGAGCACCGGCGTGTCGCCGCCACCGATGTCACCGATGGCCTGCATCGCGAGCTTGTCGAGGCTGCTCGGATGAGGCGCCGCGATCGGCTGGCCGCCGTACTTACCGATGAGTGCGGTGAGCTCGTCCGCGTGTCGTTCGTGGTCGCGCCGGTACCGGGAGACCGTGTCACGGTAAGTCGCGTTCTGCAGCTCGCGCATCGTCAGCGCGTAGCTGGCGAGCGCGTCGTGGTCGAGTTCGAGCAGGTCGTTCAGCTCGGCGATGGTCGCGGCATCGAGCGTCTGCGTGGGAGCGGCTGGTGTCGTCATGCGCGTGATCGTCCGCATGGAGTGTGCGCGGCCGGTTGCTGGGGCCATCTTATCCGCCACGTTCATCAGTCCGTCCGCACGCATGCCCAACGCCTCGCCACTTCCCACATCCCGCGCGCGCCGGCGTGCGCCCGCCCTGCCGCCCAGCCCGACCGCGCCGGCGTCGGCAATGCCCTGGGTGCATCGCGCCCCCGGTGTCCCGTACTTCGCGCTCGACGACGGCGCACCGTGGACGCCGATCGGCGCCAACGAGTCGATCACCTGGCCGGGACTCGACGGCCTCTTCCGGCGGCGCGACCTCGCGGGCGCGGAGGCGTACGTGCGGTACCTGCGCGAAAGCGGGGTGACGGTCCTGCGGCTGATGCTCGAGTACAGCCAGGGCCAGCACCGGTACTTCGAACGGCCCGCGGGCACGTTCAACCCGTCGATGGTCGCGCTGTGGGACGACCTGTTCGCGATCTGCGAGCGCGTCGGCATGCGGATCCTGCTCACGCCGTACGACACGTTCTTCCAGTACATCCGGTGGCGCCACCACCCCTACAACAGGCGCAACGGCGGCCCGTGCGCCGACCGTTCGCAGCTGATGGTCTGCCCCGACACGCGGAGCCTGATCAAGGCGCGGCTCGCGTTCGCGGCGGAGCGGTGGGGCGGCAGCGGGGCGCTGTTCGCGTGGGACCTCTGGAACGAGTTGCACCCCGCGCAGGGCAACAACGACTACTTCGGGATGTGGGGCTTCGTCTCCGACGTCGGCGCGCACCTGCGCGAGCTGGAGCGCCGCCTCTACGGGCGCACGCACCCGCAGACGGTGAGCGTGTTCGGGCCCGAGCTGCTGTGGAAGCCCGAGCTGCACGAGCTGATCTTCCGCCACCCCGGGCTCGACTTCGCCAGCACGCACTTCTACGCCGAGGAGACGATCGACGCGCCGCGCGACACCGTCGCGCCGGCGGTCGCCGCCGCCCGCCTAACGGAAGACGCGCTCGCCGAAGTGCGCGACGCGCGTCCGTTCTTCGAGAGCGAGCACGGCCCGATCTGCACGTTCAAGGACCGCGGCGTCACGCTTCCCGAAGCGTTCGACGACGAGTACTTCCGCCACATCCAGTGGGCGCACCTCGCGTCGGGCGGCGCGGGGGGCGGCATGCGGTGGCCGAACCGCAGCCCCCACGTGCTCACGCGCGGGATGCGGGAGTCGCAGGCCGCGCTCGCGCGCGTCGCGACGCGCGTGGACTGGCCGACGTTCCAGCGCCGGTGCCTCAACGACGACGTCGTCGTGCGAGACGCGGCCGGGCGCGCACTCGCGCGGGTGACGTCGCGGCCGCACACGCCGGCCGGCCACCCGCCCGTCGTTCCGATGGCGGGGCGCGTGGTGGCTGCATTCGCGTGCGGCGATGCGCGCCAGGCCGTGGCATTCCTGCTGCGCGCCGACGCGCTCGCGCCCGACGGACGCGTGCGTCGCGACGTTCCGCCGCGCGAGGTGACGCTCGACGTTCCGGGGCTCGCGGCGGGCGAGTACACGGTCGCGGAATGCGACGCGACAACCGGCCGGGAGCGGCGGGCGCACGAGGTCTCGCACGCGGGGGGTGACCTGACCCTGCCGGCGGTACCGCTGGTGGCCGACGCGGTGCTACTCGTTCGGGCGCGCGCGTGACGTCGCGCGCGCGACGCGATTGAGGAGGGCAATCGACGGCTGGCTTAACACGCGGCGTGGCGCGGCGTCTTCCTGACGTGCGCGACGTCGGATGCGGCGAGTTAGGCCGGTCGGTTCCGCCGCGCACCAGCCCTCCACTCCTCGTCTCAGGTCCCATGCGTCTCACCCAACTGCTCGCGATCGCCGCCGTCGTTCCCGCCCTCGCCGCCACGCGCGCCGGCGCCCAACAGCCGTCCGTTCCGCTCTCCGCTGCCGACAGCGCGGCCCGCGCCCGTGACCTGCGGCACGACCGCCGCGACCTGCGCCGCGACGAGCGGCGGGACGCGAACCGCGACGGACAGCTCGCCGGCGACCGCGTCGTCGACCGCCGCGACAACGCGCTACTCAACCGCGATCGCCAGCTTCGGAACGGGGCGCGCGCGACCGACCGCGTGGCCGACTCCACGCGCCGAGCCGACCGCCAGGCGCTCCGCGCGGCGCACGCGTCGGGCGACACGGGCGCGTACCGCGCCGACCGCCAAGCCCTCCGCGCCGCGAGCCGGACCGACCGTCAGGATGATCGCGCGCTTCGCCGCGACAACACCCAGCTCGGCCAGGACCGGCGCGTCGACGCGCGCGACGACCGGGCGACGCGCGGCGACGCCACCGCCGGCCGCCGGCTCGACAACGACGTGCGGCACGACCGCCGCGATCTGCGCCGCGACCGCCGGGCCGGCACGCCCTGACCCACGACACGGCGGCGTCTGGAACCGCCGCGCCGCGCGCGGGTCCGCAATGTGCTAAACTCCAGCGAGTTGGACCACACGCGCAGTGCCGCGCGTGCGGTCCGGGTCGCAGATTTCGCATCCGCCACGCGCCGGGCGATCATCGCTCGCGCTTTCGCACAGGAGCGCTTCGTCATGATCGGTAACCTGCTCGCCCCCGAACACTTGCTCATCGTTCTCGCCGTCATCCTGCTGATGTTCGGTGGCAAGAAGATCCCGGAGCTCGCCAGCGGCCTCGGCAAAGGCGTGCGCGAGTTCAAGAACGGCATCGCCGGTGCGGGCGAACCGACCCCGCAGGTGACCGCGCCAACGGTCGCGCCCGAGCCGGTTGCGGCGCGCACGTCAGTCGAGACGATCACGGTCTCCGCGCCCCCGCCCGAACCGAAGCGCCTCATCAGCTGAGCCGCGCCGCCGTCGCCGCGACGGCCTCGCTACGCCACGACGCCCCCGCCAATCGGTTGGCGGGGGCGTCGTGCGTTTCGCGTCGATGCGGCAGAACGTGCGCGGCAGTTCGACGGGTGGTACCCGGGTGATCACGGGTCGCGTCGTTCGAACACCGACGGAACGCGAGGCAGCCGTCGCGTCGAGGTCTCCGGGCTCGTTCACATTCCGCGTTTCGGTAGCCGGGAGCGGCCGTCGCGCGCGAGGGCCTTCACAGTTGCGGCGAACCCCCGTCGGCGCGGCGCGCGGACGGGGGTTCGGAATAGCAGGGGAGGGGCTCGAACCCTCGACCTCACGATTATGAGTCGTGCGCTCTGACCAGCTGAGCTACCCTGCCATCTGGCAGACCTGCGCCACGTCTGGAGCGGAACGTGGTCCTCATGAAACGAACGGGCCGGCTTGGAAGCCGGCCCGTTCGCATGGCGGGGGCGGGATTTGAACCCGCGACCTTCGGGTTATGAGCCCGACGAGCTACCAGGCTGCTCCACCCCGCGTCGTTGTGGAAGGCAATGTATCGCGCGAGCGGCGAGCGTCAACCCCGCCGGAATCCGCACGCGCGGGTCCGGGCGCGCGCGGCGGGTCGGCGAACCGGTAGAGCAGCTCGCGGTCGCCGCGCACCATGCCGAACTCCTCGCGCGCGACCGTCTCCTGCAACACCGGGTCGGTGCGCAAGCGTCGCTCGAGCGTGCGGAGCGAGTCGACCGCGCGCTGCAACGAATCCACCGACGCCGTCAGCGCGCGCTCGCGCGCGCCCTGACGCCAGAGGTCGGTGGTCGCGTACTCCCCGCCCTGCACCGCGAATGCGGCCGCCCCGAGCGCGACCGCGCTCCACACCAGCTTCGACGCGATCGACACGCGCGTGCTCCCCCGCCTCGCGAGCCGCGGTCAGAGCCCGAACGGGCCGCCGGCCGCGAACTCCGCCGCCTCGCCGAGCTGCTCTTCGATGCGCAGCAACTGGTTGTACTTGGCCACGCGGTCGGAGCGCGACGCCGAGCCCGTCTTGATCTGCCCCGCGTTGGTCGCGACCGCGAGGTCGGCGATGAACGTGTCCTCGGTCTCGCCCGACCGGTGCGAGATCACCGACGAGTACCCCGACGCGCGCGCGAGCTCGATCGCCTCGAGCGTCTCGGTGAGCGTGCCGATCTGGTTGACCTTGATCAGGATCGAGTTCGCGACGTCCTCCTCGATGCCGCGCGCGAGACGCGCCGAGTTGGTCACGAACAGGTCGTCGCCGACCAGCTGCACGCGGTCGCCGATCGCGGCCGTCAGCTTCGCCCACCCCTCCCAGTCGTCCTCGGCGAGCCCGTCCTCGATCGAGACGATCGGGTACTTATCGACCCACGACGTGTAGAGCTCGATCATCGCGTCGGAGTCGCGCACGCCCGCGCCGCTTTTCTTGAACGTGTACATGCCGTTCTTGAACAGCTCGCTCGCGGCGGGGTCGAGCGCGAGCGCGATCTGCGCGCCGGGCTGGTAGCCGGCCTTCTCGATCGCTTCGAGGATGACCGTGATCGCCTCCTCGTCGCTCTTGAGGTCGGGCGCGAACCCGCCCTCGTCGCCGACGCCGGTCGCGAGCTTGCGGCCGACGAGCACCTTCTTGAGCGAGTGGAACACCTCCGCGCCCATACGCAACGCCTCGGCGAACGTCTCGGCGCCGTGCGGGACGATCATGAACTCCTGAAAGTCGACCGTGTTGGTCGCGTGTGCGCCGCCGTTCATCACGTTCATCAGCGGCACCGGGAGTAGCCGCGCCATCGGGCCGCCGAGGTAGCGGTAGAGCGGCTGCTCCAGCTCGTTCGCCGCCGCGCGCGCGACGGCCATCGACACGCCGAGGATCGCGTTCGCGCCGAGCTTGCTCTTGTTTTCGGTGCCGTCGATCTCCAGCATCAGGCGGTCGAGTCCGATCTGATCCGTGGCCTCGTGGCCGCGGATCGCCGGCGCGATCTGCTCCTCGACGTTACGCACGGCCTGCTCTACTCCCTTGCCGCCGTAGCGCTTCGCGTCGTTGTCGCGCAGCTCGATGGCCTCGTGTTCGCCGGTGGACGCACCACTGGGAACCGCCGCGCGTCCCGCCGCCCCGCTCTCCAGCGCGACGTCGACTTCGATGGTGGGGTTGCCGCGGCTGTCGAGGATTTCGCGCGCGCGGACGTCGATGATGGAGGGCATGGGAGGAGTATGGTATACGTGATGGGGCGGGCGGTCGCCGCGGGAACCTTCCGTGGCAGCCGGCGAGCCGTTAGGCAGCCGCGGCGCCCGCGACGCCGTATCGATCGCGCAGCTCGGCCGCCAGCCGGTCGTGCACCCGCGTGCTGAGCGCCTCGCGCGAGTCGTAGCCGAGCCCCGCCGTCGGCACGGGCTCGAGCAGATGGACGTCGACGCGGCCTGGGCGGAGCCACAGCGAACCGCGTGGAAGGACCTCGAGCGTGCCGTGCAGCAGCGTCGGGACGACCGGAACGCCGGCCGCGATGGCGAGCACGAACGGGCCCTTCTTGAAGGGGCGGATGTCGTAACTCGTCCCGCGCGTGCCTTCGGGATACACGACGACGCTCCGCCCTTCGCGGATGCGCTCGGCGGCTTCCGCGTACGACTGGAATGCCGCCTTGCGGTTGTCACGGTCGATCGGGATCGTGCCGACGGCGCGCGCCGCCGGCCCGAACAGGGGCACGCGGAACAGTTCGGCCTTCGCGACGAAGGAATAGCGGGGCAGGTACGCGACGAGCACGAGCACGTCGTACCAGCTCACGTGGTTGCTCGCGAACACGCGCGGCTCGCCGCCGCGCGCGCGCTCGGCGCCGTGCAACACGACCTTCACGCCCGAGACGGCGAGCACGCTCCGGGCCCACCAACGCGGGATGCGCTCGTAGATCGTGTCGGGACCGTCGGGCACGCCCAGCACGTGGGCGAGCAGCACGACGGGGCCGAGCACGGCCGTGACGACGGCGAGCGTGACGGCGGCGGCCAGGGTGCGCATCAGCGCGTAAAGTGGTCGTACCCGCCGGAGAGGTCAACGCGCGCGTTGCCGTCGGCGAGCACCACGCGCCCGCCGTCGCCCTCAGCGATCCGAACGTGGCCGACTCGCGTGAGCACGACGCGGAAGGCACGCGCGAACGCCTCGCAGTCGAGATCGGGCGGTGCGGCGCAGACGAGTTCGTACTCCTCCCCGCCCCGGAGCGCGTCCTCGACGGTCGCGTCGTCGACGCGGGGCACGAGCGCGGGATCGAGGACGACGTCGCACCCACTCGCGGCGGCGACGTGGCCGGCGTCGGCCACGAGCCCGTCGGAGACGTCGACGAGTGCCCGCGCGCCGCGTTCTGCCAACCAGCGCGCCTCGGCCACGCGCGCCCGCGGGCGGGCGAAGCGCTCGCGGTCGGGCCCGGCCGGCTGCGCGCCGCGCAGCAGCGCCTCGAGGGCGCGGCGCGGACCGCCGAGGCGCCCCGTCACGTACAGGGCATCGCCGGGGCGCGCCCCGCCTCGCGCGACGGGCCGCGTGGCCTCGCCGAGGACCGTGATCGTGAGTACGAGGTCGCGCCCTCCCGTGAGATCGCCGCCGATGATGGGGCACGCCACGGCCGCGGCCGCCTCGCCCACGCCCTCACCGATCTCGGGCAGCGCGTCGCGCCAGCGCGGGGGGACGGTCATCGCCAACACGAGCCCGAGCGGCCGCGCCGCCATCGCCGCGAGGTCGCTCAGCGCGCTCGTCGCCGCGCGCCACCCGAGTTCCTCGCGGGTGAACCAGCCCGCGCGGAAGTGGACGTCCTCGACCGAGCTGTCGGTGCTGACGACGAGTCGCGCGCCGGGCGCGACGTCGACGACGGCCGCGTCGTCGCCGATGCCGCGCGCGCGGTCGCCCCAACGCGTGATCAGGGTGCGGATCGCGTCGAACTCGCGCCCCGCCCCGAGCGTCGTGTGGAGGTCGGCGGGCCGCGGCGCGGCGGACACGTCAGCCCGGAACGCGGGGGAGTTCCGCGAGCACGGGGTAGGGCGCGCGGTCGACGCCCGCGTCGTCGCGCGGCCACGCGTCGCGCAGCGCGTCGAGCACGTCGGCGAGCGTAACGCCGCGCACGCCGCCCCGGCGCGCGGTGGCCAGCTCGCCGGCCCGACCGTGGACCCACGCGGCGGCGGCGCCACGCCACGCCGCGGTCTCGTCCGCCGGCGCGTGAGCGAGCAGGGCGGCCGCGACGCCGCCGAGGACGTCGCCGCTCCCGGCGGTGCCCAGCGCCGGCGTGCCGGTCGCACTCACGAGGGTCGTCGTGCCGTCGCTCACGACCGTCGGAACGCCCTTGAGCAGGACGGCGGCGCGCGCCGTGCGCGCGGCCTCGCCCGCGATCTCGAACCGCCGCGCCAGCACGTCGTCGACCGTCGACCCGAGGAGACGCGCGAGTTCGAGGGGGTGCGGGGTGAGCAGCGCCGGACGTCCGGCGAGCAGGGCGCCTAACGCGTCGAGTCGGCCGGCGTAGTGGTTGAGCGCGTCGGCGTCGACGACCACGGGCCCGCGCCACGCGGAGAGCACGCGTTCGAGCAGCGCGGCCGCCGCCTCCGAACGGCCGAGTCCGGGACCGAGGAGCACCACGTCGGCCCATTCGAGCACGGCGTGCTCGAGCGTGGCGGCGTCGTCCTGAGCGGGCCACGCCGTCGCCATCGCCGCGTGGAGGCCGTTCTGCAACACGGGGACGCTCTCGGGCGCGACGACCGCCCGCACCATCCCCGCCCCGCTGCGGAGGGCGGCGTCCGAGGCGAGCACGGCGGCGCCCGCCATGCCCGCAGCGCCGCCTATCACGGCGACCTTCCCGCGGATGCCCTTGTGCGCTGAGGCCGCGAACGGGCGCGCGGCGCGCGCGCGCACCGCGTACTCGGCGACGAGCGTCGGCAACGCATCGGCCGGCGGTTGCGAGAGCGCCGCGTCGTCGAGTCCGATGTCGAGAATCGCGATGGCCCCGGCGGCGTCGCGGTCGACGAGCAGGCCGCGCTTGAGCGTGCCGAACGCGAGCGTCAGGTCGGCGCGGATCGACGCGCCGATCGCCTCGCCGGTGGTCGCGTCGACGCCCGTCGGCACGTCGAGGGCGACGACGACCGGCGGCGCGTTAGGCGCTGCCGCCTGCGCCGCGGCGAGGTGCCGCACGTACCCCGCCACGTACTCGCGTGCCGGCGCGCGCGCCCCGGTACCGAGCACCCCGTCGACGATCACGCGCTCGGCGCCGGTCGGCGCGGGCACGTCGCCCGCGTCGCGGGCCCGGTCGAACTCGAAGCGCGCGTCGTCCGTCACCGGGGCGTCCGCGCCCCATTGCGTCACGCCCACGCGCACGCCATACCGTCGGAGGGCACGCGCCACCACCCACGCGTCGCCGCCGTTGTTGCCCGGGCCCGCGTGCACGGCGACGCCCGCGTGCAGCAGGCCGGAGTACCGGCGGACGATCTCTGCGGCCGCCGCGGCGCCCGCGCGCTGCATGAGCGCGCGCGATGGCACTCCGGCGGCGATCGTCGCCGCGTCGGCGGCCGCGGCCTCCGCCGCCGTCGTGATGCGAACCGTCGGGGTCACGGCGTCGCCCGCAGGCCAGCCACGCGGGCGACGCCTACTTGTTGGACGGACCTACCGAGCGCCCGTAGCCGATCTCGCCGTTGTCGATGCGGATGTTGAACCCGCACTCCGGGTTGCTACACACCCACGCCTTGTAGGTGATCGGCGCTCCGTCGCGGCCGTAATCGCTGAGCGGAAGCAGGGTTCCCTCGCCGCATTTGTGGCACGGGGGTAGTTCGGCGGGCATAACGTTCACGCGGCGGGCACGGGTCGTTCAGGTGAGCGCAGGGCAGCGCCACGGGTAGTCACGCTCGAACGCAACGTCGAAGTCGAAGACCCCGGCGAAGTCGTCGCGGGTATCGTTGGGCTGCGCGGCGAGCAACTCGAGGTCGACGAGCGCGAACACCACGTCGCCCACGTCTTCCGTGCGCCGGATGCCCCAGTACTCGAGCACCTCGCGCGCGAGCACGCCGAAGCGCTCGATCGCCAGGTCGCGCACGGCGCGCGCGAGGTCCGCACCCGAGATGTGCCGCCGCTCCGATCGGCGCGCCTGCTCGAACTCGAGCGCGGCGAGCACGAACAGGTACCCGCGCTCGTGGAATCGCGGCTCGCGCAGGCGGATCTGGTCCATCAGACCCTCGCGGAACGCCAACTCAGGCAACGTTACAACTCCAGACAGCTACGGGCATGGCGGCAGGGGAAGGCGGCGAACACGGGATGCAATACTGCGACGTCGCGGGGCGCCCCGCAACCAGCGAAGCGTACCCCCGCGAGAGCGCCGCGGTCCCCGTCGCGACCGGCGCGGCCGTCGCTTACGCCGCGCCGGCGAGCACGCCGGCGGGCACGGGGTAGAGCGGGAACCGCGCGGCGAGCGCGCGCACCTCGGCGCGCACGGCGTCCGTCACGCCCGTATCGTCGGGCGCGTGGAGCACGCGGTCGATCAGCGCCGCGATCTCCTCCATCTCGGACGTGCCCATGCCGCGCGTCGTCACGGCCGGCGTGCCCACCCGGATGCCACTCGTGACGAACGGCGACTGCGTTTCGCGCGGCACTGTGTTCTTGTTCACCGTGATGCCGGCGCGGTCGAGCGCCTGCTCCGCGGCCTTGCCGGTGAGGCCGCGCGCGCGCAGGTCGAGCAGCATCAGGTGGTTGTCGGTGCCGCCCGACACGGCGGGCAGGCCGCGCTCCGCGAACGCGGCCGCGAGTGCCTGCGCGTTCGCGACGGTCTGGCGCGAGTACTCGCGGAACTCGGGGCGCAGCGCCTCGCGGAACGCGACCGCCTTGGCCGCGATCACGTGCTCGAGCGGACCGCCCTGCGTGCCCGGGAACATCGCCTTGTCGACCGCCTTCGCGTGCTGCGCCTTGCAGAGAATGAGGCCGCCGCGGGGGCCGCGCAGCGTCTTGTGCGTCGTCGTCGTCACCACGTCCGCGTGCGGCACGGGCGACGGGTAGACCCCCGCCGCGGCGAGTCCGGCAAAGTGGGCCATGTCGACCATGAACACCGCGCCCACCTCGTCGGCGGCGTCGCGGAACTGCTGCCAATCGATCACGCGCGAGTACGCGCTGTAGCCCGCGATGATCAACTTCGGCCGGTGCTCGCGCGCCATTTCCCGCATGCGCGCGTAGTCGAGCAGGCCGTCGTCGGTCACCCCGTACGAGGTGGCCCGGTACAGCAGCCCCGAGAAGTTGACCGGCGACCCGTGCGTGAGGTGCCCGCCGTTCGAGAGGTCCATCCCGAGGAACGTCTCGCCCGGCTTCAGGAAGGCGAGGAACACCGCGGCGTTGGCCGACGCCCCGGAATGCGGCTGCACGTTGGCGTGGTCGGCCGCGAACAGCTGCTTGGCGCGGTCGATCGCGAGCTGTTCGACCCGATCGACGACCTCGCAGCCGCCGTAGTACCGCTTCCCGGGCAGCCCCTCAGCGTACTTGTTGGTCAGCGGGGACCCCATCGCCTCGAGCACCGCCGGCGAGACGAAATTCTCGCTCGCGATGAGCTCGAGGCCGTCGTTCTGGCGCTCGGTCTCTTCCTCGATCAGGTGCGCGATCTCGGGGTCAGTTTCGGCCAGCGCGGCCCCCGGCGGGCAGCGGTCCCACGCCTTCCATGTCAGCATCGCGAAGCTCCGGTTCTGGTCGTCCTCGGGGGCGAGCCGGTGAGGCGCGCCGTCAGTTCGACTTGTTGGGCCACTGCGGCCACGTCTTCACCATCGAACCGAGCGAGGCGATGCGGCGTTCCGCGACGCGGTCGGCGGCGCGGTACGTCGGGATCCCGTCCTGCTCGGCGATCTCGAAGACGTTGGCGATCGTATGATAAATCTCGTCGGCCTTCCGGAGCGCGCGCTCGCGGCTCCAGCCGGCGAGCTCGCTGTACACGTTGATCACGCCGCCGGCGTTCGCAACGTAGTCGGGCGCGTACAGGATGTCCCGGGCCTCGAGGGCGTCGCCGTGGCGGTCCTCGAGCAGCTGGTTGTTGGCCGCCCCGGCGACCACCGCGCAGCGCAGCAGCGGCAGCGTGTGGTCGTTGATCACGGCGCCGAGCGCGCACGGCGCGAAGATGTCGACGTCCTGGCCGTAGATCTCCTCGGACGACACCGCGCGAGCGCCCGTGTCCGCCACCACGCGGGCAACCCGCTCGGCGTCGATGTCGCTCACGATGAGCATCGCGCCGGCGCGGTGAAGCGCGCGCGCGAGGTGGTGCCCCACGTTGCCGCAGCCCTGCACGGCGACCGTCTTCCCCTCGAGCGAGTCCGACCCCCAGCGCCGGTGCGCCGCGGCCTGGATCGCGCGGAAGACGCCGTGCGCGGTGACCGGCGACGGGTCGCCCGACGCGCCGGCCAGGCCGGCGACGTAGTCGGTCTCCATGTGCACGAAGTCCATGTCGCCGGTGCTCGTGCCCACGTCCTCGGCCGTCACGTAGCGGCCGCCCAGCGAATCGACGAAGCGGCCGTGCGCGCGGAACAGCGACTCGCGCTGCGGCGTGCGGTTGTTCCCGATGATGACGCTCTTACCGCCGCCGAGGTTGAGGCCAGCGACCGCGTTCTTGTACGTCATGCCGCGCGCGAGGCGGAGCGCGTCGACGATCGCCTCCTCGTCGCTCGCGTAGTTCCAGAAGCGCGTCCCGCCGAGCGCCGGGCCGAGCGTCGTGTCGTGAATCGCGATGATCCCGCGGTACCCGCTCGCCGTGTCGTGGCAGACGACGAGCTGCTCGTGCCCCATCTCGGCTATAGTATCGAACAGCTTCATACTCATCTGGTGTGTCAACTCGTGCGTGCTGGTCAGGTATAGAGTTCCCGCGCGATCACCACGCGCTGGATCTCGGAGGTGCCTTCGTAGATCTCGGTGACCTTGGCGTCGCGCAGGTAGCGCTCGACCGGGTACTCCTTCACGTAGCCGTAGCCGCCGAAGATCTGCACGGCCTCGTCGGCGACGAACATCGCGGTCTCGCTCGCGAGCAGCTTGCACATCGAGCTGTACTGCGTCACCGGCTGCCCGCGGTCCTTGGCCGCGGCCGTCATGTGCAGCAGCGCGCGGCCCGACGCGATGCGGCTGGCCATGTCGGCGAGCTTGAACTGGATCGCCTGGAAGTTGCGGATCGGCTGGCCGAACTGCTTGCGCTGATCGGCGTAGTCGCGCGCCGCCGTGAGCGCCGCGCGCGCGATCCCGAGCGCCTGCGCCGCGATGCCGAGTCGCCCGTGGTCGAGCGACTGCATCGCGTAGACGAAGCCCTGCCCCTCGTCGCCGACGAGGTTTTCCGCCGGCACGCGCAGGTCCTCGAAGACGATCTGCACGGTGGGCGACGCGCGCAGGCCGAGTTTGTTCTCCTTCTTGCCGACGTGGAAGCCGGGCAAGTCGGGCGTGACGACGAACGTCGAAATTCCCTTGCTCCCGCGGCGCGCGTCGGGCGTGTCGGTGCGCGCCATCGCGAGCAGCACGAGGTCGGGGTACGTGCCGTGCGTGATCCACGATTTCGTGCCGTTGAGCACCCAGTGGTCGCCGTCGCGCACCGCCTGCGTGCGGAGGGACGCCGCATCGCTCCCAGCTTCCGGCTCGGAGAGCGCGAATCCGCCCAGCCGCTCGCCGCGCGCGAGCGGCCCGAGGTAGCGGTCCTTCAACGCGTGGCTCGCGTAGCGCAGCAGCATCTGCGTGGGGAGCGAGTTGTGCACGCTCATCATCACGGCGGTGCTCGCGTCCGCCGCGGCGATTTCCTCCAGCGCGAGCAGGTAGCTCGACGTGTCGAGCGCGAGGCCGTCGTACTGCTCCGGCAGCAGCATGCCGAGGAACCCTGCCGCGCCCATGCGCGGCACCAGTGACGGCTCGAAGCGCTGGTCGCGATCCCACTCGGCGGCGAACGGCGCGACGTGTTCGGCGGCGAAGTCGCGCGCGAGCTGCTGGATTTCGCGCTGCGTCTCGGTGAGTGGAAGGACGCCGTCGAACGAGACGGTCTCGGCCGGGGTCAGGGTCGCGGACATGGTCAGGTGCTCCAGGGTTGCAGCGCGGTAGGCGGCGCGGTAAGCAGCGGTGCGGGCGGCGCGGGCGCGCTCACGCCGCGCGGTAGTCGTAGAAGCCGCGCCCCGACTTGCGCCCGAGCCAGCCGGCGGCGACGTACTTCTTGAGTAGCGGGCACGGGCGGTACTTGGGGTCGCCGAGGCCGGCGTGCATCACCTCGAGGATGGAGACGCACGTGTCGAGGCCGATGAAGTCGGCGAGGGTGAGCGGCCCCATCGGATGGTTCATCCCGAGCTTCATCACCGTGTCGATCGCCTCGGGGGTGCCCACGCCTTCCATCACGCAATAGACCGCCTCGTTGATCATCGGCAGCAGGATGCGGTTCGCGACGAAACCGGGGTAGTCGCTGACCTCCACGGGCGTCTTCCCGACGGCGCGCGCGAGGTCGAGGACGCGCGTGGTGGTCGCGTCGCTCGTCGCGAGCCCGCGGATCACCTCGACGAGCTGCATCACGGGCACGGGATTCATGAAGTGCATCCCGATGACGAGTTCGGGGCGCTTGGTGCGGGCCGCGATCTCGGTGATCGAGATCGAACTCGTGTTGCTGGCGAGGATGGTCGCGGGCCGGGCGAGCCGGTCGAGGTCCTCGAAAATCTTGAACTTGAGGGCGACGTTCTCCGTGGCCGCCTCGACGACGAGCGCCGCGTCGGCCACGGCGGCGAGGTCGGTGTGCGTCGCCACGCGGCCGAGCGTCGCGTCGCGCGCCGCGGCGTCGAGCGTGCCCTTCTTGACCTGACGTTCGAGGTTCTTCGCAATCGTGTCGCGGCCGCGCTCGAGGGCGGCCGCGTTCACGTCGAGCATCGCGACCTGGAACCCGCTCTGCGCGAACGCGTGGGCGATCCCGTTGCCCATCTGCCCGGCGCCCACGACGGCGACGGCGCGTACTTCGGTCATGTCTGCAATGTCCCGCGGCCGCGGCCGCTGATGAGGGTAGTACGGGCGTCGCGCGGGGCGCGCCACCACAGCAGGGCGAGACCGCCGAACATCCCCGCGACCGCGGCCGCGCCGCCCTCCGGCCCCCACGCGCCGCCGGTGAGCCAATCCGGGCCGGCGTCGACGACGCGGTAGCCGGGGGTGGCGAACGGCAGTCCGCTCACCGCGGCGTGAAAGCCCGCCGCGAGCGTCCAGTTCCACGCGAGGTGGGCGGCGAACGCCGCCCACAAACTGCCCGTGACGTAGCGGATCGCGCCCAGGAAAATCCCGGCCAGCGCGACCACCGCGGCCGACCCGAGCGTCGCGTGCGGATTCTGGAGGTGGAGCGCGCCGAAGACGAGGCTGGTCAGGACGACCGCGGCGGGCGCGCCGAGCGCTTCGCGGAGCGCGAGCAGCGGGTACCCGCGGACGAGCAGCTCCTCGAAGAGCGCGGCCGGCGCGAGCGCGACGGCGAGCGAGCCCGCGACCGCCAGCCAGCTTCCTGCGGCGGACGGCACGGCCCGCAACTCGCGCGTGGCGAGGAGCAGCGCACACGGCACGCCGATGGCCGCGCCACCGAGGAGCGCGCCGAGCGCGAACAGGGCAGGCCGCGCCTGCGTCGGGCCGAGCCCGACGTCGGCGAACGGCCGGCGCTCGACCGCGCGCAGGACGAGCAGGTGCGCGACGAGGACGGCCGCCAGCTCCAGCCACGACTCGAGGGACGGACGCACCGTCACCAACCGGGCGATCACGGACGCCACCGGATAGACGAGGCCCTGCGCGATCGCCGCGCCGGCCACGAGCGCGAGCGCGTAGAGCAGCAAGCGCCACGCGGTGCGCAGCCGGCCGGGCGACGCGTACAGCCAGCGCGCGCCAGCGGGCGCGGCCGGCGGGGGTCGCATCGCGTTAGGCCGCGCCGGTCACGCGGCCCGCTCGACCGAGAGCGCGACCGCGTCGCCGCCGCCCAGGCAGAGCGTGGCGAGGCCCGTCGCGGCACCGCGGTCGCGCATCGCGTAGAGCAGCGTGGTGAGCACGCGCGCGCCGCTCGCGCCGAGGGGGTGGCCGAGCGCGATCGCGCCGCCGTTGACGTTGACGCGGTCCCACGCCCAGTCGAGCCCCTGTCCGGTCGCGAGCGCCTGCGACGCGAATGCCTCGTTGGCCTCGATGAGGTCGTAATCGTCGATCGTCGTGCCCGCCTTCCGCATGAGGTTCTGCACCGCCTGGATCGGCGCGAAGAACAGGTCCTGCGGCGCGACGGGTCCGGTGGCGTACGCGGTCACGCGGCCGAGCACGTCGAGGCCGTTCGCGCGCGCGTAGGCCTCGCTCGTCACGACGAGCGCCGCGGCGCCGTCGTTGAGCGTCGACGCGTTGCCGGCCGTGACCGTGAACTCGTCGGCGATCTCTTCGGCCGACGCCGTACCGGGCGGCGCGAACGCCGGCTTCAGCTTCGCGAGCGACTCCAGCGTCGTGTCGGCTCGCACGCCCTCGTCGGTGTCGATCGTGGTCGGGCCCTTGCGACCGGGCACCTGCACGGGCGCGATCTCGTCGCGGAACTTGCCGGCCGCGATGGCGGCGGCGGCCTTTTGCTGCGAACCGTGTGCAAAGGCGTCCTGCTGCGCGCGCGTGATGCCGGCCTTACGCGCCGTGTACTCGGCGTGGCCGCCCATCGCGACGTCGCAGGTGGCGCACCACAGGCCGTCGAGCTGCACCCCGTCGGCAAGCCGCTGCTCACCGAACTTGGTGCCGCTCCGCATGCCGAAGTTGTAGTACGGGCCGTTGCTCATCGACTCCTGCCCGCCGGCCACGATCACCTGGGCGTCGCCCGCGCGAATCGCCTGTGCCGCGAGCATCACCGCGCGCAGGCCCGAGCCGCACACCATGTTGACGGTGAGCGCCGATACGCCGGGGGGCACGCCGGCCTTGAGCGCCGCCTGGCGTGCGGGCGCCTGCCCCGCCCCGCCCTGCACGACATGGCCGAAGATCACCTCCTCGACGTCCGTGCCGGGAACGCCGGAGCGGCGGAGTGCCTCGCGGATGGCGACGGCCCCGAGGTCGGCGGCCTTGAGGGAGGCAAGTCCGCCGAGGAACTTGCCGATCGGCGTACGCGCGGCGGCGACGATCACCGGCTGGCGCGTGAGATCGGATGAACGGTCGAGATCGGGCATCGGAACGGGTCCGAGAAGAGTCGAGACGGACAAACGCAAAGGGCTGCACCACGCGCCGGGGCGCGCCAGTGCAGCCGACGAAACGTACCCGTTTGGCTCGAACGATTCAACGCACCCGAACCGGTTCGCATCGGTTCGGTGCGCCGTACGGATCCGGCGCAACGCGCCCGCTCCGGAGTTGGAGCGGCCGCGTTTCCGCGTTATGTCGACCGTCACATCTCGCGCGACACCGATCCTCTACAGCCCGACCGTGACGCGCCCATACAGGAACCGGCCGTTGAAGCCGAACGGCGAGAACGTCGAGTACGGCAGAATCCCGTAGAACGAGTTTCCGCTGTTCCCGGCCGCGACGTTGCCGTTGTTGTTGAACCGATCGGGATAGACGTTGAACACGTTGTCCGACCCGGCCGTGAGCGTCGCGCGCGACATGACGCGGTACGACACGCTCACGTCGCTCACCCACTTGGCGCCGAACGTCTGGTCGAGTGACTGGAACCCCGGCGAGTTGGTCGATGTCACCGACCCGAAGCGCTGCGAGCGCAGGACCAGCCCGATCGGGCCGCGGTCGTACGAGGCCGAGAGCAGGACGTTGCTGCGCGGCTGCGCGTTCTCGAGGCGCGCGCGTTCGACGCGGCCGAACAGCGTCTCGCTCTGCCCCTGAAGCACTGGCGGCGTCGGGATGACGTCGACGACCCGCGTCTGCGTGCGGCTGTACCCGGCCGTGAACCGCGCGAGGCCGCCCGCGTAGGTCACGCCGTAGTTGCCCACGGCGTCGATGCCACGGGTGCGCGTGCCGACCGCGTTGGTGAAGAACTGCGCGCCGCTGATGTTGGAGAAGCCGGCGGCCGCGAGCGTCTGGCGGATGGCCGTCCCGCTGAACGTGTTCGAGAACACGATGCGGTCGCGGATGCGGATCTGGTACGCGTCCACGGTGAACCCGAGGTTGCGCAGCGGCTCGAACGTCGTGCCCAGTCCGAAGTTGACCGACCGCTCCGGCTTGAGTGGCGTGGCGCCGAGAGCGCGCGCTTCGGGGCTGTTGACCGGGAAGGTCCGCGTGTCGAAGATCTGGCCGTTGGTCACGACCGTCTGCGTCTGCGAGTAGAAGTTCTGCGCGAGCGAGGGGGCGCGGAACCCGGTCCCCGCCGAGCCGCGGAGCGCGAACTCGCGCACCACCGCGTACCGGGCGCGCACGAGCCCGTTGGTCGTCGACCCGAAGTCGCTGTAGTGCTCGTACCGGCCGGCCACGCCGAGCAGGAACTGCCGCGTCAGGTCGCTCTCGAAATCGGCGTACACCGCCTCGCTCGTGCGCGACGCGTTCGTCCGGTCGGTCGGCTGGTACCCGGGGAACACCTGCGACCCGATGGCGCCGGGCTTGCCGGCGTTCGGCCCGTCGAGGATCGCGACCCCGCCATTACTGTACGACGCCGAATCGCCGGGCGCGATGCGGTAGTTCTCGGCGCGGAACTCGGCGCCCGTCGCGATGCGAAGCGGCGAAGCGTTCGGTAGCCGCACCGTGCGCGTGAGGTCGAGGTTGGTCGCCCCCTGCTGGAACCGGAGCGTGCCGGCGTCGAAGGTCCGCGGGCTCCCGGCCCCGTACGTGACGTTCGCGCTGTTCGCCACGTTGAAGTTGAACGAGTTGGTGCCGTAGCTCTGGCTCAGGTCGACGTCGAACCCGCCTAACGTGCCGCGGCCGCCGACGACGGCCGACCCGTCCCAGATCTTGCCGCGGATGATCGGCAGGAACCCGTCGGGGTAGATCGCGCGCACCGTGCGGTCGTCGAGCGGGCGGCGGAAGAACCCGGGGCTCTCGCCCCACCGGTTCGCGAGCGTGCCGAACGAGTACAGGGTGACGCCACCGCCCCCGAGCGCGTACTCGGCGTCGAACGCACCCTGCGCCGAGCGCTGCCGCGGGTCGCCGACCCAGCTGTCCGCTCGGGGAACGGAGGTGGCGTTACGCGGGTCGCCCGTGAAGTATTGCTGGCGCGGGTCGAGCCCCGCGCGGTTCGTGCGCCCCTGGCTGCGGAACTCGAGGTCGCCGTGGATGAAGCGGTGCGGGTTGGTGCTCTGGCCGCCGTCGAGCGCCACGTTCGCGAGCCCGCCGTCGCCCGCCGAGTAGCCGCCGCCCTCGGCGGTGAGGGTGCCCGGCTGGTTCCCCTTGAGCACGATGTTGATGACGCCGGCGATCGCGTCCGACCCGTACTGCGCGGCCGCGCCCTCGCGCAACACCTCGATGTGGTCGATCATCGAGACCGGGATCGCGTTGAGGTCGACGCCCGTGGAGCCGCGGCCCACGCTGCCGTTGACGTTGACGAGAGCGCTGGTGTGGCGGCGTTTGCCGTTGACGAGCACCAGGAGCTGGTCGGGGTTGAGCCCGCGCAGCGTCGCGGGGCGCTCCTGGTCGGTGCCGTCGGTGACGGACGGGCGCGGGAAGTTGAAGCTCGGCGCGAGCGCCTGAATGACCTGCGCCGTTTCGGTGCGTCCGGTGGCGCGGATGTCGGCCTGCGTGAGGACGTCGACGGGAACCGGCGATTCGATAACGGAGCGCGGCTGCGCGCGCGAGCCGACCACGGCCACCGCTTCGAGCGCCGACGCCGAACGCGCGAGGCGGAACGCGCGCGTCACGGTCTCGCCCGCGCGGACGACGACGGTGTCGCGGGCGACCGCGTAGCCGATGAGGCGGGCGCGGAGTTCGTACGTGCCCGGACGCAGTGCGACGCGGAACGTGCCGTCCGCGCGCGTGATCGCCCCCGACGTCGTCCCGGTGACCGCGATCGTCGCGCCGGCGAGGGGCTCGTTCCCGTCGCGGCTCGTCACGCGCCCCGTGACGATGCCCGTCGTGACCTGCGCGGCAGCGAGGGCGGGCGCGGCGGCGAGCCCGGCCGCGAACGTCCGCGCGGCGACGCGCGGCATGTGGATGAAAGACGACAATGTCGAACGCAAGACGACCACCTGGATCTCGAGAGCCGTGGGCGCGCCGGTTCGCGATCGAGAGCGACACGCGGCCGGCGCACGGACCCGCCCGGCAGCGCGCGCGAGGACGCGCCACCGGGCCGATCGTTCAGTCCTGAAGCAGACCCGGGGGCCGCGCCGGGCGTCACCGCCCGGCGTCGAAATCAGCTCGCGACCGCGCTGTTGGTCACGCCGCCGTGCGCCGGCGTGCCGGCGCCGAGCTCGCCGGCTGCGGCGTCGTTGGCGACGTAGTCGTGCGGCAGCGCGCGGGTGCGCACCTCTTCGACGCAGCGTGCGACGAACGCGTCGAGGGTCATGGTTTCCTGCTGCTTCTCCTGCCCGCGGCGGCGCACCGTTACGGTGCCCGCGTCCGCCTCGCGGCGTCCGAGCACGGCCATGTAGTTGACCTTGAGCACGCTCGCGTCGCGGATGAGGACGCGGTAGTTCTCGTCGCTCCCCGCGTCGAAGCCGACGCGGAGGCCGGCGGCGCGCAGCGCGTCGGCGACCTGCTGCCCGTACGCGTTGAGCTCGGGCGAAATCGGCACCACCCGCACCTGCTCGGGCGCCAGCCAGAGCGGGAACGCCCCGGCGAAGTGCTCGATGAGAATCGCGATGAAGCGCTCGAACGAGCCGCTCACCGCGCGGTGGATCACGACCGGGCGGTGCGCGTGGTTGTCGGCCCCCGTGTAGGTGAGGTCGAAGCGCTCGGGCGCGGCGTAGTCGAGCTGGATCGTGCCTAACTGCCACGCGCGCCCGATCGAGTCGGTCACGTCGAAGTCGATCTTCGGCCCGTAGAACGCGCCGTCGCCCTCCTTCAACTCGTACGGCCGCCCCGTCGCCTCGAGCGCGCCCCGGAGCGCGCCCTCGGCGCGGTCCCACATCTCGTCGCTGCCGATGCGCTGCTCGGGGCGCGTCGCGAACTTGAGCGACGCCGTGAGGCCGAACGTCTCGTAGTGGCCGAGGATGAAGTCCATCAGGAACTGGACCTCCGCGTTGATCTGGTCCTCGGTCAGGAAGACGTGGCAGTCGTCCTGCGCGAACTGCCGCACGCGCGTCAGCCCGGACAGCGCGCCCGAGAGCTCGTTGCGGTGCAGCACGTCGAACGTGACGTAGCGCAGCGGCAGCTCGCGGTACGAGTGCTTGGCCGAGCCGTAGAGGATGTAGTGCGACGGGCAGTTCATCGGCTTGAGCGCCATGTCGTGCTCGTCCGTCTCGTTGTCGAGGACGAGGAACATGTTCTCCCGGTACTTGCCCCAGTGGCCCGAACGCTCCCAGAGTTTGCTGTTGTACAGGAGTGGCGTCTTGATCTCGTGGAAGCGAGCCGCCTGCCGCTCGCGCACGAACTCGACGAGCGTGTTGTACAGCGTCGTGCCGCGCGGCGTCCAGAACGCCGCACCCGGCGCGATCGGAAAGAACTGGAAGAGGTCGAGCTGGCGACCGACGAGGCGGTGGTCGCGTCGCTTGGCCTCCTCGATGCGGTGCAGGTGCGTGTCGAGCGCGTCCTTCTTGAAGAACGCGGTCCCGTAGATCCGCTGCAGCGCCTGGTTGCGCGCGTCGCCACGCCAGTACGCGCCGGCGGCGTGCGTCAGCTTCACGTGCCGCAGCCACCCCGTGTCGGGCACGTGCGGGCCGCGGCACAGGTCGATGAATTCGCCGTCACGGTAGACCGAGATCACCTCGCCGTCGGGCAGGTCGGCGAGCCGCTCGCGCTTGAGCGGGTCGTCGCGGAAGATCTCGGCCGCCTCCTCGCGCGAGACCTCGCGCCGCTCGAACGGCAGCTTCTCGCTCGCGACCTTCTGGAACTCGGCCTCGAACTCGGCCAGGTCTTCGGGTGTGAACGGATCGCCGACGCCGAAGTCGTAATAGAAGCCGTCCTCGATCGCCGGACCGAAACCGATCTGCGCATCGGGTCGCCGGCGGCGGACCGCGGTGGCGAGCGCGTGCGCGGCCGAATGGCGGAGGACGCCGAGCGCCTCGGGGTCGCGCTCGGTGAGCACGCGGAGCGCGCCACCGGTGCGGATCGGCGTCGCGAGGTCCTGCACCACGCCGTCGATGCTCACGGCGACGGCGGCGCGGAGCAGGCGTTCGCCGATCGTCGCGACCACGTCGCGCGGCAGGGTGCCCGGCGCGATCTCGCGCGTGGCGCCGTCGGGAAGCGTGAGGACCAGCAGCGAATCGAGAGTGTCGGACATCGTGGGGGCGGGCGGGTCAACGGGGCCCAGAATCGGCCGGAAGCAGGCCGTAGGTGGCCTTGAACTTGCGCCCGCGGAGACGCTCGCTGGAGGTACTCCTGTGGAGACACTCCGAACGCGGTCCTGCGGCGACGCCGGCCCCTGCCGCATCGGCCAAGGTAACCGTTTCTGACGACCCCCCGCCACCACACGCTCCGCATGCCAACCACTCGCTACCGCGATCGCGACAGCTCGGCCGCCAGCGCGGTGTTCGTCGCCGTCGGCGCCCTCGCCGGACTCGCCGCCGGCGTGCTCATCGCCCAGCGCATGGGCGGAATCTCGGGCATCAGCGCGCGCGTGCGCGACCGCCTCGCCGACGCGCGCGGCGAGGGCCGCAACGCCGACGGCGGCCCGATGGCCCACGACCAACCCGAGTACGACGACGAACCGCTCGAAGGTCCCGCGACCGGCGGTCGCGGATCGTCCGGAATCGAGTCGGCCGCACGTGACGCCGCCGGCCGTCAGACGAACGGCGAACAGGGCAACGCCGGCCGACCGGACGACGACGGCGAGGCGCTCGAAGAGCGCGTGCTCGAGGCCTTCCGCAACGATCCGGTGCTGAGCGAGCGCGCCGTCGACATCGGCGCCGTGGGCCGCGGCATCATCGAACTCACGGGGTTCGTGCAGGCCGAGTCGGAGTCGCACGGCGCGGTGGTGCTCACGCGCGGCGTGCCGGGCGTGGTCACCGTCGTCAACCGCCTCGAGGTGCGAGAGGAGGAAGCGCGCTTCGAGCAGACGGCGGCGCAGTACGAGGCGGGCGACGTGCCGGGCGGCGCCATGTGGGAAGGGCAGCAGGTCGGCATCGGACGCCCGCGGCAGGGCACGTCCAACGATCTTTCGCGCCACGCGGATCCCAAGCCGACGCTCGAGAACCGGTGGACCGGGCAGCAGGCGGCGATCCGCGCCGCGGCCGACGACCTCGAAGGGATCGCCGAGCGCCGGCAGCACACGCCGGACATTCAGGGCGACGAAACCGGCGGTGCGCCGATCGCGCCGTCGGGTGTGCCCAAGGGGGACCACGTGGCCGACCCCGCGTCGGCCGCTCCATTCCTCCGGGAGACCACGGGGCGCGTCGACCCCAACCTGCGCGACTGAGCGCGTTCCGACAACCGGCGATCGGCGGCGCGGGCCCGCCCCTTGCCCCATGACTATGCCCGGTCACACGGCCGGAAGTCACCTGCAGAGGAGGAGAACGGATGTCGGAACGCACAAAGCCACACCTCGGCCGCACCCTCGACGGCGATCGCGAGAAGCCCTACGACACGCTCGAACTGGCCGGGACGGATCCCGAGGGGACTGCCGGTGTGGCGGATACCGTGCTGCTCGACGGCGCACGCTCGGACGTCGGGGTCGCGGCCAACCAGCACGCCGACGCGCTGCAGCGCATGATCGACAACAACCGGAACTGCGTCGACAAGTTCCGTAACCCTGACGCCGGGCCGACCGGGCGCGCGTAACGCGCGCCGACCCGCCCCGAGGCGCCGCGGCGCCGCTCCGACGCTCCGGAGCGGCGCCGCTTCCGTTTCGGCAGGTTTGGGGGTCGAAACGGGTCCGCTACCTTAAGTCGGATGACCGTCACGTCCGACGAGCCGGAGCGCGCGCTCCCGCCGACCTACGACCCGACCGCTACCGAGGGCGCGATCCACGCGCGCTGGGACGCCGCGGGGATCTTCACCGCACACGCCGCGCGCTCGGATCGCGACGGCGGCGGGCGCGCGCCGTTCACGGTCCTCATGCCGCCGCCTAACGTCACGGCGGTCCTGCACGTCGGGCACGCGCTCAACGACACCGTGCAGGACGTGCTCGCGCGGTGGCGCCGCATGGCGGGCGACGAGGCGCTCTGGCTTCCGGGCACCGACCACGCCGGAATCGCGACCCAGAACGTCGTCGAGAAGAAGATCGCGCGCGAGGAAGGGCTGAGCCGCTACGACGTCGGACGCGAGGCGTTCGTGGAGCGCACGGCCGAGTTCGTACGCGAGACTGGCGGGGCCATCCTCGAACAGCTCAAGGCCATCGGCGCGTCGTGCGACTGGTCGCGTACTGCGTACACGCTGTCGCCGCCGCTGTCGCGTGCCGTGCGCGAGGCCTTCGTCCGCCTGTACGAGCGCGGGTTGGTCTACAAGGGCCACCGCGTGATTCACTGGTGCCCGCGGTGCATGACGTCGCTCTCCGACGAGGAGGCCGAATTCGAGGACACGCCGGGCCGCCTGTTTCATATCCGCTACGTGGTGAGCGACGAGCCCGAGCGGTCGCTCGTCGTCGCGACCACGCGCCCCGAGACCCTCTTCGGCGACGTGGCGGTGGCCGTGCACCCGGACGACGAGCGCTACGCGGACCTCGTCGGCCGCACGGTGCGGCTGCCGCTCGTCGGCCTCGCGATTCCCGTGATCGCGGACGCGTACGTGGACCGCGAGTTCGGCACGGGGGCGCTCAAGATCACGCCGGCGCACGACGCGAACGACTATGACGTCGGGCGCCGCCACGGGCTGAGCGTGCCGGTGGTGATCGACGCGGCGGGCTTCGTGCGCGAGGTGGCCGACGCCGCCGGCCGGGTGCCCGCGGCGTTCGACGGGCTCGAGCGGTTCGAGGCGCGCGCGCGCGCCGTCGAGGCGCTCACGGCCGAGGGCACGCTCGCGAAGGCCGAGGTCCACCGGCACGCGGTGCGACACTGCTACCGGTGCGACACGGTGGTCGAGCCGCGCCTGTCCGACCAGTGGTTCGTGCGCATGGCGCCGCTCGCGGAGCCGGCGCTGGCCGCGGTGCGCGACCGCACGGTGCGCATCCTCCCCGAGCGGTGGGAAGCGGTGTACGTGCGCTGGATGGAGAACATCCGCGACTGGAACATCTCGCGGCAACTCTGGTGGGGACACCGAATCCCGGTCTGGTACGACGACGCGACCGGTGAGACGTTCGTGAGCCGCGAGGACCTGACGCATTCGCCGACGACGGGGAACCTCCTGCGCCAGGACGAGGACGTGCTCGACACGTGGTTCTCGTCGTGGCTCTGGCCGCTGTCGACGCTCGGGTGGCCCGACGAGGACGCGCCGGACCTGCAGGCGTTCTTCCCGAGCGACGTGCTCGTCACCGCGCCCGAGATCCTCTTTTTCTGGGTCGCGCGGATGATCATGGCCGGGTACGCGTTCCGCGGCGCGGCGCCGTTCCACACGGTGTACCTGCACGGCACCGTGCGCGACACGCAGAACCGGAAGATGTCGAAGTCGTTAGGCAACGGCATCGACCCGCTCGAGGTCGTCGCGCGCTACGGCGCCGACGCGCTCCGGTGGACGGCGGTGGCGGGGCTCGGGATGGGCGCCGACGTGGTGCTCGACCCGGACGACCTCGAGAAGTCGTTCGCGCCAGGCCGCAACTTCTGCACGAAGCTGTGGAACATCGGGCGGTTCCTGCTGCAGAACGTGGGGGCCGCGCCGGTGCTCCCGCTCGACCAGGTCGCGCCGGAGCGGCTGACGCACGCGGACCGGTGGGTGCTCGCGCGGCTGGACGCCGCGGTGCGGGACTGCGACGCCGCGCTCGGCCCCGCGCGCCCGCCGCGGGCGGCGGCCGCGTACGACGGCGCGCCGCGCTGGCCCGAGGCGGAGCGCGCCGCCGGGCTCCGCCTCAACGAGTACGCCGAGGCCGCGCGGCGGTTCGTCTGGAGCGAGCTGGCCGATTGGTATCTCGAGAGCACGAAGTCACGCCTCGGCGCGGCAGACGCCGACGACCGCGAGGTGGCGCGCGCCGTGCTCGCGCATGCGTTCGACGGCGCCCTGCGGCTGCTGCACCCGATCGTGCCGTTCATCACCGAGGCGCTCTGGCAACGGCTGCCGTCGTCGCCGTCGGACGCGCTGCTCGCGTCGTCCGCGTGGCCGGCACCGCGGTCCGCGGCAGGCCGCGCGGACGACGCATCCGCGAGCGAACCCTTCGACATCGCGCGCGCGTGCGTCGACGCCGTTCGCCAGATCCGGTCGGACTACGCCGTCCCGCCCGGTCGGCGCGTCGAGGTGTACGTGCAGACCGCCGCCGACCGCGACAGTGGCGAGCTGGCGACGACGGTCGGCGCGCTCTCGCGCGCCGACGTGCACCTCGTCGCGGGCGACGCGCTGCCCTTCGACCGGCAGCTCGCCGCACAGCAGGTGGTTCGCGGCGCGACGGTGTACGTGCCACTCGCCGGGCTGGTGGACGTGGCGAAGGAGATCGAGAAGCTGACGAAGGAGCTCGCCGGACTCGACAAGCAGCTCGCGGCGCTCCGCGGGCGGCTCGCCAATCCGGGGTTCGTCGACCGCGCTCCGGCGGCCGTGGTCGAGGCCGAGCGCGCCAAGGAACGGACGTGGACGGACCGCGCGGCGCAGCTCGCGGAGTCGATCGCGGCCCTGCAGCGCGGCGCGTGAGCGGTCGCGACCGAAGCGGTGGGGCGCGGCGGCGCGCGTGCGCCGCGAGCACGATCACGGTCGTGACCGGCGGGTGGTGGATCGCGGCGTGCGCGTCGCCCGGCTTTCCTGCCGGCGGACCGCCGCGCGCGATCCCGCCGCGCCTCGTCGCCATTGCGCCCGACACGCTGGCCGTCGGCGCACGCCCGAAGTCCGTCGAGTTCACCTTCGACGAGGTCATCAACGAGGCGTCGCGCGGGACCGGCGCGGCCGCCGGCACCGGCGGCGGCGCGACGGGGCTCGAATCGGTGGTGCTCGTCTCGCCGCGGAGCGGCTCGGTGTCGGTCGACTGGGGCCGCGAGCGGATCTACGTCCGCCCACGCCGCGGCTTCCGGCCTAACGTGACGTACACGATCACGATCCTCGCCGGATTGTCGGACCTCCGGAACCACGCGCGCGACTCCGCGACGATCGCCGTGTTCAGCACGGGCGGCGCGATCGCGGGGAGCGAGATCCGCGGCGTGGTCTTCGACTGGGTGAACGGGCGCACGGCGCCCGGCGCAGTCGTCGAGGCCGTCGCGGCGGACAGCGTGCCGTACGTCGCGCTCGCCGATACGGCCGGGCGGTTCGTGATCGCGAACGTTCCCGCCGGCGCCTACCTGGTCCGTGGCGGGGTCGACGTGAACGGCAACCGCGCGATCGACCCTCGCGAACCGTTCGACACGGCGCGCACGTCCGCCACGGTTCGTGTGGGTCCGCCCGTCTTTACCGCGCCCATCGCGCCGGCGGTGCTTGCCGCCGAACTCGAGGCGTCCAAGGACAGCACGCGGCCGCGACCGCGGCGAGTGCCGGCACCGCGGGTCGGCGTGGGCGTGGGCGACACCACGATCAGGGGCCTCGCGCTGTACGCGTTCGTGCACGACACCCTCACCCCGCGCGTCGGAACGGTCACGCCGATCGACAGCAGCACGCTCCGCCTGTCGTTCGACCGCGCGCTCCGCCCCGACCAGCCGTTCGGGCCGGCGCAGATTCGCGTCGTCGGACCAGACTCGGCCGTCGTCGCCGTGCGCGAGGTGCTGACCGCGGCCGTCTTCGACTCGACGGCGCAAGCGGCCATCAACGCGGCGCGCGCGCACGCGGACAGCGCGGCCCGCGCGAACCCGCCGGCCAACCCGCCGGCGAACGCGGCTGCCGGCGCTCGAGCGACCGCGCCGAACACGTCGCCCATCGGCGCCGCCAACCGGCCGCCCGGCCCGCGACTGGGGCGCCCGGTTCCGCCCGTGGACCTCATCGTCCGGCTCGGCGCGAATCTGCGACCGAACACCATCTACCGCCTGGCGGTGCGCGACATCCGATCGCTGTCCGGCATCGCGGGTACGACGGAGCGGACGTTCACGACGCCACGGTCGGCACCGCCGCCGCGCCCGTCACCCGCACCGCGCAGTATCCCGGCCCGCCCGGCGGGCGCCCCCGGCGCGGCGCCTGCGGGAGGGCCGCCCGCCGGCGCGCCGCCGCCCACGTCGCCGGCGACGCCCCGGACCTCGCCGGGCACACCGCCCGACCGTGAGCGCTGACGTGGCCGCTGAGCCTGACGTGACCGAGCGCCGGCGTGGCGCGGTGTTTTTCGACCGCGACGGGACGCTCATCGAGGATGAGCATTACCTCGCCGACCCGGATCGGGTTCGCCTTAGACCGGGCGCGGCGGCAGCGGTGCACCGCGTGCGCACCGCCGGGCTCGCCGCCGTCGTCGTGACCAACCAGTCGGGGATCGGGCGCGGGCTGTTCGGCGAAGCCGAGTACGAAGCCGTGCGCGCACGCCTCGACGACCTCCTCGCCGGCGCAGGTGCGCAACTCGACGCGACCTACCACTGCCCGCACGCGCCCGACATCGAGCCGCCGTGTGCGTGCCGCAAACCGGGGCGCGCGCTGTTCGAGCGTGCGGCGGCGGAGCTGGGACTCGACCTCGCGCGCTCGGGTGCGATCGGCGATCGGGTGCGCGACCTCACTCCCGTCGTTCGGCTCGGCGGATACGGCGTGCTGGTGCCATCGCCCGACACCCCGCTGGCCGAGATGACGCGGGCGCGCGACGAATACGCCCTCGCCACGACGCTCGACGCCGCGGTCGACCGCGTGCTGGCGCGAATCGCCGCGCGAGGCGGCGGCGCGGACGGCGTGGACATCCCGTGACCGGGCGCGCACGCGTGGCGGTGTTCGCGTCCGGCGGTGGCAGCAACCTCGGCGCCCTGCTC
Source organism: uncultured Gemmatimonadales bacterium (assembly GCA_963851265.1). GTDB lineage: Bacteria > Gemmatimonadota > Gemmatimonadetes > Gemmatimonadales > Gemmatimonadaceae > BPUI01. The sequence continues at coordinate 1,630,644 of CAWKNZ010000002.1, forward strand.
GACCATCTCGATGCGCGCGCGCACGCCCGGGCCGCCGACGTGGTGCTCGTCGCGAGCGACCGCGCCGGCGCGCTCGCGCTCGACCGCGCCCGGCAACGCGGAATCGCCACGCAACATGTCGCCGACCCCGCGGACGCAGACGCGATGCTCGCGACGCTCGCGGCCAAAGGCGTGGACCTCGTCGTCCTCGCCGGATACCTCAAGTTCGTGCCCGCGGAGGTCACGCGGGCGCACCCCGGGCGCATGCTCAACGTGCATCCGTCGCTGCTGCCGGCCTTCGGCGGACCGGGGATGTACGGCGCCCGCGTGCACCGCGCCGTGCTGGCCGCGGGCGCGGGGGTGAGCGGGGCCACGGTGCACTTCGTCGACGAGGTGTACGACCGCGGGCCGATCGTCGCGCAGTGGCCGGTGCCCGTGCGCGCCGACGACACGCCCGAGTCGCTCGCGGCGCGCGTGCTCCGCGTCGAACACCTGCTGCTGCCTCGCGCGGTCGACGCCGTGGCGTCCGGCCGCGTCGCGCTCTCGCACGACGGGCGCGTCCGGTCGGTCTACGCGCCCGCCGACTCGCCGTTCGCGCCGAGCGGCCCCGACGCGCACGACGACGCCGTAGCGGCGTCGCTCGACGCCGCGTTCGCGGCACCGTTCGACCCGGCCGGCGCCTAACTCGCGCCGGCACCGGCCACCGCCCAACACGCCGCCCCACCCATGCCCCGCGCCCTCCTTTCGGTTTCGAATAAGTCCGGCCTGTCCGAATTCGCCCGCGGCCTCGCGGCGCTCGGGTTCGACCTCGTCTCGACCGGCGGGACCGCGCGCGCGCTGCGCGACGAGGGCCTCGCGGTCGCCGACGTGAGCGACGTGACGCGATTTCCCGAAATGCTCGACGGGCGCGTGAAGACGCTGCACCCGGCGGTGCACGGCGGGCTCCTCGCCCGGCGCGACCTTCCCGAGCACGTCGCGACGATCGCGGAGCACGGGATCGCGCCGATCGACGTGGTCGCGGTGAACCTGTACCCGTTTCGCGAGACCGTCGCCCGCCCCGACGTCACGCCCGACGAGGCCGTCGAGCAGATCGACATCGGCGGCCCGTCGATGCTCCGCTCCGCGGCGAAGAACTTCGACGCGGTGACCGTCGTCGTCGACCCCGCCGACTACCCGGCCGTGCTCGACGCGCTCGGGCGCGGCGGCGACGCCGCGCTGCGGCGGCGGCTCGCGGCCAAGGTGTACGCGCACACGGCCGCGTACGACGCGGCCATCGCGGCGTGGTTCGCGGAGCAGGAGGGAGAGCGCTTCCCCGATCGCCTCGCGATCGCCGGCGAGCGCGCGCAGACGCTCCGCTACGGCGAGAACCCCGACCAGCGCGCCGCGTTCTACGTGGAGCGGCCGGGCGCGGGGCTCGGCGCCCTCCGCCAGCTCGGCGGGAAGGAGCTGTCGTTCAACAACCTGCTCGACCTCGACGGCGCGCTGCTCGCGTGTGAGCCGTTCGTCGCCGACGCGGCAGCCGACGGGTCGGCGTGCTGTGCGATCGTGAAGCACACGACACCCTGCGGCCTCGCCGTGGGGGCGACGGCGCGTGAGGCGTACGACAAGGCGCTCGCCGCCGACCCGACGAGCGCGTTCGGGTCGGTGATCGCGTTCACGGTGCCCGTCGACGACGAAACCGCGGGCGTGCTCTCGCAACTCTTCGTCGAGTGCGTGGTCGCCCCCGCGTTCTCCGACGGCGCCATCGAACTGCTCGGCCGCAAGAAAAATTTGCGGGTCCTCGCCGGCCGCGTCGCGCCCGACCCGCGTGAGCTGGACCTGAAGCGCGTACGGGGCGGCTTCGTGGTGCAGGACCGTCAGCCGCTACCGGTGGTCGGCGACGCGTGGCGCGTCGTCACGCAGCGCGCGCCGGAGTCCAGGGAACTCGACGATCTGCGCTTCGCGTGGCGCGCCGTGAGGAGCGTGAAATCCAACGCGATCGTGTTCGCGCGCGGGGGGATGACGCTCGGCATCGGCGCGGGGCAGATGTCGCGGGTGGACGCGGCGTTCGTCGCCGCGCACAAGGCCCGCGAGGCGGGGCACGACGCGTCGGGCTCGGTGCTTGGCTCGGACGCATTCTTCCCGTTTCGCGACGGCGTGGACCAGGCGGCCGCGGCCGGGGTACGCGCGATCGTGCAGCCCGGCGGGTCGGTGCGAGACGCCGAGGTGATCGCCGCGGCCGACGAGCATGGGATCGCGATGGTCTTCACGGGCCAGCGGCTGTTCCGGCATTGATACGCCACTGAGTCGGTCGCTTCGCGCGGCGCGACAGTCTAGAGTCAACCCTTGTAACCATCGGCTGGTGTCGAACGATGACGCCGGCCCGCCATACTGTTGGGCTACTCACGCCCGTCCCTTCCCTGATGTCCGCTGCAGCTCTCAGACCCGACGCGGTCCCCACCGCGGCCCGCGCCGCCGCCGCGCCCGCGGTCGAGGCCGATCTCGACTACACGCCGTCGTACAAGGCCGCCGGCCTGACGTCGCTCGGCGTCTTCGCGCTATACCTGCTCACACTCGCGCCGTCGACGGGCATGTGGGACGCGAGCGAGTACATCGCGGCCGCGTACGTGCTCGGCATTCCGCACCCGCCCGGCAACCCGTTCTTCGTGCTGATCGGGCGCGTGATGTCGATCCTGCCGATCGCCCCGAACGTCGCGATGCGGATCAACGTGCTCGCCGCGCTCTGCTCGGCCGTGGCCGCCGGCGTGTGGTTCCTCGTCACCGAGCGGGTGCTCGTCAGCTGGCTCACGCGCCGCTGGCTGCGCATCACGGGCGCCGTGCTCGCGGCGCTGATCGGCGCGACGTCGTTCACGGTGTGGAACCAGAGCGTCGTGAACGAGAAGGTCTACACCGTCTCGCTCGCGTTCTTCGCGCTCGTCTCGTGGCTCATCGTCCGCTGGTGCGACGACCCGGACAGCCCCAGGGCCAACCGCCTGCTCCTGCTCGCGGCGTACCTCATTGGGCTGGGTTACGCGAACCACCCGGCCGGCTTCCTCGTCGCGCCCGCGGTCGCGGCCGGCGTGTTCCTCCGCAAGCCGACCACGCTGCTCAACTGGCGGTTGCTGATCAAGGGCGCGCTCTGCTTCGCGCTCGGCCTCACGCCGTTCATCTACCAGCCGATCCGCGCCGCGCAGTTCCCGGCCCTCAACGAGGGTGAGCCCACCGCGTGCACGACCAGGCTCGAGGTGTCGTGCACGTTCAACCACGTGACGCTCGACCGGTTCATGGCCAACGTGAATCGCGAGCAGTACGGCAAGCCGGACCTCAGCGAACGGCAGGCGCCGTTCACGGCGCAGGTCGGCATGTGGTGGCTGTACTTCAAGTGGCAGTGGCTGCGCGACGCGCACGGCGAGCATCAGCCGCTGCAGAGCGCGCTCGCGGTGCTCTTCCTCGCCCTGGGCATGATCGGCGGGTGGGTGCACTTCAAGCGCGACCGACAATCGTTCTGGTTCTTCGGGCCGCTCGTGTTTTCGGTGACGCTCGCGCTCATCTACTACATGAACTTCAAGTACGGCGCGTCCCAGTCGCCCGAGCTGACCGACGTGCCGCGGGAAGTGCGCGACCGCGACTATTTCTACCTCTGGAGCTTCAGCACGTGGGGCGTGTGGGCCGCGCTCGGGCTGGTGTGGGTGTGGGAGTCCGTCGCGTCGCTCCTGGGCACCGAGAGCGTGCGCCTGGGCCGGCAGACGATCGATCAGCCGCGCGAGCGCTCGTGGATCGGCGCGTCACCCGTGCTCGCGCTCGCGGTGATCCCGCTCGCCGGCAACTGGCACCAGGCGTCGCGCGCGGGACACCGCGACACGGCCGCGTTCGCGCGCGACCTGCTCAACTCGGTCGAGCCGTATGGCATTCTCGTCACGGCCGGCGACAACGACACGTTCCCGCTGTGGTACGCGCAGGAGGTGGAGGGCGTCCGACGCGACGTGATCGTCGCCTGCACCTCGCTCCTCAACACCGACTGGTACGTGCGCCAGATGGTACGCCGCCCGGTCTACACGTACGACGCGGCCAAGGGCCCCGCGATCTACCGCGGCCGCGACTGGCCCAAGCCGACCGGGCCCCTGCTCAACATGACGATGGCGGAGCTCGACGCGATCCCGCTCGGCGTGAACCTCGATCGGCCACAAACCTTCGTGAAGGCCCTCGGGACCGACACCCTGCGTGCGACGATCTCGCAGCCGCAGCTGCTGCGGCAGGACCTGCTGGTGCTGTACCTCATTCGCGACGCGTGGCCCAGGCGGCCGATGTACATCAGTCGCACGTCTGGCTCGTATGGTCAGGAGCTCGGGCTCAACAACTACCTTCTGAGTCAGGGCCTCGCCCGCAAGCTGCTGCCGACCACGCCGGCGACGGGGCGTGACACGCTGCTGGTGCAGGGCGAAGGTTACGTGGACCTCGCGCGCAGCGTGGCGCTGTGGAACTCGTTCGAGGGTCCGCCCGCGCTCATCAAGCGAGGCGACTGGGTCGACATGCCGAGCGTCGGCATCCCCAACCTCTACACGCTCACCGGGCTGATGCTGTCGGAAGCGCTCGAGCATACGGGGCGCACGCAGGAGGCGCGGCGCGTCTACACGACGGCCGAGGAGGTCGCGCAGGCGACGCACCAGACGCGCGAGTTCGGGCTCGACCAGCGGCCCGCGCCCGGCGCGGCCGCGGGAGACAACCCGCTGCAGAGTCTCGTCGCCCCCGATTCGGCCGCGATGCCCGGCGCGCGCCCCGGCGGTGCACGGGCCCGATCCGCGACCCCGGCCGGAAGCCCCGGTGCGCCCCATCCCCGCTGATACGCCCGTTGTGCGCTAGTCGCTACGAATTGACCCGCATCGCGCCGGCGGCGCACCGAACGTTCGTGTTCGGTGCGCCGTTTGCGTTACCGTTGCCGCGTTCCGATGCCACGCCGCGGCTCGGGCACACGCTCAACATGCGGAGGACCGATGCCCGAACGTCACGACCCCGACCGGCTGGCGAATCCATCTGGCGACGCGCCGGGCTCATCCGACCGCCCGGAGCGGCGCCGGCGGCGCGTGCTCGGCAGCGACGCCAACCCGCGAATCGCCGCCGCGCAGCACGTCGCGAGGCACCGACTCGAACCGTTTCAGCGTGCGCTCGCGGGGCTGGCCGTCTCGGTGTTCGGCGCGGAGGCGACGGTGGTCGCGCACCTGCGGGCCGACGGGCGGCGTCAACGACTCACGTTCGTCGTCGACGCCGCGGACCCGCACGCGACCGTGGACTACGCCCAGTTCCTCCCGCGTGAGCAGGCGTTCTGGACCGCGTACGCCCAACTGCAGAAACCCGACCTGCCGTTCGCGGTCGCGATCCGCCCCGCCCGCGGCTGGTGCCGCAGCGAGGCGCTCGCGCCGCTCTTCGCCTATTTGCCGACGAGCGACGAAGTGATGTGAGGTCGCCCCCCCTGGCGGCCGCGCGCACGCGTCACCGGAGCGCTCGCGCCGTCACGGGCTGCGTGGTGCCGACCAGCCGCTGCACGGTACCGTTGCGCACGACGCGGAAGATGGGAGGCAGCGCCACGTCGGTGAACGCGTCGACGGGCGTGCGCTCCGCCACCGGACCGAGCACCGCGGCGAGGTCGGCCGCCGACGGCGGCAGCAGCGGCTCCGACGCGGCAACGTTCACCGCGTACCCGAGGTCTGCCAAGCTGAGCACAGTGAGGCGAGACGCGGGATGCGTGGTGGCCTTCGCCAGGTATCCGACCATCAACTCCGAGCGGAAAACCGCCGACCGCCAGTGAGAGCCGGCCGTCCCGGGCCCGCCGGTGTTCTCGACGGGCACGCCGGCGCGGTCCTGCGTGAACCCCAACGCCGCGCTCCCGCCCTCGCCGAGCGGACCGGTGTACTGCGGGTCGAGGGTGCCCTCGTTGACGAGATAGCCGCGCACGCCGCCCACGTTCCAGAGCGTGCCGATCCCGAGCACGTGTCCCATCTCGTGGCGGATGACGTCGTATGCCGTTCCGGCGGCGACGAGGCCGGCGAAATCCGCGGAGTCGAAACGCATCGAGCCCACGAGCGTTAGGCCACGCCCCTGCGTGACCGGGTCGCTCCGCAGGACGCATGGACCCGCCGCGCCGAGGATCGCGCCCTTTCCGTCGATGCTGTCGACGCGGAACAGGATCGTGACGCCCGTCGACGCGGCGAGCTTCACCTCGGGCGTCGAGTCGGCGCACGACCCGGCGGGCAGGGCAAGGTCGGCCGCGGGCAGGGCCGCCGTGATCACCGACTGCCAGAACGCGGCCGCGCGGGTAAACTCGGCCGCGTAGCGCGGGTCGACGGCGCCGACCTGGACGAGGTTGATGATGAACGCGCCCTGCGTGACCGGCGCGACCGCGACGGGCAGCGTCGTGCTGACGCCCCGGCCGCGGAAGGTGGCGCGCACGGCAATCTGCGTTCCGCCCGCGGTGCCGGCCGTGAGCGCGTTCCCGCTCACGCTCGCGATGCCCGTGTTGTCGCTCGCGTACGCGACGGGGTAGCTGATCCGGTTGCCGGATGCGTCGTACACGGCCACGGACAGGGCGACCTGTTCGCCGGGCGAGGCGTCGACGCGTGTCGGGAGCACGCGGACCGTCGCGGCCGGGGCGAGCGACACGAGGCTCGGCGTGGCGAGGGTGAGCGGTGTCGTCCCCGGCACGTCCGTCGCACGCGCGGTGACGACCACGGGCCCCGCACCGACGAATCGCACGACGCCAGCGGCGCTGACACGCGCGACCGTCGTGTCGGAACTCGCGTAGGTGAGCGTCCCGACAGTCCCGGCCCGCCCCGACGCGTCGGTGAGGGTCGCGCCGAGCGCGACACTGTCGCCGACGATGGCCGAATCGGGCTGCGTCGCGAAGGCGATCCGCGTGGGGACGATCACGAGCGGCGCAGGCGTTCCCTCGCCGCCGCCGCACGCAGCGCCCGCGAGGGCCACGGCGGCGAGCAAGACGGCGCGAGAGCGGATGACCGATGGTCGCATGCTGCGCGATGGGCGACGGAGAAGCCGCGCAGGCCGTCGGTGGCCGGCGCGTGTGGGCGGAAGGTCGGACCTGGTAGTAGTTTTTGAAAGGCCGGAGGGCTGGCAGAATGGCTATTGCAACGGTCTTGAAAACCGTCGTCCGCGAGGACTTGTGGGTTCGAATCCCACGCCCTCCTCTTCGCCAAGTCGCTGTCACAGTGCGAGTTGCCGTCGTGTCCCACGACCTGCGCGGTCCGCGCGGACGCGGCGTCGCTCGATGGCGCCGACGAGACGGTGCGGGTCGCCGACCGCCTCGGGTCGCAGCAAGTTCGCCACGACGGACGCGTTAGGGCTCGCTCTGCGCGAGTGCGACGCGCGCCGTCGCGCCGCTCCACGACGAGCGCGGCGTGCGGCGGTTCGCGAGGCGCGCCGAGCTGCGTGAGCGGCCGTTCCGCAGGACCCGTGCGGACGCGCGGGTGGCGGGGCGCGCCGCTGAACGCGTTAGGCCGTCGTCGTCCTGCGGCGACGGGCCACGCCGGCCAGACCGAGCAGCCCCGTCCCGAGCAGCGCCCAGGTCGCTGGCTCTGGGGTCACCGTGCCCGGTGTGTACTGAAGATCGTCGTACGTGTAATACGGGACGTCCGACATCAGGTCGACGCGGCTGATGCCGGCCTCGTCCTCGCCCGACGGTCGCTGCGCCTTCCACTTCGGCGGCCATTCCGAGGTCGTACGTGGCGCGGTGCGAGTCGGGTCGGTCCCGGAGTTGGGCTGAGCGGACGTTTGCCGTCGCGCGCTCACGAACGCGTACGCGCCGCGATCGTCCGCTGCCCGCCTCTCGATCGTGGCGCGTGCGTCCGGTTTCAGTCGCGTCCTGGAACGCTGGTCGATCCTGGCCGTGGACGTCCCGTAGACTACGTCGCGTCCCCAGTTCATCACGACCGCACGAGGCCGATGAGCGAAGAGTCGGGCGCCGCGCGCGAGGGCGGCATTGCTCCGGGCACCGGCCGTGACCGGCTCGCCGGCTGATTGCGAAATCTTTGTGCGCGACGTACTGTCACCACCTACGCCTCGATCCGCCGACCACATGCGATGCATTGCCCGCTCGACCACGCTGTTCGCGGGCATCGCCGCCGGCGCGGCCGCGCTCACGATCGGTTGCGGCAGCAGCGACGCGACCAGCCCGCAACGTCAGTTTCCGGGTATCTACGCGTTGCGCACGGTGAACGGACAGCCGATGCCGTACGTCGCCCAGGACTCGGCCGGAACCAGCTCGCTCACGTCGGACGTGTACACGTTCAGCAGCGACGGCACGTTCACCCAGCGGGTCGTCGGCAGCTACGCGCCGTCCGGCGGAACGGTGGAAGATCGGTCGTTCGACGACTCGGGACGGTGGACGCTCGTGGGCACGTCGGTCACCCTCACGTTCAACTCTGACGGAGGCGGCGCGCGAGGTACGGTCTCGGGTGGCAATACGATCACGTTCGCCTTCGGGTCGATCACGGCGATCTACCGGAAGTGAGGCGCGGCGCGGCGCGTTCGCGTGTCGCGCCCGGGTTGCTCGCCGACGGCCGCCGGATTAGCGTAGTGCAGTCGAGCCGGCCCGGTCCGCCGGGTGTGGCGCGGCACACAGCTCGTGGAGGGGTGGCCGAGAGGCTGAAGGCACCGGTTTGCTAAACCGGCATAGTGGGAAACTGCTATCGAGGGTTCGAATCCCTCCCTCTCCGTCTTGCGGGCCCGCCGGTCGCTCCGGCGGGCCCGCTGTGCGTTCGGGCCGACCCGGTGAAGCGCCGACGTCCGCGGCGCGCCCGAGTTCGCCTCTCACTGCCGCTCCATGTCCGAGATCGAGACCCCGCCCCGTCTGCGCTTCGCGCCCTCGCCGACCGGCTACCTCCACGTCGGCGGCGCGCGCACCGCGCTGTTCAACTGGCTGTGGGCGAAGCACACCGGCGGGCAGTTCCTGCTTCGCATCGAGGACACCGACAAGGCGCGCAGCACCGACGAGAGCACGCGCGCGATCTTCGACGGACTGCGCTGGCTCGGCCTCGACTGGGACGAGGAGGTCGTGTACCAGGGCGCGAACCTCGAGCGCCACCGGCGCGACGCCGACCGCCTCGTCGCGAGCGGCGCGGCGTACCGCGACTTCATGCCGCAGGAGGAGCTGCAGAAGCGACGCGCCGACGCGGAGGCGCGCGGGGAAGCGTTCCGCTTCCGACGCGAGTGGGCCGAACTGCCGCGCGACGAGGCGGAGCGCCGCGCGAGCGCCGGAGAGCCGCACGTGATCCGATTCCGCGCGCCGCTCGACGGGGAGACCGCGTGGGACGACCTCGTGCACGGGCGCATCGCGTTCCCGAACAAGGACATCGAGGATTTCGTCGTCCTGCGTTCCGACCGCACGCCGATCTACAACATGGCGGTGGTGAGCGACGACGTCGCGATGGAAATCACGCTCGTCATGCGCGGCGACGACCACATCTCCAACACCCCCAAGCAGATCCTGCTCTACCACGCGTTAGGCGCCGCGCTACCCCGCTTCGCGCACCTCCCGATGATCCACGGCACCGACGGGAAGAAACTGTCGAAGCGCCACGGGGCGACGGCGGTCGGCGACTACCAGTACCGCGGGATCCTGCCGCAGGCGATGCTCAATTTCCTCGCGCTGCTGGGCTGGAGCCCGGGCGGCGACCGCGAGGTGTTGACCGTGGCGGAGCTCGTCGAGCTGTTCACGCCCGACGGGCTGTTGCGCAAGGCGTCGGTGTTCGACCCGCAGAAGCTCGAGTGGATGAACGGGCAGCACCTGTCGCTGCTTCCGCTCGCGGAGCTCGCGCCGCGCGTGACCCCGGCGCTTGTCGCGGCCGGACTCGCGACCGAGGCCGACCTCGCCGCGCGCGGCGCGTGGTACGACGCGCTCCTCGACCAGCTGCGCGTGCGCGCGCGGACGATCGACGACATCGTGCGCCAGGCGACGCCGTACCTGCGCGACGAGATCACCTACGACCCCGATGCCGTCGCCAAGCAGTGGCTCAGGGATCCCGCGACGGCCCGGACGCTGCTCGCCGACGCGCGCAGCGCACTCGCCGAACTCGCGGAGTGGACGCCGGGCGCGATGGAACCCGCACTGCGCGCGGCGGCCGAGGCACGCGGGCTCGCGGCGGGCAAGTTGTTCCAACCGCTCCGCGTCGCTCTGACGGGTCTCACGGTCAGCCCGGGGATCTTCGACGTGCTCGAACTGCTTGGGCGCGAGCGTGCGCTCGCGCGCATCGACGCGGCCCTGGTGCGCATCGACGCGGAGGCTCCGGCGGCCGAGCGTTGACGTTCGCTCTTGCCGACCGGCCTCAGCGTTCGTATACTCGCGCCGTATGGGCCGCCGGGCGCCCAGCACCGCGCGATGCGCGCCGCGGGCCTGGTCGCCTCCTTTCTCGGAGATCGCGATGGCGGATCCCCTCACGCCGATCGAGCGTAAGGTTTACCAGTACCTGATCGACTTCCTGGCGGAGAACACCTACCAGCCGAGCATTCGCGAGATCGGCTCGCGGTTCCGCATCAAGTCGACCAAGACGGTCTCCGACCTGCTTCACTCGCTCACCGATAAGGGATATATCGAGCGAGACCCGGCCCGCTCACGCGGCGTCCGGATCCTCGGGCACCAGGGCCCGTCGGGGATCCAGCCCCTGCCCTACTACGGGCGAATCCACGCTGGCGAGCCCGCGCTGCGCCCCGAGCACAAGATGGGCGCGCTCAGCTTCGACCGGCGCTTCATCGCGAGCGACGACACGTTCGTGCTGCGTGTGATGGGGGACAGCATGATCGGCCGCGGGATTCACGACGGGGACTACGTGCTCGTCACGCCGGCAAAGCAGTTCGCGGACGGCGATATCGTCGCCGCGCGCATCGGCGAGGACGCGACCATCAAGTCGTACGAGAAGCTCGTCGACGGAATCGTCCTGCATCCGGCGAACCCGGCCGACCGCGAGATTCGCCTCCGTCCGACCGACGACTACAGCCTGCTCGGCACGGTGACGGGGGTGTTCCGCCCGTCCATCGATCGCACCGCTTTCGACGGCGCCATCAGTACCTGAGTTACCCGACCTTCTGGATCCGACGCGACGGGCCGGCGCTTGTGCGCCGGCCCGTCGTGTTGTGAGGGAGGTTCCGCGGCGGTCAGCGGTCGTGCGACCCGTCCGGCGCCGACGACTGATCGCCGGCCTCGGCCATCAGCTGGGCCGCGCGGCGCCGTTCGGCCAGGCGCTCGTTGCGCTCGCGATCCTTGCGCGCACGGATCTCTTTGACGGCCCCACGAAAATCGTCCTCGTTCATCGACCGCTGGGCGTTGTCGAGGATCTCTTGGTGGATGTTCCCGAGCCTGCGCGCCTCGATGGCCGCTACCGGGTTACCGCGCAGGTTCTGCTGGAACTTGCTGGAGAGCAGCGCGAGCACCGCGTTCGGAACGGAGATCTTCCCGAGGTGGATGGAGTGGTCGTCCATGCCCCACGTGCCGCCAGGGCCCTTGAACGTCCAATCACCCGGCTTGCGCTTCCCGGCCGCCATCTCCTGCGCGGCGATGATCGAGTCGCGCGCCGCGCCGAACGTCTGCGTCAGCACGCTGTCGACGCGCTGCTTTGCGGTCTTTGGCTCGGTGGCGAGCGTACCCGGGCGCGTCCAGAGGGCCGGGTCGCGGTACTCGGGCTGGATGCCGACGCCCTCGCCGCCCTTACCCACGACCGCGCCAGTTCCGCCCGTCGCTTCGGTGGCCGGCCCGCGGGTGATCGGCGGCAACACGCTCGGCACCGCACGCGGCGCGATAAGCGGATGCGACCGGGTCGGCGTCGCGCTGAGCGGACGGCCGTCGCCACCGCTGCGGCCAGGCGACGACGGCCCCTGAGCGCGCGGCGCCTGCACGAATGCGATGTGCTCCTGCGGCGAGGGCGCGACGTGCCGCCGAGCGTCCGTCCAGTGATAGCCGAGGGTCAGCGCCTCGAAGAAGGCGCCGATCACGAACACGTTGACGCCGACCGACGCGACGAGGGCCGCGCCGGGGCGCTTGCGCCGCGCTCCCGTCACATCGGAGGACGAACCGGTTCCCCGCTGGAGCGACAACATGGCGGACGGCTACCCCGCGGTGAGATGAAAGGATCCCGACGTGCGCGGCATGTCAGCCCGCCGCGGCGACGACGGGATTGCTTACGGTGCTATGACCGACCACCTCAACCTCGACGACGTCACCGGGCGAGAGCCGCCCAACGCCGGACGGGGTTCCGGTCGCGATCACGTCACCCGGTTCGAGCGTCATCACCTGCGAGATATACGCGACGAGCATCGGAATCGCGAACGCCATCTGCGACGCCGTCGCGCGCTGCCGCTCGGCGCCGTTCAGCCGGGTGACTACCGTCAAGGAGGCCAGGTCCGCCGGGGTCGGTGACTCGGGGCCGATCGGACAGAAGGTGTCGTACCCCTTCGCACGCAGCCACTGCGGTTCGGACTTCTGCAGGTCGCGCGCGCTCACGTCGTTGAGCGCGACCACGCCACGGATGGCGCGCACGGCGGTCGCCTCGTCCACGCGCCGCACGCGGGTGCCGATGACGAGCCCGATCTCTCCTTCGAAGTCGACGTGCGTGCTGTCCCGCTCGGACGGCAGCTCGATCGCGACGCCGCCCGCGATCACGCTCGACGGAGGCTTGAGGAAGAGCAGCGGGCGTTCGGGCACGTCGTTGCCGAGTTCGCGGGCGTGCTCGAGGTAGTTGCGCCCCACGCAAACGATCTTGCCGGGACGGGTGGGTGAAGCGGACATGACGGAGTGCGAGGGGCTGACGACGACACGCCGCGGCGCGACCGAGCGTTTACCGCGGCGACGTAGGTGCGAAGAATACGCGGACGCCGACCCTCAGGCGCGCCCGCGTGCTTGGTGGACACCGTCCGCCGCGGGTACCCCGCGCCCTGCGTCACCCCAGAGCACGGTCCGCTCGTCGATTCCGCGCGGCGTCCCGCGCGGGCGCGACGCCCAGGTCACTCGGCGTCCTCGGCCGGCACCCGCCCGCGGTAGAACGCCTCGACGCTCGGCAGCGCTCGCGCCCACGGCGCGACGACGCGCGCGGCGGGCGGAAGGCTCGCGAGCAGGTCGCGGCCGTACCCCTTGGTGACCGCGCGCGAGTCGGAGAGCACCACCACCCCGCGGTCGGCCGCGGTGCGGACGAGCCGGCCGAATCCCTGCTTCAGCCGTAACGCGGCGTGCGGGATCATGTAGTCGCGGAAGCTGTCCCCACCCCGTGCCTCGATCGCCTCACAGTGGGCCGCAGTCACCGGCTCGCTCGGGACGCGGAACGGGAGCTTCGCGATGACCATCGCGCGCAGGGCGTCGCCGGGCACGTCGACTCCTTCCCAGAACGTGGCGGTGCCCAACAACACCGCCCGCCCACTCTCGCGGAACCGGCGGAGCAGCGCGTCACGCCCGTCCTCGCCGTGGACGAGCAGCGGCCAGCGCCGGTCGGCGCCGCGCGCGCGCAATTCGTCGGCGGCCGCGCGCACGTCCTTGTGACTCGTGAACAGGATGAACGCGCCGCCGTCGCTCGCCGCGCACAGGTCGAGCGTGTGGCGCACCACGGCGAGCAGGTGCCGTCCCGCGTCGACGTTGGGCGCGGGCGTGTCGCTCGGCACGACGAGCAGCGCCTGGCGGGGATAGTCGAACGGCGACGGGAGCGCGGCCGTGCGCGGAACGAAGTCCGGGCGCGTGAGGCCGAGCCGGCCGGCGAGGAAGGCGAACGCGTCGTCGGCCGGCGCCCCACGCACGTCGGCCGCTCGCGGCGGCAGCTCGCCCGGGCCGCCGCCCCCGCGCGCGTCACCGCGCGCGTCACCGCCGCGCGGCCGGGTCGCGAGCGTCGCACTCGTGAGCACCGCGGTCTCGACGCGTTTGAACAGGTCCTCGCGTAGAATGGGCGCGAGGTCGAGCGGCACGCTCGACACGACGACGTTCCGCTCCTTGCCGCGCAGCTCGACCCACCGTACGGTCGCGTCGCGGTCGGCCGCCTTCGGCTTGAGCGCGCGGCCTAGCCCGTCACCCGCCGCCTGCAGCCGCTTGGCAACGGCGCGCACCTCGCCCAACAGCGGCGCGAGGGCCTCGAGCTTGCGCTCGTCCGTCTCGAGCCGCTCGCGCACGAGACGCAGTCCGTCGTGCAGCAACTCGACTTCGGTCAACAACTCGTCGAGCGCGTTGGACAACCCGCCCTGCCACACCGGGTCGCGCGCGAACGCCTCGGTGAGGCGCACCACCGGCTGGCCCTGCTGCTCGCACCAGGTCTGCAGCAGGTCGAAGACGAGGTCGGCCCGGTCGCGCGCCGCGTGGGCCGACGGAACGAGCCGCGACTGCACCAGCTCGAGACTCGCGACGCTGAGCAGGTCGGTGGACGCGGCCAGCTTGGCGACAAGCGCGGAGAGCAGCCCCTTGCCCTTGCGGTCGAGCCGCCCGAACGCGCGCTGCAGGGCGCGGCGCGTCACCGCGGTCCCGAGGTGCGCGGCGGCCGCGTCTTCGAGGTGGTGCCCCTCGTCCACGACCAGACGCTTGTAGGCGGGGAGCACGGCCGCGTCGTCCCAGTTGCCCGTCGTGCGCCGCACGGCGACGTCGCTCAGCAGCAGATGGTGGTTGACGACGATCACGTCCGCCTGCGCCGCCTCGCGCCGCGCCTTGAACAGGAAGCACTGCTCGAAGTGCGGGCAACGGGTGCGCGTGCAGAGGTCGGGCTCGGCCGAGACCTCGTCCCAGACCTCGGGGCGGGGCGGCGTCGGCAGGTCGGCGAGCGACCCGTCGCCCGTGCGCCCCGCCCACGCCGCGAGCGCGCCTAACTCCTGGCGCATCCCCGCTTCGAACAGCGCCGCGCCGCCGAGCATCGCCTGGTCCATGCGCGACAGGCAGAGGTAGTTGCGCCACCCCTTGAGCAGCGCGTAGCGGACCGGCTGGTCGGTGAGCGCGTCGGCGAGAAAGGGCAGGTCCTTGCCGACGAGTTGCTCCTGCAGCGCGATCGTGGCGGTCGAGACGACCGTGCGCTCGCCCGCAGCCGCCGCCCACCGGAGCGCCGGGACGAGGTAGCCCATCGACTTGCCGACGCCCGTCCCGGCCTCGAGCAGGCCGACGCCGCCGTCGTTGTAGAGTGCGGTCACCGCGTCGGCGAGGGCGCGCTGGCCGGGTCGGTCCTCGTACTGCCGCATGTGGGCGGCGATGAGACCGTCGGGGCCGAGGTCGTGCGCCACCGCGTCGGGGTCGAGCGCGGCCTGCGCGGCGCGCGGCACCTCGACGACGACGTACAGTTCCGACGCGTCGTTGTCGACGATGCCGAAGCCGACGCCGTTGCCGTAGATGCGCGAGGCGACGTCCATGTCGGGACCCGACGGCTCGAGAATGCCGCTCGGGTGATTGTGGACGAGCATCTCGCCGCGCTCCGCGAACCCCGGCAGGGCGAGGACGCTCCGGACGTCGCCGCGCGCGACCACACGCGCCGTGCGCACGACGCCGCCGTCGTCGACGGTGCACGCAAAGCACACCTCACGCCCGCCGGCAAGCCGGATCGCGGCGCGCATGGCGGCCGCGACCGGCCGGCTCAGGCGGCCGTCGGTCGAGAGCGGGAGTGGAGACGTCGAGAGGACCACGTGATCGGGGGTTCGGGCCCCAAGATACACCGAAACCCCGACCCGGACGTGCGATGGTGTGGCGAGCGCGACGCGGGCACGATGCACGCATTCGCGCGCCGTGCCCATGTCCGCCCTCCTCAGCCGAACGCGCGACCGCCTGATCGCCGCCGACCCCGGACTCTTGCGCCTTCGCGGCGCGCTGCGCGCGGTCCTCGGCGCGGCTCTGTCCGCGGTGTGCATCGCCCTGGCCGCGCACTCGTTCGGACAGCGCCCGATGTTCGGGTTCGTCGGGATGCTCATCGCGATGGTGCTCGGCATCGCGGTGAACGATCCAGAGCCTGCACAGCAGCGCGTGTCGCTGGCACTCGCCGTCCTCGCCGCCGCCACGTCCGTCACGCTCGGCACCCTCAGCGCGGACGTCGAGTGGCTGCAGCTCGCGCTCTTCTGCGCGGTGGTGTTCTTCGCGACCATCGTCCGGCGGTTGGGCCCACGCGGGCTCGCGGTCGGATTCCCGGCGTTCCTGGCGTACTTCTTCACGCTGTTCGTGAAGGGGCGCGCGGAGGAGTTGCCCTGGATGCTCGGCGCGATCGCGATCGGGGCCGCGTCGGCCTACGTGATCCGGTTCTGGGTCGTACGGTTCGCGCCCGACCGCGTGCTCGCGAACGGCGTCCGCGCGGTCCGCGCGCGCGTCGATCTCCTCTTGGCGGACGTGGCCGCGGTGCTTGGCGACGCGGATGCGTCGGATCGTCGCTGGCGGTCGCTGCTCCGGGCTTCCGGGCAGCTGAACGACCTCACGGTCGCACTCGCCCCGGCGGCCGGAATTCCAAAGCCCGGCGAGGAGCCGAGCACGTCCGGCGGGTGGGCGGCGGCCCTCCTCGAGGCGGAACTGGCGGTCGAGACGCTCCTCCATGCATTCCGCGAGCTGTCGACGGGCGGCGCCACGGCGGTCGTGCGCGGCCATCTTGGCGCGACGGCGACCGCGCTGCGCGCGTACATCGACACCGGGAGCGACGCGGCACGCGGCGCCGCGCTCGACGCGCTCGCGCTCGCTTCGGCGGCGGCGCCCGACGATACCAAGATGCCCAACGCCGATCGCACCGCGCGGGCGCGCGCGTGGCGGGAAGCCACGTACGCCGTCCACGTGCTCACGCGCGGCCGGAGCTGGACCACGCCGCCCGGCAGCTGGTCGACGCTCACACCACCGGTCTCCGCCGGGATCGCGGCGGGCGCGCCGTCCGACTGGTCGACCGCCCTACGCCTCGCGGTGCAGGCGACGCTCGCCGCGGCGGCGGCGATCGCCGCCGGGCGCCTGCTCTCGCCGACACGATGGTACTGGGCGGTGATCGCGGCGTTCGTCGTGTTCGTGCGCGGAACGACCGTCGGCGAGTCGCTCGCGCGCGCGTGGCAGCGCGTCCTCGGCACGGTGGCCGGCGTGGGCGTGGGGCTCGCGATCGCCCACGCGGTCGGCCACCACGTGCCCGTCGCGATTGCCATCGCGTTCGTCGCGCTGTTCGTCGCCTACTACTTCCTGCAGGTCGCGTACGGCACGATGATCACGTGCTTCACGATCGCGCTCGCGTTGCTCTACGACGCGCTCGGCAGACCCGTCTCGGGTCTCCTCCTGCTCCGGCTCACGGAGACCCTCGCGGGTGCCGCGGTTGGCGCCGCCGTGGCCCTGCTCGTGCTCCCGCACCAGAGCGGCGAGAAGCTGCGCGCGCTCACGGCCGTCCTCGTTCGCGCGGCTGAAGCGCCCGTGTCGCGGGCCACCGGCGATGCGGTCTTCGAGCCGAACACGGTGCTCGCCGACGTGCGGACGGTCGATCGCGCGCTCGCGCCGATCCGCGCGACCGTACGCCCGCTGTGGCAGCCGAGTTCGCCGATCGAGCGCCCCGGCCCGATTCGGACCGCGTACCTCGCGGCGGCCGTCGCGTACGCCGTGCGCCGGCTCGGCCACGCCGCGTCACAGCGTCGCGCTCCGACGGACGGCACCACGACGCAGGACTGCAGCACTCCACTTGACGCGGATCTGCTCGCCGCGGTCGGCGGCCGACTCGCGCGCGCGTGCCGCGAGGTCGCCGAAGGCCTTCAGCACGGTCACGCCGTCGCGCTCACCCCCGCGACGGAGGACGTCGCCCGCCTGCGGGGCGCGTGTGACGTCGGTTCCCCCGACGCCCCGGGATCCCGCGTCGTCGACGCGCTGGACGACCTCGACGCCGCGCTTCGCGCGCTCGCGACGTCGGTCGCCTGACGGGTCAGGTTTTCCGCGGCTTCTTCTTCGCGGCCGGGAACAGGACGTTGTTGAGGATCAACCGGTAACCGGGCGAATCCGGGTGCAGCGCGAGGTCCGTCGGCGGCGAGCCGATCGCGTGCTGCGGGTCCTCGGGGTCGTGCCCGCCGAGGTACGTCCACGCGCCCTTGCCGTAGTCGCCATGGATGTACTTGACCCACGGCGCGCCGTCCTCGGTGGCGAGCACCGTCACGCCGGGCTTCACGGTCGCCTTCGTGAACGACGTGGTCACGCCGTAGAAGTCGGGGATGCTCGTGCGGTGGTCCTGCACGAGCATCGACGGGACCGGGTCGAATTTGGCGGAGAACGCGAACAGCTGGAACGTGCCTAACGGCTGGCGCCGCCCCGGCACGTTCACCTGGTGTCCGTCGATGTCGGAGAGCGCCGTGACGTACGGCGGCGCGAGGTGGGCGTTCTGAAACGCGAACGAGCGCGCCCACAGCATCTTGCGGTCCGCGTCGGGGTCGGGCGGCGGCCCGCCCGCCGCGATCCCGGCGAAGTTGACCGACTCGCCTGCGATCGCGAGGTCGAGCGACTCGGTCGCGCCGCACATCGCGAACAGGAAACCGCCGTTCTCGACGTAGGTGCGGATCCGCTCGGCGACCGCCTTCTTGAGCGCCGGGACCGACGCATAGCCGTGGCGCGCGGCGGCCTCCACCAGCACCGCGTGCTGCTCGCGGTACCAGGGCGCGGCCGAGTAGGTCAGCGCGAGCTTGTTCTGCTGGCCCGTGAAGTCCTCGTGGAAGAGGTGCACCCACTCGTACTTGCCTAGGGCGCCGGCGAGCACGTCGTCGTCCCAGACCTTCTCGAACGGAATGCCGGCGTACGTGAGCGCGAGCGTGACCGCGTCGTCCCACGGCTGGCCGCCGGGCGGCGTGTAGATCGCGACGCGTGGCGCCTTCTCGAGCGGCACGGCGTCCATGTTCCCGCCGGACATCTCGCGCCGCACGTCGGCGACCTGGACGGCGTCCTCGGGCTCGACGCTCACGCCGGCGAGCGCGGCCCGGCGCCGCAGCTCCGGCAGGTCGGGGACGAAGAACGCACCGCCCCGGTAGTTCAGCAGCCACTCGGCCTTCTGGCCGTCCTTGAGCACGCCGTAGACGAGGCCGTAGGCGCGCAGGTGGTTGCGCTGCCCGTCGTCCATCGGGACGAGGAGCGTCTGCGCGCGGGCCGCGGGCGCGACGAGCGGCGCGAAGGCGAGGGCGGCCGCGGCGAGTGCGCGGCGTGGGCGGGACGACGTCATGCGTTAGGCGCTGCCGAGGCGGTCGAGCTCGCGGCGCGCGATCGGGACGAGCGCGCTGTCCGGGTAGCCCATGATCAGGTGTTCGAAGTGCGAGCGGGCCGCGGTTCGGTCGCCGGCCGCGAGCAGTGACCGGGCCCACGCGAGTTCGGCGGCGGGCGCTTCGGGCGCGTCGGCCGCGTCGGCGAGGATCTGCCGCCAGAGGGCGGCCGCGCGCGCGCGGTCGCCGGCGCCGCTCGCGACGTCGGCGGCCGCAGCCATCAGCGGCGCGCGCACGTCGGGGAGCGCGCGGGCCGCGCGCTCGAGCGCCGCCACCGATCCCGGCGCGTCGCCCCGTGCCGCGGCGAGCAACGCGTCGCCGAGGCCAGGGGCGGAGTCGGCGCGCGTGCGCGCGAGCACGGCGCGCGCAGCGGCGCGCACGTCAGCGAGCAGCCCGCCGCGCGGGTCGAGTGCGGGGGGCGAGTGGGCAAAGTTCGCCCGCGCGCCGCGCAGGTTGCCGGTCGCGAGCGCGAGCCACCCTGCCGCCTCGCCGCTGTCGGCGCCGACGCGGCGCAGCGCCGCGGCCGCGCGCGGCACGTCCCCGCGCGCGATCCAGGCCGCCGCGAGCGCGTCGGCCGCGGCGTTCGCGACGGCGCTGCCGGGTGCGCTCCCGGCGGCACCGGCGGCGGCGCTTCGCGCCGGGATTGGCATCTCGGCGGCGACGCGCTCCGCCTCGTCGACGCGGCCGAGCGCGGCGAGCGCCTGGACGCGGAGTAAGCGGAGCGGGGCGGCCGTCGAGTCACGCGACTCGGCGCCCGCGCGCTCGCGGTCGAGGAGCGCGAGCGCGCGCGCCGGGTCGCCGCCCTGCAAGGCGTCGTCCGCGGCCCGGGTGAACGCCTCGTGGGCATCGCCGCTCCCCCGCGGGCTGGCGTCGAGCACGCGCGCCCATGCATCCGCCGCGGTGCGGCGCGCGCCGCTCGCGTCCAGTTCGGCCGCGACGATCCGCCACAGGTCGCGAGATTCCGTGCTCAAGGGCAGCGCCGTTGCGAGCGCCCACGCCGCACTCGGCCGGTGCCACGCGACGAGGAGCGCGGCCGCGGCGCGCCGGGCAGCCGCGTCGCGCTCGATCGGCGGCGTAGACGGCGCACCCGCCGGGGATGACCCGGTCGCCGCCGCGTTCGACTGGGCGATGCCGGTCGCCGCGAGCGCGCCGACGACGGCGTCGCGCACCGTGTCGGGCGCGGGCCGGAGGGCGTACACGGCAGCGTCGGCGTACACCGCGTCGTCGGTGAGCACGTCGCGCCAGGTCCGCGCCGCATCCACCCACGCTCCGTCCGCGACCAGCGCGCGCGCGCGCGACGGCCGCAGGGCGCTTCTCGCCTCGCGCGAGAGCGGCGCGTGGTCGGCGTCGGCGAGGACGCTGTCGGCCGCCGCGCGCCGCGTCGCGTCGAGCAGCAGACGGAGGTACTCCAGATACGGTCCGGCGTCGGCCGGCGACGAGCGCCGCCATAGGTCGTACGAGGCGCGCGCCTGGGCGTCGCGCCCCATCATGGCGAGGGTGCGCAGGGCGATCGAGTGCGCGACCGGGTCGGCCGGGTGCTGGCGTAACACGTCCGCGGCGAGCGCGAGCGACGAGTCGGGGTGCCCCTCGTCGCTCCACAGCCGTTCGAGCCCGAGCAGCGCGGCGTCGCGGGAATCCGCATCGCGCGCCGTGTCGGCGAGGGCGAGCGCACGACGGAACGCCGCGACCGCCTCGCGCGGTCGAGACGTTTCGAGGTCGAACGCGCGTGCGAGCGCGAGCGGGGCCGTCGCGGGAAGCGCCAGGGCCGACCGCGCCGGCGCGCCCGCCGCGGGTGCCGACGTCGGCGGGGCGGGCGAGGTCTTCGCGGCCCCGGCGGGCGCCTGCGCCGCGCCGGCGCGCGGCGTTAGGCCGACGGCGGCCGCGGCGGCCAGGCACGCGGCGGCCGAGAGCGCGAGCGCCCCGGCGCGGCGCCGACGATTCGGGGTCACGGTGCGGCGTTCAGGCGCCGGAAGTACTCGAGGACGAGCCGGCGCTCCTCGGGCGGCAGCGTGCGCAGCTCGTTCCACGTCGGCGGCGCGACTCGCGTGGCGGATCGGCCACGGGTGGCCCCGTCGGCCGGCGCGCCGTCCCCCACCGTCACCCCCGCGCGCGCCTGGCGCGGTCCCTGGTCGTCCTGCTCGTCGCGTTCGAGCGACTGCCCGGCCTCAAGGAGTTTGCGGTAGAGCTGCTGCTGGCGGGCGAGCGTCGCCGCATCGCGCGCCGCGCCGCCGGCGGCTTCGCGGTCAAGCGCAGCGGCGAGTGTACGCGCTTCGCGCGCGAGTTCGTCGCTGCGGCCGCTCGGGTCGCCGTCGCCCAGCTGTTCGAGCCGGTCCGCGATGGCGCGCTGCTGGTCGGCAAGGCGACGCGCGCCATCGCGACCGCCGCTCCCCTGGCCGGGTACGCGGGCGGCGCCCTGCCCTTCCCCGGGCTTGGCGCCCCGCCCCGTCTTGCCCTCCGCGCCCGCGCTCCCCGAACCGGGCTGGGGCAGGCCGAGCGACTGCGCGTTGAGCCGGGCCTGTTGTCCCGCGGCGGCCCGGAACTCGGCGAGCACGTCCTCGGCTCCGGCCGCGCTCGCCGCGTCGCGCACCCGCGCGCGGTCGCGCACGAGGGCCCCCGCGGCGCGCGCGAGCGCGTCCTGTGCGTCGGCCATCGCCGCGTCGGGATTCCGCCCGCCGCCGCGCGGCGCCCCGCCGCGCCCGAGCTCGCCGCCCGGCGTGCTGCCGCTCGGCGATCCGCCGCCACTCGGCGAGGCGCCAGACGCCGAGCCGCTCGGGGGTTCGCCGCCGGGAGACCCGCCGCCGGGTTGACCGCCCTGCGCGCCCCCCTGACGCTCGAGCGCGCGCGCCGCAGCGCCAACTTGCTGGCGCGCCTCGTCCATCGCGCGCCGCGTGCGCTCCGAAAGCAGCGCCGAGGTGCGCCCCGCCTGCGCGAGCCGGCGCGCGGTCTGCTCCACGCCGTCGCGCACGGCGGCCTCTGCGCTCCGCGCGCCAGCCGGGTCGGCGCCCGACCTCGCCGCCTCGCGCACCGCGGCCTGCTCGCGCGCGAGCTGCGCGGTCTCGCTCGCCGCGCGGTCGAGTTCCGCGCCTAACGCGGTCTTCCACGCATCGATCTGCGCCGCGCGCCCCTTTGCCAGCGCGTCCGCCGCCGCGCGCATCTCCGCCGACGCGGCCTGCGCGGACGCCTCCGCCCCGCCGTCGCCGCCGTCCTGGGCGCCGGACGGACTCGCGCCGGACTGGTTCGCCCCAGGCTGATTCGAGCCAGGCTGATTCGAGCCAGGCTGACTCGCGCCCTTCGGCGCGCCGGACGCTTTCGCCGACGCCTGTGCGGCCGCACGCTGCATCGCCTGCGCCGACCTGGCCGCGTGGGAGTTGGCCTGCGCCGCCGCGGTCGCGCCCGCCGCGGCCTGCTCGCGGTTCAGCCGCGCGCGAAGCGAGTCGATCGCGTCGCGCACCGCGGTCGCGCGCGCGGCGGTCTGCGCCGGCGACTCGCCGGCAGTGCGCTCGGCGCGCGAGGCGGCCGACTCCTGCCCGGCGCGCGGGACCGCACGCGCCTCGGCGGCCGCGACCTCGCGCGCCTCGTCACCCAACGTCTGCATCGCGCCCTCGAGCGCGGCGCGGCGTAGCACGTCGGCGGTGCGCTCCAGCCGCTCACGCAGCGCGCGCTGCGCTTCGGCCAACTGCTCCAACGTTTCGCGCGTCTGCGACGCGCTCATCCCGGCGCCGCCCTGCGCCATCGCGCCGAGCTTCGCTTCGAGTTCGGGGGTGAGCGCCTCGCGCAACATGCGGCGCGCGTCGGCCAGCTGCCGCGCGAGCGCCGTGTCGAGCGCGCCCGCCTGCTGCAGGCGCCGCTCGAGCGCCTCGGTCTGCGCGCGCGCGGCCGCCACCGTCGACGCGAGCTGCCGCTGTTGGGCGGCGAGGGCGCGCGCGCGCTCGGCCGCCTCGTAGCCTAACGGAGCACCCGCGGCGTTCGGCGGCGACCCCGCGGCGGCCTCGCCGCGCGCGGCCGCCGCACGCTCCGCGTCCGATCCGGCCGCGCGACTCGTCGGCGAGCTGCCCGCGGCGCCCGCGAACGCGCGGCTCCGCGCGGCCTCGGCCGTCCGCTGCTGCAGGTCGCGGGCGGCGGTGAGCGCGGCCGCGACGCCGGCGAGCGCGGAATCGCTCGTCGCCCGCGCCGCCGTGCGGAGCGCGGTCACGGTCGGTGCGGACAGCACGAGCGGCGCACTCCAGCCGCGCTGCGCCCACGGCGACGCGTCGACGGCCTCGACGCGCACGACCGCCGTCTCGCCGGGGCCGATCCCGAGGCGCGCGGGGTCGACGGTGGCCGTGCCGCTCCACGCGGCGGTGATTCCCGCACCCGCGGCGAGCAGCACCGCCGGCGCGCCGGCGGCGGCCTCACGCCCGTCGGCCCCACGCCGCAACACGTGCAGCCGCACGGAGGCGAGGCCGTGGTCGTCGCTCGCGGTGACCGCGACGGCCACGGGCGACGCGCCGTCGTACGCCGCCGTGCGCAGTGCGGCGGCAGCGACCGGCGCCGCGTCGGGCACCGCGACGACGACGAACGGCTCCGGAACGTCGACGGGGCCGCCGTCGCGTGCGACCGCGTCCCACGCGAGACGCACCGCACCGCCCGGCGTCCAGCGCACCGCGAGCGAGTCGCCATCGCGGGCCGCCGCGTACGCCGCGCCGCCGGCGACGAGCGCCGCGCGCGCGAGCGGCGCGGACGCGTGCGCCCGCAGTTCGAGCACCGTCCCGCGCGGCACGCGCACCGTGTCGGACGGCGGAAGCTCCGCGTCGGGCACGCCGAGGTACACGGGGTAGACCGCGTGCAGCCGTACGCCGCCGACGAAGGCGCGGTCGTCGACCGCGACCCGGAGCGTGTCGGTGCGCGCGCGCCCATCGGTGGCCACCGCGGCGAGGTCCGCGTCGAGCGCGCCGATCGCGAACGCCGCGCGCCCGCGGGCGTCGGGCACCGCCTCGCGCGTCTCCCACCCGCGCCCCGCGACGCGCCACGCGAGCGCGACGCGGCGGCGCCCCGGGGCGTCGAGCGTCAGCTGCACCGCGCGCCCGCGCGCGGTACGCGCGGGCGCGCCGACGAAGTGCAGCGGGGCGAGCAGCGTTCCGCGCGCCGCGTCCACCGGGTGCGCGAGCGCGGCCGCGCCGTCGTCCCACCGGCGCGCGCTCGCGACGAGCAGCGCGACCCCCGCGGCGAGGGCGACGCCGCCGCCGGCCGCGCCGCGAGCGAGTTCGCGCCGCCACGCCGGCGCGAGCGCGTCGGCGCGCGGCGAGAGCGCGGGCGCGAGCTGCGCCGCCGCGAACGCGCCCATCGTCCCGGCCCCGCCGACCTCGAGCGCGACGCGGAGCGCGCCCGCGCGGAGCGCGCGCTCGGCCTCCACGTGCCGCACCACCGCGTCGCGCGCGGTCGCGCGGCGCACCCGGCGCGCGGCCGCGGCCGCCCCCGCGGCGCCGAACGCGCCTAACGTCACCCAGCACAGGGCGGGCGCGGCCGCCGGCCCCGAGAGCCAGCGCCCGTCGCCGAGCGCCCAGACCGCGCCGGCTGCGACCACGGCCACGCCGGCGCCCGCGGCACCCACGCCGGCGACGCGCGCCAGGCGCACCGCGCCGGCACGCTCGCGCGCGACGCGGTCGGCCAGCGGCTCGGCCGCGATCGGGAGGAGTGGCCCGACGGCGGTGCTCATCCCGATCGCGCCGTCACGGCATACACGAACAGGTTCACCCCCATGCGCAGCGCCTGCTCGTGCAGGGCCGGCGGGTCGCCCGGATACGTGCCCACGTTCTCCCAGCCGTTGCCGAGGTCGCACTCGACCGTGTAGAACACCGCCAGCCGGTCGCCGACGAAGATGCCGTACCCGCGAGCCGGCTTGCCGTCGTGCTCGTGGATCTTGGGCAGGCCGCGCGGGAAGTCGTAGACGAGGTGGTAGATCGGGTGCGTGCGCGGCACCTCGACGAGCGGACGGTCGGGAAAGACGCGCGCGATCTCGCGGCGGAAGCTCGCGTCCATGCCGTAGTTGTCGTCGGCGTGCAGGAATCCGCCCCGCAACAGGTACTCGCGCAGCCGCGCGACGTCGCCCGGGCTGAATTTCACCTCGCCGTGCCCGGTCATGTGCAGGTACGGGTAGTCCCACAGGCGGTCGTCGTCGAGACGCACGCGCGCCTCGGCCGGCGCGGGGCGCAGCGTCGTGCGCTCACGCACGGCGGCGAGCAGGTTGGGCAGACTCGACGGGTTGGCGTACCAGTCTCCGCCGCCGTCGTACTGCAGGCGCGCGATCGTGAGGGGGGGCGGTGACACCGAGCGCAGCGCGGCCGGCGGCGTGGCCGACGCGCCCGCATACAGCGCGGCACCGGCGAGCACCACGCCGCGCGCGCGCCGGCCCGCGGCCGCACCCACCTGCCTAACGCTCGCCCACGCCCGCCGCCGACCGATCGACCCCACGATCCTCCCCGCGTTCTTCCTGCGTGATCCGGTACGCCGCATTCCGCCCGATGCCGAACGCCTCCGCCAACGCCTGCGCCGCGGCGCGGGGCGGCGTGCCGCCCGTGAGGAGCGCGCGCGCCCGCTCCCGCACCGCCGCCTCGTCGATCGCGTCGTGCGCGGCGGTCGCGGGGCGCCCCGCGACTACCAGCACGACCTCGCCGCGCGGCGCGGTGGTGCCGTGATACGCCGCGAGTTCGCCGAGCGTTCCCCGCCGGATCTCCTCGTACTGTTTGGTCAGCTCGCGGGCGACCGCGGCCGGGCGATCCGCGCCGCAGGCCTCCGCGAGGTCCGCGAGGGTGTCGGGCACCCGGCCCGGCGCCTCGTACACGATGGTGGTGTACGGCGACGCGGCGATCGCGGCGAGGTCTGCCGTCCGTTCGCGCCCCCGTCGCGCGAGGAACCCGAAGAACGTGAACCGCTCGGCGTCGAGCCCGCTCGCCACGAGCGCGGCGAGCAACGCCGACGCGCCCGGCAGCGGCACGACGGCCACGCCACCGGCGATTGCGGCCGCGACGAGCCGCGCGCCGGGGTCCGACAGGAGGGGCGTGCCCGCATCCGAGACGAGCGCGAACGTCTCGCCGGCGACCAGCCGCGCGACGAGTCCCTCGCTTCGGCGCGCTTCGTTGTGCTCGTGCACCGACAACGTCGGCGCGCGGGAGCCCAGGTGGTCGAGCAGGCGTCGCGAGTGTCGCGTGTCCTCGCACAGTACCGCGTCGGCCGTCCGCAACACCTCGGCCGCGCGCGCCGTGATGTCGCCGAGGTTGCCGATCGGCGTCGAGACGAGGAAGAGCGTGCCTCGCGCGGTGGCGCCGGGTGGCGCGGTGCCCGACATACCCTCGCAACATACGCGACCGCGCGGGCCGAAATGCAGCGAGGGCGGGGCGGCCCGGTGCGCGAACGCACCGGACTGCCCCGCCCTCGCACCCGCGCCACGACCGCGGGCGGGAGACTCGGCCTTACGCCGCGTGCTGCTTGAACTTCGCTTCGAGCGCCGACTTGGGCACCGCGCCGACGACCGTGTCGACCACTTTTCCGCCCTTGAAGAACAGGATCTGCGGGATCGACCGGATGTTGAACTTCATCGCCGTCTGCTGATTGCTGTCGACGTCGAGCTTGAGCACCTTCGCCTTGCCGTCGTATTCCTGGGCGAGCTGGTCGACGACCGGCGAGATCATGCGGCACGGCCCGCACCACGTCGCCCAGAAGTCGACGACGGTGAGTCCGTCGTGCTGCTCGACTTCGCTCTGGAAGTCGGCGTCGGTCACTGCGTTCACGTTCGCCATGCTGTTCCTCGCAGGCCCACGTCGGCCTGCCGTCGTCGGGGGCCTCGCGGCCCGGTGACTTACCTTGAGTGCGACCACGCGCCCGTTTCGACGCCCATGACCGCTCCGAATCCTACGTCTGATACCCCGCCGCCCGCGGCAAGTGCGCCCGCGGCCGACGTCACAGAAAAAAACACGAACCCGCCGGCCGCGCGCGGCACGCGCATCGCGCACGTCGGCATCGCCGTCGAGAGCCTCGCGGGGATTGTGCCCCTGTACCGCGACGTGCTCGGAATGTCCGAGGTGCCGCTCGACGACGCCGACGGCGCCCGCATCGCGGCCGTGGCCGCCGGCGAGTCGCTCGTCGAGCTGCTGGAGCCGGCCGAGCCCGGATCGCCGATCGGCAAGTTCATCGCCAGGCGCGGGCCCGGGATTCATCACGTCTGCTTCGCCGTCGACGACCTCGACGCGGCACTCGCACGCTGCCGCGCCGCCGGCGTCCGCCTCGTCGACGAGGTGCCGCGGCTCGGCGCAGAAGGCAAGCGCATCGCGTTCCTCCACCCGAGCGCGACCGGGGGCGTGCTGGTCGAACTGAGCGAGCACTGAACGAGACTGGCGCGGCGGGTGCGCGGCCGAGCCCGCACCCGCCCTGTCGTCTCGCCTCACTTCACCTCACCGCGGGCGGCAGAGGTCGCTCACCGCGTCGATGTCGAACGCCTGCACGAACCACCGGTTGCCCGGCCCCGATACCACGGTGAAGCGCGTCTGCCGCACGAGCTCGCGCTGGCGCAACTCGACCGTCACCGTGCGGTCACCCGTCGAGCCGATGCCGGGGACGTCGCCGAGCACGCGGGCGGAGTCGTGGGCGAGATAGCAGGCGAGGGCGATCATCCGCTTCTCGACGTCGGGCGCCGGATCGCGCACCGTCGTGGGCCCGGCGCGCGTGCCGAAGTACCCGCTCATCGTCCGCGCGTCCGCGGTCTGCGCCCCGCGGAGGAATCCCTCGACGGCGATCGTACTCGTCGCCCCACCCGGTCCGGCCGCGGGGGCGGCGACTGGCTGCGGTGAGGGGCGCGGCGGCGTACTCGAGCAGGCCGCGATGGTCGCGCTCGCGAAGACGACCGCGGCAGCAGTCACCCCGGTGGATCGGACGAGTATGTTTCCCAACGTGTGCCCGGGCATGAGGTCGGGCGCGCGCCCCGGCCGGACGCACGACGCGGCGCGCAAGCTAGCGCGCCGCACCGGGCCGGTGCGGCGCCGACCGACGCCCGGCGCCCGCCCGTTCCGCGCTTTCATCCGCCACCCGTCGCCTCGCGCATGTCCGACGCACAGCCCCAACGGCCCGCCCCGCTGCCGTACCAGCGGCTGTACGTCAACATCGATCACGTCGCGACACTCCGGCAGGCGCGCCGCGGCGACGAGCCCGACCCGGTGGCCGCCGCGCGGGTGTGTGAGGACGCCGGCGCGGACGGGATTACGGTGCACCTGCGCGAGGACCGGCGTCACATCCAAGACGACGACGTCGAACGCCTGGCGCCCGTGGTGCGCACCGTGCTCAATCTCGAGATGGCGGCGACCGACGAGATGGTCGCGCTCGCCCTGCGTCTGCGGCCGCACCAGGTGACGATCGTGCCGGAACGACGCGAGGAAGTGACGACCGAAGGCGGGCTCGACGTGCGACGCGGCGGCGACCGCCTCGCGCGCCACGTCGCGACGCTCGTCGACGCCGGGGTGCGCACGAGCCTGTTCATCGCGCCGGACGATGACACGGTGCGCGCGACGGCCGACCTCGGAGTCGCCGCCGTCGAATTGCACACCGGCCCGTACGCCCACGCGCCGCAGGACCCCGCCACCCGAAATGCGCTCGCGGCCGCGTCGTCGCTCGCGGCGTCGCGCGGGCTGGCGGTGCACGCGGGACACGGACTCACGGCCGACAACGTCGGCCCGGTCGCGGTGATCGCCGAAGTCGAGGAGCTGAACATCGGGCACTCGATCGTGAGCCGTGCCGTCTTCGTCGGGCTCGCCGAGAGCGTGCGGGCCGTGCGCGCCGCGATGGACAGGGCCCGCGCCGGCGCGCCGACCGCCGGTTTCGAGGCGTTGCACCGGGGATGACGCACGGCGCCCCGCCCGAGCCCGGGACCGACGCCCGCGTGGTGCCGATCCGCACCCTCGCCTACGACGGCGACACCGCGTTCGTCGTCGAGCGTGCGAGCGACCCGCCGGCGACGGCCGCCGGGCGGTTCCGCGCGGCGTCGGCGCCGGTGGCCGCCCGCGTGGCCGAACAGCTGCGCGTCGCGCGCGACCTGCTCGCGACGCCGGGTCTCGACGCCGGTGCGCGCGCGGCCGTCGGCCGCGGCCTGCGCGCGGCGGTCGCCGAGTTGCGCGAGTTGGCGGAGAGCTACGACGTCGCCCCCGTGGCCGACGTCTGCCGCGCGCGCGAGGGCGGCGCGGAATCGCTCGATCCGCGCGCGGTCGCCGGTCTCGAACACGTCGCCCACGGCCTGCTCGACGCGATGGCGGCGGCTCCGGCACGCGACACGCCCGAGGCGCCCGACGCCGCGCCCGACGCACTCGTGCCGCCCGACGCCGCGCCGCGGTCCGCCCCGGCGTTCCGGCCGCCGACCGGGCCCGCGCTCGTCGAACTGCTCGAGCACGGCATCACCGGACTCGAGAAGTGGCCGGGCACGCCGCTCGACATGCCGGCCGTTCCGGCGCACCCCGCCGCGCCGGCCGCCGACGCGATCGTGTCGATCGAGGCGCTCTGCTATCGGGGGCGCGCCGCGCTCGACCGCGCGCGCGAGGTTCGCGACGTGCTCCGATCGGCGCCGGGCGGCGGCGCACCCGACCCGGAACTCCTCGCCGAGCTGTTCGACCTGCTCGACCTCGCCGCGACGGACTGACCCGACGTGCGGCTCGACTGGAAGGCGGGGCTGGGCATCGCGCTGAGCGCGGTGCTCCTGTGGTGGACCCTTCACGACATCGACTTCGCGGTGGTGTTGGACGTGCTGCGCGCGTCCAACCCGTGGCTCTGGCTCGCGTCGACCGTCGCGGCGACGCTCATCTTCCCGGTTCGCGCGCGCCGCTGGCGCACGATCCTCGACCCCGTCGTGCCGGCGCTGCCCTTCCGCCCGCTCTGGCGCGCGACCGCCGTCGGCATGATGGTGAACAACGTCGCGCCCGCGCGCGCCGGCGAGATCGCGCGCGTCGCCACGCTCGTCCGCGAGCGCCCGGACGTGCCGTTCACCGCGGCCCTCGCCTCGCTCGCCGTCGACCGCGCGTTCGACGCGATCGTCCTGCTGCTGCTGCTCTTCGTCGCGCCGCTCGACCCGGCCTTCCCGCGCGGCGTGCGCCTCTACGGCCAGTCGGTCCCCGCGCTCGCGTTGGGCACGACGGTGCTCACCGTCGTCCTGATCGCCGGCCTGTACGCGCTGGTCATGGCGCCGGACGGCTTCGCGCGCCTGCTGGCGCGCGCCACGCGCCGGCTCGCGCCGCGCTGGGAGGCGCGCGGGACGGCGGCGGTGCGCAGCTTCGCCGACGGCCTCGGCGTCCTGCGCGACCCGCGGCGGTTCGCGGCGGTGTTCGCGTGGAGCCTCGCGCACTGGCTGCTCTGCGCGTGGTCGGTGTGGGTGGGGTTCCGCGCGGTGGGGATCACCGCCCCGTTCTCCGCCGCGCTCTTCCTCAACAGCCTGCTCAGCGTCGCCTCGGCCGTCCCCGCGTCGCCGGGCTTCTTCGGCCTGTTCGAGAGCGTGTCGCGCGTGGGCCTGGCCGTCTACGGCGTGCCGGCCGCACTCGCCGTGAGCTGGGCGTTAGGCTACCACGTGCTCACGTTCATTCCGATCACCGTGCTCGGCTTCGTCCACCTCGCGCAACTCGGCCTCACGCTCCACCAGGTCGCGGACGCCGCGGGGTCCCCCGCGTGAGCGCGCCCCTCCCGGCGAGCACGTCGGGCGCGACGGTCGCGCGCGTGCGCGCGCAGGCGAAGGCCAACCTGTTCCTGCGCATCCTGGCGCGTGAGGACGGCGGCTACCATCAGCTCGAGACGCTCTTCCAGCGGCTCGACATCGCCGACGACGTGCGCGTGCGCGTCGGGCCCGCCGTTCGCGGGCGGACGTTAGACGCCGCCGGCGCGGAGGCCGACGCGCTCGGCCCGGTCGAGCGCAACCTCGCGTGGCGCGCGGCGGTCGCCTTCGCCGACCACACCGGCTGGCCCGACGCGTTCGCGATCGAGTTGACCAAGGCGATCCCCGTCGGCGGCGGACTGGGCGGTGGCAGCACGGACGCGGGAGCGGTCCTCCGCTGCCTCAACGCGCTCGCGCCGGACCCCCTGCACGCGAGCGATCTGCTCGCGATCGCCGGCGGGCTCGGCGCGGACGTGCCATTCCTGACCACCGGGGCCCCGCTCGCGCTCGCCTGGGGGCGCGGCGACCGGATGCTCGCGCTCCCCGCACTGCCGGTACGCCGCGTCCACCTGGCCGTGTTCGCCGAAGGCGTCGCCACGCCGGCCGCGTTCGCCGCGCTCGCCGCCATCCGCGCGACGCGGCCATCTCCGGTGCGCCCGATCCTCTGGAGCGCCGACCGACTCGCGCGGTGGGACGACGTCGCGCTCGTCGCCGTGAACGACTTCGAGGACGCGATCTTTTCACAGCGCGAGGACATCGCGAGCGTCCGCACGTTGTTCGGTGAGGTCGCGCGCGAGGTCGAACAGCGCAACCTGTCGCCGGACGACGAGGGCGACGCCTTCACGGACGAGCCTGCCATCGACGTCGAGGCCGGGGACACGACCCCGATCGCGCTCATGACCGGATCCGGCGCGACCGTCATCCTGCTCACGCCGCTGGCCGGGGTGACCGTCGGGCTCGAGGTGAACGCGCCGCCCGGGAGCGTCGGCGTACCGGCGATCCGGGTGGTCGAGACGCGCACCGCGGACCGCGTTGCCGCCGTGCTCGTCGACGAATAGGTTGCTCGGCGCTTGCCCCGTCGTTCAACGGCAGGACCCTGCACTTTGGATGCAGTGATCGTGGTTCGAATCCACGCGGGGCAATTTCCCCGAGATCCGGCGCGCGAGGATCCTCCCGCCGTCGGCCTCGATGCCGGTGAGTGACGCATGGGTCCCCAGGTCCTACCGAATCGCGTGATGC
This sequence comes from uncultured Gemmatimonadales bacterium, assembly GCA_963851265.1. Taxonomy (GTDB): domain Bacteria; phylum Gemmatimonadota; class Gemmatimonadetes; order Gemmatimonadales; family Gemmatimonadaceae; genus BPUI01. Next base: position 1,662,673 of record CAWKNZ010000002.1, read on the forward strand.
CGCCGCACGCTGCGTCGCAATCCGCCACGCGCGACGGCAGCTCGGGCGCGAATCACGCCTTCAAGCTCATCGCGGGGATGGGCAACCGCGCCCTCGCCGAAGAGATCGCGCGCTGTCTCGGCGTCGAGCTCTGCAAGCTGACGTGTACGCGGTTCGCCGACGGCGAGATCTTCGTCCGCATCGACGAGAACATCCGCGGGATGGACGTGTTCGTGATACAGCCCACGAACCCGCCCGCCGACACGATCATGGAGCTGCTGCTCATCGTCGACGCCGCGCGGCGCGCGAGCGCGGCGCGCATCACGGTCGTTATGCCGTACTACGGCTACTCGCGGCAGGACCGCAAGGACCAGCCGCGGGTCGCGATCGGCGCGAAGCTCGTCGCCAACATGATCCAGACCGCGGGCGCGGACCGCGTGCTCGGCATCGACTTTCACCAGCATCAGCTGCAGGGATTCTTCGACATCCCCGTCGACCACCTGTACGCGAAGCCGGTGCTCGTGAACCACTACCGCCGCAAACGCCTCACCGACCTCGTCGTCGTCGCGCCCGACGTCGGCGCGGCCAAGATGGCGCGCGGCTTCGCGAAGCAACTCGACGCCGGGTTCGCGATCATGGACAAACGTCGCCCCAAGGCGAACGTCGCCGAAGTGCTGAACGTGATCGGCGAGGTCGACGGGCGCCCGTGCCTCATCGTCGACGACATGATCGACACGGCGGGGACGGTGAGCGAGGCCGCGCGCGCGCTCATCAAGCGCGGCGCGCGCGAGGTTTACGTGTGCGCGACGCACGCGCTCCTCTCGGGCCCGGCCCGCGAGCGCTTGAGCGAGGCACCGATCGCCGAGGTGACGGTGACCGATACGATCGCGATCCCGCCCGAGCGCCGCTTCGACAAGCTGCAGATCCTCTCGGTCGGCGAGCTGCTCGCGAAGGCGATCCGCTTCACGCACAGCGACCAGTCCGTCAGCAGTTTGTTCGAGTAGCCCGATCGGTTACAATACGCGGCTGCGGGTGAGAGGCGGTCGACGGCAATCCGGTGCTGCGGCTGAGGGTAGCCCGCGGTACGTCAACTGCTTCCGGATTAAGAGTCTTTCCGACCCATGGCCACCGCTTCCCTGAGCGCCGAGCTCCGTAACGAGACCGGCAAGGGCGTGGCGCGCAAGCTCCGCGCTGCCGGTCGCGTCCCCGCCGTCGTGTACGGCCACGCCCGCGCGGCCCAGTCGCTCTCGGTCAACGCCCGTGACCTCGGCCGCCTGCTCGACCAGTTCTCGGCGGCGAGCACCGTCGTCGAACTCGGCCTCGACGGCGGCATGACGCGCACCCTGATTCGCGAGGTGCAGCGCCACCCGGTCGACCGATCGCTCGTCCACGTCGACTTTCAGGAACTCGTCGCGGGCGAGCGCGTGACGGTTCGCGTCCCGCTGGTCTTCATCGGCACCCCCGAAGGCGTGCGCTCCGAGGGCGGCCTGCTCGAGGAGCAGCTGCGCGACATCGAAGTCTCGGCCGACCCGTCGAGCATCCCCGACCACATCGACGTCGACGTGAGCGGCCTCACGCTGGGCCACCCCCTGCACGTGCGTGACCTCACGCTGCCGACAGGGATCACGGTGATCACCGAGGCCGATGCCACGGTCGTGATGGTCACGGCGGCGCGCGTCGAGGAGCCCGATCCCGCCGCGGCGGCGGACGCGGCCGGCGCCCCCGAGGTGCTGCGGGCCAAGAAGGCCGACGAGTAAGCCGAGTCTCGCGGCTTGAAGGTCATCCTCGGCCTCGGCAACCCCGGCGAGGAGTACCGCGAGACGCGACACAACGTCGGCTGGGTGGTGCTCGACCACCTGGCCGACGTTTGGCGTTTCGACGCGTGGCGCCGGGACGGCGACAGCCTCGTCACGTCGGGGCTCGTGGGCACGACCAAGGTGCGGCTGCTCAAGCCGCAGACGTACTACAACGCGAGTGGGCACGCGCTCACGCCCTTCCTCCGCCGTCCGTTCTGGGCGCCGCAGACGGACCTGCTCGTGGCCTGCGACGACGTCGCGATCCCGGTCGGCACGTACCGGCTGCGCCCGCAGGGGAGCGCCGGCGGCAGCAACGGGCTCAAGTCGATCGAGCGTACGTTAGGCCACCAGCACTACCCGCGCCTCCGCGTCGGCACCAAACCGGCCGACGAGCGGCGGGAAGTCGGCAACCTCGTCGACTTCGTACTCTCGCCGTTCGACGCGATCGAGCGAAAGGAGATCGCGGACCTCATGCCGCGCCTCACCGACGCGGTCGAGCTGTGGCTGCGCGACGGGATCGTCGCGGCGATGAACAAGCACAACGGTAAACAGTCGGCCTGACGCCGGCCTCACGCAAGGACAGCATGCTCCGCATCGGCATCGTCGGCCTGCCCAACGTGGGCAAGTCCACGCTCTTCAACGCGCTCACCTCGGCCGGCGTCCTCGCCGCCAACTACCCGTTCGCGACCAAGGACCCGAACGTCGGCCGGGTGAACGTCCCCGACCGCCGCCTCGACGTCCTGGCCGGCGTGGTCTCGCCGCAGCGCACCGTGCCGGCCGCGGTCGAGTTCGTCGATATCGCGGGGCTCGTGAAGGGCGCGTCGCAGGGCGAGGGGCTCGGCAACCAGTTCCTCGCCAACATCCGCGAGACCGACGCGATCGTGCACGTCGTGCGCTGCTTTGACGACGACGACGTGCTGCACGTGATGGGCTCGGTCGACCCCGCGCGCGACCGCGAGACGATCGAATTCGAGCTCGCGCTCGCGGACCTGAGCGTCGTCGAGAAGCGGCTCGACCGCGCGCGCCGTGCGGCCAAGACCGGCGACAAGGACGCGCAGACCGAGGCGGGCGCCCTGGACCGGGCGCACGCATACCTGAAGGACGGCCGCGCGCTCTTCGAGGCGCACCTCGGCGCCGACGACCTCGCGCTGCTGCAGCCCCTCTCGCTGCTGACGACGAAGCCGATCCTGTACGCGGCCAACGTGACCGACGCGGAGTTGACGGGCGACGAGGGGCCGCACCTCACGGCGCTGCGGGCCGCCGTCGCGGCCGGCGGCGAGGTGGCCGAGGTGGTGCCATTCTCGGCGAAGATCGAGAGTGAACTGGCCGAGCTGCCCGAGGCGGACCGTGGCGAGTTCCTCGCGTCGTTAGGCCTGGAGAGCGCGGGGCTCGACCGCCTGATTCAGGCGGGGTACCGGCTGCTCGGGCTGCAGACGTACTTCACGGCGGGCGAGCAGGAGGTGCGCGCGTGGACCATCCACCGCGGCGACACCGCGCCGAAGGCGGCGGGCGTGATTCACACCGATTTCGAGCGCGGGTTCATCAAGGCCGACACGGTCGCGTACGGAGAGTTCGTGGCCAACGCCGGGTGGAAGGGAGCGCGGGAGAAGGGCGTGGTGCGGAGCGAGGGGAAGGAGTACGTCGTGCAGGACGGGGACGTGATGCTGTTCAAGTTCAACGTGTGAGCCCCTGCCCTACCCGGCAGCGGGTGCCGCGCTGCAAGGCGCACGGCCACGGATTGCCGGGGAGCGGGTGAGAAAGTGCCTTGGATAGCCGGTGTCGCGGACACGAATTGGACACAGTCAGCCACGCCGGGATCGCGCCAGTGCCGTAGCCTGGGCCGCCGCGACCAGGTCCCGCGCCCGGGTCACCACGTCGTGCGCGGTCGCGACGAGGATCCCGCTTCGGACCTGAGCGGCGCGCATCGCCGCCGCGGCAGCCAGCACGGAAGGCGCGGGGCGGGCGCGGGGCGGGCGCGGGGCGGGCGCGGGGCGGGCGCGGGGCGGGCGCGGGGCGGGCGCGGGGCGGGCGCGGGGCGGGCGCGGGGCGGGCGCGGGGCGGGCGCGGGGCGGGCGCGGGGCGGGCGCGGGGCGGGCGCGGGGTTCGTCAGCGTCGGACATGCCGTGTGGCGCCGTATAAACCGTGCCCGGGCGCGTTAGCCGCGCACCCGGCCCGCGCCCAAGGTGTCGTGCTGCCGCCTGGGGACACGTGGCCCGGACGCGGGCCAGGACGTCTCGCGCAGCTCTCGCGACCGCGCCACGACGTCGCGCGCATCGGCAACGATGATCGCACTGCGGGCTCGCGCGGCGGACGCCGCGGCGGTCGCCGCAAGCCCGAGCTGCGACGTCGCGCGCAGGTCGGGGGCAGGTCGGGGGCAGGCATAAACGTTGGTACGGAACGATTCGTGCCGCGGCGATCCCGGGAGGCGGCCTGCTCGGTGAGCGACGCCGCGACTACGGTGCGGAATGCCCCGCCGCGTGGTCGCGGCGGTCACCGGCATGCGCCGCCCCACGCCGGATGATGTCGCCGAGCTCGCCGCCCTCGCCGAACGGCTCGGCCGCCCACTGAATGACGCCGCGCGGGCGTTCCTCGCCGCCGAGCAGCGTGCGTTCGGCATCGGATACGACGGCCGGCTCTGACTGAACGAGACGACGGCGGTCACGACGTACGAGCGCACGCAATTGCACGCGGCGCTCCGGCACGCGGAGCGCGTCCCGCGGGCGCCCGCCGAGGTGCCGGGCCGCTTGACGGGGTGCCTCCTCCCGCGGCTCCCGGGGGTAAGTCGACCGGGACGCCGGCCGCGCGGCCGACGACGCGACCGTATCCATACAACGCCGTTGTACAGCGCGGCCGCTCACGCGCGCATCAACCGGAGGCGTCGACGACTACTCAACGGCTGGACCATCTTACGCCGATGTACACCGGGTGGAGGCACTCGACAAACTCGCCGTGCTGGTCTCCGTGGCTGGCAGGAAGCCCATCGCGGCAGGGTGAAGAGAGTCCACCCACGGTCCCGATATCGATCTTGGGGCATCCACGCGCGATTTCGTGGCGTTCTCAGGGGTGCCCTTCTCCGCGTCGGTTACCGCGTCGTGGCTCTCTCGCGGCGGTTCCAGGAAGAGGAACCACGGGACCACCACGAGGAGAGCGGCAAGGCACACGTACAGGTCGACCAGACGGCGGGGCATGGGCGGGGCTCGACGGGGAGGGAGGGCTACCGGTGTGCCGCACTAGCGCAAGCCGGCGGCCCGCCGTCGCCGCGCTGCGCCCCGGGTCCGTAACCACCGATCGGAGCACGACTTCCGGCGTGGGATCGTGAACGGCGCAGCCGAGACCGCGCGGGCGCGCGGGGCGCGGACGCTACAGGCGCGAGCGCACGGTGAGGTCGCGAGTCCACACGTCATCGGCAGCGGCGGCGCCCCGTACACGCCGGCGCCTGGCAGAGTCCACCCACACGCGTCCGCGCGTAGCAGCGGGGCGCCTCGCGGGCGCGCTGCGGGGCCACCGCACGTTGGGCGGGTGCCTGCGCTACGGCGCACGCGTGGCGCGCAATCAGCGCGGCCACGATCAGTCGCGCTCCCATCCGATCCGGGTGCATGCGGTCACGCTGCTCGAGGAACACGCGGTGCAGTCGCACGGCGCGCATCACGCGCTGAGCGACGATCTCCGTCCGCTGCGCGCGGATCACCGCGCGTTCCAGCAATAATCCTTGCGTGCCTACAGCCTTGGCGGTCCGCTTCGCCCACGGGGCGCCGGTCGCGGCGGACGGCGCGCGCCTCACACGCGTGCGAGCGGCCACCCGGCTCGTGTGCGCGGCGTCCGTGATCGTGGTCGCGATCGCGGACGCGTGCGGAACCTCCGACGCGGTCGCGCCGGCGCCGGCGTCCGTGGCCGGCAGCTACAAGCGCCGGACGATCAACGGCCACGCGCTCCCGGTGCCGCTGCCGCGGCTCGGGACCGGCCCGTCCGCGACGGTCATGGCCGACTCGCTCGTGCGCAGGCCCGACACGTCCTACACGCGCGTGATAACGGTTCGCGCCACAGACGGAGCTCGTATCGGTTCGGCACGAACGGTCGGTGGCAGCTGCACGGCGATTCCGTCACCGTGGGGACGCTGTTGACATCGAACGGGGCGTTGGCAGGACCTGGAGCGACCCCAGGGACGTATGCTGCTGGGCGGCGAGCACCACGACATGCGCTCAGTCGTCCCTTCCGCGGACATTGCTGGCAGCAACATCGTTGTTCACTACGCGATCCTGAATCGAGGTACGCGTACGGAGGTGGTCAGCGACGCCAACCTCGTCTTCCGAACTCTGCCGCCTTACGGTGAGACGTTTCGGGCGACGGCGAAAGTGAGCCGCCTCTCCGTACAGCCTGACGCTGACGCCGGAGGCGGCGCGACGGCCGAACTGTTCTTCGTGTCCGCCGCGCCGGCCGCGTTTCTCGCGAATGAGCGAGTGCGGGGCGTTGATGCACTGCTGCAACTCGCCGCGACACCGCGGACGAACGCCCGCGAGGTTACACCTACGGAGTTGCGGGTCGCGCACATCGACTTCCAGAGCGGCACGCCGAAGTCGGAGTTTGGATACGCGTTGTTCGGCAACGACTTAGCGTACACTCGCACGTTCAAGCTCAACGTGTGAGCCGCGACGCGCGGACGCGGCCGTTACATCGAGCGACCTCCCCGCGTCGTGCTGATGCCCAGAATCCACGCGCCGAAGTCTGTGCCGCCGCGTCTTTCGCCCCGTCGAACGTCCCGATGCGATTTCCTCTCCGTCTGCCGCTCGTCCGCACCGTCCGCCGTCGCGTCGCGTCGTTCGCGCGCGACGAAGCCGGCGCGACCATGGCCGAGTACACGCTTCTGGTCGCCGTGATCGCGCTCGTCGCGATCGCAGGCGCGAAGACGCTCGGGACCAATCTCTCGGCCAAGTACTCGAGCGAAGGGGCGCGCGTCGCCACTCCGTAGCGGCCGGTCGCGCCGGCCGCGTGCGGGGGCGCAGGTCCGGCAACGTCGTCGCGGCGTGACGTGCTCACGTCAGTCACGACGGTCCGTGCCGCCCGCCGCGTTGCACGGGCCGAGGATCCCAGCGTCGCGTTTCGAGCGCGGCCGGATCGGCGACCACGTCCGCACCGTCGAACCACTCCGCCGCGTCTTCCGGCACGCGCACCAAGTCGACCGGAGCGCGCCGCGTCACGCCGGCCAGCGCGTCGTCGACGAGTGCCGCGAAGTGGTGGAGGCTGACGTTCCATTTCGAGAACACGAAGTGCGTGTCCGGGTAGTCGCGCAGCAAGCGGCCTAACTTCTCGCGCGACGTCACGCCGCACTCGCCCCAGAACGTCACGCCGCGGCCCGTGTCGTCGAGCGCGTAGAGGTCCGGCTTGAACCGGCTCGGGAAGGGCAGCGCCTGCTCCACGCGCAGTTCCGGGTAGCGCGGCAGGTAGAGCGTCCAGAGCAGCGCCTTCTGGACCACGTGCTCCCCGCTCTCTTCCGGGCGCTTGACGAGCACGAGCGTGCGCCCGCGCGCGCGAACCGTCAGCTTGCGGCGGAGGCGGTCGGCGGGCGGCATGCCCGGCGCGCGTTGCAGCCGGCGTGCCCGTCGGCGGCTGCGACGCCGCCCTGCCACTCGCTACGCCATGCGGTGCGGAACGAACCGGCTCGTGTTCGTGGTGATCGGGCCGTCGGCCTCGCGGATCCCGACGCCTGCCGCCTCGCCGTGGACGACCCATGAGCCGAACACCGGGGTTCGACCATCGAACCGCGGCAGCGGCGCGATCGCCTGGTAGACGTAGCCTTCCGCACCGTACGCCCCGCCCGACCGCGCGATCTCGTCGCCGAACATCACGAGCGACACGTTCGCCCCCTCGCGCGAGAGCAGCGGCTTGCGCACGTACGCGTCCAGGAGCGCCTCGTCGAAGTAGGCGGGCAGCAGGTTGGGGTGGTCCGGGAACAGCTCCCACAGAATCGGCAGGATGCCCTTGTTGCTCAGGACGAGCTTCCAGGGGGGTTCGATCCAGCGCGTCCCATCGGCGGACGCGACGAGGTGGGCGCCGAACGTCTCGCGCACCATCCACTCCCACGGGTACAGTTTGAACGCCGTTTCGATGGGCCCGTCGTCGCCGTCGACGAACTGCCCCCGCGCGGCGTCCCAGCCGATCTCGGACACGAGTAGCTCGCGCGTCGCGACTCCGGCCTGCTCGGCCGTGTCGCGCAGGTACGCGACCGTTGCCGCGTCCTCGACGTCGTCGGCCGAGGCGAAGTGTACGGGGCCGCCCGCGCCGACGTTAGGCAGCCGCGGCGCGGCGAGGACGCGCGGCCAGGCGGCGACGAGGCGCTCGTGGATCGAGTTGAACTGGTCGCCCGACGGATCGACGTCCTGCAGCCAGTACCACTGTGCGACCGACGCCTCGACGAGCGCGGTCGGCGTGTCCGCGTTGTACTCGAGCAGGCGCGGAGGGGAGCGCCCGTCGTACGCGAGATCGAAGCGTCCGTAGAGGGTGGGCTCGGGCACGCCGGCCGCGCCGGCTCGCCAGCTCCGCTCCACGAGGGGCGCGGCCGCAGGCGGGATCGCCAGCTCCGCCCACCGCCGTTCGGCGATCACGTGGCTGACGGCCGCGAGGCAGAGGCGGTGCAGTTCGTTCGTCGCCGTCTCGAGCACGTCGACTTCAGCCGGATCGAGCACGTACGACGCGCGCTCGTCCCAGTACGGCTCGCCGTCGGCGCCCGTGTGGTGCGGCAAGCCGACCGACGCCACGCGCGCCTGCCAGTCCGCGCGCGGGGCGTGCGTTAGGCGCCGCACGCGGTGCGTCCCACCGCGAGGTGCGCCCTCACCACATGCGCCGCCGCGCGGCGGATCACCCTCGGGCGCGTCACCCGCCGGACCCGTGCGCCGCGCCGGTCGCGCCGAAGCCGCCGCGGCTGATCCCGCTGCGTGCCGCGCTCCCCGGCGACCCCGCGCCGCGCCCGAAAAACGCGCGCGCCCGCGCGCCGAGCGACGTGTACCCCGCCGGCGACCGGTACGACGTCCCGGCGTGCGGCTCGAAGCTGCCGGCGCTCGCCAGGCCGCTCGCGACTCGCCCGCCGTAGTACCAGAGAAACGGCGCGCCGTATCCGGAACCGTAGCCCGGCCCGTAGCCGCGCCTATCGCCGGACGTCGCGACGCCGCCGTGAGACGCGCCCGCGTCGCTCGACGCGCCGAATTCACCCGACGAGCCCGGGGCGCCGAACGCGCCGGTCCGCCCGCCGTTCGTCGCGGCCCGGGCGCGGTCGCAGAGCGAGTCGGCAACGACGCGGTTGGTGCCGCGTTGCACGCAATGCAGCGCGTCGGCCGGAGCGTCTGCCCGGCTGCACGCGGCCGCGCCACCGACCGTGGCCGACGACGCCGAGGCGACGAGGGTGAGGCGTACCGCCTGCGAACGCTTCATCGCGCCAACGCTACGCCGCGCGCGCGGTTCGCACCAGACCGCCCGTGGCGCGCTCGCACCCCGGCCAATTGCCGTAACCCTCGGCCAGTATTAGCTTTGCGCCCTCTTCGTGACGCGCGCACCGACGCGCGCCTTTTCGAAGTCCCCCTTCTTCCGCGCCGGCAACCCGCGGAGGACGGCGTTTCTCCGGTCCGCCCGCGCCCGCGCGCCCTGCACGGGATGCGTACGGCGGACCCCGACCAAAGGGAGGGTTTGCCAACCGTGCCCACCAAGGCCACGCGTACGTACGAGGCGGTCTACATCTTCGACTCTGCGCTCGAAGACACCGCCATCAACGAGAAGCTCGACCGCTTTCACGGCCTGCTGAGCGCCGCCGGCGACATCAGTGTCGAGCACTGGGGCCGCCGCCAGCTGGCCTACGCCATCAAGAAGCGCGAGAACGGCTACTACGCCATCGCCCGTTTCGACCTGGCGAACGTGAACGTGCTGCCCGAGTTCGAGCGCGCGCTCAAGCTCGACGATGGCGTCCTCCGCTACCTCATCTCGCTCCACGAGCGGGAGCTCGGCGCCCCGCCGATGTCCGAGGAAGAGATGGCGCGCCGGAAGGCCAACGAAGACGACGACGACGAGGAGTAGAGCATGCGCCGCCAACGGAAGTCCGATCCGCTCGCCGAAGCCCGCATCAGGTTCGTCGACTACAAGGATGATCGTCTCCTCTCGCGCTTCATCGGCGAGACGGGCAAGCTGCTGCCGAGTCGCCTGACCGGCGTCACGGCGCGCCACCAGCGTCAGATCGCGAAGGCCATCAAGAAGGCGCGCTACCTCGCCCTGATCCCTTACACGAAGGGGTCGCAGGGCTGACCGTGGCGGCGCGGTCGTGACGGCGGGCGCGGGGGTCGGACCGATCGACTCGCAGCGCAGCGACGCGCGCGGTTGGATCGCGCCGCTCGCCGCGCTCGCCGGCGCGCTCGCCGTCGCGGCCGCACCGCTCTGGCCGACCTCGCTCGCGCCCGCGGCGGCGCTCGTCGGGACGCTGTTCCCGGTCGAGCAAACGATGCTCCTCGTGGTGCCGGCCGTGGCCGCGTGTGCGCTGCTGGCCTGGCTCGGCGGCGGACGCGCGTGGGTCGCGGCGGCATGGGTCGCGCTCGCGTGCTGGGTCGTCACCCGCCCGCTGCCCGACGGCATCGAGGGCTACGCCGCGCTCGCGCGCGGGTGGGCCCTGCTGCTCGCCGGGAGCTTCGGCGCGGTGGGCGTGGTCTCGGGCGCGCGGGCCGCATTCCTGCCGCGCGCCCTCACGGCCGTGGCGGTCGCGGCGGCCGTCGCCATGCTCGCGGCCGCGCGCACGGGCGGCGTCTCGCACGTGACCGAGGTCGTGCGCGCGGAAGCGCAGCGGCGCGGTGACGTCGCGCTCGACCAGTGGGCGGAGCGGACGTCGGGTGCGGCGTGGAGCGCGACCGCGCGTCGCGCGCCCGCGGCCGCCGCGCGCGCCGGTGACGCGGAGGACGCGCTCCGCGCACTCCCGGCGAGCGCCGTCGCGATCGCGCCGGCGCTCGTCGCCGTCGAGTCGCTCGGCGCGCTCGCGCTCGCCTGGGCGCTCTACCACCGGCTCGCGCGCTCGCGGGTCGGGCCCGCGCTCGTGCCGCTCGCCGCGTTCCGGTTCAACGACCAACTCATCTGGGGGCTCGTCGCCGGCGCGGCGCTCGTCGCGGTTCCGACGCTCGCGGCGCTGCGACTCGCCGGGCTCAACCTGCTCGTTTTTTTCGGCGCCCTGTACGCGCTCCGCGGCCTGGCGGTGTGTCGCTGGGCACTCGGCCGCCGCGGCATCGAACTGCCACTCGGCGCCGGCGTCGCGCTCGGCTTCGCGTTTCCGCTCCTCGGCGGCGTGCTCGCGGCGGTCGTCACGGCCGCCGCACTCGCGCTCGGGCTCGGCGACTCGTGGGGCGACTGGCGGACACGCGCCTGGCGCACTCGCCGCCGTCCGGCGTAACGCTCATACTCTCTGGAGGTCTTTGTGGAAGTCATTCTTCGTCAAGCGGTCGACAGCCTGGGGCACCCCGGCGACGTCGTGACCGTGTCAAACGGCTACGCGCGCAACTACCTGCTCCCGCGCGGCGTCGCGTTCCCCGCCACCGAGGGGAACAAGAAGCGGATTCAGCAGGAGAAGGCTCGCCTCGAGGCGGCCGAGACGTCGCGTCGCGAGTCGGCACAGCAGCTGGCCGACCGGCTGGCCGAGGTGTCGATCACCTTCGCGGCGCGCGTCGGTGAGGAGGGCAAGCTCTTTGGCTCGGTGACGGCCGCCGACATCGCGCAGCAGCTCGAGGCTCAGGGCCATCACGTGGAGCGGCGCATGATCGACCTCCACGACCCCATCCGGGCGCTGGGTGTGTACCGAGTGCCGATCCGCCTGCACGCGGACGTGCGTCCCGAGATCAAGGTCTGGGTCATCAAGCAGTAGACGTGCGCGCGCCCGCGGTGCGGCCGCGTCCGTCCGAACGTTTGCCGAAACACGGCGCGCGTGCCCGGGGTAGTAACCGGGTGCGCGTGCTTCTCGGTGCTACCCGGCACCGGGGTGCCCGCGATTCCGTTCGTCGTCCCCACAGCCCGACGCCGCCCTGATGGCCAACACCGATTCTCCCGCTCCCGAAACGATCGCCCGCCGCGCGGCCCAACTCGCGCTCGACATGAAGGCCGACGACGTCATCCTGCTCGACCTCAAGGGCGTCACCGACATGACCGATTACTTCGTGATCGCGAGCGGGACGTCGGACACGCACGTGCGCGCCACCGCCGAGCACATCGCCGAGCAGCTGAAGAAGGAGGGCGCGGCGGTGAACCACGTCGAGGGACTGCCGCAAGGGCGATGGGCGCTGATGGATTTCGTCGACGTGGTGGTGCACGTGTTCCACCCGACGCTCCGCCAGTTCTACCAGCTCGAGCGGCTCTGGGGCGACGCGCGCGCCATTCCCGTAGGCGCGCCGGCCGCGGTCGCCGCGTCCTGACCGCGCGACGCGCGGGCGGCTGACGACGCGTCCACCGCCCGCGCGCCGGGGACGCGACGCCTCCCCGGCGACGTTCCGCACGCACCACACCGCACGTCACCACTGCCGCACCCGGCCGCTATGCGCGCCGCCGGGTGCGGCGTAGTTTCTCCGCCGTGCCCGCCTCCGCCCGCTCCCCCCTCCCCCGCCGCACGCCCGCGCGCGTCCGCGCGACCGCGCGTCCGTTAGGCGCTGCGGCCGTGCTGCTCGCCGCCGTGCCGCTCGCGGCCGCGTGTGGGCGCGAGCGCGCGCTCGGCGACGCGCGCGCGGGCGGCGCGGTGGGACGCGGCACCGACGCCGTCGTGCTGCGCGCGCCGCGCGATGGCGGGCGGATGACCGCCGCGGTCTATCCGCGCCTGGACACGGTGGTGTGGCGGTCGGCCGACGCGTTGCCGGCCCTCGGCCGCGTGCTCGCCTTCGACCCGTCCGCGGGCCAGCTGGCCGCCGTGGACGCGCGCGGCGTTCCGACGCGCGTCGACCTCCGCCTCGGGACGGCGCGCGCCCTCGGGCGCGCCCCGCTCGGCGCCGTGACGGCCGACGGCGGGTCGTTCTTCGGGCTCGACCGCGACGGGGCCGTCACGCGCCTAACGGACGCCGGCGGGTCGTGGCGCGTGCGGCTCGCCGAGGTGCCGCAAGCGCTGTACGCGCGCCGCGACGGGTCGGTGCTCGCGGCGGCGGCGCGCGGCGGCGCGGGGCGCGTGTGGTTGCTGCGGCCGCCCGCCGCGGCGGCGGCCGAGTCGGCCGCCGTGCCCGGCGCGACGGAGCCGATCGTCACCGGCGCGACGGACGGCGTCTATTTCGCGGCGGGAGACGAGATCCTCGGCGTGCGCGGACGCGGGCTCCGGCCGGTCGCCGCGGTCTCGTTAGGCTCGGCCGTGCGGCGCGCCGTCGCGACGCCGAGCGGCGACCGGCTGTACGTGCTCACGGCGCGCGGCGGCGAGGTGCGGGTCGTGGACCGCTACGCCGAGCGCGTGGCGGCGACGATTGCGCTCCCGGCCGACGCGCGCGACCTGCGCATGGATCCGCTCGGCCGCTACCTCGTCGTGCGTCCCGCGCGCGGCGATTCGGCGTGGGTGGTCGCCGTCGGCACCGACCGCGTCGTCGGCGCGACGCGCTCCGACTGGCGCGACGATCTGCCGCTCGTGCTGCCCGACGGCGCGGTCGCTTCGGCCGTCGGCCCGGACGTGGCCATCGTCGACGGCGAGACGCTGCGCACGCGGCAGACGGTCGCCAACGGCGCGGCCGACGTGTGGCACGTGGTGCTGTGGAACGGGTTCCGCCCGCGCGCCGGCGCTCCGGCCCGGCCGGCGCCGGTGCACGACGAGACGCCGGACACGGCGCCGGAGAGCGCGCCGCCCGACACCGCCGGCCCCGCGCCCGACACCGCCGCGCCTCGTCGCGCCGACAGCACGCGCACGCCGCCCGATACTGGCGCGCCCCCGGCCACGCACGCCGCCGTCGCTGCCGCGACCACGCCGGTCAAGTACGTGCCGGCCGTGCGCGCGCAGCGCGCGCCCCAGACGGCGGTGCAGGTTTCGGACGGCGAGGTCGCCTCGCGCCCCACCACTGCGGGGCCCACGGCGGCGCGCGGGTACACCGTGCAGTTCGCGGCGGCCCCCACCGAGCGTGAGGCGCTCGCGACCTTACGCCGCCTGGCCCTGCCCACGCCGGGCGGCCGAGTCGTGCCGCGAACCGTCGACGGCAAGACGGTCTACCGGGTGGTCGCCGGGCCGTTCGCGACGCGCGCCGAAGCGGAGCGCGTGCGCCGCGCGGCGGGCGCGGCCGGTGCCGCGGCCTGGATTTACGGAGGCGCGCCGTGACCGCGCGATCGCCTTCGCCGGCCGCCTCGCCGTGGTACGAGGAGGGACTGCGTGCCGGCGCCGCGCTCGACCGCGTCGCGTCGGTGCTCGTCGCGGGCCGCGACGGCGAGGCCGCCGCGTGGGTCGCGCTCGGCCTCGCGCGAGCTCAGGCCGACCATCGGCGCGTCGCGGTCGCCGACCTCGTCGGCGACGCCGAGGCGCTCGTGGTGCCCGGTGCGGACGTCGACGAGGCGGGGATCGCGGACAGCCTGACGTACGGCGTCTCGCTCAACAAGATCGCGCGCGCCGTCGACGATTCGGACCAACTGTTCGTCCTGCCGAGCGGGAGCGAGCCCGTCGCCACCGAAGCGATCATCGCGAGCGACCGGTGGGGACGACTGGCGAGCGGGTTCCGCGAAGTGGGCGCGTTACTCGTCCTCGCGACGCGTGCCGACGCGCCCGGCATCGAGACGCTCGCCGCCCGCGTCGACGGCGTGGTCATTGCGGGCGATCTAGGCGGCGCACTTCCGAACCTCGCGCCGCCGCTCGCCGTGGTGGCGCTACCAGCGTCGGCGCGCCGGGCACGTTTCGGACGGCCGCGCCTTACGCCCGACACGCCGCACGCGGCCGCGGAGCTGGCGACGGAAGGGACAGGCGCCCCGACGACAGCCGTCCCCGCGCCGATCGCCGGCGCCGAAGCGGGGCGCCGAACGGCGTCGGGAGCAGGCGGCGACATCGTCCTGCTCGAGCCTGAGCCGGCGCGACGCGGCGCGTTCGCGAATCCGCGCACCAGGGTCGCCGTGCTCGGCCTCGCCGCACTGACCATCGCCGGCGCGGCCGCGCTCTGGTTGCTGCCGCATCGGCTCGATACGGGCGCGCGACCCGGACCGGACGCGGCCGCGGCGCGGCGACCCCACGGCGCAATCCGGCCCACGGCCGCACCTGCCGAGAGCGCGCACGCGCCGGGACCGCACCCGGCAGCGGCAACCACCGCCGACAACACGCCACTCGGTCGCTTGACGGTCGGGAACCCCGCCGATTCGGCCGCGGCCGCGGTGTACGCGGTCTACGTCGTCGGATCCAACACCCCCGACGGAGCGTCGGTGGACTGGCGCGTCGACCGGACGCCGCCGGTGCTCGCGCTCACGCCCGTCCTGCAGGACGGGGAGCCGTCGTACCGCCTGATCGTGGGCGCGTACCGGACGCGGGCCCAGGCCGATTCGCTCCTCCACGACCTGCAGCGCCGCGGCGTGCTCGGCGAGGAATCGGGGCGCGTCGTGCGCGCGCCGTACGCCCTCCTCGTGGAGGCGCGCCTGCCCGCCGCAGAAGCCGCGCGCCGCGTGCAGGCCCTCGCCGCGCGCGGAGTCCCCACGTACCCGCTCTCGCGCGGCGACGGCACCGTCGCGCTCTACGCGGGGGCGTTCGAGACGCCCGAGGAGGCCGCGTACCTGGCGCGCACCGCGCGTGCGGCGGGCGTGTCGACCACGCTCGTGTATCGCACCGGCTCGGCGCTCTGATGCGGCTCACGAAGCTGGAGCTGCACGGCTTCAAGTCGTTCGCGGACCACACGACGCTGCGCTTCGACGCCGGGGCGACGGCCGTGGTCGGGCCGAACGGGTGCGGCAAGTCGAACGTGAGCGACGCGATCCGGTGGGTGTTGGGCGAGCAGCGCGCGCGCATGCTCCGCGGCGGCTCGATGACCGAGGTCATATTCCAGGGCTCGTCCGCGCGTCGGCCGGTGAACGTGGCCGAGGTGTCGCTGCACTTCGACAACAGCGAGGGCGTGCTGCCGGTCCCATTCCGCGAGGTCGTCATCACGCGACGGCTCTCGCGCTCTGGCGACAGCGACTACTTCCTGAACCGCGCGCCGTGCCGGCTGCGCGACGTGCAGGACCTCGTCCGCGGCACCGGGTTGGGCGCGGACAGCGGCGTGGTGATCGAGAGCAAGATGATCGACGCGCTGCTCTCCGACCGCCCGGACGACCGTCGCGAGCTGTTCGAGGAGGCCGCGGGCGTGGGGCTCTACCGCGACCGCCGCCGCTCCACCGAGCGCCGGCTCGACGAGACGGCGCAGGACCTCTCGCGCCTCGACGACCTCGTGAACGAGGTGGCGAGCCAGACGCGCGCGCTCGCGCGGCAACGTAAGCGCGCCGAGCGGCACGCCGAGCTGACGGCGCGTCGATTCGCGTTGGAGCTGACGCTCGCCGCGCGCGAGATGCTCGGGTGGCGCGACGAACTGCACGCGCTCGACGCGCGTCTCGCGGAGTTGCAGCTGCTGAGCCCGCAGGTCGCCGCGCAGCTCGCCGAGGCCGAGCGCACGCGCGAGACCGCGGCGGGCGCGCGCGCGGCGGCGGACGCGATGCGCCACGAGCTCTCGCGCATCACGGGATCGGCGCGCCAGGCCGTGCTCACGTTGCGAGGCGAACTGGCGGTGGCCGACGAGCGGCAGCGCAACGCCTCGTCGCGCCGGGCGCGGGCCGAGGAGGAGCGGCAGCAGGGGCAGGCCGCGGGCGAGCGGACGGCGGCCGAACGCGCGCATGCGGCCGCCGATCGGGCCCAGGCGGAGCGCGCAGTGGCCGACGCGGCCGCGGCGCTCGAGGAGCGCGTCGCGGTCGAAGACGAGACGCGCCGCGTAGTGGCTGCCACGCGCCAGCGGGCCGAACAGGCGGACCGGCAGGCACGCGACCTGCGCGAGCAGGCGCGCCGCCTCGAGATCGACCGCGACGCGGCCGTACGCGAGCAGCAGGAGACGGCGGCGCGCCTCGCCTCGCTCGACCGCGACCTCTCGGCCGCGCGCGAGCGGCTCGCCGTCGTACGCCGTGACGCGGAGCATGCCGCGCGTGCCGTCGCACTCGCCCGCGAGGAGGCGCTCGTCGCCCAGCAGGCCGTGGACGAGGCGCGCCAGGGTGTCCGCGCGGCGCGCGAGGCGGACGCCGGCGCGCGGGCCGAGCTGGCGCGCGCGGAGCAGGAGCACACCGCGTTAGGCGCCCGCGCGCACGCGCTCGAGGCGCTCGAGCGCGACCGGGTCGGGCTCGCCCCGGCCGCCGCGCGGCTGCTCAAGGAGCGGGCGCGATTCGGCGACGGTGCGGTGCTCGGGCCGCTGTCGGACTTCCTCGACGCCGACGCCGACGCGGCGGCCGACGTCGAACGGTTTCTCGGAGCGAACCTCTACGCGGTCGTCGTGCGCGACCGGGCCGCGGCCGACGCGGTGCGCGCGTGGCACGCCGCGGCCAACCCGGGACCGCTATTGCTGCTCCCGGCCGACGCGGCAGGCGCGCGCCCGTCCGACGCGGGCGCTGCGTCGGCGGCCGGCGGGCTCGCGGAGCGCGTGCGCGCCGGCGGCGACGCGGCCGGGTGGGCGCGCGTGCTGCTCGGCGGCGTCGAGTCGTTAGGCGGTGGCGCGTTCGCCGACGCGCGCGGCGCGGTGCTGCTGCCCGGCGCGGCGGTCGGGCCGGGCACGCTGCGTCGCCGCGCCGAACTGGCGGAGCTGCGCACGCAGCTCGACGCGCTCGAGGCGGTGCGGGAGCGCGCGCGCGCGGCCGTCGTAGCCGCGCGCTCCGCGCTGGCCGACGCGGAGCGCGAGCAGGCCTCGGCCGCCGAGACGCTCACCGTCGCCCAGCAGGACGCGCGGCGCGCCGACGACGTCGCGGCGGACCTCGCGCGCCGGCAGCACCGCGCGGAGCGCGAACTCGCCGACGCCGAGCACCTCGTCGGCCGGCTCGGCGCGCGGATGGAGGAGCTGCGCGCGCGCGCGGCGCAGCTCACCGAGCGCGCGACTTCGGCGGTCGAGCAGGCGGCGCAGCGCGACGCGGACTCGGGCGAGGCCCGCGCGGCGCTCGGCGAGGCCGAACACGCCCTGGAAGCAGCGCGCGAGGAGCGCACCGTGTGGCAGGTCGAGCAGGCGCAGTCGCAGGCGCGCCTGCAGTCGGCCGCGGACCGGGAACGCCGGCTCGCGGGCGAGGTGGCGCAGGCCGCCGCGCGCGTCGAGCAGATCACCCGCGAGCTGCTCACGCTCGACTCCGCCGACGGCGAGCTGGCCCAGCACGCGGCCGAATGGCGCGTCACGCTCGACGCGCGCGAGGCGGAGCTGGGGGATGCGGAATCGCGGCTGGCCGAGGCCGAGGAGGCACTCGCCGCGACGACGCACGCGGTGAACGACGCGGCGGAGTCGCTCGACGCGATTCGCCGCGACAGCACCCGACTCGCCGACGAGATGCACGCGGCCGCGCTGCGCCACACGCAGCTGGCCGGGCGGCGCGACGCCCTGCGCAGCCGGTTGGAGACCGAGTGGCGCCGGCCACTCGACGAGCTGATCGCGCGCCACGAATCGGTCGAGGGCGAACCCGAGGCGCTCGCGCGCGAGCTCGGCGAGGTGCGCTCGCAGCTCGAGCAACTGGGGGTGGTGAACCCGCTCGCGGTCGAGGAACACGAGGAGGAAGTGCGACGGCTCGACTTCCTCACCGGGCAGCGGGCGGACCTGCAGCAGGCCCGGGTGTCGCTCCAGCAGGCGATCCGCGAAATCGACACGACCGCGCGCGAGCTGTTCCTCGCCACGTTCGCGCAGACGCGCGAGAACTTCCGGCAAATCTTCCAGACACTATTCGGCGGCGGCGAGTGCGACCTGCGGCTGGAGGACCCGTCGCGCCCCCTCGACTGCGACATCGAGGTGCACGCGAGCCCGCGCGGCAAGCGCACGCAGCGCATTCATCTACTCTCGAGCGGGGAGCGCGCGCTCGTCGCGCTGTCGCTGCTCTTCGGGATCTTCCTCACGAAGCCGAGCCCGTTCTGCCTGCTCGACGAGGTCGACGCGCCGCTCGACGACCAGAACGTCGGGCGCTTCGTGCGCATGCTCAACCAGTTCAAGCGCAACACGCAGTTCATCGTCATCACGCACAACCCGCGCACCACCACCGAGGCGGCCGACGCGGTGTACGGCGTGACGATGCAGGAGCCCGGCGTGAGTTCGGTCGTGAGCGTGCGGCTGCGCGGCGGCCCCACCGTCGACGCGGACGCAGCCGACGCGACGCGAGACGACGCGGCGTCGCGCGCGCTCGCGCTGGCGGGAGACTGACCGTGGCAGGCGCGTTCGCGATTCGCCTGACGACGATCGGCACCGGTACGGTCCCGCCTTCGGCCACCCGCGTCAATCCCGGGCATCTCGTCGAAGCGGGCGCCGTGCGGCTGCTCATGGATTGCGGCAGCGGCGTCGTGCACCGGATGGCGACGCTCGGCGTCGACTGGGCCTCGATCACGCACGTCGCGCTCACGCACTTCGACCAAGACCACACGAGCGACGTGGCCGCGCTGTTCATCGCCTGGCGGTACGGGCAGCTGCCGCCGCGCGCGGCCCCGGTGGTGGTGCTGGGACCGGTCGGCACGCGCGGGCTGCTCGACCGCCTCGCGGCGGCGCTCTGGGCGACGCTGCTCACGCCCGGGTTCCCGGTCGAGGTGGTCGAGCTGGCGGCGGGCGCGACGCACGTTCTCGGCGACGGCGTCGTGCTCTCGACGCGCGCGGTCACGCACCAGCCGGAGAGCATCGCCTACGCGGTCGAGCACGCGGGGCGCCGCGTGGTCTACACCGGCGACACCGCGCCCGACCCGACGTTAGGCGCCTGGGCGCGCGGCGAGGGCGGGTGCGACGTGCTCCTCACGGAATGTTCGCTCCCCGAGACGATGGCCGTGCCGTCGCACCTGACGCCCGAGAGCGTGGGCGACCTCGCCGCTGCGGCCGACCCGGGGCTGCTGGTGCTGGCGCACCTGTACCCGCCCGTGGAGGCGCTCGACCTGCCCGCGATAATCGGCGGGCGATGGCGGGGACGCGTGGTGGTGGCGCACGACGGCTGGTCGGTGGAGTTGCCGCCGCGGTAATCGCCGCGCCGGGAACGGCGCGCCGGTGCCGACGCCTTGCCGGGTCCGACGGTTGCACTGATCTCGTTCCATTCCTGAGGAGTACACATGCTAGTGGTCATGCAGGCCGACGCCACGCCGAGTCAGATCGAAGGCGTCTGCGACGCGATTCGCGAGATGGGCTTCGAGCCGCTGCCGATGCCGGGCGCTCAGCGCACCGCCGTCGGACTCATCGGCAACGACGGGCAGGTGGACGGGTCGCACATCTCGGCAATGGGCGGCGTGGCGCAGGTGCTGTACGTGTCGAAGCCGTACAAGCAGGTCTCGCGCGAGTGGAAGCCCGAGAGCTCCGTCATCGAGATCGCACCCGGCGTGCGGTTCGGCGCGGGCGAGGTGCCCGTGATCGCCGGGCCGTGCTCGGTCGAGAACGAGCGCCAGATCATCGCCTCGGCGCACGCGGTCCGCGACGCGGGCGCGGTCGCGCTGCGTGGCGGCGCGTTCAAGCCGCGCTCGTCGCCGTACAGCTTCCAGGGGCTCGGCCGCGAGGGGCTCGTGCTGCTCGCGAAGGCGCGCGAGGAGACCGGCCTCGCGATCGTCACCGAGGCGCTCGACGAGGAGGGCGCGCACCAGGTCGCCGAGTTCGCCGATCTGGTCCAGATCGGCGCGCGCAACATGCAGAACTTCTCGCTCCTGCGGCTCGTGGGCCGGCTCGGCAAGCCGGTGCTGCTCAAGCGCGGCATGGCCGCGACCATCCAGGAGCTGCTGCTCGCGGCGGAGTACGTCCTCGCGGCAGGCAACCCCAACGTGATTCTCTGCGAGCGCGGCGTGCGCGGGTTCGATCCGGCCACGCGCAACATCTTCGACGTGAGCGCGGTGCCGCTCGTGCACAAGCTGTCGCACCTGCCCATCGTCGCCGACCCCAGCCACGGCGTGGGCGTGCGCGAGTACGTGCCGGCGATGGCGCGCGCGGCGGTGGCGGCCGGTGCCGACGGACTGATCATCGAGGTGCACCCGAACCCCGACCGCGCGCTGTCCGACGGCGCGCAGTCGCTCTACCCCGACCAGTTCGCGAAGCTGATGCGCGAGGTGGACGCCATCGCGCGGGCGATCGGGCGCGAGATCGCCGCGCCGACCGGAACGGGGGTGGCGGCGGCGGGGTAGATCGTGGCATGACATCGTCATTCGGATTCACCCGCGGCGCGTTGCCCGCGGGCCTGCTCGCCGCCGCTGCGCTCGCGGCGGGCCTAACGGCATCGCCGGCCGGCGCGCAGGACCCGGCGTCGGCCGCGATCGACCGCGCCGCGCAGGCGTTCCGCGCGGCGCGCACCATCCACGCGACGTTCGAGCAGACGCTCAGCAATCCCGCGACGGGTACGACGAACACCACGTCGGGCGACCTCTCGCTCGCGCAGCCCAACCGCGTCGCGCTCCGCTTCAACAACGCGGGCGGCGATCGCGTGATCGTCGACGGCCGCACCGCGTGGGTGTACCTGCCGAGTGCGGCGCCCGGGCAGGTGATGAAGCTGCCCGCCCGCAGCACCGGCATCTCGGGCGTCGAGAGCGTGAGCGAGCTGCTGGCCTCGCCCCGCTCGAGGTACACCGTCGCCGATGGGGGCGCCGCAACGGTCGGCGGCCGGGCGACGCGCGTGGTCGTGCTCACGCCGAAGGCCGACGGCCAGCCCGTGACGAAGGCGCGCGTGTGGGTGGACGACCAGGACGGCGCCGTGCGCCAGATGGAACTGACCGACGCGAACGGGCTGGTCCGCTCGCTGCGCATGACGACGTGGGAGCCCAATGCGAAGCTCGCGCCGTCGACGTTCACGTTCGAGGTCCCGAGCGGGGTTCGCGTCGTCGATCGGGCGCCGGCGCCGACCGGCCGCTGACCCGCGTTCGGCGTTAGGCTGGGTCCGAACCGTCCGCCGAGCCACGGCGCGGTCGAGCTTCGGGCCGCTCGAGCATCGAGGCGATGACGTCTAGACCGCGTCGCGGCGGCGCGCCCGATTCCCGGGCGACATCGACGGTCGCACGCGCGAGCGCGCGGTAGAGTGCGTCGGCGTCGGCGTCCGCGGTGAGTGCCGCGAGGTGGCGTGCGACGGTCGCGGCGTCGCCGCGCGCGACCGGGCCGGTGAGCGCGGCGGCGGGATCCATCGCGGCGCCGACGTTCGCCGCCGCCGACGCGAGCAGCCCGCGTACAGCACCGCGCGCGCCCTCGCGCTCGACCCCCGCAGCCGCGAACAGCCGCTCGGCGGTCGCGGCGAGTACTACGGGAAAGTTCGACGCGAACACGGCGGCCGCGTGATAGACCGCGCGCGCATCGGGCGCGTCCGGGATCGTGAGGGTGCGCGCCGCGATGCGGTCCGCCAAGCGACGCCCCATCGTCACCGCCGCCGCGTCGCCGCCGAGCCCGATCCAGACGCCGCGCAGGCGCTCGGCCCCGGAGTTCGGGTCAGCGAGCGGCACGAGGGGGTGGAACGTACCGACCCCGGCGACGCGGCCGCGAAGGACGGCATCCGACGCGTCGGGCGCGCGGGCGCCGCTCAGCTGCAACACCACCGCATGCGGCCCCGGCCCCGCGCGGGTGTGCGCGGCAGCCGCGAGCTCCTCGAAGACGCCAGTCACGGCCGCATCGGGCACCGCGACGATCACCACGTCGACGACACCGACCACCGTGGGCAGCGGGCGGTCGCGCCCCCAGGTTCCCAGCACCGGCACGGACGCCGCCTCGAGCGCTGCCGCGAGCGAGCGTCCGGCCTTCCCCGCCCCGACCACGCACGCGCTCGGCGCGTCCGGCATCCCGCCGCGCCGCACGCGCGTCGCCCGGCGCGTACGGCCTAACGCGTCGCCGGGTGCGCGGCCGAGTCGGCCGCGGCACGTGCGCGCGCCACGCTGTCCGCCCGAGCCGCCGCCGTCGCACGCCCGAGCAGTTGCGCGGGCGAGGTCGCGCCGGCGGCCAGCCCACGCGCGGTGCGGAGGGCGACGTCGTCGACGGCGCGGCGCTGGAACTCCGCGTCGGGGCCGAACACGGTGCGCGCGACCTCGTACCCGATCTGCCGGTCGACGAGCGAACGGGCCGCGTCGAACGTCGCACGGGTCATCACGACGTGGCGCGCCGCGAGCCCGCGCCAGACCGCGTCGCGCGAGGCCGGCGTGACCGCGAAGCCCGGATGCGCGGCAAGCGCGCGCGCGCCCGGGCTCGCCGCGTACTCCGCGACCGCGTCGCGGAACGCGGTCACCTGCCGGCCGAGCGCGCGGACGAACGCCAACTCGGCCGGGGCGGCGGCGGTGTCGCCGGCCACGACGTCTGGCGCGATGCCGCCGGCGCCGAACACCGTCCGTCCGCCGTCGGTGTGGAAACGCGGGCGGTGCGCGCCGGCGTTGTCGGGGCTGCTCCCCGGCGCGTCGTCCTCCGCGGCCACCTCGTCCGGCGTGGCGAGCGGGCGGCTGATGGAGCGCCCGGACGGCGTGTACCAGAGCGCGGTCGTCAGCTTCAACGCACCCCCGCCCGCAACGGGGAAGACGTTCTGCTTGCTCCCCTTCCCGTACGTGGGCGTGCCGACGACGGCCGCGCGGTCGTGGTCCTGGAGCGCGCCGACGACGATCTCCGCCGCGCTCGCGGTGCCGCCGTCGACGAGCACGACGAGCGGGAGCCCGGCGTACTGCGCCGGAAGCGAGTCGACGTAGCGGTGCTCGTCGTCGGGCGTGCGGCCGGCCGTGCGCACGACGAGTTGGCCGGGGGCGAGGAACAGGTCGGCCACCCCCACGCCCTGGTCGATCGATCCACCGGGATTGCCGCGCAGATCGAACACGACCGACGTCGCGCCTAACGCGTGCAGCGAGTCGATCGCCTGGCGCACCTCCCCGGCCGACGCCGCGGTGAACGCGGCGAGATCGAGGTAGCCGACGCCGTCGCCGAGGAGGGCGACGCGGCGCACCGAGCGGAGCCGGACCTCCTCGCGCGTGACCGTGACCGGGATGCGGCCTTCGATCCCCGGCCGCTCGACGACGAACCGCACGGGCGTGTTGGGCGCGCCGCGCAGACGCTTGGTCGCCTCTTCGGCGGTGAGTCCGTGCGTTGGATCGCCGGCGATCTCGACGATCCGGTCGCCCGCGCGCACCCCCGCCCGCTCACCCGGCGACCCGGGCACCGGATTCACCACCGTGACGACGCCGTCGCGCACGTCGAGCCGCAGGCCGACGCCGGCGTAGGTGCCCGCGGCGGTCTCGGTCAGTCTCCGCAGGCGCTCGGGGGTGAGGAGCGCGCTGTTGGGATCGCCGAGTTCGCGTACGAGCCCCACGGCGGCCTGGTCCCGCAGACGTTCGGGCGCGATCGAGTCGACGTACTCGCGCGCGACGCGGCGGCTCACCTCGTCGAACAGGTGCGCGCCGGCCGCGGTGCTGGGCCCCTGCCCCTGCACACCGCGCCCGACGAGCCACGCCCCCGCGACGACGGCCGCGGACAGCGCGGCGAGGACGACCACGGGTTTCGGATGCACGCGCACGCGGGGGGTGGTGGACGGAGCGGAAGGACGCGCCTCGGGACCGGGGCGCACTACTGAGACTCGACGAGGGCGCGGAATGTTTCGGCGTCGGCCCAGCGCGCGGCGACCGCGGCGTCCGCGAGTGCGGCGGCGACCCGGCCTGCCACCGCGTCGGGCGTGCCCTCCGCGTCGACGAGCGTGACCGGGCCCACCTCGGGGTGCGCGGCCTGCCACGCCGGATCGGCGGCGCGCCCGAATGCGTCCGCGACCCGCGCGTGGAACGCCGCGCCCGCCTGCTCCAGCCGGTCGGGGGCTCCGCGCGCCGCAACGCGTGCCGCGCTCGTCGCGGGGGCGCAGGTCAGGAGCAGCGTGAGGTCGGGCACGAGGCCGTTCGTCGCGAGCGCGTTTGCCGCGCGCACGCCGCGCGCGTCGAGGCCGCGCCCGGCAATCTGGTACGCGTAGGTGGAGAGGAAGAAGCGGTCGAGAATGACCACGCGCCCGGCCGCCAGATCGGCCACGACGCGCGCGACGAGCTGCGCGCGCGCGGCCATGAACAGGAGCGCCTCGGCCCGCGCGTCGATCTCCGCCGCGGGGTCGAGCAGGAGCGCGCGTACGCGCTCGCCGAGCATGGTCGCTCCCGGTTCGCGGTACGTCGCCACGTCGGCCCCAGCCGCGCCGCACGCGGCCGCGAGCCGGGCCACCTGCGTCGACTTGCCCACGCCCTCGGCGCCCTCGAAGACGACGAGGTGCCCGGGCGGCATCGCGACGCCCGCGCTCAGGTGAGCGTGATGATCGGGCTCGCCGCGCCCTTCCGGATCCCTTCGGAGATCCACTCGTTCACGCGGGCCATGAGTTTGTCGAAGTTGTCCTGCGCGGAGACGTAGCGCTGGTAGGTCCCGTTGGTCTGCACCTGCGAGAGCAGCTCGTCGAGCCGGCGCTCCATCTCGTCGGTGGGGTTCTCGCCGCGTTCGAGCAGGCGCTGCGCGTCCACGCGCAGCTGCTCCATCTCGCGCAGGGCGGCAACAGCCGTGCGGTCCTCGTTCAGCGCGTCGCTCGAGCGCTTCACGGCCTTGTACTCCTCACTCTGGCCGATCTGACGGCCGAGCTCATTGGCTTTTTCCTGGATCATCCCCGTAATAAAGGGACCTCAGCGCCGAGCCGCGAGCACGAACCGCTCGCGTCCCGCGAGGTCGAGGCGCACGGCCACGTCGGCGTAGCGAGCGTCGCTCGACACCAGCTCGGCCGCGATGCCCGCGCGTCGCGCGTCGACCTCGAGAGCCAGCAGCCCGCCCGGCGCGAGGAGGGCGGGTGCGTCGCGGACGATCGCCGCGATCGCGGCCATTCCGTCCGCGCCGGCGAACAGGGCGAGCGCGGGCTCCCAGTCGCGCACGCCGGCCGGCAGCGCGGCCGCCTCGTGGTACGCGATGTACGGAGGATTGCTCACCACCGCCCGCAACTGCCCGCGCATGTCGTCGACCGGGGCGAGGAACGCGCCGTGGCGGAACTCGACTGCCGCACGCAGCGCCGGGCCCAGGTGCGCCGCGTTGGCGCGCGCCACTTCCAGCGCGTCGGTCGACACGTCGGTGCCGATCACGCGCTCGAACGCGCCCTCACTCGCGAGCGCGAGCGCGATCGCCCCCGACCCGGTGCCGACGTCCACGACGATGCCGCCGGGAGCGTCCGCGAGGCGCCCGAGCACCTCGTCGACGAGCACCTCGGTCTCCTGCCGCGGAATGAGCACGCGCTCGTCCACGTCGAGCGTGAGGTGGCGGAAAGCCGCGCGCCCGACCGCGTACGCGAACGGCGCCCCGCGGGCGCGCCGCTCGGCCGCCGCGTGCGCGGCCGCGACGAGCGCAGGTTCGGCGGGCTCGGCGGCCCGGAGCGTAGGCCAGAAGCGCGGCTGGTCGGCGAGCGCGGCGACGAGGTCGCGCGCCTCCGCGCGCGACTCGGCCAGCCCCGCGTGCGCGAGGATCGGCGAGAGCGCGTCGACGAGCCCGCCCACCGTCGTGGCGCGCGTGGAGGCCACCGTCCCTCCCGCGCGGTCACTCACCCGCGAGGCGCTCCTCGACGTCCGCGACGGCGAGCGCGTCGACGAGCGGCGCGATGTCGCCGTCCATCACGCGCGGCAGGTCGTAGAGCGTGAGACCGATGCGGTGGTCGGTGACGCGCCCCTGCGGGTAGTTGTAGGTGCGGATCTTGGCCGACCGGTCGCCGGTGGACACCTGCGACCGCCGCTGTCGCGACCGCTCCGCGTCCCGCTCGGCGAGCATGCGGTCGAGCAACCGCGCGCGGAGCACGTCCATCGCCTTGAGCTTGTTCTGCAGCTGCGACTTCTGGTCCTGCTGGCTCACGACGAGTCCCGTCGGGAGGTGCGTGATGCGCACCGCACTGTCGGTGGTGTTCACGCTCTGCCCGCCCGGCCCCGACGAGCGGAACACGTCGATGCGAAGGTCCTTGTCCTCGATCTTGAGGTCGATCTCCTCGGCCTCGGGGAGCACGGCGACCGTCGCGGCCGACGTGTGAATCCGCCCGGCGCTCTCGGTGGCCGGCACGCGCTGCACGCGGTGCACGCCGCTCTCCCAGCGCATCGCGCCGTAGGGGCCGGTCCCGTCGACCTTGAACACGGCCTCCTTCACACCGCCTAACGTTCCCTCGGCCCACGCGATCGGCTCGATGCGCCAGCCGCGGCGCTCGATGTAGCGCGTGTACATGCGCACGAGGTCGGCGGCGAACAGCGCGGCCTCGTCGCCGCCGGTGCCGGCCCGGATCTCGACGATGCACGGGCGGTCGTCGAGCGGGTCGCGCGGCACGAGCAGCGGTTTGAGCGCGCGCTCGACGTCCGCGATCTCCGCCTCGAGCCGCTCGGCCTCGGCCCTCGCCTCCGCGGCGAACTCGGGGTCGTCGCCGCCGGCCATCTCGCGCGCCTCGGCCAGCTCGCGCTCGGCGCGTTCGAGCCGCCGCGCCTCGGCCACGACCTGCGCGAGGCGGTGATGTTCGCGGCCGAGCGAGGCGAGCTGGCCGGCGTCGCGGGCGACCGCGGGGTCGCCGAGTGCGCGTTCGACCTCGTCGGCGCGCTGGACGGCCTCGGCGAGGCGGTCTCGGAGTCGGGGGAGAGCGAGCGACATGCGAGCGCCCAATCTAGCCGGCTCAGGAGCGTGCCACCGCCGCCGAACGCCGCCGAGCCATGCGGCAGACGCGCGACGATCGCGTGACCTGCCGCACATGGCCGAGGGACGCTGGACCGCGGGAGAACGCGTGTGGCTTGACGGCCGTGCGGTCGGTGGCGCACCGTTCCGCCATGTCGAGCATCCCTGCGCCCACGCCCCATCCACGCGTGGCCGAGTTCCTCGGTTACGTCCCGATCCTGCAACGCCTCGCGCCCGAGGAGCGGCGCGCGCTCGCCGCGCTCGTCCGGGAGCAGCGGGTCCCGCGCGGCGGCCTCATCGTACGTCAGGGCGATCCGGGCGACGCGCTCTACATCGTGCGCTCGGGCATGGTGAAGGTCGCGGTCGTGGGCGATGACGGACGCGAGGTGATCCTCGGCACGCTCGGGCCCACGGCGCACTTCGGCGAACTCGCGCTCGTCGACGGGCAACCGCGGTCGGCGCACGTGCTCGCGATGGAGCCGACCGCGCTGTACGTGCTGCGACGCGACGATTTCCGGCGGCAGGTGGAGCAGATGCCGCGCGTGGCGTGGGCGCTGCTCGAGGAGATCTCGCGCCGGCTGCGCGAGGCCGACGCCAAGATCGCGGGGCTCGTCCTGCTCGACGTCCCCGGGCGGGTCGCGCGCCTCGTCCTCGACCGCGCGTCGGGGACGCCGGGCGTCGTGGAGCGTGCTCCCACGCACGAGGTGATCGCACAGATGATCGGCGCGAGCCGCGAGACGGTGTCGCGCGCGATGAAGGAACTGCAGGGCGCTGGTCTGCTGCGCATGGAACGCCGCCTGATCGCGATCCTCGACCGCGAGGGACTCGAGCGGCGCGCGGCGCCGGGCGCCGGCGCGCGCGCGAAGGCGGAACGCGCGGCGGCCGACGACGCGGCGAACGACGCGACCGAGCAGCACACGGGCGAGCACGAGGCGGTCGGCGACGATGCTGCCGGCCACGACGCGGGCGGCCCCGACGCGATGGACGCCGCCGCCTCGCGCGACGCCGGGGGCGACGCGCCGGCGGTGGTCGCCGCGGGGTGAGCGCAGGCGGCAGTCTCGCGCTCGTCTGCTGGGGGGTTCGCGGCTCGGTTCCGGCGCCGGGTCCGGCGACCGCGCGATACGGGGGAAACACGCCGTGCGCCGAAATCCGCGCGGCCGACGGGCGGTTGCTGCTGCTCGACGCGGGCACCGGAATGCGGCCGTTAGGCGCGGCCTGGGGCCCCGGGCCCGACGTCCCGGACGCGGAGATCGACGTGCTCGTCTCGCACGCGCACGGCGACCACCTGCACGGCCTCGGCTTCTTCGCGCCGTTCGTCGCCGGGCAGGCCCGCCTCACGCTCCACACCGCGCTGGGACAGGTCGCGGCGATCGAGGCGGGCGTGCGCGCGATCCTGGCCCCGCCGCTCTTCCCCACCATCGACGGGCTGCTCGCGCGCGTGCACGTGCGGGGCCTCGATCCCGACGCGACGACCACCGTCGCCGGCTTCGACGTGCGCGCGCTCGAAGCGGCACACCCGGGAGGAGCCGCCGGCTTCCGTGTCACCGACCCGGACGGGGGTGGCTCGCTGGTGTACCTCCCGGACAACGAACTCGCCGCGGTCGAGACGTTGGGCGGCGGCCGCGGCGCGCTGCTCGCCGCGATCGCGGACGCCGACCTGCTGATCCACGACGCGACGTACCTGCCGGCCGAGTTGACGAGACATCGGGGGTGGGGGCACTCGTCGTACGCGGAGGCCGTGCGGCTCGCGTCGGACGCGGCGATCGGGAAGCTCTTGCTGCATCACCACCATCCGTCGCGGGACGACGACGGGGTGGATCGACTGCTGCGGGTGGCGAGAGGCCTGGGGGAGGCGGCGCGGCCGGGGGTGGAGGTGGGCGCGGCGACGGAAGGGGAGGTGGTGCGGGTCGCCTGACCCGTTCCGCGTCTGCGGCTGCGGGCGGGATGCCTCAGGCGGGCCCCCAGCCCCCCCCGCCCGGCGTTTCGATCCTCACCACCTCCCCCGCGCGCACCTCCACCCGGCACTTCGCGGACAGCGCCGTTTCGCCTAACGCGTTCCGCCCGGTCATCCCGTCCGCGCCGCCGCTTGCCCCCCGCGGCGCCCGCGCCCGCCGCTCGGTGAGGAGGGTGACCGTACAGGGTGCGAGCGCCCGGTACTCCCGCACGATCCCGTCGCCACCGGCGTGCCGCCCCGCACCGCCCGACCCCTCGCGCACCGCGTAGCGCTCGACGCGCAGCGGGTAGGCCCGCTCGAGCGCCTCGACCGGCGTGTTGAGCGTGTTACTCATCCCCACGTGCACCCCGGTGGGCCCCGGCCCGCGCGACGACGCGCCCTGCCCTCCGCCTAACGTCTCGTAGAACGTCCACGCGCCCCCGCCCGACTCGCCGCCGAAGGTCACGTTGTTCATCGTCCCCTGCCCCTGGGCGGCCACGTCGAGCCCGGCGGCGGCGAGCGCGGCGAAGATCACGTCGGTGAGTCGCTGCGACATCTCGACGTTCCCCGCCGCGACCGCCGCCCCGCGCGGCGCGTCCGCCGCGCACCCCGCCGGCACCGTGAGGACGACGGCGCGCCCGACCCCGTCGTTGGTCGGGACGTCGTCGTCGACGAGAGTGCGGACGGCGAACACCCCCGCCGCGCGCGCGACCGCTCGCGGGCAGTTCACGTTGCCCCGCACGCGCGGCGACGTGCCCGCGAGGTCCACGTGCAGGCGCCCGTCGCGCACCTCGACCGCCGCGCGCACGGGCACGGGCGCGTCGCTCACGCCGTCGCCCTCGAGCGCGTCGTCGGCCACGCCGCGTGCACCCTCGTACCGGGCGAGGCGCGCGCGCGTGCGCCGTTCCGCGTAGTCGAGCAGTGCTGCGCAGGCCGCGCGCACGCGTGCGCCGCCCTCCCGCGCCCACAGCGCGCGCCACGCGTCGCGCCCCGCGGCACAGGCCGCGAGCTGCGCGCGCAGGTCGCCGCGGCGCTCCTCGGGCGTGCGGACGTTGGCGAGCACGATCGCGAGTACGTCGGCGTCGGGCGTGCCCGGCGGATCCGCCTCGGCGCGCACGAGGCGAACCGGCGGCAGCACCAACCCTTCCTGGACGAGCTCCGTCGCGCCCTGCGGCATGCTTCCGGGACTCATCCCGCCGACGTCGGCGTGGTGAGCGCGAACGGCCGCAAAGCCGATCAACCGCTCCGCGTCGTCCGGATCGGCGATCACCTCGACGAGCGTGAGGTCGGGCAGGTGCGACCCACCGGCGAGCGGGTCGTTGAGCAGGAACACGTCGCCCGGGCGCGGGCCGCGCGCGCGCACGGCCGCGACCGCCTCGGGCATCGCGCCCAGGTGGACGGGGATGTGCGCCGCCTGGGCGACCATCGCGCCGTCCGCGTCAAACAGGGCCGACGACGCGTCGCGCCGCTCGCGGATGTTGGGCGAGAGCGCCGTGCGTACGAGCAGCGCGCCCATCTCCTCCGCGATCATCGCGAGCGCGTGCCCCCACACCGGGAGGGCGAGCGCGTCGATCGTCTCGTGCCGCTCGGAATTCATCGCGCCTCCGTCAGAGTGCCTCGACCCACCAGCCGCCGACGTCGAGCGCGCGCGCCGCCCACCCCGGAGCCACGTACAGCGTCGCGTCGGCGAGGGCGATCGCGGCAGGTCCGTGTACCACGTCGCCGGGCCGGGTGCGCGCGTCGTCTACCGCGCCCCCTGCGGCGCCCCCGTCTCCGAACACGCGACGCGCGAACACGGGCGACGCGCCCGGCGTGACGGCTGCGTGCCGCAGGCTCACCACCTCGGCCGCGCGCTCGAGCGTGAACCCGGCGCGCCGCGCGTGCGCCGCCGCGAACCGCGCGGCCAGCGCCGCGCCGTCGTCGCCGTCGTGCACGGGCACGTCGAGCTCCGCGCCCTGCCCCACGTAGCGGACGCGCGCCCACGTGCGGCGCTCGGCGCCGCCCCCCGCCGCGGCGGCGGCACGCGCGACGAGACCGCCTAACGCGTCGGCCGGCAGTGCGTCGGCGAACCGCGCGACCCCGACGAGCGCCTCGCGGCGGTCAGGCGCCGCGGCGAGCCCGACCGCGCTCAGCACCCCCGCGTGCGGCGGCACGAGCACGCGCGTCACGCCGAGCCGCTCGGCGAGCGCGCAGGCGTGCAGCGGCCCGCCGCCACCGAACGCCACGAGGACCAGTCCGCGCGGGTCGACGCCGCGTTCGACGCTCACGCGCCGCAGCGCACGCGCCATCTCCGCGTCCGCGGCGGCGACGATGCCCTCCGCGACCGCGCGCACCCGCGCGTCGGGCGCGGCGCGTCCGTCGAGCCGTTCTGCGACGCCCGCCACCGCGGCGTGCGCGCGCGCGGCGTCGATCGCGACGTTGCCGCTCAGGCGCGACGGCGCGAGGCGGCCGAGGACGACGTGCGCGTCGGTGACGGTCGCGTCCGTGCCGCCGCGTCCGAACGCCGCGGGCCCCGGCACCGCGCCCGCGCTCCGCGGTCCGACGCGCAGCGCGCCGCCGTCGTCCACCCACGCCACGCTCCCGCCGCCGGCCGACACCGTGTCGACGAGCACGCGCGGCAGCGCGATCGGCACGCCCGCGACCACGCCGCCCGCCTCGACGAGCGGCTCGCCGTCGAGCACGAGGCCGACGTCGGCACTCGTCCCGCCGACGTCGAGCGTGAGCGCGTCGCGCACGCCTAACGCCGCGAGCACCGCGGCCGCGCCGGCCACGCCTCCGGCCGGGCCGGAGAGCGCGAGCGCCGCCGCGCGCTCCGCGGCCTCGTCGGCGCGCAGCACGCCACCGCCCGACGTCATCACGCCCGGCGCCGGGTACCCCGCGCCGCGCAGTCGCTCGCCGAGCCGGCGGAGGTAGTGCGCCACGCGCGGGCGCGCGTACGCTTCGGCCGCGGTCGTCGCCGCACGCTCGTACTCGCGCGGCTCCGGGTAGACGGTCGATGAGCGCACGACGGGCACCCCGGACGGCAACGCCGCCTCGAGCGCGGCCGCGAGCGCGCGCTCGTGCGCGTCGTGCGCGTACGCGTGCAGCAGCACGACCGCGACCGCCTCGGGCGAGCGCCCGCGCACAGCCTCGACGGTCGCGGCGACCGCGGCGGCGTCGAGCGCGCGGACGACCCCGTCCGGGCCCATCCGCTCCGCCACGCCCACCGCGTCGTCCGCGGCGACCAGCGGCGGCGGGTGGTGGGCGGTGAGGTCGTACAGGCGGGCGCGGTCCTGGCGCCGCAGGCGCAGCACGTCGGTGTGCCCCGCGGTCGCGCACAGCACCACCCGCGCGCCCGTCCGCTCCAGCAGGAGGTTGGTCACGACCGTGGTGCCGTGCACGACGCGGCCGACGCTGGCTGGCGCGAGGCCCGACGCGCCCAACGCATCGAGCACCCCCTCGCTCTGGTCGGCCGGGCGCGTCAGCACCTTCGCGGTCGAGACGCGCCCGTCGGGCGCGATCGCCGCGAGGTCGGTGAAGGTGCCGCCGACGTCGATCCCGACCGCGACGCCGGTCACGCGCGCCGGCCCGGGACGGCGGCCGTCGCCTGGCGCGCGGCCCACGCGAGCGCCGCGGCGAGCGCGACGTTGGCGGGCAGGAGCATCGCGAACAGCTCGCCGCTCCGCTGCCCCACGCCGGGGACGAGGACGAGAATCGCCCCGAGCACGGTCATCGCCGCGAGCGCCCACGCCGCTCCGGCCGCGCGCGCGCCCCACCGAGCCGCCGCCGGGCCGCGCCGCGCGGCGAGCGCGCCGACGACGAGCGCGAGCACGATGAAGCCGAGCGTGTTGGCGGCGAGCAGGTTCCAGTTACGCCCCATGTAGGGTGCGTGCTTCGTCACGGTGCCCGCCAGCAGCAAGGCCGTCCCGAAGAAGCCGAGCAAGAGCGTCCAGACGCCGGCTAGCAGCCCGAACACCAGCCGCCCGACGCCGCCGGCCTGCGCGGCCAGCCACGCGCCGAGCGCGAAGAGCAGCGCGAGCGCCACCCCCGCGAGCCCGTACGCGACCACGTGCGACGGCGGCCCGGCCGGTTCGGGCGGCCGGGCCGCCGCGAACACGGTGCGCTCCGACGCGACGAGCGGGACGAGGCGGCCGTCGGCGGCGCGCAGGCGCACGCCGCGCAGGTGCGCCATCATCCGCACCGGGAGAAAGCTCTCCTCCCACGCGTCGAGCGG
Organism: uncultured Gemmatimonadales bacterium; assembly: GCA_963851265.1. Classification (GTDB taxonomy): domain Bacteria; phylum Gemmatimonadota; class Gemmatimonadetes; order Gemmatimonadales; family Gemmatimonadaceae; genus BPUI01. Next base: position 1,696,324 of record CAWKNZ010000002.1, read on the forward strand.
CGCGTCCGCGGGGCGGCCCAGCGCGAGCTGGATGCCCGTGTACGTGGCCGGGTCGCCGTCGGTGAGGCGACGGGTGTGCGAGCGGTACGTGGTCCCGGTCGGCGCCCCGACGAGCGCGGCGCGGAGCGCACCGCCTAACGTGCGGTCGAGCAGGTCGCGCACGCGCGTCGAGCAGTTGTCGCGGTAGTAGTCGTACCGGTAGTAGCGGTTCTCCTCGCGCGAGTTCCAGTCCACGAAGTCGCGCACCGCCGCGCGCTGCGCGGCGGTCAGCGCGAGTTCCTGCAGGTACACGCTCCGATTCTCGACGTGCGCGTAGTGCTCGGCGAGCGCCGGCGCGTCGAACCCCTGCATCCAGTAGCGCGTGTCGCCTGTGAGGAAGCGCCACACGAAATTGGGCTGGTTGAAGTCGAACATGCCCCAGTTGTACGCCACCGCCGACCCGGTCCGCCCGTCGCGCACGACGAGCGCGTTGTGCCCGAACCGCTCCCACACGTCGTCGCCCGCGCCGATGGTCATGAGCGAGACCGTGAGACTGTCGCCGGGTGTGGCGCCGGGCACAGGCGTTGGGCCGCCCGCGACGCCCTGCGCCCGCGCCGGCGTCGCACGCAGCGCGGCAAGCACGACGCCCAGCACGAGCACGAAGCGCGCGAACGCGGCGGACATGCGGCCCGCTCTCACAGCCCGCGCCGCCGCTCGAATACGTAGCTCGCGCCCGCGCGCACCGAACCGTAGCGCGCGCCGTTGAACAGGTCGTACCGCGCTTCGGCACTCACTCGGAACGCGCGCACCGGCGTGAAGTCGAACCCGACCGCACCGGTCGGCCCGAGCGCGACGCCGTCGAGGGCGCGCGCCACGAACGTGCCGTCGAGCGTGGGATTCTGGACGTTGATGAAGTGTGTCGCCGCGCCAACCGCGAGCCACGGGCGCAGCACCCCGGCCGGCCCACCGCGCCCGAACACGCGCGGTCGCCAGCGCGTCTCGACGCTGAGCGCGACGTCCGAGCTGCGCACCTGCCCCACGTGGACCGAATCGCCGGGCGGTCCGTGGGGCGCCTGCGCGCTGATGGCGCGGCCGAGCGCCTGCGCGAAGCCGTCCACCGCGTCATCGGTGTACCGCGACGTCCAGTACGTCGCGCCGAACACGACGCGGAAGTCGGGGACGATCTCGCCGTAGTCCGCGTGGAGCGCGTAGAGGGCGGTGCTGCGCACCTGGTCGGGGAACGCCACGCCGCCGTCGAGTCCGATTTCGCGCAGCCGCAACCGGTCGAGGTTGAGCTGGTGGAAGATCGAGCGCTCGGGCCGGCGCGCGACGTCGGCGAGTTGGCTCGCGACGACGCTGTCGCGCGCGACCGAGTCGGGCAGCGCGCGGTGGAGCGAGTCGAACCGCGCGGCGGAATCGCGCGCGCTGCGTTGGGCGGTGTCGGCGCGCGCCGTGTCGCGCGTCGCGGGCCGCTGGGCGCGGGCCGCGCGTGGTCCGAACGTGCCGCACGCCAGCAGCACGCCCGCGGTCGCCCACGCACCCGTCGGGCGCCGCAGGCCGACGCGCTCACTCCACCGGATCAACGGTCGTTCCCGGGTAGTAGGTCTGGAGGATGTGGCGGAAGTCCTGCCCGGCGCGCGCCCGCCCGATCGCGCCCCACTGGCACATGCCGACGCCGTGCCCGTTGCCACGGCCGCGGAGCACGAGGCGCAACACGCGCCCGTCGTCGCCGCCGGTGGCCGCGGCGGAAAAATAGGTACTGGGGAGGATGTCGGTCCCCACGCCGGTCTCGCGGCCGAGGGGGCTGCGCATGGCGAACCGGATCGCGTTGCCGCGCAGGACGAAGCGGCCCGCGTCGGTGGTGACCGTCACCGACGCGGTGCGTCCCGACGGCGTCCGCTCGCCCGCCCGCCACTCGCGCACCGCGCCCAGCGGACCGCCTAACGTCGTGCCCGCGCGTCCGTCCGCCGGTGCCGCGTAGCGCCGCAGGTACCGCGCGAGCACCTCGTCGAGCGCGTCGGCGTCCCACGACCGCTCCCAGTGCGCGCGCGGGGCGATGTCGCAGTACGCGCGGTCCTCGCCCGGCACCGAGTCGCTCACGCGCCGCAGGTACGGCGCGCGCTCGGCGCCCCACACCTCGGAGGGGTCGGCGGTGTTCCCGCCGCACGCCGAGTAGTACGGGGCCGACACGACCGCGCCCTCGTAGCGCAGCACGAGCCCCGTGGTCGCGAGCAGCGCACGGTCCGCGTTGGGCTGCTCGACGTTGACGCCGCCGTAGAGCTGGTCCTCGGTGGTCGCGCGCACGTCGTAGGGCGCGGCCGCGCGCGCGACCGCCGCCGACCGCGGCAGGAACTCCGCGATGCGGCTGTAGAGATAGCTGCGCGCGGTGACCGCCTGCGCTTCGAGCGCGGCATGGTCGCCGGCGCGCTCGGTAGGCAATTCCAGCGGCAGCACGCCGCGCAGGTACTCCTCGCCGCCAAGGCGGTTCACCACGGTCACGGCGCCGCTCGCCGGATGCAGCCAGAGCGCGCCGCGGTAGCGGTGGCCGGCGTAGCGCACGAACCCGTCGTCGGCGTTCTCGGGGCGCGCGACGAGCGGGCCGTCGACCCAGGGGGTCGCTGCGCCCGACGCGCCGCGCGCACGCACCCGTCCGTCGCGCACCTCCACCGTCCACGCACTTCCGCCGGGTGCGTGCGCGAGCACCCCGCCGTTCGCGTCCGCGAACACCCAGGGCGCGGTCGCGCTCACCTCGGGCGCACGTACGGCGAATGCGACGGCCACGCGCACGACGCGCCCGCCCGTCGGGACGGCGACGCCGCCGTCGGAAGTCGTCGTGCTCGCGTTCGGGCGCGACGCGCCGCCGGCCTGCGCGCTCCGCGCCGGGTCGCGCGTCGCAGCCTCGTGCGCGGGCGCCGGTCCCGCGTGACACGCGAGCAGCGCCGCGCCCGCGAGAGCCGCCGCGCCGGCCCCGACGCGCGCGGTGCGCGCCCGGGTCAACGGCCGTAGCTGCCGATGGTCGTGGCCGCGCCGACTCCGGAGCCGGCCAGGGGCAGCGCGCGCGGCGCGCGCCGCGGCACCACCGGCAGCACGGGTCCGACCGCGGTCGCGTGGAAGTCGTAGTCGTCGACCACCTCGTCGACGACGACCTCGACGAAGCTGCCCGGGACCGCGGGGGTGTCGACCCACGTCACGCCGTCCACGTCGTCCGCCTGCCACGGCGCGCGGGCCTGCGCCGGCGCGCCGTCGGCCGCGGCGCGGTCGACGAGCACGGTCGCGCGCGTGCCGATGCGCTCCTCGTACCGTTCGGCGGTGATGGCGCGCTGCAGCTCGGTCAGCCGCTCCAGCCGGTCGCGCTTGACCACGTCGGGCACGTCGTCGGCGAGGGCGTACGCGCGCGTGCCCTCCTGCGGCGAGTAGGCGAAGGCGCCGACGCGGTCGAAGCGCGCCTCTTCCAGAAAGTCGCAGAGCGCGAGGAAATCGGACTCGGTCTCGCCGGGGAATCCGACGATGCACGTGGTCCGGATCGCGACCCCCGCCACCGCGTCGCGAAACCGCGCGAGCTTCTCGCGCATCGTCCGCTGCCGCTCGGGGCGCCGCATCCGCGCGAGTACGGCGTCGCTCGCGTGCTGGATCGGCATGTCGAGGTAGCGCAGCACGCGCGGGTTGGCCGCCACGACCTCCAAGAGGCGCGGCGTGATCCCGGTCGGGTACAGGTAGAGGTTGCGGTACCATGCGACGTCCGTCTCGGCCAGCAGCGCCTCGAGCAGGTCGGGAAGCCGCGCCCCGTCGGCGCGGTCGCGCCCGTAATGCGCCAGGTCCTGCGCGACGAGGTTGATCTCGCGCGCGCCCTGCAACTCCAGCAGCTGCGCCTCGCGTACGACGTCGGCCACCGCGAACGAGCGGTGCCGCCCGCGCATGAGCGGGATCGCGCAGAACGCGCACCCGTGATCGCACCCCTCGCTGATCTTGAGGTAGCGCACGTGCGGCAGGTCGCCGCCGTAGAGGCGCACGCCCGGGTGCTCGCTCAGCGCGTCGGGTGAGACGAGCCCGCGAGCCGCGAGCTGCGGCACGAGCTGGTCGACGTCGCTCGCGCCGAGGAACAGGTCGACCTCGGGCAGCGCCTCGGCCAGCTCCTCGCGGTGGCGCTGCACCATGCAGCCCACCGCCACCACCGCCTGACACGCGCCGTCGACCTTGAGACGCCCGGCGCCGACGAGCGCGTCGATGCTCTCCTGCTTGGCCGCGTCGATGAAGCCGCACGTGTTGACCAGGATCACCTCGGCCTCGCTCGGGTCGCCCGTCGGCGTGGCGCCGTGCGCGACGAGCTCGGCGAGGTAGCGCTCCGAGTCGACGGTGTTCTTGTCGCAGCCGAGCGTGAGCAGGGCGACCTTGACGCCTAACATTCGCGGGTCCGCGGCCTACCGGTAGTTGCCGAACTTCAGCTCGACGCCGAAGTCGCCCTTCCGCAGCAGCTGGATCGCCGCCTGCAGGTCGTCCTTGTCGGGCGCGGTCACGCGCACCTGCTCGGCCTGGATGCTCGCCTGCACCTTCTTGAGCTTGGCCTCCTTCACCGCGGCCGCCACCTTCTTGGCCGTGTCGGAGTCGAGCGCGGTCTTGAGCTTGACCTCGCGGCGGACGGTGTCGCCGCCCGCCTGCTCGATCTTGCCGATGTCGAGGTTCTTCACCGGCACGCCGCGCTTGATGAGCTTGGCCTGCAACACGTCGAACAGCGCGGTCATCTGGAAATCGCTGTCGGCGACGAGCGCGAGCGTGCTCTCCGCGCGCTGGAAGTCGATCGCGGCCTTCGACCCCTTGAAGTCGTAGCGCTGCGCGATCTCCTTCTGCGCCTGATTGACGGCATTGTCGACTTCCTGCAGGTCGACCCCGGTGGTCACGTCGAACGAGTACGTCTGGGCCATCACGTCGCGGACAGATACGATCGGGCCGCGCGGCATACGCGCACGGCTGCGGCAGCCCACAAGCTAACTCGTTCGGGCGCGGAGAGTTGGGCGCGCTTTAACATCCGGTCGCGCTGGGGCGTCTACGCTGCACCCCCGAACGACCCCCGGCCGCCGCGCCCCGCGACGCCGCGCCGTTCGCACGCCCGGACCACACGTGCGTCGCCTCCTCACCCTCGCGGCCGCCGCCGCACTCGCGATCGGCTGCACCGATCGCGCCTCCCCGACGGCGGTCGCACCCGTCGCGCGCGTGCGTCCCACGGTCGACACCGTCGCTCTGCTTGCTGACGCCAGCAACGCGCTCGAGCTGTGGGTGCACGTCGACGTCACGCGCGCCGACTCGGTGCGCGTGCTCTACCGCGTGGGCGCCGGCGGCGAGCAGACCACGCCGATGGTCACCGCCGCGGACACGGCGAACGTTCCGATCCTCGCAGTCCCGCCTGGCGCCACGGTGCGGGCGCAGGTGGTCGCGATGCGCGCCGGCGTTGCCGACACGTCCGCGCCGGTGACCGCGATCAACACCGCGGCCGTCCCCGACATCGTGCGTCGCGTGCGACTCACGACCACGGCAGGCCACGCCAGCCGCGGGTACGTGCTGACCGCGGTCACCCTCGGTGACACGTCCTACGCGGTCGCGTTCGATTCGACCGGCACCGTGGCGTGGTACCGCGCGTTCCCCGGGCTCGTCGGCGGCAACAACGCATACCAGCAGCCCAACGGCGACATCACCCTGTTTCTCGGCGGCGCTGCCGGCGCGACGTCTCCGACCGGCTACTTCGCGGAGGTGCAGCCCTCGGGCACGCTCGTCCGGCAGTGGGCGGCGCCGACGGGCTACTCCACCGACGTGCACGAACTCCGGCTCGGCGCCGGCGCGGGCGGGTCGTCGTACGTGTTCGGCTTCGACACGGCCACGATGGATCTTTCCGCACGCGGCCGCGCGACGAACGCGGCGGTGGCGGGCCATGAGATCTTCCGGCTGAACGCGCAGGGCGTCGCCACGCCGGTGTTCGTCGCGCGTGACCACTTCACCGTCGCCGATTGGATCGACCCCGAACCCAACGTCCTGGACTTCGACCATCCCAACTCGATCGACGTCGACCGCGACGGCGGCCTGATCGTCTCGTGGCGCAACTTCGACGAGGTCTCGAAAATCGACCCGGCCACGGGTCAGTTCGTGTGGCGGCTCGGGGGCGCGCACAACCAGTTCACCTTCGTCAACGACCCGCTTGGCGGCTTCGGCGGGCAGCATTTCGCCCGCATGCTCCCCGATGGCGACTTGCTCCTCTACGACAACGGCACCATTCACGCGCCGCAAGCGACGCGCGCGGCCGAGTATCGGCTCGACCTCGCCGCGCACACGGCGACGCTCGTGTGGGAATTCCGGCACCAGCCCGCGATCTTCACCCCGCTCGTGGGCTCGGTGCAGCGCCTCGCGAGTGGGCACACGTTCATCGGGTACGGCTACGTCGGCGTGGCCACCGAGGTCACGCCGACGGGCACGGTCACGTGGGAGGGGCAGCTCACGGTGGACGGTCAGGCGACGCTCGCGTACCGTCTGCTCAAGGTCGCCGCGCTCGCGCGATACGCGGCGCCGTAGCGCCGCGGCGCGGAACGACGCCGCGGCGGCCCGGCGCTAACCGAGAAAGCTCGCCAGCCCGCGGGCCTGCGACTGGTGGCGCAGCCGCGAGATCGCCTTCTCCTTGATCTGGCGCACGCGCTCGCGCGTGACGCCGAGCAGGACGCCGATGTCCTCGAGGGTCATCGGTTCGCCGCCGTCGAGGCCGAAGTAGAGACGGAGGATCTTCGACTCGCGCTCCTTGAGCGTAGCGAGCGACTCGTCGACGGCCTCCGTGAGCGCGCGCTCGAACATCTGCTCGTCGGGGCCCGCGCTGTCCTCGTCAGCGAGGTAGTCGAGGAGGCGCGTGTCCTCGCCCGGCGCGAGTGGCGCGTCGAGCGACAGGTGCCCCTGGGAGATCGCGACCGTCTTCGCGACCTCCTCTTCGGACAGTTCCATCCCTTCGGCGATTTCGGCGTGCGTCGCCTCGCGCCCGAGCTCCTGCTGGAGCGCGTTGGCGCGGCGGCCGATCCGGTGGAGCGCGCCGGCGCGGTTGAGCGGTACGCGCACGATCCGGCTCTGCTCGGCGAGCGCCTGGAGGATCGCCTGACGGATCCACCACACGGCGTAGGAGATGAACTTGATCCCTTTCGTCTCGTCGAACTTGTGCGCCGCGCGGATCAGCCCGAGGTTGCCCTCGTTGATGAGGTCCGAGAGCGACACGCCCTGGTGCTGGTACTTCTTCGCGACCGAAACGACGAAGCGCAGATTCGCGCGCACGAGCGCGTCGAGTGCGCCCTGGTCGCCGTGTCGGATGCGGCGCGCGAGTTCGGCTTCTCGCTCGCGACTGATCAGCGGATAGACGCTGATGTCGCGCAGGTACTGATCGAGGGATCCCTCGTCAGACGTGCGCGCTTTACGGGGTACGGTAGAAACGCCCATCTGCTCGCTCCTGACTGCCGCGTTGCTCCGCCCGTGACGCGCGGGGGGGTGCGCGTTCGGGTGTCGTGCGGGGACGACCCGGTGTTCGGCCGTGGCGGCACCGAACGCCGGCACGCCGCCGGGAAGGGGGACGGCGTGTACGGCTGGACTACGGGTGAGGCGGTACTGCGAGGTGCGGTCGAACTACGTCGTGGTGCAATCGGCTGCGGCCGCCGGCTCGTCCCACTTAGAGAATGCGGAAAAGCGCGGCGGAACGGCTCAATCTCACTGAACCCGCGTGAAGATCCGTCGCCACCGCACCCGCGTCGCCCAGGCGAGGGACGTCGTGGTGTCGGGCGTATAGCTGTAGTAGACGAACAGTGGGCGGCCAATCACGAGCGAATCGGCCACGAACCCCCAGTAACGGCTGTCGAGCGAGTTGTCGCGGTTGTCGCCGAGCACGAAATAGTGGCCGGCGGGCACGATGAGCGGACCCCAGTTGTCGCGCGACGGGTGCGCGGTCGGATCGGAGAGCGGCGCGAGCGGCGTGCGCGGGCCGTCGCGGAGCGGCGACCGAGCGACAGGCGCCGCGGCGGCCGTCCGCACCGCGAAGTGCGTCTGCCACTCGAAGTCGGCGGCGGCCGGGTCGGATCCGGGCTCGGTGTGCTCCACGTACGCCTCGGTGCGCGGGACGTTGTTCACGAGCAGCGTCCCGGCGCGCATCGCGAGCGTGTCGCCGGCCACGCCGATGATCCGCTTCACGAGATTCTTCTCGGGGTCCTTCGGCCAGGTGAACACGATGACCTGGCCGCGTGCGGGCGTTTGGAGGCGCGGCAGGTGGTGCTTGGTGAACGGCACCTCGGCGCCGTACCCGAGCTTGTTGACGAGCAGGAAGTCGCCGACGAGAATCGTGCGCTCCATGCTCCCGCTCGGAATCTTGTACGCCTCGACGAAGAACGCGCGGACGAAGAGGAAGAGCAGGACCGCGAGCGAGCAGACCTTCGCCCACTCCCAGAACCAGCCGAACACGCGCAGGCGCGGCCGGCGGTTCACGCGCTCAAGCGCGAACGCGCGATCGGCGTCTGAACACCACGCCGCCGCGCTCGGCTGTGAGGCGGGGGACGAAGCGGCGCCCGGATACGGCAAATCGGCCCCGGTCCCGAGATCCATTACGGCGAGGTGGGCGGGTGGCAGGCGGGACACGCGCGGCCAGCGCGCCGTGGCGCGCGTCGACTACGCATGACGGAAATAAAATCGATCGGCTTGACAGCGTGCAAGCGGCATCCCGAGACGCGCCATCCGGGACGGTCAGTCCGGCGTGCCGAGGTAGTTGTCGATCTGCGCGCGCTGTAGCGTGCCCGAGTAATCGACGTAGCCGACCTTGGTTTCGGAGTAGAACTCGTACACTTCCCAGCCGCCCTCGCGGTGACCGTTACCAGTTTGTTTCACGCCGCCGAACGGCAGGTGCGCCTCGGCCCCGATGGTCGGCGCGTTCACGTACGTGATGCCGTTGTCGAGGTCCTGCAGCGCGCGGAAGCCGAGTGCCAGGTCGCGGGTGTAGACGCTGGACGAGAGGCCGTACTTCACGTCGTTGTTGACCAGGAACGCCTCGTCCGCCGAATCGACGCGCACGACCGAAAGCACCGGCCCGAAGATCTCCTCCTGCTCGAGTCGGCTCCCCGGCCGCACGCCGGTGAAGATCGTCGGCTCGTAGAACCAGCCGTGGGACAGCGCGTCAGCGTCGGCACGCCGCCCGCCGGTGACGAGGGTCGCACCCTCGTCGCGGCCAATCGCGACGTATTCCTCGACTTTCGCGCGCGACGCCTCGTGAATGAGCGGGCCGACGTCGGTGCCCGGCTTGCGACCGTCTCCGAGGACGAGGGCCTGCGCCCGCTCGGCGAGCCGCTCGACGAACCGGTCGTGGATACCGCGCTGCAGCACGAGCCGGCTGGTCGCCGTGCAGCGCTGCCCCGTGGTACCGAACGCGCCCCACAGCACCCCTTCGAGCGCGAGGTCGAGATCCGCGTCGTCGAGCACGATCTGCGCGTTCTTGCCGCCCATCTCGAGCGACAGACGTTTGTGCGTGCGCCCGCACGCCTCTCCGACGCGGGAGCCGGTCTCGGTCGACCCGGTGAACGACACGGCGTCGACGCCGTCGTGAGCGACGATCGCCGCGCCCACGTCGCCTTCCCCGTGGACGAGCTGGATGACCTCGGGCGGGAGCCCCGCCTCGAGTAGCACCTCGACGAACACGTGGCCGGTGTGCGGCACGTCCTCCGCGGGCTTGAACACGCACGCGTTGCCGCACAGCAGCGCGGGAAAGAGCTTCCAGGTCGGGATCGCGAGCGGGAAGTTGAACGGCGTGATGATGCCACACACGCCGATCGGTCGCCGGTACGTCATCGCCCACTTGTTCCGCAGCTCGCTCGGCACGGTGTGACCGAACAGGCGCCGGCCCTCGGTCGCGGCGTAGTACGCGGTGTCGATGCCTTCCTGCACGTCGCCGCGCGTCTCGGTGAGCGGCTTTCCCATTTCGCGTGTCATCAGGTCGGCGATTTCGTCCTTGCGCGCGACGAGCAGGTCACCCGCACGGCGCAGCACGTCGCCGCGCGCGGGCGCTGGCGTGCGGCGCCATTCCTCAAAGCCTCGGCGCGCGCTTGCCACGGCCCGGGCGACGTCGTCCGCTCCGGAGCGGGGGAAGCGCCCGATGAGGTCGCGCGTATCGGCGGGGTTCCGGTTCTCGAAATACTCGCCGGTCGATGGGGCGACCCACGCGCCCGCGATGAAGTTGTTGAAGAGCTGATCTGGAGAAGCAGGCATGCGCGCGGACGGCAAACGGATCGTGAGCGAGGGGGAGCGGGGCGGGAATCTACCCGCCGCACCGCGCCGCCCGTTGCACGCGGCGGCCGATTGACGGCACGCACCGGGTCGCCACATTGGAGCGCACCTGCGCGCCACCCGCCCGGCCCGCCGCCCTTCGCGCTCCACGACCGTCGTGCCCCCGCCATGCCGACGCCTCGCCCCGCCGTTCTCGTTGCACGGTCGTTCGTCGCGATCAGCGCCGCGACCGCCCGACTCGCGTACGCCCAACCTCCCGCCACCCCGCGCGCCGTGACGCCCGCGTCCGCGGCCTCACCCGCGGTGCCCGTCGCGGTTCGCGGCGTCGTGTTCGACTCGCTCGCGCGCGCCCCGCTCGCCGGCGCGATCGTCCAGGCCGTTCGTGCCGACAACCCGGCCATCGCGCGGACGACCACGACCGATTCGGCCGGCGACTTTCAGATCGACTCGCTCGCGCCGGGTCGGTACCTGCTCGGCTTTCTCCATCCCACGCTCGACTTGCTCGCGGTCGAGATCAGGCCGGTGACGGTCGTCGCCGATGGGCGACCGCTGCCAGCGGTGACGCTCGCGGTCCCGGGCCCGGGAGCGGTGCGCGCGGCCGTGTGTCCCCCGACGGCGCCGGGCGATTCGTCCGGCGCCGTCGCCGGGATCGTGCGCGACGCGTCGACCGGCAACCCGGTCGCGGGCGCGACCGTCGTCCTCTCGTGGCAGGAGCTATCGCTCGGGCGCGGCGGAGTGCAGCGCGAGACGCGCCGCGTGCCGACGACCGTACGCGCGGACGGCGGCTTCCTCGTGTGCGGCGTGCCATCAGACGGCCCGATCGCGGCGAGCGCGTCAGCCCCCGGTGCGACGAGCGGCCTGGTCGAGATCACCGCGCCCGCGCACGGCCTCGCCGTCCAGCGGTTCTCGCTCGGACCCGTGGCCTCCGCACCGGCGTCGGCGCGGGGGACCGCCCCCGACTCGGCGGACGAGGCGGAGCGCGGCGGACTCCCCCGCCCGGCGCCCGGGACGGCGCGCCTCGTGGGCCGCATACTCGGCCCCGACGCTCAGCCGGTGCGCGGCGCGCGCGTCCGCGTCTGGGGCACCGATGCCAGCACCACGTCCGGCGACGACGGCCGCTACGCGCTCGCCGACCTGCCGTCGGGCACGTTCACCGTCGACGTGCGCGGTATCGGCCTCGAGCCGTCACACACACCGGTCGACCTCGCCAGCGGGCAGACGGCCGAGGTGCGCGTGGCGCTCGGCAAGGCCGTCCCGAAGTTGGACCGGATCAACGTGATCGGTTCGGGTACGGCGCGCAGCCGCTTTCTCGAAGCGTTCGCGGCGCGTCGACGTACCGGGCAGGGGCGCTACTTCACCGCGGCGGAGATCGAGGCGCGACACGCGCTGGAGCTGACCGACGTGGTCCGCGGCACGCCGTCGCTCAACGTCATCCCGCGCGGCGCGCGCGGGAACGTGTTGCGCGGGCGGGGAGGATGCATCCCGAATGTCTGGCTCGACGGCAGTCTGATCCGTGGCGGCGCGAACGACATCGACGATATCGTCCCGGCGCAGGCGGTCGAGGCGATCGAGGTGTACGGAAGCGGCGCGACGGTTCCCGCGCAGTACAACATCACGGGCACCGGAGGTTCGTTCACGGGCGGCCCCGTCAGTTGCGGCGCGGTCCTGATCTGGACGATGCGCTGAGCGCACCAGAGTACCGGGCCGACCGATCGCCGCGCGAGCCACCGGCGCCGGGCCTGGCCGGCGCGGGCGTCGGGCGGAACGATTCCGGCCCGCGCCAGTACGGAGAGCGGCACCGCCCGCCCGCCGAGTTCCTCCTCAGCTTCCTCCCGCTCAGCGCATCGTGTTCCGCTTCCCTCGCGCCTCTGTTCGCGTTCCGCAGTCGCGCCCCGTGAGTTGGGCGCGGCGATCGTCGGCACTCGTCGCCGTGCTCGCCGCAGCCGGGCCCGCACTCGCCCAGGCACGGCCGAAAGCCGGCGCGATCGGCGGCGCGACGACGCAGCCACCGCGCAACACCGGACGTCCCACGGCGGGCGCGACGGACGATGCGCCGCCGGCCGCTGCGGCCGCGGCCGCGCCACGGGCCGGGCGCACGATGGCCGCGTTCGGCGTCGTCTACGACTCGCTGTCCGGCGCGCCGCTGGCCGGCGCGACGGTGCAGTTCGTGGGGGAGGCGGACCGGGCTCGGGCGTACTCCGCAGAGACCGACTCGACGGGCCGCTACCGGCTTCCCGGGCTGGCGCCGGGCCGGTACGTGGCGGGCTTCCTCCACCCCGACGTCGACGCGCTCGGCATCGAGGTTCGACCGATACTCGTCGATCTCCTCCCGGATACGGCCGCGCAGGTCGACTTCGGCGTGCCCGGATCGCGGACGTTGCTGCCGGCGCTCTGCGGGGCGAACAACCCGTACGGCCGCGGCGCGACGGGGACGACCGACGAGACCCTGATGGCGCTGCTCCAGCCGAAGGCGCCGGGCGCGCTCACCGGGAGCGTCCGCGATGCGGAGAGCGGGATGCCGATTCCGGGCGCGAAGGTGATCGTGACGTGGAAGGAGGTGAAGAGTTCGGGTGGCGCGCTCATCAATGCGAGCCGGCGCGCGCCGGCCGTGGTGCGCGCGGACGGCGGATTCACGGTGTGCGGACTGCCCGCCGATGTCGATCTCGTCGCGAGCGCCGAGGCGCGCTCGCGACGAACGGGGCTCGTGGACGTCCGGATCAGCGCGGGACGCCTGGTCCGGCGCGACTTCCTGCTCGGCGATTCGGCCACGGCGACTGTGGTCACGCTTCCCGACACCGCGGTGCCGCGCGAAGGGCGGCTGACCATGCCACTGACCGTCGCGCGCGGAAAGGCGCGGCTCACCGGCGTGGTGCGGACGCCCGACGGCCGCCCGGTCACGGGGGCGACGGTCCTGGTGTACGGTACCGACGCGAAAGGGCAGACCTCGTCGACCGGCACGTTCTCGCTCAGCGGGCTTCCCGCGGGCACGTACAGCGCCGAGGTGCGCGCGATCGGCTACGCGCCGAAGCGGGTTCCGGTAAACCTCTCGTCGACGCGCGTCGCCTCGATCGCGATCCCGCTCGACCAGCGCGTGCAGCAGATCGAGGGCGTCGTGGTCAAGGCCGACCGGACGAAGCTGGAGAAGGACTACACAGGCTTCCTCGATCGCGTGAAGCACGGCATGGGGCATTACATCACCGAGGAACAGCTCGCCAATCGGCAGGCGATCGTCTTCACCGACGTGCTGCGGATGACGCCGGGGATGAACGTCGTGCCGAACGGTTCGATGGGCTACGCGGTCCAGGGCCGCGGCGGGTGCACGCCGGACATCTACCTGGACGGCATGCCGATCATCGACGGCGCGTCGAGCCTGAACGACCTCGTGAACCCGAACGACGTGGCGGGGGTCGAGATCTACAACGGCGGCGCGACCACGCCGGTGCAGTTCCAGTCGACTGCTGGCAGCGGGAGTTGCGGCTCGGTGGTCGTCTGGAGCAAGCGCGGCCGGCCGAACGCGTCGACGCAGTCGTCCTCTTCACGCGAGTAAGCGGCGCTCCGTCGCGTGCCACATCGGGGCTGGGTGCCGGTACGCGGGCGCGGTTACGGAGTGCAGCTCCACGCCGCGGGGTGGGCGAGCGACGGAATCGCGTAGCCGACCTTCGGCAGGACTTCGCGGGCGCCGAGCGTGACGGCGCCCGCGAACATCGCGAGGCCGAGGAGGTGGACGAATGCCGCGCGGTGTCGCCAGGCGGACGTGGACGTGACGATTCCGACGACGCCGAGCAGCGCGACGAGTCCGAGGTAGTAGCTGAGTTCGATGCCGCAGCGCGACGTGTAGGGCCAGTAGATCAGCGCCGCGACGACCGCGACGCCCAGAACGATGCGGAAGAGCAGCGCGAATTGCGCGCGCCACGACCGCCGGCCCGGCGCCGCGGGGACGCCGAGCGCGCGCCCCGACACGATGCCAGGCTCGGCGGGGCGTCGGGGTGGCTCGACGATCGCAGTTGGCGCCGGCGTCCCGCGGGCGGCCGCGCTCGGCGCCGCGGCGGCTGGCGGATCGGGCACCGCGGCGAGGCGCCGGTCGAGATCGGCGAGTTCGCGGTCCCAGTCGCGGTCGGGCATCGGGTCAGGCTCCTTCGCGTTTGAGGCCGTAGCGCTCGATTTTTTTGTAGACGTTGGAGCGTGGCATGTCGAGGGCGCGGGCCGTCTCGGACACGTTCCAGTCGTGCTCGCGCAGTTTGGCCAGGAGGAAGGCGCGTTCGGCGGTGTGCTTGAACTCTTCGAACGTGCCGGAGTCGCCGAGCGCGCCAACGTCGGCCTCGGCGCTGCGGCGACCGACGAGACGTTCGACGTCCGCGGCCGTGACTTCGGGGCCGGGAGCCAGGATCACGAGGCGCTCGACGGTGTTGCGCAGTTCGCGGACGTTGCCCGGCCAGTCCCACTCGACGAGTCGTTGCACCGCCATGTCGTCGATCGCCTTGGGCGGGAGGCCGTCCTGCTTGGCGAGCACGCTCAGGAAGTACCGGACGAGGAGTGGAATGTCCTCGCGGCGGTCGCGGAGTGCCGGGACATGGAGCGGCACGACGTTGAGCCGGTAATAGAGGTCTTCGCGGAATCGGTTGGCCGCGATCTCCTCGTCGAGCGCCTTGTTGGTGGCCGCCACGACACGCACGTCGACCTTGGTCGTGCGCGAACCACCGATACGCGTCACGACGCCGTCCTGGAGGACGCGAAGCACCTTGGCCTGAGCGGCCGGCGACATGTCCCCGACTTCGTCGAGAAACAGCGTGCCGCCGTCCGCCTGTTCGAATTTCCCAGCACGGTCCTGGACGGCGCCCGTGAACGAGCCCTTCACGTGGCCGAAAAGCTCGCTCTCGATCAGTTCGGACGGAATCGCGGCGCAGTTGACCTCGATGAGCGGCTTCTTGTGGCGTGGCGAGTTCTTGTGCACGGCGCGGGCAACGAGCTCCTTGCCCGTGCCATTCTCTCCGGTCACGAGGACCCGCGCGGGGGTGGGTGCGACGCGTTCGATCTGTTCGATCAGGGCGCGGATCTGCCGCGAGCGGCCGACGATCTCGTGGCGGCTCTCGACCGTATCGCGCAGGGTCTCGCGCAGCCGCGCATTCTCGTCGGCGAGGTCGGCGTGTTCGAGCGCGTGCCGCAGCAGTAGGAGCACGCGGTCGGTGTCGAGCGGCTTCTCGAGGAAGTCGTACGCCCCGGCCTGCGTCGCTTCGACCGCCGTCTTGATCGTGCCGTGGCCACTGATCATCACGACCACGGCGGACGGGTCGAGCTGACGAAGGCGGCGGAGCGCGTCGAGTCCGTCCATCCCCGCCATCTTGATGTCGAGGAAGACGAGGTGTGGACGGAAGCGTTCATACTCGGTGATGCCGTCCGCGGCGGTCGGCGCGGTTCGCACGTCGTACCCCTCGTACTCGAGGAGCTGGCCGAGTGCGGTGCGAATGCCGGGTTCGTCGTCGACGACGAGGATGCGCCGGGACATGTCAGCGGGAAGCCGAGTGGTGGGTCGCCGCGCTCCGCACGGCGCCTTCGGCGCGTGCGGTCACGGCGTCGCCTTGTAGAGCGTGATGCGGCCGCGCCCGACGCGGACGTCGCCGATGTACGGCGGCAACTGGACGGGCACGGCGTCGGGGGACACGCCGGACGGGTTGTCGCCTTTGTGAAACCGGGCGACCACGCGGGGGATGAGCGGGGTGGGAACGGGCACCGTGCCGATCTGGACGTCGCGCACGCGGAACTGGGCCATTCCCGGCCGGAGGACGTCGAGCGTGCCGCCGAGCCGGAGCGTGTCGCGCTCGTGAAGCAGGGCGCGGACCGCGGGGCCGAGGATTCCGGCAAAGTCGGCTGGCGAGACGACCGAGCGGAGCTGGATGCGGTCGCCGACGACGCTGGTCTGCGCGTTGCGGAGGGCGGCGGGGAGCGCGTCCGAGAGCGAGAGGAACGCGTACGACGCGAGCTCGCCGGGTCGCAGGTTGACGTACACCGGGCCGCGCGGCGCCGCGAGGGTGCGCACCGCGCGTTCGCCGCGTGCGGCGCTGGCCTGGTCGACCGGTTGCCACGTCGCGAGGGTGTCGGCCCGGCGCGCGTCGGCGCGTCCGTCGAGGCGGGCGACCAGCGGGCGCCAGGTGTCGCGCGTGATGAACAGCGCGGCCAGGATGGCGAGGACGGCGAGGCAGCCAAGTCGGCGCAGGCAGCCGAACATCAGCGCGCGCGGCGGGCGGCGGGGCGTGGGTAGATCGCGCGTCGGGACGTCATGCGCTCCAACGTAGCGGTGCGGGTCGTAACCGCGCGGCTCGTAACCGCGCGGGTCGTGGGCGCGCGGGGTGGCGGAGCGTCGGCGTGCGGATCACCCAAGTGCGAACGCGGGCTCGCGGGCGCTGGCCGCCGGTCGCGGCGTCGGGGTTCGGTACCGGAGGGCTTCGGCGACGTGGGCCGGTCCGATCGCGGGCACGTCGTCGAGATCGGCGATGGTGCGCGCGACCTTCAGCACGCGAAAGTAGGCGCGCGCGGAGAGCCCGAGACGGTCGGCGGCCGCGACGAGCAGTTCGCGGGCGTCGGGGTGTACAGCCGATTCGCGGTCGAGCCAGCGACCGGCGACGCCCGCGTTGGTCGTGATGCCGGGTAGCGTGCGGTAGCGCGCGCGCTGGCGGATCCGCGCGTCGGCGACGCGTGGGCGGATGGCGCTGGACGGTTCGCCGAGTGTGCGCACGCCGATGGCGCGCGGGGGCACGGCGCCGACGCGGACGTGCATGTCGATGCGGTCAGCGAGTGGGCCCGAGAGGCGGGCGGCGTAGCGTTCGACGTCGGCGGGAACGCATGTGCACACCGCGCCTGGCTCGCCGGCGCGGCCGCACGGGCACGGATTCATCGCCGCGACGAGAGTGAATCGCGCCGGGTACGTGACGGTCGCGGTGGCACGGGAGAGGGCGACAGTGCCGTCCTCGAGTGGCTGGCGGAGGCTGTCGAGGACGTGACGGGGGAACTCGAGCAACTCGTCGAGGAAGAGGACGCCGAGGTGGGAGAGCGAGACCTCGCCGGGTCGGGGCGGTGATCCGCCGCCGACGAGTCCGGCGGTCGAGATCGTGTGGTGCGGGGAACGGAACGGGCGTTCGGGCGTCGCGTCGATTGCGCCGGTGAGACCAGCGACGGAGCGGATCGCGAGGACTTCGAGCGCTTCGCGGTCCGTGAGTGGGGGAAGAATTGTGGGGAGTCGGCGCGCGAGCATCGTCTTCCCCGCCCCGGGCGGACCGACGAGCGCGAGGTTGTGGCCGCCTGCCGCGGCGATCTCGAGGGCGCGTTTGGCGGTGTCCTGGCCGACGACGTCGGCGAAGTCGTCGCCGTGGGGGGCGCTGCGCGTGGTCGACGCAGCCGGGGGCGTGCTGTGCGGCAGGCGGCCGGCGTCGAGCGCGGCCAGGAGTTCGCGGAGCGTGGCTGGCGCGTACACCGCGACATTCTCGACGCGTGCGGCCTCCGCGAGGTTGCCCGGCGCAACGATCAGGGAGTGGCCCGCGTCGGCGGCCCAGAGGGCAACGGGGAGGACGCCCCGGACTGGACGGAGCGAGCCGTCGAGGGCGAGTTCGCCGACTGCCACCACGCCGGCGAGGGCCGCCGAGTTGAGCAGGCCGGTGGCGGCGAGCGCGCCGAGTGCGATCGGGAGGTCGAAGCCCGAGCCGCTCTTCGGGATGTCGGCCGGGCTCAGGTTGACGGTCGTTCGGCGCGGCGGAAGGGGGAGATCGCTGTTCGCGAGGGCGGCGACGACCCGTTCGCGCCCTTCCTTGACGGCGCTGGCCGCGAGGCCGACGACCGTGAGTTGAGGGAGGCCGAGTGCGGCGTGCACTTCGACGGTGACCTCGAAGGCCTCGATGCCGCGGACGGCGGCGGAGCGGACGGATGCGAGCACGGGCCGACGGTACAGCCGTGGGCCCGTGCGAGGTGCATCAAAACATTTCGCGGTGGGGCGGCGCGTCGCCGCGCCCGTACAGCGCGGCTGCCTTCGGCCCGCGTGGTCGGCGTGAACGTCAGTTCGGGGTCTTGGACGTCGTAGTCGTCGTCGGGAGCGTGACTACCGGGACGTCGACCTCGAAGATGAGCACCGAGCCGGCGGGTATGGTGTTGTTGCTCGACTTGTCCCCGTAGCCGAGCGCCGGCGGGATGATGAGGCGTCGGCGGCCGCCCTGGTTGATGCCGATCAGGCCGCGGTCGAATCCGCGGACCACCTGTCCTGCGCCGAGCACGAACGTGAGGGGCGACTGCGAGCCCTGGTTCGTTCCGAAGGTGCGGCCGTCGGGGAGCCAGCCGGTGTAGTAGTAGCTCAGCGTTGCCTTCGGGACCGCCTTGGGGCCGCTGCCGACCGCGACGTCGAGGTAGTAGACGCCCGACGTATCCCGCGTGTACTCGCTCAGGCGGATGCCGAGCTTGGTCGAGTACGCGACCGTGGTCGGGTCCTGGTCGGGCGACGTAACGTCGCGGCAACTTGCGCCCGCGAGCACCACGCCGGCGGTGGCGATGGCGGCGGTGAGGCGCGTGCGGGCCGAGCGGCGGGCGAAAGCGGGCGGTCGGAACATTAGGTACGCTTGGGAGTGCGATGGGGAGCGCGGCATAATGTAGGATCGCCGGGCGTTCGCGTCCGGCGTCGGTACCCCGCGTGCCGCTATCGGCTCCGCGTGCCCGCCCCGGAGCACCGGCCGCGGAGCACCGGCCGCCGAGCACCGGCCGCCGCGCGACGGTCTCGGCATGCCGGGCGCAGTACGCCGACCGGCTGACGGCTGCCGGCGTGTGCCCGTCAGCGTGTGCCCGTGGCCGTCCGCCCACTCGTCTTCGACCCGTCCGCCCGTGACCCTCCCAACACCTTCGACCTCGTCGGACGCGAGTCCGGGCTTCACGTGGCGGGAGTTGCGGATGCGCGTCGGGTGGGCGCTGCGCCTACGCTGCCCCAATTGCGGCGGCGGGCCCGTGCGCAGCTCGTGGCTCAAGCGTCTCGCCGGGTGTCCGGTGTGCGGGATCCGGCTCGACCGCGGCGAGAACGATTACTTCATCGGCGCCTACATGGTCAACCTGATCGCGGCGGAGGTACTGCTCGCGGCGGGGCTGCTCGTCGTGCTGCTCGCAACGTGGCCGGCGCCGCCGTGGGACGCGATCCAATACGGGGGCGTGGCGCTGATGATCGTGCTGCCCGTGGTCACGTACCCCTTCACCGAGCTGCTCTGGCTCGCGTTCGACCTCGTCTTCCGCCCGCTCACGCCCGCCGAGCTGCAGTGGCATCGCGAAGGGAGTCTGGACGCGCGCGAGCTGCCGCACCGTTAATCTCCGTTAGGCACACTGCGCTCCGCCATGCCCATCGCGACCGTCAACCCGGCCACCCGCGAGGTGGTCCGCACCTTCCCCCCGGACGACGACGCGGCGGTCGAGCGCGCCCTCGCCGCGGCCTCCGAGACCGCGCGGACGTGGCGCACGGTCCCCGCCGCCGACCGCGCCGCGGTCGTCGCGCGCGCTGGCGACCTGCTCGACGCGCGGCGCGACGCGTACGCGCGGCTCATGACGCTCGAGATGGGCAAGCCGATCCGCGCGGCGCGCGACGAGGCGGCGAAGTGTGCGCTCGCCTGCCGGTTCTACGCGGAGCACGGGCCGCGTTTCGTCGCGCCCGAGACGCTCTTCGACGACGCCTCGGGCAGCGGGCAGGTGCGCTACCAACCGTTAGGCGTCGTGCTCGCCGTGATGCCGTGGAACTTCCCGTTCTGGCAGGTCATCCGCTTCGCCGCGCCGGCGCTCGTCGCCGGGAATGTCGGGCTGCTGAAGCACGCGTCCAACGTGCCGCAGTGCGCGCTCGCCATCGCCGAGCTGTTCCGCGACGCGGGCGCGCCGGCCGGGGCCTTTCAGACCCTGCTGGTCGACGCGCCGCGCGTGGGGCCGATCATCGCCGACCCGCGCGTCGCGGCCGTGACGCTCACAGGGAGCGAGGGCGCGGGCGCGTCCGTCGGCGCGGCCGCGGGCGCCGCGCTCAAGAAGACCGTGCTCGAACTGGGCGGCAGCGACGCGTTCGTCGTCCTCGCCGATGCCGACGTCGAGGCGGCCGCCCGCGCCGCGGTCACCGCGCGGACGATCAACAACGGGCAGTCGTGCATCGCGGCCAAACGGTTCGTCGTCGAACAACCGGTGTACGACGCGTTCGTCGACCGGCTCGCGGCGGGAATGCGCGCGCTCCGCGTAGGAGACCCGTTCGACGAGGAGACGGCGGTCGGTCCGCTCGCCACGGCGCAGATCCGCGACGACATCGCCGACCAGGTCCGCCGGACGCTCGACGCCGGCGCGCGTCTGGTCTGCGGCGGGGCGGCGCCCGACGGCGCCGCACTCGCCGGCGGGTTCTACTATCTGCCAACCGTGCTCGCCGACGTGCCGCGAGCCTCCCCGGCGGCCCAGGAAGAGACGTTCGGGCCCGTGGCGGCCGTCCTCCGCGCCGCCGACGCGGACGAGGCGCTCACCATCGCCAACGACACTCCGTACGGCCTGGGCGCGGCGGTCTGGACGCAAGATCCGGCCGCGGCCGAGCGGTTCGCCGCGGGGCTCGAGGCCGGGTCGGTGTTCGTGAACGGTATGGTCGTCTCGGACCCGCGGCTCCCGTTCGGCGGGATCAAACGCTCGGGCTACGGACGCGAGTTGAGCGCGGTCGGACTGCGCGAGTTCACGAACGTGAAGACCGTGCGCGTCGCCCAAGGTGGCGCCGGCGCGCCGGGCGGCGCGACCGAGTAGGCGCGAGTCGCGGCGCCGCGAGGACGCCGCGTCAGGAGCGTGCCGGCAATACGGGCCGCAGCACGCGCCGCCACCAGCGCGCGCGCTGTTCGACGCGCTCCGCCGCCGCGCGGATGCGCCGCCACGCGCCGAGCATCGCCCCCGCGTCCGCGAAGCGCCGCTCCGGCTCGGGGTCGAGCGCGCGTCGCAGGAACTCGGCGAGCGCGGTCGGGAACCGGTCGAGCGGCGGTGCGCCGCGCATCTGCGACGCGAGCACCGCGGGTCCGTCGAGCCCGGGGAACGGCGGCTGCGCCTCGAGCGCGTAGTACAGGATCGCGCCCATCGCGAACACGTCCACCGTCGCGCCCTGCGGCTCGCCGAGCAGCTGCTCGGGCGGGGCGAACGCCGGGGTGCCCGACGCACCGGTGACCTCCTCGCCTAACGCACTCGCGATGCCGAAGTCCGACACGCGCCAGCGGCGGTAGCGGTCGATGAGCAGGTTCTCGGGCTTGAGGTCGCGGTGCACCACGCCGATCGCGTGCGCCGCGGCGAGCCCCTCGAGCACGAATTCGATCTGCGCGCCCACGTCGACGAGCGTGCGCGCCCCCGCGCGCCGCACGAGCTCCGCGAGCGAGCCGCCGTCGGCGAGCTCCATCGTGTACCAGCTCACCCCGCCGCGCGAGTCGAAGTCGAAGATCGGGACGAGCGCCGGGTGCGCGAGCTGCGCGGCGAGCGTCGCCTCGCGCCGGAACCGCGCCACCGCGTCGGCGTCGCGCGCCACGTGCGCGTGCAGCATCTTGAGCGCGACCTCGCGTCCCAGCGAGAGGTCGCGCACGCGCCACACCGAGCCGAACGTGCCGGCGCCTAACGGTGCGAGCGTCTCGTAGTCGTCGCCGGTGGCCCAGCGCAGCCGCGCTTCGGCCGTGAGCGCGACGGTCTCGTCGGTCGCGCCCTCGGTCGCGACGATGGGCGTCGGCCGCACCGCGATGCCGCGGTCGAGCGCGCGCACCATCGCCGCGACCGACGCGAACCGGCGCGTCGGGTCGGGGTCGAGCGCCCGCTCGATCACGTCGGCCGCGCTCGCCGGACACTCGGGACGCAGCAGGCGCACGGGCGGCACGTCGTCCGCCGGCGGCAGTTCGCCGGTGAGCGCGAAGAACGCCACCGCCGCCAGCTGCCACTGGTCGGTGCTCACGGTGGGCGCCCACCGGCCACGCTCCTCCGGCGCCCGCGGAATCGTGACCGGGTCGGGCGAGATCGCCGCGGGGACGCGATCGCGCGGGACGGCCCATTGCCACCCCAACAGCCACAGCCGGCCGGACGAGGTCAGCCACAGGGTGCTCGGCGACACCGCCCCGTGCGGCCCGCCGCTGTCGTGCAGGTACGACACCACCGCGCCGGCCTCGCGCAGCAGCCGGAGCACCGCCGGGATCCCCTCTGGCCCGTGGCGCCCGACACGCTGGTGGAGCGGCTCTCCGCCGATCCAGCGGCGCAGGTACCCCGGCCCGCGTCGCGGCTCGCGCGCCGGCACCCAGTAGTGATACGTCGTCGGCACCGTCGGGTGACTGCGGTGCGCCAGCGCGCGCGCCTCGGCCAGCAGCCACGGCGCGTGCGCCGGATCGGGCGCGGTTACGAGCGACAGCGACCGCCCGAGCGCGTCGATGATCTCCTGGTAGTGCCGGTACTGCTCCTCGCGCGCGTCACTCCCCCACGCCCAGCCCGGCGGTAACTGCCACGACGCCAGGTGCGGTGGCAAGCGCGGGGAGGGGGCAGGAGGCATCGTCGTCGCGTGGGTCGGCGCGGGCAGTCTAGGCCGGCCCGTCGGCTGCCCGCAACGCCACGGTCACGGTCGTTCCTTCCCCCTCCACGCTCTCGGCCGCGATCCGCCCACCCCATCCGTCGACGAGCCGGCGCGCGATCGCGAGGCCGAGCCCGCTGCCGCTCGTCCGCGTCGAGAAGTGCGGATCGAAGATGCGCGGCAGCACGTCGGGCGCTATCCCACAGCCGTCATCGCGAACCGAGAGCACGACGCCGGCGCCGTCGTGGTGGCCGCTGCGCGCGGCCGGTGCGACGGTGACCTGCACACGCCGTGCGCCGGCCAGCCGCGCGTTCTCGAGCAGGTTGAGCACCACCTCGCGCAGCTCGCCGTCGCGCGCCCACGCCGACGCCCGATCCGGCGCGTCGAGCTCCCACTGCACGTGACCGCCGTCCACGGCCTCCGCTTGCCCCGCGCCCTCCGCGGTCCCGAGCCGCTCGAGTGCGACCACGTCGCGCGCGATCGCGGCAACGTCGGCCGGTTCGGGCGCCGGAGCGTGGGCCGGCGTGGTGCCGTAACGGCTGAACGCCCGCGCGATCTCGTCCAGCCGGTCGATTTCCGCCAACACCCGCTCGGCGTTCGCCTCGAGCAGCACGCCGAAGTCGCCGCGTCCGTCGCGGTACGCGCGTCGCAGGAGTTGCACGCCCAGCCGGATGGGGGTGAGCGGGTTTTTGATCTCGTGCGCGACCTGACGCGCCATCTCGCCCCACGCGAGCGCGCGCTGCGCGTGCGCGAGATCGGTCACATCGTCGAGGGTGAGCACCGCGCCCTGCGCCGCACGCACGAGCTCCACCGCGTCGAGACCCGAAACTCCGGTCGTGCCGGGCACCGCACCGAGCGTGGTGAGCCGAGCCCGGAGTTGTCGGCCGCGCAGCGTCACCTCGAACGCCACGTCGCGACCGTCCGGGCCCTCCGGAGAGACGCCAGCCGCCGCGTCGGCGAGAAACTCTCGCATCGGCCCGGCGATCTCGGGCGGGACGAGCAGATCGAGCGGGCGGCCGACCTCGAGCGGGCGGCCGAGCAGGGCCGCGGCGCGCGGGTTCGCGACGGTGACGCAGGCCGCCGCGTCGACCGCGATGACACCGCTCGCCACGTCGCGTAGTACGGCGCCGGTGCGGCGGCGCGCCGCCTCGAGTTCGACGTGACTCGCGTCGAGTTCCGAGGCCATGTGCCGGAACGCGCCGAACACCGGGCGGAATTCTGCCGGCGGTTCGCGATGGAGTGCGGCCGCGACCCGGTGCGCCCCGCGCCCGAGGCTCGCCGGGTCCGACTCGGAGAGTCCCGGCTTGCCGCGGGCCAGCGCGACCGCGGCGCGGCGCAGCGATCCCACCGGTCGCGCGAGTTGGCGCGCCGCGACGCCGCTCAGCCAGAGGGCCGCGAGCGCACCCGTCATCGCCGCGAGCAGGACGAGGAACCCGAGGTCTCGCCGCCGCTGGTCCAGCAGCACGTCGTCGCTGCGCGCTGGCGTGGCGAGAATCACCCGCCGACCGTCGGTCGTCAGCCCCGCGCGGAACCCGATGAGCGCGCGGCCGAGCGCGGCCGGACCGTCGATCGTCGCGGTGAGTTCGTCGCCCACGGCGACGCTCAGCATCTCGGCGACCGGCATGAGGCGACCGAGCGGCGCGAGCGGCACGAGCGCCGGCTCGCTCGCCGCAGTGAGCACGCCGCGCTCGTAGGCGAGCAGCGGCGCGCCGAGGCGCGCGGCCACCGGCGGCAGCACGCTCGTGCCCGCGCTCAGCGCGCCGTCCGCCATCGCGGCCCGCAGCGTCTCGCGCACGAGCTGGGTGCGCGCCTCACGGTCGCCCGCCTGCAGCTGCGCGAACGTCCACGCCGCGAAGACGAGCGTCGGGACCGCGAAGAAGCCGAACAACGCCGCCGTCAGGCGCGCGCGGTAGCTCCGCATCCAGTACTGCCAACCGCGGCGCGGCCGCGGCCAGCGCGCCGCATCGAGTGACGGGAGCCACCAGAGCACGCCGATCACGAGCAGGTTGCCGAAGACCAGCAGCGCCGCGCGTTCGGCGAGTACGCCGAGCGACCCGAGCATCACTTCGACGTGCGCGGCCGCAGGGCCGTCCGGGAGGAGCACCTCGGCTTCGGCGTGCGCGATTTCGTCGCCGCGCGTCCAGCGCAGCGGCACCGGCCGCGCGTTCGGCGGCGGGCGGACGCCCTCGGGCCGCGTCGCGCCCATCGGGCTCACGCGCCGCCCCTCGTGCAGGAGCGACAGGAGGTAGGGCGGCTCGTCGACGCGTGTCTGCCCACCGGCGAGCAGCACGTCGAGCGGGTCGATAGTCACGAACTGCGCGCGCGGGAAGAGCGTGACCGTCGCGATGCGCCCATCACGTTGCGGCACGGCGAGCAGCGTGGCCGCGCCCGGATCTGCCGCGATCGCGCGCGTCACCGCGGCGTGCGTCGCCGCGGCCTCTCGGATCGCGCCGACGACCGCCGTCGTATCGACGCCCCACAGGACGAAGCCGACGTGTTCGAGCGGCGACATGGCCCGCCGGGTCGTCGTGTCGGTCGCGGTCGCGTCGCGCACGGACGCCGTGTCCCACCGCGCGATCGAGACGGGATAGCCGGCCGCGGCGAGCGCGGAGAGCGCGTAGCGCCGCAGGAGCGCCGCGCCGGCGGGGTCGCCCGCGGGCGCCGGGTCGGTCGCGAGCGTCCGGCCGAACCGCGCCAGCAGTGTGAGCGCGTCCGCATCGGGCATGGCGAGCGCGCGCACGTCGCGTTCGGCAAGCGCGACCTGACGCTCCATGGTCGCGCCCCAGACGAGCGTGCTCGCGCCGAGGCCGGCGACCGTGATCGCGGCAGGGATCACTGCGCGATTCGCGCGCGCCAGGACGACCAGCGCCGCCGGGATCGCCCAGAGCGCGGGATACCACGTCGGCCAGCCGTCGGGCGCGCTCCACTGTGTGGCCCCGACGACGGCGACGACCGCCGCGACGATCGGTCCGGCGAGGACGAAAAGCGACGCGTACGGCCCGACTTCGCCGCGCGTGAACCGCTCGCGCAACGGACGCACGAGCCCGACCACCCAGAGCAGGACGGCGGCGATGAGCAGGCAGAACGCGCCCTGCCACGCGATGAACAGCCCGGGCGTCGCGCCACCCGGGGGCGGGCTGATGCCGCGGGCCAGATCGCGTACGACGTGCGCTCCGAGTACGAACACCACCGCGCCGGCCAACGCCCCCCCGTACGCGCGCAACGTCCCTCGCCACCGGTCGCGCCCGGCTGCCTCCGTGCCGTGCCAGGCCGTGGCGACCGCGAGAAGTGCGACCGCACCCGTCGCGGCGAGCGCGCCGACGGTCGACGTGAGCGCGCCTCCAATCGGCGAGAAGTACACGGCGGGATCGAAGAACCGCGTCGCGTTGGAGAGCGCGCCGAGCGGCGTGAGGGCGAGCACCACCAGCGGGAGTGCGAGGCCGGCGGTCGACGCCGACGCGCGCGACAGGCGGGTGCGCGCGCCGAGGCGCCAGAGCGCGGCCGCGGCGAGCATCGTCATCAGGGTCACGCCCGGCGCGGCCACGCGACGCGCGTCGTCGAGGAGCTGCGCACGCACGGCGGCCGGGTCGGGCGGCACGGCACGGAGGGCGAGGCGCGCCGCCGAGCCCGGCACGGTCATTGTCCACCACTCCGGACCCACCGTCGGCGCCCCGTTCGCACTCGACCCCGACGGCTCGAGCGCGCGCACCTCCAGTCCACGCAACCCGCTCTCCCGCAACACGGCCGCGTCGAGCGCGCGCGCGAGGACGTCTGCCGGCGGCTCGGCGTGCAGCACGGTCGCAGCCACCGCGCGTCGACCGCCGCCCGATGCGGTCGCGTACAGCACCACGTAGAACGGCGAGCCCACGACACCCGTGCGCACGCCCGCGTCGAGCGAATCGGGGCGGACGCGCCACGTTCCCGCCCAGCCCAGCGGCGTGCCGCGCGCGTCGAGCACCGCGACGGCGCGTTCACCGCGCCGTGCATCGCCCGAATCCGCGAGCGGCGCGAGCGCCTCGAACACCGCGCGCGGACTCCCCCCGGCCCGCGCGGCACGCGTGAGCGCGGTTCGCGCCGTGCGCTCGAGCGTCGCGAGGGTTGGCGCGACGGCAGCGGCCACGGCGGCCACCGCGGCGTTCTCGGGATGCGTGGCGCGCGCGCGCGCGACCTGCACGGCCGGCGTGGCGACGAGGAACGAGGCGAGCGCGAACAGCACGGCGGTCCCACGATCGATCTCGCGCTGGTGCACCGCGTCCGGCCCGAACCGCGGCCGTTTCCAACGCAGGGCGAGCGCGGCGATGCTGGCGACCACGGCGAGGACCGCATAGCGTTCGGAGGCGTTCCGAAACCAGAGCGCCGCCCCCAGCACCGCGACGGCTTGCAGAACGCCGACGCCGACGTCCGCCAGCTGCCCGCGACGTCCCTCCCGCCGCTCGCTCATCCGCCGCTCTGATGGACGCAGGACCGGACGTCGCGCCGGATGAGCCGCCGCCCACGTCGGCACGCTCGTCGGTCCGACGCGTCGCAGACTTCACCCCCGGCGCGCTCGCCACCGAATTGCGCGCCGACGCGCGCCTGCTGCTGCCGGTCGGCGCGCTCACGATGCGCTGGGCACACCTCCCGACCGGCGCCGATACGGTGATCGTCGACCGCCTCGCGGACGACCTTTCCGCGCGTTCCGGCGTGTTGCGCGCGCCGACCGTCAGCTACGGCACGACGGAGTCGGCCCCCGCCGGCGCCCTCGGCGCCACATCGGTCCGGAAGAAGACACTGCACCGGCTGTTGAACGACCTGCTCGCCGAATGGGAGTTGCACGGCGTGGATGAGTTCGTCCTCGTGACGGCGCATCGGTACGACGCGCACCTGGAGGCGCTCGCGACGGTGATCACGGCGCGCGCGCGCGTGCGGGTCGTCGACGCGCTCGCGGTGAATTGTACGGACTTGCTCGTCTCGCCCAGTCCCGACGAGCGCGATGAGGAGACCGCGACTTCGCTGCTGCTCCACCTCGCCCCAGAACTGGTGCGGATAGCCGTCCCGGTCGACGATGCCCCCCATCGCACACCGCGCGCCGAGCCCGCGGCGGTCGGACTCGCCGCAGCCAGCGCCGAGAAGGGGGAGCGCATCTATGCGCGCATTCTCGGCCGCATCGCGACGCGCGTGCTCGGCGTGCCGGTCGCGGACGCGCCGCGCTTCGCCGTCGCGGCCCTACTCGCGGGCACGCTGGCGGCCGCGCTCGCGCGCCCGAGCGCCGCGCGCGCGCAGGTGGTCGCGGTCGACGAGGGCAGCTTCGTGGTGACGCGCGCGGGCGCGACGATCGGGCGCGAGCAGTTTCGCATCGTCCGACAGCCCGTCGTCGGCGGAGCCGCGGCGTTCGTCGCCCGCTCGGTCGCGGCGTACGGGACGCACCGTGTGATCCCTGCCCTCCAAACCGACGAGTCCGGCGCGCCGCTCCGCTACCAGGTCGAGGTGCGCGGCGACGGCATCGACGAACGCGTTTCGGCGCAGGCGGGCGCGACGGGCCACTTCGCGGCGCAGGTGCGGCGCCACGGTGCCGAGGGCGCACGCGAGTACCTCCTCGCGCCGAGCACGGTCATCGTCGACGACGACACGTTCCACCAGCTCTACTTCGTCGCGCGACGCGCGCTCGCCGGCGCGACCGTGGTCCCGGTGCTGGTACCACGTACCGACGCGCAGCTCACGGTCGCGGTGACCCGCGTCGGCTCGGAAGCGGTGACGATCGGCGGGACCGCGCTGCCGGCCATCCACTTCGCCCTCACCGACGCGCGCGCCGCGTGGCGCCGCGACCTGTGGGTCGATCGCAACGCGCGCGTGCTCCGCGTGCTCGTGCCCGCGACCGGCGTCGAGGCCACCCGCGAAGATCCGCCGCGTTGACGGCGCGCCGAACACGCGCCGACGACGCGATCGCGACCTCATGAAACCGCGCGCCGGCCCGCGTCGTATGCCCGCACGGTCGTTCCCTCCCGCCTCTTCCCGCATGCCGTCCTTCCCCGCCCCCGGCCGCGCGGCTGCCGTCCGACGCGGACGTCCCTCGCGCTTTTCCGGCGCGCTCCTCGTCGGCGCGCTGGTCCTCGGCGTCGCGCCCGCGGCCACACCGGTCGTCGCCCGCGCCCAAAGCATCACCGCCACCCCCGCGGCGCCCTCCGCCCTCTCGCTCGAGGACGCCATCGCGCTCGCCCGGACCAACGCGCCGGCGTACCTGCAGAGTACCAACCAGCGGCGCCGGGCGGACGCACAGGTACGCAGCGCACGCGGGGCATTGCTTCCGACGTTCACCACGAGCCTCGGCTCGACGTACCGCGAGGGCGGCCAGCAGCTCATTGCCGGCCAGGCGTTCGGTGCCTCGGCAAGCCAGGTGCAGGGGAGCTACGCGCTCGACCTCACGGCGTCGTACAGCGTTGCCGCATTGACGGCGCCGCGGCTGCAGCGGGCTGCCCGCGACGCGGTCGATGCCGACATCCTCGGGTCGGGCCAGCAGCTGCGGACCGGCGTGACGCAGCAGTACCTGACGGCGCTCCAGCAGCAGGCCCGGGCCGAGCTCGCCGACACCCTCGTCGCGACCGCGCGCACGCAGCTCGAGCTGGCGAAGGCGCGCGTCGCGGTCGGCGCCGCCACCGTGCTCGACGTGCGCCGCGCCGAGGTCGCGCTCGGCCAGCAGCAGGTCGCAGGTATTCAGGCGCGCAATCAGGCCGAGGTGGAGCGCGTGCGCCTGCTGCAGCAGATCGGCGTCGAGCCGAGCCGACCCGTCACGCTCACCTCGCGCTTCACGGTGAGCGACCCCGGCCTCACGCTCGACGCGCTGCTGCAGCAGGCGCGGACGTACAACCCCGCGCTCAACGCGCTCCGCTCGCGAGAGCGCGTGGCCGGTCTCTCGATCCGCCAGGCGCGCGGGGCGTACCTGCCGTCGCTGAACCTGTCGGCCAACGTCAGCGGGTTCAGCAGCCAGTTCACCAACACCGACGCGCTCGTCGCCGGCGCCCTCGGGTCGCAGGTCGCCCAGTGTCAGCAGCAGGCGGCCGTGCGCGCGATCGCGACCGGCCAGCCGGCCGATGCGTCGAGCTGTACGGGCATGACGCTCACGCCGGCGCAGATCGCCAGCGCGCGCGCGGGCAACGGCAACTTCTTCAGCTTCTCGCGCAACCCGTACACGCTTTCGGCGTACCTGTCGTTCCCGATCTTCAACGGCTTCCAACGCGAGGTCGGCGTGCAGCAGGCGCGGGCCGACCAGTACGACGCCGACGCCCGCACGCGCGCGCAGGAGTTGCAGCTGACGGCCGACGTGACGGCGGCGTACCGCACGCTCGATTCGCAGCGGCAGGTCGTTGCCCAGCAGGAGCGGAACGTCGCGACCGCGAAGGAAGCGCTCTACCTGGCGCAGGAGCGGTACCGCGTCGGCGCGGGCGGCTACCTCGACGTGTCGCAGGCGCAGGACGCGTACAACACCGCGCAGACCGACTACATCAACGCCGTGTACCAGTACCACAGCGCGTTCGCGACGCTCGAGAGCGCGGTCGGCCGTCCTCTCCGTTGAGCCCCCTCCCCACTCCCGCCCGATCCGCCCCATGCGCAAGAGCGTCAAACTGACCATCGCCGGCGTGGCCGTCGCCGCACTGGGCGGCGTCGCGGCCGCGGGCGCCAACAACCGGTCCAACAAGGGCGTCGAGGTCAAGACCGAGCCCGTGCGGCGGCGCGACCTCGTCGCCTCGGTGACTGCGAGCGGTCAGGTCCGCCCGCACACCAAGGTCGACGTCGCCGCCGACATCAGCGGGCGCATCGTCCGCCTCGCGGTCAAGGAGGGCCAGCTCGTCACGCGGGGCCAGTTCCTGCTGCAGATCGACCCGGCGCAGTACGCCGCCACGGTGCAGAGCGCGCAGGCGGCGGTGTCACAGGCGCGCGCGCAGCAGGCGCAGGCGCAGGCCAATCTCATCCAGGCCCAGCGCGCGTACGAACGCATGGCGGCCATCAAGAAGCAGAACCCGCAGCTCGTCTCCGAGTCGGAGCTCGACCAGCTCCACACGCAGGCCGACGCCGCGCGGGCCCTCGCCGACGCGAGCCGGTTCGCCATCAACCAGGCACTCGGTCAGCTGCAGAACGCCCAGCAGGCGCTCGACAAGACCACGATCGTCGCGCCGATGAGCGGCCGCGTCACGCGCCTCAACGTCGAGCAGGGCGAGACGGCCGTGCCGGGCACGTTCAACAAGGACGCCGCCACGCTGCTCACGATCAGCGACATGAGCGTGCTCGAGACCAAGATCAAGGTCGACGAGACGGACGTCGCGCGCATCAAGCTCGGCGACTCGGCGGTCGTCCAGATCGACGCGTTCCCGGACTCGACGTTCACGGGCCGCGTGACCGAGATCTCCAACAGCGCGCTCAAGGCCGCGACGGGGCAGCAGGCCGCCGACCAGGCCGTGGACTACGAGGTGACCGTCCAGCTCCTCAATCCGCCGGTCGACACGCGCCCGGACTTCTCGGCGACCGCCAAGGTCGTCACGGCGGCGCGCCAGCGCGCGCTCGCGGTGCCGATCATCGCGCTCACCGTGCGCGAGAACGAGCCCGTCGGCGGCGACACCGCGCAACAGGGCCTCGGTGCAAAGCGTCCTCAGAAGGAAGTCGGCAAGAAGGACGTCGAAGGCGTCTTCCTCGTCGGCAAGGACAACAAGGTCCAGTTCCGCCCGGTGCGCGTCGGCATCGCGGGGGACAAGTACTTCGAAGTCGTCGGCGGTCTTCGCGAAGGAGAGACGATCGTGTCGGGAACGTACCAGGCCATCCGCGAGCTGAAGGACGGCGCGGCGATCCGCATCGCCCGCGACACCACGAAGGGCGCCAAGACGGCCGAGACGGGGGCGCCCAAGTGAGCGCGACGCTGACGCCGGCCGCCGAAGCCGCGCTCGGCGTCACGGCCGAGCGGCGCGCCGTGATGAGCGCGGTCGGCGGCGCGCCCGACAGCCAGTGGGTGATCGTCACGCGCGGCCTCAAGCGCGAGTACGACATGGGCGGCGAGATCGTGCGCGCGCTGCGCGGAGTCGATCTCGCCATCGCCCGCAACGAGTACGTCGCGATCATGGGACCGTCGGGCTCGGGCAAGTCGACCCTGATGAACGTCATCGGTTGCCTCGACACGCCCAACGCGGGCGAGTACTGGCTCAACGGGACGCAGGTCTCGCGGATGAGCGACGACGCGCTCGCCGCGGTGCGCAACCGCGAGATCGGGTTCGTCTTCCAGACGTTCAACCTGCTCCCGCGCTCCACCGCGTTGCAGAACGTCGAGCTGCCGCTCGTCTACGCCGGCGTTTCGGCCGGCGAACGCCGGAAGCGCGCCACCGAAGCCCTCGAGCGCGTGCAGCTGGGCCAGCGCGTCGGCCACCGCCCCAACGAACTCTCCGGCGGCCAGCGGCAGCGCGTCGCGATCGCGCGCGCGCTCGTCAACAACCCGGCCATCCTGCTCGCCGACGAGCCGACGGGGAACCTCGACTCGCAGACGTCCGAAGAGATCATGCGCGTGTTCGAGGGGCTCGCCGACCAGGGGCAGACCGTGGTCATGGTGACGCACGAGCCCGACATCGCCGCGCACGCGCGGCGCGTCGTCGTGCTCCGCGACGGGCTCATCGCGAGCGACGAGAGCCAGGCGCAGTTCGCGGCGCGGCTGGCGACTCCGGCGGCCTGACGCGCCCGACCGGTGTCGTTCCTCGAAGCCGTCCGCCTCGCGCTCCAGCAGATCCGCGTTCAGAAGCTGAAGAGCTTCTTCACGACGCTCGGCGTGCTGATCGGCGTCATGTTCCTCATCGCCGTCATCTCCATCGTGCAGGGGATGACCAACTACATGGAGAACGACTTCGCCGGGAAGCTCATCGGCGGCAACACGTTCACCGTGCGGCGCTTCCCACAGAACAACGTCGGCAACGTGACCGAGGCGATGTGGCGCGCGTGGCAGCGCCGCCCGCGTCTGACGCTCGTCGACGTCGACGTGCTCCGTACCGCCCTGCCGGCGGGCACGCGGACGGCGATCGACAGCGAGAACCTCGTCTACGCCTCCACGCTCTACGCCCGCCCGCGCCAGGTGTTCGCCGTCGCCACGGACGGCGACTACTTCCGCATCAAGAAGTACGACATGTCGAACGGGCGCGCGTTCACGGCGCAGGAGGCGCAGCTCGGCCTGCCCGTGATCGTCATCGGCGACGAGGTGCGGGAGCGCATGTTCCCGGGCATCGACCCGATCGGGCGCGCGCTCAAGATCAACGGCATTCCCTACACCGTCGTGGGCGTGGTCGAGAAGCAGGGCTCGGTGTTCGGCTTCTCGCTCGACCGGCTCGCCGTGGCGCCGTTCCGGTCGCCGCTCTCGCGCCTCACCAACCCGCGCGCCGACGTGGACGGCCTCATCGTCAGCGCCCCGTCGCGCGAGGCGCTGAGCGACCTGGAGGAGCAGGCGCGCGAGATCCTGCGCAGCCGGCGGCGGCTCGCGCCCACGCAGCCCGACAACTTCGAGTTCGAGACGTCGGAGTCTGCGCTCTCGTTCTTCAACGGGATCAAGAGCAAGATGTACGTGTTCGGCGCCGCACTCCCCGCGATCGGCCTCATCGTGGGCTCGCTCGTGATCATGAACATCATGCTCGTCGCGGTGGCGGAGCGCACGCGCGAGATCGGCGTCCGCAAGGCGTTAGGCGCGCGGCGCCGCGACATCATGAGCCAGTTCCTGGTCGAGGCGGCGATGCTCTCCCTGCTCGGCGCGGCGGTCGGCATCGCGCTCGGGCTCGTCGGCGCCAAGCTCCTCTCGCTCGCCTTCCCGTTCCTCCCGGCGGGCATCGCGCCGTGGTCCATCGGCGTCGCACTCGTGATGGGCGCGGGCGTGGGGATCGTCGCCGGCGCCTACCCGGCGAGCCGCGCGTCGCGCCTCGACCCGATCGCCGCGCTCCGCGCCGACTGACGGCGAGCCACCACGTCCATGCGACTCGTCGACCGCATCGTCCAACTGTTCGAAGGCGTCGTGATCGCCCTCGAAGCCATCCGCGCCAACCGCGTGCGCGCCGCGCTCACCATCGCGGGCGTCGCGATCGGCGTGTTCGTCGTCGTCGCGATGTCGGCCGCGGTGCACGGCATCACGACCAGCTTTCAGAGCGACGTCAACGACCTCGGCGCCACGACCTTCCAGGTCAGCCGGCGCGTCACCATCGGGCCGAGCGCGTGCGACGGCTCGGACGAGGCGTGCCCCGACCGAAAGAACCCGGCCCTGAGCCCCGACGAGGCCGTCGCGATCCGCCGTCTGCCGAGCGTCGCCGCCGTGGTCGAGATGCTCGGCGGCCAGAACGCATTCAGCTACCGCGACAAGAACCTGTCGAGCGTGGGCTTCGACGCGATGAGCGCGGACTGGCTCGAGACCGACGCCAGCGACGTCGGCCCCGGCCGTAGCTTCACCGCGCAGGAGGCCGCGTCGGGCGCGCGCGTCGCGGTGATCAACGACTCGCTCAAGGTGCGCCTCTTCGGCGAGTCCGACCCGATTGGGAAGGTGTTCACGATCGGCAACCAGCAGTTCTCCGTGGTCGGCGTCTACCACCCCAAGGGCGGGTTCCTCAAGTCGCTCGGCGGCCGCGGGCCGGACAACCCGCGCGCGGTGATCCCCATCGAGTCGTTCCGCCGCAACTTCGACTACTGGCGGCGCGGTCTTTGGCTCGTCGTCAAACCGCGGGAAGGCGTGTCGCAGGCGGACGCGATGGACGAGGTCACCGCGCTCCTGCGTGCGCGCCGCGGCCTGAGGCCGACGCAGCCCAACAACTTCGGCCTGATCACGCAGGACCGCCTCACCGAGACGTTCGACAAGCTCTTCGGCACGCTGTTCGTGATCGGGATCGCGCTGTCCGCGGTCGGACTGCTCGTCGGCGGCGTGGGCGTGGTCGCGATCATGATGATCTCCGTCACCGAGCGCACGCGCGAGATCGGCGTGCGCAAGGCGCTCGGCGCGACGCGCGCGACGATCCTCTTCCAGTTCCTCGTGGAGGCGGCGACGTTGACGAGCATCGGCGCGGGAATCGGCCTCGTCCTCGGCGCCGGCGCCGCGTGGCTCATCCGGGCCAACTCGTCGGTGCCCGCCTCCGTGCCGGCGTCCGCGGTGGTCAGCGCGCTCGTCGCCAGCGCGCTCACGGGCGTGCTGTTCGGGATGCTCCCGGCCGTGCGCGCGTCCCGGCTCGACCCGGTCGAGGCACTCCGCTACGAGTGAGCGCTGGGCCGGGCCGCGTCGGCGTGCCGCCCGGCCCCGGACTTGCGCCGGCGAACACTGGCGCCGATCGCGGGCCGTCCACGCGACCGGAGCGCCGGACCACAGCCACCGTCGAGGAACCTATGCCACAGACGCTGACGCGCGACACGGTCGGACTGCTTGGCGCGGCCGGAGTGCTGCTGCTACTCGTGTGGGTCGTTGGATTCGTCGTGCTCGGCGTGCACGGGCGCGGCTGGCACGCGCTCGTCCCGATCGGCATCGTGCTCGTCATCGCCCAGGGCATACGCCGCATGAACGCGCGGGGCGACGACCCGGACTGACCGCGCCGCGCGCGGCGCGCCGCGTGCCGCGTGCTCACGCGCGGCGCGGCCGCGCGGGCGTTGCACCGAGGCGGCTATCTTCGCCGCATGACCAACGGTTCGCTGACCTCGCCGCCCCCGCCGGCGCTCGATCTGCTCGCGATCGGCCCGCATCGCGACGACGTCGAGCTGCTCTGCGGCGGGACGATTCTCAACGCCGTCGCCCGCGGCCGGCGCGTCGGGATCCTGGACCTCACGCGCGGCGAGATGGGGACGCGCGGCTCGGCCGAGCTGCGCGAGGAGGAGGCGGCACGCGCGGCCGACGTGCTCGGCGTCGCGACGCGCGAGAACCTCGGCCTTCCCGACGCCGGCATCACGAACACCGCCGAGACGCGCGCCGCGCTCGTCCAGGTGCTGCGGCGGCTGCGCCCCGCCGTCGTCATCGGACCCGCGCCGCGCGGCCGCCACCCCGACCACCGCGTCGCCTCGGAGCTCGTGCGCGACGCGTGCTTCCTGGCCGGCATCGTCAGGTTCGCGCCCGGCCTGCCGGCGCACCGGCCCCGCAAGCTGCTCTACGCGGTGGCCTACCGTGAAGACGGCGACCGCCCGACGTTCGTCGTCGACGTGAGCGACACCTTCGAGCGGAAGCTGGAGGCCGTTCGCTGCTACGGCTCGCAGTTCGACGGCCTCACGCAGGCCGGCGAGGTGATGCCCAACGGCGAACCGCTCTACGACATCGTCCGCCACCACGCGGCCCACTACGGCTCGCTCATCCGCGCCCGCTACGGCGAGCCCTTCGCGACGCTCGAAACGATGCGCGTCGAGGACGTGACCACGCTCGAGGTCTCGACGTTCTGATGGAGGAGGCGGGACGCTCGGGCGCGCCGGTCACGTACGGCTCGTACCTCGCCCTCGACGACCTGCTCGCGTTGCAGCGTCCGCGGTCGGCCGAGGGCGGCGCAGAGCACCCGGACGAGCTGCTGTTCATCGTCGTGCACCAGACGAGCGAGCTGTGGTTCAAGGTGATCCTGCACGAACTGGCCGGGTTGGCGGCGGCGATGCGCGGCGCCCCCGGGACGCCCGGCGATGCCGGCCTCGCCCTCTGGCGCGCGACGCGCGTCAACTCGCTCACCCGCATCGTCTCGACGCAGCTGTCGTCGCTCGACACGCTGCCACCCCAACGATTCCTGCAGTTCCGGGGCTACCTCGGCTCGTCGAGCGGTGCGCAGAGCGCGCAGTTCCGCGCCATCGAGCAGCGCTCCACGGAGCTCGAGCCCGCGTTCCTCGCACTACTCGGGGCGGGCGCGACGACTGTCGAGGCGCTCTACACGGGCCCCGGCCCGGGCACGCTGTTCTTCGTCGCGGAGGCGCTGCTCGAGTACGAGCAGCAGTTCGCGCGGTGGCGGTTCCAGCACGTCCAACTCGTCGAACGGATCATCGGGCCCGCGACGCAGGGCACCGGCGGCTCGTTAGGCGCGTCGCACCTCATGCGCACCGTCGCGCAGCGGTTCTTCCCGGTGCTGTGGGAGGCCCGCACGCGGCTCTACCGCGGCGGCGCAGGGTGACCGGCGATGACCGCGGCGACGCGCGAGGCCGGATCATCGACGTGAGTGTGCGCGTCGCGGCGGGCACGCCCGAGTGGCCGGGCGACACGCCCTACGCCTGCGGCTGGACCGCGCGGCTCGCGGACGGCGCGACCGTCAATCTGTCGGCGATCACGCTCAGCCCGCACGTGGGCACGCACGCCGACGCGCCGCTGCACGTGCGCGACGGCTGGCCGGGATCCGACGCGCTGCCGCCCCACGCGTTCCTCGGGCCCGCGCTCGTCCTCGACCTCGCGATGTTGGACGGCGAACTGTCGTACGACGCAGTCGCCGCGGCCGCGCGTACGGCCCGCACCGACCTCGGGGGCACCGAACGCCTGCTGCTGAGCACGGGGCGCACGATCGCGAGCGGCCGATTCCCCGCCGCGTGGCCGTGGCTCGCGCCCGCGTGCGTCGCCCGCCTGTGCGCCGACGGGCTCGTGCTGTTAGGCGTCGACGCGCCGAGCGTGGACGGCCGCGAGAGCAAGGATCTGGCGACGCACCACGCGCTGTTCGGCGCGGGCGCGTGGAACTTGGAGAACCTCGACCTGCGTGCCGTCGCGCCCGGACGTTACGAGTTGGTCGCGCTGCCGCTCTCGCTCGACGGGCTGGACGCGGCGCCCGCGCGCGCCGTGCTCCGCCCCTTGAGCTGAGCGAGGCGTTCGCCGATCGCGTCGGGCGTCAGCAGGTCATCAGCGATCGCCGCGATTTCCTCGGCGTCGCGCCACGAGCGTTCCAACTCGGCCAGTTCGCCTTGCATTGCGCGGCGCTCCCGTTCCTCGTGGGCGGCCATCTCCAGCGCGAGGCGCGCCCTCGGTATGAGGGCCTCGAGCGTGCCGTCCGCCCGAGACTCCCCGCCCAGCACAGTCACGTTCCACGGACGTCGGTAGCGGGACGGTTCGCGCGCGAGCGCCGCGAAGAGAGCTTCGGAACTGCCAGCGGCATCGAGCAGGTCGACCGCGCCACGAACGTCCGCGCTCGAACCGCCGCCACGATTCACGTGCGGCAAGAGCCGTGATGCGGCGAGTACCGCCGCCTCGCCCGGCAGGAGTGTCATTTCCGGCACCGTGGAGGACCAGCTGTCGTGCCGGACACCGCGGAATGTGTCGAGCTGCAGCGCGAATCCGTGCTTCGGATCGGGAACGAGCCGCGCCTGTCCCGCGCCGACGAGACTCACGCTGCGCGCCGTCCGCTCCGCGCCCCCGGTCACCGCGATCCGTGTCCGCATCCGCCGCGCTTCATTCGCGAGATTGACGAAGTTGGGCAGGTTCCAGAGTCCGCCTACGCTGAAGAGCCCCATCGCGGGCCCGGCCACGACGACGATAGACGCAACGGCGACCGCGCCTCCGATCATCAACACGTGTTTCCGTCGCCGCCGCCCGAACTGGTCGCCGTACCGCCACGCCGCAAACTCCGGGCGGAGCGGTGCCCCGATGCGCACCAACTCCGTTCGGTCGCGCAGCCGCGCGAGTCCGACGTTCTCGGTCGAGGTCCGTAACCGGGTCCCGCGGAACAGCCGCTCCGCGTCCTCGATCGCCTCCCACCGTTCCTCCTGTGGTGTGAGGTTCCAGCGCTCGCAGCGTCGGCACACCACCCACAACCGCCCCTTCGCCGCGTCGTAGGCGAGACGACGTCCCACGGGGAAGTGTTCGATCGCCTCGTTCCGCCCGAGGTCCGCGTGACAGAAGAGGCACGTCGAATACATGCCCGAAAGATGCCGCACGACGCGCGGCGCTGCGCGGCGCCGGCGACGTCGTCGGGCGCGCTGCCGTGTCGCTACGCGCTCGTATCGGTCCGCCAGAGAGTGGCTCTCCCCACCCGGCCAGGGGTACCTTGAGCGATGCCCACCCCCGTCTACCTCGACCACGCCGCGACGACGCCGGTGCGCCCCGAGGTGCGTGCGGCGATGGACCCGTTCTTCGGCCCGACGTTCGGCAACCCGTCGAGCGCGCACCGCTGGGGCCGTGCGGCGCGCGCGGCCCTCGACGAGGCGCGCGAGCGCGTCGCCCGGACGATGGGCGCCCGCCCCGACGAGGTCGTCTTCACCTCCGGCGGGACCGAGGCCGACAACCTCGCCGTGCTCGGCGCCTGGCGGGCCCGCCGCGACCCCACGCGCCGTGCGGTCGTCACCTCGCCCATCGAGCACAAGGCGGTGCTCGCCGCGGTGCATCACACCGTCGAGGAGGGCGCGGAGGAGCGCCTGCTCCCCGTCGACGCCGACGGGCGCGTGCGCATCGGCGCGGCCGCTCTCGACCGCGACGTCGCCGTCTGCTCGGTCATGTGGATCAACAACGAGACCGGCGCCGTGCAGCCCGTCGGCGAACTCGCGGCGCGCGCGCATGAATTCGGCGCGGTGTTCCATACCGACGCCGTGCAGGCGTTCGGCAAGCTCGCCATCGACACCGCGACGCTGCCGGTCGACCTCCTGACGATCAGCGGCCACAAGATCGGTGCGCCGAAGGGCATCGGCGCCTTGTACGTGCGCCGGGGCACCCCGCTCGCGCCGATGCTGCACGGCGGAACGCAGGACCGCGGGCGCCGCCCCGGGACCGAGAACGTCGCGTACGCCGTCGCACTTGCGACGGCGGCGGAGCTCGCCGTCGCCGAGCGCGAGGCAGAGTGCGCGCGGCTGGGCGCGTTGCGCGACGAACTCGAGGCGCGCATCCTGGCCGCCGTGCCCGACGCGGTCGTCCACGCGTCGACCGCCGCGCGCGCGCCGCACGTGACCAACGTGTCCGTGCCGGGCTGCGACGGCGCCGCGCTGTTGCTCGCGTTCGACCTCCACGGCGTCGCGGCGTCGGGCGGTTCGGCGTGTCAGACGGGGAACGTGGAGCCCTCGCACGTGCTGCTCGCGATGGGCGTGGCGCCCGACCTCGCCGCGAGCGCCGTGCGGATGAGCGTCGGCGCGCTCACCACGCCGGCGTGCGTGGAGCGGGTCGGCACCCTCTTCCCCGCGCTCGTCGCGAAGGCGCGCGCTGCGGCGGCCGCCGGCGCGGGATCGCCGTCGGACGGGGGGATCGCGTGGTGAGCGGGCCCGGCCGGGGCGAGCGCGTGCTCGTCGCCATGAGCGGCGGCGTCGACTCGTCCGTCGCCGCCGCGATGCTCGTCGAGCAGGGTTACGACGTGGTCGGCGCGACGATGAAGCTGTTCTGCTACGGCGACGACGTGCCGGACCGCCCGTGCTGCTCGCTCGATTCGATCAACGACGCGCGGCGCGTGTGCGAGCGGCTCGGCGTGCCGCACTACGTGCTCAACCTCGAGGACCGGTTCGGCCACGACGTTGTGCGCGATTTCGTCGACGAGTACGCGCGCGGCCGCACGCCGATCCCGTGCGTGCGCTGCAACACGTTCACCAAGTTCCGCGACCTGCTTCGGACCGCCGACCTCGTCGACGCGCGCTGGATCGCCACCGGCCACTACGCGCGCGTGATCGACGGCGCGCTGCACCGCGGCCTCGATCCGGCCAAGGACCAGAGCTACTTCCTCTGGGGCATCGACCGTCGCGTGGTCGCCCGCATGCTGCTCCCGGTCGGCGGCCAGACCAAGCCCGAGACGCGCGCGGTCGCGCACCGGCTCGGTCTCACCGTCGTCGCCGACAAGGTCGAGAGTCAGGACATCTGCTTCGTCCCGGACGGCGACCACACGAAGATCATCCGCCGCACCTTGGGCGCCGACGCACCGTCGCTCCGCCCGGGCCCGTTCGTCACGAGCGACGGCCGCGTGGTCGGCACGCACGACGGGCACGCGCGCTACACCGTCGGGCAGCGCCGCGGACTACCGGGCGGCTTCGCCGTTCCGATGTTCGTCGTCGCCATCCGGCCCGCCGACCGCGCCGTCGTGATCGGCCCGCGCGAAGCCCTGCTGGGGCGCGGCGTCGTGGTGCGCGAGGTGAACTGGCTCGGTGAGGCACCCGCGGGCGGCGCGTTGGTCGCGGTGCAGGTGAGGCACCGCGCGCGCCCCGTGGCCGCGACCATCGTGCGCGCCGACATCGACGAGGTCGAGGTCGCGCTCGACGAGCCCGTGGCGGCCATCACGCCCGGTCAGTCGCTCGTGTTCTACGACGGGGCGCGCGTCCTCGGCGGCGGCGTGATCGAGGCCGCCGTGGGCCACCGCGCAGCTCTGCCCGTGCTGGCTGCCTGACGCGAGCGCGGCGCCGGTCGACACGCGGCAGTACCGACGCCCGGCACGTTCCGAGAGGAATGATCCTCGTCGATGGGCATGATTCCCTCTTGCGGCGTCGAAGCAGAGCTGGCCGAAGTACCCGTCCGGAACGCCGGGGCGATACCCGGCGGGGCGGTTGCGCACGCAGCCACCCCGCGCGCGGGCGTCAGAACTTCAGATCCGCGGCCTCCGCGAATTCGCGCATCTTCGCCTGCTGCTCCTCCGTGAGCCCCTCGGGCACCGTCACGCGCAACTCGACGATCATGTCGCCGCGCTGCTCGCCCTTGACGATCCCCTGCCCCCGCACCCGGAGCCGCCGTCCACTCGACGTTCCGGCCGGAATCCGCAGCGCGACCTTGGTCCCGTCGAGCGTCCGCACCTGCATCTTCGAACCCAGGGTTGCCTGCGCCAGGTTCACCGGAATCGTCGCGATGACGTCCAGCCCCTCGCGCCGGAACAACCGGTCCGGCTGAACCTGGAAGGTGATCACGAGGTCGCCCGGCGGCGCGCCCTGCTCGCCCCGCCCGCCCTGCCCCTTGAGCCGCACGCGTGAGCCCGAGTCCGCGCCCGCCGGCACCGTCACGTTCACCTGCTTGCGCGTGCGCACCTGCCCCGCCCCGCTGCACGTCGGACAGCGCTCGCTCGGGATCTGCCCGCGCCCCAGGCACATCGGGCACGGACGGTTCACGGCGAACCCGCCCTGGCCGAACGAGATCGTGCCGCGCCCGCTGCACTCCGGGCACGTCTTCAGCGTCGCGCCCGGCGCCGCGCCGCTGCCGTGGCACGTCTCGCACTCCTCGCTCACCTCGAGTTCGACGGGCAGCTTCCCGCCTAACGCCGCCGTGCGGAACGGCACCTCGACGGTGATCTCGACCGTCTGACCGGGCTCGGGGCCGCGCCTCGCGCCGGCGCCGCCCGCGCGGTTGGCGCCGAAGATCGAACTGAAGATGTCGCCGAAGCCGCCCATCCCCCCGACGTCGACGTTCGAGAAGTCGAACTGCGCGCCGCCCGGGAATCCCTGCGCACCGCCGGGGCGGGCGCCCGCCGGACCGCGGCCGCCCGCGCCGAAGCCGCCGAACGCGCCCAGCCGGCGCATCTCGTCGTACTGCTTCCGCTTATCCGCGTCCCCGATGACGTTGTACGCCTCCGAAATCTCCTTGAAGCGCTCCGCGGCCTTCGGGTCGTTCTTGTTCGCGTCCGGGTGGTGCTGCTTCGCCAGCCGGCGGTACTGCTTTTTTATGTCAGCCTGCTCGGCCGTGGGCGACACGCCGAGCACCGCGTAGTAGTCGCTGTTCTGCGCCATTCCTCATCCCTGCCACTGCCGCACGACGACGCGCGCCGGCCGCAGCAGCTGACCGCCGAATCGGTACCCGAGCTGGTAGACGCGCGCGACCTGGTGGTCGTCGTCGCGACCCGCCGCGGGCTCCGTCCCGACCGCCTCGTGCAGCGCCGGGTCGAACGGCTGCGCCGTGGGATCGATGACCTCGAGCCCCGCGGACCCGAGCGCCTTGACCAGCTTCTTCTCGACCATGCCCACGCCGTCCACCACGGTCGTCACGTCCGTGGTCGACGGGTCGACGTGCGCGAAACGCGCGAGGTCGTCCATCGCGTCGAGCAGGTGTTTGACGAGCTCCGCCTGCGCGCGCGAGCCCGCGTCCATGCGCTCCCGTGCCGACCGCCGGCGATGGTTGTCGAACTCGGCCGCGAGCCGCAGGTAGCGGTCCTGGTGCTCGCTCAGCTGCCGCTGCAGGTCGTCGCCCGAGACCACCCCTCCGGCGGGCAGCGCGTCGGACGCCGGCGAACTTGGCGGGTTGGTCTCGAAGCCGTCACCCTGCGGGGTGGCCGCAGTCGCGGCGTCGGTAGCGGAAGCGGTCGGGTCGTAGGAAGCCATGGGTCGCAATCAGGAGGACACGATCGTGGGACACGATCCGCGCGGCCCACACGTAGGACGGCACGAGCGGCGGCGCGATCTGCGACAGAGGGTTGCAACGCGTATGCCCCCCACAGCTGCCGGGACGGCGCGCGCGCGTCGTCCCGGTGTGCCGAGTGGGCCCACCGGCCTGCCGGTTCAGCGCAGCATGCCGCGCCGGGTTCAGCGCGCGACCAGCGCAGGCGCGTCGTCGAGTGTGGGGAGCGGCCTGGCGTGCGTCGTGAGCGCCCGGCGTACGAGATCCATCGCGTACTGCGCGGCGCGAAACCGAATCTCCTCCCGGTCGCCGACGAAGACGTTTCGCACCGTCCGGACCTGCCCCGCCACGTCGATCCCCATCCAAACCGTTCCCACCGGCTTCTCGTCCGACCCGCCGCCCGGCCCCGCCACGCCGGTGAGCGCGATACCGACATCCGCCCCCACCCGAGCGCGCGCGCCGGCCGCCATCTGCGCCGCAACCCGCTCGCTCACGGCGCCGTCCGCGGCCAGCACCGAGGGGTCGACGCCGAGCTGCGCGACCTTCACGTCGTTGGCGTACGCGATGACTCCGCCCCTGACCACGTCGCTCGACCCCGCGACACTCGTCAGCCGTGCGCCGAGCAGACCGCCGGTGCAGCTTTCCGCGGTCGCGATCGTGAATCCGCGCGGGCGACACGCGTCGAGCACCACCGCGGCGAGGTCGGTGTCCCCTTCGCCGTAGATCCAGTCGGCCACCCGAGCGCGCACGAGGTCGCCCGCCCGGGCGAGCGCGGCGTCGGCCGCATCCGCGCCGAGTCCGCGCACGGTCAGGCGTAGATCGGTCCCCTCGCGCCCGGGCAGATACGCGAGCGAGCAGCCCTCCGCCCCCCGCGCGAG
Organism: uncultured Gemmatimonadales bacterium; assembly: GCA_963851265.1. Taxonomy (GTDB): domain Bacteria; phylum Gemmatimonadota; class Gemmatimonadetes; order Gemmatimonadales; family Gemmatimonadaceae; genus BPUI01. The sequence continues at coordinate 1,740,176 of CAWKNZ010000002.1, forward strand.
GTCGCCGAGCCGATCCGCGATCGCGCTCTCCGCGATGGACGTCGTGCGCAACGTGCGCGACCGAACGACGGTGGGCGCGACGCCGCCCGATGCGGCCCGCGCGCGCTCCGTGATGATCGGGAGCAGTTCGTCGCCCAGCATGCCACGCATCTCGCGCGGCACGCCCGGGAGCATCGCCACCCAGCGCCCTCGCTCGTCCTCCAGCCACACGCCCGGTGCCGATCCGTGGCGATTGACGAGGACGCGCGCTCCCTCCGGGAGCATCGCCTGCTGCCGATTGCTCGCGGGCAGGTCCCGCCCGAACCGCGCCTTCCAGCGGGTTTCGAGCGAGGCGAGGATCTCCTCGTTCAGCACCATCCCGCGCCCGAACAGCGCGGCGATGCTCGGCTTCGAGAGGTCGTCCGCGGTCGGGCCGAGGCCGCCGGTCGTGATCACCGCGCCGGTGCGCTCGAGGGCTTCGCGGACGGCCTCGGCGATCTCGCTCGCGGCGTCACCGACGCTCGCGCGGCGCACCACGGTCACGCCGACCGCTGCGAGTTCGCGGGCGAGGTGCGCACCGTTGGTGTCGATGGTGAAGCCGAGGAGCAGCTCGTCCCCGATCGTGATGATCTCGATTTGCATGGCGACGTGCTATGCCGACGATGTGCCGTCGGGCCTCGTGCGCGTCGGCGAGCCGGAGGTTCGTTCGCGTGACATCGGCGCGCCGACGCCGACACGTCCGGCGTGACGCTCGAGAGCACCCGACCGTCCATGCCGCGAACCTTCCTTCCCGTTCCGGCCGGTTCGGCATCCCGCGGGCTGCCGCGCAGCCGTCGCTCGCGCCATTCGCCCCGCTCGGTCGCATGCTCGCACTCCTGCGCCAATGGTTACGGCGCCGCCCCACCGAGGCGCCCGCCGTTCCGCCGGCCGCTGCCGCCGCGCCCGCGGTCGCGGCCGTCGTCGCGCCGCCGCCGACACCCGCGCCGGTTCGCCCGGCACTCGCACCCGTGGTGCTCGACACGCATACGATCGAGCTCCTGACCGCCGTCGTCGGCGCGCGCGTCGAGGAGTTGCACGCCGCCCCGCCGCCGCCCAAGGCCGACGCGGGCTACGGTGCCGGTCTGCGCGCGCTCACGGCGGCGGTGGTCGGCGCCCCGGCCGACGCGGTTCGCCAGTTGCCGAGCGCGGCGCGAGACGCCCTGGCCGTCTGCGACGACCCGAGCGCCGGCGCGGCCGAGCTCGCGCGCGTCTGTGAGGGCGATCTCGCCGTCGCGCGCGCGCTCCTTCGCGAGGCGAACTCGATTTTCTACGCGCGCGCTGGCCTCGCACCGGCTGCGTCGCTGCGAGAGGCCATCGACCGGGTCGGCACCGGCGGCGTGCGCAACGTGCTCGTCGACGTGACGATCTCGGCCCTGCTCTGCGCTCCCGGTTCGAGGTACGCGGCCATCACGGCGGCGATCTGGGCGCACGCGCAGCGCACGGCCGCCCTGGCGCGTGCGGCCGCCCCGGCGTTCGGCGTCTCGGCCGAACGGGCGTACGCGGCGGGACTCCTCCACGACGTGGGCAAGCTCGTGCTCCTCGACCGGGCGGCGGCGCTCGCCGAGGAACGGGCTGCACCCGCCCTCGCGTGGCCCGCGCTGCGTGCCGCGCTCGTCGCGCTCCACGAACCGCTCGGCGCACTCGCCGTCCTGCGGTGGGGCATGGGCGCCGAAACGGCCGGCGCGATCGCGACGCATCACCGCGCCCCCGCGCCGGCCTCGCGCGACGCGATGAGCGAGGTGATCTGCCTCGCCGAGCGGGTGGACCACGCGGCGACGCGTGGCGAGGCGCTGGACTTGGACGCGCTGTGGAGCGAGTGCGCACTCGGCGGCACGCGTTCGCGCGCCGTGGGGGCTCTCGCCCGACAGCTCGGGCCGATCACGCCGTTCGCGGTCGACGATGCCGGCGAGCCGGAACACGGCGCATCGCGCCTGAGCCGGCTCGCCGGGCGGTAGACCCGACGCGCGCGCCGTGGCGGTGCGACGTCGTCAGGCCGTGCCGGACGCGGGATTCCGCCGCAACACGGCGCCGTAGCGCCGCGCGTAGATCCAGAGCGAGTAGAGCGTGAGCGCGACCGCGATCGCCATCGTCGCCGCGCCCACGACGCCGTTGAACAGCGCGAACGCGTGCCACCACGCGCCCGCCGCCCACGTGCGCCCCTCCGCGAGTGAGGCGGCGAAGAACCAGAAGTAGGCGGCGCCCACCCACGTCGCCTGGAACCCCGTCTTCCACTTTGCCGGGCCGATCGCGGCGATCACGACGCCGCGTCGCGCGGCGACCTGGCGGAACGCGGTCATCAGCGCCTCGCGGCCGAGCACGACGAGCACGACCCACCAGGGGAGCGTCACGAGGCCTAACGGCGTCACGAACGGCAGCGGCGGGCGCGCCGCGGCGTCGGCGGGAATGACGAGCGACCCGACGCGGCCCATGAGCCAGTACATCGGGACGAACGTCGCGACGAGCAGCAGCTTGTCGGCGAGCGGGTCGAGCAGGCGGCCGAGGTCGGTGACCAGGTTGCGCGTGCGCGCGAGGTGGCCGTCCCAGTAGTCGGTGACGGCGGCCGCGACGTAAAGCAGGAACGCGGCGAGCCGCGTGCCCGGCGTCGGTGCGAACGGCAACCACGCGATGAGCGGCGCGACCGCGATGCGGGCGACGGTGATCGCGTTCGGGAGGTTCACGGAGCGGGGCACAAGAACCCGCTAAGCTAAACCCCCCGCCCGGGTGGCGCGTCGGCGCGCGTGAGGCCGCGTCAGCCGATCGCGCGAATCACGAGCTTCGACACGGCCTTGAGGGTGTCGAACACGCCGGCCCCCGACGACGCGACCGCCTCGAACGTCGGCGCCTTTTCCCACCACTCGCCCGTCGGCAGCTGCTCGACGAGCAGTTCGCCCGGGCGGAAAGGATTCTCCGCGGGTCGCTGCTTCGCCGGATCGGTGACCTCCCACCCGGGGTTCAGCACGCCGTCCAACTCCGCCGTGGCCGCGGCGTCGGGCAGGTCGCGCTTGTTGTACTGCACGACGAACGGCAGCTTGGTGAGGTCGTAGCCGTGTTCGGCGAGATTGTCGTACAGGTTCTGCATCGATTCGACGTTGGCCTCGTGCCGGTCGGCCTGCGAGTCCGCGACGAAGACTACCCCGTCGACGCCGCGCAGGATCAGGCGGCGGCTCGCGTTGTAGTAGACCTGTCCGGGCACCGTGTACAGGTGGAACCGGGTGCGGAAGCCGCGGATCGTACCGAGGTCGACCGGCAGGAAGTCGAAGAAGAGTGTGCGCTCGTTCTCGGTCGCGAGCGAGATGAGCTTGCCGCGCGTGGCCGGGCTCACCTGTTCGTACACGTATTCAAGATTCGTCGTCTTGCCGCCGAGGCCGGGGCCGTAGTAGACGATCTTGCAGTTGATCTCGCGCGAGGCGTAGTTGACCATCGACATGGGCGTTCTCCGGATGGGTGTGCGTTAGGAGAAGAGCCGGTCGATCTCGTCTTCGGCGCCGGCGAGCAGGTCTGTGAGGAAGGCCGGCAGCGGCGCGGCCGGCGGGCCGGCGGGCGTCGCCCCGGCCGGCGGTGCGGGGTTGGGCGTGGCGTTGGGCGCGGCTCCGGGCGCCACGTTAGGCCCCGGCGAGCGTTCGAACACGCGCTCGAAGCGCGCGGCGAGCGTGTCGACGACGCCGCGCAGCTTGAGGCGCACGAGGCCGAGCGTGGTCCGGTTGTCGAAGAGGACGACGAGGATCACGCGGCGCGCGACGTCGGCCAGGTACATCGACTCGCGCTCGCCCTGGTGGAAGAGCGTCGTGAAGTCGCGCTCGCCGATCAGCCGCGCGAGCTGGTCGTTGGCGCTGAAGTCGGCCGCCGTGAGCGACGCGAACGCGACGGCGTCGAACGCGGGCACCTCGCCCACGGTGGCGACGAGCTGGCCCGCGCGGTCGACGAGCAGCGCGGAGCGCGCGCCGGTCTCGCGCAGGAAGCTCTGCACGGCCCCGCTGATCGCGTGCGCGTCGTCGTCGGTGAAGGTCCAGCTAACGGCGCCGGGGGGCATGGCCGGGGGATGAGGTTCCGCCCCCGGCGCGGCGCGTCTCCGGCCGATCCCCTGTGGGGAACGCTAGAGCGACGCTTCGACCGCCCGGAGGACGCGGCGCGCGCGGCGCCGCAGCAGCGGGTGCGTCTCCCAGCGCAGGTAATCGCGCAGGAGTCTCGCCGTATCTACGCTCGGACGGGCCGCCAGGTAACTCAGCGCGTGGTAGCGGCTCATCGGGTGCGCCGAGAACAGCCCGCGCCGGCTGCCGGCCATGAGTCGGTCCCACACCGCCGCACCGACGGCCAACCCGCCCGCGAACCCCGCCCCGAGCAGGAGGCCGGCGGGCACCGTCCCGAAGGTGCGTCCGGAATCACTCGCGCGTTCCCAATCCACGCGCCGGCGTCCGCCTCCGCCTCCGCGCCGGTCGGCGGACGCCGCAGCGCGTCGCTCGCCGGTCTGTCCCGCCGTGGACTCGGTGTCCTGCCAGGGCAGCCGCATCGTCACATCTCCCGACGCGCCGAGAGCGCCTGCGCGATCGTCACCCCGTCGGCGTACTCCAGATCGCCGCCCACGGGCAGTCCGCGCGCGATGCGCGTGACCTGCACGGCGGGAGCCTGCGCGGCGAGCTGGCGCTGCACGTACAGCGCGGTCGCCTCGCCCTCCATACTCGGATTCGTGGCGAGGATGACCTCGCGCACGCCCCCGCCCTGCGCCCGCGTCACGAGCTGGTCGATCGCGAGGTCCTCGGGCATCACACCGTCGAGCGGCGAGAGCCGGCCGCCGAGCACGTGGTACACGCCACGGTACTCGCCCGTGCGCTCGATCGCGCCGATGTCGCTCGCCTCCTCGACCGCGCAGAGCACGGCGGCGTCGCGCCGCGGGTCACGGCACACGGCGCAGCGGTCCTCCTCGGTGAGGTTTCCGCACTCCGCGCACGGGCGGACCCGCTCCGTGAGCGTGGTGAGCGCGTCGGCCAGGCGCCGGCTCTGCTCCGGGCGTTGCCGCAGCAGGTGGTAGGTCAGGCGGAGCGCGGTCTTCCGCCCGATGCCGGGCAGCTTCGCGAACTCGCTCGCCAACTCGTCGATCGCGGACACGTGCGGGGGCGGATAGCGGCCGGAAGGGTCGTCAGAAAGGCAGGTTGAACGGCAGGTCCATGCCGCCGGTCGCCTTACCCATCTCGGACTCCTGCAGCGCCTGCGCCTTGCGTTGCGCGTCGGCGACGGCCACGGCGATCAAGTCTTCCAGCATCGCCACGTCCGCCGGGTCGACCACCCGGGGGTCGAGCGTGACCTTGCGCACGGTCCCACGCCCATCGGCGTCGACCGTGACCATGCCGCCGCCCGCCGTGCCGGTCACCGTGCGGTCGGCGAGCGCGTCCTGCGCTTCCTGCAGCCGGCTCTGCATCTGCTGCGCCTGCTGCATGAGTTGGGAGAGGTCCATGGGGGCAACCTAACGGGGTGAGATTGGTGCGACGCGTGGCGCGATGTCCGCCGCGGCCGCATCGCGCGTCATGCGGGTCCGGCTGTTCGCGGTGTGCCGAGTCGGGCACGTCTGCTCGCGCACGCCTACCGGAGGAACGCTACTCGAGCAATTCGAGGTCGAGCGCTTCGATGGCGGCGCCGAGCACACGGTCGCGACGCGCGAGCGTCGCGAGCCGCTCTGCACGTACCCCTTCGGCGGTCAGGCGTTGCGGCGCCGCGCCGCCCTGGGGTGCCGCCGCGCCGTTCGCCCGCAGCACGACCCGCGCCGCCCCAGGGTGGACGTGCCGCACGGCGCCGATCACGTCGTCGTGGGCCGCGGAGAGCGCCTGCGCGTACGCGTCGTTCGGCTCGATCAGTTCGACGGTGACGACGCCCGCCGCACTCAGCGCGACGGGGCGCGTTGCGGCGAGTGCACTCGCGACGAGCGGTCGCACGGCCCGCGCCGCGTCGACCACCGCGGACCACCGCGCCGCGAGCGTGACGACGTCGCCATGCGCGTCGGCGGGCATCGGCGCACCGTTCGGCAGCGGTGCCGGGTAGCTCGGCGTCTGGGGCGCATGCGCCGCGTCGACCAGCGGCGCCGGCGCGACGCTCCGCGTTGGCGCGCGCACCGCGGGTCGCTCCAGCACCGCCGTAATCGGCCCGTTGCCGATCGGCCCGTCACTGATCGACGCCTCGCTGATCGGACCGTCGGGGTGGTCCGGCAGCGGCGCCTCGCGGTGCCACGCGGGTGGACGCGCGTCGTCGACGGCGCTCTCGTACGCGGCGCGAAGGCTCGCCCCCGCAGACGGACGCGTCGTCGCGCGCCCCGCGTCGGCGGGAGGCGTGCGACCGGCAGGCCGGGGGGGCGCCGACGACGGGCCGGTAACCGGGGTGCGAGCGGGACCACTCCCCAGCGGACCGCCGTCGAGGCCGCGGAGCACGGTTTCGAGGTCGACCGCGCGGTCGGCGAGTGCGAAGCGCACGAGCAGCGTCTCGAGCAGGAGTTGCTGTTGCCCGCTCTTGCGGATGCGCGGCTCGGCTTCGACGAGGATCTGCAGCATGCGCACGAGGTCCGACGCGCCGAGGTGGCCCGGGCGGCCCGCGCGCTCGGCCAGCGCCGCGCGCAGGCGTTCCGAGACGTCGGGCGCGTCGCCCCCGAGCGTGAGGGCGAGGAGCGCGCGCATCGCGTCGCCGAGCCCGGCCACGAACAGCGCGAAGTCGACGCCACCTTCGGCGAGGCGCGCGACCTGGGCGAACACGTCGCCCGCACGCCGGTCGGCGACGAGGTCGACGACGGCGACGTACTCCTCCTCGGGCACGAGGCCTAACGCCTCGCGCACGCGCTCCGCCGTGACGCGCGCGTCCGCGCCGAGCGAGAGCACCTGGTCGGTGAGCGAGAGCGCGTCGCGCAGGCCGCCGTCCGCCGCGCGCGCGATCGCGCCGAGCGCGTCGGGCTCGAACGGCACGTGCTCGGCGTCGAGCACGGCGGCCAGTCGCGCGCGGATCTCGCCGGGCCCGATGCGCTTGAGGTCGAAGCGCTGGAGCCGGCTGAGAATCGGCGCGGCCGCCTGCGCGATTTTTTGCGGCTCCGTGGTGCAGAAGACGAACACCACGCGAGGCGGCGGCTCCTCGAGCACCTTGAGGAGCGCGTTCCACGCCTCGCGCGTGAGCATGTGGGCCTCGTCCACGATGTAGACCTTGTACCGGCCCTCGCCCGACGGGGCGTACATCGCACGCTCGCGCAGGTCGCGCGCGTCGTCCACCGAGCGGTTGGACGCGGCATCGATCTCGACGACGTCGAGCGACGAGGCCCCGCTCCAGATGCGCCGGCAGCTTTCGCACGCCCCGCACGGCTCGCCGTCGGGGTGCTCGGCCCGGCGCTCACAGTTGAGTGCCATCGCGAGTACGCGCGCGAGCGTCGTCTTGCCCGTCCCGCGCGGCCCGCACAGGAGGTAGCCGTGCGCGACGCGGCCGCGCGCGATGGCCCCCTTCAACGTGTTCGAGACGTGCGACTGGACGGCGACGTCGGCGAACGACTTGGGGCGGTACTTCCGGGCGAGGGCGAGCGACATGCGGGCGGCAGGAGCGGGAGGTCACGCGACGGGGGCGCGCGGCCGGCGTAATCTCGCGCGTCGGCCGGGGGGGTGCCAGCGCACCGCGCGGCGGCCGCGCGTGCGCGCGCGCCGCGCGCCGTGTAGCGTACCGGCGTACGTCCGTCGTCCGCTCGCGTCTCCGGCTCGCCCATGCGTTGGTTCACGCCGCCCGTCGTCAGATCCCGGCCCGCGTACGCGGTCTCGCGCGCGCTCGCACGCGCGCGCACCGTCGCGCCGGCCACGCTCGTGCTGTTCGCGGCCGACGCATGCGACAATCGCGTCGCGGACGCTCCCGGCGTCGGCGGCGTGATCGACCGCCCCGTCGCGGTGCTCGCCGCCTCGTCGACCGACGTGACGACGACCGAGTTGTACCTCGTCAGCGAGAACGGTGGGACGTCGATCCGGGTCCCCACTTTCACCGGGGCCAAGTGGCAGGTGCGCTGGTCGGGCGACGGTCGCCGGCTGGCGCTCACCGGGAACACGCTCGACTCGCGCTCCGACCGCGTCGCCTTCACCTCGGACGTGTGGGTAATGAACGCCGACGGATCGGGGCTGCGGCAGATCACGCGCGATGGGGTGTCCGGATCGGCCACGTGGCTCGCCGACGGGCGGCTGGTCTACGTCTACGCAGCGCCAAACCAGGGATTGCAGTGGTTCGCGGTGCCGGCGACGGGCGGGCCAGCCCTACCCCTCACGCTGCGCCAGGGCGCGCCCGTCTACACGCCCGATTGGTCGCGGACGGCTCCGCAGATGAGCTTCAACGACGACACCACGATCTTCACCGCGGCGGTCGACGGCTCCGCCGAGCGCGCGATCGCCGGCGGGACGCTTCCGCGGTGGTCGCCGTCGGGCGACCGGATTGCCTACCTGGGACGCCAGGACGGCGGGCCGAAGCTGTTCGTGATCTCGCCCGTCGCGCGGGCGCGTCCCGTGGTCGTCGTGCCCGACCTCACGGCGTTCGCGGGCGGCTTCACGTGGTCGCCGGACGGCACCCGCATCCTCTGGATCCGGAACACGGCGGCCGGGACGGAGGCGGTGGTCAGCCAGGCGAACGGATCCGGCGCGCCGACCACGTTCGTCCAGCGCGGGCCTAACGTGACCGCGTACGACGTCGACGTCGACTGGCGTCCGACACCGCTTCCGGTTCCGTAACGTCGGTTCGCCGCGGCCCGGCGGTCGCCGCCGGGGCACTCGGCGCCCGGGCACTCGGCGCCCGGACACTGGACGGTCGAGCGGCCGCGGGTTGGTCGGCCCACCACGCGGCGTACGGCGTGTTGCGCGCGAGGTGACGATTCCAGTCCGGCGCGCCGTCGTCCCACCAGACCGCGCCGCGCTCGCCGAGTCCGACCTTGGCCGCGTTCACCTCGGCGCGCGCGTTGCGGAGTGCGTCGGCGTCACCACTCCCGAGCGCGGCGCGCACGCCGCGGCGCGCGCGCATCAACGCGTCGACGAGTCGGTCGCGTTCGGCGGGCGGCAGCGCGGGGTTGCTCGCCCGCCACAGCCGCCCGCGTACCACGAGGTAGCGACCGTCAGGCGTGAAGAGAGGCGCGGCGGACGTCGACACGAGCTTCGCGCGTGAGCGGAAGGACGGCGCAGAAACGCGAACCGACCGGCGCCTTCCCGCGTGCGCGATGCGCACGTGCGGGGTGGGCGACCGGTCGGGTACTCCAGGTCTGACGGAGCAACGCAAGACACCACACGGCGCTGCTACCTGCGGGGTCCTGACGCGGTTAGCGGGCTTACGCCCTCCGGGACCTGGAGCATTCGTATGATAACGCGCGCTTCCGGCTGGGACAACGGCGCGGGAGCGGACGCGACACGCGTTCCCGGCGTCAGACCGCGTGCAACGCGGCGCCTGCGGCTTCCTCCAGCGCCCGGGCGACGACCTCGCCCGCGCGGCGCGCGCCGGCGTCGTCGACGTCCAGGTGCGTGACCAGCCGCACGCGCGTCGGCGACCACACCGACACGCGCACGCCGTCGGCCGCCGCGCGCGCCGCGACGTCTGCCGCGACCGGCGCAGGCAGGTCGATCATCACGATGTTGCTCTGCGGTGGCACCACGCTCGCACCGCCCGCGCCGTCGACGGCGTCGGCGATGCCACGTGCACGGGCGTGGTCGTCCGCGAGCCCCGCGTAGTGGTGGTCGAGCCCGTGCAGTGCGGCCGCCGCGAGAATCCCCGCCTGGCGCATGCCACCCCCCATGCGCTTGCGCGTGACCCACGCGTCACGCAGCGCGTCCTCGCTCCCCGCGAGCACCGCGCCGACGGGGGCGCCGAGCCCCTTGGAGAACGCGACCATCACCGTGTCTGCGTGGCGCGCGAAGTCGGCCGGCTCGGCGTCGCTCGCGACAGCGGCATTCCACAGGCGCGCGCCGTCGAGGTGTACTGGCAAGCCCGCCGCACGCGCGACCTCGGCGATCGCGCCGAGCGCGTCGGGTGGGGTGACGACGCCACCCGCGCCGTTGTGCGTGTCCTCGGCGCAGACGAGCGACGCGCGCGGGGCGTGCTGCGACGGGGGGCGGATGGCCGCCGAGAGCGCGTCCGCGTCAAAGACGAGGCGACCGGCGGCGGGTGCTACGGGGCGGATCTGCACGCCCGCGAGCGCGGCGAGCCCTGCGTGCTCCCAATGGACGAGGTGCGCGCCGGCGTCGAGCAGCACCTCGGTGCCACGCTCGGCCAGGAGCCACACCGCGGCCTGGTTGGCCATCGTCCCGCTCGGAAAGAAGAACGCGCGCTCCTTGCCGAGCAGCTCGCAGGTGCGCGCCTCGAGCCGTCGCACGGTCGGATCGCCGTCTAGCACGTCGTCGCCGACCTCGGCGTCGGCCATCGCGCGGCGCATGGCGGCCGTGGGCCGCGTGACGGTGTCGCTGCGCAGGTCGACCGGCGCGCTCGTGGGGATCCCGTTGGTGGTCATCCCGGAAAACAAAGGGCGCCCACAAGGGGCGCCCGGTGCGGTAATGGTGCGGCCGCGATTACGGCTGCTTGGCAGGGTTGATCGTGGGCACCTTCACCGCCGTCTTTTTCGTGCCCACCACCGGCCGGTTGACGATCAGCGTGTCGGGCTTCGTGCCGACGACAGGGGTGTTGATCGAGTCGGTCTTGGTTCCGACCGTGGGCGTCGTCACCGTCGTGGTCTTGGTGTCGACGCTGACGTCGGGCGTCTTGACCTGGTACTGGCCGTCTCCGGTCTTGGTGCACGCGCCGAGGGCGGCCGTGGCGGCGAGAGTCAGGGCGAGGGCGAGTGTACGCATGATTAGTCTCCGGGGGCTGGACGTTCGTGGTGGCGTCCAACCTAATGGCAACCTCCGAGCCAAAGGCCCAGCTCCCTTGTGCCTCGCGTCCCGTCGTACGCCCGCAGCGGCTGGGCCGAGCGCGATGCGCTCAGTCCTCCAGCACCGCGCGCTGGATGCGGCGCACGTGCCGCAACTCGAACACCTGCGCTACCTCGCCGCCGAGAATAAAAACGATCGACGCATAATACACCCAGAAGACGATGATCACGAACGCGGCGAGCGTGCCCGTATACAGGGACCCCGGGTTGAACGACCGCACGTACGCGGAGAACACCATCTTCGCGACCTCCAGGAGCGCGCCGGCGAACGCCGCCGCGAGGAGTGCCGTCTTCCAGCGAATGCCTCGGTTAGGCAACGTCTTGTACAGACCGAAGAACATCGCCGTGATGAACGAGAACGCGACGAGGCGCCCGACCGAGTATTCGAGGCCGCCCATCACGTCGCCGCGCACGCCCATGTTGATGAGCACGCGCACGCCCGACGACGTCGCGAGGCTGAGGTACGCCGACAGCGCGGTGTAGGCGACGACGAGCACCGTCGAGACCACGGTCACCTGGACGTCGAACAGCTTGCCGGCCACGATCCCGCGCTCCTGGTCGATGTCGAACACCTCGGCCAGCACCGAGCGCAGTGACCCGAAGAGCCGCGTCGAGAACCAGATGAACGACACCGCCGACACGAGCCCGACGCGTCCTCGCGTGCGGATCGCGTCGGCGATCACCGAGCGGAGCAGGTCGGTGCCCGTTCCGAGGCCGCCGGGGAGCAACCGGTCGAGCAGCGCCGACACCTGCGTCGTGGACGCGTCGGCGGTCTGCCCGAGCACGTACGCGATGCCGGTCACGAGCAGGAGCGCGAACGGGACCACGGCCAGGAGGATGTTGAACGCGATCCCGCCGGCGAGGAAGAAGATGTCGTCGTCGCCGGAGTTGTCCCACACGCGTCGGACGTAGTCGCCGAGCGTGCGCCCCGCGCGAACTCGAAGCGGAGGCCGGGCGGTCAGCCGTCGAGGCCGTCGTCGTCGGGCGGCTCGTAACCGCCGGGCGCCACGCCGGCGCCGGCCTGATACGCCGCCTTGGTCTCCGCGATGCGGCGCTCCAGGTCGTCCCGCGCCTGCGCCGCGGCGACGCGCCCGGCCTCGACGGCGCGTTGCACCTGTCGCCGCTTGAACTCGACCGCGTCGCGCGCGCGGTCGACGCGGTCGACGACCGCGGTTCGCGCGCGGTCGATCTGTCCGGTCACGCCGGCGGAGACGTCGTCGGCGAGGCCCTGCGCGCGCCGGCGCGCCTCGTCACCGGCCGTCTGTGCGCGGCGCGAGAGCTGGCGGCGCGTGTCGCGCCCCGCCTGCGGCGCGAGGAGGAGCGCGGTGGCCGCGCCGAGGCCGAGCCCGAGGAGGAACGAGCCGACGCCGGCGCTGTGCTTCTCGATGACGACGACGCGCTCGTCGTCGTGCGGGTAGTGACGCATGGCAGGCAGAGGACGGGAGCGCGGTCAGGTCGCCTTACGGCCGCGCGCGACCACGGGGGTCTTGGTCAGCTTTCCGACCGGCGACGACGCGTCGACCGGCAGCACGACCGGAGGCGGGAGCGTCGCGGCGCGGGTCTGGGGTGCGTCGTCACGAATGGCCGCGTGCGAAGCGGTGCCGTCGACGGGTGGCGCATCGTCGGGCGAGTCGACCGCGGGGTCGACCGTCGGTTCGACGGCCGCCGCGCCGCCGCGGCGTTCGAGCATCGACAGCATCTCGGTGCGCACCTCGGCCACGGTGAGTCCCGCCTCGCGCGCGGCGCGCTCGAGGTCACCGCCCGCGGCGGCCAGCGCCTTGACGACGATCTGGCGGCGCGCCTCGGGCAGGCTGTTGGGCCCGAGCGTGACCGTGATCGTCGTGCTCGCGTCGGCCGACATGCGGTGGCGACGCGACACGAGGTCGTCCACCGTGACGCGCGGGCCGCGCGTCATGATGACGGCCTTCTCTACGGCGTTGCGCAACTCGCGGACGTTGCCGGGCCACGAGTAGCTGTTGATCCAGTCGAGCGCGGCGTCGTCGAAGCCCTCGAGCTTCTTGCCGTTCTGCTTCGCGAACGTGGCCAGAAACTCCTTCGCGATGAGCTGCACGTCGGCACCGCGCTCGCGCAGCGGCGGCAGATCGATCTCGACCACCGCGAGGCGGTAGAACAGGTCCTCGCGAAGTTCGCCGTCGGCGATCGCCTTCTGCAGGTCCTTGTTGGTCGCCGCGACGATCCGGATGTCGACGGGGATCTCCTTCTTGCCGCCGAGCCGGCGCACCATGCGCGACTCGAGGGCGCGCAGAAGCTTGACCTGAATGTCGGGCGGCATCTCGGCCACCTCGTCGAGGAAGATCGTGCCGCCCGATGCCTCCTCGAACGCGCCCGGCTTCTCGTTGGTCGATCCCGTGAACGCGCCCTTCTCGTGCCCGAAGAGCAGGTTCTCGAGAATCTCCTTCGGAAGCGCGGCACAGTTGAGCGGGTAGAACACGTTGCGCGCGCGATCACTCTTCTTGTGCAGCGCCTTCGCGACGAGCTCCTTGCCCGTGCCGCTCTCGCCGAGAATGAGCACGGACGCCATCGACGGAGCGACGCGCTCGATCATCTGGTAGACGGCCTGCATCGGCTCGCTCTGCCCGACCATCTCGCCGAAGCGCGTGAGCGTCTCGAGCTTGGTCTCCAGCTCCTCGTTCTTCTGCTGCAGCTGCGCGCGTTCGAGCGCCTTCGGGATGAGCGCCTTCAGCTTGGCGAGGTTGATCGGCTTCTCGAGGAAGTCGTACGCGCCCTGGCGCATGGCCTCGACCGCGAGGTCGACTGACCCCGCGCCCGTGATCATGATGACCTGGGCCTGGTGCTTGCGCTGCCGGAGTTCGGTGAGCAGCGACATGCCATCGAGCTTGGGCATGTTCTGGTCGGCGAGGACGACGGCGTAGGCGTCGCCCCCAGGCCCGGTGAGCAGGTCCAAGGCTTTCTGCCCATCCACGGCGCTGTCGACTGTGTAGCCTTCAGCTTCCAGGATCGCGGTGAGCGGAACGACCGACTTCTGCTCGTCGTCGGCGATTAGGAGTTTGGGCGACATAGCCGAAGAATAACCGATAGGAGTACGTCGGCGCGCGCGGCGCCCCGAAGTAGTTCGTGTGCTGCGTCGCGCTACACGGACGGAAACACGAGCGAGTTCGCAACGCGCTCGGAGCGAACGTGGATCCCGACGCGCGCCCACGTGGCCACGGTGGATTCGGCGAACGCGACCGTGTCCGCGGCAACGACGGTGAGCGTCGGCGTCGGCTCGGCCACGATCACGCATTCGACCGCGGCGGCCTGCGCCACCGTCGCCGCGGCGAGCAGCCCCGCCACCGCGGCACGGACGCCCGTGGCAGGAGCGCCCGTCCGCGCCGGCGCATCCCCGGCAACCACGAGCGACCCGCCGCGCGCGCGCACGCCGGGGCCGAGTAGGGCGGCAACCTGGTCGGTCACTTCGCGGACGTCGCACGCGCCGGCGAGCGGCGCGCGCGCCAGCGCCATCAGCGGTCGCACCAGCGCGATGACCTCGTCATGCGCCGAGGCCGCCGCCGACGCGAACGGCGCGACGCGGCCGGCGTCGGAACCGGCCACCGCTCGCAGCCGCGCGACCTCAAGATTCATGGCGACGGCGTTCAGCGCGTTGTTCACCTCGTGCGCGGCGCGGTGGACGAGCACCTCGTACGCGCGGTGCCAGCACGCCACCAACTCGGGGTCGGGCGGCGGCGCACTGGCACTCCCGACGTCGTTGCGCGACGTCAGTCGCTCAGGTCCGCGTCGTCCGGCGCGGCCTCGACAGCGGGCCGACCGTCGACCGGCACCTGCCGGTGAAGGTGCGGCGGCTTCACGAACCGGTCGACGTACCGCTTGGTGTCGCCGACCGCGAGCTGCGTGAAGAGGAAGCCGAATTTCTCGTCGTACATCGCGGCCATCTCCGCCTTCACCTCGGCCGGAAGGTCCCAGAGGCGGCGCTTGAACGGACCGATCGCCTTCTTCCGCGACTTGTAGTAGAACTGGTCGTCGGTGTCGGTCGGCTTGCGTTCGTCCTTCGCGTTCACGTCGAGCCACGCGTACATCTCCCGCCGCAGGTCCTCCGGCAGGCGGTCGTACATCATGTTCTGGAAGTTGGTCGCGAGGTGGATTTCGGCCGTCTCGACCTTCGGGAACTGGTCGAACTCCGCGTCAGGGAGGGTCGACGCGCCGTGCTGTACCGCTCCAGCCATCCCGTACTCGTCCCGTGCGATCTCGCCAAGGCGGTGCAGCACCTCGAGGTCGAGCTTGACCTCCTTCAGTGAGCCGTCGGGGAGCACCGTGCCGCCGTGCGACGTGCCGCTCTGCACCGAGATCTTCGCGAGCCCGGCCATCCCGGGCGCCGTCTCGGCCAGCACCTGGTTGAAGCCCTTCATGTAGGCGTGCAGCTCCTCCGGCGTCGAGTTCTCCGTGCCGACCTCGCCGATCTCGCCGCCCAGGGAGATCGTCACGCCCGGCGGCTGGAGGCCCCGCACGTGCCGCGCGAGCTCGACGGCCGTCTCGTAGTTCACGCGCTGCTGCTCGTCGAGCGACTGGTACGAGAGGTCGACGAGGGTCGAGGTGTCGATGTCGATGTTGTAGAAGCCGGCGTGCACCGCCTCGGTGGCGAGTTGCTTGACGCCGTCGACCTCGGTCTTCGGGTCGACCGCGAACTTCTTCGCGTTGACCTGGAAGTGGTCGCCCTGGATGAAGAGCGGCCCGCGGAACCCCTCGCGCAGCGCGGCGCCGATGAGGACGGACACGTACTCGGCCGGGCGCTGGTCGGTGTAGGCGATCTCGGAGCGGGCGATCTCGAGGATGAACGCTCCGGCGTTCATCTTCACGGCGGTACGGAAGATGGCGCGCGCGGTGTCGTACGTCGCCACGCGGACGTTGATGGCGGGCACGGTGAAGCCGCGCACCTCGCCGCGTCCGCGGGCCAGGTACAGGTCGTAGATCGACGCGGGGCGCACGCCCACCGCCTGGCCGATCTCCCAGAGGAGCCAGCGCGCGTACTCGCGCTCCTGCCCCTCCGAGAACACGGCCGCGCGCACGAGCGCGTCGATGCGGTCGCTCGCGAGTGCCGACTCGTCGGTGACGGTGACGTGCCCGTCGCGGACCGCGACGGCGCCCTGCAGGTAGTCCGCCTCGGGGGCGATTTGTGTGGTCATGGCTGAAAAGGGTCGGGGGAGCGCACGGCCGGGCCGAATCCGGAATCTCGGGACGCCCCGGCGCGGATGCTAGGCGGGGGCCGGCCGCGACGCGGTCAGACGCGACGCTTGGGGTCGGACGCCGGGAGCTGGGCGAACTCCTCGCGCGCCTGCTCGAATCCCGGCCGTCCGATCATGCCGTAGGTGAAGTGCTTGCCGAGCTCCACGCCCGGCTGATTGAACGCGTCGATGCCGTAGAACTCGCCCGAATACGCGGTCGCGGCTTCGAGCAGCATGATGAGCCCGCCCACGTGGTGCGCGTCGATGGTGTCGAGCGTGATCGTCATGTTCGGCCGGCCGCGGGCGGCGAGCGCGCCGGCCGTCGCGCGGCGCTCGACGTCGAGCAGCTCGCCGAGCGTGTGCCCGCCGAGGTAGGCGAGGTCGGGCACGTCCTGGTACAGCGCGGGGATCCGGCCCCGGTCGGTGCGTCCGTTGACGGCGACGAAGGTCACCGTCTTGTCGGCCGGGCCCTCCATGAACAGCTGCACCTGCGCGTGCTGGTCGGTGGTGCCGAGCGCGGGCACGGCGGTCGGGCCGACGTGCGTGCCGTCGGGGCGCACCTTGCCTAACGATTCGTCCCACAGCTGGACGAACCACGCGGCCATGTCGCGGAGCGGGTCGGCGTAGGGCATGAGGACCTGCACCGGCTTGCCGTGGGCGCTCGCGGCGAGGAACTGCAGCGCGGCGTAGACGCCGCCGGGGTTCCGGGCGAGCTCGGGGGTGTCGCAGCGGGCGCGCATGTCGGCCGCGCCGGCGAGCAGTCCCGCGACGTCGACGCCGAGGAGCGCGGCGGGGAGCAGCCCGACGGGGGTGAGCACGGAGAACCGCCCCCCGACGTTGGGCGGGATGTCGAGCGCGGTCAGCCCTTCGCTGTTCGCGATCGGCCGGAGCGACCCCTTGGCGGGGTCGGTGATGAAGACGAGCTGCTCCTTGGCGCGGTCGCCGAGCGCGGCGTCGAGCGCCTCGCGGATGAGGAGGTACTGCGCCATCGTCTCGGCCGTGCCGCCCGACTTGGAGACCACGAGCACCACGGTGCGCGCGAGGTCGAGGCGCTGGATCGTGGCCGCGATCGTGTCGGGGTCGACGTTGTCGAGCACGTGCAGGCGCGGGTACCCGTCGCGCTCGGCGTCGGAGAGCGTGTTCCACGCCGGCGGCCGGAGCGCGGTCCGGAGCGCGATCGGGCCCAGCGCCGATCCTCCGATGCCTAACAGCAGGAGGTCGGTGTAGCGGCCCCGGGCGCGTTCGGCGAAGGCGGTCGTCTGCGCGAGGAGCGCGGTGTCGTCGGGCAGGTCGAGGAACCCCAGCTCGCCGCGGCCGCGCTTGTCGGCGACGGCGACGTGCGCGACGCGGAAGCGGCCGGTGATCTCCGTCCATTCGGCGTCGGTGACGGCGCCGGGGAGGAACATGTTCGTGTAGTCGAGCGAGATCGTCATGGGCCGACTCGGGGGCGTGGGGAGTTGGGGTGCCTCACACGTCGACCTCGAGGCCGTCGTACGCCGGGCGCACGTCGGGCGGCAGGTCGGCCTCGAGACTTGCGTGCGAGGTGTGGTGCGTGAGGTGCGTGAGGTACGTGCGGCCGGCGCCGACGCGCGCGGCCTCGGCGACCGCCTCGTCGATGCTCAGGTGCGTGGGGTGCGGCCGGTGCAGAAACAGCCCGTTGATCACGAGCACGCGCACGCCGCGCAGGATCTCGAGCGCCTCGTCGGGGAGTCGCTTGGCGTCGGTCACGTAGCCTAACGGGCCGATCCGGTAGCCGAAGACGCGCGCGAAGCCGTGGGGGACGGCGAACGGCGTGACCGGGACGCCCGCGACGTCGCGCGTCACCCCCGCCTCGAGGATCTCGAGGTGCCCCTCGGGCTTGAAGGTGCCCGGGAGCGGCTTCATCGCGTCGTCGAAGATGTACGGAAACTTGCGCACGAGCCCCGCCGCCGTCTCGGCAGAGGCGTACGCCGGGACGGCGCGGCCGGTCGCCGCGCTGAACGCGCGAAGGTCGTCGATGCCGTGCGTGTGGTCGGCGTGGTCGTGCGTGTACAGCACCGCGTCCACCGCGCCGACGTCGGCGTCCACGAGCTGCAGGCGCAGCTCGGGCGGGGTGTCGACGAGGATGCGGCGCCCCTCGTCGGTCTCGACGAGCGCGCCGACGCGGGTGCGGCGGTCGCGCGACCCCGGCGCGCGCGCCGACCGGCACACCGCGCAGCCGCACCCGATCTGCGGGATCCCGAAGCTCGTCCCCGTGCCGAGGAACCGGAGCCGCACGCGCCGGGTCGTCCCGGCCGTTAGGCGGGCGCGCCGGTCGCGTCGGCCGGCACGGTCTCGACCTTCAGCGTGTTCGTCGTCCCGGGCGTGTCGAACGGCACGCCCGCGGTGACGACCACGCGGTCGCCCGGGTTGGCGAGCTCGGACGCGACCGCGATCCCGAGCCCGAGGTCGACCATCGCCTCGTACGTCGTGACGTGCGGTACCACCTGCGGCACCACGCCCCAGACGAGCGCGAGCTGCCGCGCCGTGCGCGGCTGGTCGGTGAGCGCGAGGATGGGAACCGGCGGCCGGTGCGCCGACACGATGCGCCCCGTGAAGCCGCTCTTCGAGAAGACGATCACGAGCGGCGCGGCGAGCTGCCGCGCGGCCGCGACGGTCGCGGCCGCGATCGCCTCCTCGGTCGTCACGAACAGCCCGCGCGCGCGGCGCTCGTCGCGCAGTCCGGCGCCGATCACGGGGTGCGTCTCGATCTCCTGGATGATGCGCCGCATGGCCTGGACGGCGAGCTGCGGGTACGCACCCGCCGCGGTCTCGGCCGAAAGCATGATCGCGTCGGTGCCGTCGAGGATCGCGTTGGCCACGTCACTCGCCTCGGCGCGCGTGGGGCGCGGGTGCTCGACCATCGACTCGAGCATCTGCGTGGCCGTGATCACCGGCCGGCCGAGGCGCTGAGCGAGCGCGATGATCTGCTTCTGCGCCAGCGGCACGCGCTCGAAGGGGAGCTCGACCCCGAGGTCGCCGCGGGCGACCATCACCGAATCGGACGCGCGCAGGATCTCGTCGATGTTGTCGAGCGCCTGGTCCTTCTCGATCTTCGCGCAGATGAGCGTGCCCTTGGGCACCATCGCGCGCAGCTCCTCGACGTCGGCCGCGCGCCGCACGAAGCTCAGCGCCAGGTACTCGACTTCCTGCTCCACCGCGAACACCACGTCCGCGCGATCCTTCTCGGTGATGGACGGCGCCGACACCGACACCCCGGGGAGGTTCATCCCCTTGTTGCTCTTGATCGGTCCGCCGTGCACCACGCGCACGCCGACGCGGCGCCCCTGGACGTCGACCACGACGAGCTCGATGAGGCCGTCGTCGACGAGCACGCGGTCGCCGGCACGGACGTCGTTGGCGAGCGCCTCGTAGGTGATCGGGATCTCGTGCCGCGCGAGGTCGTGCTCCTCACTTTCGGGGACGAGCGTGATGCTCTGCCCGGGCTCGACCTGGATGGCGCTGGCGAGCGCGCCGATGCGGATGCGGGGGCCCTGGAGGTCGCCGAGGACGGCGACGTGGCGGCCCAACTCCGCGGCAACCTCGCGCACGATGCGGATGCGCTCGGCGTGCTGCTCGTGCGTGCCGTGCGAGAAGTTGATGCGTGCCACGTTGAGGCCCGCCTCGATGATCCCGCGAATGGATTCGCGCGAGGTGGTGGCGGGGCCGAGCGTACCGACGATCTTGGTGCGCGGTGTATAGCGAACGGTCACGGCGTCTGGGCGGCTGGGGCGCGCTCTGGATCGCGCGCAGGGGCGACATCGGCGGTCCCGGACAAGGTAACCCGCTCGGGCGCGGACGCCGCCCCGGCACCGGCCGGCCCCGCGAACGACGCGTCGCGCCCTTCGCGCGCGCGGGACCGCCCGCCGCCCATCCGGCGCCGGCCGAACGCGTACAGCGCGGCGACGCACGTCGCGGCGGCCCACGCGAGCACCGCCGCGAAGCCGAGTGTCACGACCGCGGCCGCCAAGGTGACGGCGTAGGCACGGGCGCCGTGCGCACCGGCCAGGCCCGCCACGAGACCGACGACCGACGCAGGCGTGCCACGCAGGGCGGACCAGACGAGCAGCACGCCCCACCCGAACGCGGCGGCGCGTGCGGCGTCCCGCGGGGGGAGGCCGCGATCGGCGAGGCGCCCGGCGAACGCCCCGACCACCGCGGGCGCGGGCCACCCCACGAGCACGGTCGCGAGCACGACGGCCGCCGTCAGCAGCAGGGTGAGCACGGTGCGGCGCACGGCTCAGCGCGGCACGAGCGTGAGCGTGCCCGCGACGTCGCCCGCGGCGAGGGCGGCCGGCGTGCGCGGAACGAGCAGCGGGTCCAGCGCGCCCGCGAGCCAGCGCGGCAGGCGGTCGCGGTACCCCGGGTCGAGCGGGTTTCCGGTTTGACCGCCCGGGTAGATGCCCCACGCGCGCACGCTGTCGCCGAGGTCGACGACCATGCGCCAGCTCGGCCCGGCGTTCCCCTCGCCCGTCGACGGCCAGAGCGTGTTGGGCCCGCTGGGCACGGGGAGGTCGAGCGAGCCGAACGCGGCGACGCGGCCGAGGTGGCGGATGTTGGCGTGGCGCAGGCGACTCCACCTCCAGCCGCCCGCGTCGGGTGCGCCGTACTTCGCACGGCAGCTGTCGAGCGCGGCGGCCAGGCTCTGCGCGAGCACGTCGTCGCGCGTCTCGCGCGCGGGCGTGGCGCGCTCGTCCCACCACACGCTCGTGGAATCGGCCAGCAGCTCGGCGAGGACGGCGGACGAGGGCACGACGGCGCGCGGGGGGCGCGTCGTCGGCCGGCCGAACGGGTCGATGCCGGCCACCGGGCGCGCGCCGGCCGGGTCGAGTTCGTCCCAGGTGCGCTCGGACAGCTCGCGCATCGCCCATTCGAAGAGCACGGCGCGGTCGTTGTCGCGCGCGTACCGGCGGTCCCACTGTCCTAACAACCGCCCGGCCTCGGCCAGCGTACGCGGGTCGACGCCGGCCGGCGCGGCGCGGGCCGCGGCGCGAAGGAAGTACGGCGCGAAGCGGTCGGCGCGCGCGCTGCCCGGATCGCTCTGGAGGCGGCGCATCGCGTCGGGCGTGACCCGCGCGTCGGCGCGCAGCAGGGCGTTGATGCGGAGCGCGCGCCAGGGGTCGTAGCTGCCGCCCCAGAAGTCGTGGGCGTTAGGCGAGGACGCGGCGCGCGTGTCGACGGGCTGCTGGTTGGCGGAGGCGAGGTAGCCCTGCGCGGGTGCGAACGCCTGGGGGTAGCGGTCCACCGGCAGGTCGCCGGTCCAGTCGCTCGCGCGCGTGCGGCCGTCGCGGACGACGTCGCCCGAGCCGTCACCGGGGCGGATGGGATAGCGGCCGGTCGAGCGGATGGCGATCGTGCCGCCGCGGTCGGCGGCGAGCATGTTCTGCGCGGGCGCGCGGTAGCCGCGCGCCATCGCGTCGAGGAAGCCGCGCGCGGTGGTCGCGTGGGCCGCCTCGCGGAACGCGCCGAGTTCGTCGCCGGGCTCGAGCACGGTCCAGCGCATCGACAGCCAGCGCGGCGCGGCGCCCGCGCCGTGCGGTGCGCCGGGCTCGCGCCGGAGCGGACCGCGGTGCGTGAAGAGCAGCGTGTCGGCCGCGACGAGCGCGCCCGATGCCGTCCGGTACTCCTCGACGCGCCGCTCGAGCGGGACCCACGCGCCGTCCAGGCGGTACCGCGTCGGGCGAACCGTGTCGTCGACCTCCTCGGCGTAGAAGTCGACGACGTCGACGCCGGTGTTGGTGAACGTCCACGCGACGTCGCGGTTGAAGCCGATCACGATGCCCGGGATGCCGGGGATGGTCACGCCGTAGACGTCGAGCGCTCCGGGCACGACCAGGTGTGCCTCGTACCAGATGCTCGGGAGCGTGAGTTCGAGGTGCGGGTCGCCCGCGAGCAGC
This sequence comes from uncultured Gemmatimonadales bacterium, assembly GCA_963851265.1. Taxonomy (GTDB): domain Bacteria; phylum Gemmatimonadota; class Gemmatimonadetes; order Gemmatimonadales; family Gemmatimonadaceae; genus BPUI01. The sequence goes on from CAWKNZ010000002.1 coordinate 1,762,201, forward strand.
GCGTGGCCCGTCGCGCTGCGCGCGGGGGCCACCGCCCAGTTGTTGCTCGCGAGGTGCGCGCGCTCGTCCGGGGCGAGCGCCGTCGCGCGACCCGCGGCCCCGCCGAAGAACGCGTCGTACGCCGCCGCCACGCGCATCGCGCCCGAGTCCGGTGCACCGGGCGCGGGGAGCGGCGCGAAGTCGTCGCGCGGCGCGGCCCGTCCGGTGGGCTGGATCGGCTCGACGATCGGCTCGTGGTCGGGGAAGAGCGCGGCGGCCGCGGCCGCTCCGACGCGCGCGGCCGCGGCGGCGCGGTCGACCTCGCGCGCCTGGAACGCGAGCGTGTACCCCATCCGGTTCATCACGTGCAGCGCGTCGAGCGCGCGCCACGGCGCCGGGCGCGTGGCGGTGAGGCGGAACTCGACGGGCAGGTCCGCCGCGCCTAACGCCGCCACGTACGCGTTCACCCCGCCGGCGTACGCGTCCAGCAGCGCGCGCTCGGCCGGCGCCAGCGCGCGCAGCTTGGCCTCGGCCGCGCGCGGGAGCCCGAGCCGGCGCGTCTCGCGGTCGAGCGGGAGGGCCGCGGGCCCGGCGAACTCGGTGAGTCGCCCGCTCGAGGCGAGCGCCTGGATCTCGAGCTGGAACAGCCGGTCGCGCGCGACCACGTAGCCTAACGCGCGGTACGCGTCGAGCTCGGTCGCGGCGAACACGTGCGGCACGTGGCGCCGGTCGTACACGATGCGGACCGGGCCGCCGAGGCCCGCGACCGCGAGCGAGTCGTGCGCGCCGACGGCGGCGGCGGGGCGCGCCGCCCACACGCCGTGCGCCGGGTCGAGCAGCGGCCCGAGCGCGGGAAGCGGCCCGAGCGGCCGCGACGCGACGAAGCCGCCGGCCCCGAGGAGGAGCGCGGCGGCCAGGGTCCGGCGGATCATCGCGCGCTCACCGCGCGCCGGCCGCCGTCATCGCTCGCTCAGCACGCGGTCACTGCGCCGCGGCCAGCTCACCCATCTTCTTCTCGATCCCGCCGAGCAGGCCGTCGAACGACTTCTGGAAGCTCGCGATGCCCTCGAGGAGGAGCTTGTCGGTGACCTCGGTGAGGTTGATGCCGAGCGCGGCGAGGTCGGCGATGTCGCGCTCCGCCTGATCGACGTGCTGGGTGACCGTGACGGCGGCGTCGCCGTGGTCACGGAAGGCGTCGATCGTGGCCGGCGGGAGGGTGTTCACCGTGTTGGGCCCGATGAGCTGCTCGACGTACAGGACGTCGCGGTACGCCGGGTTTTTCGTGCCCGTGCTCGCCCACAGCGGGCGCTGCACCGCCGCGCCCTTCGCGGCGAGCGCCTCCCACCGCGCGCCCGAGAACTTCTCCTGGAACAGCCGGTAGGCGAGCTTCGCGTTGGCGATCGCCGCCTTGCCCCGCAGCGCGAGCGCGTGCGGGCGCCGGTCCTCGGGGAGCGTGGCGGCGAGCGCGTCGAGGCGCTTGTCGACCTCGGTGTCGACGCGGCTGACGAAGAAGCTCGCGACACCGCCGATGTGATCCACGGGCTGGCCGGCGGCGACGCGCTCGTCGAGGGCGTCGAGGTACGCGTCGATCACGCGGCGGTACGCGTCCAGGCTGAAGAGCAGCGTGACGTTGACGTTGATGCCCTCGGCGAGGAGCGAGCGCACGGCGCGCGCGCCGCTCTCGGTGCCCGGGACCTTGATCATCACGTTCGGGTGCCCGACGTGCTCCCAAAGGCGGCGCCCTTCCTCGATGGTCGCGTCCGGGTCGTTGGCGACGCCGGGCGAGACCTCGATCGACACGTAGCCGTCCTTGCCGCCGGTCGCGTCGTACACCGGGCGGAAGATCTCGCACGCGCGCTTCACGTCCTCGACCTCGATCGTCTCGAACAGCTGCCACGGCGTGAGGCCGTGTTTGGCGGCGTGGAGCGACTCGTCGTACGCCTCGCCCTCCGAGAGCGCCTTCTCGAAGATCGTCGGGTTGGACGTCATTCCCGTGAGCGCGTCGTTCGCGATGCGCGCCTCGAGCGACCCGTCGCGCAGGATCCGGCGGTCGATGAAGTCGAGCCAGACGGACTGCCCGGCGGCGTGGAGTTGCTGGAGGCGGTTCGGCATATGGCGAGTCCCGGTACGGGTGGACGTTCGAACAGACCTGAGGGGAAAGCTATCGGACGCCGGGTGGTCCCGAGCGCGGCTCGCGACCACCCGGCGTTCCCGGCCGGCGTTACCGGCCCGTGTACACGATCTTCCAGATGCGGCCGCGTGCGTCGTCGGTGACGTACAGACCACCGTCGGGCGCCTCGGCCAGCCCCACCGGTCGCCGCGTCACCGAGCCGTCGCGGAAGCCGTCGGCGAACGTCTCGTACTTGCCCGACGGGCGGCCGTTGGCCATCGGCTGGAACACGACGCGGTAGCCGGCCTGCGGCAGCGGGGCGCGGTTCCACGATCCGTGAAAGCTGATGAACGCGCCGCCGCGGTAGTGCGCGGGGAATCCGTTGCCGGTGTAGAACATCGACGCCATCGGCGCCCAGTGCCCCGGGAACGCCGCGATGGGCGACTTCTTCGAGGCGCAGCGCCCGACCACGTGCCCGTCGCCGCCGTACTCGGGCGCGAGGACGAGCTTCGACTGCATCTGGTCGTAGTAGCAATATGGCCAGCCGAAGTCGTCGCCGGCGTTCACCTGCATGAACTCCTCGGCGGGCAACTCGGCGCTCTGCTCGACGGTGAACTTGTTCGGCCAGTTCTGGTACAGCTGGTCGCGGCCGTGCTGCGTGGTGTAGATGCGGCCGTCGATCGGGTTGAGCGTCAGCCCCATCGCGTTGCGAATGCCCGTGGCCCAACGCGCGGTCGGCGAGAACTGCTGCCCGGGGCGATCGGCCGCGAAGCGCCACACGCCGGCGCGCGTCTGCAGCTCGGTGCACGGGTCGGCGCCGGGCGACCCGCTCCGCCGGTCGGATTCCTGGCAGGAATTCGTCTGCGAGCCGACGTTGACGTAGAGCGAGCCGCGCCCGTCCAGCACGATGTTGCGCGCCTCGTGGCCGCCGGTTGGCAGACCCGAGACGATCACCTGCCCTTCCCCGGTCGGCCGGAGCTGGCCACGTGCGATCGGGTAGCGGGTGATCTGGCTTCCCTCGTCGACGTAGACGAACCCGGGCGCGACGGCGACGCCGGTCCCGCCGTGCGCGCCGAATCCCTCGACCTCGTCCGAGCGGCCGTTCCCGTCACGGTCGCGCATGGCGAGCACGCCCCCGCTGCGCGTCGCACCCTGCTCGCTGCCGAAGCGCTTGGGCACCTGGAGCGCGACGTACACGGTGCCGTCGGGTCCGACCGCGACGTGGCGCGGGCTGCCGACGCTGTCGGCGAAGATCGTCGCGCAGAAGCCCCGGGGCAGCTTCAGTCCGCCGTTGTCGGGTGCACAGGCGGGAGCGGCCGCACGCGTCGCGGCGGCGCCGAGCGACTCGGCCGGGTGCACGGTCGCCGCCTGGCCGTCGCGCTCGCAGCCGACGGCGGTGGTGAGGAGGACGGCGGCGAGCGCGGCGCGGCGCGCACGGGCGAGCGGTTCGGGAGCGAGAACGGGCACGTACATTGGGTCGACGGTCGAGGACTGCGCCGGCGACCGCCGGCGTAGAACGTGAGGCGCGCGCAAGCCTCACGCCACGCGCAACGCCGGGGTCGCGCCGGACGGGCTAAGTTGCCCGTCACGTTCGATGTCGTCTCCGGCGCTGACCCGCCGATCACCCACCGCACGAGTTTCGATGCTACCCGCCCCGATCCCGACGCTCACCGGTCTCCCGCCGTACGTCTTCACCGAGCTCGACCGTTTGAAGGCCGACGCGCGTGTCCGGCTCGCGGCAGAGGGGCGGTCGCTGGTCGACCTCGGAATCGGCAGTCCGGACCGGCCGATGCCCGAGGCGGTGATCGAGGCGTCGCGGCACGCGTTCGCCGACCTGGCGCGCCACGGCTACCCGCCGTTCCGCGCCACGCCCGAGTTTCTCGACGCCGTCGCGGGTTTCATGCACGACCGGTTCGGCGTCGCGGTCGACCCCCAGCGCGAGGTCGTCGCCGTGAGCGGATCGAAGGAGGGCGTCGCGCAGCTGATCCGGGCGTATTGCGGGCCCGGCGACGTCGCGATCGTGCCCGAGATCTACTACCCGGTGTACGCGCGGGCCGCGCTGCTGCACGGGGCCGAGGTGGCGTACGTTCCCATGCGCGCGCCGACGTTTCTCGCCGACTTCGAGGCCGTGCCGGCCGAACAGCTGCGGCGGGCGAAGTTGCTGGTTTTGAACTACCCGAACAACCCGACGGGCGCCGTGTGCGACCTCGCGTACCTCGCGCGGGCGGTCGAGTTCGCGCGGCGGCACGGGCTGCTGCTCGTGAGCGACCTCGCCTACAGCGAACTCACGTACGACGGCTACCGCGCGCCCAGCGTGTTGGAGGTGCCGGGGGCGCGCGAGGTGGCCGTCGAGCTGCACTCGTGCTCGAAGACGTTCAACATGGCCGGGCTGCGCGTCGGGTTCGTCGTGGGCGCGGCGGCGGCGTGCGATGCCCTGCTCGCGTATCGCAGCAACGTCGGTTATGGCACGCCGTGGGTGGCGCAGGCGGCGGGCGCGTACGCGATCACCAACCACCGCTCGCTCACCCCTTCCATCGTGCGCGAGTACGCGGCACGGCGCGACGCGGTGTACGGCGCGCTCCGCGCGGCGGGATGGACGGCGACGCCGCCGCAGGCGGCGATGTACGCCTGGCTACCCGTGCCCGAGGGCTTCGAGGACTGGGCGTGGGTGCGCGCCGGGATGACCGACGCGGGCGTGGTCGTGACGCCCGGGATCGCGTTCGGGCCGGGCGGTGCGGGCTACTTCCGGATCTCGTTCGTGCAGCCGGCCGCCACGCTGGCCGCGGCGGTCGAACAGCTGACCGCCGCGGCCGCCGCGGGGGTCTAGCGCGCGCCGCCAGCGAGCTGCGCGCCCGCGGACGTGAGCTCGGTACCGATCTCGTTGAGCGTGGTGGCGACGGCGCCGCTCTGACGCGACGCGACGCGCGTGACCTTGGGCCCGAGGCGGCTCAGGATCGCGCCGATGCGGGCGCCGTTCACCGTCGACATGGTGAGCTCGGTGCGCAGCGCGCCGAGATCGGTCGCGATGCTCTGCAGCCCGGGGCGCCCGCTCGCGGCGAGCTTGCTCTGCAGACTCTGAAGGAGCGGGCCGGCGACGCTGACCGGCAGGCTCGTCAACCCGGCCTTCGCCGCCGCGTTGACGCTGTCGAGCTGCGCGACGAGCGTGGTGTCGGTGGCGCCGGACCGCATCGCGGATCCGGACATCGACCCGGACGTGGTGGTCTGGGCGTGGAGGGCCGAGGCCGAAGCGGTCAGGACGACGGCGGCGGCAAGGGTGCTGATAGAGCGGTGCATGGCGATGACTCGAGCGGAGAGGAACGGAGCGCGGCATGGCCGCGGCGCGGCCGTGGATCGTTCCGTCGTAACAGTCGCGTCGCCGAACTCGTTCCTCACGGCGGGGCGCGTCCGGCGCACGCCGTGATGCGCCGCACCGGGCGTCAGCGCCCAATCCAGTAGCTGGCCTTGATCTGGAACACGTTCACCGGCCGGTCGCGAAACAGCGCGGCCTGATCGCGCGAGAAGTCGAAGGTGCCGTACGAGGCGGACCCGCTCCGCTGCTGCGACCAGACGGCGAAGAGCGTCGAGCCGGGGCGGTACTCCCAGCGGAGCACGGCAGTGCCGCGCAGCGACCGGACGTTGAAATTCGGGTTCCCGATGTCGAACCCCGCCACCGCCGCGCCCGCCGCGGGGCACACGGTTCCGACCGGCGCCGCCGGGTCGAGTGTGTAGGAGCCGGAGGCGTCGCGGCACACCGTCCCGAGATCACGCCCGTAGACGCGCGACGCGAGCGTCCGCGTCGCGGCGAACTCGTTGAAGCGCGAGTACGACCCGCTCGCGATGAACGGTTGCGCGTACAGCTCCAGCGTGAGCGACGGCGTGAACGTCGTGTTCACGCGCGTTTCGACGGACAGCGTGCGCTGGTCGAGGCGCGAGAAGATGTAGCGTTGCCCGGCGAATCCCGCGGGCGCGGTCGGATCGGCGACCGCCGTCACGAACTGCTGCGGATCGATCGTGCGCGAGTACGACGGCGAGACGCTCACGAGCAGTCGGGTCGACGGTTTGACGGTGATCCCCGGGTTGAGGCGCGTCTGTTGGAACTCGCTCGCGATGCCGAATAGCCGCCGCGCACCGAGGTTGAAGACGACGCTGTGGCGCGCGTCGGTGCCGACGTTGGCGCCGAGGAAGTCGTAGCCGACGCGACGCTCGACGGGGCCGCCCCGCGTGAGGCCGTCGTCGAGGTTGGACGGATGGTGGATGCCGAACAGGCTCACCGACCAGTAGTTGGCGAGGGTACCGAACAGCCCGCCGTGCAGCTCAGCGTCGTTACGATCGCCGTCGAAGTTGAACTGCTGCTGCGCGCCCACGATCACCGACGCGAAGCGGTACCAGGCGGTCGGCTTCGTCCAGACGCGCTGCACGTTCGCGAGCATCCAGCGGTAGTCCGCGCGGTCGAGGTAGGCGAGGTCGTTGACCTCGAACCCGGGGCTCCGCCAGTTCTGCGCGGTTTCCCACTGCCAGTCGCCGTTGTCCTTCGCGAGGCGCGCGTACAGTGCGTACCCGCCGAGCGAGGTGCGCGCAGGATCGTATGCGGCGCCGAACAGCCCGTCGGACCGGACGCGCCGATCGGGACGTTGGTAGTAGCGCGCGCTCGACTGCTCCGTGGCGCGGATCGCGGCCGTGTCGCCCCCGACGTCGGACGCGGCGACCTGCGCGAGGAACGAATAGGTGCGGTCCTTCCAGTAGTGGGCGACGTCGGCGCCCGCGACGACCGCACGGGTGCGGAGGCCGGTGCGCTCGAGCGAATCGCCGAGCGCGCGGTTCGTCAGCGTGAGCACGCCGCCGACCCGCGTGTCGCCGTTGCGAAGGTCCTTGCGCAGGCGGCCGAGGAAGTAGTTCGTGAGCGGCTCCACCTGCTGCTGGCGCACGGGGAGCGGGTCGGGCGACGGGAGCGCGGCCGGGGAGGTCGCGGCGGGGGGGAGCGGGACGAACCGCGCCGTGGCGCGGCCGGTGAGCGCGTCGAGCATGCCCACCGTCCACCCCGATCGCGTGCGGCCGGTGACGGTGGCCGCGCCGAGGATGCTGGTCACGTCCGGCGCGTCGACGAACTGCGCGTCGTCGGACACCGCGCCCGTAAGCTGCGGCGCGCGGCCGATGCGGCGCGAGTAGAAGACGTTGAGGTTGGAGACGTTGTCGCAGAAGAAGCAGTTGAACTGGCCGAAGCTGAAGTAGCCCGCGTTGTTCACGAAGAACGGGCGCTTCTCCTGGTAAAACGTTTCGTACGCGCTGAGGTTGACGGTCGCCGGATCGGCTTCGACCTGCCCGAAGTCCGGGTTCACGGTCGCGTCGAGCGTGAGGCTCGGCGTCAGCAGGAACTTGACGTCGGCGCCTGCGCGCAGCGTGCGCTGCTGGAGCGTGCGGTGGAACGGATCGCCCGGGGTGACGGCGGCGAACCGGTCGCCGGTCACGACGTACGGCACGATCTCTTCCTGCCGCGGCGGGGCGCTGAGCGCGAGTCCGGTGAGCGTGCCGAAGTAGGCCGGGCCGCCCGCCTCGTTCAGTCGCCAGAACGCCCACATGTCCTGCTCGTTGCGCCGCGTGACGTAGCGCCAGAGCTGGAACCCCCACGGCGCGACGACATCGCCGACGAGGGAATCGAGCGCCGCGCCGGCCGCCTCGCCGGTGAGCCCGGTTCGTGCGGTGCGGGCCGCGCCGCCCTGAAAGCGCAGCTGCGAGAACGGAATGCGAAACTCCGCCGTCCAGCCGAGCGAGTCGACGTGCGCGGCGCCCTCCCACACCGGGTCCCACGACGCGTCGCCGTTCAGCTGGTCGCCGCGGACGCCTAACGGATTGAGCTCGAACCACACGCGCGTGTTGCGATCGCGGAACGGGTCGAAGACGACCGCGATCTTGTCGGACGCGAGGCCGCTCGCGTTGTCGAGCAGCGCGTCGCGTCGCGTGAGGACGCCGCGGACGGCGCGGGCGCCGCCGCGCTCGTACATGCGCGCGCCGATGTACAGCGCCTGGTCGTCGTAGAGGATGCGCACCTCGGTGCGCTCCGACGCCGGGCGCCCCTCGTCGGGCTGCTGCTGCGTGAACTGGGTGATGGGCTGCGCCGCGGCCCACGCGGCATCGTCGAGGCGGCCGTCGATCGCGATCGGTCCGGTGCGGCGCGACCCGCGAGCGACCGGGCGCGGGTCGGTCTGCGACGGGGTACCCGCGGCGGCCTGCTGTGCACGCGCGCCGCGCGCGGGCCCGCCGAGGGCGGCGAGCAGCAGCAGGGCGGCGGCCGCCCAACGCCGCGACAAGCGGAACGACGGGATTAACGTTGAATGTGACACGAAACCGGACGGAGCGCGTGGATCCTGGGAACGTGACGTTTGACAGCACGTCGATCCCGATGGTTGCGCTCTACGGTCGGCGACACGATGCGGTTACAACGCGGTGACGATGCGCGACCGGTGAGGACGCGCGCCGCGCTCGCGCACGCGATCGGCCGCACGTGTGAAACCGGAAGGGGCCGATCTCCGTAAGAGATCGGCCCCTTCGTCTGCGCGGCGCCTGTGCCGCCTTACACCGTTCTGCGGCGCCCCCCAACCGGCGGGGCGGGGCGCGGCGCGCGCGCGGTCACCGGTGCGAGGTCACCCGCACTCGCTGAAGCCGCAGACGTGGCACTTCACGCACCCCTCGGCGAACTCCAACTGGCTTCCGCAGTCCGGGCACGTGCCCATGAACACCTCGCTCGGCGTGTACGCGCCCATCGGGTCGGTCTGCGCGTTCACCTGGGCGTTGAGCATGTTCCCTCCCCCCGAGCCGGCCGGCGTCGACGTCGTCGGCGTGACGGCGGGCATCGACGTGGCCGGCGTGGCGAGGAAGTCCTGCTGCACGCCCTGGTGCTTGTCGCGCCACCACTCTTCGAGCGCGATGCCGACCGCGTCGGGCATCGAGAGCACCTTGTTGGGGCCGAGGCCGACCGCGCGGTCCGACGAGATCCCGCGCAGCTGGCGCACGATCTCGGGGAGCGCGATGCCGGAGCGGAGCGCGAGTGACACCATGCGGCCTAACGCCTCCGCGTCCGCCATCGCCGACCCGCCCGCCTTGCCGAGGCTGATGAACACGTCGAACGCGTTGCCGCGGTCGTCCTCGGAGATGTGCACGAACATCGTGCCGAGAGGCGTCTCCTTGCGCATCGACGTCGAGCGGAGCTTGTCGGGGCGCGCGCGCTTCGTGCGCCGCTGCAGGTTCTCCGCCTCGGCCTCGTAGAGCGCCTTTTTGGTGCGCTCGAGCTCCGCGTTCACCTCCGCGAGCGTACCCTGCAGCTCGCCGAGCTGGCGCTTGATCGCCGGATCGGCCGCCGGGGCGGCGACGTCGGGCTTCGCGGCGTCGGCCTTCGCAGACTCGGCCTTCGCCTCGGGTCCCTTGTCGCGCTCCTTCTTGGCCTGCTCGGTGGCGCCGGTCGAGAGCACCTGGCCGTCGCGTGAGCCGTCGCGGTAGACCGTGACGCCCTTGCAGTTCAACTCGTAGGCGAGTTCGTAGATCGCGCGCACGTCGTCGAGCGTGGCGGTGTGCGCGAAGTTGGTGGTCTTGCTGATGGCGGAGTCGCAGTGCTGCTGGAAGGCGGCCTGCATGCGGACGTGCCACTCCGGCGCGATGTTGTTGGCCGTCACGAACACGCGCTGCCACTTGGCCGGGATCTCGGGGTGTTGCACCGAGCCGGTCTTGGCGATGCGCTCCATGAGCGCCTCCGAGTACCAGCCTTCCTGCTTCGCGACGGCGACGAACTCCTCGTTCACGTCCGGCATCATCACGCCGGCCTGGTTGCGCATGAAGGCGACGGCGAAGAGCGGCTCGAGCCCGGACGAGCACCCGGCGATGATCGAGATCGTGCCGGTGGGCGCGACCGTGGTGACGTTGCAGTTGCGCAGGAGCTGCATCGGCCGCACGCGCTCGCCGTTGGCGCCGCGGGCGCAGGTGGCGTCGGGGCCCCAGATGGAGCGCGCCCACTCGGGGAAGGGCCCGCGCTCGTTGGCGAGGCGCTCGCTCTCCTGCTTGCTCTCGACGTCGAGGTACTCCATGACGCGGCGGCCCATCTCGACGCCCTCGGGCGTGTCGTAGGCGATGCCCATCTTGATGAGCCCGTCCGCGAAGCCCATCACGCCGAGACCGATGCGGCGGATGCGCTTGGAGAGCGCGTCGATCTCGGGGAGGGGGTACTTGTTGACGTCGATGATGTTGTCGAGGAAGTGCGTGGCCGTGCGGACGTCGCGGCCGTACGCCTCCCAGTCGAGTTGCCCGTCGCGGACGTAATAGCCGACGTTGATCGATCCGAGGTTGCAGACGTCGTACGACAGCAGCGGCTGCTCGCCGCACGGGTTGGTCGCCTCGTAGGCGCCGAGGTGCGGGACGGGGTTGTACTTGTTGGCCGCGTCGACGAAGAACACGCCCGGCTCGCCGGTGCGCCACGCGCCGAGGACCATCTTGTCCCATACCGTGCGGGCGTCCATCTGCCCCGTGACCTGCTTGGTGACGGGGTCGACGAGGTCGTACGACGTGCCCGCCTTGACCGCCTCCATGAACGTCTCGGTGATCGCGACCGAGATGTTGAAGTTGGTGATCTGCGTCAGGTCTTCCTTGCACGTGATGAAGTCCATCACGTCGGGATGGTCGACGCGCAGGATGCCCATGTTGGCGCCACGTCGCGTGCCGCCCTGCTTCACGGCGTCGGTCGACGCGTCGTAGAGCTTCATGAAGCTGACGGGGCCGCTCGCGACGCCGGTGGTGCTGCGCACCATCGAGCCCTTGGCGCGGAGGCGGCTGAAGCCGAAGCCGGTGCCGCCGCCGCTCTGGTGGATGAGCGCCATCGAGCGGAGCGTGTCGTAGATGCCCGTCTGCCCGTTGGAGAGGGCGTCGTCGACCGGCAGCACGAAGCACGCGGAGAGCTGGCCGAGTGGCCGCCCGGCGTTCATCAGCGTCGGCGAGTTGGGCTCGAACCGGCGCTGGGTCATCATCGCGTAGAACTCTTCGGCCAGCGCCTGAACCTGGGCGTCGCTCGCGCCGTACCGACGGTCGGCCTCGGCGACGACGGTGGCCACGCGCCAGAACATGTCCTCGGGCGTCTCGGTGGACTTGCCCTTCGCATCGCGCACGAGGTAGCGCTTCTCGAGCACGATGCGGGCATTCTGCGACAACTCGGCGGGAACGTTCGGCGGCGTGGGGGACAGCGGCATAAAGGCGGCTCTCCTGCGGGTGGCGCGTACGACCATCGTACGGCGACAGTGGGCGAACGGGCCGGCGACGGCCGGCGGCGGACGGGACGTGCGCTACTGCGAGCGGTGCTGCGGGGCGGTGGTGCCGGGCGGGATTTCGGGGCGGGGGGCAGAACCTACGAGCGCTTGCTCGCAGCCACAAGCCATCCGGCGCACGCCGAAATTCACGGCATATTCTTCCGGCTCGTTGTCTCTAGAAGTGGACGACAGTGAGATCGGCCGAATCGGCATACCGTATCGTAAGGTGTTTCTTTCTAATAACTTACGGAACGGCACTTCGTTGCGTGTTGAATCGAACTGCAGGCCGGGAGTGCGCTCGTTCGTAGCGCAAGCCCAGACGGAACCAACGTCACTTGCCTGCTTTCACGACTTCGCATTACGCGTGCCGCGCCTTACCACCGCAGACCGAACGAGAGCAGCCGCGTTTGCGCTCGATCACCGCACGCGCGCGGTCCCGAGCGGGGCGCGCGGGGCGCGGGGGGACGCGGCCGTCACCGATCTGCGAGCGCGCGGAAGTAGTCTTCCAACCCGTCGGCGATCGCGCGCGCGTAGCGTTCGCGACCCGCCGCGGTTCGCATCGCGGCCTCCTGCTCGGGGAGCATCAGGAAGAGCCCCTCGGTGAGGGCCTCGGGCACCCACGTCGGACGCGCGACGGCAAGGTTCTGATAGTGGATGCCGAGGTCGCGCAGCCCGAGCCGACGGACGAGTTGGGACTGGAGCGCGCGCGCGAGCGGCTCGGCGTGCTGCTGGAAAAACAGCGTGCTCGAGCCGTTCGCGGTGAACGGATTGACGCCGTCCGGGAGCGCGTTCAGGTGCACGCTGACGAACGCGTGCGCGTTGGCTCGCCGCGCGAGCGTCGGGCGTTCCGCGAGACCCACCGGATCGGCCGTAGTGCGCGTCATGAGCACCGTCGCACCGCGCGCCCGGAGCAGATCGCGGACGCGCTCACTCACCGGCAGCACCGCGACGGGCTCCCAGAGCCCGGTCGGACCGGTCGCCCCGCCCGGGGGATGGCCGGGGTCCACGACGATCGTGAGGCCGGCGAGCGGGCGCGCGCGGTCGACGGCAGGCGGCCGCCGGACGCGCACCACGAGCGCACTCCGCCCCGGATCCCACAGCACGAGATACCCGTACGGATCGCGCCCGAGCCGTAACGTGAGCCGCACGCGGTCGTCGGCCTGCTGTTCCCAGACGACCTGCCGCACGAGCGAGTCCGACGCAGTACCGCCGAGGCGCAGGACGTCGGGAGAGAGCGTGACGTCGTGCAGGATGACGTCGAGGTCGCGGCCGCGCTCGACCACCTCGTACGCGGGGCGGTCGGCCATGGGGAGTACGAGGTCGACCCAGTCCCGGGACGGCGTGACGCGCGCCGCCCCAACCACGCGTCGCGTCGGCGGGTAGCCGGGGGGTAGTGGGAGCACGGTCTGCTCGTCCACCCACGCCTGCAGCTGGCGGTCGAGGCGTACGCGCGCCATCCCGCCCACCACTGCGGTGCGTTCGAGCACCGTGCCTGGAAGGAAGAAGTACCGGTACGTTCCGTCGGGCGTCGGGCGGCCGACGATCGCCCGGTCGGTGTCGGGAACGGTCCCGGGGCGCACCGCCTCGGGGTGCCCGAGCTGGACGTACTCGTGCGCGTCCGGCGCGCCGAGTGCCTCGACGCGCCCGATCGGGAGGCGCACCGTGTCGGCGCCGCGGGCGGCCACGACACGCACACGACCGGCGGCGACGAGCCGCGCCGCGCGCACGTCGGTCGCCCAGACGACGATGGCGTCGGGATCGACGCCGCCCTCACCGCGCGCGCCGGCGGCGTCCACGAGCGAAACGCGCGTCGCAGACGCGGCCGCGGTATCGGCCGCAGGCAGCTCCAGCCACACGCGTGCCCCGCGCGACGCGCGGACGCCGACGCGCACGCTCTCGTCGGCCGGGACGCGCGCGCGCACGTCGGGGAGCACGCTCGGGGTGTCCACCACGAGCGCGCCCGGACGCCCGGTCGCGCCGCGACCGGCAACGCGCACGGCCACCGACCCGCGCGCCGTGTCCGTGCCCCCCGCCGCACGGATGCGCGTCGCGACCACGTCGTAGCGCGCGGCGGCCGGAGACGGCGTCGGGAGATAGGCGAGGAAGGCCCCGTTGGGCGCGACCGGCACCGGCGCGCCGTTCACCGTCACCGACGCCGCCCCACTGCCCACGGCCCCGAACACGAAGGTCGAGTCGCGCGGCACGATCTGCCCCGCCGTCGGCCAGACGACGCGCACCTCGAGGGCCCCGTCCACACGGGGGACGGGCGGCAGTCCCACGCCCGGATCGTCGCCGGCCGCGGCCGGCGTGGGGACCGGCGCGGGGGAGGGCGCCGTCGCTGGCGCTCGGGCGGGAGCGCACGCCGCGGCAACGGCCAGGGCGCCGACGGCGACGGTCGTCACGACGGGGGTGGACGCCATTGGCGGCAAGGTAGCCGGCCGCGAAATCTGGGGGTAACTTCGCGCGGACATGCCCCGCCCCTCGCGCGCAACCTCGACCGCCGCCGTTCGTAGGGCGCGTGTGTCGTCTTGTCTCTCTTCACGGCCGCGCGCATGACCGACCAACACACCGCGACGTCCCAGGCGCGCATCAGCGCGCTCACCGACGTCGGGCGGATGCGCGAACACAACGAGGACGCGTTCCTCGTGGCCGACCTCGCGACGTCCGACGTGCTGGACTTCGCGGTGCCCGGCGACGCCGCGACGGCACGCGTCCCGGAGCGTGTCTGCGACCTGTCCGGCCCGGGCGTGCTGCTCATCGTCGCCGACGGGCTCGGTGGGGCGGCGGCTGGCGAGGTGGCGAGCCACCTCGCTGCGCGCGTCGCGCACGAAGCCCTTCGGCGCGCGTTCGCCGACGCCGGTCCGTCGCCATCGCGCGATCCGCTCGCCGTGGCCGCCGCGCTCCGCGAGGCGGTGCTCGCCGCGAACGACGCCGTCCACCGCCTCGGGACCGAGCGGATCGAACTGCACGGCATGGCGTCGACGATCACAGCCGCGTACCTGCGCGACGACGCGGTGACGGTCGCCCAGGTCGGCGACAGCCGAGCCTATGTCGTGCGCGGCCCGGACGCCCGCCAGATCACCAAAGACCAGTCGCTCGTCCAGCGGCTCGTCGACGCCGGGGAGATGACCCCCGAGCAGGCCGAGACGAGCATGCGCCGCAACATCATCCTGCAGGCGCTCGGTCCCGAGACGTCGGTGCGCGTGGACGTGACGCGCCAGACGCTCTGCCGCGGCGATCTGGTACTGCTCTGCAGCGACGGACTGTCTGGCCAGGTGCGCGCGGGCGAACTGGCACGCATGGCGGCGCGCGCGCCCGATCCGGGCGCGCTCTGCGCGGCGCTCGTGGCAGCGGCGAACGCGTCGGGCGGTCCGGACAACATTACGGTCATTGCCGCGCGCGTCTCAGGCGACGCGTTCGCCGCGCCGCCGGAGGGCGACGAAGAGGTCGGCACGGCCGGCGGCACTCCCGAGACCGGCGACTGCGAGCCCGTCGCGCCGCACCCTGTCCCCCTCGACGGGGACGCGCGTGCCGAAGCGGACGCGATCGGTACGGCGGCCATCCGGCCCGTCGGGGACGCCAACGGCGGGTCGCCGTACGTGCTTGCGGCACCGCCGCGCGGGGCGGCCGGCATCTCGGGCGGCGAAATCGCGCAGCGACAGGGGCGCGTTCGCGCCGTGTACGCGCTCCTCGTCGCGGCCGCGATTGCGGTTGCGGCGTGGACGTGGTGGGCGTTTGCGCGCTGAGGTCGACGAGAGGTCGCGAGGTACCCGACAGCGCGCCGAACGCCAGCGCGCGGCACCGTGAGCGCCGGGCGCGTCGGCTGAGCCTGGCGCGCCCGGCTCAGCCTACGGCCGCGCCGGCCCGGCGTGCCGTGAGCCAGCGCGCCGCGGCCTGCTGCATCGCCCGGTCGCCGGACCACGCGCAGAGCGCCGGCGCGCCGAGGTCGGCCGCCGCCGCGCGCGGCGGCGCGAAGTGCACGACCGTCACGGCGCGCCCTGCGGCGCGCGAGCGTTCTACCGCGTCGTGCACACGGTCGACCGTCGACTCGTCGTACGCGGGTCCTCCCGCGCGCACCCGCTCGCCGCCGAACAACGCGATGAGGAGGGGCACGTCGGCGCCGTACGTCGCGTCGTCGCCGCCGCTGACCTCGACGCCCGCGGTGGCGAGCGTCTCCGCGAACTCGTCGCGGCGTGGTGGCGCGGCGCCACGCGCGGCACTCGGGTCGCTCTCGTCGGCGGCGGTGCCGTCGACGACGAGGACGGCCGCCGCTGCGGCGAGCGGCGCGGGCTCGCCGCGCACGGCGTGGACCGCGCGTTCGGCGAGTTGCGCGCCCCACGCGGCGTCGGCGGCTGCCGGGCGGCGCCAGTCGTTCGGCGGGGCCGCCCACTGCGCCCACCGCAGCCGCCGGCGCACGCTCTGCTGCACGCGCACCGGGTCGAGCACGTGGCTCGCGAGCGCGCGCTCGAGCGCGGCCGCGACCGCGCCCACGTCGCCGGGGGCGAGCACCACGTCGCACCCCGCACCGACCGCACGCACCGCGGCCTCACCCTCGTCGCCACCCGCGGGGACGAGCACGCCCGGCATGTCGAGCGCGTCGGAGACGACGAGGCCATCGTAGCGCAGCTGCTGCCGCAGCAGCCACGTGAGAATCTCGCGCGAGAGCGTGGCCGGCACGCCGCTCGGGTCGAGGGCCGGGTAGGCCACGTGCGCCGTCATGATCGACGCGATGTTCGCGGCGAACGCCGCGCGGAACGGCGCGAGGTCCTGCGTGTGCAGGGTGTCGCGCGACGCGGTCACGGTCGCGGTGGTGCGGTGCGGGTCGTCCCGCGTGCGCCCGTGCCCCGGGAAGTGCTTGGCGCAGGCGAGCACGCCCTCGGCCTGGCACGCCTCGATCCACGCCGCCGCCAGCCGCGCGACGCGCGCCGGGTCGGCGCCGAGCGTGCGCGCACCGAGTACCGGATTGTCGGGCTCGACGTCGAGGTCGCAGACGGGCGACAGGTTCCAATTCACGCCGAGCGTGCGCGCCTCACGCGCCGTGAGGCGGGCCGCGCGGCGCAGCGCCTCAACGTCGTCCAGCCACGCGAGGGCGCCGAGCGGCGGAAGGCCGGTGGCGCCCGCGAACTGCTGCCCCGCGCCACGCTCGAGGTCGGCACCGAGCAGGAGCGGCGTGCGCGACCGCTGCTGGAGTTCCTTCGTGAGCGCGCGCACCGCGTCCTGCTCGCCGCCGTAGAGCAGAAAGCCGCCCACCCCGAGCGCGAGCGCGGCGTCGACGCGCGGACGCGCCGCGTCGAAGCGGCCGTCGGCGTCGGCGACGAGCGTGGGGACGAGCAGCTGAGCGACGGACGACACGAAAGCGGGGCGGGCGGACGGGTACGGGGCGCCGCGTTAGGCGAGAACGCCCGCGGGCGCGAGCGCGCCGAGGACGCGCGGCCCCCGCGCGCCGGTCGCGCCGGGGACGTTCCCCGGCAGGTGCGCGAGGTGAAGATAGCCGAGCAGCGCGAACGCGACGGCCTCCTTGGCCTCGCCGTCGAAGAACGCGTCGTCGAAGCGCCGCACGCGGATGGGTAGCCCCGCGCGCGACAACTCCGCCGTGACGGCCGCCACGAGCGCGGGATTCCGGGCGCCCCCGCCGGAGAGCAGCGTTTCTGCTACGGGCTCCGCGACGAACCGCCGGTACGCGTCGGCGAGCGCCGCGGCGGTGAGCAGGACCGCCGTCGCGACCACGTCCTCGTCGCGCGCGAGGGGGTCGGCGGCGATGCACGCGGCCCGCAGACGCTCCGCGTACGCCGCGCCGAAGTGCTCGCGCCCCGTGCTCTTGGGCGGCGGTGCGGCGAAATACGGATCGCGGAGGAGCGCCTCGACGACGGCGCGGTTCGC
This sequence comes from uncultured Gemmatimonadales bacterium, assembly GCA_963851265.1. GTDB lineage: Bacteria > Gemmatimonadota > Gemmatimonadetes > Gemmatimonadales > Gemmatimonadaceae > BPUI01. The sequence continues at coordinate 1,779,451 of CAWKNZ010000002.1, forward strand.
CGTGCCCGCGGCGGCGAGGCGCCCGTCGACGTCGTAGGGCAGCTCGGGGCGCGCGGCGCGCACGATCGCGTCGACCACGGCCACCCCGGGCCCGGTGTCGAACGCGCGCACCGCGATCAGGTCGGGGGCGCCGCCGTAGGCGTCACGGGGCGGGAGCACGGTCACGTTGCCCATCCCGCCCAGATTCTGCAGCAGGCGCCAGTCACCCCCCGCAAACAGCAGCGCGTCGGCCATGGGGACGAGCGGCGCCCCCTGCCCGCCCGCCGCCACGTCGCGCGTGCGGAAGTCGTACACGACGTCGACTCCGACTCGCTCCGCGAGCACGGCGGCGTCACCGATCTGCCAGGTCGAATGCCCGGGCTCGTGCCAGATCGTGTGCCCGTGCGACGCGACGGCCCGCACCGACGCGCGCGCGACGCCCGCGTCGGCGAGGAGTGCGGTGGTCGCGTCGGCGAGCCACCCGCCGACGTCGGCGGCGAGTCGGCAGTAGTCGCGCGCGGTGCCTGCGTCCATCGCGTCAAGGAGGCGCGCGCGCTCCGCCGGCGTGTACGCGCGCTGTACGAAGCCGAGCAGCTCGATCCCCGTCGGCACGCCTCCGTCGGTCCCGCGCTCGGACGACGTGAAGCGCACGGCCGCCGCGCTGATGCCGTCGCACGAGGTGCCCGACATCACTCCGACGTACACGTCGCGGACCGGCGTCGCGGCCCCGGCGTCGCTCACGCCGCGACCGGCGGCGGTGCGCCGCCCGTCGCGCGCCGGATCACCCCGCCCGCGGCGGCGAGCGCGCGCTCCGCGCCCGCGGCATCGGTGTCGAGCGCGTGCATCACGATCGCCGTCTTCACCCGCCCGCCGGCGTCGGCGAGGAGCGCCTGCGCCTCCGCGCGCTCGACGCCGCACACCTCCATCATGATCCGCTCGGCGCGGTCGACGAGCTTCGCGTTGGTCGGGCGCAGGTCGACCATCAGGTTGCCGTAGGTCTTGCCGAGCCGGATCATCGCACCGGTCGTGATCGTGTTGAGGATCAACTTCGTCGCGGTGCCCGCCTTGAGGCGCGTCGAGCCGGTGAGCACCTCGGGCCCGGTCCGCGCGACGATCGCGTGGTCCGCGACCGCGAGCGTCTCGGGCGGCGGCGGCGAGCAGGCGACGATCGCGGTGACGGCGCCGAGTTCGCGCGCCCGGCCGAGCGCGCCGCGCACGTAGGGCGTGGTGCCGCTCGCCGCGATGCCGACCAGCACGTCGCCCGTGCGCACGCCGCGCCCGTCGACGTCGCGCGCGCCGCCCTCGGGGCTGTCCTCGGCGCCTTCCTGCGCGCGGAACATCGCCGCGTCACCGCCGGCGATCATGCCCTGCACCAGGTCGAACGGCACGCCGAACGTGGGCGGACACTCGCTCGCGTCGAGCACGCCGAGCCGGCCCGACGTGCCCGCGCCGGCGTAGAACAGACGGTGGCCGGCACGGAATGCCCGCTCGACGGCCGCGAGCAGCGCCGCGATGTGCTCCCGTTCGGCGGCGACGGCGTCGGCCACGGTGCGGTCCGCCGCGTTCATCGCGTCGACGATCTCCAGCGGCGAGGCGAGGTCGATGTCGGCGGTGCGGGGGTTGCGCTGTTCGGTCGGGCGAGGGTCGCGGACGCTGCTCACGCGCGGGTCGGAAAGGGGCGGCGGACGGGCGGCTAAGTTACCGGCGGACGATTCCGCCCGACACCCCGTATTCTCTCGCCCGCGTCGCCATGCGTCTGCCCGTGCGCCGTTCCTCGCCTTCGCTCCGTCCGAGGGTCGCGAGCGTCACGCCCGTCGCGCTCGCCGCACTCGTGACGTTCGCGGCCGTCGTTCCCGGAGTCGGACGCCTGGAAGGCCAGACGACCCGTCGCGCCGCGCCACGGCGTGAGCGCGCGCGGCCGCGCGCGGCCATCGCGGACGACTCGCTCCCAGCACGCCGCACGCCGACGTTCCCCGAGGGATGGTCGATGCCGACCGGCGCGCCCGCGATCACGGCCGCGCACGGGATGATCGCGAGCAACAGCGCGCTCGCGAGCGCCGCGGGCGTCGAGATCCTCCGGCGCGGCGGCAACGCGGTCGACGCGGCGGTCGCGACCGGATTCGCGCTCGCGGTGACGTACCCCGTGGCCGGCAACATCGGCGGTGGCGGCTTCATGGTGATCCACTTCGCCGACGGCCGCGACGCCGCGCTCGACTACCGCGAGACGGCGCCCGCGGGCGCGACGCGGACGATGTACCTCGACGCGGCCGGGCAGCCGACCGAGAACAGCCGCGTCGGCCCGCTCGCCGCCGGCGTGCCTGGGTCGGTCGCGGGGCTCACGACCGCGCTCGCGCGCTACGGGCGGCTGCCGCTGGCGACGGTGATCGCGCCGGCCCTCCGCCTCGCCGAGCGCGGCTTCGTGGTCGACACCCCGCTCATGCGCTCGGTCCGGAGCGACAGCGCGAAGCTCGCACGCTACGCCGCCGATTCGCCGTTCCTGCCCGGCGGGCAGCCGGTCGCGGCCGGCTCGGTCGTGCGGCAACCCGAGCTCGCGCGCACGCTGCGGCGGATCGCCGCGCACGGCGCCGCGGGCTTCTACCAGGGCGAAACGGCGGGCGCGATCGCCGATGAAATGCGCCGCGGCGGCGGGTTGATCACGGAGGACGACCTCGGGGGTTACCACCCGATCTGGCGAACGCCGCTCCGGACGACGTACCGCGGCTACTCGGTGTTGGGCATGCCGCCGGTGTCGAGCGGCGGCACGACGTCGTTCGAGATCCTCCACATGCTCGAGACGCACGACACGCTGCCCACGTTCGGCGGCGCGGCGTACGCGCACCTGATCGCGGAGGTCGAGCGGCGCGCGTTCATCGACCGGAACAGCAAGCTGTGCGACCCCGCGTTCTGCACCGCGCCGGTCGCGGAGCTGACGAGCAAGGCGTACGCGCGCCGCCTCGCCTCGACGATCGACGCGGCCCGCGCGACGCCGACGACGAGCGTGTCGACCCTGCCCGACCGCACGCACACCACACACTACGCCGTGGTCGACGCCTCCGGGAACGCGGTGAGCACGACGACGACGCTCAACCTCGGCTACGGCTCGGGCGTGTTCGTGCGCGGCGCGGGGTTCTTCCTGAACGACGAGATGGACGACTTCGCCGCCGCGCCCGGCAAGCCGAACGCGTTCGGCCTGATCGAGGGCGAACAGAACGCGGTGCAGCCGGGCAAGCGGCCGCTCTCGTCGATGACGCCGAGCGTGGTGCTCGACCGCGCGGGCCGGACGCTGCTCGTGGTCGGGGCGGCCGGCGGGCCGACGATCATCTCGGGGACGACGCAGGTGATCGTCAACGTGCTCGACCATCGGATGTCGCTCGCCGACGCGATGCGCGCGCCGCGGCTGCACCATCAGGCGTTGCCCGACACGCTGTTCGCGGAGACGAACGGGCTCGCCGCGCCGGTGCAGGACTCGCTCGCGGCGATGGGGCACGCGGTGGGTTTACGGCCGCGGATGGTGAACGTGAACGCGGTGATGCGCGTGGCCGGGGGCTGGCAGGGGGTGAGCGAGCCCCGGGCGAGTGGGGCCGCGGCGGGGTACTGACGCGGCGTTAGGCCGATGCGTCAGGCGGGGCCGGCGCGCAGGGCCCTGACCGGCCGGGCCACGGTACGGATCGAGCACCGACGCCGGGGGTGACGAGCCGAGGGATGATTCATTCCCGGCGGTCACGTCCCCAGCCCGATGTTCGATCGACAACTAGCCCCGGCCGGTCACGGCCTGCGAGACCGCACCAACCCGGCTCGCCCCCGTCAAATCCCCGGATCCGCCGCGCTGCCCGCGCGCGCCAGTCTGACCTGCACCCCATCATTCAACCGCACCCGGATCGAGGCGCCGTCGTTGAGGCAGCCCTCGTAACGCGCCGTCGCCGCCGCCACCCCGGCGCCGGCCGCCGTGCCCGCCGCGGCGCCGATGATCGTCCCCTTCGCGCCGCCGCCGATGATGCGGCCGAGGATCGCGCCGGCCACCGCCCCGCCGATCACCTTCTGCGGGTCCCTGCTCGCACCGCCGTTCTTCACTCGCGAGACGTCGGCCGTCTCGGTGGTGGCCGACACGCCGTACGTGTGACCGCCGTAGTTGAGCGATACGACGCGGAGACCCAGGTCGATCGGGTCGTTCGTGTTCCCGCTCCCGCTCACGCTCGTCACCTCGACGTTCGCCGTCGCGCCCGCCGGGATCGTCGCGCCGTTGCTCCCCGCCACCGCCTGCGAGAGCGACGCGGTGAAGTGGTCGCCGACGCTCGTGTTGTTCGTGCAGACGCGGCGGTTGGAGGCGAGCAGGAGCGTCGAGCCGGCCGGAATCGTGCCGACGCCGCCGCGCTCCGCGTCGTTGCGCGGTGCCGGACCCGGTGCCGGACCCGGCGCCGGGCTCGCGGCGGGTGCCGGCGCGGTCGCGACCGTGTTCGGGATGCGCGGCGCGTCCGAGTTCGTCCGCGTCGGCGTGCGCGGGGCCCGCTCGCGGATCACCTCGCGCACGATCTCGCGGCGTGGCGCGGGCGCGGGCGCCGGTGTCGCCGCGGCAGGGGCGGACGCCGGCGCGGGCGTCGCCGGCGCACCGGCGGCCGGCACGTCCTGCAGCTGCGGCTGCGGCGCGGACTGCTGGTTGGCGAGCGAGAGGTCGCGCGCGAGCGCCGTGTCGGAGTTGAGCGCCGCGGCGGCGTCCTGACGGCGCGTGTCGCCGCTCGAACAGGCGCCCAGCGCGACACCAAACGCGGCGCTGGCTGCGGCGCTCAGGGCCGCGCCCGCGAGCCCGCGCGACGCGAACCGGCGGGAGGCGCCGGAGCCCTGTTGGCGGGAGGCCGACCGGCGAGCGGTATATTCAGACATGCGGCAGATCCTGGGTGGTGAGGGGTGGGGATGGCGGGAGTGGCCTTCCGCAAACAACACGCGCGACCGGGGGTCCCCCGCTGCGCCGCACTCCGGAATACCCGCTCCGCCCGACGTGGTGCCTCGCCAGCGGCCGACCGCCACGGCGCGGTCGGCGCCTGCGCAGCGCGCGGAAGCGGCGCCGTGACGACCGCGGACCAGACGCGCGTCCGCGTTCCCGCGACGACGACGCTCCGCCGCCTCGTGCCGTACCTGCGACCCTACGCCGGACGCCTGACCTGGGGCATCGTGCTCGTGGTCGTGGGAGCCGGGTTCGGCGCGGTGGTGCCGTGGATCGTGCGGGCGGCACTCGACGGCCTCGCGGCGGGCGCGCCGCCGAGTCGCACGTGGACGCTCGTCGCCGCGATGCTCGCGGCCGCGATCGTCGGCGGCGCGATCCGCTTCGGCATGCGCGAGATCCTCAACGGCGTGAGCCGCCTGGTCGAGACCGACCTGCGCGACGCGGTGTTCTCGCACCTGCTGACGCTGGACGCGGGCACGGTCGCGCGCTGGCGCACGGGCGAACTCATGGCCCGCCTCACGAACGACCTCAGCGCGGTGCGCATGGCCGCCGGCCCGGCCATCATGTACCTGGTCAACACGGTCGCGGGCGCGGCGTTCTCGCTGTACTTCATGCTGCGCATCGACGCCCGGCTCACGGGGCTCGCCCTCCTGCCGATGGTCGGGCTGCCGTTCGTGATGATCCGGCTCGGCCGGCTCGTCCACGACCGGTTCGAGGCGGTGCAGGAGCACTTCGGCGCGCTCACGACGCGCGTGCAGGAGAACCTCGCCGGCACGCGCGTCGTGCGCGCGTACCGGCAGGAGCGCGCCGAGGGCGAGCGGTTCGAGCGCGACAACGCGGAGTACGCGCGGCGCAACATCGCGCTCGCCCGACTGAACGGGGTGATGAACCCCGCCTTCGGCCTGCTCGCCGGCGCCGGTGCCGCCGTCGTGCTCGGCGTCGGCGGCACGCTGGCGCTGCGCGGCACGATCACGGTGGGCGCGTTCGTCGCGTTCGGCCTGTATCTCGCGATGCTCACGTGGCCGCTCATCGCGCTCGGCTGGACGACGAACCTGTTCCAGCGCGGTGCGGCCAGCATGGCGCGCATCAACGAGGTGCTCGACGCCGCGCCGACGCTCGACCAGCCGGCCCGCCCGCGCGCGCTGCCCCCCGCCGCGACCGGGCGCGGGCTCGAGTTCCGCAACGTCTCGTTCCACTACCCGCGCGCGGCCGGCGCGGACGCGGACGGCACGCCCACGCGCTGGATCCTGCGCGACGTGTCGTTCACCGTGCCCGCGGGGGCGACGTTCGGGATCGTCGGGCCGGTGGGGTCGGGCAAGAGCACGCTGCTCGACCTCGTACCGCGCCTCTACGACCCGCAGCGCGGCGAGGTGCTGCTCGACGGCGTGCCGATCCGCGAGCTCACGCTCGACGCGCTCCGGCGCGAGATCGGCGTCGTGCCGCAGGAGAGCCTGCTCTTCTCCGAGACGATCCGGGCCAACATCCGCTACGGCACGGACGACAGCACCGACCGCACCACCGCGGCGCCCGCCGGCGCGCGCGACCTCACGCCTAACGAGGGCGGGGTCGCGCCGCGGCTCGAGGAGGCCGCCTCCGGCGCGACCGAGCCCACGGCGCACGACCTCGTCGTCTGGGCCGCGGACATCGCCGACCTCACCGGCACGGTCACCGACTTCCCCGGCGGCTTCGACACGCTGCTCGGCGAGCGCGGTGTCAACCTCTCGGGCGGGCAGAAGCAGCGCGCCGCGATCGCGCGCGCGCTCGCCCGACGACCAGCCGTGGTGCTGCTCGACGACGCGCTCTCAGCCGTCGACACGCAGACCGAGGCCGCCATCCTGCGCGGGCTGCGCACCGCGCTCGCGGGGCGGACCACCCTCATCACCACGCACCGCGTGAGCGCCGTCCGCGACGCGGCGTGGATCCTCGTGCTCGACGAGGGCCGCGTGGTCGAGCAGGGCACGCACGACGTGCTGCTCGCGCGCGGCGGCCGTTATGCCGCGCTCGCGCGCCGTCAGCAGCTCGAGGCGGAGGTCGAGGACGCCGACGGGAGCGGCGACGACGGCGCACGCGCCGTGGCCGGCGCGGGCGCGACGGCGTAGGTTAGCCGCATGCCGCGGTCCATCACCCCCACGCCCCCCACGCCGCTGGCTGCGCCCGCGGGCCGCGCGCCGGGTCCCGCCACGGGTCCCGGCACGGGTCCCGACCTGCTCGAAGCCCGGCTGGGCGCGCTCGAGGCCCAGACGGGCGAGGCCACGCGTCTCATCGCCGAGCTGCAGGCGCGCGACCGGTTGAAGACGCAATTCCTCGCCAACATCTCGCACGACCTGCGCACGCCACTCACCGCGATCATCACGCACGCCGAGATCCTCGGCGACGGCATGCTCGGCGAGCTCACCGACCGGCAGCAGGCGAGCGTCGGCGGGATCATCAAGGGCGGCCGTCAGCTGCTCGCGATGGTCGGCGACATCCTCACGTACGCGCGCGGCGCGGCGGACCAGCTCGCGCTCGCGCCGACGACGTTCGCGCTCGAACCCGTGGTGGAGCAGATGCTCGCGCTCAACGCCCCCGTCGCCGATCGCCGCCGGGTGACGGCCGCGGCCGAACTCGAGCCCGACCTGCCGCCGATCACGGCCGACCGCGAGAAGCTCTCACACGTGCTCAACAACCTGTTCGGCAACGCGGTGCACTTCACCGGGCTGGCGGGCGGCGGGCGCGTGTGGGTGCGCGCGGTGGTGGAGGGCGAGGCGGACGAGCGCGAACTGCACGTCGAGGTCGGCGACACCGGGATCGGCATCGCGCCCGAACACCACGAGTTGGTCTTCCGCGAGTTCGCGCAGGTCGACGCGTCCACCTCGCGCCGGCACCACGGCACCGGGCTCGGGCTCGCGATCGCGCGCAACCTCGTCGAGCTGCACGGCGGCCGGATCTGGGTGGAGAGCGCGCTCGGCCAGGGCGCGCGCTTCCACTTCACGATCCCGCAGCCGCTCCCCGCGGCCACGGCGGTCCACCCGGTCGTGTCGCGTCCCGAACCCAGCGCGCCGTGACCGCACGCCGCCCCGCGGTGCTCATCGTCGACGACAGTCCGCTCGTCACCGACGCGTTAGGCGTGCTCCTCGAAGCGAGTGGCTACGCGACCGGGACCGCGACCACCGTGGCCGACGCGATCACCGCGCTCCGCAACGAGCGCTACGACGCGATGCTCCTCGACCTCACGCTCCCCGACGGCGACGGACTCGAGGTGCTGGGGAGCGCGGAGGACGCCGACGTCACGCCCCCGCCGACGCTCGCCCTCACCGGCCACGACGACCCCGCCACGGCCGCGCGCTGCCGCGAAGCAGGGTGCGTCGCGGTGCTCGTCAAGCCGGTCCGGCGCATCGCCCTGCTCGGCGCACTGCAGGCGGCCGGCGTCGCGCCCTGACCCGACCGGCGCGCCCTACAAGCGCGCCCGCACGGCGTCCGGCGTCCACGCCTGAAGCGACGCGCCGAGGCGCGACACGGTACCGGTCAGCATCAGCACGCCGACCAGCACCAGCAGCGCCCCCGAGAGTCGCGTGACCAGGCCGAGCCGCGCGCGCAGACGCCCGAACACGGCGAGGAAGCGCTCCAGGGCCACGGCCGCGAGTACGAACGGAATCGCGAGCCCGAGCGAGTAGGCGAGCAGGAGCAGCACGCCGCGCCCGAGGTCCGGCGACGCGAGGTTGTACGTGAGCACCGCGCCGAGCACCGGCCCGATACACGGGGTCCATCCCGCGCCGAACGCGACGCCGACGAGCAGCGTGCCGAAGTAGCCGGCGGGCTTGTCGGCGAGGTGCACGCGGCGTTCCCGCAGCAGCGCCCCCGGCGTGAACGCGCCGAGCAGGAACAGGCCGAGCAGCACAACGAGCGCGCCGCCGGCGCGCGCGATCACGTCGCGGTAGGCGGCGAGCAGCCGGCCTAACGTGGTCGCGCCCGCGCCGAGCGCGACGAAGATGAGCGAGAAGCCGGCGACGAAGAGCAGCGCGTGCACGAGCGCCGCGCGCCGCGAACGTCCCAGGTCGTCGAGCGTGAGTCCCGTGATGAACGTGACGTAGCTCGGTACGAGCGGCAGCACGCACGGCGACAAGAAGCTGAGCAGCCCGGCGCCGAACGCGACGGCGAGGCCCACCGGAGGGATCGAGACCACGCGCGTTACGCCGCCCCGAGGGCGCGCAGCGCGTCGGCGTCGAGCCGCACCGCGCCGTCCGCGTCGTTCGCACGCCGACCGACGCCCCGCACCACCGCGCCCACCGTCAGCAGCGGCGCGTCGGCCTCCTCGCGCACCGCGACCTCCCACCGGCCGCGCTCGGCGCCCTTGAGCGTGTGACGGTAGTGGGCGACGTACACGGTGTGCCGCGCCGCGCGGTCGGGCGCGTCGTCCGTGCTCGCGGCCAGTACGGCGACCCCGCTCTCGATGCCCCCGCGGCGGATGGGCGGGAAGAGGTGTGCCTCGACGACGCGGTCGGCCGGCACGCGCGCGAGGACGTCGCGCAAGAAGCGGTCGCGCACGTCGGCCGCGGTGCGCGCGCCGAGCGGGTCCTGTGTGGCGGGGCGCGGCGGGGCCGGCGGCGCGGTCGGCGTTCCTGCGGTGATCATCCCGAAAGCTGGCCGGCCCGGCCGCACGCTACAACCGGGCGCCTACACCGCGGCCGCCCGGGGGCGCCCCGCGCGCCGGCGCAGCGCGCCCGGCGACGACCCGACCCGACGGCGGAACGCGTGGCTGAACGCCGCCTCGGACCTGTAGCCGAGCCTCGCCGCGACCTCACCGACGGTCGCCCCTTCGTCGGCCAGCCACCCCTCGGCGCGCCGCATTCGCCAGTCCGCGAGGTACCCCAACGGCGGGCGGCCCACGAGATCCGTGAATCGTGCGGCGAACCGCGACCGCGACATGGCCACCTCGCCCGCGAGCCCCGCGACCGTCCAGCCGCGCTCCGGGTGCGCGTGCAGCAACGCGAGCGCGCGGGCCACCGCCGGGTCGCGCAGCGCGCCTACCCACCCGCCCACGCCGGCGGGCGCGTCGGCCAGGTATGCGCGGATCGCGTGCACGAAGAGCACGTCACTGAGGCGTGCGAGCACCACGTCGGCCCCGGGGCGCCCCGACGCGGCCTCGCACGCCACGGCGGCGATGTGCACCGGCAGCCACGGGCCCAACGGTCCGCCGGCCACCCGGTCGGCCGACGTACCGGCGCCCCCACGCACGACGAGCACCGGCGGCAACGCGGCCACCACCGGGTGCGGGCGGCGGCCGGCATACCGGAAGTTCCCACACACGTATGTGGTCGTCTGCGCCTCGCCCGCGTTGCCGACCCGTGCAACGCTCGACCCGTCGACGCCCGCGACCACGTCGGCAATCGCGACGGGCATCGCACGGCCGACGCGGAGCACGTGTGCCGCGCCGTTCGGGACGACCGCGAAATCACCCGCGACGAGGGTATGCGTGAGCGCGGCGTCGACGTCGTTCTCGGACGGCGCGACGTGCAGCTCGCACGAACCTGCCGTGACGAGGTGGAACGCGGCCCCCGACGTCGCGGGGTAGCGAACGCCCCAGGCGCCACGCGCCTCGAAGCGGCCGAACACGCTCCCCTCGACCCGCAGGTCGTGGAGCACCGAGGACAGAACGTCAGCGGGCATTGCAGGCAGGACGATCGCGCATGAAATGGCGACGATCTGGCGCAGACCGTCCCAATCGCAGAACGTAACTTCGTCGACGTTCCGGCGCGCCCGCGCGCCTCCACCACATCGGCTACCGGTCTCGCCCATGTCTACGATCCTCGTTACGACGCCCACCGGCCACATCGGCTCCCGTGTCGTCAGCCAACTGCTCGACGCCGGTGCGTCGGTGCGCGTGTTCGTCCGCGACCCGGCCCGCCTGCCGGTCGACATGCGCGGGCGCGTCGACGCGCGCACCGGCACACTCGAAGACACCGCCGCGCTGACCGACGCGCTCCGCGGAGTCGACGTCGCGTTCCTGCTGGTACCGCCCAACATGACCGCGGACGACTGGCCCGCCTTCTACCGCCAGATCGGGCACAACATGGCCGACGCGTCGCGAGCCGCGGGCCTGCGCCGCGCGGTCCTCCTCTCATCGCTCGGCGCGCACCGCCCGGACCTCGGGCCCGTGACCGCGCTCGGCCAGGTCGAGGAGATCCTCAAGCCCGTGATCCCCGACCTCGCAATCCTGCGCCCGGGGTACTTCTTCGAGAACACGTTCGCCGCGCTCGGCACGGTCCCGCAGACCGGGAGCATCTTCGGCGCGCAGCCCGGCGACCTCGCGTTCCCGCAGGTGGCGACGCAGGACATCGGCGACGTCGCCGCGCGCTGGCTCCTCGACGCGTCCTGGAGCGGGCACCCGGTCATCGGGATCCACGGCCCGCGCGACCTCTCGCTCGAGGAGCAGGCGCGGTTGATCGGCGAGGCCGTCGGCCGCGAGGTGCGCTACGTCGAGGTACCGCCCGACACGATCGCCGAGGCGATGCGCGGGATGGGCATGAGCCCGAGCGTCGTCGCGAGCTACCGCGAGATGATCACCGGGTACGCCGCGAGTCGCTACGAGCGCCCCGAGGCCCGCACCCCCGAGACGACGACCCCCACCGAGTTCGCCGACTGGGCGCGCGCGGCGCTCCGCCCGGCCTTCGAGGCGGCGGCGGCCCGGGGTGGGTCCGCGAACGCCTGACGAGCCGCGCCCTCACATCAGCGCGACGGGATCGCGGTCGATCGCCACCCGCAGCCCGTCGCGCTTCGGCACCTCGAAGCGCGCGGCGAAGTAGCGCAGCGCGCGCGTCATCGCGCCCGCGTCTCCGGTGCGCACGAGGAAGTGCCAGCGCCAGCGCGTCTTGATCCGCTCGACGGGGCACGGCGCGGGCCCCACGACGACCACCCGCCCGGCCGCGTCGGCGTCCGGCGCGAGCCGCGCCGCGAGCGCGCGCAGCCAGTCCGCCGCGCGGTCCGCACACTCCGCGACCGGCTTCTCGGACGTGCCGCTCACGACCACGTTCGCCAGTCGCACCGTCGGCGGGTACGGCGGATCGCGCCGCCCGCCGAGCTCCTCGCGGACGAAGCTCGCGTAGTCGTGCGCGAGCGCGTAGCGAACCGCGTGGTGGTCGGGCACGCGCGTCTGGATGAGCACCTCGCCGCCTTTCGGCCCGCGACCCGCGCGCCCGGCCACCTGGCTCAGCAGCTGGAAGCAGCGCTCGGACGCGCGGAAGTCCGGCAGGTTGATCCCCGTGTCGGCATCGATCACGCCGACGAGCGTGACGTTCGGGAAGTCGAGCCCCTTGGCGATCATCTGAGTGCCTAACAACACGTCGACCTCGCCCCGCCCCACCCGGTCGAGGATTTCGGCGTGCGCCCACTTCGCGCTGGTCGTGTCGACGTCCATGCGCGCCACGCGCGCCGCCGGCCAGCGCTCGGCCAGCAGCCGCTCCACCTGCTGCGTGCCGAGCCCGCGCTGACGTAGCGTGGCCCCGCCACAGCGCGCGCACCGCTCGCGCGGCGGCTCGTGGTGCTGGCAGTAGTGGCAGACCAGGCGCTCGGGCGCGCGGTGGTAGGTGAGCGAGATGCTGCAGTCCGGGCACGTCGCCACGTCCCCGCACTCCTTGCACTGCACGAACGCCGAATAGCCGCGACGGTTGAGCAGCAGGATGCTCTGCTCGCCGCGCTCCAACCGCGCGTCGAGCGCCTTCACGAGCGGCGCCGAGATGACGCCGGCGAGCGGATCCGCGGGGGCGAGCGCGCGCCCGGCCGCCTGCGCCCGCGCTTCCGCCCGCAGGTCGACCACCGCGATTCGCGGCAGGCTCGCGCCGCCCGCGCGCTCGGGCAGAGTGACCAGCCGGTACTTGCCGCGTCGCGCGTTCTCCCAGCTCTCGAGGCTCGGCGTGGCCGTGCCGAGCACGACGACGGCGCCGGCCATCCGCGCCCGCACCACGGCCACCTCGCGCGCGTGATAGCGCGGGCTCTCGCCCTGCTTGTAGCTCGCCTCGTGCTCCTCGTCGACGACGATCGCGCCGAGGTCGTCGAGCGGCGCGAAGATCGCCGACCGCGCGCCGACGGCGATGCGCTTCTCGCCGCGGCGGAGCGCGCGCCACGCGTCGTACCGCTCGCCGTCGGACAGCGCCGAGTGGAGCACCGCCACGGTGTCGCCGAACGCGGCGCGGAAGCGGTCGACCGTCTGGGGCGTGAGCGCGATCTCCGGCACGAGCACGATCGCGGTCTTGCCGCGTTCGCGGACCACGTGCTCCAGCAGCTCGATGTAGACGAGCGTCTTGCCGCTGCCCGTCACGCCGTGCAGGAGGAACGTTTCGCCCGGCGCGCCCGCGGCCATCGCCGCGACCGCGTCGGCCTGCGCGCGCGTCGGCGTGTGCTGCGCGCGCGCGGCGGCCGTGCGCGTCGCGAACGGGTCGCGCGCGACCTCCTCGTCCGCCAGCGCGGCGAACCCGCGCGCGACGAGGCCCTTGAGCACCGACGGTGAGAACTTGAGGTGCTCGAGCAGGTGCGATACCGCGGCACGGCCGCCGACGCCCTCGAGCAACTCGTAGAGCGCTCGCTGCTGGGGCGCACGCGCGAACACGCGGTCGCGGTGCAGCAGCGAGTCGACCCGGCGGGCGAGCGTCACCACACGCTGCGTGCGCGCTGCCGGCGACGGCTGCGCGGCACCGGTCAGCAGTACGGGAAGCGCGGACCGCAGTGCGACCCCCAGCGGAACGGCGTAGTAGCCCGACACCCAGCGGCACAGCTCGAGCAGTTCGGGCGTGATCGCCGGCTCGGCGTCCGGCACGTCGAGGAGCGGCTTGGGCGTCACGAGCTTTCCGCCGCGCCCGACGAGCGTGGCCGGATCGCCCGGGCCGAGGTAGATGCCGACCTCCTTGCCCGTGCGCAGCGGCACGACCACCCGCTGACCGGGCGCGAGCGCGTGCCGGATCTCGGCCGGTACGGCGTACGTCCACGTGCGGAACAGGGGGAGCGGCAGCGCGACCTCGGCCAGCCCGTGCGTGGCGAGCGCGGGGGAGCGGGTCGGCGCGCCGCGACGGGCGGTAGGCGGCGTCATGCAGGCGGAATCGGCGACCCCGAACGTTACACCGTTCCGACGCCGGCGGCGCCGCGGTCAGCGATCCGGAACGGCGACGTCGCGGTTGATGGGCCCCTGCGCATCCTCCGCGGGCGCGTTGCCGCCGAGCGCGGTCGGGTCCAAGACCCGCGGCCGCGCGCGCGGCTTCGACGACCCGCGCAGCACGCCGCGCCGCCACTCGCCGAGCCGCGAGCCCCGCGTCTTGTCACGGGCCTGCATCGGGTCGCCGCGCTCGGGACGGAGCGCGCGGTCGGACGACCAGGGCGCGGTTGGCGCCATCGTCAACGTGGCGAGCGCGAGGAGCACCTCGTCGTACTGCACGCGGGAGGCGACGAAGTCCGCCCACGCCTGCTCGATCCCTGTGCTCACCTCGAGCCCCTCCTTCTTCAGACGCTCGTACACCGCCTCGAACTCGTGGCGACGTACCGAAACCGGCCCGCCCGGGTCGGGCTTCTGTTCGTACGGGATCTCGAAGAAGTCCGCGATCCGGCGCAGCGCGAAGACGCCCGCGCGCAGCGTCATCCGCTCCTGCGCGGAGGGCCCTCGACTGAGGACCGCCCCGATGAGCCCGACCGAATCGAGCACCGCGCCCGCGGCCGTCACCCACGAGCGCTCGGGCTGCGGCGAGCGGAAGAAGATCAGCGCGGCGAGCGAGGTGTGACTCTCTTCCAACTCGACGAACCACTGCTGCCAGTCGGCCCAGTACGCATCGAGCCCGTCGAACCCACCGATCTCGTGCACCCGGACGAGCAGTTCACCCGCGCTCGGCGGCGAGCCCGAGCGGATTTCGAGGAGGGTCACGGCCGACTCGCGGCGAGCGAACGCGGCGTACATCGCGGGCAGATACGAGACGAGCAAGGCCACGAGCGTGAGGCCGATTCCCGCCTCGGTGAACGCAGCCGTGACGGCCGCCCAGCCGACGGGTTTCTCGAACCCGAGCGTGAGGAGCGACGACCCGCTCTCCAGGAACGCGCGGTCGACCGGCAGCCCGAGCGCCCAGAACACGCCCGCGTACCCGACGCCGATGAGCAGCCCCCATGCGACCACGAGTCCGAGCGTGGCCACCGGCGCGAACAGCGCCATGACTCGGTCGCGCGCCGCGAACTCTCGCGTCCAGTGCAGCCGCGCGTCGAACACGGCCCTCGCGACGAAGAACACCACACGGGTGACGGGGTCGCGCGCGCTCCGGGGCAGCACGAACGTCCGGACGGCCGAGCGCAGGGACACGGCGACCAGCAGCAACCCGGCGAGGGCAACGATGACACGGACGACGATCATGACCCGCGGCGTTGCACGCTTGGGGCCGGCAACGGGCCTGAGCGTCTAGCGCGCGCGCACGCCGAGTCCGGGGCCGTCTGGGAGTCGGACGACCCCGCCCGCGATCGTCGCGCCGACGTAGGGATCGTGGGCGAGGAGCGCGGCTCCGTCGAGGTCCACCGCGTCGAGGAGCGGCGCGAGGTGCGCCGCGGCGGTGATCCCGAGCGAACTCTCGATCATGCAGCCACACATCACGAGCAGCCCGTGCGCGCGCGCCGTCGCGACGATCGCGAGCGCCTCGCGCAGCCCGCCGCACTTGGCGAGCTTGAGGTTGACGCCGTCCACCGCGCCCGTCGACGCGAGCCGCGCCACGTCGGCGGCGTCGACGCACGACTCGTCGGCGATCACCGGAACGGCGCCTCGCTCGCGGACGAAACGCAACCCCTCGACGTCGCCTGCGGCGACCGGCTGTTCGACGAACTCGACGCCGAGTTCGGCGAGCAGGCCGCTCATCCCGACGGCGACCTTGGGCGTCCAGCCCGCGTTCGCGTCCACGCGCAACACCTTAGTCGGCGCGAGCTCGCGCACGCGACGGACGACGGCCGCGTCGTGCCCGGCACCCGCCGGGCTGCCGAGCTTGATCTTGAGAATGGGGTACTCGGCGGCTTGCGCGAGGCGCGCATCCAACTCGGCGTCGTCGGCGGCGAGCCCGATCGTGAAGCTCGACCGGGGCGCCCGCGCGGGGTCGACACCGAGCATGCGGTAGAGCGGTACGCCGAGCCGCTTGGCCGCCAGGTCGTGCAGGGCGACCGAGACGGCGGTGCGCACCGCGCCGTTCCACCGGAGCGTGCGACGCATGCGCTGCTCGGCATCCTCCAGGTGCCAGGGATCGCACCCGTGGAGCGCCTGCTCGAGCCGCGGCAACGCGCCGGCCACGCTCTCGGGCGTCTCACCGTAGAAGCGGCTCGGCGCGGCCTCGCCCCAGCCCTCCGCCCCGTCGTGGGCGTCGCGCACGCGGACCGTGACGGTCGGGTACTCGCTGGCACCCCCGCGCGCGATCACGAACGGCAGCGCCGTGCGCACGGGCAGGTAGTCGGAGGTGATGGAGAGGCGAGGCGTGGACACGAGGTGAGCCGGGGTGAGACGCGATCCGGGGCGGTGAGGCAGGGCGGCCAGGCCGTGCGATCAGGAGGGACGGCGCGCGCGCCACGCCAGCCGCAGCTCGGGGGCGTCGCGCTCGACGAGGAAGCCCACGAGCGCGTCGGCGAGGTCGGACGCGCGCTGGTAGCGCTCGTCGGCGCTCTTCGCGAGCGTGCGCATCACGATCGCGGCGAGGGTGGGCGGCACCCCCGGCGCCGCGACCTCGATCGGCACCGGCGCCTCGTGCACCTGCTTGTAGCCCACCTGGTACGGGTCGGGCGCGTCGAACGGCGGCGCGCCGGCGAGCGCCTCGTACAGCACGACGCCTAACGCGTAGACGTCGCTCCGGCCGTCGAGCACGCGGCCCATCGCCTGCTCGGGGCTCATGTAGTGCGGCGTGCCCATCGCGCGCCCGGTCGCGGTCATGCGCGCGTGGAATCGCGCGCTCGCGATCCCGAAGTCGGTCACCACCGCGTAGCCCTCCTCGTCGAACAGCACGTTGTCGGGCTTCACGTCGCGGTGCACGACCCCGCGGCGGTGCGCGTAGTCGAGACCCTGCGCGGCCTGCGCCGCCGCGGCGGCGGCGCGCTCGGGGGCGATGCGGCGGCCGTGCCCCGACGCGTCCGCGAGCGAACCGCCGCCGAAGAACGGCATCACCAGAAACTCGACCGATCCGGCGGCCGCGTAGTCGAGGATCGGGCAGACGTGCGGGTGATGCAGCCGGGCGGCCGCTTCGGCCTCGCGCCGGAAGCGCGTCCGCATTTCCGGGTCGCGCGCGAGGTGCGGGTGCAGCACCTTCAGCGCGAGCGGCGTGTCGAGCAGCGCGTGGCGCGCGCGGTACACGGTCGCCATGCCGCCGCCGCCGAGTCGCCCCTCCACGGCGTACCGCCCGCCCGCGGCACGGCGGAGCGCGGAGAGTTCGGCGTCGGGTGGCTCGGCCGCGGCCGGCGGCGGCAGCTCGGGGAGCAGCGCGTCGCACCGCACGCAGCGCGGCGACGCGGCGCGGTTCCAGGTGCCGCAGTCGGGACAGAACACGCGTCGGCCGCTCCGTGGCTCGGCAGGGTGGCGTTAGGCGCCGGTCACGCGCCCAGGTCGAGCCGCACGAAGTCGTACGGCGGCCACGGGCCCGTGACGGCGAGCTGCAGGTCCGGCCGCGCGGCGTGCTCGCGCGCCACCGCGCGCGCGAACGCGCCCCACCGCGCGCGCTCGACCAGGAACGCCGCCTGGAGCGCGGGCTCGGCCTCCGGCTCCGCGATCCCCTCCCCGGCCCCTCGCTGGTCGTCGCGCGCCTCGTCGCGTAACACCAGCACGGCGACCGCCTCGCGGCGGAGCGTGCGCAGCACGTCGGTGACCGGCGCCGAGGCCGCCGAGGCACCCGGCGGCGTGACCGCCGCCGGCCGCGCCGCGTGCACGCGTGCCTCCACCCGGTCCTCCACGTAGCGCAGCGCTTCCGCGAGGGCGGCCGCGTGCAGCTCGAGCCACGTCGCGACGGCCTCGCGCGATCGGAACACCGTCCCCGGCGGCGCGGGCACCACCGCGCGCTCGGCGAACAGGGTGGCGACGACGGTGTGCGTGGCTTCCAGCTCCGCCGCCGTCGGCGACACCGCGGCGAACGGCGCCGGCGCGATCGCGGCGACGAGTTCGCGCACGCGGAGCAGCTCGACCGCCGCGAGCCCCGCGGGTGTCTCGACGCGGTGACCGCGGCCGCCGCCTTCGGCGTGCACGGCAGACAGCACACCGTACAGGCGCACACCCTGCTCCGGGACGCGGTGCTCGTCGGTGCGGCGCAGCGTCACGGCTCGCCCCCGCGCCCCGTGGGGCGCTCGCCCCCCCGCGCGTGCGGCCACTTCACGCCACGCACCACCTGGAACCCGAGCGCGCGCTCGCGCGCCAGCTCGCGCAGCAGCATCTCTTCGCGCTCCACCGCCTCGCGCGCGCCGCGCCAGCCCCAGCGCCGCCACGCGTGCGCCATGATCTGCGCCTTCTGCTGCCACGTCAGCTGCGGCGCCTCGTCCGCCCCGCCGTCGTCGCCGGCGTCCGTCCAGTCCTGCACCTGCAGGTCGACCACGCCCGCGTCGCGCAGCATCTGCTTCCACTCCACCAGCAGCCGCGGGCGCATGCCGAGGCGGTCCACCAGCAGCGCCCGCGCGTCGGGCGTCAGCTCCGAGCTCCACGTCAGCTGCAACAGCACCACGGCGCCTAACGGCTTCGTCACCCGCGCCAGCTCCGCCACGGCGCGCGCGGCGTGCGCCGCGGCCGCGAGCACGGGCTCGCCCACCGCCGCGTCGAACACCCCCGTCTCGTGCGGCAGGTCGTCGAGCGCCGCCTGCTGGTAGCTGAGCGGCAGCGCGGCGCCGCGTTCGGCGCGCGCGCGCGCCCGCGCGTCGGCCGCGTCGATCCGGTCCGCGTCGGGGTCGACGCCCGACACCGCGGCCCCGGTGCGCCGCGCGAGCCATTCGCAGCTCGTCCCGTCGCCGCACCCCGAGACGAGCACCTCCTGCCCGCGCTCCACGCCGAGCAGGCTGGCCACCTCGCGGTAGAGCGTCTCGCCGCTCGAGCGCCAGCGCCCGAAGACGAGCTCCTGCACGAGGCGGAAGACCGCCGGTGCGGGCGCGGCCGACTGCGCGTCGCTCAGAGGAGCGCCCGCAGGTGCGCGGCCGCCGCCTCGCCGAGCCGCTCGGGGGCGTACCCGCCTTCGAGCACGCTCACGAGCCGGCCCCCGGCGACCGCGTCGGCACGCGCGGCCATCTGCCGCGTCAGCGCGTCCACGTCCTCCAACTCCAGCGTGAACCCGCCGAGCGGGTCGCCGGCGAGCGAGTCGAACCCCGCCGAGACGACGACGAGGTCGGGGGGCCACCCCGCCGTGGCCGCGTCGACGGCGCGCGTGAACGCGTCCACGTACCGCGCTCGCGCGAGGCCCGGCGGCATCGGCACGTTCCACACGGTCCCGTGCGGCCCGCGATCCTCGGCCGCTCCCGTGCCCGGATACCACGGCCACTGGTGCATGCTCACGAACCGCACGTCGGGTTCGTGCTGCACGAGCGCCTGCGTCCCGTTGCCGTGGTGCACGTCCCAGTCGACGACGAGCACGCGCCCGGCGCCGTGGCGCGCGCGCGCGTAGAGCGCCGCGAGCGCGGCGTTGCCGAACAGGCAGAATCCCATCCCGGACGCCCGTAACGCATGGTGCCCCGGCGGACGCACCGCGACGAAACTCCGCCGCGGCGGAGCCGCCCCGGGCGCGCCTTCGGGCTCGGACGCCACGAACGCGAGGTCCACCGCGTCGAGTGCGCCCCCAGCACCGGCCGTGCCCGCCGCCCACGACCCCGCGCTCACGCGTGTGTCGGCGTCGAGCGACCCGCCTCCCGCGTCCGCCAACTCCCGGACGCGCGCGACGTACGCCGGGTCGTGGGCGAGCGCGAGTTCCTCGGGGGTCGCGTTGCGCGCCTCACGGTGCGCGACCGAGGTGAACAGCTCGACGTCGCGCCCCACGGCGCGCAGGACCGCGCGCAGGCGCCCCGTGTGCTCCGGGTGGTTCCATCCCGTGTCGTGCAGGCCGCAGTCGGCGCTCGAGATGAACGCCACGCGCGGCACGGCGTTCGCGCGCGGCGCGCCGCCGGACGACGGTGCGACCCCAGCCACCTCGGGCAACCCCTCGACGCCGCGGTCCGTCACGCGCGTGCGCTACGTAGAACGGAGGGAGCGACGCGCACTACCGCACGGCCCGTCGACGCCGGTGCGTGACGAGGAAGATCGAGCCGTCCACCGCCCCGGCGGCGGCGAGCGACGCGAGTTCGTCGAGCACGGCGGCGCCGTTCAACTTCACGACGTACTCCTCCGCGGTCGCGGTCCCCGAGAGCAACGCCTGAAGCGCCGCGCGCTTCACATCGGCGACCGGCGCCGCGGCCGGCGCGTCCAGTCGCACGACGTCCCACACCTCGGGCACCTCCACGCGCACGGTCCACCGCGGCCCGCCCGCGCCTGCGCCGACGACCAGCGTCCCCGGTCGCGCGCGCAGCTCTGCGACGACCGGCGCCGCCTCGGGCGGGAGGACGTAGGCATCGTCGTCGGCGCGCGGCATCCCCGGGGCGGGCACGAGCGTGGCGCCCGGGATCTCCTCCGCGTTGATCGTCCCGGCATCGCCGGGCTCCGAGCGGCCACCGTTGACCGCGCTGCGGTCGACCCCGCTCATCCGGGCGACCCGCCAACGCGGGCGGCTGCCGCGGTCGGCGCGAGCGGAGGAGCGGCGACGCTCGTTCCGCCTGGCGGTGCCGCGTCGGACGACAACGCATCGGTCGTCGCCGGCAGCTCCTCCACCGGAGCCGCCTCGGGCGCGGCCGGCAACGTGCCGAGGAAGCGCGCCACCTGCATGTCGAACAAGTAGCTCGAGCCCGACACGCGCGTGCCGCGCGGATCGGGCGTCACGCCGACGACCACCTCTTCCCCGCCCTGGCCGCGCATGCTGACAAACGTCGGCCCCTCTCGCTCCGGGAACGCGGCGTAGATGCCGGGACGCGTCGAAAAGAAGCGCTTCGCGGCCGCGAGCACGTCGGCGGGGGCGAGCGTGGTGATCGTGTCCTGGAGGGTGCGGCCGTATTGGTGGTTCATGCGCGGGCGGCGGGTCGGGCCGCGCGGAGCCGCGGGCCGTCGTCAAAGCTACACGACGACGGGCCGCGGTTGCGAGGCGGACGGACAAGCCGCCGCCCCACTACGGCCGCCCAACGCCATGCCGCGCCATCGTCACGTCCACCGCGGCCTGCATCAGCAGCAGCGCGACGAGGAGCGCCCATTCGAGCGTCGTGCGCGCCGCCGGGCGCGCGGCCACCCCCGTCCCCGCGGTCGGCCGGGGCACCGTCGTGCGCCAGAGCAGCCAGCCGGCGATCGTCACACCCGCCTCGAGCACGAAGTCGCGCGGTGCATGCCCGTACCAGCCGAGCCCCACGTTCTCGGGCCCTCCCGGCCACGTCGGCTTCCACCCGGTCAGGTAGTCCGCGCACCAGTGCGACACGCACGCGAGCGCGGCAATCGCCCCCCCACGCCACGAGCGCGACCACCGCGCACCGATCACCGCCATCCCGACCGCGCCCACGCCGACGAGCGGCCACCCGTGCGGGCCCCACGCGGCATCGGCCGGACGCTCGCCGTAGAGGTCGAGCAGTGCGTCTCCCCAGTCCGGCAGCTGCGACGCGATCACGAGCACCCAGAGCCCAGGCGCCCCGCGCACGCGCCGCAGTCCCAACGCGATCCCTACGTGCCCCGCATACACGCGCGCTTACGGCGTGAGCGGCGGTGCCGCCGCGCGGGCCGTCGCGCGCGTCGGGGCGGCGGCCAACGGGCTCGCCGCGACCGCGTCGGTCGCGTCCGGGTCCGCCCGCGGCGCCTGCGCGCGACGCAGCACCGCATCGACCGCGATCGCCGCGAGCGCGGGCGCGGCCAGCGCCGCCGTGACCACGGCGTCCTGCAGGCGGAACTCGGAGTACGGCAGGAGCATGCGCCTATTCCAGCGCGCGCGTGAGCGCCGCAGCCAGCGGCCCGGCGTCCGCCGCACGCGCGAGCGCGGGCGCTGCGCCCCACCACTCGGTCGCGAGCCACGAGCCGGCCCGCGGGTTGCGCCACCAGTCCTCGTCGAAGCGCTCGCGCAGCAACTCCGCGAGCGCGCCGCCGTGCAGCGCCGCGCGCACCGCGTCTCCGACCGCGAACGGCGGGTCCAGCTCCGCGCCCGAGTCGCCCCGGTCCGGGACGACGCCGAGCGCCGCCTGCGTGCGGTCCACGTACACGCCTTCCAGCTCGCCTAACGACACCGTGTCGCCGTACCCCGCCGCCGACACCGCCGCCCGCGCGGCCGCGGCGCGCACGGCCGCGAGCTCCCGGAACGCCGCGGCCCGCGCCGCGGCCGCGCCGGCGGCGCCCGACACCCCCGCGTAGCGCCGCAGCCACCCGCGGTCCCGCAGCAGCGCGCCGAGCAGTGCGCCCGTCGCCTGCACGGCGACGTCGTTCGCCTGCCAGCGCAGCTCGAAGGGCAGCGCGGGATCGGCGTGCGCGAGGTGCAGCGCGCGCCCGAGCGCGTCGAGGTACCCGCGCGACGCATCCGGTCCGGCGCCCGGCCGCGCAACGAGGTACACCTCGGCCGGGACGCGCACGGCGAACGCGCGCGCGCCGCACACGTCGCCGTCGCCCGCGACGCCGGCCCGCAGCCGGCCGCGAACGTCGGGGTCGACGCCCATCGCCGCAAGCTGCGTGCGCGCCGCCGCGGCGAGCGCGCTCCCGCGTACCACGCCGTTCTCGTCGCCCGCCGCGAGCACGGCGGGCAGGTCGGCCGGCTGCAGCTCACGCACGGGCAGCCCCACGACGCGCCGCGCGCGGTCGGCGAGCGTGTCGAGCCACGCGGCGTCCGTCCGCGCGAGCCAATCGGCCGCGAGCGACGTCCGCGCGGCCGGGGCCTCGCCGGTCAGCCGCGCGAGCGCGTCGTCGTACCCGCTCGCGAGGTCGAGCGCTTCGACCGCCGCGCACGTCCGCGCGATCCGCTCGCGCGCGAGCGGCGCGAGCGACTCCGCCGCCAGCACCGCGCGGGCATCGCCTAACGCGCGGCGCGTGACCGCGTCGCCCCCGAGCGCGGCGAGCCGCGACGGCACGTCGCGCCACGCCACGCGAGGCCCGCCCGGCACGCGCACCACCGCCCTCCGCTCCCAGTCGTCGAGGCGCGCGGTCGAGGGTGCGACGGCCGCGCGCACGCGCGCCGCGGCGATCCACGCCGCGAGCGGGCGCCCCGCCGCCGCGTCCGGTGTGCCCGGCGACGCGGCCGCGTCGAGCGCGATCGCGAGCGCGTCGGCCCCGCCGAGCAGCGGCCACCGCGCGAACACCGCGTCGAAGCGCGGCGCGGCGCCGGCTCCGTGCATCACCGCCGCGAGTTGCGCCCCGCCCCACGCCGCGGCGCACGCCTCCGCCGCCGCGCGCACCGCGTCCGCCGTCAACTCCGCCATCGCGCTCAGACGGCCAGGCGCTCCGCGATCACGCCTCGCACGCGGTCCGCGGCCACCCGCTCCTGCGCGAGCGAGTCGCGGTCGCGGATCGTCACGGTCCCGTCCTCCAGCGTCTGCCCGTCGACCGTGAGGCAGAACGGCGTACCCACCTCGTCCTGCCGGCGGTACCTCCGCCCGATCGCGCCCGAGTCGTCGTAGAACACCGGCACGTCGCGCCGCAACTCGTCGGCGAGCCGGTGCGCGAACTCCGGCATCCCGTCCTTCTTCACGAGCGGGAACACGCCGGCCTTGATCGGCGCGATCGCCGGGTGGAGGCCCAGCACCACGCGCCCCTCGCTCTCCCCCGCGACCTCCTCCTCGCGGTACGCGTTCGCCAGCGCCGCCAGCGTGACGCGGTCCGCGCCCACGCTCGTCTCCACGACGAAGGGGACGAACCGCCGGTTGCCCTGCTGGTCGTAGTACTCGAGCTTCTTGCCCGAGTACTCCTGGTGCCGCGACAGGTCGAAGTCGCCGCGGTGGTGCACGCCCTCGATCTCCTGGAAGCCTAACGTGCCGCCGAAGTCGAACTGGATGTCGAACGCCGCGCGCGCGTAGTGCGCCAGCTCCTCGGGCGTGTGCTGGTGGAAGTGCAGCCGCGACTCGCTCAGGCCGAGCGACAGCATCCAGCGCATGCGCTCCGCCTTCCAGTACTCGAACCACGCCATGTGGTCCGACTCGGGGTCCACGAAGAACTGCATTTCCATCTGCTCGAATTCGCGCGTGCGGAACGTGAAGTTCCCGGGCGTGATCTCGTTGCGGAACGCCTTCCCGATCTGCGCGATCCCGAACGGGACCTTCTGCCGCGTGCTCTGCTGCACGTTCAGGAAGTTCACGTAGATCCCCTGTGCCGTCTCGGGGCGCAGGTAGACGACGCTCGCAGAGTCCTCGAGCGCGCCCATGAACGTCTTGAACATGAGGTTGAACTGCCGCGGCTCGGTGAGCTGGCACTGCTCGAACTCGCCGGGGCGCTTCGACGGCTTCCGCGGGCAGCGCGCGTCCTCGAGCTTGTCGGCACGGAAGCGCCCCTTGCACGCCTTGCAGTCGACGAGCGGGTCGACGAACCCGGCCACGTGGCCGCTCGCCTCCCACACGCGCGGGTGCATGAGGATCGACGCGTCCAGCCCCTCGACGTCGTCCCGCATGCGGACCATGCTGTGCCACCAGCGGTCCTTGACGTTCTTCTTGAGCTCGACGCCGAGCGGACCGTAGTCCCACACCGATCCCGTTCCGCCGTAGATCTCGGAGGACTGGAAGATGAACCCGCGCCGCTTGCAGAGCGACACGAGCTTGTCCATCACATCGGGCTGGGTGCTGGCGGGGGGCATGGCGGAACGGTCGGGTTACGGAACGGCGAACCCGTAAGCTACGCCGACCGGGATGCGCGCCAAACCCTACCCCGTCGGGCCGAGTGGCGCGCCGGCCGACGTCACCTCCGGCATCGGGACGTAGGTCGGCAGCGTCACCCCGGTCAGATGCCGCGCGATCAGCGCCCCGTGGTCCCGGCCGTTCTCGATGAAGATCCGGTTCGCGTTGTACCCCGACGCGATCACGCCCGCGATGTACACGCCGGGCACGCTCGTCTCCATCGTCGCCGGATCGTGCGCCGGAATCCCGGTCTCGGCGTCCAACGGCACGCCGAGCTGCTGCAGGAGTCCGCTGTTGGGCAGAAAACCCGTCGTGAGATAGACGAGCTTGGCCGGGATCAGCTGCTCCACGACCGGCACGGCCGCCGCGACCGCGTGCGCCGGGTCGCCGGCGTCGCTCACCATGACGCGCACCGCTTCGGGCTCGATCGCCAGCACGCGCGCGTTCCACACGCCGTGAATCCGCCCCTCGCGGATGCGCGCGCTCACGTCCGGCAGCACCCAGGGCTTGATGTTCGGGTCGAGCCCGGGTCCGAAGTGCACCATCGTCACCCTCGCCTCGGCCCGATACAACTCGAGCGCGGCGTCGACCGCCGAGTTTCCACCGCCCACCACGACGACCTCCTGCTGGAAGCCGTAGTGCCCCTCGTTGAAGTAGTGCGAGACGTGAGGCAGGTCTTCACCCGGCACGCCCAGCCGGCTCGGCGTGCCGAAGTAGCCGGTCGCGATCACGACCGACCCCGTCCGCCACTCTCGCTCCACCCCCGTCGCGGAGCGCGACCGCACCAGGAAGCGCGCGTCGTCCACGTCCGACACGTCTAACGCGTCGACGGCGACCACCGCCTCGTACTGCCGCACGTCCAACCCGCAGTACGACGTCACCGTGCGGTAGTACGCGAGCGCGTCGCGCCGCGACGGCTTCTCGCCGGCGATCGGGAACGGCACGCCCCCGATCGCGATGCGCTCCGCCGTCGAGAAGAAGTTCATGTACGGCGGGTACGACGCGATGCCGCTCGTCAGGCAGCCGCGGTCGAGCACGACGGCGCGCAACCCCGCGCGCTTGCAGGCGATCGCGGCCGCGAGCCCGCACGGTCCGGCGCCGACGATCAGTACGTCCGTGTGCTCTCCGCTCACCCCGTCTCCCCCGTTGGGGCGGCCCCACGACCGCCCGGCAGTGCTGCTCTGGTGCGCGGTCGCGGCTTACGACGCCACCCCCGCAGCCGCCCCGTCCAGGGCGATGATCTGATCCCGACGCGTTCCCACACTCACGTACGCGATCGGCGCCTCGACGAGTTCCTGTACCCGGTCGAGGTACGCACGTGCCTCGCTCGGCAGGTCCGACAGCGCACGCGCCCCGCCCGTGTCGCGGCGCCATCCCGGGAACCACTCGTACATCGGCACCGCGTGTTCCAGCGCGACCAGATCGCCCGGGAACTCCGTGTACCGCTCGCCGTCCACGTCGTAGCCGGTGCAGAGCGCGATGCGGTCGAGCGTGTCCAGCACGTCGAGCTTGGTGACCGCGAGCCCCGTGAGCCCGTTCACGCGCGTCGCGTAGCGCGCGACCACCGCGTCGAACCACCCGCACCGCCGCGCCCGTCCGGTCGTCGCTCCGAACTCGTTTCCGAGCCGCCGCACCTCCTCGCCCAGCGCACCGGCGATCTCGGTCGGGAGCGGGCCGTTGCCCACGCGCGTCGTGTACGCCTTCACCACCCCGAGCACCGCGTCGATGGCCGTCGGCGCGATCCCCGCGCCGATCGCCGCGCCGCCGCTCGTCGTGCTGCTCGACGTCACGTACGGGTAGGTGCCGTGGTCGACGTCGAGGAGCGAGCCCTGCGCGCCCTCGAGCAGCACCGCCGCGCCCGTCCGCAGCGCGCGGTGCACGGCGAGCCCGACGTCCTCCGCGAGCGGCAGCAGCCGCGGCGCGAGCCGCTCGAGCAGCGCCAACGTCTCGTCGACGTCGACGCGTCGCGCGCCGCCACCGGCCGCGAGCTGCGCGTTCGCGTGCTCGACCCCCTTCTCGACGAGGCCGCGCAGCCGGTCGGGGTGGCGCAGGTCGAGCACGCGCACGCCCCGGCGCGCGACCTTGTCCTCGTACGCCGGCCCGATCCCGCGCCCGGTCGTACCGATCGCGCGGCTCGCCGCGCTCTCCGCGTCCACCAGCTTGTGGTACGGAAGCACGAGGTGCGCGCGCTCGCTCACGTACAGCCGCCCCTCGACGTCCACGCCGTCGTCGACCAGCTCGTCGATCTCGTGAAAGAGCGTGTCGGGGTCGAGCACGACCCCGTTGCCGATCGCGCACCGCACGCCCGGGTGCAGGATCCCGCTCGGAATCTGGTGCAGCACGAACGACGCCTCGCCGATGTGCACCGTGTGCCCCGCGTTCGCGCCGCCCTGGTAGCGCACCACCCAGTCGGCGCGTTCGGCGAGCACGTCCACGAGTTTCCCCTTCCCCTCGTCGCCCCACTGCGCGCCGACGACGACGAGCGTGCGCGTCGCGGAATCGAACATGTGCCGAGCCCCTCTATGTGTCTCGCCCGCGGACGGGCGTGCTGAAACGCAAAAACGCCCCGGCGGGTCCGGGGCGTGGGCAAAATCTAAGCAGGTCCGACGCTCGACGAGCGCGCCCCGGGGTCGATCACCGCCCGCGCCAGCCGCGCCAGCAACTCGGCCGCGGCCGCGACGCCATCGCCGCGCAGGTGCGCGAGCGTGTCGCGCCGGGTGTGGACCCGCGCCAACGTGCCCCACGTCCCCTTGCTCACGGTCACCGCCGCCCAGCCCGCGGCCGTCAGCGCGACCGCGTCGACGAGGAGTCCGGGCGGAATCCGCCGCACGCGGACACTCGCATCCACGTCCGCGGCTTCGAGCGCGCCAGCCATCTCCGTCGTGACGCGCGCACCGCGCAGCACGGTGAGCGGCCCCCCGTCGTCCACCCCGTCGCAGTTGAACGCGATCCCGGGCGCGCGACCCGTCCGCGCCCACATCTCGGCCCACGCGTGCGCGCCCGCGAGTCCCAACTCCTCGGCGCTGGTCAGCAGCACGCCAACCGAACCCGGACCGCCCGCGAGCGACTCCGCCGCGCCGAGCACCGCCGCGACGCCGGATGCGTTGTCGAGCGCGCCGGCCGAATCGGTGCCGACCGTCGTCGCGACGATCGGGATGGTAGCGAGTACGCCGAGCGCCCCGATCGCCGCCCAGGTCGACGGCCCGATGACGTTCGGACCCGCGGCGACGCCGACCGCAGCCGCGAGCGCGGCCACCCCGGTCATGCCCACCGTTGCGACGACGCCGCCCACGCGGGCCACCATCGGCACCGGCTGCGACTTCGTGTCGAGGTGCCCCACCAGCCAGACCCGCACGCCCGCGCCCGGCAGCGTGTCCCCGGAGGCCGGCGCGCGGCGCGTCGCGGCGACGTTGATCGCCGTACGCCGGCGCCACCCGAGCCGCACGGTCCCCACGCGCGCGACCCA
This sequence comes from uncultured Gemmatimonadales bacterium, assembly GCA_963851265.1. Lineage (GTDB taxonomy): Bacteria > Gemmatimonadota > Gemmatimonadetes > Gemmatimonadales > Gemmatimonadaceae > BPUI01. Next base: position 1,807,692 of record CAWKNZ010000002.1, read on the forward strand.
CCCGCCGGCCGCGACCAGTGTCAGCGCGCCCACCGCCAGCGCCGCGGCGGCGAGTCCCGCGCGCCCGCGCGCGCCGGCCACCGCCGTGGTGCCCAACACGAGCGCGGCCCACGCGCCCACGGCCGGCGTTCCCAACCGCCCGGGCGCGTCCGAGTACGTGAACGGCACCTCGGTCACCGCGTACCCCGCCGCCCGAAGCACCCCCGCGGCGTACGCGCGCGCCGCCGCCTCCGCGGCGCTTCCGGCCGGGCGCGCCCCGACGCCCACCGCCCGCAGATGGCGGGCGGGGCCGTCCGGGGGCCCGGCGTTACGCACCCACGGCGGCGGCGAGCACGCCGGCCTCCGCCAGGCGCGCCTCGACCACGGCGCGCTCGGCGTCCGTGCACGCGAGCAGCGGCGCGCGCGGCGCGCCGCCGTCCATTCCCACGAGGTTGAGCGCACACTTGAGCCCGGCCGGCCCGAACGCCGCGACGACGTCCCGCCCGAGCGGCGTCAGCCGCCCCTGCGCGTCGTTCGCGGCGGCCGTATCCCCTCGGGCGTGCGCCTCGGTCACGGCCAACACCACCGCCGGCGCGAACAGCGCGGCCGCGAGGATCCCACCGCGCACGCCCAACGCGAGCGCCGTCGCGTAGGTCCCCGCGTGCCCCGTCAGCACGCGGAACGCGGGCCCCTGCGCCGCGACGTAGCGCTCGAGCATCGGGAGGTCCCCGGCGCTGTCCTTCATCCCGGCCACGTTCGGGTGGACGGCCAGCGTGCCGACGACCTTCGGCGACAGCGCGAAGTGCGCATACACCGGGATGTTGTAAAGCAGCACCGGCAGCGGGCTCGCGTCGGCCACCGCCGAGTAGTGGGCGAGAACGGCTGCGTCATCCATCCGCCGGCTGTAGTAGTGCGGCGCGACCACGAGCACCGCGTCCGCCCCGGCGCCCGCCGCATCGCGCGTCCGCCGCACCGTCGCGCGCGTGCTCTCCGCCCCCACGCCGGCGATCACCGTCCCCTCCGGCCCGAGCGTCTCGCGCGCCCACTCGGCTAGGCGCGCGCGCTCGTCATCGTCCAGCAGCGCCGCCTCGCCGCTCGACCCTGCCGTGACTACCCCGGCCAGGCCCGCCGCGTGGTGCGCGCGCACGTTACGCACGAACGCCGCCCGGTCGAGGGCGCCGTCGGCGGCGAACGGGGTGACCACAGGAGCGAAAACGCCGGTGAGCGCGAGCGGCATGCGTGGGGAGCGGAAGCGGTGTGGACCTACCCGTTCAAGAAGTCGAACGCGCCGTCCGCGGGCAAGCTGTTCGCGCCCGTCGACGCGGCGGCGACCGCGGGCCGCGGGGGCGCGTCGCGCACCGCGACCGGCCCGGCCGCGTGCAGCATCCGGAACTGCAGGGCGAAGTCCGACGGCCGCGACGCTGCCGCGAGTGCGACGTCGTACGTCACGAGCTCGCGTCGGACGAGCTCCCCGAGGTGCTGATCGAAAGTCTGCATCCCGTACTGCGTCTGCCCCTCTTCGATCAGATCACGCACCTCGCTCACGCGCCCCTCGGCGATCAGGTCGCGAATGGCCGGCGTGACGACCATGATCTCGGCGGCCACCACACGCCCCTTTCCCGCGGCGCGCGGCAACAGCCGCTGCGACACCACGGCGTGCAGCGATTCCGCGAGCCGCATCCGCACGACCGCCTGCTCCTGCGCCGCGAACATCGCCACCGTGCGTAGCACGGTGCTCTGCGCGTCGGGCGTGTGGAGCGTCGAGAGCAGCAAGTGTCCCGTCTCGGCGGCCTTGAGCGCGGTGTCCACCGTCTCCGCGTCGCGCATCTCGCCGATGAGGATCACGTCCGGGTCCTGCCGCAGCGCCGCGCGGAGCCCGATGCGGAAGCTCTCCGTGTCGACGCCGATCTCGCGCTGCGTCACGCTCCCCTTGAGGTCGGCGTGCAGAAACTCGACCGGGTTCTCGAGCGTGAGGATGTGCTTCTCGCACCGCGCGTTCACGTGCCGAATCATCGCCGCGAGCGTGCTCGACTTTCCGCTCCCCGTCACGCCGGTCACGAGCACCATCCCCCGCTCGGCCTCCGCGATGCGCGCCACCGACGCCGGCAGCCCGAGCGCCTCGAGCGTCGGCACCTCATGCGGGATGAGGCGCAGGACGGCGGAGAACGCGCCGCGCTGCCGCATGATGTTCACCCGGAACCGCCCCACGTTCGCGAGCGCGTACGAACAGTCGTAGTCCGTGAGGGCATCCAGGCGCGCCCGCTCAGCCTCGCCGGGCAGCAGCCGCTGCGCGATCGTCCGCGTCTGCTCGGCGGTCAGCGGCTGACGCGTGAGCGGGACGAGCCGCCCGTCGATGCGGGCGCGCAGCACGTCGCCCGCCTTGACGTGCAGGTCGGACGCGCCGCGCTCGACGGCGGCGCGCAGAATGGCATCCATGCGGAAAGGGGCGCGAGATGGCAGGTCCGACGCGCCCGCCGACGTCACGCGAGCCGACCGCCCGCCCCAGCCGCTCAGTACCCGGCGGCGAGGTCGACGACGTTTCGGAGCGGCTCGCCGCGGTCCCAGCGCGTCCAGTTATCGAGGAAGAGCGGCAGCATCCGCGACCAGAATCGCCCCGGCGACGTCGCCGAGACGTGCGGCGTGATCAGCACGTTCGACATGCCCCAGAGCGGACTCGCCGCGGGCAGCGGCTCTTCGGCGAAGACGTCCAGCACCGCCCCGCGCAACCGCCCGCGCCCCGCCCCCGCGAGCGCCTCCACCAGCGCCGGCTCGTCGATGAGCGACCCGCGCCCGATGTTCACGACGATCGCACCCTCGGGCAGCATGCCGATCCGGCGCCGGTCGAGGAGTTCTCGCGTCTCGCGCGTCGCGGGGGCGGCGAGTACCACGACGTCGGCGGTCCGCAGCACGTCGTCCAGCGCGTCCGTCGCGACGGTCTGCGCGAATCCCGGTGGCACGGGCGCGCGAGCGCTGCGCCGCACCCCGACGCACGTCGCGCCGAACGCTGCACAGCGTTCGGCCACCGCCGCTCCGATCCCGCGCACGCCCACGATCACGACGCGGCACTCGCCGAGTTCGCGCGGACGCACGTCCAGGGCGCCGGCAGCCGGCTCGACCCACGGGCCGCGATCCCACGTGGCCGCCCGCTGCTGCACGGCCGCGACGTCGAACCCGCGGAGGAAGTGCAGCACCCCACCCACGACGTGTTCCGCGATCGGAATCGCCATCACACCGGCTGCGTTCGTCAGCGTCATCCCGCGCGCCTGCATGGCTGCGCGCGGCACCGATCCGACGCCGGCCGCTCCGCTCTGCACCCATCGCAGCGCGGGCGCCGCTTCGAGCAGCGCCGCCGAGAACCCGAACCCGAAGTACGCTTCGGCGCCCGCGATCGCGGCGGCAAGCTCGGGCGCGATCGCGCCACCGCCGTCGCCGTCCGACACCGCGTGACTGCCCACCACCTGCACCGCCCATCCAGCCGGCGCCGCTGCCCGCACCCGGGCCGCCGACGCCGGGTCCAGCGCCCACCGGCGTGCCCGCGCGTTCAGGTCGACGACGAGCGTGCGCGGCGCGGACGCCTGCGATGCGGCCCCGCTCATCGCCGACACGTCGGACGTTACTTCATGTCGAGATCGCGCACCTCTTCCGGCGCGCTCTGCGGCGACGAATCGCCATATGCCTCGCTGCGCGCGACCTCTTCCATCTGTGCGATGTTGGCCTCGTCGCGCCGCGTCGGCGTGTCGAACGCGCGGAACACCGAGCTGCCGCACACCTTGCACTTCATCGCGGTCGGAACCTCACCGCGGAAGAACTGCTCGGCCCCGCACGTGACGCACACCATCGTCGTCACCGACGCCATGATTGGGTTCGCCATCTGGCGCCGGAGCGCGTCGCCGCTCGCCTCCTTTTCGACGCGTCGGTCGGCATCCGGATCACCCGAATGGTCGCCGCGCCGCGTCTGCTCGTCCGACCCTTCCGGCTCGTGGCGCCCGCCCGCCGCGCCGCGCGCCGGCTTGTGCGTCTCCTCGGTGCGCTGCGGGTTGAGCGTGCTCTCGTTGTCCTTCGGCAGTTCGGCCATGCGTAGCTCCGGTTCGGGTGCGTCGTGTGGCCCGCGCGGGGGTGCAAGACGCGTGCGCCATCACCCCCGCGAAAGCGGGGCTCCATTCGACCGCGCCGTCCGGACCCGCCTACCGTAACCCCATCGCCTCGCGCACCTCGACCATCGTTTGCGCCGCGATGCCCCGGCACCGCTCGCCGCCGGCGTCGAGCGCGTCGGTGACCTGCCCAGGGTCGGCTCGCAGCGCCGCGGCGCGCCCGCGGATCGGCACCAGCTCCTGCTCCATGTGCTCGAACAGCACCTGCTTGCAGGCGATGCACCCCCACCCCGCTGTGCGACACTTCTCCGCCACCTCGTCGACCACGGGCGGCGGCGAGAACGCCTTGTGCAGCTGATAGATGTTGCACACTTCCGGCGTCCCCGGGTCCGTCTTGCGCACGCGCGCAGGATCGGTCACCGCGGGCCGCAGCTTCGCCCAGATCGCGTCCGACGACTCCATCAGCCCGATCGTGTTCCCGAGCGATTTCGACATCTTCGACTGCCCGTCGAGCCCCATGATGCGGCGCGTCGGTGCGAGTAACGCTTGCGGCTCGGGGAAGTACGGGCGGTCCTCCGGCGCGAACCGCGCGTTCCACTTGCGTGCGATCTCTCGCGAAAGCTCGAGGTGCTGCACCTGGTCTTCCCCGACCGGCACTGCGTCGGCTCGGTAGAGCAGGATGTCCGCCGCCTGAAGCACCGGGTACGTGAGCACCCCGACGACCACGCTTTCCTGCCGCGCCACGCGGTCCTTGTACTGCGTCTGCCGCTCCAGCTCACCGATGGGCGTGATCGTGTTGAAGATCCACGCCAGCTCGGTGTGCGCCGGCACGTCGCTCTGCCGATAGAGTGTCGCGCGGGTCGGATCGATCCCCGACGCGAGCAGCGAGAGCGCCATGTCGAACGTGCGGCGCCTGAGCGACTCGGGATCGTAGTTTCCCGTCAGCGCGTGGTAATCGACGATGCAGAAGATCGAGCCCGCGTACTCGCCCTGCAGCCGCACCCAGTTCTGCACCGCACCGAGGTAGTTGCCGATGTGCAGCTCGCCCGACGGCTGGATTCCGCTGTAGATCCGTGACATGCGCGCAAGCTACACCGCGCGCGAATGCCCTTCGCTCACCCACATGACACCGCCATCGACCGGCCGGCTGCCCGATCTCGCGGCGCTCGAGCTGACCATGCGCGACGCCGCCGCCCGCGCCGCCGCCTTCATCGCCGAGCGCGCCGCGACGCGCGCGACCCTCACATGGGAGCACAAGGGCCCCGCCGACTTCGTCAGCGAGGTCGACCTCGGTGCCGAGCAGCGCGTGCGCGACGTCTTGCTCGGCGCCTACCCCGACGCCGCATTCCTCGGGGAGGAGTCGTACGACCCCGCCGCGGGCCTCGGCCCCGGCCTCGGCTTCGTCGTCGACCCGCTCGACGGCACGACCAACTTCCTGCACGGCTTTCCGTGGTACGCCGTCTCGATTGGCGCCACCTACGCGGGCCAGCCGATCGGAGGCGTCGTCCACAACGCGGCCACCGGCGAGGTCTTCTCGGCGACGAGGGGCGGCGGTGCCCACCGTCGCGCGACCCCGTTAGCGCCGCCCGAGCCGATCGCGGTCTCGCGCATCACCGACCCTGCGCGTGCCCTCATCGGCAGCGGCTTCCCCTTCAAGAACCACGACGAGATTCCGCGCTACGCGGCGCAGTTTGGCGCCGTCACGCGCGCGACCGCCGGGATCCGCCGCGCCGGGTCCGCCGCGCTCGATCTGTGCGACGTGGCCTGTGGCCGCTTCGACGCGTTCTGGGAACTCAACCTCTCGCCGTGGGATCTCGCGGCCGGCCTGATCATCATCCGCGAAGCCGGCGGGATCACGACCACGCCGGACGGCGACGAGGCCCAGATCTCCCACAACGGTCTCTGCGTGGGCAGCCCGACCATGCACGCGTGGCTGCTGGCGACGCTTCGGAGCGCCGACGCCAGCACCTGACGGGACCGGCGGCGGTACGCGCTCCGGGTCGACCGCGGTCTCGCCGTTCGGCGCGCTACCGCGCGCCGAGCGCAGCTGCCGCCACCCCGCCCCGCTCTGCCCCGAGCGTCAGGATCCGCGGTCCCTGCTCCGTGATCGCCACCGTGTGCTCGAAGTGCGCCGATCGCTTCCCGTCCACGGTCACGACCGTCCATCTATCTGAGAGCGTCCGGGTCCCAGCTTTCCCGGCGTTCACCATCGGCTCGATCGCGATCGTGAGCCCCGGCGAGAGCTGAGGGCCGCGCTTCGGCTTCCCGTGATTCGGCACCTGCGGATCTTCGTGCGGCCCGCGTCCGACGCCGTGGCCCACGAGTTCCCGGACCACGGAGAACCCGGCGCGTTCGACCACGGTCTGGACCGCATGCCCGATGTCGCCGACGTGGTTGCCGACCTGCGCCGCCGCGATCCCCGCCGCGAGCGCCGCCTCGGTCACGTCGAGCAGCTGCTGGTCCGCCGCCGAGATCTGCCCTACCGCCACGGTCAACGCGGAGTCCGTGTACATCCCCTCGTACTTGACGCCCGTGTCGAGCGAGATGATGTCCCCCTCCGCGAGCACCCGCTTCCGCGACGGGATGCCGTGCACGATCTCGTGGTTGATCGACGTCAGCACGCTTCCAGGGAATCCGTAGAGCCCTTTGAACGACGGCGTCGCCCCCGCGTGCGAGCGGATGAACTCCTCGCCGATGCGGTCGAGCTCGCCCGTCGTCACGCCCGGACGCACCGCCGCCGCGAGCACGGCGAGCGTGGCCGCGAGGATCCGCCCGCCGGCCTGCATGGTGTCGAGTTCGCGCGCGCTCTTGAGCTGGATCCCGCCGCGCGCCGCCGCCGTCGTCACGCCGCGCTCACGCCGCGCGGACGCCGGGGATGCCTAACGCCTTGAGCGCCCGCTCGGTGACCTCGTCCACGTCGCCCACGGCGTCGATCGTCGCCACCACCGCCCCGTCGTGCTCGTACCACGCCAGCACCGGCAGCGTCTGCGCCCGGTACACGTCGAGCCGCGTGCGCACCGCCGCGGGCTCGTCGTCCGCGCGCCGCACGAGCGTACCGTCCGCGCACGTCGGGCAGTGCGACCCGGGTTCGAGGCCGGTGAACGGCTGCTGCGTCCGGTCGCACACCACCCGCGCCGACGTGCGCCGCACGATCTCCTCGTCGTCGATGTCGAACACGAGCACCGCGTCGAGCGCGCGCCCGAGTTCGTCGAGGACGCGCGCGAGCCCTTCCGCCTGCGGGACCGTGCGCACGACGCCGTCCAGCACCGCACCGCGCGCGAACTGCGGCATCGCGAGCGTCTCCTTCACGATCCCGAGGATCACGGGGTCGGGCACGAGCTGCCCGCCCTCCATGTACCGCTTCGCCTCGAGCCCGAGCGGCGTGCCCGCCTTGAGGGCGGCGCGCAGCACGTCCCCCGTCGCGAGGATCGGCGCGCCGAGCGCCTCCGCCAGCCGCGGCGCCTGCGTGCCCTTCCCGGCGCCGGGTTTCCCGAATAGAACGACGATCATTGCGACGCGCCCCTCAGAACGCGCCGGCCGCGCCCTGGGCGCCGCGGGAGCGCACGCGCCCCTTCTTCATGAAGCCGTCGTACTTGCGCAGCAACAGGTGCTGCTGCATCTGCGTCATCGTGTCGAGCGCCACGCCCACTACGATCAGCAACGACGTCCCGCCGAACTGGAACGGCACGTTGATCAGCTTCGCGATCGCGACCGGCAGCAGCGCGATCGCCGTGAGGAAAATCGCGCCCGGGAAGGTGATCCGCTCGACCACCTGCTCGATGTACTCGGCCGTCTTCGCCCCCGGCCGCACGCCCGGCACGAACCCGCCCTGCTTCTTCAGGTTCTCGGCCAGATCGACCGGGTTGAAGATGATCGACGTGTAGAAGTACGTGAACACCACGATCAGGATGGCCGACAGTAGGAAGTAGAGCCAGGTCCCCGGCTGCAGGTACTCGGCCACGTTCTTGAGCGCCTGCACGTTGCTGAACTGCGCCGCGGCGCCCGGCACCACGATCACGCTCTGCGCGAAGATGATCGGCATCACGCCCGCCGTGTTGATGCGCAGCGGGATGAAGTTCTTCGCCGCCTCACGCATGCGCCCCTTGGCCATGGTACGCTGCGGGATCTGCACCATCACGCGCCGCGCGGCGACCGTGATCGCGACCACGCCGGCCACCACGCCCACCATCACCGCGGCGAGCACCACCAGGGAGAGCGGCGACACGGCGCCCGTCGACACGAAGCGGAACGTGTCGAGGATCCCCGGCCAGAAGCGCTCGACGATCGAGAAGAAGATGAGGAGCGACGCGCCGTTCCCCAGCCCGCGCTCCGTGATCTGCTCGCCCAGCCACATCACGAACACCGCGCCGGCGGTCAGGAACAGCACCATCGGGAGCACGAACGTCCAGAAGCCCGGGCGCACCACGGCGCCGGGCAGCCCCTGCGTGAACAGGGCGAACCCGTAGCCCTGCACCACCGCGAGCGCGACGGTCAGGTACCGCGACCACTGCGTCAGCTTCTTCCGGCCGTCCTCGTCCTTCTGCATCTTGTCGACCTGCGGCACCACCGCGCCGGCGATCTGCACGAAGATGCTCGACGAGATGTAGGGCATGATGCCTAACGCGAAGACCGTCGCGCGCGACAGCCCGCCGCCCACGAACAGGTCGTACAGCCCGAGCAGCCCGCCGCCGCCCCGCTGGTTGGCGAAGTAGTCGGTGATCGCCTGGACGTCGACGCCCGGCACGGTCACGTGCGCGCCCGCGCGGTACACGAGCAGGCAGACGAACGTGAACACGATCTTCTGCCAGAGCTCGGGCGTCTTGTAGATGTTCGTGAGCGCCTCGGCGGGGTTGGACTGGGCCACCGGAAACCTCGAAAGCATGCGGGAAGGGCGCCGCGCGACGGTGACCGCGCGCGCCTGAAGAGAGACCTACGAATCTATACGGCAACGGGCCGCCGCCCCCGGTCGGAGGCGGCGGCCCGACAGCGCCGCCGGAGCGGCGCCGCGCCCGACGAGCGCTACTCCTCGACCCGGCCGCCGGCCGCTTCGATCTTGGCGCGCGCGCCCTCGCTCACCTTGAGCCCGCGCACGGTCACGGCCGCGTCGATCTCACCGTTCGAGAGCACCTTCGCCGGCCCGCGGTTGGCGCGCACGGCGCCCACCGCGATCAGCAGGTCCATCGTCACCTCGCCGTTTTCCGCGAGCTGCGCGATCTGGGCGAGGTCGCCGAGCCGCACGCGCTGGTTCTCGGTGCGGAACTGCGTGTTGTTGAAGCCCTTCTTGGGCAGCCGGCGCGTGAGCGGCATCTGGCCGCCCTCGAAGCCGGGCTTGCCGCCGCCCGGGCCGCCGTGCCCCGAACGCGCCATCGAGCCCTTGTGACCTTTACCCGCCGTCTTGCCCGTGCCCGAACCCGGGCCGCGACCGAGGCGCTTGCGCGCCCGGTGCGACGCCGGCGCCGGCGACAGGTTGTGCAGGCCGATCTTCCCCATCGGGAGAAGGCCGGCCACGTCGGCCGTGGTGTTGCGCTCAGCCATTGGTCGTACCTCCCTCAACGGCGGTCACCTGGATCAGGTGCCGCACCTGCTTGAGCTGGCCCCGCAGCGACGGCGAGTCCGGCTTGACGATGGTCTGCTGATGGTGCCGCAGGCCGAGCGCTTCGAGCGTGCGGCGCATGCGCCACGAGTGCCCGATCGACGAGCGCACCTGCGTGATCTGGAGCTGGCCCAGCGACGCCGGGGGCAGCTTCGCCGTCTGCTTCGGCCCCTTGCCCGGGTGCCAGACGAATGTACGCGGCATCGTTAGACGGCCTCCACCGCGGACGCGCTCGTGGTCTCCGTCCGGCGCGTCAGCGCGCGCGCACGGTAGCCGATCTGCGCGACCTCGAGTCCGCGCTCGCGCGCGATCTGGTCCACGGTCGTCAGCTGCGCGAGCCCGTCCATCGCCGCCCGCACCATGTTGTGCGGGTTCGTCGAGCCGAGGCTCTTCGTGAGGATGTCCGAGATGCCCGCGCACTCCATGATCGCGCGCACCGCGCCGCCTGCGATCACGCCGGCGCCCGGCGCGGCCGGCTTCATGAGGACCTTGCCCGCGCCGTGCTCGCCGACCACCTCGTGGGGGATCGTCGCGCCCGTGAGCGGCACCGACACCATGTTGCGGCGCGCGCCGTCGACCGCCTTCCGCACGGCCTCCGACACTTCGTTCGCCTTGCCCGTCGCGTAGCCGACACGCCCTGCGCCGTCGCCCACCGCGACGAGCGCGTTGAACGAGAAACGCCGACCGCCCTTGACGACCTTCGCGACGCGGTTGATCGCGACCACGTTCTCGACGAGGTCACTCCCCTCGCGGTCCTGTCGCTGGTCACCGCCGCGCCCGCCGTCACGCCCGCGCCGCTCGCCGCCCGGCCCACCGGGGCCGCCACGACCGCCGGGGCCGCCCGGACCGCCACGCCCGCCGGGACCACCAGGCCCGCGGCCGCCCGGGCCACCCGGCCCGCGCCCACCACCGAACCCGCCGCCCGGACCGCCGCGTCCACCGCCGGGGCCGCCGCGACCGGGGCCGCCACCGGGCCCACGCCCGCCGCCGAAGCCACCGCCGCCGCCACCACCGCGCGGGCCGCCGCCGCCACCGGGGCCGCGCGGGCCACCGCCGAAGCCGCCGCCGCCGGTGTTGCCACCGAAGCTGCGCGTCTGGCCGCCGGTCGATCCGCCGGCGCCGCTGCTGCCGCCGCTCCGCGGCGGCCGATCCCCTGAATTCTCCGCCATGTTAGAACTCCAACCCGCCCTCGCGGGCGCCGTCGGCCACCGCCTTCACGCGGCCGTGGTACTGGTAGCCGGCGCGGTCGAACACCACGCGCGTAATGCCGGCTGCCTTGGCCCGCTCGGCGACCTGACGGCCGACCTGCGCGCTCTTGTCGCTCTTCTTCCCCTCGAACTTGATGTCCGTGACGGTGAAGAGCGTGCGCCCCGTCGTGTCGTCGACGATCTGCGCGGTGATGTGCTTCAACGAACGGTACACGACCAGGCGCGGACGCTCGGCGGTGCCGCTCAACGCCTTCCGCACGCGCAGGTGACGCCGCTTGCGCAGCTCCTGGCGCGTCTTCGGAATCGGAATCCTCGGCATTACTTACCTCCCGCCTTGCCGGCCTTGCCCGCCTTGCGGCGAACCGTCTCGCCCTGATACTTGACGCCCTTGCCCTTGTAGGGCTCCGGCGGACGCAGCGACCGGATCTCGGCCGCCACCTGCCCCACGACTTCCTTGTCCGCCCCGTCCACGACCACCGTCGTCGGGTTCGTCGCGGTCAGCTTGATCCCCGTCGGCGCCTTGAACTCGATGGCGTGCGAGAATCCGAGCGCGAGCTGCAGCCCGTAGGGCCGCGTCTCCGCCTTGTAGCCGACGCCGACGATCTCGAGCGTCTTCTGGAAGCCCTTCGTCACGCCCTCGACCATGTTGTTCACGAGCGAGCGCGTGAGGCCGTGCAGCGCCTTGTGCTGCGGGTCGTCCGACGGGCGGGTCACCACCAGCCGGCCGTCCTCCTGCGACACCGTGATCACCTCGGGCAGCGCGCGCGACAGCTCCCCGCGCGGGCCCTTCACCGTGATCCGGTTCCCCTGCTGCGACACCGTGACGCCGTTAGGCATGCTCACGGGCAGCTTTCCGATACGCGACATGTGGGGGCTCCTTACCAGACGAGGGCGAGGAGCTCGCCGCCGGTGCGCTGCACGCGCGCCTGGCGGTCGGAGAGCACGCCCTGGGACGTGCTGAGAATCGCGATCCCGAGCCCGTTGCGGACCCGCGGGATCTCGGTCACGCCGACGTAGCGGCGGAGCCCCGGGGTCGACACGCGCTGGAGCTCGCGGATGACCGGCGCGCCGCCGGCAGCGTACTTCAGGACGACGCGCAGCGCCTGGAAACCGTCTTCCGTCTCCACCAGGCGATAGTCCTGGATGAAGTTGTGCTCCTTGAGGAGCCGCGCGATCTCGACTTTCATCTTCGACGCCGGCATGTCCACGCGCCGGTGCTTGCTCGTGCAAGCGTTCCGGATCCGCGTGAGCATGTCGGCGATCGGGTCGGTCATGCTCATGAATGGTCCTATGGTATCCCGGATCGGGACCTGTAGGATGGGGAGCGACGGCCCAGCGTGTCGCTCGACGAGGCGCCCCTCGTGGGCGCCTCTCGTAGATCAGGCGCTACCAGCTCGCCTTGGTGACGCCCGGGATGAGCCCCTGCAGCGCCATCTCGCGGAACGCGATGCGCGAGAGTCCGAACTGCCGCAGGAACGCGCGCGGACGCCCGGTCATCGCGCACCGGTTCTTGTAGCGCGTCGGCGACGAGTCGCGCGGCAGCTTGCGCAGCGCGGTGTACGCCGTCTGCCGGTCGTCGTCACTCGTCGCCACGTTGCGGATCGTCGCCCGGAGCGCCGCACGCTTCTCCGCGTACTTCGAGATGAGCGCGGTGCGCTGCTGGTTCCGAACGATCTTGCTCGTCTTGGCCATGACTCTGGAAAGAGCGGGTGAAGCGTGAAGCGCGCCGGCCCGGAGCAGAAGCCCCGTTCCGGCGCAGCCCCACAATTTATGCGGCCGCCGCCTACGCGGCTACTGCCGCTTCGGTGAGCGTCCCGGCCATCCGGTCGGGGCGCGGCACGATCGGCTTGTCGTTCCCGCGGAACGGCATCCCGAGCTCGCGCAGCAGCGCGAACGCGTGGTCGTCGCGCGTGGTCGTCGTCACGAACGTGATGTCCATGCCGTGCACGCTCTCGACCATGTCGTAGTTGATCTCCGGGAAGATCATCTGCTCCTTCACGCCGAGGCTGTAGTTGCCGCGCCCGTCGAAGGAGCGCGTCCCCAGCCCGCGGAAGTCGCGGATGCGCGGGATCGCGACCGCGATGAAGCGGTCGAGGAACTCCCACATGCGCGCGCCGCGCAGCGTGACCATCGCGCCGATCTCCTGGCCCTCGCGCAGCCCGAAGTTGGCGATCGACTTCTTCGCCTTCCGGCGCACCGGCTTCTGCCCCGCGATGAGCGCCAGCTCCTCGACGACGGTGTCGAGCACGCGCGGCGTCTTGATCGCCTCGCCGACGCCGCAGTTGATCACGATCTTCTCGAGGTTCGGGATCTCGTGCACGTTGGTCAGCCCGAACTGCTGGCTGAGCCGCCCGCGCACGGTCTCGGTGTAGTACGCCTTGAGCCGCGGCGCCTGCACCGGCAGCCCCTCGCCGGCGTGGCTCTTCGGCGCGAGCGACTGGCGCTCGCCGCGGGCGCCGCCGGCCTTGGCCCCGCCCTTCGCGCCGCCCTTCGCGCCGCCCTTCGCCTGCGGCGCGGCGTTCTTGTTTCCCGGCGGGTTCTTGCCGCCGCTCTTCCCACCCTTCCCGCCCGCGGCGTTCTTGCCGCCCTTGGCGTTGTCCTTGGCTGCCATGTCCGATGCCCTCCGTTAGTCGCGCGCGGCGCGCTCGGGCGCCGGGATCACGGCGCCGCTCTTGACGGCCACGCGCTCCTTGTTGCCCTCGGCGTCCGTCTGCTTGCGCGTGCGCGTCGGCTGCCCGGTCGTCGGGTCGACGAGCATCACCTTGCTGGCCGCGATCGGCGCGGGCACCTCGAGGATGCCGCTCTGCTCTTCGGGCCGGCGCGCGCGGCGGTGCTTCTTCACGATGTTGATGCCGTCGACGAGCACGCGGCCGGTCTTCGGGAACACCCGGAGCACCTTCCCCTGCCGGCCCCGGTCCTCCTCGGACCCGCGCATCACCTGCACGGTGTCGCCCGTGCGCACGTGCAGCTTCTGACGCTCGCCCTTGTTCGCGTGGCGCCCGCTCGAGAGCCGGACGCCTTCGGTCTTGCGGTACTTGAGAACGCGCATCTCAGAGCACCTCGGGGGCGAGCGAGACGATCTTCATGTAGCGCCGCTCGCGGAGCTCGCGCGCCACCGGGCCGAAGATGCGCGTCGCGCGCGGCTCCCCGGCGTCGTTGATGATCACCACCGCGTTCTCGTCGAAGCGGATGTAGCTCCCGTCCTTGCGGCGGGTCTCCTTCGCCGTGCGCACGACCACCGCCTTCGCGACGTCGCTCTTCTTCACGGTCCCGTTGGGCAGCGCGTCCTTCACCGCCACGATCACCTGGTCGCCCAGGCCGGCGTAGCGGCGCCCCGTGCCGCCGAGCACGCGGATCACGAGCGCGCGCTTCGCGCCCGAGTTGTCCGCGACCCGGACCATCGACTCCTGCTGAATCATCGCCGGTTACCTCGCGCGCTCGACGATCTCGACCACGCGCCACCGCTTGTCCTTCGACAGCGGGCGGGTCTCGACGATGCGGACGGTGTCGCCCTGCTTCGCCGAGTTCTCCTCGTCGTGCGCCTTAAACTTCTTGGACCGCGTCACCATCTTGCCGTAGATCGGGTGCGGCACGCGGCGGTCGATCTGCACGACCACGGTCTTCTGCATCTTGTCGCTGACGACGAGGCCGATGCGGACCTTGCGGCCCCCGTACGGCTTCTCGGCGCCCGCGGCGCCCGCGGCGGTGGTCGTCCCGCCGGCCGCCTGCGTTTGATTGTTCTCTGCCATTGATCGCTACTCCCGCTCAGGTCGTCGGTGCGGCCTGGCCGGCCGTGGTCGTGCGCTTGACACTCTTGCCGCCGCTGCCTTTCGGGCGACGCGCCGCCGACGGCTTCTTGCGGTTGGCCCGGTCGGCGGCCCGCAGCGTCGCGCGCTCGGCCGCCTTCCCCTGCCGCCGGTTTTCGCGGCGCCGCTCGGTCGGCGTCGCCGCCTTGGGCGCCGCGTCGATCTCGCGCTGCCGGAGCAGCGTGAGGATGCGCGCGATGTCGCGGCGCACCGTGCGCAGCCGTAGCGGCTGTTCCAGCGTCTCCGTCGCCGCGCGGAACTTGAGGCGGAATCGCTCCTCCTCCAGCTCGAGCACGCGCGCCCGAAGATCGGCGTCCGACATGCCGCGGATTTCGTCCGTGATGGGCATCAGTGCTGTCCTCCGGCAGTCGCCTCGGCCGTCCCGGCGCCGGCCGCGGCCGTGTGGGCCTCCTCGCGGACGACGAACTTGCTTTTCACGCTCAGCTTGGCCGCCGCGAGCGCCATCGCCTGCTCGGCGACGTCGCGCGGCACCCCTTCGAGCTCGAACATCATGCGGCCGGGCTTGACGACGGCCACCCACGCCTCGGGCGATCCCTTGCCCTTCCCCATCCGGGTCTCGGCGGGCTTCTTCGTGATCGGCTTGTCGGGGAAGATCCGGATCCAGATCTTGCCGCCGCGCTTGATGCTCCGGCTGATCGCGACGCGGCACGCCTCGATCTGGCGGTTCGACACCCAGCCGGGCTCCATCGCCTGCAACCCGAAGCTGCCGAACGAGACCTCGGAGCCGCGGTACGCGGTCCCGGTCATCCGGCCCTTGAACATCTTGCGGAACTTGACGCGCTTGGGACTCAGCATCTGTTAGACCCTCCGCCTCAGCTCGCGCTGGAGTAGGTGGACGTTCCCGAGCGGCGGCCGTCGACGACCTCGCCCTTGAACACCCAGACCTTCACGCCGATGGTGCCGAACGTGGTCTTCGCGGTGCTCGTGGCGTAGTCGATGTCGGCGCGCAGCGTGTGGAGCGGCACGCGCCCCTCGTGGTAGCCCTCGACGCGCGCGATCTCCGCGCCGCCGAGCCGCCCGCCCGCCTTCACCTTGATGCCCTGCGCGCCGGAGCGCATCGCGCTCTGCACGGCGCGCTTCATCGCGCGGCGGAAGCTCACGCGGCCGGCCAGCTGCTGCGCGATCGAGTCGGCGACCAGCTGCGCCTCGACCTCGGGGCGCTTGATCTCCTCGACGTTCACGCCGACTTCCTTGCCGGTCAGCTGCGCGAGCTCGTCGCGCAGCTTGTCGACCTCCGCGCCCTTCTTGCCGATCACCACGCCCGGGCGGCCGGTGTGGATCGTCACCACCACCTTGCCCGGCTTGCGTTCGATCGTCACGTCGGCGATCGCCGCGTGGCCCATGCGCTGCCGCAGGTACTTCCGGAGCAGCGCGTCTTCCTTCAACAGCGTCGGCATCTCCTTCTTGCCGGCATACCACGTCGACCGGTGGTCGCGCGAGATGCCGAGCCGGAAGCCGATCGGGTGCGTCTTCTGTCCCATCAGCGGGCCCCCTTGGTCGTGCCGGCCTTTTTGCCGGCGCGCTCGGCCACGACGATCTCGATGTGGCTCGTGCGCTTGTGGACGGGCGTGGCGCGCCCCATGGCCGCCGGCGTGAACCGCTTGAGCTTGCGCCCCTCGTTCACGATGGCGAACGCCACGTACAGCGTGTCGACGTCGACGGCCGTGCCGTTGCGGCGCGCCGCGTCCTCGACGTTCGCGACCGCGCTCGACAGCGTCTTCGCGATCTCGTCGGACGCGTGCTTCTTGCTGAACTGCAGCAGCGCGAGCGCCTCGTTCACGCCCAGGCCGCGGATCTGGTCGATCACGAGGCGCATCTTGTAGGGCGACTGCCGCGTCCCGCGCTGGAAGGCGCGCGCCGCGTTCGGCAGCCCGAGGGCCCGCTCTGCGTTGAGGGCGCGCGCGAGGCCCGGCTTGCGGTGCGTCGGGAGGCGGTGCGGCGCGAGGGCCGGGACCGGCGTTGCGTTAGGCATGTGTCAGTGTCCCCCGGCTCAGCGCTTCGCGCCGCCGGCCTTCTTGTCGGTCTTCTGCGCGACGTGGCCGCGGAAGAGCCGCGTGGGCGAGAACTCGCCGAGCTTGTGCCCGACCATGTTCTCGGTCACGTAGACCGGGATGAACTTGTTGCCGTTGTGCACGGCGAAGGTGTGCCCGACGAACTCCGGAAGGATCGTCGACGCACGCGACCAGGTCTTCACGACCCGCTTCTCGTTGCGGCCGTTCAGCGCGTCCACCTTGCCGAGCAAGGCGTCCTGCACGAACGGGCCCTTCTTGATACTCCGCGCCATATTCTAGGTCTCCTGTCGCCGGGCGGTTACTGCGTGGCCTTGCCGCGGCGACGGCCGCGCACGATCAGCCGGTTCGACGCCTTCTTCTTGTCGCGCGTCTTGACGCCTTCCTTCTTGCCCCACGGGCTGACGACGTTGCGCCCGCCGCGCGTGCGCCCGCCGTGCGGGTGGTCGACCGGGTTCATCACCTCGCCGCGCACCTTCGGGCGGTGGCCCATCCAGCGCGTCTTGCCGGCCTTGCCCCAGCTCACGAGCTCGTGCTCCGCGTTGCCGACCTCGCCGATCGTGGCGAGGCAGCGGCGGTGAATCATCCGCGTCTCGGTCGACGGCAGGCGGAGGGTGACGTACTCGCCCTCCTTCGCCACGACCTGGAGCGACGTGCCCGCCGAGCGCGCCATCTGCCCGCCCTTGCCCGGCTTGAGCTCGACGTTGTGCACCGACGTGCCGAGCGGCACTTCACCCAACGGCAGCGCATTCCCCGTGCGCACGTCCGAGCCCGGGCCCGCGGTGACGGTGTCGCCCACCGACAGCCCCTTGGGGTGCAGGATGTAGCGCTTCTCGCCGTCGGGGTACTCGACGAGCGCGATGCGCGCCGAGCGGTTGGGATCGTACTCGATGTGGCGGACCGTGGCGGCCACGCCCTGCTTGTTGCGCTTGAAATCGATGATGCGGTACTTCCGCTTGTTCCCGCCCCCGATGCGGCGCATCGAGATGTGGCCGTGGTTGTCGCGGCCGCCCGAGCGCGGCAGCGCCTCGGTCAGCGACTTCTCGGGCGTGGTGCGGGTGATCTCGGAGAAGTCCGAGACGGTGCGGAAGCGCGTGCCCTTCGTGACGGGCTTGAACTGTCGGATCGCCATTGGGTCAGCCCTCGAAGCCGAAGCCTTCGATCGTGTCGCCCTGGCGGAGCGTGACGATCGCCTTCTTCCAGTGCGGGCGGCGGCCGAGGTTCGTGCCGACGCGCTTGGCCTTGCCCCGGACGTTCATCGTCCAGACCGCCGTGACCTTGACGCCGAAGAGCTTCTCGATCGCCTGGCGGATCTCCTGCTTGTTCGCGGCCGGGTTCACCTCGAACACGTACTCGCCCTTCTCCTGGTAGGCGAGCGACGTCTGTTCGGTGATGATCGGGCGCACGATGGTGCGGTGCAGCGTGGGCATGGTTAGGCCTCCGCCTCGGTGGTGCCGCCCTGGGCGGTCGGGCCGTCCGCGGCCGCGGCTTCGCGCGCCCCGGCGGCGAGTTCGGCGAGCGCCGCCGCGTCCTCGGCCTCGGCCTTCGACGGCGCGGTGAGCGCCGCGCGCTCGACGACGACGACGTCGGACCAGAGGAGGTGGTAGGTGGACGCGTCCGAGTACGGCATCACGTGCACGTTCGGCGTGTTGCGCGCGCTCAGGTACGTCGCCTCGTGGATGCCGTCGGTGAGGACGAGCACCTTCTTCTCGGCGACGCCGAGGCGGCCGAGGAGGGCGAGCAGGTTCTTCGTGCTCGGCGCGTCCATCGCGAGCGACTCGATGATGAGCATGTCGCCCTCGCGAGCCCGGGCGTTGAACGCGCTCTTCCGCGCGAGCGCCTTGACCTTGCGGTTGATCCGCTGCGTGTAGTCGCGCGGCGTCGGGCCGAACACGGTGCCACCGCCCGGCCACTGCGGCGCGCGGATCGAACCCTGCCGCGCGCGGCCGGTGCCCTTCTGCTTCCAGGGCTTCTGGTTGCCGCCCGTGACCAGGCCGCGAGTTTTGGTCGACGCGGTGCCCTGGCGCTGGTTGGCGAGGTACGCCTTCACCACCTGGTGCATGACCGGCACGTTGACCGTGCCGTCGTAGAGCTCGGCGGGGAGCGTCACGCGCTCACCGCGCGCCGTGCCGTCCGCGGCGTACGACGCGGCCTCGAGGGCCGTCTGCGTGTTGTCGTTGATGTCAGTCATCGCGTCAGCCCTGCTTGCGCACGAGGACGATCCCGTTGGTCGGGCCGGCCACCGCGCCGCGGACGTAGATCAGGTTGCGCTCGGCGTCGACCTTCTCGACGCGGAGCCCCGCCTGGGTGTGCCGCTCGTCGCCGTAGTGCCCGGGCATCTTCTTGCCCTTGATGACGCGCGACGGGTCGGTGCCCGGCCCGATCGAGCCCGGCTTGCGGTGCTTCGTGTTGCCGTGCGTGTTGGGTCCGCCGCCGAAGCCGTGGCGCTTCACCACGCCCTGGAAACCGCGCCCCTTCGTGGTGCCGGTGACCTTGACGCGCTCGCCCGCGGCGAAGATGTCGACGCCGATGGTCTGCCCCGGCGCGTACGTCGGGACCTCCGGGTTCTTGCCTGGCGCGTCGTCGAGGCGGAAGGAGCGGAGGTGGCGCGGCGCGTAGTCGAGGCCCGCCTTCGCGGCGTGGCCCAACGCAGCCCGCGTCGCACGGCGGCCCTTGGGGGTCTTCTCGCCCGGCGCGTTCTCGCGCGGCGTGCGGAAGCGGCCGTACCCGAGCTCGACCGAGGCGTAGCCGGCGGTCGACTTGTCGAGCACCCGGGTGACCGGGTTCGGCTCGGCCTCGATGACCGTGACCGGGACCTGCTGGCCCTGCTCGTTGAAGATCTGGGTCATGCCCAGCTTCTTCCCGATGATGCCGATCATTGCTGATTCCTTGTATTAGTCGCGGCCCGCCGGCGACCCCTGTGTCGCCCGTGCGTTAGCAGAATTGCTGGCCGTTGGACTGTGAGCCCGGTCGCGGGGACGTGACCGTGTCGCGGCCGGAGCCGCGCGTGGTCGTGCGTGTCAGAGGTCCCCGCGAGTCGAACCCGTGTGTCGAGCAGCCGCGGCTACTCGACCTTGATCTCGACGTCGACCCCGGCCGGCAGGTCGAGCTTCGTCAGCGCGTCCACGGTCTGGGCGCGGCTGTCGAGGATGTCGATGAGGCGCTTGTGCGTCTTGAGCTCGAACTGCTCGCGCGACTTCTTGTCGACGTGCGGCGAACGGAGCACCGTCCAGCGCTGCGTCTTCGTCGGGAGCGGGATCGGGCCCGACACCTGCGCGCCCGTCTTCTCGGCGGTGCGCACGATGTCGGACGAGGCCTGGTCAATCACGGCGTGATCGAAAGCCTTGAGGCGGATGCGGATGCGGCCGGCCATGTGAGGCGGTCTCCCTTACTTCAGGATCTTGGTGACGACGCCGGCGCCGACGGTGCGGCCGCCCTCGCGGATGGCGAACCGGAGCCCCTCGTCCATGGCGATCGGCGTGATGAGCCGGATCGTCATCTGCACGTTGTCCCCCGGCATCACCATCTCCATCCCCTCCGGCAGCTCGCACGTGCCCGTCACGTCGGTCGTCCGGAAGTAGAACTGCGGCCGGTAGCCCTTGAAGAACGGCGTGTGCCGCCCCCCCTCCTCCTTCGTCAGCACGTAGACCTCGGCCAGGAAGTCCGTGTGCGGCGTGATGCTCCCGCTCTTCGCCAGCACCATCCCGCGCTCGATCTCCTCCTTCGCCACCCCGCGCAAGAGCAGCCCCACGTTGTCCCCCGCCTCCCCCTGGTCCAGCAGCTTGCGGAACATCTCCACGCCCGTGACCACGGTCTTCTTGTCGGCGTTGAACCCCACCAGCGCCACCTCCTCCTGCACCTTGATCACCCCGCGCTCGATGCGCCCCGTCGCCACCGTCCCGCGCCCCGTGATCGAGAACACGTCCTCGACCGGCATCAGGAACGGCTTGTCCACCTCGCGCTGCGGCTGCGGGATGTAGCTGTCCAGGGCGTCCATCAGCTCCCCGATCTTCTGCCCCCACTCCGAGCTCGGGTCCATCGACTCCAGCGCCTTCAGCGCCGAGCCCCGGATGATCGGCGTCTCGTCCCCCGGGAAGTTGTACTGGCTCAGCAGCTCCCGCACCTCCAGCTCCACCAGGTCCAGCAACTCCGGGTCGTCCACCATGTCGACCTTGTTCATGAACACCACCACGTACGGCACGTTCACCTGCCGCGCCAGGAGGATGTGCTCGCGCGTCTGCGGCATCGGCCCGTCCGCCGCCGAGACCACCAGGATCGCGCCGTCCATCTGCGCCGCCCCCGTGATCATGTTCTTCACGTAGTCCGCGTGCCCCGGGCAGTCCACGTGCGCGTAGTGCCGCTTCGGGCTCTCGTACTCCACGTGCGCCGTCGAAATCGTGATCCCCCGCTCCCGCTCCTCCGGCGCCTTGTCGATCTGGTCGAACGCGACCTTCTGCGCCAGCCCCTTCTGCGCCTGAATCGTCGTGATCGCCGCCGTCAGCGTCGTCTTCCCATGGTCCACGTGCCCAATCGTCCCCACGTTCACGTGCGGCTTCGTCCGCTCAAACTTGGCCTTGGCCATCGTATTCGTCCCTTAGTGGTAAGTAGTCGTCGCTGACGGCGTTATGCCTTGACCTTCTGGATGATCTCGTCGGCCTTGGCCTTCGGGACCTCCTCGTAGTGCGCGAACTCCATCGAGTACACCGCGCGGCCCTGCGACATCGAGCGCAGCTTGGTCGAGTACCCGAACATCTCGGCGAGCGGCACGATCGCGTTGATCACCTGCGCCTCGCCCCGCTGGTCCATCCCGCCGATCTTGCCCCGGCGGCTCGAGATGTCGCCGAGCACGTCGCCCATGTAGGCGTCGGGGGTGACGACCTCGACCTTCATCACCGGCTCGAGCAGCGCGGGGTTCGCGCGCGCCGCCGCCTCCTTGAAGGCCATCGAGCCGGCGATCTTGAACGCCATTTCGCTCGAGTCGACCTCGTGGTACGACCCGAACACGAGCTGCACCTTGATGTCGACCATCGGGTAGCCCGCGAGGATGCCGTTCTCGAGCGCCTCCTTGATGCCCTGCTCGACCGGCCCGATGTATTCGCGCGGCACCACGCCGCCCACGATCTTGTCCTCGAACACGAAGCCCTGGCCCGGCTCGGCCGGCTCCATGTTGATGACCACGTGACCGTACTGGCCCTTGCCGCCCGATTGCCGCACGAACTTCCCCTCGACCTTGTCGACGCGCTTCTTGATCGTCTCGCGGTAGGCCACCTGCGGGCGCCCCACGTTCGCGTCGACCTTGAACTCGCGCATCATGCGGTCGACGATGATCTCGAGGTGCAGCTCGCCCATCCCCGAGATGATCGTCTGCGCCGTCTCCGGGTCCGAGTGCACGCGGAACGTCGGGTCCTCTTCCGACAGCTTCTGGAGCGCGATCGCCAGCTTGTCCTGGTCGGCCTTCGTCTTCGGCTCGATGGCGACGTCGATGACCGGCGCCGGGAACTTCATCGCCTCGAGAATGATCGGGTGGTCGTCGTCGCAGAGCGTGTCGCCCGTACGCGTGTCCTTGAGCCCGATCGCCGCGGCGATGTCGCCCGCGCGCACCTCGGTGATCTCGTCGCGCTTGTTGGCGTGCATCTGCAGCAGACGGCCGACGCGCTCGCGCTTGTCCTTCGTCGAGTTGTAGACGTACGAGCCCGACGCGAGCACGCCCGAGTAGACGCGGAAGAAGGTCAGCTTTCCGACGAACGGATCCGTCGCGATCTTGAACGCGAGCGCCGCGAACGGCGCCTCGTCGCTCACGTCGCGCGTCTCGAACGTCTCGTCGTGGTGCGGCAGGTGCCCCTTCATCGCGGGGACGTCGCGCGGCGCCGGGAGGTAGTCGATCACCGCGTCGAGCAGCGCCTGCACGCCCTTGTTCTTGAACGAGGCGCCGCAGAGCACCGGGATGAACTCCATCGCGATCGTCGCCTTGCGGATCGCCTGGCGGATCTCGTCGACCGTGAGCTCGTCGCCGGCGAGGTACTTCTCGATCAGCTCCTCGTCGTACTCGACCGAGGCCTCGATCGCGGCGAAGCGCGCGGCCTCGGC
>CAWKNZ010000003.1:0-280013 GCA_963851265.1 uncultured Gemmatimonadales bacterium
CAGACCTCTGCCTTACCACTTGGCTACGGTGCCCTAGCCGGCGGCGCGCCACCGGAGGAACCCAAGATCACTCCCCCTTCCGGCCCCGGCAACCCCCGCGGCGCGCATGCGCGCCGCGGTCAGCCCGTGCTCGCACCCGCGGGCCCGCCGGCGCGCACCACGTCGGCGAACACGCCTTCGTAGTATCCGACCGCGTCGGTGTCGGTCTCGCCGGCGGCAGGCGCGGCGTCGGCGAAGGCGTCGCACATGCCGGCCGTACCACCCTCGGTACGCTCCCAACGCGACAGCGCGCGGGCGCACGCGGCGGCGTTGTCGACGAACAGGCGCGTGAGCGCGTCGGCTCGGTCGCGCACCAGCGCGTCGCCCGCGCGCGAGTCGGCGTCGGCTCGTGCGGTGACCTCGTCCACCAACTCGCGCACGAGAGTGACGCTGCGACAGGCGAGCAGCATCTCGGCGAGTGCCGCGGGCGGTGTGAGCCGCCCGTCGAGGCAGCGGACCAGGGCGTGACGTGCCGCAGAGGGGGCGAGCTCCGCCGTCAACCGCTCGACGAGCTCGCCCTCGACGCCTTCGCGACCCGGCCGGTCGCGGTGCAGCTCACGCCGTGCAGCGTGTCCTGCCTCGAAGCTCGCCATGCCGGCGTTCGCGCGCACAGCGCGTGCCGGGCCGATCGGACCGTGCTTCGCCCGCGAGCCGTTCCGCGTGGGAACCGGCTCGCGGGCGGTCACTCAGAACTCTTCGAGGACGGCCAGATCTCGCTCGCCAGCGGCAGGCGTCGTCTCCCGAGCGTCCGACCAGGCAGCGACGGGGACGCGCGATGGCGGCACGGCCGCCCTTGCGCGCGTCGGAGCCGGCGCGGAGGCGTGCGGCGCCGTCACCGGCGGCGTGACGCGCACCGGAGCCGAGATCTCCACCTCGGCGTCGTCGGCGAACGAATCACTCAACCGGAACGTCGCCACGAGGCGCCGCATTCCCTCCGACTCGCTCGAGAGTTCGACCGCCGCGCTCGACGACTGCTCGGCGCTCCCCGCCACCTGCTGCGTCACGCCGTTCATCGAGACCAGACCCGAGTTGATCTGTGCGACGCCGAGATCCTGCTGCTCGCTCGACGCCGAGATGTCTGCCATCACCTCGCCCACCGAATTGACGTCGGCGTTGATCTGCCGGAGGCGCTCCATCACCTCGCCGTTGAGTGCGACGCCCGCGTCGGCGTTCCGCACACTCGCCTCGATGAGCGTCCCCGTCTCGCGCGCCGCCTGGGCGGAGCGCTGCGCGAGCGCGCGCACTTCCTCGGCCACGACGGCGAAGCCGCGCCCGGCGTCGCCCGCCCGCGCCGCTTCGACCGCGGCGTTCAGGGCGAGGAGATTGGTTTGGAACGCGATCTCGTCGATCGTCCGCACGATGCGCGCGGTGCGGTCGGCGCTCTCCTTGATGCGGCTGACCGCCTCGCTCAGCTCCTGCATGCTCGCCACCCCGGCGGCCGCGCCCGAGCGGGCATTCTCCGCCATCCCACGCGCGTGGCGGGCGTTGTCGGCGTTCTGCTTCGCGGCCGCGCCGAGTTGCTGAAGCGAGGCGCTGATCTCTTCGAGCGCCGCCGCCTGCTGCGACGATCCCTGGGCGAGCGCACCGCTGCCCGCCGCGATCTCGCCGCTCGCACCGGCCACCTGCTCAGCCGACGTCGCCACCTGCGCGAGTGCCTCGTCCAGATTGGCGACCGCGGCGTTGAAGCTGTCCTGCAACTGCACGAACTCGCCGTGGAACGCGCCCGTCATCCGCACGCTGAGGTCACGGTCGGCCACGCGGGTGAGCAACTCGGTGACGGTAGCCGTCGGCCCGCCGAGTTCGGTGAGCATGTCGTTCATCGCGACCATCATCTCGCGGTACGTGCCGCGGAACTGCTCGGCGTCAGTCCGCATGCCGAGTTCGCCGCCGCGCAGCGCGCTGACGACGGCGGTGACCTCGCGGACGAGCGTGCGCAGCGTGCCCTGCACCTCGGCGAACGAGCGGGACAGCACGTCCTGCGGCGACCGCGGGACGACTTCGACGCTCACGTCGCCTTCGGCGAGGCGCCCCGCCGCGCGCGCGATCTCCGCCTGCGCGGCAACGATGCCGCGGAACGACTCCGCGAGCTCGCCGAGTTCGTCGCGCGATTCCACCACGACCGTGAGGTCGAGATCACCCTCCGCCAGGCGCCGCATCTTGTCGGCGATCTCACGCATCGGGGCGGCGATCCGGCGCCCGATGCGCGAGGCGAACACGACCCCGAGCGCGATGCACAGCGCGATCGCGACCACGACGCTCCACGTCGCGGCGCGGTACGTCGACGCCCCCGCGGCGAGCTGACGCTTCGCCCCTTCCTCCGCCGCGTCGACGATGCGGCCGAGCGACGCGCCGATCCGGTCGTACTGCTCCTGCGACGTTCCGCCGAGGAGTGCGAGGGCACTCTTGCTATCACCCTTCCGGCCGGCGGCGACCACCGCGAGGCTCGTCTGCTGGTAGTCGCGCCACGCCGCCGTGAAGCTCGCGAACGCGGCCGAGTCGTCGTGCGTCGCGAGCTGCGCGGAGAGGCGCTTCGCCGCCTGCGTGACTTCGTCACGGTGCGAGTCCATTTCGGCTCCGTACCCGTCGCGGTCGGCCGCGGACGGCGAGAGCACGAGAAGCGCTTCCGCATTCCGGTACTCGGCCACGGCCTTGCCCATCGCGAGCGAGTGCCGCACGCTCGGCAGCCAGTGCGCGCCGACGTCCACGGACGCCGCGTTCACGCGGCTCACGCTCTTGAGCGAGTACAGCCCGAGCGCGGTCGTGAGCGTGAGGATGACCGCAAAGGCCAGGGCGAGCTTGCGGGCGAGTCGGAGATCGGCGAACCAACGCATCATCGGCCAGAAAGGGGGCGGAGGGTGCAACGCGGGTAACGGGTGCAGCGCGGACGCGGGCGGCGATCATCGGCGACGGTCGGGACGCGCGTGACGTGACCCGACCGCACGGCCCACGGGGCGGAGTGCCGCCGAGGCACCGACCGTGCACGGGGCCGGTTCGTTCACCGCACACGTGCCGACCCTGCCTCCGCTTCCCCCGCCCGCGTCGCAGCCGTTCGACGTCGACGTCGCGCTCGCCCGCGTGGGCGAGGCGATCACGCCGTACGCGCCCGCCGCGATGTTCGCACTTCGCGACGGAGACGACGCACACCCCGGATACGGCACACTCTTTCAGCAGCTGGTCGCGTGCATCCTGTCCATCCGGACGTACGACGAGGTCTCGCTACCCGTCGCGCGGCGCCTGTTCGCGCGTGCCGCGACGCCGGCCGATGTGGCGGCGCTGCCGGAGGGGGAGATCGCCGACCTGATCGCCGAGTCGTCGTTCGCCCCGGCCAAGGCTCGGCAGATCGTCGCGATCGCCGTGCGGACGGTGAACGAGTTCGGCGGGACGCTCCCGGCCGACGACGTCGTCCTGCAGTCGTTCGCGGGCGTCGGCCCCAAGTGCGCACACCTCGCACTCGGGGTGGCGCTCGGGGCGCCGTACATCTCGGTGGACGTGCACGTCCACCGCGTAACCAATCGGTGGGGCTACGTCGCGGCCGCCACGCCCGAGAAGACGCTCGCCGCGCTCGAGCGGGTACTCCCCGCGCGGTGGTGGGTGGAGATCAACCGGCGCCTCGTCCCGTTCGGGAAACACGTGTGCACCGGCGTGCGGCCGCGGTGTTCGGGGTGTCCGGTGCTGGACATGTGCGCGAGGGTGGGCGTCACCTCGCACCGTTGATGGCGTTCGCGGCCTCGAGCGGGTGACCCACCGCGGGCCCGGGACCGGCCGAGGATGCTGGGCCGGTTCCGGGCCCGCGGCGAAGCGGGGCTACGCGCGAATTACGCGGCGGCGAACTCTTCCGCCGCGCCCATGAAGTCGCGGAACAGGTGCCGCGTGAACGGATCGTGCACCTCGAACACCTCGGGATGCCACTGCACCCCGACCATGAACGCGTCGCGGTCCGCCTCGACGGCCTCGACGACCCCGTCGGGCGCGTAGGCCGATACCACGAGCCCCTCGCCCAGACGCTTCACCGACTGGTGGTGCATGCTGTTGACCGGCACCGAAGGCCGCGGCATTGCGGCGTGCAGGCGCGTCGCAGCGGCGAGCTCGACCTCGTGCGCGTGGTGCGTGCGCGCGAAGCCCTTGGTCGGGTAGCAGTCGTGCATCAGCGTCTCGCCACCCTTCGGGTCGTGCCACTGCGTCGGGATGTCCTGCCAGAGCGAACCACCGCGGGCGACGTTGATGACCTGCGCGCCGCGGCAGAGGCCGAGCACCGGCATGCCGTCCTCCCACGCCCAGCGGACGAGCTGCAGTTCGACGGCATCGCGGGCCGGGTCGAGGCGGCCGGTCTCCGGAACGACGGCCTCGCCGTACGTTTCGGGATCCATGTCGACGCCGCCCGGGATCAAGATCCCGTCGAGGTTCTCGTAGATCGAGCGGAGCGTGTCGACGTCGTCGTGGAACAGGGGGATCATCCACGGCGCGGCGCCAATCTCGACGACCGCGCGGAAGTAGCGCTGATTCATCACCCAGCTTTCCGGCAACCCCTCGGGGATGCCGGCTATTGCGTGCAACGTCTGCGTCGTGACGCCGATGATCGGGCGCGCCTTGGCGCGGCGCACGGGTCGGGTCGGAGCGAACAGAGCCATCGTATGTACCTCACGGCGCAACCCCGCGCGCATGGTCGGCGCGAAACGGCGCGGTCTGGAGTGTCGAGCGAAAACGGACAGAAGGACGCGGCGGCAGGCCGGGCCAACGACCCGCCTGCCGCCGCGCACCCGAAAGTTACGCGATTTCTGACGTTACTGACGTGTCAGTCAGTACACCGTCACGGCAAACTCGGTGCCGGCCGCCCGATTTCCTGATCGCCAATGCGGATGCTGGGCGTGACGTCGCTGCGCCGGTCGAGATTCCCGCCCGTCGGCGCGCGTCGGTCGATCCGGCGGTCGCTGCCGCTCACCCGCCGGTCGACGCGCGCCTCACGGCGCTCCTCGACCGGTGCCGTCGGGCGCAGTTCGGAGCGGGGGATCGGCGTCACGCCTTCGGCCGTCTCGGCAATGATCTGGTCGACCACCGCGTGCAGGCTGCCCGTGCGCTCGAACGTGGCGAGCTGCCGGTCGGCGCTCGAGCCCTCGTCGAGGATGCGGTACGCGTACTCGACTTCCTTCCGCGTGCCGAGCTCGTCGACCACGTCGCCCAGGAACCAGTCGATGAACTCGCGGATGAGTTCGGGGGCGGGCTTCTCCTCACGCTTGCCGAAGTCGATCATGTTGCCGCCGAGCCCGAAGCGCATCGCGCGCCACTTGTTCTCGTCGATGAGCCGCGACGAATAGTCCCGAAACGTCAGGTTGTCGCGGCGCATCTTCCAGAGCTTGAACACGAGGGCCTGGATGATCGCCGCGACGCAGACGGCCTCGTCGACGCGCGTGCACGCGTCGCACAGGCGGAACTCGAGCGTCGGATACTTGAAGTGCGGCCGCGCGTCCCACCAGATCTTCGACCCGTCGGGGATGGATCCCACCTCGATGAGCGCGTCGATGTACTCCTGGTATTCCGACCACCCCGAGAGCCGCGTCGGAATGCCGGTGCGCGGGAAGCCGCGGAAGACGGTCGATCGGTAGCTCTTGAGCCCGGTGTTTCGGCCGATCCAGAATGGCGAGCTGGTGGTGAGCGCGAGCAGGTGGGGAAGGAAGTAGCGGGCGACGTTGAGTGCGTCGATCGCGAACTCCTTGTCCTCGATCCCGACGTGCACGTGCATGCCGAAGATCAGCAGTCGTTGCGCGAGATCGCCCATGTCGCGCCGCACGCCCTCGTAGCGCTCGAGCTGGGTGATGTCCTGCTCCCACCACGTCGAGAACGGGTGGCTCCCGGCGGACGCGATCGTCAGCCCACCTTCCGCGACGAGTCCCGTCACCGCGCCGCGCAGGCGGACCAACTCCTCGCGCACCTCTGCCGGCGTGTTGCAGGGCTTCGTCCCGACCTCGACGATGCTCTGGTGCAATTCGGGCTTCATCTGCACGTCGCCGGGCAGTTCGTGCTCCATGATCCGCCCGATGTAGCTCTTGAGCGCGCGCGTGTTCGGGTCGACGATCTGGTACTCCTCTTCGACTCCGAGGGTCAGGGAGGGTGGCTTCATACGCGGACCTCGGCGGGGGGGGAGGGCGAGGGCTGAACAGCGGTGTCCGGCAGGCTGCTGTTACGTAAACCGTGCCAGGAGTTCACCGCGGGAGTACCACGAAATTGGGGACCTGCGATCCACCGCCGGCCGTCACATTGAGGAGTGCGTCCGTGGACAGCCGCGTCAGCACCCCTTCCATGGCGACGCCGTCGGTGACGTACGGCGCCGTGTCGATGAGGCGGTCGAGCAGGTGCACCTCGCCGTCGACCACACTCGGGTACGCCTCGAACGGGATGGCGACGCGTTGCTGGACCACGTACGGCTCGGCCAGCGCGCGGGCGACGGCCCGCTCCCAGTCGCCCTGGTCGACGGTCCAGCCGAGGACGATGCCGGTGCCCCCGTATTCGTCGTTGGGTTTGAGAACGAAGCGCTCGCGGTTCGCGGTGAGGTGCGGCACGAGGTCGACGGCCTGCCCGTCGTGCACGGTGCGGCGTTCCTCGACGACGCGCGTCCACGGAATCCCGTCGGCGATCGCGGCGCGCGCCGCGTCGTCGAAGAGGCCGGCGTTGCGTTCGTCCGAGAGCACCGCGAGCGACGCCTTCTTGTGCAGGATCTTGCCGTCGGGCGGGTTGACCATGCACACGGCACCGGCCTGCCACGCGCGCAGCACGTCGGCGTCGGCGCCTGCGCGCTCGACGAGTTCGCTCAGCAGCACGCGCTTGTAGATCACGTCCACCGGTGCGCCGCCGAGGCCCAGATCGCCGTCGCGGTACTCCGCCGCGCGCGGGTCGGCGATGACGCAGTCGACCCCCTGGGCGCGGAAGAACGCCTGGAACATGAGGAATTCCTGACGCGTGGGCACGTCGTCCCAGTCCAGGATGGCCACGCGCGGCGCGACGCCGCGGGTCGGGCGCCCCGCCCCATCGGCCCACCGCCGCCAGGCGCCGAGCACGGCTTCGACGATGCCGTAGTGGGCGAAGATGGGAAGCGCGTGCCAGCGGCGGACGAACGCGCGCATCGCCGGCAGTTCGAGGAAGGTGTCGGTGAGCGTGTCGTTGAACCCCGCGCCCGCGGGCGTCTCGCCGTTGACCTCGGTGAGGGCGAAGGTACCGCCGTCGCCGGCGTCGTCGACGATGAACGCGTCGAGGCGTGCCGTGGGACTCGAGATCGCCGCGCGCGGGCCGGTGGTGAGGAGCGACTCCTCCCATTCGGCGAGGCGGAACTGCGCGCGCAGCGCCGGGTCGGCCATCGCGGCCCGGTGCGCGGTGTTGAACGCGTGCATGAGGCCCGCGATACGCCGGCCGAGCGCGGCGTACTGGGCCGGCGTGAAGAAGCGCGGGCGGACGACGGTGCAGAGGCGGCGCGTGCCGAAGATCAGCCCGCGGCGTCCGAGCGCCGTTTCGAGTGCCCCCTCGGTGTCGGCGGCGAGCTGCGCCCCCGCCGACCCCTCGAGCAGGGCGTGGTACGCGCCGATGGCGTCGGCCGGGGCGGGCGTCGCGGGGGCGCGGCGCGGGGGCGCTCCGCTCACGGGGCGGTCCTCACGCCGGCGCGCCCCCGAAGAGCGACGACCACGCCGGCTCGACCGCGCGGTGACCGCCGTCGCGCACGGCCTTGGCCATGCGCACCGCCATGTCGGCCATGTGCTCGACCACCCACTCGAAGTACGTCGGGGTGAGCGAGTAGATGTCCATGTCGGGCGCGGGGTTCATGAAGTCGATGGCGTACGGAACGCCGCCGCGGATCGCGAACTCCATCGAGTTCATGTCGTAGCCTAACGCATGGCAGAGCGCGCGGGCGTCGCGCACGATCTTGGCGCCGAGCTGCGGGCTGAGGTGCGCGTGGTCGACGATGTACTTGCGCTGCTTGGGGTCGTACTTCATCGGGAGCACCTCGTCGCGGCCGATCACTAGGCAGCGCACGAAGTGCTCGAACTCGATGAACTCCTGCACGATCATGGTGAGGAGCCCCGAGGTGTTGTAATTGTGGAGCAGCTCCTGGGGCGTGCGGCAGACGTAGACCTCCTTCCAGCCGCCGCCGTGCGCGTCCTTGAGGATGCACGGCATGCCGATGTAGTCGATGATACCCTGCCAGTCGAGCGGGTACTCGAGGTTGCGGAGCGACTCGCTCGGGACGATGCCCGGCACGTACTCGCGGTTGGGCAGGACCACCGTCTTGGGCGACGCGACGCCCAGCCGGTCGGCGAGCGACGCGCCGAAGAACTTGTCGTCGGCGCTCCACATGAAGGGGTTGTTGACCACCGCGGCGCCGCGCAGCGCGGCCTGCTTGAGGTACGTGCGGTAGGTGGGCACCTCGTGTGAGATGCGGTCGATGAGCAGGTCGTACGCGGGCGGGTCGTCGAAGCGGGGCGCGCCGATCTTCGCGTACTCCGCGACGACGCCGGCGTCGCGGCGCTCGACCGCCTTGAAGAACTCGGGCGGGAAGGACCACTCGCGTCCGACGAAGAGGCCGACGCGCGCGTCGCGCGTGGGCGTGTGGACGGCCGGCGCGGGGGCGCCGATCGGTGCGCTGACGCCACCGTCCTCGGTGACGAGGTTCTCGTCGGCGTCGGCGATCTCGACGGCGCTCGGCGCCTCGGGCGCCCGCATCTCGGGGATCCCCGCGGCCGTACCGCGCGCCGCCGACGCGCGCGCGCCCGGGTGCCCCGCTTCGGGCGCGGGCTCCGAGCCGGGCGCGTGGTCCGAGGTGCCCGGCGCGTACACGTCGGGCGCCTCGAAGTTGGGCGCGGGGCCGGTGCTCACCGCGCCCGCTGCCGCGTCGCTCGGCGCGCCGATGGGTGCGGCGATGGGCGTCCCGATCGGCTTCTCCCTGCCCGGCGCGTTCGGATCGCCCTCGGGGGTGAGCGGGCCGGTCGCGGCGGACGCGGCGGCGGACGACTTGGCGCCGACCTTCTTGATGCGAGGCTGCTTCTTCTTGTCGCTCATCGGTCGAGAAGGGTGTGAGGGGTCAGTCGTGGCCGCCGACGTACATCCGGATCATGCGCTCCCACCACGGCCAGTCGTGGGCGAAGCCGCGCCACTCGCGGAGCGCGTTGCCGATGCCCTGCGACCAGAGGAGTCCGGAGAACGCGCGGTTGTTGTCGAGCGCGGGGTCGTCGAGGCCGATCGCCATGATGAGGTCCTGCCGGCGGTGGAGCGCGAGCTTGTCGCCGCTCATCGGCGCCGCGGCCAGCGCCATCGGGTTGACCTGGTCGACCGTGCCGTCGCGCTGGCCGTGCGTGAGTCGCAGGATGTCGTAGCTGCCGCTCATCCCCACGAGGCGGCGCACGACGTCGGGGTGGCGCATCGCGAACACGGCCGCGTCGTACGCGCCGAGCGAGGCGCCCGTGGCGATGATGAAGTCGTTGGGGTTACGCGAGTAGCTGAACGGAACGACTTCGTGGTAGACGTAGTTGTCGTACTGCAAGTGGCGCCACGCGCGCGCGCCGACGTGGAGGTCGCGGCGGTACCAGCTCTCGTCGTGCACGTGGTGCAGGCAGTACATCTGCAGCCAGCCGTTTCGCAGATGGTCGCCCAGGACGTACTGCATGCGCCGGTCGGGCCACTCGTAGTACGTGCCCATGGACGTCGGGAAGACGAAGAGCTTCGCCCCGGCGTGGCCGTAGACGAGCAGGTCCATCGGCTTCCCGTCGAGGGCGGGGCTGTGCCAGCGGTGGTGTTCGGTGTGCATCAGGCTTTCAGCAGGAAGGGGATGACCTTCTTGAGTCGGCGACCCCACGCGGCCTCGTTGTGCGCGCCGCCCGCGGCGATCACCGTCCTGAGCGTGTCGCCCTCGTGGTAGCCCTTTCGCTGCAGCAGGTCGCGCAGCAGGCGGACGTTGTGCACCGTGCGCACGCCCTCGGCCGTGCCGACGTCGAGCCAGATGCGCCCGCGCGGCGCGTCGGCGGCTTCGACGAAGGGGAGGATGGCGCGGTTGGCGAACCAGAGCGCCGGACTCATGATGCCGCACATGCGGAAGGCGTGCGGCGCGCGAAAGAACGCGTACGCGCTCACCAGGCCGCCCATCGACGAGCCGAGCACGCCGGTGGCCGCGGGCTCCGGGCGCGTGCGGAACTGCGCGTCGATCACCGGCTTGAGGGTGTGCAGCAGGAAGTCGACGTACCGGTCCGCGGTGCCGCCGCCGCCGACGCGCTCGTCGAAGAACGGCGAGTACTCGTCGATGCGCGAGCCGCCGGTGTTGGCGACCCCGACGACGATGGCCTCGTAGCCGAGGCGCGCGGCCGTTTGCATGGCGAGGTCGACGCGCCACGCCCCGGAGAAGCTGAGCGCGGGGTCGAACAGGTTCTGCCCGTCGTGCATGTAGATCACGGGGTAGCGCGCGTCGGGCGCGCCGAGCCCGTAGGACGGGGGCAGGTAGACGTAGACGTCGCGGTGGTTGTGCAGCTCGGGGGAGTGCACGTCGCGCAGCACGGCCATCGCGCCCGGCGCGGCCGGGCGCCGCGCGAAGCGACTGCGCCGGCGCTGGGCCGCCGGCTCCAGCGCGTCGGTCACGCGGCGTAGAGCCGCAAGTCGGTGCCGACCGCGTCGGCCATGTCGAACAGCGTTTGCTTGTCGGGGTGGCGTACGGTGACGTAGCCGTCGGAGATGAGCGTCAGCACCCAGTCGCGGCGCGACGCCCCGACGGGGAGCAGGTCGACGCCGACGACCGCCGAGCCGAACCGGCGGTACAGGTCGTCGAGCCCGTCGATGCGCACGATGCGCCCCTGCCCCTCCGCGCGCTTGAAAATGTTGGCCACGTAGTACGCGCGCGACGGCACCTGGGAGAACGTCCCCTTCAACTCGGCCTCGGCGTAGCCGCCGAAGAGGTCGATGTCGGAGTTGTAGTTCATCAGGTCGACCGTGCGCGCGCCCGCCGGCCGCGCCGCGATCTCGCCGAAGACCACCTCGCCGTCGCTCTTGCGATACCACTCCATGTGCGTGAAGCCGGTCTGGAACCCCAGCGCCGCGAGCACGTCGTGGCCCTGCTGCACGCCGTCCTTCACCCACTCCGTGTCGATGTCGCGGAGCGAGAGCGTCTGCGGCGAGATCCACTCGAGCGTGCGCGCGACGAGCGGGCGCGGGCGGTAGTAGCCGACGTGCTCGTAGAGGACGCTGCCGCCGGCGCAGACCGTGTCGTACGTGAACTCCTCGGCGTCGATGAACTCCTCGACGTTCACGGTCGCGACGTGGCCGAGGCGCTTGAGCGCGGCCTCGAGCTCGGCGGCGTCGTCGACGCGGAACGTGTCCATCGAGCCCGCGCCGTCGATGGGCTTGATGATCGCGGGGTAGCCGACGGCCTCGACGCCCTCGCGCACCTCGGCGGCGGTGGTCGCGCGGCGGTGGTAGGGCACGCGGACGCCGGCCGCGGCGACGGCCTGCTTCATCAGGTCCTTGTCGCGGAACAGGCGCGCCTGCTCGACGCCCATACCGGGAACGCCTAACGCCTCGCGCAGGCGCGCGGCGAGGATCACGCCGGGCTCCCAGAGGCAGACCACGCGGTCGAAGGTGACGCGGCCCGCGGAGGCGCGCTGCACGGCGGCGACCGCGCCGGCCTCGTCGCGGATGTCGGCCTGGACGTAGCCCGAGAGGTGGTGGCGGGTCATCTCGGGGAGCTGCGACTCGGCGACGTCGCTCAGGCCGAAGACGCGCGCGCCCTGCCGCGCGAGGCCGCGCACGAAGAGCGGCATCTCGTCGGGGTACCCGGGGGCGATGAAGAGGACGTTCATGGGCGTGTGGTAGGGGGGCACGCGTTAGGCGAGTTCGACCCGCACGGTCGAGACGATCTCCGAGAGCGCCCGCTCGACCGCCGCGGTCTCGGGGTGGCGCACGAGGATCCAGCCGTCGCCCTCGTAGCTCGGGCGCGCGCCGAAGCCGGCGTGGGGCAGCTGCACGTCGGTGACGAGCGCGCGCGTCTGCTCCGAGAGGCGGTCGAGGCCGTGCGTGGCGCGGATCACGCCGCCCGCGCGGCCCTGCGCGCGGAGGAACGCCACGCCCGCGGCGTACTTGCGCGCGGGCGGGTCGAACGCGCCCTCGACCATGAGCCGCGCCCACGAGCGCACGAAGTCGGTGTCGGTGCTGCGCGAGACGAGCGTGGTGATCTGTGCGCCGGGCGGGCGGGCGGCGACCTCGCTCACCGCGACCGAGCCGTCGCGCCGGCGGAACCACTCCATGTGCGTGAGGCCGGTGGTCATGCCTAACGCCGCGAGCGCCTCGTCGCCGACCCGCCTCGCGTCGTCGTACCGCGGGTCGTCGGCCTCGCGCGGCAGCACGACGCACCACTGGATCCAGGGGTTCCGCACCGCGTCGAGCGGCGTCGGGTGGTAGCGCGTGAGCGAATGCCACACCGGGCGCCCGCCGACCGAGACGGTCTCGAGGGAGTGCTCCTCGCCGACGATGAACTCCTCGAGCAGCACGGGGTCGCCCGGCGCCGGGGGCGCGGCGGCCAGCGCGTCGGCCAGCTCGCCGTCGCTCGTCGCGCGAAAGGTCGCGACCGAGCCGGCGCCCGCGGGCGGCTTCACCACGACGGGGTAGCCGACGTGCGCGGCGAACGCCGCCGCCTCGGCCGGCGTCTCCGCGAGCGCGTGCCGCGCGCACGGCACCCCGGCGGCGCGCAGGATGTCCTTCATCCGCGCCTTGTCGCGAAAGTTGAGCGCGGTCTCGACGGGCAGGCCGTCGATGCCGAGCCGCGCGCGCAGCTGGGCGAGCGGGACCTGGAGCTGCTCGTACGCGCCGAACAGGCGATCCGGCGCGCCGATGCGGGCGCCGATCGCCTCGACCGCTCCGGCGAGCTGCTCGAGGTCGAGCACGTCGTCGACGCGCCAGTGCTGAGCCACGGCGCCGCGCACGTCGTCCGGCGCGTTGTCCAGCGGGTCCTGCGAGACCACGCCGAGCCGCACGTCGGGGAGCGAGGCGGTGGCCGTCACCATGCGGGCGGCACTGGGCGTGAGGTACGGCGCGGCGAAGATGACCGTTGGCATGGCGCGTTCCTGACCGGGCGGGACTGGCGGACCTGGCGAATGTAGCGCGCTCGGGCTTCGCCTCCCCGCGCGCCGTAGCAGGTCCGTTCCGCACCGGACGTGCCGCGGCTACATGAGGTCGTCCAGTTCGCGCCAGCCGCGGGCGGAGAATCCGAGTCGCCACGCCACCGGCGAGAGCTGCTGTCGGGCCGCGTCGGGGAGCGTGCGCCCGATGCGGTGGATCGCCGTCTGCGCGTCGAACGGCGTGCCCGCCCCGGCCGCCTCCGCGAGATCGGCCAACCCCAGCACGCGCGCGACGGCCGCCCCAGCCGCGGCGGCGATCGGACCGCGCAGTCCGAGCGCAGACTCGTCGCCGGCCGACTCACGCAGCACCTCACCGAGCGCCTCGATCGCGCGCACGAGCGCAGCGCTCGCGAGGTCGCGCAGCTTGGCCTCGCCCGCGGCGAGTCGTTCGCGGTCCTCGGCGTCGAGCAGCCGCTGCACCACGGCGCGACGGAGTGCGAGCTCCACGCACGAGCGCGCCGGTTCGGGCAGATCGGTCAGCTTCAGTGCCGCACCGAGCGCATCGGCGAACGCGGGACGCGCCCCGGGAGCGCCGGGCACCGGGCGGACGAGGATCGTCACCCCCCGGGGGTCCACGTCCGACAGGCGGAACGCCCGGCCGGCGACCACGCCGGGGCTCGGCACGTCGACGATCACCGCGTACGTGCTCCCCGTGCAGAGTCGGCGGTCGTGGACGTGAACGACCGGACCGCCCGGCGCGCCGGCGTCCACGTCCGCGTGCCACGTGGGTGGCGTGCTCTCCCGCGCTCCGACGGCTGCGACCGCCGCGACCCCCGCGGCCACGCGCACGGCGAGCGGCGGGTCGGCGGGCGCCAGGCGCTGGAGGATCATGCGCGCCGAGCCAGCCGAGGCGTGCGTCCCGACGGCGACGCTGAGCGCACGACGCAGCCGGTCCAACACGGCGTCGCGGCGCGGGCCGGCCAGCATGGCCGCCCGCGCCGCTCGGGCGAGTATCGTGAGCGCGGCCGGGTCCGAGAGGTCGTCCGCGCCGAGGCCGTCGGCGTCGAACATCGCGAGCGTCTCGCGCGACATCTCGAGGAGTTCACGCGCCCACACCGGGTCGGACGTGCTCGGAACGCATCCGCCGGCGAGTTCGCAGCTGTCCCCCGGCCCGCGGGCGTCGGGTACGACGCTGTTGTAGGCATCGCGAACCGCATCCGCCCCGCCCCGCACGTTCGCGAACAGGATGGCCCCGTCGGCCGCGAAACGTTCGTCGAGTGCGCCGCGCAACTCCTGCAGGGCGGCGACGAGCGGCGCGCGCCACCCCTGCTCGGTCGACGGATCGCGCCGGCAACCGCACTCGGTCTGCCACCGGCCGAGCGCGTGCGGACAACTCCACGCCGTACGGTCGTGCACGCCGATCTCGTCCGTGGCCGGGTCGGCGGCGAGAACGGCGGCGTAGTTGGTGATCGCCGTCGGCGCACGCCGGAGTCCGTCGGCGCCGGTGCTCGGGTACTCGAGCGCGTCGATGGCGGCAGCGAGCGCCATGTCGCCGAAGCGGTGGTGCATGCCGAAGGTCTCGGCGGTGGCGGCGATGGCGACGAGCGGGTTCGCCGCGTCATGTTCGTCGAGTCGCGCCCGCATCCGGTCTGCCCATCCGCAGCCGTCGCGCAGCAGCGCGCCGAACGCCACGTCATGCGCGATGTCGGCGTCGTAGGTGCAGAGCGCGATCTCGCGCCCGGCGTCGCTGCGGTAGAGACCCGGGCGGCCCGCAGGCGGGAGGCCGTCGAGCTGGTGCGGCGCGAGGAGCGTGAACCGCACACCCTCCTGCGCGAGGACGTCGAGCGTCTCGTCGTCGACGGCCGTCTCGGGGAGCCACATCCCTTCGGCGGGGCGGCCGAAGTGGCGCGCGAAGTCGGCGAGTCCCCATCGGACTTCGGTGACCTTGTCGCGCCGCGTGAGGAGCGGCAGGACGATGTGATGGTAGGGGTGCGCGATGGCGTTGCCGCGCCCGAGGCGCTGTTCGCTCGCCCGGTCGGCCGCGAGAATCGCGTCGTAGGTGGCGGGCGCCGACCGCGCGAGCCACGCGAGCAGCGTCGGGGCGACGTCGAAGCTCGTGCGCGCGAGCGTGTCGACGATGCGGCGCACG
The DNA here is from genome assembly GCA_963851265.1 of uncultured Gemmatimonadales bacterium. Lineage (GTDB taxonomy): Bacteria > Gemmatimonadota > Gemmatimonadetes > Gemmatimonadales > Gemmatimonadaceae > BPUI01. Next base: position 15,262 of record CAWKNZ010000003.1, read on the forward strand.
CGGCCGTCCGCGTCGGTCACGCGCGCGGCGACGAGGGCGCGATAGCACGTGCGCTCGGCGCGCGCGTACACGTCGTGGTCCGGGGCCGCGTCGGCTTCGCGCGGCAGGTGGCCGAGCCAGGGGTCTACCCGCGGCGGCTGGTGCAGGTGCAGATGGAAGATGGCGGCCGGGGGCATGGCGACAGCAGGGGCGACGATCAGGGTGAAATCGCAGAGTGGCGGACTGCGTGGTCGCGAGGATGACTGGCGACCCGGGCGCGATGAAACAGCGCGCCCGCGTCAGTCGAGGGCGGCGACGGTCTGCGTAGTCGACGGCGTACCGGCCGAGGCGCCGGCGACTGTCGCGCCCGCGGAGGCGATCGCGTCCGGGGCGGGAAGCGTCACGCCGGCCTTCGCCGCTCGAAGTGCGAGCACGTCGGGGTCGCGGAGCGACCGGAGCATCGCGTCGGCCGCGCGATTCTGGAGATACCGGCCGCGCTCCCACCCTTCGACGACGCCTTTCGGAACGCCGTAGAGCAGCTCGCCGAGCTGACTGGTCGTGATGCCGAGTTCCTCCCGCAGGCGGCGGATGTCGCGCGGGGTGAGCAGGCCGTTCGCGTCGCGCATGCGCGTGACCGCGTCGCGTTCGGCGGATTCGCGCTGTTCGACCGTGCGCTGCTCGTCTCCACAGACGGCGCACCGGTACATCTCGCGCTCGACTTCGGCCTGCATTCCACTCAGGCGCACCGTGATGCGCTCCGCCGCGCGCTGATAGCGCCCGCCGCAGAATCGGTGCAGGTGGCCGTCGAGGAGGTGGTCGCCGGTCACGCGGCGCGCGCGGTGGTTGTGGTGCGGCGAGACATGGGCACGAAGATAATCGCCCACGTGGCCGCTCCCCGACCGCCGGCCACGCCCGCGCCCGTCGTGCCGGCGCCCCTCGTGGGGAGAGTGTGCCGCGGGGGCGTGCGGTTACGCCGCGCGCGGCAGCGCGCGGGCGCGCGCGACGACGGTGGCCAACGCGCGTACGACGCGCTCGTCGCCCTCGCGGAGCAGGGCGGCGAGGATGTGCTTGCACACCTGATCGCGCCACACGTGATCACCGCAATCGCAGCGCGGGTGCGCCGCCGTCACGAGGTCGACCCAGTGGTCGCCCGCGCCGCCGCTGACGCGGTAACGCCCTTCGGCGACGCGTTCGGCCGCGAGCTCGAGCCCGCGCTCGAGCCGATCGAGGTCGACCGCGTCGGCCCCGTCGATCTGCACGAGCGGCGCCGTCCGGGCGCGTCCGATGCTCGCCACCTGTCCTGCGCCACTCGTCGTCCGTCCGTCCGTCTGCATCGCCAGTCTCCGCTCCCCGTCCGTCCAACTAACGCGTTTCAGTACAACGACTTACCGGAATGATACCCGTGCCGTTGGCGAGAGTTCGCCGAACCGTTTCGAGTGGTCACGGCGGGCGCGACGCGGTGGCCTGCCGTTCGCAAGCGGAAGCGGCATGACCGACGATCTCTCTGACCCGCGCCCGTCGCCGCGTGCGGCGCCGCCGATCGCACCGCCGGCGGCCGACGATGCGTCGTCCGCGACCGATCAGCCCACGGACGCGTCGCCCGCCGCCGACGCCCGAACCCCCACCGAGTACACCGAGGCGCCCGGAAGCCACCGACGTCCGGGCGACGGCGCGGCGCTCGACGTGGGCGGATGACGGGCCACCAGCCGATCGCGTTGCGGGTCGCGTCACGATTGGCGGTGAGCGCGCGAGCGGCCAGCGCGCTGACCGCGGGAGCGCTGGTGATAGCCGGGTGTGGCGGCGGTCGCGATGCGTCGCAGGCGTCCGAGTCCGCCAGGGCATCGCGCGCTGGGACCGGCGCTGGACCCGCGACGGGCGGCGGCGCGGCGGGCGCACACGCGGCCTCTGGTGCCGCGCGCTGTCCGCACGACGGGCGCTGGCGGGTGTGCAGCCTCGTCGACCGCCTGGACAAGGCCGGCCTCGTGCCGCGCGTGGACACCACCGCGCCGGCCGAACATCTCGCGTTCCTGCATGCGCCGGGCACGGTCGTGCACCTCGGGCTCGGCGAGTTGCACACGTTCGTCTACGACGACACGGCCGCGCTGGCGCGGGACGTCGCCGGACTCGACACCGTGCGCGTGGTGCCGCGGGGCGGCACGTATGCCTGGTCGGCCACGCCGACGTTCGTGCGCTCGGCGAATCTGCTGGCCGTGCTCCTCACGCCCAACGAGCGGCAGATCGAACGCATTCAGCTCGCGCTCGAAGCCGGCCCGCCGCAGCCGGGAGGCGCACCCGCCTCGCAGTGACGGGCGCGTCACGCACCTGAGGTCGGTCGTGCGCGACGAGCGCGCAAACAACCGCGTTGTGCAATTCTGGACGCGTCGAAGGCGCGCCACAGGCGCGGCGGCTGCGTGGTGCGTGCTCGACAGTGCACATTCTGCACGATGACGGGTAGCTTGGACGTGCCAATCCAGTGCGGCGGCTCAGCCGTCGCTGCTTCGTCATTCCCTGCCCCTGCCTCTTCATGTCCAATTCCACGTCCACTTCGCGCCGCACCGCCGTGCGCGACATGGCCGCCAGCCGAGCCGTGACCCGGCCCGTGTCGAGCACGCCGTCCAACGGCAACGGTAGTAACGGTAATGGCAGCAACGGCGCCCCGGCGCCGACGTCCGAGTACTTCGGCGTGAACACCTTCGGCACGCGGCAGATGCGCGACCGGTTGCCGAAGAAGGTGTTTCAGAAGCTGCAGGGCGCCATCCGCCTCGGGAAGAAGCTCGACGCCGACATCGCGCCGGCCGTCGCCGACGCGATCAAGGAGTGGGCGGTCGAGAAGGGGGTGACGCACTTCACGCACTGGTTCCAGCCGCAGACGGGGCTCACGGCCGAGAAGCACGACGCCTTCCTGTCGTTCGACGAGGAGAGTCAGCCGATCGAGAGCTTCAGCGCGGCGCAGCTCATCCAGAGCGAGCCGGACGCGTCGAGCTTTCCGTCGGGCGGGCTCCGCGCGACGTGGGAGGCCCGCGGCTACACGGCGTGGAACCCCGGGAGCCCGGTGTTCGTGGTCGAGGGCCCGGGAACGCGGACGCTGTGCATCCCGTCCGTGTTCATCGGCTACAACGGCGAGGCGCTCGACGAGATGACGCCGCTGCTCCGCTCGTCCGACGTGCTCTCGGAGCGCGCCGCCGCGCTGCTGGCGCTGATCGGCGACGAGGGCGTGCAGCGCGTCTTCACGACGTTGGGCCCGGAGCAGGAGTACTTCCTCGTCGATCGGCAGCAGTTCGCGCTGCGGCCGGACCTCGTGATGGCGGGTCGCACGCTGATCGGCGCGCCTCCGTCGCGCGGGCAGCAGCTCGAGGACCACTACTTCGGCGGGATCCCCGACCGCGCGCAGGCCTGCATCGCGGAGGTGGAGCAGGAGCTGTACAAACTGGGCGTGCCCATCATCACGCGGCACAACGAGGTGGCGCCGAGCCAGTTCGAGATGGCGCCGCGGTACGAGGAAACGGACATCGCGGTCGACCACAACCAGCTCGTGATGTCGACGCTGCGCCGCGTGGCCATCCGCCACGGCCTGCAGGCGGTGCTGCACGAGAAGCCGTTCGCCGGCATCAACGGCAGCGGCAAGCACTGCAACTGGTCGATGTCGGTCGCGGCCGACCATCCCGAGCTCGACGGCATCAACCTGCTCAAGCCGGGCAAGACGCCGCACCACAACACGCGCTTCCTGCTCTTCCTGGCCGCCGTGCTGCAGGCCGTGCACAAGCACCAGGGGCTGCTGCGCGCGGGGATCGGGACGTCGGGCAACGAGCACCGGCTCGGGGCCAACGAGGCGCCGCCGGCGATCATCTCGGTATTCATGGGCGCGACGCTCACGCGGCTGATCGAGGACATCGCCTCGGGTGCCGACGGCGCCGACAAGCCGGCGCACGTGCCGCTCGACCTCGGCGTCGCCAAGCTTCCCGAGATCGAGAAGGACAACACCGACCGCAACCGCACGTCGCCGTTCGCCTTCACGGGGATGAAGTTCGAGTTCCGCGCGGTGGGCTCGTCGCAGAGCATCGCGTTCCCGGTGATGCTGCTCAACGCCGCGGTGTCCGAGGCGGTGAGCGACCTGACGGCCAAGCTGCGCGCGGAGCTGGAGCGCACGCGCGACGTCGACCAGGCCGTGATGGCGGTCGTGCGCGACAGCTTCAAGGCGTCGAGCTCGGTCCGCTTCGAAGGGAACGGCTACTCGGACGAGTGGGTCACGGAGGCCGAAGGACGCGGGCTGCTGAACCTGCGCCGCACGCCCGAGGCGCTCGAGCAGCTGGTCACGCCCGAGGCGAAGGCGCTCTTCGCGGACACCGCGATCCTGAGCCCCGAGGAGCTGGAGAGCCGCTACCACGTGCGCGTCGAGCGCTACGTGAAGGACATGCTCATCGAGCTGCACACGATGCGCGAGATGATCGACACGCTCGTCCTGCCGGCGGCGTACACGTACGCGAACGCGCTCGCGCGCGGCGCGGCGCACGCGAAGGAGGCGGGCATCACGAAGGCCCCGCAGGCCGCCGCGGCGGAGCGCGTGGGCGGGATGATCGAGTCGCTGGAGCAGGCGCGCGCGACGCTCGGCCAGGTGATCGATCGGGCCGAAGGTGGGCACGGCGACGAGACCGCGACCGCACGGCTGCTGACGGGCGAGGGCGCGGACGCGATGGCCGCGGCGCGCGCGGTGAGCGACGCGCTGGAGCTGGTGCTGCCGGACGAGCAGTGGCCGCTGCCGAAGTACCGCGAGATGCTGTTCCCGGTCTGACCGGGCGAGCTGCCTAACGGACGGAACGGGCGGGGCTCGGTTGAGCCCCGCCCGTTCCGTTTGCTCACCGCACGGCGATCGCGGCGAGTGTGCCGCCGGCCTCGGCGATGTAGAGGACTCCCTGGCTACTCAGCGCCATCTCGCCGACGCCCGGGTAGCTCCACACGGGGAGGTGGGTGGCGAGGTCGACGGCGTACGTGGTGCCGGGCGAGCCGTACCCGCCGCTCACCCCGACGAACAACAAGTTGTTGGTCACGATCACGGCGCCGGTCATCGTCGTCGCGGGCGGAGCTCCCCACGTCCACAGGGCCGCGCCGTCGCTCTCGCGCCGGGCCGCGATCTGAGTGTTGCTCGCGGCATAGACGACCCCACTCGCGACCGACGGGATGCCAATGAACCCCCCGCTCTGCTCCCACGCGACGCGTTTCGCGACCAGGTCGACCGAGACCAGCCGGTTACCGACGATGACGAACGCGTCGTTGGTTCCGCCGATCACGGGTGTGCCCGCGGCCGGCAGACGGCTGTCGTTCACCTGATACTGGACCGACCCGTCGGCGGGCGTGACGGCGTTCAGCGTCGCTGATCCCACCACGCCGTTGAACGCGTACGCCACGCCGTTCGCGGCGGCCGGCGCCCAACCGCTGACCTGAGACAACGCCATGAAGAAGTTGCGCTGTCCGCTGGTCACGTCGAACCCGTACATCCCGCCGTAATATCCGCCAGCCGTGAGCACGGTCTGACCCGAGACGACCGGTGCGCGCCAGTGCTCCCACTGGCTGTCGAACGCGGTCTTGAAGCGCAGGCTGCCGTCGCCCGCGTTGAGCGCGTACATGAACGTGTCCTCGTGACCGCCCGAGGTCATGTATACACTGCCATTGTCGTACGTCGGCTGATTGATGCCGAATATCGCACCGAAATCGCGAACCCACTGCTGCGAGCCGTCCGCGGGGCTGAGCGCGAACAGTCGCTGGCTCGTGAAGTACCCGCTGGTCGAGACGTACACGCGCCCGTCCCCGGCGGACGGCTGATTGAGCAGCGTCCCGCCTGCAACGGTGCTCACCCAGCGTTCGCGAAACACGCCCGGGTCGAGGGTCGCATTGACGTACCCGCTGTGCTGCGCGTTGCCCTGGTACGTGGTCCACTCCGCGGCGGCGGACCAGTCGGCCGTCGGGCGCGTGAGCACGGTGACGGTCGCGGACGCGGTCTTGCCGTCTGTCGTCGCGGTGAGCGTCGCGGTGCCGGCCGAGACCGCGGTCACCTTGCCCGCGCTGTCGACCGTGACCTTGCCGCGGTCGGAACTGGTCCACGCGATCGGGCGCGCGACGAGCGAGTCGCCGGTGGCCGCGTACAGGCCGACCCCGATTTGCGCGGTCTGTCCTGCGTACAGGGCGCCGCCGACCACCGCGCCGGTGAGGGTGATCTGATCGACCGGCATGCTTCGCACCGCGTAGATCCCCGAGGACCCGATGGCGCCGGCGACCGCCTTGGTGGTCGTGTTCACCGTACTTCCGCGAACGACGGTCCACGCGCCGGCCGACACCGTGTACAGCTGGAGGCTCTGCTCGACGGTGCCCGACGCGAGCTTGGCCGGATCGTACTTGATGGACAGCGTTGCCGGTCGCACGAAGGTGACGCCGTCGGGCCCGAGCTCATAACTCGAGTTCCCCACCAGCCGCGCGTCCTGCGGCGCACCGAGCGCGGGCCGGACGAGCAGGAGCGTCGCTTGCTGCACCCCCCCGACGGGGACCGTGAGGCTGAACACTCCGCCGATGGCGCTCAGGATGCCGCCCTGCGTTCCGATCGGGCCACCCGAGCGAACGTCGACGGTCGTCGAGCCCGCGTGCCCGTTCGAGGCCGCCGTGATGGTCGCGGTCCCTGCGCCGAGTGCGACGACGAGCCCGCTCGACGACACCGCGGCCACGGTCGGATCGGTCGAGTTCCACGTCACCGACTGATCCGAGACCACGCCACCGGTCGCGTTGAGCGCGGTGGCCGCGAGCCGGACGGAGTCGCCGACGAGCAACGTTCCCGCGGGCGCGCCGGTGACCACGACTTCCGAGACGCTCGACGCGGTAGCACCCGGCCCGGTGCTATCGTGGCCACATGCGGCGACGATGAAGGTGGCTAGAAACGCGAGTACGCCGCGTGCTGTGCGCGCGGGCGCCGCGAACGAACGGAGGGACGTGCATCCGGGAGGTGGCTTTTCGGAGGGGCGCGGGTCGCGGCACGCGAGCGACCTCGAGCATATGGCAGGATGGGTGGGCGCCCGATTATGTGACGCACGACACATTCTGGCAAGTGCGGCGCTCCAGCCGCCCTAGTTCGACACGACGCCGAGTCGCGGGCCGCTGGCCGTCAGTACCGCGCCAGGTACCGCCGCAACTCCCACTCGGTGACCTGCGTGCTGTACTCCCGCCACTCCGCGCGCTTCGCCGCGAGGTAGTGCTGCGTCACGTGCGGGCCCAACGCCGCGCGCACGACCTCGTCGCGTTCCAGCTCGTCGCACGCCTCGCCGAGGTCGTGCGGCAGGTCGTCGATGCGCAGCCGGCGCCGCTCACGCCAGCTCATCTCGGCCACCTCCTGCGCCACCGGCTCGCGCCACTCGGCGTTCGTGGCCACGCCGTCCAGTCCCGCGGCGATCATCACGGCGAGTGCGAGGTACGGGTTGGCCGCCGGGTCGGGCGTGCGCACCTCGAGCCGTGTGGCCGCGCCGCGGCGCTCGGGCACGCGCACGAGCGGTGTCCGACTCCTCAGACTCCACGCCACGTGCACCGGCGCCTCGAAGCCGGGGACGAGGCGCTTGTACGAGTTGACGAGCGGGTTCGTGACCGCACACATCCCGCGGGCGTGGCGGAGGAGGCCGCCGACGTAGTGGAGCGCCGTGCGCGACAGCCCCCACTCGGCGCCGGGGTCGGCGAACGCGTTCTCGCCGACCCCGCCGTCGCGGTCGAGCGCGACGAGCGCCTGGTGCGTGTGGAGCCCGCTGCCGTTCTGCCCGAACACCGGCTTGGGCATGAACGAGGCGACGAGGCCGAACCGTCGGGCGACGTGCTTCACGACGAACCGGAGCGTGATCACGTCGTCGGCGGCCGCGAGGGCATCGGCGTCACCGAGGTCGATCTCGTGCTGGCCGTGCGCTCCCTCGTGGTGCGCGCCCACCACCGGGACGCCGAGCCGCTCGAGCAGCTCGACCATCGCGCGGCGGGCCTCCTCGCCGTGATCGACCGGCGCGAGATCGAAGTAGCCGCCGACGTCGTGCGTCGCGGTGCTCGCAGCGCCGTCGGGCCCGGCAGGAAACAGGAAGAACTCGACCTCGGCGTTGGCGCGCACCGCGTAGCCGCGCTCGGCGGCCACGGCGAGCTGACGGCGGAGCACGGCGCGCGGGTCGCCGGCGAACGCCGTGCCGTCGGTGGTGGTGACGTCACAGATCACGCGGGCGACGCGCGCGTCGTCGGGCGGCGCTCCGCCAAAAGGAAGGACGCGGTACGTGGACAGGTCGGGGCGGAGGAGCATGTCGCTCTCCTCCGCGCGCGCGAAGCCCTCGATCGCGGCGCCGTCGAACAGGACCTCGCCCGCGAGCGCTTCGCCGAAGCGGGACGCGGGGACCTCGACGTTCTTGTTGACGCCGAGGATGTCGGTGAACTGGAGGCGGAGAAAGCGTACGCCCTCCGCGCGCATGCGCTCGAGCAACTCGGCGGCGTCGGCCGGCTGCGGGGGCGTCGACGGGGCGTCCGGGGGCGTCATGCGTGGCATGGGCGCAAGGTACGGAGCGCGGGCGCGCCGGGCATGTGCCTTGCGCCCGCGTCACCCGCCTCGCCACTGAGGGCGAGCACACACAAACGCCGACGCGATCTGACACACCGCGGAGGACCGCATGGCACAGGAACCGAGAACGGCGGGCGATGTGATGACCCGCAACCCGCGCACGGTCACGCCCGACACGCCCGTGCGCGAGGCCGCGCAGCTCATGCGTAGCGAGGACACCGGCGCGCTGCCCGTGGTGGAGGGCGGCAACTCGAATCGGCCGATCGGCCTCATCACCGACCGCGATCTCGCGCTCCGCGTCGTGGCCGAGGGGAATCTCGACGCCCGCGTCCGTGACGCGATGACGCCCAACGCGCACACCGCGCGCGAGCACGACGATCTGCAGAAGGTGATGGACCTGATGGCGCGCGAGCAGGTGCGGCGCGTTCCGATCGTCGACGAGCGCGGCGACCTCGTCGGGATCATCGCGCAGGCGGACGTCGTGCTGCAGGCGGACGCCAAGCGCGCCGACCAGACGGTTCAGGCGATCTCGCGCCCGGGCAGCTGAAGCTGCCGTTGGCGGGTCGCTGACGCGCCCTACGGCACGCGCGGTCGTCGGCCGGCGCCGGATGACACCGGCGCCGGCATGTGCGGTGTAGCTTTCGGGTATGTCGACGTCCGCCCAACCGACCACGCCTCCGGCGCTCGCGTCCGCCGCCGGGACGGCGGTGCGCCCGCGGTACTGCGCCGCGTGCGGCGCCGCGCTGTCTGCCGGTGCCAATTACTGCCACCGCTGCGGGACGGCGGTCGTCGCCGCATCGGGCGCACCGACGGCGGGCGCGCCGCGCGCGCGCGGTCGCAGCATGGCCGAGGTCGCGCCGTGGGCGGTCGCGTTCGTCGCGTTCCTCGCCCTCGCGGCGATGGCCGCCGGGCGCAACCTCGGCGCGTCGCGCGGGAATGGGCTCGACGCGCCCCAGAACGCGCTGCCCCAGGCCTCGCTCGGCGAGACGGCGGCGCCGCAAGATGCGCGCGGTGGAGGCGATCCGCCCATCGCACCGTTCGCGGGCGGCGCGGCCCGAACCGGGCGGCCGCCCGACCTGTCGCAGATGACGCCCCGCGACATCGCCGATCGGCTGTTCGACCGCGTGATGCGGCTCTCGGGCGAGGGCAAGGTCGACAGCGCGCAGTTCTTCGCGACGATGGCGTTGCAGAACTATGCGCGCATGCCGGCGGCCGGCGTGCCGTTCGACGCCGACCTGCGGTACGACATGGGGCGAATCGCCGAGGTTGCGGGACGTGGCGAGATCGCGTCGGCGCAGGCGGACACGATCCTCCGCGCGAATCCGACGCACCTGCTCGGGCTCGTGCTCGCCATCAAGGGGGCGGCGTTGCAGGGCGATCGGACCCGGCTGGCCGACGCGCAGCGTCGACTCATCGCGGCCGCCCCGGCAGAGCGCGCCAAGAACATCGAGGAGTATCAGCGGCACGGCAACGACATCGATGCCGCACTGAAGCTGGCGACCGCGACGGGCCCGGGCGCGCCGCGGTAGGCCCAGCGTCACCGCCGCGGTGCCTCGTTCCGACCTCGCCGTCCGCACGCCCCTGGTGGCGGCGTCGCCGCGCGTCGGCGACGCCCGCTCGACGGTCGGCACGGCGGATGGCGCGACCACGCTGTGCGTGCTCGTGCTCGACGGGCGGGGGCGCGTGATCACCGCCGATGCGGCGGCCGCGTCGATCGTGGCCGGCGGCGGCTCATCCCTGAGGCGGGGCGTCGACCTGCCGACCGCGTTGCGCTCCGCCGGCGAGGGGACCGCCGCGCTCGCCGTCGCGAATGCGCTGGCGGCTCAGGACGGCGCGGAAGTGGTGTTCACCGTCCACGACGCGGTCGGGCTCGCGCGCGCGCGGTGGCGGATGGTGCCCATCCCACCGCTGCCCGCGGCGGGCGCGGCGTGGACCGTCGTGGTCGAACGCGAGCCTAACGGTGCCCCGGGACGGCGTGAGGCCGAGACCCTGGCGGCGGTCGCGCGCGAGCTCGCCCGCGGCGGGGAGGACGAAACCGCGGCGCTCGCCAGGCTCGCGCGCGGCGCGGTCGCCCTGTTCGAGGCGGCCGGCGCGTGCGTCGTCACGGTGGACGGTCCGGACGACCGCGACACGGTGCCGGAGCGGCGCGCGCGCGTCGCCGCAGCGGCGGGGTCGCTCGAACCGCTCACCGGCCACGTCACTCGGCTGGTCGGCGAGCCGTTGCTGTTCGGCGCCGTCGCGCGCAGCGGGGACGTGGTCGTCGTCAACGACGCCGAACACGATCCGCGCGTGGATCCGCGCTACGGTCTGCCGTCCTCCGTGCGCCAGGTGCTCGCAGTACCGCTCGTCATCGACGACCGGATCGCTGCGCAACTCTGCGTGGTCAACGTGCCGCGCGGTGCCTTCGCCACCCCGGACGTGGAGCTGGCGCGGCAACTGGCCGACCACGGCGCACTCGCGCTGCGCAACGGGCGCCTGCTGGCGGCGCGCGCGCTCGCGCAGGCGCGCGCCGAAGCCGCAGGCGCGATCGCTCAGGCGGCGCTCGACGCCGACGACGCGCGGGCCGGCGCGGCCAAGATTCTTGCCGAGCTGGATCGCGTCGTTCCCTCGCGCGGCAAGCTGCTGAGCGTCAATGACCGCGAGCGCGGGGTGTTGCAATGCGTGGCCGCCATCGGCGACGCGTCGAACCTGGCCGGCACGGAACGGCCCGTCGCGGAGACCAACTGGTACGAGGCGCTCGCGCGTGGCGAGCTCGTCGACATTCCCGACCTCGAAGCGGCGCAGCGCGAGCGCGGCCTCGCCGCCCGACCGACTCCCTCGGGCCCCGTCGTGCTCGTTCCGATCATGGCCCGCGGCGTGCCCGTCGGCGACGTTTGCGTGCAGTACGCGGCGGCCGTGCCGTTCGGGGCCGCGACGCTCGACACGTTGCGCCTGCTGGGTCCGTCGATCGGGGTCGCGATGGACGTGCTGCTGCGCGACGAGCGCGAGCGTGAGCGCGCCGGGGAGGAGCGGCGCTGCGACGACCAGCTGCGCGAGGCCGAGAAGCTCGCCGCACTCGGCGAACTCGTCGCCGGCGTCGCACACGAGATCAACAACCCGCTCGCGGGCATCTCGGCGTTCGCCGAACTGCTCCTCGACGAGCCGCCCGACTCGGCGCTCAATGCCGAGAACCGGGAGGCCGTGCGCCTCATCAAGCGCGAGGCCGACCGGGCGACCGCCGTCGTGCGCGACCTGCTGACGTTCGCGCGCGAGGCGGCCCCAGTCTGGGGCCCCGTCACTCTTCCCGTGTTGCTCGAGCGCACGGTGCGCGTCCGTGCGTACGCGGCGCGCACGGCGGGGCTCGACCTGCAGCTGGACGTTCCGCCCGATCTGCCCCCGGTCCGCGGCGACGAGCGCAAGCTGCAACAGGTGTTCATCAACCTCATCGCGAACGCCGAGCACGCCGCGCGTACCGCCCCGGCGGGTGGGCGCCGCGTGACCGTGCGTGCGTGGCGCGACGGGACCGACCGCGTCGCGGTCCGGGTGAGCGACACGGGCCCGGGCGTGCCGCCCGACGTGCTGGGGCGCGTGTTCGAGCCGTTCTTCACGACCAAGCCGCCGGGTGAGGGGACCGGGCTGGGGCTCAGCGTCAGCTACGGCATCGTCCAGGCACACCGCGGCACGCTGCGCGCACAAAATCTGCCCGCCGGCGGTGCCGCGTTCGACGTGCTCCTCCCGGTCGACTCGGGATTCCGCGAACCTCGATGATCCCGTTGCCCGACGCATCGTTCGCTCGGCCCACCCCACCACAACGCGGCACGCCCGGCGTCGACGCGCGCGTGCTCGTCGTCGACGACGAGGAAACGATCCGCCTCGCGATCGGGCGTTTTCTCGAGCGCCGCGATTACGCGGTCACGGTCGTGCCCAATGCCGCGAGTGCGCTGGACGCGCTCGCGGCCGAGCCGGCCGGCCACTACGCCCTCATGCTCTGCGACGTGCGTATGCCGGGCATGAACGGGGTCGACCTCGTACCGCACGCGCGCACGCTCGACCCGGGACTCGCGGTGATCATGCTGAGCGCCGTCGACGACGCCGCGAGCGCGCGGGCCGCGTTCACCGCCGGCGCGGTCGACTATCTCGTGAAGCCGGTCGAACTCGCCGCGCTTCAGCAGGCCGTCGAGGACGCGCTTCGGCGCCGCGCGCTGGAGCGGGCCCGCCAGACCGCCGAGGATGCCCTGCGCGACGAACTGGATGCGCAGCAGGCCGCGGTGGTCGAGGCGCAACGCGCCGCCGTCGCCTCCACGCGTGCGACGAGCGTCGCCGTGGCCGAGGCGCTCGTGACGGCGCTCGAAGCAAAGGACCCGTTCACCCGGGGGCGGGCGGCCCGCGTCGCCGCGCTCGCCGCCTCGATTGCCGCCGAACTCGAGTTCGACGAGGACCTGGTCGAGTCGGTACGGCTCGCCGCGCGCCTGCACGACGTGGGCACCATCGGGGTGCGGGACGAGGTGCTGCACAAGCCCGGACCGCTCACGCCCGAGGAGCGCGCGCACGTACGCGAACACGTTCGATTGGGGCTCGCCATTCTCGCGCCGCTGGCCGCGGTCCCGGGGATGGGCGACGTGATCGCCGCGGTCGCGGATCACCACGAGCGATGGGACGGGGCCGGCTACCCCCGCGCGATTGCCGGAGCGGCGATCGCGCCGGGCGGGCGCGTCCTCGCGGCGGCCGACGTGTGGGACGCGGTCACCTCAGCGCGCGCCTACCAGGGCGCGCTGACGCCCGACGCCGCGCTCGAATACCTCGGCACGCTCGTCGGGGGGCTCCTGGACCCCGACGTCTACGCCGCGCTCGTGCGCGTCGTCAGGCGCGGCGAGGCGCTCAGCTTTCTGGAGTGATCGCCGTGACGGCCGCGACCGCCGGGTAGCGGTGCGGCGTCAGCGGTGCCAGTGCCGCGCGGTGGTCCACCGGCGCGCGTCGAACAGCGCCGGGTCGAGCGCGACGTCGGCGCGGATGCCGTCGTACTCCTCGAGAAGGGTGCGCGTCCCGCCGGTGTAGTTCTCGACGCGTGCCGCGACCCAGCCGCCGCCGACCTCGCGGTAATCTCCGAACCGGAAGTCGGTGGTCTTGGTCGAATCGCCGGCCGTGGGCTCGAGCAGGCGCACGAAGACGAGGCGCTCCTGGTCGATCCAGTACTGCGCGGAGTGCAGGTTGCCAGGCGCGCCGCCGACGACCCACACGGGGCGCCCATCCCACTGATCCTCGCGCACCGGCCCGCTCGGAAAGCCGAGCGAGCGGAGGACGGTTTCGCTTCGCGCGGCCGACTGGCCGTAGACGTCGAAGCCGAGCACGAGTAGCGGGTTGTGGCCTGCGACCGCGGCGACGACCCGCCCATCGCGGACGACGTACTGGCTGTCGTTCGCGAACAGCGTCCCGCTGCGGAGGGTCGAGTCGCGATCGATGCGGAGCTTGCCCGGCACCGAGAGCGCCTCGTACCACACTTCGTGGCGCTCGCGCCCGTCGCGCCCGACGAGCGTCGTGCGCTGCGTGAACGTCAGCGTGCGGTACCAGCGCGCGGCGTAGCGCGCACGCATGGCGTCCAGCAGCGAGGTCGCGTTGGCCGGCGCCGGCCTCGGTGCCGGCGACGGTGCTGCGGTGGACGACCCGCCGCATGCGGCGACGACCGCGAGCAGGAGTGCGGACGCGAGCGTGGCGACGAGACGAGGCCCGTCGGCGCAGTGACGGCGCGGTAGAGTCGACATGAGCGGAATATGCGATCCCGCTCAGCCGGTGGCAGGCTCGATCTCGCGCAAACGTCGAAGCGGTGCGACGAGGCCGGCCGTGATCCCGACGACGACGAGCGTCAGCACGCCACCGAGCACCACACTCGGCGCCGCGCCGAAGAGCTTCGCGGTGACGCCGCTCTCGAATTCGCCGATCTCGTTGGACGAGCCGATGAAGATTTGATTCACGCTCGACACGCGCCCGAGCAGGCGGTCGGGGACCATCAACTGCAGCAGGAGCGCGCGGATGTTGACGCTGACCATGTCGACGGCTCCGCTGAACGCGAGTAGCGCGACCGACAGCGGGTAGCTGGTGGACAGCCCGAAGCCGATCATCGACAGGCCGAACAGGGCGACCACGACGAGCAGAACAAGACCCGGCTGCCGCACCGGCGGGCGGTGCGCGAGCGAGAAGGCGACGATGACCGCACCGGCCGCGGGCGCGGCGCGCAGCACGCCCAACCCCTCGGGGCCGACGTGGAGGATCCGGTCGGCGAAGACCGGGAGCAACGCCGTCGCGCCGCCGAAGAGCACGGAGAACAGGTCGAGCGCCATCGCGCCGACGAGCACCGGCTGCGTGCGCAGGTAGTGGATGCCCTCCAGCAGACTCGCGAGCACGGGTTCGCCGCTCGGCGTGCGCGGCGTCGGCGTGTGACGCACGCGGACGAACGCGACGAGCGCGACCACCATGAGGGCGGCGGCAACCGCGTAGGCCACCGGCGGCCCCGTGAAGCCGTAGAGCAGACCGCCGATCGCGGGGCCCCCGACGGCGGCGCCCTGCCACGTCACACTCCGCCACGTGACCGCGTTGGGCAGGACGTCGCGCGTGACGAGCTCGGAGGCGAGCGCCTGACGCGCGGGCTGCAGGAAGCTGCGCGCGATGCCGCTGACGAAGATCACGCCGTAGATGGCCCGAACGAGCACGGCCGACCCCGGCGATCGCAGCGACAATGCGAGAAACGCCAACGAGCAGACGGCGAGCACGACCGTCGACGCGAGGACGAGACGGCGGCGATCGTGTCGGTCGGCGACGTGCCCGGCCCACAGCGCGACGCTGATGAACGGCAGCGCCTCGGCCAGTCCGATCAGGCCGAGCGAGAGCGGGTCATGCGTGACGCCGTAGACCTGCCACGACACGACGACGGTCTGGATCTGTGTCGCGAGCGTGAGGGCCAGCGTAGCGACCGTGTAGCGGCGGTACGCCGGAACACGTAGGGCCGCGTAGGGGTCGTGGCGCGGGCCGTCCTCGGCCCGCGCTCGCCCGGTACTAGACGTCAGAGCGTGACGACGCGTGCGGGGTCGCGGGCGCGCCGATCGTGCTCTCGCCGTACAGCTCGCGGTACGTCGCGTCGACGCTGTTGTCGTCCGGCGCACCGATCAGCGACGCCGGCGTGCGCCCGGCAGCCCGCATCCCGAGCGCCCAGAGGGCACTCACGCCGGCGATGCTGCCCGAGACACCGATCAGCAAGCTGAGGATGTCGATGATGACGTGCCCGCCAAGCGGAAGCCCCTCGATCCGCGCCAGGAGGCGGAGGGCGCCCTTGTAGGCGAGGATGCCCCACACCGCGAAGGCGAGCATCGAAACGCCAGCCTCGACGGCTCGACGCTGCCAGGGCGCCACGGTAGGACGCGGGAAGCTCGGCACGGGCGGGGCGAGCGGTGGGCGGATCGAGGCGTGGCCGATCATGGGCGGGACGGTGCGGATTCGGCCGACTCAGCGGCGATCGAACAGCTGGATGAAAGCACGGTAGTGCGCGGTTGCCCTACGTTCAACCCTTGCTGGCGCAACTCGAACTTGGTCGAATCGGTTCGATACAGAGCAAGATACGTGTAGCACCTGCGTTCGTATACCGGTCAACCGCGCGCAAGTTTCGCCGGCGGCGGAAGTCCTCAGACCACGGACGCGGCCGTGGAGCGGAACGTCGGCGGGCGCCGCGCGTGCGTGGCCTGCTCGAACGCGTACGCCAGGCGGATGAGGCGCTGTTCGCTCCACGCGCCCGCGAAGAACGACAGGCCGATCGGGAGGCCGTGCACGAACCCGGCGGGCACCGTGATGTGCGGGTACCCGGCGACGGCCGACGCCGACGAGTACCCGCCACCGAAGTGGTCGCCGACCACGAGGTCGACCGTCCACGCTGGGCCGTTGGTGGGGGCGACGATCGCGTCGAGGCGGTTGGCCGCGAGCGTGGCGTCGATTCCCTCCGCGCCGGCGAGGCGGCGATTGTCGGCGAGCGCCTTCTGGTAGGCCGCGTCCGACAGCGGGCCGCGTGCCTCGCTCTGCTCGAACAGTTCCTGCCCGAACCACGGCATCTCGCGGTCGGCGTGGCGGCGGTTGAATGCGATGAGGTCGGCGAGCGTGCGCGGCAGCGGGTCGCCCGCCGCGTTGGTGGCCGACGCATCGACCCCGCGGAAGCGCTCGGCGAGGTACGCGTTCATGTCGGCCTTGAGCTCGTACTGCAGCACTTCGTTCTCGGTCGCGTCCCACTTGCCGGTGGTCGCGATGGTGACCGGGTCGACGAGTACGGCGCCCGCATCGCGGAGTGCGCGGAGCGCGGCCTCCATCACGAGGTCGACGTCGGCGTGGAAGCCGAAGCTCGAGCGAAGGACGCCGATGCGCGCCCCCCGAAGCGCGCCGGCGTCGAGTCCGGCCGCGTAGTCGGCAACGACGTGCGGCTGCGCGGCCACGGTGGCCGCGTCGCGCGGGTCGGCGCCGCCCGAGGCGAGCACGCCGAGCAGGGTTGCCGCGTCGCGCACCGTGCGGGCCATCGGCCCGGCGGTGTCTTGCGAGTGCGCGATCGGGATCACCCCGGCGCGGCTCACCAGGCCCAACGTGGGCTTGATGCCGACGACGCCGTTGATCGCCGACGGGCAGACGATCGAGCCGTCCGTTTCGGTCCCCACGGCGATGGCGGCGAGGTTGGCCGACACGGCCGCGCCCGACCCCGAGCTCGATCCGCACGGCGAGCGGTCGAGCACGTACGGGTTGCGCGTCTGGCCGCCGCGCCCGCTCCAGCCGCTCGACGACCGCGTGGAGCGGAAGTTGGCCCACTCGCTCAGATTGGTCTTGCCCAGAAGCACGGCGCCCGCGCTGCGCAGCCGCGCCGCCAGGAAGGCGTCGCGCGGCGCGGGCCGCCCGGCGAGCGCGAGCGACCCGGCCGTGGTCTGCATCCGGTCGCCGGTGTCGACGTTGTCCTTGAGCAGGACCGGGATGCCGTGTAGCGGACCGCGCACGCGACCGGCGGCCCGTTCCGCGTCGAGCCTGGCTGCTTCGGCGAGCGCGTCCGGGTTGACCTCGATCACCGCCGCCGTGCC
This sequence comes from uncultured Gemmatimonadales bacterium, assembly GCA_963851265.1. Taxonomy (GTDB): domain Bacteria; phylum Gemmatimonadota; class Gemmatimonadetes; order Gemmatimonadales; family Gemmatimonadaceae; genus BPUI01. Next base: position 32,866 of record CAWKNZ010000003.1, read on the forward strand.
CGGGCGGCCGCCGCCCGGCCGATCGACCGCTTCGATGCGCGCGAGGTAGGCTGCCGCCAGCGCCCGCGCGGTCGTCGCGCCGCTCGCCATCGCCCGCTGCAGGTCGGCCACGGTCGCCTCCTCGAACGCGAAGGGCGGCGCCGACGCGGCGGGCAGTGCGGAGCCGTCGGCGGTGCCGATCGGGGCCGGCTGCGCCACGGCCGACGCGGGCAGCGCGGCGGAGACGGCGCCGAGGGCGCCGGCAGCGGCGGTAGTACCGAGGAACGAGCGACGATTCATGTGCGGGGCGGGCGGAGGGCAAACGCGGAGCGGAAAGAGAACGCCCCGCATCCGACCGCGCCACGGCGCCGCGCAGGTTGCCGGTTTGAGGGTTGCGGCCGTCGCGCGTCACGCGTCCCTGTGGCGTTCGCGCCACACACGGTGCCTGCCGTACCGGCGCCTCAAGCCCCACTCTCAGTCGTGTTCTCTTCCCCACTCCGAGCCACCGTGACCGGCACGGGCGACGCCGTCCTCGTGTTGGCCAACGGCGTCGGCACGCACCAGCACACGTGGCGGCACATCGTGGCGGCGCTCGAGCACGAGTGCCGCCTCGTCCGATTCGACTATGTGGGCACGCCCGACGCCGACCTCGCCGAGTACCGGCCCGAGCGATACGACACGCTCGACGGGCACGTGGACGACGTGGTCGCGTTGCTCGACGACCTCGACGCGGCCGACGTGATCTGGGTGGGGCACTCGGTGAGCGGGATGATCGGACTGCTCGCGGCGGCGGCGGCGCCGGAGCGCATCGGGCGCCTGGTGACGGTGTCGGCGTCGCCGCGCTACCTCGACGACGAGCCCGCGGGCTACGTCGGCGGGTTCACGCCGGAGGCGCTCGACGACGTGTTCGCGGCGACCACGGCCGACTATCACGCGTGGGCCGGCGGCTTCGGTCCGCTCGCCGTGGGCCGGGCGAACGCGCCGGATGCGGGCGAGGAGTTCGCGGCGTACCTGCGGCGTATGCGCCCCGACATCGCGCGGCAGACGCTGCGGGCGGTGTTCACGAGCGACTTCCGCGCCGTCCTCCCGCACATCGCCCAGCCGGTCACGGTGGTGCAGCCGAGTGCCGACGTCGCGGTGCCCACGGCGGTGGGGCGGTATCTCGCGGCCACGCTTCCGTCGGCGACGTATTACGAACTGCGCGCCGAGGGGCACCTACCGCATCTGACCGCGCCGGCGGAGATCATCCCGGTCTTGCGGGGCGTGCTCGCCGACGCGGCCGCCGTTCGCGCGTGAACGCCTCGATTGCCAGCGCGGCCCAGGCGTCGCACGCGCTCTCGGCCCTCGACGCGCTCACCGGGGCCGTGCGCGACCTGCTCGGCGCCGACGTGGTGCTCGCGTTCGGGTGGAGCGACGATCGGACCGCGCGCGTGCGCGCCGCGGCTCCCGCGCTGCCGGCAGGCGGCGCGCCCGTCGCGTGGCCCGCCACCCTGACGCTCGCGCGCCCGCCGATCGCCGCGCGTGGCGGCGTGCACGTCGAGCTCGACGTTCCGCGGCGGCTCGTGTCGAACGCGCTTCGCCTCGCGCTGCCCGTGCCGGCCCGTGCTGCCCTCGTGGTCACCGCCGGCGCGCCGGACGGCATCGCCGACGATGCGTCGCCGGGCGGACTGCTGGCGATCTGGCACACGGCGCGGCTGGACGCGACGGACGCGGCGTCCCTCGGAAGCCGGGTGGCCGGACTGCGCCCCGCCCTCGCGCGCGCACTCGCCGAGGACGGCGCGGAACTGGCGCACGACCGGCTCGCTGCGCGGCTCGCGGCGGTGATGACGACGAGCGCGCAGGCGATCGTCTTCGTCGACGCGGCCGCGGGGACGATGGTGAACGCAGCCGCCGCGCGCCTGCTCGGACTCGGGCCCGGCGCGGCCGACACCGCGCACGTGGCCGAGCGCATGGCCGCGCTGCGCGCGCGGGCGGTGAACGCGGACGAGCTGGAAGCCGACGCACGCCGCCTCGTCACCGACCCCGACGCGCGGCTGGAGCACTGGAGCTGGACCTTCGACGCGCCGGAACGACTGCACCTGCGTGTCGCCTCGGTGCCGGTGGCGCGCGGCCAGTCGCCGGCGTCCACCGGCCGACTCTGGACGTTCGACGACGTCACGCGGGAGGTCGAGGGGCAGCGCGCCGCGCGCGCGAGCGAGGCGCGCTTCCGGGCGGCGATGGACGCCTCGCCGGACGCGTGCTTCCTGCTCGAGTCGGTCGGGGGCGCCGACGGTGGCGTCGACGATTTCGTGTTCATCAAGGCGAACGCGGGCGCCGGCGCGCTGTTAGGCATGCCCGCCGAGGGGCTCGTCGGCAAGCGCATGTGCGAGACATTCCCGACGGTGCGCGGCAGCGAGCTGTTCGCCCGCTATGCGGCGGTCGCGACGACTCGCGTGATATACGAGGGCGAGTACCGAACGCGCGACCCGCGGACCGCCGCGGCGTGGCTCTCGCTGCAGGTCGTGCCGGTGGTCGGGACGGACGCCGCGGGGAGCGGGATCGCGATCACGGCGCGCGACGTCACGGCGGCCAAACGGGCCGAGGCGGAGGCGCGGCTGGTGCACGACGTCACGCGCGTCGTGGGCACGGCGTCCGACGCGCGGGAGGCGCTCCGGGCGGCGCTGGCCGCCATGTGCACGTCCACCGGTTTCGTGTACGGCGAAGCGTGGGTGGCGGAGACGGTGGGGCACGACGACGCGACGCGGACCGGTCCGACAATGGTGCAGGGCCCCGTCTGGCACGCCCCGGACGACGAACGCCTGCGCGCCTTCGCCACCGCGTCCGCCGCCTACACGTTCCGCCCGAGCCAGGGCCTACCCGGGCAGGTAGTCGCCGCGGGCGCTCCGGTGTGGCTTCCCGACATCACCGACCCGCATGCGGAATTTCAGCGCGCGGCCCTGGCGCGGCGCACGGGAATTCGCCGCAGCTTCGCCATCCCGGTGATGGCCGACCGGAGCCTCGTCGCCGTCCTCGCGTTCTACTCGCGGGAGGCGGGCGAGTGCGGTCGGGCGGAGCGCGACCTGCTGGAGGCCGTCGGCGCGCAGGTCGGGCCGGTGGTGCGGCAGAAGCTGGCCGAAGCCGCACTGCGCGAGCGCGAGGCCGAACTGCGCGCCCTGTTCGCGGCCATGCGCGACGTCGTGCTCGTGTTCGACGCCGACGGCACGTACCTGCGGGTAATGCCCACGATGCCGGCGCGCGCCCTCCAGCCGGTCCAGGGTGTGGTGGGGCAACGCGTGCACGACGTGCTGCCGACCGACGTCGCGGACCAGATCCTTGCGACCGTGCGCCGCGTGATCGCGACGGGCACCGCGCAGCACCTCGATTACACGATGGACGCGCCCGGCGGCCCACGGTGGATCGCCGCGACGGGTTCGCCGCTCGGCCGCGACGCCGTGCTCTGGGTGGCGCGCGACGTCACGGTTCAGAAGTCTGCCGAGGCCGCCGTGCGTCAGAGCGAGTCGCGCTACCGCGGCGTGCTCGAAAACCTGAGCAGCTTCGCGGTGCAACTCGACCGGGCGGGGCGGATCACATTCGTGAACGACGCGCTGCTGGCGGCTACCGGCTGGACGCGCGACGAGGCGCACGGCGCGGACTACTTCGCGCGCTTCATCCCCGACGAACACGGCCTCGGCGCGGCGTTCGCGAGGACCGTAGGGCTCGGTCGGGCCGACGGCGTGCCCGCACACTACGAGCACGAGATCCTCACGCGGGACGGAAGGCGCCGCCTCGTGGCGTGGGACACCGCGGTGCTGCGCGACAACGCAGGGCAGGTCGAGGGTGTGTCGAGCGTGGGTCGCGACGTGACCGACGAGCGCCACCTCGCGGCCGAGCGCGAACGTCTCGTGCGCGCGCTCGAAGACTTGGCCGAGCAGGACGATCTCACGGGACTCCTCAACCGCCGGGGGTTCGTGCGCATGGCCACGCAGGAGCGCAAGAGCGCGGCGCGCACGGGGCGGCTGGACGGCGTGTGCTACGTCGATCTCGACCGCTTCAAGCCGATCAACGACACGTACGGGCACGCGGCGGGCGACGCCGCGCTGCGTGCGGTCGCGCGCGTGCTGCGCGACACCATGCGCGGCGCCGATTTCTGCGCGCGGCTGGGCGGCGACGAGTTCGCGGTGTACGCACTGGGGATCACGGCGGCGGGAGGCACACAGGTGCTGGCCGACCGGCTGCGCGGCGCCCTGGCCGCACACAACGTGGCCGCAACCGCCGCGGGGCGGCCGTACGAGCTCGCGTTCAGCGTGGGGGTCGCCGAGTTCACCGGTGGCGAGCAGCTCGACGAGGTGTTGGCGCGGGCCGACGGCGCGCTCTACGCGGCGAAACGCTCCCGGGTCACGCTCGCCAGGTCATGAACCAGTCGCGCTGCGTTTCGGCGCCCATGGTGAACGTGCCCGGGCCGGCGACGACGAAGCCGTACCGGGTGTAGAACGACACCGCGCGGGCATTCGCCTGATAGACGGCGAGCCAGAGCGGGTCGGCGCCCCCGGGTTCGGCTTGCGCGCGCGCCTGCACCGCCCGCAGCAGTGCGGGACCGACGCCGCGCCCGTGCCACGCGTGGTCGACGTAGAGGCGCGCGAGCTCGCGCGGGTGTGCGCCGGCGCACGCCGCCGGTGGGGCGGCGTCCGCGTGCGGGCGAAGGCGGAGCTGTGCGTACCCGGCCCACTCCGCAGCTGCGGCGCTCTCGACGTCGGCGATCATCGTGACGAGCGCCGGGTCGGCGAGTTCGACGCGCTGCCGCTCGGGCGTGAAGTGGGTGCGTACGTACGCGGCCACGTCCTCGGGGCGGCTGTTGGCGACAGGACCGACGCCCCCGCGCGCGTAGGTGGTCGTGAACGTGCGCGCGGCGAACTCGGCGAGGTCCGCCGCGTCGGACGGCGTGGCGACCCGCACGCGGACCGGGGCGTTGGCCGAGCATGGCGCGGTCTGTGCCGTTTCTACGCGCATACCCTTCCGATTCGAGAGGTCAGATGACACGTTCGCTCGCCGCCGCACTGATCGCGGCCGCCGCCCTCGCCGTGCCTGCACGCCGCGCCGCCGCCCAGACCGTGAAGGAGGACGTCAATACGGGCGCCCACGCCGTCGGCAGCACCGCGTCGAAGATCGGCAAGGGCACCGCGAAGGTCGCCGTCAAAGCCGCCGACGCGACGGCGGACGAGGGCAAGAAGATCGGGAAAGGCACGGCGAAGGTCGCGGTCACGGCGGCCGATGCGACAGCCGACGAGGGCAAGAAGGTGGGTACGTACGTCAAGCACCGCGTGAGCAAGCCGCACCGGAAGTCTGCGGCCGCACGTCGCGCCGCCGCGGCCAGGGCCGACTCGACACGCCGCTGATCGCCCGCGCGTCGAAACCGGCGCGTCGCCGCCCGCAGGCGGTCAGCCGCGGGACGACCTCCACGGCCGGCCGCCGCCCGCGGGACATCGATACACGAGCCCTTCGAGCCCGCCCGCGCCCTGCAGCTGCCACGCTTCTTCGCGCGGGTGCGGCTGGACAGTGAGCAGCGTCCCGTCGCTGAACGCGATCTCGACCGCGCCGCTCTCGGCCACGTCCAGCGCCTCGACGCGGCGCCCGACGAGGGTCAGGAGGGGCGCGAGTCGTTCCGGCTCCGCGGGGTCGACGCGACGTGCCTCGCCGTCCGCCTGCTGAAGGGTGAACGGCACCCCGACGCGCAGCTCGATCGCGTCGTGCAGCGAGTAGGTGAGCAGCCGCATCGCGCGCAACTCCACGAGCAGCTGCGTCACGCGATGTTCGTCGAGCAGAAGGACGTGCCCACCAGGGCGTTCGTCGAGCGTCGCAGACATGCTCGCAAGGTAGCCGCGGCGTCGAGCCCTCCCGCGGTCGCTCGGCCCCGCTCCGTCAGCGCGCATGTGCGGCGAAGTAGGTGAGGAGCCAGCGGGAGAGAGGCACCCGGGGCGCGGGACGCGGAGCAAGCAGCCAGGGCCGGCGGCCGCCCGGCCACGCGTGCGCGTTCCCGTGGACGAGGAGCTGCGCCGCCACGAGCGAGTCCGGACACCCCGCGTACGCGTCGGCCGTGACGCGCGCCGCCGCCCGCCGCACGACGGGGCCGGCGCAGGCATTCCGACGCCCCCAGAACGCGAGCGCCGCGCGCATCGACTCCGCGGCGCGGTACGGACCGCCCTGGCCGCGGTTCTCGGCGAGGTCGGCGCGCAACTCGGCGTCCTCACCGCCGCGCACGAGCCACACCGGCGTGGGCCGCGGGGCCGCACACGGCGCGTCTGGCATCGTTCCTTCGACGCTCGCGACGGCGGCGACGAGGTCCGGGCGGTTGCAGGCAATCATCAGTGCGAGCGTGCCGCCGATCGAGAAGCCGGCCGCATACACGCGGCGGCGGTCGACCGACCCCTCCGCGACGAGGGTGCGCACCACGGCCGCGGCAAAAGCCACGTCGTCCACCCGGTCGGACGACGCGGGGGCGCAGCACGCGCCGACGTTCCACGTGCGTGAAAGACCGCCGAGCGCGTCACCGACGAGCGGCAGGCGGGCGACGGTCGGCCAGCGCGACACGCCGTCCGGATAGGCGACGAGCACGCGCGCCCGGTCGGCCGCGTCGTCGAGACCCGATTCGTACTCGAGCGTGCGCCCGGTCGCCGTGTGGCCGTGGAAGGCGAGGACGAGGGGGAGTGGCTGCTCGGGGTCCCACGCCGCGGGGTGGTGCAGCCGATAGCTGCGCACGCGCCCGCCGACCGTGAGCGTGCGCGTCTCGGTGCGCGGCGCCCCGACGACGAGGGCCGGCCAGAGCACGCGTAGCGCGAGCGCGAATGCGGCCGCGCCGACGACGACCCACGCCGCGGCGCGCACGCGGCGCGCCCAGACGTCGGCGCGCCGGCGGCCGCCGTGCCGGCGGTCGGCGGCACGGCGGTCGGGCGCGGCGGGCCGAGGCTCGACGGACGTCATTGGGCGGTGGACACGGCCCGGCGCTGGTGCAAGCGCGGTGCGAGCGCGGCGGCGCGTTAGGCCATGCCCGTCTCCGCCGGCGCAGCCGGGGTGCTACGCCGCCCGCGGGGCGTAAACGTTCGGGGGGATCGGGACGTCCAACCTGTACACGCCGTTCACAACGCCGCCCGCATCGAGGCTCCGTCATGCGCCGTCACCCGCACTCGCCGTCCGCCGTCCGCCGCGCCGTGCCGCCGACCCTTCCGCGGCTGTGGCTCGCGTCCGCGGTGTGCGAGGCCGCGGTGGCGCTCGGGGCCGCGGGCGCGTTCTTCGTCACACACAGCACATTTTTCCGATGAATCGACTTGCTGCAGTCGCGCTCGTCACGGCTGCCGGCGCGCTCGCCGCGGCGCCGGCAGCCGCACACGCCCAGTTCGGGACCGGCCGTACCAGTCCGCTGTCGTTCGGCGTCGAGGGCGGGCTCTCGGTGCCCGCCGGCAACCTCGGCGACAACCTGAACTCCGGCTACTCCGTGGCCGGCATGGTCGACCTGCACCCCGCACCCGGGCCGCTGTCGCTCCGCCTCGAGGTCGGCTACGACCGCTTCAACTACAAGGACGCGTACCAGACGTACGTCGCGCAGATCGCGGGCGGCAACTACTCGTCCAACACGCACTTCCTGCGCGGCACGGCGAACCTCGTCTACCGGTTCTCGAACATGAGCGGGTTCCGCCCGTACCTCACGGGCGGCGTCGGGGTGTACAACAACAGCGACGGGACCACGCTCCAGTACGGGAACACGACCACCTCGTACAGCTCGGGGTCGACGACCAAGTTCGGCGTCAACGGCGGCGTGGGGGTCGAGCTGCCGCTCTCGGGGATCACGCCGTTCATCGAGGTGCGCGCGCACGGCGTTCAGACCGACTACACGCCGGTGACGTACGTGCCCATCACGGTCGGCTTCCGCTTCTGAGCGGTCGCCGCCCCGCGCCGTCGGGCGGACCGGCCGGCGCCTAACGCGCCGGCCGGTCCGCCCGGGCGGGGAGCGTCAGGGTGAACGCCGCCCCGCCCTGCGGCGCGGCGCCCGCGGTGAGGTCGCCGCCCAGCGCGCGCGCGACCCGCCGCGCGGCGGCGAGTCCGACGCCCGCGCCCGCGATGTGTCGCGTGCCCGCGAGCCGCACGGACTCGGCGAACACGCGCTCGTACGCGTCGGGGGGCACGCCGGGGCCGCTATCGTGCACGGCGAGCCAGCATCCGCCGTCCGGGCCCGGGCCACCGGCGACCTCCACCCGTCCGCCGGCTGGCGTGTACTTGCACGCGTTGGACAGGAGGTTGCCGAGCACCTGGTGTACGCGGGCAGGGTCGGTGTCTACCCAGCACGGCACGCCGTCGGGGGAGCCGACGCTGCAGGTCAGCGAGAGCCCCGCGCGGGCCGCGAGGGCGGCGTGTTCGGCGACCGCGTCCCGCGCCAGCGTTTCGAGCGACACGCGGTCCGGGCGTACGGCCAGCCCCCCACCCTCGGCCATCGCGACCGCGAGCATGTCGTCGACCCCGCCGAGCGTGGCCGTGATGAGCCGATGGCTGCGCGCGAGCGAGTCGGCCTGGCGCGCGTTGACCGGTCCAAGCAGCCCGTCGGCGACGAGCTCGATGTGCCCGCGAGCGGCGGCGAGCGGATTCCGCAGGTCGTGCGTCACGCCGCGCAGAACGGCCGCGCGCTCGGTGTGCGCGGTCTCCAACTCGCGGCGCTGCGATTCGGCGAGCGCGGCGAGGCGCGCGGTGCGCAGGCCCGCGCGCGCGAGCATGAGGACGCCCAGGACGGCCAGGCCGACGAGCACGGCGTCCGTCATCACCTCCGTGTTCCGGGCCCGCGCGATGGCCCGCGTCTCGTGCTCGGTGTAGCCCGAGAGCGCGCCGTCGAGCCCTTCGGCTGCGTCGAGGGCGGCGAGGCCGCGCGTGTCGACGTGCCCCTCGTGCCAGGCCGCGACGGTCCTCCGGAGGGTGTCGGCGGAGGCGCGGATCCGCTCGTCGGTGAGCGGCGCGACGAGCGAGTCGACGGCGCGGATGTCGGCCGAGACCGTCGCGTGCGCGAGTCGCCCGCGTTCGCTCGCGTTGGGACCCATCACCCGCGCGCCCGTGGCGGCTTCGTACAACTCGACGCCGATTCCCGCCTCGAGATCGTTCACCGCCACGCGGGCGGGGGCGACGTGTTCGGTGAGGCGCCGCCGCGCCTGGAACGGTCCCACCGACGTCACCAGCGGCACGAGGGCCAGCGCGGCGAGCAGGACGATGACGGTGGCGAACGGAATCCAGAGGGCGCCGGAGCCGACGGGCCCGGTCGACGCGGGTTCGTGCGTCACGTCGCGCGTCGAGCCGGGCATGGAGGCGAGAAGGGGACCGGGTGGGGCGGAGCGCAGGCGCTGCACTCGGGAGACGCGGGCGTGAGCAGGTTCGTTTAGAACCTACAGGGTGCAGTTGACAGCAGCGGAGGGCGGGGGTTGGATGCGGCGACCATCGCCCGCCCCCCTCTGCGAGTGTCCGACATGACTGTCGCACCATCAGCAACGGCCGTGAGGCCCTCCGGCGGCAGCCTCGCCGGCAAGACCCTGTTCATCACCGGGGGGAGCCGCGGCATCGGGCTCGCCATCGGGGTGCGAGCGGCCCGCGACGGCGCCAACGTCGTGATCGCGGCCAAGACCGACGCGCCGCATCCGAAGCTGCCGGGCACGGTGCACTCCGCGGCGGCCGAGATCGAGGCGGCCGGCGGCCGGGCGCTCGGCGTCGTCTGCGACATTCGGTCGGCGGATCAGCTGCAGGCCGCGATCGACCAGACCGTCGCGGCGTTCGGCGGGATCGACGTCGTCGTCAACAACGCGAGCGCGATCAGTCTCACGCCCACGGCCGACACCCCGATCAAGCGCTACGACCTGATGCAGGAGGTGAACGCGCGCGGCACGTTCCTCTGCACGCAGCTGGCGCTGCCGCACCTGCGGCGCGCGCCCAATCCGCACGTGCTCACGCTGTCGCCGCCGCTCGACATGCGACCGCGCTGGTTCGCGGGCCACGTCGCTTACACGGTCGCCAAGTACGGCATGAGCATGTGCACGTTGGGCATGGCCGAGGAGTTCCGCGCGGAGGGGATCGCGGTGAACTCGCTCTGGCCGTTGACGGCGATCGACACGGCCGCCGTGCGCAACGTGCTCGGCGGGGACCGCATGGCGCGCATGAGCCGGACCCCCGACATCGTCGCCGACGCCGCCCACGCGATCCTCACGCGGCCGGCGCGCGAGTGCACCGGCAACTTCTTCATCGACGAGGAGGTGCTACGCGAGAGCGGGGTCACGGACTTCGCCCCGTACGCCCCGCACTCAGCCGACGGGCCGCTCGTCGCGGACTTCTTCGTTCCCGACGCGGTGTTCGAGCGGTCGCCGACGCAGGTCGTGCACGCGCTCGACGGGGCGCACTAACGGCGTCTCGGGTGAACGGTGGACCCCCGCTTTCGCGGGGGCCCAGGGTTGTCACTGGCGGCTATTCGTACCGCAGCGCCTGAATGGGGTCGAGCGACGCCGCGCGCCGCGCGGGCCACGTCCCGAAGATCACGCCGACCACGGCGGAGAACGCGAACGCCATGATCACCGACGCCGGCGCGACCTCGGTGCTCCAGCCGAGGAACGCGTGGAGCGCGATGGCCGTCCCCCAGCCGATGGCGACGCCGATCAGCCCGCCGAGCGAGCAGAGCACCACGGCCTCGGTGAGAAACTGGAGGAGGATGGTCGCGCGCGAGGCGCCCAACGCCTTGCGCACGCCCACCTCGCGCGTGCGCTCGGTGACGGAGACGAGCATGATGTTCATGATCCCGATGCCGCCGACGAGCAGCGACACCGTCGCGACGCCGGCGAGCAGGTAGGTGAACACCTGCGTGGTCTCGCCGAGCGTGTTGAGGAAGTCGGCCTGGTTGCGGATCTGGAAGTCGTCCGGGCGGCCGACCGGCGTGCGATGCGCGCGGCGCATGATCCGCTGCACCTCGGCCATCGTCTCGGGAATCTGCGCCTCGTTCGGGGCGAGCACCGAGATGGTGCGCAGGTTCTCGGTGCCGAACAGGCCGAAACGCGCCGTCGAGAGCGGGACGATGATCTCGTCGTCCGGATCGTTGAAGCCGGTGGCGCCGCCCTTCTGGGCGAACACCCCGATGACGGTGAACGACTGCGCGCCGAGGCGGATGCTCTGGCCGACGAGCGCCTGGGGGTCGGTGACGCCGAGGTTGCCGGCGGTGGTCGCGCCGACGACGGCGACGCGCTTGCGGCCGGCGTCGTCGGACTGGGTGAACATGCGGCCGGCCGCCACGGTGTAGCGGCGTACATCGGCGTAGTTGGGCGACGTGCCGATGACCTGCGTGCTCGCGTTCGCGGTGCCGAACTGCACCTGCTGCTGCTTCGTCATCTCGGGTTCGACCGCGGCGATGACCTGGGCGCGCTGCGTGAGGAAGTCGGCGTCCTGCACCTTGAGCGGGGCGCGGTCGGTCTGCGACGCGACGCCGCCGGTGAACACCTGCCCCGGAATGACGGTGAGGAGCGTGGTGCCGAGTGAGGAGATGCGGTTCTTGACCGCGTCCTGTGCGCCGCGGCCGAGCGCGAGCATGGCGATCACCGCGCCGACGCCGATGATGATGCCGAGCATCGTGAGGAGCGAGCGCAGCTTGTTGACGCGCAGCGCCTCGAGCGAGACGCGGAGCACCTCGCCGAACTGCATCCCGCGATGCTTTGCGGGCGGCGGCGGCGCGCTCCGCCGCGGAGCGGGCGACGGCTCGGGCGGCGCCCCGGGCCGGACCGCGGGGGTCGGCTCGAGCGCGGGGTCGACCGACGTGTCGCCGGGCGGACGGAGTGTGACGGCCATCTCTGAATCTCCTCGAAAGTCGGCGGGGCCGAACGGGACCCGCCTTACGCCGTACGCATCACGAACGGACGATGAACGCGCGCCTCAGCCGGGCGGTCGTCCCCCGCCGCCACCACCGCCGCCGGTGGCGCCGCCTCCTGCGCCGCCGCCCTGGCGACCGCCCGAGCCCGACCCGCCGCCGCCGATGCCCGGCAGCGCGGTGCGGCTGCGGATCTGATTCTGGAACTGCGTTCGCTGCTGCTGCAACACTGCGGCCGAGACCAGCGCGACCTGCTCACCCTCGCTCAGACCGTTGGTGATCTCGACGACGTCGTAGTTGGACAGGCCCACGGTGACGACCCGCGGAATGAACGCGGGCTGCTGGGCGGTCCCACCCTTCACGAACACCACCGCGTGCGCGCCGGGGACCAGCGCGCCGCCCTGTCCGCTCCCCGCGCCACCGCGGCCACCGCCCTGGCCGCCGCCGTTGCCGCCGCCCGCACCACCTCCCCCACCACCGCCCGCAGCGCCGCCACCACCGCCACCCGCCCCGCGGCCGGTGCGCCGCCCGGCGCCTCCGGCCGCGGCTCCCCCGGCCGCGGCGGCGCCCGCCGGTCCCGCCGCGCCACCGCGGCCGCCTACGGTGACGCTCCCCGGCGTGTCGGCGCCGGCCGCTCCCGCCCCCGCCCCGCGGTTGCCGCGTTGTGCCTGCAGCATCTGGCGCACCGAATCCGCGTCGAGCCCGAGCGCGGTCGCGGCGCTGGCCGCGTCGCGCCCACTCCGGACCGCGTCGACCGGCACGGCGAGCACGTTGTCGCGCTCCGAGACGAGCACCGACACGTCGGTGTTCATCCCGGGCATGAGCGCCCGGTCCGGGTTGTCGATGCGGATGAGCACCGGGAAGAACGTGACGCTCTGCTGAACGGTCGCCTGCGGCTCGACCTTCTCGACGACGCCCTTGAAGGTGCGGCCGGGGTACGCGTCGACGGTCACGCGCGCCTCCTGTCCCGACCGCACGCGGCCGATGTCGCTCTCGTTGACGAGCGTGCTGTCGTAGACCGCGCCGAGGTTCGCGACCGTCATCAGGATGGTGCCGCCAGACGGCGAGTTGATCGACGACGCGATGACCTGGCCGAGCGAGACGGGCCGCGTGATGATCGTGCCGGCCGACGGCGCGCGGATCACGACGTTCTCGATGCCGATGCGCGCGTTCTCGAGTTGCGACTGCGCGGCGACGAGCGCGGATTGCGCGTTCGCGTACGCGAGCCGCGCCGCCTCGATGTCGGGCGCGGTGAGCACGCCCTGGCGCAGCAACGCCGTGTCGCGGACGAACTGCGTGCGGGTGATCTGCACCTGCGAGCGCGTCGCGACCACCGCGGCGTTCGCCTGGTTGAAGTTCGCCGTCGGGATGCGCGGGTCGATGCGCACGAGCACCTGCCCCGCGGTGATCTGCGATCCGGTCTGCACCGGCAGCGCGGTGATCTGCCCCGACGTCTGCGAGCGTACGTCGACCGCGTTGATCGGCGTCACCGTGCCGGTCGCCTCGACGTCGACGACGATGTTCTGCCGTGCGGCGGGAGCGCTCTGGATGGCCGTCGCCGCGTCGGCCTGCTTCTTGGCGCACGCCCCGGCCAGCGTGGCCGCGGCGGCGAGGGTGGCGGGCAGCGCGAGCGATCGGCGGCGGGGGCGCGACGGCATGGGCAGGGGCGGGAGGGTCATTGGTTGCCGCCGACGAGCGCTTCGAGCTGCGCCCGCGCGGACCGCGCGGAGAAGCGCGCCTGCACGAGTCCGAGCCGCGCCTGGGTGAGCGTCGTCTGTGCGGTGAGCACGTCGAGCGAGGTGGCGACGCCGAGCTGGTATCGCTGGCGCTGCACGCGCAGGTTCTCCTCGCCGGCGGCGATGGCCTGCGCCTGGGTCGCCTCCTGCTGCCCCGCGGTGCGGAGCTCGGTCAGCGCCTGCACCAGCGTCTGCTGCGCGGCCAGCTCCTGGTCGCGCACCGAGGCCTCGCTGTTGGCGTAGTTGACCTCGGCGTTGGCCACATTGGTGGCCGTGTTCAGCTGATCGAAGACGGGCAGCGTGATCGCGAGCCGCAGCTGCCCGCTTGGCACGTAGCTCCCCGAGAAGATGTCGAGCGTGCTCGCCGCGCCGGTGAGGTTGCGGCCGTAGCTGACCGACAGGTTGGGGAAGTACGCGGCGCGTGCGGAGCGCGACTGGTTGCGCGCCTGTTCCACCGACGCCCGCGCCTGCCGCACCGCGGGCCCCGTGGCGGCGAGGCGTGCGAGCCCGGCGCTGTCGATGGTGAACGCGGTGTCGGGCGGCAACCCGCCGACCGTCGCGCTCACCGGCGCGTCGGAGCCGATCACGCGGGTGAGGGTCGCGTCGGCGTTGGCCCGGTTGCTGGCGGCGGTGATCGCGGCGAGCTGCGCCTGCCCGACGGCGATCACCGCCTGCAGCGAGTCGCTGCGCGTGGCGGTCTGGGCGCGGAGCCGCACCGTGGCCAGGGTGAGCTGCGTCTGCGCCTGGGCGAGCTGGTCGCGCGCGGCCGCTTCGGTCTCGCGTGCGGCCAGCGCGGCGAAGTACTGCTGCTTGACCGAGAGGGCGAGGCTCGCCCCGGTCGACTGGGTGTTTGCGCCGGCGGCGGCCTCCTGCGCCCGCGCGGCGCGCACGTCGTACACGCGCCTGAAGCCGTCGAACAGGGTGAGCGACGCCGTGAACCCGGTCGTGGTCTGGTACGCGCCGCTCACGATCTCGCCCGTCTGCGTGTTGACGCGCTGCGTGACGTTGATCTGGCGCGTGAGCCCGCCCGTGACCTGCACGGCGGGGAGGAACTGCGCGTACGCGCCCCGGAGGGCGACGCTGCCGGCGCGCACGAGGCCGCGCGCCTGGATGGCGCCGGGCGCGGCCCGCTGCGCCGTCTTGATGGCGTCGGCAAGCGAGATCGGGCGGCCGGTCGCGCTGTCGGAGGCGAGCGTTCCGGGCGCGGCGACGAGATCGCTCGCGACCGGCGGCAGCGTCGCGGGCAGTTGAGCAGCGAAGAGCATGGCGGGGGTGCAGGCGAATGCGGCCGAGCGGTGACGCGCACCGCCCGGCCTTCGACACGTCAACGCACGGCGGCGGCGAAGCGTTTAGCGCCGCCGCCTTCGCACCCGCACCGTACTGCTTACGGCGTGCCCATACGCCCGCCCGACATGCCCCCGCCGCCGCGCGGTGCGCTCCGCGCCGCGCCGCTCAACTGCGCCTCGGCGAACGCGCTGCGGCGCATGTCGTCCTCCATCTTCGCGGCGCGCGCCCGCTGCTCCGGATTCAGCGCGGCCAGCGCGTCCTCGCGCGCCTGCGCCTCGGCGTCGCGCTGCGCACGGAGCGCGGCCGCCCGCGCGCGCAGCCGATCGCGCATGGCGACCCGATCGCTGTCGCTCATCGTCGTCCACACGTTCGGATCGCTCGGCGGCTTGAGCGAGGCGGCGCGCGCGCTGAGCGTGTCGACCGCCGCATCGCGGCGCACCTTGGCCGCGCTCACGCGCCCGACCTGCTCCGGGTTGAGCCCCAGGTCCGCACGCCGCTCGAGCACCACGTCGACGAGATTGATGGTGTTCGGATCGCGCTTGGGACGTGCGTCCGCGCTATCCCGGTTGTCGCCGCCGCCGCGCGAACGGCCACCGCTGAACTGCGCGCGCGCGGGCAGGGCGGCGCCGGCGAGCGCGGCGAACGCGACCACGACCGGGGTCACGCGAGAGAAGCGGTGCGACATGGAAGCGGCAGGCTGCGAGGGGAACGGACGGGGAGCGCGGCAAACTACCCCGCGCTCCCCGTCCGTGTGCCGTAGTCAGCCGCCGATCACGAGCAGCTCAGGCGGCCGCGCGGCAGCGGGAGCGTGCAGTTCTTGGTCGTGTCGTTCTGCACGATGACGACCTTCGCGGTGGCCGAGCCGTCGTACGTGACGACCTCGCGGCGCTTGGTCGTCGTCGCCGACCCGCCGGCGAGGGTGACGGTCGCCTGGGTGGCGCGGATCACCGTACCGGCCGTGGGATACACGCCCGACCCGGTCTTGACCGGGATCACCAACCCGGTCGTCGTATCGCCCATGACGCGCGTAGCGCTGAACTTGGTGCTGTCGCTGAGTGTGCCGGAGGTCGATTCCTGCCCGGCCGAGGTGCCGTTGACCGTGCGCTGTGCGCTGCCGCCGGCGAGGCCGACGACGGTGCGATCGCTCACGGTGCTGACCGTGCTCGTCGCCGTCGCCACGGTCACGCGCGCGCTGTCGGGCCCGAAGCCGTGGCCGAAGCCGTGGTGATCACGCGGGGTGAACGTCGTCGTCCCGCTCACCTCGACGTGCGTCACGGCGGTGTTCGTCGTGGTGTCGAGGGCCTGCTGGGTCGCGCCCGCCGCGGTCGTGTAGATCGCGTAGCTCGAGATCGTCAGGCCGTTGAGAGTGGTCGGCGCGCAGGTGATGCGGCCCGTGCTCG
Source organism: uncultured Gemmatimonadales bacterium (assembly GCA_963851265.1). Lineage (GTDB taxonomy): Bacteria > Gemmatimonadota > Gemmatimonadetes > Gemmatimonadales > Gemmatimonadaceae > BPUI01. Next base: position 49,110 of record CAWKNZ010000003.1, read on the forward strand.
CCGCGAACGTGCAGCTGGTGGTTGGGGCGCCGCCGAACGGGTTGCCGAACTCGCCGCGGCCGAAGCCCGGCCCGAAGCCGCCAAGGCCGGCGAACTCACCGCCGAGCCCGCCGCCCATGAAGGCGCTGAAGCCAAGGCCGCCGTCGCCGCCCCCGTCGTGGCCGCCGTGTCCACCCGGGCCGAACGAGCCGGTGTTTCCGCTCGCGTCGAAGCTGCTCGACACCATGTCATAACCGGGTGTCGCGCTGGTGAACGCGGTCGAGAGAAGGGCGGACGACGTCGCGGCCGCGGCGGCCGAGGGCGCAGTGGCGGTGTCGCTGCACGCGGCGGCGAGCACGCCGCCCAACGCTGCGACGCCGACGACGAGCTTGGGGAAGCGGGACATGCGGAACGGCTCCGGAAGTTGGGATCTGGTGAAAGCGGACGGCGCGGCGCCTGGTCACCTGCGCATGGTCACTTGCGCGTGATCGCCTGGGCGGCGCTGCGTCCAACACACGCGTCCGAAACGGGCCCCCTACTCCGATCCCTCGTCCCCGCCCGGCAGCCACGGGCCGAGCCGGGCGCGGAGCAAGCGGAGGGCACGCCCCATCTGCGCCTCGACGGTTTTGGGGGAGATGCCGAGCCGCGCCGCGATGTCGCTGTATCGAAGACCCTCGGCGCGGCTGAGCAGGAACACCCGCCGGCAGCCCGGGGGGAGCGCCGCGACCGCCGCGTCGATCGCCGCGGCCAGTTCGCCCTCGACGGCCTGGGCGGCGGGGCTCGCGCCGGGCGCTGCCTCGTCGACGGCGAGCATCGGAGCCGCGCGCGCCGCGACGCGGGCGTGACGCAGCCGGTTGAGCGCGCGGTTCCGCACCGCGCGGATCAGATAGGGGCCCGGCTCGTCGCCCGTGTCGAGCGTCGTGCGCCGACGCCACAACTCGAGCAGGACGTCCTGTGCGAGCTCCTCCGCCGCCGCGGCGTCGCGAAGCATCCGGTCGGCGACGCCGACGAGCGGGGCGTACCAGCGCCGGAAGATCGCGTCGAATGCCGCGGATGGTCCCGCGTCGTCGTCGGCCCCCTCGCGGAGGCGGGCGAGCAGGGCGCGGTCGTCCTCGATCGGCGAGTCGTCTTCGTCGAGCGGTGAAGCGTCGGAATGCAACAGGGCGGACGGAAGAAGGCGACGACCGGCTACCGAGCGGGCCCGCGTAGGGGTAGCGTTCGCCTCCTGTGTGTACAAGGGCATGAACGGTCGCGAACCTTCGTCGAGCGCGTCGCCGGACCGGCCGGTTCCCGAGGGAACCGGGCCGGACTGGACGGCGATCGCGCGCCTCGTCGCGGGCGAGCCCGCGGCGAACGCCGACGAGCGCGCGCGCGAGGACGCCGCGCGCGCCTGGCTCGCCGCGCGTCCCGACGAGGCGGCGCGGGTTGCGGCGCTCGGACGCGTGCTCACGCCGTCCGCCCTCGCCGACGTGTCGCGCGCCGAGGGCGCGGATGGATCGGGGCGTGTGGTCGACGTCGAAGCCGCACTGGCGCGGGTACGGCGCGCCGCGCTCCTCGACCGCGCCCCGGCCGCGACCGCTGCGCGCGAGAGCACCGGGCCGCAGATCGCGATCCCGCAGCTCACGGGTTCGCAGCTCACGGGTTCGCAGCTCACGGGTCCGCAACTCACGGTCGTGCGCGGCGGAGCGCCCCGCCCGCCCGCCTCCGAACCGGCGCGTGCCACGCCGCGGCAGCTGGTCATGCCCCGGCCGGTGCCGGCGTGGCGGCGTGCGGCCGGATTGGTGGCAGCCGCGGCGATGCTCACCGCTGGGCTCGCCTGGTGGCGGACGGGTGGACGGGTCGGCCGCACCCTGACCGATTCGGGCGCGGGCGGTACGACCGTCGCGCAGCACGTGGTGACGGCGGTCGGCGAGCGCCGGGTGCTCCCCCTCGCCGACGGGTCCGCGGTCGTGCTCGGCCCGGCGAGCACGCTCGACGTGCCGGCCGGCTACGGCGGCGCGGCGCGGCGCGTCCACCTCACGGGCGAGGCGTATTTCCGCGTCGTGCACGACGACCAGCGCCCGTTCGAGGTGGCGGCGGGCGACGCGATCGTGCACGACGTTGGCACCGCGTTCGTGGTCCGCGCCGGCGGCACCCCGGGCCAACCGGTCGACGTCGCGGTGACGACGGGAGTCGTCCGCCTGCAGGCGGCGGGTCCGGCGAGCCCGGGTACCGAGCGGGACGGTGTGCTCCTCCGCGCTGGCGACCGCGGCCGCGTCGCCGCGGCGACCAGCGGCGCGCCGGCCGCGGCGGCCGTCGTCGCGCGTGGTGCGGACGTCGGGTCTGACACCGCCTGGACCACCGGCCACCTCGTCTTCCGCGACGCCCCGCTCGGCGACGTGGCCGGCGCGCTGCGTCGCTGGTACGGCATCGATCTGCGCTTCGCGGACTCGGCGGTTGCGCAGCGCCACCTCACGGCCACCTTCGCGGGTGAGTCGACCGGCGCGGTGCTGCACGTGATCGAACTCGCCACCGGGGCGCGCCTCGATCGCCACGGCGATACCGTCGTGGTGCGGGAGGCCGCGCCGTCCCACTGAGCCGCGTGCCGTTTTCGGCGACGTCGCGCCGGCGCGCCCGGCGCCGGCGGGTGCGTGCCGCGCGCGCGGCGCGCGCGACCACGATGCTGGCTCTCGTCGCGGGTCCGGTGAGGGCCGGCGCGCAGGCCGCCGCGTGCACGCCGGTTTCGCTGCGCGACGCACTCGACCGTATTGCCGCAGCGGCGCACGCACGCCTCTCGTACAGCCGCGAGCTCCTAGACGTCGACCGCGCGGTGTGCGAGCCCGCGCCCAACGCACCGCCGCTGGCCGCGCTCGACGAACTGCTTCGCGGCACGGGCCTCGAAGCGGTGTCGGTGGGCGGCGGACAGATCGTGCTGACCCCGTCGGCGCACGCAGCCGGTGACGGGGTCGGATCGGCGTCGCGGCCGGCCGTGCTCGACCGCGTGGTCGTCACTGGGAGTGCAGCCGGCGCGCCCGCGCGCGGGCTCCCGGTCGCACTCTCGGTCGTCGACGGCACCGCGCTCGGCGCGCGCGCGACCACCGCATTCTCGACGGCGCTCGACGGGGTGATCCCGGGGCTCTGGGTCTGGACGCAGCCCACGACCACGCTGCTCGCGCGCTACGCCGGCCTGCGCGGCGCGAGCTCGTTCGGCCTCACCACGCCCAAGCTCTACATCGATGGGGTGGAGGTCGCGAACCCGCTGTTCGTCACCTCGCTCATGCCCGACCAGATCGAACGGATCGAGGTGATCCGCGGACCGCAGGGGGCCGCGCTGTACGGGGCGGACGCGATCAGCGGCGTCATCAACATCGTCACGCGACACGACGGCGCGGCCAACGGCGGGCGCGACGTCACGCTTCGCAGCGGCGTGGGCGCCGCAGCCACGGCGTTCGCGCCGCGCCCCGCGTTCTCGCAGGACCAGGGACTCACGCTGCGCGCGGGCTCTGGCGCGCAAACCGGTGGGCTGTCACTCGGTTTCGCCACGCTCGGACCGGTCGTTCCGGGACGGACCGCGTACCAGTTCAACGCGCTCGGCAACGCACGCCGCATCGGGCAGAACGGCGTGCTCACGCTCACCGCGCGACTGGCCGACGCGATCACCCCGCCGAGCGACACCAGCGGACTCGGGTCTGCCGTCGCCGCGTCGCAGGCCATCGCGGCGATGCAGCACATCACCCAACTCACGCTCGCGGCCAACCAGGTGCGCACGGCGGGGGGGCGCTGGACGCAGACGTTCACCGCAGGCGTGGACGCGTACCACCTGTCGGGCATGGCTGCCCCTTCGGTCGCCGCGCTCCCGGCGGGTGCGGACACGACGCAGCAGGGCGCGCGCGGCTCGGCCGCCCGTGGCACGCTCCGGGCGAGCACCACCGCCACGTACGACCCGGCGCGCGACGTTGCCGTGACCGTGACCGGCATCGCCGACTACGGCCTGCTGCGCGACGGCACGCAATACGACAGCCCCTACGGCATGTCGCAGTCCGGCGGCACGCCGCTCCCCCAGACCACGCCGACCTCGGGATACGCGCACGGCGGACTCACGACGTCTACGCCGGTGACCTGGCTGAGCACGGCCGGACTCGTGGGACAGACCACGGTCGCGCTCCGCGACGCGCTGTTCGTCACGGCCGGCCTTCGGGGCGAACGCAACGACGGCTTCACCGCCGCGAGCCGCACCGCGCTACTCCCGTCGCTCGGGGTGTCGGCGGTGCGGACCCTCGGCGGCGCGACGCTCAAGCTGCGCGGGGCGTACGGCAGCGGGCTCAAGCCGGCCCGCAACGAGGCGCGCACCCTCTCGTGGCACGCCATCGGCGGCGGCGCACTCCCGTCGTCTCTCGCACCGGAATCGCAGACCGGTGTCGAGGCCGGCGCCGACCTGTTCCTGGGCCGCGCCGCGCGCGAGGGCGGGGCGGCGACGACGCTCGCGCTGCACGTCACCGGCTACGACCAACACGCGTCCAACCTGATCCAGCAGGTCGGACTCGCGCCGAGCGGGCGCGACCACGACCGGCGGTGGACCGAGCCGTCCGCCGACTGGGCGGGCACGTGGTCCGACGCCGATTCGGACGGCCACCGCTACGGTCCGAAAGGTCTCGCCTACGAGCTGCAGAACGTCGGGGCGATCAGCAATCGCGGGTTCGAAGGTGAGACGCAGCTCCGTGCGACGCGCCCCGGCCGCGGCGTGCTGACGTTCGGGGCCACGGTCGCGTACGTCGACAGCCGGGTGACGCACACCGCGGACACCTATAGCGGCGAGCTACGCGCGGGCGACCGGGTGCTCGAGGTGCCGCGGTGGACGTTCGGCGCCACGGCGAACTGGCGCATTGCGGGCTGGGCCACCACGGTCGGGCTCGCGCGCGCGGCCAACTGGATCAATTACGACCGCGTTGCACTCGTACAGGCGGTCGGCGCGGGGCGCGCGGATTCGGCGCTCACCGGCCCCGCACTGCGCGCGTACTGGCGCACCTACGCGGGCGAGACGCGGCTCCGTGCCGACATCCTGCGCGAACTCACGCGCGGCCTCTCAGTGGTCCTGACCGGTGAAAACCTGCTCGGTCAGCAGCGCGGCGAGCCGGACAATCTCACCACGCTTCCCGGGCGGACCTTCACCGCCGGCGTCCGCGCCCGCTTCTGAGGAGCGAGCGACCGGCGCGGCCCTCGCGATTCGCGTGGGGCCGGACCGCTGCGCGGATCGCCGCGTCCGGCAGTCCCATCACACCACCGCCTGTCGACGCGTCTGACCGCCCGCTTACGGCCGCGGTCCTCTCGCGGGATCGGCGCCGGGCCCGCCCGGGCCGCCGCCCGGGCCGCCCGGGCCGCCCGGGCCGAACCGGCCGCGCATCCGCCGCTCGTGCTCGGCGTGCGCCGAGTCGAACCGGACACGCTGCTCGGGCGTGAGCACCGCGCGGACGTCCGCGCGCGTCGAGTCGAGGATCGCCCGCAGCGACTGTCCGGGGCCGCGCCAGAACCCGTCGATCTGTCCGCGGCGCGCCACGAGCACACTGTCGATCCGCGTGCGCTGTGGCGCACTCAAGCCGTAGCTCGCGATCGGTCCGCCGTCGAGCAACATCTCGTCGCGTGGCCCGCGGCGTGGGCCGCGTGCGCCGAATCGCGTTCCGACTCCCCAACCCGTGCCTGCCCCCGCCAGGAAGACGAGCAGCATCGCGAGCGCGGCGAGCCACCGCGTGTTCGGCGCCGCCGGTGACGGCCCCGCGTCCCCACCGTCGGCTAGGGTCACGGAGCGCCCCCGAGCCCGATCGCGCGGCCGAGCGCGTCGACGCTCGGCGCACGCGCCTGGTCGGGCCACTGCGCGCTCGGATCGTGGAGACTGAGCGCCTGGACCGCCGACGCGTCGCTGAGTTCCTGCCCGGTCGCGGAGCCGGGGCCCGTTCCCAAGCGCGCGAGTCCCACGGCCAGCAGCCCGGCCGCCGCCGCCGCGAACAGGGCCGGGCGGAGCGCCCGCGCGAAGAGAGGGGTCAGCTCGTCGCGTCCGCGCGCGCGACCCGCGACGCGCCCGGCCGCGTGCGTCGTGCGGACGACGACGAGCGGCGGACGGCCGCCCCGAAGCGCGGCGCGGCGGGTGAGTTCGGCCGAAGCCGCGGCCTCGATCCGCCGCGCGAGCGCGTCGTACTCCGCCGCGCTGCGCGCGTACGCGCCGAGTTCGGGAGGCGGCGGCTCGGCCGCGAGTTGCGCGTCCGTCACCGGATCGAGGTCCGTAGGGGCCATGTCGTCGGCTCTGTGGTCCGTCATCGGTCAGCTCCGCGCCGCCACTCGGCGCTCAACCGCTCGCGGAGTGCGCGCCGCGCCCAGAACAGGTGCGCACGCACGGTCCCCTCGGCGATCCCTAGATGGTCTCCGATCTCGCGGTGGGTCCACCCCTCCACGTCGTGCAGCAGTACCACGGACCGGCGCGTCTCGGTCAGCGACGCCAGCGCGGCGCGCAGATGGTCGCGCGCGTCGGCCCGTTCGGCCGCGTCGAGCACGCCCCCACCGGTCGACGCGGCCAGCGCGCCCGAGAGGCTCGCCGCGCGCTCGTCGTCGTCGAGCGATTCCGCGCGGCGCACGCGGGCACGGCGCCGCAGGTCGATGGCGCGGTTGCGCACGATGACGAGGAGCCAGGGGCGGAATTTCTCCGCCGGGCGGCACTCCTCGATGCGCGTCAGCGCGGTCACGAACGCGTCCTGCGCGCAGTCGTCGGCGTCGGTGGGGTCGCCGAGTACCGACAGGGCGGCACCGCGTGCCGCGGCGAGGTGCCGCCGCACGAGGAGGCCGAACGCGCCGCGGTCGCCCGCCACCGCCCCCTCGACGAGGACGGCGTCGGAGACGTCCGCGGGCGGCGCGCCCGCGGGAGGAACGTCCGCGGCAAACGCGTCAGCGGCAGCCACCGCTTGCGAGACGGGCTGCGCGGAGCGCGGTCAGCCGTGCCCGGGGCCGCCCATCCCGCCCTGGCCGCCCTCGCGCATCCGCTGCTGGCCCTGCTCGCGCATCTTGGCCAGGTTGGCGTCGAACGTCTTCTGCTGATCGGGCGTGAGGATGGCGCGCATGGCCGTGCGCTGCGACTCCATCTCGTGGCGGAACTGCATCATCGTCGCGCTGTCCGGAGGGCCGCCCTGCATCATCTGGCTGCGCATGGCCTGCATGCGCGTGCGGCCGGCGGCCTGCACCGAGTCGAGCTGCGCGCGCTGCGCGTCGCTCAACGTGATGCCCTGCATCAGCATGCCCATGCCGCGCATGCCCATGCCGCCGCGGCCCGGACCGCCGGCCGGCGGCTGGCCCGCTGGGGGCTGGTCGCCTGCCTGCGCGGCAAGCACGGCCGGCGCGGCGCAGCAGATCGAGGCGATCGCCGCGGCGAACGCGACGCGGTGGGGAAAACGGAGGATCGAGATCATGGCGGGACTCGCGAAAGCTACGGGTGGGGGTCGCACCGCAGCGAAGGACCGTGGCGTGCTGCGCGACGGCGGAGCGCTCGAGGGTGCGGTCGAGCGCTCCTGTCGAGAAGACGCGGAGCCGTCGGACAGCGTTTAAGCGTGGCCTTCAACCACGAGTTCGATCGCGGCGTTCGAGAGGTGCGGCCACCGGCCGTCGCGGGTAAACGCGGGCCGACGGTGGGGCGTGTGCAGGGCGGGACGGAATCGGCACGCGCCGCGCGCCCCTCTCCTGCCCTTCCAGTGTAGCGCCCGTTCACGCCCGCCGTCGCGTGCCCCGCTCTCGCATGCCCCGCTCTCGCATGCCCCGCTCTCGCATGCCCCGCTCCATGCGCCGTTCCGCGCGCCGCGTCCGCCCCTGGCTCGCGGCCGTCGCCGTGTTCGCCGCCCCCGCGCTCGCCGCGCCCGCGGCCGCAGCGGCGCAGGTCGGCACGACCACCGACGTGCTCACCGGCACGATCCGCGACCCCGCGGGCAAGCCGCTCGCCGGCGCGACCGTCACGGTCACGTCGGTCGAGACGCAGGTCGCCCGCACGCGCCAGACCGACGCCAAGGGACGCTACGTGATCGTCTTCCCCGAAGGCGGCGGGCGCTACCAGCTCTCGGCGCGCAGCATCGGCCTCGCGCCGCGCACGGTGCTCGTCCAGCGACAGGTGGACGAGGACCAGCTGATCGCCAACCTCACGTTGGGCACGCCCGGCGCGAGCGGCACGCCGACGCTCGACCGCGTCGTCGTCCGCGGCCAGCGCAACGCGGGACGCGGCAACGACCGCCCGTCCCCGGGCTCGACCGAGCGCCTGCTCACCCCCGACCAGGTGCTGCGCCTGCCGATCGAGGACGCGAGCGACCTCACCGCCCTCGCCGCACTCGCGCCGGGTGTGGTGAGCATCACGGGCACCGACTCGACGGCGAACAGCTTCTCGGTCGCGGGGCAGCGCACCGACCAGAACAACGTCACGCTCGACGGCATCTCGTTCGGGTCCAGCTCGATCCCGCAGGACGCCGTACGCAACACGCGCGTGATCACGAGCACGTACGACGTCGCGCGCGGGCAGTTCTCGGGCGGGCAGATCGCGAGCACCACGCGCTCGGGGACGAACCTGCTTCAGGGCAGCTTCACCGAGCAGTACCGCAATCCGAGCCTCGCGTGGTCGCCGGCTGGCGCGGGCGCGTTCGGCCAGAGCTACCTGCAGAACAGCTTCTCGGGCGGGATTGGCGGACCGATCATCAAGGACCGCCTGTTCGTCTTCGGCGCGTTCCAGCTGCGTGAACGCTACGACCCGATTCAGTCGCTCACGACGGCGAACGCGACGACGCTCGAGCGCCTCGGCGTGAGTCCCGATTCGGCGGCGCGCTTCCTCGGCGGCCTGTCGCAGTACGGCGTGGCGCCGACGCTCGCCGGGATACCGTCGCGACGCACCACCAACAGCGACCAGCTCTTCGCGCGCGTCGACGCCGTGCTGACGCAGAGCGAAACGCTCACGCTGCGTCTCGACGCCCGCCGTACGAGCGCCGACGCGACGCGCATCTCCGCACTCGGCCTTCCCTCGGCGGGAGGCACGCAGAGCCAGAGCGGCGGCGGCGTGTTCGGCTCGCTCACGTCGCAGTTCACCGCCACCGACGGACTCTTCGCCGGCGCGTTGATCAACGAGGTGCGCGCCTACCGTTCGTTGGGCAAGCAGGCCACCGACGCGTACCTCGACGCGCCCGCTGGGCGCGTGCAGCTGATCTCCGCGCTGCCGGGGGCTGCCGGCACCGCCGGGGGCGTCGGGGCGACGGTGCTACAGTTCGGCGGCAACGCCTCGCTGCCGCAGGCGAGCAACAACACGGCGTTCGAGGGCACCGAGGAGCTGTCGTTCATCCCCGCCGGCCGGCCGCACCGCGTCAAGCTCGGCGCCCTGCTCAACGTGAGCGACCTCGACCAGACCACGGCGACCAACAGCCTCGGCACCTACACGTTCTCGTCGCTCGCCAACTTCCTCGCCGACCAGCCCTCGCAGTTCACCCGCACGCTCTCGCCCACGCAGCGCCTGGGCGGGTCGGTGAACGCGGCCGTCTACGCGGGTGACACGTGGCGCGCCGGCCAGGGCGTGCAGCTGACCTACGGGCTCCGCGTCGAGCACTCCAACTACACCCACCCGCCCGCGGCGAACGCCGCGCTCGACTCGGCGTTCGGCGTGCGGACGGGCGCGTTCCCCACCGAGACGCACCTGAGCCCGCGCATCGGCTTCACCTGGGCGCCAGTCCGCGCCTCCGCGCCGAACGCGAACGCCGACGCACCGGGCGCGCAAGGCGGCGCGCCCGATGCGGGCGGACGCGGGGGTGGCGGGGGCGGCGGCTTCGGTGGCCGCGGGGGTGGCGGATTCGGCGGGGGCTTCGGCGGCGGTCGGACCGGCGGTCCGACGACGGTGATCCGCGGCGGCATCGGCGAGTTCCGCGGGCTGGCGCCTGCCGGACTGTTCGCCGCCGCGCAGGGCGCGCCGGGGTTCCTCGCCACGCAGTCGCAACTCGTTTGCACCGGGGCGGCCGTGCCCGCGCCCGACTACGGCGACTGGACGAGCGACCCCGCGGCCATTCCGTCGTCGTGCGTCGACGTTCCGATCGACGGCATTCCGGTGGGCGCGCCGGGCACTGGCGCCCGCCCCAATGCGGTCGTCATCGGGCAGGGGTTCCAGGCGCCGCGCGCATGGCGCGCCTCGCTCGGCGGCCAGCGGCGGGTCGGCGAGCGCACCGCCGTCTCGCTCGACCTCAACTACGCGCTCGGCGTGGCGCAGTACGGGTTCCGCGACCTCAACCTGAACACGGCGCCGCAGTTCACGCTCGCCGCCGAGGGCGGTCGGCCCGTGTACGTGCCCGCGTCCAGCATCGTGCCGGCGACCGGGGCGCTCTCGCTGTTCAACTCGCGCGTCGACCCCGCCTTCGGCCGCGTCCTCCAGACGACGAGCGGGCTGCGGTCCGACACCAAGCAGGCCACGCTCGGCGTCAACACGAGCACCGCGCGCGGCCTCCTCCTGAGCGCGAGCTACACGTTCACGCGCTCGACCGACGAGTCGTCGTTCCCGGGATCGTTAGGCGGCGCGGGGGTCGCGGGCACCACGCCCGGCAACCCCAACCTCGTGCAGCGCGCCACCAGCGACCTCGAGCGCCGGCACCAGCTCCTCGCGACGATCACCTACCCGATCACGTCGACGGTCGAGCTGACGTCGATCGCCCGCCTCAACTCGGGCGCGCCGTTCACGCCACTCGTCGGCAACGACATCAACGGCGACGGCGCGCGCGACGACCAGGCGTTCGTGTTCAACCCGGCGGCCGCGTCGGACACGGCGGTCGCGGGCGGGATGCGCCGCGTGCTGGCCGCGGCGCCGGCGAGCGTGCGCCGCTGCCTCACCTCGCAGCTCGGCCTCGTCGCGGCGCGCAACAGCTGCACGGGCCCGTGGACCCCCTCGCTCGATTTTCAGGCCAACATCCGCCCGACCGTGTTCGGGCTCGACCGCCGCCTGTCGCTCTCGGTGTCGACGACCAACTTCCTCTCCGGGCTCGACCAGCTGGTCCACGGCTCCAACAACGTGCAGGGTTGGGGCAACCCGGGACGCCCGGACGCGACGCTGCTCACGGTGCGAGGCTTCGACCCCGCGTCGCGACAGTTCCTCTACACGGTCAACGAGCGCTTCGGACAGACGGGCGCGGGGGCGAACGCGTTCCGCGTTCCGTTCTCGTTAGGCCTCCAGGCGCGCCTGGCGATCGGACCCGACCCGGCGCGCGACCGGCTGCGTCAGGTGTTCGGCGATCCCGGCGCCAGGGGTGCCGACGCGTCCGCGGCGTTCAACGACCGCTTCGCGCGGCTGGTCCCCAACCCGATCGACACGATCCTCGCGCTCCGCGATTCGCTCGCGCTCACGCCGCCGCAGCTCGGGAGCCTCACGACCCTCCGCGATTCGCTCCGCGCCCGCAACGCGCCACTCGCGGACTCGCTGCGTGCGCGCCTCGCCGCGGCACAGAGCGCGCCCGACCCGCGGCAGGCGTTCGCCACGATCGCGCCGCTGCTGCAGCGCGCGAGGGCGAACGCCGCCGCGACGTTGACGGCCGCACAGGGAGTGCTGACGCCCGAGCAGTGGGCGCGGGTGCCGGAGAGCGTGAAGCGGCCGCCCCGCGGCGGGGTGGGCGGAGGAAGAGGAGCGGGACGACCGGGCGGCGCCGGCGGGCCGTGACGGCGCGCGTGGTCGCGTCGTCGCGGCCGCCTCAGCCGGCCAACCGCAGCGTCACGGTGAACGTCGACCCGCGCCCTTCTCGACTCCTCACCCGCAGGTCCCCGCCCATTCCCCGCGCCAGGTCGCGCGCGATCGCGAGCCCGAGCCCCGTGCCCTCATGCGCGCGGGTGTACCCCGCGCGTACCTGCACGAACGGCTGAAACACCGACTCCTGCCGCTCGCGCGGGATACCGATTCCCGAGTCCGTGACGCGCACGAACGCGACCCCGCCGCGCGTCGCGTCGCGTACCGCGGTGCGCGTGAGCACGGCCACCCGCACCCGCCCTCCCTCGGGCGTGAACTTCACCGCGTTCGAGAGCAGGTTCACCATCACCTGAACCAGCTTCTCGCGGTCGGCCCACACCTCGTGCTCCCCTTCGGCCGGTGTTGGGCGCTCGAACAGGAGGCCCTTCGCCGCGAGCTGCGGCTCGACGAGCGGCGCCACCTGCTCGACGACCTCCGCCATCGCGACCGGCTTGACGTCGTACTCCACGCGCCCGCTCTCGAGCTTGGCGTAGTTGAGCACGTCGGTGATCAGGCCGAGGAGATGGCGTTGGGCGCGGTCGACGCGGGCGAGCGCGTCGCGCTGCGCGTCGGTCACCGGGCCGTGCAGTCCCATGTCGAGTAGCTGCACGTAGCCGGCGATCGCGTTGAGCGGCGTGCGCAGTTCGTGGCTCATGTTGGCCAGGAACTGGCTCTTGCTCTGGTTGGCGCTCTCGGCGCGCGCGCGCGCGGCTTCGGCCTCGGCGCGCGCGGCGCGCTCGGCCGCGTAGAGTTGTGCGCGTTCGACCGCCTGCGCGCATTGCTGCGCGACCGCGAGAAGGAACGCCCGATCTTCCGGCGCGAAGGTGCGTGCCTCGTCGAAGTTGAAGCCGAGCGCGCCGACCGCCTGTGGGGTCGCGCCGTCGAGGCCCGGGGCGAGCAGCGGCACGGCGACCATCGCGCCGTCGCCGTTCTCTTGCGAGAGCGGCGCGAGGTGCGGATACCGGGCGCGGCGCGCCTCCGCCGACGTGAGGAGCAGCGGCTCGCCGCTGCGGACCACGTCGCTCAGCGGGAACTCGGACGCGAGCGGGATCCGCGCGTATCTCGCCATCGCCTCGGCGCTGTACCCGCACGAGGCGACGACGTTGAGCACCTGGCCCGGTCCGTCGGGATCGGCGGCGAGCAGTGCGACCGCGCCGCGGCGTGCGCCGAGCGCCCGCGCCGCGTGCTCGATGACGACCGCCGCGACCGCTTCGGGCGTGGCGGCGCGGACCAGCGCCCCCGTGACCGCGAGCAGCGCGTTCGCGCGCGCGACGGCCGCGTCGCGGACGTGGGTCGGAACGCCGTCGGTCCGACCTCCCGCCGCCGCAGGGCACGAAGGTTCGGGGCGATAGCTGTCGAACGACGAACGGGCATGGGTCGCGGCGGGCATGAGCAGGTGACGACTCACGCCGCGGGCGGGCACCCGACCGACGCGCGACGAACTTACGGTCGCCCGCCGCCGGGCGGTCCGCCGAACGCCTGGCGGAACGGGTTCTTGACGTCGTCGCCCACCTTGGCCCACTGCGCGGGCGTGAGGATCGCCTGCGACTGCTGCACGGCCTCCTCGAGGAGCTGGCGGCCGCGGGCGAGGTCGGGACGGATGGTCGAGAAGATGACCGCCGGGTCGGGGTTGCTGCCGAGTTTCTGGACCTTCGCGCGCAGGTCGGTTCGGAACCGCTGGTAGCGCGCCGCGAGCGAGTCACGCACGGGCTCGAGCTTGCGCACCTGCGCGGAGTCGAGGCCGAGCGAGTCGCGCAGGTCGATGAGCTTCGCGGCCGGGTTCAGGCTGGCGGCGAGCGCGGTGCTGGGTGCGGCTCCGCCCTGTCCGCCGCCGAGCAGGCCGGCGAGCGGACCGCCCCCGCCACCCCCGCCGCCCGGACCGCCACCGCCCGGACCGCCGCCCCCGAAGCCGAACGCGCCGAAGGGGTTCGCGCCGTAGACGTATCGCGCCTGGATGCCGAGCTGGAACGTCTGCCGGAACACGGAGGCCTGGCCGGTCGTGTTCCCGAAGCGCTGGTTCACCGTGTACGAGTACGTCTGCGTCGTCGGGTTGAAGCCGTTGATCGCGAGCAGCGTCTGGTCGGGGCGCACCTGCTGCCCCCAGCCGCGCAGGTTGCTGGACCCGTGGAAGAGCTGGTCCAGCCCGGCGAGCGTGTTGAGCAGCGTGGCGGAGATCGTGAGGCGGCGTTGCAGGCCGAGGCGGTCGGGCTTGTAGTTGAACTGCACGTCGAGCCCCGGCACCCACGGCCCGCGGCAGCTGTTGCGCCCGGCCACCTGACCGAGCTGCGACTCGAGACACGCCCGCGCCGAGCTCGGCGCGCTCGCGAGCACCTGCTGCATCGCGGCGGCGAGGGCGGGGTCGAGCCCCGGCGCCTTCGGGTCGAAGACGAACGCCGCATCGTTGCGCGCGCCGTCCCCGTTGACGTCGCCGTTGACGGTCGGCGTGTAGGGCGCGCCGCTCGTCAGGCGGCCGATGCCGGTGACCTCGAACGACGGGTTGAGCGGGAACGTCGCGGTCCCGATCAGGTTGTGCCGGATGTCCTGGTCGGCGCTCGCGAACGGCAGCAGGTTGGGGTTGCCGCGCGTGGGCGTCTGCTGGTAGCCGAACGCCGGCGGGCCGAACGCGTACGAGCTCTGGTCGCGGTTGCGCGCGACCGTCCACGACAGGTTGAAGATCGCCCCGCGCGAGCTGATGCCGTTGAGCGACGCGGTGACCTGCGCGTTGCGCGAGCGCAGCCCCGAGCTCACGTCGAGCACCTGGCCGAACGCCGCGTCGCGACGGCTGGCGGCGAGCGACGTCGCGCCGGTGAGCGGCGAGATCGCGGTCGGCGAGACGAACACCGGCCGGTTGCCCTCCTGCGCGAGCGTGAAGCCCGACCCCGCGGCGGTGTTGAGGTTCGCGTCGGTCACGCCGTACTGCGCGACGCCCCACGCGTAGCTCGCGTCGAGGCCCGCGGTCCAGCGCTCCCAGAAGCGGCGCGTGACGCCTAACGACGCGCGCACCGAGCGGGGGGAGCGGAAGTCGGGCGCGAACGCGGTCACCGAGGGCACCGCGCTCGAGGCGACCGCGCCCGGGAAGAGGGTCCCGGGGCGCTGCGTGCAGGTGGTCGGGATGGCCGACACGCCGCTCGCGAGGATCGCCGAGTAGTCCGGGCCGACGGGGTCGAGGCAGGTGATCTGCGTCTGATCGCCGGGGAGGCCGGAGCCCTGCTGCGCGGCGGAGAAGAGTTGCGTCGGCGCGCGCCCGCGGAACTCGCCGACGCCGCCGCGCACGAACAGCGTCGGGCCGCCGCGGAAGAGCGACGGCGCCCCGGTCGCCGCCTGGCGCGCCTGCGCGGCCGCCTGCTTGGCGCTGTCGGGGAAGAACGTGTACGTGAAGCCCACGCGCGGGCTCGCCCGCAGCTCGCTCGGGAAGCGGTCGGTGCGCAGCCCGAACGCGGAGTCGACCGGGTGGTTGTAGGCCGGCGCGCCCGAGTACGTCGTCCCTTCCACGCGCACGCCGTACGTGAGCTGGAAGTTGCGGCTCTGGCGCCAGGTGTCGCCGAGGTACGCGTTCAGGTTGAGCGCGCCGCCGCGCACGTCGGGCGCCTGGAGCGTGCGCTGAAAGAGGGCCGGCGTGTTGCCGAGGAAGTCGGCGAGCGTGTTGTACGTGTACGTGCCGTACGGGCTCGTCGCCGTCTGCTGGGCGAAGCGGCTCGCGTTGAGCAGGCCGCCGAGCTTGATGCGGTGCTGGCCGTTGCCGGTGAGCAGCGACAGCTCGTCCGTGGCCTCGACGTAGTTGGTCTGCCCCTCGTTGGGCAGGCCGGCGTTGGAGCCGAAGCCGAACGACGAGATGCCGGTCGTGCCGTCGGCGAGCGTGCTGGTCACCCGCACGCGGCCGCCCGGGATCTCGACGTAGGGCTGGGCGTTGTTGCTCGCGCGGTTGACGTACACGCGCCCTTCGTTGAGCAGCGCGCCGCCGAGGACCTCGTTCGGGAAGCGCGACGAGAGGGAGGCGAAGAGGCCGCCGCCGCGGTTGGTGCTCTGCCCGCCGTTGGTCGGCACGGCGAACGGCGAGATGCGCGTCGCGTCCTGCGTCTGCGAGCGGAGGTCGCCGCGCAGCGTGAGCGTCTGCGACTCGGAGAGGTTGAAGTCGAACCGCGCGATGCCGGTGACCTGGTCGTTGACGCGCGTGCCGGGGATGCCCGCCTGGCTGACCGGGATGCCGCGCGTGTTCAGCGCGGAGAGGAACCGCGCCGCCGAGTCGCTGCTCGCGCCGAGCCCGGCGAGGGCGCGCGGGTCGGCGCCTAACAGCGAGGTGAGCGGGTCGGTGCGGCGGCTCCCCTGGAGCGCGAGGAAGTAGAACGCCTTGTTGGGCGCGAACGCGCCGCCCACGCCCGCCGAGAGCTGGTTGGACGTGTAGCCGGTGCCGTACGCGCCCGTGTAGTCGGGAGTGACCTGCAGCTGCGGCGCGCGCAGCGTGTAGGTGCCGCCCACGTACAGGTTGTTGGTGCCCGAGCGCGTCGTGCTCGCCACCTGCCCGCCCGAGAACTGGCCGCGCGCGACGTCGAACGTGTTGGTGATGACGCGCGTCGCGCGCACCGCCTCCTGCGGGAAGCTCGCGCCGCCGAAGGTGATGCCGTCGAGGGTGACGTTGTTCTGCGACGCGCGCTGCCCGGCCACGTTGAAGCCGGCCTGCGTGGTGTCGTTCCCGCCCTGGGAGATCACGCCCGGGGTGATGGCGGCGAGCGCGTTGGGGTCGGTGGCGTCGACCGGCAGGCGGAGCGCCTGCTCGGTGGTGACGGTGCGCTCCGAGTTGCCCGGCTCCTGGCCGCGGCCGTTGTTGGTGGGCGCGCGGGCCGTGACGCGAACCGGGGCGAGCTGCGTGGTGCTCTGGGCGAGCGAGACGTTGGCGACGAGGCGGTCCTCGTCGCCCTCACGCTGCACGTTGAGCGTGCGCGGCTGCTGGCCGATCGCGCGCACCACGATCCGGTAACGGCCGCCGCCGTCGGGAAAGAGCACGGTGTACGTGCCCTTCTCGTTGGTCGACCGCGTGCGGCTCACGCCCGTCTCGAGTGACGTGACCGTGACCTGCGCGTTCGCCACCGGCTGACCCTGCGTGCCGACGACCTTGCCGGTGACGATGTCGGTCGTGCTGCCGACCTGCGCGGCGGCGACGGCGGGCAGGGCGGCGGCGGCCGCGACGGCGAGGGCCGCGACGATAGAGCCGCCGGGGCGAGGATGTCGGGACATGGCGTGAAAGCGGTGCAGAGCGGGGCGACGCGGCAGGACGAACCGCCGGACGCACGAGGGCCGACGGGCCGGTCGGCCCGGCGGTCTCCCGTCTGAACGCGCAGCCGGCGCGATTCGCTGCTTCCGGCGACGCCGCCGCACGTCGCGCCAGAGTGCGCCACGCGCCAGCGCGCCGCGTCCAGCCGCGGACCGAGCCCGGGTAGATTCCGGGATGGCCGAATCGTTTGCAGACGACGCGCCCGCGCCGTCGGTTGTTCCCGGCGCGGAGCTGATGGTCGCGCGCGCGGTGGCGCGCCGCTCCGGGCGCCCGGTGTTCGCGGTCCGCGACGCGACCACGGGCAATCGCCGCCTCGCGGGCGAGCCGCCCGACGACGTGCGCGACCTCGCCTACCTCGTCGACCGGCGGGGTGGCGTGCGCTACGGTCCCGCCGGGCGGCCCGACGCGCCGGCGGCCGGCTCGTCGCTCATCCGCGAGGCCGCGCGGATCCCGGCGGCCGAGCTGGCGGTGGCGCGAGACGTCGCCCTCGCGGCCGGCGCGACGGTGTTCGTGGCCGACCCGCCGGTCTCCGCCCTCGGGGCACTCGACGACGAGGACGACGAGGACGAGACCGTGCTGCTGGCCGACCAGGGCGGCCCGGCGTTCCGCTTCGAGCCGCCGGCCGACGGCACGCTCCGCTACGCCGTGCGCCCGTGGGGCGAACTCCTGCTCGGCGACGACGCCCGGCGCGAGACGCCGCGCGCGGTGGACGACGCGGGGTGGACGCCGCGCGTGAGCGCGGTGCTCCGCACGCTCCGGCGCTTCCGCGAGCGCGGCGCCGCCCTCGCCCCACTCGGCGTGGTGGACGCGCGCGCGTGGGGACGGGTGGAGCGGCTCGTGCCCGACGCGGAGCGCAAGGCACTGCGCCCGGGCGTCGTCGTGGGACGGCCCGGGCGCGAAGTTGCGGCCGCCATCGAGGCGGCCGCGGACCGCGAGGTCGCGCGGCTCCGGGCCGAGGCGCGGCGCCGGGTGCGAGACTAACCCGACGCGCGGCCCGCCCGGCGCGCGGCCGCGGCGGTCAGTTAGGCCATCGGCCCGGGCGCGCCCTCGCGCACCGCGATCTGCACCCCGGCCTTGGCCTCGCCGTCGATCTCGAGCATGAACGTGTAGCGCCCGAACTCGGGCAGCCCGAACATGTCGAAGATCATCGGCAGGTCGATCGCGATCGAGTCGATGCCGGCCGGCACCTGCGGCACGTTGATCTCGCCGCCCGGACGGGCGAGTTCCTGACCCTTGGGGTCCTTGATGACGACTTCGGCCTTGTACGTGCGGCCCGTCTCGTCGCCGGTGAGGAGCAGGCGCGCGGCGAACGAGAGGCGCGGCAGCGTGACCGGCACCTGCACCGCCTGGATGTCGCTGAAGACGCCGATGAGCGACGGCTTGCCGTCGGCCCCGACGAGGACGTGGTCGCACACGGCGACGTATTGGACGTGCATCGAGTAGCGCGGATTGAGTGCGAGAAGAAGCCGGCGGTGCCGGACAACGGGCGGCAATCTAATACCGCACGCCCGGGTCGCCCGCCGCGGCGCCCGCGACTAACTTTCGGCGGATCTTCGGGTACACGCCTAGGTAGCACGACTGGTCGGAGCACCCGGGGCGGGTCCCCGCGGGGTCGGGGAGCGGGGATGGCCGACGACGGGAGGATGGCGTGGAGCTCGAAGCGAAGCTGGCGGTGCTGGCCGACGCCGCCAAGTACGACGCCTCGTGCGCGTCGAGCGGGTCGAAGGGGCGCCGCGCTGCCGCGGGCTCGGGCGGGGTGGGCACCACAGAGGGGATGGGCATCTGCCACAGCTACACGCCCGACGGGCGCTGCGTGTCGCTCCTCAAAATCCTGCTCACCAACTACTGCGTCTACGACTGCCTGTACTGCGTCAACCGCCGGTCGAGCGGCGTCGAGCGCGCGCGTTTCACCCCCGCCGAGGTCGTCCGCCTCACGCTCGACTTCTACCGGCGCAACTACATCGAGGGGCTGTTCCTCTCGTCCGGGATCGCGCGGTCGCCCGACCACACGATGGAGCAACTCGTCGAGGTCGCGCGCACGCTGCGCGTCGTGCACGACTTCCAGGGCTACATCCACCTCAAGACGATCCCGCACGCGAGCCCCGGGCTGATCGCCGAGGCCGGGCGCTGGGCCGACCGGCTGAGCATCAACGCCGAGCTGCCCACGCAGGGCGACCTCGCCGCCCTCGCCCCCGAGAAGGACCTCGGCGTGATCCGCGGCGCGATGACGGCCATCCGCGGGCGGATCGACGAGGCGCGGGCGGCGGGGCCGGGCGCGCGCGCACCGCGCGGCCCCGAGCTCGTCACGCTCCGGCGCGCGGCGGCGCAGCGGCCCAACGACGCGGCCTCCACGACGCGCGCGCCCGCGCTCTTCGCGCCCGCGGGGCAGAGCACCCAGCTCATCGTCGGCGCGACCGCATCGACCGACGCCACGATCCTCGCGACCGCGACGTCGCTCTACCAGACGCACCGCCTGCGGCGCGTCTACTACTCCGCGTTCAGCCCGATCCCCGACGCGCCCACCGCGCTGCCGAGCATGTCGCCGCCGCTCGTGCGCGAGCACCGGCTGTACCAGGCCGACTGGCTCGTCAGGTTCTACGGGTTCCGCGCCGCGGAGCTGACCACGGCCGCCGCACCCGATCTCGACCTCGCGCTCGATCCCAAGCTCGCGTGGGCGCTCCGCAACCGCGCCGACTTTCCGGTCGACGTCAACCGCGCGCCGAGGGCGGTCCTGCTGCGCGTTCCCGGCGTCGGCGCGCGGAGCGTGCAGCGCATCCTCGCCACGCGGCGGTGGCGGCGACTGCGCCTCGCCGACCTCGTGGCACTCAAGGTGGCGGTGAAGCGCGCGCTGCCGTTCGTCGTCACCGCCGACCACACCCCGCGGTTGCTCGACAGCGCCGACCTGCGCGAGCGGCTGCTCGCCGCACGTCCGCGCGCCGCGGCGGTGCAGACCGACCTGTTCGCCCAGCCGCCCGCCACGTTAGGCGCGGACGGCTGGGCGGCGGCCCGGGCCGGTGCGTCCGCGCGGTCGGTGCTCTTCGGCGAGCTGTGAGCGCGCGCTGATGCCGGAAGCCGCGTTCGACGGAACGCTCGACGGCTGGCGCGCGGCCGCGCGGGCGGCGCTCGCGGCCGGGCTCGCGCCCGCGCAGGTCGTTTGGGCGCCCGCCGACGATCCGCAGGAAGGGCTCGCGCTCGACCCGCCACCGGCCCCGCCCGGGACGCCGCCGGCCGCGCGGCCGGACGCGTCGCCCGCCGCGCCTCCGAGCGTCCCGCGCCGGTTCCTCGCGCTCGCTGCGCTGGTGGCCTGCCACCGCGACCCGGAGCGCTGGGCCACGCTGTACCGCGTGCTGTGGCGCCTGACGCGCGGCGGCGAGCCGCACCTGCTCGCGGTGGCGGTCGACGCCGACGTCTTGCACCTCACGCGCATGGCGAAGGCGATCCGGCGCGAGGTGCACAAGATGCACGCGTTCGTACGCTTCCGGCTCGTGCACGCGGCTGACGGCGCGGAGGAGTACGTCGCGTGGTTCGAGCCGGAGCACGACGTGGTCGAAGCGGCGGCCGCGCTGTTCGTCCGCCGGTTCGCCAACATGCGGTGGGCGGTGCTCACGCCGCGCACCTCGGTGCGGTGGGACGGGCGCGCGCTCGCGGTCGGCCCAGGGGTCCCGCGCCGCGACGCGCCGTCGGCCGACGCGCTCGAACGGCTGTGGGGCACGTACTACGCGCACATCTTCAACCCCGCGCGCGTGAAGCTGCACGCGATGCGCGCGGAGATGCCGAAGCGGTACTGGCGCAACCTGCCGGAGGCGCCGCTCATCGCGCCGATGGTGCGCGACGCCCCGTCGCGCGTGCGGCGGATGGTCGAGGCGGCCGCGGCGCCGCGGCGGGCGATGTTAGGCACGGCCGACGTGCGCCGGCCCGCCGCCGCGGCGGCGCCTGACGTCGCGCACGCGGGCCCGCCCGCCCCGGACCCGCTCGGCCGGGAGCCGGTCGACGCGGACGCCCCGGCGGCGATCGCGCCCGCGCGCGTCGGCACGTCGCTCGTCTACGCGGGCACGAGTGATTGGGAGCAGGACGACGCGCTCGGCCCGGCAGATGCCGCGGAACGGCTGCGCCGCTACGCGGCCCGATACCCGATGGCGGTCGCCGAGTCGACGCGCCGCCGCGTGTTCGCCCCAGCCCTGGCCGCACTCTGGGCAGCCCGCTCGCCTCGCGGGTTGCTCTTCGACGTCTACGGCCACGACGCCATGCTCGGCGCGGGCGTTCGGCCGCACCGGCTCCCGCGTGCGATCCGCGACCGCCTTCCGGCTTCGCTCGCGGGCGCCGAGCGCGTGGACGGCGAACTGGTGCCCGACGCGGTCCGCGATGCGATCTGGGAACGGTTCGAGGCGGCCGTCGCGGTGCTCGCGTCGCACCGCAAGTTGGGCGTGGTCCTCCTCCGCGTCCCCAGCGGATTCGGGCCGACCCGCGAGCACGCCGAGGCACTCCGCGCCGGACTCCGGCGCATCGCGCGGTGGGACGTGGCGGTCGAGTTCGAAGCCCGCGAGTGGGTGAGCGGAAAGCTGAAGGCGAGGACGGACGACCTGATCGCGCGGGAAGGCGCGGTGCGCGTTCGGGAGGAAGGAGAGCCGGTGGAACCCGGGCGACTCGCCGTGGTCCGGGGCGGATTCGTCGGGGAGGGGGCGGAGCGGGTGCACGTGATCGGGAGCGCGGAGCGCCGTAGCCGTTAGGCGCCTGCCGCGCCGCGACGACCGGCCCCGCGGTACGCGTTCCGATCGACGGCCGCGACGGCGAAGCGCCTCAGAATCTCGCGCCCGACGAGACGTCCACCCGCCACCCGCCCTGGCGTCCCAACCCCCTCGCCACCTCGCCTCTCACCAACCCGTCCAGAAAGACCGCCCCGCCTCCCACGCCTTTCAGCGTCTCACCGCGCGCGAACGCCCGGTCGGCCGCCCTCCCCACGTCGTAGAACACCACGGGCTTGAAGAGCGTCCCCCCGCCGAGGCCGAGCTCCGAGCGTGTGAACCAGAACTGCCGCCCGACGTAGCCCTGCCCCGTCGGTTGCGGGAAGTTGCCTCGCACCGTCTCCAGCCCGCCCAGGTAGAACAGGCGTTGGTCCGGGACTCGCCCGCCAGCAATTCCGCCAGCCGCGCCCGTGACGCTCGCCGTGATCGGCCCGAGCGGCCGCGAGAACGTGAGCTCGCCCAGCCCGCGGCCGTACGGCGCGGTGCGGATCCCCGGCTCGTCCGCCGCGTAACGGGCGAACGCTCCTTCGCCCCTCGCACGCACCACCACCCGGAAGCGCGTCGGGTCCGCACCGAAGGTGCGAGCGAGCTCGCCGCTCAGGCCGGCCGTCGCGACCCGGTTCGCGCCGATGTTGGGCGCGTAGTGCGGACCCACGATTCCCTTGTGCACGTTTTCGTTCGCCCCGCCCTGCTCCTCGGCGAACACGCGCCAGCCGAGCGCGGCGCCGTGGAAGATCGCGAACGGATTCCAGGCGCTCGCGGGCGTCGCGTCGGGGTTGGTGATCGCGTCGGCCGGTCGCGTGCCGCGCAGCTCCGCCCCCCAGCTGCGGTAGTAGAAGCCTTCGTCGCGCCCGTACAGCGCCGCCCCGAGCGAGGCGCTAAACCCGAGCGGGTTCCCCCAGTCGTCGTTCGCGACCGCGAGGCGGCGGTACGCGGCGAGTCGGACCGTCGTCGCGTTCTGCGCGCCCTGCGTGCGTGAGAGCCCGAGTTCGGCGTTCGGCACGAAGTCCGCGAATCCAAGCCGGAGCGTCGCGTCCGCGCCGTAGCCGGCGGGCAGCGTCGTCGAGCCGGCAACACCCACCGACAGACCCTCGATACGGTTGAACCGGACGAGGTCGAGCCCCGTCCGGACGCGCGGCGCGTGCCCCGGCCAGCTACCCGGCACCACCCCGTCGAGCGAGGCGAGTAGGGCCGCGCGGTCGGCGGCCGCCATCGGTGTCTCGTCCGGATCGTAGGGCGACTTCGGCAGATCGGGCGACGACGCGAGCGTCGACGGGTCGCAGGGCCGCCGGATGTGGAGCAGCGGACCGCCCGGTCCCTGGCGCACCGTGCCCGCGTCGTACGCGGACGCGCCGCCCGAACACTGCTGTTCGCGCAGGGCGAGCGCCGCCGCCCGGCGTTGGACGCGGTCGCGCTCCGAGCGCAGCCGCCGCGAGCCCGCCGAGTCGCCACGCGCCGCGAGCGAGTCGGCGCGGCGCGTCAGGTCGACGCCCGCGCGGGCCCACAGGCGCAGGAGCGAATCGACCCCCGCACGCCGATCCGACGTGGACACCGACATGCGCACGTGTGCCTGACGCGCGTCGCCCCGCCGATCGTGAGACGACGACACGTCCAGCTCGGCGACCCCGCGGTCCACGCTGTCCTTGGGCGCGAGGGCGAGCGCGGAGTCGATGGCCGTGCGCAGCACCGCGGGCGGCGACGCCGCTGGCGTGGGCGCCGCAGCCGTGGCAGGTGGCGGCGGCGCGTCCGAGATCTTCACCGCATCGTACCGATACCGTTCTTCCAGCGTGATCGGCATGCGGAAGAATCCGCTCCGCGCCTCGCCTTCCGCGACGCTTCGGCGCGGCAGCCACACGCGCCCCTCGAACAACCCGTACTCGACCGTGATGGCCGAGAGCGTCGCGCGCACCGGCCCCGTCGCGAAGGTGAACCAGCGCGGCGGCTTGTCCTCCGCGATCGCGCGCTCCTGCTCCGCCCGCGTCCGCCGCCGGTCGGCGGCACCCGACGCGACCGTGTCGCGCGCGGCCGCCTGCCGCAGCGAGTCGATCCGGCGCCGCATGTCCGCGTCGGCAGCCGCCCACAGGTCGAAGTCGACGCTCATGCGGTAGACCGCGCGCACCACGTGGCCGCTCGCCGTGTCGAACCAGAACGAGCCGACGAACGCGCGCGGGCTCGGACGGCGCGGGGTCACGCGCAGCTCGCGGAGCACGATCGACCGTCCGTCAGGCAGGTGGATCGCGGACGACTCGCCGAGCGCGTAGCGGTAGTACGCCTCCGAGCCGTTGGCGAGCGGGTGGATGAAGCTGGTCGGGTCGACGTCGGCCTTCGCGACGCCGAACGCCGGCGACGGAAACCAGAGCGTCTCGCGCCCCGGGAAGTACGGGATCGGCGTGGCCTCGACGAGGTCGACGCGCGCGTGCGCCTCGCTCGCGACCGGCACCACCGCGCGGCTCCCGGTCTGCTCGACCGTCACGCCGGCCGTGCGTGACCACGTGACGTGCGCCGCGCTTTCGGTGCGCAGCAGCAGCCGCTCGCGCGCGAACGCGCTCACGCCCAGCCCGACCGAGAAGCGCTGGTAGCTGCGCGCGTCGTACGACGCGAGGGCCGCGTCCTGGGAAAGCCGCGCCGCGCGGGCGTGGGCGAGCAACGCGCGCGCCCCATCGTCGCCGGCATCGGCCCGCACGGGCGCGATTCGCCCGGGGGACGACGGCGCGACCGTGTCGCGCGCGACGGTATCGCGCGCGGCAGCGGGCGCCTGCGCCACCGCGGCCGGCCGGACGGAATGCAGCAGCGCGGACGCGGCGGTCAGAGCGGGCAGGAGCATGCGGCGGGGCGACGGCGGTGAACGCGGTCGAGCAAGCGCCGCGGTTGACTGCGTCCTACGCCGCCACGTCGGACGGGGTTTCCCCGGCCGTCGAATCGCCGCCCGCGACGCCGCCACCCGCGGCGCTGCCACCGGCGCCCGCGCGCGCGTCGGCCGCCGCCCCACTCGCCGTGCGGTCGGACGCAGCGCGCGCGCCCACGGGTACCCGCCGCGCCCGCGTCGCGAGCGCGATCCGCAACACGCCCGCCGCGATCGTGGCCGCGCCGATCTCCCACCCGACTCGCACCGCACCGGTCGCGACCGCGCCGAACAGGACGGCGGCGAGCGCGACGTGCGCCACGCCAGCGCCGGCGAGCAGCGCGGGCGCCGGAATCCGGCCGCGGTTGCGGAGCGCGAGCAGCAACTCGGGCACGCCCGTGACGAGCGCCCACGCGGCCACGATGCCCAGGAGCGCGGCCATCGCGACGTCGGACCACACCAGGGCGACCACGCCGAGCGCCGTCCCGCCGACGCCCGCCACGAGCACGAGGTCGCGCGGGCTCGCGACGTCGCGCGCGCGCGTGCGGTACCGCGCGGCCGTGAGCAGCGTGAGCAACCCGTCGACGAGCGCGTACAGCGTGAACAACCAGACGAACGTGCCGACGGTCAGCTCCGGCCACGTCAGCGTCAGCACTCCAAAACCCAGCGCCGCCGCGCCACGCGCGCCGAGCGCCCACCAGTTGCGTATCAGACGGTCAGCCATGACGTAAACTCGCGATGTCACCTCGGCAGTCTTGCCGCCGACGCAGTCGGAAGGGCACGATCCCGGCCAGACGACCTCGAACCGCCGTCGCCACACCGTCCGCGACGCCCGTCCGCGGCCCCACTCCGCCCGCCCATATGTCTACCCTCACGCCCGGCCCGAGGTCACCGGAGCCGCGACCGCTCGCCGTGGTCACCGGACCGACCTCCGGAATCGGACGTGCCTTCGCCGAGCGGCTCGCCGTAGCCGGCCACGACCTGTGGCTCGTCTCGCGCGATGCCGCGCGCCTGCACGCCGTCGCCGACGAGCTCGGCGCCGCCCACGGTGTCGGGACGCGGGTGCACCCGGCCGACCTCGCGGACGAGGCCGCCGTGCGCGGACTCGCCGCCCGTCTCGCCGCCGAGCCGCGCATCGACGTGCTCGTCAACAACGCGGGCTACGGGACGCACACCCGCATCGTCGGCCGCGATCCGGACGCCGAGGCGCGCATGCTCGCCGTGCACTGCGCCGCGCCGCTCCGACTCGCTCAGGCGGTGCTGCCGGGCATGGTCGCGCGCCGCGCGGGCGCGGTCGTCAACGTCGCGTCGGTGGCCGCGTTCGTGCCCAACGCGCAGTACGCGACGTACAACGCGACCAAGGCGTTCCTCCAACTGCTGAGCGAGGGCATGGCCGCCGAGGTGGCGGCATCGGGGGTGCGCGTGCAGGCGCTGTGTCCCGGGTTCACGCGCACCGAGTTTCACGCGCGCATCGGGCGCCGGGGGGCGGCAATGGCCGAACGCGTGCCGCGCGCACTCTGGATGACGCCCGAGGCGGTCGTCGACGCGTCGCTACGCGCCCTCGCGCGCGGCGGGCCGGTGACGGTGGTGCCGGGACTCGGCTACCGTACGGCGGTCGCCGTGCTCCGCCGGCTGCCGCTCCGCGCGCTCGCGTGGGGCGCGCGGCGGAGCGCCTAACAGGGTCCGGCGCCGCGCCGTCCGCGGGCCACCACGCCTCACCGCCTTCATCGCCATGCCGCCCGTCGTTCAGTTCGCCCGTTTCGGCGACCCCGCCGAGGTGCTCGACGTCGTCGACGCGCCGGACCCGGGGCCGCCGGGTCCGGGCGAGGTCGCCGTCGACTTCGTCGCCTCGCCGCTCAACCCGAGCGACCTGCTCACCGTGCGCGGCGAGTACGGCGTGCGTCCGGAGCTTCCCGCCACCCCGGGCTACGAGGGCGTGGGCCGCGTCGCCGCACTCGGCGACGGCGTGACGCACCTCGAGGTCGGCGACCTCGTGCTGCTCTGGGGCGCGCGCGGCACCTGGCGCGCGCGGGCCAGGCTCCAGGCGGCTCGCCTGTTCGCACTTCCGCCGGCCGACCCGCTGCAGCTCGGCATGCTCACGGCCAACCCGCCGACCGCGCTGCTCCTCCTCGAGGAATTCGTCGCACTCGCGCCCGGCCAGTGGGTGATCCAGAACGCGGCCAACTCGGGCGTCGGCGTTGCGCTGGTCGCGATCGCGCGCGCACGCGGCTTCCGCACGCTCAACGTCGTCCGGCGCGAGGCGGCGGGCACGTCGCTTGTGGCGGCCGGCGCCGACGCGGTGCTCGTCGACGGGCCCGACCTCGCAAAGCGCGTCCGCACCGCACTCGCCGACGCCGGCGCCGCGCCGGACGCGCTCCGCCTCGGAATCGACGCGGTCGGCGGCCACGCGACGGGGCGCCTCGCGCGCGCGGTGGCGGAAGGCGGGACGGTCGTCAGCTACGGGTCGCTGTCCGGCGAGGCGTGCGTGATCGAGGCGCGCGATACCATCTTCCGCGACGTCTCGCTCCGCGGCTTCTGGCTCTCGCGTTGGATGACCGCGGCCTCCCCCGCCGAGATGTCGCGCGTGTTCGGCACCGTCGCCGGTCTCGTCGCCGACGGCACCATCCGCGTCCCGGTCGAAGCCACGTACCCGCTCGCGCGCGTGCGCGAGGCCGCCGCCCACGCCGCGCGCGAGGGGCGCGACGGCAAGATCCTCCTCGTCGCCAGCTGACGCCGCCATGCGATTCCGCGTTCGCCTCCTCGCCGCCGCGCTCGTCGCGGCCGGTACACTCTCGCCGTCCGTGCGCACCCCGCTCGGCGCGCAGGTCAACCCCGGCTCGGTCTCCGCCCCGACGGGACCGCGGGCCGTCGCGACCGCCGCGGGCGACGTCACGCTGCGCGACTTCCGCTTCGACTCGGGCGGCACGCTCCCCGCACTCCGCATGCACTACCGCACGCTCGGCCGCCCGCGCCGCGACGCGGGCGGCGTGGTGCGCAACGCCGTCCTCATCCTCCACGGCACCGGCGGCGCGGGTACGCAGTTCCTCGGCCCCAACTTCGCGGGCGAGCTGTTCGGCGCCGGGCAGCCGCTCGACACGACGCGCTACTACGTCGTCCTCCCGGACGACATCGGCCACGGCCAGTCGAGCAAGCCGAGCGACGGACTGCGCGCGCGCTTCCCGCACTACACCTACGGCGACATGGTCCGCGCCGAGCGCCTGATGCTCGAGGAGGGGCTCGGCGTTAGGCACCTGCGCCTCATCCTGGGTACGTCGATGGGCTGCATGCACGCGTGGGTGTGGGGCACCACGCAGCCGGGCTACGCCGACGCGCTCGCGCCCTTCGCCTGCCTCCCGACGCAGATCGCCGGGCGCAACCGGATGTTCCGCCGCATGGCGATGGACGACATCCGCCTCGACCCGGCGTGGCAGAACGGCGAGTACCGCACGCAGCCGCCGGGGCTCACCGCGGCGCTGCAGATCCTGTTCATCATGGGCAGCGCGCCGCTCGTGCAGCAGGCGCAGGCGCCCACGCAGCGCGCGGCCGACAGCGTCATCACCGCGTTCCTCGCGGCGCGGCGCGCCGCGACCGACGCCAACGACTTCCTCTACCAGTTCGATTCGTCGCGCGACTACGACCCCTCGGCGCTACTCGAGCGCGTGCGCGTGCCGGTCCTCGCCATCAACTCCGCCGACGACGAGATCAACCCGCCCGACATCCACGTGATGGAGCGCCTCATCCCACGCGTGCCGACCGCGCGCTACGTGCTCATCCCCGCGGGGCCGACCACGCGCGGGCACGGCACACACACGCAGGCGGCCGTGTGGAAGGGGGAGCTGGCGCGCTTCCTCGACGCGCTGCCGCCCGTCGCGGCGCTCCGGTGAACGGGCGCGCCGCGACGCTCGACGCGGTGATCGCGGTCGACTGGAGCGGCGCGCTGACCGGCTCCGAACGCAAACTGTGGCTCTGCCAGGTCGAGCGCGGCGCCGTCGTTAGGCTCGCGTCGGGGCGGACGCGCGACGCGCTCGTCGACGACGTGATCGCGACGGCGCGGCGCATCCCGCACGTGGTCGCGGGCTTCGACTTCGCGTTCTCGTTCCCCGCGTGGTTCTTCGCCGAACGCGGGCTGCCCGACGCACGCGCCCTCTGGGCACTCGCCGCGCGCGAGGGCGAGGCCTGGCTCCGAGGCCCGGTCACGCCCTTCTGGGGGCGGGGTGGGTCGAAACGCCCCGAACTCCCCGCCCACGTGCGCCGCACCGAGCAGGCCGCGGGCGAGCGTGCCGCCCGCCAACCATCCTCGGTGTTCAAGCTCGTCGGCGCGGATCAGGTGGGCGCCGGCTCGGTGCGCGGAATGCCCGCGTTGGCGCGACTGGCCGCGGCAGGGTTCGCGGTGTGGCCGTTCGACGATCCGCGCGCGGGGCGGCCGGTCGCGGTCGAGATCTGGCCGCGCCTGCTGTACGCCGCGCCGGTCGTGAAGTCGTCGGCCGACGCGCGGGCGGAGTACCTCGACCGCCACGCGCCGGACATCGCCGACGAGTTCCGGCGCGCGGCCGCGGCGAGCGACGACGCCTTCGACGCGCTCACCGCCGCCCTCGCCATGTGGGACGGCCGCGACGGGCTGGCCGCCCTGCCCGCCGCGCGCGACGCCGCGGAGCGCCTCGAGGGGCGCATCTGGGGTCCCGCGCCGTAGTAGGGCGCGCCGCGCAGACTACCTTGACCGCCATGCCCGACCTGCCGCCCCCGCTCGCCGCCGCGTACCGCGGCGACCTCCCCATCGCCGAGTTCCAGCGCTACGGCCGCGAGCTCGTCGACTGGATCGCCGCCTACCTCGCCGACCCCGAGCGATACCCCGTCCTGGCCCGCGTCCAGCCCGGCGACGTCGCCGGCGCGCTCCCGGCGTCTCCGCCGGAGCGCGGCGAGTCGCTCGCCGACATCCTCGCCGACGCCGAGCGCGTGCTCATGCCGGGCGTGACGCACTGGAACCACCCGGGCTTCTTCGCCTATTTCGCCATCTCGAGCAGCGTGCCCGGCATCCTCGGCGAGCTGCTGGCGGCGGCGCTCAACGTCAACGCGATGCTCTGGACCGCCGCCCCCGCGGCGACGGAGTTGGAGCAGGTCGCGCTCGACTGGCTGCGGCAGCTGTTAGGCCTGGGCCCCGGCTGGTTCGGCCTCGTGCACGACACCGCGTCGGTCTCGACGCTCGTCGCGCTCGCCGCCGCGCGCGAGGCCGACCCGTCGCTCGCGGTGCGCGAGCGCGGCATGGCCGGCCGCGCCGACCTCCCCACCCTCCGCGTGTACTGCTCCGAGCAGGCGCACTCGTCGGTCGACAAGGCCGCGATCACGTTAGGCATCGGCCACGTCAACGTGGTCAAGGTCCCGGTCGACGACGCGTTCCGCCTGCGCCCCGACCTGCTCGCGGCGGCCATGGACGCCGACGCCGCGAGCGGCATGCGCCCGACGGCCGTGGTCGCGACCGCCGGCACCACGGGCACGACGAGCGTCGACCCGGTGCGCGCCATCGCGGAGGTCTGCCGCGCGCGCGGCGTGTGGCTCCACGTCGACGGCGCGTACGGCGGCCCGGCCGCGATCGTCCCCGAACTGCGCGGGGTGCTCGACGGCGTGGAGCTCGCCGACTCGCTCGTCGTCAACCCGCACAAGTGGCTGTTCACCCCGCTCGACTGCTCCGTGCTCTACACGCGGCGCCCCGAGGTGCTGACGCGCGCGTTCTCGCTCGTCCCCGAGTTCCTCGTCACGCGCGTCGGCGCGGGCGACACCTCGCGCGTTGACCTCATGGACTACGGCGTGCAGCTCGGCCGCCGCTTCCGCGCGCTCAAGCTGTGGATGGTGCTGCGTGCGTTCGGGGCGGAGGGGCTCGCGGAGCGGATCCGCTACCACGTACAGCTCGCGCAAACGTTCGCGGCGTGGGTGCGCGCCGAACCGGGCTGGGAGGTGAGCGCCCCGCACCCGCTGTCGCTCGTCTGCTTCCGCCACGCGCCGGACGGCGTCGCGCCGGCCGAACAGGACGCGACCAACGCGCGCATCCTCGCGGCCGTCAACGCGGGCGGCGAGGTGTTCCTCTCGCACACCAAGCTGCGCGGGCGCTACGTGCTACGACTTGCCGTCGGGAACATCCGCACCGAGGAGCGCCACGTCGCACGCGCGTGGGCGCTCCTGCGTGCCGCCGCGCGCACCGCCTAGCCGCGCCCCACGTTCCCGCACCCGCCCCGCCATGCGCCCCACTCCGGCCGTCGTCGTCGCGGTCGCCGTTGCCCTCGCCGCCACGGCGGCCGGCGTCGCGCTCGCCATCCGCTCCGGCGGCTACGGCGCGGTCGCGACCTCCACCGGCCGCGTCACGATTCCGGCCGGCTCGCCCCTCGCGCCGGCGGGTAGCTACGCGGCCGTGTACTGCGGGTCGTACGGCAACGTTGCGACGCAGCAGGGCTACGCGTACACGGTCCGGCTGCCGGCCGGCCGCACGCTCACGCTCACCGATTCGGTCTCCCGCACGCCCGGTCCTCAGGAAGCCGCCCGCGTCACCCTCGCCCTCGACGGTCCCGACGGCCACTACGCGTGGCCCGCCCCGCGCGGCGGCGCGTCGACCGGCACGGTGGTGCTCACCGGCCCCGACCTGCTCGTCGCCGACGTCGACGCCCGACTCGTGGGGCCGCGACGGGACACGGTCCCCGTGCGCGCCCATTTCGCGTGTCGGCCGCGCGTGGCGCCGAAGCCGCGGCGCTGAGTACGCCGCGGCCCGTGCTGCGTGGTGCGCGTCGAGGACGGCGTGCACCCCTGGTCGGTGATGTCGCGCTTACGCCGAAGCGGCTCGCCGCCGGACGACGTACCCGCCCACGACCGCCAGCGGAGCCTGCGGAGTCGAACACCCTGCATTCCCTCCGCCGCGGTAACGTAGTGGTCGGCACCGGAGATTTGGAGACGTTTCGGCAGTTCTCGATGCCGTCGACCGGGACACGCCACCCGCGTTAGGCCTGCGCCTGGTTTTCGACCACGCGTCAACACGCGGAACGGCGCTGACCAAGGGATGGCTGCTCCAGCACTCGCGCGTTCACCCGCCCGCGCACCCGCGCCTGCACCCGCGTTCCAGCACGACGTCGACCCGAAGCGGTTCGTCTGGGCCGAGTCTGCCAACCGAATCCTCGCCGCGGTTGACCGGTATTGCCGGCGACCTTCCGGATCACACCACGACGCCGCGTCTCGCATCGCCGTCGCCACGTCCGGTGCGCCGACGGTGCCCACGCGACGAGTTCGCCCTTGCTGCCGCTCACCCTCTTGCACCTCACGCCGCGTGAGGGTCTAGCGTGGTTCCGTGGCCACACCGCGTGGCCGGGGGCGGCCGTGGTCGGCCGTCCCGGAGGCCGTCTCAAGGTCGCGGAGCACCGACGTGAACGCATCCGGTACGCAGGATCCCCCGTGGAAAGTCGGCGAGCTCGCGCGCCGCACGGGGCTCACGGTGCGTGCGCTCCATCACTACGACGCCATCGGCCTGCTCACGCCGTCGCTCCGCACCGCGGCCGAGCACCGCCTCTATACGCGCCGCCGACGTCGAGCGCCTGCGCGGCGCTCCTCGACCGCTCGGAGGCCCCGAGCGTCGACGCCCTCTGCACCCTCCTTCAGGAGATGACCACGATGGACCAGCTCAGCCGCCACTTCACCCCCGAGCAGCAGGCCACGCTCACCGATCGCCGCGAGAGCTTCGGCGAGGCGCGCGCCCGGGAGATTCGCGCCGCGTGGGGCGAGATCCTCCCCGCCGTGCGCGCGGCCATGCAGCGGGGCACCGATCCGACGGCGCCCGAGGTGCTGGTCCTCGCGCGCCGGTGGCAGGCGCTCGTCGCGGAGCAGACCGGGGGCGACGCGGCCCTCGCGGCGGCGGCCCGCCGCATGTACGAGCAGGACGGCGCGTCTGCCGCCGCGGCGCTCGGGGACGCGCCGACGCCCGAGATGTTCGCCTATCTCGGGCCCGCCTTCGCGGCAGTCCGCACGTAGGTTCCCGGCGTGCGCGGGAAGCACCGCGCCACGGACGGCGTACGGCCGTCAGGCCGCCAGCCGCTCCAGC
The DNA here is from genome assembly GCA_963851265.1 of uncultured Gemmatimonadales bacterium. Lineage (GTDB taxonomy): Bacteria > Gemmatimonadota > Gemmatimonadetes > Gemmatimonadales > Gemmatimonadaceae > BPUI01. The sequence goes on from CAWKNZ010000003.1 coordinate 81,747, forward strand.
CCGCCGCTCTCCGCCACCCCCGCCCCCGCGGCCGCCCACCGCTCGACCATCGCGTCCACACGCTCCAGCCCCAGCCCCCACGTCGCATCCCGCACGACCACCACCTCGTACCCCCGTGCCAGCAGCCCCTCCACCGCCTGCCGCACGCAGACGTCGGCCGCGACCCCGCACACCACGAACGCCGGCGCCGCCGCGGCTCCGCGCGCCACGGCCGCGGCCAGCGCCGCCACGAACGCGTCCGCCCCCGGGTTCCCGTCGAACACCGAGAACTCGCGCTTGTGCACGAACACCGGCTGCCCCGCCGCGGCCGCCTCCGCCGCCGCGCGCGCCTCGCCCTCGGTCGCGTCGCGGCCTAACACCACCGTCGCCGCCGGGTCGGGCGCGACGCTCGGCAGCAGCTCCGCCCCGCGCCGCTCCGCGGCGTCGGGCGAGAGCCCCATGCAGTGCGGCGGGTACGTCCCGCGCGTGGCGTCGGGCGCGACCGCGTCGATCTCCCGGTCGTCGGCGGCGTGCCAGTCGCCGGTGTACACGAGCGCGTCCGCGTGCGCCCTCAGCCACGCCACCGTCCGCTCGATCGCCGGCAACGCCCGCGTCGCGCCCGCGTCGGCGGCGTCGAACAGGTCGTGCACGTAGAGCCGCCCCCCGGCGTCCGGCGGGTCCATGAAGTCGCGCTGCACGTCGACCACCCAGCCGATGAGCGGACGCGCGTTCACGAACGCGCACCCCCGGCCGCCACGTCCGGCATGGGCACGACCGCGATCGTACACCGCGACACGCACACCAGCCGGTCCGCCTCGTCGACGATTCGCACGTCCCACACCTGCGTCGACCGCCCGACGTGCGCCGGGATCGCCGTGGCCGTCACCACGCCCTCGCGCAAACCCCGGACGTGATTCGCGTTGATCTCCAGTCCGACCGCCGCCTGTCGCGCCTGGTCGATGTGCAGCCACGCCCCCACGCTCGCCACCGTTTCGGCGAGCGCGACGCTCGCGCCGCCGTGGAGCAGTCCGAACGGCTGGTGCACCCGCGCCTCGACCGGCATCCGTGCCACCACGCGCTCGCGCCCGAGCTCGACGAAGGTGATGCCGAGCGTGGCCGCGAGCCCGTATGTGGAGAGGCGCTCGACGACCTCCGACACGATCGCCGCCCGATCGGGCTGCGCGTCAGCCACCACGCGCCGCCGCGAGCGCGGGGGCCACCACGCGGGCGTGCCACGCCTCGGCGAGCGGCAGCTCGAAGCGCGCGCGCCAGTCGGCCGCGGTGGTCACGGTCGTGTCGAACACCGGCGTTCCCGGACCGACAGTTCCCGCGGCGACCGCCGCGCGCAGCGCGGCGCGATCCCCGCCCAGCACTCGCCCGTCCGCGGCGCGCCAGTACACGCGCCCCGCCGTGAGCAACGACGTGCCGAGCGCCGGCTCGATCGCGCGCAGCGAACGGAACAGCCCGTCGATCGAGCAGCCGCTCGCGCCGGCCGTGGACTGGTCCACCGCGATCGCGAGGAACCGACCGTCGCGCCACTCGCGCCCCGCGCGCAGCGGCGCGCCGTGCGCCGCCCACCCCGCGAGGAACGCGTCGGCGGCGGCGAGCAGGTCGGCCTCGCTCCCCGCCGCGAGCGGGGCGTCGGCCGCGAACACCCAGAGGCGGGCGTCGTCGGGAAGCGAGTCGAACGGGACGGCAGGCATGGGCGTGCGCGGAGAGCGGTGCAGGAGCTACGGGACACCTCGAACGCGGTCCGGGGTCCAATGGCATCCAATGTAGCGTACGCTTCGCGCGGCCCCGACCGGTGCGCGCGAACCCGGCACGTACCTTTCGCCTCGTGACTGACCGCCTTCCGCCTTCCGCCGTGACGCCCCCGCCCGCCGTCGCCGTTCCGACGTACGTCGGCCCGGAGCGCCGCGGCCCCGACCGCCTCCCGGTCTTTCTCGAGCCGACGGGGCGCCGGTGGGAGCGGATCCGCAGCACGGTCCGCGCGGTCGCGGTGGTCACGAGCCTGCTCGCCCTCGTCGTCGTCGTCGTCGCCCTCGTCGCGCCGAACCTCGGCGGACTCGGGAACACGCTGCTCCCCGAGCATCGCGTGCTCGGCCACCCCGCACGGTTGCTGCTCACGAAGAACGCCCGCCAGCGCGCCATCCAGGAGAACCGGCTGTACGGCGCGCTCAAGGCCAACCGCACGCCCAAGGGCGTGCGCGCCTCCGAGATTCGCGTCGACCCGCGGGCCAAGAAGCCCGGCCGCGTCCCGCTCGCCGATGAGCGCACCGATCCGATCGTCGCCGGCTTTTACGTGTCGTGGGACACCACGTCGCGCGTGTCGCTCGCGCGCTACGTCAAGCACCTCGACTGGGTGGTCGGCGAGTTCGCCTTCGTCGACTCCACCGGCGACTCGCTGCAGGTCAAGGTCGACAAGCGCATCTTCGACATCGTCGACACGGTCGCCGAGGCCGAACGGCCGCGCGTCTTCCTCATGGTGTCCAACGCCTTCCGCGGCGAGTTCACGCCGCGCGCCCTCGTTCGCCTCACGGGCAGCGCCGCCGGCCGCACGCGCGCGGTGACCCAGCTCGTCGCCGCCGTGCGCCAGTACGGCTTCGCCGGCGTCACGCTCGACTTCGAGAACTTCCCCCCGTCGGCCGACCCCGGGCTCCTCGCCTTCGCGCGCGAGCTGCACGACGCGCTCAAGCCCGCCGGCGCGATCCTCACCCAGACCATCGCCACCGACGAGATCGAAGCCGAACGCGCCGCGCGGTACGCGTCGTTCAGCGACTACGTGTTCCTGATGCTCTACGACGAGCACTACAACACGAGCGGCGCGGGTCCGGTGGCCAGCCAGGCGTGGTTCGAGGCGCACGCGCGCGATTACCTGCGCTACATCCCCGCCCGCAAGTCGATCGTCGCACTCGGCGCCTACGGCTACGACTGGAACGACGCGGAGTCGAAGGTCACGACGGTCAAGTTCCAGGACGTGATCGAGTTCGCGCGCAACAACGCGGCGACGATGCAGTGGGACGCCCGGTCGCTCAACCCGTACATCACCTGGACCGACCCCGACTCGACCGACCACGTCGTCTGGTACCTCGACGGCGCGAGCGCGTTCAACCAGGCGCGCGCCGCGATGCGCATGGGCGTCGCGGGCCTCGGCGTCTGGCGCCTCGGCTCTGAAGACCCGTCGATGTGGCGCGTGATCGACCGCGCGGGCGTCGCGGCCAGCCCCGCGCCCCTCGCCACCATCGACTCGCTCTACGACGTGGACTTCGTCGGCACCGGCGAGGTGCTCAAGATCATCGCCACGCCCACCGCCGGCGCGCGCACCCTCACGGTCGACCCCAACACCGGCTTCGTCACCGGACAGACCGTCACCGCGCTTCCCTCGCCCTACATCGTGCAGCGTGCGGGCGCGCACCCGGGCAACCCGCCCGGGAAGGGCGGTCGCAAGATCGCCCTCACCTTCGACGACGGCCCCGACGGCCAGTGGACGCCGCCGATCCTCGACACGCTCAAACGGTACGGCGTACCGGCGACGTTCTTCGTGATCGGGCAGAACGTGCAGAACCACCTCGCCCTCACGCGTCGCGTGTACCGCGAGGGGCACGAGATCGGGAACCACACCTACACGCACCCCAACCTCGCGCTCGAGCCGCGCTGGCTGCAGCGCCTCGAGATCGACGCCACCGCGCGCATCCTCGAGGCCGCGCTCGACCGCCAGTCGGCCCTCTTCCGCCCGCCCTACTTCGGGGACGCCGAGCCGACCACCACCGACGAGCTCGGGCCGGTGAGCGTGGCCAGCCGCCTCGGCTTCGTCACGGCCGGCCTCCACCTCGACGGCGAGGACTGGGACCTCGCCAACACGCGCACGCCCGAGCAGATCGTCCAGAACGTGCTCGAGGCGCGCGACGCGCGCCCCCTCGACGGCAACGTCGTCCTGCTGCACGACGGCGGCGGCAACCGGCGGCTGACCGTCGCCGCGTTAGGCCCGCTCGTCGACTCGCTGCGCGCGCGCGGCGACACGCTCGTCCTCTTCTCCGAACTCACCGGGGTGCCGCGCGACGCGGCGATGCCGCCGCTCGCGCGCGGCAGCCTCGCGGTCCGCTGGCTCGAACTCGCCGGCTTCGGCCTCATCGGCGGCGGCGAGTGGGTGCTCTTCTGGGTGCTCACCGTCGCGGTCGTGCTCGGCCTCGCGCGGCTCGCCTTCATCATGACGCTCGCCGCCGTGCACCGCGTGCGCTCGGGCCGCGTCGCCGCGCGCCTCGACGCCCTCGCCGCGGAAGGGCGGCCCTCGCCGGGCCACGACTACGCGCCGAGCGTGAGCGTGATCGTCCCCGCGTACAACGAGGAGAAGGTCATCGTGAAGACGATCACCTCGCTCCTGACGCAGCGGTACGCCGGCCCGCTCGAGATCGTCGTCGTCGACGACGGCTCCCCCGACAGCACGTACGAGATCGCCGAGCACGCCTACGCCCAGCACCCGCAGGTCTCCGTCTACACCAAGCCCAACGGCGGCAAGGCCAGCGCGCTCAACTACGGCATCGCCCGCGCGCGCGGCGAGATCGTCATCGGCCTCGACGCCGACACGGTCTTCCTGCCCAACACCACCGCCGAGCTCATCGCCCCGCTCGCGGACCCGAAGGTGGGCGCGGTGGCCGGCAACGCGAAGGTCGGCAACCGCGTCAACATCGTCACCCAGTGGCAAGCCGTCGAGTACGTGACGAGTCAGAACCTCGACCGGCGCGCCTTCGCCCTCCTCGACTGCATCACCGTCGTGCCGGGCGCCGTGGGCGCGTGGCGCCGCGCGCTCGTCCTCGAGGTGGGCGGCTTCAGCGACGACACCCTCGCCGAGGACCAGGACCTCACGCTCGAGATCCGCCGCCGCGGCTACTCGGTCGCCTACGCCGACCACGCCGTCGCCTACACCGAGGCGCCCGACACGCTCCGCGGCCTCGCCAAACAGCGCTTCCGTTGGAGCTTCGGCACCCTGCAGTGCATGTGGAAGCACCGCGACGTGCTGCTCCGCCCGCGCTACGGCTCGCTCGGCACGGTCGCGATGCCTAACGTGTGGATCTTCCAGCTCGTCTTCGCGGCGATCGGGCCCGTCGCCGACCTGATGTTCGTGCTGAGCATCCTGTCGGTGTGGCTCAACAAGCTGCAGCACGGCTCCACGTACGCGCTCGTCAACCTGCAGCAGATCCTCGCCTACTACGCGGTCTTCCTCGTCGTCGACTGGCTCGCCGCGGTGCTCGCCTTCCTCATGGAGCCGGGCGAGGACAAGCGGCTCACCTGGCTCATCTTCCTGCAGCGCTTCGCCTACCGCCAGGTGATGTACTGGGTGGTGGTGCGCTCGTTCGCGGCCGCGCTGCGCGGCCGGGTCGTGGGCTGGGGTAAGCTCGACCGCACGGGCGCGGTCACCGTGCCGGGCGGCGCAGGAGGCGCGCGGCGGTGGTGGCAGCGGCCCCGCCCGGCCTAGCCACGCGCCCGCGAAAGCCCGGCTACCTTGCGATCATGACCGCGCCGTCAGCTCCACGGCCCCGCCCGCCGGCGGGCGGCCCATCGGCCGACGGCGCCGACGCGACCGGCGCGTCGAGGACGCCGGATCGGCGCGGGAACGGCACGTCGACGGGTGCGGCGTCGGTCGCGCCCGCCGGAGGGGGCCGGGCCGGCGACGACGCCGCCCGCCCCGTCGTCACCCCGGCCGCGGAGGCGCAGATCGCCGAGCGCACGCGCTGGATCGGACCCGCCATCGCCGTCGTGCTGTTCGCGGTCGCGCTCGTCGTCCTCCAGCGCGAGCTCGCCGCCTACCGTTTCGCCGACGTCACGCGCGCCTTCCACGCGATCCCCGGTTCGCGGCTCGGCACGGCGCTCGCCTTCACGGCGCTGAGCTACGCGGTGCTCCCCGGATACGACGCGCTCGCACTCGCCTACGTGCGACGTGAGCTGCCGCTCCGCCGCGTCGCGTTCGCCTCGTTCCTCTCGTACGCCATCTCGCACACGCTCGGCTTCCCGGTGCTCACCGGCGGCGCCGTACGCGTGCGCTTCTGGAGCGGCTGGGGCCTTTCCACGGGCGAGATCGCGCAAGCCGTCAGCTTCGCCGGCTTCGCTTTCACGGTTGGCATGGTGCTCATGGCCGGCGTGGTGTTCGTCGCGGCACCGTCCGAAATGACGCGGCTGCTGCACCTGCCATTCGCGTCGCTGCAGCCCGTCGGGCTCGCCCTCCTCGCCCTCGTCGCCGCGTACGTGGCGTGGAGCGTCGTGACCGCCGTGCGCGGCGTGCAGGCCGAACCCGCGTACGGCCGCCGAGCCTTCGACCCGCCCGACACGGGTGGCACCGCCGCCGATGCCCGCGTGCACGAGGGGCCCGCCCTCGTCGCCTCGCCCACCGCGGGAGCGGGACTCACCCCCGTCATCCCCGTTCGCTCCGCGGGCCCCGACACCGCGATCGACGCGTCCGTCCTCTCCGACACCACGCCGCTCGCGCTCGACGCGGTGGTGCCCGACCGCACCGGTCCGCCAGGCACCGAGGGGCGCGGACGCGCGAGCGCCACGGGCCGCATCCGGATCGGCGGTTGGGCGTTCCCCGTCCCCAGCCCGCGCCTCGCGATCTCGCAGCTCGTCCTCGCCGCGCTCGACTGGACCATCGCCGGCGCGGTGCTCTGGGCGCTGCTCCCGCACGGTGCCGACCTCGGGGCGGTCCCGTTCTTCCCGTTCCTCGGCGCGTTCCTCCTCGCCCAGTTCGCCGGCGTGCTGAGCCACGTGCCCGGCGGACTCGGCGTGTTCGAATCGCTGCTCGTGCTGCTGCTCGGCCGGTACGTGCCGGCAGCGCAGGTGCTCGGCGCCCTCGTCGCCTACCGCGCCGTCTACTACCTCCTGCCGTTCGTCACGGCGGTCGCGGCGTTCGGCGTCTACGAGACGCGACTGGGGCAGCACCGCGTCGCCATCGTCGCCGCGCGCAGCGCGCGCGCCTTCGGGCGCGTGGGGCCCGTCGTCGTGCCCGCGGCGCTCAGCTTCGCCACGTTCGCGGCCGGCGCGGTGCTGCTCGTCTCGGGCGCGACGCCCTCGCTTCACCATCGCCTCGTCGTCCTGCACACGGAGCTCCCGCTCGGCGTCATCGAGCTTTCGCACCTCGCCGCCTCGCTCGCCGGTGCCGCGCTCCTCGTCGTCGCGTGGGCCGTCCGCCGCCGCCTCGACGCGGCGTGGGGTCTCGCGGTCGCGCTGCTCGGCGTGGGCATAGTCGGCTCGCTGCTCAAGGGGCTCGACTACGAGGAGGCGATCGTTCTCACCCTCGTGCTGGCCGCCCTCCTGCCGAGTCGCAAGGCGTTCTACCGGAAGGCCGCCCTCATGAGCGAGTCCTTCACGCCGGGGTGGACGGTCGCGGTCGCCCTCGTGCTGGGCATCTCGGTCTGGCTCGGCTTCTTCTCGTACAAGCACGTCGAGTACTCCAACGACCTCTGGTGGCGTTTCACGGTCCGCGGCGACGCGCCCCGATTCCTCCGCGCCACGGTCGGCGCCGCCGGCGGGCTGCTCGTCTTCGGCCTGGCGCGGCTCCTCCGCCACGCCCCCGCCGACCCCGAGCCGCCAGCGCCGGCCGACCTCGCGCGCGCGGCCGCGGTCATCGCCACGGCCCCCAACACCGAAGCCAACCTCGCCCTCCTCGGCGACAAGTCGCTGCTCTTTTCGGCGCGCGGCAACGCCTTCGTCATGTACGGCGTGTCGGGCCGCAGCTGGGTCGCGTTAGGCGACCCCGTGGGGCCGGCCGACGAGCACGCGGAGCTCGCGTGGAAGTTCAAGGAGGCCGCCGACGAGCACGGCGGCTGGCCGGTGTTCTACCAGGTGAGCGTCGACCACCTGCCGCTCTACATCGACCTCGGCCTCACGCTGTTGAAGCTCGGCGAGGAGGCGCGAATCCCGCTGCCCAAGTTCTCGCTCGACGGCGGCGCGCGGAAGAGCATGCGCCGCATCGTGAACGCGGTGGACAAGACCGGCGCGAGTTTCGAGGTCGTCGGCCCCGAGCAGGTGCCGGCCCTGCTGCCCGAGCTGCGCCGCGTGAGCGACGCGTGGCTCGCGAGCAAGCGGGTGCGCGAGAAGGGCTTCTCGTTAGGCTACTTCGACGAGGACTATCTGCGCCACTTCCCGCTCGCCCTCGTCCGCGCCCCGCGCCGCGACGGCGGCGATCGCACCGGCGACCAGATCGTCGCGTTCGCCAACCTCTGGACCGGCGCCGGAAAGCACGAGCTGTCCATGGACCTCATGCGCTACGCCCCCGAGGCGCCCGAGAGCGTGATGGAATACCTCTTCCTCCAACTCATGACCTGGGGCAAGGCGCAGGGCTTCGAGGAGTTCAACCTCGGCATGGCCCCGCTCTCCGGATTCGAGAGCCGGTCGCTCGCCCCGCTCTGGATTCGCGCCGGCGCCCTCGTGTACCAGCACGGCGAGAACTTCTACAATTTCCAGGGCCTCCGCCGCTACAAGGAGAAGTTCGACCCCGTCTGGGAACCGCGCTACCTCGCCTCACCCGGCGGACTCGCCCTGCCGCGCATCCTCGCCAACGTCACCGCGCTCATCTCGGGCGGGCTCAAGGGCGTGGTGGCGCGGTGAGCGCGATCGAGACACCACCCTTCCGCGTCATGTACCGCCTCCTCGTCCTCCTGGCGGTGGCCGCGCGCCCACTCGCGGCACAACAGCCCGCCGCCGTCCCCGACGTGCGCGACCTGCCGCTGGTCGAAGTGGCCGCGGCGGCGACGCCCGCCACCGCGCCGTCCCCGGCCGCCCAACGCGCGTTCGCCATCCTCATCACCGGCGACGGCGACTGGGCGGCGATCGACAAGGGCATCGCCGGCGCCGTCGCGGCCGGCGGCGTGCCCGTCGTGGGCCTCAAAATCCGCGCCTACCTCGAGCACGGCAAGCGCACGCCCGACGGCCTCGCGCGCGACGTCGAACGCCTCGCCCGCGCGTACGCGGCGCGCTGGAACCGCGACCGCGTCGTGCTGCTCGGCTTCTCGCGCGGGGCCGAGTTTGCGCCGTTCATCGTCAACCGGCTCGCCCCCGACGTGCGCGACCTCGTCGCCCTCGTCGGCATGTACGGCCCCGAGCAGAACGCGAGCTTCGAGTTCCACTTCTTCGACCTCTTCTCCAACCCGCACCGCGCGAGCGACGTCCCCGTCGCGCCCGAGTTCGCGCGCATGGTGGCGCGCCCGCAGCCCCGCGCATTCTGCGTCTACGGCGCCGACGAGCGCGAGTCGGCGTGCACCACCGCCCCCGACACGCCCACCCTGCACAAGATCGAACGCGGCGGCGCCCACCACTTCGACAAGAACTACCCCGGCCTCGGGCGCCTCGCGCTGGAAGAGCTCGCGCGATGAGCCACGCGCCCCACACCGGCGACTCACGCGCAGCCACCTCCGAGACCGCACAGGTCCCCTGCCCGCTCGCCCTCACCCTCGCCGGCCGACTCCGCGACGCGCGCGACGACCTCACCGCACGCTGGCTCGAGCGAATCACTCAGCGGGTCGCGCTCGACGCGAACCGCGTCTTCCCCACCGACGAACTGCTCGACCACGTCCCGCTCCTGCTCGCCGGCGTCGCCGACTACATCGAGAGCCCGGGCGCCGCGGTCCAGGCCGACTCGGCCGTCATGGCGAAGGCCATGGAGTTAGGCGCACTCCGCCACTCGCAGGGCTTCGACGCCTACGAGGTGCTGAAGGAGTACGAGATCCTCGGCGGCATCGTCTTCGCCTACCTCACCACCGTCGTCGACCAGATCCCCGAGGAGTGCTCGCGCGCGGAGCTGTTCGTGTGCGCGCACCGCGTGTTCCACGCGATCACCCTCATCCAGCAAGCGACCACCGTCCAGTTCCTGCAGCGCACCACCGAGCGCCTGCACGAGCGCGACGAGCGCCTGCGCGCCTTCAACCGCACGCTCGCCCACGAGTTCCGCAACCGCATCGGCGCGGCCTCGGGCGCGGCCCAGCTGTTAGGCCTCGTCGAACTTCCCGAGACCGACCGGCGCGCGATGGCCGACGTGGTCGTGCGCAACGTCGACGGGATGCGCGCCACGCTCGAGAACCTGCTCGAGCTCTCGCGCATGGGCCAGGCCGACACTCGGCAGCAGCGCCACGTGCTGCTCCCGCGCGCCGCCGCCGAGGTGGCGCGCTCGCTCCGCGACTTCGCCGCCGCGCACCGCGTCGACGTGCGCGTCGACGCGCTCCCCGACGTCGAAGTCAACGCGGCCGCCGTCGAGCTCTGCCTCACGAACCTCGTCTCCAACGCCGTCAAGTACGCCGACCCCGCCAAGCCCGTCCGCTGGGTTGTCGTCGACGGCGAGCTCGCCTCCGACGCCGACGAGGGCCGCGAGGTGGTCATCCGCGTCCGCGACAACGGCCTCGGCGTCCCCGAGCCGCAGCGCGAGGGGCTCTTCCGCCGCTTCTTCCGCGCCCACGAGCACTCCGCCTCGCACGTCGAGGGCACCGGCCTCGGCCTCAGCATCGTCCGCGAGACCGTGCGTGCGTTAGGCGGCCGCGTCTGGGCCGAGTTCCCCGACGTGGGTACCGTCTTCGCCTTCGCCCTCCCCGCGCGCCGCGGGACCGACCGCTCTCCCGCCGCTGCCGCCCCCACCGCTGCCGCCCCTGCCGCGGGCGACCCCGCAGCGTGAGCGGCATCACCTGGCGTGTCGCCGCGTTCCACGACCTCTCCCTCGGCGACCTGTACGCCGCGCTCCAGCTCCGCTCCCTCGTCTTCGTCGTCGAGCAGACGTGCCCCTTCCTCGACCTCGACGGCGACGACGACCGCGCCTGGCACCTGCTCGGCTGGCATGAGCGCGACGGCGGCCCGCGGCTCGCCGCGTACGCCCGCCTCTTCGCCCCGGGCATCAAGTACGCCGAAGCCTCCATCGGCCGCGTCGTCACCCACCCCGACGTCCGCCGATCCGGCGCCGGCCGCGCCCTCATGGCAGAGGCCATCGCTCGGTTAGGCACCCTCGCCCCGGGTGCCCCCGTCCGCATCGGCGCGCAGAAATACCTCGAGCAGTTCTACGCCCGATTCGGCTTCACCCGCGCCGGCGACGACTACCTGGAAGACGGCATCGTCCACCTCGAGATGACGCGCCCCGCGTAAGCCTCGAACGCCGGGCGGGGCCTATCGGCCGCCGACCACCCTCACGGCCGCGCGCCCTCCTCCCCGAACACGAGGTCGTCGACCCCGCCATCGCCGGGCCGCATCTGCGCGTCCGGCTCCCCGCCGCGCCCCGCGATCCGCGCCAACACCGGCGGCGCCATGAAGGTCGTCGCGAGCACCATCAGGGCCACGGCACTGAACAACGCGGGCGACAGGGCGTGACTCGCCAGCCCCGCCTGCGCGAAGATCAACCCCACTTCCCCGCGCGGAATCATCGCCGCCCCGATCAGCGACTTGCGCCCACGGAACCACACCGGCGCATACCCGGCGAGGAACTTCCCCACCACCCCCGTCGCGACCAGCGCCGCCCCGACGGCGAGCGTCTGCGGGTCGCCTAACGTTCGGACGTCCACCGACGCACCGACCGCGGCGAAGAACACCGGCACCACGAGGTGCCCGACCGTCGTCGTCGCCTGCTCGACCTCCGCACGCTGCGGCGTCTCGTGCAGCACGAGTCCCGCGGCGAACGCGCCGATGATCGTCGCCGACCCGACCCCCTCGGCGAGCCACGCCAGCGCGAACGCGAACGCCAGCCCGACCACCACCAGCGTCCCGGGCGCCTGCATCCGCGCCGCGGCGCGGAACATCGGCGGCGCGAGCAACCGACCGAGCAGCAGCGCGCCCGCGATGAACCCCGCGGCGACCGCCGTCGTCCGCGCGACCAGCAACACGCCGACGCCCGCGCCCGCCACCACCGCGCCCACCACGGCGAGGATCACGAGCCCCACCACGTCGTCGAGCACCGCCGCGCCTAACACTACCTGGCCTTCCGGCGTTTCCAGCTGGCCGAGGTCGCTCAGCACCCGCGCCGAGATCCCGATCGACGTGGCCGAGAGCGACGCGGCCGCGACCACCGCGGCGAGCGGCGGCAACCCGAGCGCGGTCACCGCCGCGTAGCCCATCACGCACGGCAGCGCGACGCCTACCAGCGCCACCGTCGTCGCCGCACCGCCCACGCGCACCAGCGCCCGCAGGTCGGTTTCCAGCCCGATCTCGAACAACAGCACGAGCACGCCGATCTGCGACAGCGCGTGGATCACCGGGTCCGCCGGATCGAGAACCCGGAGCAACGACCCGCCGAGCAGCACGCCCGCAACGAGCTCGCCCAGCACTGCGGGTTGTCCGAAGCGCTGGGCGAGGGCCCCGAGCAATTTGGTCGCGACGAGAAGGGCGACGAGCGCGCCGAGCAGGTGGTGCATGCCGGAACGCTAACCCGGCCGGCCGCCCCCTTCTACCACGGCCGCGGGTGCAGAAACCGCCGAGTGCCGCGCCTACCGCGAACGCGGCGTGCCGATCCGCGCCGGCGCGACCGGCGCGTCCAGCGGACCCCGCCCGAGCACGTTCCCGCCGTTCGTGACCGGTACCGCGACCGGAGCGGCGTTGACGGGCGACACGCGCGAGGTTCCGACCGGCTCGCGCGCGCTGTCACCGTTGCTCACGCCGTTGCCACTCTCGCCGGCACCCGCGTCGCCGAGCACGTTCGCGCGCGTCACGAGCTGCGCGGCGAGCACGGTCTGGATCACGCCGGTGATGCTCTGCGTCGCCGAATCCGGAGCGCTGCGCCCGTCGCTCGACACGGTCACCAGCCGTGCCGCCGCCAGGGCCCGCGCGATGGCCGGCGCGACCTGCGGCACGAGCTCGATCTGCCGGTAGCGGAAGTACGCTTCCCCGCCCGCCTCGATGGCCTCGTTCACCTTCTGAATGCTCTCGGCCTGCGCGGCCGCGACCGTCGTGATCCGGATCGCCTCCGCCTGCGCCGCGGCCTGCGCCTCGATGCGCACGCGCTCCGCGTCCGCCCGCGCCTGCGCGATTTGCGTCGCGTCCAGCTCGGCCGTCCGCTGCACCGCGAGCGCGTCCTGCTTCTTCGCCTCGGCCTGCGCGATGAGCGCCGCGTTGGCGGCGCGCGTCTGCTCCAACTCGCGCTGCTTGTCCGAGATCGCGCGGTCCGCCTCGAGCTGCGCCTCGCGCGCACGCCGCGTCTGGTTGGCCGCGACGATTTCCGCGTTCGCCTGCGCCTCGGCCGCGCTCTGGCGTCGCCGCGCGTCGGCGACCTCGCTCTGGACCACCTTGATGTTGAGCGAATTGAAGATCAGCCCCAGGTCGGTCAGCTCGCGCGAGCACGCCTTGCGGATGATCACCGCGAGCGGGTCGTCGTCGTCCTCGACGGCCGCGACCGCACCCGCGGCCGAGGGCACGACCTCCATTCCTCCGAGCGTCGTGAGCGCACCGCCGCCCGCCGAGAGCATCGCCGGCGCGCTCGGTGCGGGCAACGTGCGCACCGGCGCCGTTTTGGCCGAGAACAGCTGGTCGTGCGTGAGCAGGTTGATCGCGCGACGCCCCGAACTCGAGAGCAGGTCGGTGAGCGTGCTCACCTGGTCCCCCTCGCCCTTCGAGAAGAAACGGTTCGCCGCGGTCTTGATCAGCGTGTCCGTGTCGCCGACCGAGACGATCGCGCTCGCGAGCACGCGCACCTTGATCGGCCGCGGTACGCCGGCGTCGTCCACGTCCGCAGTCTGGTCGGTGATGTCGAGGTCGACGTTGATGACCTTCGACGAGATGGTGGTCCCGGTCGTGAGCAGCGGGATCTCCTTGCTCTTGCCCGGGCCACGGTAGATGACGGTCCCCCCGTGCAGCCAGCTCACGAGGCGGATCTCGCCCGCCTCCACGTTGCGCAGGAACGACGCGACGACGAGCGGCACGAGCAGAAACACGGCCGCGATGACGATGACGATGACGACGGCGGACGACAGCATGTGAGATAGAGGAAGTGGAGGGGGAAGGTTCGGGAGGAGGGAGAAACGTGCGGCAGCGTCACCCGGGCCCGGCGACCGACACGATGCAGCGGTTCCGCTCCGCGTCGACCTCCTCGACCCGCAGGCGGTCGCCCAGGCGTACGCGGCGCTCCTGGTCCGCCGGGCACAGTCGACCGAGCAGCTGCACGACCTGGCCGTCCAGCTCGAGCGCCACGAGCCCTTCGCCGCGCGCGTCGAAGCCACTCGCCGCGCGCGCGTGGTCGTACAGCGCGGTTTCCAACGTCTGCGCCGGCGCCGACGCGAACCGCTCGACGAATCGCCACATCGGCGACACCGCCGCACGCTCGAACAGCACGCCGAGCGCGACCGCCGCGGCCGCGAGTGGCAGCGCCGCGTGCAACACCGGACGCAACAGCAGCCCCGCCGCACCCAGCCCGAGTAGCACCGAGAAGAGCACGCGCGGCGACGCGACCGCCAGCAGCAGGTCGCGCGCAGCGCCCGCCGCGTCTCGCGACCCGCGGGAGCCGTGGCCGCGCGAGCCGCGGCTCCCGCGGGCGGCGTGCCCGGCGTGGCCGTGCCCCGCGTGGCCGTGCCCGGCATGGGCGCGACCCACGCCGCCATGGTGCCCGAGCGCGCCCACCGCCATCACCGCCAGCCCGGCCACGCCGAGCACGAACGCCAGCAGGTAGAGGTCCATATGAGGGAAACGCGTGATCGGCGGCCCGCGTTCGCGCGGGCCGCCGCCCGACTCACGGCTTCTGCCCGGGCATCTGGATCATCGGCATCGCGCTGCCCGAGACCGTCGGCATCTGGCCGTTCCACTTGTTTGCCATCTGATACTGCACCAGCGTCGGCGTGATGCTCCGCGACAACAGCTCGTTGGCCTTGGCCTGCGCCTCCGCCTCCGCCGTGATCGCCTTCGCACGCCCCGCCGCCTTGATCGAATCGCCCTGCGCGTTGAACGTGTTCTTCTGCAGCTCGTTCTGGGCCGTGAGGGCCTGCTGTTGCATCACGTTCTTCTGGTTGATCGCCTGCATCACCGCGTCGGGCGCCCGCAGCTCGTTGATCGTGAACTGCTTTACCACGATTCCGTACTGCGCGAGTCGCTGCGCGATCAGCTGCTGCGTCCGGTTCACCACCTCGGCCTTCTTCGGCCCGATGATGTCGGCGATCTGCTCGCTGCCGATCACCTCCTGCAGCGCCTGGCGGATCGTCTGCTTCACGTAGCCGTGCTGGATCGTGCTGATGTCCGTGCGGAACGTCTGGTACAGCTGCGGTACCTTCGTCTGGTCCAGCTCGAACGACATCGAGGCGTCCACCGACAGCGGCTGCCCCTCCTGCGAGTTGACGTTGATCTCGTCGTTCTGCGGCGAGCCCTCCGTCGCGGCGCGCGTCAGCACGAGCGTCTGCATGAACGTCGGGTACTCCTCCACGGCCGTGAGCATCGGGTTCCGCAGGTGCAGCCCCGGACCCCAGGGCGTGCGGTCCACGCCGCCGCCGGCGCGGTGGATCACGATGCCCACGTGCCCCGGGTTGATGTACGTGAGCATCGTCGGAAGCATGACCAGCAGCACGAGCAGTACGCCCGCCACCGCGAGCGCCCGCCGCACCACGTGTCCCACCTCCTCGCGCGTGCGCCCCGGGGGTGCCGCGCGCAATCCGCCGCCGTTTACCCCGGCGTTCGCCTCCGCGAACGCGTCATCGAGTGCATTCCGGCCCGCGGTGGCACGCCGCGCCGCACGCGCGGCGAATGGTGGAGTGAACGCTGGGGCGAACGGCGCGGCATCGGGGGCCGGAGTGGCGGTCGTCGCGTTGAGCGGCGTGCGGTCATCGAGCGGACGACCGTTATCGGACGTCGACATGTGATCTCCTCGGAGTCGCGGGCCGCGAAGGGGCCCGAAAGCGACAGGGGTGCCCAGCGCCGCCGCGATCTCGCGGCGAACCAGGCACCCCCATCATGGCTATGACCATCGTGCCCCACAATACGGGGCCGACTGCGAGGAAGTTGCGAACCGCTTACCGGTTCGCGCCCGCCGCCTCGGGCGTCGCGCCCGCGCCCACACCCTGCGCCGACTTGCCGGCCAGGAACTGCGCCGTCACCTCGGCCACGCGCTTGCCCTGGAACCGCGCGCCGGCGAGCGCCGTGTCGTCGGGCTTCACGGTCCCGTTCTGACTCGTCCAGCTCGTGCCGTACGGGTTACCGGCCGCAAACTGAATCGGGTCCGCGAACCCCGGCGCGACCGTGATGCTGCTCCAGTGGTAGAACGTGTTGTACAGCGCGAGCAGCGTCGCCTCCTGCCCACCGTGCGACGTCGCCGAGCTCGTGAACCCCGACGTGATCTTGTTCACCAGCTTGCCCGTGGCCCACAGCGGCCCGGTCGTGTCGAGGAACTGCTTGAGCTGCGCCGTCGGAAGCCCGTACCGCGTCGGCGTGCCGAAGATCAGCGCGTCGCATTCCTCGAGGTCGGTGAGCGTCGCCTCGGGCACGTTCTGCGTCTCGAGCCGGTGTGCCGCCCACCCCGCGTTGCTCGCGATCGCCTCCTCGGGCGCCAGCTCGCGCACCTTCAGGATGCGAACGTCCGCACCCGTGGACTTGGCGCCCTCTGCGATCGCCTTCGCGAGCTCGTACGTCGTGCCCGTGGCGCTGTAGTAGATGACGGCGACTTTGACGGCCATGCGGGAGTCCTGAAAAGAGGGGCGGAGGCGACGTGGTCAGCGGAACGCGGACTCACGTTTATCTTAGCGGTAAGATATCACCGTTTCCACACGGCGCCGCTACATCGGACCGCGCAACCGCGGTGTAACGCTTACAGGTGGTACTCCGGTTCGTGCGCGGGCTCGTCCTCGCCCACCCCGACGTCCGAGCCCGGCAATGCCGCCCCCCGCCCGAGCCGCCGGACGAGCACCGTCGCCGCGAGTTGCTCGTCTCGCGTCAGTCCACGCATCGCCTCCGCCACGGCCGCCGCGTGCAGCGGGAACGCCTCCCGCACGAACGCCTCCCCCGCCGCCGTGAGCGCCGCGTAACGTGCGCGCCGATCGCCCGGACACGCTTCGCGCCGTACCCACCCGCGCTTCACCAACCGGTCGATGAGGTAAGTCACCCCGCCGCTCGACACGAGCAGCGACCGCTGCACCTCGCCCAACAACATGCGCCCTTTGTGGTGCAGCGCCTCCAGCACGCCGAATTCGGCCAGCGTGAGCCCATATCGCGCCACGTCGGCCGCCGCGCGCGCCGCGATCGCCGCGTGCGCCCGCGCCAGCACCACCCACAGCTTCAGTGCGTCCCGCTCGGCGGGCGTCACGTCCGGCTCGGTCGGCTTTCGGCAAGGCACGGGCGCGGCCGAGTCGGCGCGCGGCGGGCGGTCGCCACGAAGCGGCGTGGGGCGGACGGTCGGAGAGGACGACATGCGGAGCGTGGGTCGGCAACGGGCGGATGGTCCACAAGCTAGCGCTTCACCCTCCGCAGCCCCGCCACGCGGCACAGCGTTGCGCGCCGCCCGACCGTAGCTGACACCGTCCCCCGCCCGCCTCCGCCCCTGCGCCACGATGCCCCAGACGCCCTTGCCCTCGCCCACGGCCGCCCCGGCCCCCGATCGGCGCACCTTCATGCGCTACTTCGCCGGCACCAGCCTCGGCGCCACGCTCTTTCCCGGCGTCCTCTGGGCCAGCGTGGCCGCAGGCGCCGAGCTCACCCCGGCCACCGTAGCCGCCGCGGAGGAGGTCGCGGGCCTGCACTTCGATGCCGCCGAGCGCGAGATGCTCCTCGACGGACTCAAACGCCAGGAGCAGCAGATCGAAGCCCTGCACGCGCTCCCGCTCGACAACGCCGTCGCCCCGGCCGTCCACTTCGACCCGTTGGGCGCGCTCGCCCCGGACACTCGCACCGAGCTGGTCGCGCACCTCGCGGCCGGAGCCAGATCGGCCCCCCGCCCCGCCCCCGCAACCCACGCGGCGCCCGCCACGGCCGTGCCACGCGATGCGGACCTCGCGTTCCAACCCGTGACGGTGCTGGGAGAGTTGCTCCGCACGCGCCGTATTACGTCGACGCAGCTCACCCGCGTCTACCTCGACCGCATCCGGCGGTTCGACCCGACGCTCAGGTGCGTCATCACCCTCACCGACGAACGCGCCCTGCAGCACGCGGCGGCCGCGGACGACGAGATCGCGCGCGGCCACTACCGCGGCCCGCTGCACGGCATTCCGTGGGGCGCCAAGGACCTGCTCGCCGTCCGCGGCTACCCCACCACATGGGGCGCCGGCCCCTATCGCGACCAGGTCATCGACGCCGACGCGGAGGTCGTACGGCGCCTCGACGCCGCGGGCGCCGTGCTCGTCGCCAAGCTCACACTCGGGGAACTCGCCCAGGGCGACGTCTGGTTCGGCCGCGGCGCCACCGACGCCGCCGGTGATGAGGCGAAAACCCGCAGCGGCCAGCGCACCCGCAACCCGTGGAAGCCAGACCAGGGCTCCAGCGGCTCGAGCGCCGGGCCGGCCAGCGCCACGGCGGCCGGCCTCGTCGGCTTCGCGATCGGCAGCGAGACGTTGGGCAGCATCTCGTCGCCGAGCACGCGGTGCGGCGTCACCGGACTCCGCCCCACCTTCGGCCGCGTCCCCCGAACCGGCGCGATGGCCCTCTCGTGGAGCATGGACAAGCTCGGCCCCATCGCGCGCTCCGCGGCCGACTGCGCCCTCGTCCTCGACGCCATCCGCGGCCCCGACGGACGCGACGCGACGTGCGTCGACCTGCCCTACACCTGGCGCCCAGACCGTACGTTAGGCGAGATCCGCGTCGGCTACGTGCGGAGTTCGTTCGACGCGCCCGCCGCCGACCCCAGCGACCCCAAGCGCGTCCTCCACCCCACCAAGGCGTTCGACGACGCGGCGCTCGCCGTCCTCCGCGACCGCCTCGGCGTGCGCCTCATTCCGGTCGAGCTCCCGGACGCGCCGTACGACGCGATGCGCCTCATCCTGACCGCCGAGGCGGCGGCCGCGTTCGACGAGCTCACGCGCACGCACCGCGACCGCCTGCTCGTGCAGCAGGGCCGGGGCGACTGGCCTAACACGTTCCGGACGGCACGCTTCATCCCGGCGGTCGACTACATCAACGCCAACCGGCACCGCACCCTCGCCGTGCAGCGCTGGGAAGCGCTGTTCGCCGGGCCCAACGCGGTCGACGTCATCGTCACCCCGACGTTCGCGGCGGGGCTCACCCAACTCGTCGCGACCAACCTCACCGGCCACCCGTCGGTCATCGTCCCACACGGCTTCCGCGAGGACGGCACCCCGGTCTCGCTCAGCTTCCTCGGCCGCCTCTACGGCGAAGCCGACATGCTGCGCGTCGCCGCCGCGTACCAGACGGCGACGGACTTCCACACGCGACGCCCGCCAACCTTTGCGTGATCGCGCTTGCGCCCGCTCCGCCGCGGGTGCATCGTAGCGCTCCCTGCCCCGCTCGCCATCCCCCTTCCGCCCGCCATGCGACTCCTCGCCCTACCACTCGCCCTCGCCCTCTACGCCGGCGCCGCGAGCGCACAGACCGCCGCGCGGTCGGCCAAACCGGCCGTCGCGGCGACGAAAGCCGCCCCCGCCGCCGCGGCCGCCGCGAAGGCCGACCCGATCGACATCAACACGGCGACCAAGGCCGATCTGCAAGCCATCCCGGGCATCGGCGACGTGTACGCCACCAAGATCATCGCCGGCCGCCCGTACCACAGCAAGGACGAACTGACGCGCAAGAAGGTCCTCCCCGCCGGCGTGTACGCCAAGGTCAAGGACCGCGTCATCGCCCGGCAGCACTGAGCGCGACCCGCGCGTCTGCCGGCTCGTGCCGGGGCACGCCGACCCGCGCCTCATCAGCGCGTCGACGGCCTCGGGCGCGAGCGGCCGCGCGGAGCGATACCTCTCGTTGCAGCTCGTTGCAGCGGCGTGTACCTGGAGCGGCCGGGCCTCGCCTCCGGTCAGCGCCCCAATTCGAACCGCAGCGTGCCATCGACCGTCGGCCGCCGGAACTCGAAGCCGGCCGCGAGAAGTCGCGCCGGCACGACACGCTGACTCGCCAGCAGCACCTCATCCGCCTGTTCTCGGCCGAGCGCGAGCCGGAGCGCGAACGCGGGCGCTGGCATCAGGGCCGGCCGGTGCAGCACGTGGCCGAGCGCGTGCGCGAAATCGGCGTTTCGTATCGGCTCGGGAAGAACCACGTTCACCGGGCCTTCCAGCGCCTCGCGTGCGATCGCTGCGTGAATCGCGCCGACCACGTCGTCCAGCCCCACCACGCTCAACCACTGGCGCCCGCTCCCCATCGGCCCGCCCACGCCGAGTTGTGCCGGCAGTAGCAGCTTCGCGAGCGCACCGCCGGCGGGCGTGAGCACCACGCCGAGTCGCGGGTGCACGACCCGTACGCCGGCTAGGCGTGCCGGCTCGGCCGCATCCTCCCACGCCACGCAGACGTCGGCGAGGAATCCGCGCCCCGGCCCGGCACCTTCGTCGAGCACCTCGTCCCCACGATCGCCGTAGTAGCCGACCGCGCTCGCCGAGACGAGCACGCGCGGCGGACGCTCCATCGCGGCAATCGTCCGCGCGATGAGTCCTGTCCCCTGCACCCGGCTGTCCCGGATCGCGCGGCGGTGCTGGGGCGTCCACCGCTCGCCCACGTTGGCGCCCGCGAGGTGCACCACCGCGTCCACCCCGTCCAGCGCCCGCGGATCGAGACGACCGGCAGCCGGGTCCCACTGCACGTCGCGCAGTTGGGCAGAGGGCGGCGACGCTCCACCCGCGCCGCGTCCGATC
Organism: uncultured Gemmatimonadales bacterium; assembly: GCA_963851265.1. Taxonomy (GTDB): domain Bacteria; phylum Gemmatimonadota; class Gemmatimonadetes; order Gemmatimonadales; family Gemmatimonadaceae; genus BPUI01. The sequence continues at coordinate 102,437 of CAWKNZ010000003.1, forward strand.
CGCACCACCGTGTGCCCGCCCGTGGTGAGGAAGTGCGTCAGCGCGTGACCGATGAGTCCCGAGGCCCCCGTCACGGCGACGGTCATCGGCGGCAGTGCGGCCGCGGCATGGCGTTCGAGGTCGGCGAGGGTCACGGCGTGTCGGTATCCGAAGAGTCGGGTCAACTCGGCCCGGGCGACGGCGCCGCCGCCCAGCGCGCCTAACGCACCGAACGGGAGGGCGTAGTCGATCGCGTCGGTGAGCGTGCTCGCCGCCGCGCCCGGCCCGTCATCGACCCGATGCAGGTGCGACCATCGGGCGAACGGGCCCGCAAGCTGCACGTCACGAAACTGGCGGCCGGCGACGTAGTCCCGGTGTTCGAGCCGCCACCGCACGCGAACGCCGACCGGCAGTCCCGGCGGCAACCACGTGCGCAGCTCCACGCGCGCCCCGTCCGTGATGCGCCCGTCGCTGCGCACGACCTCCACGCGCTGCCACGGCGGCGACAGGCGCTCGAACGCGCCAGGACGCGCGTGCCACGCGAACAGCACGTCGCGCGGCACGGGAACGGTGACGGAACGCGAGAAATGCACGAGACGGGTGAGGGTCAGAGAGCCGACTGCCCGTCGCCGTTGTCGAGGGACCGCCAGAGATACCACGCGGCCACCGTGCGCCACGGCGCCCACCGCTCCGCAAGCACCGCCACTTCGGCCGGCCTCGGTAGCGACGAGCGGCCGTAAGCGAGTTGTATGCCCTTCTGTATGCCGAGGTCCAGCTCCGGCATCACGTCCGGCCGACCGAGCCGGAACATGAGAAAGATCTGCGCGGTCCACCGGCCTACGCCCTTCACGCGAGTCAGCGCGGCGATGATTGCCGCGTCGTCCAACGTGTGGATCGCATCGAGCGGGACGTCGCCCGCCGCGACGCGCGCGGCGAGGTCTCGCAGGTAGGCGACCTTCTGCCGCGAGAGCCCCGCACCACGCAACGCCTCGTCGGTCGTCTTAAGGAGTTCGACCGGCTCCGGGGCGCGCCCGCCGTAGAGTGCATGAAATCGGCCGTGAATCGTGCCCGCCGCCTTGCCCGATAGCTGCTGGTACACGATCGCGCGCGCGACCGCCTCGAAGTGCGTGCCGTCGGCCCGCGGCGTGAACCGACAGGGTCCGACGCGGGCGATCACGGCGGCGAGCCGCGGATCTACGCGCTTGAGATGCGCGACGCCGCGCCGGTAGTCGCGCGCGGCGCCGGCCGACGGCGATGGGTCCGACACGGCGCGTCAGCCGCTCGGCGTCGGCACCGCGCGTTACGAGTGCCCGTGGTCGTGCTTCGACCGGTTCCCGCCACCTTCGCCCGTGTTCTTGACCGTCGCACCATGACCCGATCGCTCCGACGCGTCGTGCCCCTGCAACATCGACTCGTCGTGCCCGTGACGCTCGGCGTCGCTGTTCCGCCGATTCTGCTCCGAATCCGCTTCGGCTTCGTCGTGCTGGATCCGGTTCTCGAACAGCCGATGGCGGCCGTCGTTCTCGAACTCGGGATTCGCGATCATGCGGTCGTGCTGCTCGGCGTCGTGACTCCCCTTACCTCCGCGGTTCGGGTCGTTCGCTTCACGCTGCGAGTGCGTTTCGAGCCGCCGCCCGTCGTTGTTGATGCCGGCCTTGATCGCCGACCGCGTCTTCGCGCCGTGCTGGCCTTCCGCCTGCTCTTGCGCGCCCTTCTGGTCTCCGCGCGTGTCGTCGCTGTGCTTGGGCTTGCCCATGGTCCGTGCCTCCTCGTGTTCGGGGAAGGCCGGGGTTGGCAACGCGCGTGCCCGCGGTCAGATCGCGGCCAACTTCCCCGCCGGGGCCGGCAACATCCGCCGCATCACGACCTCGGCGACGTGCCCCAGATCGACGATCTCCACCGCCGCCCCGAGCCGCGCCGCTTCGCGCGGCATCCCGTACACCACGCAACTCGCCTCGTCCTGCGCCACCGTGTGCGCGCCCGCCTCCCGCATCGCGAGTAGCCCCTTCGCGCCGTCCGCACCCATGCCGGTGAGCAGCACACCCACCGCGTTGCGGCCGACGTGGCGAGCCGTGCTCTGGAACAGCACGTCGACCGCGGGCCGCTGGTGATGCACGGGCGGGCCGTCCTTGACCCGCGCCACGTACCGCGCTCGGCTACCGGCCCCCGCCGGCTGGACGACCATGTGCTGGTTCCCGGGCGCGATCAGCGCGACACCGGGTACGACCGCATCGCCGTCCCGCGCCTCGCGCACCTGCATCGCGCAGAGCCCGTCGAGTCGCGCCGCGAAGGCGGCCGTGAAGTGCTCGGGCATGTGCTGGACGATGACCGTGCCGGGCGCGTTCGCGGGAAGCGCGCGCAGCAGCCGCTCGATCGCCTGCGTCCCCCCGGTCGACGCTCCGACGGCGAGCACCGCGTGCGCCGCGTCGAGCGGCGTCGGGTCGACAACCGAGCCGCGCGGAACCGGCCCGGCAGGTGCGACGCGCGCCGGCGCGCGCCGGACGCGCGCACCCGCGGCCGCGTGCACGGCGCGCGCGACGTCGGTCGCGACCCCGCGCGCCACGAATGCCGACGCCGGCTTGGCGATCACCTCCACGGCGCCTAACGCAAGCGCGTGGACCGCCGTCGCGCTGTCGCGCGGCGTGAGCGAACTCACCACCACGACCGGCAGCGGGTGGTGCCGCATCAGCTGTGCGAGAAAGCTCAGCCCGTCCATCCGTGGCATCTCGACGTCGAGCGTCAGGACGTCGGGACGCAGCCGCGCGATCTGCTCGCGCGCGTCGTACGGGTCCGCCGCGGTTCCCACCACGACCAACTCGGGGTGTCGCGCCAGCTCGTCGCACAGGATCCGCCGGACGAGCGCGGAGTCGTCGACCACCAGCACGCGGACGCGACGCTCCGGCGCGAGGGGACGGGCAGCAGTAGCGTGAGTCATCGGCCGTTGGTCTGTCGGTCGCCGGCGCGCGTCACAGGCACGCGTCGCGGCCGCTCGCGCGGACCGTCAACACGCCGCTGTCGACGTCGAGTACCACGGTGCGCGGGCGGCCATACCCTCCCACGTCCTCCGCGGCGACCGGGATCCCGTTCCGCTCCAGTATTCGCCGGACGGCCGCGAGGTTGCGCTGCCCGATCTGAAACTGGTCGTCCTCCGCGCGCGCGGCCGAGCGCGCGCCCCCCACCACCTTGACGACGAGCCGCTCCTTGCGCGCACCGAGACGATAACTCGTCCGGAAGAGCAGCGGCACGCCCGTGTCGACGAACATGGCGGGCGTGCGCCCGGCCTTCACCTCGTCAATCGCAGAGTCCGGCAGCATGACGTGCAGCAGGCCGCCGACGCGCGCCACCGGATCGTGGATCACGACGCCCAAGCAACTGCCCAACGCGTACGTGACGATGCGCGCACCCGGCTCGGCGGTCACGCACATGTCTCCGACGCCCACCACGACCGCGCCCGCGCCAACCGACGCCAGCCCCGGTGCGTACTCGGTGACGGTCCTCACCTGCGGTATACCGCTGGACGCACGTACGTGAACTCGTGCGCCAGCGCGGTGAGGCTCTCCGAGTGCCCGACGAACAGGTACCCGCCAGGCGCGAGCAGGGCGTGGAACCGCGCCACGAGCGCTTCCTGGGTCGGCTTGTCGAAGTAGATCATGACGTTCCGGCAGAAAATCATCTGGAACGGCCCGCGCATCGGCCACGGCCCGAGCAGGTTCAGCCCGGCGAAGCGGACCTGCGAGCGGAGCGAGGGCCCGACGGTCCAATCGCCGTCGGCCTCGCGCGTGAAATACCGGCGGCGTAGCGCGTCGGGCACGTCGGCCGTCTGCGCGTCCGTGTACGTCCCGCGGATGGCATGCTCTAGCACGCGGCGCGACAGGTCGGTCGCGAGCACGCGCGCGCCCTCGGGCGTTCCGTTGCCCGCGAGCGTCTCCCGCAGCACCATGGCGATCGTGTACGGCTCCTCCCCCGACGAACACCCCGCGCTCCACACCCGGATGGGCGAGCCCGCTCCGGCGAACGCGGGGATGACGGTGTCGCGCAGCAGGTCGAAATGCGCTGATTCCCGGAAGAAGCTCGTCTTGTTCGTCGTCAACAGGTCGATCATCTCGGCCCGCTCGCGCCCGCTCGCGTCGTCGCGCACGCGCGTCAGATACGCGTCGAACGACGGCACACCGAGTTGCCGCAGGCGCCGAGAGAGCCGCGACTGCACGAGCCCTTCCTTACCCGGGGGCAGCTGGATGCCCGCGATGCTCGCGACCGTCCGGCTGATTTCGGCGAACTGCGCCGGACGGAGTTCCGCGTCGTAAGACGCGCCGAACGGATCGCTCGCCGGTGCGGTCGCGGCAGCGCCGCGTGTGGAGGTCGACATCCGGGTCAGCAGCTCGCGAGAACGTCGACGTCACCGTCGAACGGCAGCGCGCCGAAACCGGCTGTCAGTCCGGTTCGCGTGCGCAGGGTGCGACGCACGGGCGACGTTGAGCGGAGACGAGGCACCCGCGTCAGATCCCGGCGTCTGCGATGATCGGCAGCTGCTCGACCTCGTCGGCCGCGAGCACCCGGTCCAAGTCGAGCAGCAGCCGCACGCGGCCACCCTCGTCGGTCGCCCTGCCGCGTTGCGCGTCAGCGCCCGCCGGCTTGGCGATCCCGAGCAGATAGTCCGTCCGCACCCCCGGACCGAAGCTCGGTGCGTCCTCGATGTCCCCCTCCGCGATCGGCGCGACCTCGCTCACGCGATCGACGACGATCCCCATCGACACGTGGTGCGCGCGCGCGCCCTCGTCCTCGGCGCGCAGCGCGACCTCGACGACGATGATGCAACGAAGGGCGGCCGCCGCGGCCGATCCGCGCTCGTCGGCAGTCGTCGTCTCGTCGGACGACGGCATGCCGAAACGCTCGCGCAGGTCCACGATCGGAATGACCTTCCCGCGCAGATTGATCACGCCCCGCATGAAGGGCGGCGTGCGCGGGACGCGCGTGATCGGCTGGAGGCCGATGATCTCCTGCACCTTCATGATCGCGACGCCGTACTCCTCGTCGGCGAGGAAGAAGGTGAGGTACTTGCCACCGCGCGCGGCGTCACGCGTGGTCGGAGCGATCGCGGTACTCATTGCTAGGTCGGGATCAGAGGAAGGCGGAAGGGCGTGTGCGGCCGGCCGGTGTAGGGCCGCCGCCACCCGCACGTATCGGCGGGTGCGAGATCGACTGCATTGCGGCCGCGTGGCTCCGGCCGCCACCGGGATCACGCGGCGTGGCGGGCGCCCCGCAGAGGGCCGGATTCGTCCAGCGCTTCGCCGCGTTCGGCGAGCGCAACCACCTCGGCTACGTCCAGGATGAGTCCCACGCGCCCGTCGCCGAGAATCGCACCGCCCGCGACGCCCGCGACCCGACCGACGCCGCTGCCTAACGACTTGGCGACGACCTGCTGTTGACTCAACAGCTCGTCGACGAGGAGCGCGGACCGTCGCTGCCGCCCGTCGCCGACGATGACGAGCAGGGCGCGTGCGGGGTCGAGTTCGGCGCCGTCGATCTGGAACAGGCGGTGCAGGCGGACGACCGGAAGCACCTCGCCACGGAGCGTGACCACCTCTCCCCGTCCGCCAATCGTCCGGATCGCGTCGGGCGACGGGCGGAAACTCATGTGGATGTTCGTGGTCGGGACGACGTAGCGCTCGGTACCGACACGCACGAGCATGCCGTCCGTCACCGCGAGCGTGAGCGGCAGGCGTACGGTGAACGTGCTGCCCATCCCGGCCCGGGAGGTGATCTCGACGCGACCGCGCGCGCGCTCGACGTTCCGGCGCACGACGTCCATCCCGACGCCGCGGCCCGAAAGGTCGGTCACCTGGTCGACCGTCGAGAACCCGGGCGCGAAGATGAGCTGGTACACGTCCGCGTCGCTCATCCCGTGCTCGCTCGCGATGATCCCCTTCTCGATCGCCTTGCGGACGATGCGCTCGCGGTTGAGCCCGCGCCCGTCGTCGACCAGTTCGACGACGACGCTCCCGCCCGAGTGGAACGCGGAAAGCCGGACCGTGCCGTGACGCGGCTTGCCGGCCGCGACGCGCTCGTCGGCCGGTTCGATGCCGTGGTCGATCGCGTTGCGCACCATGTGCACGAGCGGGTCGCCGATCACGCCGACGAGGGCGCGGTCGATCTCCGTGTCGTCTCCCTCGGTGACGAACTCGACCTCCTTGCTGACCTTCGCCGACACGTCGCGCACGAGCCGCGTCATCTTCTGGAACGTCGCCTTGAGCGGCACCATGCGCATGCCCATCGACAGCTCCTGCAACTCGCGCACGATCTTGCCAGCGTGTCCGAGCTTCTTGGTCAGGGTCGCGAGTGCCTGGTGCGTCTCTCCGGTCTCGGCGAGGGCGTCGTCGCCGGCGATCATCGCCTGCGCGATCACGAGCTCGCCGACGAGGTCGACCAGTCGGTCGAGGCGGTCGGTGCGGACGCGGAGGAACTGATCCGCGTCGCCAGCGCCCGACGCCTGCCGACGATCGGCACCCTGCCGCCGGTCCTCCTGTCGGCGCTCCTCGTGACGCCGCTCCTCGGAGCGGCGCTCGGTACCGGTCTGCGTGGCCGCGTCGGCAGTCGCCGCGGGTGGCGGCGCCGGGACGTCCGCACGTACCGTGGCGACGGCGGGCGCGTCGACCGGCGCCGCCGTGGGGTCGTACGCCGCGAGGGCTCCGGCGAGGGTCGCGTACTCGCCGGGCACGAAGATCGTGCCGCCCGGGCCGTGCGCTCGCAGCGTGTCGTCGATCGCGTCGAGCAGCGCCTTGAGCATGTCGACGGAGCGGAGCGCGAGTTCGGCGCACGCCGTGGTGTATGCGATCTCTCCGGCACGCACGCGGGCGAGCAGCGACTCCGCCTCGTGCGCGAAAGCGCTCATCCGGACGAGGCCGAGGAACGCGCTCGTGCCCTTGATCGTGTGAAACGCCCGGAACACGGTATTGATCGCCTCGCCGTCGTCGGGCGCATGCTCGAGAGCGAGGAGGGCGGCCTCGCTCCCCCCGAGGCAGTCGCGGCTCTCGGCGAGGAAGTCCGCGAGCAGGTCGAGGTCGACGTCGGTGGGCAGCACCTCGGGCGCGGCCGCGGCGCTCGCCGGCTCGGCGGTCGCCGGCTCGGCGGGGCGCGCTTCAACCGTCGGCGTGATCGTCACAGGCGCCACCGATGGCGCGGTCGCGGCGGGCGCCGGGGCGGCGACTCCGGACGCCGGCGCCCCGGCCATCACCTGCTCCAGCAGCGCTCCGACCTCCGCCAGCACTGCGGCGGGGTCCGGGGCCTTTCCTTCGACGAGTGGCTTCAAGGTGCGCACCGCGCGCGCCAGAAGTGGTTGTACGCTAATCGCGACCTTGTTTCCGAACGCCAGATCGGCGAGTTGGTCGCGCACGCGCCCAAGGTCGTCGCGATCCTCCGGTTCGAGTTGGAGGAAGTACGTTGCGACGTCGTCGAGGGTAGGCTCGGGCATGGCGGGGGACGGGACCGAACGGGAACGAGTGCTGGACCCTGACTACCGGCCAGCTGCGGCGGAGAAGAACGAGGACGAGCGGCTCTGGAGCGCCTGATCGAACGCGGCGAGCTCGATCGTCAGGGCGGCGTGCAAGTCGGCCACGTCCTCGGGTGTGATGCGGCCCGACCAGAGGAAGTCGACCAGTTGCACGGTGCGGATGGCGCCGACGTTCAGCGCCGCACCGCGCATGCGGAGGACCTTCGCGGAGAGCTCTTCGCGGCCGTAGCCCTCGAGGGTCTCTCGCCCATCCTTCAGGCGCGCCAGCAACTGCACCAGCTCGCCGAGGTGATCGCGCGCGAGCGCGAGCAGCGGATGGAAGGTCCGGCTATCGACGCGCAACCGCTTCACCATGTCACGCCAGCTCTCCCAGCGCGCCGGCGCACGCTTGAGCGCCCGGTCGATGCGGCCGGCGAACGCGTCGACGTTGATCGGCTTCTTCACGAAATCCACGGCGCCGAGCGCGAGCGCGCGCTCGACCGTCTTGGCGTCCGCGTTCGCCGTGCAGAACATGACCGGGATGTCCTGCAGGTACGGCTTCACGACGAGCCGCTCAACGAGGTCGAGGCCGTGGCCGTCAGGCAGCAGGAGGTCGGCGATGATCAGGTCGACCGGTTGGCGGTCCAGATGCTCGAGCGCCGCGTCGCCGTCGTGCGCCACCACGTGCGGACGGCGCATCCGCTTGAGGAGCGCCGTCATGATGTGGCACGTGACGAGGTCGTCTTCGATGAGGAGAATCACGCCCCGGAGTGTCGACGCAGTCTCCGCGGCGGTTGAGCACGGAGCTGGCGCCCTGTCGCTCAGGCAGGTGGCGGCTCGTCCAGTGGCACTCGGAGCGTGAATACACTCCCGAGCCGCGGCGTGCTCTCAACGGTCAGCTCACCGCCCATGCGCGAGGCGAGTTCCGCCGCGAGCACGAGGCCGATTCCGATGCCGCCTTGCTCACCGGAGGACGCCCATGCGCGGAACAGGTCCGCGCGCCGCGCATCGGTCATCCCCGAACCCGTGTCCGCGACCGCACACGCGAGCGTGCCATCCGCGTCGACGTCGGCGGTGATCCGGACTTCCCCGCGGCGCGTCGCACGCACGGCGTTCGCGCCCAGGTTGAGAACGACGCGCCGCAGCGCGCCGGCGTCGGCCCACACGGTGGCGGGCACGCGGTCGGCGACGTCGACCGTCAGCGCCAGACCGCGCCGGCGCGCACTCGGCGCGAGCGTCCGCGCGACGCCTGCAAGGGCGTCGCGTATGTCGCACGGACCGCACGCGACCGCGGCGTGCGCCATAGGGTCGCCGAGGCGCGCGAGTTCCAGCGCGTCGTCGGCGAACGCCGCGAGCGCGGCGGCCGCCTCCCGAAGTGCCGCGAGGTGCGTGCGCTGTTCGGCGTCGAGCGGCGTGGTCGCGAGCAGATCGGCGCACCCCAGGATGCCTCCCAGTGGGGTGCGCAATTCGTGCGCGACCGCCGCGAGCGGTGGGACGACCGTGCGCACGACGCCCGGCGCCTTCCCACCGCCCGCGTGTCTACCGAACGACGACGAAGACTTCGTCGGCAAGCGCCTGACGGCACTCGGCGTTGCGGGTCGTCGCGCCGGGGTCGAACGTGCGCGGGTCGGGGCCCTGCGCGCCCGCGCGGGCGCTCGCCGCGTGGGGGTCGAACAGCTTTGCGATGAGCATGAGGCGGTTCTCCATGTCGGTCAACACGCTCGCGGCGTACGTCAGCTGCTGCGTCGTGATGTCCTGGAACTGGAGCGCCCCCATCATCCCGAAGATCTCACTCCGGAGGTCGTCGCGTAGCTCCTGCGCACGTGCCTTGTCGTCCGCGTGATCGGCGGCTTCGAGCGCGTCGACCGTGTTCCCGGCGCGGTCGAGCGCGTCGAGGATGTCGGTGGCTGCGACCTCGGTGGCCGACGTGACTTCGCGCAGCTTTTCGCTCGTGTGCTGGAGCTTCTGGACCGTCGCGGTTTCGAGCGCGTCGAGGGCCGCCCGGCTCTGGCGCAGGTTGGCGAGGACGGCGTGGATTTCGCCGTTCGCGCGTTCGAGAATGAACGGGAGCGCCGCGAGCGTCGACCCACCGCGCGCCGCATCCTGCAGCGGGTCGGACGGCGCGGGCGTCGCGCGGCGCGGCTCGCCGGTCATCGCGCGCACCTCGCCGTCCACCATACTCAGCGCCGTTTCCGTGTTGTAGAACAGCTCGTGCCGGCCGTCCATCCCCGTCACCCGCCGACCCCGGCCGAGACCGACACGAGCGCGTCGATCTTTTCCTTCAGGATCTGCGGCGTGAACGGCTTGACGATGTAGTTGTTCACGCCAGCCTCCATCGCCTCGATAATGTCCTCACGCACCGACCGCGCCGTGACCATGAGGATGGGCACCTGCTCGCCGCGCTCGCGGAGCGCCTTCGCCAGCTCGGTGCCGGTCATGTTCGGCATGTTCCAGTCGGTGATGACGAAGCGCACCGACGCGTCGAACCGGTCGAGCGCCTCTTGTCCGTCGCCGGCCTCGACGGTGTCGGTAAAGCCGATACGCTGGAGGGAGTTGACGACGATGCGTCGCATCGTCGAAGAGTCGTCCACGACCAGGAACTTCATGTCGATCCTTTTCGGTCAGACGTCGCCGGTCGAGAGTAGCCGTTTGGCCACCGTATCGACGACGTGGGTGGAGTTGTAGGCGCCTTCGAGCACCTTCTTTCGCAGGTCTGCCACGCGTTCCGGCGTGAGCGAACCCGTCGCTTTGGTGGACGCCTGGTTGCCCGAAAGGGCACGCCCCGCGTCTGAGATCGCGACGGAGTCCTGACGCGGCGCGGTCGCCGCCGCCGGCTTCGCCGACGCCGCAGCGTCGCCCTTCTTGTCCGCAGGCGCGGAGGTGGTCGGGGCGACGCGCTGCGACGCGTACGGGTTCGAGATCGAGCGGATGGTCATGGTATTCCTCCTGTACAGGCCAATATCGGCGCGCGCCCGCCGAAGTTGAGCGTCAGAAACGCAGGTCGAGCCGCGCGACCGGCGCTTCCGAGGGCTGCGGACCGCCCGCGCTGAGCGCGGGGATCGGGCTGCGCGGCCCCGGATCGCGCCCCGCCGCAAACCGGGTCGCGTCGCCGAGGGCACGGAGGCGGCGCCCCAGCGCGTCGTCCACGGCGTCCTGGTGCCGCAGCTCGTGCAGCGCGTCGGTCAGCGCGTCGGAGAATGCCGGCGTGCCGAGCGTGTCGACCGCGGACGCGGCGCGCAACTCCGCGAAGTGTTCGGCGGTAGCGCCACGTTCGGAGTTGAGCTCGGCGCGCCGCACGTCGTCCCCCGCGACCGCCGCGGCCGCCTCTTCGGCCACCACGGCGGCATACTGCGCGTAGACGGTGAGCCGCGCCTCGAGGCGCGCGGCGCGCGCCGCGACGGGGTCCGGAACGCTCGGCGCGGTGCACGTGCCGACGTGCCACCCGGGCCCAGTCTCCGCGACCACCGGGTCGGCGATCAGTGCGCGAACACCCACGCCGATCGTTGCGGCGACGTCCTGATCAAGAGCAGGCATGGGCCGGCCGAGGCGAGGTCATGCCCGAGGACGCTCGGCGGGAACGCGCGTCACACCACGTCGCACCCGCGGCGCTCAGCGAACGAGCGTGAGGCTTCGGTGACGCGAGGACGACGTGAAATCGTCGTCGGCGACGCGTTCGTGTAGCAGCTGCGCATGGCGGAGCGCCGCGTCTACCGGGCAGAGCGCGGCGGAGATCTGGGCGTCGGTCGCGCCGTCGTGAAGCGCGACCTGCCGCGCGACGGCCAGCGCTGCGAGTCGGGTGCCGAGTGCCGCCGTCACCCGCGTCCGCTCCGCGACCGCGACGGCGAAGTCCTCGTCCGCACCCCGCCCGGCGGCGTCGAGCGCCTCCGAGAGCAGGTCGCCAAAGCGCTCCAGCAACCGGACGATCGCGGCGGCATCGCGCGCCAGCGCCGGGAGCGTGGCGCGCTCCGTGATCACGCCGTACCGACGCGCGTAGCCGCCTGCGCGGCGCTGACCTGGGCGTTCGCGCCCGCGAACGCGTCGCGCAGTTCGCTGACGACGTGGAGGACGGACGCGAGCTTGGCGGGGTCCTGCGCGCTATTGGCGGCAAACAGTTCGCGGATGCTGTACGCGTACAGGGCATCGAGCTGCCGACTGATGTCGCCGCCCGCCTCGAAATCGAGCGACGAACGCAGCTCACCGACGATGTCGGCCGCCGCGCAGATGTGCGTGGTACGCGCGGGGATGTCGCCCGCGGCGAGCGCGGCCTGGGCGCGCCGGACGGTCAGCACGCACTTGTCGAACAGCATGACGACGAGTTGCCCGGGCGTGGCGCCCGCGAGTTCCGCGTCGCGGTACCGTGCGACCTGCGCGGCCTGGGGCCGGACGGGGGCGAGGGCCGCCGCGGGCGGGCGGGGGGCGAGGCGCTGGGCCGTGGACGGGGCGTAGGCGTACGCGGGGTAGCTCATCGAAAGCGGTCGGGCAGTGCGGACGTGAGGGCGGCGGGAGTCGCGGTCGTGACGCGGGTCGCGTCTACCCTGTGGTATCGGCAGCCCGTGCGTTCGACTACAACGGGCGCCGCGCGTCAGCCGAATCGGTTGAGCAGCGTCGGCGCCGGGCGTAAGACGCCGGCCTGCCCGCGAGGGCCGTACCCGCGCTGGTCATGCGCCCGGGGCTCGCCAGGTTCTGGCGTGACCGCGCCGCGATCGGAACCGCGCGACGTGCCGGTCGCGGCCGGATCGGTCGCAGTGGACGTGGTGGGTGTGGCACCGGCTGCCGAATCACCTCCCGCCCCGGTGGTCAGCCCAGCGCCGCTCCCCGGCGTGAGCCCGACCTCGGATAGTTGGCGCTTGGACGCGACGCGCCAGGCGTCGAGCTGGGCGGTGAGGTTCTGGATGGCCGACTGGGCACGGTTGGCATCGCCCGACAGCGTTTCGAGGCGGAGCTGTACGTCGGCCTGTTGGTCGGGCGATCCCTCCTGTCGCACGCGATCGAGATGGGGCTGGAGCGCCTGCGCTCCGGCGTCCAGCTCGTCCAATCCACGTGCGGCTACGGTCGCCGCCGTCATGGCGCCGTCCGCGTCACCTCCGACAACAGACTTGGTCTGGTCGTCGACGGTGCGCGCGTAACGTCGGTACGCCGCGCGCTGCGCCTCGAGCGCGTCGATCGCAGCGCGCTGTGCGAGGGGGTCCAGAGCGGGGCGAACCGGCGGGAGCATGGGATGGCGGTGCGGACGCGGTTACGAGGTCCGGGACTGCGTGAGGGCGGTGAACTGCGTCGAGAGCGCGGTGCCGGTCGCCTGCAACTGGCTCAGGGCCGTCTCGAACTTCGCGTACTGCGCGAGGAGCGCCGCCTGCTGCTTGGCCACGCGGCTGTCCAGGGTGTCGATGCGGCTCTGAAGCTTCGCGCTCTGCCCGTCGATGCTGGACTCGCGCTGGGCGATCGTTCCGATGGTCGGTAGTGCGGTCGAGGTGGCGTACGTCGACACGGCGGACATCCGGTCCGTGAACAGGGCCGACAGATCGCTGGGACTCGCCTGCAACGCCTTCTGGAACGCGGTCGCATCGAGCGTCATGGAGCCGTCAGCCTGAAGCGAGACGCCGGCCGTAGCCAGCGTCGGGAACGCCGGTGGTGCGGCGTTCGGCGCCGGAGCGGCGGCGTTCGCGAGCATCGCGGTCGTGAGCTGCGATTGCGCGTCGCGCAGGCTGGGATCGTTGTGGAGCGGCGGCCACGTCCCGTCCGCCTGTACCGTGTTCTGCGTCTTGATGAATTTCTGCACGGCGTTGTAGCTGTCGACGAACGCCTGCACGTTCGCCTGGGCCTTGTCGGGTTGCCGGGTGAGCGTCACGGTGCTGGATCCGACTGCCCCGAGGACCAGGCTGACGCCCCCGATCGCGTCCGACACGGTGTTGGACGGGCGTGTGATCGCCACGCCGTCGACCGTGAGCTTGGCATCCTGGGCGGCGACCGTCGGGGCCCCGAGTCCGAGCGTGGTCATGAGCGACGGCGACGTGCCCGAGGCGTCGGCGAGTGTGAACCCGCCGGCCTGGCCCGACGCGCTCGCCGTCAGCACGAGATGGGCGCCGCTGCCGTCGGGGTTCGCACTCACGATCGACGCCTGCACGCCCGTCTGGCTCTGGACGAGGTTCAGACTGTCGCGGATCGACGCGAGAGTGTCCGTGCTCGCCACGTTGACCGTGATCGCCTTCCCCGCGCCCGTCGTGAGCGTCAGCCCTCCGGTGACACCGAGCGCGCTCGTGCTGCTTGCGAGCGCCACCGACCCCACGGTTTTCTGTGCCTGGGCGAGTTGCTGGACGCTCACGCCGTACGTCCCGGCGCTCGCGGCACTCGTCGAGGTCGCGGCGACGACGGCCCGGCCGCTCGCGTCGGTGCCGTTGGCGGTCACGGCGTACGTGTTGAAGCCGGCCCCGTACGTCAGTGCGTTAGCCGCGGCGCCGAGGGCCGTCAGGTCCTGCGCCAGCGTGTCGAGCGCAGACTTGCGGGCGCCGTTCGCGCTGATCTGCGCCGTCCACGCCACCTCGGGCTGCTTCATCTGCGCGACGAGGCTGTTCACGAGCGCGGTCGTGTCGATGCCGCTCGCGAGGCCGGTGACCGAGCTCGCCGCGCCGCCGACGCCGGTCGAGGTCGCGGAGGACGTCACGAGGGACGACGGAATCGTTGACGCGGAGGTCGTCGACGAGGAGCCGCTGACGGAAGCCATGCGAAGTGCGGGGACGCCAGGAAGGAGGGTGGCGACAGCGGTCGCCCGGACAACGCCCGATAAACGGTCGCCGCGGGTGGCGGGTCACGGGGCCGGCGCGATAGCGCCAGCTTCGTGACCCGCCGCCCGCGGTTCCCCCAAGTGAGGAACGGGGGAACCGCGTGTTGACTTACTGCAGGAGCTTCAGGACGCTCTGCGTGCTCTGATTCGCCTGCGACAGCATCGACTGCGCGGCCTGCTGCAGGATGTTGCTCTTCGTGAAGCTCGTCATTTCCGCCGCCATGTCGGTGTCGCGGATGGTCGACTCCGCCGCATTCGTGTTCTGGAGCGCGGTCGCGACGTTGGTCGAGGCGAAGCCGAGGCGGCTTTCCGAGGCGCCGAGACTGCCGAGCGAGGTGTTGATGCTGCTCGTCGCCGCGTCGATGGCGGTCAGGGCCGAGGCCGCACCCGCCGCAGTCGTGAGGTCGACCGAGGAGAGGCCGAGCCCCGCCGAGCTGACGTTGATCGAACCGACCTGGATCTGGTCGTTTCCGCCGAACGCATAGCTGCCGCTCGAGCTGACCTGGAAGGCGCCCGTCTTCTGGACCGCGAACGCCGCTCCGCCGGTCGCGGCGAGGGTGGCCGCGTCGGTGCCGGTGCCCGCGGCGAGATCGAAGTTCGACGGGATCGCGAAGCCGAAGCTGCCCTTACCGCCCGACGTGGTCACCGTCGTTCCGAGGCTCGCCGAGGTGAGCGCGGCCGTGGTGGACGCGGCGTTCGCGATCGCCGTGCCTGTGCTGTCCTGGGGCGTGAAGGTCAGCTTCTTGCTCGTGGCGTCATAGCTGACCGCGACGGTCGCCGTGTTGGCCGGCAGCCCAGAACCCGCGATGGGGACCGTGATGGTGTTCGCGAGCCCACCCGCGCCCTTGAAGACGGCGTTGGTGCCCGTCGCGCTCTGGTCCACGCCGGCGCCGAAGGACCCGTCGAGCAGGTTCGTGCCCTGATAGTTCGTCGTCGACGCGATACGATCGACTTCGCCCTTCAGCTGCGTGAACTCCTTCTGGAGCTGGACCGACTGATTCCCGATGTTGGAGGAGTTCGCCTGCGTGGCGAGCTCCTTCATGCGGTCCAGGATCGACGAGACGGTCTGCGTCGCGCCGTCCATCACCTGCAGCATCGAGGTCGCCTGGGCGACGTTCTTCTGCGCCTGGCCGAGGCCCTTCGTGTCGGAGCGGAGCTTGTTCGCGATGGCGAGGCCTGCCGCGTCATCACCCGCGTTGTTGATCCGGAAGCCCGACGACAGGCGCTGGATCGACTGCTGCGTGTTCTTCTCGTTCACGCTCATGTAGTTGAGCGCGAAGCTGGCCGAGGCGTTGGTCTGGATCTTCATGGTGTGTCAGTCCCTGACGTGGTGGACGGAGCGTCCGTGCTCCGGTTGTGCGTGGGCCGGTGTGGCCTCGCAGGAACAGGTGTCGGCGGCGGGCGCGAAAACTTGAGCGCGGCGCTCGGGCGCCGCCGTGGTGCGTCAGGCGACCGCGAGTGGGACGCGCACGCGGCCCTGGCCGTCGTCGATCACGACCTGTCGCGCGGTGTGCGACGGCGCGTGGAAGACCACCGGGGCCTGCAGGTTGGCCGTGGCGGTCCCGCGCGTTTCGCCGAGGGTGACAACGACCAACGCGGCGAAGTCGTCGCCGGACGCGGCGGGGCCGGCGAGGGCCTCGAGGTCGTGGGCGGACACGTCGATCTCGTGCTGCGGGAAGAAGTGGCCGGGGTCGGCGAGGAGGAACACCAGGTCGGCCGCTTCCGTCGACTGCAGCCAGTAGAGCGCGGGGCGGCCGGCGGGGACGAGCACGAAGCCGCGGCACGCGTCGAAGCCGTACAGGCCGGCGGGGAACGCGTAGCGGGCGCCGGGCGCGGCCGCGATGGGCCCGAGCAGGTCGGACATGACGGTCTCGGCGGGCGCGGGGGCGATCATCGTCGTTGGCATGGTCAGCGGAGGTATTCCGTTAGGCTCAGCCCCATCACCTTCGACGAGGCCATCATGGCAGTCTGGTACGCGGTCTGGCGTGCGACCATCTCGGTGTAGGCCTGCGCGGTGTCGACCTGGCTCAGGTCGGACTTCTGCTGCGTGAACGTCGTTTGCAGCGCGGCGAGGCTGGTCTTCACGGCGTCGACCCGGTTCTGGCGCGCGCCGAGGTCGCCGACGCGGACCTGGACCGAGTCGACCGCGGCATCGACCGACGTGAGGGCGTTGCCGATCGTGGACGGGTCGGCGCTGGAGAGCGATTGCTGCAGCTGCTGGAGCGCGGCGAGTACGCCCTTGCTGCTGTCGGGCGCTCCGTTGGTCGTACCCAGGAAGACCGACGTGCCGTCGTGCGGTCCGGGGAGGGTCTGGCCGCCGGCGCCGACGTCGACCGAACGTTCACCCGTCGGGTAGCGCGGAACGGGCGGTGCGCCGACCGTCGCCGCCGGATCGGTGGGGACGAAGTTCGGTTGCGTGGCGTCGAACGGCTCGCGCCCGTCGTTGCTGGTGCCGCCGAAGAGATAGGTGTTGCCGACCTTCGTGTTGCCGAGGTTCACGGCCTGCGCGAAGAGTTGCTGCACCTCCGCGGCGGCGGCGGCGCGCGAGCTCGCGCTCGCCGTCGAGGAGTTCCCGGCGGTGCCGAGTTCCTTCGCCCGGTTCAGGATGTCGGTGATCTGCTGGAGCGCGCCGTCTTCTGCGTTGAGGAGCGTGCTCGTGCCCGTCGCGTTGCGCGTGTACTGGTCGATGCCGCGCAGCGAGGCCTGGGCTCGCACGACCTGACTCGCCGCGGTCGGGTCGTCGCTCATCTTGGTCAGCTTGAGGCCGGACGAGACCTGGTCCTGGGCGTCGGACAGCTTGGAGGACGCGTCCATCAAGCGGGCGATGATGGCCTGCGTCTGGCCGGCGGTAGTTACGCGCATGCGACGGTGGCGGTGCGGGACGAACAGGAGCGCCCCAGCGGGCGGGACGGGCCGCGAAGCGACCCGCGGAGGACGCCCGAACGGTTTCCGCGGTCACGACAGCGGCACGGTGCGCCGAGGCTGGGCCGGCAATACCTTCCGCCCATGGCCACCATCCTCTGGGTCGACGACGACGCTGCCGTCGGCCTGATTCTCGACGACACGCTGCGCCGCGCGGGGCACGAACCGGTGGGCGCGCGGCACGTCGCCGAGGCGCTGCACGTGCTCGAGCGGTCGGCGATCGACCTCGTGATCTCGGACTACCGGATGCCGGGAATCACGGGCCTCGAGTTCCTGACGATGTTGCAGCGCGAGGGGCACGACGTGCCGGTGATCATGCTGACCGGGCACGCGTCGATCGAGCACGCGGTGACGGCGATCAAGGCCGGCGCGGTGGACTACATCACCAAGCCCGTGCGCCCGCAGCAGCTCGAGCTGGCGGTGGACCAGGCGCTCGAGTACGTACGGCTCAAGCGCGAGAACGAGGCGTTACGGCGCGAGGTGAGCGCGATCCGGAGCGAGCGGCAGATCGTCGGCGAGTCGCCGGCGATGCGCCGGCTGCTGCAGACGGTGAAGACGGCCGCGCCGACGCGCGCCACGGTGCTGCTCCAAGGGGAGAGCGGAACGGGCAAGGAGCTGTTCGCGCGCGCGGTGCACGACCAGAGCGAGCGGCGCGACCGGCCCTTCATCCAGCTCAATTGCGCGGCGCTCCCGGAGGGGCTCATCGAGAGCGCGTTGTTCGGGCACGAGAAGGGCGCGTTCACGGGGGCGATCCGGCGGGTGGAGGGCGCGTTCGAGCGCGCGCACCGCGGGACGCTGCTGCTGGACGAGGTGAGCGAGATGCGGCTCGACCTGCAGGCGAAGCTGC
Source organism: uncultured Gemmatimonadales bacterium (assembly GCA_963851265.1). Taxonomy (GTDB): domain Bacteria; phylum Gemmatimonadota; class Gemmatimonadetes; order Gemmatimonadales; family Gemmatimonadaceae; genus BPUI01. The sequence continues at coordinate 120,449 of CAWKNZ010000003.1, forward strand.
TGCGCGTGCTGCAGGAGCAGGAGTTCGAGCGGGTGGGCGGGACGCAGCCGGTGAAGGTGGACGTACGGATCATCGCGACGACGAACCGCGACCTCGCGTCGGAGGCGGCGGCGGGCACGTTCCGGCAGGACCTCTACTACCGGCTGAGCGTCATCCCGCTGTCGATTCCGCCGTTGCGGGAGCGGCCCGAGGACGTGCCGCTGCTGGCGACGCGATTCGCCGTGCGGACGGCGGACGAGATGGGGAAGCGGTTCGACGGGATCGCGCCGGAGACCATGCTGGCACTGCAGCGCTACACGTGGCCGGGGAACGTGCGCGAGCTGCAGCACGTGATCGAGCGGGCGGTCATCCTGTCGCCGGAGGCGACGCTGCTGCCGCACGCGCTGGAGCCGGCGCGGTTTGGGCTGACGGGTGCGGGGATCGGTTCGGGCGGGCCGGGGGCTCGCGGCGCGGCGCTGGCCGCACTCGCGGCGTCGAACGGCGCGGCGGGGGAGGGCGGCGGCGCCGCGGACGACCCGATGCGGGTGGTGCTCCATTCGCTCGACGTGACGCGCGCCGAGGCGGTGTTGATCGAGCGCGCGCTGGAGGTCGCCAAAGGCAACCGGACGCGCGCGTCGGAGCTGCTCGGGATTTCGGTGCGGACGCTGCGGAACAAGCTGAACGGACCGGGGCGCGAGGTGGCCTAACGCACGGGTCGCGCAGGCGCGGGCGGCCCTGTCAGGCGACCTCGTCGCCGGCGAGCGCGGTAAGGAGCATGTGCGGCGCCGTGAGCGCGGCGAGGCCGGCGAAGAGCACGCGTACCGCCGCGGGGGTGGCCGTGGCTGGTGCGGCGTGCGCGCCGCCGGCGAGGGCGAGCCAGGCGACCGCGCCTAGCACGAGCGTCGCGAGCGTGGCCGGAAGTGCGGCGCGGGCGAACCAACCCCACGCGCGGCGCGGGTGCGCGGGGTCGAGCGATGCGGCCAGGGCGAGCGCGTGGCGGGCGGAGTGGAGGAGGCAGAAGTAGACGAGGAACCCGACGAACGGCGGGAGTGTCGCGGCGACGGCGGGTACGGCGAGGCACTCGAGCGCGTCGGCGACGTGTGCGCGGCGGTTCGGGCGGCGGCGTGCGGCCGCGGCGTGGGCGAGCGCGAAGACGACACAGCCGGGCGCGACGACGCACCAGGCGAGACGACCCGATGCGGCAGTGATGAGGTCCAGCGCGGCCACCGACGCGCCCGGTGCGACCCACGCGAAGGCCTGGCGGACAGCGACGGGGTGTGCGGCCGCGGGGACCAGGATCGGCGCCGCGCCACGCACCATCACCTCGGCCCACGCGAGGCCGCGGGGTGCGCGAGCGGCGGCGACGTCGCCGAGGCCGAAGTGGAGCGCGGACGCCGCAAGGAACGCGGCGAGCGTGATGGCGGGCGCCGACCACCAGCCGACAACGATCACCGCGCCGAGGAGGACGTAACCGGCGTGGAAGGGCGCCCACCAGTGCCGACCGAGGCGCCGGGCGAGCCAGCGCCGGCCGACGAGGGGATCGAGGGCGCCGTGCGGAACGCCGAAGACCGCGACCGCCGCGACGAGGACGGCGACCTGCACCGCGAGCGCCGGCTGCACCGAGGCGGGGCGGAGGGTCGCCACGACAACGATCGACCAGCAGAGCGCGCCCGCGGCGACGGTGTGTCGCGCGCGCCACCTCGGGAGCCAGACCGACACGTCGGAGACGCGGGCCGCGGTCACACGGCGGCGAGGCGACACGCTTCGGCCGCGAACGGCAGCGGCGGCAGCGCCGCAATCACGCGGGCCGCGTCGGAGGGCGAGCCGACGTCCGAAAGAAAGCGGACGAGCGCGTCGGGATCTGCGGCCGCGAACAGGCGCACGAACATGGCCGGCGCCGCCGCGGGGTCGCTCCGCAGTCGTCGCAGGAAGACGTGGTCGAGCCAGCGCGCGACGGCCCCGCGCGGGCGTGGCACGGCTGCGGGTCCGGGCGTGGTGAGCGTGTGGGCGAGCGCCGCCGCGTCGCGCTGGATGGCGAGGAAGGCGTACCCGGTGGACGGCTTGGCCATGCCGCCGGCGACGCCGATGCGGGTGACGCGCGGCGCGGGACGGCGGACGACGGGTGCGGCGTCCATGGGGATGACGCCGGCCTCGCGCGAACGCACCCCGTACGCGCCCCCCGTGAGGCGGTCGGCGTAGCGCGCGAGGGCCGCATCGAGGGCGACAGGCGCCGGCGCGCGCTCGGCGACGACGGCCACCTCGACCAGCGCGTCGTGGGCCGTGTAGGGGAGCACGTAGCCGAACGCGAATCCGTCGCCGGGCTGCTCGACCGTGAAGTCCATCAGCGTGGCAACGCCGGCGTCGAAGGCGGCGTGGGTCGTGTGCACCACGGCGCCGGCGAACGCCTGGACGAGGCGCGCGGCGCGCGGCGCGGCGCTGGCGGGCGGCGCCGCGCTCGCCGCGGCGCTCGGCCGGCTGTCGAACACACGCGCGGCGTGCAGTGCGCCCCCCGTGGCGTACACATGCACCGCGCTACCCACGTCGGCGAGCGCGTCGACGCGTTCGCCGAGGCGCAGTTCGACGTGGCGCGCGCGGCTGATGCGCGCGAGGGCCTCGGCGTAGAACGCGTCGGCGGGGACGTGCTGATACGCGTAGCGCGTCGAGCCGCGCTCCACGACCGCCCCGTCGGGCGCGACGACGCGCCAGCGCGACCAGCGGTGCGTAACGGCCGCGGCGAACGGGTGCTCGTGGACGTCCCAATAGCACCACGTGCGGTCGCGGCCGAACGTCGTCCGCTCGTCGAGGACGACGACGCGACCCGCGCGTGGTCCCGCGTCGGCGAGGCGTGCGGCGAGGCTCAGCCCCGCGCACCCCGCGCCGACGATCACGACGTTGGCGTCGCGCGGCACCGCCGGTCCGTGCGGTCAGAGTGGATGGAACGCCAGGCTAGCGCACCCCCGTACCGGCGACATCGCGACGCTCACGAGCGCGCTCGCGCTCCGACCCGACGCGGCCCGAGCTCGGATTCGGCGGCAGCGAGGTGATGGGCTCGACCACCGGGCGATAGTTGGCCGAGTGCGGTTCGAGCTGCGCGCTGCCGGCGAGGGTCATGAAGCCGTAGCCGACCTTCGCGATGATGTCGAGCACGAGGAAGATCAGTGCTTCGGTCGGGGCCTCGAAGAGGCGGAACCCTTCGGGCGCGCCGAGCCAGACGAGCGGGTACAGGAGCCAGAGCACGGACAGGACGGTCGCGTTGCGCGTGAACACGGCGCCGACCGTCGGGCTGGTCTGGCTTTTGGCCTCGCGGCGGAGCGGCCCCCAGATCAGCGCGTACACAGCCAACTGGAACGCGCAGCTCACGATGTACCAGGTGACCTTGGAGCCCTGCACGTGCGACAGCGCGGCGGCGAGGCCGGTGCCCATGATCGCGACGTCGGCGACGAGGATGCCGACGACGAGCGCGGGGCGGCGCCGCAGCTCACCGAGCGCCGTGGTGCAGAGCGCGGCGAGCAGGAGTGGCGTCGTGATCGACCAGTCGACGTAGCGGGCGAGGTAGACGTGCCGCGACTGCTCGGGGATCTCGACCCGGAGCTGGTCGAGGCCCATGAACGTGTAGAAGACGGCCGCCGTTAGGCAGACGAGGAGGTGGAAGACGTACTCCGGCTCGGAGTCGCGCGGCTTGCCGCGCGACCGCGCGATCATCGCGAACGCGCCGAGCGCGAGGACCACCGTGCCCACCCAGTAAAACTGCCGCTCACTTGCGTACGGTTCCATATTCCCCCTCCCCTCCCTCGAACCAGTGTCGTTAGTCGACGCGGCGCGTCGATCCCGCCCGGCCCCGCGCCGGCGCGTGTTGCGTACAGGCTGGTGGCATGCCTCACGCCAGCAGGCGCTCAACGCGCCGGCACGTGCGCGGGTTCACAACGCCTCACGGGCGGCGCTACGGCGCGAACCGCTCGCCCTGGTTGTACTCGCCGACCGCGCGGTCCTGGACGGCGCGCGCCCAGCCGGGCAGGCCGTCGCTGACCTCGTGTCCCGCGCGCCGGGCCGTGCCGCCGGCCGCGGGTGCCGGGAGGGTGCGCTCGGCGAGTCCGGCCACGTCGGCGGCCAGACCCGGCGCGAGGTCGTGGAATTTGGCGAGGAGCCACGCGCTGGCCGGCGTGATCAACTCGGCGTCGCCGTGCGCTGCGGCGTCGAGGATGCGGCGGGCCATGAGGTCGGGCGCGATGCTCGCGAACGGCGCCGAGCTGTTGGTCGCGAACCAGCGGTATTCTTCCGGCTGGTCGCCCTTGAACACGGCGTGCACCGTGCTGCCGGTGCGGATCTCGCCGGGACACACCGTGGTCACGAGTACCCCGTGCTTGGCGAGCGAGGCGCGGAGCCCTTCGGAGAGCCCGACGAGGGCGAACTTGCTCGCCGAGTAGGGAAGCAGGTGCGGCACCGACACCTTGCCGCCGATGGACGCGATGTTGACGATGCGCCCCGAGCGGCGCGCGCGCATGCCCGGCGACACGGCCAGCACCGCGTGCAGCGCGCCGTAGAAGTTAGTCGCCAGTGCCTCGTCGAAGTCGGCGCGCGCCATCTGTTCGGAGGGGCCGACCTCGATGGTGCCGGCGTTGCTGATGAGCAGGTCGATGGGGCCGAGGCGGCGCTCGACGCCCGCGACCAGATCGTTCACGTCCTGCTCGACCGTGACGTCGCACCGCAGGGCGAGCACGTCGTCGGCGCTGCCGCCGCGGTCGGCGGCGCGCTCGACGAGTTCGGCGAGGGCGCGACTCAGGGCGACCTCGTCGCGCGCGCAGATCGCGACGCGGGTGCCGCCGTCGACGAGCTGGCGGGCGAGCTCGAGGCCCAGGCCGCGCGAGCCGCCGGTGACGAGGGCGACCTTGCTGCGGAAATCGACGCGGCGCGCGCGGCGGGTGAGCGCGCGCGCGGTCCAGTAGGCCGCACCGGCCGCGGTGAGCCAGAGGGCGGTGTTGGGCGGACGACGAGTGGCACGCATGACGTCGGGGCGGAGGTGAAGCACGCGCCCCGTGCCCATTTCGTACCAGTCCGCCGCTCAGCCCTCGAACGGCTCCATGTGCACGAGCACGCCGTCGACAGCGGGAACCTCGCGGCGGATGGCGCCCTTTACCATGCCGCCGAGCACGTGCGCCTCGTCGAGCGGCGTCTTGGGCGCGGCCTGGACGTGGATGTCGACGTGGTACACCGTGCCCGCGCGCCGCACGTTGAGCTTCTCGACGTCGAGCACACCGTCTACGGCCCGCGCGGCGCGTTCGACGGCGCCGACGACGCTGCCGTCGGGCATGCGGTCCATGAGGTCGTGGAGCGCGGGCCGGAGCAGGTGCACGCCGTTGTACGCAATGACGCCCGAGGCGAGCAACGCGGCCCAATCGTCGGCCGACGCCCACGCGGGGTGACCGTGCATGCGGCTGCCGACCACGGCCACCGCGATGCCGACGAACGCCGCGGCCGACGTGACGGCGTCGCTCAGGTGGTGGCCCGCGTCGGCCCGCACGACCGGGCTGCCGGAGTCGTCTCCGACCGCGCCGGCCCGCTGCATGAGTCGCCACTTGACCGCAAATGCGACGACGAGCACGCCGAGCGTCCAGGGCGCGGGCACTTGATGCGGTGTCCGGATCTCGCGGATCGCTTCGACGGCGATGCCGAGCGCCGCGACGACGAGCATCGCCGAGACGACCGCCGCCGCGAGCGCCTCGGCCTTGCCGTGGCCGTAGGGGTGGTCGTGGTCGGCGGGGCGGGCCGCGACGGCGAGGCCGCCCCACACGACGGCCGAGGCGAGAATGTCGGCCCCGCTCTCGACCGCGTCGGCCACGAGGGCGTACGTGTGCCCAAAAATGCCAGCCGCGAGCTTGGTCCCTGCGAGCGCGGCGTTGACGACGAGCCCGAGTTGCGCGACGCGGATCGCGCGGCGGTGGTGGTCCGTCACGGGCGCTCGGAAGGAAGCGTGGCGACGCTCAGCGGGCCGACAATCTACCAAATGCTCGCCCGCTGCTGGGCGGGACGTACCATCTGGTCGCCGTCCTTGCAGCCCCACGCCGCCTTGAATTCCGGCATGTTGGAGAGCGGGCCGTTGACCCGCCAGAGTGCCGGCGCGTGCGGGTCGACGGCCACCTGCGAGCGGGCGGCTTCGGGGCGCTGCAGCTCGCGCCACACCTGGGCCCAGCCGAGGAAGAAGCGCTGCTCGGGGGTGAAGCCGTCGATGCGCGTGCGCGGCTGGTTGGCGTAGGCTTTCTGCATGGCCGCATACGCGACCGTGAGGCCGCCGAAGTCGGCGATGTTCTCGCCGGTGGTGAGGCGGCCGTTGACGTGCGTGGACGAGTCGACGACGGTGTAGGCGTCGAACTGGTCGATGACCTTCTGCGCCTCGGCGCTGTAGCGCTTCGCGTCGCCCGCGGTCCACCAGTCGCGCAGGTTGCCCTGGGCGTCGTACTGCCGGCCCTGGTCGTCGAAGCCGTGTGTCATCTCGTGCCCGATCACCGCGCCCATGGCGCCGTAGTTGACCGCGTCGTCGGCCTGCGGGTCGTAGAACGGCGGCTGGAGGATGCCCGCGGGGAAGACGATCTCGTTCCAGGTCGGGTTGTAGTACGCGTTGACCGTGGGCGGGGTCATGCCCCACTCGGTCTTGTCCACCGGCTTGCCGAGCTTGGCCCAGTCGCGCGCCTCCTCGAAGAGCGCGGCGCGGCGGCGATTCCCGACATAGTCGCCATCGGCAACTTGAAGAGCCGAGTAGTCGCGCCAGCGGTCGGGGTATCCGATCTTGCGCGTGAACGCGCCGAGCTTGGTGAGCGCCTGCCGCTTGGTGCTGTCGCTCATCCAGTCGAGCGCGCGGATCCGGTCGCCGAGCGCCGACTGGAGGTTGGCGACCATGGCGAGGGCGCGGGCTTTGGCTTCGGGCGTGAACGTGCGCTGCACGTACTCCTGACCGACCATCTCGCCGAGCGCGTTGTTGACCGCGGCGGTGCAGCGCTTCCAGCGGGGGAGCTGCTCGGTGGCGCCGGTGAAGTTGCGTTCGAAGGCGAACGCCTCCTTCACGAACGGCGTGGGCAACGCCGGGGCGGCGCCTTCGAGCGCGTGGTAGCGAAGGTAGGTGCGCCACGCGCCGACGGGCTCGCGCGCGAGGAGCGTGTCGACCGTCGCGAAGTAGGCGGGCTCCATCACGTTGACCAGCGCGGTCGGCGACACCGTGCGCGGCCCGGCCAGGTCGGCGAGGTAGCGCGTCCAGTCGAACCCCGGCGTGAGGCGCTGCGCCTCGGCCACCGTCATGCGGTGGTAGATCGCGTTAGGGTCGCGCATCGCGACGCGCGTGAGCTGCGCGCGGGCCATGCGGGTTTCGAGCGCGAGCACCTGCTGCGCGGCCGACGCCGCCTCCGAGGCCGGCGCGCCCGCGAGTTCGAGCATGCGTGCGACGTGAGCGACGTACTTGGTCCGCAGGTCGCGCGCGCGCGCGTCGTCGTTGGTGTAATAATCGCGGTCGGGCAGCCCGAGCCCGCCCTGGGCGACGACGACGAGGGTCGAGTCCGAGCGCTTGTCGTCGGTGCCGACCCCCGCACCGAACGGGGCGAGCGAGAGTCCACTCTCGCGTTCGAGCGCGCCCAACGCGTCGCGCACCTCGGCGTTGGTGCGCAGCGCGGCGATGCGGCCGAGCACGGGTGCGATCGGGGTCAGGCCGCGGCGGTCGACGGCCGCGGAGTCGAGGCAGCTGCGGTAGTAGGCGCCGATCTTCTGGGCGTTGCTGCCGGCGGCAGCGGACCGGTCGGCCGCGGCGGCATCGAGGATCCGGCGCAGGACGGTCTCGTTGCGGTCCTGCAACTCGTTGAAGCTGCCCCACGACGCGTACGCGGCGGGGATGGTGTTGCGCTTCAACCAGCCGCCGTCGGCGAACTGGAAGAAGTTGGTGCAGGCCGCGCAGGTCGTGTCGAGGTTGGCGGGGTCGATGCCGCGGCCGCGCGCGGAAGCCCCGGACGCCGCGGATGGGCCCTGCGCGGAGAGTATGACCGGGAAGGCGGCGGGGGCCGCCGCGAGGGCGAGCGCGAAGCGGAAGATCCGGAAACGGCGGAGCGACATCGTCGACGGTTTGGGCGAGATCAGGCGGCGTGGACGGGGGATATTACCCCGGCGCACGCCCGGCGGGCGGGCGCGCCGGGTACGGAGAACGGGCCGCCGTGCGATGCATCGCACGGCGGCCCGTTCAGTCCTTCATCAGCAGCGCCACAGTACGAGCGCCACACCACGAGCGCCGTGCGCCGGCGCTCGGCGAGCGCGCGTCACCGCGCGCGCTACCAGATGCTCGCCCGCTGCTGCGCCGGGCGGACCATCGGGTCGCCGTCCTTGCAACCCCACGCCGCGCGGAACTCGGGCATGTTGGAGAGCGGCCCGTTCACGCGGTACATCCCGGGCGAGTGCGGGTCGGTCGCGGCAGCGACGCGGGCCGCCTCGGGGCGGCTCACCTCGCGCCACACCTGCGCCCAGCCGAGGAAGAAGCGCTGCTCGGGGGTGAAGCCGTCGATCTTCGCCTTCGACTTGCCCTGGTACGCCTTCTCCATCGCCGCGTAGGCGATCGTGAGGCCGCCCAGGTCGGCGATGTTCTCCCCCTGCGTGAGCGACCCGTTCACGTGCGTCGCCGTGTCGACCACGGTGTAGGCCGAGAACTGGTCGACCACGCGCTGCGCCTGCGTCTTGAACTTGGCCGCGTCGGCCGCGGTCCACCAGTCGCGCAGGTTGCCCTGGGCGTCGAACTGGCGCCCCTGGTCGTCGAAGCCGTGCGACATCTCGTGCCCGATCACCGCGCCCATCGCGCCGTAGTTGACCGCGTCGTCGGCGCGCGGGTTGTAGAACGGGAACTGCAGGATGCCCGCCGGGAAGACGATCTCGTTGACGGTCGGGTTGTAGTAGGCGTTGACCGTCGGCGGGGTCATGCCCCACTCGGTGCGGTCGACCGGCTTGCCGAGCTTGTTCCAGTTGCGCGCCTGGTTGAACTGCTGTGCGCGGCGCGCGTTGTCGTAGTAGGAATTGTCAGCGACGTCGAGCTTCGAGTAGTCGCGCCACGTGTCGGGGTAGCCGATCTTCTTCGTGAACGCGTTGAGCTTGGTGAGCGCCTGCTGCTTGGTGCTGTCGCTCATCCAGTCGAGCGCCTGGATGCGGTCGCGGAGGGCGGCCTGCAGGTTCTCGACCATGGCGAGGGCGCGCGCCTTGTCGTTCGGCGTGAACGTGCGCTTCACGTACTCCTGCCCTACGAGCTCGCCGAGTGCGGCGTTGGTCGCGTTGACGCAGCGCTTCCAGCGCGGCTGCTGCGCGGTGACGCCCGAGAGGTTGCGGCTGAAGGCGAACTGCTCGTTGACGAACGTGCTCGACAGGGTGCCGGCCGCGCGGCTCAGCGCCTGCCAGCGCAGGTACGCCTTCCACGTCGCGAGCGGCTGAGTCCCGTAGAGCGTGTCGACGGTTGCGAGGAACGCCGGCTGCGCGACGTTGACGGTGGTCGTCCCGCTCACGCCCGGTGCGCCCGCGTCGGTGAAGAAGCGCACCCAGTCGAAGCCGGGGGTCATCTTCTGCAGTTCGGCGACGCTCATCTTGTGGTACGTCGCGTTGGGATCGCGCATCGCGACGCGCGGCATCTGCGCCTGCGCGAGCTTCGTCTCGAGCGCGACCACGCGCGCCGCGTCGGAGTCGGCCGCGGTCTGGCTCTCCCCGGCGAGCACGAACATGCGCGCGACGTGCGGCGCATAGGCGTCGCGCACGGTCTTGTAGCGCGGCGCGTCGCTCAGGTAATAGTCGCGGTCGGGCAGCGACGTGCCGCCCTGGCCGACGTTGACGATCACCGTCTTGCTATCCTTGCGGTCCTGCCCCGCTCCCGCGCCGAACGGCGCCACGCCGGCATCGTGCTCCAGCAAGCCGAGGCGCTGCTTCATCTGGTCGACGCTGGTGAGCGCGTCGATCTCCTTCAAGACCGGGCGCACGGGGTCGAGCCCCATGCGCTCGGCCGCGGTGGAGTCCATGCACGACCGGTAGTAGCCGCCGATCTTCTGGTCGTTGCTGCCGCGCGCGGCCGCGGTGTTGGCCGCCGACGCCTCGATCACCTGACGCAGAACGGTCTCGTTTTGGTCCTGCAGCTCATTGAAGCTGCCCCAGCGCGAGTACGCGGCCGGGATGGTCGTCCGCTTCAACCAGCCGCCGTTCGCGAACTCGAAGAAGTTGGTGCACGCGGCACAGGTCGTGTCGAAGTTGGTCGGGTCGAGCGCGCGCGGCAGGGCGGGCCGGACGGTGGGCTTGGCCGCAACCTGTGCGGCGACGGTCCGCGCGACGACCGGCTGCACGAGCGCGCCAACCACGGCAGCGCCGAGCCAACCGGACCGGAGAGAGCGAGAAGGCATAAGGGGAACGAAGAGGAACGCACGACGGCCCGCCGTGACCGGGGTGCATACGGTCGGCGGGAGGACGGGGTAGCCGTGATACGCGTCGGTGGGGCGAAATGTTCGTCGATCCTGCTCGGCAGATAGTGCCGCGATAGCCGTTCCTGCCGCGCGCGGCAGCTCGCGCCGACGACTCGGCACTCGGTGATAACCGTCTGCCAAACAACGAGTTACACGCATTGCACCGCGTGCGGGTGGGCCGGTCCTGGAGTTGCCTTCGTCGAGAGCGCGGTTCCTACCCTCTCTACTCCCGCCCCATGCTCTTCGGCTTGATCGATCGTGTGACCGGCGCGGCGTCGATTCGTGGCGCGCTCGACGCCAGCGCGGCCCGCACGCGCGCCGTCGCGGACCGCGTGGCCAAGGCGTCGCTCAACAACGCTGACGGCTTCGCGATGCCGGCGACCACGGCCGAGAGTGCGAGCGGAGCCCGCCCCGGACCGCCACCCGACCTCGAAGGCGAGATGGTGAGCCTCGGCGACGAGCAACTGCGCTACGAAGCGACCGCCAAGCTGCTGCAGACGGCGTATTCGCAGCTCCGCACGGCGATGAAGTCGTGACGGGCGCGCGTTGATGCCACCCACCCGGATCGGGCTGCTACCCGCGTACGTGCCGCAGTCGCCCGTACGCCCGATGTTCCGCTCGCTCGCGATCGCGGCGAGTGGGCTGTCGGCGCAGCGCGCGCGCATCGAGACCGTGGCGAGCAACCTCGCCAATGCCGACGTCACGCGCGGACCGGACGGCCAGCCGTACCGGCGCAAGGTGACGGTGATGCAGCCCGCGACGGCGGACACGCAGCTCTTCGGCGCGCTGACGCCGGGTGGGCTGAGCGGTACGGCGGCCACGCCGGTCCCGCCGTTCGGCTCGGCCGCGTTCCAAGTGCCTGCACTGGCCGCGGTGCGCAGCAACGCGGCGTTCGGTGGCGCGACGGCCACGACGGGCGACCAGTCGCGGACCGTGCAGGTGCCACTGCTGCCCGCGGCCGGCTCGCCGTCTCCGTTCGGCGGAGATGACGGGCTGCACGGCGTGCGCGTGGCAGGCATCCAGGACGACCAGACCGAGGGGCCCCTCGTCTACGATCCCGGCCACCCCGACGCCGACGCCAGCGGCTACGTGCGCTACCCGAACGTCCGCACGACCGACGAGATGGTCGACCTCCTGGACGCACGCCGCGTCTACGAGGCGAACGCTACGGTGTTCCAATCGGCCAAAGCGATGTTGAAGAAGGCGATCGAGATCTGATCCGAGTTCCCCCGCGCGAGTCCCCTCCGAGCAAGCCCTCCCATGTCCATTTCCGGCGTCAACAACCCGCTCACGAGCGGACTCGGCGCGATCGGCCGCCCGCTCACGCCGTCGGCTCCGGGCGGCGCGAACGGAGCCGGCACGCCCGGCGTGCGTCCCGGCGTCGCGCGCCCGACCGCCCCGGCCACGCCGCTCCCGCTGCGCGGCGCGACGTCGCCGCTGGGCGGCGCGCAGGCCTCGCTTCCGGCCGAGGCCCCGGCGGGTACCGACCCGGCGCTGTGGGGCGTGCTGACCAGCGAGGAGCGGTCGTTTTTCGCCAAGAGCGCGACGAGCGGCCCGCTGACCTACGGGCGCGTGGCGGCCGGCGTGCAGGCGCTGCAGGGCAACACCGCGGCCGCCAACGCGTTCGGCGCGGCCGCGCGCGGCGGGCGCCTCGACGTGAAGGCGTAGCCCGTGTCCGACGCGATCTCCGCGATCACGAGCCGGATGCGGATGCATTCGGCGATCGGGAACGGCATCGCCGGCGGGCTCGGACTCGACTCCGGGTCTTCGATCCACGTCCCGATCGGCGCCCCCCGAGACGCCGGCGGCGCCTCGTTCGGCGACACGCTCAAGCAGTTCGTGAGCGGCGTCTCGGACCAGCAGGACGCGGCGGGGGAGCTCAAGGACCGCTTTCTCCGGGGCGAGCCGGTCGAGCTGCACCAGGTGATGGCGGCGGGCGAGGAGGCGAGCCTCTCGCTCGAGATGATGGTCGAGCTGCGCAACAAGGTGCTCGACGCGTACAAGACGCTCACCGCGATGCAGAGCTGACGCCGCGCGGGCGCTCGCTTTCCTCCCATCCGGCCGAAACCGCCGCGCCGGTGTATCATCCCGTGTCCAGGACAGGGTCCTGGTCGGCGGGGCACCAATGCGGCGCCCTCGTCCGCGCTCCTTCACCCGTACCGCATGACAGCACCACCCGCGCGCCGGCAGCAGGCCGCGCGCCCACACTCGGCGGAACGCGCCCCCAAGAGCAACGCTCGGGGCGCACCGGCCGACGCGCTTTACGCGCCATCCCAGCAGCACGGGCACATTGCCCACCCCCAGGGCGGCCACCCGACCAACGGCCAGCAGCACCACGGCCACGGCCCGCTGACGCACGACGCGCCCTCACACGCGACGTCGCTGCACGAGGCGCCCAAGCGCGCCCGCCGCTCGCGCCGCCGGTCGCCGTACGCCGCCGCCGAGCAGGAACGCTCGGTGTCGCTGCCGACCGACCGCGAGGCCTACGGCGAGACCCGCCGGTGGTTGCTCGCGCAGCACGGCCCGGTGTGCGCCTACTGCGCGCGCAAGGTGCCCGAAGGGGAAATCACTCTCGACCACGTGACGCCCCGCCGCGGGCGCACGGCGTACGACCGCCGCGACAACCTCGTCCTGGCGTGCCGGCGGTGTAACGGCCTCAAGGCCGACAAGCCGATCCTGGCGTACCTGATGTCGCACCGCCCCCGGGCGGCCTCGCTGCTCTACTACGGGCGGCACCTCAGTCCCATGCTCGTCGACCTCGCCCGCAACATGGCCGATCCCGAGGATCTGGCCCGCGTGACGCGACTCGCCGATCCGGACTACCCGTACCGCGACTGAATCCGGCGCTCGTCGCCCGACACCCGACGGCGAAGCGGCCGAGCATGCCGCTTCGCACTCGGTAAAAGCTGCCGCTCGGCGAAGTCGAGTAGATGGGCCGACGCCTCCGACGTCGGCCCAAGTCGTTTCCGGGCAACGTGTTAGCGAGAGTCGGCCGGTGGAACGGGCAGTGCCTCTGCGCTTGGCGTGCTCGCCGCCCTCCCCGCCCCCCTCGCGCCCCTCCAGCCCGTCGTCGACCGACTGGGCGGACCCCGCCGCGCGCTGATCCTCCTCGTCGGGCTCCTCACCGCCGGGCTCGTGTTCGGGGTCTCGCGCTGGGCGACCGCGCCGACCTTCGTCCCCGTGTTCGCCAACGTCCCGGTCGAGCAGTCGGGCAAGATGACCGACAAGCTCGGCGAGGCCGGCATCGAGTACCACCTCGAGAAGGGAGGCACCGAGATCCAGGTGAAGACCGAGGACCTCGCGCGCGCCCGCGTCACGCTCGCGCGCGACGGCGGCCTGCCCAACGCGGGGCGGCCCGGGCTCGAGCTGTTCGACCAGCCGTCGTGGGGGACGACCGAGTTCACGCAGCGGATCAACTACCGCCGCGCGCTGGAAGGCGAGTTGGAGCGCACGATCGGCAAGATGCGAGGGATCGAGCAGGCGCAGGTGCACGTCGCGATGCCCGAGACGCAGCTCTTCCGCCGCGGCGACCGCCCGCTCGAGGCGAGCGTCGTGTTGAAGCTGACCAACGGCGAGCGGCCGAGCGCCGACGTCGTCGAGGGGATGACGCACCTCGTCGCGGCGAGCGTGGACGGCCTCGCGAGCGACCGCGTGACGATCGTCGACGACGCGGGGCGGATGCTCACGATGGACGGCGAGGCGGGGTCGGTCGCCGGCCTCACGAGCCGCCAACTCGCCGTACAGCGCGAGGTCGAGGGTTACCTCGAGAAGAAGGCGCAGGAGATCGTCTCGCAGGTGGTGGGCACCAAGAACGCGCGCGTGCAGGTGAGTGCACTCGTCAACTTCGACAAGGTCGAGCGCACCGTCGAGGCCGTCGACCCCGACAAGCAGGCGGTCGCGACCGAGCAGAAGGCCGAGATCACGCCGGGCGCGCAGGGCGGCGCGGCGAGCACGAACGTCGCGACCAGCTACGAAACGACCAAGAGCACCGAGACTTTCAGCGGCGCGATCGGCAACGTGCGCCGCCTCACCGTCGCGGTGCTCGTCAACGACAAGCTGTCGACCGGGCCCAAGCCGGCGCCGGTTCCGCGGAGCCCGGTCGAGCTGGCGCGCATCGACACGCTCGTGCGCAACGCCGTCGGCCTCGACTCCGCGCGCGGCGACAAGTTGAGCGTGGTGAACGTCGCGTTCGACGGCGGCCTCGCGCCGCCGCCGGAGCAGGCGCCCGACGTGTGGCAGAAGATCTCGGGCGCGGAGAAGCCGCTCGTCACCGGGCTGGCGCTCGCCGCGCTGCTCGTCGTCGCCGTGGTGACGATGCGCGCGCTCAAGCCGGCGGCGGACCCCGAGGCCGCGGTCGCGGCCCTCACGGCCGGCGCCGCGGGCACCCCGGGCGCGGTCGACGTGGCCGGCGAGGAGATCGCCGCGGTCGGCACGCCGGCCCTCGCCGCGGGCGGCGACGCCCTCGGCGGCGCACCCGGAGACGGCGCGCTCGGCGCGGGTGCCGAGACGCAAACGGTGCTGCGCGACTTCAGCAACCCGGTGCGCGACCAGGTCGCCGCGACGATCGAGCAGCGCCCCGAGGCGGCCGCGCGCGTGGTGCGCGCCTGGCTGCGCCAGACCAACTGACGGGCACCCGGCCCGACGCCTCCCCCACCCGCCATGTCGCTCGCCTTCCCCGCCACGCGCCCCCTCACGGGCCGCCAGAAGCTCGCGGTCGTCTTCATGGCGGTCGGCCCCGAAGTCACGGCCACGCTCGGCGCCGAACTCTCGCCCGACGAGATCGAGCAGATCAGCCTCGAGATCGCGCAGACCGAGCGCGTGCCCGCGGAGGTGACCGAGCAGGTGCTCGCGGAGTGGCTCGAGGCCACGTTAGGCGTCGCCTCGCTGTCGATGGGCGGCATGGAGTTCGCGCGCGAGGTGCTCGAGCGCGCGTACGGGCGCGCGAAGGCCGAGCAGATGCTCAAGCGCATCCAGAATCAGCTCACCGACACGGTCGGGATGCCGCGGCTACGCAAGCTCGACCCGCAGCAGCTCGCGACGACCCTGCGCGGCGAGCACCCGCAGACGGCGGCGCTCGTGCTGTCGCACCTCGAGCCGTCGCACACGGCGGCGATCGTGCGCGAGTTGCCCGCGGTGTTCGGCGGCGACGTGCTCTACCGCATGGCGAAGATGGAGAAGGTCGCGCCCGAGATGCTGCAGCTGGTCGAGCGGGCGCTGTCGAGCGACGCGGACCTCACGTTCACGACGGGGATGGCGGCCGCGGGCGGCCCGGCGGCGGTGGCGAGCGTGCTCAACCTCGTCTCCGGCGCGCTCGAGAAGGAGTTCATCGAGGGGTTCTCGGAGCGCGACGCGACGCTCGCCGAGCAGATCAAGAATCTCATGTTCGTCTTCGAGGACCTCGTCGGGCTCGACGACAAGTCGCTCCAGCGACTGCTGCGCGAGGTCGACGCGAAGCAGCTCGCGCTGGCGCTCAAGGCCGCCAGCGACGACCTCAAGGCGAAGATCCTCGGCTCGATGTCGCAGCGCGCGGTCGCCGCGCTCAAGGAGGAGATGGAGTTCATGGGCCCGGTCAAGATGCGCGACGTCGAGACGGCACAGACGACGATCGTCACCCAGGTCCGCAAGCTCGAAGAGTCCGGCGAGATCGTGCTGAGCGCCGGCGGCGACGACGTGCTCGTCTGACGGGCTCCCCGCACCGCCTCCCCATGTCGCACAGTCGTCCGTTCCGCGCGCCCGACGCGTCGCCCTGGCTCCCCGACGCGTGGTTCGCGCCCGAGTTGCCCGACGCCGGCGGGACAGGTGCCGGCGCCGCGCGCGAGCGCGCACCGGAGCCCTTCGGCGGGTTCGTCGCCGGGTGGGCGGCGGAAGCGGCTGCAGGTGCGGCTGCGGATGCGCGCGTGTCGCCGTCGACTCACGCCCTCGACGCCCTGTTGCCCGAGTTCGGGACCGGGTTGGGTCGCGGTGTCGGGCGCCACGGCGACCACGCGCTCGACGCGCTCGCTGCCGAGGCGGCCGACGCGCGCGAGGCCGAGGTCCGTGCCGAGCTCGCCGAACTGTATGCCGCCGAACTCGCCGCGCGCGACGCCGCACACGGCGAGACGCTCGAACAGGCCTGGGCGGACGGACACGCGGCGGGGCACGCGGCCGGCGAAGCGCAGGCACACGCGATGTTCGCCGAGGCGGCCGGCGCGCTCGACGCCGCCGTGCGCGACGTCCAGCACCACGAGGAGCGCTGGCTGGGCGATCTGCGCGCGCACGTCGCCGCACTCGCCGTCGCGGTTGCGCAGCACGTGGTCGGGCGCGAGGTCGCGGCCGACGACGCACTCGTCGTCGCGCTCGTCGCGCGAGCGGTGGCGGAATTCCCCGCGCAGGAGGCGCTCGTCGCCCGCGTGCACCCCGCCGACCTCGACGCGCTGAAGGCGGCGTGGGCCGGCGCGGCGCGCGAAGGCGAGGTGCGCTGGACGCCCGACGCGCGCGTCGCGCGCGGCGGCGCCCTCATCGAAGGGCGCGAGCGCATCGTCGACGGGCGCGTGGACGCGGCGCTCGAACGGCTGTACCGCGCGCTCGGGGGGCACGCGGCGTGAACGGCCGCGTCACGCCGGCCGTCGGCATGCCGTGGGTGAACACGCCCGGCGACGCCGCCGGCATCATGCGCGCGCTGGCCGTGGTCCCGCGCCTCGCCACGTACGGCAAGGTGACGCGCGTCGTGGGCCTCGTCATCGAGGCGGCCGGGTTGGACGTCGGGCTCGGCGAGTTGTGCCGCATCACGTCGCTCACCGGTGATCGCTCGGTGCTGGCCGAGGTGGTAGGGTTTCACCAGGGCGGCGTGCTCCTCATGCCGCTCGGCGAGATGGACGGGCTGCATCCGGGGAGTGCGGTGCGCGCGCTGGGCCGGTCGTTCGGCGTCGACGTCGGCGCGGGCCTGCTCGGCCGCGTGCTCAACGGACTCGGCCACCCCATCGACGGCCTCGGGAAGCTCGACGTCAACGAGCGCGTCCCGCTCTCCGCCGAGCCGCCCAACCCGCTCGCGCGCGAGATGGTCGGCGAGGTGCTCGAGACCGGCGTGCGCGCCATCGACGGGTGCCTCACGTTCGGTAGAGGGCAACGCGTCGGGATCTTCGCCGGCTCGGGGGTGGGCAAGAGCACGCTCCTCGGGATGATCGCGCGCCAGGCGCGCGCCGACGTGAACGTGATCGCGCTACTCGGCGAGCGCGGGCGCGAGGTGCGCGAGTTCATCGAGCACTCGTTAGGCCCCGAAGGGCTCGCCCGCTCGGTGCTCGTCGTGGCGACCGGCGATCAGGCGGCGCTCGTGCGCGCCCGCGGCGCGCTCGTCGCGACGGCGATCGCGGAATACTTCCGCGACCAGGGCAAGCAGGTGCTGCTGATGGTCGACTCGGTGACGCGCGTCGCGATGGCGTGGCGCGAGATCGGCCTCGCCGTCGGCGAGCCGCCGACGACCAAGGGGTACCCGCCGAGCGTGTTCGCCGCGTTGCCGCGGCTGCTCGAACGCGCCGGCAACGGCGAGCGCGGAGGGATCACGGGCATCTACACCGTGCTCGTCGACGGCGACGACTTCAACGAGCCCGTGGCCGACGCGGCGCGCTCGATCCTCGACGGGCACGTCGTGCTCACGCGCAAGCTCGCGGCGGCCGGGCACTTCCCGGCGATCGACGTGCTCGACTCCAAGAGCCGCGTGCGCGACCAGATCATCCCGCCCGACCAGCGCACCGCGGCCAACATGCTGCTGAAGATCGAAGCGGCCTACCGGGAGAAGGAGGATCTGATCCTCGTCGGCGCGTACCAGAAGGGCAGCGACCCGCTGGTCGACGCCGCGGTCGCGCTCCGCGAGCAGGCGCTCGGCTTCTTCCAGCAGCGACCCGACGAGAGCTCGCCGCTGACGACGACGCGCGCCGCGCTCCGGCACCTCAACGTGCAGATCGATGGGTCGACGCGTCGCGCCGCATGACGACGGCCACGCGCCGTGACGCCGGGCTCGCGCCGCCCGTCCTGACCACGTGTTCCGCTTTCCCCTCCAACGTGTGCTCGATCTTCGCGAGCGCCAGCAACGCGACGCCGCCGCGGCGCTCGCCTCCGCCCAGGATGTGGCCGACGCCGCACGCCGCGCCGAGGACGCGGTGCTGAACGCGCGCGCCGAGCTCGCGGCCGTCGGTGCGGCGCACAGCGCCGGCCTGCCGGTTGGCGCGCTGCGCACGACGGCGTTCCTGCTCGCCCGAATGGACGAGGAGGTGCATGCCGCCGGCGCAGCCGCCGACGCCGCCGCGGCGGCCGTCTCGGACCGCGAGCGCGCCCTCCATACCGCCTACCGCGACCGCCGCGCCCTCGACCGGCTGCGCGAACGCCACCACGCGGCGTGGCAGCACGGCGCCGTCACGACCGACCGGCAGAACATGGACGAGATCGCGCTGACGCGGTTCACGCAGCGCGCGGTCCGCCCCGCCGGCGGCGCCTGAGCGCCGCCGCCCCGCCCCTTCTCCTTCCCGCGTTCCCCCGCCCCCGCGCATGCTCCGCCTCATCATGCCCCTCCTCGTCGGGTTCCTGACCGGCCTGAGCGGAGCCACGATCGCCGTCGTGCAGCGTGCCAAGCACGCCGTCGCGCCGTTAGGCACGGCGCCGGCGGCCGTCGGCGCCGCGGGCCGCTCGGGCGCGACGCCGGCCGCGGCGTCCGCGACCGCGGGAGTCGCCCCCACGCCAACCGCCGCCGGCGAAGCCGTCGGCGCGCACGGCGAGGCCCCGGTCGCGGCGGAAGTCGCCGACGCACCGCCGGCCGCGAACGCGCCCGCGGCGGATCCACACGCCGCGGCCGCGCACCCCGCCGAGACCCGCCCGGCCGACGCGCACGTCGCCGCGACGGCGGCGGCGCTGCGCGCCCGGGCAGGGCGCGCGGCGCGCGCGGCACACGAGGCGCCGGCGCACCCGGGAACCGACGCCCCGACCAAGGCCCCAGCGCCGGCCGCGTCGACGGGCGAGTCGGCGCGGCCCGCCAGCGACCCCGCATCCGGGCCGCCCGAGCGGCGGCTCGCGAAGTATTTCGGCGCGATGCCGCCGAAGGACGCCGCGAAGATCCTGGAGCAGATGGACGATCGTGACATCCAGACGATCCTCGGCTACGTCGGCGACCGCCAGGCCGCTGCGATCCTCGGCAACCTCTCGGCGCCGCGCGCGGCGGCGGTCGGGCGCGCAACGCTGCGCACACCGGTCAAAGGCCGTTGATGCGTGCGGTCGGCGGTTCACCCTCGCTCAGCACGGTTTTCGGAGCTGACACGCCCGGCGTCGGAGCACACGGCACGGACACGACGGGCGCCCGCGACGACGGCGCCTCGCCGTTCGCGACGGTGCTCGCGACGCGTCTCGCACCGGCGCGGGCGGGGAGCGCGACACAGACGCTCGTACGGACCGCCGCGAAGGACCATGCGTCGGAGGATGAGGGCGAGGCCGTGGAGGGTGACGCAGGTGCCACGCGCGGGACTGCCGTGCCGGATCTGCTCGCCGCATTCACGGCCGGGATGGCGCCGACCACGACGAAGTCGGCGATGATGCCGGCGACCGCGATGCCGTCCGCTTCCACGACCGCCGTACCGACCGCGACGGAATCCGGCGCGACGGCGCCAGTCGTCGCCACGGCGCCGATTGCCGCACCCCTTGCAGCAGCGCCCCTCGTGGCGGCCGCATTCGCAGCGCCCGCGGCTTCGACGCCCACTGTCCCGGCCGTCGCAGAGCCGGCGCTCCTCGCGCCCGAGTCCGCGGCCACGACGCCGGTCAGCGCCCGATCCACCAGCGCCAGCGCGGCCGGCGCCAGCGCGGCTGCCGCGCGCCGCGGCTGCCGCGGCTGCCGCGACCGCCGCGAGCGTCACGCACGTCTCCCGCGACCCGAGTTCACTCGCCCCGGCGCTTCGGGACCGACTCGGGCGCGTGGTCGCGCGCATGCAGCGCGAGTTCGGTGACACCGTGCAGATCGCCGAGGCCGGTCGGACCCAGGCCCGGCAGAACTTCCTTTTCGCGCAAGGACGGACCCGCTCCGGCCCGGTGGTCACGTGGACGCGCGATTCGGAGCACACGCGCGGCCGCGCCGTGGACGTGACGATCAACGGCGGCTACGACGACGCGGCCGCGTTCGCCCGCCTGCAGCAGATCGCGCAGTCCGAGGGACTTCGCACGTTGGGCGCGCGCGACCCTGGGCACCTCGAGTTGCCGCGCGACGTTCCGGGCGACGTCCCCGCACTCGGGTTGGGCGACGCGAGCGACGCCCGTGTCACGGTCGAGTCGTTCGGCGTGCGCACCGAGCCGTCGACGCCGCTGCCTTTTGTCCCGCACGCCGCACAGGGCTTCCAGCCGGTGCAGGCCGCTGCGGTGCCTGCAGCTTCCGCGACGCCCCTGGCTCCTGTCACACCCGTGGCTCCCGTCACGGCCGCGGCGACGGTCGCGCCGGTGGCCGCCGTAGCTGCGGTTGCCCCGGTCGCGCAAGCGGCGACCGTCGCGGCTGTGGCCGCGACCGGCGCGACCGGCGCGACCGGCGCGACCGGCGCGACCGCGGCGGGTTCACGCCCGGCACGCGAAGGGGTCAAGTCCGCGACGAAGGAGACCGGCGGGACCTATGACCGGCACGCGCGCCGCGATGCCGCGACCGCGCCGAGTGCGAGCAGTGCGGGCCCGCGCGTGCGCGTCGACGGCGGGCGCGAGTCCGGCGCACATTCGCCTGACCACGCGCGCGACCAAGAACGTGACGAGAGGTCGACCAGCGACGCCGACGCGCACGGCACTCCCGACACGCACGCCGCGACGCCGCTTCCGGCCGCAGCCGCCGGCCGCGACGTCGGCGCCGCGCCGGCCCGCGCGACCGACGCCGCGGCGAGCACCGAGCCGCCCACACTCGGCGCCGTGGCGGCCGAGCGCATCGCGCGGGTGCTCGACGCCCAGCAGGCGGCGGCGCCGCGTACCGTCTCCCACATCACCGTGCGCGTGGACCGCGCGGACGGCGGCGAGGACCGGATTCGACTCGACCTGCGCGGCCGCGCCGTCGACGCACGCATCGACGTCGCCGACCTCTCGACGGCCGACACCCTCACCGCGCGGACCCCGGAACTGCGAGCGGCCCTCGCGCAGCACGGCCTAACGACCGACGGCGTTCGCGTCCACTCGGCGGGCGACGACTCGCCCACCGCGGTGACGGCGGCGGTCCGAGACGCGGCCGCCACGCTCGGCGTCGACACCCGCGGCATGAGCGCCGCAACCACGGGCGACAGCAGTGCGCGCGACCAGGCGCGCGAGCAGCCCCGGGACGACGCACGCGGCCAGCCTCGTGACGGCGCCCCGCGCGACGGCGGGCGCGACGCGCAGGGCGGCTCCGGGCGCGGCGCGGCCGACGAGCGCCGCGGCCGTCGCGCCCCGGCCGACGCGTTCCTCGACGTACCGGCACCCCGCGCGGCGGGCGCCTGACCCGCCGCCTCTCACCGTCGTTCCCCCCGCGCGCCCCGAGGCGGCGGGTCGTTTCTCCCCCGTCCCCAACAACATGCAGCTCCGCCCTCTCAGCGCGGCCGTCGGCTCGGTCGCGACGCCGCCCAGCGCGCCCGCCGCCCCGACCACGCCCAAGGTCACCACGCCCACCAGCTCGAGCCCCGGTGGCGCGATGGGGAAAGATCAGTTCCTCCAGCTGCTGGTCGCGCAGATGAAGAACCAGGATCCGGAAAGCCCGATGGACGGCACGCAGATGGCCGCCCAACTCGCGCAGTTCTCGACCGTCGAGCAGCTGCAGAACGCGAACGACACGCTGACGCAGATCGCGAGCGCGGTCCGCGTTGCGAACGGCACCACGAGCACGTCCTCCACCGGCGGCTCCACGTCGACCGGCGACACCACGCCGACGACCAGCGCCTAACACTTCCCGCGCGGCCCGCCGCGCGCGTCCGGCCGCCCGCCGGGCCGGTCATCCGTCGCGCGCCCAGACGCCCACGCGGGGCGCCCGCGCGCGACGCCACACCCTCCGCCTCACCCCGCCCGATGCTGCGCTCCCTCTTCGACGGCGTTTCCGGTTTGCGCGCTCAGCAGACCCGTCTTGATGTTATCGGCAACAACATCGCCAACGTTAACACCGTCGCTTTCAAGGCCGGCCGCGTCACCTTCAAGGAAGGCTTCGCGCAGTTGCTCCAGGGCGCGAGCCGCCCGCCGGGCGACGAGGGCGGGACGGACCCGATCCAGATCGGCCTCGGGACCCAGATCGGGTCGATCGACCAGCAGTTCACGCAGGGCAACCTCGAGACGACGGGCAACGCCACCGACCTCGCGATCCAGGGGAACTCGCTGTTCGTCGTCCGGAAGGGCGCGCAGAGCTCCTACACCCGGGCGGGCAACTTCCAGCTCGATGCGACCGGCAAGCTCGTGTCCCCGACGAACGGGTTCGTCGTGCAGGGCGAGATGTACCAGAACGGCGTGCCGCAGAACAACGGCATCCACGACATCCAGATCCCCTTCGGGCAGAAGATCGCGGCGAAGGCCACCACCAGCGCCACGCTCGGCGGCAACCTCGACGCGTCCGCGGCGCAGGTCCCGGCCGGGTTCGACATCGCGAGCGCGACCGACCGGGCGGCGAACCCGACCTCCTACACCGAGACGTCGCTCACCACCTACGACTCGCTCGGCAACCAGCACAACGTCAAGATCCAGACGTACAAGACCGGGCCGAACGAGTGGGCGTGGCGCCTGGATCCGACGTCGCCGACGGTGAGCGTCCCGACGACGATCGGCGCGGCCGACTCGAACGGCGCGCACCACTTCTCGATCCCGGCAGTGCCGGCCGGCGAGACCGTGACGATGGCCGGCCTAACGACTTCGAGCGGCCAGGCGGTCGACCCGTCCGCGATCAGCTACGACGCGACCACGAACGACTACGTGATCGCGGCGAGCGTGAACCTGAACGGGAACCAGTCGGCGACGGCCACGTATTCGATCATGCCGACCGCGCCGGCGGACGCGAGCGGCAAGCCGAGCACCGACCCGTCGACGTACAAGGGGATCAACGGCGGCGTGTTCTCGTTCGACACGCAGGGGAACCTCGACCCGACGAAGTCGGACATGCCGGTCCTCAAGTTCTCGATCCCGGGCGCGGACGACGTCAGCGTGAAGCTGAACCTCGGCGGCGGGGCGTCGGGGCTGACGCAGTTCGCGACGGCCTCGACGGCCGTGCTCCGCGACCAGAACGGCTTCACCGGCGGCACCTTGCAGAACTTCTCGATCGACCGCTTCGGCGGCATCAACGGCGCCTATTCGAACGGCACGACGGAGCCGATCGGCCGGATCGTGCTCGCCGACTTCAACAACGAGGCCGGCCTGCTGCGCACGGGCGACAACATGTACCAGGAGTCGGCGAACTCCGGCGGTCCGGTCCTCGGCTACGCGGGCGAAGGCAGCCAGTCGGAGGTCACGGCCGGCGCGACGGAGATGTCGAACGTCGACCTCGCGCAGGAGTTCACGAACATGATCGTCGCGCAGCGCGCCTTCCAGGCCAACGGCAAGGTCATCACGACGAGTGACCAGATGCTGCAGGAGCTGATGCAGGTGAAGCAGTAAACGCCCGCCCCGGCACGGCCCGGGGCGCGCATCACAGCGGCAATTCTGGCCATGCGCCGGGCGGCAGACGTTGCCGTCCGGCGCGTTCGTTCGTCCGGCTGGCGCGCCGTCGGACATGCGTAAGTGTTTCACAGACAATGGGTTACGCACATCTCGACGATGGCACCGCCCCTGCTTTCTGCGGTCGCGCCCCGCCCTCCCCCTTCTGCCGCCCCGCCCGTGTCCGCCGAAGCTCCCTCTCCTGAAGCCACCGAGCAGCCGCCCACCGGTGCCGGCGGCGCGAAGCCGCTGCCCGTGATCCTCGCCATCGTCGCCGGACTCGCGCTCGGTGCCGGGGCGGGCGCGTTCGGCGTCGGGCCCGCGCTCGCGAGCGGGATCGTGCCGTCCGCGCCTGCCGCGCACGCCAAACATCACGCGAAGGCGGACGAGGCCGACAGCAGCGAGGCAGACACCCCCGAGGACGAGGCGGGCGACGCGGCTGCCGACAAGAAGGGCGGAAAGGAAGGTGCGACCGCGTCGGTCTACACCATCGACAACCTCGTGCTCAACCCGGCCGGCTCGGGCGGCACGCGCTTCCTGCTGCTCTCGATCGCGTTCGAGATGAAGGACGCGGCGGCGCTCGAGTCGCTCAAGTCGCGCGACGCGGAGCTGCGCGACGCCATCCTCGTCACACTCGGGGCCAAGACGGTCGAGCAGCTCTCGGACATGGTCTCGCGCGACTCGTTGAAGACCGAGCTGCGCGCGGCGACGGCGAAGGCGCTCCACACGCGCGGCGTACGACGCGTGTACTTCCCGCAGTTCGTCATTCAGTAGGCCCGGCCGCGCGATGAAGTCGATTTCGCAGAACGACATCGACCGCCTGCTCGGCAGTACCGGCGGCGCGATGTCGCAGTCGGCTCCGGCGGCCGGCGGTTCGGGAGCCGCGTTCGACATGGATGCGGACGTGCAGGCGTACGACTTCCGCCGCCCGCACCGCGTCAGCAAGGAGCGCCTCCGAACGCTCGAGGCGATGTACGAGCGCATGGTCAAGGCGCTCGAGGGGTGGCTCATCTCGCGCGTGCGCGGCAACGTCGAGATGCGCCTGCAGAACGTCGAACAGTTCACCTTCGGCGAGTTCACGCAGTCGCTCCCCACGCCGAGCGCCACCTACATCTTCGAGGTGCTGAACTCGGGCGGGGCGCAGGGCGTGGTGGACGTCGGCGGCGAGCTCGCGTACTTCCTCGTCGATCGCCTGTTCGGCGGCAGCGGCCAGTCGACGATTCTCACCCGCGCGTTGTCGCCCGTGGAGCGTCTCGCGTTGCGCACCGTGGCCGAGCGCACGTGCCAGCTGCTGGAGGAGATCTGGCAGGACCACGTGCCGCTCACGCTCGGCGTGACCGGGTTCGAGTCGAGCCCCGAGATCCTGCAGATCGCCAACCGCGAGGACCCGGTGCTCGTGGCGAACGTCGAGGTGAACGTCGGGCAGGCCAGCTCGCTGCTGCTCGTCTGTCTGCCGTTCGCCGTGCTGGAGAAGTTCTTCCAGGGCACCGGCCAGCGCCGAGCGAGTGGCTCGGCGGGCACGGAGCGCGAGCGCGACGAGGCGCGCGAACGGGCCGAGCGGGCCTTGCGCGCCACGCCGGTACCCGTGTCGGCGCGGCTGCCGGCGTTCAACCTCTCGCTCCGCGAGCTCGCCGCGCTCGTGCCGGGCGAGGTGCTCGCCACGGGCGTGCCGCGCGACGCCGAGCTGCTGGTGCTCGTCGGCGGGCGCCCCCGCTATACCGGATCGCCGGGCCGCATCGGGCGCCGGCTCGCGGTGCGCCTGCACGACCTCGCCGCGCCCGCGGGCGCCGGCGACGAGCCCGATGCCTGACGCCATCCCAGTTCCCCCGCCTTTCTTCCTGCCCCCCGGATGAACCCCGCAGAGATCGACGCGCTCGTCGCGAGCGTGCAGGCCGCGAAGGCCAGCGGCCAGCCGGTCGCCCCACCGGCCCCGCCCCCCCCGGCCAGCTACGACCCGGACTTCGGCACCACGCCAGCGTCCGGCGGCAGCGAGATCCCGTTAGGCATGATCTTCGACCTCTCGCTGCCCGTCTCGATCGAGCTCGGGCGGACGTCGATGACCGTGCAGGAAATCCTGCGTCTCGGGCGCGGGTCGGTGATTCAGCTCGACCGCCTCGCGGGCGAGCCGATCGACATCTACGTCGGCGAGCGCAAGTTCGCCGAGGGCGAAGTGGTGGTGCTCGGCGAGCACTTCGGCGTGCGGATCGTGCGGATCTTCGCCGGGGCGACGTCGGCGCTCGCGGCGTGACCGGCCCCGCCACGTCCAGGCTCGACATGTCCGCGCGATGACGCCAAGCGCGGTCGCCGGCGTGCTCGTCGCGCTCGGTGCGGTGCTCGCCCTCATGCTCGCCACGCTCCGGCTGCTGCAGCGTTTCGCGCCCGCGGCGTCGGGTGGGCGCGCACGGCTGCCGCTCGAAGTCGTGCAGCGGCTCTCGCTCGGGCCCAAGCAGGGCGTCGCGGTGGTCCGGGTAGGCGCGCGAGTGCTGGTGCTCGGAACGGGCGAGGGCGGCGTGCAGGCGATCGCTGAGCTGGACGGCGACGACCTTGCGGGCGTGCTCGCGGCGGCGTCGGCATCGACGCCCGGCGTGCCGGCCATCGGCGGTCTCACCGGTGCGCGCTTCGGCGAGGCGCTGCGGACGGCGCTCACGCGCGGCGCCGCTCAGGGTTCGCGCGTCGCGGGCGTGCTCGTGCTTGCGGCCGCGCTGGCGCGCGCTGGCAGGGCGCAGGTGCCGGCGCGCCCCGCGGCCGGGTCCGCGCCCGCGTCCGCGTCCGCGCCGGCCGTGGTCCCGGCCGCCGCAACCGGTGCGCCCGGCGCGACCGCGCCGGCCGCCCTCCCCACCTCGACGCAGAACGCGCTCGTGCAGAGCGCGCTCCGTCAGGCCGCGCTGCGCCAGCAGGCGGTGCAGCAGGTCACGCGCGCCGCGCCGGCGCGCCTCGGCGTCGGCGCGCCGACCGTGGCGGGCGCGCCCGCGACGGTGGGTCCGACGGCGCCCGGTGTGCCCGCCAGGCCGAGCCCGACGCCGCCGGCGCTCCCCGGACCCGCGGCCGGGTTTGCCGCGCGCCCCCCGTCGGGTACCGCCCCGCCCCCGCCGACGAGCGTCGTCACCGTCGACACGATGGTCGCCAGGCTCGCGCCGACCATGGACGTGCGCGTGGGCGGCGGCGCCGGTGCGGCGCAGGGACTCCGCCTGAGCGGAACGGTCGGCGTCGTCGTGATGCTCGGGCTGCTCACGCTGCTGCCCTCGCTCGTCCTGATGATGACGGGGTTCACGCGCATCCTCGTCGTCCTGCAGTTCCTCAAACAGGCGCTCGGCACGCAGACCGCGCCGCCCAACCAGCTCGTCGCGGGGCTCGCCCTGTTGCTCACGGGTTTCGTGATGGCGCCGACGGTGGGCGAGATCAACCGCACGGCGCTGCAGCCCTGGCTCGGTGGGCAGATCCAGCAGGTCGAGATGCTCGAGCGCGGCGCGAAGCCGCTGCGCGCGTTCATGCTGCGGCAGACGCGCGAGCGCGACCTCGAAACCTTTCTCGACCTCAGCCGTGCGCGCGAGGACAGCGCGGCCGTCGCGCCGCGCACGCCCGACGACGTGCCGCTCGTCGTGCTCACGTCCGCGTTCGTGACGAGCGAGCTCCGCACCTCCTTTCAGCTCGGCTTCGCGCTCTTCCTGCCGTTCATCGTCATCGACGTCGTGGTGAGCGCGGTACTGACGAGCATGGGGATGATGATGCTCCCCCCGGCGATGGTGTCGCTCCCGTTCAAGTTGCTGCTCTTCGTGCTCGTCGACGGGTGGACCCTCGTCGTGCAGTCGCTCGTGCAAAGTTTTCGTTAAGGGGCCGGTCGAGACGTCTGCAGTCGGCCGCAGGGAGAACGGCCCGTCGGGTGTTTGCGTCTATGTAGGAGAAGTATCCCTCCACGACACACCTGGCGTTTTCATGGGTTTCGACCGCACGCTCTTCCTCACGCCGTCGCCTCGGCGACGTGCCGCGCTCGGCCTCGGGGCTCTCGCGACCGCGGTCGGCATCGCCGCGTGTGGCGACTCCGCCTCGACGGCTCCGGCCCGAAACATCTCGCCGGCCGCGACGGCGTACATCGATTCCGGACTCTCGTTCGAGAACGGCGTCTTTTACTGGTACAAGAACGTCAACTGGCCCGCCCAACGCGCCGACGTCTTCAAGGTTGCGGGTGCGGCGCAGGTGGACAGCCAGACGTGGAGCGCGATGGACACGAGCATCGTGCCGTGGCTGCAGAACGCGGATCCCGCGCCCGGTGGCGACCAGCACAGCGCGTTCTTCCCCGCGTCCGATGCGCCGGGCGTGGTGAACTCGCCCAACAACCCGATCTATCTCACGTCGGGGACGAACTTTCCGCTCAGCGGCTCGACCAACAACGTCGGGTACGTGTGGCTGCCGACGTACGACGGCACCAACGACACCGGCCGAGCGGACTCGATCCAGACGGTCATCCGCACGCTCGACCAGAGCTCGCCGTGCGGGTGGATCATCGACCTGCGCTACAATCCGGGCGGAACGTGGGCGGCGATGCTCGACGGCATCAACCCCATCCTAGGCAACGCGCCGTACGGCAACGGCCAGCAGGGCTTCCTGAGCATCGTCGACCGTGACGGCGTGAAGTCGTACTTCTTCCTCCAGAACGGCGTGGCGGGAATCACTACCCC
This sequence comes from uncultured Gemmatimonadales bacterium, assembly GCA_963851265.1. GTDB lineage: Bacteria > Gemmatimonadota > Gemmatimonadetes > Gemmatimonadales > Gemmatimonadaceae > BPUI01. The sequence continues at coordinate 149,175 of CAWKNZ010000003.1, forward strand.
CGGCCAGAACGGCGGCTACGACACGGTTTACACGCGCGCGTCGAGCAACTACACGCTCAAGCGCCCGGGCTCGCCGGTGGCGATCCTGCAGGGCGACGCGACGGCGAGCGCGGGCGAGGAGATCGTGCTCGCGTTCCGCGGCGTGTCGTTCCCGGTGCGAACGTTCGGCGCAAATACCTACGGGGTGACGACCGCGCCGTACGGTGCGTACATGTACGAACTCGACCCTGGCGCGGACAGCAGCTTCCTCAACGTCGTGGGCGCGATCGACGTCGACCGCACCGGAAAGCTGTGGGGCGGGTCGATCCCGCCAACCGTCGCGGTCAATGGACCGTCGGGGCAGACCGTCGTTCCGGCCACGACGTCGTCGTCCGATCCGGTCGTGCAGGCCGCGACGCAGTGGCTGCAGACCCAGACCACCTGCGGTGGCACGGCCGTCTCGTCGCGCTCCGAGGTGCCGGCGCCACTGTTCAGCGTGGCGCCAGTGGCCGCCGCGCCGCGCGCGGGCGCTTCCGCGGCCGGGCCGCTCCGCCGACCGTCGAGGTACCACGTCGCGCAGGCGCCCCGCGAGCGCCTACGGGCGCGCGTGCTCGGTGGCCGGGCGCGAGTGGCCGGAGGGCGCTGACCGGACATCCTCCCCACTACCGGCGCCACGCGGCAACGCGCGCCGGCTGCACGCGGACGAATCTGCCGGCCGGCACGGGCCGCCACGCGGGATGCATCCCGCTGGCGGCCCGTTTCGCGTTGTGGCTCAACGACTTACACCGTTCTCACGGCTCCGGGCAGACGGCACCGGCCCTGCCCTACGCGCCTGTGCCTGCTCCCTCCTGCTCGACCGCCCGCCGCCCGCCACGCCCGTGTCCTATCAGCTCGTCGTCGACCTCGCCCGCAACGCGATCCTCCTCGCGCTCATGGTCGCTGGGCCAATGCTCGTCGTCGCCCTCGGCGTCGGCCTCGTCGTCAGCATCGTCCAGGCGGTAACGCAGATCCAGGAGCAGACGCTCGCGTTCGTGCCGAAGCTCATCGCCGTCGCCGCGACGTTCCTGATCGCGCTACCGTGGGCGCTTCAGCTGATGGTGAAGTACACGACCGAGCTGTTCCGCTCGCTCCCGTCGTTCGTTCGCTAGCGCGCGCCCCGCCACACCGCCCGCGCGTGCCCGTGGACCTGTATGCGCCCGGCGTTCCGCAGGCGCTCGTGCTGCTCGCCGTGCGCCTGACGGGGTTGCTGCTCGTCGCGCCGGTGTTCTCGGCGCGCACGGTGCCGGTCCGCCTGCGCACCGCGTTCCTACTCGTTCTCACGCTCCTGCTCGCGCCGGCGGCGGTGGCCGCGCTCGGCCGGCGCGCGGCTGCCGTCACGGTCACGCCCGAAGCGTTCGCGGCCGAGTTGCTCGTCGGCGTCGCGCTCGGCTTCGGCGCGGCGGTCCTTATCGGCGCGGTCGAGACGGCGGGCGACCTGATGTCGACCACCGTCGGACTTTCGGGTGCGGCGCTGCTCGACCCGATGACGGGCGCGTCGTCGCCTGTGCTCGCGCAGTTCTCGCAGCTGTTCGCGGTGACCGTGCTCCTCGCGCTCGACGGGCACCTCGTGATGCTCGACGCCGTGGCCGAGAGCGTGCGCGCGCTGCCCGTGGGCGGGCCGGTCGACCTGCGGGCCGGGCTCGCGGCGCTCGTCGCGTCGGGTTCGTCGCTCTTCCTGTTAGGCCTGCGCTTCGCCGCCCCGGCGATCGCGGCGTCGATGATCGGCAACACCGCGCTGGCCGTGCTCACGCGCGTCGCGCCGTCGATCAACGTGCTCACGGTGGCGTTCCCGCTGCAGGCCGCGCTGGGGCTGACGGCGGTGACCGCCGCCTTCGCGATGACGGCGACGTGGTTCGTCGGCTGGAGCGGGCACTACGGCGACGCGCTCGCCCGCGTCTTCGCCGCGTTGGCGCCGTGAGGCGGTAGGCGATGGCCGAGACCGAACAGGAGAAGACCGAAGCCCCGAGCCAGCGGCGGCGCGACGACGCGGCGGACGAGGGGCGCGTCCCGCGCAGCCCCGAGGTGAACGCGGCCGCCCTGCTGCTCGCCTCGGCGCTCGCGTTCTCGGTGGCCGGGCCCGCGCTCGCGCAGTCGTTGCGCGACATCGTCGGCACGGGGCTCGGCTTTGGTGCCGCCGGTCAGCTCACGTCTGCGGGTGCGATCGAGCTGATCCGCGCGCTCGGGTGGAAGGCGATGGCGGGGAGCGCCGGGTTCCTTGCCGCGCTCTCGCTCACCGCGCTCGTCGTCGGCGCGGCGCAGGCCCGCGGCACCTTCACGCTGCAGCCGCTCGCCCCAAAATTCTCGCGGCTCAACCCGGCCGAGAACGCGAAGCGCGTGGTCGGCACGCAGGGGTTCGTCGAGCTCGGCAAGTCGCTCGTCAAGCTCGTCGTCGTCGGCTGGGCCGTGCGCGGCGTGCTCGAGGCCGCGTGGCCGGACGTGGTCGCGTTAGGCCAGGAGTCGCCGCGCGCGCTGCTCGAGGTGGCGCGCACGCACGGCATCAAGCTGTTCGTGCACGCGGGCACGGCCTACCTCGCGCTCGCCGGGGCGGACTACGGCTGGCAGCTCTGGCAGTTCGAGCAGTCGCTGCGGATGACGAAGGAGGAGGTCAAGCAGGAGTCGCGGCAGCAGGACGGCGATCCGATGGTGAAGCAGCGCATGCGCGCGCTCGCCCGGCAGCGCGCGCGGCGGCAGATGATGAAGGACGTGCCGAAGGCGGACGTCGTCGTCGTCAACCCGGTGCACATCGCCGTCGCGCTCCGCTACGACCCCGACGTCGCCCCGGCGCCGTACGTGGTCGCGCTCGGGCGCCGCAAGGTGGCCGAGCGGATCAAGGAGATCGCGTTCGCCTCGGGCGTGCCCGTGGTCGAGAACATCCCGCTCGCCCGCGCGCTGATCGCCGGCGTGCAGTTGGGCAGCATCATCCCCGCCGAACTCTACGTGGCGGTCGCCGAGGTGCTCGCGTTCGTCCTGCGCCGCCGCGGCGGCGCGCCGCAGCAGCCCACGGTCGACGCGTCCGCGTGACCCGCGCCCGACGTCGGCCCCCCACGACCCCGATTCCGCAATGAGTACCGCCGTCCTGCCCGCCGCCGAATCGGCCGGGAAGCGCCGCGCCGAGGCGGGCATGGCCTTCGCCGTGCTGCTCGTCGTGTCGCTGCTCGTGCTGCCGCTCCCCGGGGTGCTGCTCGACCTCGCGCTCGCGCTCTCGATCGGGCTGTCGCTCGTCGTGCTGCTCGTCGCGCTCTACACGCACGACCCGCTCGAGTTCAGCTCGTTCCCGGCGCTGCTGCTCGTGATGACGCTGTTCCGCCTCGCGCTCAACATCTCGAGCACGCGGTTGATCCTCAGCAAGGGCGAGGCGGGCAAGGTCATCCAGGCGTTCGGGCAGTTCATCATCGGCGGCAACTACGCCGTCGGCCTGGTCATCTTCCTCATCCTCATCGGCATCAACTTCGTCGTCATCACCAAGGGCGCGGGGCGCGTCGCCGAGGTGGCCGCGCGCTTCACGCTCGACGCGATGCCCGGCAAGCAGATGGCCATCGACGCCGACCTCGGCGCGGGGCTGATCGACGAGAAGGAGGCGCGCCGACGCCGCTCCGAGATCTCGCGCCTCGCCGACTTCCACGGCGCGATGGACGGTTCGTCCAAGTTCGTCAAGGGCGACGCGATCGCCGCGCTGCTGATCACCGGCGTCAACATCATCGGCGGCATCTTCATCGGGGTCGTGCAGCGCGGCATGCCGATCGGCAAGGCGGCGGCGACGTACACCATCCTCACCGTCGGCGACGGGCTCGTGTCGCAGGTGCCGGCGCTCATCACGAGCACGGCCGCCGGCCTCATGGTCACCGCCGCCGGCCAGGAGGAGCGCATCGGGTCGGTGATCAGCGGGCAGCTCGGGGCCCACCCCCGCGCGATGTACCTCGCGGCCGGCGTGCTCGGCGCGTTCGCGATCGCGCCCGGCCTGCCCGCGGTCCCCTTCCTCGCCCTCGCCGGCGGGATGGGCGCGTTAGGCCGCGTCGCCGACACGGCGCAGAAGCGCCAGCGCGCCGTGGTCCAGCGCGCCGCCGAGACGCCCGTCGAGGCGCCCCCGCCGCCGCCCGACCCGATGAAGGACCTGCTCCAGCTCGACCCGATCGAGCTCGAGGTCGGCTACGCGCTCATCCCGCTCGTCGACGAGAAGCAGGGCGGCGACCTCCTCGAGCGCATCTCGCTCCTGCGCAAGCAGAGCGCGCTCGAACTCGGCATCCTCATCCCGCCCATCCGCATCCGCGACGACATCCGCCTGCCGAGCAACGAGTACCTCGTCAAGCTGCGCGGCTCGGAGTGCGCGCGCGCCGAGGTGCTGCCGCGCTTCCTCATGGCGCTCGACACCGGCGGCGTGGTGCAGCAGGTCGACGGCATGGACACGATCGACCCGAGCTTCGGGATGCCCGCCAAGTGGATTCCGGCATCACGCCGCCAGGACGCCGAGGCGAACGGCTACGTCGTCGTCGAGCCGACCACGGTCGTCGCCACGCACCTCATCGAGGTGCTCAAGGGGAACGCCGCCGAACTGCTCGGCCGCCAGGACGTGCAGGAGATGGTCGAGACGCTCAAGAAGTCGCACCCCGCGCTCGTCGACGAGGTGGTGCCCAACAAGATCTCGCTCGGCACGCTCCACCGCGTGCTGCAGCGGCTGCTGCGCGAACGCATCCCCATCCGCGACCTCGTCACGATCCTCGAGGCGCTGGGCGACGCGGCCGACACGACCAAGGACCCGGAGCACCTCACGGAGCACGCGCGCCGCGCGCTCGCCAACGTGATCGCGCGCCTGTTCGCCGACCCGACCGGGGCGGTACGCGGCGTGACGTTAGGCCCGAAGCTCGAGCAGGCGCTCGCGGCGCTGTTCTCGCCCCGTGCCGGGCAGCAGCAGCAGGCCATGGCGCTGCTCACGCCGGACGGGCTCGCGGGCATGCTGCGCGACCTCAACGCGCAGGCCGTCGCGGGCTCGGTCGACGGGCGGCCGCTGCCGCTCATCGTCCCGCCGTCGTTGCGCGTGGGCGTGCGCCGGCTGGTCGAGCCGGTGCTTCCCGCGCTGCCGGTCGTCTCGCTCGCCGAGCTGCCGGCGCACGTGACGCTCCAGAGCGAGGGCGTGTGGGAGATGAGCGGATAGACCAGCGCACGGCCCGGCGCGTGGCGCGGCCGGTCGCCACATTGCAGGCGAGCCACCAGCCACCGCGCCCGCTCCGCCCATGCCGCACCGCCCGCCCGCCCCCCTCGACCCCGAAGAGCGCCTCGACGTCGACGCCGTCCGCGCGCTGCAGCTCGAGCGACTGCGGGCCACGCTGCACCGCGCCTACGACGCCGTCCCGCACTACCGCGCGGCGTTCGCGGCGGCGGGCGCGCACCCGGACGACGTGCGTACGCTCGACCACCTCGCGCGGCTGCCGTTCACGACCAAGGCCGACCTGCGCGCCGCCTATCCGTTCGGCATGCTCGCGGTGCCGCGCGAACGGCTCGCGCGCGTCCACGCGTCCACCGGCACCACCGGCCAGCCGACGATCGTCGGCTACACCGCGGCCGACGTCGAGACGTGGGCGCGGCTCGTCGCGCGTTCGCTGCGTGCCGCGGGCGTGCGCCCGGGCGACCTCGTGCACGTGGCCTACGGCTACGGCCTGTTCACCGGCGGACTCGGGCTGCATTACGGCGCCGAGCGCCTCGGCTGCACGGTCGTGCCGGCGGGCGGCGGGCAGACGGAGAAGCAGGTGCGCCTCATCGGCGACCTGCGCCCCGACGCGATCTGCGTCACGCCGTCGTACATGCTCGCGCTCGGCGAAGAATTCGTGCGGCAGGGGCTCGACCCGCGCGAGAGTTCGCTCCGCGTGGGGATCCACGGCGCGGAGCCCTGGTCGGACGGCATCCGCCGGGAGATCGAGGCGCGGTTCGCACTCGACGCGGTCGACATCTACGGCCTGTCCGAAGTGATGGGCCCCGGCGTCGCGATGGAGTGCGTCGAGACCAAGGACGGGCCGCACGTCTGGGAAGACCATTTCTACCCCGAGATCGTCGACCCCGAGACCGGCGCCGTGTTGCCCGAGGGTGCGACGGGCGAACTGGTACTCACCACGCTCACGCGCGACGCGATGCCGCTCGTCCGCTATCGCACGCGTGACCTGACCGCGCTGCACCGGGGCACCGCCCGCCCGGGCATGCGCCGCCTCGCGCGCATTCGCGCGCGGAGCGACGACATGCTGATCGTGCGGGGCGTGAACGTCTTCCCGTCGCAACTCGAGGAGCTGCTGCTCCGCGACGCGCGGTGCAGCCCGCACTGGCTCGTCGAGGTGCGCCGCGCGGGTACCCTCGACGAGCTCACGCTCGTGGCCGAACTCGCGCCGGGGTGCGACGACGCCGACGCGGTCGCCGCCGCGCTGGCCGCGCGCGTGAAGGACGTCGTCGGCGTGAGCGCCCGAGTGCGCGCCGTCGCCGCGGGCTCGCTCGAGCGCTCGGCGGGCAAGGCCCGCCGGGTCGTCGACCTGCGCTCGTCCTGACGCACGGGCGTGCTCGCGCGCGACGCGCGTTCCGTTCGCGCGGCCGCCGCGTGCGCGAGGACGACGCGGGACCGGGCCCGCGCGCTGCCCTAGGCGCCGCGCGGCACCTCGCCTAACGCTTCGGCGGTCGCGCCGTCGTCGCGCCCGCGGTTCGGCGCGACCGCGAGGGCACGGCGGCGACGCACGCCCTCACCGACGCCGCGGCCCGCGTGCGGCGCCGCGCGGGGAGGCTCGGCACCACCGCCGATTTTGCGCGGCCGCCCGTCGGTCGTCCTGTGACCGATCTCACTGTGGCACCTCGCCACCGTCGCGCGCGCGCCGTAGCCGCGCCGCGACATCGCCCCCCGCCCGCCCGCCGTGAGCTACCCGTCTCTTGCCCAACGCGCCGCGACGCCCGCCCGTTCGGGCGGTGCGGCCGCCGTGCGCGGGGTGGACGGTCCGCTGCCGCAGATCCTCGTCGCCGCGAGCGGCGCGACGCGCTGCGGCACCACGCTCGCGAGCGCCCTGGTGGCGGTCACCGCGTCCGCGCTCGGCCGCAACGTGCTGCTCGTCGACGCGACGCAGTCCGGGGGGATGCTGCCGCTGCTCGGCGCGCCAGCGTCTCCGCCGTTCGCCGCGGTGAGCCCCACACTCACCGCGGCCGCGGCCGACGTCGCGGCGCTCGTGCCGCTGTTCGAAGCGGGGCCGGTGTCGACCGGCGACGCCGTGCTCGTCGACGCCGGCGCGCGACTCGGCAACGTGTTGGGCGCGCTCGCCGCGGCCCTCGCGGCCGGGGTCACGCCCGGGCTCCTGGTCGTGACCGGAACCGAGGCCGCGCAGCTCGCTGCCGCGTACGCGCTCATCAAGATCGCCGCCGAGCGCGGCCTGAGTGCCGCCACCGAGGTGGTGATCGTCGGTGGAGACGAGGCGGAAGCGCGCGACGCGTTCGCGCTCCTCACCGCCGGCGTCCGCCGCTTCCTCGACCGTCCCCTCGCGCTCGCCGCGCACGTCCCCGAAGACCCGTCGCTCGCCGTCGCGCTCTCGGCGGGCATGTCCGTCCACGACGCCGCCGCGGGCTCGCCCGCGGCGGCCGCCCTCACCGACCTCGCGGGGCGGTGGGCGGCGTCCGCGCCGGCGCCGGCCGCGGGCGCGCCTAACGAATCCGCGCGCGCGGCGCGCACCTCCCGCCCGCAGCCCGCCGCGTCCCCGCCCCGCCGGCCCGCCGTTCCCGGCCTCTCCGGCCCCCTCGCCTTCGCCGCCGCACCCGCGCGATGACCACCGCCGCTTCCACGCCCCGCACGCGCTCCGCCCGCTCGGCGCCGCTCCGTCCCGCCGCCGGCGACGAGCCCAACTGGTGGGCCCGCATGGCCGCCGGCGACATCGACGCGCGCAACCACCTCATCACCGAGCACCTCGGCCTCGTGCACCACGTCGCGCGGCAGATGTCGCGCACGCTCGCCGTGAAGGCCGACTTCGACGAGTTGGTCAGCGCGGGCACGATGGGGCTGATGGCCGCGCTCGAGGCGTTCGACCACAGCCGCGGGCTCGCCTTCAGCACGTTCGCCGCGCCGCGCATCCGCGGCTCGATCCTCGACGACCTGCGCCGCCAGGATCACGTCCCGCGCTCGGTGCGCCGCAAGACTCGCGAGATCCACGCCGCGCGCGAGACGCTCATGCGCGTGCTCGGGCGCGCGCCCGAGGACGCGGAAGTCGCCGAGCACCTCGGCGTCGACCTGGCGACGCTCTGGAAGTGGAAGGGCGACATCGAGAGCGCGCACCAGGTGCCGCTCGAGCGCGGGCCGAGCGACCGCGACGGCGCGACCCCCGCGCCGGCCGACGTGCTCGCGCACGACGAGCAGAAGGGCGGCGTCGAGGAGCGCATCAACCACGAGCAGGAGGTCGCCATCCTCCGCGACGCGATCCTGCAGTTGAAGGAGCAGGAGCGCGTCGTACTGTCGCTCTACTACTTCGAGGAGCTCAAGCTGCACGAGATCGCGACGGTGCTTGAACTCACCGAGAGCCGCGTCTCGCAGATCCGCAGCAAGGCGCTGGTCAAGCTGCGCGGCCAACTCGGCCCGCTGCGCGGGGCGCGCGCGGCGTAAACGCGCCGCGTCATGGCGCACGACGACGCGCGGGGCGCGGCGGGTCGACCCGCCGCGCCCCGCGCGTCGTCGTGCGCGCTTGACGGGGAGCCGCGCCGCGGGCAAGCTGCGGGGCCGCGGGCCGTCGCCCGCGCCTTCCGCCGACGCAGCCCGCACCACCCATGCCCCGCCCGATCTCGTTCGTCGTCCTCGCCGCGGTCTCGCTGTTCGCGGCCGCGCCCGCCCGCGCGCAGGGCGCCCCGACCGCCACGTCGGCGGCGCCCGCGGCGCGCCGCGTGACCCGCGGGGGCGGGCTGCCCCGGGCCTTCGCCGGCGCCGACGCGCCGCAACGCGCCTGGTGGAAGGAGGCGGTCGTCTATCAGATCTACCCGCGCTCGTTCCAGGACACGAACGGCGACGGCGTCGGCGACCTCCGGGGGATCATCCGGCACCTCGACTACGTCAAGTCGCTCGGCGTCGACGTCGTCTGGCTCAACCCGATCTACGGATCGCCTAACGACGACAACGGCTACGACATCAGCGACTACCGCGCCATCATGGCGCAGATGGGTACGATGGCCGACTTCGACGCCATGCTCAAGGGCATGCACGCGCGCGGCATCAAGCTCGTCATGGACCTGGTCGTCAATCACTCGAGCGACGAGCACCGCTGGTTCGAGGCGTCGCGGCGGAGCCGCACGAATCCGTACCGCGACTACTACCATTGGTGGCCGGCCGAGAAGGGCACGCCGCCCAAGCGCGCCAGCTTCTTCGACGTGAACGGCGACGCGTGGCGCTACGACTCGACGACCAACGCGTACTACCTCCACTACTTCAGCCGCAAGCAGCCCGACCTGAAGTGGGAGAACCCGAAAGTCCGGCGGGAAGTCTACGACCTCATGAAGTTCTGGTTCGACAAGGGCGTCGACGGCTTCCGCATGGACGTGATCCCGTTCATCTCCAAGGACACCACGTACCCGCCGATGCCGGCCGAGTACGGCGGCGACTGGGGCCGCTTCTACGCCAGCGGCCCGCACCTGCACGAGTACCTGCACGAGATGAACCGGCAGGTGCTGAGCAAGTACGACGTGATGACCGTGGGCGAGGGCGCCGGCGTGCAGATTGGCGACGCGCTCAAGTTCGTCGACCCGGCGCGGCAGGAGCTGCAGACGTTCTACCACTTCGACGTGCAGGGGTGGGGTCGCAACGCCAAGGACGGCGCGTACCCCGACAGCGGCAACCGCCGCCTCCCCGACCTCAAGGCGATCTTCACGCGTTGGGACTCGGTCTTCGCCGACCGCGGGTGGGGCACGGTGTACTGGGGCACGCACGACCAGGCCCGCGCCGTGAGCCGCTTCGGCAACGACGCGCCGGCGTACCGCGTGCCGTCGGCCGAGATGCTCCACACGCTGCTGCTCACCATGCGCGCGACGCCGTACATCTACAACGGCGACGAGATCGGGATGACCAACCCGCGCCTCGCGCGCATCGAAGACTACCGCGACATCGAGACGCGCAACCGGTACACGCGGATGCAGCGCGAGGGCGTGGGCCCGGACTCGCTGCGCGCGTTCGTCCGCGGGCAGGCCGAAGTCGCGCGCGAGAACGGCCGCACGCCGATGCAGTGGACCGCCGGGCCCAACGCGGGGTTCACGACCGGCACGCCGTGGCTCGGCGTCAATTCGAACCATGACGCCATCAACGTCGCGGCCGCGGAGCGCGACACGGGGTCGGTGCTGCACTACTTCCGGCGCATGGTCGCGCTGCGCAAGTCCGAGCCGGCGCTCGTCTACGGTCGTTACCAGCTGCTGGACCGCGACAACCCCGACGTCTTCACGTACACGCGGACCCTGAACGGGCGCACGCTCCTCGTGGCGCTCAGCTTCAGCACGGGGGGCGGTCGGACGGCGATCCCGGCCGGTTACGCCGTCGGGCGCACCCTCATCAACAACCTCGCGAGCGCGCCGGTGCAGGGCGGCGCGCTGGTCCTGCAGCCGTACCAGGCGGTCGTGATGGAGCTGCAGAAGCGCTGACGTCGGCGCGGGTGACCGGCAGCTCCGGCCGGGCGGGCAATTCATGCCGCCCGGCGAACCCGGTCAGTGCCGGCGGCGTCGTCCCGTAAGTCGTTTCTTGACAATCTGTTACCCGGCAGGCGCGGACACTTGGACTCGGGCGTGTGGCTTGCCTTCACCCGTGGCATGCCCCGTCCCACCGGTCTCACCAGCGCCGCGGGCGCGCTCCGCTACTGGGAGCGCCGCCAGGAAATCGTCGCCAACAACCTCGCCAACACATCGACGGACGGTTTCAAGGGCGACCGCGGCTACGCGCGCCTCGTCGGCACCGGCACCGCGGGCGAGAGCACGGTCGTCCAGAGCGCGGTCGACCAGAGCGCGGGCACGCTCCGCGAAACGCACAACCCGCTCGACCTCGCGCTGCAGTCGGGCGGATTCTTCGTCGTCCAGCCTCGTGCGGGCCAGGGCGCCGCGGGCAAGAGCGCCGCGGGTCAGGCCGCCGCGGGCGAGCGCTGGACGCGTGCGGGGTCGTTCCAGCTCGACGCCAACCGGCAACTCGTCGACGCGGACGGCGCGGCCGTGTTAGGCACGACCGGCCCGATCACCGTCCCGCCCGACACCACCGTGTCCGTCGGCCCCGACGGCACCGTGCGCGCGAGCGGCGCCGACGGCGGCAGCCGCGTCGTCGCGCAGCTGCGCGTCGAGCGCGCGCCGGCCGGCGCCTCGCTCGCCCACGACGGCGCGACCCGCTTCGTGCCCGACCCCGCACGCCAGAGCGTGCCGCCCGCCGAGCGCCGCGTGCGCCAGGGATTCGTCGAGGAGAGCAACGTCACCCCCATCGGCGCCCTCGTCGACATGATCGCCGTCCAGCGCGCCTACGCCTCGGTGCAGAAGGCCGTCACGACGATCGACGCCGTGCGCGGCGTCGCGACGAGCGAACTCGGCAAGCCCGTCTGACCGCCCCCTCCCCAGAGCCCCGCCCATGGATCCCGCGCTCCGCGCCGCCGCGAGCGGCATGATGGCCCAGCAGACCCGCAGCGAGGTCATCGCCAACAACCTCGCCAACGTCAACACGACCGGCTTCAAGCGGAGCCGCGCGCAGTTCGAGGACCTGCTCTACCAGACGGTCCAGGGCGCCGCCGTGATCGGCGCGTCGGAGAGCCAGACCACGCCCGCCGTGCAGGTCGGCCGCGGCACCCGCCTCACCGCGGTCACCCGGCTGCACACGCAGGGCATCCTCGAGACCACCAACCGCCCGCTCGACGTCGCGATCGAGGGGGAGGGCTTCTTCCAGGTCCAGACCGGCAGCGGCAGCGGCTCGCTCGCCTACACGCGCGACGGCTCGTTCCAGATCAGCGACCAGGGCGTGCTCGTGACGAGCGAGGGCTACACGGTCCAGCCGTCCATCCGCATCCCCTCCGACGCGACCACCGTGTCGGTGTCGCGCACCGGCGTCGTCACCGCGACCCGCGGCAACGACACGTCCAAGCCCCAGGAGCTCGGCCGCATCGAACTCGCGCGCTTCGTCAACCCCGCCGGGCTGCAGACCAACGGGCAGAACCTCTACTCGCCCACGCCGGCGAGCGGCGAGGCGCAGGCCGGCTTTCCCGGCGACGACGGCATCGGCTCGCTCGTCCAGGGTTCGCTCGAGGGGAGCAACGTCGAGATCGTGCAGGAGATGGTCGACATGATCACCGCCATGCGCGCCTACGAGATCAACTCGAAGGCGATCAAGAACAGCGAGGACATGTCCGACATCGCCGGGAACCTGGTGAAGTGATGCGGCCGCAATCGCCACGCCTCCGCCGCGCCCTGCGTTGGGCGCCCCTCCCGCTCCTCGGCGCCGGCCTCGCCGACGCGCGCGCGCTCGCGGCGCAGCCGACGCCCGCCGCCGTCGCACAGGGCCCGCGCGCCGCGCGCGCCCTCGCCCGCGGCGAGTCGCTCGCCGCGGGCGACATCGTCGCCGCACCGGGCGACACGCTCGCCCCGCGGCTCGTCGGCTGGACCACGCGACGCGTGATCGCCGCGGGCGAGGTGCTCCACGCGCCCGCCGTCGCGCCGCCCGCCGCCGTGCGCGCGGGCGACCACGTCGCCGTCGTCTACCAGCAGTCCGGCGTCGCGCTCCGGCTCGCGGGCACCGCGGCCGCCGACGCCGCGTTAGGCGCCCGCGTGGCCGTGCGCGTCGACACGCGCCGCCGCTTCGAGGGCACCGTCACGGCGCCCGGCGTGGTGACGCTGCCGTGAGCCCGGCCGCCCGCCTCACCGCCGTCGCGATCGTGCTCACGCTCGAGCCAGGGATCGCGCGCTCACAACCGCCCGCGGGCCGGGCGCCCGCGGGCGGGCCGGCCGCGGCTGCGGCCGCCCCCGCCGCGACGACCGCCGCGTCCGCCGAGCCCGCACCGACGTTCGCCCCCACGGCGGCCCCCCTCCGCCCGGGCCTCCGCGCCTGGACGCAGGACCGCCGCGACTTCGGGGTCGGCGACATCCTCACCGTGCTCGTCGACGATTACACGATCTCGACGGCCATCAAGGACGACATCGACTCGCAGCGCCGTACGCGCGACCTCGGCCTCACGATCAGCAAGCCCGGCGGCGGCCTGTCCACGTCGGCCGGCCTCAGCTCCAACAACAACGCCGACGCCGAGAACCGCGGCGAGGCGCGCCGCGAAAACCGCTTCCAGAGCGAGATGAGCGTGCGCATCGTTGGTGTATCGCCCAACGGCACGCTACAGGTACGGGGGCTGCGCCGCATCAACGTGGACAAGGGCATGCAGGACGTCACCCTCGCGGGCTACGTTCGCCCGCAAGACGTCTCGGCCGCCAACACGGTCGAAAGCTCCCGCCTCGCCGACGTCCAGCTCACGTACCAGTCGCCCGGCCCGCTCGGCAAGCCGAAGCAGGGCATGCTCACCCGCATCATCAGCATCTTCTGGCCCTGACCGCGCCGATGCTCCGCGCCCTCGCCTACCGCATCCTCGCCGTGTTTCGGCGCCCGCGCGCCGCCGCTCCGGCCGCGCGCCCCGACTACGCCGCGATCGGCCGCGCCCTCGCCGCCGAGGACGCGCGCCGGCTCGCCGCACGCCGCGCCACCGACGCCGCCACGCGCGCCGCCCTGCTCCGACTCGCCCCCGACGGTGCGCAGGCCCGCGCCGATGCCGCGCGCCAGAGCGCGGCCGGTGCCGCCGGCGCCGCCGCGGGCACCGCGCCCGGCGACCGCCCCGTCGCCTTCCGCGTTCCGGGGGTTGCCGACCGCGAGCGGCTCACGCCTCCCATCGGCGTCGACGTCGTGCGCGACGCGACCACGCGCGGCCGCCGCTACACCCTCGCCTTCCTCTCGGCCGTGACCGCCCTCGCCGCGGCCCTCGGCGGCGCCCGCCCGGCCGCCGCGCAGGACGCGACCGGCGTGCGCATCCGCGACCTCACCCTCGCCGACGGGGCCGCCCCGATTCGGCTCATGGGTTACGGGCTCGCCGTCGGGCTCGACGGCTCCGGCGACCGCTCGGTCGGCGGTGGGGGCGGCGGGATGACGGTGCAGAGCGTCGTCAACCTGCTCCGCAACTTCAACGTCGAGGTGCCCGCGGGGCTCGTGCGGACGCGCAACGCCGCCGCGGTGCTCGTGACGGCCGAGGTGTCGCCGTACCTGCGCGCGGGCGGCCGGTTCGAGGTACAGGTCGCCTCGCTCGGCGATGCGCGCTCGCTACGCGGCGGTCTGCTCTACATGACGCCCCTGCTCGCCGAGGCCGGCGGCCGGCCCGTCGCCGCCGCCCAGGGCGCGCTGATGATCTCGGACGGCTCCGACCCGCGCAACCGCTTCGGGCCGCCCACGGTCGAGACGACCGTGCGCCTTCCCGGCGGCGGTCAGCTCGAAGCCGACCTGCCGCGCCCGACGCTCGCCCAGAGCAACCGCCTCCTCCTGCGCGAACCCGACATCGGCACCGCGACGAAGATCGCCGCGGCCGTGAACGCGGCGATGGGGCCAACCGCCGCCGCCGTCGAGGATCCGGGCTCCATCACGCTCAACCTGCCGGCAGCCGGGCGTGCGGCGGCCCTCGCCCGGCTCGGCGATCTGCGCGTCACCCCGGACCGTGCTGCCCGCGTCGTCATCGACGCGCGCGACGGAACGGTCGTCGCCGGCGGCGACCTCGCGGTCGGCGCCGCAGTGGTGAGCCACGGCGCGATCACGCTCTCGATCGCCGCCGGCGGCGCCGCGCCCAGCGCGCCGAACGCCCCGTCGGGCGACGTGCGGGTCGCGCCGGGCACGTCCGTGCAGCAGATCGCGGCCGCGCTCCACGCGGTGCAGACTCCTGCCAGCGACATCGCCGCCATCTTTGCCGCGCTCCGCGAAGTCGGCGCGCTGGCGGCAGAGGTCGTGGTGCGGTGACCGCGCCCATCTCGGGGCCGACCGGCGGTTCGGCGGCGGGGGCGACGGCCGCCCGCGCGGACGCCGAGGACGCCAAGCTGCGCAACGCCGCGCGCCAGCTCGAAGGCGTGTTCACGCAGCAACTGTTCAAGGCCATGCGCGCCACCGTGCCCGAGGGCCAGGGCGAGATCGGCGACAGCGGCGGCGCGCAGGACATGTTCACCGGCCTGCTCGACGAACGCCTCGCCAACGACCCGCGCGCGTCGAGCACGCACGGCATCGGCGACGCGATCTACCACCACCTGCTCCGCGTGCGCGGCGGCCAGCACTCGGCGACGCAGCCCGACTCCGCCCAGCCCACCGCGGCACCCAACGCCGCCCCGCCGTCGCCCGCCGGCGTGACCATGCCGGCCGGCGGGGCGTCGTTGCGTGCGACGCGGTAGCACGAGCCCGTCGCGCACTCTCCCGCCCCGCCGGTCATGGTCACGCTGCCCCTTCCCACCACCGCCCCGCCGTCCGCCGCTCCGGCCACCGGGGCGGCACCGGCCGTCGTCGCCGCCCTGCTCGAGGCGCTCCGCACCGAGCAGCGCCTCGTCGACGACCTGGCGGCGACGATGCGGCAGCAGCGCTCCGCGGTCGGCGGCGACGACCTCGAAACGGTCGACGACACGGTCTTCGCGACGCACCGCCTGCTCGCGACCCTCGGCCAGGCGCGGCTGCGACGTCGGCAGCTCGGGCGGCTGGTCGCCGGCAGTGACGACATGCCGATCCGCCACCTACGCGAGCGCGCCGCGGCCGCGGCCGGGAGCGAGCCCACCGCCGACGCGCTCTGCGGCGCGTGCGACGCCCTCCTCGCCAGCGCGGCCGTGCTCGCCCGCGAGGTCGACATGAACCGCCGCGTGCTCCGCGAGGCGCTCGCCGGCGGCGACGCACACGCGCGCGCGCTCCGCGGGCTCCCCGCCGCGATGCCCGCCGGCGGCGCCGCGGCGATGGTCGACCGGCGCGCCTGAGACGCCGCCCATGTCGCTCACCTCCGTCCTCGGCACCGCCCGCTCCGCGCTCACCGCGCAGCAGGTCGTCATCGACACCGCGGGCCACAACATCGCCAACGCGCAGACCGCCGGGTACGCGCGCCAGACGGTCGACCTCTCGGCCTCCGTCGCGCAGCAGTTGACGTACGGCACCATCGGCTCCGGGGTGCAGGTCGCCACCATCACGAGCGCGCGCGACGCGCTGCTCGACGGGACGGTGCGCCAGGAGCAGGGGAACGCGAGCGCGTCCACGCAACGGCAGTCGTTGCTGAATTCCGTGCAGGACATCCTCGGCGAACCGTCGGACACGGGACTCGCGTCGGCGATGGACGCGTTCTGGTCCGGCTGGTCCGACCTCGCTGCGCAGCCGACGAGCGGGGCGGCGAAGGCCGTGGTCGTGCAGCGCGGCGCGGCCGCGGCGACGATCCTCAACCAGTTCGACGGCCGTCTGAGCGACCTGCGCGCGCAGACCACGCAGTCGCTCGACAGCAACCTCACGCAGGTCAACACGCTCGCCAAGCAGATCGCCGACCTCAACGGCCGCATCGCCTCGGCGGAAGTGGGCGGCCACGAGGCCAACGATCTGCGCGACGCGCGAGGCACGGCGATCGACCAGCTCTCGGCGTTCGGCACCGTGCGGACCACCGCGAAGCCCAACGGCTCCACCGAGGTGACGTTCGGCAACTACGCGCTCGTCACCGACATCGGTGCCCGTCAGCTGCAGCGCACGACCGACGTCGAAGGCAAGGTCGCACTCGCGTTCACCGACCAGCCGTCCCAGCCGTTGCAGGCGGCCGGCGGGTCGACGCAGGCGATGACCGACTTCCTCAACGGCGGCGCGCAGCGGGTGCAGGACCAGCTCGACGCGCTGGCCAACCAGCTCGCGACGTCGGTCAACCGGGTCGCGGCGCAGGGGAAGGACGCGTCCGGCGCGGGCGCGCAGTCGTTCTTCGTGAGCACGCTCGGCGGCACGTTCGTGCCCGGTGCCAACCCGTACACGGTGCCGCCCACGGACGGCACCGTCACCGCGCGCACGATCACCGTCAACGCCGCGCTGGTCGCCGACGCGTCGGGCGTTCCCACGTCGTCGTCCGCGCAGCAGCCGAACGGCAACGACGTGGCCCTCGCGCTCGCGGGGCTGCGGACGTCCGCCACCGCGGCGGTCGGCGGCGTGTCGGTCGCCTTCACGCTGCCTGACCGTTCGGCGCCGCCGACGGTCGCGACGACCACGATGGGCGGCACGACCGTCACCACCACCACGCCCGCGATGGGCGCCGCGTCGGCCCCGACCTCGTTCGCCGACTTCTACAACGGCACGGTCACCTCGCTCGGCGTCGACGTCAAGGCGGCGACCGACGACGCGTCGGTGCACACCGCCCTCGCCGACCAGGCCAGCGCGCGCCGGCAGAGCACCGAGGGCGTGAACACCGACGAGGAGCTGACGAACCTCATGCAGGCACAGCAGGCGTACGCCGCCGCCGCCAAGATCGTCACCACCGTCAGCGACATGATGAAGACGCTCGTGGAGATGATCTGATGCTGATTCTCGGACGGAAACCCGGCGACACCGTCGTCATCGACGGCGGCATCACGATCGTCGTGCTCGCCTGCGAGAAGGGGGGCGTGCGCCTCGGCTTCTCCGCGCCCAGCGACGTCACGATCCTGCGCGGCGAGATCCTGCGTCAGGTCGCCGACGAGAACCGCCGCGCGGTCGCCGCGCCGACCGGCGCCGCGCGCGCGCTCGCCGCGCTCCTCCCCGCGACCGCCTGAGGGAGTTCCGCTACTCGCCGCCGTCGATGCGGAAGAGTTGGGTCGTCAGCGCCTTCGGGTTCTGCGGCTTGTACCAGTTCATGTCCTGGATGTGCGAGGCGGTCACGTAGACCGCGCCGTCCGGGCCCTGTGAGAACGTGTCGGGCCAGCGCAGCCGCGCGTCGCTCACGACCGGCGTCAATCGGCCGTCGGCCTCACGCACCTTCACCGCGTTGTCCTCGGGCGCGGAGACGTACAGCCGCCCCGCGGGCGTCATCCACAGCCCGTCGGCCACGTTCGTCGTCCCCACGCGCTCGACCCGGGCGGCCAGCGCGGCGGGCGCCAGGGAGGCGTCGCGCAGCGCGGCGGTGGCGATGCGGTAGAGCGTGCGGCCGGTGAGGGCCTGGTAGTACAGGTACTGCCCGTCGGGCGAGAGCGCGATCCCGTCCGACGCGAACTCGACGCCGCGTCCGTCGGGGCGGCGCAGCTCGCGCCCGTCCGCATGCACCACGACGTCCTTCTCCGCCTGCACACTCGGGTGCGCCGACAGAAGGCGGCGCGCCGTGCCCGCCTGCAGGTCGACCACGACCAGCGCGCCCTGCCCGCCCGAGTCGGTGATGTAGGCGGTGCCGCCGTCGGGGCTGAAGCGCACGTCGTTCAGGTACGACCCGTTAGGCGCGACGGTCGTGTCGAAGCGGATCGTCTGCGCGGGGCGGTTGCTCGCGAGGTCGATGCGCACCAGCTTCGGCCCGCCCGGCACGAGTGCGCCGTTCCCCGGCGCCGCCGGGTCGAGCACCCAGAGGTTCCCGCGCCGGTCGGCCACGACGCTCTGCACGCACACGAAGTGCGCGCCGGCCGCGAGCTGGTTCTTCTTCGCGTTCCGCCACGCGTTCCACTCGGCGTCGGGGTACGGGCGCACGCTCCCGTCCTTCATCACCTCCGCGACCGACACCGGCGCGTCTTCCGTCCAGCGCGGGAAGTTGACGAAGATGCGGCCGTCGGGCGCGACCGACACGCCGGTCACCTGGTGGCCGAACGTCGCGACCTGCGTGAGGCGTGCCGGCGCGCCACGCGCGGCAGCACGGGGCGCGAGGCGGGGGGCGGCTGCGAGGACGGCAGCGGCCGCGAGCGAAGCGACGGTGAACTTGGTCATGCGCGCTGCCCCGGGCAGAGCCCATGCCGGCGGTGCCGCGCGTGGTCGATCAGGCGCCCGCGTGTTGCATCACTTCGAACCGCGGCAACAGCACGCCCTGCCCCGCCGCCGCTCCCAGCAGCCACGCGGCAGCGGCGACCGCGTCCGGCGCGACCGCGGGGTCGGCCCGCACCTCGACGCCACGCTCGTCCACGTGCGCCCGGAGCGTGACCGCATCCCCCTCGACACCCGCCAGCAACACGACCAGGGCCTGCAGCAGCGCCGCCCGCGACGCCAGCACCGGCGGTGCCTCGCTCACGCCCTCGCACGCCGCACCCGCGTCCGGCGCGCCTCCGAGGTGTGCCCGCAGCGCGACGGCCTGTGCGACGACTTCGTGCAGCACCACCGGCTCCGGCGCGGCCTCGTCCCCGAACGGGTCCGCGGCGAGGAGCCGAAACTCTGCGAGCAGCAGCTCGAGCCGCTCCGCCTCGCCCTCCAGCACCCGGCCGGCCACCTCCGCGCTGCCTGCCGCGAGAATGCCGCCCGCGGCGACGACCGTGCCGATGCGGTTGCTCAAGGTGTGGACGAGGCCACGGAGGACCGCGTCGCGGGCGGCCGCCCACCGGAGCACGACGGCCGGACTCACCGGCGCCGCAGGCCGTGCCGCGTCGGCGCTACGCATCGGGTCCAGCGCGGCGCTTCTGTGGCCGATACTCCACACCGTTCGGCCCCCTCTCGTCCTCTAGCGGGACGTCGCTCCCCCGCACTGCCGCCCCCCGCCCCGTGTTCGTCGCCATCGGACTGCTGATCGTTTTCGGAAGCGTTATCGGCGGGTTCGTCATGAACCACGGCCAGGTCGGCGTTCTCATCCAGGTCAACGAGTTTATCGTCATCGGCGGCGCCGCGCTCGGCGCGTTCGTGATCGCCAACGGGTTCGGCGCGCTCAAGGGCGCGCTCATGTCCACGATCGGGCTGCTCAAGCCCAACCCGTACGCCAAGGCCGGCTATTCCGAGCTGCTGCAGGTGCTCTACGAGACGTTCCAGAAGGCGCGCAAGGACGGTCTCGTCGGCCTCGAGTCGCACATCGAGGAGCCGGAGAAGAGCGACATCTTCTCCAAGTTCCCCGGCTTCGCGCACCACCACCACGCGCTCTCGATGCTCGCCGACACCCTCAAGGTGCTGCTCTCGGGCGCGGTCGAGGACCACAACCTCGCCGAGATCCTCGACCTCGACCTCGACCAGCAGCTCGAGGCGAGCATGCACATCCCGCACGCCATCAACGGCGTGTCCGACGCGATGCCCGGGTTCGGGATCGTCGCCGCGGTGCTCGGCATCATCGTGACGATGGGCGCGATCGGCGGTGCGGCGAGCGAGATCGGCGAGCACGTGGCCGCGGCGCTCGTCGGCACGTTCGTCGGCATCCTCGTGTCGTACGGAGTGCTCGGCCCACTCGCCAAGGCCATCGAGGGGCGCGTGAAGGCGGAGCACGCGTACATGTGCTGCATCCGCACGGCGCTGCTCTCGTTCGCCCGGGGCGATGCGCCGATGACCGCGGTCGAGTTCGCGCGGCGCAACATCGACCCGCACGAGCGCCCGAGCTTCTCGGAGCTCGAGGGGCTCACGCGCAAGAAGGCCGCCTAACCCGTGGCGGCCGACAAGGGTGTGAAGAAGATCGTCATCGTCAAGAAGAAGAAGGGCGGCGGCGGCGGGCACCACGGCGGGTCGTGGAAGGTGGCCTACGCCGACTTCGTGACCGCCATGATGGCCTTCTTCATGGTGATGTGGATCCTCGGGATGGACGACAAGGTCAAGCAGGCGGTCGAGGGCTACTTCTCCAACCCGATCGGCTACAAGAAGGGCTACGGCGCGGGCGCGAGCCCCATCTCGAGCGGGGCGAGTCCGGCGAGGGCGGCCACGCAGCAGGTGCGGATCCTCATGCGGGGCGCCGAATCGCAGGCGATGGCGAAGACCGCCGCCCAGATCAAGCAGCTCATCGCGGGCGACCCCAGCCTCAAGCAGCTGCACGCGAAGGTCGACGTGGTCGTGAGCGAGGACGGGCTGCGCATCGAACTCGTGGAGAGCGGCGACGGCGAGACGTTCTTCCCCGTGGGTTCGACGTCGATGAAGCCGGCTACCGTGATCGCCCTGCGCCTGATCACCCCGGCCGTCGAGGCGCTCGGCAACCCGGTCGTGATCGAGGGGCACACCGACGCCGCGACGTACGGGGCCGGGGCGCAGTACAACAACTGGGACCTCTCGGCCGAGCGCGCCAACGCCGCACGCCGCGTGCTCGAGGCCTCGGGCCTCCCCTCGGAACGGATCGACGAGGTGCGCGGGATGGCGGACCGCCGGCCGCGCGTGCCGGACGACCCGTACGCGGCGGCCAACCGGCGCATCAGCATCCTGCTCCCGTACCGCAGCCAATCCCCGGGCCCCGACGGTGCCGGGGCCGGGAAGTTGGCGACGCTGCCCGTGCGGGGCGCGCCGGCGCGCGACTAACGCTCGGCGGCCTCGCCGTCGGAGTGGTCGAGCGCGTGATCGGCCGCGGGCTCGGCCGCGCCGCCCGCGGCGGTCCCGCCCCGCGCTTCGGCGAGTAGCGCGTCGGACAGCTGCCGCATGGCGTCGGCGTGCGCCGCGAGGAAGGTGGCGAGGCGGGCACGCACGGGCGCCGGCATGCGCCGGGTGCCGAGGCGGTACGCCTCGAGCGTCGCGCGGGGGACGCCGAGCACGTCGGCCATGCGCGTGATCGTGAGGCGAGGGACGTCCAGCGCGGCATGTACCTGCGCGTCGCGGGGGTCGGGGCGGCGGCGTCCCATCTGGGCCACGGGCTCGGCGTACGTTGGGCGGACCACCGGCATCTCGGTGCGCGCCGGCGCGCCGGCGTGATCGGTGGCGTGGTTCGGGGTGAACACGAAGGGGATCACGTGGTCACCCCGCGAGGTCGGTGCGGGACGTACGGCGGGCGGTCGATCGGCGGGCGGGCATCGGGCGGCTCGGGTGCGTGGTGTTAGGCGGTGGACGGCGGGGCGGCTCGCGCCACGCCGCCGGCGGGACGGCCTCACACAAGGCAGCGGTCGGGCCGCCCGGCGCGGCGCGCCGGCGCGGCGGGCATTCACGCCGTAAGTACATCGCCAGCAACGCTTTACGTTGCCGAAGCATAGAACGGCTCGCCGATGCGGGCGCGCGCCGAAGCCCGACCTGTTGCGGCGCTGCTACGCTTCTCGCAACACCGACGCTACTGGCGTCCTACGACACCCGCGGCGGGCGGAGGCGTCGGGCGAAACGCGAAACGGACGGCGGGAATCCGCCGTCCGTCCTGCGTTAGTCTTGCCCTTCGACGCGCCGTCGATACGCCTGCGGACGGCACGCCGGCGGTCAGTACGCCTGCAGCGAGTTGAACAGCTGCACCGGGTTGAACCGCGATGGGTCGCTCTCGTAGTAGCGGTTGAGCAGGTAGCGGCCCGTCGTCGGGAAGTACGGCGGCGAAGACACGAGCATGCACTGGTCGACCTCGCGGTTCTCCGCGAAGCCGGTCGCGTTGCCGGTCCACGTGGCGGAAATCGACTGCTCGATCACGCCGCCGACTTGCGCGATGCAGCCGCCCGACGTCGGCTGCCCCATGCAGTCGCCGGCCGCCACGCGCGGCCCGGTCAGCGGGTTCACCACGCCCACCGTGCCCGTGAGCGACATCAGCACGCCGTTGAGCCGGAAGTTCGGCCCGGTGCCCGACATGAAGCGGACCTGGTTGGTGTCGTACGCCGCCGGGGGCTGGTTGTAGAGGATTTTCTGCGGCCGGTTCAGCGCGTTGTCCTCGATCATGATGTCGTTGACGGCGATCATGCCGAGCATGTTCAGCGCGTCCGCGTTGCAATCGGTGCCTGGGGTGTTGGGCGGGACGACGTACACGAGGTCGTCGAGGAAGGTGAGATACCCGGAGGAGTAGAGGGTCACGCGCGAGCGGAGCAGCCCCGACACGTAGGCGTTGCCGTTCACGTAGACGATCCCCTTCCAACCGGAGTTCATCTGCTTGCCGAGCGGGAAGAGCCACTTCGCCTGGCCGTTGCGCTTGCTCGCGGTGAGGGCCGGGTTCACCGCGCCGGGCCAGGCGAGCCAGGTCCCCCACCGGCCGTTCGGCGTGAACGTGGTGTCCGATCCGCCCTTGTAGCCGTCCTGCGCCGTCCAGTTGTTGCCCGACGGGCTGCGCTTGGTCACGTCGCGCTCGACGGCGGCCAGCTGCGGCGAGCCCGCCGGGAAGCAGCGGGCGCTCGGGTTCCGCATCACGGCGTCGTGCTCGGATTGCGACGGCGACCCCGGCGTGTTGTTGCTCGGCGTCGTGATCATGTCGCTCGTCGTGCCGATGGAGTCCTTCATCCACTTCATCTTGTGGACGATGACCGGGTAGAACTTGCCGCCGTGGAAGTCGCCGCACAGGCTGTCGCTCCAGGCCGGCGGCGCGCTGGTCCCGCCCCAGCTCGGGAGCACGAGGCGGTCCCGGTAGGTGCTCCCCGCGTAAGTCTGAAACGCGCGCACGAAGCCCTCGTTCAGGCCCACGGAGTCGCCGTTGGCGTCGATGTCGGCGGCGACGAACTCGAGCCGGAGCGTCGTGTTGGGCGCCGGCGTGAAGCTCAGGCTGGCCGCGGCCGCGTAGCCCGGCATGAACGCGAGGCGCGACACCGTCGGCATCGGGATCGCGGCCTGGTTGGGCTTCACGGCGCCGACGCCCTTCACGTACGTCGGCGTGCCGCCCTGCGTGGTGATCGCGCCGACGGCTCCGACGGTGTCGTAGTACGTCGGCGTGCCCACGGAGGCCCAGGTCTGATTACTCCACGCCAGCCCGCGGATGAACTCGCCCGTGCCGTAGGCGAGGCCGTTCGGCCACGTGTTGGTGAACATCGCGAAGCGCGCGAAGTTCTCCGCGGCGAGTTCGAGGCGCCGGACGTAGCGCGTGTTGTTGCCGTCGTCCGCGCGCGCGACCACGGTCACGAACTGCCCGTACTGCCCGGTCGTGATGCCCGACTTGCCGATGTAGAGCGTCACTCCGGTGCGCGGGAGCGCGACGCCGCTCGCGTTGTAGATGGGCGCGCGCGCCACGGTGACGAAGCCGCTGTCGGGGAGCCGCAGCGTGGTGTCGCGCTGAACGCGGCTCCGGCCGATCGCGAGCCCGGCCTCGGCGGCGTACCGGAAATCGCGCTCGCGCTCGTAGTACTTACCGACCAACGTCGTCGTGCGCGTGAGCGCGACCGCCGACGCCGCGATCGCCCCGAGCGCGACGGTGACGAACAACACGAGGAGCAGGGCGCCGCCGCGGCGGCACGTGGCGAACGACGAACGACGGGCGACGGGCGACGGCGGGCGCATGGCGGCGGGCGGCGGGGCGGCAGTCAGGGGACGACGGGGATCTGCAGCGGCATCGTCGGCCACATCGTCGCGACCTGTGGCTGGCAGTCCTGCGCGACGACGGCGTAGATGAACGTGTTGGTGCTCGACGACGTCTGGGTGGCGAGCGGGGCGCGCTTCACGTCGTAGTCGACGTACGTGTAGACCTGCCCCGCGCGCCCGGCTGCGGGCACGTCGGCGATCGGGTTCGTGTACGGGGCGCCGTTGATCGACCGGTAGATGAGGTAGCGGTCGACGTCGCGCTCGCCCGCGCCGTCGTCGGTGACGGCAGTCCAGATCACCGTCACGTGGTCGGGGTTCCCGCTGTTCGACGCGAGGGCGGCGGCCGCCGGCGACGGGTCGGGCGCGGTGCCGCACGAGTTGCGGCGGAGCGCCGTCACGTTGATGAGCGCCGTACTCGCGCTGGCCGTGCGTTGGCCGAGCGCGCCGCCCCGCCGCGGGTCACGGTACTGCCCCGCCGCGTTCACCACCACGACGCGCACCCGGTCCACCTGGGACGCGATGCGCCCGGTTTCGCCGGTGTCGGCCGGGGACCCGTGGGTGGCGGCGAGGTGCCGCAGGGGGAACGCGCTCGCGGGGACGGTGTCGAGTGCCGCCGTCGTGTCCTTGACCCAGACGTACTTGAAAAAGGGGTCGCCCGGCCTGATGTAGAGGCCGGTCGTGACGACGACCGGCGCGAGGCGGTTGACCTGGCGGAACAGCACGTATTCGTTAGGCCGCGGGCTGGACGAGTCCCGGCTCACCCAGTACGACACGGTTTCGGCGAACGCGGGGCTGCCGTCGGAGAGGACGAAGGGCACCTGCGGGTAGCTCCCGAGCGCGCGCGGGAGCGTCACCGCCGGCGGCTGCAGCGCGACGGCCGCCGTGCTGTCGACGCTCGGGTCGTAGGTGATGGCCCAGATGTCGAGCGAGTCCTTCGCGTTGACGAGGTCGGCGTTGAAGGTGATCGCGTACGGGTCGGCCGCGACGAGCATCGGCTGCGTCGACAACGTGCCGGTGCCGATCATGCGGAGCTCGCGTTCGAGCGTCGTGATCGCGAATCGCGCGTTCTGCCCGGCGTCGCCCCGCGCCGCCGCGGCCGCGATCACCTTGGGCTGCCCGGTGACGAACGGCAGTGCGGCGCCGACGACGACCGCCGTGAGCACGGCGGCGACGAGCAGTTCGGCGAGCGTGAAGCCGGGGCGCGCGCGCCGCGGGTGCGTGGGTGAGCGCATGGTCAAAAGGCGGCGATTGCGGTCGTCTTGCTCACGGACGTCGCGAGCGCCGAGTTCGTGACGGTGACGGTCACGGTCTTGTAGTCGACCGTCGAGGTGCTGGTGTGCAGGACGACGGTGCGACGCGTGAAGTGCGGCGCGTTGGCGATGGTGGGCTCGGTTCCGGCGAGCGCGTCGATGGCCGCGTAGCTCGTCGCCGACTTGGCCGACTCGACGCGCTGCACGGCGAGATCGCTGGCCGACGCGCGGAGCGCGGCGCTATTGGACGCGCGCACGAAGTTGCGCGTGAAGACGGCGAACCCGAGGAGCACCGCGCCGATCATCGCGATGGCGAAGATCACCTCGACGAGGGTGAACCCGGCGCGCCCGCGGCCGCGCCCGCGGATCCGGCCCGCACGCGGCGACCCGGGCGACGTCACAGGCTCCTCCGCACCCACGCCGCGGCCGCCGCGTTGCGCGCCCACCACGTGACGCGCCCGGTGCCGCGCGCGACGGTGATCGCGCGCCACTGGGTCGTCGCGCCGCGGACGACGCGCACGTAGATCTCGACGTTGTCGCTCGCCGCGCCGTCGCGCCGGAACGCCACGCTCGGCAGCCCGTCGGTGAGCGCCGGGGAGGTGTTGAAGCTGACGAGTGAGGAGACGACGGCGCCGTTCACCCCGGTGGGCGGCCTGCCGAACTTGGCCGCGGGGGTGTCGACCGGCCTCCAGGTGACGCGCTCCGAATCGGCGACGCCGGCGTCGTACCGCAGGTTGCCGTTACGGTCCTCGAGGACGCGCATCCGGGCCCGCGTCGTGTCGAAGCCGACGACGACGGTCGACTGTTCGGTCACCGCGAGGCGCTCGGCGGTCTGCAGCGCGCCCGCGATCACGCGGGCGGCGGCGTCGGCGTCGTAGGCGGCCCGGTTCACGCGCGGCGTGACGGCGGCGAGCGCGACGGCCATGATCACGAGCGTGACGAACAGCTCAATGATCGAGTAGCCCGCACGCGCCCTGGGGCGCGGCGGGAGGGGTGCCGCCGCGGGCGCGGCAGCGAGGGCGGAGTCTGGCACGACGGCAGGGGGCGGACGGGTCCGCACCCGGGACGAGCGACGCGGCCGCCGCGTCACGCGCCTGCGACGGCGCCCGCGCTACTCTCGCAGAAACGCCCCCAGCGGCGCGAGCGACGGCACGTGCTCGGCCAACACGTTGAGCGCCGCGGCCGCCGGCACGGCGAGGAAGACGCCGGCGACCCCCCAGAGCGCGTATCCCGCGAGCACGGCCACGAGGATCGCGAACGGGTTCAGGCTCAGGCGCCGCCCGTACGCAATGGGGCTGACGAAGCTGTTCTGGAGGGTGCTGACGAGCAGGTACGTCGCGGGCGGCGCGAGCGCCGCGGCAACCGAGCCGGTCGACGCGAGGCCGACGACCGTGAGGCCGGCGACCATCACCGCCGCGCCGAGGTACGGCAGCGTCTCGAGGAACACGGTCGCGAGGCCCCACAGGATCGGGCTCGGCACGTGCAGCGCCCAGAGGGCGAGCGCGACGACCGTTCCCTGCGCGGAGCTGATGAGCAGGAGCGTACCGAGGTAGCGCGCGACGTGCGCCTCGGAGGCGCGGACGACCTCGACGGCCGTACGCTTGGCGTTCGGGTCGTTCAGGCCGCCGACGAGGCGCCGCAAGAAACGGTCGTCGCCTGCCAGCAAGAAGTAGAGCAGGAGCAGCACCTCCGCCGCGCTCGCCAGCAGGCCGGCCGTCGTCCCGAACAGGTGCTGGATGGCCGTGCCGAGCGCGTTGGGTGGGACGCCGGGGATGGCGCCGGCCGCGGACCCGGTGCCCGCAGCGCCGCCGGCCGCCTGCGCCTCAGTCGCGCGGCGGCCCCGCGTGCGCGGGCCGGACCCGTCCACGGCCTGGGTCATGCGCTGCAGCGGGCGCCGGAGGTCGTCGAGGCGCGTGCGCGCCTTCGTCAGCAGCTGCGGCATCTCGGTGACGAGGTCGCGCGCGGGCTGCTCGAGCGCGATGCCGGCAGCGCCTAACGTCCCCAGGAGGGCGAGCATGACGACGGCCGCGCCGACGGGCACCGGGAGGCGGAGGTGGTCGCGCAGCCAGCGCACCACGGGGCGGAGCACGGACGCGAACGCGGCCGCGAGGCCGAGCGGGACGAACACGTCGCGCCCGGCCCAGAGCGCCCCTACGGCGGCCACCGCCGCGATGACCCCGACGCTGACAGTTCGGACGGCGTCGGGGGACCACGCGCGGGAGAGTACGTGCGTCGGGGACTGCGGTTCGTCAGAGGTCATGGGTGCGCCGACGGCATGGTGCGTACCGCGTCGGTGCCCGCCGTGCACACCTCAGGCAGCGGTGGCGAGCCGGTCGCGCGCCCACCCGAGCGCTTCGGTGTAGTCGGCGCTGACCGCCTGGGCGGCGATGCCGATCGCGGCGGACGCGTCGGCGACCGCGTCCCAATCGCCGCGCTCCTGCGCCTCGACGAGGGCGAGGGTGGCCGCGTACGGGCCGGAGCGGGTGAGCAGGGCCGCCTTGACGTCGCTGGCGATCGACATGCGCGAGAGTACGCCGTCCATGGGCATGCGGAGCAGCACGTCGAGCAGCGAAAAGAGACCGGTGAGGAAGAGCGGTCCGGTGGCGACCATGCCCGGACGCAGCCCGCGCGCCTGCGCCCCGCGTTCGCCGATGAGCTCGGACAGCCGCCCGCGCGCGAGTGCGGCGAGCACGAGCTCGCGCGAGATGCCGCTGCGCGCGGCCATGCTCGACACGAAGAGCAGGGTGAGCCAACGGTGCAGCGGCTTGCGCCCGACCATGCGCAGCGCGAACCCGATCGACGACACCTCGCGCCCGGAGAACGCCGCCGAGTTGGCGATGCGGAGCAGCTTGTACGAGAGCGACGGGTCGCCCTTGAACGCCTGCTCGATGTCGGCGTCGGCGGTGGCGGGCTCGTCGACGAGGTTCATGAGCCGCACCAGCGTGGAATGCTCGACGCCGAGCTCGCGGTGCGAGACGATCTGCGGGCGGCTGTAGAAGTAGCCCTGGAACAGCGTGTAGCCCAGGCGGCGGCAGACGTCGCGGACCTCCGACGTCTCGACGCGCTCGGCGAGGAGGCGGACGCCGTACGGGCGCAGCTCGTCGGCGGCGCGTTTGAGCTCCGCCTCGCTCTGGCCGAGCACGTCGATCTTGACGACGCTGGCGAGCTTCAGCAGCGGCTCGTAGCCGGGACGGTTGACGAAGTCGTCGAGGGCAAGCGAGTAGCCCTGCGAGACGAGGCGCTCGCACGCGCGCACCACCTCCTCGTCCGGCTCGACGGTTTCGAGCAGCTCGATCATGACCGTGCTCGGCTCGAACAGTTCGTACAGGCGGCCGAGGAGGAAGTCGCGCGTCAGGTTCACGAACGCGAGCGTCCCGCCGGTGAGCGGCCCGATGCCGATCGTCATCAGGGTGTGCAGCACCGTGTCGGTGCACATCTGGTCGATCGACGCACCGTACGCGGCGGTCGCCGTCGCGCCGCTCCGGTACAGGAGTTCGTACGCGAAGAGGCGATCGCTCTCGTCGAAGATCGGCTGGCGTCCCACGAACACGTCGTGGATGCCGCCCACGCCCGCCGCGGCCGCAGCCGGGTCGAACGACGGCGGCGGAGGCGTTGGCGTCGTTGGAACCGGAGACGGGAGTGCGACGGGCGCGGCGCGGCGGAACAGGGTGCGCATGGGCGCGGGGTGCGGGCGGGAGGGGGAAGCAACGGGGGGACGACCGAGGGAGGGCAAGGGCACGGCGGGTGGCGCGTGAGATCGGCCGCGGTCCGAATGCCCGCGGTGGGCCGCCGTGCCCTCGGCGGTCGCCGCCGCACTCCGCGCGGCGGCCATCGCGGGCGTGGGCCGTTACGTTTTCGGGGTGACGCCCGACCTCATGCTCGAGCTCCGCGACGTGCGGAAGCGTTACGACGGCCAACTCGCCCTCCGGGGGGTCTCGTTCGCCGTCGCGGCCGGAGAGATCGTCGGACTCGTTGGGCCGAACGGCGCGGGGAAGACGACGACGCTGCGCTGCACGGCGGGGATCCTCACGCCGAGCGCGGGGAGCGTGCGCGTCGCCGGCGTGGACGTGGCGCGCGACCCCGTCGCGGCCAAGCGCGCGCTCGCCTTCGTGCCCGACGAGCCGCACCTGTTCGACTATCTGACGGTGGAGGAGCACCTGCGGTTCGTGGCGCGGCTGTACGGCGTGCGCGACGCGGCGGTCCGCGGGCCCGCGCTGCTCGGCGAGTTGGAGCTGGCGGACAAACGGCGCGCGCTGCCGAGCGAACTGTCGCGGGGGATGCGGCAGAAGCTGGCGATCGCGTGCGCCCTCCTGCACGACCCGCGGCTGCTGCTGCTGGACGAGCCGTTGACGGGGCTGGACCCGTCGGGGATGCGGCGGATGAAGGCGACGATCGCGGCGCGCGCGGGCGCGGGCGCGGCGGTGGTGCTCTCGTCGCACCTGCTGCACCTGGTCGAGGAGCTGTGCACGCGCGTGGTCGTGCTGCACCGCGGGGCGGTGGCCGCGCAGGGCGCGATCACCGACATCGTCGCGCAACGCCCGGAGTTCGCGGGGCAGTCGCTCGAGGAGATCTTCGAGGCGCTGACGGCCGGACGCGAGCCGGACGAGGCCGGGGTGGTGTGAGCGGCGGCGGGCCAGACGGCGCCGCCGCGTCGCCGATCCGCGCGGTCGCGTACCTCACGGCCGTGTCGCTGAAGAACCGGGTGCTCGTGCAACTGCGTCGCCTGCGCTCGCCCCGGGCGCTGGTCGCGGCGGCCGCGGGCGCGGCGTACATGTGGTATTTCCTGTTCCGGCAGGACGCGCGTTCGGCGGCCGGCTCGCTGCTGACCGGGGCGTCGTGGCCGTTGCGGGTCGCGGCGCTGGTCGCGTTAGGCTTCCCCGCGTTCTGGTGGCTCGCGCGCGGGGGCAAGGAGGCGTCGGGCGCGCTCGCGTTCACGCCGGCGGAAGAGTACCTCTTGTTCGCCGCGCCGGTGTCGCGTCGCGGACTCGTCCACTGGAAGCTGTGGCGGGCGCAGCTCGCCGTGCTGTTCAACACCGTGCTGTTCACGGTGCTGTTGCGCGGGGGCGCCGGGCACGCGGGGGCCTGGGCGCGCGCGCTCTCGCTGTGGCTGGTGTTCTCGACCCTGCAGCTGCACCGGCTCGCCGCGGCGCTCGTCACGGGGCCGGCCGACGGGCGGGGTGCGGCGGGTGGACGCGGGACGGCCGAGCGCGGCGGGCGCTCGGTCGTGGCGCGGTGGGCGCCGGCGGCGGTTCTCGCCGCGTTGGTCGGGGCCGTGGCGGTCACGCTCGCGCCGCGGGCGGGCGCGCTCGCGGCGGCGTGGGACGCCGGGTTCGGCGCGTTCGGAACGATGCTCGGCGCGGCGCTCGACCAGACGCCGGCGCGGTGGGCGCTCTGGCCCACGCGCGCGCTGCTCGCGCCGCTGTTCGCGCTCGGGGCCCAGGCCGCGTCGTATCAGGGCGTCGGCGGCGCGTTCGGCGACGTCACGGCACGACAGCGCTGGGCGGCGACGCTGCTCCCGGCGGTGCTCCTCGTCGCGGCGCATTACTTCTGGGTGATCCGCATCGACGCGCGCCTCACGGAGCTCGCCCTCGACGCGGGCGAGGCCAAGCGCCGCGCGCGCGCGAAGGCCCGCACGCGGGCGCCGGGCGCGGGGGCGCGACGGACGCTGCGGCTGGCGCCCGTCGGTCCACCCGCGGTCGCCCTGGTGTGGAAGAACTGGCTCGCGTTCACGCGGGCGACGGCGCTGGTGCGCGTGCTCACGCTCCTCGGGGTCGCTGCCGCCGGGACGCTCGCCGCGACGATGCGCAGTCCGCGGTTCGCGGAGCTGGCCACCGTCGTCGCGGCGACGTGGGGGGCGCTCCTCGTCGCCGCGGGACCGCTCTGGGTGCGCTACGACATCCGCCACGATCTACCGCACCTGCCGTTCCTCAAGGCTGTGCCGATCGCTGGGCGGACGCTCGTCGCCGCGGAGATCACCGCGTCGGTGCTGGCCCTGACCGGAGTGCAGCTTGCGGCGCTCGCCTTTCTCCTGATCGCGGCGGCCGGCGCGCGGGACGAGTTCGGACTCCGGCCGGCGGAGCGCGCCGTGTATGCGCTCGCGCTCGCCATTGCGTTGCCGGGGTTGAACGCGGCGACGCTCACCGTCCAGAACGGGATCGCCCTGCTCTTCCCGGCCTGGGTGCGCCAGCCGGGGGGGAGCGCGCGCGGGATCGAGGCGACCGGACAGAACCTCGTCGGAACCGCACTCACACTCGCCGCGTCGGCCGTGCTGCTGGCGATCCCCGCGGGACTCGCCCTCGCCCTCGTGTGGGCGCTTCGACGCTCGGCCGCCGCCGCGCTCGGCCCGTGGCTCGCGGTGCCGGCCGCCGCGCTCTTCACACTCGGCGCGGCCGGCGTGTTGTGGCCCGTGGTCGGCTGGCTCGGCCGGGTGTTCGATCGCACCGATCCGATCGAGACGACGCCCGCGTGAACGTCGCCCGGTCGCTCGACGACGGCCGCTTGCCGGCGCCCGGCGACGTGATCGCGACGCGTCAAGCCGATACTTTGGTGCGAATGATTGTGGCGTGACCGCAGGGGCACGCTCGCGTCTCTGACGTACCATGACCATCGAATTCCTCACCGCACGTGGCGTCGACCACGTGGTCTACGCCGCCGACGCGCTCAGCTCAATGGAGCTCGACGCGCTTCCGTACGGGATGATCCAGCTCGACTCGCGGGGCGTGGTGCTGCGCTACAGCAGCGCCGAAGCCCGGCTGAGCGGGCTCGACGCGGGGGACACGGTGGGGCGCGACTTCTTCCGAGAGGTCGCACCCTGCACGCAGGTCGCGGAGTTCTACGGGCGGTTTCAGGACGGGGTGCGGGCGCGCCAGCTCGACGTCGTGTTCAACTTCCGTTTCGAGTTCCGGCCGCCGAAAGACGTGCGCATCCACCTGTTCTATTCCAAGGCGACGCGTTCGGTGTGGGTGAAGGTCGTCGACCTCACCGAAGTGACCGAGGCGGAAGAACCGGCTCGCGCCGGCCGCTCCGACTGAAGCCTGCCGTGGCGTATCGCACTCTCGAGGCATCACCGAACGCTCCCGACCCGGCGCTGCTGTACCGCGCCCTGCTCGACTCGCACCCGGAGCCGACGTTCACGCTCGACCGTTCGGGCGCGATCCGGGAGTGCAACCGCGCGTTCGCGCATTTCGTCGGGCGACCGAGTCGTGCCCTCGTCGGGGAGTCGTTCGCCTCGCTCGTGCTGCCCGGGCACCGGCCCGCGGCGGAACAGGCGTGGGCGGTCGCGTCGATGGGGCGGGCGCAGTCCTGGCAGGCGGAGTTCGTCGGTCCGGACGACACGGTGAGCATCGCGTACGTCACGCTCGTACCGGTGGTCGTGGACGCGGACGTGGTGGGGCTGCAGGGGATCGCGCGCGACGTCACCGTCTATCAGGTGATCGAGGAGCAGCTGCAGGCGCGCGTCTTCACCGACCCGCTCACCGGACTGGCGAGCCGCACGCAGCTGTTGGAGGGCGCGGCGCGCGCGTGCCGGCGGGCCGAGCGGCCGCAGTCGGTGGCGATGCTCTTTCTGGACCTCGACGACTTCAAGCTCGTGAACGACGCGCTCGGGCACGCGATCGGCGACCAGGTGCTGGCCGCGGTGGGGGCGCGGCTTCGGCGCGCGACACGCGGCGCCGACCTGCCGGCGCGGCTCGGCGGCGACGAGTTCGCGGTGCTGCTCGATGCGCTCGCGACGCCCGAGGACGCGGCGGTGGTCGTGGAGCGGATCTCCGCGGCGCTGTGTGAGCCGCTCGTCGTGGACGGGCGGTCGATCACGACGGTGGCGAGCATCGGGGTGGCGCACTGGGACGGCGCGGCCACGCCTGCGGAGTTGCTGCGGAACGCGGACCTCGCCATGTACCGGGCGAAGTCGTTAGGCAAGGGGCGGCACGCCGTGTACGACGCGGGCATGCAGGCCGCCGCGCGCGCGCGCCTCGAGCTGGCGAGCGATCTGCGCGCCGCGCTGCGCGGCGACGCGGACGGCGGGATGCTGCACGCGGCCTACCAGCCGATCGTGGACGCGGCGAGCGGAGTGCCGGTGAAGGCCGAGGCGCTCGCGCGCTGGACGCACCCGACGCGCGGCCCGGTGTCGCCGGGCGAGTTCATCCCGGTGGCGGAGGAGACGGGGCTGATCGAGGAATTGGGCGCGTTCATGCTGCGCGCGGGGTGCCGACAGTTGCGCGCGTGGGCGGACGCGGCATGCGAGTCGGGCGCCGCGCCGATCGGGGTGACGGTGAACGTGTCGGGGCGGCAGATCGAGCGCGGGACGCTCGTCGCGACGGTGCGCGAGGTGCTCGCGCAGACCGGCGCCGACCCGGACGGGCTGACGCTCGAACTCACCGAGAGCGTGGCGATGCGCGACCCGCAGCGCGTCCTCGCGACGCTGACCGCGCTCACGTCGTTGGGCGTGAAGCTCGCGATCGACGATTTCGGCACGGGGTACTCTTCGCTGTCGTACCTGCAGCGGTTTCCGCTCGACGCGCTGAAGATCGACAAGAGCTTCGTCGACGGGCTCGCGCTCGATGGCGCGGCGGGGGTGCAGGCGGCGGGGCTGGTGCGGGCGGTGGTGCAGATGGCCGCGGCGCTCGGGCTGCAGACGGTCGCGGAGGGCGTGGAGACCGCGGCGCAGTTCGAGGCGGTGCGCGCACTCGGCTGCGACCTCGCGCAGGGCTACCACTTCGGCCGGCCGGGGACGGCCGCGGCGGTGGACGCGCTGGCGGACGCGGCGCCCGCGGCACGCGCCTAACCGTACCGCCGTCTGCGGACGGTCGCGCCGAACGCGCGAGCGGGCGGCGCTCGGTGCGCCGCCCGCTCGTCATTCGGAACGCGGGGTGTACGCCGCGATCACTCCGACAGCTTGCGCTCCACCTTGCCGAGGGCGTCCTGCGCCTTGCCCTTGAGCTGGTCGAGCTTGCCCTCGCCCTGGAGCTGGCTGTCGCCGGTGAGGCCGCCCGCCGCGTCCTTGAGCTTGCCCTTGAGGTCGCTGCCCTTGCCGGACACCGAGTCGTTCACGCCCTGGTCGTATGTGCGATCGTCAGCCATGGGAATCTCCTTGGAGGAAGCTACGCGTCGCCTTCGCGAGTGTCCCCCGGCGGTGGCGGCGCGTGGCGCGCGGGGTGACGGGCACGAGATAAGGCAAACACGGGGCCGCCACGGGGCGACGGGGCGAAGCCGGGCATGCGACGCGCGAGGCCAAACGCACGGCGTGCACTATCTTGCGTTGGCACGCTTCCCCATCTGCCAGATCGCATGCCCCGAGACCGCGACGACCACTTCGCCGGCGAGCACGACCCGGACGACCACGAGCCGGACGAGCACGAGCCCGACGAGCCGGACGAGCCCGAGTCGGACGACGAGGACTATGACGCCGCCGACGATGACGACGACGATGAGGACGAAGATGACGACGGCGAGCCGCAGCGGCCGGCCGTGTTCATCACGACCGCGCAGCCCGTAGATCTTTCGGTGACGCGGATCGAGGACGAGCGTGCGCCGGACGGCGCGGCACTTGGCGCGTTCATCGACGGGCGCCTCGTCGCACGGTCGGCGATGCCGGCGGAGGCGATCGACCGTCTCCTCGCGCTCGGGCTGTTCGACACCCCGGTGCCGCTCGGGCTGTTCGCCTACGAGGAGGAGCCGGGGCTCCAGTGTCGGCTGTTCGCGCTCGTGCCGAGCGGGATGCTGGAGGAGGCCGGGCACGCGGACGAGCCGTGGAAGGCGAGCGTGCCGAGCTACGAGGACCGGCTGGCGCGCGGGGGGGACGACGACGACGAGGACGACGGGCCGTCGCTGGAGACGATCCTGCTCGGGCACATCGTGCGGTTCGCCGGGGATCGGAAGCACCCGGACGACCTCGCGGCCGAGGCCGTCGACATCCTGCACAAGATCCTGACCGGCGGCCCGCTGGCCGACGCGAACAGCAAGGCGATCGACGACCTGCTGGACAGCCTGTAATCCCGGAACGCAGAAGACCCCCGCGACACCGCGGGGGTCTTCTGCGTGCGTCGCCGGTGCGTTAGGCGGCGAGCTGGGTGCCGTGGGCCGGGCGCCAGCCGCGCGAGCGGCGGCCGGTCTTGATGAGTTCGAAGCGTGCCGGCGGGAAGCCGTGGACTCCGATCTCCAGCGTGTCGCCGAGATGGGCCTCGGCCTGCTCGGCGATCGCGTCGAGCGCCTCGCGGAACGAATCGCTGGTCACCGCGCCGGCTTCGCGCACGGTGCCTTCGTTGGCGAGGGAGAACTGGAAGCGGGGCATGGTCGTCTCCTGGGGTGGAAAGGCCGGGGACTGGCGACGCGAGCACACCGAACGCGACGACGTAACGCGAGCGCCGTGCCGAGCCGCCGCCGGCTGCGTTAGAGTACCCCGGCGCGCGTGCGGCGTTCGCCGCGCGCCCTCCCGACGCCCCC
Source organism: uncultured Gemmatimonadales bacterium (assembly GCA_963851265.1). Classification (GTDB taxonomy): domain Bacteria; phylum Gemmatimonadota; class Gemmatimonadetes; order Gemmatimonadales; family Gemmatimonadaceae; genus BPUI01. The sequence continues at coordinate 185,130 of CAWKNZ010000003.1, forward strand.
ACTTCGCATGGCCGACTTCCGCCCCAGCGCGCCCGCGCACGTCCAGCCGCTCGCGACCTCGTCGGGCAGTGTCGACACGTGGTGCATCGACCTGAACTTTCAGGGGCACCCGAACGCGGTCGCCGCGTACCTGCTCGCCGACGGCGACGATCTGTTGCTGGTCGAGACGGGGCCGGGGTCGACGCTCGACGCGCTCGAGGCGGGCGTGCGGGCCGCGGGGTTCGCGCTCGACCAGCTCACGGGCGTGGTGGTCACGCACATCCACCTCGACCACGCGGGCGGCGCGGGGGCGGTGCTCGCGCGCGCGCCGCGGGCGCGCTTCTACGTGCACCCGCGCGGCGCGGCGCACATGATCGACCCGTCGAAGCTGGTCGCGAGCGCGACGCGCATCTACGGCGCGGACATGGATCGGCTGTGGGGGTCGTTCGAGGCGGTGCCGGCGGAGCGCCTCACCCAACTGGCCGACGGCGACGCGGTGCGCTGCGGTGGGCGGACGCTCACCGCGCTGCACACGCCGGGGCACGCGGTGCACCACGTGGTGCTGCACGAGGCCGAGCGCGGCGACGTGTACGCGGGCGACGTGGCCGGCGTGCGCGTGGGGCCGATGCGCGTCGTGGTGCCGCCCACGCCGCCGCCGGACATCGACCCGCCGGCATGGCGCGAGAGCATCGCGCGCATCCGGGCGCTCGCACCGCGGCGGTTGCTGCTGACGCACTTCGGCGCGTTCGACGACGCGGCGTGGCACCTGGACGACTGCCTCACGCGCCTGTACGCGTGGACGGGTTACGTGGAGGGACGGTTGGACGCGGCGGGCGGCGTGGGTGCCGCGACGCCGGCGGTGCTGGCCGAGGTGGGGGCCGCGCTGGCCGCGCGGGCGCGCCGGGAGTTCGACGCGGCCGGCGCGGGTGCCGACACGGTGGGAAGCTCCGAGGCGGCGATGCCGATGAACACCGCGCTGCCGGGGATCGTGCGCTGGCTGCAGGTGCGGGACCGGGCGCCGCGCGCGTGACGACGCCGGTGACGCCGTCGGCGACCGCGCCGGCCGCGGCGCCGGGCGAGGTGCCGGGCGAGGTGCCCGCCGTCCCCGTGGTGACGGCGCGGCGCTACGTGCAGCCGCTGCGCGAGGGCGGGTCGCTGCCGGCGGTGGTCGAGGGCGACGACGGCGGGCTCTGGGTGGCGAAATTCCGTGGTGCCGGGCAGGGCGCGCGGGTGCTCATCGCGGAGCTCGTCGTCGGGCTGCTGGCGCAGGCGTTAGGCCTGCCGGTGCCGGCGCTCGCCGTGGTCGACGTGCCCGCCGAGTTCGGGCGCATCGAGCGCGACCCGGAGATCCAGGACCTGCTGCGGAAGAGCGAGGGGGTGAACGTCGGGCTGCGGTACCTCGACGGCGCGTTCAACTTCGATCCGCTCGCGGCGGGCTCGCTCATCGAGCCCGCGTTCGCGGCGCGGGTGGTGTGGCTGGACGCGTACACGACCAACCCGGACCGGTCGGCGCGCAACCCGAACCTGATGGTGTGGGACCGGCGCCCGTGGCTGATCGATCACGGGGCGGCGCTCTACGTGCAGCACGACTGGCGCGGGGTGGACGCGTCGCGCGCGCTCGCGCCGTTCCCGCTCGTGCGGCAGCACGTGCTGCTGGCGGCGAGCGCGGACCTGCGCGCGGCGGACGCGGCGCTGGCGCCGCTCGTGACGGACGCGCTGTTGCACGCCGTGCTGGGGCGCGTGCCGGACGCGCTGTTCGCCGACCCGTCGGGGCCGGTGGGCGCGGGGGAGTTCGCGGACGCGGGCGCGGCGCGGGCGCGCTACGCGGCGTATCTGGGCGACCGCGTGCGCGGACGCGCGGCGTGGCTCGACGCGGCCGTCGCGGCGCGCGAGGCCGTGCGGGCGGCGCCGCCGGAACGGCTTCGGGCGAGGCGGTGAGCGGCGGGGCTGGCGACGCGGGCCCGCTGGTCGCGTACGACTACGCGGTGCTGCGGGCGGTGCCGCACCCGCAGCTCGGGGGTGCGGTGCGGTCGGTGCCGGTGGGCGTCGTGGTGCACGCGCGGACCGCGGGGTTTCTCGAGCTCGCCGTCGTGGACGACGAGCGGTGGCTGGCCGCGCAGATGCCGAGCGTGGACGCGGGGCTGCTCGCGCGGTACCTGCGGGCGTGCCGGGCGGTGTGCCGCGGCGAGGCGGTGGGCGAGGGGGGGTGGGTGCACGCGGTGGCGCTGGCGCCGCCGTCGGAGCGGTTCCACTGGATCACGGCGCCGCGGTCGGACGTGGTGCAGTGCGGGGCGGTGCACGGGGGGATGGCGCGGGCGTTAGGCCACGAGTTGAGGCGGTTGTTCGAGGGGTACGTCGAAGGGGGTGGCGGACCGGGGCCGCACGCGGGTCCGTGACCCTCCGTCCCGTCGCGCCAGCGGCCGGACGATCAATCGGCGTATTCCATCGCCCCCTTCGCGTCGCGGAGCATCACGCAGGCCGACGCCTCGGCGGTGTGAAAGACGAGGGCGACGGCGGGCGAAGCGGCGGGCTGCGGCGGCGTGGCGAGGCCGAGGGTGAGCGTGGTGCCACGTTGCGTGACGTCCTGGACGGCGAGGCCGGTCGCGCCGTCGGCGCCCGCCGGCGCCGTGCCGTCGGTACGTACCGCGAGTGACGAGCCGTCGCCGAATCGTACGTGCCACGTGGCCGCGGGGCTCGGCGCGAACGGACTGGCAGGGGCCGACGCAGCCGGCGCGGGCGGCTCGACGGCGGTAATGGTGCGGCCGCGGAGGAGCGGGGCGAGTTTCTGGTTGCGCGACATGGGGGGCGCGGGTAGCGGGCGCGGGTAGCGGGGCTAGGTCAGTTGCCGTCGGGCGGGCCGCCAAAGTGCTTGCGATACGCGGCGACCCAGTCGCCCGCGATCTCCTGCTGCGCGGTGGCGAGGTCCTCCTGGCCGGCGCAGACGAGGCGGTGGAGCTCGTTCTCCAGGCGGTCCTTGGTGTGCGCGTTCCAGGGCTGCGTCCGGAACGACTCCGGCCAGAGATTGCGGATCGAGTTGGAGCCGCCCAGTTCGAGCGAGATCAGGTGGTCGACCTCGTACTCACCGGGCTCGTGCGACGCGATGCCGTACTCGTCGTAGGCCTGCCGTTTGACGCCGGAGGGGACGTTGCGCACACGGGACGAGTAGCCCGAGACGCAGATGTCCTGTGCGGTCACGTCGAGCGTGGCACCGGGCGTCATGGTCGGGTCGGGGAGGATCGGCGGCCGCGCGGCGCGCAGGGCCGCCGGATCCTCGCTCGCGAGCGTGGCAGGCTGACCGGGCTGGGCGCGCGCCGGGCGCGCGCTGCCTCGTGTCGCGGCGGGTGCCCCGGCCGAGGGCGATCCGGGGCGGAGGAGCGCGATCGCGAGCAGGAGCAGGGTGACGACGCCGAGGACTACGAGGATGCCGCCGCTGCCTGCTCCGCGGCGGTCGGTGGGACGATGATGCCGCATGCGACGCTCCAGATTGGGGGAACGGCCGAGAAGCTACGGGGGGTCGCGGACGTCGTCGTGCGATACCGATGCAGCGCGCGCATGCGGTCAGCGTACGACGTATGTCAGTCGCTGGCGTTTGGGGTGGGCGGAGCAGAAGCCGCCGTACACGCCGGGGGTGGCGATGGTGAAGTCGCGCGACTCGCCGGGGGCAGACGGGAAGATCCCGAGGGTGGCGCGGGCGGTGTCGTGGTTGACGATGCGAACGGTCGTCTCGCGGCCGCGAGCCTGAAGGAAGATCGTGTCGGGAAGTGGAGCGCGGCGTCCGAAGCGATCAACGACCGACCCGATGCCGCCGCGCGCGACGTCGAGTACGAGATCGGGGTGCGGCCACGTCCACCAGGCCGCGAGCCCCGTGAGCGCGATGATCCCGCCGAGGCCGACGGCGCGCCGAAACGATCGCGGCTCGGGGGCGGCCAGACGGTTCATCCGCCGTGCAGCACCTGCTGCAGGTCGGCCGCGACGTCGGCCGGGGGCACGCCGAGCGGGTAGATCGTGCGAAGGCGGCCGTCCGGGCCGACGAGAAAGACCTGCGCCGGGTGCGAGACGGTGTAGCTCGCGGCGGGAACGCCGGCCGTCGCGGGCTCGCGGTAGGAGGAGACGTGCCACGCGGCCTGGACGGCGTCGATGGTGGCACGCGGACCGATCAGCCCGATGAAGCCCGGGTCGAACTGGGTGACGTAGCGGGCCACGACGGCGGAGGAGTCGCGCTCGGGGTCGACGGTGACGAAGACGAAGCGGACGTGCGCGGTGTCAGACGGGGTGTGCGCGGCGAGTATGTGCTTGGCGCGCGCCCAGTCGGCGAGCGTGGTCGGGCAGACGTCGGGGCAGTGCGTGTAGCCGAAGAAGACGAGCACCGCCCGCCCGGCCGCCGCGCCGTCGCGCGCGAGGTCGAAGGTGTCGACCCCGGCCGCGGACCCGGCCCGCGCCAGCCGGAGTGGCGGGGCGGGTTCGGCCGTGGTGTACGCGGCGCCGTGGAGCGGAGGGGCGGCCCCGACGGCGGCCCGCACGCGGTCGCAGGCGGCCGCGAGGAGCGTCGCGGCGGCGAGGGCGGCGCCGTGCGCCACGGACCGTCGGCCCGGGCGCGAGAAGGCAGGATGGATCGGCATCGTCCGAAAGATGCGCGGCGCCACGCGGATCACGTCGCCGGTCCGACCGTAACCCGCCAGGTGGTCTGGTCCTCGACGCCCCACAGGTACTTGTAGCGTTCGCCCCCGCGGAGGAAGTCGAGCGTACGGCAGCCTTCGGCGATGGCCGCCTCGACGGTCGCACGGACGATCGCCACGCCGGGGCTGTAGTACTCGAACGCGGGGTCGAGCCCGCTCAGGTAGCAGTACGCGCGGCCGTGGTGCACGAGACCGTAGAGCACGGCCGCGGGGCTGCCGTCGATGCGCAGCACGCGGAGCCGGAGCCAGCCGCGCGCGAGGAAGCCCGCCGCGGCCTCCGCGTGGAATTCGGCGAGCCGGTCGTCGGCGAGCACGCCGGCCTCGCCGCGCGAGCGCCAGCGCGCCTCGTGGAGGGCGAAGAGCGCGTCGAGGGCGGCGGGGAGGGTGCGGGCGTCGGCGGTCACGAGCTCGACGTGCTGGGCGCGGCGCAGTCGGTTGGCGCCGAGGTTGAGCTTGCGGCGGAACGTGCCGCCCAACGTCGCGGCGAAGGCGTCCCACCCGCCCTCCCAGGCGCCGGGGAGCGGGCGCGCGGGGGCGACGCTCTGCACGGCGCGCGCGGCGGTGAGCCCGGCCGGCCATTCGGCTTCGAGCAGCGCGCCAGGGAGGGGCGACTCGTCGCGGAGTTCGTCGAAGGCGGCGGCGGTCCACGCGCCGTCCGCGGCCTCGCCCGCGAGGTGGCGCACGGCGGCGCGGAGGGCGCCCTGCCCCGCCGCCGGATCGGCGAGCGCGTCGCCGTAGTCGGTGACGCCGGCGCCCAACAGGGCGAACGTTCGCGCACCGCCGCGCGGCGCGTCGGCGAAGGTGAAGCCGGGGAGGAGGGCGGCGAGCGCGCCGGTCGAGGCGTCGCGCACGGCGATGGTGCGCAGGCCGCCCTCCCCCCCGGACGCGCCGGCCCCGGACGGGTCGGCGGCCCGTGCGCCGGTCGCGCGTCCACCGCCGAGGTGGCGCCACCAGGCGAGCTGCCATTCGGGGCTCTGAAAGGGCGTGGCCCACGGACATCGATCGTGGAGCGCGCGCCACTCGGGAACGAGCCGGGCGAGCGCGTCGGCGCACGTGACCGACTCGGCGGCGAAGGCGGCCGCGCGGGGGGCGGCGCGGCGTTCGGCGCGGCGGCGCAGGTGGAAGACGGCGCCGTCCCAGTGGGCGAAGGGCTGCGCGCCGGCGACGACGAGGTCGAGTCCGTGCCGCGCCGCGAGCGCGGCCGCGTCGCGGCGGTCGGCGGCGAGGTCGCTCCGGTACGAGAAGTTGACGATCACGACGTCGCCGCCAGGGCGGGCGACGCGCGCCATCTCGGCCACGGTCGCGTCGACGAGTGCCGGTCCGCCGGCGAAGACGTACGGGAACGCGTCGACGGCGAGGACGAGGTCGAACGCCGCGTCGCGGAACATGGCGAGGTCGCGGCCGCCGGTGCGGACGAACGCGGCGGCCGCGCGCGCCGCGGCGGGGAGCGCGGCCGCGCGGCGGTGGGCCGCCGCGAGCATGCCGGGCGAGACGTCGACGCCGACGGCGAGCGACACGCGCGGCGCGAGCGCCTGCTCGAAGCGGCCGATCCCGCAGCCGATCTCGAGGAGCGCGCCGCCACCCCGCGCGGCGCGCTCCGGCACGAGCCCTTCAGCGTCGAGCCAGGCGACGACCTCGCGGGTGGCGCGGGCGAGGAGGCCGGGGTCGCCTAACGAGTAGAGGGCGACGCTCGCCTCCTCGCTCGCCGCCACGGCGTCGTCGAAGAGGCGGCGGACCGCGTCGGGGTCGCCGGCCGTTGGTCCGCGCGCCATCGCGGCGACGCGGGCGGCGCCTTCGGTGAGCGCGGGCATGAGCCCGGCGAGCGCGTCGAGGCGCGCGCGCTGCTCGGCGTCGGGCGCGCCGGCGCGTCGGGCGCGCGCCACGGCAGCCGCGGCGACGGCCGGCCCGCCGTCGCCGAGCACGAGGAGCGAGACGGCGACCGGTGGCGGGATCTCGCCGCGCAGGCAGCGGGCGATGACGTCGTCGGCTGCCGTCTGGTCGGGCGAGGGCGGCGTGGTCGCGGGGGCGGGCGGCATCGCGGGAAGATGGCCGCGCGGAGTAGTTTGGGCCATGCGCCCACCCCTCGTCGTCGCCGTGCTGCTCGCTTCCGCCGTGACCGCCGTTCCCGCGTCGTCTGCGCGCGCGCAGGCCGCGGACCCCGCCGCGCTAGCCGACCGCGTGCTGCGCGAGCACCCGCTGGTGGACGGGCACAACGACCTGCCGTGGACCATCCGCGAGCACAACGCGCGGCCGATGGACGTCGTCGCCTACGACCTGCGCTCGCGCACGCCCGGAGCGACCGACCTCGCGCGGCTTCGGGCCGGGCACCTCGGCGCGCAGTTCTGGAGCGTCTACATCCCGGGCGAGCCCGACGACCCCGCGTACGCGCCCAACGGCAAGGTGACCGGCACGCCGGGGTACGCGCGCGTGCAGCTGGAGCAGATCGACGTCGCGCGGCGCGTGATCGCGCGCTACCCGGACCGCCTCGCGCCGGCGTTGCGCGCGGCCGACGTCGCGCCCGCGATGGCGGCCGGCAAGGTCGCGTCGTTTCTCGGGATGGAGGGCGGGCACGCGATCGAGAACTCGTTGGGCGCGCTCCGGGCGTACTACGACCTCGGCGTGCGCTACATGACGCTCACCCACAACGTCACGCTCGACTGGGCCGACGCGGCGCTCGACGTGCCCAAGCACGGCGGGCTCACGCCGTTCGGCGAAGCGGTGGTGCGCGAAATGAACCGGCTCGGCATGCTCGTCGACCTGTCGCACGTGAGCGACGGGACGATGAGCGCGGCGCTCCGCGTGAGCGAGGCGCCGGTGATCTTCTCGCACTCGTCGGCGCGGGCGCTCTGCGACCACCGGCGCAACGTGCCGGACTCGATCCTCGCGAAGCTGCCGCGCAACGGCGGCGTGGTGATGGTCAGCTTCGTGGGGGCGTTCACGTCGCAGGCGGTGAAGAATCATGACGACGCGCGGGCGGCCGAACGCGCGCGGCTGCGCGCGCGCTCGGGCGCGACCGACGCGTCGGTGCGCGCCGGGGTGGCCGCGTGGGCGGCGGCGCACCCGACGCCGCGCGCGACGGTGGCCCAGGTGGCCGATCACGTGGACCACGTGCGGCGCGTGGCCGGGGTGGACCACGTAGGGATCGGGAGCGACTTCGACGGCACCACGGACGTCCCGGCGGGCCTCGAGGACGTGTCGAAGTTCCCGACGCTGTTCACCGAACTCGCGCGCCGCGGGTGGACGGAGGACGACCTCGCGAAGCTGGCCGGCGGGAACGTGCTGCGTGCGTTAGGCGAGGCGGAGCGCGTCGCGGCGCGGCTGCAGCGCGAGCGGCCGGCCGGCACCGCGACGATCGAGGCGCTCGACGGCCCGCGCGGCGCCGGCACGCGGTAGCCGGGGGCGTTCGTGGCGGGCGCTCGCCGCGGCGATTCGCGGCACGCGCGAACGGGGCGCCGCGCGGACGCCCGAACGGGTCGACGCGGTTCGGCGCGGTTCGGGTAGATCGGCGACGTGCGCCCGCTCCGCCCTGCGTGAAGTTCTGCTGCATGCAAGCACCACCAGCGGTGTTGCGCCCCGCACATGGATTTTCGACGCACGCGACGCGTTCGACATAATCGCGCGACCGCGGCGTGAGGGTTGCGCGCTACGCGCGTCATGACGATCACCTCGGCCGCCGCGGGCGGCACCTTCCCGATCGGCGGCGACCTGCCGGTCCACCGCCTCGGCTTCGGCGCGATGCGCATTACTGGCCGCGGCATCTGGGGCCCACCGCAGGACCGCGACGAAGCGGTCCGCGTGCTGCGCCGCGCGGTCGACCTCGGCGTCACCTTCATCGACACGGCGGACTCGTACGGCCCGAACGTGAGCGAGGAGTTGATCGCGGAGGCGCTCCACCCCTACCCCGACGGGCTCGTGATCGCGACCAAGGGCGGACTGACGCGCCCCGGGCCCGACCAGTGGGTGCCCAACGGTCGCCCCGAGTACCTGCGGGCGCAGTGCGAGGGATCGCTGCGGCGGCTCAAGCTCGAGCGCATCGATCTGTGGCAGCTGCACCGTATCGACCCGCAGGTGCCGGCCGACGAGCAGTTCGGGCTGCTGACCGAGCTGGTGCGCGAGGGCAAGGTGCGGCACGTGGGGCTGAGCGAGGTGTCGGTCGACGAGGTGGAAGCGGCGCGGCGCGTGGTGCCGATCGTGTCGGTCCAGAACCGATACAACCTCGCCGAGCGCACGGCGGAGCCGCTCCTGGAGTACTGCGAGCGCGAGGAGATCGGGTTCATTCCGTGGTTCCCGCTCGTCGCGGGAAAGCTGGCCGAGCCGGGGGGCGCGCTGGCGCAGGCGGCCGTGCGGCACGGCGCGACGCCGGGGCAGGTGGCACTCGCGTGGCTGCTCGCGCGTTCGCGTGTGATGCTCCCCATTCCCGGCACCTCGCGCGTGACGCACCTGGAAGAGAACGTGGCCGCCGCCGGCTTGCAGCTGACGGCCGACGAGGTCGCGCGCATCGGCGGCGAGGCGGCCGAGGGCGGCCCGGTGGCCGCGTGAGCCGCGGCGGCGCGCGCGTCTGGGGGAACGACCACCCCGCCGCGCGACTCACCGATAAGAAGGTGATCCGCTACCGGAACCTCGTCCGGAGCGGCAAGGCCACGGTGGGGGAGATCGCGGCGAAGGAGGGGTGCTCGCACGGGCGGATCTCGATGGCCGTGCGCGGCGAGACCTGGCAGCACCTGAACGACCTCGCGCCGCCCGTGCCCACGACGCCACGGCGCACCGCCGCAGAGGTCGCGCAGGCCGCGGCGAAGAAGGCGACCGCACGGCCGGCGGCGAAGCGGCCCGCCGCCAAGCGAGCGGCGACCAAGCGAACGGCGACCGAGCGGGCGGCGGCCAAGAAGGTGACCGCCAAGCGGGCGGCGCTCAAGACGGCGGCGACCCGGACCGCCCCGGCCAAGCGCGCGCCGGTCAGGACGACGGCCGCGAAGACGGGGGCGAAGGCGGCCGCCAAGCGCGCGACGGGACGTCGTTAGGCGAGCTGCTCCTCGACGCTCCGCGTCCGCGCGTCCACGACGTCGCCGGTGTGGCGTGTGGCCGCGGGCTCGAACAGGAGCAGCCAGCACTCCTCGTCGGCCACGGGGTTGTGCCGGACGCCGCGCGGCACGACGCAGCACTCGCCGGGCCCGAGCGTCACCGTCCCGCCCTCGAACTGGATGGCGAGCGAGCCGCGCACGACGAGAAACATCTCGTCCTCGCCCGCGTGGTCGTGCCAGACGAACTCGCCCTTGAGTTTGGCGGCCTTCACGTACTGCCCGTTCAACTCGGCGATCACCTTGGGCGACCAGTGCTCGGTGACGCGGTCGAACGCGCGCTCGATGTTGATGGCGGCGGGGAGCATGACGGCGGGGCGCTGGGTTAGCGGGCGAGCCGCGCGAGGAGCCGCGTGGCGACGTGTTGAATCAACACGAGCGAGGCGGTGATGCCGAGGGCGAGGGCGAACAGGACCACTGCACGGGTCTGGCCGGCGCCGAGGGCGAACGAGAGCGCGGTGCTCGCGGCCGGCGGGTGCACGGCGTCGGCCGCGATCATCACGCCGATGGTCACGACCATCGCGCAGGCCGCGGCCGCGTAGCCGGGGCCGAGCGCGGCGACGAGCGCCCAGCCGCAGACCGCGGCCGCGCCCTGCGCGATGAACAGCGTGCGCACCGAGTTGGCCGGGTGGGTCGGGTCGAGGTAGATGAGGAAGGCGCTCGATGCGAGCGACGCGAAAAGCAGCCGCTGCCGCGCGAGCACCTCGACGAAGGCGAGCACGAGGAGCACGGTCGCGGTGGGGAGCGCGGCGAGCGCGAGTTCGCCGCCGATCCCGAGCCGGCGCCGCGCCTCGTGCGGAGCGTCGCCGACCGGGGAAGCCGTGGTCGCGTTAGGCGCAGGCCGCCGGTCAGCCACGGGACTCGGCCGGGCGGGCGCCGGTGGCGCGGCGCGCGGCGGCCTCGGGCGCCTCGCCGGTCGCGGTGAGGCGCGAGGCCTCCTCGCGCATCTCGCGGCCGAGGAAGTAGTTGAGGCCGGTGCGGATGACCGCGATCGCGGCGAGGTTGCGGATCGTGTTCCAGCTGGGCGCGACGGCGGTCGAGAGCAGGTCGGCGCCTAACTGGAATTCGAGCGCGACGGCCAGGAAGCGCGAGAGGCGGAGCCGGACGTCGTTGTACCCGTCGGGCTCGCGCGCGAACGACGCCCGCAGGAACTGCACGACGCCGACGACCACGCCGGCCGCGATCACGAGCGCGCCGACGGTCTCGACGCCGAGGCGGAGCCAGCTGAAGACGACGCGGGTGGTGTATTCGGCCGCCCGGAAGTGTGCGTCGTCGACGACGTCCGATTGGAGGAGCATGCGCGAACACCGAGCAAACCGGGGGCCGGGCGGTGGGCGGCGTGTCCGGCGCGCGAATAATGTTCCGCCATGCGCCACCTCCGTTCCCTCGCCGTCCTGCTCGGCACCCTGATTTGCGTGGCCGCGACCGTCGGCCTGTTCGCCCGCGCGTACCCGATGGTCGACGTGGGCCTCACGCTCGACCGCGCGGGGGCGATCGCACGCGCCCGCGCGCTCGCCGCGCGCGCCGGGTTCGCGCCGACGCGCGCCGAGGCGGCGGCGCTGTTCGAGAGCGACGATTCGCTCAGCACGTACGTCGACTTCGCCGCGGGCGGCGCCGACTCGGTGCGCGCGCTCGCGCACGGGCGCGACCTGCCGCTCTACCGGTGGGTGGTGCGCCTGTATCGGCCGGGCGACGTGCACGAGACGCGGGTGGCGTTCGCGCCCGACGGGCGGGTGGTCGGACTCGCGCGGCGCATTCCCGAGGCCGAGACGCGGCCGCTCGTCACCGACACGGCGGGTCGCCTGGCGGCCGACCTCGCCCTCGCGCGCTGGGGATCGCAGGACGTCGCGCGGTGGCGCCTCACCGGGCGCTCGGTGGTGACGCAGCCGCGGAGCGGGCGGGTCGACCGCACGTACCGCTACGAGCGCGTGGGCGCGCGTGTGGGCGACGCGCCGCTCCGGGCGGACGTGACCGTGACCGGGCCGGCGGGGTTCGACGTGCTGCGCGGCGGGGCGCGCGCGTTCGCGGGCGGCGGGCTCGCCGCGCCGCAACCCGACGGCCAGCTCGACGCCGCCGCGGGCGCGACGCCGTTCGTCGGCCGGTTCGGCGCAGAACCGCTCACCGTGCACGTGTACGCCGACCTGCCCGACGCGTGGACCCGCCGGTACGGCGAGATGCGCGCGTCCAACGACACCTTCGCCCTGCTCGCGTACCCCGGGCTGACGGTGTTCGTGCTCGGCGCGCTCGCGGCGCTCGTCACGGCCGCGCGCGCCGGGCGCGTGCGCTGGCGCCCGGCGGCGATGGTCGGCGGGACGGTCGGCCTGTTGATGGCGGCCGCGGGTGTCAACGCGCTGCCGGTGGCGTGGTTCGGGTACGACACCGCGACCGCGCCGGGCACGTTCGTCGGCGGGATCGCGCTCGCGGCGGTCGCCGGCGGGGCGGCCGCGGGGGCGTGGGTGATGCTCGCCGTGGCGGCGGCGGAGGTGTGCGCGCGCCGTGCGTTCCCCGACCACTACGACTGGTTCTCGTACCTGCGCTTCGCGGGTGCGCCGCCGATCGCGCGGCGCATCCTGGCGGGGTACGCGCTCGCGGCGTTCGGGTTCGCGTACGTGACCGTGTTCTACGTGACCATGCGCGGCACGTTCGGCTGGTGGGTGCCGGCGGGCACGCTCGACGACCCCAACCAGATCGCCACGCCGGCGCCGTGGGTGAGCGCGGCGGGCACCTCGTTGTTCGCGGGCACCTGGGAGGAGGCGATCTTCCGCGGCGTGCCGCTCGCCCTGCTCGCGTACTGGGGGCGCGATCGCGGCTCGCGCCGGCTGTGGCTCGCCGCGGGCGTGGTGGTCACGGCGCTCACCTTCGGGTTCGGGCACGCCAACTACCCGTCGTGGCCCGCGTACTCGCGCGGTGTGGAGCTGTTTCTCGAAGCCGTGCTGTGGGCGGTGCTCGCGCTGCGGGTCGGGCTTCCGACGACGATCGTCGCGCACACGCTGTACGACCTCACGTGGTTTGGGCTGTTCGCCCTGCACGGGCGCGGCGCGGCATACCGGGCGACGGCCGGCGCGGTGCTGATCGCGTTCGCCCTGCCGGCGCTCGTCGTCGCGGTGAACTGGTGGCAGCGACGTGGCGCGGTGGCGGCGGGGATCATGCCGGCCGCGCCGCCGCGGTTCGCGGACGTGACGCGGGCGTTCGACGAGCAGGACGCGGCCGAGGCGACCGGCGTGGCGGAGCGAGGGAGCGGCGCGCCTGCGCAGGTGGCGCACATCGCGCCCGTGTCCGTGACGCCGGCGGCCTCGCGCGCGGCGATGTCGGGGGGGTCGGTGGCGACGACCGCCGTGGTCGGCCCGCGCACGCGCGTGGCCGCGGTGGTGGTCACGGCGCTCGCCCTCGTCGTCGCGCTCCTCGCCCCGCGCGCGAGGCCACTCGGCCCCGACTTCACCGCCTCGCGCGAGCGCGTGGCAGCAGCGGCAGACAGCGTACTCCGCACGCGCGGCGTCGACCCGGCGAACTGGGACCGCGCCGCGGCCGTGGGCGGCAGCGAGAACACCCGCGTGCTGCGTTTTCTCCGCGAATCGCTCGGCCGCACGCGCGCGGCCGCGGTCTTCGAGAGGTTGGGCGCGACGTACCTGGCGCCGGCGTTGTGGCAGGTGCGCTACGTCCACCGCCACGCCGGCCGCGACGCACGGCGCGAGACCTGGACGGTCGCGGTCGCGCCGGACGGCCGCGCACGCGCGGTGGTCCACGACATCGCGGACGACGCCCCGGGCGCTACGCCGAGCGCGGATTCGGCGCGCGTGCTGGCCGCGGCGGCGGTGCGGACGCGCGGGTATGATCCGGCGACGCTGCGCGAGGCGGAGTTCAGCCAGACCACGCGCCCGCACCGCCTCGACACCAACATCGACTACGTCGATCCGGCGGTCGTCCTTCCCGCGGGAGCGACGGCGCGGGTGGGGGTCACGCTCGCCGGGACGGAAGCCGTGAGCGTCGGGCGGGACCTGCGGCTGCCCGAGGCATGGATGCTTGCCGACCGGAAACGCGAGACGTCGCAGACGCTCGTCGCCGGCGTCGCCTCGCTCGCCCTGGTGGCGCTGTTCCTCGGCCTGACGGTGCGGGCGATGCGCAGCGCGGCGCCGATGCTGCCCTCGCTCGTCGACCGCCGCGCGGGGGTGGCGATCGCGGTCGCCGTCGCGCTGCTCACGCTCGGCCGCACCGTGCTGACGCTCCCCGAGCGGTTTGCTGGGTGGGACACGGCGGTCCCGTGGAGCAACTTTCTCGCGATGCTCGCGATCGGCGCGCTGCTCGGCGCGGTGCTCGCCGGTGCGGCGAGCGGCGGCGCGTGGGCGCTCACCGACGCGCTCCGCCGGCGCGTGGGCGTCCCGGTGCTGCCTGCGTCGGGCGACGTGCGCGGCGCCGCCCTGCCGCCCGACGACGCCACGCGCCGCGTCCGGGACGGCGTGTTACTCGGCGCCGCGCTCGGCACGGCGCTCCCGGCCCTCGCGGGGCTCGGCGAATTCGTGCGGAGCGCGACGGGAACGCCGGCCGTGCCGACCACGTCGCTCGAGACGCTGCTGCCGTGGGCGGCCCCGGCGTTCGGGGCCGCGGCGTCGGCGGTGACCGCGCCGCTCGCGGCCATCCCCGCCCTCGCGATCGCGGGCGGCGCGCGCACGCCGCGCGAGCGCCTGCTCGCGCTCGTCGGCGTCGCGGTGTTGATGGCCGCGATCGCCCAGGCCGCCGCCGACGCGACCATCAGCGGGACCGCACTCGCCTTCGGTGCCGCGGCGAGCGTGGCGCTGGTAGCGGCGGTGGTGTGGGTGTTCGGGCGCGCGGCGGCTCTGCCCTGGATCGTTGCGGGACCGGCGGCGGGCGCGGTCGCGGAGCTTCGCGCCGCCCGTGCGGGCGCCAACGCGACCGACCAGGTCGCGGCGCTGCTGGCCGCGGCGGTGTCCGGCGTGCTGATCGTGCTCGTCTACCGCGCCGCGCTGCGCTTCGCGCGCCGCGACGCGGGTGCGGCGGCAACGGACATCACACGCCGCGCCGATGCTGCCGCGTAGCCCGACGGTCCGCGTCCTCATCGCGATCACCGCGGGGGCGCTGCTCGGCATGCTCGCGCCGGCGGCGGGCGTGGCGACCAAGCCGCTCGCCGACGCGTTCGTCGCGCTCGTGAAGCTCGTCGTGGGGCCCGTGGTGTTCTGCACGATCGTGCTCGGCATCGCCGGGATGCGCGATCTGCGCACGGCCGGGCGCGTGGGCGGAAAGGCGATCCTCTACTTCGAGGTCACGACGACGTTCGCGCTCGCGTTGGGCCTGCTCGTCGTGAACGTGACGCGGCCCGGCGCGGGTCTCGACGCGTCGGCGCTGGTGAAGGGCGACGTGACCAAGTACGCCCAGGCCGCGCGCGAGGGGGGTGTGGTCGACCTGCTCGTGCACGCGGTGCCGTCGAGCGCGGTCGACGCGTTCGCGCGCGGCGACGTGATCCAGATCGTCGTCGTCGCGGTGCTCGCGGGCGTGGCGCTCGCGGGGATGGGGGAGCGCGGGCGCGGGCTCGCGGCGGGGCTGGGTCGCGTGCAGGAACTCGTCTTCCGCGTGGTCGCGATTGTGATGGCCGTCGCGCCGGTGGGCGCGTTCGCGGCGATGGCCTACACGGTCGGGAGCTTCGGCGTGCGGACGCTGCTACCGTTAGGCCGGCTGATGCTCGACGTGTACGCGACGATGGCGCTGTTCGTGTTCGGCGTGCTCGGCCTCGTCGCGCGGCGCTGGGGGTTCCGGATCACGGCGCTGCTGCGGCACATCCGGGGCGAGATCGCGCTCGTGGTGGGCACGTCGTCGAGCGAGGCGGCGCTGCCGCGCCTGATCGCGAAGCTCGAGCAGTTCGGGTGCGCGCCGGAGGTGGTGGGGCTCGTGGTGCCGGCGGGCTACTCGTTCAACCTCGACGGGACGAGCATCTACCTGTCGATGGCGGTGCTGTTCATCGCGCAGGTGTTCCGGATCGACCTTTCGTTCGGCCGCCAGCTCGAGGTGCTCGGCCTCTTGATGCTGACGAGCAAGGGCGCGGCCGGGGTGACGGGGAGCGGGTTCGTCGTGCTGGCGAGTACCCTCGCCGCGACGCACGCCGTGCCGGTAGAGGGGCTCGCGCTCGTGCTCGGCGTCGACCGCTTCATGAGCGAGGCGCGGGCGGTGGTGAACCTGATCGGGAACGCGGTCGCGACGGTGGTGGTCGCAAAAAGCGAGGGCGCGTTCGCCGAAGCGAACGCGCCCTCCACCGTGACGCGGCCGGCGACCGACGGTCGCGCGGCCGCGTAGCCGTCGGCGAGTTCTTAGTGGAACGTGAAGAACGAGAACCCGGCGAGGATTCCGAGGCGCGCGGCCTTGTTGTTGAAGTCGTAGCCGAGGTTCGCCTCGCCGCGGAGGGCGATGTTGGGGCGGAACGGAAGCTTGAGTCCGAGACCGCCGCCGGCGGTGACGGCGTGGTCGCTGTTGCCGCCGCCGCTGAGGCCCGTGTAGTTGACGAACGGACGGACGTAGGCGACGGTCGCGCGGGTCGCGTTGGTCACGTCCTGCGGGGCGCGGAAGTGGTACAGGGCGCCGAGTTCGAGGTTGTAGTTGGTCACGCCCGACTGGCCGGTGACCTTGCCGTACGTGAGCCCGACGGCCGGCTCGATCTCGATCCGCGAGTTGTTGGGCAGGAAGAAGCCGGCGCGCACGCGCGAGCCCGGGATCTGGATGGTCGTGTACGAGTTATGGCCGAGACCGAACGTCGCGCCCGCGTCGGCGCCGAGTTCGAGCGTCGCAGGGTTGTTCACGATCGCCGCATTCTGCGCACGGGCGGCAGCGGGGACCACGAAAGCCGCCGCGACAGCGGCCGGCACGATGCGAAGCAGGAGCGAAGAGCGCATTTCTCAAAGAACGGTGAAGGGAGTTCTGACCGGTACACCGACCTCAGCTATGACTGACCCGTCAGTCGGTAGCAAACACATGTAGCAACGTCCGGGCCAAACATTGCTGCTACGTGCGGCGGCCGGCCGGAACTCGGCGTGACGCGGCCACACACGACGGCGGGGCGGGCTCCGATTGGGAGCCCGCCCCGCCGTCGTCTCTCAGGGGTCGCGGAGGACAGACCGCGATCGGGACCGCGTCCCGTCGTGCATCACCGCCGGGTTAGCGCGGGGTGAGCGGGATGTTCACCACGCGCTGGCCGTCGCGGAACTGCACGAGGAGCGAGACGACACCGCTGGACGAGGCGCTCGACAGGGTGCTCTGCAGATCGCTCGTCGTCCGGATCGGGCGCGAGCCAGACGCGCTGAGGACGGCGCGGATGACGTCCCCCTGCTGGAGGAACGCCGACGACGGGCCGGTCGGATCGACGTCGGTGACGACGAGCCCCTGTGCCGGGGCCGTGAGCCGCAGCTCCTGCGCCAGTTCGGGGGTGACGGGGGCGAGCTGAATGCCGAGCTTGGGCGCGGCGCTGCCGCGCTCCGGCGCGGTCGTCGGCGTGGCGGCTACCTGCTTGTCGGCCGGCGCCTCGCTGAGAGTGACCGTCGCGTTGCGCTGCGAACCGTAGCGCTGCGTGGTGAGCGCGACCGTGCTGCCCGGCGTGCGTCCGTAGATCGTGCGCTGGAGCGTGGCGACCGTCGCGATCGGCTCGCCGTCGACGGCGGTGATGATGTCGCCCGGCTGCAGGCCGGCCTTGGCGGCGCCGCTGCTCGGCTCCACCGAACCCACCAGGGCGCCGCGGATCTGCGTCAAGCCCGCCACGCGAGCGTCGGCCGGCTTCACGTCCGAGATGGTCACGCCGAGGAGCGCGCGGCGCACGTGGCCGTACTTGAGGAACTGGTCCATCGCGATGCGCGCGATGCCGACCGGGACGGCGAACCCGTAGCCGGCGTAGACGCCCGTCGGGCTCTCGATGGCGGAGTTGATGCCGACCACGCGCCCGGCGAGGTCCACGAGCGGACCGCCGGAGTTGCCCGGGTTGATGACCGCGTCGGTCTGCAGGAAGTCGGCGACGGCGGCGCGCTGCCCTTCGAACAGGCCGGCCAGGTCGCCACCACGCTCCTTGGCCGAGATGATCCCGGTGGTGACCGTGGAGCGAAGGCCGAGCGGGTTGCCGATGGCGACGACCGGCTGACCGACCTGCACCTGGCGGTCGTCCCCGAGCGTCACCGTGGGCAGGTTCTGCCCGTCGATCTTGATGAGGGCGACGTCGGTGCTCGGGTCGCGGCCGATCACGCGGGCCGTGAACAGGCGACCGTCGGTGAGCGACACCTCGATCTTGTCCGCGTCGGCGACGACGTGGTTGTTGGTCAGGATGTAGCCGTCGGGCGCGACGATGAAGCCCGAGCCCGAGGCGCGCGCGGGGCCGCGCTGCTGCGGACGCGAAAATGGCGAGCCCGGGCCCTCGAAGCCCGGCGGCAGGAAGCCCGGCGGAAACGGGCTCGACCCACCCTGCTCGCGGTTGGCGGTGCGACGCGGGATCTGGACGTCGATGTAGACGACGGCCGGGGTGACGCGGCGTGCGACGCCGACCACTCCACTGTCGGTGCGGGGCGTGGCCTCGTCGACGCGGACCGCGGCCGTGGGCGTCGTCTGTCCGTCGGCCGGGCGGCAGCCCGAGACGGCGGCACCACCGGCGACGGCGGCGAGGAGCGCGACCGCCGCGCCGTGGCGGCCGGTCGTGCCGAGGCGGATTTGGCCGGGACGGGGCTGACCGGGGCGGTTGTGGCGTGACATTGGGACAGGCGACGGGTCGGGTGGCGCGCGGAAGGTGGCGCGCGGGTGGTGGCCAAGCGTACGAACGGCAGGGCGCGTTCCATGAAACCTTCCATGACCACGCGCGGCGGGCCGTCACCGCTTACTCGCCACCCTCAACGTTCGGGAGCGAGAGTTGTACCCGCGACGCGAGCGGCCGTTCTCACCGTCAATCGGCTCGGGGCGCCTCGATGCCTGACGTCACGCGAGGCCGGGGAGCGCGAACACGGCCCACACGTGGCACGCGCTGCCGGCTGCGACGAAGAGGTGCCACACGGCGTGCCCGTACCGCACGCGCCAGTCGGTCGCATAGAACGCGACCCCCGCCGTGTAGCACACGCCGCCCGCGACCAGCCACAGCACGCCTTCGAGCGAGACCCGCTCGAGCAGCGGCTTGAGGGCGACGAGCGCGAGCCAGCCCATGCCGATGTACATCCACGTGGAGAGGCGCGGCCAGCGAAAGCCGTAGCGCAGCTTGACGACGATCCCGGCAGCCGCGAGCCCCCACTCCGCGGCCAGCAAGCTCCACCCCCACGCCCCGCGCAGCGCGCCCACGAGGATGGGCGTGTACGACCCCGCGATGAGCAGGTAGATGGCCGCGTGGTCGAGCGTGCGGAGTCGCTCCTTGCGTCGCACCCGCCGGTCGTCGGCCGCGTCGGCGGTCGCGTCGGCGGCCGCAGCGCCCGTCGCAGCGCCGCCTGTCGGGCAGGCGTGATAAAGCGTGGACGTCAGGTACATCAGCACGAGCGACGCGGCGAACACGGCCGCCCCGCCCACCCGCCACGCGTCGCCGCCACGGCGGACGGTGGCCGCGACGACGAGTGGGCCAACGATCACCGCGGCGGCCAGCCCGAGCCCGTGCGTGATGCTGTTGGCGATCTCTTCGGGCGCGGACTGCGGCCGGCCGGGAACGAGCATGATGGAGAGGAGCCTGATGACCTGGACGGACGCACGAGATACCGGCGAAACGACGCCGGCGCGTCATGGCGCGTTATGCGGCGGACTTACCCGGATCCTGCCGCAGCCAGTCCGCGATCTGGTTGTGATGTCGCGCGATGGTCGCCCAGTTCCGCTCGACGATCGCGCGCGTCTCGGCACCGAGCGGTTGGCGCGACGCGAGCGCATAATTTCGCTCGGCCTGGTCAAGTCCGCTCTCGACCTCGCTGAGTGTCGCGCTGTCGTCGTGGCCGCTCACGGCCGCCTTCACGTTCTGCAACGCGCGCCGTGCCTTGGCCTCGAACTTCCCACCCGCCTCGGGAGCGCCGCCCAGGCGCCGGATTTCGGCCTCGAACTCGACCGCGTGGGTCGCGGTCTCGACCGCGAACTCGCCGAGTGCGGCCTTGATGTCGGGACGCTGTACCGATTCGGCCGCGTCTCGATAGTTCTCCGCACCGTCACGCGACCCCGTGAGCAGAGAGTTGAGAGCGTCGATCGCTCCGGAGTCAGGCGTGGTCATGCGGTGCCCTGTGAGGCGTGAAGTGGTGTGCGGCGACGTGAACCGCGCGCCGGTCCGCGCTCCCGAGCGAGTCGCGTGCCTACGCCGCCCGACGCGCGGCCGGCCGCGCCTCGCCTACGGCGAGTCCTGCCGCCGGCGCCGCGCGCAGCGTCACCGCCGCCACCTCGGGATACGCCCCAATCCGGAACGGCACGCCCCAGAAGCCCGTCCCGGGGTGCACGTAGAGCAGCGCGTCGCCGCGCTGATAGCCCCCCATCGCGTGCTCGAGGAACGGGGACGCGAGGCTCCAGCCGCGGCGCGGGAGGGCGAACTGACCCCAGTGCGTGTGCCCGCTCAGCGTGAGTGCGGCGCCGCGGTCGGCGAGCGCGGGCCAGAGCGCAGGATTGTGGGCGAAGGCGACCACCGGGACGCCGGCGGGGACGCGGGCGAAGGCGCGGCCGAGGTCGACCGCGGCCGATTCGCCCACGCCGGGCACGTCGGCGACGATGCGCCGCTGCGCGCCGGCGCCGCCCGCGGCGGGGTCGCCCGTGCCCAGCAGCGCGAGCGAGGCGCCACCGCGGCGAATGACGTGGACGTCGTTGACGAGGACGTGGGCCGCGGTGAGGCGGCGCAGGCCCTGCGCGACGGCCGGCCACCCGGCGTAGACGTCGTGGTTGCCGGGGATCAGCACCGTGCCGAGCTGTGGCGTGGCGACGCCCTGAAGCTCCGCCACCCACGCCGCGAACCCCGCCACGTCTTCGGCCCGATCGTCGACGAGGTCGCCGGTGAGCACGATGAGGTCGGGGCGGAGCGCGGCCGCGGCGCGCGCCGCACGCGCGAGGAAGTGTCGCGACGTCTGCGGCCCCACGTGGAGGTCGGAGAGCTGCACGACGCGCAGTCCGTCGAACGCGGCCGGCAGCCCGGGCACGCGCGCCTCGACCTCGCGCACGACGAGGCGGCGCGAGCCGATCCAGCCGAGGAAGAGGATGAGCGAGCCGACGATGAACGCGCTCGCGGCCGCCCACCGGCCCGCGACGAGCGTCCGCCCAAACGCCGCGCCCACCAGCATCCCGAGGAGCGCCACGGAGGCGACGATCGGCAGCAGGAGCTGGGCGTACAGCGCGGGCCGGACGACGAACAGGCGGAACGCCGCCGTCGGGTAGCGGCGCCACGCGCCGCGCCGGGCGAGGAACGCGACGAGCGGTGCGGTGGTGTAGATCGCGGCCGCCGCGGCCGCGACACCCAGCGCCGCGTGCGCGGTCGCGGCGAGGGCGATGAGGACGCCCCACGACGCGACGAGATAAGCGGCGAGACGCGGGACGGCGGACGGGGGGCGGGTGGCCATGGGCCTGCTACCCCGCACGCGGCGCGCCGTGCGCCCGAGGTCGCGCGTCGCGAGGCGCCGTGCGGGCCGTCACGCGTCGCGCCGCACGGCGCCGCCGGCGTCGAGCACGTAGCGCGTGAGCCCCGCGACCGTGCGGATGCCGAGCTTGCGCATCAGGCTCTCGCGGTGGGTCTCGACGGTGCGGTGGCTGATGCCGAGCTCCGCGGCGATCTCCTTGTTGGTCGCGCCTCGGGCGATGCCGTCGAGCACGTCGCGCTCGCGCGCGGTGAGCACGTCCAGGGGGGGCGCGCCGCCCACCGCCGCGCCGGCCGCGCCCGCGTTCGGGAGATCGCCGTCGGCACCGGATGCGGCGCTCGCGCCGTCGTCCGGTGTCACGGGCGGCAGCGTCACGCCGGTGAGGCCGAGCGCGGCGGGGGTGCTGAAGTAGGTGCCCCCCGCATGCACGGCGCGCACGGCGAGGCGGAGTTCGGCGGCGGCGGAATCCTTGAGCAGGTAGCCACTCGCCCCCGCCCGAACGCCCTCGCGCACGTACTCGGCGTTGTCGTGCATCGACAGGATGAGCACGCGCGTTTCGGGCACCGCGGCGCGAAGCCTGGGCGCGACGCGCAGGCCGCTCTCCCCCGGCATGGTCACGTCGAGGACGACGACGTCGGGCCGGTGTTCGGCGGCGAGCGCCAGGGCCTGCTCGCCGTTGGCGGCTTCGGCGACGACCTCGAACCCGGGCTCGCCGGCGAGGACGTGACGGATGCCCTCGCGCACGACCGCGTGGTCGTCGCAGACGAGCACGCGGATGGACGGGGGGACGACCGCGCTCACTCGGTATCCCGTCCGCGACGCGGCGTCGGAGGCGGCGGTGCCTCGCCGCCCTCGTAGATCTCGTCGAAGGTCATCGTCACCGGCGCGCCGTCCGCGCCGGGCGGACAGGGGAACGTGATCGCCCCGTCCCCGACGACGTCCGTGACGAGCCACGTGCCGTCCGCCGGCCGCGTGTACCACTCCGCCCTGCGGCGCGGCTGGTGGACGACGACGTAGGCCCGGAGGGACGGAAGCGAACGGTACGCGGGCCCCTTCTCCCGCCGGTCGGTGCGCCGGGTGCTCGGCGAGAGCACCTCGACGAGCACGCAGGGCGCCGTCTCGATGTGCCGGTCGTCGGGGGGCGGGCCGCAGGCGACCATCACGTCGGGGTAGTACTCGGCGTTCGCGTTCACGACGAGCCGCACCGTCTCGAACGAGACCCGGCGTGGGCCGCCGCGCGCCGCCGCGAACAGTCGGGTGACGACGTTCAGTGCGACTCTGTTGTGGTCCCGGCTCTCGCCGGCCGTCGCGTGGACCTGCCCGGTCACGTACTCGTGCCGAACGTCCGCGCGCAGTTCGCGCGCGCGGTATTGCGCGACCGTGCGGAGCGGGCGGGGGGTGACGGACGTCGTCATGCGGGCAAATTACCGTCACGCGCGAGGTGGGGAAGCCGAAACGGCGGCGTCCGCCACGCGTGCGGTCACAGCATCAATGTCGGGAGTCTGCACGCATGTTGGCACGCCTTGGTTTCGCACGCCTTGGTTCGTTTCGGCCGCGCGGCGCGGCCCTGGTCGCCCTCGCCGCCGCATGCGGGGCGGCAGGGTGCGGCAGTTCGGACGCGATCACCGGCACCACGGGCGGGGGCTCGACCGGATCGGCGACGTTCACCTTCACACGACCGCCCGATCCCTCGCCGTCGCTCGCGGGGCGGGGCGCGCTCACGGCGTCGCAGGCGGGCACGCGCCTGCCGCGCCTCGCCATCGCCGCGCTCATCGCGACGAAAGGGGCCGGGAACGCGTTCAGCGCGCGCTACGACGCGCAGCCGTACCGCGTCACGTACCAGACGGTCGGCGTCGGCGGCACTCTCGCCACCGCGACGGGCGCCGTGTACTTCCCGGCGGGCGTCGCCGCGGGCGCCGCGATCCCGGTCGTGGTCTACCAGCACGGCACGGTCACCAACCGCACGGCGGTGCCGTCGACACTCGACCCGACGGACGAGGGCGCGCTGTTCGGCAGCGCGTACGCGGCGGACGGTTTCGCCGTGGTCCTGCCCGACTACCTCGGCTACGGCGGCAGCGCGGCGCCGTACCACCCGTACGTGCACGCGGCCACGGAGGCGTCGGCGGCCGCCGACCTGCTGCGCGCGGCGTTCGCGCTGGCCTCCCAGCAGGGGGTCACGCTCGACCGGTCGCAGCTGTTCATCACCGGCTACTCCGAGGGCGGGCACGCGGCGGCGGCGCTGCAGCGCGCGCTCGAGCGCGATTACGCGACGGAGTTTCCGGTGCGCGCGTCGGCGCCGATGTCAGGGCCGTACGACCTGAGCGGGACGGCGTCGCGGCTGCTCGCGGCCAACCCGTCGTACGCCTCGAGCGTCGTCTACAGCCTGCTGCTGGGGGCGGCGATGACGCGCACGTACGGCCTCACGGCGAACCTGGGCAACGTGTTCGTGCCGCCGTCCGACGCCACGGCCGCGGCGCTCGTCGCGGGTTCGGTGAGCACCGCGCAGCTCACGGCGTTGCCGACGCAGGTGCGCGCGGTGTTCCAGCCGGCGCTACTCACGGCGCTCGCGGCCGACCAGAACCATCCCTTCTGGCAGGCGCTGCGGGACAACGACCTGCTGGACTGGGCGCCGAAAGCGCCGACACGGCTGTACTTCGGCGGGGCGGACCGCGACGTGGATCCGACCAACGCGCCGACGGCGGCGACGCGGATGCGGGCGGCGGGGGCGACGAACGTGGCCGCGGTGAACGTGGGGGCCACGTTAGACCACGGCGGGGCGGTGGTGCCGGCCACCGTCGCGGGGCGGCTGTTCTTCGATAGCGTGCGGGCGGGGCTGGTGCGGTAGCAGAGACGCGCGTCGATCGACGTCCGCGCGACCAACGAAGGCCCTGTGCTTTCCGCCGGCGGGAGCCATCGTGTGCAGCGCTCCGTCGATCAGTTCGTACAACACGTCGCGCTCGGGGAGCGCGAGCAGCTCGTCAGCCGCCGTCAGCCGCGTCGCGGTCGTCATGTCACCCTCCCGGAGGGCGTCCCAGCCCCGACCAAGCTAGCCGAGTCGCCGCCCACGGCCGAGCCCGGGCGCCCGGGCGCCGAGGGCACCCGCACGCGGACCTCCGCCCCGCCCCGCGCCGCATCGCCCACCACCACGCTCCCGCCTAACGCCCCGATCCGCTCGCGCATGCCGACGAGCCCCATGTGCCCGTCGCGCTCGTAGCGCGCGAGGTCGGCCGGCGCGCCGAGGCCGGCGCCGTCGTCGCGCACGGTGAGGGCAAGGCCGCCCGATTCGCGCGCGAGGGCGACGGCCACGCGCGTCGCCCCCGCCGCGTGCCGCGCGACGTTGGACAGCGCCTCCTGGACGGCGCGGAAGAGGGCGAGGTCGGCGTCTTCGGGGAGGGCCGGGAGGGTGTCGGGCACGTCGAGCGCGACGGCGATGCCGGTGCGCTCCTCGAAGTCGGCGGCGAGCGAGCGGAGCGCCGGGAGCAGGCCGAGGTCGTCGAGCAGCGACGGGCGCAGGGCGTTCGTCACGCCGCGGATGCTGCGGATGCCCGTGTCGATGAGGCCGAGCACGCGGTCGAAGCGCGCGCGCTGCGCCTCGCGCTCGCCGTCGTGCGCGGGGTCGCGCGGCGCGTCGCCGCCGGGGTCGCGGCCGGCGAGGTCGCGCAGGACGCCGAGCTGCATCTTCACCGCCGAAAACACCTGCGCCGTCTCGTCGTGCAGCTCGCGCGACAGTCGGCGCCGCTCGTTCTCGTGCGCGCGGAGCATGCGCGACGAGAGGCGCTCGAGTTCCGCCGTGCGCGCCTCGAGCGCGTGGTAGAGGGCGGCCGAGTGGAGCGCCGCGCCGACCTGCTGGCCTAACGCGCGGAGGAAGCTCTCGTCGAGGGCCGTGAACGGGTCGCGCGCCTCGCCGGCGAGGACGAGCGCGGCCTCGGGCGCCCCCTCGGGCGCCCCCTCGGCCGGCACGGGGAGCGCGGCGACCGAGGCGTGGCCGGCGATCCCCTGCGCGACTTCGGGGCGCCCCGTCGCCCGGAGCCTGCCTAACAATGCGGCGAGCGCCCCGCCGGGCTCGGTGCCGCTCCACCCGGCGCACGTGCCCGCCCCCGCCGCGCAGACGAAGTGCGCCGCGCCGTTCGCCGCCGCGCCGTTCGCCGCCGGGGAGACGACGTAGTACGCGGTCCCGCGCACCGCCGGCAGGGACAGCGGGCGCGCGAGGAGGGCCGCGAGCGGGTCGGCGAGCTGCGGGGCGCGCTGCAGGTCGCCCGACAGCGCCGAAAGCGCGCCGAGTCCGCGGCGCAGGTCGTCCATCACGAGGAGCATGATCCCGCCGCCCACGGCGAGCTCGAACGCGATGTCGAGGTAGTAGCCCCACGGGCTCCACGCCCCGCGCGCGCGGAGGAACGGGTAGTCGAGGTGGTGCAGCGCCCAGAGGCCGAACGCCACGCCCAACACGAGCGCGCCGGCCGAGCCGACCTGGCGGTGGTAGCGCCAGAAGGCCGCGCCCGCCCACGCCGTCGCGAGGGCGAGGAAGACGACCATCGGCGCGGCCGCGAGCGCGAAGTTGTCGAGCCGGTAGATGGCGACGAGCGACCACGCGGTCGGGAAGAGCGCGGCCGCGAGGTACCGCCAGCGCCACGCGAGCTGCCGCGAGAAGACGAGCGCGGCCCAGAGCAGGGTGAGCGCCGTGAGGCCCGTGACCACCTGGTGCAGGTACAGCCACTCGCGCTCGCCGCGGACGAGGAAGCTGCCGATCGCGACGAGGCGCACGACGTAGAGCGTCCAGGCCGCCGCGAACCACGCGAAGTAGGGCTTGCCGTGCCGCCGGTACAGGAACAGGCAGAGCAGGCCGAGTCCGGCCGTGATCGCGGTCTGGAGCGCGGCGGCGGCGAACTCGGTGCGCGCGAGGTCGGGCAGGTGCCAGGGCATGGGGCAAGCTACCCCGTGCGGGTCTCGCGGCTCCGGCGCGCGGCGCCGCGCCGCCGCGCCGCAAAGATCGACACCGCCGGCGGCGCGGCGGTGCCGGCGCCGTGACCGGCGCGTGTATCGTGCAGGCATGTTGCGTCATGGTCGCGCGCGCCTCGGAATCCTCCTGGGGGCGGCGCTCGGCGCGTGCCGGTCGGCGCCTCCAGCGCCGCCGGCCGCGCCGACGCCGGCGACGGTCGTGCTCGTGTCGCTGGACGGCTTTCGCGCCGACTACCTCGACCGCCGACTGCCGCTGCCCGCGTTCGCGCGGCTCGAGGCGGCGGGCGTGCGGGCGCGGGCGCTCGTGCCGAGCTTTCCGAGCAAGACGTTCCCGAACCACTGGACGCTCGTCACCGGGCTGCGGCCGGGACGCCACGGCATCGTCGCCAACGCGTTCTGGGACCCGGTCACCCGGCGCGAGTACCGCATCCGCGACACGGCCGCGGTGCGCGACGCGTCGTGGTATGGCGGCGTGCCGCTGTGGGCGCTCGCGGAGCGCGCCGGCATCCGCACCGGGACGGTGTTCTGGCCGGGGTCGGAGGCGCCGGTGGGGGGCGTGCGCCCGTCGCGGTGGCTGCGCTACGATGGCGCGATGCCCGACTCCGCGCGCGTCGACACGGTGGTCGCGTGGCTGGCGCTGCCGGCGGCCGAGCGGCCGCGGTTCGTGGCGCTGTACGTGAGCGTGGCGGACGACTCGGGGCACGCCGCGGGCCCCGACGCGCCCGCGACCGACAGCGCGGTCGTCGAGGCCGACCGTACGTTAGGCCGCCTGCTCGACCGGCTCGACGCGATGCCCGGAGGCAACGCGGTCGACGTGGTGGTCGTGAGCGACCACGGCATGGACGCGGTCGCACCCGAACGCACCGTCGATCTGTCGCGGTGCGACCGGCGCGACGCGTTCGCCGACGCGCGCACGGGCGACGCGGGGCCGGTGCTCTCGATGTGGTTCGACGAACCGGGTGGCGGAGTGGCGGGGGGCGACGCCGCGGGGACCGACGCGGCGTCGCGGGCGGCCAACGCGGAGGCGGTACTGCGGAGCTGCCTCGCCCCCGCCGCCGCGGGCGCGCCCTTCAATCCGCTGGCCCACGCGCGCGTCTACGCGCGGGCGGAAACGCCCGCGCGCTGGGCGCTGCGCGCGCAGCCGCGGGCGGGCGACCTGCTCATCGTCGCCGACTCGGGGTGGACCGTGGTGCCCGCGCCGCCCGCCCGGCCGCTGCACGGCGGCGGCCACGGCTGGGACCCGGCCGCAGACCGCGCGATGCGCGCCATCTTCCTTGCGGCGGGTCCTCACGTGCGCGCCCGCGGCGAGATTGCGGCCGTCGAGAACGTCCACGTCGCCCCCTTCCTCGGCGCGCTCCTCGGCGTCGCCTGGCCGGCCGGGGCGACCGACGGCGACGTGCGCGTGCTCGCGCCGCTCCTCGACGTCCGACGGCTGCGGGCGCGCCGCGGCGGCACGCGCGGCCGCGCCGTGCCGACCGCCGGACCGTCCTGACGGCCGCCCGCCGCCGGCCGCCGGCCGCCGGCCGCTCCACCCTCGCCTCCCCGCACCGCTCCGTGCCCCGCCCGATCTTCCGCTCCGTCGCCGCCGCCCTGCTCACCGCCGCGTCGGCGCACGCGGCCGCCGCCCAGGCGCCCGCGGCGCGGGTGCCCGGCGCCGACTCCGGCCGCTACGCCGGCTACCAGCCCGCGGCCGACCGCATCGTCACCGCGGCGATGGCCGACAGCACGGCCTGGCGGCGCGTGGCCGAAATCACCGACGCCTACGGGCCGCGCCTGTCGGGGTCCGACGCGCTCGAGCGGGCCATCGACCGGATGCTCGCGATGCTCCGCGCCGACGGCCTCGCCAACGTGCGCGGCGAGCCGGTGATGGTGCCGCACTGGGTGCGCGGCGAGGAGCGCGCGGAGCTCGTCGTGCGGGACGCGCGCGGGGCGGTCACGCGACGCAAACCGCTCCACGTGCTCGCGTTAGGCGGGAGCGTCGGCACGCCCGGCGCCGGGGTCGAGGCGCCGGTGCTCGTCGTGACGAGCTTCGACGACCTCGCGCGGCGGGCGGGCGAGGCGCGCGGGCGGGCCGTGCTCTTCGACGTGCCGTTCACCACGTACGACCAGACGGTGCGCTACCGCGCGCTGGGCCCGAGCGCGGCCGCGCGCGCCGGGGCCGTGGCCGCGCTCGTCCGCTCGGTGACGCCCAATTCGATGGACTCGCCGCACACGGGCGCGCTGCGCTACGACACCGCCGCGGCGCGCATCCCCGCCGCGGCGGTCACGGTCGAGGACGCGGAGCTGATGCACCGCCTGCAGGACCGCGGGCTCACGCCGACCGTCAGTCTGCGGCTCGGCGCGCAGACGCTGCCCGACGCGCCGTCGCGCAACGTCGTGGCCGAGCTGGTCGGGCGCGAGCGGCCCCAGGAGTTCGTCGTCCTCGGCGGCCACATCGACTCGTGGGACGTGGGCCAGGGCGCGATGGACGACCTCGGCGGCTTCGTCGCGGCGTGGGAGGCGGTGCGCCTGCTCAAGCGGCTCGGCCTCACCCCGCGGCGCACGGTGCGCGTGGTGGGGTGGACGAACGAGGAGAACGGGGGCCGCGGCGGCCGCGGCTACCTCGCCGCGCACCGCGCCGAGCTGGCCGACCACGTGTTCGCGATGGAGAGCGACAACGGGGTGTTCCGGCCGAGCGGGATGCGGCTGGTGGGCACCCCCGCTGCGGTGGCGCAGGTCGCGCCGCTCGGCCGGCTGCTGCGCGCGTTAGGCGCCGCGGCGGCCACCGCGGGCGAGGGGGAAGCGGACATCGAGCCGCTGCTCGCGGCGGGCGTGCCGGGGGCCGCGCTCGACGTCGACGGTTCGCGCTACTTCTGGTATCACCACACGAACGCCGACACGCCCGACAAGCTCGACCCGGCCGACGTGGCGCGGTGCGTGGCGACGTTCGCGGTGTGGGCGTACGTGCTCGCCGACGCGCCCGACCGGCCGCCGCACGGGGCGCCGGCGCCCGGTCGGTGACGGGCGCCGGGGCCGAGCGCGGTGCGGCTCGGCCTAGGGCATCCAGACCGGCGTCGGGAAGCCGCGGTCGGTGCCCGCGCCGCCGGTGCCGTCGCCAATCTGGCCGAAGTCGTTGGAGCCCCAGCAGTACGCGGTGCCGGTGTTCGCGATGGCGCAGCTGTGGTAGGCCCCCGCCGCGAGTTGGACGATGGTCGACCCCGGCGCGAGTGACGCCAGCACGGCCGTCGGCGCGAAGTGGTTCGAGAACAGGTTGTCGCCCAGGCGGCCGTACGTCCCCTCGCCCCAGCAGTAGGCGTTCCCGTCGTTGCCCATCGCGCAGGCGTGGGTGGCGCCCACGACGAGCTGTGTGAAGGCCACGCCCGCCGGCAACTGCACGGCGGCCGGCGTGACGTGCGGCGTCTGCGTCCCGTCGCCGAGCTGGCCGTACGTGTTGTCGCCCCAACAGTAGGCGGCGCCCGAGCCCGAGAGTCCACAGGTGAAGGCCACGCCGGCCGCGATGCGCGTGAGCGTCACTCCCCCGGGGAGCTGCACGGGCACGGGGGCCGCCGTGTCCGCCCCGGCGCCCGAAGCCCCGTTCCCGAGTTCACCGTCGGCGTTGAGCCCCCAGCAGTAGGCGGCGCCGGTGGTCGTGATCGCACAGCTGTGAAGCTGGCCGGCCGCGATCTGGGCGAAGTGGATACCCGCGGGCGTCTGCACGGCGACGGGTGTGGCGCTCGAGTTACGCGTGCCGTCGCCGAGCTGGCCGAGGCCGTCGTAGCCCCAGCAGTATGCGGCGCCCGCGCCGGACAGGGCGCAGCTGTGCTGGCCGCCGGTGGCGAGCCCGGCGAACGAGGCGATGCCCGGCATCTGGACCGCGCGGGCCGTCAGGGTCGGCGTCGCGGGGGTTGCGCCGTCGCCAAGCTGGCCGAACTCGTCGTGCCCGACGCACGCGGCGCCGCCGGCGGCGGTGAGCCAGCACGCGTGGTTGGCGCTGCTCCCGGCCGCGAGCGCGACCGCACCGGCGCTGCCCGGAATGAGCAGCGGGACGGCCGAGGTCGAGTCGGTCATCGATCCGCCCGCGCCCGCGATGCCGGTCCCACCCCAGCAGTACACGCCCGCCCCGGGGCGCACGGCGCAGCTGTGATACAGGCCGCCGACGATGCCCGCGTTGGCGGAGCCGGCGAAGGCGTGCGCCGGCTGGGCGGCGAGCGGCGTCGCCTCGTCGGGCATCTGCGCGCGCACGAAGGCGGTGAACTGGAACGCGGTCACGCCGCTCGGCACCGAGAACAGCCACGTCTTCACCGCGGACGTCTGGTTCCCGGCGAGGAGCTGCGGGTAGACGAACGCCTGCTGCCCCGACGCGGTGAAGGTGCCCGTCGTGTCGGCGTTGAGAATCGTGACCGTGCCCGCGCCGCCCGACGTGGTCGGCGCCTGCGGGAAGAACACCATCACGCCCTGCCCGTCGTACGTGGTGCCGTCGGTGGTGCCGAGCGGTTGCGCGAGGAGATTCTGGACGGTGACCGGGACGGCGAGGGTGTCGCCCGAGGGCGGCGCGGTGGCCGTTGCGTTGAGGCGCACGTAGACGCCCTGCTGACCGAAGACGAGCGTGCGCGAGAGCCCGGCCGGGGCGGATGCGCCTGCCCCCTTGGTGGCCGGGGACGTCGCGGCCGGGGTGCAGCCGAGCGTGTGAGCGCGGACGTCGACCGTGCAGGCGAGCGCCTGCATGCCGGCCACGCTGCCGGCCGGGGCGGTGAGCGTGCGGGTCGGGGCGGTGGGCGCATCCTGACACGCGCTCGCGATGAGGGCGAGGGCGAGCGCGGGGAGCGGACCGGCGGAACGGCGAACGGGCATGAGAGCGAACACGCGACGGGGTGCGCGGAAGCCGGCATACGGCCGGCGGTGAACTGCGGCACAGACGCCACAGTCCAGCCGGGGTCACGGCGGCCCCACGCGGCCGCCGCCGTGCGCGCCTCGCACGCTCGCCCGGTCACGGCGGTGTTGCGCGCGCGCCACACCGCGCGTCTCCGCCCCTGTCATGCGCCACGTCGTACTGTTCCCGCCCTGCCGGGCCGTCGCGCTCCGCCGCGCGCGGCGGGCCCGCGCGCTCACCCCCGTCGTGCTCACGACGGCCGCGTTCGGCTGTACGGGCGGCGACCGGGGCGTGGTCGACCCCGGCGTTCCGACGCGGAGCGATCCCGCCCCGGCGGTCGCGTTGCTGTACACCCTGTCGAGCACGGGCCGCGTCGAGCGCGGCGATTCGGTGCGCGTGGTGGCCGTTCGCGGAGCCGACACGCTCGCCGTCGACAGCGTCACCGTCGCGCCCGCGGGCGCGGCCGCCGTCGCGCCGGGCGGGTGGCTGCGCCTGCGCACGGAAGGCAGCCTGGCCGTGACGGCGGCCGTGCGCGACACCGTACACGGCCGCGCCGGCGCCGTGACGCTCGTCGCGGGCACCGTTGCGGTGGCCGAACCGCCGACGATCGTGTTCGACCTCCTGCAGAACGGCAACCGCGACATCTGGCGCGTGGCGCTCGACGGCGGCGGGCTGCTGCGGCTGACCACGGCGACGGCCGACGATCAGCACCCGACGGCCGCCGGCGGAACGGTCGTGTTCACGAGCTACCGCACGGGACGGGCGCAGCTGTTCGCCGTCGCGCTCGACGGGTCCGGGGAGCGCCGCCTCACGACGACCGCCGACAACCTCGTCGAGCCCGCGCTCTCGCCCGATGGGCGGCGCCTGGCGTACGTACGCGACACCTCGGGCGCCCGCCGCCTCTGGTGGTCGGCGGCCGACGGCACCGCGCCGGCGGCGGCCGCGACCGCGCCGTGGGCGGGCGCAATCGACGGCGCACCGGCGTGGGCGCCGGACGGCAGCCGGCTGGCGTACATGTCGACGCGCAGCGGACCGGTCACCGTGTTCGTGCTCGATGCGGGCGCTGGCGCGGGGCCGACCGCGGCGTCCGGCGCCACACCCGATCCGCAGTCGGTCACGGTGGAGCCTGCGTGGAGTCCGGACGGCCGCCAGATGGCCGTGACGTCGACGCGCAGCGGCGGGAGCGAGCTGTTCGTGATCGATGTGGCAAGCGGCATCGCGACACAGCTGACCCGTTCGGGCGGCACCGTCGGACAGCCCGCGTGGCTTCCGGACGGCCGCATCGTGTTCACGGCGTTCGCGGCGGCCGGATCGCGACTGCGCTGGCTCGACCCCCGCGCGCCCGGCGTGCTGCACGACGTGCCGACCGGCGCGGGCAGCGCCGCGCACGCGGCTCCCGCGCGCTGAGCGCCGCGCACCCGACCTCCGCCGTAGCCCTCACCGTCCGACCACGCCATTCCCCTCTCCTTCTGCCGATGGCCGCCACTCTCGCGCCCGCGCCGCACGCTCTCGCCGCCCATCTCGACGACGGGACGGTGCTGCTCGACCTGCACACGCGCTCCTATTTCCAGCTCAACGCGACCGGCGCCGTCGTGTGGCAGAGCGTCGAAGCGCGCGACGACCGCACGGCGGCGATCGCGCGCCTGGTCGACGCGTTCGACGTGGCGCATGCGGACGCCGCGACCGGCTACGACGCGCTCGTCGCGGAGCTGCGGGCGCGCGCGCTCGTCGTGCCGGGGTGACGGGCCTGCGGGCGTCCGACGTCGCGTGCGCATGGTCGGCCGTCGCGCACGGCGTGTTCGCGGCGCTCCTCACCCGGCGCGTCGTGCACGGCCGCGGCCTCGACGCGCTGCTCACCGCGCCTCACGCGCGCGCGGCCCGGGCGCCGTCGGCCGCCGATGCGGCCCGGGCCCATCAGAGCACGGCGGTCGCGTTCGCCGCGCTTCGGTTGCTCGCCCGCCTGCCAGGCTGGCGAAACACGTGCCTGTACCGTGCGGTGGCGGAGTGCCTCGTCCTCCGCGGGCGTGGCATGCCGGCCGTGCTCCGAGTGGGCGTCGCGCGGGCGGCGGGGCCGGTCGCGGCCCACGCGTGGACGGAATGCGCCGGCCACCGTTGCCAGAGCGCGACCGGGAGCGAGGGAAACGCGTACGCGCCGCTGCGGCGCACGGTGGCACACGCGGCCGAAGGGGCGGTCGCGTGAGTTCGGCGCCGGACGCGATCGCGGCGCACCAGCACGTGTCGCTCACCGGGGACGGCGCGCTCGCGCTCACCGTGGACGCCGATCTCGCCGACGCGGTCGCCGCGTGGCTGCCGTCGCACCTGCGCCTGTCCGCACGGGCGAGCGCCGCAGTGCCGGAAGCGCGGATCGTGGCGCGACGTGGAGCCGGGCCCGCGTCCGCTTCGTCCAACGTCGCGGGCACCGGCGCCCCGCGCGGACCGGACCTCGTGGCGGGCAACGTCGCCCTCTGGCGCGAGGGCGACGCCATGCGGCTTCAGACGCTTGGTGCGCGCGGCCCGGCGGGGGTCGTCGAACTCGCGGCCCGGCACGCCGTCCTCACCGTACCCGGTGGGCACGGCGCCGATGCGCCTGAGGTGACCGCCGCGCTCCACACGATGTTGTTGCTCGCGAGCGCGTACCTGCTCGGGCGGCTCGGGCGCGCGCTCGTGCACGGCGCGTCACTCGTCGCACCCGACGGCCGCGCGTGGCTGCTCGTCGGCGACACGCACGCGGGCAAGACGACCACGTGCGCAACGCTCGTCGACGCCGGGTGGCAGTACTGCGCCGACGACCACGCGATCCTGCAGCCGACGCCCGCGGGCGTGGTCGTCGAGGGGTGGCCGCGGCTCTTCCACCTCGACGGCGGTTGGGACCACGGCGTACCCGTGGGTGGCGCGCGGCGGGACGTGGATGCGTTCGTCCGCTGGCCCGGCCGCTGGCGCCCGGCGGCTCCGCTCGCGGGCGTGCTCTGCCCACGCGTGGACGCCGACGCCGCCACCGCACTCGCCCCGCTCGAGCCGACCGGGCGCCTCTCCGCGCTCCTGCGTCAGTCGCCGTGGCTCACCGCCGACCCGGGGGCGGCCCCGGCGCTGCTCGCCCTGTTGCAGCGCGTGGCCGCCCGGCCTGGCGCCGCGCTCCGCCTCGGGCGCGACACCTTTCGCCGGCCGGAGCCGCTCGCCGCCGTGCTCGCCCCCCTCACCGCCCCCGCCTGACGTGCCGCGTCTGCCCATTCTCTTCCGCCGGGCCGGCCGCGATGCCGCCGTGCGCGGCGCGCTCGCCCTCCGCGCCCCCGCGCTCGCGCTGCTCGCCGGCCGGGCGCCCGACGCCGCGGGCCGTGCCGCGCTCGGCGCGCCCGCGGCCGCGTGGGAGCTGTTCCTCGCGGCCGAGTGTTGCGCGATCCCGGTGGCGCGCGCGCTGCGGATGGTCGGCGCGTGGGACTCGCTCTCGCCCGACGCCCGCGCCGCCGTCGCCGCCGCGGAATCGCGCGAGATGCAGCGCGTGCTGGCCGCGCGGGGGCAGCTGGCGGAGCTCGACCGCCTGGCTGCGGCGTTTGGCGTGATGCCGATCGTGCTGAAGGGCGGCGCCACCGTCGCCGAGGGCACCGCGCTGGACCTCGGCGACATCGACCTGCTCGTCACGGGCGACGTGGCGGCCACGCTCGCGGCGGCTCTCGTCGCGCGCGGGTACGCGCCCTCGGGTGACGCGCTGGTGCGCCCCGGGGCGCTGCCGATCGAGCTGCACGACCACGTGTCGTACGGCCGCGCCGGGGGCGCCGGCGACCGGGCCGCGCGTCCGGCCGAATCGTGCGCGGCGGGACCGTGGACGGGTGCGTCGTGTGTGTCCCTCGCGTGCGCCGACGAGCCGCCGCTGGTGCCGCTCGCGGGCTGCCGCGCGCTGCGGCGGCTCGTCGGCGCGCCGGCTGTGCTGCTGCTCCTCCGCCACGGCGTGCTGCACCACCCGTTCCGCCGCGGCCACCTGCGCGACCTCGTCGTGCTCGCGGAGGCGATCGGGCGCTGCACGCCCGACGCGGTCGACGCCGTGTCGCGGGCGTGCGCGGCGGATCCCGATGCGGCGGACCTCACCGAGACCCTCGCGCTCGCGCTGGCGATCCGCGCGGGGGCGGACGTCGCCGACCCGCCCGCGGTGCGGCGGATGGCGACCCACAAGTACCTGTTCGCGCTCGGGACGTGGCGGCGCGCGGTGCGCATCGCGCCGCGGTGGCCGACGCTCCTCTGCGCGGCGATCGACCGTCCCGCGGCCCGCCACGCGCCGCTTCGCGACGCGCTCGCGAGTCGGGAGCAGACGGACCCGCACTGGGAATTGCGCCGCCTGGCGAGGCACGCGCCGAGGCTCGCGGCGGCCGCGCGTGGCGCGGCGCGCCTTCCGTACCGCGTCGTACTCGTGCTCTGCGCGCTCGGCGCGGGCCCGTTCGCGCGCCGCCGGGTCGCGCGCCTCGCCCGCTGACGCAGCGACGGACCGGGCCGTCGGTTAGAACCTGGGTGCGCGATTACTCACGATCGCACGCGAAGTTCCACGGCCCGGTACGCCTTTGTGAGATCTTTACGACGGGTTGATGCCACGGGGCCGTGCGCAGGCGGAGTATACGGGAGCGTCCCCGGTACGCCGGCGCCGCGTCTCCTCACTTCCCGCCCCGTCCCATGCCCGTCCGGTTCACCACCGCTCGTCGCGGCACCCTCCGCGCGTCCGCCGCCCTCGCCGCCGCCTGCGCATTCGCGGCGTGCACCGACGGCGCCACCGCCCCGTCGGCCAGCAGCAATCTGTCGCCCGACGGCCCCTCGCTGAGCGCGGCGCCCGAGCTCAACCCCGGTGTGCGCCACGTGCACCACGTGCGCGACTACAGCGCGACCCACAACGCCGGGACCGGGACGGGCATCTCGTACCACGGCGGCGCGCTGCTGACCGCGCAGACCAACGTCGCGGCCGTGTACTGGGGCGGGAGCCCGATCTATACGAACGGCCCCGCCGCGGGCACGCACGGCGCCGGATCGACCGACGGGTCGCTCGTCGGCTTCTTCCTGAGCCACATCGGCGGCTCGCCGTACTTCAACATCAACACGACGTACTACAACGCCTCCGGCACGCACGTGGCGAACGTCGTCAACTACACGCAGTACTGGGCGGCCAACACGAGCGTGCCGGCGTCGGGCGCGAGCGTCACCGACGCGCAGATGGTCGCCCTGCTGCAGGCCGGCATCAACAGCGGGGCCCTCACGTACGACGCCAGCACGGTCTACGCGATCTTCACGGCCGGCGGGGTGAACCTCGGCGGCGGGTTCGGGACGCAGTACTGCGCGTACCACACGACCGGCACCGTCACGGTGAACGGCGTGTCGCGTTCGGTGATCTACGCCGCGATGCCCTACAACAACTCGCAGCCGTCGGCGTGCACCGCCGGCACTGGCGCGCCTAACGGCGACCCCGGCGCGGACTACGAGGTGACCACCCTCGTCCACGAGATCGAGGAGAGCACCACCGACTACCTCGGCAACGCCTGGTACGACCGCTCGGGCAACGAGAACGCCGACAAGTGCGCGTGGAACTTCGGCGCCACGGCCAGCGCCACGAACGGCGCGAAGTACAACATCACGATCGGCGGGAAGAACTTCCTCGTGCAGCAGAACTGGGTGAACGCGGGGACGGGCGGCTGCGCGCTGAAGTACTGACGGGCTGAAGTTCCGAAGGGCTGAAGTTCCGAAGGGCCGAAGTTCCGAAGGGTTGACGAGCCCGACGTCGGGGATGCAGGGGCTGCAGCACGGGCCTCGGCTCCCCGACGTCGGGCTCGAACGCTTTCACGCCCCCGTCCCGGGCGAGCGCATCGGGCCCGCCTCATGCGTGACGCACGACGCCATGAGCGCCTCATCCGTGCACGTCGAACACCGCCCCGACGACCACCGCTTCGTTGCCGACGTGGCCGGCGGCGAGGCCGTTCTCGTCTACCAGCGCCTCGCCGACGGCGAGCTCGACCTCCAGCACACGATCGTGCCCGAGGAAGCGCGCGGCGGTGGAGTGGGCGACGCGCTCGTCCGCGCCGCGGTCGACTACGCACGACGCGACGGGGTGACGCTCATCCCGACCTGCCCGTACGTGGCCGCCTGGCTGGCGCGTCATCCGAAGGAGCGGGCGGTCTTTTCCGACGACGAGTAGGCCGCGTTGCAGGCGGCGGCCGGCGGACCCCGCCGGCCGGCCGCAACTTCCGCCGAAGCGGCGCCGTACGGCTGGTCGCCGTCCTCCTCGCCCCGCTACCCCGCCGACCGATGACCGCGCCGCGCTCCGTCTTCGAAGAGATTCCAGTCGCCGGGCACAAGCTGCTCGAAACGGTCCGCGAACTCGTGCGGGCGGGCAAGGTGCGCCGCATCGTGGTGCGCAACGCGAACGACCGGGTGGTGCTGGACGTGCCGCTCACGGCCGGGGTGGTCGGCGCCGCGCTCCTGCCGATGTGGGCGGCGCTCGGCGGACTGGCCGCGCTGTCGGCGCGGTACACGGTGGGCGTCGAGCGCGACGCCTGATCCCGTCGGCCCGACGCGGTCCCGCCTGGCCCGTGGCCTAGCCGGGGCCGGCCGCTCGACCGGCCGCCGCGCGCCGTCGGCTCGCCCGCCACTCGCCGATTCCTCCCGCGGCCACCCCGCCCGCGTACGCGAGCAGGTCTCGCCAATCGAAGTCCGCGCCCAACACCAGGTGCCCGAGCGTCGTGGCCCGTACGGCGTCGATGCCAGGCGCGTGATAGCACTGGCTGAACTCGATCGCGAACGAGAACGCCAGCGCCGTCCCGATCCGGGTCGTCAGCCCCGCCGTCGGCCATCCGGCTCCGATCCACCAGTAGACCATCGCCGCCCAGAGCGCGTCGCCGAGCACGTCGCGGACGGCTGGCGGCAGTGCCGCACCGCGGAAGTGGACCGCGAGCCCGACCGCCATCGTCCCGAGCGCCGCGGCCGTATACGCGAGGCGCGCCGGGAGCGTCTCGCGCAGAGTGCGCGCGGCACGCACGTTTCCGCTCATGCCCTACGATAGCGGACTCGTCGAGCGCGTCGCCGACGCCCTCGCCCCGATCGGCGTGCGCGGCGCGCGCCAGCGCAGCATGTTCGGCGGGCGCGGCTTCATGCTCGGCAAGCAGACGTTCGTGATCGTCTGGGGCGAGGGGCTCATCGTCAAGGTCCCGCGCGCCGAATACGACGCGGCGCTCGCCGAACCTGGCGCCTCGCCGTTCGCCCCCGGCGGGGGGCGGCCGATGGGGACGTGGGTGGTGGTCACGGCGGAGGCCGTCGCCGACGACCCGGAGTTGCAGGCGTGGGTCGCACGCGGGGTGCGCGCGGTGGCCTGAGCCGACCCGCGCGGGTGCCCGCGCGCGTGAGTGGTCGACCGATTGCGCGACCCGCTGCTCACGCGTCACTCTCGGGCGAGCAGGCGGCCCCGCTCGCGGTGCCCCGCTCGCGGTGTCGTTGCGCCCCGGCCGATCCGACGCCACGCGGAGGCATCGACGGAGCGCGCGCCGTACCCGAGCGTGCACCCTCTGCCACCCTGTCGGACCCCGTCGTGCCGTACCCAACTCCCGCGTACCCGCTCGAGCTGTCGCCGGCCGACGCGTTCCGCCGCGCCGCAGCCCATCTGACGCCGCACGCGTCCCGCCCGGCCGTCCCGCCCCCCGTCGTGCTCGGCGGCGTGCTGCGCAGCGACTCGCCGTTCCTCGACGTGACGCCGTCCCAGGCGGCGCTCCCCCCCGAGGACGGGATGGTGTTCCTGCCCTACGAACCGGTCGCCCCCGAACCACTGGGTCAGACCCGCATCGAGGTGCCGTTGCCCGACACGCCGTTCGACCGCGCGGCGGTTGCACGCGCCCGGGCGCGCGCGCGGCGGGCGGTCGAACACGTCGAAGCGACGGTGATGAGTGACGACGGGGTGGCCGAACACATCTGTGACGTCACCGAGTGGCTCGCGGGTGCGACCGTGCGGGAGCTCGACGCGCTCGCGCGCGCCGGGTGGTCCGGGGACGAGGCGCTCGACGTGGCCGACACCCTCGCGGACGACGACCCCGAGGTGGCCGACGTGCTGCGGCACGCACGCCGCACCGACGCCGGCGTGAGCGTCGAGATCGACGGCGGGGCGGTGATGGAGTGGCTCGCACGGCACCGGCCCGCGGTCGCCGCTGCCCTCGCCGACACGACCGACGCGGCCGACGACGACGCGGTCGAGCACGAGACGGACGAGGCGTCGGACGAGGGCTGAGGCGGGCACCCGCGCATCCCGCGGGGTATCACCGACGTGACCACTTCGACGCTCCGACCGACCCCGCGTACGCTCCCGCTGTTCGACCCTGCGCCGGCGGAGGCCGGCCCCGCGGCCGCGGGGGGCAAGCCCGGCGTGCGGCACCGCTGGATGCCCGACCGCGTGCTGTTCACGCGCGACGCGCTCGCCGAGCGCTGGGGGTGCCGCATTCACGACCGCGTCGCCGCGTTAGGGCTGCACGTCGAGGCGCTCCGCGGCAACCGCCTGCCGAGTCTTGCGGGCGCGGACGAGCGGGCGACGTACCGCCTGGCCAAGCGCACGCTCGCCGTCGTCAACGCGCCGGCCGGACAGCTCAAGCTGTCGCCCATCCCGCCGTCGGCCGACTGGCAGTTCCACCTCGCGCAGGGCTGCCCGGCCCATTGCCACTACTGCTACCTCGCGGGCTCGCTCGCCGGGCCGCCGGTGGTGCGCGCGTACGCCAACCTCGACGCGATCCTCGGCAACCTGGCCGGCTACGCGGGGCAACGCACGGGCGGGCGCGCCGCCGCCGAGTGGGCCGACGGCGGCGCGGACCCGGACGGCGGCCGCGCGCTCACCACGTTCGAGGCGAGCTGCTACACCGACCCGCTCGCGCTCGAGCACCTCACCGGATCGTTAGGCGCGGCGGTCGAGCGCTTCGGGACGGACCCGGCGCTCGCCGGCGCGCGGCTGCGCTGGACGACCAAGTTCTCGTCGCCGGCGCTCGTCGCGCCGCTGCTCGACCTGCCGCACGCGGGGCGCACGCGTTGCCGCGTCAGCCTCAACGCCGACCCCGTCGCGCGCCGGTTCGAGGGCGGCACGGCGACCGTCGCGGAGCGACTCGCCGGGGCGACGCAGCTCGCCGGGGCGGGCTACCCGGTGGGGCTCGTGCTCGCGCCCATCATGCCGGTCGAGGGGTGGGAGGGCGAGTACGGCGCCCTGCTCGACGCCGCGCGCGCCGCGCTGCCGCCGGAGGCGCTCGCGCCGGGGACGCGCCTGACCGTCGAGTGCATCACGCACCGCTACACCGAGGGCTCGCGCGACGTGCTGCGCGGGTGGTACCCGAACACCGCGCTCGAGATGGACGACGAGAAGCGGGCGGCCAAGCGGACGAAGTTCGGGAACGCGAAGTATGTGTATCCCCGCGACGTGATGGGGGAGTTGAAGGCGTGGTTCACGGCCGCGGTGCGGGCGCGGTGGCCGGAGGCGGCGTTGTTGTACTGGACGTGAGGGGTGCCCCGATCGCGGACCCGGGCACCACGCCATCCCCCGCCCCTCTCGCCAGTATCGCCGCGACCGTCATGTCCGCGGTCACGTTGACTAACGTGTTGAACACGTCGGGTATCGCGTCCGCGGCGATCAGCAGCCCGACCCCTTCGAGCGGCAGCCCCACCGCGAGCAGCACCGGCGCGGTCACCACGAACAGCCCCCCGCTCGGGATCCCCGGGTTGCTGAAGCTCATCGCGATCGTGACGAGCGTCATCGTCGCGATCTGCCCCGGGCCGAGCGGTACGCCGTAGAGGTGGGCGAGAAAGAGCGGCCCGGCGAGGTCGGCGACCGGCGTGTTGAGCTTGAAGGTCGAGACCGCGAGCGGCAGCACGAAGCCCGTCACCGCGGGGCGGTCGCCTAACGTGTCGCGGAAGCCGGCGATGAGCGCGGGGAGCGAGGCGAGCGACGAGCGCGAGCTCACCGCGACCGCCTGCGCCGGCAATACGGCGCGCGCGAAGGTGCGCAGCGGGACGCGGCCGAACAGCGCCGCGACGGGGTAGCACAGCAGCATCACCACGGTCGCGAGCCCGCAGAGGATCAGCACGTAGCCGCCCACCGCGCCGATC
This sequence comes from uncultured Gemmatimonadales bacterium, assembly GCA_963851265.1. Lineage (GTDB taxonomy): Bacteria > Gemmatimonadota > Gemmatimonadetes > Gemmatimonadales > Gemmatimonadaceae > BPUI01. Next base: position 226,297 of record CAWKNZ010000003.1, read on the forward strand.
GCCCCCGCGCCGAGGTCGCGGCCGAGTCCGGCGGCGAGCGCGAGCACCCCGATCGGCGTGAGCGCGAGCACCCAGCCGACGACGACGAGCATGGCGTCGCTCACGGCGCGGAAGAATCCCGTGACCAGCGCGCGGGGCTCGGGGGCGAGGCGCGTGACGGCGGCCGCGAACAGCAGCGTGAAGACGATGAGCGGGAGCATCGCGCCGTCGACCGCGGCCTTGATCGGGTTGACCGGCACGAGCCCGGTCAGGAAGCCGCCGATCGTGGGCACCTCGGCGGGCGCGCTGGCCGCGGCGCCCGCGTGCGCGCGGAGCGCGGCGGCCGCGGACGCGTCCACCGGCACGTAGCGGAAGAGCGCCGGCGCGGCGAGCGCCGAGATGAGCGCGCAGCCGACGAGCAGGACGACGAACCAGACGAGGGCGCGCCCGCCGAGTCGCCCCACGGCGCGCACGTCGGCGACGCCCGCGACGCTCGTCACGAGCATCGAGACGACGAGCGGCACGAGCGTCATGCGGATCGCGTTCACCCACAGCGTGCCGAGCGGCGCGAGCGCTTCGACGGCCGCGCCGAGGGCGCGACTGCCGGAGCCGGCGGCGACGGCGCCGAGGGCGGTGCCCGCGACGAGCGCGAGCAGGGCGAGCACGGTCGCGCCGGGCAGACGCCGGGCGCGGACTGGGGGTTGGGCGGCAGATTCCGGCACGACGGGGCGCGAGGCACGTTGAAGGCCACGGGCGGCGAGCCCATCATCCCCGGATGCCAGAGCCACACGGAACCGCGCCGCGCGCACGCGCCACCATGCCAGAACCCGCGGCCGAGCCCGCGCCAGGAACGTGGGAGATCTGGAAGGAGTTCACTTTCGAGGCCGCGCACCGGCTGCCGCACGTGCCCGACGGGCACAAGTGCCGGCGGCTGCACGGCCACTCGTTCCGCGTCGAGGTGCACGTGCGTGGGCCGCTCGCCGAGCGGGAGGGGTGGGTGATGGACTTCGGCGACCTCAAGACCGCGTGGATGCCCATCGACGCGGTGCTCGACCACCACTACCTCAACGACGTGCCCGGCCTGGAGAATCCGACGAGCGAGGTGATCGCGCGCTGGCTGTGGGAGCGGCTCCGGCCGACTCTCCCCGGACTCGCGCGCGTGGTCGTGCGCGAGACGTGCACCGCGGGGTGCGCGTACGTCGGGCCCGCCGCGGGATGATCGCGTGAGCCGGGGCGTGACGTGACGGGGGTTGGCGCCGTGCTCGTCGGCGCGTTCATCGCGCTGCAGCTGCTCGCGCTCGCGCGCGTGCTGTGGCGACTGCTGCCCGGACTCGTGCGGACGCCGCCGGTGACGCCGCTCGTCGACGAGGCCGACGCGCGGTGGGCCGGGCTCGGCGGCGCGGCCGGCGACGGCGTGCGCGTCACGGTCATGGTCGCGACGATGAACGAGGCCGCGCGACTCGGGCCCTGTCTGGACGGCCTCGCGCGGCAGGGCGCGACGTTGGCCGAGGTGCTCGTCGTGGATTCGCGCTCGACTGACGGCACGCGCGCGCTGGTCGAGGCCGCGGCCCGGCGTGACGCGCGCGTGCGACTGCTCACCGATCCGCCGCTGCCGCCGGGGTGGGTGGGCAAGGTGTGGGCGCTCGAACACGGCCTGCAGCACGCGACCGGCGACTGGGTGCTCGGCGTCGACGCCGACACGGCGCCCGCGCCCGGCATGGTGGCCGCCGTCGTCGCGGCGGCGGAGGCGTTCGGGCTCGACGTGGTGAGCTTCGCGCCGCGCTTCGCGGGGCAGTCGCCGGGGGAGCGGTTCATCCAGCCGGCGATGCTCGCCACGCTCGTCTACCGGCTCGGCGCACCAACGCCGCGACCGAGCACGCCGAGCGACGTGCTCGCGAACGGACAGTGTTTTCTCGCGCGGCGCGACCTGCTGGTGCGCCACGGCGGGTACGGGCCCGCACGCGCGAGCTGGGCCGACGACGTCGCGCTCGCGCGCCACCTCATGCGCCGCGGTGCGCGCGTCGGGTTTCTGGACGGCGCGCGCCTGTACGACGTGCGCGCCTACGCCTCCGCGCGCGAGGCGTGGCGGGAGTGGGGGCGGAGCTTCGACCTCGCCGACGCGACCGCGCCGGCGCGCCAGGCGCTCGACCTGGCCGTCGTCACGCTCGCGATGGGGGCGCCGCCGCTCGTCCTGGCGGGCGCGCTCGCGTGGGCGGCGGCGGGCGGGGGGGCGGGGGGCACGTTCGGCAGTGCGTTAGGCGCAGCGCTCGTCGTCGTCAACGCGGTTCTGCTCTCGGTCCGGCTCGGCGTGTTGGCGGCGACGCGCGGGTCGTACGCGCGCCGCGGGTTCCCGTACTGGTGCAGCCCGCTCGCCGACCCGGCGGCGACGGCGCGGCTCTGGCTCAGCACGCTCCGCCGGCCGCGCGCGTGGCGGGGGCGGGCGTTCGCGCTGGGCGCGCCGTAACCCGAGCCCGCGCCGCGGTCGCCCGACCGGGGGACCCGGTGCGGGGCGCGGCGGTGCGGGCCGCACCGTCCCTACTGCCCGCCCTCCCGCCGGCCCCACGTCGGCGGCGGGGGCTCGTTCATCCGCCGGTCCACCGGGTGCTGGGCGAGCAGGCGCAGTGCTTCCTGAACCGCGCGTTCCAGCTGCGGGTCGCGCCCCGACGCGACCTCCCTGGGCCAGTTCTCGACCGCGACGTCGGGCGCGACGCCCTCGTTCTCGATCGCCCAGTGCCCCTCGCGCGTGAAGAAGCCGCCGCGCGGCGCGATCATCGACCCGCCGTCGAGGAAGAGCGGCGTGTCGGCCGTGTGCACCAGGCCGCCCCACGTGCGCTCGCCGACGAGCGGGCCGATGTGGCGGTGGCGGAACATGTAGGGCATGAGGTCGCCGCCCGAACCGGCCATCTCGTTGATGATCATCACCTTGGGCCCCCAGATGCCCGCCGAAGGGCTCGTGAAGGGGACGCGCTGGTTGATGGCCGAGTTGAAGTAGCCGTCGAAATCGCGCTGCAGCAGGTCGATGATGTAGTCGGCCGCGGAGCCGCCGCCGTTGTAGCGCTCGTCGATCACGGCGCCCTGGCGGTCCTGCTGGGCGAAGTAGTAGCGGTTGAAGCTCTGGTAGCCCGGCTGCCCCGTGTTGGGCAGGTAGACGTAGGCGAGCTTGCCGCCGGACAGCGAGTCGACCGCGCGCCGGTTGTGCTCCACCCACGCGCGCGTGCGCAGCCCGGCCTCGCTGGCCACCGGGAGCACCGTGACGCGGCGCGCGCCGTCCATGCTGGGGCGCGCGTTGACGAGCAGCACCGTCTGGCGGTTGGCCGTGCCGTCGAGCAGGCGGTAGACGTCGTCGGTGCCGGCCAGTTCGGCGCCGTTCACCGCGAGCAGGTAGTCGCCGGGGCGCACGTCGATGCCGGGGCCGGCGAGCGGGGCGCGCAGCTCGGGGTTCCAGCTCTCGGCGTCGTAGATCTTGCGGATGCGGTAGCGGCCGTTCTCGACGGCGAGGTCGGCGCCTAACAGTCCGACGCCGGGGGCGCCGGTGCCGGTCTCGGGCAGGTCGCCGCCGCGCACGTAGGAGTGCCCGATGGCGAGCTCGGAGCCCATCCAGTCGAGCAGGTAGTTGAGGTCGGCGCGGTGCATGACGTACGGCAGGAGCGCGCCGTAGGTGCGTCCGACGGCCGGCCAGTCGGCGCCGTGCGCGTTGCGGACGTACAGGTAGTCGCGCTCGTTGCGCCACCCCTCGTGGAAGATCTCCGCGAACTCCGCCTTCGGGTCGACCCACATCCGCAGGGCGACGGCGAGGCGCCCCTTGGCGGCGTCGGCCGGGGTCGCGGCGGGCGGCGCGCCCGCGTCGACGACGAAGAGGGTGGTGCCGCCCGCGCCGGCGGCCCCTGCCCCGCCGCCCGCGGCGGGCGGCGCGGCGGGGGTGCGGTAGAGCAGCTTCTGCCCGTTGGCGCTGACGACGAACTCCGCGACGTTGGGCGCGAAGGCCACCGCGCGCCGGTCGCGCAGCGTGTAGCGGTGGAGCGTGCCGCCCGGCGCCGGCGCGGCGGCGGTGCCCGCGGGGGTCAGGGTCTCGAGGAAGAACACCGTGCCCGGCGCGCCGCTCCGGAGGTCGGCGTAGTCGCGCGCGGCCACGCCCGGCACGGGGAGGATGCGCTGGCGCATGCCGTCGAAATCGATGCGGACCGGGCGCGTGCCGTTGGGCGCGGGCGTGCGCGCGCTGTCGCGGTTGGCGGCCGCGGCGCGCGCGGTGTCGGCGCGCGTGCTGTCCACGCGCGCGCGGGCGGCCGCGCGGCGCGCCTGGTCCTCCTCGCGCGGCGGCTCGCCCGGGCGCTGCGGCGCGGGCGCCGCGCCCGCGAGGCTCGCCTCCTCGTCGCTCTCGGGGAGGAGCGGCGAGGGCTCGGCCTTCTGCAGCACCGCCATGTAGAGCGCCCGCGTCACGGGCCGCTCGTAGCTCGACATGTCGAGCCACTGCGAGGTGAGCGCGTAGTTGGTCGACGCGAGGAACCACAGGTACTTGCCCGACGCGTCCCACGCGGGCGCGACGGCGTCGGCGAGGCCGTCCGTGATCTGGCGCTTCTCGCCCGTCTCGACGTTGGCGACCACCACCGCGCGGTAGAGCGACGGCAGGCGCTTCGCGTAGGCGAGCCAGCGCCCGTCGGGGCTCCACACCGGCTCCAACTCGCGCCGCGGCACGAGGTACGTGTCCTGGTCGATCACGGTCGCCTTCCCCGACGCGACGTCGAGCGACCAGATGCGGAAGTCCGTGTCGGTGTAGGCGATGCGCCGCCCGTCGGGGCTCCAGGCCGGCGTGTAGTAGTGCGTGGGGTTGGGCAGCGCGATCTCGCGCGCGGGCGACACGCCGTCCTGGGGCGCGATGTAGAGGCGGTACTCGCCCGACTTGTCCCCGAAGTACGCGACGAAGCGCCCGTCGGGCGACCACACCGGGTCGCGCTCCGCCGACCCGCTCGACCGGGTCAGGTTGCGCGCGTCGCCCTTCTCCGCCGGCAGGGTGAAGATCTCGCCGCGCGCCTCGACCGCGGCGCGACGCCCCGTGGGCGAGATGGCGAGCGACGTCACGCGCCCCGAGACGTCCTTCCACTGCGGCATCATCCACGCGAAGTCGCCGGCCGCGGTGATGGGCACGACGCGCTCGCGCCCGCTCGCCGGGTCCAGCTCGTGGATCACGCCGGCCTGCTCGAACACCACTGCGTTAGGCGTCGCGTCGAGCGACTTGACGTCGAAGTCGCGCCCGTGGTAATGCGTCACCTCGCGCACCTGCTTCGACCGCGTGTCGTACGCCCACACGTTCTGCACCCCGTCGCGGTCCGACAGGAAGTACACGGCGTCGTTGCCCACCCACACGGGGTCGAGCTCCTTCGAGTCGGTCCACGGCACGGTCTCGACGGCCATCGTCTGCAGGTCGAGGATCCACACCGGGCGGTTCTGCCCGCCGCGGTAGTGGCGGCGCTCCTCGTCCCAGCTGTTGGCCATCCGGTAGGCGAGGCGGCGGCCGTCGGGCGAGATCTTGCCCTGGTACGCGCGCGGCATCGGCATGGGCGTCTCAGGCCCGCCGTCGACCGCCACCGTCCAGAACCGCGGCACCGGCGTGGGCGCGTCGGTCGCGCGCCCCGACGCGAACACCACGCGCCGCCCGTCCGGCGTCCACCCCTGCACCATGTCGGCGCCCGGGTGCCACGTGAGCCGGCGCGGCTCGCCGCCCAACGCGGGCACGACGTACACGTCGGTATTGCCGCCGAGGTCGGCGCTGTAGGCGACCCAGCGGCCGTCGGGCGAGAGCTTGGGGTTGCTCGCCTCGCCGGGCGTGCTCGTGAGACGGCGGGCGGCCCCGCCCGCGCGGTCGACGATCCAGATGTTGCCGCCGTAGGCGAAGGCGATGTGCGCCGCGCTCACGCTCGGCGTTCGCAGCAGGCGCGTGGGGCCCGCGGGCGCGGGCTCCTGTCGGGGCGGGGGCGGCGCGTCCGCCTGCGCGGCCGCGGGCGACGGGCGGGCGGCGATCGCGGCGACGTGTGCGGCGACGAGCGCGGCGAGGACGGCAGGGGCGACGGCGGGGCGGATGGGCATGGGTGCGGGCGGGGGTGGGGACCGTGCATCGCTGTTACGCCGCGGAGCGCGAGGGCGCTGTGATCTCCGGTCTGGCGCGCACGCGGTCGGCGCGCGAAGCTTCCGGCGTGCCTTTCGCCGCCCCGCCCACCCCTCGCCGCCGCTGGCACGCGTGGTGGCTGTTTGCCGCCTGGGTCGCCTACTGGATCGCGCTCGCCGGTGCGGCGCTCGGACGCGCGGTACCTGCGGTCTGGCGCCTCGCCAGCGACCGCGCGAGCCACGGCGGTGTGAGCCTGAGCGCCGGCGACGCCGGCGTGTCGCTGCAGGTGACGGAACACGGCACGACCGCCTGGGCGGGCTCGGCGGGGCTGCTCGCCTTCGCGCTGTGTGTCGCGATCCCGCCGCTGGCGCTGTTTCTCCTCTGGCTGTGCGCCCGGCCGCGGGTCGCGGGCGGGGTGCTGCTCGAGACGGGGCCAGTCGTACGCCCGGCGGGCGTCACGGCCGGGCGCCCTCCCGACCCGCGCGCCGCGGACGCGGCCCGGTCGCCCGTGCCCGACGTTCGCTCTCCGTGACCGCCGACGCGGGGGCTGGCGCCGTTCCGCGCCTCACGACCGAGCGCCTGCTGCTGCGCGGCTTCGCGCCACGCGACGTGGAGGCGTACGTCGCGATGATGGCCGACCCCGCGGTCACCCGGTACCTCGGCGACGGGCGGCCGCTGTCGCGCGCGGACGCGTGGCGGCAGCTGGCGCTCATCATCGGGCACTGGGGGCTGCGCGGCTTCGGGCTCTGGGCCGTCGAGGAGCGCGCCACAGGGACGCTCGTCGGGCGCGTCGGATGCTACGAGCCCGACGGATGGCCCGGGTGCGAGGTCGGGTACGTGCTCGCCCGCCCGTTCTGGGGGCGCGGGTACGCGACCGAGGGCGCGCGGGCGGCGCTGGAGTACGCGCGCGGGGTGCTCGCGCGCGACCGCGTCATCAGCCTCATCCACCCCGACAACGTCGCCTCGGCGAGCGTCGCGACCCGCCTCGGCGCGACGGCCGACGAGACGATCGAGCTGTTCGGCCGGCCGGCGGCGGTGTACGCGTACCCGACCGGGTCCGGCGCGCCCGCGGCCATGCGTTAGGCGGTCGCGGTCGCGTACCCGGCGAGCGCCTCGGGGTACGCGGCGACCACCCCGGGCGGCGCGGCCGCCGGCGCGCCCGCGAGCATCGCCTCGAGCATCAGCGCGTTGGTGACCGCCTGCCCGCGGTAGTGGTTGTTGGTGACCACGTACACCTCGGGCGCGGCCGCGGCGACCTCGCGCGTGCGCTCCGCCCACGGCGCGAGCTCGGCGGCCGAGTAGAGGTAGTCGTAGCGCGCCTCCACGCCGGCGTCGGGGCGCCACCAGTCCTCGTAGTTGCGGCCGTGGAGCCGCACGTAGCCGACCGGCGCGGTGGCCGTCGCGCTCGGGCCTAACGACCGGGCGAAGAGCGGCTGGTCGACGTTGACGAAGCCGATCCCGCGCTCGGCGAGCCCCCGGTAGAAGGCGGGCACGTTCCACGACGCGTGGCGCACCTCGAGCGCGAGCGGGTACCCCGCCCCGCCGCGGCCGAACGCCCGCGCGACGTCGTCGAGCCACTCGCGGCCGGCGTCGTCGCGCTTGAAGGACCAGGGGAACTGGACGAGCACCGCGCCGAGCCGTCCGGCGTCGGCGAGCACGTCGAAGCCGCGGCGCACGGCGTCGACGTCGGCCGGGGTGAAGGCGGCGTCTCGCTCGTGCGTGAACCGCTGCCAGAGCTTCGCGGTGAAGCGGAAGCGGTCGCGGGCGCGCTCGCCGGCTGCGGCGCGCTCGACCCAGCCCCCGGCGGCCGCCGGGGAAGCCGGGCGGTAGAAGGTGCTGTTCACCTCGACGGTGTCGAAGTACCCCGCCACGTAGGTGAGCGGGTCGAAGTCGCGCGGGCGGGGCGCCGGGTACACGATGCCGTCCCAATCCTTGTAGGACCACCCGGCGGGGCCGATGCGGACGGTCATTCGGCATAATCTACCGATGCCCGAGAGGGAGTCAGCCGCGGCTGGACCTTCCAGCGCACGGCCCGGTCGCACGCGACCGGTCCACCGCGCCTCAACGCCGCCTGCGGCGCGGGCGTAAGGCCATCAACGCCCCTCCCCCGCCCCGCGCGCCCCGCCCCGCCATGGCCACCCGCCTTCCGTCCGCCGCCTTCACCACCCGCGCGCTCGCCGTCGGAGCGCTCGCAGCCTCCGCCGCGGCCTCCGCCGCCGGCGCGCAGCCGGCCGAGCCCCTCGACTCGGCCTACACCGCGCAGATCCGCGCGCTGACGCCCACCGACCCGCACTGGAAGTTCTCCACCGAGTTGGTCGACCACCTGCCCGCATCGGCCGCGGTCCCGACCCCGCTCAAGTTCCTCGGCTACGTCCCGGGCACCGTCGGCCGGCTGAGCAAGGTGGCCGACATCAACCGGTACCTGCGCGCGGTCGCGGCGGCGTCGCCGCGGGTGAAGGTGTTCTCGTTAGGCACCAGCGAGGAGGGGCGCGAGATGCTCGCCGTCGCGGTCGCCGACGAGGCGACCATCGCCCGGCTCGACGACTACCGCGCGATGGCCGGGCGGCTCGCCGACCCGCGCGGGCTCGCGGACGCGGAGCGCGCGCGGCTGATCGCGCAGGCCAAGCCCATCTACTGGCTCACCGGCTCCATCCACTCCCCCGAGACGGGGAGCCCCGAGATGCTGATGGAGCTCGTGTACCGGCTCGCGGTGAGCGACGCGCCCAACGTGCGGCGCGTCCGCGACGGCGTGATCACGCTCGTCACCCCCGTGACCGAGACCGACGGGCGCGACCGCGCCGTCGACGCGTACGCGCTCGAGCGCCAGCTCAAGGTCGGGCGCGGCGGCGTGCCGCTCGTGTACTGGGGCAAGTACGTCGCGCACGACAACAACCGCGACGGGCTGGTGCTGAGCCTGAAGCTGTCACAGCACATCAACGACGGCGGGCTGTACTGGCACCCGACCGTGCTGCACGACCTGCACGAGAGCGTGCCCTTCCTGTACGCGAGCACCGGCACCGGCCCGTACAACGACGAGTTCGACCCGGTGGTGGTCGACGAGTGGCACACGCTCGCCTACCAGGAGATCACGGAGCTCACCAAGCGCGGGCTGCCGGGCGTGTGGACGCACGGCTTCTACGACGGGTGGGCGCCCAACTACATGTTCGGGATCGCGCAGTTCCACAACGCGATCGGGCGCTTCTACGAGACGTACACGTCGTCGGGCGCCGACTGCCACGTCGTGAACCTCCCCGCCGCGCAGGTCTCGCGCGAGTGGGACCGGCCGAGCCCGCCGGTGAACGGGGTCAAGTGGTGCATCCGGAGCAACATCAACTACCAGGAGTCGGGCGTGCTGGTCGCGCTCGACTACGTGGCGCGCAACAAGGAGACGTTCCTCGAGAACTTCGCGCTCAAGGCGCGGCGCATGGTCGACCGCGGGCGGACCTCGGCGCCCTACGCGTTCGTCATCCCGCGCGGGCAGCGGCGCGCGGCGGAGGCGGCGGACCTCGTCAACTACTTCCGCCGCACCGGGAGCGAGGTGCAGGTCGCGACCGGCGACTTCACCGTCGGGACGATGCCCGCGGTGGTCGAACGCGCCGCGCCGGCGAACCCGAACAGCGCGGGCGGCACGGGGCGGCGCGGAAGCGAGACGCTCGCGCGCGGCGCCGACGCCGACACGACGCACCGCGCCCGGCGCGACAGCGCCGGCGCGGCGTCCACCGTTCAGGTCCACGCCGGCGACTGGGTCGTGCGCATGGACCAGCCCTACACGGCACTCGTCCGCACCGTGCTCGCCGTGCAGCGCTACCGCCCCGACGACCCGTCGCCCTACGACGACACCGGGTGGTCGCTCGACAAGCTCCGGCACGTGACCGTCCACACGGTCAACGACTCGTCGGTGCTGACCCGCCCCATGCAGCGCCTGACCGTCGAGGCGCGCGTGGCCGGCGCGGTCGCGGGCGCCGGGCCCACGCTCGCCGTCGCGCCGTTAGGCGACTGGCGGTCGGCGACGCTTCCCTGGCAGGTCGCCGGCGCGCGCGTGACGGTGGCCGACACCGCCTTCGCCGCCGGCGGCGCGAGCTTCCCGGCCGGCACGGCGCTCCTCGCCAACACGCCCGCCACGCGCGCCGCGGTCGAGCGGTTGGGGCTCGCCGCGACGGCGCTCGCCGCCGCGCCGGCCGTGCGCGCGCACGCCGTCGCGCTGCCGCGCATCGCCTTCGTGCACACCTGGCTCGAGACGCAGAACGAGGGCTGGCTGCGCCACGCACTCGACGAGATGGGCGTGCCGTTCACCTACGTCTCGACGCAGCGCCTGCGCGACCCGCGCTTCCTCGACCGCTTCGACGTGGTGCTCTTCCCGCACGCGAACGGCACGTCCGCGCAGCTCGTCAACGGCCGCCCGATGGTCGGGCCGCCGATCCCGTGGCGGCGCTCCGCGATCACGCCGAGTTTCGCGGGCACCCCCGACTCCACCGACGACCTGCGCCCGGGGATGGGCTACGAGGGCGTGGCCGCACTCCACCACTTCGTCGAGCGCGGGGGCCTGCTGGTGACCGAAGGGAACTCGGTCCGCCTTCCGGTCGACATGGGCTTCAACCCGACGGTGAGCGTGGTCGCCACGCCGCGGCTCGTCGCGCACGGCGCGGTCTACCGCGCGCAGGCGGTCGAGCGCACGCACCCGGTGCTCTACGGCTACGAGGCCGGCTCCATGCCCGTGTACTTCAACCAGGCGCCGGTGTTGGCGGTGCAGGCCAACGAGAACGCGGCGGCCGACGCGCGCACCCGCGCGGTGATGCAGAACGTGGCCGACACGGCCATCACCGGCGCGACCGAGCGCCAGCGCGCGCGCGTGGTGCTGCGGTTCGACCCGAACGCCGATTCGCTGCTCGTGTCGGGACAGCTGGAAAACGGTGGAGAGCTGGCGGGCAAGGCGGCGGTGGTCGACGCGCCGTTGGGCCGCGGGCACGTGATCCTCTTCGGCATCCGCCCGATGTGGCGCTACGAGACGCAGGGGAGCTACGCGATGGTGCTCAACGCGCTCGCCAACTGGAACGCGCTCGACGTCAATCGCGACCGCTCCCCCGCGCCGGTGGCAGCGGCCGCCGCCCGCGCGACCGAGCCCGGGGAGGGGCGCGAGCACTGAGACGGGCGCGCGGGGTATCAGAAGCCAGTGCTACCTCGCGCCCCGCGTACGTCTCGTACCCGCACACCCAGCTCTCATGACGACCGCCTTCACCCCGCCCGACGCCGCCACCGGCGCGCGCTCCGCGTCGGGCTTCGACCTCACCCCGCCGGACGCCACCGAACGCCGCGCCCTCGCGGCCGACCTGACGGACGAGGAGCGGCACGTGCTGCTCTCGCACGGCACGGAGGCGCCGTTCTGCGGCGTCTTCAACGCGCACAAGGAGGCGGGCACGTACACCTGCCGCCAGTGCGGGCTGCCGCTCTTCCGCTCCGACGCGAAGTTCGAGTCGGGCACGGGGTGGCCGAGCTTCTTCACGCCGCTCGACGCGCGGCACGTCGCGTTCGTGCGCGACACGAGCTTCGGCATGACGCGCGTCGAGATCTGCTGCGCCCGCTGCGACGGGCACCTCGGCCACGTCTTCCCCGATGGACCGCCGCCCACGGGCGAGCGCTACTGCCTCAACTCGGTGTCGCTCGCCTTCACCGAGGACGGCACGCCGCTTCCGGACCTCCTGCACCGCGGCTCGCCCGAGGGCGTCCCGCTCGCGCACGGACGGTAGCGGCTGCGGACCGCGCCGTCGCCGGCGCGGTCCGTTGGGCGCTACTGGGGCGGCTCCCAGAGCTCGAACCGCGTGCCCTCCGGGTCGGCCGCCCACCCGAAGCGCCCGTATGACTCCGCCTGCACCTCGTCGGAAACCCACACGCCCGCCGCGCGCAGCTGGGCGAGCATCGCGTCGAGGTCGGTCACGCGGTAGTTGACCATCCAGCCCGCGGGGCCCGCGCCGAAGTAGCCCGTGTCCGCGGGGAAGGTCGACCACACGGTGAGGAGCGGATCGTCGCTGGCTTCCTTGCCGCCCGGCCCGGCGCCGAACATGGCGTACGTCCCGCCCCCCTCGACGGGCACGCCCAGGTGCTCGCGGTACCAGGCCGCGAGCGCGGCGGGGTCGCGCGCCTTGAAGAACACGCCGCCGATACCCGTCACGCGGGCCCGTGCGCCGTCCGTGGTCATCGAAAACACTCCGGGGCAAATGGGAACAAGCGTCGGCGCGCCGTATACTGCCGCGCGCGCGCCGGAGCGCTACTCCCGGGGCGCGGCGAACGCCGGCCGCGAGGGTGAGCGTGGTCGCGCGGAAGTCGCCCTGCCGCCGTCCCGATGCGGCACGGGCCCTGCCCGGGACGTCGCGCCATGGCCCGCCTCCCAGTGCTCGAGTCAGACGCCGAGACGCTCGACCTGTTCGATCCCCCGCCGGCGGCGCCACTCCCCGCCGCGGCGGACGCCCCGGAGAGCGCGGCCGAGGCGCTCGCCGCGCCGGCGGGCGGATCGCCGACGGGGCGCCTGCTCCGCGTCGGCCGCATCTACCTCGAGCCCGGGGTGGCCGCCTACCCGCGCGGCCGCGAGATCCTCGCCCGCTTCCCCGACGCGGAGCGCGTCGAGGTGCCGTCGCACTGGAACATCCCGGGGCTGCACGGCAACGAGGGGCTCGTGAAGGACTGGACGCGGGTGAAGCGCGACACGCTCGTGTTGGGCGTTCGCAAGTCGCTCTCGTGCCGGCCTAACGGGCGGAGCGCGGACTACATCGCGCCCGGACTGTCCAACGGCTGCGCCATGGCCTGCGCGTACTGCTACGTCCCGCGCCGCAAGGGCCACGCGAACCCGATCACCACGTTCGTGAACGCCGACGAGGTGCTCGGCTTCCTGGAGCGCCACGCGCGCCGGCTCGGCCCCAAGCGCGAGCCCAACCAGGTGGACCCCGAGGCGTGGGTGTACGACGTCGGCGAGAACGGCGACTGCTCGGTCGACGCGCTCGTGAGCGACAACGTCCGCGACACCGTCGCGCGCTTCGGCGCCCTGCCCAACGTGAAGGCGAGCTTCGCCACGAAGTACGTGAACCCCGCCCTGCTCGACTACGACCCGCGCGGGCGGACGCGCGTGCGCTTCTCGCTCATGCCGCCCCGCGTGGCGCGCGTGCTCGACGTGCGCACGTCGCCCGTCCCGCGGCGGCTGGCCGCGGCGTCGGACTTCGTGGCCGCCGGGTACGAGGTGCACCTCAACTTCTCGCCGGTGGTCGTCTACGACGGGTGGCTCGACGACTGGCGGGCGCTGCTGCGAGACGTCGACGACGCACTGTCGCCCGCGGCCAAGGCGCAGCTCGCGTGCGAGGTCATCTTCCTCACGCACAACGAGGCGCTGCACCTGGTGAATCTCGGCTGGCACCCGGCCGCGGAGGCGCTGCTCTGGACGCCCGACAACCAGGAGGCCAAGGAGAGCGAGCAGGGGCAGCGCAACGTGCGGTACCGGACCGGGACGAAGGGGCGCTACGTCCGGGCGTTGGGCGAGCTGTTAGGCACGGAGCTGCCGTACTGCCGCGTGCGGTACGCGTTCTAGGCGCGTGGCGCGGGCCGGCGGGCCGCGGTCGAGGAACGTCAAGGCGCGTGGTGGCGCCGCGCGAGGCGGGCGAGCCAGTGGCGCGTCGTGAAGCTCGCCGCGGTGCCGACGATCGCGCCCGCGACGACGTCGCTCGCCCAGTGCGCGTCGTCGTGCACGCGCGACCACCCGACGAGCGCCGCGGTGCCGTACGCGACCGCGCCGACCCACGGGCGGTGCGTCTCGTCGGCGATGCCGGCCGCGAGGGCGAACGCGTGCGTCGCGTGTCCCGATGCGAACGAGTGCTCGCGGTCGGTGCCCGCGAACGGGCGGAAGTGATACGCGCCGTCGCCGGCGTATGGTCGCGCCCTCCCGACGAGGGGCTTGAGCACCGACGTCACCGCGTCGGCCGCGACGTAGCCCGCGGCGACGCGGAGCGTCGCGCGCGCCCACGCGGGTTGCCGGCTCAACTCCGCGGCGGCGAAGCTGCCGCCGAGTCCGATGAGCGCGGTGCGGGCGAGGCCGAGCGGCTCGACGGCGCGCGCGGTCGCCTGCACGACGGGCGCGCCCGGGCGATGCAGTTCACGGCGGAGCCAGCCGTCCGTCGCGGCCGTGCCGGCGAGCGCCGCTCCCGCGGCCGCCCAGAACGCGCGGTCGGCCGGCTGCAGCTGGGCGAGGGCGCGCGCGGGGGCGAACGCGGGAGCGAGTGCGACGCCCGCGGCGAGTGCGAGGGTGCGCGTCGTGGGCGCGCCGCGCGGGCGCGGCGGGGCGGGGATGGGGCGCATTGCGGACGTCCTGTCGTGGTCCTGCGGTGGACCGGTCTCGCGTAAGTTAGGCCGGGTGGACAACATCACCCATTCGCTCGCCGGGCTGCTGCTCGCCGAATCGGCGTGGCGGGCGCGGCGGGTGTGGGACCGCGAGGCGCCGGGTGCCGCATACCGGCCGACGGCGGCGATCGCGGCCGTGGTCGCCGCCAACCTGCCCGACGTGGACGTGCTATACGGCGCGGCCCGCCGGCTCGACCCGCTGGCATCGCTGCTCCAGCACCGGGGTTACACGCACACGCTGCTCGCCGCGGCCGCGGGAGCGGTCGTGACGTGGGGGGTGGCCGTCGCCGCGGCGCGAACCGCGACGCGCGCGGACCGGTGGTGGCTGCTGGCGCTGATCGTCGTCGCGGTGCTGAGCCACCTCGCGCTCGACTGGACCAACGACTACGGCGTGCACCCGTTCTCGCCGTTCGACAACACCTGGCACTACGGCGACTCGGTATTCATCGTCGAGCCGTGGCTGTGGGTGGCCGCGGTGCCGCCGCTGCTGTTCGCCGCGCGGCGCCCGGGCGCCCGCGTCGCCCTCGGCCTCGTGCTCGGCGCCGCACTCGCGCTCGCGTGGGGGGTGTCGCTCGTGCCCCGGCCCGCCGCGCTGGCGCTCACCGTGGGCGCTGCCCTCGCCGTGGCCGCGTGCGCCCGGCTCGGGGGCGGCGCGCGCGCCGCGCTCGGCGTCGCGGGCTGGCTCGCCGCCGAGCTGGCGTTCGGGGCGGGCGCGCGCGCGGCGCGGGCGCAGGTGGTCGCCGCGGCGGCGTTAGGCGGCGGGCCGGGCGGCGCGCGCGTGGTCGACGTCGTGATCACGCCCGCGCCCGCCGACCCGCTCTGCGCCCGCGCGATCGCGGTCGAGACGGCCGGCCCGGCGGGCGCGGCGACCTACCGCGTGACCACCGCGTGGGCCGCCGCGCTGCCCGGCCTCGTGCCGGCCGCGCGCTGCGCTCCCCCGCCCGGGGGGCTGGCCGGAGCGCCGAGCCTGCCGATGCGCGTCCCGACCCGGGCGTCGACGCCCGGTGTGCGGTGGGAGCGCACGTGGGCCGCGCCGCTCGCCGAGCTCGTCGCGCTCGGCCGCGACAACTGTTGGGCGGCGGCGGTGCTGCGCTTCGCGCGCGTGCCGGCGTGGGCGCCCGACGGGCCCGACGCCCTCACGCTCGAGGACCTGCGCTACGACCGCGGCGGCGGGGCCGGATTCGCGGGGTTCCGCATCCCGGCGCACCCGACCTCGTGCCCCGCGGGCGTGCCGCCGTGGCGGCCGCCGCGCGCGGACGTGCTGGGCGCGCGATAGCCCGCCGTCAGGCGACCGCGCCGCCCGCCCCGCGCCGCACGACCCACGTCATCATCGTGCGGCGCCCGTGCACGACGGTGCTCTTGATGGGGTCGAGCAGTTCGCCGCCTAACGAGTCCGTCGCGGCGCGCAGCGTCGCCTCGTCGGCCAGGAACCACTCGGCGCCGTCGGGGAGGAGGTAGCGGCCGCGGCCGAGCGGGTGCACGTGGTTGTCGAGCCCCGTGCGGCCGGCGAGACGGCAGAAGAGCAGGCCGCCGGGGCGGAGCACGCGCCACGTGCCGCGCAGCATCGCCTCGAAGTGCGCGGCGTCGCGCGCGAAGTGCAGCACCGCGCTGCTGACGACGACGTCCGCGATGGCGTCGGGGAAGGTCATCGCCTCCACGGGCTCCGCGCGGAACGCGTCGACCGGCGTGTCCGCGGCGGCGGGGGCGAGCTCCGAGGCGAGGCGTCGCACGTCCGCGATCGCGGCGGGGTCGGCGTCGGCGCCGAGCACGCGGTAGCCCTCACGGAGGAAGTAGACGAGGTTGCGGCCGCTGCCGCAGCCCGCCTCGAGGATCGTGCTGCCCGGCGGGATGTTGCCGCGCAGGAGCTGGTCGAACAGATAGACGTCGATCGCGCCGAAGGCGGCGCGCAGATCGGCCACGGGCTCGGGCTCCACGTCAGGCCACCCGGCGGTCGGGCACCAGCACGACCTTCCCCCGCGCGCCGCCCGCCACCCGCCCGTACGCCTCCGCCGCCTGCGACAGCGGGTACCGCTCCGTGAGCGGCAGCGGCCGCAGCGTGCCCTCGTCGAACAGCGGCGCGAGTTCGGCCAGGATGTGCGCGCCCCGCACTGCGTCGATCGCTCCCGTGTTGACGCCCAACAGCTGCAACCGCCGCCGGTAGAAGGCGAGCAGGTCGAGCGTCACCTCGCGCCCCGCCACCGCGGCGTAGACCGCCAGCCGCCCACCCTCGACCAGCGCGTCGAGCAGCGGCTGGAAGATGGCCCCCCCGACCCCGTTGAGGGCCACGTCCGCGCCGCGCCCGCCGGTCGCCTCGCGCACCACGTCGCCGAGGTCGTTCGCGTCGGAGTGCGCCACCGCGGCGACCTTGCTCCGGTCGAGTCGCCCGTCCTCTTCCGCACCCCGCACGAGCGCGACCACGCGCGCGCCGCGCGCGGCCGCGATCTCGACCGCCGCGCGCCCGACCGCGCCCGCCGCGCCCGACACGATCACCCACTCGCCTTCCGCGAGCCGGGCCGTGTCGACGAGCGCCGTCCACGCCGTCACGAACGGCACGCCCACCCCGGCCGCCTCCGCCGCCGACAGTCGCGCCGGACGGCGCGACACCGCACCGGCCGGCAGCACCACCTGCTCGGCGTGCGTGCCGTCGCGACTGATGCCGAGGTCGCCGCCCGATCCCCACACCGCAGCGCCGACCCACTCGGGCGGCCCCTCGATCACGCGCCCCGCGAAGTCGCGCCCGAGCACGCGCGGCAGGGGCGAGTGCGGGAAGCGGCCCTCCGCACTCACCACGTCGCTCGGGTTGACGCCCGCGGCCTCGATCTCGACGCGCACGTCGCCCGGACCGAGCGGAGGCGGAGCTACGTCGCGCGGGGTGAGCGTGTCGACGGGGCCGTGGCGATCGATCTGCAGTGCCTGCATCGTCGGAGCGAACTGGACGGAGAAGGTGGTCGGCCGCGGTGGCACGCCGTGCGGCCGACTGACTCACGGCGCGACGAAGGATAAGCGGCCCGGGCGCGCCCGGTTCAGCCGCTCGCCACCACGCGACGCGGCGGGTACACCGCCACCGCCGAGCCCTCGGCGACGAACGCGCTCGCCGGCGCCGCCGCGAGCGCGCTTTCCCACGCCGCCCCGTACAGCCCGCGCACGTCGGCGTCGAACTCCGGGCGCTCCACGGCCCACGTTCGCCACGGCGGGTGCTCCACCTGATACTCGACCGTCCCGCCGTCGCGCTGGCGCGTGTACCCCCAGTAGTGCTCGGCGACGAACGCCGTCTCGGAACCGGCGGACGGCGCCGTGGGCGCGCCCACCGCCGTCGCGGCCGCGCGCTGCCAGCGGCCGGCGGTGCGCCACTCGTACGCGACCCGCCCGGGTGCGTCCGTCGGCCCCCGCGGCGCGACGCTGCGCATCGGCACCGCGCGGTACGGCTCGTTGTACCCGAGGCGCGCGACCACCGCGATCGCGGCCCGCGGCACGAGTTCGCGCACGAACGTCGCCGCGCGCCGCACCTCGCCGCCGGGCAGCTCGCGCCGCACGTAGAAGCGCAGGTTCACCTCGTCGAAGTCGCGGTGGAACGGGACCGGGACGCCTAACAGCCGCGTGCGAAGGAAGCGGAAGCCGACGATGCTCGCGATCGCGCGACCGCGGTAGAGGTCGAGCACCGTGCCGCGGGGCGCGAGCGGCGCGAGCAGCGCCGGGTCGACGTCGTAGTTGAGCATCAGCAGGTAGCGCCACTCCGCCCGCAGAAACGGAACGCGCGATCCCGCGCGCCGCGGCGCACCGACGGGCGGCGCAGGCCCCCGGCCGCCCCGCTCGTCGTTGGGCTCACGGCGCCGGCGCCCCGCGCGCCCGCTCCGCGGCCGCCGCCGCAGCGGTCGCGCGTAGCCGTGCTTCGACGGCGGCGCGCGCCGCCGCCACGGCGGCCGTGTCGAACTCGTGGCGCGACCCGCCGCCCGACGCGGGGAAGAAGAAGCTGAACGCCGCGGGCTCGGCGTGGATCGCGGCGAGGGCGGCCGCGTACAGCGCGCGCTGCGTCGCGTACCCCGCAGCCACACCCGCCTCGCCCCCGGCCGCGACGCGGTTGGTCTTGTAGTCGAGCACCTCGACCGCGGACCCGCCCGCGCGCGCCGCGTCCGCCACTCGGGCGACGAGGTCCATCGCCCCGTGCAGCACGTGCGGCGTGCCGTCGACCACGGCGAACCAGGTGAACGCCAGCTCGCGCTCGACCGCCTCGGCGTCCAGCAGCCGCCGCACGTCGGGGTGCGCGCGGGTCGCCTCGACGAGCCGCGCGATGCGTGCGACCTCCGCCGGCGGCAGCCCACCCATCCCTTCGCGCTCCAGCAGGGCTTCGAGGTCGCGCCGAGCGTCGCGCGCGACGCCGCCGTCCTCTTCGAGCAGCCGGTGCACGAGGTCGCCGGCGGTTCGGGCGTCGAGCGCGGGCGCCGCACCGGCTCCGCGCGCCTCGTGCGGCACGCCGGCCGCCGGCTCGGGGCGCAGGCCGAGCACGTACTGCCGCCGGTGCGCGGCGGGGTCCCGTTCGAAGGCCATCAGCTCCGTCGCCGACCGCCGCCCGAACGGCACCGCGTCCACCCCCGCCACACGCCGGAGCAGCGCGGGGTCGAGTCGCGCCTCGCCCGCCACGTCCGCGAACGCCAGCTCGGCGGCCGCCACCTCGGCGTGCTCCGGCCGTGCCTCGCCCGCGGCGTCGCCCGCCGCGCCCTGTGCGGCACTCCGTGCCGCGATCCCGTCCGTTAGGCCGAGTGCGCCGAGCAGCCAGCGCGCGGGGCACGCCGCCGCCGCCGGCTTCGCGCCCGCGCCGGCGACGCGCGCGGGGAGGATGAGCCGCGCGCGCGCCCGCGTCGCCGCGACGTACGCGACGCGCAGCTCCTCCGCCAGCTCGCGCGCCGCCGCGCCCGCCTGCGCGCACGTCCACGCGGCGGCGACGCGGGTGACCTTCGCGCCGGGCGCGCGCTCCTGCAGCCGCAGCGTCGCGCCTAACGCCGGGTCGAGCAGGCACGCGGGCGGGCCGAACCCGCCGCCGGCCGCGTCGCGTTCGAGGTCGCAGAGCACGACGGCCTCCCACTCGAGCCCCTTCGCGCCGTGCACGGTGGCGAGCGTGACCACGTCCTCGCCGGCCCCGTACAGCGGCGCCTCGCCCTCGCGCGCCTCGCGCCGCGCCTCCGCCGCGCGCCGCCGGTCGAGCCACGCGACGAACGCGGCGAGCGACGCGCCGCCCGCGTCCGCGCTCGCGTCGAAGGCGTCGGCGAGTTGCACGAGCTTGCGCACGTTCGCGAGCGCGCGCGCGCCGTCGGGTCCGCGCAGCAGCACGGCCGCATAGCCCGTCCGCTCGAGCGCGCGCTCCAGCAGCGCGGCCACGGGCACGCGGTCGCGCAGAAGGGCGAGCTCGTCGAGCCACGCGCGCGCCGAGGCGATGGCGCGCGCGTCGTCGGGGGCGAACGCGTGCGCGGCCGCCCCGGGCGGCACGTCCGTCGCCCCGGCCGCGCGCGCGAACGCCAGCGCGAGCGGTGCCTCGGGGTCGGCCCGTCGCACGCGCAGCAGCGCGTCGTCCGTGAGCCCGACCAGCGGCGAGCGGAGTAGCCCGAGCCACGCCACGTCGTCGTGCGCGTCCGAGACCGCGCGCAGCAGGAGTCCGCAATCGAGCACCGCGCGCGCGCCGTAGAACCCGGCCCCGCCCGCGACGTGGCACGGCACCCCCGCCGCGCGCAGCGCGTCCTCGTAGGCGGCCATGTGCGTCCGGTTGCGAAAGAGCAGCGCGACCTCGCGCGGCCGTAGCCCCGCCGCGCCGTCGGGCGTGCCACCGGCGAGGAGCGCGCGGACGCGCGCGGCCACGGCGCGGGCCTCCGCCGTGCGGCGTACGTCCACGGTGCGTGCGTCGTCGGGAGAGTCGACGAGCAGTATCTCCACCGCGCCGTCCGCACGCGACGCGTCGGGCGCGGGGCGCAGCGGGCGGAACCGGACTTCGTGGCTCGGCGCCGCCTCGTCGTCCACGGCGGGCATGAGCGCGCCGAACGCCGCGTTCACGTAGTCGACGAGCGCGGCCCCGCTCCGAAAGCTCGTGTCGAGCGCGATCCGCGGCGCGCCGAGCCGGGCGAAGTCGCGGGCCACCGCGTCCCAGAGCGAGACGTCGGCCCCGCGGAACGCGTAGAGGCTCTGCTTCGGGTCGCCGACCACGCAGAGCGAGGGCGCGGACAGCGCGAACCCCCTCGGCGCGGGCGAGCCGCCGGGAGCGGCGTCCAGCGCGTCGAGCGCCTCGCGCACACCGCAGACGAGGTACGCGACGTCGCGCTGCGCGGGATCGGTGTCCTGGAATTCGTCGACGCACAGCCAGCGGAGCCGCGCGCGCACCGCGCGCCGCACGCCGGGGTGGTCGGTCAGGAGGGCGCGCGCGCCCGCGACGAGCGCGTCGTAGTCGAGCGCGCCCGCCGCGGCGAGCGCCGTCGCGTGCCGCGCCCGCACCTCGCCCGCGATGCCCAACAGCGTCGCGCCGAGCGCGGCGGCCTCGCCGTCGAGCCGCTCGTCCCACGCCGGCGCCGCGCCCGCGGACGCGGCGGCCGAAACGGCCGCGCGCAGCCGCTCGAGGTGCGCCGACGACGGCGCCGCGCGCGGCCCGTCGCGCCCGGGCGCGCAGCCGGCCTCGCGCGCGGCGTCCAGCGCGTCGCCCGCGGCGGCGAGGCGCGCGGCCTCGCGCACCAGGCCCTCCACGCCCAGTCGGAGCGCGAGCGCCGCGGCCGGCGCCGCGCCCCCCGCGGGGTCGCCTAACGTGCGGAGCACGACCTCGCGCGCCGCGCGCGTCCGGAACTCCGCCGCCTCCGCCTCGTCGAGGACGCGGAACGCGGGGTCCAGCCCCGCACGCACCCCGAACTCGCGCAGCAGGCCGCCGCAGAACCCGTGGATCGTGCCGACGCGCGCGCCATCGACGGCGTAGGCCATCCGGCGCCAGCGCGCGTCGCGCGTCGCGCGGTACTCGCGGTGCAGCCGCTCGCGAAGCGCGCCCTTGAGGTCCGCGGCCGCCGCCTCGGTGAAGGTGATCGCGGCCACCTCGTCGAGCGTGCACGGGCGCGCGGCGCGCTCGCCCGGGAGGACGTCGGCGCCGAGGTGGTGCGCGAGCTTCGCGACGAGGGTGGTCGTCTTGCCCGAGCCCGCGCCCGCCTCGATGAGCGTGTGCCCCTCGCGGCGCACGGCCTCGCGCTGGGCGTCGGTGTAGGTGCGCTGCGCGGGCGCGGTCACGTCCGCACCTCGCGGCAGGCGTCGCGCACCGCGCAGTGGGGCGGGCACCCGGCCGTGACGCACGCGGGGATCTGCGCCGGAAACACGCCGGCGACGATGCCGTCCACGTGGTACAGCGCGTGGTCGAGCGCGTCGTGCAGCCGCCGTTCGGCCTCCTCCTGGCGCGCGCCCGGGGCCGCCGCCCGCGCCCGCTTGGCGGCCGCGCTCGCGAGGTGCAGGTGCGCGGTGCGCGCGCCGCCGTGCTTCACGATCTGGTACGCCCCGCCCCACACCCCCGACTTCCCCTCGGGCAGTCGGCCGAGCGCGTGGAGGTAGAGCGGCAACTGCAGGATCCCGCCGTGCTCGTACAGCCCGACCGGCGTGAGCGAGCCCGTCGACGTCTTGTAGTCGACGGCGTACGTGAGCCCCCGCAGGGCCGGGTCGACGAACTCGTCGACGCGGTCGATGCGGCCGCGCAGGCGCAGCGTGCGGCCGTCGCGCGTGAGCGTCACGGGCGCGATCCCGCCGACGCCGAACGCGACCTCGAACGCCGCCGGACGCCGCTGCGGGGTCGCGGCGCGCGACGTCCGCTCGTTCTCCTCCACCTCCCACGCCACGTACGCGAGCACCGACTCGGCCAGCTCGGCCGCCGCCACCGCGCGCAGCGCGGGCGGCACCGCCTGCCCGTCGGCCTCGGCCTCCGCGAGCGCACGCTCGACGTGGCGCGGCACGAGCCGGTCCGCCTGCCGCAGCGCGGCGCGCGTGAGCGCGGCGTCGCCGTGCGCCTCCGCGAGCCCGCGGTGCAGCAACTCGAGCACGCGGTGCACGAGCGTGCCGCGCGCACGCGGACCGAACGCGCTGGCCTCGTCGTCGGCGTCGGCGGGCGGGGCGTCGGGTTCGCGCACGCCCAACACGTCGCGTGCGAAGAAGTCCCACGGGCAGCGGCCGTAGCGCTCCAACTCCGCCGCACTCCACACGCGGTCGCCGTAGCGCGCGGCGAGCCACGCGCGCAGGTCGGGGCTCGTCACCGCGCCGTTCCACGCGCGCACGCTCTCGCGCGGCAGGGACGCCGGGCGCACGGCCCGCCGCGCCGCGCGCGCGCGTTCCCGCTCCGCCACGGCGAGCACGTGCGCCACGAGCGCGCGCTCGCCCGCCTCGGCGGCGAGGTGCGCCAGGACCGCGCGCGACTCCGCGCGCGCCGCGGCGCTGTCGGCCGCGGCACGTGCGGCCGCGACGAGGTGTAGGTCCGCCGCGCACCACGCGTCCGCGACGGTGTCGGGCGCGACGGCCGACGCGCGCGCGCGCTCGACCCACGAGGCCGGCTCACCGGAGGGCGGCTCGCCCGCGCCCGGTGCCGATGCGGCGGGCCCGGCGAGGCGCCCGACCAGGTCGTCGAAGTACGCCGAGGGCAACTGCGGGCGGCCGCGCGCGTCGCCCGCCGCGTAGCTCAGGTGCAACGAGCGCGCGGCCCCTGCGGCGAGCGTGCGCCAGAGCGACGCCTCGCGCGCGGCCCACGCGTCGGGCGCGTCGACGGGAAGCCCCGCGCGCGCGAGCGCCCGCCGCTCGTGCGCCGCGAACAGCCCGCCCCCGTCACCCTCGGCGGGAAAGCTCCCCGCCTCCATGCCGACGACGAACAGGTGGTCGCACGTGCGCCAGACCGCGGCCGACGCTTCCGCCACCTGCACGCCCCGCCGGTGCGGCGTGGTGAGCGCGAGGTCCGCGTCCTCGAGCGCCTCGGCGAGTTCGTCGTGCCACGCGGCGGCGGTGAGCACCTCGCCCGACGCGTCCGGGGCGCCCGCCCCGCCGTCGCCCAGCGCGAGCGCCGTCCGCCACGCGGCGAGCGCGTCGCCGAGCGCCGCCAGCCCTTCGACGTCGCGCCGCACGGCGTCCACCGCGAGCGCGTCGCGCGCGAACGCCTGCGGGTCGCGGTGCGGCGCGCGGCACGCGATCCGACAGAGCCCGAACACGCCCTCACGCGCGCCCTCCGCACGTTCGCGCTCCGCCCGCAGCGCCGCCGCCGCCGCGCCCGAGCCGGCCCAGCGTGTGATCGATCCACGCGCGACGTGCGCGCGGCGCGTCCGCGTCGCCGACGGTCGCGGCGAACGCCGTGAATGCGTCGCGCAGCGCCTCCGCGCGCCCGCCGCCGAGCGCGGCCGGCGCGCGCTCGTCCTCGTCGGCCTCGTCGCAGAACGCCGCGATCGCGGCCGACCACTCCGAGAGCGGGACGGCCCGCACCGCCCCCCACCCCCGCCGGCGTGCGACGGCGGCGAGCCCCGCGGCGTCGAGCCCCGTCGCGAAGTACGGCGACCCGGCGATTGCGCCTAACGAGGCCGGCGACCACCCCGCGGCTGCGGCCGCGCTGAGGCGCAGCAGCGCGCCCACCGCGCCCACGCGCGGCAGCGCGACGCGGAGCCGCGCCGTGACCGGTACGCCGTACCGCCGGAGCGCTTCGACCACGCGCTCGCCATACGGGCGCGCCTGGCGCGAGACGACGAGCACGCGGTGGGGCGCGACCGGCCCGGCGCCGTCCCCCTCGACGAGCAGCCGCTTCACGCGCCGCGCGACGAGGTCGGCCTCGCGCGCGACGTCGGGCGCGGCGAGCGCGCGCACGGCCGCGGGGGCGTCGCCCTGCACCGGCGCCGCCACACGCTCGAACTCCGGGCCCAACGCGAGCGCCGACGCCGCGCCCGCCGCGCCGCCGAGCAAGGTGTCCTGCACGTGCGCGAGCACCGCCGGGCGCGCCGCGGCTTCGGGGTCGGGCGCGGCGCGCTCCACCCGCGCCGGCCCGCGCGCGAGCAGCGCGTGCGCGAGCGCGTCCTCCCCCAGCGGCTCCGCGTCGTCCGCGTCGGCGTCTGCCGCGTCCCACGGGTCGCGGCACCGCAGGGCCGCCGCGTGCCGCGACCCGTGGCGCGCCGCCGCGGCATGGACATCCTCGGCGAGCACCGACACGCGCAGCTCGTCCACGAACGGCGCGGCGTGCAGTGCGCCCACGAGCCGCGCCCACCCGCGCCGCAGGTCGCCGAGCCCGTGCACGCACACGGTTCGCGGCGCGTCCGCGGCACCGAACGGCACACGCAGGCGCTCGCGCACCGCGTCCGGCTCCGCCGCGACGGCCTCCGCGGCGCACGCCACCGCGTCGCGCCCGTCCACGCGCCGCAGCGCGCCGAGCGGGGGCAGCGCGCCCAGGGCGTCGACGTACGCGGCGTAGATGGCCGCGACGTCGGCGTCGCGGAGGCGCGCCCACGGGTCGTCGTGCTCCGCGCCGGTCGACGCCGGGGAGAGCGCGGCGAACGCGGCGTCGGCCTCCGCGGGCGTGACGCGCTCCGCGACGAGGTCGCCGACGAGCGCGTCGAGCGCGCGCAGCACCCCGCGCGCCGGCCGGCCGCGCCCGTTCCCGCCCACGGCGAGCGCGCGCCCCGGCGCCGCCTCCGCGGCGCGCACCAGCAGCGCCCGCCGCT
The DNA here is from genome assembly GCA_963851265.1 of uncultured Gemmatimonadales bacterium. GTDB lineage: Bacteria > Gemmatimonadota > Gemmatimonadetes > Gemmatimonadales > Gemmatimonadaceae > BPUI01. Next base: position 251,434 of record CAWKNZ010000003.1, read on the forward strand.
CGAACGCGGTGAGCGGCGCCATCGGGCCGGCGAGCACCTCGGGCAGCTCGTGGAAGACCACGACCGGCGCGCCGAGCCACCCCGCGCACCCGGCGCGCGCGGCGCGGTCGAGCAGCGCGTCGCGCACGCCGCCCTGCCGCACGGCCACGAGCGGCAGCGGCCCCGCGGGGCGTCCCGCCACGCAGAACGGAGCGGCTACGTGCGCGAGCAGCGCGGCAGGGTCGGACGAGTGGACGAGAACGAGATCGGCCACGAGGAGGGCAGAGGGAGGGTGACGCGGGACGTTGGCGGCACGTTAGCAGTACGTTAGCACGGCGGTCGCCGGCACGCGCGCGATCCTCCCCCGCCACTCCCCCGGCCCGCAGCGCCTAACAAATATCGTCCGCCCCCCGCAACACCCGCCCCACCCGCTCCGGCCCCACCAGATCCTCCGCGCTCGTCGCCCCCAACTCCCGCAACCGCCGCGCCTGCGGCAGCACCCGCAGCTCCAGCGATCCCACGGCCGAGTTGTACGCGTCGCTCGCCCGCTCCAGCCCCTTCCGCATGTCCCCGAAGTGGGCGGCGAACACGCGCACCCGGTCGTACAACTCCCGCCCGGCCGCGCTCACCTGCTCGGCGTTGCGCGCCACGCGCTCCTGCTGCCACCCGTACGCCACCGCGCGCAGGAGCGCGATCAGCGTCGTCGGACTCGCCGCGATCACGCGCTGCGCCGCCCCGGCCTCCAGCAGCGCCGGGTCGTGCGCGAGCGCCGCGCCGAACACCCCCTCGCCCGGCAGGAACATCACGACGAACTCCGGCGCCTCGGCGAACTGCCCCCAGTAGGCCTTCGCCGAGAGCTTCGCCACGTGGTCGCGCACGTGCCGCGCGTGGTCGCGCAGCCGCTCGGCCCGCGCGCCGTCGTCGGGGGCGTCGGTGGCCGCGAGGTACGCCTCCAGCGGCGCCTTCGCGTCGACGACCACCACCTTGCCGCCGGGGAGCTTCACGACGAGGTCCGGCCGCAGCCGCCCACCCCCCTCCGCGGGCCCGTCGAGCTGCACCTGCTCGACGAAGTCGCAGTGCTCCAGCATCCCGGCCATCTCGCACACGCGCTTGAGCTGCACCTCGCCCCAGCGCCCCCGCGCGTGCGGCGTGCGCAGCGCGTCGACCAGCTGCTGCGTGCGCGCGCCTAACGCGCGCTGCCCGTCGGCCAGCGCGCGCACCTGCGCGAGCAGCCCCTCGTAGGCGCCCGCGCGCGCGACCTCGACGGCGTGCACCGCCCCGCCCACCCGCTCGAGCGACTCGCGCAGCGGCGCGACGAGCTCGGCCACCGCGCCCGCGCGCGCCGCGTCGCGCGCGTCGAGGTCCGCCATCCCGGCCTGCTTCGCCTCGCTCGCCGCACTCGCGAGCGCCGTCCGCGCGAGGGCGAGGAAGTGCGCGCCGTTCTCGCGCAGCGCCTCCGCACTCGCGCTCTGGAAGGTTTCGAGCAGCCGCGCGTGCCGCGCCGCGTCCCCCGCGGCGGCCCGGCGCTCGGCCGCGAGCTCCGCGCCTAACGCGGCCGCGGCGCGCTCCGCCTCGCCGCGCGCCGCCTGCGCCGCGGCCCGCTCCGCGTCGCCCCGGCGCAGCGCGTCCTCGCGCTCCGCCAGGCGCGCGGCGAGCGCGGCGGCCTGCGCCGCGCCGCGCGCCCGGGCCGCGGTCCAGGCGAGGGCGCCGGCGCCCGCGGCGCCGAGCAGCAGCCCGGCGGCGGCGCCGGCGACGAGGTCGGAGGTGGGCATCGGGCGGGCGAGACGTGGACGGGGCGGACGGAACCGACGCGCGAAGCTAAGCGCCGGCGGCACCCTCGAACGCGAGAATCCTCGCGCGTCGCCTGCCGCACCCGGGTCCGGGCGGCAGGCGCTGGCGGCGCCGTCGCGGCGGTCGCCCCGGCTCAGCCCCGCCGCCGCTCCTCGCCGCGGCCGCCCTGCGGCACCGGCACGCGCGCCGCCAACGCCCGCCCGACCAGCGCGTCGAGCGACTCGCCGTCGTCCCGCGTCACCCAGCCGAGCGCGAGCGCGCCCGGCGCCTTGTTGAAGGCGAGCAGCTGCAGACGCCGCGCGACGCGGTCCGTGTCGCGCCGGCCGGCACCGGGCAGCAGCAGCAGAAACTCGTCGGCGCCGATCCGCAGCAGCGGCTCCGTCCCGCGCACGTGGCGCATGAGGAAGCGCGCGGTCTGGACGCGGAGCGCGTCGCGCAACACGTCGTCCGGCACCCCGCGGTCGTCGCCCGCCGAGCCCTCGCCTTCGAGCAGCACCACGATCGCGCCCACCGGGCCGCTGTTCTTCGCGAGCCGCGTTTCGAGCACGGCGAGGTGCGAACGCACCAGACACCCCGTGAGCGGGTCACGCTCCCCGACGAGCGCCGCGGGATCGGCGAGCGGGTGCAGGGGTTCGTGCACCACCGTGCGCCCGTGCTCGGGCACGGAATGCAGGACGACGGCGGGCTGCGACACGGTAGGCGTGGCTGACGACATGGACGGCGCCTCGGGAAACGGGGTGCGGGAATGTGCGTGCGGGACCGCGGCACGGCAAAGGTCCGACGTGCCCCCCCGACGGTAACCCGCGCCGCCGCACCGGGGTATGAACACCGTGACTTCGACTACCGACGCCGCGACGCCGCGACTCTGGTCGCTCGGCTCCGGCTCCAAGGGCAACGCCATGGTGCTCGCCCACGCCGGGCACCACCTCATGTTCGACGCGGGCTTCGAGCTGCCCGCGCTCGTCGACCGGCTCCGCGACGCGGGGCTCCACCCCTGGGACATCGACGATGTCGTGCTCTCGCACGGGCACCGCGACCACGTGGTGGGCGCCGCGGCCGGCGCGCACGCCTACGGCTGGCGCGTGTGGGGCGCGCTCGGCACGGTCTGGCGCTGGCGCGCCCTGCGCGAGATTCCGCTGCTCCCGTTCGAGCCCGGCGGGTCGTTCGCGGCCGGGCCGTGGACGGTGCACACGACTCCCGTTCCGCACGACGTCGACGACGCGGCGGCGTTCCTCGCGGTCGCGGACGCCGACCCCGCCCTGCGCGTGGGCTACGCGACCGACCTCGGGCGCGCACCCGACGCCCTCGTCGACCTCTTCCGCGACGCGAGCGCCCTCGTGCTCGAGAGCAACCACGACCGCGAGTTGCTGCGCACCGGGCCCTATCCGCCCGACCGCCAGGCGCGCGTGGGTGGGGAGTACGGGCACCTGAGCAACGACCGCGCGGCCGCGGTGCTGCGCGCCGTCGCGCACCCGGGGCTCGCACAGGTCGTGCTCGCCCACGTCAGCCGGCACAACAACACGCCGGCGCTCGCCCTCGCCACAGCTCGCGCGGCCCTCGACGCGGCGGCCTACGCGGGCGCGCTCCACGCCGCGCCGCAGGATGCGGTGCTCGGGCCGCTCGACGCCGGACCGCTCCACGTCGCGCCGCTCGCCGCCGGGCTGGAGAGTGGACCGTCGCGAGTCCACGGGTGGTATCAGGGAGTGTGACCGGCGCAACGCACCACCGCGCCGGCGCGTGTGCAGGGCAGGCGTGGCCGCGCGGCCTTCGTCGCGCGGCCGCTCCGGCCGCTCCGCCCCCTTCCTTCCCGAGCGCCACGATGCCTCTCAACCGCCGCCACGTCCCGCTCTGTGCTGCCGCCGTCTTCGCGGCCGTCTCCGCCGCGGCCTGCAGCGGTGGCCACGCGGCAGCCAACGACGCGCTCCGTCGCGACCTCGACGCGGCCGGTGGCGACGGGCTCGCGCTCGCCCCACGCGCCTCGCAGACCCAGGTCGTGTCCCCGCTCGAGCTCGGGAACGGCAAAGCCAGCGCGGCCGGCACGCCGGCGCGCGCGGCCACGGGTACGCCAGCCCCGGCCCCCCGGCGTCTGGTGGCGCGCGCGCCGGCCCCGGTGGTCGAGCGGGTCCGGATCATCGAGCGCGTGATCGAGCGCGATCCCGCACCGGCGCCGGCGCCCACGCGCACCGAAGTCGCTGCCGCTCCGACCGCGGCGACGCCCGCGGCCCCCACCGCTGTGGACCCGGCGCCGGTGGCCGCCCCGTCGCCCGGCTCGCGCCACATGCCGCAGACCACGGATGCGCCTGCGCCCACCCGCGCCCGCCGCGGTGCGTGGAACATGGGCGACGTGATCCGCAACGCGCCCTTCCCGATCAACCCGTAACCCCTCCTAAGTCGCTCGGCGCCAGCTACTTGCGCTGGATGGCCGAGTTGCGGGACGGGCTCCGCCGAGCGTAGTGTGGTGGCCCGCGCCGAGCGACGTGCTCGGCGCGGGCCACCGTCGTTCGGAGTGCACTCGGATGGCCCTGCCGCTCCCACTGCCCGACCCCGGCCAGCACTCGCGAGTCGACGGCGCCGCGAACGCGGACCCCGTCGGCCCGATGACGCCCGACGAGTACGACGCGTTCGAGGCGGAATCCGAGGTCCGCCACGAGTACGTCGACGTCCCGCGCGAGCCGCCGCCGCTCCCGCAGCTCCGCCGCGTTCGCGAGCCCGACGCCGAGTACGAGGTCGACGGCGTGCCCGAGTACGCCGACTGACCCGGGCACACGCGTTGCACCCCCGCCCTGTCTCCCCAACGACGGAGCGCGGTTGATGAAGGACACCCCCGAGAACGACAAGAGCGAGTACACCGACACCGGCTTCCGTGACGGCGACGCGCGCCAGGGCTTCGGCGACGACGGCGGCACGCGCGTCGGACGCCCGGACGGCGCCGGCTCCAATTCGAGCGTCCAGGACCCCAATGGCGGGTCGGGCACCGGCGCACGTCCGGCGCCGCGCGACGCGCAGGGCGGACACCAGATCCCGGGGCAACCGGGCACCAACACCACGCCCGTCCCCGACGGAATCGAGGGGTCCGAGATCGGAGGCGACGCGACCGCCGCTCAAGGGCAGCAGCAGTCGCGGATCCAGGCGTCCGCCGAAGGGCTCACGCCGGGTCCGGCGGTGGGCGACGACCGGTCGACGTTCGACCTCTGACGGGCGCCCGAATGCCCGATTCCCAGAACGACCCCCAGAACCCGAACGGCAAGTCGCTCGGCATGGGCGGCGAGGCCGTGGAAAACGTGCACGCGGCCCAGCAGGACGCCGCGGGGCGCCCGCCGTCGCCCGCCGCCACCAGCCAGCAGAACGCGGCCGAGACGGGCGTGCAGGGAGGCGCCAGCGTCGGCTCCCAGCCGATCGCCGGGCGCGAGACGGAGCACGTCTCGGGCTACGGCGGCAAGCTCGGTGCGGCGCGGACGAGCGCCGACGAGCACGAACCGGTGGACCCGACGGGCACGACGAACGTCGGTGGGACGAAGGGAGCGTAGAGCGGGCTCCCGCGCCACGCGGGTCGGCGCCCACCTCGCCCGCCCGGGGTGACAAACCCGCCCGACCGGGCTTGTCTTGTCCGGGTGCCCGCCCCCGCCGAAGTCGCTCTCACCGAGGCGCCCGTCGCCGACGCGGTTCCGGTCTGCGCCCGCTGCGGCGCCGAGTACGGCCCGCGCACCCTGCTCGCCGAGTGCCCGGCGTGCGGCGGACTGCTGGACCTCAGGGTCCCCCCGCCCGCCCTGTGCGGCGCCGACCTCCGCGCCCTGTTCGACGCACGCCGGGTCGACGCGCACGCGCCCATCCCCTTCGCCGACGACGCGACCCGCCCCCGCCGTTCCGGCGTCTGGCGCTTTCGCGAGCTGATCCTCCCCGGCGCGGTCGACGCCGAGGTCGTCAGCCAGCCGGAAGGTGACACCCCACTCCTGCACCGGGCCGCCGTCGCCCGCTGGGCCGGGCGCGACGCCCTGCTCCTCAAGCACGACGGCTTCAATCCCACGGGCTCGTTCAAGGACCGGGGCATGACGGTCGCGCTCACGCAGGCCCGGCGCGCCGGCGCGCGTGCGGTCGCCTGCGCGAGTACCGGCAACACGAGCGCCGCCCTGGCCTCGTACGCGGCCCTGGCCGGCATGGCGGGGCTCGTGCTCGTCCCCGCGCCCAAGGCCGCCGTGCGCGGCGAGGCCGTCCAGCAGGTGGCACTCGGCAAGCTCGCGCAGACGCTCGCCTACGGCGCGCGCACGCTGCTCGTGCGCGGCGACTTCGACCGCTGCCTCGCGCTCCTGCGGGCGCACGCCGAGTCGTTGGGCGTCTACCTCGTCAACTCGGTCAACCCGTACCGCGTCGCGGGACAGCAGAGCGTCGCGTTCGAGATCGTGCAGCAGCTCGGCTGGACGGCGCCCGACTGGATCGTCCTCCCCGCCGGCAATCTCGGCAACACCTCGGCCGTGGGCGCCGCGCTGCGCACGATGCGCGCGCTCGGCCTCATCGACCGCGTCCCGCGCGTGGCCGCCGTACAGGCCGCGGGCGCGGCGCCGTTCGCGCGCGCGTTCCGGGAGCAGTTCGCCCGGCGCCACGCGGTCGCGGCCGAGACCGTGGCCACGGCCATCAAGATCGGCGACCCGGCGAGCTGGGAGCGGGCCGAACGCGTGGTGCGCGAGACCGACGGCGTGGTCACCGACGTGAGCGACGCCGAGCTGCTCGAAGCGAAGGCCGTGATCGACGCGTCGGGCGTGGGGTGCGAGCCGGCGAGCGCGGCGAGCGTCGCCGGGGTGAGACGCCTCGCCCACGAGGGAGTGATCCGCCCCGCCGACACCGTGGTCGCGATCCTCACCGGCCACGTACTCAAGGACCCCGGCCTCCTGCTCGACTACCACCGCGCGGCGAGCGACGCGTCGGGTGCGACGCCGTCCGGCGCCAATCCGCCCGTCGAGATCGACGCCACCCCCGACGCCCTCGCTCGGGCAGTCGAGACGGCGATGACCGACGCGGCCCGGGTGCGGAGCGCCCGCGCGTGAGCGGCGCGCCCGCCCGCCGCGTCCGCGTCCGCGTCCCCTGCTCGACTTCCAACCTCGGCGGCGGCTTCGATTGCGTCGGCGTCGCGCTCGACCGGTGGCTCTCGGCCGAGGCGTGGCTCGACCTCGCGGTAGGCGCCCGGCCCTCGCTCCGGAGGGCCGGCACGCTCACCGACCTCGACCGGAACGACGTTCCGCCCGACGACGACCTCATCGTGCAGGGCGCCCGGCTCGCGTGCGCGGCAGCCGGCTCCGAGCTGCCCGGCGGGTTCACCGTCGCCGCCGAGTCGGAGGTGCCCGTGGGCCGCGGGCTCGGCTCGTCCGCCGCCGCCCTCGCCGCCGGCGCGCTCCTCGCCGACGCCCTGCTGGGGCTCGCGTTGGGCGCGCGGCGCGTGGCCGCGCTCTGCGCCACGGCGGAGGGGCACCCCGACAACGCCTCGCCCATGCTCATGGGCGGCGCCGTGCTCGGCGTCCCCGCGCCCACGTGCGACGGCGGGTGGGCGTTCGCTCCGCTCGCGCTGCACCCGGACGTGGGGTTCGCGCTCGCGGTTCCCGACTTCGGCACATCGACGCGCGCGATGCGCGGGGCGCTGCCCGCGTCGGTGTCACACCGCGACGCGGTCGCGGCGGCGTCCAAGGGGGCCGCGCTCGTGCGCGGACTCGCCGGGGCCGACGGCGCGCTGCTCGCACACGCGCTCGACGACGTGCTGCACGTCCCCTACCGCCGCGCGCTCGTGCCGGGGTACGACGCGGTCACGGCCGCGGCGGTCGCGGCCGGCGCGTGGGGGGCCACGCTGAGCGGGGCGGGGTCGTCGCTCATCGCGCTCGCGCCGCGCGAGCGGGCCGCTGAGGTCGCGGCCACGATGGCCGCGGCGTGGCACGAGGCGGGGGTGTCGGCGGAGGGGTGGGCGGCGCCGGTCGCCGGCGGGGCGGAGGTCGCAGTCGCCTAACGCGGCGCGTCAGGCGCTCGCGTCACCACACCCGCGCCACGCCGAACGCGTCGAGCGCGGCGTCGTTCGAGACGATCGCGAGACGGTTGTGCAGGGCCTGCGCTGCGAGCATGCGGTCGAACGGGTCCCGGTGCGCCTGGGCGAACGAGCCCGCGAGGTCGCCGTCGTCGAACGTGACGCCGAGTTCCTCGAATCCGTGCGAGGCCGCGATCGCGGACAGCCCGACGGCGAGCGTTGGGCTGACTTCCGGAAGCTTGCCGAGTCGGTACTTCGTCCGTACTTCCCACGCGCTGGCCGCACTCACCCAGACGCGCTCCGCTGCCGGAACCCGGCTCCTCACGCGCTCGGGCAGGCGCTCGTCGCCGAGTACCCACCAGAGGAACGTGTGGGTGTCGAGCAGGAGTTCGCTCATCCGAGTCCGTCCACCTCGGCGTCCGGCAGCGGTTCGAAGAACGCGTCGGTCACGCGCCCCAGGTGGCGATGACGCCCGAACTCCGGACGCGTGGGCGGCGGCGTCACCGGGACCATCCGCACCGCCGGCACGTTCCGGCGCGCGATCACCACCTCCTCACCGTTCACCGCGCGCTCGACGAGCTCGCTCAAGCCGTTCTTCGCGTCGTACAGGTTGTACGTGGCCACGAGGAACCTCCAGTGTAAGTTGGCCTACAACTAGGCTAGCAAGGACGCTAGCCGGGTCGTGTGCCTGGTGCCACTCGGTGCCGCGACGCACGTTACAGCCGCTCTCGCCAGCGTGCAGGGCCGTTTCATTGCACCCTCTCCATCATTCCGACACATGCGCCAGCTTTCCGCTTTCGCCCTGCTGCTCGCCCCCGCCCTCGCCGCCGCGCAGGCGCACGCGCCCGCCGGACAGGCGGCCGACCCCGACCAGCAGGTCGCCGGCGGACTGCGCGTCCCCGGCTGGACGGCCCACTTCGACCACGCGAACGCGAGCCCCACCGCGGTCAAGTTCTTCCCGATGGGCTCGGGCTACCACGTGATCGGCGGCCCGGCCGCGATCTACTTCGACTCGACCAAGACGGCCTCGGGCGCCTACACCGCGCGCGTCAGCATCACGCAGACCAAGGCGCCCATGCACCCCGAGGCGTACGGCCTGTTCGTCGGCGGCCAGAACCTCTCGAGCGACGCGGCGAGCTACGTCTACTACCTCGTCCGCGGCGACGGCAAGTACACGATCAAGCAGCGCGCCGGCGCCAACGACGTCCGCAACCTCGTCGACTGGACCGCCTCGCCCGCCATCCACGCCGCCGACGCTGCCGGCAAGGCGACCAACGCGATCCGCGTGCAGGTCGGCGCCGACTCGGTGCGCTTCTACGCCAACGACCAGCTCGTGACCGCGCTCCCGGCCGCGAAGATGGGCACCCTGGCCGGCGTGGCGGGCGTGCGCGTCAATCACAACCTCGACGTACACATCGCCGGCTTCTCGGTCGCGAGCGGCGCCGCGGCGCGCTGATCGCGAGCGCTACCGCCCCGCATGACACTCCCACTCCGCCGCCTCGGCGCCACCGGGCCGGTCGTCTCCGCGCTCGGCCTCGGCTGCATGGGGATGAGCGAATTCTACGGACCGACGGACGAGGCCGAGTCGCGCACGACGCTCGACCGCGCGCTCGACCTCGGCGTGACGTTCTTCGACACGGCCGACATCTACGGCCCGTTCACCAACGAAGAACTGCTCGGCCGCTGGCTTCGCGACCGCGGCGTGCGCCAGCGGGTCGTGGTCGCGACGAAGTTCGGCATCGTGCGCGACCCGTCCGACCCGACGAAGCGCGGCGTGAGCGGCCGCCCCGAGTACGTGCGAGCGTCGTGCGAGGCGTCGCTCCGCCGGCTCGGGGTCGATCACGTCGATCTCTACTATCAGCACCGCGTCGACCCCGACACGCCGATCGAGGACACGGTCGGCACGATGGGCCGCCTCGTCGAGGAGGGCAAGGTGCTGCACCTCGGCCTTTCCGAAGCGGGCGCGACGACCATCCGGCGCGCCCACGCGGTGCACCCGATCGCGGCCGTCCAGAGCGAGTATTCGCTCTGGAGCCGCGATCCCGAGGACGAGGTGCTGCCGGCCTGCCGCGCGCTCGGCGTCGGCTTCGTTCCGTACAGCCCGCTCGGCCGCGGCTTCCTCACGGGCGAGATCCGCACGCCCGACGACCTCGCGCCTGACGACTTCCGCCGCGGCAACCCGCGCTTTCAGGGCGAGAACTTCGCACGCAACCTCGCGCTCGTCGAACGCGTGCGCGAACTCGCCCGCGAACGCGGCTGCACGCCCGCGCAGTTCGCGCTCGCGTGGCTGCTCGCCCGCGGCGACGACCTCGTCCCGATCCCGGGCACCAAGCGCGTCGCGCGACTCGAAGAGAACGTCGCGGCGGGCGAGATCGCCCTCTCCGCGGACGACCTGGCGCGCATCGACGAGGTCGCACCGGTCGGCGCGGCGGCAGGCGAGCGCTACACCGCCGGAGGCATGGCGATGATCGGCCGGTAGCGACCCACGCGCGCGCCCATCTCCCCCGCGCAACGCTGCACACTGTCTGCCGTGGTGCGCCGAGTGCTCGACGGCGCGCCGGGGGTCGCAGACGGGGTCTTGCTGGGCGCGCCCGCTCCCGATCCCGCCGCGGTCGTCGAGGCCCGTCTGGCGCGCGCGCCGGCCCACCTCCGGCAGGACCTCGCCCGCGTGCTCACCGTCTTCGGCGGGCGCGCGGCCGCGTTCGTCACGCTCGGCACCGCTACGCCGTTCGCGCGCCTCGACGCGGCGCGCCAGGACCGGATGCTCGCGCGGTGGGCGACTTCGCGCGTCCCCGTCCAGCGCACGGTGTTTCAGGCCCTCCGCCGCCTCACCCTGGCCGCATGGTACGGCCAGCCCGCCGTTCAGGCCACGCTGGGCTACCGCGGCCCGTTTCACCGCCGCGAGCCCGCGCTCGCCTGGGAAGGACCGGCCGCGGGCACCACGACGCCCGCCGAACCGATTGCCCGCGCCACCGCACCCGAACGCGGCGCACCGCCCATCCGCAGTACCTCGCTCCCCGTCATCCCCCCAGCGCCGCCAGGGGCCGCGAGCGCCCCGACGACGGCCGCGTCCATCGGCCGCGTCGTTCCGGGCCATGCGCTCTCCGGCGAGATCCGCCGCACCGCGGACGTGGTCGTGATCGGGAGCGGAGCGGGCGGCGCGGTGGTCGCCGCCCGACTCGCGGAGTCGGGGCGGGAGGTGGTCGTGCTCGAGTCGGGCGGCCTCTGGACGGCGACCGATTTCACGGAAGACGAGGCCGCACTCGGTGAGCGACTCTACGCCGACCAGGGGCTACGGGCCACCGAAGACCTTGGCGTATCCATCGTGCAGGGCAACACGGTGGGCGGCAGCACGACGGTCAACTGGATGGCGATGCTCCGCCCCGACGCGCACGTGCGCGAGGAATGGGCGAACCGCTTCGGAATCGACGCGATCGGGAACGGCGTGCTCGACGCCGCCCTCGACCGCGTGTGGGCCGAGGTGCATGCCCGCCGCATGCCCGACGACGCGCACTCGGCTAACAACCGCCTGCTCTTGGATGGCGCCGCCGCCCTCGGCTGGCGCGTACGCGCACTCGAGCTCAACGCGCGGGGCTGCGTGCGCTCCGGCTTTTGCGGCCAGGGCTGCCGCTACGACGCCAAGCAGGGCACGCTCCTCACCTACGTCCCCCGCGCCCTCAAGGCCGGCGCGACGGTCTACGCCGATGCCACCGCCGACCGCATCACCACACTCGGCGCGAATTCCCGCGGCGGCGTGAAACGCGTGACCGCGACGGTGCACGACCGCGACACCCGGGCGCCACGTGCCACGCTCGTGGTTGACGCCCCGACGGTGGTCGTCGCCGCGGGGGCGATTGGCACCCCCGCTCTGCTGCAGCGCTCGGGGCTCGGCGGCGGCGGAGTGGGCCGCTACCTGCGCTTTCACCCGACCACGGCGGTGAGCGCCCGCTATGACCGCGAGATCAACGGTGGAACGGGCGTCCCGCTGTCGACGATCTGCGACGAGTTCTCCGGCACGGGCACCAACGGCTACGGCTTCTGGCTCGAGACGCCCCCGTTCCACCCCATGCTCGCCGCGGTCGGGACGACGGGATTCGGGCGCGACCACTTCGCGCTCGCCCGCGACTACCTCCGCACGGGCGTGATCGTCGTCCTCGTTCGCGACGGCGCGGACCAGGACCGCTCCAACGGCAGCGTGTCGGTCGACCGCGGCGGCCGAACCCGCATCCGCTACCGCCTGGGACCCGCCGACGCACGCCACCTCCGCGACGGGATGGCGGCCGCCGCCCGCGTCCACCTCGCCGCGGGGTCCAGCGACGTGCACACGCTCCACACCCGCCCACTCGTCGTCCGCGCCCCGTCCGACGTCGACGAGATCCTCCGCCGCTCCACGGCGCCCAACGACGTCGGACTGTTCAGCGCCCACGTCAACGGCACGTGCCGGCTCGGGCGCGACCCCCGCACGAGCGGCGCGTCGAGCGAGCCCGAACGGTTCGGCGAGCGCCACGGCGTGCCGGGCGTGTACGTCGCCGACGGCTCGCTGCTTCCGACGGGGGTGGGCGTGAACCCCCAGGGAATAATCATGGCGTTGGGCGAGGTCGTCGCCGGCGGCTTGATGCACCGATCGACGCACTGAAGCCGATCGCGGTCGGGCGTCGCGAGGTTGGCCGCTGCTGGCGAGAACGCGGGGGGTTCACCGGCGACGGTGGCCCCCCGCATCGCGCGCGACCCCGGTCACGCGCGGGCGCTCAAGTCGCGCCGGGGGCGCGCCGATACCGCACCCCGAGGGCGTCTCCACCTCGGGAGCGCGCCCTCACGGACCTTCTCAACACAGCAAAGACGCAGATGTCGCCACGTCGCAACAGCAGCCCCCGGCTGCCGCGCGCGCGCCACACCGCCCGCGTCGGCCCGGCGCTCGGCCCCGCCGCCCGCGCCGGCACCCTCGCCCCCCGGTTCCGCTGATGCGCGCCCTCCTGACCGCGGGCCGCCGCGGGCTGCGCGCCGCCACGCCGGCGCTCGCCCTCGGGACCGCCACGCTCACCGCGGCGCTCGCCGCGTGCTCCGACGCCACGACCGGCCCGACCACGACCCGCGCCCCGCAGTTCGCGAACCAGGTCCAGGGTACGTCGGCGGGCAACGGGGGCACCGCGTCCACCACGCTCTCGCAGACGCTCGTCGGCGACACCACGGTGACCAAATTCGTGCTGGGCACGGACGGCAAGCAGGCCATCGTCCGGCTCGACGCCCAGAACGCGAGCCAGGTCGTCTTCCCGATCGGGCTCTACTCCGTGTGCGACCCCGCCACCTCGAGCTACGGCGTGGGCACCTGGGACAGCCCCTGCACCGCGGCCGCGAAGCCGATCACGATCACGGCCAAGGTCTGGACGGACAAGGCCTCGGGCAAGACCGTGTCCGACTTCCAGCCCGCGATGCGCTTCGTGCCGGGCCAGAAGTGGCCGGTCCAGCTCTATCTCAAGGATTCGAACTACCAGGCGGGTGACGTGATCTGGTACTGCCCCGCGGGCTCCACGTACACCACCGGCACGGGCACCTCGTGTGTGAACGAGGCGCTCACCGATGCGAGCCTCACGACCAGCTTCGGCAGCAGCAACGGCTGGGCCTATCGCACGATCAAACACTTCTCGGGCTACCTCGTGTCGTGGGGCCGGCAGTGACGCGCGCCCTCCCGCCGTTTCGCCGCGCGCTCCAGCGCGCCACGCCCGCGCTCGCCCTCGGCACCGCGGTCCTGACCGCCGCGCTGGCCGCGTGCGCGGACACCCCGACCGGGCCGGCTGCCCCGGCCGCACCGTCCGCGGCGTCGGTGGCCGCGTCGGGCGCCCGGCTCGACGCCAAGCTCGTCGCCCCCACGGCCCGCCGCTCCGGCGTCACCGCCCAGACCCAGCACGGCGACACCCTCGTCAGCACCCTCGTCCTCCAGCCGGACGGCGCCTGGGTGGCGGCCGCGCTCGGCGGCGGCCACACCATCACCTTCCCCGCCGGCGCCGCCTCGGTCTGCGACCCGCGGACGTCGAGCTACGGCGCGGGCACCTGGGACGCACCGTGCGCCCCGAGCCGCGACTCGGTCGTCATCACCGCCCTGACGTGGCTGGACCACGGCGTGCCGCGCGTCGAGTTCAGCCCCGCCCTGCGCTTCGTCCCCACGCCCGGCGCCACCCCCGGGGCCGGCGTGCAGCTCGCGCTCAAGAACCCGCACGCCAAGTTCACCGGCACCGCCAACCGGATCGACTACTGCCCGGCGCTCGCCCCGGCCGCCGGCCCCGCCCCCGCCAAGGGCTGCGTCGACGAGTCCGCGGCCGACCCGAGCGTGGCCACCGTCACGACCCCCAACGGCTTCTGGCAGCGCCGCGTCAAGCACTTCTCCGGCTACACCGTCGTCGTCAACTGACGGCCGCGTCGCCCGGCACCAGCGCACGAACGCCCCGCCCTCCCCGGCGGGGCGTTCGTGCGCTGGTGCCGGGCGCTGGCGCAGAGCGTCCCGGTCACGATCCCGCCGTGGCGGGCCGGGAGGGGCCGGGACGACAGCGCGGACAGTCCGTCGTACGGCCGATCCCGCTACGACCAACTGCGAACTCCTGGAACAGCCGGGTCGGGCCTTACCGCCCCCGCCCGATGCGCCCCCGATCTCCTACCGCCCACCCCCCGCCTGTCGTGTAGCTCACCGCGTTCCACCCCGCGCTGTCCACCGCCACCCACGTCCGCCCGTCGTCACGCGTCACCGCCGTCCCCCCACCTCCGACGGCGACGGCAGTTCTCGCCAGCCCCGGCGCGTACGCCAACCCCGACCAGTACCCCGGGACCGTTCCCCCCTTCTCCCATCGGTCGCCGTCGTCCGTGCGCACCACCTGCCCCGTTCCGGCGCGCGCCTGTCGGTAGTCGCCCCCCACCGCGATCGCCGGCGCGGGCAGCGTCCGCAGCGTGCGCGAGCGCAGGTTGGCCGTGACCGCGCTCCCTCCGCCTCGCGGCGCTCCCGCGACCGCGAACAGTCCGGCGCTCGCCCCCTGCGGCGTTCCCGCCACCGTCACCGGGTCCCAGCGCGCGCCCCCCGTCGTCGTCGTGAAGATCCTCGCCCCGCGCGGCCCGCCCGTGACGAACCACGCGCGCGTGTCGTCCGCGACGCCCAACGCCGCATTCCCCGCGGCGAACGCCCCCTCGTCGGGCAGCGCGTCGGGCATCCCCTCGGCCGGCGTACGCCGCCACGTCAGCCCGCCGTCGCTCGTCACGAGCACGAGGAAGCGGCGGTGCCCCCCTTCGGTGACCGGGTCGCTCAGCACCAGCCCGTACTGCCGGTCCCAGAAGGCGATCGCGTCGTAGAACACCCCCGGCGCGCTGTCCTGTCGCACGAGCGTCCAGTTGCGCCCGCCGTTGACGGTGCGGTACAGCCTCGCCTGCCCCGCCGCACCGTCACCCGCGCTCGCGACGATCGCCGTGAGCGAGTCGAAGGCCCACACCGAGCGGAAGTCGAGCGACTCGGCACCCGGCACCGGCCGCCGGAGCCACGTCGCGCCCCCGTCCGTGGTGCGGAGTACCGTTCCGCCGCTGCCACTCGCCCACCCCACCTGCGCGCTCACCGCGCGCACGCCCCGCAGCGACGCGCCGCGGGCCTCGGGCGCGGGCTGCAGCGTCCAGAACGGCGACGGCAGCGTGCGCCACCGGTCCGTCTCGCCGCCGAGGATGGACTTGTCGAACGGCTGTCCGCCGACCGGCGGGCCGACGAGCGGGGCCCCGGTGCGGCCGCACGCGGCGAGGGCCGTGACGACCACGGCCCCCGCGACGCGGCGGGCGGCGGTGCGGCAGAGCGCGCGCTGGCGGTGGGGAATCGCGACGAGCGGGCAGACGGGCGGGTGCGGCATGAGGTCAGGCATCGGGGGCAGGCGCGCGCGTCGTCCCCGACGACCGCGGCAGCGCCCAGTACACGGCGAACAGCCCGAGCGCCGCGACGCTCACCGGAACGCTCACGAGCGCCACCAGCGTGATCACGAGGTAGAGAGCCGGGCCATAGCGAAAACTTTCGGTGATGGTGCGCGCACCCGGGTGCGACGGGTCGTGCAGCAGTCGCGCGCGGCGGATGTAGAACCAGAGCACGTTGAAGGCGATCGCCATCCAGAAGAACGAGCCGCCGAACACCAGCGCCGCGACCGTCCGATCGTGCCCCGGTCCGCCCGCGAGGTGCTCGGCGAGCACCGCCGTCGGGAAGGGGAGGAACGACACGGTGAGCAGAAAGAACACCGTCACCATCAGCAGGCCGCGGTCCGCGCGGCGCACGTGGTCCATCACCGCGTGGTGGTTGGCCCAGATCACGCCGATCGTGAGGAAGCTGATGACGTAGGCCACGTACGCCGGCCAGCGCGCGAGCAGGGCGGCGCCGAGCCCCCCGGCGCCCCCCTCGCCCACGGCGGGCACCTTGATCTCGAGGATCAGCAGCGTGATCGCGATCGCGAACACGCCGTCGCTGAACGCTTCGAGGCGCGTCGTGGTCGTCGTGCCGTCGAGCGACGGGGGCTCGTCCGCCATCGCGCGGCTACCGTCGGCGGCCGCGACGCATTCAGCCCGCCGCCGGCGGCGCGTCGATCTCCTCGATCCGCCGCTGGTGCCGGCCGCCCTCGAAGGGCGTTTCGATCCATGTGCGGACGATCCCCTCGAGGTCGCCCTCCGCGATCAACCGCTCGCCTAACGACAGCACGTTCGCGTCGTTGTGCTGCCGGCCGAAGCGCGCCGCGTCCACGTTCCAGCAGAGCGCGCAGCGCACGCCGGGGACGCGGTTGGCGACGATCGCCTCCCCGTTGCCCGACCCGCCGAGCACCACGCCGCGCTCGAAGTCTCCGCGCGCGACCGCCTCGGCGGCGGGGCGGATGAACAGCGGGTAGTCGACCGGCTCTTCCGAGTTGGTGCCGAAGTCGGTCACGTCGTGCCCCCAGCCGCGGAGCATGGGGACGATGAGCGACTTGTAGCGGTAGCCCGCGTGGTCCGAAGCGATGACGATGCGCATGGCGGAACGATGTAGCTTGCGCCGCATGTGGGACAGTCCCCCGGCCGCGATCGCCGTCGACACGGCGCCCAGCGCCGCCCGCGCCGACAGCGCGGGCGTGCTCCCCGGCGTCGAGGTGCTTCTCCGCGACTCGCTCGGCCTGCTGCGCGGCAAGCGCGTCGGGCTGATCACCAACCCGACGGGGCGCGACCGCGCCGGCACCAGCACCGCCGACCTCCTCGCCCGCGCACCCGGCGTGCACCTCGCGGCCCTCTTCGGTCCCGAGCACGGCATCCGCGGCACCGCGGCCGCCGGCGCGCACGTCGCCTCGTCGGTCGATTCGGCCACCGGCGTCCCCGTCTACTCGCTCTACGGTGCCACCCGCGCCCCCACGCGCGAGATGCTCGCGAACGTGGACGTGCTCGTCTACGACATCCAGGACGTCGGGGCGCGCGTCTACACGTACGAGTGGACGATGGCGCTCGCCGCGGCCGCGGCCGACTCGGCCGGCATCCCCTTCGTCGTGCTCGACCGCCCCGACCCGGTCCGCGCCGACCGCGTGGAGGGGGGCGTGCTCGACCCGCGCTTCGCGAGCTTCGTGGGCCAGTACCCGGTCGCGATGCGCTACGGACTCACCCCCGGCGAACTGCTCCGCTACCTCGCCGGCACCGGGGCGGTGCGCGTGCGCCGCCTCACCGTGGTGCCGATGCGCGGGTACGGGCGCGCCATGTGGTACGCGAGCACGCGCCTGCCGCGCGTGAACCCGTCGCCCAACCTCCGCAGCGCCGACGCCGAGCTGCTGTACACCGGGACCGTGCTGTTCGAGGGCACGAACGTGAGCGAGGGGCGCGGCACCGACGAGCCGTTCGCCCTCGTCGGCGCGCCGTGGCTCATCGACGCGCCCGCGCTGGCGCAGGCGCTCACCGCGCGCGCCGCGCGCGACCCCGCGCTAAGCGGCGTGCGCTTCGAGGCCGTCGCGCGCGCCGTGGCGGCGGGCACCGAGAAGTTCGGCGGCCAGACCATCCCGATGCTTCGCGTCGTGGTCACCGACCGCGACCGCGTGCGACCGGACGCGGTGGGGCTCTGGATGCTCCGCGCGATCTACGCGGCGCACCCGCGCGAATTCGCCTGGCGCACGGCGCACGCGGACCGGCTCGCGGGGAGCGACCGGATGCGGCGGGCCGTGGAGGAGGGTGACGGGGCGGTCGCGGCGTTGCTGGGGCGGTATGAAGAAGAGGCGCGCGCGTTCGAGAGGGGAACGGAGAAGTACCGGATCTATTGAGGCGTTGCACGGTCAGGCGGGGGATGGCCGATCACGGACACGCGCGACCCTCTCGCCTAACGCCCCCACCATCACCCCTCGCGCAAACTCACCGTAAACACCGACCCCTTCCCCACCGCACTCCGCGCCCGCAACTCTCCCCCCATTCCCCGCGCGAACGCCCGCGAGATCGCCAGCCCCAGCCCCGTCCCCTCGTGCGGCCGCGTCAGCCCCGCATGCGCCTGCACGAACGGGTCGAACACCGCCTCGAGTTGGTCGGGCGCGATCCCCGTCCCGGTATCGCTGATCCGGAGGTACACGAGCCCCGGCGTCTCGGCGCGCGCCGCGACCGAGACGCCGACGATGCCGCCCGGCGGCGTGAACTTCACCGCGTTGGCGAGCAGGTTCACGAGCACCTGCCGCAGCTTCTCGCGGTCCGCCAGCACCCGCACCCCCTCGTCGGGCAGCCGCACCTCGTAGGCGTGCCCCTTGGCGGCGAGCTGCGGCTCGATCAGCAGGCCGACGTCGGCGAGCACCTCGCGCAGCACCACCCGCCGCATGTCGTACTCCACGCGACCCGCCTCCACCTTCGAGAAGTCGAGCACGTCGTTGATGAGCGCCAACAGGTGCCGCTGCGCGCGCTGCACCCGGTCGAGCGCCTCGGTCTGTGACGCCGTGACCGGTCCGTGGATCCCGAGCTCGATGAGCTGCACGTGCCCGCCGATCGCGTTGAGCGGCGTGCGCAGCTCGTGGCTCATGTTGGCCAGGAACTGACTCTTCGCGCGGTTCGCCTCCTCCGCCCGCTGCTGCGCCAACTCGGCGTCGGCGCGCGCCTCGCGCTCCGCCTCGAACAACCGCACCCGATCGAGCGCGAGCGCACACTGCCCCGCGAGGGCTTCGACCAGCGCCCACTCGCCGCCCGTGACCTCGTGCGGCGCGGGAAACGTGAAGGTGAGCGCGCCGATCACCCGCCCCGGGTCGGCCGGGTCGGGCACGAGCGGCACCACGCACAACGCGGCCGCGTGCACGTCGGCCAGCGCCCCCGCCACGTCGGGGTACCGCGCCGCGATCTCCGCGGGCGACGCGACCGCCACCGGCCGCCCCGTCCGGATCGCCTCGCCCACTGGCGTCACCGCGGTGAGCGGAAAAGTGCGCCACTCCCTCGCGACCTGGGGCTCCACGTTGTAACCGCGCACCAGCGCGACGTCCGCCGCGGGGTCGCCCACCGCGCCGCGCAACATGGCCAGCGCGCCGCCGCCCGCGCCGAGCGCCGGTAGCGCCGTACCGACCACCACGTCCGCGACGCGCGCGGCCGTCCGCGCGCCGGCCAGCGCCGCCGTGACCTCGTACAACAGCCGCGTGCGCCGGTAGAGCTTCTCACGATGCGCGTCGACCGCGCGCTCGTCGGTGACGTCGGTGTTGGCGCCCATCCACTCGCGCACCGCGCCGTCGGGCGCGAGCACGGGCACGCCGCGCGCCGACATCGTGCGGTACACGCCGTCGTGGCGACGCAGCCGGTACTCGCAGCGGTAGATGGCGCCGGTCTCGCCCGCCGCCCGCCACGCCGCGCGCACCGCCGCGCGGTCGTCGGGGTGGATCGCCTCCATCCACCCGAAGTCGCGGTAGCTGTGCGCGCCCGGCTCCCACGTCTGCCCGGTGAACGCCGCCCAACTCGGCGTGTCCTCGACGATCGCGCCGCGCGGGTCGGTGCTCCACACCACGGCCGACGACGCCTCGACGAGCGCCCGGTAGCGGGCCTCCGTGTCCGCCCGCGCCCGCTCGGCCTCGACGGTCGCCGTCACGTCCCGAGCGGTCGCGAGCACGCGCGCGACGCCCGGTGCAACGCCGACGAATGCCGGATCGCAGCTGCCGCCCGCGCGCATGTCGTCCGCCCGCACGACCACCAGGCGGCCGTCGATGACGCGCTCTCCCGTCGACGTCCCGTGCACGAGGCGCCCCGCCCACTCGCCGCGCGCATGCAGCTCGCGCGTCACGTCGTCCCATGCCAGCCGCGGGTCGGCCGGGCGCGCCCGCAGCAGGTCGTGCGCGACCCGGCCGAGGGCGTCCGCCCGCGCGTGGCCGAACAGCCGCTCCGCGCCGCGGTTCCAGTACGTGACCGGCCCCGACGCGCCCGCCGCGTCGAGCGTCCACACGATCACCGCTTCGTGCGTCTCGTCGCGCGTGTGGTCGTGGCTCACCCCACGAACCTACACCGGGCAACCCGAACTGCCATGCCGCGGCGCGCTCCTAACGCTGCGGCTTGCCGCTGCCGCGCCCCGCGCTCGGCGACTTGGCCTCGGGCGCCGAGGCGTCGGCGGCCGACTTCCCGCCCTGCGGCACCATCGAGATGTACGCCGTCGACGGCTCCTGGCCGGGTGGCACCGGCCGCGGCGTGCGCTCGCCCTTGGGACCGAGCGCGTGGACGTAGCGGTACAGCGCGCGCAGGTCCGCGTCGTTCATCGCGGCCGTGTTCATCCACGGCATCGGCGGTCGGCCGTGCCCACCGTCTGCCGTGGTGAGGATCTGGACCCACCGGTCCTCGGGGATGCGGCTCACCACCAGGCGCAGGTTGGCCGCGTACGTCGTCCCCCACGGGCCGCGGTAGCCGATCCCGCTCCCGGCGAGGCGGTCGGCGTCCGGCGTCTTCCCCATCGTCTCGTCCCAGTTGCTCGTGTGACAGTCGTTGCAGCCGCCCACGACGGCGAGGTACGCGCCCGCGACGGAGTCGCTGGTCGCCGTCACGCGCGGGCGCGAGCTGTCGGGCTGCGGTGCGCGCGTTTGCGGAGTGGTCTGCGGCGCGACCGCCGGCCGAGCCGGCGCGGGGCGGGCTGCAGCGAGCACGCCGGCGCCGGCGAGCAGCGCCGCCGCAGCCGTGGCGAGCGGGCGGCGCGCCGGGGCACGCATCCACAGGGAGTGGACGCGCGCGAGTGCCGCCGTGGAGCGGCGCGTGGACGGACGCATGAGACCTCGTGGTGAGAGGACGGCGAGTAGTCGACCAATCGGACTCGGCCATACGGCTGCACCTCGCGCGCCACGCCACCTGGGGACCGGATCAGACCACGCGGTCGGGCGGTGTTCGGCCGGCAAGCACCGCGTCGAGGTTGGCGACCGCGCGCATGCCCATCGCTGTCCGCGTCTCGACCGTCGCGCTCCCGAGATGGGGCAGCAGCACCACGTTCTCGAGCGCGAGCAGCGACGCGGGCACGGCGGGCTCGCGCTCGTACACGTCGAGCCCCGCCGCGGCGAGCGGACCGTCGCGCAGCGCCGCCGCGAGCGCGGCCTCGTCGACCACCGAACCGCGCGCCGTGTTCACGAGTACCGCGCCCGGGCGCATCCGCGCGAACGCGGCGGCGTTCATCAGGTGGTGCGTCTCGGGCGTGGCCGGGCAGTGGAGCGACACCACGTCGCTCTCGCCCAGCAAGGACTCGAGCGACGGCGCCGCGCTCGCCCACGGCTCGGGATCTGGCACCGGGCGCCGCGACACGTACCGGACGCGCATGCCGAGCGCGTGATGCGCCTTGCGCGAGAGCGCCCGCCCGATCCGGCCGTACCCCACGATGCCCAGCGTCTTGCCCGCGGGCGAGATGCCGAGGTGGTGGGTCGGCGCGAGGCCCGCCCAGCGCCCGGCGCGGACGAGGCGTTCGGCCTCGCCGAGTCGACGGGCGGCCATCAGCAGCAGGGCGAGCGCGAGGTCGGCCGTGTCCTCGGTGAGCACGTCGGGCGTGTTGGTCACCGGCACGCCGGCCACGCGTGCCGCGTCGAGGTCGATGTGGTCGACGCCGACGCCGCAGTTCGCGACCACGCGGCAGCGCAATGGGGCGCCGCCGGTGATGTCGCGCGCCGCATGCCACACCGCCCGATCCAACCGGTCGCCCACCACGGGCAAAAGCCCGTCCGCCGTCGCGAGCGCGATGGAGAGCGCGGCGCCGCCGAGCGGCACGTCGGCGGGGTTGAACGTGCAGTCGAAGCGCGCGGCGAGAGCGTCCTCGACCGCCGCGGGGAGCCGTCGGGTGACGACGACGCGCGGACGCGCGGCGCCGGGCGGTTCGAGGTGCGTCATCGCGGATCGGTCATCGGGGGTCGGTCACCGCAGCGCGCTCGCGCACGAACGTTCGGGGGTCGGCGAGGAAGCGGGCCGCGAGCGCCGTCGCGCCGGCGCGTGAGGCGGGCGCGAGCAGGTGATCCTCGCCGGGGAATGGCACGAGCACGTGAGGCGCTCCCGCCCGCGTCAGCACGCGATCCACGCGTTCGGCCACGCGGAACGGCACCGCGCCGTCGGCGGTGCCGTGGAGGAGGAGGCTGGGCGGAAACGGACGGTCCGCCGGGCGGCGGCCGCCCGAGTCGATCTGCGCCGCGACACCGCGAAACAGTCCACCCGACACGACGACGAGCGCGTCGGGGCGCGAATCGACCGCGCCGAGCGCGAGTGCGAGGTAGCCACCCAGGGAGAGGCCGACGACCCCGGTGCGCGCGCTGTCGACGTCGGCGTCGTGCCGCAGCGCCGTGAGCGCGTCGCCCAGGGTCGCGGTCCACGTCGGCCAGAGGCGCGCCTCGGTCGCGTCGTTCGTGTGGCGCTGGCCGGTGCGGTCGAAGTAGTGGACCACGTACGCCACGTACCCGCGGTGCGCGAGCGCGTCGGCCCAGCGCCGCGTTTCGGCCCCGGTTTTCGCGCCGATGCCCGCCGAGGTGTGGAGCACCAGCACGGCCGCCCGGCGCACCCGGGGCGCTCCCGCTGCAGGCCTCGCCGCGGCGGGCGGCGCGGCGGGCGTCGAGTCGAGCGGTGCGAAGCGCTCGACCGCGATCGGGCGTCCACCGCTGGTGATCGTCGTGCGTGCGTAGGCGAGGTCGCGCGGTGGGTGGTAGGTGGCGCACGCGCCGCCCACGGCCGCGCTGCCCGCGGCGGAGCGCGAGCGCGAGCGTCCACGGAGCCCCCCGCCGGACCGCCACGCACCTGTCCATCCGTCCGGCCCCCGCGTGCGACCGCGTCAGTGCCGCGACTCCCGGTTCGCGCGCGCCACCTGTCCGAGGCCGCGGGCATCGAGGCTGTCGACCAGCCAGTCGACGTCGTGTTCGATGAGCGGGCCGGCGATCAGGAGGCGCCGGAACGCGTGCCCGCCGAGCGGGACCAGGGTGCGGCGGAAGCGCGCCCCGCCGGCGACGGCGAGCGCGGAGTCGGCGATGCGGTACGCGTCGCCCCCGCCGCGCACCACCGCGATGCGTACGGTCGGGTCGGTGGCGCGAATCGCGTCGGCGGTCGAGAAGGTGCCCGGTCCGATCGGGTTCTGCAGGTGTTCGAGCGGGTTGATTCGCGAGAGGCCGAGGTGCCCACGCGAGCCCGGGCCCATGGCGAGCACGCCCACGGTGCCGCGCGGCGGCGCGTGGGCCGCGGTCCAGATGGCGAGATCGGCGCCGAACGAGTGCCCCGCGATGATCACCGGCGCGGTGGGCGCGCCGAACTCCGCGCGCACGCGCTCGACCAGCGGGCCGACGCTCGCCGCGAACGCGCTGTCGCGGACTGCCGGCGTGCTGGACGGCAGGACGGGCAGGTGCCGCATCAGGTCGAGCCCGACCACGGCGAACCCGTGCCGCGCGAGGAGTTCGGCGAGCTTCTGGTGCTCGCGGGTGAACGCCCCGTCGTTGCCGTAGAACAGGACGACGCCGCGCGGCTCGCGCGGAGCGGCGCCCCTGGGCGCGGGCGGCATCACCGCGGGGAAGAGCGCGACCGGCATGTCGCGGAGCAGCGGGTCGCGCGGCACGTACTGCGGCACCGCCGGCGGGAAGATGAGCCGGTGCGCGAACGGGTACGCGACGACCAGCGCGGCCGCGACGAGCGCCAGCGTCCCGAGCCAGGCGCGCCAGTTCGCCGGGCGCCACCACCGGCGCCACCGACGCCAGCGCGCAGCGCGTGCACGAGGCGCGGGCTCACCCGCGGGCTCACGCATCGGCGCCCCCGACGGCGCACCGCGTGCGCGCGGTGCGCGCTCACGCCGTCGGTCGACGGGGACGGCGGGGAGGGCCGCGGCGGACCGCGTCGGCGCACGCATGGCGGGGCAATCTACGCCACCCGGGCGTTCGCGTGCCGCGCGTCATGCCCCGTTCGAGTCATCTCGTACCGGATCCGCGCCGCCCCGTGCGACGTCGCCGACGAGCGCGGTCGTCCACGCCACGTCGTCGCGCGCGAGCTGGTGGCCGGCCGGCGTCCAGCGCACCTCCGCCGCGCATCCGACCGCCCGCAGCAACGTCGCCAGCCGACCTGGCTGGTCGGCGGGCACGAGCGGGTCGGCGCGCCCGGCCGCGATGACCACCCGCGCGCCCGGAGACGCGGCCGGCGGGACGCGATCGGGCTCGTACGGCACCATCGGCCGCAGGAGCGCCGCGGCCGCCAACGCGTCGGGGCGCCGGAGCAGCAGGCTCGCGGCGATGTTGGCGCCGTTCGAGAAGCCGACCGCGACCACGCGCCCGCGATCGCGCCCGTACGCCGCGACCGCCGCGTCGACGAACGCGCCCAGCTGCCCGGTGCGCTCGGCCAGATCCTCCAGGTCGAACACCCCTTCGGCCAACCGCCGGAAGAAGCGCGGCATGCCGTGCTCCAGCACCCCGCCCCGCGGGCTGAGGACCGCCGCCCCGGGCGCGACGCGCACGGCCAGCGGCAGCAGGTCGCGCTCGTCGCCGCCCGTGCCGTGCAGCATGAGCAGGGTGAGGTCGGCCAGCGGTGTGCCCGGCGTGGGTGGAACGAAGACGTGCGCGAAGCCGTGGGCCGTGACCGTGGGCGGGTTGGGCGACATGGACGTGGGAAGTCGGGGCGGTGAGCCCGGCGCGCGGACGCGGGCGCGGGCCGTCAGTCGGCCGCGCGCTCGTACTGCACCGGCCACGTGATCGACTCGCCGAGCGCTTTCGCCGCCCGGAGCGGCCAGTACGGATCGCGCAGCAGCTGACGCGCCAGCAGCACCACGTCCGCCTGCTCGCGCTGCAGGACGTCCTGCGCCTGTTCGGGCGTGGTGATCAGCCCCACGGCGCCCGTCGCGATCCCCGCCTCGCGGCGCACCCGTTCGGCGAACTCCACCTGATAGCCCGGTCCCACCGGGATCTTCACCCCCGGCACCAGCCCGCCTGTCGAACAGTCGACGAGGTCCACCCCGCGGGCGGTCAGGAGGCGCGCCAGCTCGACCGTCTGGTCGGCGTCCCACCCGCCGGGCGCCCAGTCCGTGGCCGACACGCGCACCCAGAGCGGCAGCTCGTCGGGCCACTCGCGGCGTACCGCGTCGACGACGTCGAGCGTGAACCGCACGCGGTTCTCGAAGCTGCCGCCGTACGCGTCCGTGCGGTGGTTGCTGAGCGGCGAGAGGAACTGGTGCATCAGGTAGCCGTGCGCCGCGTGCAACTCGAT
The DNA here is from genome assembly GCA_963851265.1 of uncultured Gemmatimonadales bacterium. Lineage (GTDB taxonomy): Bacteria > Gemmatimonadota > Gemmatimonadetes > Gemmatimonadales > Gemmatimonadaceae > BPUI01. The sequence goes on from CAWKNZ010000003.1 coordinate 276,839, forward strand.
CACGCGAAACCCGGCCTCGCGCGACCGGCGCGTCGCCGCGGCGAACGCGTCCACCACCCCGCGCACCTCCTCACCCGTCAGGGCGTGCGGGACCGGGTCGCCGTCGCGAAACGGCACCGCGCTCGGCGCCACGGGCAGCCAACCGCCGTTCTCCGGGCGGACCACCCGTCCGCCCTCCCACGGCGGGGTCACGCTCGCTTTGCGCCCGGCATGGCCCAGCTGCACGCCCGAGGGCGCGCCCTGCGCGTCCATGAAACGCACGCACCGCGCGAGCCCGTCCACGTGGGCGTCGTCCCAGATGCCGAGGTCCTGGGCCGAGATCCGGCCGTCGGCCGTGACCGCGGTGGCTTCGAGCAGCACGAGGCCCGCGCCGCCGACGGCGCGGCTGCCGAGGTGCACGAAGTGCCAGTCGTTGGCGAGTCCGTCGGTGCTCGAGTACTGGCACATCGGGCTCACGACGATGCGGTTGCGGATCTCGAGTCCGCGCTGCCGGAAGGGGCTGAACAGCCCGGTCGCGGCGAGGGTGGCGTCAGTCATGGATGTGCGCTGGCGCACGCTGCATGCGCGAAGGCCGTCCCGGCAGCGGAACATCGATGCTGCACGCGACGACACGGCCGCCCTCGGTGCGTGGAGTGTCATCAGGCGTCCCATATGAAGGACACGTCAGAAAACATCCGACTCACGACGGACGCGGACGGATTCACGTAACGCGTTGACGTGCCGATACTTGCGGGCGCACCAAGGCGTATGTGTCCATGATCGTGGCATGGTCCGCAGACTGCTTTGGGAGGATGCGCTCCACCCGCGCGGCACCGGCATCGGCCGGAGCTGGCCGCGCTCCACATTCGGCAACTGAGTCGCACGATGTCCTATTACTCCACCGCGTCCACCGCCATGGAGCACGACACTGCTCGCCGGTTGGAAGCGCTCGATCCGTCGCACGACCGCCTCGCCCGTCGGCTGAGCGACATCCGGCTCGACCACGGCCGTCTGGTGCGCGACCTGGCCCCTGCGGTCCCGGCGTCGGGCCACGATGGCACGCCCGACGCGCTCGAGGTGGACGGCCAGAGGCCGACGCCGGCCGAGGGCGAGGCGGCGGCCGTCGTGCTCGACCCGGCGCGGGAGGCGCTCGACCGCACGTGTCTCACGGTCAAGCGCATCGCGCACGACATCGGGATGCCCCGCGCCACGCTCGAGGCCTACCGGCTCGGCACCCGCCGTATGCCGCACGGCGCGCGCGTGCGGCTCGGCAAGTACCTCGCCGCGCACGCCGCCATGCTGGACGGCCTCGCGCAGGCGCTCATGGCGCCACCCCCCTCCAAATCGTCCGACGTCTGACGTGCCGGGTCAGCCGTCGGCCGCGGGCGCCCCGGGCGGCCGCGCGTCGGTGGCGGACACGTCCGCGGCCGGCGCGTCGGCCGCCAGTCGCACCTCGCGAAAGAGGTCGGCCAGCGCGTCGAGCTGGTAGTGCGCGTTGAGTCCGCTCGGGTTGGGCAGCACCCACACTCGTGTGCGGCCTAACGGCTCCGACTGCGGGCCGAGCGCGGCTTTCGGCCGGACGAACGCGGTGCGGTATGCGCCCACGCCCAGTACCGCGAGCACGCGGGGCCGGTAAACCTCTACCTTCTCGCGCAGCGCGCGCCCACCCGCGACGTACTCCTCGGGCGCCAGCTCGGCCGCCGTCGCGGTCACGCGCGGCACGACGTTGGTCACCCCGTAGCCGCGCTCCAGCAGCGTGCGCTCCTCACTCGGCGCGAGCAGGCGGTCCGTGAACCCGGCGCGGTAGAGCGCGGGCCAGAACCGGTTGCCCGGCCGCGCGAAGTGGTGCCCGGTGTAGGCGGTGTAGAGCCCCGGGTTGATGCCGCAAAAGAGCACGCGGAGCCCGGGCGCGATCACGTCCTCGACGCGCACGTCGGGCCCCGACGCGGCGAGCAGGTCCGCGCGGCTCGGCCGCCGCACCGTCGTCACCGCGCGTTCAGCGCCCGATGGGTGACGTGGCGCTGTGGTCGGTGATGTCGCCCGCACCCTTGGCGCGCGCGCAGTGGGCCGAGCAGTAGAAATCCTGGTTGGCGTCGACGCCGTGCCCGAGCACCTTCACGCCGCAGTTGGCGCAGACGGGCGCGAGCTTGTGGATGGCGCACTCGAAGCTGTCGAAGACGTGCCGGTTGCCGGCGGTGACGACCTCGAAGGCGAGATAGTAGTCGTTGCCGCACACTTCGCATCGGGCCATGCCGGGCGCCTCGTGGGGAGTTCGGGTCGAAGGTCGGGATTGCCGGAAGCGGGCGGCCGGCGCAAGAAGGACGCCGATCAGGCGCCGCGGGCCGCCGGTCCCGGGCGCGTCGCGCGCGGCGGCGGACGAGAGGCGAACCGCGTCGGCGTGGCGTGCGACGGTCGGCGGAGGCGGCGACCGATGGTACGTTCGGCGCACGTTTCCTGCCGGTCCTGACGCTTCACCCTGCCACTCCCGGTTCGATGACCGTTCCCGCCGCGCCAGCGCTCGATCCGCTCCGCTACCCCACGGGCAAGTGGGCTCCGCTGCCCGCCGACACGCCGCCCGCGGTGATCGCCGCCCTCGTCGACCGCATCGCCGCGACGCCGGCCGCGTTGCGCGCCGCGGTCAACGGGCTGAACGATGCGCAGCTCGACACGCCGTACCGCGAGGCGGGGTGGACGGTGCGGCAGGTGGTGCACCACGTGGCGGACTCGCACATGCAGGCGTACGCGCGCTTCAAGAAGGCGCTCACCGAGGACGTGCCGCCGATCATGACGTACGAGGAGGCGCGATGGGCGGAGCTGCCGGATTCGCGGCTGCCGGTGGGGCCGTCGCTGGCGCTGCTGGACGCCCTGCACGCGCGCTGGGACGTGGTGCTGCGGGCGTTAGGCCCGGCGGAGTTGGCGCGGGCGTACCGGCATCCGGAGATGGGCGAGGTGCCGCTGCGGACGGCGGTGGCGATCTACGCGTGGCACGGGGGGCACCACGTGGCGCACGTGGTGGAGCTGAGGGGGCGGATGGGGTGGTGAGGGCGGAGGTTCGGGGCGAAGCAGCCGGCCGTGGAGATCTGCAGAATTTTTCGAGCCGCAGGGTTCCGGATCACCGCGAGCCCACCCCGCCAACAGGAACCAGGGGCCGCGGGCGGTGCGGTGTAGCAGCCACGTGACGTCGAGCACGGCAATG